>CP121688.1:0-4079338 GCA_038396625.1 Clostridiaceae bacterium 35-E11
ATGAGTAATTATCTGTCTGAAATATGGCAAAAATCTTTAAATCTTATTAAAACTGAATTAACAGAAGTTAGTTACAATACTTGGTTAAAACCTATAGAACCTATTGCCATCAATGGTCAAACTATTGTCCTTGCTGTGGCCAATGATTTTTCAAAAGGTATCTTAGAAGCACGATACGCCAGTTTGATTATCAATGCTTTAAAGCAAATATCTTCTGAAGAATATGATTTAATATTTACAGTTCCTGGTACTGAAGCATATATCAAAGCAACACAAACCCAGACAGAAAAAGAGCCTAAGAATAGAGATGCTTTTGACACTTTAAATTTAAATCCAAAATACGTTTTTGATACCTTTGTTATAGGAAATAGCAACCGATTTGCTCATGCAGCTTCTCTAGCTGTTGCCGAGGCACCTGCAAAAGCTTATAACCCCCTTTTTATATATGGAGGTGTTGGATTAGGAAAAACACACTTGATGCATGCCATTGGTCATTTTATTTTAGGTCAAAATCCCAACGCCAAAGTAGTATATGTTTCTTCAGAAAAATTTACAAATGAGCTCATTAACTCTATTCGAGATGATAAAAATGTAGAGTTTAGAAATAAATATCGAAACGTAGATGTATTGCTAGTAGATGATATACAATTTATTGCTGGTAAAGAAAGAACACAAGAGGAGTTTTTCCATACCTTTAATGCACTTCATGAAGCTAACAAACAAATTATTATCTCTAGTGATCGACCTCCTAAGGAAATCCCCACGTTGGAAGATCGCCTTCGCTCTAGATTCGAGTGGGGCTTAATCACAGATATTCAGCCTCCAGACTTAGAAACAAGAATCGCAATTCTCCGCAAAAAAGCTGAAATTGAAGGCATTGATGTTCCGAATGAAGTGATGCAGCATATTGCAGAGAAAATTCAATCCAATATTAGAGAATTAGAAGGTGCTTTGATTCGTATTGTTGCTTACTCATCCCTTACAAATAAGGATGTTACCATAGAGCTTGCTAGTGAAGCATTAAAGGATATTTTTTCTGCTACAAAGCCAAAACAAGTGACCGTTTCTTTAATCAAAGAAGTTGTAGCAGAACATTGTGGGGTAAAAATTGATGATTTTAATTCAAAAAGACGTCCTAGATCTATTTCTTATCCACGACAAATTGCTATGTATTTATGTCGTGAACTAACAGATCTTTCTCTTCCAAAGATTGGAGATGAATTTGGTGGACGGGATCATACCACTGTGATACATGCCCATGAAAAAATCACAAAGGACTTAGAAACTGACCAAGATCTAAAATCTAGAATAGACACGATTATTAAAGATATTAAAGGAAAATAATTCACATTCCAATGTGCATAGAACCTTAATAACATGTGAATAGATTGCCAGCCTATTTTTTTTCTAGAATATGTGGATAAAATTTGTTGCTTTACCCACATTTTATTCTTTTATTAGTATAGGTATTTTTCTTTGATAAACCTATTTATCAACAAATCCACAGTGCCTACTACTATTACTACTAAAATTTATATTATTTCTATATGTTTTTTAAAAAAGGAGGTTATCCACAAATGAAATTAATTTGTAGCCAACGAACGTTAGCTTCCAGTATCCATATTGTACAAAAAGCTGTATCCTCAAAAACAACACTACCTATATTAAAAGGTATTTTGCTAGAAACTTGTGGACAAAAGCTAAAACTTATTGGAACGGACTTAGAAATTGGAATAGAACATTGTATTGATGCAGAAATCTTTTCTCCTGGGGCAGTTGTATTATCTTCAAGGATCCTAGGAGATATTATTCGTAAACTTCCTGATGCAGAGGTGGAAATAGAAGTAGATGAAGAAAAAAATACAATCATACGCTGTGAAAATTCAGAGTTTACGTTAATTGGTCAGCCAGCAGTAGAATTTCCAGAATTGCCGATTGTAGAAGAAGAAGAAGGGTATATTCTTCCACAAGACCTTTTAAAAAATATGATAAAACAAACAGTTTTTGCTACAGCTATGGATGAAACAAGGCCTATATTAACAGGTGTATTAATGGAATTACAGGAAAAGTCTATCAACATGGTAGCTTTAGACGGTTATCGCTTAGCACTAAGACAAGCATCTATTGCAAATACAAAGAATAATAAAGCTGTTATTCCTGGAAAAACTTTGAATGAAGTGAATAGAATTTTAATGGATGAAGAAGAGTCTAATCTAGAAATTTTCTTTACAGATAAACATATATTGTTTAATATGAAAGAAATACGTATTATATCAAGACTTCTTGAAGGCGATTTTATTAACTATCAACAAATTATTCCAAAAGAATATAAATCAAGAGTAAAAGTAAACACAAAAAGTTTATTGGATAGTATTGAAAGGGCTTCTTTATTAGCAAAAGAAGGAAAGAATAATTTGGTAAAATTCTCTGTTAAAGATGAGAAAATGACAATTACTTCTAATGCAGAAATTGGGAAAGTGTTTGAATCTGTAAATATAGAATTAGAAGGCGATGATATTGATATTGGTTTTAATTCGAAATACTTTTTAGATGCTTTAAAAGTAATAGATAGTGAAGAATTATATTTAGAGTTTACAACAAGTGTAAGTCCTTGTATTGTGAAACCCACCGATCATGGCAATTACACATATCTTATTTTACCTGTTAGACTTGTAAACTAGTAAGAAGGAGTTCTCTAAAGAAAAAGAGGACTCCTTTTCAAAATTTAATGCGTTTCTATTGGCATAATAAAAAACAAAATGAATGATGATATATAATGATGATTACCATTAGATATATTTAAAGTAAAAGCATGAAAAATAAAGGAGAGAAAAATATGGAGAAATTACAAATTCAAGGAGAATATATTCAATTAGATAAAATGCTAAAGTTTGTGGATTTGGTGCAATCTGGAGGACATGCTAAGATAATGATCCAAGAGGGAGAAGTAAAAGTGAATGGCATAACGGAATACAAAAGAGGAAAAAAATTAAAAGAGGGAGATGTTGTGGAGGTAGAAGGCATAAAAATTTTGATAACCAAGTAAGAAAAGGGTTGAAGTATAGAGCGAGTTTTTAGGATCATTTTCTAAACATGAAAAAGGGAGAAGCAAGGGGTGCATTCGGTGTTCTTAAAAAATTTAAAGTTAATAAACTTTAGAAATTATCATCAATTAGATTTAAACTTTCATCCTAAAATTAACGTTTTGGTAGGAGATAATGCCCAAGGAAAAACCAATGTTTTAGAAGCGATCTATTTGTCAGGTACAGGAAAGTCTTTTAGAACCAATAAAGATAAAGAATTAATTAAATTTGGAAAAGATAAGGCATATATAAAGGTCGAAGGAGAAAAGAGATACACAGATATTTCAGTAGCTTTAAAACTAGAAGAAAATAAAAAAAAGCAAATTAAAGTAAATGGTATAACTTTAACAAAAAATTCAGAGATTTTAAACAATATATATATTGTGGTTTTTTCTCCTGAAGACTTGAAATTGGTTAAAGAGGGACCTGCTGAAAGAAGAAAATTTATCGATAATGAAATTGCACAAATAAAACCAGGATATTATTACCATCTCAATCAGTATCATAAAGTTTTAATGCAGAGAAATAGTCTCTTAAAAAAGATATATTATGATAAAAAATATATGACTACCCTAGATATCTGGAATGAAAAATTGGTAGATTTAGGGATGAAATTAATTCAAGAACGTACAAAATTTATTCATAGGATGAATCCTTTAAGTCGATTAATTCATAGGAAAATTACAAATAATAAGGAAAATCTTGAAGTAAAATATATAAGTAATATACCTGTTCAAAATACCATAGAAGAAACAGTACATCTATTTCATGAAAAATTACAAAAAACTTTAGAGAAGGATTTAGATAGAGGTATTACAACTGTTGGACCCCATAGAGATGATTTAGGAATATTTATTGAAGGGGTAGACATTAGAAGTTTTGGTTCTCAAGGTCAGCAAAGAACTTCTGCATTATCATTGAAATTAGCTGAAATTGAATTAGTAAAAGCAGAAACAGCAGAGTATCCTATTTTATTATTAGATGATGTAATGTCAGAATTGGATATTAGTAGGCAAAAATTTTTAATTAAAACCCTTAGAGATGTACAAATTTTTATTACAACGACAGAAATAAGCTATCTAGAAGAATTAAATATTGATGAAGAATATATTTTTTATGTGAAAAATGCTGTAATAACGAATAGGAAGGTAAAAAATATAGAAAAACAGGGCTAAAAGTATCATGTTTATAAATAAAAAGAAAAATTCTTTTATATCCTTCCATAAAGGGTTATAATATAGTGTGGATGAATTTTTAAGGAGGCGTTTGCATGTTTCTTCATTTGGGGAAAGATATTATCGTCCCGGTCAAAGATATTGTATCGATTTTAGATATGAATGCTATGTACAAATCAAAAGATAGCAAAGCTTTTTTGAAGACTGCAGTAGAAGAAGGTTTTATTAAAAGAATTTCACAAGAAAAAATAAAATCTTGTGTGATAACGGAACAAGCTATAGAACGTACCAGAGGGAAAAAAAAAGCAGTCAAGACGATTGTATATTATTCTCCTATATCATCAACGACGCTTCAAAAAAGGGCTAATTTGATCGATGAAAATTATGATTCCAATGATAGGTAAAACGAATATACCTGCATGTTTATATAAAAAAGTAGTGGCAGCGGAAAATTAGGGTACATTCAAATCCGTAGCTTTTTTTGTGTAAAATCTCTTTCACATAGTTTGAAAAGTAGGGGGTAAGTAAATGGTAGATAAAATTAATCAAGAATATGGTGCGGAACAAATACAAGTATTAGAAGGTCTAGAGCCCGTTCGAAAAAGACCAGGAATGTATATTGGTTCTACAGGTCCTAAGGGATTGCACCACCTTGTCTATGAAATTGTAGATAATAGTATAGATGAAGCTTTGGCGGGTTATTGTAAAAATATAGAAATTATTATAGGAGGGGACAATTCGATTACGGTAAAGGATGATGGTAGGGGGATGCCTGTAGATATTCATCCGAAGATGGGAAGACCAGCTGTAGAAGTAATTCATACCGTATTACACGCAGGTGGTAAGTTTGGTGGCGGTGGTTATAAGGTATCAGGAGGGTTACATGGTGTAGGTGCTTCTGTTGTGAATGCTTTATCCGAGTGGATGGAAGTAGAAATAAAAAGAGATGGAAAAGTATATCATCAACGCTATGAAAGAGGTAAAACCATTACAGATCTAACAGTAGTAGGGACTACAGATACAACGGGTTCACAGACAAGGTTTCTCCCAGATAAAGAAATTTTTGAGGAAACCATTTTTAAATTGGACACACTAGAACATCGGCTTAGAGAAATGGCTTTTTTAAATAAAGGCATTCGTATTATGTTGAAGGATGAAAGAGTGGATGGTGGTAAATCCTTAGTATTTTATTATGAAGGTGGTATTCGGGAATTTGTAAAGCATTTAAACAAAAACAAAGATGCGATTCATAAATCTGTGATTTATTTTGAAGGACAAAGAGAACAATCCGAAGTAGAAGTAGCCATGCAGTATACAGATAAATATACAGAAAATATTTTTTCTTTTGCTAACAATATTAATACCCATGAAGGTGGAACACATCTTATTGGATTCAAATCAGCACTTACGCGTGTAGTAAATGATTATGCAAGAAAAAATAATATACTCAAAGAAAAAGATGAAAATCTTACAGGGGAAGATATAAGGGAAGGCTTAACCTGTGTTATTTCTGTAAAATTAACAGATCCTCAATTTGAAGGTCAAACAAAGACAAAGCTTGGAAATAGCGAAATTCGAGGTGTGGTTGAAACGGTTACAAATGATGCACTACAGATATTTTTAGGAGAAAATCCACAAGAGGCAAAAATCATTGTAGAGAAATGCATCAAGGCGGCTCGTGCAAGAGAAGCTGCACGAAAAGCGAGAGAACTGACCAGAAGAAAAGGGGCACTAGATAGTATGGCGCTTCCAGGTAAATTGGCGGATTGTTCAGAAAGAGATCCAAAGGTTAGTGAGATCTTTTTAGTCGAAGGTGATTCAGCTGGTGGATCTGCAAAACAAGGAAGAGATCGAAGAACACAAGCCATTTTACCTCTTAGAGGAAAAATTTTAAATGTTGAAAAAGCAAGACTAGATAGAATATTAAATTACAATGAAATTAGGGCAATGATTACAGCTTTTGGCTGTGGAATCGGAGATGAATTTGATTTAGATAAATTGAGATATCATAAAATTGTTATTATGACCGATGCGGATGTAGATGGAGCACATATTCGAACATTATTGCTAACATTTTTCTATCGATATATGAAACCTTTGGTAGATTATGGTTATATATATATTGCTCAGCCACCTTTGTATAAAGTCAAGAAAGGCAAGCAGGAACATTATGTCTATTCTGATAAGGAATTAGAACAATTATTAAATGAGATTGGTAGAAATGGTATTAGCTTACAGCGATATAAAGGGTTGGGAGAAATGAATCCTGAGCAATTATGGGAGACTACCATGAATCCCCAAAATAGAACAATTATTCAAGTAACAGTAGATGATGCAGCAGCTGCAGATGAAATTTTTACGACCCTTATGGGAGACAAAGTAAAGCCCCGTAGAGATTTCATTGAAGAAAATGCAAAATATGTCAGCAATTTGGACGTGTAGTAAGGGGGAAAAAAGATGATAGAAGATAACAGTAAAATTATTCAGATTGATATAGAAGAGGAAATGAAAAAATCCTATATTGATTACGCCATGAGTGTTATTGTAGGGCGTGCCCTTCCAGATGTGCGAGATGGACTCAAACCAGTTCATAGAAGAATATTATACGCTATGAATGAACTGGGATTAACACCAGAAAAACCCCATAGAAAATCAGCCCGTATCGTTGGGGATGTTTTGGGTAAATACCATCCTCATGGAGATAGCTCGGTTTATGAAGCCATGGTAAGAATGGCACAGGATTTTTCTACAAGATATCTTTTGGTCAATGGTCATGGTAACTTTGGTTCTATAGATGGAGATAGTGCTGCTGCCATGCGTTATACAGAAGCAAAGATGACGAAGTTGTCAGTAGAATTGTTACGAGATATTGGAAAAGATACCGTAGATTTTACGCCAAACTTTGATGAAACATTAAAAGAACCGTCAGTATTACCCAGTAGATTTCCAAATTTATTGGTAAACGGATCTAACGGGATTGCTGTAGGTATGGCGACTTCTATTCCCCCCCATAATTTAGGAGAAGTGATTGATGCAACTGTCAAAATGATTGATGATGAGCATACAGATATAGAGGATCTCATCCAAATTATAAAGGGACCAGACTTTCCTACAGGTGCAACAATTATGGGAAAAGATGCCATAAAGCAAGCATATAGAACAGGACAAGGGAGAGTAACGGTAAGAGCAGATGTAGAAATAGAAGAAAATAAAAGAGGAAGAACACAAATTATTGTTCATGAAATTCCTTATCAAGTAAATAAAGCAAAATTAATTGAGAAAATAGCAGAATTAGTGCGAGATAAGAAGATTGAAGGAATTTCTGATTTAAGGGATGAAAGTGATAGAAATGGAATGCGTATTGTAATAGAGCTTAAAAGAGATGCCAATGCCAATGTGGTATTGAATAAGCTTTATAAGCATACTCAACTACAGGATACCTTTAGTATCATTATGATTGCCTTGGTCAATGGAGAGCCTAAGATCCTGAATCTTTATGAGATGATTTATCATTATTTGGAGCATCAAAAAGATGTTATTACAAGAAGAACAAAATATGACTTAGCAAAGGCAGAAGATCGGGCCCATATATTAGAGGGATTAAAAATTGCCTTAGATAATATTGATGCAGTAATACAATTAATTAGAAGTTCTGCCAGTGTAGCAGAAGCAAAAATTGGCTTGATGGATACTTTCCATTTATCAGAGAAGCAGGCACAAGCAATACTAGATATGCGATTACAAAAACTTACAGGTTTAGAAAGAGAAAAACTAGAAGAAGAGTATGAAGAATTAATCAAATTAATTAATCAATACAAAGAAATATTAGCCAGCGAAAGGCTTCTATTAAATATTATTAAAGAAGAAATATTAGAAGTAAAAGAAGCTTATAAAGATCCAAGACGTACGAAAATTACAGCAGCTGCAGATGAAATTGATATGGAAGATCTTATTGATGAAGAAGAAGTTGCAATAACCTTAACACATTTAGGTTATATTAAAAGACTTCCTGCAGATACCTATAAAAGCCAAAGAAGAGGTGGAAAGGGCATTACAGGTATTACCACAAAAGATGAGGATTTTGTAGAAAGCTTATTTATTACATCTACCCATAATTATCTTTTATTCTTCACCAATAGAGGAAGAGTATACCGCATGAAAGCGTATGAGATACCCGAAGCAAAAAGGCAAGCAAGAGGTATCGCCATTGTAAACTTATTACAGCTTCAACCACAGGAAAAGATAACAGCTGTGATTCCTGTGAAAAAGTTTGAAGCAAGCAAGTTCTTAATTGCTGTAACACAGAAGGGGATTGTCAAAAAAACAGATTTAACACAATTTGATACATCTCGAAAAGCAGGTTTAGTTGCCATTAGTCTAAAAGATGATGATGAATTAATTAGTGTTAGATTAACAGATGGTCAAAAAGAAATCATCATGGTTACCAAAGAAGGAAAGGCAATTCGTTTTAAAGAGCAGGATGTAAGAGATATGGGAAGGTCTGCAATGGGTGTTAAAGCCATGAATCTTGATGAAGATGATATTGTGGTAGGCATGGAGCTAGTAGAAGAAGAAAGTGATTTATTAGTTGTAAGTGAATATGGATTTGGTAAAAGAACTTCTTTAGAAGAGTATAAAACACAGTCTAGAGGTGGAAAAGGACTAATTACTTACAATATCAAAGAAAAAACAGGTAAATTAGTGGGAGCAAAAGTTGTTACGGAGTATGATGAAATCATGCTTATGAATAAAACAGGTGTTATTATAAGATTACAAACAAAAGATATATCTAGAAGCAGTAGAAATACACAGGGAGTTACATTAATGAAGGTGGAACAGGATGATCGAATTGTCTCTATTGCAAAAGTAGTGCAAGAGGTAGAAGATTAAGAAAATAAATGATATATTTATGTTTATAATAAAGAAAAAGGGAAATATATATACTAACAAAATATTTTTTATTTAGTATAATCCTTGACCCCTTATTTGAATTATTTTTTAAAATACGCAAAAGAAAATTACTTTTGCGTATTTTTTTGATAAAATAAAAATTAATGTGTTTAATAGACGAATTAGAGGGTAAAATTAAATAAAAAGTAAAGTGGGGAGGTTTTTTTGTGTCACTGGATATTCACACAGATTACAATCATGAGAAACATATGTGGATGATGGATCTTACAGGAGAAATAGATATTTATACAGCAAATACATTAAAAGAATCATTAACAAAAATATTAGATGAACGGAATGAGAACATTAGAATTAATTGTTTAGAATTACAATATATAGATAGCACAGGTTTAGGTGTTTTGATAGGAATATTAAAGAAACTTAAAAAAAATGATAAAAATATTATTATTGCCAATCCACGTTCCAATATTTCTAAACTACTTCAGATTACAGGGTTGAATAAAATTTTTATAATAGAAGGTGAATAGAAAAAATGGTGTGCAAAAAAGATATAAAGAAGGTGGAAGAAAAGATGACGGATGTTTTGTCAATATCGGTACCTAGTAAACCAGAATATGTTAACGTAATTCGTTTAACTGCATCAGCAATAGCCAGTAGGATAGGTTTTAACATTGAACAGATAGAAGATATAAAAGTTGCAGTTGCAGAAGCTTGTACCAATGCAATTAAGCATGGTCTATGTCATAATCATGATAACTTTCACATAAACTTTTGTGTAGATCAAGATAAAATGACGATAGACATTATTGATGAAGGAAGTGGTTTTAGTTGTACTAATATTCAGGAACCAGATTTAACAAATCCAAGAGAAGGAGGTTTAGGAATATTTATCATTAAATCGTTAATGGATGAAGTAGAAGTGATATCTGACATTGGAAAAGGAACAAAGATGAAGATGACTAAATATTTAGGGGAGGATATTTAATGAAAGATGCAGTAAATGCAATAATCCAAAAAGATATCAATTCCCTAAGCGACTTAAGTGAAAAAGAATTATTTAAACAATATGCTTTAACAAAAGATATAGAAATTAGGAATGAACTTGTAAATAGATATTTATATATTGCTGAGATTTTATCTAAAAAATATATAAATAGGGGGATTGAATACGAAGATATTTATCAAATTGCTTCTTTAGGTCTCATTTATGCTATTGAACGGTTTGATTTAAGCAAAGGCTTTGAATTTTCAAGTTTTGCAACACCTACGGTTATTGGAGAGATTAAAAAATATTTTAGAGATAAAGGATGGGCAATCAGAGTACCTAGACGGATACAAGAACTTTCAAAGAAAATTAATAATGCAAAAAATTTATTAACGCAACAGCTTCAACGCACGCCTAAAGTAGATGATATTGCATCGTATTTAGGTTGTACAGAAGAACAGGTTTTAGAAGCGATGGAAGCAAGTCATGTTTATACGCCTAAATCATTAGACTTAAGTTATGATGCCAATAGTGATGACAAAGATATGCAGTTAATGGACTTGGTTGGAGAAGATGATAAATATTTCGATATTATTGAAAATCATGATTTTTTGAAGAAGAATTTGGAGAAATTAAATGAAGTAGAACTAAAAATTATTAAAAATCGTTTCTTTAGTAATAAAACTCAAATACAAGTAGCTAAGGAATTAAACGTATCTCAAATGACTGTTTCTAGGATGGAGAAAAAGATTATTGAGAAATTTAGAAAAGAATTAAATAAAATTGAAGAACTATAAAATAAAAAGGGTAAAATAACGAATATTTAACCCTTTTTATTTTATCGCCTTTTAAAAGGCGATAATGAGACCATTTTGGTTTGCATAGGCAGAACTTAATCCTTTTGTTTCAACAATAATAATATCTTTAAAATGATATCGTTTCATGACTTCTTCTTTAAACTTTTCAGCCTTTTCAATACAATTACAATGGGCAATTCCCAAAATCTTTTCTTCCAAATCTTCACCTTGTTCTCCAATCACTTCTACCAATCGATTAAATGCCTTTTTAGACCCTCGTGCTTTTTCGATAAGTGTAATGGTTCCTTTATCTGTATTGCCCATGATTGGCTTGATTGAAAAGGCAGAGGCTAGTTTGGCTACAAACCTATTAATTCTGCCTGCTTTAATAAGATTTTCTAAGGTATCGAGTATAAAAAAAGTTCTCATTTCACCAATATATGTATCTACTTTTTCTACGATTTCATGATTTTTATAATCGTGATTTCCCAGTTCGAAAATTTTTAAACTGATTAACGTTTCTGCTACAGAAGCACTTAATGAATCAAATACATGAATAAATTTGTGTTCAAATTTTTCTAAAAACATATTTTTCGCTAAGATGGCATGATCATAAGTACTGCTCAAAGCAGAAGATAAGGTAACTACAAAAACGCTTTCTTCTCCTTCATAATGTTTCATAAAATCTAATGGAGAGGGACTAGCTGTTTTGGGAGGATTTGGACTATCCTTCATTAACTTTAAAAAATGTCTTACATCTAACGTTTCATCATCTTTATATTCTTGATCATCGACTTGTAAAGTAAGTGGTACTAAGGAAATAGGAACATTTTGTTTTATATCTTTATTTAAGTCACAGCTACTATCCGCTACTATTTTTATATTCATGGACTTCTCCTTTCAAAATAAAGTTAATTATATTTTTTGCAAAATTCAAGATTAATATAGACTTATTGTCATTATTATATTGCATCATTTCTAAATCATCAATAAACTTTTATAGAACTGTTTAAAATTTATGCAAATGGGTAATTTTAAACTGAATTAGTACTGTACGTTAACAAAAGAATAGAATGCTACTGCATAGGAGGAGTGGATAAGGATGTTTCAATGGAAAGAAGATTTTAGCTGTAATGTCAATAAGATTGATAAACAGCATAAAACCTTATTAGAATTAGGGGCGAAACTACATGATATAATAAAATTGAAGGATGGCATAGATCACTATGATGAAATTATGGTGATATTGACAGAGCTAAAGGATTATACTATTTATCATTTTGCAGCTGAGGAAAAATTACTAGAAGATAATGGATATGATTCTTTTGAATTACAGTTACATAAAAGACAACATAAATCCTTCATTAATAAGATAAAACAATTTGAAAATCAAGATATTGATGAAAAGCAAATAGTCATTACCTTGGATATGCTTACCTTCATCGCTAATTGGATAGAACAGCATATATTGAAAATAGACCAAAACTATAGTTCCTTTTTAAATAAGAAGGGCATCTTTTAAAATAGAAATATTAAGCCTATATCTTTTATATTTTAGGAGATATAGGCTTAATAAATAAATTAAAGTAGTACAAATCCCATATTTTTTTTTGCACGGTTCAGGGTTTCATTGGCAACCGTTTGTGCTTTTTCAGCACCTTCCTTAAGTACTTTTTCTACCTCACCAGACGCTCGAATGACTTGATATCTTTCTTGAAGTTTTGCCAATGATTGATTAACAACTTC
Organism: Clostridiaceae bacterium 35-E11; assembly: GCA_038396625.1. Taxonomy (GTDB): domain Bacteria; phylum Bacillota; class Clostridia; order Peptostreptococcales; family Thermotaleaceae. The sequence goes on from CP121688.1 coordinate 12,698, forward strand.
TACTAAATCCTTTTTGAAGGTACCATAGCCCACACCTTCATATTTTTTTTCTAAATCAGGAATAGAAATATTCGTAAATAAACTATAGATAGTTAGAAGATTACTGATTCCTGCTTTATTTTCTACATCATATCGAATTTCTCCCTCTGAATCTGTGGTTGCTTTCATAATCGCTTTCTTTACTTGAGAAGGAGAATCTAATACAGAAATTCTACTCAAAGGATTTTCTGCACTTTTACTCATTTTTTTCGTAGGATCATCTAAAGCCATAATTCTGGCTCCTACTTCTCGTACTTGATGTTCAGGAACAACAAATGTTTTACCAAATCGATGATTAAAACGACCAGCAATATCTCTTGTTAATTCAATATGCTGTTTTTGATCATTACCTACGGGTACAATATCTGTATCATAAAGTAATATATCTGCGGCCATTAAAATAGGATAAGTAAATAGACCAGTAGGAGCAGATTCATTTTCCCTGCTTTTATCCTTAAATTGAGTCATTCTGCTTAACTCCCCTGTATAGGAATTACATTGCAATAACCATGCTAATTCAGCATGGGCAGATACGGTAGATTGAAGAAAAATTGTGGACTTTGACGGATCTAAACCTACGGCTAGATAAATAGCTGCCATATCTAAACTATTATTGTAAAGATTTTTTGGATTTTGAGGTAGTGTAATAGAATGAAGATCTACTACACAAAAAAAAGAATCCACTGTTTCTTGAATTTCAACAAATTGTTTCATAGCACCGAGATAGTTACCTAAATGTATAATTCCTGTAGGTTGTACCCCAGAAAATGCTCTTTTCATTAAAAACACCTCCGTGAATATATAATGCACTTTCAATTATAATATAACCAAAACAAATAAAAAACAAGCTTTTAGAAGAATTCAAGGTAGATAACAATAAAAATAGCAATTTTGTATAATGTATACAAACAGATGTGTGAAATTAGAAAACTTATTGACAAAATTGTTCCAAAATTTTAAAATATAAGTAGAATTGTTTTAACATTTAAAATTATTTTATAATAAAGGGGGTACTATTGAGAAACATATATTCATCAAATCATTTAGAGAATAAAAAGTGAAATAAAAAATGTGTTTTGTTTAAGAAAAAAGCATAATGAAACCAAATGACTGGAAAAATGGATTTTTGTTGAATGGTTGATGTGAAATAAGTAGACTTCCACAGATTTGGAAGTCTATATTATTTTAAGGTATGGCATTAGAAAACTGAAAAATATGGAGGATATGAATATGAGTTTTCAAATCTTTATGCAGCATCTAGCAAATGGCATATCCCTGGGGAGTTTGTATGCATTAATTGCGATTGGTTATACAATGGTTTATGGTATTTTAAGACTGATTAATTTTGCCCACGGAGAAATTTTTATGATAGGTGCTTATGCAGCATTTTACTTAATTACCTTAGTGTCTCTTCCTTGGTGGCTAGCTTTTTTGCTGGCTATTGTATGTACTTGTTTATTTGGGATGATGGTAGAAAAAGGAGCCTATAGACCCCTGCGAAATTCACCCAAAATATCCGTACTAATATCGGCTATAGGAGCGTCGTTTTTGCTACAAAATTTGGCCATTGTTATATTTGGTGGAAGACCAAAGGCTTTTCCTTTGATCCCTATGTTTAATAATATTATTAATATTGGTGGTATTTCCATTGTAAGTCTTACCTTCTACATACCTACTATTACAGTTATTTTATTAATAGCGTTGGTCTATGTGATCAATCACACCAAAACAGGCATGGCAATGCGAGCGGTTTCAAAAGATTATGAGGCGGCAAGATTAATGGCAATTGATGTAGATAAAATTATTTCTTTAACCTTTGGTATGGGATCTTTTTTGGCAGCAGTAGGTGGGATTATGTGGGGATTAAAATTTCCCTCTCTTATTCCTGTAATGGGACTTATGCCGGGACTAAAATGTTTTATTGCCGCAGTTGTAGGTGGTATTGGTAATATCAGAGGAGCTGTATTAGGTGGATTTATATTGGGTCTTGGAGAGATTATGATCGTTGCCCTATTACCTGCTTTGACGGGATATAGAGACGCTTTTGCGTTTGTACTTTTGATTGTCATCCTCTTAATAAAACCTACAGGTTTGATGGGTGAAAAATTAACAGAGAAGGTGTAGGTGTCTATATGATGAATACAAAGACAAAGTTAAATATCATTGGAATGATTGCTTTTATAGGATTACTCTTTATTTTTAATCAAGTTTTTGATTCTTATGAGATGAGAATCTGGAACTTATGTGCCATTTATGTAGTTTTGGGGTTAAGTATGAATTTGATTAATGGTTTTACGGGGCTGTTTACATTAGGACATGCAGGTTTTATGGCAGTAGGTGCTTATACTGCAGCATTGCTGACAATGTCTCCTACCATGAAACAAATGAATTATTTTATGAAACCTATCGTTCCTTTCCTAGCCAACGTAGAATGGCCTTTTTTTCCAGCTATGATTATGGCAGGGGTGATGGCTGCCATAGTAGGTTTGTTGATTGGAGCACCTGTACTAAAATTAAGAGATGATTATTTGGCGATTGCTACATTAGGATTTAGTGAGATCATCAGGGTTATATTTACCAATACCCAAAGCTTAACAAATGGTGCATTAGGGCTCAAGGGAGTACCGAATCATACGAATATATGGTGGAGTTGGGGAACAGCTATTTTCACCATTATGATTATTTTGGCTTTGATTAAGGGGAGTTATGGTAGAGCTTTAAAAGCTATTCGAGAAGATGAAATTGCAGCAGAAGCAATGGGAATTAATTTGTTTAAGCATAAAGTTCTGTCTTTTGTGATTGGGGCATTTTTTGCAGGAGTTGGAGGTGCATTACTTGGAAATCTTTTAGGAACCATTGATCCTATGATGTTTCGGTTTATATTAACTTTTAATATCCTGCTCATTGTTGTTCTTGGAGGAATCGGAAGTATTACAGGTACAGTCATATCAGCGGTGGTGGTAACTGTGGCTATGGAAGCTTTAAGAGTTTTAGATGGAGATATCCATTTAGGTTTTATGACCATACAGGGGATACCTGGTATGCGTATGGTGGTTTTTTCCGCTCTTTTGATGATGGTGATCCTATTTTATCAGCAGGGTTTAATGGGTACCAATGAATTTAGTTGGGATTGGTTTTTGAACAAAAAAAGCTTCAAAAAGACGTTGAAAAAGGAAGTGGAATAATGGGGATATTAAGAGCAGAAAATATAACGATGAAATTTGGCGGATTAGTAGCTGTCTCAGCGTTTAATATGGATTTAAACGAAGGAGAAATCGTAGGTCTTATTGGACCCAATGGTGCTGGAAAAACTACAGCATTTAATATGATTACAGGAGTGTATAAACCCACAGAAGGAAATATTTATTTCATAGAAAAAAAAGTAGATCAAAGTGGTAATGATGTTTCTCATGAAACAAATCTGACACAATTTAGACCTGACCAGATTACGAAAATAGGTGTTGCTAGAACCTTTCAAAATATCCGGTTATTTAAAGAATTATCCGTTTTAGAGAATGTACTGATTGCCAATCATTTAAGGTTGAAATCCAATGTTATTTCAACTATATTGAGACTTCCTAATTCCCGCTATATGAAAGAAGAAAAAGAAATGCTGGAGAAATCTATTCATTTATTAGAAACTGTAGGTTTAGAAGATATGATGCATGAAAAGTCATACTCTTTACCCTATGGAAAACAAAGAAGATTAGAGATTGCAAGAGCATTGGCTACAGATCCAAAGGTTTTATTGTTAGATGAACCAGCAGCAGGAATGAACCCTAACGAATCTTTAGAACTGATGGAATTTGTCGGAGATATAAGAGATAAATTTAAGCTGACAATTTTTATGATAGAACACCATATGCAGGTGGTCATGGGCGTATGTGAAAGAATTTTTGTGCTAGACCATGGGGTAACAATTGCACAGGGAACCCCCAATGAAATACAAAATAATGAAAGTGTAATCGAAGCATATTTGGGGGTGGATTAAATGTTGACAATTCAAAATTTAAATGTACATTATGGCGGTATTCATGCATTAAGAGGGATTAGTATAGATATTCCAGAAAACAAGATTGTTACATTAATTGGCGCCAATGGAGCAGGAAAAAGTTCAACCCTTAGAAGCATTATGAACATTGTAAAAAAAACAGATGGGTTAATTGAATATAAGGGAGAAGATTTATCCAAATATAAAACAAAAAATATTGTGGAAAAAGGCATTGTTTTAGTACCAGAAGGAAGAAGAGTTTTTCCAAATTTAACTGTAGAAGAAAACCTTATTTTGGGTGCCTATAGTAGAACGGATAAAGAGAAGGTTAAAAAGGATATGGAATGGATTTACACCTTATTTCCTAGACTTAAAGAAAGACTATGGCAAAAAGCAGGGACTTTATCTGGTGGAGAACAGCAGATGTTGGCAGTAGGTAGAGGGTTAATGTCTCAGCCAAAACTGTTAATGATGGATGAGCCCTCATTAGGTTTGGCACCATTATTGGTAAAAGAAATTTTTAATATTATTAAAGAAATACATAAGGAAGGAATGACGATCCTTTTAATTGAACAGAATGCTAAGGCGGCCTTAGAAATTGCAGATTATGGGTATGTTTTAGAGACAGGTGCTATTGTTCTTGAAGGAAAGGGCAAGGACTTGTTGATCAACGATGAAGTGAAAAGGGCTTATTTAGGAGAAGCTAAATAATAAAATTCGCATGCTAAAATCAAAGCATGCGAATTTTATTTTATAGAGATACTGTTTAAATAAAACTGAAATTGCAAATAATCTATAGATATACTAAGAAGAAAGCAGGTCATGAATGTGAGTACAATGATCAATGAAAAAATTATAAGAAATGAAGAGAAAGTATTTCATACGCCTCTAATAAACGGATTGGATAAGGTGGAGGAAGTATTATATAAAGCAATTTCAGATAGCCATGGGAATACACGTAAAATATGTACAAATCTCATTAGCTCTGGAGGAAAAAGGATAAGACCGGCGTTGGTCTTGTGTACTTCTCAATGTTTTAGTGAATTAAAGGAAAAAGCCATTCAAACCGCTGTAGCTTATGAATTGATTCATATGGCATCTCTTGTACATGATGATATTATTGACGCATCTACTACAAGAAGAAACAGACCTACTGTAAATGCCCAAATGGGCAATCAAGTTTCTGTATTGGTGGGAGATTATTTGTTTGCAAAAGCCTTTGAGATTCTTTCGTCTAATACATTAATCGAAAGTATGAATTTAGTTGTTGAAGCTATTGCACAAATGTGCGATGGAGAGGTAGTTCAAGCGGCAAATAAATTTAATTTATATCAAGGGATAGATGACTATTATCAACGCATTTATAAAAAAACAGGTATATTAATTGCAGCATGTTGTCAGGCTGGTGCTATTATTGGAGGAGCAGATGAAAAAGAAGTTGAATGCTTAAAAATGTACGGAAAAAACTTAGGTTATGCTTTTCAAATTATTGATGATATCTTAGATTTCACAGGTACAGAAGAGATATTAGGAAAGCCTGTGGGCAATGATTTAAAAGACGGAAATATTACATTACCCATTTTAAAACTGATCCAACAAAAAGAATATCGATTGTGGTTACAGAAAGTTTTTAATGAAGGGGGCATTACATTGGATAAACATCATCAGATTTTAAGACTTTTAAAAGATAGTTATGCCCTAGAAGATGCTTATCAGGAAGCTGTACTATGTGTAAAAACTGCAAAGGAGGCATTAAGACCTATTAAAGATTCTGATTCTAAAAGAATACTACAAGAGATTGCTGATAAGGTGTTAAAGAGAAAGAACTAATAAGAAATTAGAGGAGTAAACAAATAAAAAAGTATAAATACTTTAAAGTAAAATATTTAAAATTATAATTGTGTGAAAATGGTCTATAGGGATTAATTTAGAATAATTGAAGACATAGGAGCCTAAGTGATAGCTATTAATTTTCGTGGAGTGCCTAGTATGAAATGGATCTTTATAAAGTATTTTTGATATTTGTGTAGACCTTATCACTGAGACCATTTTCTTTTGCTTTGGTTATAGATAGTTTTAGAAGTTATAATATTTAAAATAAAAATGCTTTTCATTCTGCTATAAATATACTTAGACTTTGAATAGGGTGTATAGTTACCTAGACATCAAGTAAAGTTAAAACGCTATTTTAAATAAATTTCATTTTACAAATAATGTTTAATGAATAATGCTCTTCTGTCTCAAAAGTCTGCAAATAAGATATAAGGTATTGGTGGTATAAGAAGATTTTTTTAATATTTGTTGGCGGATTTTTTTTTCGGAACCTAGGGCTGTTTTAGGATCTGAAAGATACATAGCTAATAGTCCCTCAATGATAGTTATATGGAATAATTTATTATCTAAAGATATTGCTTGATTTATAGATTGTTCTAAAAACCACATTAATCTTTTTTCCTTCTCTTCATGATTTGCATAGTAAGAAACAAAGTTTAAATCTCCTGTATGCAAATCTTCTTGCTCATCAATAAAATAATCCAATAAAATATGAAGTCCACAGATCCAAGGAAAATATGCAGTTGTAAGCTTTTGTACTTCTTTTTTCGTTAAATCTTTCCTATGAGCTATTGTACACAATAAAAATATTCCTAGGGTAGAACCTGCAGCGGCTGCAAACTCCCAAGTTGATAGATTATGGTATTGATACAAATGTTGTTTTGCCCATGTATGCATTGCTGTCTCTCTTTTAGAGAGCGTAATGTGCTTTAAGCTTTGCATTTCCCCATATAACTTTCCCAAAGAAAATATTTCTTTTTGTACCAAATGGAAACTTGAAAGGGTACGAATATAGCCTTTACAGGTACTTACCAGCGTATATAAATATTGACCATCCTCTTTGTGAGGATAATATTGGTAGTAATCTGCAAAATCATTGGATGGGTGAAGGGCATCAGTAATGGCAAGATGTAATTGCAAAAAAGCTTTTTCATCTTCAACGCCTACTCGATCACATAAATTATCAAGATAATCACTAATGGTTTGTAGCGCTACAATAAATTTGATACATTCCGGTTGAATTTTATGATAATATAAACTATAGATAGATCCTCCCTGTGCATGAAAGGATTTTTTTTGTATACTGGCAAGAGCTTGCTGGGATAAGATCGGATCGGGAATATCATGAGCATAGTCCTGCCAATAGGACAATTCTTTTTTTACTTGAGGAAATACATTTTTCACAAACTGATAAATGATGGTGGATTGTTTGATGGATTTTGGGATGAATGGATAGTACATAGAAATCACTCCAATCTTGTTTATTTGATATTTTAGACAAATCCCGGAGGATTCATGCCTTCAAAATACATTTTTAATAAACAGTGACAAGTGGTTTTGTGTTATAGAGAAAGATTTTTTATATGTTTTTAGGAGAAAAGATAAGTAGCATATATAAAAAAATATTCAATCAAGAGGGGTTTTTTTATGTATACGCTAAAGGAATTAAAAGATATTGTAGACCATTGCAGAAAATGTCCATTACATCAAGGACGGACGAATGTAGTTTTTGGTCAAGGAAATGTGTGTGGAGACTTGATGTTTATCGGAGAAGCACCAGGATATCACGAGGACCAACAGGGTTTTGCTTTTGTGGGACCAGCAGGACAATTATTAACAAAAGCAATTGAAGGGGTAGGCTGGAAGAGAGAAGAGGTATATATTGGAAATGTTGTAAAATGCAGGCCTCCTAATAATCGTAATCCTTTAAAAGAAGAAATAAAAGCGTGTATTCCCTATTTAAGATGGCAAGTAAAACTTATTCGACCGAAGATTATCGTATGTTTAGGATCGATTGCAGCTACGAATATTATTGATAGCAATCTAAAAATTACACAGCAGCGAGGAAAGTGGTCTTTTAAAAAAGAAATATGGATTATGCCTACGTATCATCCTTCTGCGGTATTAAGAGATGAGGGTAAAAAGAGACCTTTTTGGGAAGACTTTAAAGAAATAAAAAGAAAGTATGAAGAAATAAGGGATGATGTAGATGAAAATAGATAAATTGACAATCTTAAAAACACAATGTGAGAGAGAGACTGAAGAACCGATGGTATTTGGAGAAGGAAATCCAGATGCCCAGATTTTACTGATTGGTGAAGCTCCAGGAGCAAAGGAAGTAGAATTAGAAAAACCCTTTGTAGGACAAGCAGGAAAAAACTTAGATGAATTTTTAGCAGCATTAAAGCTTGAAAGGGAAGATATTTATATTACCAATGTAGTAAAAATAAGACCCTATAAAGTGAATGAAAAAACAGGAAGAAAATCCAATCGACCTCCGAATAAGGCAGAGATAGAACAATATGCAAAATACTTATATAAAGAAATCCAAATTATTCAACCGAAGATCATTGTAACCTTAGGAAATGTACCTTTAAAAACAATACTCAAGGATGATAAAGCTACTATAGGAGAAAAGCATGGTGTTCCTATTATGCAAGAAGGTTATATTGTTTTTCCCCTTTACCATCCAGCTTCCATCATCTATCGAAGAGAATTAAAGGAGACATATCAAGAAGATTTACTCAAACTTAAAGTATTTATGGAGGAAGAAGGAATATAAAAAAGCATAAGCATGTTTTAGTGAATCCTATTTTATGTTTGCAGATGTGAGCATAAAATAGGATTTTATGTATGATATTCCAAAAAAATCAAATAATAAAAATGGGATCATAAAATAATCATAGAAGATTATGAAAAAAATAGAGAAGATAAAAGAATGAAGGAGGATTTCTTATATGGCAAGAAAAATGAAAACCATGGATGGTAATGAAGCTGCAGCCTATGTGTCTTATGCTTTTACAGATGTGGCTGCAATTTATCCCATTACCCCTTCATCTCCTATGGCGGAAAAGGTAGATGAATGGGCTGCCCACGGAAAGAAGAATTTGTTTGGACAACCTGTAAGGGTTTCTGAATTGCAATCTGAGGCAGGGGCAGCAGGAGCAATGCATGGCTCACTACAAGGAGGAGCATTAACTACAACTTATACAGCATCACAAGGGTTATTACTGATGGTACCCAATATGTACAAAATGGCAGGAGAACTATTACCAGGAGTATTTCATGTAAGTGCTCGGGCATTGGCAACCCATGCTTTATCTATTTTTGGAGATCATCAGGATGTTATGGCTACACGCCAAACAGGATTCGCCCTTTTAGCTTCTAGTAGTGTACAGGAAGTAATGGATTTAGGTGGCATTGCACATTTGGCGGCGGTTCGATCAAGGATCCCTTTTTTGCATTTTTTTGATGGATTTCGAACTTCTCATGAAGTGCAAAAGATAGAAGTGATTAATTATAGAGATTTTGAACAATTATTGGATCATGATGAGGTGAAAGCATTTCGTAACCGTTCTTTAAATCCTGAACGGCCAGTACTTCGAGGTACAGCTCAAAATCCTGATATTTATTTCCAAGGAAGAGAGGCTTCCAATCCATTTTATGAAAGAGTACCGGATATAGTGGAGAATTATATGAAAGAGATTGGTAAGATTACAGGAAGGACTTATCATCCCTTTGATTATTATGGTGATGAGAATGCTGAAAATATCATTGTTGCAATGGGATCTGTTTGTGACACCATAGAAGAAACTGTGGATTATCTCATGGAAAAAGGAGAAAAAGTAGGATTGATAAAGGTTCGTTTATATCGTCCTTTTTCTACTAAATACTTTTTCAATATATTACCTCAATCAGTAAAGAAAATAGCAGTACTAGATAGGACAAAGGAGCCAGGAGCTCTTGGAGAACCATTGTATGAGGATGTTAGAAGTCTATTTTATGATCAATCACATCAACCTGTTATTGTAGGAGGAAGATATGGACTAGGTTCTAAGGATACCACGCCTTCCCAAATCCTTGCTGTCTATAATAATTTAAAAAAAGCAGACCCAAAAGATCATTTTACAATCGGAATTGTTGATGATATCACCCATACCTCTCTACCAGAAGAAGAGATTATAGAAGTCTCACCAGAGGGTACTATTCAATGCAAGTTTTGGGGATTAGGATCTGATGGAACAGTAGGGGCAAATAAATCAGCCATTAAAATTATTGGAGATTATACAGATTTATATGCACAAGGATACTTTTCCTATGATAGTAAAAAATCAGGAGGAACAACAATTTCTCATTTAAGATTTGGAAAAAAACCGATTAAATCTCCTTATTTGATTTATCATGCTGATTATATTGCATGCCATAATAAATCCTATGTGAACCACTATGATCTTTTAAAAGGATTAAAAAAGAAAGGTACTTTTGTATTGAATTGTCCATGGTCAGAGGATGAGTTAGAAGAAAAAATACCTGCTTCGATTCGTAGAACTATTGCTGAGAAACAAGCAGCGTTTTATATCATAGATGCTGTGAAAATTGCAAAGGAAATCGGATTAGGTGGACGGATCAATATGATTATGCAGGCAGCCTTTTTTAAATTAGCCAATGTTATTCCAATAGAGGAAGCTGTAAAATATTTAAAAGAATCTATCCAGAATGTATATGGTAAAAAAGGTGAAAAGATTGTGCAAATGAACCAACAGGCTGTAGATCGAGGGGTATCTGAACTCACTCAAGTAGCAGTACCTGCATACTGGGCCAATGCAGAAGATGAGGAATTGCCTATAAAAGAAGAGCCAGATTTTGTTCAAAATATTCAAAGGCCCATGGCAAGGCATGAGGGAGATGAATTACCTGTAAGTGCTTTTAATGGCATTGAGGATGGCACCTTCCCACTAGGTACTACTGCCTATGAAAAAAGGGGTATTGCCGTTATGATACCGCAGTGGCAAACGGATAATTGTATTCAATGTAATCAATGCGCTTATATTTGCCCCCATTCAGTTATAAGACCATTCATCTTGAATGAAGAAGAAATGAAGAATAAGCCTGAAACCTTTGAAACGAAAAAAGCTATTGGGAAGGGATTAGAAGGATTAGCATATCGCATTCAAATCACGCCTATGGATTGTACTGGATGTGCAAATTGTGCAGATATTTGCCCAGCTCCTAAAAAGGCACTGGTAATGGTAGATGCAGAGAAAGAGATTTTAAGGCAAGAAGAAAATTGGGAGTATGTCATCAATCATGTGAGCATTAAAGATGAGCTAATGGATAAAAAAACAGTCAAAGGAAGTCAATTTGCACAGCCGTTATTGGAGTTTTCTGGAGCTTGTGCAGGGTGTGGGGAAACTGCTTATGTAAAATTAGTTACTCAGTTATATGGAGAGCGTATGATGATTGCCAATGCAACAGGATGTTCATCTATTTGGGGAGCCAGTGCGCCTTCTATTGCATATACTACCAATCATGAGGGAAAAGGGCCGTCTTGGGCAAATTCATTATTTGAGGATAATGCGGAATATGGTTTTGGTATGTATTTAGGTGTTCATCAAATAAGACAGAGATTGGCAGATCTCATGAGAGAAGCACAGTATACAGATATAGATGATGCGTGTAAAGAGGCATTGAAACAGTGGCTTGGGGTGATGGAAGATGGAGAGGCATCCATAAAAGCAAGCAAAAAAATCCTATCCCTTATACAAAAACATCAACATCAAGATCATCCAATACTGAAAGAAATCATGGATAAAAAGGATTATCTGATCAAAAAATCCGTTTGGATTATTGGAGGAGATGGATGGGCCTATGATATAGGATACGGTGGATTAGATCATGTATTGGCATCGGGAGAGGATGTCAATGTACTGGTGATGGATACTGAGGTATATTCTAATACAGGAGGACAATCCTCAAAGGCCACGCCTACTGCAGCTGTTGCAAAATTTGCAGCATCAGGGAAAAAAATACGCAAAAAGGATTTGGGTATGATGGCTATGAGTTATGGATATGTTTATGTAGCTCAAGTATCGATGGGGGCTAACATGAATCATGTAGTCAAAGCAATTACAGAAGCAGAAGCTTATAAAGGACCATCACTCATTATTTGTTATGCACCATGTGTTAATCATGGAATTAAATCAGGGATGGGTACTTCCGTAGCGCAGGAAAAGAAAGCAGTAGATGCTGGATATTGGCATCTTTATAGATATCATCCTGATTTAAAGGAAGCGGGAAAAAACCCATTTATGCTGGATTCCAAAGCACCAACAGCATCCTTTAGAGAATTTATCGAGGGAGAAATTCGATATTCGCAAATTAAGAATACCTTCCCAGAGACAGCAGAAATTTTATTTGATGAGGCAGAAAAGCATGCAAAGGATCGATATAATACCTATAGACGCCTGGCTGAAATGAAATATGATTAAAAAATAATTGGGAAATCTTTACGATTTCCCAATTATTTTTGATTTTTATCTACCCATTCCTTTGCATTGATCACTTCAGTTTCATTTGGGATGAAAACCCTAGATTCAGGTTTAAGCTCCTCGATATTTGACCAGGCAGCAGTTTGATGATTTTCCACGGGCTTAGACATGTTTTTTTGTTTTATTTTATTTTTTGCCATACGATTCATCCCTCCCTGTTATTAGTATTTTCAAAGTGATTGTAAATATACGGTATAGATTGTCAACAAGAAATATAAAAATGAGGAAAAAAGCTTTTTAAAAAATAAAGTTTTAAAGCATGCCTAAAAAATTTTATCAAAAATAAAATTTTTTAAATTTTTAAAATAGTATTGACATTATTCAAAAACCTTGTTAAAATACAAAACAATATATCAAAAATAAATCAAAAAAAGGCGATGAAGGAGATCATATTTTATAGAAGCAGTTTCAGAGAGTCGGTGGTGGCTGTGAACCGATACTGTGATAAAATATTACTCACTCCTAAGCTGTATCTCTGAAGAAGTTGTAGTAGGAGATCAACGGTAAGCCCCGTTATAGGCTAGGGTTTGATAGAACCTGGAAAAAAGAGGCCTCAATATTTTTTGAAGCAATTAAGGTGGTACCGCGGAGCGTAATATCCCGTCCTTAAACATATGTTTAAGGGCGGGATTTTTGTATTCTATGAACTTAAAAAACAAGGAGGATATAACATGGGAACGCAGATTAAAATATTTGATACAACATTAAGAGATGGAGAACAATCTCCAGGATGCAGCATGAATCTTCAGGAAAAAATTCATATGGCAAAGCAGCTAGAGCTTTTGAAGGTAGACATTATTGAAGCTGGATTTGCCATTGCTTCAGAAGGCGATTTCGTTGCAGTAAGGGAAGTTGCAAAAAATGTGAAGGACTGCACTGTAGCCAGTTTGGCGAGAGCATTGCCAAAGGATATCGATTGTGCATGGGAAGCAGTAAAACATGCAGCAAAACCAAGAATACACACATTTATTGCCACATCAGATATCCATATGAAGCACAAGCTTAAGGCAACACCAGAACAAGTCCTTGAAAGAGCAGTCAATATGGTAAAATACGCAAAACAATATTGTGAAGATGTGGAGTTTTCTGCAGAGGATGCCACAAGAAGCAATCCAACATTTTTGGCACAAATATTTGAAAAGGTAATTGAAGCAGGGGCTACGGTCATCAATATTCCTGATACAGTGGGATATACCACACCTGATGAATATTATAAGCTTATTACTACCATAAGGGAAAAGGTATCAAACATCCATAAGGCAGAGATATCTGTACATTGTCACAACGATTTGGGAATGGCAGTGGCAAATACCTTAGCTGCAGCAAGAGCAGGTGCAACTCAACTTGAGTGTACGGTCAATGGAATTGGTGAAAGAGCTGGAAATGCTGCCTTAGAAGAAATTGTCATGGCGCTGCATACAAGAAAGGATGTTTTAGATTACTATTGTAATGTTCAAACACAGCAAATTATGCGTACGAGTAAGCTTTTAAGCAGAATTACTGGTGTTCATGTACAACCAAATAAAGCCATTGTAGGAGACAATGCTTTTGCCCATGAATCAGGGATCCATCAACATGGTGTCCTAAATGAAAGAAGCACCTATGAAATCATGACACCAGAATCCATAGGTCTTTCCAAAAACAAAATGGTACTTGGAAAACATTCTGGTCGCCACGCCTTTGAAGAGAGATTAAAAACTTTAGGATATACATTGAACAAGGAGGAGTTGGATAAAGCTTTTATACAATTTAAAGCTTTAGCGGATAAGAAAAAGGACGTCTATGACAGCGATCTTGAAGCTTTGATCACAAAGGACTTTAATGAAATACCAAAGGCTTATGAGCTACAAAGGTTTGTCATAAACAGTGGAAATACGATTACTGCAACAGCTTCGATTGTTCTAAAAAATCATGAGAAAGAAATTGAAGAAGCATCCACGGGTGATGGTCCTGTAGATGCAGCCTTTAAAGCGATTGAAAAAATCTTAGGAATAGAATTAACCTTAGAAGATTATGCATTGCATGCACTAACAGAAGGAAAAGATGCTCAAGGGAATGTCGTTGTTAAGATTAGCAGGGAAGGAAAATCTTATGTTGGTAAAGGTCTTAGTACAGATATTGTGGAGGCGAGTATTCGGGCTTATATCAATGCAGTGAATAGAATGCTTTATGAAGTATCTTTATCCAACCGGGATAAAGCCTCTGCTGTCATGGGAGGCAGATAGAAAAGTGTAATAACTTAATAAAATAGAAAGCGGGGAGACAAAATCATGGGTATGACAATGACACAAAAAATATTGGCAGCACATGCTGGTGTAGAAAAAGTAAAACCAGGTGAGTTTATTGAAGCAAAATTAGATATGGTGTTGGGCAATGATATTACAACGCCTGTAGCAATAAAGGAATTTGAAAAAATGGGGGTTGATCATGTATTTGATAAAAACAAAATTGCCATTGTACTTGATCATTTTACTCCCAATAAGGATATAAAAGCTGCAGAACAGTGTAGGTTTGTTCGAGAATTTGCCTATGAAAAACAAATAGAAAATTACTTTGACGTGGGAGAAATGGGTATCGAACATGCACTGTTGCCAGAAAAGGGATTGGTGGTCGCAGGAGATGTAGTGATTGGAGCGGATTCTCATACCTGTACCTATGGAGCTCTAGGCGCTTTTTCTACAGGGATTGGCAGTACAGATATGGCTGCTGGCATGGCAATTGGAAAATCCTGGTTTAAGGTACCTAGTGCCATCAAATTTATTTTAAATGGCAAGCCACAACAATGGGTGACTGGAAAGGACATCATTCTTCATATAATAGGTATGATTGGGGTAGATGGTGCGTTATACAAGTCCATGGAATTTGTAGGAGAGGGCGTACAACATTTATCCATGGATGATCGCTTTGCGATGGCAAATATGGCGATTGAAGCTGGAGGAAAAAATGGCATTTTCATAGTAGATGAGAAAACCATTGATTATATGAAAGAGCATAGTACAAAGGAATATCATATTTATGAGCCTGATGAGGATGCAGATTATGAGGCAGTATATGAGATTGACTTAAGCAAGATTCGCCCAACAGTTGCATTTCCACATTTGCCTGATAATACTCGAACAATTGATGAAGTGGGAGAGGTAAAAATTGATCAAGTAGTGATTGGTTCTTGTACCAATGGACGTATTGAGGATCTTAGAGCGGCTGCCAAGGTATTGAAAGGGAAAAAAATTGCTAAGGGTGTACGAACGATTATATTTCCCGCAACACAAAAAATATACTTACAAGCTTTAGAAGAAGGTTTGATGGAGATATTCGTGAAAGCAGGTGCAGCTGTTAGTACACCTACCTGTGGTCCTTGTTTAGGTGGACATATGGGGATTCTTGGAAAGGGTGAGCGCGTGATTGCTACAACCAATCGCAACTTTGTTGGAAGAATGGGACACCCAGAATCAGAAGTATATCTATCTAGCCCGGCGGTAGCAGCAGCTTCTGCATTAACAGGGAAAATTACCAATCCAGAAGATATAGAATAGCAATCTGGTAATATGTCAAGAAAAGGAGGAAGAAGATGAAAAAAAGAGGAATGGTTTTTAAATATGGTAATAACGTAGATACAGATGTTATTATACCGGCAAGATACTTAAATACATCGAATCCGCAGGAATTGGCAAAGCATTGTATGGAGGATATCGATTCAAGCTTTGCAGAAAAGGTACAAAAAGACGACATTATTGTAGCAGATAAAAACTTTGGCTGTGGTTCTTCTAGGGAGCATGCACCGATTGCCATTAAGGCTTCTGGTGTGTCTTGTGTGATTGCTAGTACCTTTGCAAGAATCTTTTACAGAAATGCATTTAATATTGGTTTGCCTATCCTAGAGTGTGAGGAGGCTGCTAAAGACATTGATGCAGGTGATACGGTGGAAGTGAATTTTGCTACGGGAATGATTACCAATGTGACAAAAAACAAAAACTATCAAGCAACACCCTTTCCTACGTTTATACAACAAATTATTGCCAATGATGGACTTGTCAATTATGTACAGCAAAAATTAAAATAATTTAAAGGAATTGGAGGGGATAAAGATGAATTTAAACATAGCTGTTATTCCAGGAGATGGCATCGGTCCAGAAGTAATGGAACAAACACGATTGGTGTTAGAGCAAATTGGAGAAAAGTATGGTCATACTTTTCATTTTACAGAAGTGTTAGCAGGTGGATGTGCCATTGACAAAGAGGGAGAAGCATTGCCCCAAAAAACTCTAGAGATTTGTAAAAAAAGTGATGCAATACTTCTAGGTGCTGTAGGGGGGTACCAATGGGATCATTTACCGGGAAATAAAAGACCGGAGAAAGCTTTGTTAGGATTAAGAAAGGCATTAGGTCTATATGCCAATATTCGTCCGGCAATTTTATTCGATGCATTAAAGGATGCTTGTCCACTAAAACAAGAAACCATAGGAGACGAACTGGATATTTGTGTGGTTCGAGAACTAACAGGGGGCATCTATTTTGGTGAGAAAGGGTTTAAGGAAGGAAATTTAGGAAAAGGTGCCTACGATGTGATGATCTATAGTGAAGGAGAAGTAGAAAGAATTGCTCGAAGAGCCTTTGAAGTTGCAGCAAAGCGCAATAAAAAAGTAACCAGTGTAGATAAAGCAAATGTATTAGAAAGTTCCCGTCTATGGCGATCTGTTGTTGAAAGGGTAGCAAAGGACTATCCTGATATTACCTTAAACCATATGTATGTAGATAATGCCTCGATGCAGTTAGTACACAATCCAAAACAGTTTGATGTTATTGTGACGGGAAACATGTTCGGTGATATTTTATCTGATGAAGCCAGTATGATCACAGGATCTATTGGGATGTTACCTTCTGCTAGCTTAGGAGAAGGTAATATAGGAATGTATGAACCAGTACATGGTTCGGCTCCAGATATTGCAGGACAGAATAGTGCAAATCCTATGGCAACTATTCTTTCTGGTGCTATGATGTTAAGATATTCCTTTAATTTGCAAGAGGAAGCTGATACCATCGAAAATGCTGTTCGAAAGGTACTTCATAAAAAATACCGTACCATGGATATTATGAGTGAGGGTATGCAGTTAGTAGGAACAAAAGAAATGGGAAAATTAATCATAGAAGCAGTGTGTGAATAAAGGACAATATAAGGGGCGATCAGAAATGGATCATTTTCATGAGATAGCAATAATAGGCATGGGACTAATCGGGGGTTCTATAGCCCTTGCCTTAAAAAAATCAGGTTATACAGGAAAAATCATAGGGTATGATTTATGCAATGTTTCCCTAGAAAAAGCCCAATCCATGGGAGCTATAGATGGAGCTGCCACAGATATAGAAGAAGTCGTTGCCAAAGCTGATTTAGTAGTACTCGCTGTTCCTGTAGGACACTATCCTAAAATTCTTCATAGAATAACACCTTTTATTAAGAAGGAGACAGTGGTTACTGATGTAGGAAGTGTAAAGGGATATGTTGTGAAAGCAGCAGAGCAACATCTATCCAAGGACATTCAATTTATTGGTGGACATCCTATGGCAGGGTCGGAAAAGGATGGCATTCAAGCGGCTTCTCCCTATCTTTATGAAAATGCTTACTATTTTTTAACACCCACAGAGAATACTTTGCCTGAAACAATTGTAAAGCTTCGAAGTTTTATTAAAGCATTGGGAGCTTATCCCATTCTTATTGATCCCTATGAACATGATCGCGTGGTAGCACAAATCAGTCATATTCCACATCTCACTGCTACAATGTTGGTAAATATGCTGGACAAAAATCAAGACACTTCCTACCTATCTTTTGTTGGGGGTGGTTTTCGGGATACAACACGTATTGCTTCTGGAAATCCTGCTATGTGGAAGGATATTTTCATTTTTAATAAAAAAGGAATTTTGGAAGGCATTCAAACCCTTGAAGATATTTTGAAGGAATTTAAACATATGCTGTGTACAGAAAATGAACAAGAAATATTAGAAACTCTAAAAAAAGCAAAATCCATAAGAGATGAGATTCCTCGTCGCTTAAAAGATGCGATGCCTCCTATTTATGAAATTATGATTAATGTAGAAGATCGTCCAGGTATTTTAGGAGAGTTAACCCAGTTAATGGGGAAAAATAAAATCAATATTAAAGAAATAGAAATCATGCATTCTAGAGAAGGAGAGCAGGGTGCAATACGGTTGGGTTTTGCAACGGAAAAAGAAGAAGGCAAGGCATTACATGTGTTAAAAAGCGCAGGTTATCTGAAATAAAAACAAGCTGTAAGTATACAAAGAAGAGGAGGCAGTTTTATTTGAAACATGTAAAGATTACACCATCTCAACTACATGGAAATATTGATATACCCCCATCAAAAAGTCTTAGTCACAGAGCAATCATAGCAGCAGGGCTATCTAAAGGCGTTAGCAAAATTGAAAACATCATTTTTTCCGATGATATGATAGCTACAATTGAGGGGATGAAAAGTTTTGGAGTAGAGGTTGAAACAGAAGGAAATACCCTCACAATCAAGGGGCAAGGATCGATAAATGTAGTAAATAAAGAAATTCATTGTAATGAATCAGGATCTACCTTAAGGTTTTTGATTCCAATGAGTCTTCTAACGAAAGAAACAGTGAGCTTTCAAGGAAAGGGAAGATTAAAAGAGCGACCTCTTGATCCTTATTTTGAGATATTTGAGAAACAAGAAATTGCGTATGCGTATGATCAAAAACTTCCACTAACCGTAAAAGGAAGCTTAAAACCAGATCATTTTCAATTAAAAGGAGATATCAGTTCACAATTTATAACAGGATTGCTTTTTACACTGCCACTACTTGATGGAGATTCCAAAATTACCATCACAACAGACCTAGAGTCAAAGGGATATGTGGATCTGACTCTAGATATTTTAAATAAGTTTTCAGTTCAAGTAGAAAACAGAGAGTACAAAGAATTTATCATAAAGGGAAAGCAAACCTATATACCTGCTAATTATCGGGTGGAAGGAGATTTTTCTCAAGCTGCATTTTGGATTGTAGCAGGGATACTGGGTGGTGAAATTGAATGTACTGATTTAAACATAGACTCTTTCCAAGGAGATAAAGTGATCGTATCTTTGGTAGAAAAAATGCAAGGAAAAGTAATAAAGGGTGCTGACAAAATTAAAATTACAACATCTAAGACAAGGGGAATTACCATTGATGCCTCCCAATGTCCTGATATTGTACCGATCCTAACGGTGTTAGCGGCATGTAGTGAAGGCAAGACAGAAATTATTAATGCCAGTAGGTTAAGAATTAAAGAATCCGATCGATTAAAAGCAATCAGCACAGAGCTAAATAAATTAGGGGCAGACGTGTTAGAAGAAAAAGATGGATTGGTAATCCATGGGAAAAAAATGCTAAAAGGGGGCATCGTGGATAGTTGGAATGACCATCGTATTGCTATGGCGCTAGCGGTTGCTTCTATCAAATGTACAGAACCTGTGATCATTACCAATAGTGATGCAGTAAAAAAATCCTATCCCAATTTCTTTGAAGATTTTAAAAAGCTAGGAGGCAAAGTTGATGAGTGGCACATGGGGTAGAAATATCAGATATTCTATTTTTGGTGAATCCCATGGAGAGGGTATAGGTATAGTACTGGATGGATTACCATCGGGTATAGCACTGGATATGGAAGCAATAAAAAAAGAACTTTCTAGAAGACGGCCTGGTCAAAATCCATTTTCAACCCCAAGGCAGGAAAAGGATCAGTTTGAAATCTTAAGTGGTTATTTTCATGATAGGACAACAGGTACGCCCTTGTGTGCGGTCATCTACAATACAAATCAACACTCGAAGGATTATGATGCACTAAAAACAGTGATGCGTCCAGGACATGCAGACTATACAGGTTATATGAAATATAAAGGTTTTCAGGACTATCGAGGAGGAGGACATTTCTCGGGACGTTTAACAGCACCTATGGTTTTTGCAGGAGCTGTAGCAAAACAGATTTTAAAGGCAAAAGGCATTATTATTGGTAGTCATATTGCACAAATTGGGAATGTATACGATCAATATTTTGATGATGTAGCGATAAGTTTTGAAGAGATGAAACAATTACAAAACAAAGATTTTCCCGTAATCGATGAAGAAAAAGGAGCAGCAATGAAAGAATTAATCCTACAGACAAAATCACAACAGGATTCTATCGGGGGTATGATCGAAGCTGCAATCCTTGATTTACCTGTTGGGATAGGCGAGCCTTTTTTTGATTCAGTAGAAAGTATCTTATCCCATCTATTATTTTCTATTCCTGCAGTTAAAGGCGTAGAGTTTGGAACGGGCTTTGATATTTCTCAAATGAAGGGTTCTCAAGCAAACGATGAATTTTATGTAAAGGACGGGGAAATCAAAACTGTTACCAATCACAATGGAGGGATTTTAGGAGGAATTACCAACGGTATGCCATTGATTTTTAGAGTAGCATTTAAGCCAACACCTTCTATTGGTAAAATTCAAAAAACCATTGATATCTTTAAAAAAGAAAATCGAGAAATCAAAGTACAAGGAAGGCACGACCCATGTATTGTACTAAGGGCTGTGCCAGTAGTTGAAGCAGCAGCAGCCATAGGGATATTAGATTTATTGCTGGCGCACAATGGAAAGATGAAGGATTGGTGATAAAATGGAAAATCAAGAGAATGTAGGAGTAAGTAGCGGAGATAGATTATGTGTAGGATTTCAAGGGGTGTCTGGTTCTTTTAGTGAACAGGCTCTTTTGGCATACTTTGGACACAATGTAGATCCCTATCCTGTTAATATGTTTGAAGATGTTTTTACGTCACTGAAAAAAAATCAGATTGATTATGGTGTACTGCCTATTGAAAATTCATCAACAGGGGCCATATCCCAAGTATATGATTTGTTGAATAAATATGATTGTTATATAGTAGGGGAAATTTGTGTAAAGGTGAACCATCATCTATTGGGCATCAAAGGAACACAAATAAAGGATATTGTAGAGGTATACTCCCACCCCCAAGCCTTTGAACAAAGTAGTGAATTTTTAAATCAATACCCCCACTGGAAACTCATTCCTTATTATAATACGGCAAAGAGTGCTGAATTTGTTGAAAATAAAGGATCTAAGAACATTGCAGCCGTCGGAAGCGAGAAGGCGGCAGCGTTATATCATCTAGATATTTTAGCAGCCAATATTAATTCTAATACCACAAATACCACCCGATTTGTAGTGATTGGCAAAGAACTAATAAGAAAAGATTCACTAAATAAAGTGAGTATTGTGCTTTCTACAGAACATAAAGCGGGATGTTTATATAATGTTTTACGACATTTTGCCCAAAATAATATTAATATGCTAAAAATAGAATCACGTCCTATAAAAGATATACCTTGGGAATATTTTTTCTATATAGACTTTGAGGGGAATTTAGAGGATGAAACAATTAGAATCGCTATCAATTCTATGAAAAGAGACAGCCATTACTTCAAAATTCTTGGAAATTATGAAAAATATCATGAATAATATAAGAAAACACTTCTAAAGTTGATTGAACTGCTTCCCGTCAAGTAGACAATTTAAAAAATAAAAATCTTTTCTGCCAGTGGGTGTAACCTATTGGCAGTTTTTTATACTGCTTGTAAATATAATTGGTGTTTCTTCATTGGAGTCAACACACCTAAATTTCTCTGTAATCTCTTATTATTATAGTATTCGATATATTTCTTTATCATTTCAACAACAGATTTTCTACTAGTAAATCTTTTATCGTAATAACGTTCTCTTTTGAGTATCCCCCAGAATCCTTCCATCGGTCCGTTATCAATGCATTTGGCTACTCTTGACATACTCTGAATCATTCCTGCAGCTTCAAGCTTTGAATGGAAGGTTCGGTTTGTATATTGAAATCCTCTGTCACTATGAAACATTGGGTGAGCATCTGGATTGGCTTCTAAAGCTAGATCGAATGTATCAAAAACCAATGCATTATTGTTATTATCGCGAATGATGTAAGATACGATTCGTCTGTCATATAAATCAAGTATGGCACTAAGATAGACTTTATGCTTTTTGATACCAATATAATAGTGAAATTCCGTTACATTTGTAAGCCACTTCTTATTTGGTGCATCAGCCTTGAATTGGCGATTTAGTAAATTTTCTGCTATGTATTGTGGATTTGCTGCTTGTCTTGTACATCCTTTGTTAGAGTACTTAATTGTTGATTTAATATTTTGATTACGGCAGATTCGCAATACACGTTTATCATTTACTTTTATATCATGATACCGCTCTAGATCATCTCAGATCCTTCGATATCCTTTGTCTGGAGATTCATTATGAATCATTTCAATGATGTCTGCTATGCACTTGTTTTCGATTTCGCTCTCAGGTATTTCCCTATTTAACCATTTATAGTATGCAGCCCGGGAAATGCCACCAAGTTTGCATAATGCACTGATTGAATAGTTGTGTTCTTCATTTTCCTCTTTTATTGCCTGATAAATATATTCATGACGAACCAGGCTTAATACCGCCTCATTTCTATCTCCTCGAGTTTTTTTAAGAATGAAGCCTCCATTTCAGCTCGTTCTTTTTCAGCTCGTAAAATCTTGTTTTCAGCACGAAGTCGCTCTAATTCTGTCATTTGATCTTCAGATTTTCTTTTTCCACGATTATCTTTTAAAGCTTCAACTCCACCTGATTCATATTTAACGGTATAATTACGTGCCTGCTGGTATGATATCTGGTATTTTTCAGATGTTTCAATGTAATTGTGATTATGTGCGATACAATACTGTACTATTTCTACCCGTTCATTAAATGAGGTTGTTCTTCCTTTGGTCATGATTGTGCTTCCTCCTGTTCTAGAAACTTTAGGCTCCTCATGACCATTATACTTTATAATCCATCTTTTGAGAGTAGATACTGATGGAATTTTGTATTTTATACAAATACTTTGAGGGGTGTCATTTCCACAAAGGTATTCATTAACTACTTTTATCTTAAATTCTATAGTATAGGCATTATTACGACCGCTGCGTATAAACGCAGTATCACCTAGAGCTTGGTATTTCCTGACCCATGCGCAAAACGAAGCTCTATTAACCCCATATTTTTCTGCAATTAAATATGAACACCCTTTGCCATCCAGATATTCTTTAACTGCATGGAGTTTTAGTTCGGCTGGTACATTTCTAGGCATAAAATATGCTCCCTCCTTGATAAACAGTTTTATTATTTCAACTGTCTACCTAGAAGGGAGCATATCAGATCGTGGATTCAATAAAAGAAGTGTTTTTTTGTAATGAATCAGTAATATTTAAGAAGTGAAATAGGTGATAAAATAATAGGAAGATATTAACTTTTAGGAAAAGAGGGAGATTCATGAATTGGAAAAGGCTAACGGCGCTCGCTTGCATGTGCATACTATGTGTGACAGGAGTCTCTTTTGCAGAGACCATTTCTTTTACAGATAGCCAGTACATTACCTGGACACAAATAAAGCAAAAGATTATTGAAAATATTGTCTATGATGATGAGGATTATTTATATGTAAAAATGAGTGGGGAGATTGTAAAGCTGCATAAGCGTTTTCAAGGAGATTTTATGCCATTGACCCAAGAAGAAAAAAATTATATAAGCTCGTTTGTTCAGGTTCAAGAACAAATAAACTCAGAAAGTAATTTGATAGAAATTAAGAAAGAAGATTTGCTTCGAAAGGATCAGCATTTATACTATGGGGATATTAAATTATTGTCATTAGAGGAATATATAAAAGAAAATGATGAATTTTATGAGGAACGTCCCAATGACCAAAAGGGAGATATCGGATGCTATGGGTCGTACTATACTTTGCGTAATGGAGAAAAATTGATTTTTATCAAAACCTTTACTTCTGCTGCAGTTCCTCCTCCTTATACGCCATGGCACGCAGATATGGTTCGGGTAAGTAAGGATGGAGTACAGCAAATTCAAATCAATGACAGATTTGAGCCTGTAAAAATTATAGAAGATCAAGATGGGACTTTATGGATACAAGGTTATATTAGCCCTTGGAAATCTACATCAGAAGTCACATTGTATCGAATAGACCTTCAGGGAAAAATGACATCTATCAATCAACAACTAAAAGTAAACTACATAGAGATAATAGGAAAAGGTAAAAATCAATTGATGTTTTTTGCAGAAACCCAAAACTCCCTCCCCTATTATATGCCTCCAAATTATGGGGTATATGAGAAAAACAAAAAAGGAGTTTATACAATTAATACGAAGGGCAGATTAGAAGAAGCTTATTCTTTAGAGAAGATGAAAGATGGAAAAAAATTTTATTCAGACCAACAAGGAAAAATTTATTGTATTACAGACCAAGGGGATAGTATCCTAAATATTACAGACAATCAGCAGAAAAAGATCTCAAAGGGAGTGCTTCAAGAATATCAAAGTGCCTTACAGAAATGGAACCAATATTGGAATAAAGAGAATAGCCAAGCTGTTGAGAGAGTAGATAAGGATGGTAGTATTTGGTTCTTAAAAGAAGGAGAAATTGTACATAATCTCAATGGAGAAAAGCAAAAATTTAAAAACGGATTGGAAATGATGATGTATGCGGTAGACAATATCTTTGTTGATAAAGATGGCGGTAAGTGGTTTATTGCTGCTGCAGGCATATCCTATTTAGACCCAGGTTCCCAAAAAGCAGAAAATATGAATCCATATTTGACAATGGGAGATCACGCCATATTTCCAGGAGCAGCAGAAAGAATTTATATAGATCAGAATAAAAAGGTATGGTATTTTCATCAAGATAAAATTATACAGGCGGAATTTAAACAAAAGCCTATCCTTGCAGAAGAGGCGTCGTATATTAAAGGATATGAACAAATTCCTCATCATTATACGGAATTAGCAGGAGCAGGCATATTTATCTATCAAAACCAAGAAAAAGATCAAGTCTATAATATAAGGGTTGTAACGATCACAAAGGAAGGGAATATTCAAAAGAAGGATTATGTAACGGATAAACCTATAAAAACTTACTTTGTAAAAAATAATATATTATACATGATTTTATCTAATGGAGTTATTAAAATAGAAAATGATAAAAGATATGATTTAAGCAATGAAGGAATGCTTACACAAGAAAGCAGTTATGCATATATAGATCCTCATAATATGTTGTTTAAAAATGATTATCAAATTATAAAAATGCGCATACCATCATTTGGACAGAAGGTAGATACCTATAAGAAAAGCTTTAAAATAGTACGAGTAAATGGAATCTTTATTCCATCCTATGAAGTACAGGGCAAGACTGCTATATGCATTGAAGACCTTGAATATTATGGATATAAAATGAGCTGGGATCCTCAAAAAAGAATGACCCATTTTGTATATGCTCCTTCCGAGGCAAAGGGAACACAGGGGGTAGATACTTATACGATAAAAGAAAGTGGAGATATTTATTATAGTGATATTGAAATCTATTTTAAAGGGCACAAAATTCCAAACTATAATACGGGTGGCTATTCATTAGTAGCCATAGACAAGCTGAAGAATTTTAAAGAGATCAATATAGTGGAGACGAAGGGAGATCATTCATTCTAAAGAGTAAAAGTTTTATTCTATAGATTGATATAAGGGATAAAATCATATAAAACGGATGCATATGGTAATGGTATCCGTTTTATATGATGAGCAGATAAGATTAAAAGAGCTTAAAAGAGCTTAAAAAGATATTGACGGCCAATTCATTTCATGGTATATTATCACTTGTGCTTTTTAAAAAAACACAGTATTGATATTGGGATAAATTAACATTTGACATAATCCAATATACATGATAAGATAGTATTTGTCGCCACAAAGAGCAGGCAATTAAGAAGCAATGAAAAAAGTGGTTGACATGAAATGCGAAATATGCTATGATAATTAAGTCGTTAAAACACGACGAAACAAAATTGGTCTTTGAAAACTACACAGTGTAAGAAATTAAGCCAGCAATTTATGAAATAAACCTCGAAGATTTTTTATGAGAGTTTGATCCTGGCTCAGGATGAACGCTGGCGGCGTGCCTAACACATGCAAGTCGAGCGAATGAGTCTTAATGAAAGCTTCGGCCGGAATTAAGATGAGTTAGCGGCGGACGGGTGAGTAACGCGTGGGCAACCTACCCTATACAGGGGGATAGCCTCGGGAAACCGGGATTAATACCCCATGATACAGATAGATCGCATGGTGTATCTGTCAAAGATTTATCGGTATAGGATGGGCCCGCGTCTGATTAGCTAGTTGGTGGGGTAAAGGCCTACCAAGGCGACGATCAGTAGCCGACCTGAGAGGGTGATCGGCCACACTGGAACTGAGACACGGTCCAGACTCCTACGGGAGGCAGCAGTGGGGAATATTGCACAATGGGGGAAACCCTGATGCAGCAACGCCGCGTGAGCGATGAAGGCCTTCGGGTCGTAAAGCTCTGTCCTAAGGGAAGAAGTATGACGGTACCTTAGGAGGAAGCCCCGGCTAACTACGTGCCAGCAGCCGCGGTAATACGTAGGGGGCAAGCGTTATCCGGAATCACTGGGCGTAAAGGGTGCGTAGGCGGCCGATAAAGTCTGGGGTGAAAGGCTACGGCTCAACCGTAGTAAGCCTTGGAAACTTATTGGCTTGAGTGCAGGAGAGGAGAGTGGAATTCCTAGTGTAGCGGTGAAATGCGTAGATATTAGGAGGAACACCAGTGGCGAAGGCGACTCTCTGGACTGTAACTGACGCTGAGGCACGAAAGCGTGGGGAGCGAACAGGATTAGATACCCTGGTAGTCCACGCCGTAAACGATGAGTGCTAGGTGTCGGGGGGTACCACCCTCGGTGCCGCAGCTAACGCATTAAGCACTCCGCCTGGGGAGTACGGTCGCAAGACTGAAACTCAAAGGAATTGACGGGGACCCGCACAAGCAGCGGAGCATGTGGTTTAATTCGAAGCAACGCGAAGAACCTTACCAGGACTTGACATCCTCTGCATGAACCTTAACCGGTGAAATCCCTTCGGGGACAGAGAGACAGGTGGTGCATGGTTGTCGTCAGCTCGTGTCGTGAGATGTTGGGTTAAGTCCCGCAACGAGCGCAACCCTTGTCTTTAGTTGCCAGCACTTCGGGTGGGCACTCTAGAGAGACTGCCGGGGATAACTCGGAGGAAGGTGGGGATGACGTCAAATCATCATGCCCCTTATGTTCTGGGCTACACACGTGCTACAATGGCTGGTACAACGGGCAGCGAACCCGTAAGGGGGAGCCAATCCTAAAAGCCAGTCTCAGTTCGGATTGTGGGCTGCAACTCGCCCACATGAAGCTGGAGTTGCTAGTAATCGTGGATCAGAATGCCGCGGTGAATGCGTTCCCGGGTCTTGTACACACCGCCCGTCACACCATGGGAGTTGGGGGCGCCCGAAGTCAGCTATCTAACCTTTTGGAAGAAGCTGCCGAAGGTGAAACCAATGACTGGGGTGAAGTCGTAACAAGGTAGCCGTATCGGAAGGTGCGGCTGGATCACCTCCTTTCTAAGGAGAATTGGCTTAACTTACACTGTATAGTTTTGAAAGACCAAGTCTTTCAAATGTGGGGATGTAGCTCAGCTGGGAGAGCACCTGCCTTGCACGCAGGGGGTCAGGAGTTCGATCCTCCTCATCTCCACCACAAGCATCTTTTAAATAGGAAGCTCAGCTAACGCTGAGAAAGGAGTTACAACGAAATCAAAGATTTCTGTAACGTCCATTTTGTACCTTGAAAACTGAACAATGTAGAGAACAAGCAAAACATACAATTTCTGGTCAAGTTAGAAAGAGCATAGGGTGAATGCCTTGGCACCAGGAGCCGAAGAAGGACGTGGTAAGCTGCGATAAGCCTCGGGTAACCGCAAGCAGGTTTTGATCCGGGGATTTCCGAATGGGGAAACCCATCTAGGTTAATACCTAGATACCGTCTACTGAATAAATAGGTAGGCAGGAGGCATACCAGGGGAACTGAAACATCTAAGTACCCTGAGGAAGAGAAAGAAAACTCGATTCCCTAAGTAGCGGCGAGCGAAAGGGGATTAGCCCAAACCTAAAGAATTTTTCTTTAGGGGTTGCGGATATACTCATTAAGAAAGAGGCTATTGTAATCGAAGCGGTCTGGAAAGGCCCACCAAAGAAGGTAACAGTCCTGTAGATAAAACAAGAAGACTTTCGAGTATAATCCAGAGTACCACGAGACACGTGAAACCTTGTGGGAAGCAGGGGGGACCACCCCCCAAGGCTAAATACTACCTGGTGACCGATAGCGTATAGTACCGTGAGGGAAAGGTGAAAAGAACCCCGGGAGGGGAGTGAAATAGAACCTGAAACCCTATGTTTACAAGCAGTGGAAGTTCCTTATGTGAACAACCACGTACTTTTTGTAGAACGGGCCAACGAGTTACGGTATGCAGCAAGGTTAAGTAGTTCAGCTACGGAGCCGCAGCGAAAGCGAGTCTTAATAGGGCGTTTTAAGTTGTATGCCGTAGACCCGAAACCGGGTGACCTATCCATGAGCAGGTTGAAGCGGAAGTAAAATTTCGTGGAGGACCGAACCCATGTCTGTTGAAAAAGGCTGGGATGACTTGTGGATAGCGGAGAAATTCCAATCGAACTCGGAGATAGCTGGTTCTCCCCGAAATAGCTTTAGGGCTAGCCTCAGAGGTTGAGATACGGAGGTAGAGCACTGAATGTCCTAGGGGCCCTCACCGGTTACCGAAGACTATCAAACTCCGAATGCCGTTATCTTTACTCTGGGAGTCAGACTATGGGTGATAAGATTCATAGTCGAAAGGGAAACAGCCCAGACCGTCAGCTAAGGTCCCTAAGTACAGATTAAGTGGAAAAGGATGTGGGATTGCACAGACAACTAGGATGTTGGCTTAGAAGCAGCCATTCATTCAAAGAGTGCGTAACAGCTCACTAGTCGAGTGATCCTGCGCCGAAGATTACCGGGGCTCAAATCTGTCACCGAAGCTACGGCTTGTCACAGAATCATTGGTATTCTTTAAGAAATCCCTAACGGGAGGTAAGCTTTGCGAAAATTTTCCTTGAACTTATTACAATAAAATTTTCGCCAGATTGTCAAAAAGCTCAAATCAAGTAGAAGTGAGCTTGTTAAAGCTCAAATCATACGTTAGAGAATAGCAATGATTCTGTGGCAGGGGTAGGGGAGCATTCTATACGGGCTGAAGCTACACCGTAAGGAGTGGTGGACTGTATAGAAGAGAGAATGTTGGCATGAGTAGCGAGAGGTAGGTGAGAATCCTACCCGTCGAAAACCTAAGGTTTCCTGAGGAAGGTTCGTCCTCTCAGGGTTAGTCGGGACCTAAGCCGAGGACGAAAGTCGTAGGCGATGGACAACAGGTTGAAATTCCTGTACCACCGAAAATCGTTTGAGCAATGGGGTGACACAGGAGGATAGGTCAAGCGCACCGTTGGTTGTGTGCGTCTAAGCCCGTAGGGAGTCTAGGTAGGCAAATCCGCTTAGACAATCCTAAAAGGTGATGGGGAGCGAAATTTAAGTAGCGAACTTACTGATTCCACACTGTCAAGAAAAGCCTCTAGTTAGATCTAGGTGCCCGTACCGCAAACCGACACAGGTAGGTGAGGAGAGAATCCTAAGACGAGCGAGAGAACTATTGTTAAGGAACTCGGCAAAATGACCCCGTAACTTCGGGAGAAGGGGTGCCACGTTAGGGTGTTAAAGCCTGAGGTGGCCGCAGAGAATAGGCCCAAGCGACTGTTTAGCAAAAACACAGGTCTCTGCTAAGTCGAAAGACGATGTATAGGGGCTGACGCCTGCCCGGTGCTGGAAGGTTAAGGGGACGTGTTAGAGCAATCGAAGCACTGAACTTAAGCCCCAGTAAACGGCGGCCGTAACTATAACGGTCCTAAGGTAGCGAAATTCCTTGTCGGGTAAGTTCCGACCCGCACGAAAGGCGTAACGATTTGGGCACTGTCTCAACAATAGACTCGGTGAAATTGTAGTACCGGTGAAGATGCCGGTTACCCGCAGCAGGACGGAAAGACCCCGTGGAGCTTTACTGTAGCCTGACACTGGATTTTGGTATTACATGTACAGGATAGGTGGGAGACTTAGATCCTTGGACGCCAGTCTGAGGGGAGTCGTCCTTGGGATACCACTCTTGTAATACTGAAGTTCTAACCATAAGCTGTGAATCCAGCTTTGGGACACTGTCAGGTGGGCAGTTTGACTGGGGCGGTCGCCTCCCAAAAAGTAACGGAGGCGCCCAAAGGTTCCCTCAGCGCGGTTGGAAATCGCGCGTAGAGTGCAAAGGCAGAAGGGAGCTTGATTGCGAGACATACAGGTCGAGCAAGGACGAAAGTCGGGCTTAGTGATCCGGTGGTTCCGAGTGGAAGGGCCATCGCTCAACGGATAAAAGCTACCCCGGGGATAACAGGCTTATCTCCCCCAAGAGTCCACATCGACGGGGAGGTTTGGCACCTCGATGTCGGCTCGTCTCATCCTGGGGCTGAAGTAGGTCCCAAGGGTTGGGCTGTTCGCCCATTAAAGAGGCACGCGAGCTGGGTTCAGAACGTCGTGAGACAGTTCGGTCCCTATCCGCTGTGGGCGCAGGAAATTTGAGAGGAGCTGTCCTTAGTACGAGAGGACCGGGATGGACGTACCTATGGTGTATCAGTTGTTCCGCCAGGAGCATGGCTGAGTAGCTACGTACGGACGGGATAAGCGCTGAAGGCATCTAAGCGCGAAGCCCCCCTCAAGATAAGATTTCCCATCGCGTAAGCGAGTAAGACCCCAAGTAGACCACTTGGTTGATAGGTCGGAGGTGTAAGGGCAGTAATGTCTGTAGCTGACCGATACTAATAGGTCGAGGACTTGACCAGAAACACTCTAACATTGTTCAGTTTTGAAGGTACATGTTGCTTCACAAAATGTACCGGCGTCAACTAAATTCCAAAATTATCATTTTGAAATTTCGGTTACTTAGAGGTATATATCCTTCTATATCCAGTGACAACAGCGAAGGGGTCACACCTGTTCCCATACCGAACACAGTAGTTAAGCCCTTCAGCGCTGATGGTACTTAGGCGGAAGCGCCTTG
Source organism: Clostridiaceae bacterium 35-E11 (assembly GCA_038396625.1). Taxonomy (GTDB): domain Bacteria; phylum Bacillota; class Clostridia; order Peptostreptococcales; family Thermotaleaceae. The sequence continues at coordinate 44,262 of CP121688.1, forward strand.
GGAGAGTAGGTCGTCGCTGGTTTAAACTTTAAAGAAGAATCCAGAATGAATTTTTTCATTCTGGATTTTTTTATTTATGCAAAACGTAATTGTTTTACAAGGCATGGAAAATAGTAGTCGGTCGTTAGGGTCACTAATAGATCGTGTATCGTCTAACACTTAGGAAAGTGAGTGTTTGCAGGTAGACATCCTAACGGATAAAGATTTCTGTTTACAATACATTATATATAAATAATATTATACAAAAAAATAAAATTATTAGGTTGACCTGGTATTTTGTATTAATGTATAATTGTATACATTAATACAAAATAATAAGGGGGTCAAAACGGTGAATAAAATAAAGATTGTAGATGTAACGTTGAGAGATGGAGAACAAACATCAGGAGTAGTATTTGCCAATGAGGAAAAAATTTATATTGCTAAAATGCTAGATGAAATTGGTGTAGATCAAATTGAAGCAGGAATCCCTATTATGGGAGGAGATGAAAAAGAAACCGTCAAAAAAATTGTAAAAAGCAATTTAAAGGCAAGTATTATGGGGTGGAATAGAGCTGTAGTAAAGGATATTCAAGCATCTATAGACTGTGGAGTAGATGCAGCCGCTATATCTATTTCTACTTCTGATATACACATAAAATATAAGTTAAATTCATCAAGAAATGAAGTATTAGAAAGAATGGTTGAATCCGTGGAATATGCAAAGAAAAACGGATTATATGTCTCCGTCAATGCAGAAGACGCTTCAAGAAGTGATGAAGGATTTTTAGTAAAATTTGCATCTATGGCAAAAGCAGCAGGAGCTGATCGTTTAAGATTTTGTGATACCATAGGATTTTTAGATCCTGTTTCTACTTATCAGAAGATAAAAAAAATAAAAGAAGCGGTAGATATAGAGATAGAGATGCATACCCATAATGATTTTGGAATGGCCACAGCTAATGCTATTGCCGGAGCTATGGCAGGGGCGTCTTTCTTAGGAGTGACTGTAAATGGATTAGGGGAAAGAGCTGGAAATGCAAGCTTAGAGGAAGTGATTATGGCATTAAAGCATTCTTTAGCAGTGACACATCAATATAATACCACAAAACTTAAAGAAATCTGTGAATATGTGGCAAAGGCTTCCAATAGACCTTTATCCCCATGGAAATCTATTGTAGGAGAGAATATTTTTTCTCATGAATCAGGTATTCACGCAGATGGCGCATTAAAAAATCCAAAAACCTATGAAATATTTGATCCTGATGAAATTGGATTAGAAAGAAAAATTGTAATTGGGAAACATTCTGGTACTGCTGCGATTAAAAATAAGTTGCACCAGCTTCAGATTCATATAGACGAATTTACTGCATCCAAAATACTAGAAATGGTTAGAATGACAGCTGTTTCTTTGAAAAGATGTTTAACAGATAGAGAGTTATTAAATATTTATGAAGAATATTTAGGTATCCAAAGTATGGATGTAAAAAATGCATAAAGGAGGAAAAGAGGTGGGAAAAAGCTTTACTTATAAGATTTTAGAAAATCATTTAATAGAGGGTGCATTAAAAGAGGGAGAAGAAATAGGAATTAAGATAGATCAAACATTAACCCAAGATTCTACAGGAACCATGGTGTATCTGCAATTAGAGGCCATGGAAGTTAATAAGATCAAGACAGATTTATCCGTAGCTTATATTGATCATAATACTTTACAGACAGGTTTTGAAAATGCAGATGATCATGCTTTTATTAAAAGTGTAGCAGCAAAATATGGTATTTTATTTTCTAAGCCAGGGAATGGTATTTGTCATCAGCTACATTTAGAAAATTACGGAAAATGTGGAGGTACTTTGCTAGGATCTGATAGTCATACGCCTACTTGTGGTGGATTAGGAATGTTAAGTATCGGTGCTGGAGGATTAGATGTTGCTGTGGCCATGGCAAAGGGCATGTATCATTTAAAGGTTCCTAAAATCATGAATATCCGACTAAAAGGAAAATTACAGCCTTGGGTTTCTGCAAAAGATGTCATCCTTTATATACTACAAAAGCTTACAGTTAAAGGAGGCATAGGAAAAATTATAGAATATACAGGTGAGGGGATAAAATCTCTTTCTGTAACAGATAGGGCAACGATTACAAATATGGGCGCCGAACTGGGTGCTACAACCTCTATCTTTCCTAGTGATGAAGAGACTAAAAAATACCTCATAGCTCAAGGAAGAAAAAAAGATTGGGTAGAAATGCTTCCTGATCCTGATGCAAAATATGATGAAGAAATGGAGATCGATTTATCGAAATTAACACCCATGGTTGCAAAACCTCATAGTCCAGACAATGTAGAGTCAGTAAAAGCGGTGGGGCCAATAAAAATTAATCAAGTAGCTATAGGAAGTTGTACCAATTCATCTTATACAGACTTGATGAAAGTGGCAGAGATTTTAAAAGGGAAAAAAGTACATTCTAATGTGAGTTTGTGTATTTCTCCAGGATCAAGCAAAATTTTAAGTATGTTAGCAGATAATGGCGCATTAGGCGAAATGATTCGTGCAGGGGCAAGAATTTTAGAAGCCAGTTGTGGACCCTGTATTGGTATGGGGCAGTCACCTCAGACAAATGGTGTATCGTTGAGAACCTTTAATAGAAATTTTAAAGAGAGAAGTGGAACTGCTAGTGCACAAGTATATTTAGTTAGTCCTGAAACGGCTGCAGTTTCTGCTATAATGGGTTACCTCACAGATGGAACATCTCTTGGAGAAAGTCCTGTAATCAAGGTGCCCGATCTATTTCCAAAAAATGACCATTATATGATTTATCCCAATGAAAAAGAAGAAAATGATAAAGTGATTATGGGACCGAATATAAAGCCTTTTCCTAAAAACAAAGGATTAGCAAAAGATCTACTAGGGAAAGTGATTTTAAAGACTAACGACAATATTACCACAGATGATATTATGCCATCTAATGCAAAGTTACTACCTTATCGCTCTAATATCCCTTATTTATCATCATACTGTTTTCACAGCATTGATGAAGGTTTTAGAGAAGCTTGTCAAAAACATGGAGGAGGCTTCATTGTAGGAGGAGAAAATTATGGGCAAGGCTCTAGTAGAGAACATGCAGCACTGGTTCCATTGTATTTAGGAATCGAAGTGATTTTGGCAAAATCTTTTGCAAGAATTCATCGTGCAAATTTAATCAATAGTGGTATTCTTCCTTTGGAGTTTGTAAACAAGGAAGATTATGAAAAAATAGAGACAATGGATGAATTGAAGTTTGAAAATATTTATGAGCAATTAAAAAACGAAGGAAATATGTCTGTCTATCATATAACCAAAGATCAATATATTCCTGTCAAGTTCACAGGATCCCAAAGAGATAAAGAGATTTTAATGAGAGGTGGTTATTTGAATTATACAAAAGAGACAATTGGAGGAGATGTAAAATGATTCATGTCACCTTGATACCAGGAGATGGGATTGGACCAGAGGTAGCTTTTGCAGCTCAAAAAGTAATAGATAGCACAGGTATAAAGATTCATTGGGATATTGTAAACGGAGGAACAAGGGCTTACGAGAATACAGGACATTATATTCCAGAGGAACTGTTGAGAAGTATAGAAAAAAATAAATTGGTTCTAAAAGGGCCGATCACCACACCAGTTGGGAAGGGATTTCGAAGTATTAATGTAGCACTAAGGCAGAAGTATGATTTGTTTGCCAATGTGAGACCGATTAAAACATTACCGGGAGCTAAGACTCTTTTTAAAGATATAGATTTTGTGGTGGTTCGAGAAAATACAGAAGGACTATATACAGGAATTGAGCATATGGTGACACCAGGGGTAGCAGAATCTATAAAGGTAATTACAGAAAAAGCCTCTTTAAGAATTGCAGAATATGCTTTTGAATATGCGAAGAAGCATGGGCGGAAAAAGGTAACAGCTGTTCACAAGGCCAATATCATGAAAGTAAGCGATGGGTTGTTCTTAACATGTGCTCAGAAAATTGCTTCCCAATATCCCGATATTGTCTATGAAGAAGTCATTGTAGATAATATGTGTATGCAGCTTGTGATGCATCCAGAAAACTATGATGTATTGGTACTACCAAATTTATATGGAGATATTGTTTCAGATTTAGGAGCAGGTTTGGTTGGGGGACTAGGTATGGTTCCAGGAGCAAATATTGGAAAAGATATCGCTATCTTTGAAGCGGTACATGGAAGTGCACCAGATATTGCAGGAAAGAATATGGCAAACCCCATTGCATGCATTTTATCAGGTGCAATGTTACTTCACTATATTGGAGAAAGTAAGGCTGGAAAGGCTGTTGAAAGAGCCGTAGAGTCATTGCTTCAAGATAAAAAAATATTAACGACTGATTTAGGAGGGAGTGCAACAACGGAAGAAGTAACAAATAAAATTTGCAAGAATATGTCCAAAGCCTTGTAAATACTTGTATACATTGACACCATCGTATATTTGTATTAAAATATCTTTACAGAGATATAAATTACCTACCTATGTGGTATGATAAAAGATAGGTAAAATATAAGTAAAGGTATGGTGGATGATATGGCTAGGGATATATTGAATGATGATGGTGCAGGATTGTCCCTAACAGCAAGAATATTTAATAAACTTCGCGATGATATATTAAATGGTAAATATGTTGAGGGTGAGAAGTTAGGAGAAGCAAAATTAGCAGAAGAGCTTGGTGTAAGTCGTACGCCTGTAAGAGAAGCACTGAAGCAGCTAGAGCTAGACGGCATTGTAGAAAATATACCCAATAGAGGCGTAGTAGTATTAGGTATCTCAAGACAAGATATTGAAGATATTTACACCATAAGAACGGCGATCGAAGGAATTGCAGCTACTTGGGCTGTAGAAAGAATCACAGACGAGGAACTGGCTCGATTGAAAGAAACCTACGAATTGATGGAATTTTATACTTTTAAAAAGGATCTTGAAAAATTTGCAGAAATTAATACTGTATTTCATGAAATTATCTATAAAGCTACCAAAAGCAGATATTTAGAACAGGTCTTAAAAGATTTCCAGTATTACATGAAAAAAGCACGACAAAAATCTTTGCAGGTCGAAGGAAGAATCCAAGAGTCGTTACAAGAACATAAAGAAATTTTAAATGCTTTTCTCAACAAGGATAAAGAGGAGGCAGAGAAAGCGCTTATAAAACATGTACGAAATGCAAAAAGTAATGCAGGCAATTACTAGCAGGAGGCTACTAAAAAAGTAGTCTCTTTTTTTAATCCTAAGCGTTAAAATATATGTATAAAGGGTATAGACGAAGAAAAAAGGTATAAGAAGGAGGGAAAGAGGTGGATGATTCCATCATTTTAAATCAGCTAGTTCAACATGCAAAGCAAGAAAAGATATCATTTCATGTTCCAGGACACAAAAACGGAGAAATATATAAAAAATATAAAAATCAATATTTTTCTAAGGACACTTTAACAAAGCTATTAACCTTAGATGTAACAGAGATACCAGGAACAGATAATCTGTATGCACCCAAAGAAATGATTGCTGAAGCCCAAAAAAGGGCGGCAAGATTTTATAAGGCAGACCATAGCTTTTTTTTGGTCAATGGTACATCGGCAGGAAATATTAGCGCTCTTATGACAGTAGCGAATCCTAATGACAAGGTGATTGTACCTAGGGATTGCCATAAATCTGTTATGCATGGATTGATAATAGGAGGTTTTATTCCCGTATATATTCAACCTGAGGTTAGTAAAGAAATGAATATTCCTATGGGTATAAAGCCAGAAACAGTGGAACAAGCCATTTTAGAAAATCCAGATGCTAAGGCAGTGGTATTAACGTATCCAAATTATTATGGCATTTGTTCTGATATAGAAGCAATTGCTAAGATCGTACATAAGTATGAAAAGGTTTTGGTTGTAGATGAAGCCCATGGGGCACATTTTAATCTAAGTGATAGGCTGCCCATATCTGCTATTGAGGCAGGCGCAGATATTGTATCCCAAAGTACACATAAAACCCTTCCAGCTTTTACACAAAGTTCTATGCTTCATGTCAAATCCAAAAGCATTGATGTGGATCGCTTAAGGCAAATGTTAATGATGCATCAAAGCAGTAGTCCTTCTTATTTATTAATGGCATCTTTGGATGCAGCAAGAACTGTTGTTGAGCACGATGGATCAAAATGGATGAATCAATTACTAAAAAATATAGATGATTTTTATGATGCAATTTCCCAAACAGAAGGGATCGGCTTTATCTACGAAGATATCATCGGGAAATATGGCGTCAAAAACCTAGATAGAACAAGATTGGTAATAAATATGGCATCCTTAGGGATCAGCGGCACTGCATTAGACCAAATATTAAGCGAAAAATATCATATACAAATGGAAATGTCAGATATGAATCATGTGGTGGCAGTAACGACGATTGGGAACAGCCAAAAGGATTTTAATAGATTATTGAATGCCTTACAAGATATTAGAAAGAAAGAAAGGGGTACTGATAAAAAGATTACAGCACTGCCAATTGCATACGCTGTGCCCAAGGTAAACATTATCCCAAGAGATGCAGCATTTTCTAAAAAAACAGAGGTAAACTTTCTTTGTAGTGAGAATAAAATTAGTGGAGAGTACATTATCCCCTATCCTCCAGGGATACCTCTTCTATGTCCTGGAGAAGAAATAACAGCAGAGCTGATAGAATATGTCAACAAACTGAAAGTAAGTGGTGTAAATATCATTGGCATGAAGGATAATGAACTAAAGAGGATCAAAGTGATTCAAAAATAGTTTTTTGTATGATTCGCATATAAATTTCATACAATAGCTATTGAGTATTAGATTTTATTGGTGTAAAATGTAAGTAAGAAGTAAAAAAGGAGTTTGTTTTATGAACGAGGTTGTTCTTAACTAACAAATTGAATAGATGGTCTTAAGTGTATTCAAGAAACCTAAATCTATAGGTTTGTTTGTGGCGCTTTTAAGATCAAGTTATGTTAAGAACACGGATCGCCCATCTCATAAAATAAACACGACAGTATGTCCTTTTGGCTTAGGATGATATGAGGATAAATGAGCTTTGAAATACCGTGCTGTGCACGGTATTTTTATGCCCCAAATTTAGTTATATCCTTATAGGAGCATATTGTATAAATTTTTAGGAGTATTTTTGATATAGAAAAAATGATTGAGGCTGTAGGTGAAACTGTGTTCACCTATGGCTTTTTTTTATTTTAGGAGGGGTGATTATGTTACTGGTAAAAAGTTTACATCAAAACTGTAATAAAAATCTGAGAAGAGCAATGGGTTTGGAAAACGATAGATTGATTATTTTTAAAAAGATTAGTTGCCAAAAAAAGAATGGAGGAAATAAAATTGAACAAACAAACAATGGAAATATTAGAATATAACAAAATCAAGGGACACTTAAGAACATTTGCATTATCTGAAATGGCTAAGGAAATCATCGATCAGCTACAGCCTTCTGTGGATATAACACTCATAGAAAGATATTTACTGGAAACAACGGAAGCAAGAGCCATTGTCAATATAAGTGCCAGTATTCCCATTCATAGCTTACAGGGCATGAAAAGATTGAAATCTAATCTTGAAAAGGGGGTAGTATTATCTCCAGGAGAATTTGAGGTTTTATATAGTTTCATTTATGAAGGGAAAAAATTGAAAAAATTCATGGAAAGTAAAGCGTATATAGCACCCAATATCACCGGCTATGCCAAATCTATATATACATTAGATGCGCTCACAGATGAGATAGAAAAATGTATTGTTCGAGGCAGAGTGGATGATAGAGCTAGTACTTCACTTGCAAAAATCAGAAAGAGGATACACATCGTAGAAGAAAGAATAAAAAACAGATTAGATGTGTACCTAAGAAATAGCCAGTATAGGGAATATATGCAGGATAGTATTGTAAGCCAAAGAGATGGAAGATACGTGATACCCGTAAAAAGTCAACACAAAAAGAGTATCGAAGGAAATACGTTGGATACTTCCAGTAGTGGCTCTACAGTTTTTATTGAACCAGTGGAGATTAAGAAACTACAGGATGATGTAAATCAATTAAAACATCAAGAGGAGGAGGAAGTATATAAAATACTATCTACCCTTACAGCATTGGCTTTTCAATATAACCGAGAGATATCGATTAATATGGAAACCATGGTACATTATGACTTCTTGTTTGCTAAAGGGAAATACAGCAAATCAATAGAGGGTACAAAGGCAGGGCTTAATACAAACAATTATATAAAAATCAATAAGGGGAGACACCCACTGCTAGGAAGTATTGCAGTGCCCCTTGATTTTGAAATTGGAGACAGCTATAGAAGCTTTGTAATCACAGGGCCCAATACAGGAGGAAAAACAGTTGTTTTAAAAACGGTAGGTCTTTTAACGATGATGATCCAATCGGGGCTTCATGTTCCTGTAGGGGAAGGAAGTCATTTTGCAGTCTTCTTAAATATCATGGGAGATATAGGAGATGGACAGAGCATAGAACAAAACTTAAGCACCTTTTCATCACATATAAAAAATATTGTTAGTATCCTTGCATGTGCAGACCAAAAAACCATGGTTTTATTAGATGAAATTGGTGCAGGAACAGACCCGGGAGAAGGAATGGGCATAGGCATTGCGGTTTTAGAGGAGCTTTATAAAAAGGGTGCTACGATAGTTGCTACAACCCATTACAGTGAAATTAAGGATTTTGCTCAAAAACATGAAGGTTTTATAAATGGATGTATGGATTTTGATCTAAAAACGTTGAAGCCTTTGTATCGACTAAGAATAGGAAAATCAGGGGAGAGCAATGCTTTTTTCATTGCTTTGAGATTGGGAATGGAGACAGCCTTAATTGAAAGAGCCCATGTAATAACTTATAAGGAAAGCAAGAAATATAAAGCCTATAAAATGGAGAAAATATTAACTCTTGATCAAACCATCGTCCAAGACTATAATCAGCAAATTGAAAAACAAAACAAAGCAGAAGAGAGAAACATTATAAAACAAAAACAGACAGCAAAGCCCAAATTTCAAATAGGGGATTGTGTTTATATAAGTATGATGAATAAAACAGGAATTGTTTGTGAACAGGAAAATAATAGAGGAGAAGTTGGGGTCATGGTAATGAAGAAAAAGCTAAAGATTAATCAAAAGAGGCTTTCTATTTATATTGAAGGAAAAGAGCTATACCCAGAAAACTATGACCTAGATATTATCTTAGAAAGTAAAGATATACGAAAAAAGAAAAAGATTATGGGCAGAAAATATGTACCAGGTATGAAGATAGAGGAAAGAGAAGATGATGTAAATAGATAGGACAGAAATGAAAAACCCCATAGCCTTATGGATGAAAATGATTTATCATAAAATAAAGAAAGCCAATACACATAAAGGAGGAAAATGGTTGTGGCTATAAGGGATATCTTATTGTTGGGGCAAGAAAGTTTATATGAATGTTCTAAAGACATCACCAAAGAAGAGATAGAAAGAGCTGAAAAAATAGCGGAAGATTTACAGGATACAATGATGAATTTTAGGAAAAAATATGGTTTTGGCAGAGCCATCGCAGCACCTCAAATAGGTGCGTTCTATCGAATCATCTATATGAATGTCAATAATCAAGCAACAGTTTTTATCAATCCTAAACTTGAGTTTGTTGGAGATGAAAGATTTGAAATATGGGATGACTGTATGAGCTTTCCAGGGCTAGAGGTAAAATTGTATCGATGTAAAAAGTGTAGGATATCTTATAAGGATTTAGCATGGAAGGATTGTGTAATAGAGTTTGCAGGAGATTTGGCAGAGCTGATACAGCATGAATATGATCATCTAGACGGAATATTGGCCGTACAAAGGGCGATAGATCAGAAATCCTTTAGAATAAATAAAAATAAGGCAGGTTGTTATTAATCGAATTGGATAGAGTAGAGATCTTATGATTGATAAGCGTATAAAACGCCACAGAGAAGTATCTTTTGTGGTGTTTTTTTATTTTTTGTTAAGGCAATCTGAGAAAGATGAAAATGTTTGAGTAGAAAAGATCGATGAGAAACAGAGGTTGATGATAGCGTGCGTTTTGGAATATATTTTGCATTAATTGTAATTTATTTGAAGAAAGGAAGGAATGGACATGTTAAATTTTTTAGGGCAGGTGGTAGTGGTAACGGGAGCAGCTGGGGGTATGGGTAAAGGTGTTGCTAAGATATTAGGAAAACAAGGTGCTACAGTATGTATGCTAGATATTGATGAAAGCGTACTTAACACTGCAATGCAATTTTTTCAAGAAGGATATAGGACATTTGGATATATATGTGATGTAACAAATACGGAGAATGTAAAAGAAATATTTACACAAATTGTAAAAGAATATGGTACAATTCATAAATTAGCAAACGTTGCAGGTGTTTCGGCGAATATTGAATTCTTATCTGAAGATGCTGATAAAGTAAAAGATGCAATATTAAATGTAAATTTTAATGGTGTGTGGAATACTTGTAGAGCTGCTATTCCATACATGCTACAAAATGGAAAAGGTAGTATTGTAAATTATTCATCAGTAACAGGAAATATCGTTTCTGATGGTGGAATGAGTGCCTATTCAGCTTCTAAAGCAGCTGTTGCTGGTCTTACAAAAGCATTAGCAATGGAGTTTGCAGATAAAAATATTCGTGTGAATGCCATTCTACCAGGTTATGTTTGGACTGAAATGTTATCTAAATATAATCCTGAAAATCCTCAGGTAGTCATAGATAAATTTTCAAAGGGTATCCCTCTGGGACGATTAGGAACAGTTGAAGAAGCTGGGAATGTTACAGCATTTCTATTGGCTGATGAATCAGGATATATTACAGGACATGATCTCGTACTAGATGGTGCTGCAACTTTAGTTGAAACAAAGGAAATCATAAAAAAAGGTCCAAAGAAATTGTATAAGTAATATAATGTTAAAACTTTAAAACCATCAAGTCTTGTGTGAAGTAGTAAAGGAAATGTGAGGAAATTTAGGATTAAGTGAAGATAACAACTCCTTTCTAGAAACAGTGAATTGTCTCATTCAAACTAGAAAGGAGTTTTTCTATGTACATGAATTTTTTTAAAGTATTACAATGACAAAGGCTGTGGTTAACGGAGCTAGTGTAATAAGTTAAATGGGTTTGATGCAGATATAATCTATATCAATATATGATGAAAATATGACTCGTTAAGTCAGAAACGATTTGAGGATTATAGGCTTTATGGATATGAAATTGAGTCGAAAAAGACTTGTAAATAATAGGCGGGCATATTTTCAATAGATGATTAAGACATTAAATTGTTCAATCATAAGATGGGGATTGTTTATTTATTTGATCTGACCTTTAGTAAAAGCCAATATTATCGTTATGTTTTTTATGACTGGTACTACATCTGTATATTTTTTATACCCCATAAATTTGTTTGAATATTAAAATTATTATATTTATTGGTACAATAATTGCTTATATGTAGTTCATAAAATTAGGAGGTGTACCAGATGATAGCCATAGTAAAAGAAAAAAAAGGACCTGGTTTTGCAATAAAAGAGGTTAACAAACCAGTAATTAAAGAAGACGAAGTATTAATAAAAGTTATTTCTGTAGGAATATGTGGTTCAGATATTCCTATTCTTGGAGGAACAAGAGATGTTCCTTTTCCAATGATACCAGGACATGAATTTGCAGGAGATATAGCAGAGGTGGGGAGCAAGGTAAATAACTTTAAAGTTGGAGATAGAGTAACTGCAGCCCTTGTCATTGGATGTGGGAACTGTAAGTTTTGTGTAGATGGAAAAGAATCTTTATGCGAGGAACTCATAGAAACTGGAATACATGTAGACGGGGCATTTGCAGAGTATGTAGCAGTTCCAGCAAAAACAGTATTCAAATTAAGTGATTCGATGACTTATGACCAGGGAGCATCTATAGATCCTATCGCATCAGCTTACAGGACAGTAAAAAAAGCGAATCTTGGAAGTAAGGATGTAGTGGTTATATATGGACCTGGCCCCATAGGGCTTTACGCGATTCAAACCGCTAAGGTACAAGGGCCAAAAACAATTATTAATATTGGCGTAAAGGGTGATGAAAAGAGATTAGCAATAGCAAAAGAAATAGGTGCTGATTATGTTATTAATGCAAGTGAAGAGAATGTTGTAGAACGAATTAGAGAGATTACAAATGGTGAAATGGTAGATGTAGTATTAGATGCTACTGGTCATCCAAGTATCGTAGATCCTGCAATTGAAATGCTTAAGAAAGGTGGAACGCTTGCAATAACAGGGATATTCCACAAGCCAGTTCAAGTTAATCTTGGGAAAGTAGTAAGAAGTGAATTAAATATATTTGGCACAATTTGTTACACCAGAAATGAGTATAAAGAGTGTATCGATTTAGTAGAGCGTGGAAGGGTAGTAGTTGAACCACTAATTTCTCACTACTTTGATTTAAGAGATATGGATAAAGCCTGGGATGTAATACAAAAAAGAGAATCAATCAAAATTATATTAAAACCATAATAACCCATGATGATTTCTGAAAGAAAGAAGAAATGCAGTAGAAAAAAGTGCCAGTCTTGTACATCTTTATCTATCTGACCATTGTATAAGGAAGGCACTAAAGCATTTCTAATAATTTAAATATTTCAGGAAAACGTTTTAATGTCGAAAATTGACATTAGAAGGGAGGAAATATATGATTGTTTAAAAAAAGATAAAATCATTATTAAGTATGAATGAAATGAGTTATTGCAGTATGACTTAAGGCAGGTAAAAAGTGTTTAAAATGGATCAATAACCACAATATAAGGGGGTTTTAGAATGATCGAAAGGGAAGTAATTGAAAATAAATTAGATTTAAAGACATCATATGGTAGAAGTCTATTTCTTTTTATCTTTGGATCAATAGCAGGAATATTTATCTTTTTCGTGCAAATTAATGGTGTATTTCCTTTTGAAACAATGTATAAAGGTCTCTTGAAGATTTTAGGAGATGCAGTGCCATATATTATACTATCATATCCACCATTAATGTTGATAGGATTTACCTATGCCAAAAAATTTGCCAAAGAAGGTTCCAAAATATATAATTTTTTTGAAGAAGATAAAACATTTCATGGAATTATATATGTATTTTCATCTATGCTTGCCGTGATGATATTTTTTCAATCAGGGATAAGTGTGCTATACGGTCCTAAATCAGCTGGCTTTATGGTAACAGATATTCTACCATTTACCATCACAATTATACCAGTTGGTGGAGCTGTATTACCACTTTTGGCATCATATGGACTATTAGATGTTATCGGTGGAATATTAGAGCCTATCATGAGACCAGTATTTAAAGTTCCAGGAAAAAGCGCTTTAGATACAATTGCATCTGTTGTCGGTGCAGCAGTTGTAGGAATTTTTTTAACAGCAAGCCTTTATAAAGATAAACATTATACAACCAAAGAAGCATTATTAATATCTACAGGTTTTAGTTTGAATTCAGTAGGATATTGTGCGTTCTGTGTAGGCTATGTTGGCTTAATCAGTAAATTTAATATTATGTTTTTGATGTATCTTGTAATTACATATCTATTAGCTGCAATCATGGTTAGAATACCTCCAATAAAAAATTATCCAGATGTTTATGATGATGGAAGTGTCCAAACTGAAGAAATGAGAAAAGAAAATGTAAAATTTAATGTTACACAAATGAAAAAAGGATTTTATGCTGCTATTACAAGAGCTGATCGTTCTGATGGCATTGTGAAAGAGGTTTCACGAGGTTTTATAGAGGGAATTGGCGTTTCTATGAAAGTCGTTCCAATGATGCTTGGTATTGGTGGTGTGGTATTAGCCATCAATGAATTTACACCATTATTTGTGATACTAAGTAAACCGTTTATTCCTATTATTACTTTGCTAGGTGTTCCAGAAGCTGCAATCGCTGCTCAGGCATTATTTGTTGGTGGCTTAGATTTATTCTTGCCTTCTGCAGTAATAGGACCTGCTGCTGTACCCGATGCAACCAAATTCTTTGTAGTTATGATTTCATTGATGCAGGTATTATATATTACTGAAACCATGTTACCTATTATCTTCTTTGGGATACCAGCAAAATTTAAGGATTTATTACTACTATGGTTAATGAGAACCGTGATTGCTATGCCATTTGTTGCAATATGTATGCATCTGATCTATTGATAATATAAAAGTAGTCTAATAGGATTAGAAGATAAACTAGATACGTAAAAATGAGACTGCGTTGATTTGATAGATTCCTTAGATCATTTGTTCCATCGTATTATGACCAACACACCTAGATGCCTTATTTTCACCCGAAAATAAGGCATCTAGGTGTGTTTTTGTTATCGTAATAGAAAGTATCAAAAATATGTAGTGTTATTTAATAAATTCATTGCTATTGAAATTTTCCATTTCTAATTTGTATTTTTTTAATCTTCTTACAACGGCAGATTGGCTTATATCCAATAATTTTGCTACTTTATAGGTGCTTTTTTGTTCTTTATAGGAACTTAAGATAATATCTCTTTCAAATTTATAAACCAAATCTTTTAAAGAGCATATAGGTTGCGTTTGAGAAAAAGTACCATAAAAAGAATTGCTATTTATGCGCATATGGGGAGGTAGGTGATAAGGTTTTATTTCATCTTCATCAATTGTTACAACGAGACGTTCAATGATATTTTCAAGTTCCCGTATATTGCCTGGCCAAGCATAGTTGAAAAAACAATCAATCGCTTCAGAAGAGATCGAAAGTTTTTTATGATAGCGCTTATCTAATTGGTTTAAGAAATGATGTATAAGGGGTAAAATGTCCTCCTGTCTTTCGGCTAATGAAGGTATCTCAATAGGGACTACATTTAATCGATAGTAAAGATCTTCCCTAAATCTGCCATTTTGAACGAGCTTTTTTATAGGCTTATTTCCAGCGGCTACTAATCTAAAGTCTACCTTAATCTCCTTATTGCCTCCTAATCTTGTCACTTTTTTTTCTTGTAATACAGTGAGTAGTTTTACTTGTAAGGCTAAAGGGAGTTCACATATTTCGTCTAGAAAAATAGTTCCATTATTTGACAGTTCGAACAAACCAATTTTTCCTGTTTTGTTGGCCCCTGTAAATGCACCTCTTTCGTAGCCGAAAAACTCTGATTCTAGAAGATTTTCAGGTATGGATCCACAATTCACATGTATAAAGGGACCCTTCTCACGATGACTGATGTCATGAATAAATTTTGCCAATACCCCTTTTCCTACTCCCGATGGACCTGTAATAAGAATATTTGAATCATACTTTGAAGCTTTTGTTGCAAGATCTATGATATTTTTCATTTTTTTACTTTTGCATATCATGTTATGAATAATATGGTTATTTTTCGTCTGCATGCTGAGGAGTTGACTTTTATAATTGTCTATTAGTATTTCACTTTCTTGAATTTGCTTTTTCAATTGATTAATCTCAGTTACATCCCTTGTGATACTTACAACCTTCACTACATTCCTATTTTCATCAAAAATAGGTGTTGAGGTAACAATAGCTTCTCGATTATTGATGTTTTGTTGAAACTTAGTAATCGTTTTCTTTTCTTTTACAACTCTTGGAGTAAGAATAGGATGAATATTTAAATCTTTTACGTTCTTACCGATTAATTCACTAGGCTCAAGATCAAAAAAGCGTTTGCAGGCACTATTAACTCTTAGTGTCGTGCCATCTGCAGCTGTGACATAAACTTCGTCATAAATTGATTCAAGAATGATTTCCAATTCAGCATTGATTGCTTTTAAACTGGATATTTCTTCTAGCAATTTCTTGATTTCATTTGACGCCATTTACGACTCCCTCCTTTATTCTTTTTAGGTAATGCCAGAAATGAAAATACAAATATATCTAATATTAAGCTATTGAATAAGGTATTGAAACAATTAGAAAGCATGAATGATCATGAAAATCAAAATAAAATTATTAAAATTTTAAAAATAGTATGAATTGTTAATAGAATTATATCATGTTGAATGAAATAATGAAATAATGACTTAACGAGTCTATAGTGCATTAGTGTCTAATACAAGAAACTGATTAGAATAAGTCTTTAAAGACTTACTTGGCTATAAGAAGATAAGAAAAGAAATATGCATTTATATCACAACCTAGAGAAAAATGGGAGTGGCATGAAAGTTGCTATATATTTGCATAGAAAATGAAATAAGGAGTGATTTAGTGTGAAGAAAGAAAATTTTATTGTTCATCCATATATGCCCAGTAGTGTACCAGAAACAAAGAAGGAAATGCTAAAGGAATTAAATGTTAAAAAAATAGAAGATCTATATAAAGATGTAATTCCTGAGCATTTAAGGTTTGAGGGTGAAATGAACTTACCTGATCCAATTTTTAGTGAAGTTGAATTAAAGAAACATGTAGAAAAGATACTCGCTAAGAACACTTCTTGTAATGATTTTATTAATTTTTTAGGTGCTGGCTGTTATCAGCATCATGTACCTGCTGTTTGTGATGAGATCAATAGCAGATCTGAATTCTTAACAGCCTACTGTGGAGATACTTATTCAGATCATGGAAAAATGCAAGCTATTTTTGAATATTGCAGCATGATGGCAGAACTTGTTGATATGGATGTAGTTAGCTATACCAATTATGATGGGGGGCAGGCTACAGCATCATCTCTTCGAATGGCTTTAAGAATTACAGGTAGAAGAGAAATTATATTGCCTAAAACAATGCATCCAGAGGTTCTTTCTCAAGTAAAAGATTATTGTAAACATGTGGCAGATATAACGTTTGTAGCGTATGATTTGGCTACAGGTCAAATCGATTTAAATGATTTGAAAAATAAAGTATCTGAAAGAACAGCTGCTATTTATTTTGAGAACCCTTCCTATTTTGGAATTATTGAGGAAAAAGGGCAGGAAATTGCAGATATTGCCCATGAATTTGGTGCTTTATGTATTGTTTCTGCAGATCCATCCTCTTTAGGGATATTGGAATCACCCGCTAATTATGGAGCAGATATTGTTTGCGGAGATATACAACCATTAGGTATGCATATGCATTATGGTGGAGGATGTGCAGGCTATATTGCAACTCCACAAGAAAAAAAATTTATTCAAGAAATTCCAACCTACTTATATGGAATTACAAATACAAAGGTAGCAGGGGAATATGGTTGGGGTAGAGCATTGAACGAGAGATGTTCTCATGGAAGTAGAGAAGATGCTAATGAGTATTTTGGTACAGAATGTGGTTTGTGGGCAATTACAGCAGGTGTATACTTGGCACTAATGGGGCCACAGGGTATGAAGGAGTTAGGGGAGACGATTATTCATAGATCTAACTATGCTAGGAAATTGCTCTCAGAGATTGATGGAGTAAAAACTGAAGTATTTAAATCTAATCACTTTAAGGAGTTTATAGTTAATTTTGATCAAACAGGAAAAACCGTGGCGGAAATCAATAGAAAACTATTGGTGTATCAGATTTTTGGAGGTAAAGACCTTTCAAAGGATTTTCCTCAATTAGGGAACAGTGCTTTATATTGTATCACAGAAGTGATCGGAATAGAAGAAATCAAAAAAATGGTGAATGCACTTAAGGAAATTCTTAGAGGATAAGTACGAGTGCTATCAGTACAAAAAATAGGTATTAAGAAAGGAGTGGCTGGAGATGACGATAAATTATAAACAAACAAAAAAGAGAAAATTTCACCAAGCTAGGTGGAATGAGCCAATTATTATGGAAATGGGAAGAAAAGGAGAAAGGGGAATATTGGTTCCAACAGTAGAAGCAGAAGCGAAAGTTGTAACAGGGGAAACAGAGAATTTAATACCTGCAAACGTAAGAAGAAAAAAAGCACCTGGGCTACCTGAAATGTCCCAAATGCAAGTTTTAAGACATTATTTACGACTTTCTCAAGAAACGATTGGTGCAGATATAAACATAGATATCGGTCTAGGAACTTGTACAATGAAATACAATCCTAAAATACATGAAGTGCTTGTACGTTCACATAAAATGACAGAATTACACCCATATCAAGATGAAAGCACAGTTCAAGGAATACTTGAAATACTTTATAAAATGGGTGAATTTTGCAAAGAAATTTCAGGTATGGATGTATTTACATTACAACCATCAGCTGGAACACAAGCAATTTATTCTAATGCAGCAATCGTTAGAGCCTATCACGAAGCCAATGGAGAAGGTCAGCAGAGAGATGAAGTGATTACTACGATCCTTTCTCATCCTGGAAATCCTGGAGCTGCAAGTACAGCAGGATATAAAGTAATTACTTTAATGCCAGATGAAAATGGATTACCAGATTTTGAAACATTAAAATCCGTTGTGTCTGAACGTACAGCCGCTTTATTTATTACAAATCCTGAGGATACAGGTATATACAATCCTCGAATTAAAGAATTTACAGACTTAGTACATTCTGTTGGAGGACTTTGCATTTATGATCAAGCCAATTTAAATGGGGTATTTGGAATAACCAGGGCAAAAGAAAGTGGTTTTGATATGTGCCACTTTAACGTACACAAATCCTTTTCGTCTCCTCATGGATGTCAAGGTCCTGGAGCTGGGGCTCAAGGGGTAACCGAAAAATTGGCCAAATATCTTCCAACACCTACTATAGAGTTTAACGGTGAAAAATATTATTTACAATACAATAGACCAGATAGCATTGGTAAATTAAGAAAATTTCATGGAGTTCCCCCAGTAATATTAAGGGCTTATGCATATGTAATGAGTTTAGGAGCAGCAGGTTTAAAAGAAGTAGCGGAACTTTCTATATTAAATAATAACTACATGTTAAAGCGTATGCTAGAAGAAATCCCAGGAATTAGTATGCCTATGGCAGAAGGTGTGAAAAGGCTAGAACAAGCTAGATTGAGTTGGCAGAAATTAAAAGAAGATACAGGTGTAGGTACAGATGATATTGATAGACGGATTGTGGACTATGGATTCCAAAGCTATTTTACAAGCCATCACCCACAGATTATTCCTGAACCTTTTACCCCTGAGCCAGTTGAGACATACTCTAAAGATGACATCGATGAATATGTGGATGCATTTAAAGCAATCGCTTATGAAGCATATGAAGATCCTGAAATTGTTACAACAGCACCCCATAATGCTGCGTTATCATCTACCATAGATCCTGAAGGTCTAGTAAGTTATGAAAAATTTGCTTGTACCTGGAGAGGATTTAAGAAAAACATGAAATAGTAAACCAGGTTAAGAAGTGTAGAGGTAGAAGCAAAATTTATTTACTATTCAGTATATATGAATGCGAAGCATAAAGTAGTATAAAAATAAAAAACCAGTGGGAGAAATAATTCTCTCGCTGTTTTTTTAACAATTAGATTAAGGAGAGCTGACAAAATAAGTATAGTAGAGAGGCACACGGGCACATTGTGTCCTTGTCTGTAAAATAAATAGTATTTACTACAGAAAGGAAGCTTTTTGATGATAAAAAAAATAGGACTTATTATAAATCCTGTGGCTGGAGTGGGTGGAAAAGCTGGTTTAAAAGGGAGTGATCATCCAGAAATTATTCAGTACGCCACAAAGCTAGGCATAACATCAGAGTCTAAAAAAAGAGCGCAAATAGCACTGCAAGAGATATTTCATTCTTATAAAGATCAAGTAGATTTTATAGCAGCTCCAAGTGAGATGGGTGAAGATGTAGTCAAAGAAATTGGATTTAGAGCAAAAACTTTAGGAAACATTAAAACTGGTCAAACAACATCCAGTGATACCGAAAAAATAGCAATGGAAATGAAGCAAGTGGGAGTAGATCTCTTGTTATTTGTAGGAGGAGATGGAACAGCACGTAATATTTATAATGCTGTGAATACGTCTATTCCTGTTTTGGGTATTCCTTCTGGTGTCAAAATGCATTCCTCCGTTTTTGCAATCACGCCTAAAATTGCTGGACAGTTAGTTTACAAGTATTTTCAATATGGCTTGAGCATTAGAGAAGCTGAGGTAATGGACATTGATGAGGAGCTATTTCGTCAAGGCAAAGTGGTTACAAGGCTATATGGATATTTAAAGGTTCCAAGGGACATAAACTTGGTTCAAGGAACGAAGGTGGGAGGTATCAATCATGAAGCTTCTATGTTAAATGGGATAGCTGCTGCTGTTATTGAAAAAATGCAAAGAGATAGTGAGGCTATGTATATTATTGGACCAGGAACAACTACAAGTGCAATTACAGAAAAATTAGGCTTGGAGGGTACATTGCTTGGGGTTGATGTGGTGTACAAGAATAAAGTCATAGCAAAGGATGTCGATGAAATAACATTGCTTGGTCTCATCAAGAATCGATCAGCAAAAATTATTGTAACACCTATTGGTGGGCAAGGGTATGTTTTTGGAAGGGGAAATCAACAAATAAGCCCACAAGTGATCGAGCTAGTTGGCAGAAATAATATTATTATTGTATCAACTGTTGAAAAAATTACGTCTATAAAGAATAATTCTTTATTTGTTGATACTGGCAGCGAAGATGTGGATCATATGCTACGAGGTACATATAGAATTGTTACTGGATATGGAAGAGAATATGCTTGTAGAATCCAATAGAGATATATTTCATTAATCAAGTGAAAGCCAGTGTTCTTTGTTTATTATTAAATCTATCATATGAAAAAGCATTAAGAGATAGGGGAATGATAAGTTCTCACCCCAAAATAGAAATGTGGAGCATAAAAAAATGATTATTTTTAAAGAAAAAATTAAATAGAATTATTTATAGTTTTTGCAAGAAAAAAAACTCTAGATTCACTTTATCTAGAGTTTTTTTGGCGTAGATACCTACTTTTATTTTAGATATCTAAAACATAGAAAAAACAAAGGAGGAGAGTAGGCGATATACGACTAAAAATAAAACAATAATAAAAATAGTTAAAATATTTAGAAAACAGGGACGGTATGGGGACGATAATTCTTTATAATAAAAATAAATAAAGCAGCGCGTACAAACATAGGTCCTTTATTCGTTGCGCTGTATTTGAAAGTGGTAAATTTTATAAGGGGGGAAAGTCTATGATAAGCAATATGGATATTTCTAATGCAATGACAATTAAGCTAGATCCAGTTTTACCTGAGTATCCAAA
Organism: Clostridiaceae bacterium 35-E11; assembly: GCA_038396625.1. GTDB lineage: Bacteria > Bacillota > Clostridia > Peptostreptococcales > Thermotaleaceae. Next base: position 65,434 of record CP121688.1, read on the forward strand.
GTTTGTTGAAGGAATTAGGAGAGCGCCAGATAGAGGATTTAGGTTAACGCAAGCACAAACAGAAATCGCATTAAAGAATGCCTTGCGGTATGTGCCCGAAGAACTCCACGAAGTATTGGCACCAGAGTTTTTAGAAGAACTCCAAACTAGAGGAAGAATATATGGATATCGTTTTCGACCAGAAGGACGCATTTGGGGAAAACCGATTGATGCGTACAAAGGAAATTGTACAGAAGGAAAGGCTTTTCAAGTAATGATGGATAATAACCTAGACTTTGAGGTAGCGCTATACCCTTATGAACTTGTCACCTATGGAGAGACAGGAAGCGTATGTCAAAATTGGATGCAATATCGATTAATCAAAAAATATCTAGAAGTGATGACTGAAAATCAAACTTTAGCCATTGCATCTGGTCACCCCTTGGGACTTTTTAAATCAAAGCCAGATAGTCCAAGAGTAATTATCACCAATTCATTGATGATAGGGATGTTTGATAACCTAGAGGATTGGGAAATTGCAGAGGAAATGGGCGTGGCCAATTATGGTCAAATGACGGCAGGTGGCTGGATGTACATCGGTCCACAGGGGATTGTTCATGGAACATTCAATACCTTATTACATGCAGGGCGCTTAAAGTTAGGCTTAGGGCCAGATGATGATTTAAAAGGCAAGCTATTTGTTACTTCTGGACTAGGGGGTATGAGTGGTGCGCAGCCGAAAGCCGTGGAAATTGCCAAAGGAGTAGGAATTGTTGCAGAAGTAGATTATTCAAGGATTAAAACCAGATATGATCAAGGCTGGGTAAGCAAAATATGTGATAATGCAGCAGATGCATTTGCCTTAGCTCAAGAATATTTAGATAAGAAAGAATCCATCTCTATCGCATTTTATGGGAATGTTGTGGACTTACTAGAATATGCAGTAAATCATCATATTCATATTGACTTACTTTCTGATCAAACTTCCTGTCATAATGCCTATAATGGAGGATATTGTCCACAGGGACTTACCTTCGAAGAAAGAACAAACATGTTGAAAGAAGACAGAGAACAATTTAAAAAATTAGTAGATCAATCATTAAATCGCCACTTCCAAATGATTAAGGCATTGGTTCAAGGAGGAACTTATTTCTTTGACTATGGAAATTCCTTTATGAAGGCCATGTATGATGCAGGCGTAAAAGAAATTTCTAAAAATGGTGTAGATGAGAAGGACGGCTTTATTTGGCCATCCTATGTGGAAGACATTATGGGACCTCGATTATTTGATTATGGCTATGGACCTTTTAGATGGGTTTGTCTAAGTGGAAAACATGAAGATTTAATGAAAACAGATAAAGCAGCCATGGAATGTATCGATCCAAATAGAAATGGAACAGATCGAGATAATTATGTATGGATCAAAGATGCAGAAAAAAATCAATTGGTGGTAGGTACACAAGCCAGAATTCTCTATCAAGATCACTGGGGTAGAACAAAGATTGCTTTAAAATTTAATGAGATGGTACGGAATGGGGAAATAGGCCCTGTGATGCTAGGAAGAGATCATCATGATGTAAGTGGTGTAGACTCACCCTTTAGAGAAACAGCCAACATAAAAGATGGCAGTAATGTTATGGCAGATATGGCAACCCATTGTTTTGCAGGAAATGCATCAAGAGGAATGAGTTTAGTTGCACTACATAATGGTGGCGGCGTAGGAATTGGTAAATCTATCAACGGTGGTTTTGGTATGGTTCTAGACGGAAGCGAAAGAGTAGATACCATATTACAATCTGCTATGCCATGGGATGTTATGGGTGGTCTTGCAAGAAGAGCTTGGGCGAGAAATGAAAATTCTATAACCACAACCATGAAAATCAATGAGGAAGACAAAGGGATCAATCATATTACGATACCTTTTATCCCCAAGGAAGATTTAGTAAAAGATTTAGTTTGCAAGGCTTTTGCAGATAAATAAACAATCAAGGGAGCTTTCCAGGAATCATATGCATAAAGCAGAGGCTTACATGATAGGATTCTTGGAAAGCATTATAAAATAAAGAATTATTTGCTATAACTTATTGTATGGAACTGTGATCTGGGATGAAATTTTAGGCTTCACAAAAACCTCTACTGATTTCAAAGATCTAAAAAAATTATCCCAAGTACGAAAAAATAGGGAGGATAATTTGTATGGAAAATGCCAGTATAGAGAAAAGAAATAGCAGTGGACTTGTGAGATTTTTATTGTTCACATTTATAGGGATCTATATCTTTTTCGTCCCTGTTGTGATAGGGAGTGGAGAGGCAAAAGTACCTCTTGTTCATCTAGTGGACGCAATAAAAGGAGGCATTGGAGGAGCGCTGGACTTTGTTGTAACAGCGAATGTACTGCTCTTGGTTATAACCTTTAGTATTACAAAGTTTACAAATAAGAGCACCTCATTTTTTAAGACATTTCATGAAAAGGACAACATGGTTACCGGTCTTTTGTATCTTTTGTCAGCAATATTTGCTTTTATCATGATCACAGGTAAGGGTCCGGTTTCCATTCTTGACGAAGAAGTTGGAGGTCTAGCAATTTATCTTGCTGGAAGTGTACTCATTACAGTGACAATTGCGGGCTGGCTCGTTGTATTTTTAATTGAATTTGGGTTTTTAGAGTTCTTAGGAACTTTGATGGAGCCCTTGATGAGAAGCATATTTAAGTTGCCGGGTCGTTCTTCAGTTGATGCGTTGGCCTCTTTTGTAGTGGCACCTGCAGTTGGCGTATTTATAACCAATAAGCTTTATGTAAATGGCAGTTATACGGAGAAGGAAGCCTGTTGTATTACCACAAATTTCAGTGTATGTAGTCTTGGCTTTTTTGCACTTCTTGTATCGATAGGAGATGTTGTTCACTTATTCCCACATGTCATCATTACATCTTTGATTATTGTCTTTATCATGGCAGCCATCGTGATCCGCATACCACCCCTTTCTAGAAAAAGGGACGTGTATTTTGACGGTCGTGTGCAAACAGAAGACGAAAGAAAATCTGCTCCTTATGATTGGGCAATTTTTAGCAGAGCATTTAAAGCAGCTACCGAAAAGGCTGCAAGTTCAGATCTAAAGATCCTATATAAAAGTAGTATTGATGCAGTATTTTTTGCACAGAAGATCGTTGCGTATGTATTGTCTATTGCCGTTATTTCATTAATTATAGCAAATTACACCCCTGTATTTACATGGCTTGGAGCACCTATTGCACCAGTATTGAATTTATTGGGACTGCCCAATGCTGCACAAATCGCACCGGCATGCTTAGTAGGGATCGCAGAAATTGCGCTTCCAGTCTTGATCATTGCAGGTCAGGGAATTGCAGAAATGAGTGTCTTCTTTATCATTGTACTTTCTACTGTACAAATCATTTTTTTTACAGAAAGTGCCAATGCTATGATGGAGGCAGATATGCCCATTAATTTTGCAGAACTTGTCATTATTTTCTTAGTGAGAACAGCAGTAGCGATTCCACTAGTGGCCATTGTAGCACATATGCTTTTTTAATAGATAAGTTCATAAGTCTGTAGCAATGCATTACTTTGTATCCCTGTAGTAGTAAATCTCATCTAGAGAAGATTTACTACTACAGGTAAAAGATAAATAGATAAGAGAAAAATAGATAGATCCTAAGAAAAATTTTAGGTAGGGGAAATTGTAAAGGAAAGGATGGAAAAAAGCTGTAAGGGGGATGTCTTATGAATAGCGCGTTGAGCGGAATAAGAGTTATAGATTTTAGCAGGGTGTTGGCAGGTCCATTTTGTACCATGAATCTTGCAGATATGGGTGCAGAAGTGATTAAGATTGAACGACCTAAGTATGGGGATGATAGTCGAAACTTTGGGCCCTTTAAAAATAAAGAAAGCAGCTATTATGGGTATGTGAATAGAGGTAAAAAAAGCATTACCTTGGATTTGAAAAATCCGAAAGCAAAGGAAATCATTAAGGACTTAGTAAAGCAAGCAGATGTAGTAGTAGAGAACTTTAAACCAGGGGTAATGGAAAAGCTAGGATTTGGTTATGAGGTGTTAAGAGAAGTCAATCCAGGTCTTGTATACTGTTCTATTTCTGGCTTTGGTCAATATAGTCCCTATAGCAGTAGACCAGCTTATGATATCGTGGCACAGGCTATGGGAGGAATGATGAGTATTACGGGATTTCCTGAAAATCCTCCTACACGGGTTGGGAGCTCTTTAGGAGACATCAGTGCAGGATTATATGCTGCTTTTGGAATTGTAACAGCTTTATTACATAAACAAAAAACAGGTGAAGGTCAATATGTGGATGTGGCAATGATGGATAGTGTATTTACTTTCCTAGAGAGTAATATCGTTCGTCATACTGTAGGAGGGGTACTACCTGAAAGAGTAGGTAGTAGACATCCGATTAGTGCTCCTTTTGATAGCTTTAAGGCAAAGGATGGTCTAGTGATTATTGCAATTGCCAGCGATCACCATTTTTCAAAGCTATGTGATATTATGAAGCAGCCCGAATTGATGCAGGATGAAAAATTTTGCACCGATCCTAATAGAGTGCTAAATGAGAAGGAATTAAAAACCATTATTGAAATGTGGCTTGGACAATTTACCGTAGATGAAGCAATAAAAGTCATGATGGAGCAGGGAATTCCTTGTTCACCAATATTAAATATTGAACAGGTCTGTAAAGATCCTCATATAGAGGCAAGAGAGATGCTTGTTGAAGTAGAGCATCCTGCTGCAGGAGCTATAAAAATACCAGGGAATCCAGTGAAATTATCAGTAACTCCTCCAATGGTTAAAGAACCTGCTCCTATTTTAGGGGAACATAATGAAGCTATACTTAAACAATTTTTAGCATATGATGATGGCCAAATAGCTCAATTTAAAGAAGATAATGTTATATAAAAATATATGATTTAATTACAAACAAAAAGGGGGATTTGAAATGGAATTTAAATTGACAGAAGAGCAACAAGAAATAAGAAAAATGGTCAGAGAGTTTGCCCAAGGCGTATTGGCACCAAGAGCTGAAGAAATAGACGTTACAAATGAATTCCCAATGGATAATGTGAGAGAATTGGCAAAACACGATCTTATGGGGATTGCATATCCTGAGGAATATGGTGGTGCAGGCGCTGATGTGATCAGTGAGGCCATTGCAGTAGAAGAAGTTTCTGCCGCATGTTTGGCAACAGGTTCTATTATGACGGCTCATTACTTAGGCTTTGATGCCATCTATCTGGCTGGTAATGAGGAACAAAAAAGAAAATATCTCACACCTGCCTATACAGGAGAACAGTTGGCAGCATTTTGTCTAACTGAGCCAGATGCTGGAACGGATATGAGTGCCAATAAAACCACCGCTGTCCTAGAAGGTGAGGAATATGTATTAAATGGTGTAAAGCATTTTATTACAAATGGCGCTTATGCAGATTTTATGACGGTATTTGCTTTAACAGATAAATCTAAGGGAACAAAAGGTATGAGTGCTTTTATTGTAGAAAAGGGTACACCTGGACTTGAGTATGGAACAGGGGATAACAAAATGGGGATTCGCGGAGCTAGAACCCATGAAATTATTTTTAAAGACTGCCGTGTTCCTAAAGAGAATTTAATTGGCGTAGAAGGAGATGGATATAAGCTTGCTTTGCATGTTATTGACCGTGGACGAATTGGTATTGCTGCTATGGCAGTAGGGTTAGCACAAGCATCCTTAGATGCGGCTGTAAAATATGCAAAAGAAAGAGAAGTTTTTGGGAGACCAATCGCTAAATTTCAAGGCATTCAGTGGATGTTAGCAGAAATGGCAACAGATGTAGAAGCTGCTCGTATGCTAACTTATTATGCAGCAGATATGAAAGAGCGTGGTGTAAGATTTTCAAAAGAAGCAGCCATGGCAAAACTTTTTGCATCAGAAGCTTCTCATAGGGTAGTCCATAAGGCACTCCAAATTCATGGTGGATATGGTTATATGAAGGAATATGTAGTAGAACGATTATATAGAGATCAACGAATCCTAGAAATCTTTGAAGGAACTTCTCAAGTTCAAAAGATGGTTATTTCAGGAAATTTATTGAAATAGATCTGTGGTCGTGCCCTGTGAAAAGGGCACGCATTTCCAAAAATAGAAAAGCTTTGATGCTTCATGAGGAATTGGAACTTTAAATATAAAGGAGATGTTTGCATATGGATATCATTGTATGTGTAAAACAAGTTCCGGATACAACGGAAGTGAAATTGGATCCAAAGACCAACACATTGATTCGAGATGGTGTTCCCAGCATTGTCAATCCCTTTGACAAAAATGCTGTAGAGGCTGCATTGCAATTAAAAGAAAATTATGGAGGAACGGTAACGGTCATTACCATGGGCCCTCCCCAAGCAAAAACAGCATTAAAAGAATGTCTAGCAATGGGAGCAGATGAAGGGATTTTAGTAAGTGATAGAGCTTTTGCAGGAGCAGATACTTGGGCAACTTCCTATACCTTGGCAAATGCCATTAAGAAAATAGGGAAGTATGACATTGTTTTATGTGGAAAGCAAGCCATTGATGGAGATACGGCACAAGTAGGACCAGGTATTGCAGAGCAATTAGATATAACACAAATAACCTATATTCAAAAGATTATAGGGATAGAGAATCAAGTGCTACAGGCAGAAAGGGTAATAGAGGGAGGCGTAGAGATTGTAGAAGCAAGGTTCCCAGTAGTATTAACGGTAGAAAAATCAATCAATGAACCCCGATACCCTACGCTGAAAGGAACGAGAAAGGCAAATAAGAAAGAGATTCCTACCTATACAGCAGAGGATATGGGAGCAGATATGGAATGCATAGGCTTAAAGGGTTCTCCAACCCATGTAAAGAGAATTTTTACACCAGAAGTAAGAGGCAAGGGAGAGATTATTTCGGGTGAGCCAAAGGAAGCAGGTAAAAATCTAGTAGAAAAAATATTAGAACTCAAGATTTTATAATATTTTCAAGATGTGGAGGGATGCTTGATGACGGTAAAAATAGATGAAAAATCATGTATTGGCTGTAAACTATGTATTGCTGCATGTCCATTTCCTGGGGCAATTGAAATGGTCAATAAAATCGCTGTTATAACAGACAAATGTACCAGTTGTGGCGCTTGTGAAGAATCATGTCCTAAGAATGCTATTAAAGTAGATCGTGAAGTAGATAGTAAAGCGCATCATGTCGAAAACTATAAAGGGGTTTGGGTTTTTATAGAACAAAGAGATGGCAAGGTGGCCAACGTCTCCTATGAAATATTAAGCGAAGGAAGAAAATTAGCGGATGAATTGGGTACTCATGTGGGGGCTGTGATCATAGGAGAAAATATCAATACCCTTGCAAAACAAGCCTTTGCATATGGAGCAGATATAGCTTATGTGGTAGAACATGAAGTTTTTAAGCATTATCGCACAGATTCTTATACGGATGTCATGGTAGATATGATCAATACCTATAAACCAGAAATTGTACTATTTGGTGCTACCAATAATGGAAGGGACTTTGCGGCTCGGATAGCTGTAAGACTGAATACAGGACTTACTGCAGACTGTACTGCCCTTACCATTGATAAAACCGAACGTTTGTTAGAGCAGACCAGACCTGCCTTTGGTGGGAATATTATGGCTACGATCCTTTGTCCTACAAGGCGGCCGCAAATGGCAACGGTAAGACCGAATGTAATGAAAATGGCTGAGCCAGATTATAGTAGGAAAGGGACAGTTATTGAAGTGCAGTCCAATATAAACCCAGATGATATCCGTACGAAGGTGATCAAGATTATTGAAGATACAAGCAAGACCGTAAATTTAGTGGATGCAGATATTATCGTTTCAGGGGGACGAGGATTAGGTGGACCAGAAGGATTTACATTGATTGAAGAATTGGCATTAACCCTAGGGGGAGCGATGGGTGCATCAAGGGCTACTGTGGATGCAGGCTGGATTCCTCATTCTCATCAAGTTGGTCAAACGGGCAAGACAGTGGCACCCAAACTTTATATTGCTTGTGGTATTTCAGGAGCTATTCAGCATTTAGCTGGGATGCAGACATCGGACACTATTATTGCCATTAACAAAGACCCGGAAGCATCTATTTTCAATGTGGCCACTTATGGTATCGTAGGAGACCTTTACGAAGTAGTTCCCGTTTTAATTGATGAATTTAAAAAGGCATTGAAGGGTAAAGAAGTATCCAATGAAGTGGCATGCGGAAAATTTGCATAACCTTATAAGTGTTTAATCTATATAAAAGGAACGCTCAAAACAAATAAAAAAAGAGCGTTCTTTTTATATGACTTAGAATTTTTTAAAAGGAAATTAAAAAAAAGTGTAGAATCTACATGATAAATATTGCTGAATATTTTAAAAATTCCAAAAAAGTCATGGGACTGTTCATATTTGCGTATGATATACAGTAATGTAATGTCGATAAGTGATCTAAATAACAACGAGGAGGGAAGAAATTGGATAAGGTGATGGTTAAATTATTTCATACGCCTGCAATCTTTAAAAATAATACAAGCATATTGCTGCCGTTTCGAAAAGCCGAGGCTTTATTCTATTATTTGTCGGTAAATAAGCATGCCACGAGAGATGAGTTGGTTAATCTATTGTGGGGAGAATTAGACGAAGAGAGAGCAAAGAAGAATCTGCGAAATACGATGTATAAAATAAGAAAAGCCTTTGATATGGATATCATTATATCTCCACAAAAACATATGGTTGTGTTAAATCCTGAGATAGAGATAGAAACAGATGTAGATCAATTTCTTTATCATGAGAATGGACAAACAACATGCTATTCGGGAGAATTTCTACAAGGATTTTTATTGAAAGATGGAGAAAAATTTGAAGAATGGATGTTTCACAAGAGGCAATATTTTAAAGATATTTATATGAAAAGGTTGTATCATAAAATCAATGACAGTTTCGAAAAAAACAATCTAAATGTCATTAAACAATATGCAGACCTACTGATTAGCATAGATGAACTAGAGGAAAGGCCCTATAGAATCTTGATGAAGCTCTATATGCTTCAGGGATCTTATCAAAAAGCAATGGAGGTATATCGGAGACTATCAAAAATACTGCATAAAGAATTAAGTATTATGCCTAGTAAAGAAACAAAAGATCTTTTTGAGGAAATTTTAGCTATTAGAAGTGAAAAAAAAGTGGCAAAAAAGAAATTATATGAGAATTTTTTTTATGGCAGGCATCAAGAATTACAACTATTAAAAATGAATTATCAGCGGTTTATGAAAAATGAAAAAACCAAATTCATGCTAATTATGGGAGAAGCAGGTATAGGGAAAACAAAACTAAAGGATCAATTTCTAGATAGCATTAATCAAGAACCATTGTATGTCATGCATGCCAATTGTTATCAAGCAGAGGAAGACTATATTTTAAAGCCCTGGAATGGGATTTTTGCTGAGATTTCAGACATTCTTGTAAAAGAAAAAATAGAAATTCCGGTCTCGTGGCAAAAGATCATTAACTATTTATTTCCAGCATTTCAAACAGATAATACAGTGTCTAATATTGATTCAGTAGAAAGCTTGGATCGATTAAAGTATCAAGCTGCAGAAGAAGTGGTGATGGGCATATTAAGAAAAATTAGCCAAAAGAAAAAGCTTTTGTTTGTTTTCGAAGATTTGCATTGGATTGATACCATGAGTTTATCTCTATTAAATAGCATTCTCATGCATCAAGAAAATAATAAGATTCTATTTGTAGGGACTTATAGAAATGGTTATGATAGAAAAATGGAGGCATATATTGCTCAATGGACGAGGTATGATAAAATAGAAAAAATTTATATTCCTAGATTTACAAAGGGAGAAGTAGAAGATTTTGTTTTAAAGGCTTTGCCAAATCATCGTGATACTTCGATATGTATAGATAGAATTTATTGTGAGACAGAAGGAAATACATTTTTTTTAGTAGAATATTTAAATTGCATTCGAGAAAAAAGAAATATTGGAAAGGGTACTGGTTGCTTAAAAATATCTCCTAAAATGGAGGATATTTTAAAGAGCCGGATTGTAGATATATCTGCTGAAGGAAAAAAAATGTTGCATATATGTGCACTGTTTTTTGATAAAGTTACTATAGAAACCTTAAAAGAATTGAGTGGAAAAGATGAATTAGAAATTATCGATATAACAGAAGAACTACAAGACAAGAATCTTTTAAAAGAAACAAAAGATGGAGAGAAAGCAGCATTTGAATTTACCCATCAAAAACTAAGAGAGTTTATTTATTTACAACAATCCATTGCGAGAAGACAAATCTTACATCATAAGATAGCCGATTTATTAGCAAAGCGTTTAAAGAATGACAAAAGAGATACTTTGCTTTACTCGAAACTTATCTATCATTATGGGAATGGGGGGAATATGATTGCTGCCCTTCAATATATGATAAAAAATACCAAATTTTATTTGGATTTTGATCATGAGTTTTTTCCCATTTTATATACTGATAATACAGAAACAGAAAAATATGTATATATTTCAGACGAAGAATCAAGAAAACAGTTAAAAGATATTGAAACTTTATTAGATAAGCTGAAGAAAAAAAGATTATATGGGGAAATCGTCCAATTACAAATAGAATTTTTTCATATGAAAGGCAGATATTTGATTAAAGAAGGAAAGTATGAAGAAGGTATAAAATATATTCAAGAGATGATAGAAAAAGCTTTGGCAACCTATTCCTATGAGGACGCTTTAAAAGGATATAAGCAAATGATTTATTACTATAGACAGATTCATGATATTGAACGTATGGCATATTTTGTTGAGCAAGCATTAAATATGGCGATTACCTATCATAAACAGGAACAAGAAGGTGTGTTTTTGAGGCTAAAAGGGTTAAATAAACTTATGGCAGGCAAATATGAAGAAGCAGAAAACTTACTGCAACAATCCATACAAAAATTTCATGCGATTGGTAAAATGGAAGATAAATATGCTTTAAACATTGCAGCAGCCTATAATTATATAGGAGAAATCAAAAGACAGAAGATGCAATTTTCAGAGGCTTTACAGTATTACAATAGAGCGATTCGAATTTGTGAAGATAAAAAAGTATCACAGGGCTCATACATGTTTTTGACAAATGCAGGGCAGACGGCATTTGAAATGGGAGATTATGAAAAGGCAATAGAGTATTTTCAAAATGCCATGAATATATATGATCAAATAGATGTTGTATGGGGGCGTTCGATCGCAGAAGGTTATATGGCTTTGTTACTTGTAAAGCAAGGAACTTACAAAGAAGCATTAAATTTTATTCGTAAAGCGGAAGAAGATGCAATAAAAATTAAAAGTCCCTATGCATTAGGTGTGCTATACAAAGTAAAGACAGAAATAAGAGCAAATATGGATCATGACCAAGTATTAAAAAAAGTTTTTTGTAGGTATTTAAACTTAAGTTCAGAACAATACTGCAATAGGGCAATCTCCTATTTAGAAAAAATACAGAACTCCTATGAGGTTGAGGACTTGAAATATTTTAAGAAAAGCAGTTATAGTCAGATTATATAGCAATGAAGATATTTCTTGTAACGCAGGCTATTAGGGAGTTATGAGTAAAAATACATTGTTATTAGGTCCAAACGGCCTAATAATATACGATGTTTTGAATCTATAAGATCTAGCCATCGGTTCCTGAGCAGGTTCCGATAGTTAGATCTTTTGTCTGTTTTTGAGATGTTTTTAGCTGCTAATTATAATATTTTTTTAAATAATAAAGACATATTTTTCTCCTAAGGACTAGAAAGAAAATAAATGCAACAAAAATAGAATTTGATTACAAATAAAGGTATGAATTGCTAAATACTTTATAAAATGAAAACTATATTTTTCAAGAAAGTTAGTAGGTGTATGTCGTTGTGTATAAATATATAAACAAAAGTCAAAAACGTTGTGAAATAAGAGAAAAAAATTTTTCAAAAACTTGCGGGTATATTTTTAGCGAATATAATTAAATTAGCAAACAAATATGAAAGGAGTTTATAATATGGAAGATTTCTTGATAGAAGTGATTGATAAGTGCTCTGTGGAGGACTTGATGAGGGGATATGTGTATGATATAAATAGTAAAGCATTTATATGCTTGTTTTGCGGAGAGATTTATGAAGATGGGATTATTTATAAAAAAGAAGAGAAAATGTATACAGCAGAAAAAGCTACACAAGCACATATAAAAGAAGCACATAATGGTTCGTTTAACTTTCTGTTAAATTTAGATAAAAAATATACAGGGGTATCGGAGAGACAAAAAGAGATATTTAAAATATTTTATGATAACAGTGATAATCAGGAAGCTGCTAAAAAATTGGAGACAAAGCCATCTACCATAAGAAGTTACAAATTTAAAAATCACGAGAAATTAAGGCAAGCGAAAGTATTCTTGGCTTTGGGTAGTTTATTAGAGAAAAAAAATGAAAAAAAAGACAATGTTAAAACTGAAATTGCAGATGTCGCAGCGTATAAAAAAATAAAGAAAATGGAGAAGTCTTTAAAAGAAAATGAACAAAGTTCTGAAGAAGATAAAAGGTTTAGAAGCCTTGATTTAAATTTTATCAACCCTTTTATTAAAAAAGGTAATCCAAGAATAAAATAAGGCAGACATTCGGAAGGGTATATTGTTAGAGGGGGTGTTATATGTTCCATTTACATGAAGATAAAGAGAAGCGCCATCTATGGAATATATGGATGTTCATTATTAGCTTTATGTTAAGCAATATTATAAGTGGCGTTATATATGATGCTTATATTAATTATCTACAAGAGGTTGCAAGACCTATAGCAATTTCATTTTGGTCTTATTATGGCTACGCAACATTTATTAGTGCAATCATGGTACTTTTTGTTACCAAAGCAGGTTATAAATGGACGTTGCTTTTTTGTCCATCAACATGCTTTGTAGCGTTAGCTGCAGTCTTATATATAGATATACCAGTAATATATCAAATAACATCGATCTTATCACTTGTTGGACTGCAGTTGCATTATGCAATTTTAGCTCCTTATATTGCAGCACATACCAACCTTGAAAACAAAACCTTATGGTATTCTAGAACATACTGGATTGGTTATGCTGGATGGGCTTTGATGACATATGTAGGTGGATTTTTAACGGTATCAAGATTTGCATCTAGATTAGGCCAATCTTTTCATGAAGCGAGAAAACTAACAAAAAATATTGAAATTTTTACGCCAGAAATGAAACAGATATACATTTATGCAAATAGAGATGTACTTTTTATTACAGCTATCGTTGCAGGACTCTCACTTATACCAATATTACTAATAAAAGAAAAAAAGGAAGATTATCAAAATGAAGTAGATAAGACAAAGACCGGTGAAACATTTAAAGTACGAGCAAAAGCTATTTTAAAAGTATTAACAAATAAATATGCCTTAAGTTATGTATGCTATTGGGCATTAATAAATTTTGGAATGGGATTATTTTCACCTTATTACACAGTTTTTCTAAATCGAAATTTGGGGATAGACAGAATGACAGCATCATTGCTAGTATCCATTTCATATGCCGCATTGGTATTATTTATGATTTTTACTCCTAAAGTAGTTAAGAGATTTGGACAAATTATAACTTTAGCAGGGGTTTCATTACTATCAATCCCATTTATGATTATGATCGCAAATGGAGATAAATTCGGTGTATATACGATACCGGTTGTAGGGTTAGCTTTATTTATACGCAGTGGGCTTATGAATCTAGGATATCCTGTAGATAGTGCTTTGCCTATGGAAATCGTTCCCAAATCATTGAGGCCTGCAATGAGTTCATTGATAAATCTAGTGGCTGGTGTGGTTAGCATTGGTGCAGGATGGTATACTGGAAATTTTTTATTTCTTGAGCAATCTGGTTATAGGATTGGATATTATATAGCAGCAATATGCTATGTTGTGGGATGTTTGATTTTATTAATTGTGTTTACTAAGAAATACAATCGTTTACCAGAACAATAAATTTAATACGCCTGTTGTTTAAAGGAGGTAGAGAAGATGATTTTAAGCGATGAAGAAAAACTTCAAAAGATTAAAGAACATGTGAAAAAAATAGAGTATCTAAGATATACAAATAATTCACTTTTATATTGGGATAAAATATCTCAAATGCCTCCAAAGGGAATTGGATTTAGAAGCGAAGTGATGGCATTTATAGCAGGTGAAATTCATAGATTAAGTCAGGATCAAGAATTTATTGATTTAGTAAATTATTTCAAAGAAAAAAATCCTGAGGATTTAGACATTAAGACAAATTCCATGATTAGAAGAATAAATAGAAATTATGAATATACAAGCAAAATACCAGTAGAGGAGTATAGAGAATATATTCATCTTATTGCAGGTGCAGAAGAAGTATGGGAAGTTTGCAAAAAAAATAATGACTTTGATACGATTGCACCATACTTAGAAAAAATTGTAAATCACTTTCAACAATTTGCTGAATATTGGGGATATGAAGATGAACCCTATGATGCACTTCTCTCTTATTATGAAGCCGGTGTGACGGTAAAAATAGTTGATCATATGTTTACAGAATTAAGAGATTGCATTGTTGAACTTTTAAAGAAAATACAAAAAAGTAAGGTGAAGATAAAAAAGGATGTTTTCAAAGGAAATTTTGATAAAGAAATGCAGGCTAAAATGATGAGAGATATCTTAAATCGAATTGGCTTTGATTTCGAGGCTGGAAGGTTAGATGAAAGTGTTCATCCTACGATTTTAGCAAATTCAAATAGAGATGTTAGAATTTTAACTAGCTATCATGAAAACGATTTTCGACCTGCATTTACAACTGCCTTACATGAAGGTGGTCAGGCACTTTACGAACAAGGAATTAGCGCTGATTTATATGGGACCTTGCTAGCAGAATCATCCTCTATGGGTATTCTAGAAGCAATTGCAAGGTTTTATGAAAATATTTTTGGTAAGAGTCAAGCCTTTTGGGATAGTTATTATCCAATTATGCAAGGGTATTTTCCATCACTTAAAAAAGTATCCTGTGAAGATTTCCTTAAAGCGCTTAATAGCGTAGAATCCTCTTTTATTCGCATGGATGCAGATGAATTGACTTATAATCTCCATATTATTATCAGATATGAAATAGAAAAAGATTTGATGAATGGGAAATTAAGCGTGAAGGAGATACCCAGTGTATGGAATCAAAAATATAAAGATTATCTTGGCATTGAGCCACCCAGTGATTGTTTAGGTGTACTGCAAGATGTACATTGGTTTTCTGGATACTGGGGTTATTTTCCCATCTATGTACTAGGTAATTTTTATGCAGCACAAATTTATGAAATACTGAAGAAAGAAAAACCTGAGTATGACCAGATAATTGCTAGTGGAAGTTGGAAGGAAATAAATGAATGGTTTAAAGAAAAAATATTTGTTCATGGAGCAATTTATAACCCACAAGAACTGATCTATTTAGTAACCGATGAAAATCTTAAAGCAGAATATTTTATTAATTATTTAAATGAAAAATATAGAAGAATTTATGAAATTTAGGGTTTAAAGAAGAGTCTCTATAAGTTTTTATTAAGTATTGAAGTTCATTAATTCCTAGCTTTTTATATGATGATTCATTTATTTGCTCAAGGATGGATGAGAATCAAACCTATTTTCCTGTAAAAGAGCTTTGACAAAGTTGTTATCTTGGCGCCGGAATAACAACAAAGATGGAAATAGGGTTTGAAAATAAAAAAAAAGGAGAAATGATCAGTGAAAAAGTTAATAGAAAAATTAGGCATGGGAGAAAGACTTAAGAAAAATTTCATGATAATTCTTTTAGTAGCAGCTAGTGGGACGATTATATATGGTCTACCTTATTTTAGATATGATTATTATGATGCATATTTAGCGGCATATCATTTAACGAATACACAAATGGGTGTGTTTGGAAGTATTTTTGGTGTATTCGGAATGATATCCTATCTATTTGGTGGTTATATCGTGGATAAGTTTTCTATAAGAAATTTATTATCGATTTCATTAGTGCTTACTGGTTTAGGTGGATTTTTGCATTTACTACCACTATCTTACCCAGCATTAATCGGCTTATATGCGCTATGGGGGTTTACATCTCTATTTGCATTTTGGCCTGCATGTGTGAAAGCAGTAAGGATGTTAAGTGATCCCACGGATCAAGGAAAAGGTTTTGGTATTTTTGAAGGGGCAAGAGGTGTTGCAGCAGCGATAATGGCACCATTAGCTGTCTTAGCCTTTACTATAGGTGCTAAACAACTTAATGATGAAATGGGAATGAAATATGTAATTGTGTTTTATTCAGTAATCACTACGCTTTGCGGTGTATTGGTATTTTTCAATATGAATAACGATAAAATGGATGCCGATGAAAAAATAGAATTTAAGGATTTGAAAACTGTCTTAAAAATGCCAGCAGTATGGATCATAGGCGTAGTAACTTTTTGTACCTATGTATTCTGTCTATCAATGTACTATTTCGTTCCTTATGCTACATCGATTTTAGGAGCATCTGTAGTATTTGGTGCAACTTTATCTGCTGTGAAGAGATACATCTCGCCGATCTCTAATGTGGGTGGTGGATTTTTATCTGATAAAATAGGAACGGCAAATCTTTTGTTGATTTCGTTTATTATCATGGGGCTAGGTACTGCCGGGATTCTTTTATTACCTTTAAAAGCAAGTATGTTGACCATATTTGTTATTCTTTTCTTAATCATTTACTTCTTCTTTAATGTGAACTATGCTCTAACTTGGGCAATGATGGAAGAAGGTAAGGTACCCCTTAAGGTATCTGGTACTGCTGCAGGTGTAATTGCTACAGTGGGATACTTGCCTGAAATATTTTGTTCTGTGCTTGCAGGAAACTTAATAGATAAATATCCTGGTGTAACTGGATATCGCTATTATTTTATGTTTTTAATCGCGATGATGGTCATAGGTGTTCTTTCGATATTCGTATGGAAAGCACATCTTAACAAAATCAGAAACAATACAGTAGGAGAAATGGTTAACGAAACAGAATCTCAATAAGCGGATATCAAAAGAATGAGGGTGATAATTTGTTAGAATCTAGGGAATATACCAATATAAAGACTTTACAGAAATTAAAACTCATAGATGAGGATGCCAGTTTTCTAGATAAAGAATTCCTAGTGAAACCCATAGAAAATGTACTTTTTAAAAAGGTGATATCAAGATTAACACAAAATACTGATTTTGATGCAATGAATCTTGAAAACAATCATTTAATAACAGAGAAGGAATTCTATTGTATAGCAATAGCATTATTAGATTATGAGATAGATGTAGAGTGTGGGAAAGACCAGATTATTGATTTTGCTAAGCGTATAGGGTTATCTCCAACTGGGCATAAAGACTATACAAACGCTGATTTTTTTAATAGTGTTGTTGATTTATTAAAAGCCAAAACAAAAGACGGGATAGATTATTTTGAAAATCTTTGCCTAAATGGTGTATTTAAGGATTATAATAAGGGCAAAAAAATTCCTGAAATATTAGTTTTTAATGGTAAGACACAACCTATTTTTGATTATAAAGAATCTATATTTGAAAAAGTATTTATAGAGACGCCTTTGGATACGGATCAAGATAATCAACGGGATTTAATAGTGGCATATATAAGAAGACCCCTAGAGAGTAATTACGGTATGAAAGTACCTGTTATATATGTAGCGAATCCCTATATGATGGGTACAAATGATCACATATATAAGCCACATCATGTTGATGTTGATTTAGAAATTTTTCCTGAAACAGATGTGCAATATGAAGACATTAAGTATCAGAAAAAAGAAATCAAGTTGCCAGAACCTAGAAAAATATTAGGAAAAGCAGATTCAGCGATTTTAGATGAGGAAGTAGCTTTTGAATGTATCACTCCTTGGTATAATTATTTTTTAGTGAGAGGGTATGCAATTGTATTTGCTGGTGGAATAGGAACCCGTGGTTCAGAAGGAATACGAACATGTGGCTCTGTTGAGGAAACAATATCAACGATTTCAGTGATTGATTGGCTAAATAAAAAAGTTAAAGGATTTACCAATAAAACAGATCATTTAGAAGTTGTTGCACATTGGTGTAGTGGAAATGTTGGCATGACGGGGAAATCCTACTTAGGAACCCTTGCTATCGCCGCAGCAACAACAGGGGTGGAAGGATTAAAAACGATTGTTCCAGAGGCTGCAATTAGCAATTGGTATGAATACTATAGATGTAACGGACTAAATCTACCAGCAATAGGTTGGCAAGGTGATGATGCAGATTTATTAGCGGAACATTGTTTTAGTAGAATGTTTGATACAGATGACTACGAGGGTGTAAAAAGCTGTTTTGATCATGCCCTCAATCAGTTAAAAAAAGATCAAGATAGGATTACTGGAAATTATAATAAATTTTGGGATGAGCGGAATTACTTAAACGATGCAGATAAAATTCAAGCCAGTGTTTTTATCGTTCATGGTTTAAGAGATTGGAATGTTAAGCCAAAACAATTTGATATGTTATGGCGTGCCTTAGAAAAATATAATATTCCAAGAAAAATGATCTTACACCAAGGGGGTCATATCTATATTAATAATCTTGAAGGAATAGATTATAGTGATATTATGAATAAATGGTTTGGCCATTGGCTTTATGATATACCGAACAATATTATGGAGGAAATACCATCTGTTATGATTCAAAACAACGCATATATTCATCAATGGGATCATTCAAATCACTGGCCATTTGAAGGTGTAGAAAAAGTAAAATTCTTTGTGGATCATAATCATAAATTAACAAAAACAAAAAATGATGATCCTACTGATGTGATCATTACAGATGATCTATCGTTAACAGGATATGACAGACAAAAACCAGATGAATCCATATGGCTAGATGCCATTGTGCGTGAACCAGAAATTCAAAAACCTTATAGAGCAGCTTATACCAGTGATATACTAAGTAAGGATACTAGGATTAGTGGGACGGTAAATGTTGAAATAAGGGCAAAACTTGACAGTGGAACAGGTATCATTAGTGCGATGTTGGTAGATTATGGAACGGAAAAAAGACCAGCATTAGAATGTAAAAGCATTAAGAAAGATGCCATGAAATATGGGATCAATGCAGGAACGGCTGATTTGGTTGATTTTATGATAGATGAGACGAGTACAGACTTTGATGTAATCACTAGAGGTTGGATGAGTGCACAAAATCGTAGAAATAATTATAATAAAGATGAAGTGATTGTAGATAAAGAATATACTTTTAAATTTGATATGCAACCCATTGATTACACTCTTTTAAAGGGACATAGATTGGGATTTATCATATATTCTACCGATGTTCAAGCCACACAAAGGCAACATAGAATAACAAATCTTACGATTAGCAGTAAGAGTATAGTAGTTCGTATTCCATTAAAATAGAAATGTTTCAACAGAAGGTTTTACCTATAAATGGTATGATTTAGTATTAGTAATTCTTGAATTTACTGAAAGTCTCTTTTATTTTACTGCAAGGCTCCATTAAAAATAGAGCCTTGCTTTTTATTTAGCGTATGGAGAATTTTATCTAATGCATAACTTCCGTTGCTTTGTAAACTTGGGTGTTCATAGGTCTAGGTAACTGCTTGTATATAAGGTATATAAAAATTTGAAAGTGAATTATATCTTTAAAAAAGGTATAATAAAAGTAACGATAAAAAGTAAAGTTTAAGAAAGGCTTTTTAATACAGAAATATGTGATACAGAAAGGAATAGGTCATGTTAACGGATCAAAGAAGAGAAAAAATCATAAAAGTCTTAAAAAATCATGAAAAGCCCATCACGGGTACAGAATTAGCAAAGATGTTTAATGTCAGTAGACAGGTGATTGTACAAGATATTGCAGTCATGAGGGCTCAAGGCTATGATATTCTTGCGACGTCTCATGGTTATATGATGGCCAAAGTCAGTGGAAAAAAGAAAAATATCAAAACCCTTGTATGCAGACATAAGGGCTATGAGCAAATGGAAGAAGAATTGAAAATTATGGTGGACATGGGTGCAAAGATATTGGATGTGATTGTGGAGCATCCTGTATATGGGGAAATTCGAAGTTCTTTGCTGATTGAATCTAGGATGGATATAGAGGATTTTATGGAGAAGGTAAAAAATAATCAAGCAGCACCCTTAGCTTCTTTAACAGGAGGTGAACATATCCATACTATAGAAGTCGCAAATGATAGGGCATATCATAAGATCATCGCATTGCTTAAGGAAAAAGGATATTTGGTAAAAGCAGAAACTCTTTCGTCAACATAGAAGAAGCGGAGGAGTTAACAAATCTTTCTATTGCAATATACCCAAAGATTTGTTATATTTTTTATAACAGGTGACAAGACAGGTGTAAACACAAAATCCTATCTGAAATTTTCAGAAGATAAAATAGCCATAACAACGGGACAGAAAAACCAATAAATGAAAGGAACGAACAATATGGATGAAAAAACAATGATACAAGAGATCATGCGGTTAAAAAAAGAAAAAAACGCCATCATACTAGCCCACAATTATCAAATACCAGAGGTACAAGAGATTGCTGATATTGTGGGAGATTCTTTAAAACTTAGTCAAGAAGCAAAACAAACGGATGCAGACATGATTGTTTTTTGTGGAGTACATTTTATGGCAGAGAGTGCAAAAATTTTATCTCCCCATAAAAAGGTACTACTTCCTGTGATAGATGCAGGATGTCCTATGGCAGATATGGTGAACCCAGCACAATTGAAAATGTTTAAGCAGGAGTATCCCAATATTCCGATTGTATGTTATGTGAATTCTTCGGCTGCCGTTAAGGCAGAGAGTGATATTTGTTGTACGTCATCTAACGCAGTAAAGGTTGTAAAAAGTATCAAGGCAGATGAAATCTTATTTGTACCGGATCAAAACTTAGGAGATTATATTGCCAAACAAGTACCTGAAAAAAGCATTATATTATGGGAGGGATTTTGTATTACCCATCATAGAGTTGAACCAGCAGACGTAGATGTAGCGAAAAATCAGCATCCAGAAGCTTTGGTGTTGGTTCACCCAGAAACTAGACCATCGATAGTAGAAAAAGCAGATTTTGTAGGAAGTACCGCTGAAATCATTCGTTATGCGAAAGAATCAAATCAAAAATCTTTTATCATTGGAACAGAGATGGGGGTATTGCATAAACTTCGCAAGGAAAATCCAGATAAAAAATTCTATCTTATATCCCCAGCACTAACATGTTTTAATATGAAAAAGACAGCTCTTGGAGATGTATATAATGCCTTACTTCATGAAAAACATGAAATCGTTGTAGAAGAAGAGATCAGGGAAAAAGCATTGGGTGCATTAGAAAAAATGTTGCAGCTTCGTTAAGGAGATGAAGCCATGAAAACGAGATATATCGAAGATATTGATGTTTCTCAGATGAAAACAATAAATTGTGATGTACTTGTATTAGGCTCTGGCATCGCAGGACTATCTACAGCCTTAAATATTGCACAGCAATATAAAGTCATCATCATTTCTAAAGCAGTAATAGACCAGAACAATAGTAATTTAGCTCAAGGAGGAATTGCTGCATGTGTACATCCTGAAGATGATTTTGCATTGCATATAGAAGATACCTTAAGGGCAGGAGCTTATTACAATAAGGTAGAAACTACAAAAGTCTTGATTGAAGAAGCCCCTAAAAGTATTGAAAAGCTATTATCTTATGGAGCTAATTTAGATCGAGATGAGAAGGGACAATTAAGGGTTACAAGAGAAGGCGGGCATAGCAAACGAAGAATTCTTCATGCAAAGGATGCCACTGGAAGAGAAGTTGTGAGGGCATTGGGGCAAGCCATCAAGGAAAGAGAAAATATCGTATTGAAAGAGCACGTGTTTGCTATCGATATTCTTACGGTAAAGGATATGGCTACAGGGATTGTAGCAATTAATGAAGATGGGGAAAAGATCATTTATCAAAGTAAAGCTGTAGTGATGGCAACTGGGGGGGTAGGGCAGCTTTATAAAAATACAACCAATGCTATCATTGCTACAGGAGATGGAATTGCGATGGCATATAGAGCAGGGGCTTCTTTGAAAGATATGGAGTTTATTCAGTTTCATCCTACAGCCCTGCATAGTGATCAATCGGGACAAAGGTTTTTGATATCAGAGGCAGTCAGGGGAGAAGGAGCGGTTTTAAGAAATAATAAGGGGCAAGCCTTTATGCATAAATATCATGAAATGAAGGATTTAGCCCCTCGAGATATTGTGACAAGGAGCATCTTTACGGAAATGATAGCAAGTAATAGTAAGCATGTCTATCTAGACATTACCCACAAACCAGCTTCTTTTATTACAGAACGGTTTCCAACGATTTATGGGAGATGCTTAGAAGAAGGCATTGATATGACAAAGCAGTGGATTCCTGTTGTACCTACAGAACATTATACAATGGGAGGTATATCCACCGATGTGAATGGGCAAACAAATATCAAAGGATTATATGCCTGTGGAGAATGTGCTTGTACAGGGGTTCATGGAGCCAATCGTCTAGCAAGCAATTCCCTATTAGAAGGACTTGTTTTTGGCAATAGGGTAGCACAGTCCATGAATGAATATTTGAAAAAGACTATAGTGAAACAAGGTTGTGTAGTGTCTATTTCTAGGCATCACCAGGAAAACAGAGCGTCAGTAAAGGTGGAGCAGTGTAAAGTAGCATTACAAAATATCATGGATCAATATGTTTCTATTGTTAGAAGTGAAGAGGGCTTAAAGAAAGCGTTAAAAGCAGTAGAGCAATTACGAAGTAGCTTATGGTCAAAAAATAAGAGAGATATTCCCTACTATGAAGCAATCAATATGTATACTGTGGCTGCATTAATTATAAGAGGAGCTTTGAAAAGAAAAGAAAGCCTGGGAGCACATTATCGTGTAGAACAGATGGAGGAGAATAAGTGTATAATAAATTTTTAATTGAAAAAGTTATAAAAAATGCATTGCTAGAGGACATGAATTATGGAGATATGACGACAGATTTATTAATTGATAAAGGAGAAACATCTGAAGCCGTGCTAACAGCAAAGGAAGAAGGCATCATTGCAGGACTTCCCATTGTAGAGACGGTTTTTAAACTGTTAGACGACACACTTACCTTTGATGCAATGAAAGAAGATGGAGATGCTGTAAAAGCAGGAGAAGATATAGCTAGGATCAAAGGAAGCACAAAAAGCATTTTAAAGGGAGAACGCGTAGCTTTAAATTTCATACAAAGGCTGTCAGGAATCGCTTCAAAAGCAAAGCTTTACGCACAGATGGTAGAAGGAACTTCCGTAAGAATTGTGGATACGAGAAAAACAACACCAGGGTTAAGGGCTCTAGAAAAATATGCGGTTCGAATGGGTGGGTGTTGGAATCATCGATTCAATCTTTCAGATGCTGTGATGATCAAGGATAATCATATTAAGGCTGTAGGAGGTATAGCAGAAGCAATTAAAAAGGCTCGTCAAAATATTCCTCATACCACAAAAATAGAAGTAGAGGTAGAGAATTTAGAGCAATTAAAAGAAGCTCTAGGGGCAAAGGCAGATATTATTATGCTAGATAATATGGATGTAGCACATATGAAAGAAGCAGCAATGCTTACAAAGAAAAGAGCAATCCTCGAAGCTTCTGGAAATATCACAGAAGAAAGAATTAAAGATATTGTAGCTACAGGAGTAGATGTGATCTCTGTAGGTGCCCTTACCCATTCTGTGAAGGCTATGGATATTAGTTTAAATATTTTAAAATGATGTCATGTACAAGGAGAAGAAAATGAGGTGGAGTAAATGAAAAAAGAAAAAGTGTCTTTTAGAGAATATATGATCCAAGCATTAAATGGTATGGCTTTGGGGTTATTTTCCTCTTTGATTATTGGACTTATACTAAAGCAAATTGGAGATTATACGCATATTGGGATATTTACAAATTTCGGAAAAGTAGCACAGTTTATGATGGGTCCTGCTATTGGTGCTGCAGTAGCATTTAGCGTCAAAGCACCTCCCTTGGGTATATTTGCTTCTATTGTTACTGGTGCGCTAGGTGCAGGAACCATTGCATCGGGAGATTTGGGTGCATTTATTGTAAAGATTGGAGAACCAGTAGGGGCTTTTGTAGCAGCGCTGATCGGCGCAGAATTTTCAAAAATGATATCTGGTAAAACACGGGTGGATATTGTGCTTGTTCCAGCAGGAACGATTATGCTTGGTGGACTAGCTGGTGTTTTTGTAGGACCTTTCATTGCATCCATGATGAAGGGATTAGGACAAATCATCAATCAAGCAACCTTGATGCAGCCCATTCCTATGGGAATCGTTGTAGCTGTCCTTATGGGAATGATTCTTACACTGCCCATCAGTAGTGCAGCCCTTGCCATATCCTTAGGGTTGAGTGGTTTAGCTGCAGGTGCCTCTGTAGTAGGATGTGCCACCCAGATGATTGGTTTTGCTGTAGCAAGTTATAGGGAAAATGGGATAGGCGGTGCCATTGCCCAAGGATTAGGAACATCGATGCTTCAGGTACCCAATATTATTAGAAATCCTTTGATTTGGATTCCTCCTACTTTAGCTAGTGCTATTTTAGGGCCTATTGCTACCTATGTGTTAAAGATGGAGAATAATAGCATCGGTGCAGGGATGGGTACCAGTGGATTAGTAGGACAGTTTGGAACCATTGCAGCAATGGCAGATAAAGAACCGATGACTTTGATTATAGGAAAAATGGCGTTACTACATTTTATCCTACCAGCGATACTTACACTGATGATTTCAGAATATATGAGAAAAAAAGGGTGGATTCAGTTTGGAGATATGAAACTAAATAGATAGTTTGAAAAAGTTTCCTCTCGATAGTATAATGAAAATAATACTATCGAGTTTTTTTAGAGAGAATTAGAGAAGATTGGGTATATTATATAAGATAGATTTGCGATAGTACAAATAAGACGAATAGGGGTGAAAAGCTTGAAAAAACTGAAAGGAGCATTTATTGGTTTCGGGGGCGTAATAATCTTTTTTCTTCTTACATCCTTTACGACCATTATTCATTTTGTGACAGATTATCAATGGTTTAAGGAATTGGGCTATGATAAGGTTTTTTTAACAAAACTGATGACCCAATTGAAAATTGGAATACCTGTATTTATTGTTTTTACCATATGTATTTATCTTTATTTACAGTCTATCAAAAAAGATTATCATAGAAAAGTACAGGCTACTTATATTGGGATAAGCGAAAAAAGAATCAATCAGATTGCATTAGCAGGTGCTGCAGTGATTTCTTTTATTATTAGTACTACGTTAGCAGGAGGGCTTTGGTTTGAAATTCTAAGGTTTTTTGAGGCCACACCATTTGGTATTTCTGATCCAATATTCAACAAGGACATTGCTTTTTATATGTTTCAATTACCTTTGTTTGAAGAGATTTACTATATGCTTATTACCTTCATTATCTTATTAGCCATCATTACTTTGGTGTTCTATCTGATCATGATGAGTGTCAGAAGACCTACCTTATTTGACGCTAACACTGATAATGTTCGAGAATTTAGAATCAATAAAGGCTTGGATACGGAGACGGGAAAAAAGTTATTACATATTGCATTCAGACAGTTAACAACTTTAGCGGTCATCTTTTTTGTTATTTTAGGATTAGGTTATGTTTTAAAGACTTATCATTTGCTTTACTCACCTAGAGGTGTTGCCTATGGTGCAAGTTTTACAGATGTAAATGTAACGCTGTGGATTTATCGGATAATGATTGGGCTCTCTTTGCTTTCTGCGGTATTAGTAGTACTGGGGGCAAAATCTAAAAAACTTCGATTAGCACTTACTGGTCCTGTGATTATGATTGCTGTAACCATCATAGGAAATATCGTGGCATTAGGAGTACAAAACTACATTGTAGATCCTGATGAGATTTCAAAGGAGCGGGAGTACTTAGAGCATAATATTCGATATACGAAGATGGCCTATGGCTTAGATGAGGTTGAAGAAAAAAATTTCTCCGCCAATCTAAATTTAACGAGGGAAGATTTAGACAATAATAAAGAAACCATAGATAATATTCGCATTAATGATTATAGACCTACAAAACAATTTTATAATCAAAGGCAAGGAATTCGACTGTATTACCAGTTTCATGATGTCGATATAGACAGATATAATATTGATGGACGATACACCCAGGTGTTTTTATCTGCTAGAGAAATTGATTCCAAAAAAATTAATACACAGTGGATTAATCAGCATTTAAAATATACCCATGGCTATGGGATTGCCCTATCTCCTGTAAATGCTATTACTGCAGAAGGACAGCCCAAACTGTTGATCAAAAATATTCCTCCAGAATCGCAAATAAAAGGGCTTGAGGTAAAAAGACCACAGATATATTTTGGAGAATTAACCAATAATTATGTCATTACCAATACGGATGAAGGAGAATTTGATTATCCCAGTGGTGATGAAAATGTAGAGACCTTCTACGAAGGAGACGCGGGAATTTCGTTAGGCGGATTGAATAAAGTCTTATTTGCCATCAAGCAAAAAAGCTTAAAGATGTTAGTTTCAGGTAATATTAATGCAGATAGTAAGATCTTGCTTTATAGAAATATTAAAGAAAGAACCCAAAAAATTGCGCCATTTATTTCTTATGATGAAGATCCATACTTGGTAATCGATAATGGAAATTTGTTTTGGATCCTCGATGGATATACGATCAGTGCCAATTATCCCTATGCAGAGCCTTATGTGGGGGAGAATAATAACTACATTAGAAACTCAGTAAAAGTAGTAATAGATGCTTATAACGGAGATACAACCTATTATATTGTGGATGAAAAAGATCCTGTTGTGCAGACATTAGATAAAATCTTTCCACAGCTGTTTACATCCATAGATGAAATGCCAGAAGGAATCAAAAATCATTTGCGCTATCCGCAAACCTTGTTTGATATACAAGCAAATGTTTATCAGGTATATCATATGACAGATACAGATGTGTTTTATCAACAGGAGGATTTATGGGATATAGCTAAAGAGATGTTAGATAGGGAACAACAGGTAATGGAATCCAATTACTTTATTATGAAATTGCCAGGAGAGGAAAAAGAGGAGTTTTTGCTATCGATTCCTTATACGCCGAAGGATAAACCCAATATGACAGCGTTACTGATAGCAAGAAATGATGGAGATCAGTATGGCAAACTGGTAATCTATAAGCTGCCAAAGCAGAAAAATATATATGGTCCAATGCAGATTGAGTCCAAGATTGATCAGGATACAGAAATTTCTAAAGAATTTTCTCTATGGGGACAAAAGGGTTCGACCTATATTCGTGGAAATCTTTTAACGATTCCTATAGAAGATTCATTATTATATGTGGAGCCGATTTATCTAAAAGCCGATAATGAAAACAGCTTACCAGAGGTAAAGAGAGTGATTGTGGCCTATGGTGATAAAATTGCTTATGAATCTACCCTAGAGGAAGCATTGGCAAAATTATTCGGCACAAAAGAAGAGAAGCCTCAGATCGTTATTCCCGATGGGGAGACCATAGGGGATCAGCCAGAAAGTATGGGAGCGCTCATTGTAAAAGCCAATGAAATCTTTAATCGAGCACAAGAAGCCCAAAGAGCAGGAAACTGGGGAGATTATGGCAAATACATTGATGAGCTGAAAATATTGCTACAAAGATTAAATCAATTCAATACAATACAACAATAAAAATAGGACGCCTTTTTTAAAAGGCGTCCTATTTTTTAGAAGAAAATTCCTACCAACTGATGATAAACGCTTAAAATAGGTGGGCTAATAATTTTATCAATCATATTGGTAATAATCAATAAAGGCAGGATAATTCTACCCTTTGTATAAAGTGCATAATAAAAAGGTTTTTCTTTTAACCCTAATAATCCAAAAAAGATATGAGAACCATCTAAAGGCGGAATGGGTAGTAGGTTAAAGACAAATAAAACCACATTAATCCAAACGGTGTAATCCAAAACATCCATGACGGTATGATAAAGATCATCTGGCAGGATCGAAGAAGGTGTATAGTATAAGCCTTTCATTAAAATTAAGAAAAAGAGACTAATCAATAAATTCATAGCAGGACCCGCTAAGGACACAAGGACATCATCTCTCTTTGGATGCTTAAAATTTCTTTTGTTGATTTCAACAGGCTTTGCCCACCCAAATCCTGCTAATAAAATAAAGAGAAAGCCAAAGGGATCAATATGTTTTGTGGGACTTAGGGAAAGTCTGTCTTGATACTTAGGGGTATCATCTCCTAACCACACTGCTACTCTTGCGTGAGCATATTCGTGAAGAGAAAATCCTAGCACAATCCCTGGAATCATTAATAGTGTTGCTCTTATATCCATGAAAAACCTCCTTTGTTATCATAAAGCATCTATCTGTATTGTATAATAAAAAACTGCAAGATAAAACCGTTAAATCATGGTGCTATAATATAGACAGTATAATAAATATAAAAGTTTCAAAAAACAAAAAAAGATCTTTTTTGAGAAGATCTTTTTATTTACAGATAGATCGTTAATAATGAATTATATAAAAAATATGGAAATAAGTCCTATCTACTACGCAATACTTTGAGTTCTTCAATGGACATGTTATCTAGTTTTTGAGCCATATGAGCAAATTCCCTTCTATCAATGAAGCCCTTTGCGATTAAAATTTCGATCATAGTGGCAATAGCCAAAGTATTTCTATAATCAACTTCCTTCAAATCACTAAGTTGTGCATACACATCAAGATCATACATGATTGCTACCCCCTATATGTTTTCTATAACAATAAGTATTGTCGGAAGTCTTAAAGAATATACATAAAATCTAATGAAAAATGGATTGCTTTTAAAAAAGAAAAGTACATATTCAGCACCTTCCTTCAATACAATACATAATATAAAGGTATAGCCTTTTGATATGGGAGGAAAAGTGATGGAACAAAACTATGAATTAACCATAGGTCGATATTTATTTGAGCTTACAAAATTGTTTTTCCAATCCATTGTGGCATATTATTTTAAAAGGGATGATATAAAGCTGGAACGCTTGTATTATGAAGCCATGGATATTCATGAAAGGTATGTGGAACAGTATTGTGATGAGGAAGAAAAAGAAGAACGGTTTAAAGAAAAAATTTATGAATTATTAGATCTAATTGCTTTAAGAGATCAAAAAGAACGGCTAGAGATGAAATATTTTACACAAAAGACGTATAAAGGAATGAAATTAAGGGAAAATATTATCAACGATATCTATGTAGAATTATGGTTGATAGGGAAGGAGTTATGGCTGTATATTTTTGAAAGAAGAAATACAAGAGAGTCATTGATTCCTTTTGATATTGAAGATCCCTACCTTGTGCGTATTGACCAAGTCTATTATGCATTAAAAAACAAGAGAAAGTCAGGCCTTTTACCACTATTATATAAAAAAGAAAAGCGATAAAGAAATAAGTAGGTTGAAAAGCAGTGGGGATTATGTTAAAATATTTTAAAATAATAGGAAAGATTATGAAGGGAAATAGTAAATAGTTAGATTTCCTAAGAGAGTCGGTGGCTGGTGAAAACCGATGAAGTTTGCTATTGAATCCATCCTGGAATCACAAGCTGAACGTTTTTGTAGGCTTTGTCGGGTACGACCGTTATATCGTCAAAAAGAGGACTGAATGACTTCAGCCAACAAGGGTGGCAACGCGGGAATACGCCTCTCGTCCCTATTTATATAGGGATGAGGGGCTTTTTGTATGATCAGAAAAATCACTGGATCAGAATATATTTTTAAATCATAAGAGGAGGTAGCGACATGTTAGATATCAAAAGAATAAGAAATAATGTAGAGGAAGTAAAGGAATTGGTGATGAGACGGGGGCAAGGAGATTATGATTTAGACAAGGTAGTAGCCCTAGATGAAAAAAGAAGAAGTCTATTACAAGAAGTAGAACAGATGAAGAATAGACAAAATACGGTTTCTAAAGAGATTCCCAAACTTAAAAAAGAGGGAAAGGATGCATCAAGTGTATTAGAGGAAATGAAAGATTTATCAGCACAAATTAAAGCCCTAGATGAAACTGTAAGAAATATTGAGCAAGATATTCAAAATATGTTGCTAGGTATTCCAAATACACCACATCCAAGTGTAAAGGTGGGAAGTTGTGATGCAGACAACCTAGAAGTGAAAAAATGGGGAGAACCCACTAAATTTGATTTTGAACATAAAGCCCACTGGGATATTGGAACAGGGTTAGGGATATTAGATTTTGAAACAGCAGGAAAGATCACAGGAACTCGCTTTACAGTATATAGAGGACTTGGTGCTAAATTAGAAAGAGCCCTTATTAATTTTATGCTTGATCTACATACTACAGAACATGGCTATGAGGAAATTCTTCCTCCCTTTATGGTAAATAGGGATAGTATGACAGGAACAGGTCAGCTGCCAAAATTTGAAGAGGATATGTTTCATATTCCTAGCAAGGACTTCTTCTTGATTCCTACGGCTGAAGTTCCGGTGACAAACTTATACATGAATGACATTCTAGAAAAGGATGATCTACCGATTCATCATACAGCGTATACGCCATGCTTTAGAAAAGAAGCTGGATCAGCAGGTAGAGATACGCGAGGATTGATCAGACAGCACCAATTTAATAAAGTAGAATTAGTAAAATTTAGTAACCCAGAGGAATCCTATAAAGAGCTAGAAACGCTGTTGCTGGCTGCAGAGGAAGTATTAAAACGATTAGAAATTCCTTATAGGGTAGTACAGTTATGCACAGGAGATTTAGGCTTTAGCTCTGCAATGACCTATGATATCGAAGTTTGGATGCCAAGCTACGATCGCTATTTAGAAATATCTTCTTGTAGTAATTTTGAAGATTTCCAAGCACGTCGTGCCAATATAAGATATAGACCAGAAGCAAAGGGAAAGGTAGAGTATGTGCACACGTTAAATGGATCTGGTTTAGCGGTAGGAAGAACCTTGGCTGCAATTCTTGAAAATTACCAGCAGGAAGATGGTTCAGTGATCATTCCAAAGGCTTTAAGACCTTATATGGGTGGATTGGAAACGATTACAAAATAAGATGAAAAAGAGGTTTGCGAAACGTTAATGGCATAGAAATATGGAAAGCAAGGTAAGTTATATTAGATATAATTTACCTTGCTTTTTTATCTATATTTATTAAACCAACGTTTCACCATGTGTAGATTCAAATTATAGAGGAGAGCAACTAGACTCTGATTACCAGTTTTATTAAATTCTTTAATAACTTGCAGCTTGAAATCTTTTCAGTATCTTTTTCTCTTTATAGTGTCAACTTCTTAAAAGAGTCTTTTACTGAAGTGAATACATTAAATCCTTTTAGTAATTGTTTTACGCTAAAAAAGGAAGTACTTTTTACCTTGGGGTAATAAACGGACAATATAAAATCAAATTAAAATATAAGATGATATGTCTTTAAATTTGCTATGTTCTGCAAGGAATATTTACAACTCGATGAATAATCTAATGTAGTAATCATATTTGAGGAAAAATGAAGCCATATTATATACTATGCCCTTTGACCTACAAATCTTCTAGCGTTATAATGATGTGAAAAATTAAAATTACACGCTGAATTCCACCTGGAAACGGAGGACCCAAATTTTGGGGCGAATTCCTTATTAGGATAGGATAACTCTTTCAATCCGAGCCCGACAGCTAACTTCGTAAGCGTTGAAAGAGGAGCTGATGGTATATATCAAAACCATGGTTTCTCCATGGTTTTTTTGTTGCTCAAAATTTAAAAAGAAAATGGAGTAATGAATAGGTTTGAATTAAGCTAATATGAGATTATATAATAGAAGACGTTAATAAAAGATGGCAATCAGGAAGGAGAAAATATGAATATTGCATTTTTTCTTACACCTAAAAGCGAAGTTATATATGTAACGATTAATGCTACTATGAGACAAGTATTAGAGAGAATGGAGTATCATAGATATACAGCAATCCCAATTATAGATGAAGATGGAAAATATGTTGGTACAATTACGGAGGGAGACTTTCTTTGGAAGTTAAAAAATACGCCAGAATTAACTTTCCAAGATACGAGTAAAATTCCAATAAAGGATGTTTCTAGGCATATGAAGAATGAACCTGTTTCAATCAATGCAAAGATTGAGGATTTAATTTCTCTAGCAGCAATCCAAAATTTTGTTCCTGTAATAGATGATAACAACATTTTTATTGGAATAATTAAAAGAAGTGATATTATCAACTACTGTCATCGTCTGCTTTTTAATAAAGGAGTTTAAGCTAGATAGATGGAGAATGGTTTATATTTTATTAAGAATTAATACCACTGTATTTTTAAAAGTATTAAGAGGAGACAGTAATATGAAAGACAAAGAAGAAGTGTTAGAATCTATAAAAAAACAAGGCAGAGCTTTTAGATGAATTAGTAGAGGAATATGTTAAAGTAGAACCATTTGAAGTAGAAAAACTAGAATATTATGAGCATAGAATAAGGCTTGTAAGAAAAGAACTAGAGTTTTTAGAAAGGATTTTAGGATCGTACCCAAAATAGATGTTTTTGATTATGTAGAGATATAGGAGGCGATCAAATGCGAAACAGTGAACATAAACAATTAGAATTACTTAGTCTACATCCTGCTCAAGTACTGGTGATGGGTTTTGCACTAGTAATTTTTATAGGAGCAATCATCCTAAATCTTCCAATAGCATCTAAAAATGGGGAGAGCATTGGGTTTATCAGTGCTCTATTTACAGCTACCTCAGCAGTATGCGTTACAGGCTTGGTAGTAGTGGATACTGCAACCCATTGGACTATATTTGGGCAAACAGTAATTCTTCTGTTGATTCAAATAGGTGGTTTGGGATTTATGACGATAACAACCTTGATTGCATTTATCTTAGGAAAAAGAATTTCTCTAAGAGAAAGACTGGTCATGCAAGAGGCGCTTAATCAATTTAATATTGCAGGAGTTGTCAGGTTAACTAGGTACGTGTTAATTACAACATTTACTATTGAGGGGATTGCTGCATTAATTTTGTCTACAAGGTTTATACCTAAACTAGGAATCCTAAAA
This sequence comes from Clostridiaceae bacterium 35-E11, assembly GCA_038396625.1. GTDB lineage: Bacteria > Bacillota > Clostridia > Peptostreptococcales > Thermotaleaceae. The sequence goes on from CP121688.1 coordinate 98,653, forward strand.
GGAATCGGTTTTGGAATATTTCATGCAATCTCTGCATTCTGTAATGCTGGATTTGATCTAATTGGAGAATTTAGAAGCTTAACCCCTTATGTAGAAGACCCATTAATTAACTTCGTAATTGGATTTCTTATCATTATCGGAGGACTAGGATTTGCCGTTGTTCTAGAAATTATACAGCGTAAAAGATTTAAGAAATTTTCTCTTCATACAAAGCTAGTTTTATCAATCACTGCTATCTTGCTAGTCTTAGGATTTCTTGTAATTTTATTACTAGAATATAATAATCCTAAAACAATGGGAGGATTATCCATTAAAGGAAAATTGCTCTCTGCAATGTTTCATTCTATTACGCCTAGAACAGCAGGGTTTAATACACTTCCAACAGACAAATTGACTATGACATCAATTTTCTTTACGATAATACTTATGTTTATAGGTGGTTCACCTGCTGGTACTGCTGGTGGAGTAAAGACTACTACTGCAGGGGTATTGCTGTGGACGATTATTTCAGAAATTCGTGGCAAAGCAGATACTGAAGTTTTTAAGAAAAGAATACCCAGAGAGATTATTAGTCGGTCATTGGCGATAGTAGGCCTAGCAGGCACTTTAGTAGTATTGGTTACCATGCTCTTATCAACAACAGAAAATGGACACAGCTTTCTAGAAATTTTCTTTGAGGTTGTTTCTGCCTTTGGTACAGTTGGACTATCTATGGGAATAACACCAGATTTAACAGAAATCGGGAGGATACTTATAACGATTACGATGTTTGCTGGCAGAGTAGGACCTCTTACAGTAGCTTTAGCTTTAGCGAGTAAAAAACAAAAAAATATAGGTAAATATAAATATCCAGAAGAAAAAGTAATTGTAGGATAGGAGTGTGTATATGAAACAATATGTTGTTATAGGCTGTGGCAAATTCGGATCGAGTGTTGCAAGAACCCTCTATGGTTTGGGACATGATGTATTAGCCATAGATAAAAATGAGGAGATCGTCCAATCAATTGCAAATTCTGTTACCCATGCAGTACAAGCGGATGCTACCGATGAAAAATCTATAAAAGCCCTAGGGATAAGAAATTTTGATGTGGCAATTATCACAATTGGATTAGAAATTCAATCTTCAACATTAATTACTTTGTTGGTAAAAGAACTAGGTATTAGATATGTGGTTGCAAAAGCACAAAATGAACTACATGCAAAGGTACTTTATAAAATTGGTGCTGATCGCGTAGTTTTTCCAGAAAGAGAGATGGGAGTGAGGACAGCTCATAACTTAGTTTCTTCCAATATTCTTGAGTACATTGAGCTAGCCCCTGATTATAGTATTGTTGAAATCTGGGCACTTAATGAGTGGATAGGCAAGAGGCTAAAAGATTTGAATATAAGAAGTAAGTATGGTATTAATGTAATGGCGATAAAGCACGGAGAAGATATTAATATTACTCCTAATGCATTCGATATTATTGGAAAAGAAGATATATTAGTGATTGTAGGGCACAATGATGATCTTAAAAGAATTGGAAAATAGAAATTTATCTTTTGTTTTGGTCAAATATAAAAATTAAGAAAAATCAAAAAAATATGTTTAAAGTGTAAAAAAGATGGTATCAATATAATATCAAAAGAAAGAAATATTTTCTTAAGAAGGGGCTGATACCACCAAAGACATAAGAAAAGCATCAATCTTATAAAAGCAAGGAGGAAGGCTTCCGTTTAAAAACAAGTCGGATATCGAATAAACTATAAATAGAAAGGGTGAGACCACCAAAGTGACAAATGAGAATCCAATAGAATAGGCAGCTCTCTTAACAAATAGACTGTTAGAGGGCTGCCTATTCTATTGGCGTCGTTATCGAAGCCCCATGAAATTTGCAATATTGGCATTCTTATTTTTAATTCCTCTGATTTTGGAGATTTTACACGTCATTAAGGTGGTTACACCAGGACCATGACCCATTTTTACACAGTCACTATGAATAATAACACCAATGGAGACCGATCCTTCTAAAAATCCTCTGCCATAGCTGTTGTCACAATCTCGAAGTAACACAATATCTCCAAATCGTAGATCATTGATACCAAATTTGATATTGGCTTTTTTATCTGCAGTCATGATGTCATAGTCACCTCTTCCTGCGGTGGCAGAGCCAATTCCTGAACCCATTAAAAAAGGGGGAATCTCTGTTACCACAGGAACCTCTAGTATGCCGTCACGGCCTATACGGATATTCATTTTATGCAATAGATTGGGATCTACATTCATTACTTTTATATCAGGCAGATCTAATAGTTGAAGTCCTTGACCGTAAGCTTTAATCAGTATTTGGTCTCCAATCGCCATTTGTTCTAAAGCTTCTGGTTTAAAATAAACCAGGACATGCTCAATGCCCCCATGTGTACCAGTGACAAATCCTTTGGCACCTTTGGCATCACCACTCACAACTCTTGCTTCATTCCCTACACAGGCTAATAAATTAAGACCACCATTTTCTTTTTCATTGTTTACTTTAATACTTACACCTGGCTCAACATGATCTCCTGCCCAACCTAGTGCAGGGTCGCCTACTTTTACATTATATGTAATGCCTCCAGTCGCTGGGAGAATATAAGGGATACCTTCATGCTGGATTCTATAAGGATATAGAGATGAAGGATGGGCAACTTGCCCTTGAACAGATTGCATGACGATGCGGTGCTTATTGGTTCTTATCATTAAAACAACTCCTTTTCCAATCATAAAATAAATCTTTTAAAATATTATCTATCTTTATAAGGATATTCTTTATAATTGTTTTTATATTCTTTATACTAAAATTGCCTAAACTTATTTTGTATAAGCTTAGGCATAGCATAGAGGAAAGGAAAAAATAAGGTGTTATATTTCATCTTGTTGTTCGGATTCTTGCACGCTTGGCGAGGACTGCTCCTCTCCTTGGAGAGAATCTTGTGCTATAGGCGGTGTTTTTTGAGTTTTGGCCATATACTTCATTTTTTTCTCTTGGTATCTAAGCTTTTTTTCTTTTCTTCGTTGTTCTTTTTCTTCTTTGATTTGCTTCTTTTTTTCTTCTAATTTCTTTTTCCTAATTTCTTTTTCTTGTCGTATCTCTTCCATTCTTTTTTCTCGTTCCTTTTTCATCATCTCTATTTTTTTGATTTTTTCTTCCTGTCTTAAGCTTCTATCTTTCATATTTCCTTCTCCTTTCATGAATTTAAAAAACTCTAATGATACTTTATGAAAAGTCTACATATTATGTTCAATACATCTTATTACAAATCCAATGAAAAGGTTCTATGTTTAGCACAAAAGTTTTATAGGGAAAGGCTTTAAATGTTTTTTCATAAATCCACAGCAAAAAGCAGCATGCACGTTACATCTTTTATGGCATATATTGATATTGAAGCAATAAAAAAGGAGATGAATTTATGGACAAAACAGCACTTGTAACGGGATGTGCAGGTTTCATTGGTGCACATTTGTGTGAACAGCTAATTGACAGAGGATGGAAGGTATTAGGGATAGATTGTTTTACAGATTATTATGATAAAAGGATTAAAGAAAAAAATCTAATGTCTTTAAGAGGATGTTCAAATTTTGTCTTTGAAGAAAAAAATTTGATGGAAGCCCCTCTTACTGTTTACTTAAAGGATATAGATTTTGTTTTCCATCAAGCAGGTCAGCCTGGGGTGAGAGGAAGTTGGGGACAGGAATTTGATGCATATGTAAATAACAATATCTTAGCAACCCAGCATCTTTTGGAAAGTGCGAAAAATTGCCCTATCAAAAAATTTATCTACGCATCCTCTTCTTCTGTGTATGGGAATACCAACATTCTTCCAATGAAAGAATCCCAATTGCCAAAGCCTTTTTCACCCTATGGTGTATCGAAGTTAGCGGCAGAACATTTATGTAGACTTTATCATGATAACCATGAGGTACCTGTCATTGCTCTGCGCTACTTTACGGTATATGGACCAAGACAAAGACCGGAAATGGCCATAAGTACTTTCATTAAGGCGATGTTAGAAGATCGACCGATTGATATTTATGGTGATGGCAAACAAAAACGTGACTTTACCTATATTGATGATATCATACAAGCCAATATACTAGCTGCTGAGTCTTCTGTTAAAGGAGAAGTATTGAACATAGGTAGCGGTGCACCCATAGCCCTATTTCAGGTGATAGAAGTTTTAGAGAAAATCATTGGAAAAAAAGCATGTATTCATTATAAATATAAGGAAAAAGGGGACGTACAGGATACCTATGCAGATATTGGTAGAGCCAAAGAAATACTGGGTTTTTATCCATCTGTCCAAATTCAAGAAGGTTTGTTTCATCAAGTGAAGTATATGAAAAATATTTTATTAAATCCAGAAACATGCTTACAAAAATAATAAATTGAACATTTAAACTTATTTAAAAAGTCTATTATGAAGAGGAAATGAGATAAATGAATAGAATAAGAAAAGATACAAAAGAATACAAAGGAGGAGGCTTATGGGGGTAACGGTAAAACAAATCTTGGAGGATAAATTTTTTAAGAAATGCGAAGTTTTAGCTGGACAACGAGGGTTATGTCGAAAAGTTCAAGCGGTAGCATTGTTTGACGCCCCAGATGGATATAAATGGCTTAAAGGAAAAGAATTCATTGTGACAACAGGATATTTATTTCAAGAAAATGAGGGATTATTTGAAGATGTGATTCGTCATATCTATCAACATAATGGAGGTGCTTTGGGGATTAAAATTGATCGTTTTTTAAAAAAGATCCCCAATAGAATCATAGATTTATGTAATGAATTAAAAATTCCATTAATTAGCTTGCCTAATGATGCTCCTTGGATTCATATTATTAATGCTGTTAATGCAGTAGCAATCAATAAATATATTTTACAGATTCACAATGGTATGAAAAATATAGTGGATCTCCAGTATACAGAGAAAAAGATCCAAAAAATCGTGCGAGACCTATCTAAAGAAATAGAAAAGCCAGTGGTGATTTATGATTTATTAAACAATAAAGTCTATCCTATGCCTGATCAATCTTGTGAGGAATTTGTAAAGTTTTCTTGTACTGAGCTGTGGGAACCATCTATTAGTTATCAGAAGGAAGTAATCTGTGACAAATTAAAGATTTATCGGATTACAAACCTTGATGAGGAAGGACATAAAAGCTGGATTATGATTCCTATATATATAAAAGATATGATGGTAGCTTATTTTGTAGTATGGGAGCCAGAGGAAAAAATAGATTATTATGATCTTTTCGCCATTCGATTGAGTTTAACCTTGCTTATATATCTTTATGAACAGATTTATCTAATGCATTCTATTGAAGGAAAGTTTCAAGATGATTTTATTCAAGAATTGATTCAAGAGGATAAGAAAGACAAGGAAATGATTTATCGAAAAGCGCATAAATTAGGGATTAATATAGAACAAAGATATGTTTGCATATGCATATACCAAGACAATAAGCGTTTATGTTTATATCAATTAAGAGAAAAAATTTTTCATCGAATCTATCAAATGTTTCCAAAGGACAAGACATTGTTTGGGCTTTTAGATGAAAATACAGTAATGATTTTATACGGAATGGAAGAAAGTTTCTCTACAAAGCAAATGCAAGAATTAAAAAATAAATGTAGTGGCTTTATAGAAGCTTTAGAAAATGATATCGTAGATAGCAATTTTAGAGGGGGAATAGGTCATACAGTAGCCCATATGATTGCAATCAAAGAAAGCTATATAGAAAGTGTGAAGGCAATAGAAATCGGTAAATATTTTTATCCAGATGAAAAAATTGTTTTATATAAAGATTTGGGGCCTTTTGGACTGTTTCGCGTTGAGGCTTTTCAGCAAGAGGATGTTCATGGTATGATAGAAGATATTTTACCCGTATTACAGCAAGAAGATAAAACCATACTCATTGAAACTTTAAGGATCTACTTAGAAAGTGAATCCAATTATAATGTAGCTGCAAAAAAGTTATTTATACATAGTAATACCGTACGTTATCGAATTGATAAGATACAACAATTGTGTAATATAGATTTAAGGAACCCAATGGAAAGATTAAAATTACAAATTATGCTGCGGTTTATCAATGTTTTAGACACCTAATTTGGTAGGTGTCTAAAATATTGTAGATTCTCACAAAAAAACACTAAAATTTGTGGAAATGATACAAAGATGCAAAAATATAGTTAATATTCTAACAAAAATACAGAAGAATAAATGCAAGTTTGTAGAATCCTCTTTGTAAGCAATGATTTTAAAATTATTTTACAAGGAGGAATAACGGCATGAGTGACTATTTAAAAATTGCCAATGACCCAATGCTTTGGTTCATGGCACTGCCTGCGGTAGCGATGGTAGGTATTCAAGCAATTATTTTTTCAAAGAAAGCTTTTGAAGCGGCAAAGGTAGTGAAGTTGACAAAGGAAGAATGCTATCATGCTTTTAGAGCAGGTGCAATCTCAGCTATAGGACCTGCTATTGCAGTATTCATCGTTATGCTAGGCATGATGGCGGTAGTAGGAGGACCTGTTACTTGGCTAAGATTGTCCTTTATAGGAGCTGCACCTACAGAGCTTACAGCGTCTACGATGGGTGCGAAAGCCATGGGCGTAGAGTTTGGTTCTCCTGAATACGATGTTACTGCTTTTGCAGCATCCGTTTGGACCATGTGTTTAAATGGAATTGGATGGCTAGTATTTTGTGGATTGTTTACCCATAAATTAGATTCTGTCAGAAACAAAATGGCAGGAGGAGATACGAATTTAATGGGGGAAATTGGAGGAGCAGCTGTTTTAGGAACAATGGCATATTTAACAACAGGAAATTTATTAGCTGGCAGTGGAAAACTTATTTCAGCAGTGGTTGCAGGGCTAGCAATGATCGTATTTGTTAAGCTATCAGAAAAAGTACCTGCTTTAAAGGAATACAATCTTGGATTGGCGATGGTAGTTGGCATGTTTGCTGCTGTGTTATTCATATAAAATAAAGGAGGGTGCAAAATGGAAGAAATTAATAAGAAAGATACCTATGAAAATGTTTTTACGAAACCAGTTATTCGCGCTGGAAGGTTTACTTTGCTATTGGCGATCCCTTTAAGTTTCTTACCAGCGATGTATTTATGGATAAAATATGGTGCTATTCCTCCTATAGGCGTGATTTTGACAGGTTGGTTTTTGATTGCATCTATATATGGCGCTTTTTATATTGTTGAACCTATTTCATACTTTCCGATCCTTGGGGTTGCAGGAACCTATATGTCTTTTTTATCAGGAAATATTGCGAATATGCGCGTACCCTGTGCTGCTGTAGCCCAAGATGCGTTGGGGGTAGAGCCCGGAACGGAAAAGGCGGAGTTAGTAGCAACCTTGGGAATTGCAGGGTCTATCATAACCAATTTAATTGTTGTTACGATTGCAGCGATTGCAGGGAATACTTTATTTGGATATTTTCCTCCTGCGGTTGTTCAGGCTTTTGACTTTGTACTGCCTGCAATCTTCGGAGCATTATTTAGTATGTTTGCAGTAAAATATCCAGTATATGGCGTATTTGCTATTGCGGTAGGACTTTTCCTGCTAGGAGTTGTAAAAGTATTGCCTGTTTGGCTTGTGATTCCGATATGTATCTTTAGTACAATTATCTTTGCAACAAATACTTATAAGAGAAAGAAAAGAAAAGCATAAAGGAGAGGGAACTTGTGAAGAATCAAAACATATTAACATCTATTGATAAAGACAGCGTTGTAAGTTTACTGCAAAAGATGATTCAGATCAAAACAGTGAATGCACCTGGTGATGAGAAGCCTTTGGCAGAGCTACTGGCAAAGGAAATGATATCCTTTGATATGAAAGTACAAACCATAGATCTGGCAGAGAATCGCGCCAATGTGGTAGGCGTATTGAAAGGAAATGGAGAGAAAAAAGCACTATTGTTTAATGGACATTTAGATACAGTTCCCCCTGGGGATGTACAGTGGACATATGGACCTTTTTCTGGAGAGCTTGTAGATGGAAAGATATACGGAAGAGGTTCTACAGATATGAAGGGAGGTCTAGCAGCGATGATTATAGCTGCAAAGGCCATTAAGAATGCAGGCATCCCTCTAAAGGGAGATTTAATTATTGCTGGCACAGCTGGGGAAGAAACAGATAGCATAGGCGCCTTCGATTTTCTAAATAAAGGTGGACTAAACGATGTAGGTGCAATTGTTATAGGAGAGCCAAGTTCTTGTGGCATTAATGTAGCAGAAAAGGGTGCATTTTGGGTAGAGATTACTACCTATGGCAAGACAGCCCATGGTGCATTTCCAGGTCAGGGAATTAATGCAATAAGTGATATGCATCTTCTTTTGGGAGAATTGCTGAATTATGAATTCAAGTATGAGAGAAGTGATCTTTTAGGCTATCCAACAATGAATATTTCTACGATTCAAGGTGGCGTAAAAACCAATGTGGTACCAGATAAATGTACCATTACGATTGATATGCGAACTGTTCCGAGTATAAATCATGAAGATATTTTAAAAGATTTACAAGAAATTATCGATAACCTAAAGAAGCAAAACACGAGTTTTCATGCAACAATCCGAGTGTTAAACAATCGTCCTTCTGTAGAAACATCAAAGGATCATCCGTTCGTGAAAATGGCACAGGATGTGATCCGAGAAGAGTTCAATAGGATCGAAGAGCCAAAGGGTGTGAATTTTTATACAGATGCAGCAGTATTTTTACCTGCAATGAATTTACCAGCTATTTTCTATGGACCAGGGGATGCAGATATGGCACACCAACCAGATGAACACGTTCGGGTGGATAGTTTGGTAGAAGCAGTTCAATTTTATGCAGCAATGATTGAGAGATACTTAGGTTAGGGGGGAATGTGATGAATATAAAAAATGAAGCAAAGAAGCTTCAAGAGCAGATCGTTCAGTGGAGAAGGGAATTGCATCAATTTCCTGAGATCGGATTGGAATTACCGAAGACTTCTGCTTATGTTGCAGAACAATTAGGTAAAATGGGCATTGAATATAAAACCAATATCGGAGTATCAGGGGTCGTAGGATGGATACAGGGAGAAAAAGGTGGAAAAACCATTGCATTAAGAGCAGATATGGATGCTTTGGCAATAAAAGAGGAGACGGGATTACCTTTTGCATCTACCAATGGCAACATGCATGCTTGTGGTCATGATACCCATACGGCAATGTTGCTTGGAGCTGCGAGAATACTAAATGATCATCGAGATCAATTGCAGGGAAATGTAAAATTAATTTTTCAGCCAGCAGAAGAAGGACCTGGTGGCGCAAAACCCATGATTGATGAAGGGGTGTTAGATGATCCCAAAGTAGATGGTATCTTAGGTTTGCATATTGGAGCCATTTCAAAGGAAGCTGAAAATGGAAAAGTGGCTGTGTGCTATGGGAATCTCATGGCTTGTCTTGATCGATTCTACATCAAAATTGTTGGAAAGGGATGTCATGGAGCTTATCCGCAATGGGGAGTAGATCCTATTGCTATAACAGGGCAAGTAATTACTGCACTGCAGAACATTGTAAGCAGAGAAATAGAGGCGATTGAACCAGCTGTGCTAACAATTGGCAAACTCCACGGTGGAAGAGCCTACAATATTATTCCTGATAGTGTAGAAATGGAAGGAACAGTGCGTGCAACGGATCAAAAAGTAAGAGAAAATATTGCGAAGCGTATAGAAGAAGTCGTTGCAAGTATTACCAAGGGATTAAGAGGAGATTATGAGTATACATATACTTTTGGATATCCTCCTTTAGTGAACGATGGGGAGTTTACAAAATTCTTCGTAGAAAGTGCGAGAGAGATTGTTGATGAAGACAAAATCATTGAAGTTGAAAAACCCGTTATGGGTGGAGAAGATATGGCCTATTATTTAGAAAAAGTACCCGGTACCTTCTTTTTCCTAGGATCTAGTAAGGCGGTAAATGGTGCGGTCTACCCTCACCATAATTCAAAGTTTGATGTGGATGAAAATGTTTTCTGGCAAGGAACTGCGTTGCTGGCGAAAGGAGCAGTGGACTGGCTAAAGAAAACAAAATAATCATTGAAATTTTCAACCTTTTAATAGGAAGGGGCAATCAAAAGACATAGAAAAGCAAAAGCGTTAATCTTGGTATAGGATTAACGCTTTTGCAATGATAGCCTGTTTAGAATATGTCTTACTTAAATGAGGCACATTCTTATGAGAAATTGTGTAGAAATTCTTTTCTATACTTTGTTAATTCTCTATATTGTGTTTCTGTAATTTTACCTTCGATAAATAGAGAATCGCAGATGTGAATAAAACTCTCAATGACTGATATAAGTGCATGTTCTTTCATTTATTCATTCCTCCATTACATTAAAATAAAAAGTTTACTACAAAGAATTACGAAATTCGACAAAATTTTTGGTACCTTTTGGTACATAATTATCATCTATATAAAAAAATTTACACCAATTGGAATATGGTTATAGGAGGATATATAATCCTTCCTCAAAGTATATGGGTATATTGTTGATGTATGCTATATTCATTTTGTATTTTAGTTGGTGTTACCTAAGCGATATTGTAAAACCTTTCGACCATTGATATAATGAGAATAGTGGTGGAAGAATGTGTAATATCCATAAACATTTATATGAAGTAAAGGAGGGAATAGAGATGTCTGAATTAATCAAAGTAAGAGATAAGAAAAAAAGTTTGATTGCAGATTTAGGTTTATTAATGGTTGCGCTTATTTGGGGTGCAGGATTTCTTGTAATGAAAGACAGCTTGAGTAGGATTACCCCTATTTATCTGAATGGTATACGTTTTATATTGGCATTTTTTGTAATGATGATTTTGTTTTGGAAAAAAATGAAAAAAGTTACAAAGCAGGATATCCTAGGAGGATCGATTGTCGGGGTGATTTTATGTGCGGCTTTTGTGACGCAAACCATAGGGCTGCAGTATACTACTGTGAGTAAATCGGCATTTTTAACGGGAACAAATGTTATTATGGTACCATTTTTGGCATGGATGCTTTATAGAAAATATCCTGGCTGGTATGCAATGATGGGAGCAGTTCTTGCTGCGATAGGAATTGGACTACTGACCATTCATGGCAGCTTATCTATTGGGATAGGAGATAGCCTAACATTGGTGTGTGCGTTTTTATTTGCTGCCCATATTGTTTCAGTGGGTTATTTTGGAGAAAACATGGACCCTTATGTTCTTGCTACGATACAAATAGGGGTGACAGGGATATTAGGGATGATTGGTGGATTTCTTTTTGAGCCTACACCGGAGGGGTTGGGCAGCAGCATAGGAATTGCCATTATTTATCTGGTATTTTTTAGTACCATGGGGGCATTGCTGCTTCAAAATGTGGCTCAGAAATACACCTATTCTACCCATGCAGCAATTATTTTGTCTCTAGAATCGGTATTTGGAACAATACTAGGTGTATTGGTAATGGGCGATATGTTTACACTGCAAATGTTTTTTGGATGCGTATTGATTTTTTTTGGTATTATTATTACAGAGACCCATTTAAGTTTTTTTGCTTCCAAAAAGCAGAAGGATAAAAAAATTGCATAGCTTTGATGTGCAAGATGTAGGAGGTATTTAGGTGAGAAATTATAAAATAGCAGTGATTCCTGGAGATGGTATTGGGATCGAAGTAATGAAAGAAGGAATTAAGGTACTTAACACTTTAGCAAAGATATACAAAGATATTTCATTTGATTTTGATTGGTATGATTGGGGCTGTGAATATTATTTAAAGCATGGGAGAATGATGGAAGAAGACGGACTGGAAAGATTAAAGCAATATGATGCCATTTTACTGGGTGCTGTAGGATTTCCAGGGGTTGCTGATCATATTTCTCTTCGTGACCTACTGCTTAAAATACGTCAAGGATTTAATCAATATATTAACTTAAGACCCATTAAATTAATATCTGATCAGGACTGTCCTTTAAAAGGTAAGGGCTGTGAAGATATTGATATGGTTTTTATTCGTGAAAATACAGAAGGAGAATATGCGGGTATAGGAGGGTTTCAAAGAGAGGGAACAGAAGAGGAAATAGCTCTCCAAACCAGTGTATTTACCAGAAAGACTACAGAAAAGGTTATGGATTATGCCTTTGAATTGGCTAAGAAAAGAAAAAAATATCATAAAGTCACAAGTGTGACAAAATCCAATGCATTAAATTATAGCATGGTATTTTGGGATCGAATCTTTAAAGAGAAGAGCAGTCAATATGTAGATATTCAAACAGAGAGTTTTCATGTGGATGCCATCTCTATGTACATGCTTCAGCGACCAGAAGCTTTTGATGTAGTAGTTGCTTCAAACTTGTTTGGAGATATTCTTACAGACCTTGGTGCCGCCCTTCAAGGAGGGCTTGGATTTGCAGCAGGGGCCAATATCAATCCTGAAAGAGAATATCCATCCATGTTTGAACCGGTTCATGGCTCTGCTCCTGAAATCGCAGGGAAAGGGATTGCCAACCCTATTGCCATGATATGGACGATAAAGCTGATGTTAGATTTTCTTGAGCTTGAAGACTTAGGAAATAGAGTTATGGATGCCATTGAGGGCATTGTCAAAGAAAGAGAAAGCTTAACGCCTGATTTAGGTGGAAAGGGAACCACTGAACAGGTTGGGGATAAAGTTTGTGAGCTATTGGAAAACTAGAATAAGGTTGAAAATATTTCGAAGAATAATGGTAAGATAAAAAAGGTCTTGCCATTATTTTTCTATGTGTATTTACTTCGTTTTCTGGAACCTATATAATGAATGTACAAAAGAGGTGTATAGCCGTAAAATATGTGGAGGTGAAAACATGAAATGGGATAGTATTGATGTTGGAAGAGCAGCGGTAGAAATAGCAATTTCTTCCTCAAGGAATGTTGAGGAACAAGTTGTTGAAAAGTACAAACATAAGGGCATCAAAACAGTTGCTGTAGATATTGGGGGAAACCTTATTGAATCCATTCCAAAGATTATTGAAAGAGCCATTGTATCTTCAAGGAGAAGTGGTGTTATCAAAGAATGTCATGTACATGATGGTGCGGTAGCAGGAGCAGCGAGGGAAGCCATTATGCAGGTAGCTATGAAGGCAAGTGGACTCAATGTAGGAGGAAAAATAGGTATTGCACGATATGGAGAACATTTGAGTGTGTGCATCTTTATGAGTATAGGATTGTTGCATTTAAATGAAATTGTGATCGGTTTAGCCCATCGATCTGTACCGGATACCCTATAATATAAGTAGACTAGTCTAGTATACAATAGGGGTAGTGGATTTTTCTTTTTGGCAGCAGTGCATATCATAAGGAAATTGATGGGAGTAAGCTTGTTCAATAAGACTGAAAATTTAAAATATTATTCTTTGTATTGACATATGTGAAGGCTTCCGATATAATCAGTTTAATTTCGTAGGATTTTTGTAGTTTGGTTTTTGTAGAATGGTAGGATTGTAGATGTGTAGATAGAAAATGTAGGGAAATAATAAATACGTAGGTTTGTAGGATGGTAGGGAATAGTGTATTTTAAAATCCTTTTTATAAGGGTTTATTTGGTTTTGCACAATACTCTCCCACGGAGAGTTTTTTTATTTGTATTAAAAAATCTATTAATAAATTAACAAATTAGGAGGATGGTAGTATGGTAGGAAAAAAAAGCTTTATAAAGAAAATTTTAGTAGTAATTTTCAGTTTAGTACTTTTGGTAGGATGTGCAAAGGCACCAACTTCTGGAGAACAGTCCACAGAAAATGCTGGAGATGTGCAAAAAGAAGAGTCTATAAAAATTGGGATTACCCAGATTGTAGAACATCCTGCATTGGATAGTGCCCGTGAAGGTTTTATTGCTGCTCTTGAATCAGAAGGCTTTAAAGACGGAGAAAAAATTGAAATTGAATTTCAAAATGCTCAAGGAGATATGCCAACAGCACAGACCATTGCAGAAAATTTTGCCTCACAAAAGAAAGATATGATATTGGCAATTGCTACGCCTACAGCGCAGGCAGCATTTAATGCCACAAAAGAAATACCGATATTGATCACGGCTGTAACAGATCCTGTGGAGGCGGGACTCGTAGAGTCTTGGGAAAAATCTGGAACCAATGTTGCTGGAACCAGCGATGCAACACCTATTGAAAAACAATTTGAATTATTAAAAAAGCTCATTCCTGATGCGCAAAAAGTTGGGATTTTATTTAATACAAGTGAAGCCAATTCTGAAATACAAATTCATCGCGCAAAAGAAATTGCTCCTAAATTTGATATAGAAATTATTACTTTAGGAGTTACAAACGTCAATGAAGTACCTCAAGCATTAGATGCAATCCTTAAAAAAGTAGATGCATTATATATTCCTACAGATAATATGATTGCTTCTGCAATGCCATTGGTATCTGCTAAATCTATAGAAAAGAAAATACCTGTGATTGGTGCTGAAAAGGCACATGTTGAAGCTGGTGCATTAGCCACAGAAGGAATAGACTACTACAAATTAGGTTTTCAGACGGGATTGGCAGCAGTGGAAGTGATCAATGGGAAAAATCCAAAGGATATGGCAATTACTACCTTAGAGGATACAGCGTTGATGATTAATATGGAAGTGGCGAAGGCTTTAAATATTGAAATACCAGAAGATATTAAGAAGGAAGCGGAATTAATCAAGGACGGTGAATAGATATGGCTAGTTTCTGGTTAAGCATCTTAGAGCAAGGACTCATTTTTGGCATTATGGTATTGGGTGTATATATCACCTATAAGATATTAGATTTTCCAGATTTATCTGTAGATGGCAGTTTTCCCTTGGGAGCTGCCGTCGTAGCATCTTCTTTGGTCTTAGGACTACATCCTTTGATCGCAACAATTTTGGCTTTTGGGGCAGGAATGATTGCTGGGGGTATTACAGGATATCTTCATATAAAATTTAAAATTACCAACTTATTATCGGGAATTTTGGTGATGATTGGTTTGTATTCTATTAATTTAAGAATTATGGGGAAAGCCAATGTACCTTTGTTTCAGCAAAATACAATTTTCTCAAATCCTTTACAGCCTATCTTTATCATTGTATTGTTTGCGTTGTTTGTAAAATTTGGATTAGATGTTTTTTTAAAAACAAAGTTTGGTTTTCTTATAAAAGCTACAGGTGATAATCCTCAATTGGTAACCGCGCTAGGTATAGATATCGGTATTACAAAAATAATTGCATTGATGATTTCTAATGGATTGGTTGCCTTATCAGGCTCCTTAGTTGCCCAATATCAGCGATTTTCTGATGTGGGCATGGGCAGTGGAATTATCGTAATGGGGCTTGCATCGATTATTTTTGGGGAAGCCATGTTAAAAAAGGTGTCATTTATTGTACCGACGACGATGGCGCTAGTAGGCTCTGTATTGTATAAGACTAGTACAGCCTTTGCATTAAAGCTTGGATTTCCACCAACAGATTTGAAGCTGATTACTGCTGTGATTGTGGTTAGTGCCTTAGCACTAAATCAGAAGAAGTTTCATTTCAAAGGAAAAAAGTTATTCTTTATGGGAGGGGATACACATGTTGCAGATACGAAATCTATCAAAAACCTTTCATAAAAATACCATCAACGAAAAAACTGTTTTTCATAGATTTTCCATAGACATAGAAGATGGAGATTTTATTACGATTATTGGAAGTAATGGTGCTGGGAAATCAACTCTTTTGAATATTATCTCAGGATCTATTGAGATGGATGAGGGCACTATCGCGTTAAGCAATAGGGACATATCTCATCAGCCAGAGTTTAAACGAGCTAAGGGAATAGGCCGGGTATTTCAAGATCCAACCATGGGTACATCTCCATCCATGACGATTGTTGAAAATTTGTCTATGGCCATCAATAAGGGAAAAAAATATGGTCTATCGAGGGGTGCTTCAAAAAAAGATATTCCATATTTTTCAGAAATTTTGTCTTCTCTATCCTTAGGGTTAGAGAATCAACTGCATACAAAAGTTGGCTTATTATCAGGAGGACAACGTCAAGCATTATCCTTATTAATGGCGACGATTTCAAATCCCGAATTAATTTTGTTGGATGAACATACAGCAGCATTAGATCCCAAAACTTCTGAGCGAATGATTGATTTAACAGAAAAGATTATTACAGAAAAAAAGATTACAACCCTTATGGTTACCCATAACTTACATCAAGCCATCAATTTAGGAAATAGGCTAATTATGCTTCATCAAGGGGAAGTTGTGTTAGATATCAAAGGGGAAGAAAAAAAGCAATTAACCATTGAAAAACTATTAGGTTGTTTTGAAAAAATACAATCGGATCAGGTATTGAGTGATCGTTTGTTATTTTCTTAAAAGATAAACTCAAATAACTAAAAATGAGGTGACAGATGTGAATATTCCTTTGATCATTGTTATAGGTTATATTGTTGTATTATTTGGAATTAGTGCTTATGCGCGTAAATTAGCTGATGAGAAATCAGAAAATTTCATATTGGCTGGAAGGAAGCTGACCACCCCTTTGATTGCAGTTACCATTACAGGTTTAGCCATAGGTGGAGCGTCAACAATCGGTGTTTCAGAACATGCTTATCGTGTAGGATTATCTGCAGCTTGGTATAATGTGGCTTGGGCGGCAGGAGCCATTATCATGGGTTTGGTAGCTGCTGGGAAATATAGAAGTCTCAATATCTCAACAGTTCCTGAATTATTTGAACAATTTTATGATACTAAAAGTCGTGTAATTTGTGTCATCAGTCAAATTATTATCCAGTTAGTCATTACTTCTTTACAGTATGTAGCAGGAGGAGCAATCCTAGCATCACTTTTACCGGATATTTTTACTTTGAAAACAGGTATGATCATGAGTGCTGTTGTTTTTATTGGTATTACCTTTGTAGGAGGTATGTGGTCAGCAGGATTATCAAATATTTTAAATGTAGCCTTAATCTATGTAGGTGTGATTACAGCTACAATTTCTACCTTGTTTCGTCAAGGAGGCTTGAACAATATTGCCGTGAAACTACCTGCAGAGATTCCTTATTTGCATCCTATTAATGGTTTAGGATTAGCTGTAATTATGGGATGGTTTGTAGTGATGATTACCCAGACGCTGTCTATGCAGGCGTCGGTACAAATATCTTTTGGCGCGAAGGATGAAAAAAGTGCACGAAAGGGCTTTATAATTGGGGGTATTTTAATGATTCCAATAGGGTTTTTGGCAGCGCTTATGGGAATTGCAGCAAAAGCAGCTTACCCTGATATCAGTGCTACTTTAGCGTTACCCCAAATGATTATGTCACTGAATCCTGTGATTGCAGGTATTACTTTGTCTGCTTTATGGGCGGCGGATGTTTCAACAGCATGTAATTTATTAATAGGTTCAGCTACTTTATTTTCTCAAGACATCTATAAAAGATTTATTAACCCCAATATAGATGAAAAGCATTTTATGCTTGTTACAAGGGCTTGTGTAGCTATTCTAGGAATAATCACTTTTGTTTTAGCCTTGTCGATCGTAGGCATTTTAAAAACATTGTTGGTGGCATTAAGCTTAATGACAGCATTTACGGTGACTTTTTTATTTACTATATTTGCTCCTGGGCTTTGTAGAAAAAACTCTGCTTTTTATACCACCATCGTAGGGATTTTGGTACTCGTTTTATGGCAGCTAGTGCCTGCTATAAGAATATTTCCACATGTAATTTATATGGAATGGATATGTTGTATGATTACATTTTTACTAACGCCATTATTAGATACAAAACCTATTTCAAAATTTAAACAGTCAGCAAACGTACAAGTATAATAAAAAGAGTTAACCTGTATAGGTTAACTCTTTTTGTATAAACAACCTTATCTTTTATTACGTTTGTTTAAAGCTTCTTGATGTTCATTGGATTGTTTTAACCAATCTTTGAGTTTATCTTCAAAGGAATTAAAACTTTGGTTGTTTTTTGGATCCCGATAGTTTGTGCTACTTTTTTTAGGATTGGAACGCTGAGGGCGTTCTTTTTGAGGTTCGGGAGCTGGTTGTGTTTCACGAATAGAAAGTGAAATCTTACCAGTAGCCTCATCAATTGCTATAATCTTTACTTGTACCTCGTCGCCTACAGAAAGATGCTCATTGATATCCTTTACAAAACTGTGGGCAACTTGTGAAATATGAACCAATCCTTGGTGCGTTTCATCTAGTGCTACAAAAGCACCAAATGGTTTGATGGCGGTTACTTTACCAGCCACAATGTTTCCGACTTGAAAATTATTTGACATAGACACACTCCTAATATTTTTTTTACGTATTTAGTATATCATAAAACAGGAAAAATACAAGGAAGACTGCTAGGATAAATATTGAATTAAACATCCAAGAAAAGCTTTAAAAGTGATAGAAAAAAAGAATCATTCTAATTGTTATATTTACGTTAAAAGAAATTCAAGATATAGGGGATAATCCACACATATCCACAATTTGTTGTGGATATGTGTGGATAACTTTTGTAAAAACTTGAAATAATCAACAAGCACATTTATTATATTTGGAATAGAATAATATCGATGTTTTCCTTAAATGTAGTGTGATCTTATGTTCTGTAAGTGCCGTTAATTTTAATATAGTCATAACTCAAATCACATCCCCAGGCAGTTGCCTGATGATTCCCATCTTTTAAATCAATAATGATATCCACATGATCTTGTTCTAATATGGTTTTGGCTATTTCTTCACTGAAAGGCATACCGATGCCGTCTTGTACAAGTTGTATGGCTTTGGTTGTATTCTTAAAAAAGATATCCACTTTTTCAGGTGAGAAATTCCCACTGGAATAACCTAAGGAGCACATAATTCTACCCCAATTGGCATCACTGCCGAAAAAAGCAGATTTTACAAGATTAGAAGACATGACTGATTTTGCACAAAGTTTTGCATCTTCTAATGTTTTTGCATTAATGACAGAGGTTTGTATGAGCTTGGTTGCGCCCTCGCCGTCCTTTGCAATCATTTTGGCAAGTTCTTGGTTCACAAAATCTAACGCTTTTTTAAACTGCATATAGTAGCCGTTCATATTGTAGATCAAAGGGTTTTCTGCTGTGCCGTTGGCTAAGGCAATGACCATGTCGTTAGTACTGGTGTCCCCATCGATAGAAACCATATTATAGCTATTTTCCACACTATCTTTTAAAGCAGATGTCAGCAAAGATTTTGTAATATGAATATTTGTAGCAATAAAGCCAAGCATGGTTCCCATGTTGGGATGAATCATCCCAGAACCTTTGGCGATTCCACTAATCAATACGGGTTTATCTCCTATCATAAATTCAACGGTTATTTTTTTGGTAAAGGTATCCGTAGTCATAATGGCTTCAGCAGCATGGTCTCCATTGTTCTTAGATAGCATGCTACAGGCAGCTTCAATGCCTGGTGTAATCATGTGCATGGGCATAGGAACACCGATGATTCCTGTAGATCCTACGAGTACTTCTTGTGACGATAATCCTAAGGCGTTTGCTGTAACTTCAGCCATGGTCATTGCATCCTCTAAACCCTTAGGTCCTGTACAAGCATTGGCGTTTCCGCTATTGACAACAATTGCCTGTGTATTCTGTGCGTGAATATGTTCCATATTTATAAGAAGGGGTGCCGCTTTTACTTTATTTGTAGTAAAAGTAGCCGCAGATACAGCGGGTTTTTCACTGTAAATAATACATAAATCTTTTTTGCCACTTTTTTTAATACCGCAGTGTATACCTGTAGTTTGAAAACCAGGTATATCTGAAATTGTTTTATATTCTAAAATTTTCATTTTTATCATCCTTTCAATAAAGAAATATATTTATGGTGCCATTGGAATATAACCTAATCCCTCTGTTTCTTTCATGTCAAACATCACATTCATATTTTGTATAGCTTGCCCAGCGGCTCCTTTTATAAGATTATCTATGGCAGAGACAATAATAACCCTTTCTGTTCTTTTATCTACGCGTATACCAATGTCACAAAGATTGGATCCTCTCACCCATTTGGTTTGAGGGATATTTTCAATTACCCTCACAAAATTGTCATTCCCGTAAAAATCCTTATAAATCTCATAAAGCTTTTCTTGTGTTATGGCGCTCTGTAGCTTTCCATAGCAAGTTGCAAGGATTCCTCTGTTCATGGGGATTAAGTGGGGTGTAAAGGATAACGCAATATCTTTTTTATATATTTTAGAAAATTCTTGTTCTATTTCTGGCGTATGACGGTGATCTGTCACCCCGTAAGCCTTTATGGATTCATTACATTCTGCAAAAGCGGTTGCGATATTGGCTATGCGACCTGCGCCAGACACCCCAGATTTTGCATCGATAATAATAGATTGTGGTTTGATCAATCGATGCGCTAGTAAAGGAGCGAATGCTAATATACTTGCAGTAGGATAGCACCCAGGATTAGCAATAAGTTCAGCTTCCTTGATTTCCCTCCTATACAATTCAGTTAGACCATAAATAGATTGAGGCAATAGGTGACTGCATCTATGGTGAAGCCCATACCATTGGTAGTACGTATTCATATCTTTTAACCTAAAGTCAGCACCTAAATCAATCACTTTTACTCCTAAACTGAGTGCTTTTGTTACAATTTCGAAGGATTTACCATGGGGTAGTGCGATAAATAAAACATCGGTAGAAGAAAGTTTTTCTTCTGCAGTCTGAATATCTATGCATAAATCCTGTATAAAATCAACATATTGAGGGTAGACGTGAGAAAAAGCTAAATCTGTATTATTATGAGAGCATAAAAAGGAAATATCAACTAATTTATGATGAAATAACAACCATGTCAACTGCTGACCAGCATAACCGGTTGATCCGATTATTCCTGCTTTAATCATACATGCACCTCCTATTTAAAATATTTAATTAATTATACAATAATAAAAATAAATATACAATACAAAACACAAAAAAATAAATAAAATATTGAATATTTATTAATAAACAAGTATAATTATTAAAAAGTGAAAGACACAGAGTAGGAGGCAAAAAAATGCATGAGAAAACATTTGAAGATATTTCCTATAATTTAAAGCAGTTTGTAGGCAAAACCTTTGTCATCAAATATGGTGGAAGCATTATGAAAAATGTAGAAGCCAAAAACGCCTTTATAGAAGATGTAGTAAGGTTAAGAAAAGTAGGCATTCATATCATCATTGTTCATGGAGGAGGGCCGTATATTTCTGAGCTTTTAAACAAGCTGAAAATACAAACACAATTTGTAAAGGGCTTAAGGGTAACAGATGAAAAGACTATGGAAGTAGTAGAAATGGTTCTATCAGGGAAAGTGAACAAAGAAATTACAGGTCAGCTATGTAGGATGGGAGCTGATGCCATTGGGATCAGCGGCATAGATAGAAGTTTTATTGAGGCAAAGAAAAAATATATCTATGAGGAAGATAAAAAAATAGATATTGGTTGTGTAGGGAACGTAGAAAGAATTCACGTAACACTACTAAAGGATTTATTAGATAAAAATTATATTCCTGTTATTTCTCCTGTTGGATGTGATCAAGAGGGAGGGGTCTACAATATCAATGCAGATTATGTGGCTGCTGCTGTTAGTACAGCTATAAAAGCAGAAAAACTCATTTTATTAACTGATGTAGCAGGAATCTATAGGGATATCAATGATCCAAGTAGCTTTGTTTCAAAAATAGATGTGGAAGAAATTAAAGACTATATACAATGCGAAAAAATTGTTGGTGGGATGATCCCTAAGATGGAATGCTGTATGCATGCTGTAGAAAATGGTGTAAACAATGTGCATTTGATCGATGGGCGAAAATCCCATAGTTTATTGTTAAATATGTTAGAGGATGAAGGGCTAGGTACTATAATAGGGGGGAAAAGAGGATGTCAAAAAATTATATCATGAATACTTATGTTAGATTCGATGTAACCTTTGAAAAGGGTTTGGGTACTAAGGTATACGATACACAGGGAAAAGAATATATTGATTTTGTTTCTGGGGTTGCAGTCAATTGTCTGGGACACAGTCATCCAGCGATGGTCAAGACATTAGAAGAACAAAGTAAAAAGCTGATTCACGTATCAAATTTATATTGGAATGCACACCAGATAGCTTTGGCAAAAAAATTATGTCATTACAGCAATCATGATGAAGTATTTTTCTGCAATAGTGGAACGGAGGCTGTGGAGACAGCGTTGAAATTAGGGAGGAAATATGGAAGAACTAAGGGTGGTATGCATAAAAATGAGATATTGTATATGAAGAATTCTTTTCATGGAAGAACGCTGGGAGCCTTAAGGGTGACGGGTCAGGAGAAGTATCAGAAGGATTTTATGCCTTTAATGGAGGGGATAAAGGAAGTTGTTTTTAACAACATAGAGGACTTAAAAGAAAAGATCAATGCCAATACTTGTGCGGTTATCCTTGAGCCGATTCAAGGAGAAGGAGGTATTATTGAAGTCGATACAGCATTTTTAAAGGCAGCTAGGAGCTTATGCGATGAAATGAATGCCCTTTTGATCTTTGATGAGGTGCAGTGTGGTATGGGGAGAACAGGAAAACTTTTTGCTTACCAGACCTTTGGAGTAATTCCTGATGTGATTTGCATGGCTAAGGGATTAGGAGGAGGATTTCCCATAGGAGCTACTTTAGCAACAAAGAAGGCTGCAAGTGCTTTTGTCCCCGGAGATCACGGATGCACCTTTGGGGGGAGCCCTTTGGCCTGTGCAGTGTCTTTGACTGTGCTAGAGGAATTAATGGAGAAGAATATTGTTGATCAAGTAAGTGAGAAAAGTCAATATTTTGTAGAAAAGCTAGTGCACTTAAAAAGCCAATATCCATTGATCGAAAGTATTCAAGGGAAAGGGTTGATGTTAGGCATCAAACTTACAGACCAAATGAAAGCAGTTGTTGGAAAATGCTTTGAAAAGGGATTTCTTGTGGTAGGTGCAGGAGAACAAGTAATTAGATTTTTACCCCCATTGAATGTCACCATAGAAGAAATGGATGAAGCCATAAATATATTAAAAGAGGCGTTTGAGGAAGTGGCAAAGACATTTCAAAAGTCAGCTATGAAGTAGGGTGGAGGTGTATGATATGAAAGGAATATTGTATCTAGAAGATGGAAGCATTTATGAAGGAAAAGGGTTTGGGAAAAAAGGGACAGCGGTAGGTGAATTAGTATTCAATACGTCTATTACAGGATATCAGGAAATTTTAACAGACCCCTCCTATGCGGGTGAAATTATCACGATGACCTACCCACTAATAGGGAATTATGGTGTTAATGCTGTGGAAAACGAGTCTTCTAAAATATATGCCAAAGGTTTTATTGTAAAATCCATTGATAAAAATCCTTCGAATTATATGAGTGAATTCACCATAGCAGAGATGCTGGAAAAGATGGGTGTGGTAGGGATTTACGATGTAGATACTCGAAGTATTACAAAAAAAATTAGAAATAAAGGTGCTTTGAAATGTGTAATATCCAATGAAGAACAATCAATAGACCAGTTGAAAGCTATTTTGATGCAATCAGCTGTAAAAGATGATTGGATGAAAAATGTGAGTACAAAAAAGGTGATGCATATACCGGGAAAGGGACCTAAAATTGCATTAATAGATTTTGGTGTGAAGGCAAATATTATCAATCATTTAAAATATAGAAATTGTGATGTGACTATTTTTCCCTATGACGCAGGTTATGAAGAGATCATGAACATAAAACCTGATGGGCTTTTATTAAGTAATGGACCTGGAAATCCTAAGGCTGCTACCGAAGCCATAGAAACTGTAAAAAAATTGATGTATCAAATTCCTACGTTTGGTATTTGTATGGGACATCAGATATTGGCCTTAGCAGTAGGGGGAGATACCTATAAAATGAAATATGGTCATAGAGGAGGAAATCATGGGGTTTATGATATAGAGAAAGATAGAGCTTATATTACCTCTCAGAATCATGGTTATGCAGTAGATCCTAAAAGTCTAGAAGAGAAGGGGATGATGATAACCCACGTCAATCTAAACGATGAAACGGTAGAAGGAATGAAGCATAAGGAGTTACCGATTTTTTCGGTGCAGTTTCATCCAGAAGGTGCCCCAGGGCCTACAGATTCTGCGTATTTATTTGACAATTATATCGGACTTTTAAAGGGGGAGAAAACATGGCTATAGATGAAACATTAAGAAAGGTGCTGATCATTGGCTCGGGGCCCATCATTATCGGTCAAGCAGCGGAATTTGATTATTCAGGAACCCAAGCCTGTAAGGCTATTAAAGAAGAGGGAATACAAACGGTACTGGTTAATAGCAATCCTGCTACCATTATGACCGATAGCAATATTGCAGATCAAGTATATATAGAACCCCTTACGATAGAGAGTTTAGAAAAGATTATTGCTATAGAAAAGCCGAATGGGATATTAGCAGGATTTGGAGGACAAACGGCATTAAATCTGGCGATGACACTGGAAAAAGAAGGGATTTTACAAAAACATAGTGTGAAATTACTGGGGATGAATCAAGATACTATAAAAAAAGCAGAAGATCGAGAAGCTTTTAAAGAATTGATGTTGGAAATAGGAGAGCCCATTCCCTTGAGCATCATTGCAACCAATATAGAAGAATGCAAAAGATTTGTTTCTAAGGCAGGTTATCCTGTGATCATTCGACCAGCCTATACTTTAGGAGGAACAGGTGGAGGTATTGCTACAAATGATCAAGAATTGGTTGAAATATGTGAAAGAGGTATTCAGAATAGTCCCATCGGACAAATCTTATTAGAACAAAGTGTGGCAGGATGGAAAGAAATTGAGTATGAGGTGATCCGAGATAAAAAAGACAATTGTATTATCATCTGTAGCATGGAAAATATGGATCCAGTAGGTGTGCATACCGGTGACAGCATTGTGGTAGCACCTTCTCAAACATTGAGAGATAAAGAGTATCAAATGCTTAGAGAAGCCTCAATTAAAATTATTAGAAGCTTAAAGGTGGAGGGGGGGTGCAATATACAATTTGCCCTTGATCCGAAAAGCAGTCAATATATCGTAATAGAAGTAAATCCTAGAGTGAGTCGTTCCAGTGCCTTAGCTTCAAAGGCAGCAGGTTATCCTATTGCGAAGATTGCTGCAAAGCTTGCTATAGGCTTTAGCCTAGATGAATTAAAAAACTATGTAACAAAAAAATCCAGTGCTTG
Organism: Clostridiaceae bacterium 35-E11; assembly: GCA_038396625.1. GTDB lineage: Bacteria > Bacillota > Clostridia > Peptostreptococcales > Thermotaleaceae. The sequence continues at coordinate 123,887 of CP121688.1, forward strand.
CTTTGAACCAACGCTAGATTATATCGTTGTAAAATTTCCAAAGTGGCCCTTTGACAAATTTAGTCAAGCCACAAGAACCTTGGGAACCCAAATGAAAGCAACAGGAGAAGTGATGGCAATTAGTAGAACCTTCGAAAGTGCGCTGTTAAAAGCAGTTACTTCTTTAGAAGGAAAAGTGAATGGATTAAGAATTCCTTGGATTATGAATATGACGGAAGAAGAAATGTATGAAAAAATAAAATTATGCGATGACGAGCGAATTTTTGCATTGGCAGAAGCCATGAGACGAGGAATTTCCATGAAAACCCTTCATGAGCTTACTCAAATGGACAATTGGTTTTTACAGGGTATTTACAATATTGTACAAATGGAATTTCGATTGCAAAAAGAGCCTATCGATCAAGTTTTGCTGTATGAGGCAGAGGCCATGGGGTTTACAGATACAGAAATTTGCAGCTTAGCGAATACAGCGCGTACAGCAGTACAAGAAATAAGAAAAAAACACAATATTTATCCCGTGTATAAAATGGTGGATACTTGCAGTGGAGAATTTGACGCAAAGACCCCTTATTATTATTCCTGCTATGAAGCAGATGACGAAAATATCTTATCTGATAACAAAAAAGTTATCGTTATTGGCTCTGGTCCTATTCGAATCGGTCAGGGAATAGAATTTGATTATTGTTGTGTCCATGGGGTATGGGCGATTAAGGAGGCAGGATATGAATCCATTATTATCAACAATAATCCCGAAACTGTAAGTACAGATTTTGATACAGCGGATAAACTGTACTTTGAATCCTTGTACGTAGATGATGTGATGAATGTGATTCGTAGAGAAAAACCAGTAGGTGTGATACTGCAGTTTGGGGGGCAAACCTCTGTGAATTTGGCGCCCAAACTACATCAAAGAGGTGTAAATATATTGGGGACTTCTTATCCATCAATTGATTTGGCAGAAGACCGAGATAAATTTCGAAATTTTCTAGAGCAATTAGCGATTCCCAGTCCCACCGGTAAAGCTGTTACAAGTATGAAAGAGGCATTTGATACTGTAGGGGAATTAGGATACCCAGTGGTAGTAAGACCTTCATATGTGATTGGTGGCCGTGGTATGCAGGTAGTATATGATGAAAATGCTTTAAAGAATTATATGGAGGAGGCGGTTAAGCTATCTTCTGCGTATCCTATATTAATTGATCAATATGTAAAAGGCGTAGAAATCGAAGTGGATGCAATTGGAGATGGAGAGGATGTCCTCATCCCTGGGATTATGGAGCATGTAGAAAAAACAGGAGTTCATTCTGGAGATAGTATTACTGTTTATCCTTATGTGACCTTGAATCAAGAAACGGTAGATCAGCTGGTGGCTTATACAAAAAAGATTGTACAGGGTTTACATGTAGTTGGATTGGTGAACATTCAGTATGTCTTTGATGGAGAAAAAATATATGTCATAGAAGTAAATCCGAGAGCATCTCGAACGGTGCCAATTTTGAGCAAAGTTACAGGTGTACCCATGGTAAAATTAGCTGTAGCGATAATGCTAGGCAAAAAACTGAAGGAACTTCCCTTTGGATCTGGATTGATGGATAATAAGGGCTTTTATGCAGTAAAAGTGCCTGTATTCTCTGGAGAAAAACTTACCAATGTAGACATGTATTTAAGTCCTGAAATGAAATCAACGGGAGAAGTGTTGGGGATTGATCAAGATCTAAGAAAAGCGATGTATAAGGGATTTTCTGCTACAGGAATGAAAATACCTACAGTAGGAGGAATATACGTTTCGTTAAAAGATGTTGACAAAAAAGAAGGTGTAGCAGTGATAAAAGACTATACAGCCTTAGGGTTTCAAGTGTATGCATCTCCGGGGACAAGTAGATTCTTAAGGGATCAAAATGTTTCTTGTGAAACCATTCCATTAGAGGAGGTTTCTAAATATATTGCAAACGGGAAGATAAAAATGGTGATCAATACACCTACAAAGGGAAATGATCTAAAAAGTGAAGGCTTCAAAATCAGAAGAAAGGCCAGTGAGCATAGAATTCCTGTATTTACTTCGATGGACACGGTGAAAGCCTTTAAGACAGCCATTGAGATAAAAATGAATGGTGAAGAAATTTGTTACAAACCTTTAGAGGATTATTTGAAAGGGTAGTTATATAAAGTGAAGCTTAGTGCAGATGAAGTTGTTAGCCATCGGATAAAAAAAAATATATATATTAATTTAATTAAATAATTGATTTAATATTATAAAAAGACTATAATAAATGAAATTATATGAAATCATAAAAGTTATGAACGGTAGTAGTAAATAATGCTTTATTTCCAGAGAGTCGATGGTAGGTGCAAATCGATAATAAAGGTTATTGAATCCGACCGGAAGCTGCATAGGGGTAAGAAACCTGTGCCGGGAATTCCCGTTATCAAGTAAGAGACCGCATGTGTAATCGCAATGTGGTGAAATAAGGTGGTACCACGTGGATAGATATCCCCGTCCTTGATGATTGAATCAAAGACGGGGTTTTTTTATTGTTTTTCTGCGCAGAAAAACTTCTAACACAAGAATTTGATGGAGGAAGGGGTATATTGTTGGCATCTATATACAATATGTACCTGTATACTTTAGTAGTTTATAACGTTATTACATTAAAAAGAATATGGATGTTACTAAGTTAGATATAGGTGTATTTTCATATATGACCATATTCTTACCATGATTTTTAAGATCCTAGAAGGGGGAATTTGTGATGATAGAAAGAAAAAGAGTAATTATTACAGAAAGAGTAGATGAGGAAGGAATAAAATTACTACAAGAAGAAGTAGATGTGGATATTTGTTTTCATATTTCCAGAGAAGAACTGTTAGATAGAATCCATGAATATGATGCGATCATCGTAAGAAGTGCCACGAAGGTGGATGAAGAATTAATGAATTTAGGAAAAAAACTAAAGGTAGTGGGAAGGGCAGGAAACGGAACAGATAATATTGATATACCTGCAGCAACCCAACGGGGAATTATCGTGGCAAATACGCCCGACAGTAATACGATGTCAGCAGCAGAATTAAGCATCGCATTGCTACTGACACAATCAAGAAATATCCCCCAAGCCAATGCATACATTAAATCAGGACAATGGGCAAGAAACCCTTTTAAGGGAGTAGAGGTATATGGTAAAACATTAGGGGTTATTGGACTAGGTAGAATTGGCTCCTTAGTGGCTACAAGAATGGCTGGATTTGGGATGAAAGTCATTGCCTACGATCCTTATATTTCTGATGAGCGCTTCAAGCGATTTAAAGTAGAGAAGAAAGAAAATTTAAATGAATTATTGACAGAGGCTGATTTTATTACGGTGCATACTCCGAAATCCAAAGAAACTATCGGCATGATTGGAGAAGCACAAATAGCATTGATGAAGGAAGGGGTACGCCTTGTTAATGCCGCAAGGGGTGGTATTATCGATGAGAGGGCTTTATTAAAAGGACTACAAAGTGGAAAAGTTGCCAGTGCTGGATTAGACGTACATGAAGAGGAGCCTTGCTTTGATAATCCTCTGTTTGAGCTAGATAATGTGATTGTGACCCCCCATATAGGTGCGAGTACAATCGAAGCACAGCAAAATGTAGGAATCACCGTAGCCCAGCAGGTGATTAATGCTCTCCATGGAGAAATTGTACCAAATGCTGTAAATTTACCTACAATCCATAGGGATGAACTAGCGGTTCTTAGGCCTTATATTGAATTACTAGAAAAGCTAGGAAAACTATACTATCAACTTCATCAGGATCCTATTGAGTTTGTAAATATAGACTATTGGGGCAATATAGCAGCACAGGATACAGAAATGATTACCATTGCCTTTGTAAAAGGATTATTAGAGCCAGTGGTTGAAGATAAAGTAAACTATATCAATGCCATGCTGTTGGCAGAACAAAGAGGGGTTGGCATTGAACAAAGAAAGATGAAGGAACATTACAATGGATATTTAGACTTTATTGAAATTAAGATCAAAACCCAAGCTGGAACCTTTGTCATTGCAGGAAATCTATCATCAAAACGAGAAGGACGTCTTGTAAAGATCGCAGGTTATGAAGTAGATGTAACACCAAGCAAATATATGCTGTTCATTCAAAACGTAGACGTTCCTGGTGTTATTGGAAATATTGGTATGGTATTGGGAGAGGAAAATATTAACGTTGCCACCATGCAGGTAGGAAGAAATGCAAGGGGAGAAAAGGCAATGATGGTATTAAATATAGACGACGAAGTGGCAAATAAGACCTTAGAAAAATTGATGCAGATAGACAATGTGTTATGGGCTAAAGGTGTGAAGTTATAGGATGGATATGTAGTAGATCAGATTGCGAAGGAACTTAAAGGATCTCCTTAAAATAGGTGTTGCACTAAAAAAGGCAAACAGCTATTAAAGGAGATTCTTTTATTTGTCAAAGGATTTTACGATAACAGAATCTTTTATATTGAAATTGGACTATCTCGCTACAGGGTATAAGACGAATTCTGTTTAAAATTGTTGATAATTCAAAATATAATTCTTGATGTATGAGAGATAATGGGCATTTATTCTGAAAATTGTTGAAGCATTGTTTTATAAGCAATGGCATTAGAGCTATCCTCTTGAAGAGCTTTCTGTAATACCTTCAAAGCTTCTTTCTTTTGCCCATGATCCTTTAGTAAAACCGCTGCAGTACTATAAGCTGAATAAGAAGGGTTCATTTCAATATAGGCATAAAGATAGTGTATTCCTTCTGTATCTCTATCTGATTTAAGTAGTTGAGCTGCTAGATTTAAATAGGCAGAAGGATCTTGATACTCAGCAATGGCATTTTTCAGAAGTTGTATGGTAGAATTCTCTTCTTTGGATGATTCTATAGGCTGTGACGGTTTGGGAGTAGATGGTGATTCATCGATGATAACCGATGGATTCTCTGCTGCTGAAGACATATAATTAGGGTTATATGTTTTTTGTGTACGATAAAGATTCTCATATTGTTCAGGAGCTAATTCAGCAGCTTTCTTATAGCATGTAAGCGCTTCTTCATATTTACCTAATTCGTCAAACAAATCCGCTTTACTAACATAAAATAATGCATTATTGGGGTCAAGCTTAATGGCTTGATCGTAATATGTAAAAGCTTGATCAGTATTGCCTAATTCAGCATATTTACTTCCAATAGAGAGGTGTAGCATTGCATTGTTTGGCTCAAACTCTAGTTGTTTGGTATACCAATGAAGTGCTTTTTCATTATTCCCAATATAGCTATAAGCTAGGCCAAGGTAGCCAATATATTCACTATTATTGGGGGATAATTCTATAGCCTTATGAAATTGCTGAATGGCTTCTTCTAAATGGTTTTTACTACCAAACTGGCGAAAGTGATCTTTTCCTTTTTCGAAGTATTCTTTCGCCAATTCTTCATTTTCGGCTTCAGCTGAAATATCTTCAGCCTGTGAAAAAGTAGTGGATTCAGGTACTTCTTGAGATGTAGTACTACTTTGAGCTGAAGAATCAAGTGGTGGTTGATTCATTAGAATCAAAAAAACGGTTGCTACCAAGCCACCTATAAAGATTGAAGAAAGAATAGTGATCAATGCTATTTTTTTTGAAATATTGTTTTCAGATTGCTTTTCCAATATAAGTCCTCCTATATTATAGATTCATTCATTTACTATTTTAACACAAAAATGTGCTAGAATTCATAATAGGTATATGAGGAATAACATAATGCTAGATGGAATTGAATGCACTAATTTTTGCAATATAAGGTTAGGCAATGGTGACATCACCTAAATGGAAATAATCTTATTTTAAAAAATTGGGAAATAAAAATGTTATACCCTACAAACAGCGCGCTAAAATTTTCTATAAAAAAATAAATATTTTTTGCAGTACTTTTATAATTTCCTACGTCTTTATTAATGAGCAGGAAAGGAGGGGCGATATGGTTTGTGATGAAGAACTAGTGAAACAATGTCTATCTGGAGACGAAAATGCATTTAGACAAATCATCGAAAGATATAAAGCCTATGTGTTTGCCATCATTCTTAATTTTATAAAGGATCATAATGAAGTCGAAAATATAGCTCAGGAAGTATTTTTACAAGTCTATCGCTCCCTTCCACAATATCGATTTCAAAGTTTTAAAGCATGGATTGGAAAAATTGCTACTACGAAAGCAATTGATTGGAAACGATCGAAGACAAGAACTGCTTTGGAGCAGACGGGCGTGGATATCGAAAACTACATTGTTGACAAGCATGATCTATGTAAAACGCCTGAAGAAATTCTTCTTGAAAAGGAAAATAGCCAACAAGTTTTTGAAATCTGTAAAAATATGCCTGAAATATATAGTAGCGTGATGGTGAAATTTTATTTACAAGGAAAAAGCTATAAGCAAATTGCTGCAGAAGACAATGCTCCCTTAAAAACTATAGAATCAAGACTTTATAGGGCGCGCAATCTATTTAAAGAGAAGTGGAGGGAAAACAGATGAATCACTTCAGTAAAGAAATGTGGCTTTTTTATAAAGAAGGGAAGCTTTCCTGGGAAGAGTCCCAAGGGATGGAAGATCATCTTACAGAATGTAACCAATGCTTGGAAACTTTCCTTTCACTTATGAATGAAGAAGAAATAGATGTTACCAATGAAATCATTTCACCAGAGTTTACAGATACCGTAATGAATGAAATCCATAGGGTAAAACATGATTTTGCCACAAAGAAGAAAGTGCCTAAATCCAAGCGGAAAAGGCTGTTTAATTATTATGTAGCCGCTGCGGTAGTAACGCTTGTTTTGATGGGCAGTGGTTTTTTTGAAAGTTTGGTAAATACCATACCCTATATGACCCAGGCAGCTGTTAGGGAGGAAAATTTCAAACAAGCAAGTCTCATTATGAACTTTTCTGAAAAGATCGTCCATAAGACATCCAAATTTATCAATGATTTTGAAATAAGTGATCAAAGGAGGAACTAGCATGAAAAAAAGCAGATTTGTTATGATTTTATTATCCTTGATTCCGGGATTGAGTCATCTTTATTTGGGCCTGAAAGATCGAGCAATTATCTTTTTAATGGCGTTTTTTGGAGCCATTGGGGGTGTTACGGGTATGTGCTTTTTAGTAGGTGCCGAAGGTCCGTTCATTATTTTGGTATTCGCACTGCCTGTTATTTGGCTCATTGCATTGATCGATTCTTTTTCTTTGAGAGAAAAGATGTATCATCAATCTTCTCACGTGGGGACTACTGTGATAGATCAAAATCCAAATACCATGGAAAAGTCTAATCGCAAAACCATTGCTATGATTTTATCGATTGTTCCCGGTGCTGGACATATGTATATAGGTCTTTCGAAAAAAGGTTTAATTTTTATGAGTGTCTTTTTCTTTGCTGTTTTCTTTATGGGATGGTTAAATACAAGTCTCTTTTTATTCATCCTACCTGTGATTTGGTTTTACAGCTTCTTTGATGCTTTTCATCTAGTTGATGAGGAAAATCCAAGGGATGATGGATTTACATTGCCGCTCATCAACATTAAACAAAAATGGATTGGATGGGGTTTGATTATATTAGGGATTTTCATTGTTTTAGAAAGAGTAGTTTATCCCTTGATTCCTTGGGAGATCCAAAGGTATATTCAAACCTTTATTGTAGCAACGATCTTTATTGGGGGTGGGATTAAGCTCCTTGTGGGAAGTCATGATGAGAAGAAGGAGGATGAAATATGGGAAGAAGACGAGTAGGCACATTATCCATGGCTGTACTATTAATTGCTTCGGGAGGCATTATGATGCTTGCCCAAATGAGTAGACAGCCGATTCTTGAAGTAGCAATCAAGGGATGGCCCCTAATATTGTTTTTATTAGGAGGAGAAATTTTATGGTATAGTTACAAATCAAAGGATGAAAATATAAAAATAAAGTATGATTTATTCAGTATATTCATCATATGCATTGTTGTGGTATTTCATTTAACTATCTATGGTATGCTTCAATTAGATATGGTATCTAAGTTAGATGTAATGATTTCTTCACAACACTATAGCTTAAAGACCCCTGTTGAAGAGTTTGTATTAGATAGCAATATTAAAAAAATTATTATAGATGCACCCTCTCTCTCCAAATTAACAGTGCGTTCAAATAAAGGCAATAAAATTACAGCATTAGGCACAGCACGAGTAACAGCAAACACAAAGGAAAAAGCACAAGAACTTTTAAATACAAAAAATATTGTTATCCATAAAACAGAAGATACCCTTTACCTATCCTTTAATATTATTGATTCCGGGAATGCAGCCATAGATCATGCACGTATAACAGCATATACCCTAACGATTCCAAATAATAGAAAGGTAGAAATTAATAATGGAGAACGTATAGAACTGCTTGTAGACAATTTAAATAATGATTGGATCGTAGATGATTGTTATCAGACGGATATTCGGATAGGTGAAACAGCCAATATAAAGATAAATGCTTTTGTAGACGAAAGAGAAGCACTTAAAGGAAATACGGAGTGGATGATAGAAGAAAAGAACAGTTCAAATGAAGATGCTGAGATGGAAACAAACGCATTAGAGGATCGTATAAAGGGAGGGGTTATCCAAGGAGAAGGAACCCATAAAATCAATGTATTAAATAGCCGACAGGTCATTGTTAATCAATTAATGTAATATCAATAATCCTTATATCAATAAAAAACAAAAGAACTGGAGCCAGTTCTTTTGTTTTTTATTAGCAATAGGTGTAGTTAGGACGCCAGCCTACAAATTTTTACGATTATTTTTGCGTGGCATCAATTACGGTATAAGCAATCTTTTTTGCATGATCGCCGATTCTTTCGAGATTACTAATGACATCTAAGAATATAACTCCTGAACTGGTAGTACACTGTTGTTTATTCAGTCTGGCAATATGATTAGCTCTTAAGAATTTTTCCATATGATTGATTTCGCCTTCTCTTTCAATAATCTCTTTAGAAGTGCGCAAATCTCCTGTTTTAAGCACTTCAATAGCTTGTCGATAAGATTTTAATACATAACTATGCATTTTTTCTAATTCTTGAAGTGCATTTTCACTGAAATTTAATTTGTTTTCAATTCGATACATTGCTAATTCAGCTAAATTCTCTGCATGGTCACCCACTCGTTCGATATCATGAATGGTACTAAACAGACCATTGACAATTTCATGTTGTTCAGCAGATAGTGGTGCATTGGAAAGCTTTACAAGATAAGCACCAATCTCTCTTTGAATATCGTTAATACCAACTTCTAGTTTGAATACCTCATCGGCTATTTTGTGATCATTTTTGAAAAAAGCTTCCATAGATTTTTCATAGGATTCAAGTGCTAAGTTACCCATGTGCAAAGTTTCTTTGATGGTTTGTCCCAAAGCAATAGGTGGTGTTTCAAGAATTCTATCATCAAGATATTTGACACCTGTGAAGGTTTCTTTTTCATCCTCTGTTTCAGGGATCACTTTTCTAGCAATATAAACAAGAACCCCTGCAAAAGGTAATTGAATAAACATATTTGCAATATTGAATAAAGTATGGGCATTGGCAATTTGTCTCGTAGCATCTCCAGGTGTTAGACCCTTTACAAAATTTAGCACAGGATATTTCAATACAAAGACAAAAAGAAGTGTACCAATTACATTAAAAAGAAAATGTATAAATGCAGCTCTTTTAGCAGTTTTGTTAGCGCCCAAACTTGAAAGCAATGCCGTAACGCAGGTTCCTATATTGTCTCCGAATAGGATCGGTAATGCTGCTTCAATAGGAAGCAAGCCTTGACTGGCTAATGCGATTAATATACCGATAGATGCACTACTACTTTGAATAATAGCAGTTAAAGCAAAACCTGCTATTATTCCTAATAATGAATCGATAATCGTATCTTCTCCAAAGCTTAATAATAAAGCTCTAAAGCCTTCATAATCTCTTAATGGTTTCATTGCATCAGACATGGTTTCCATTCCGATAAATAGAATCCCGAAGCCAATGAAGATTTCTGCGATGGTTTTTGTTTTTTTATTAGATGTGAAAAGCCAGATCGCTACACCGATGCCCACTGAAAGAGGAGCATAATCAGTGATTTTAAAGGATATAATTTGTGCCGTAACGGTTGTACCAATATTAGCCCCCATGATGACACCAACGGCTTGAGTTAGCTTCATAATCCCTGCATTTACAAAACCTACTACCATTACCGTTGTTGCACTACTACTTTGGATAATAGCCGTTACAATGGTTCCTACAATAACGCCCATAACCCTGTTATTGGTTAGAATTTCAATTAATTTTTTCAGCTTATTTCCTGCTGCTTTTTCTAGGCCTTCTCCCATGATGCGCATGCCGTATAAAAATAGTCCTAATCCTCCAATAAGGCCCAATGCGATTTTCATGTTTCATCCTCCTCCAAAGGTTTTAATGTGTTGTTGTGTAAAGTTTCTTTTTATTAGTATTGCAATTTCTCCAACTTTTTTATCATACGATATTTTTTTGTATGTTTTGTTAAATCTATGTTAATTTTGTGTAATTTTTTTTAATATCAAGAGAATATAGGTAAAAAATGAAAAAAATTTATCCTAATTATCAAATGAAAAAAGAAAAAGGTTTTTGAAAGAGAATGTAGAATTTTTATAGAAAAGGATTGCATAGATACAAAACCCTGGCATCTATTTGGAATAGATTTCAGGGTTTTAAAATATCTTTAAGGGAGACAGAATTTTCCATCAATATAAGGAGGTAAAGGATCAATATGAGAGGATTGAAAAGACTGGGAAGCATATTATTAATACTGCTGTTTGTGATAACGGGTTGTCAAGACATGGAAGAGAAGCCTTCCCAACGGCCTACACTTATTGCAGAAGATACGAATCATATAGATGCACAAAATCTTCATCAATATAATATGGATGTTATTTTTATGCCAGAAGAAGCAAGTATTCAAGTAAAACAAAGGGTTGATTATATCAATCATAAAGAAGTTGCCTTGCAGGAAATATATTTTCACCTCTATCCTAATAATTTTCGGCAAAAACAGACAGTGCCCTTTTTATTTAATGACTTTCAACGGGCCTATCCAGAAGGATTTGAGCCTGGATATATCAATATCAATAACGTGATGATCAATGGAGAAAAGGCAAATTATCAACTGCAGGGAGAAGGAAAAACGATGATGAAGATTTCATTATCCCATGGACTTGCATCTGGAAAAAGCACAAGGATTGATATGACTTATGAGGTAAAATTGCCTCCTGCTACAGAAAGGTTTGGTTATGGGGAGGATACCTTTAACTTTGGAAATTGGTATCCTATTGCAGCTGTATATGATAATACGGGATGGAATTTAGATCCTTATTATCCTATTGGAGATCCTTTCTACAGTGATGTAAGTAATTATCATGTAAAGATCGACACCCCAAAGGATTTTATCGTTGCAGCTTCTGGAAATATTCTAAAGCAAGAAGAAAAGAATAATAGAAACATATGGGAAGTTGAAGCAAAATTTATGCGAGATTTTGCCTGGGTGACAAGCAAAAACTTTGATGTTTTTCAAAAAGATGTGGATGGTACCCAATTAAAAATGTATTTTATTCAAGAAGAATCATTAAAGGAAGAGGTAAAAGAATGGGCGGTGGATGCAGCAGAAAATGCCCTAAAGATCTTTAATGATAGCTATGGTCAATATCCCTATGGACAATATTCTGTGGTAGCTACAAATTTTCCAAGTGGTATGGAATACCCGGGGATTGTCTTCATTGGAAAACAGTATTATGATATGGACTGGAGAGATTATCTAGAAATTGTGATTGTACATGAGACGGCTCATCAGTGGTGGTATGGGGTTGTAGGAAATGATGAAATTGATGAAGCTTGGTTGGATGAAAGCTTAACAACCTATTCAGAGGTTATTTATGCCAAGGAATTATTTGGAGAAAATGTGGCAGAAAATTATCATAGAGCTGCCAATGAGGATGCATATAAGGAAATTGCAGGAGATATAGAGAATAAAGCAGTGTTAAAATCCCTAAACCAATTTAAAGGATGGGAGGACTATGGGGTATTGGTGTATAGTAGAGGTGCTATGTTTTTAGATACATTGCATGAAAAATATGGGGAAAAAACATTTTATAAGATTATGCAAACCTATTATCAAAACTATCGGTTTAAAAATGCTACAACCAAAGATTTTCAAAGGGTTTGTGAAGAAATTACAGGGGAGAATCAACAGGAATTTTTTGAGCAGTGGCTTTTAGCAAGGTAATCAAATGATGGTATAGGTGAAATATACCTGTGGTTTTATTTTGATCATTAGATTAATATAGATAGGGTATATAAGTTGGATAGGAGCGGATTAAGTGAAAAGGTTAATCAGTGTAGCAATTATCATTGTACTCATGATCGTATTAGCTTTTGAAAATACTTATGCACAGGATGAAATAAACCTAGAGGCTAAGGCCGCTTTACTGATGGAAGCAGGATCTGGGGAGGTTATTTTGGAAAAAAATATACACCAGCAGCTTCCTCCTGCAAGCATTACCAAAATGATGACCTATTTAATTGCTATGGAAGCGGTAAAAACAGGAAAAGTAACGATGGAAGATGAAGTAAGGATTTCTTCTAGGGCAGCCAAAGAAAAAGGTGCCAGCTATAAACTGCGAGAAGGTGAAAAAATAAAGCTTGGAGAGCTTATAGAGGTTATGATGATTGTTTCTGCCAATGATGCAGCTTGGGCTATTGCAGAACATGTAGGAGGAAATGTAGAAAATTTTGTACAGAAAATGAATGAAAAGGCTGAAGAACTAGGCATGACAAAAAGCTACTTTGTTAATCCTAATGGCATGCCAGAACCAAAGGAAGGGAATTTGATGACAGCTAGGGATATAGCTGTACTGACAAAATACATCATTGACTATTACGAAAAAAATGTATTGCCTCTAACAGATAAAGGATTTTTTCAGAATCCTATAAGGAATTTTTATAAGGAAAATACCAATGGATTGTTAAAGGTACTGCCTGAGGTAGATGGATTAAAAACAGGATATACCGATGAAGCAGGGTATTGCTTAGTATCTACGATGAAGGTGAAGAAAAAGGAAGTGGATGAACAGGATTTTCGATTAATCAGTGTGGTATTGGGCACAGCAGATGAGCAAAAGAGAGTTGTAGAAAGTCAAAAGCTTTTGAGCTATGGCTATACACATTATACAAAAAGAAGAATCCTTGCAGCAGAAGAGAAAGTGGGTCAAATGAATTTGTGGAAGATAAAAGAACTCCCTATGGAACTAAAAGCCAAAGAGGATGCATGGGCTGTAGGACCTAAAAAAAGATTGGTAAAAAGCCGTGAGTTAATCTTATTACCTAAAATCTCTGTACCCGTTGCCAAAGGAGACAAGCTAGGAGAATTAAAGATCACGCTATACAATGATCGCGTAATTACTGTGGATGTAGTGAGTGATCGGGATATCAAAGAAATATCTTTTTCCATCTATATGAAAAGGTTTTGGATGATCCTTCAAAGCTTATTTGCAAATGTAATCTAAGATGAATCCTTAAGTATGTATAGCAATGAAGAGACTTCCCTTTATTGCTTGCTATGGGAATGAATTGTATAATAGAAATAAATGAGAATCATACGATCAAAATATGCATAGGATGATCATGTAAAGGGAGAAGAACTATGAAGATAAGAATAGAAGATAAGGTCAAGAAGTTTCTCGCAAAAAAGAATCAGCATATCTTAACCGTGGAATTAGAAATGAGTCAGTCCTGCTGAGTGCATGCGGCTATACCCCATGTACGGGTAAAGGAGCCGGAGGCTCCGGAGCAGTATGATCGATTTGAAGTAGATGAGATTACTGTATATGTTTATAAAGGCGCTGTAGTAAAAAATGTTTTACGGCTGAGTTTAGCGAATTATGTTTTCTTTAAACAAATAGAGGTGAATGGGATCAAGGTGATTTAGAGACGAATGACAGGAAACTGTTATTCGTCTCTAATTTTTTATATAGGCTTCGAATTTTGAGAGAGGAGTTCTTTAAGTATATATAAATTTTGTCTATATGTTGTGACACCATAATAAAAACTTCAAATAATGATTTAATAGGAAATAATGGTAATATAAAATAGATAAGCATATGTTTAGACAGCGTATCATACTGGAGGTGAAGGACTTGAAGAAGATATTGGTGGAGTTTATTAACACCTGACCTAGTTGCAATGCGTTCGGTAGAACGGTAGAAGAAGCTGGAAAAAAACATGGGGACAAAGTCATGACTAAGATTTATTATGCGGGTAAGGATTTTGATTATGTAAAAAAATATGGAATGGTCATGAAAGGAACCTTGATTATTAATGAAAAGAAAAAAATCGATAAGCTTTCAAAAAGTATTATAGAAAAAGCAATTGACGATGCTGTCAAAGAGCTGTAAATAATGGGTGGTGACATGAAGTAAGATGATCGTATTTGAATTTTTTCAAAGTGTATTATGGGCAGGAATCAATATATTAAATGGAGCATCTGTATGGCTTGTTTTTAGTTTTTTATTGGCAGGGATGCTACATGAGTTTTTATCTCCAGACAAATTCCAAAGAATGCTTGGCAATAGAAGAATCAGTTCCATTATAAAGGCTACTGTATCAGGAATGTTTTTGCCCATATGTAGCTGCGGCGTTATTCCCCTTGGGCTAAGTATGTACTATTCTGGTGCATATTTAGGACCGACATTGGCCTTTATGACAGCAACACCAGTAATTAATCCTGTAGCTTTGGTATTGAGCTTTGGGTTGCTAGGACCAGAAATTAGTATCATTTATATGCTTTCAGGCTTTATAGTTCCTTTTGTGATTGGCATTGTTGGTAACCATTTTGGCGGATCTGAGCTAAAGGCACCGGGAGCTGAAGAAAATATCCAAGCGAGGCTTTTAGAATCAGAAAACGATACTACCTGGATGGAAAAAATGAAGTCAGGGTTTCACTGGGTGTTAAATGATATGGGTTTGGTAGTTAGTAAATATGTCATAATAGGAATGTTAGTGGCTGGGTTTATCCTAACAGTGTTTCCCAGTTCTTTCATACAAAACTATTTAGGAAATCCAAGCATGTTATCCCTAGGAAGTATTGCCGTACTAGCTGCGATTATGTATGTATGTGCAGTAGGGCATATCCCTTTTATTGCTGCATTGATTGCCAGTGGAGCAGCACCTGGAGTTGCAATCACCTTTTTGATGGCAGGAGCCGCCACGAATTTACCGGAATTGATTAGCATGTATAACATTATGGGTAAGCGAACAGTGATCATATATTCCTCTGTCGTGATTACAAGCTCTTTTTTTATTGGTTATATTGCCAACCGTATCTTGCTACCAGGGTTTATACCTGTACTTAGCTTTGACAAGGTAAATTACTCTATTCAGACAGCTAATAAAATATTATTTACAGCACCAGAACCTATTAAGTATCTATGTTCCTTAATTATTTTTGGACTATTTCTACGGGCTATAATGCCAAAGGTAAAATCAATGCTTGTGAAAGAAAGTCATTAGTATGAATGAAAAGGGGTAAAGGCGTTGAAATCAAAAAAAGCAATTATTTACTTCATTATATTTATCGTAGCTTTGCTTGTTGGACTCTGGGGATTTTATCGAAATCAGTTCTCCACAGAGGTAAGGGATATTGGTGTAGATGCTAATAATGAGCTATTAAGACACTTTCAAGAAATCTATCCTCAAAAGGAAATCGTTTTATGTGCCTATGAGGATATAAGCAACGATGACCTTAAGGATTTACTTATTATTTATAAAAAAGAAAAGCGTAAAAATGCAATGGTGGCCATTATTGACAAAAGTGGGAAATATGCAATCACGGAGGAAGTACCAGCTCCCTTAGAAAATCAAAGGATAGAATTCAAAAATATTGATGAAGAAGGATTATTGGAATTTATTGTATCTGGTTCTAAGGAGGGTAGGTATGGTTATGCCATATTCAGGCTAGAAGATATGAAGCTGCTAGACCTGTTTGGGGAAGGCATGGAAGACTGCTGTTAAGTCTTTAAATATATATTGCTATGAAACGATCAATAAAAACAAATTAGTGTAGGGGGAATGGATTTTGAAAATGAAAAAAATACTAGCAATGACTTTAGTGGCCATACTTGTTTTAACAGCACTTACGGGATGTGGAGCAAGTAAACAGCAAAGTTCTGAACAAGCTGCGACAGAGCAGCAGGAAAAATTTGATGATTATGAAATTAAGCTAGGCTATTACAACTGCGACCATATGACGGGAGCAGCCGTAGGAGAGGCAGCAGGGATTTATAAAGAGATGGGATTAAATGTGACCATTACAGGAAACGGGAAAGTACCTCAAGCCATGGCCGCAGGGCAGATGGATGCAGGATACATAGGAATCAGAGGAATGCTGGCAGCTGTAGGACAAGGATCTCCTATGGTGATCGCTGCGGATAACCATATAGGGGGTTCGATGTATCTTGTGGTATCCAATGATATAGAAAAACCTGAGGATTTAATTGGGCAGCCCGTAGCTATAGGTAATCCTTCAAAGTCAGAAGGTTGGTTGGCGGGATATTCTCAAATATTGAACTTGCCAACAGATCCTGAAAAGTATCAATTAGTAACTATGGGCTCTGATGCCGATAAATATCTTGCGTTGTCGTCAGGGCAGATTAAGGGATTTACCTGTTGTGATCCATGGGGTTCCATGGCAGAATTCGAAGGTACCGGTAAGATTATGGCAACCTATATGGAAATGGATGATAAAATGGGTGAATGCTGTGTGCTGTCCCTAAACAAGAAGTTTGTAGAGGAACATCCAGCATTAGCTAAAAAAATTACTCTGGCTCATACGAAATCTTTAGAATATATCTATACCCATCCCTATCATGCGGCAGAAATCTTTGCACAATACTATAAGGTTCCTGTAGAAGTAGCCTTAATGACGATTTACAAGAAAACTGTAGAAGAAGGTAGAACCCTTACTTGGAAGTTTCAAAGGGACAGGTTTGAACATGCAAGATCTGTATATGAAAAATTTAAGTTAATGGATATTATCCCTACCTATGACGAGGCAGTTATGGAGAATATATTGGAAAATTGTGGTGCAAAAGACTTTGACGAGTTTATTGAGAGTGAAGTAGATCCAATTTTCCCTGTGGGAATGGATTATGATACTTGGCTGGAAAAAGCAAAAGAGATAGATGGGAAATAAAAAAATTCTGATAGGGATGCTTTTATTTGTGAGTATACTTTGCTATGGTCTTTTACCACAGGAAACACTAAGTGATCGAGTAAAGATAGGGGTAGGAGATGATATGTCTGGATTTGTACTGGATTATATGCTTAGGGATGAAAGCTTAAAACTATCGGATCATTTAGAGGCTTATTTTATCAAGGATTGCTGAGCCAAGACGAGTCAATGGGCCTTGAGCTCAGATATCTTAGACATGGCCATTGTATGCGTGGATGCTGCCGAAGAATTTGTAAAAAATGTGGAAGGCTTTGAAATCTATAGCCCTTGTGTCCAAAATTCAGATCTATTTGTTTTGCAGGGAGGTAACCCCAAAAAAATAGGTATCACACAAAATCGAAAGTATCAAGGGAAGCTTGTAAAGGATTATTTTGGAGAAGACGTGAAAATTGTACCCATGATTCATCAAGCGCTTCCCTATTCTTTGGAAAAAGGACAATTGGATGGGATTGTAATAGATGTTACAAAGGCAATCCACTTAAAGGGAGATAAATATCCCACCATGATGGGAGATGATTACACTACCTATGTGCTTATTGTCAATCAGGAGTTTAAAAAAACAAAAGCCTTTAAAGACTTCATAAGGCTGTATAATCAATCAGTACAAAAACTAAATGGAGATGAAAAAAAGTTGAAAAAACATTTTCAGTACTATACAAAAAGTGTATCACAGGAAGGGGGGTTAGAGAAATGGAAAATAAAGCTGTTATCTATAGTGGAAAATTAAAGTATAGTAACATCAACAAAAAAAGGAGTATCAAAGAAAAATTATATCGAATACTGATGTTTATGTGTTTGCTAGGGTTGTGGCAGTATTTAGCCATGGATATAGGCATACCCCTGTTATTACCCACACCCTTGGCTACGGCGAAAGCCTTTAAAAACTGTGTGACTGATGCTGAAATTATAACAAATCTTTTGATTACAATGCAGCGAGTTTTAAAAGGTTTCTTGGTTGCTATGATTATTGGTGCACCTGTAGGTTTTATCATGGGTTTTTCAACCTTGGCTGAAAAAATGTTGAGTGGACTTATTGACTCTATTCGGCAAGTACCTATCATGGCATGGGTACCTCTTACCATTATATGGTTGGGTATAGGGGATGGACCAACGATTTTTATGATCGCCTTTGCTGGCATTTTTCCTGTAATTCTAAATACTATTCAGGGAGTTCGTAGCATATCCAAAGATTATTACAATGCGGCCAGGAGCATGGGTGCCAATCCCGTGAGCATTTTTATTCATATTACTGTACCAGCATCTTTGCCGGATATTCTTACAGGAGCGAGAATTGCTATCAGTAGTGGCTGGATGTCTGTGATCTGAGCGGAGTTTATCGCTACGAGTGCCGGTCTTGGTTACTCTATGGTTGAAGCTCAAACAAGGATGCAAACAGATGTGCTGATTGCACTGATGTTCTTGGCTGCCTTTGTGGGCTTCGGGATCGATAGAATCCTACAATATGCAAATCGCTCTCTAACCAAATGGAGGTTTACTAGCTAATGAAACTCAGTCTAATGCAAATAAAAAAAACCTTTATAAATGATGGAAAACCCCATAAGGTATTGGAAAATATCAGTCTAGATGTCAAAGAAGGAGAGTTTGTAACCCTCCTAGGGCCATCTGGCTGTGGAAAAACCACATTATTAACCATTGTTGCAGGTTTTCAGAAGGCAGATTCTGGACAGATACTATTGGAGGGAAAAAAGGTTACAAAGCCAGGACCTGATAGGGGTTTTGTATTCCAAAATTATGCCCTATTCCCTTGGATGAATGTAAAAGAAAATATTCTGTTTCCCATGAAACAGGGGAAAATGCCAAAATCAGAGAGAGAAAATAGGCTTGAAGCATTACTAAAGCTTGCTCACTTGGAGGGTAAGGAAAAACTTTATCCCCATCAAATGTCTGGAGGGATGAAGCAAAGAACTGCCGTTATAAGGGCGCTCGCCACAAAGCCTGATGTGCTTCTAATGGATGAACCTTTAGGGGCGCTGGATTTTCAAATGAGACAAAATCTGCAGACAGAGCTTGAAAACATTTGGATTAATGATAGGACGACAGTACTAATGGTTACCCATGATGTGGACGAAGCCGTATATCTTAGTGACAGGGTCATCGTCATGTCCACCAATAAAGGCAAAATACTCATGGATTTATCTGTTGAGTTAGAAAGACCTAGAAACAGAAAATCTGAAAAATATAATGCTTATAAAGAAAAACTCACAGAAGCACTAAGCGAAGCTTTGTAAGGATGAAAAGAGGTGAACGCTATGACAGAAAAAACGGATGAGAATCTTTATTTTCGTCATTATCCTACAGAAAGGTTAATGATTGCCAGTATTGACTCAAAATTAAATGACCAAGAGAAGAAGCTAAGAAGATTCTTCATGAATTATACCATTGAACATGGAAGGTCATGTAATTTAGAAAATATAGGGGTGGAGCAGCTAATTCCAACAGGTATCAAGATGACAGAATTAAAGAAGTGGACACAAAGCCTTCAAGAAAAAATTGCCATCTCAATGGATGAAGATAAAAATGTAAACTTTATTTATCCCGTTTCTGCCTTACCTACACATCACAGGGTAACTTTGGCTGATGGCAGAATGTTTACAGCTATGTGTGCCATTGATGCCATAGGAGCGGCATTTACCTTTAAACAGGATGTGGTGATCGACTCTATGTGCAGCAAATGTCAAACAGCCGTCCATGTAGAGGTGAAGGATGGCAAAATTCTAAAGGCACAGCCAGAAGGACTTCAGATACTTCATGTGGATTTAAATAAGAATGACAACTGGTCAGGCAGCTGCTGAAATGTGATGAACTTCTTCTGTACGAAGAAACATTATGATGTATGGGTAGAAAATATGGGTCTGAATGAAGACGACATTTTCTGCCTAGATGTTGATGAAGCGTTGCAAGTAGCTAGGATGCTATTTAGTGTGACGGATATTTAAAGATGTGCAGTTCTCCTAAAAGGGGAGGACTGCCCTTTATTCTATTTGATACTGGAGGAAATAAACATGCAGAAGTTACCAGATATGTTCCATCAATATGATGATGCCAGACAAAGAGGTTTTATCGAAGTGAAAAAATATAAGGAAGCTGGCAAAAAGGTGGTGGGAACTTTTTGTACTTATACACCGAATGAATTTATTGTAGCTGCAGATGCCATTGCCGTCGGCTTATGTGGTATGAGCAATGAGCCTGTAGCAGATGCAGAGCGAGATTTACCTAGAAATCTTTGTCCATTGATTAAGTCAAGCTATGGTTTTGCCATTACAGATAAATGTCCTTATTTTTATTTTTCAGACCTGATTGTTGGAGAGACCACTTGTGACGGAAAGAAAAAGATGTATGAGCTTCTGGGAAAGATCAAATCCGTACATGTAATGCAGCTTCCCCAAAACAATGTGGATGATGCATCCCTAGAGCTATGGAAAAAGGAAATGACAAAGCTGAAAGAACGAATAGAGAAGGAATTTCAAGTAGAAATTACCGATGAAAAGCTAAAGGAAGCCATCAAGCTTTGTAATGCAGAAAGAAAAGCCAGAATTGCTTTTTATGAATTAGGAAAACTGCAGCCTTCCCCCCTTACAGGACTTGAGATGCTGAAGGTTCTCTACGGATCACAATTTAAGATGGACAAACGGGAAAATATCCAATATATAAAGGAATTGGTTGAAAACATCAAGAAAGAATATAAAAAAGGAGAGAAAAGCACGCCACAAAATGCTCCTAGAATTCTTGTTACAGGATGTCCTATTGGCGGCGCTACGGAGAAGGTTATTAAAGCCATTGAAGACAGTGGTGGTGTTGTGGTTTGCTATGAAAACTGTGGGGGAGTTAAGGCAAACAGCATATTGGTAGATGAGGACAAAGCACCGATGGAAGCCTTAGCAGAAAGGTATTTGAGCATACCTTGTTCTGTCATGTCACCTAACCAGCAAAGACTAGATTTATTGTCTCAGCTCATTGATGAATATAGAATTGATGGGGTTGTAGAAGTCATTTTGCAGGCATGTCATACCTACAATGTGGAAGGTGTTACCATTAAGAAATTCGTAAACGAAGTAAAAAATGTACCCTATGCTAGTATAGAAACGGATTATTCACAAAATGATATTGGACAATTAAGTACAAGAATGGGAGCTTTCCTAGAAATGTTAGGATAGAAAGAAAATCTATTTATCAACAGTACAAGTACAGCGGAGAATGAATTCTCCGCTGAGATAAAAAACTTTATATTATAAACTTCCATTTAAATAGGTTTATGATGGAAGTATACCACAATATAACTGTAAATCTAGCGCTTTAAGACTTGACAAAGATCCATAAAAATAATATTATATATTACGAACTCAACATTGAGCACCCGTAGCTCAGCAGGATAGAGCAGCGGTTTCCTAAACCGCGTGTCGGAGGTTCGAATCCTCTCGGGTGCACCAGAATATGACCTTACTTTCCTAAGTTTCAAGGAAGGTAAGGTTTTTTGTTTTGTGAAAAAAGCATAAAAACCCCATATAAAAAATAATAGATATAGTAAAAGGAAAAATCGAGATATTCGTAGAAGTATATTAAGACTTAAAAATAATCATAAGAATCGTAAATTTTTCATAAATCCTATAAAAATTATTTATATGAAAGTAGAAATTTCAAAGGATAGGATTTCTTATTTAGAATAAGCCACATATGATTGAAGGAGAAATTTTAACGATGAATCAAATCGAATGCTTAAAATGTAAGCAATGGATTCAAGTAAAAAGAAAGAGAACCATTCAATCTTTTCAAGATTCTTTTGCAGATTTATTTAATATAAGTCTAGGAATTACTACTTTGAATGGAAAGTCTATAACGGTTTGGTCAAATTCTTCTTTATTTTGTCACTATATCATAAAAAATAATGGTTCAAGGTGTATGAAGGAAAGAAAAAGCATGATGGAGCATATTGTGAAGAAAAAAGAACCTATTCTTTATACTTGTTATATGGGTATAACGTATTTTGCCTGCCCTATATTTTTTCAACAGGATATGGTAGCTATTTGCTTTGGTGGCGGTGTTTGTTTACAAGAAGACAAAGATGGCGGCAATCATCAAATAGGCTATTCTATTCCTGTGATGGATCAAATGAAATTAAATGATATGGTGAAAATGTTACAGAATATATTCAACTTGATGAACAATGATGATAGCCAGGTAGTAGATCAAAATAAAAGGGATGGGATTGAACAAGAATTATTTTTTCTGAAGAAGAAATTAAGTCGTAGAGAACTTGAAGTTGTTAAATGTATCAACATAGGGCAGACAAATAAGGAAATTGCAGAAGCATTGCACATAAGTGAAAAAACTGTGAAAGCCCATGTAAGCAACATTTTGAAGAAACTAAATATAAAAGATCGGATGCAGCTTGTTATTTTGTGTAAAAAAAACAGTATGAGCTAATAGAGGAGGACAATATGCCTATTTATAAAAAAATTATCTTCCTTGTTTTGTTGGCTTTTGTGGTACCCATGCTAGTGATCGATGTTTTATCTCATACCATTATAAAAAAGCAAATTGAAAATGCGGCACAAGCTTATTTAAAAAATGCTTTGAGGGTTGCTCGAAACCAAATGCTTAACAGGCTTGGAGAAATAGAGAAATTGTCTACCAAAACAGTTAAATCTTCATCCTTTCAAAAGGCAGTAAAGGAAGAAAATACAAAGGATATACATCAAACGATACAAGATATTCAAGAAGTCTATGGATATATAGATTTTTTTATGGTATTGAGTAAAGAAAATAGATTGCTGATCAATCAGCCAAATATAAAAAATCCCCACTTTCCTCGATTAAATCAACTAATTGAAAAAGCACGACTTACCCAAGAGACCATCATTGCTGAAGAAGTCTTTCCATTAGGGGAACTATTTCATAAGGATTCCAATGAATACAATCGATTCAAGGTATTAATGAACGATCCTATTCAGATGCATCATGAAGATCAATATTTAACAAAAGCCCTTGTTGGGGTGAGTGTTTCGCCGATTTATCATGAGAGAGGCAATGAATTAATAGGATTTTTAATAGTGGGGGATATAGGAAACCATGATACTTATTTACCAAAAGTCTATAGTGAAAGCGTAGAGGACTCTTATTTATCTATTTCTATTGATGGCATTCGAGTGATCTCCAATATTCGCAGTCCTAAAACTAAAAACTATATCGGAAGCACTATTCCCATATCAATGAATAGTTTAGAAGGAGCAAAAGATGTATATTATGGAAAAGAAAATTATGATGGGGAGATACATCTTTTTTTAGATGAGCCAATTTTAGATGGAGAAGGCAATATTTTAGGGGTTTTGGGCGTAGGGATTCCTGCACAAAAGTTTTCTGTAATTATGAATACCCAAAGAAATTTGATTATGCTCGTAAGCTTTTTTTGTTTTGTAGGAATGCTTTTTATTAGTAGATATGTGGCCAATAGAATTATACAGCCTATTGAAAAAGCCACGGCCTTTGCCCATCAAATTGCCCAAGGAAATCATGATATAAAAATAGAAGAGGAATTTTTAGGAGATACAAAAAGTGAAACAACAATCTTACTGAAAGCTTTTCAGAAAATGGCATTGGATTTAAAAGAAAGTGAAGAAGAGCGAAGAAATTACTTAGAGAAGCTACAATATGAGCATTTTGAACAACGAAAGCTAGCCAAAGCCTTAAAGGTATTAAATGAAAGACTAGAAGAAAAAGTTAAGATACGCACCCAAGATTTACAACAAGCGATGATGGGGTTGAAAAAAGCAGATGCGGCAAAGTCCAGATTTATTGCCAATATGAGCCATGAATTAAGAACGCCTTTAAGTGCCATTATTACTAGTGCAGAAGCGTTAAAAGAAGAAATATTTGGCCCCCTTAATGAAAAACAGCATCAATATATGAATAATATCACTTACAGCAGTACCCATTTACTTGAATTAATCAATAATATTTTAGATATATCCAAAATTGAAGCAGGGAAGATGCAGCTTTCTTTAGATTGGTATGCTATTTCAGATGTGATTATGGACAGTTTTTGCGTACTAAAAAGTTTAGCCAATCAAAAAAATATTGAATTATCCATTGATATGGTTCCCAGAGATTTTAAAGTGAAAGTAGATGGAAAGAAATTAAAACAAATATTTTATAATCTATTGTCCAATGCCATTAAATTTACTCCGGCGTATGGAAAGGTAGAGGTAAGGGTGTTGGAACAGAAAGATTTTATGGAGCTGCGTGTAAAAGATAATGGGATTGGTATCAAAGAAGAAGATCAAGAAAGAATTTTTTATGAGTTTGAACAGGTGGATGGATCCTATGAAAGAGAATATGAGGGAACAGGACTAGGGCTCCCATTAACCAAAAAATTAGTAGCAATGCATGGAGGAAATATTTTACTTATAAGTAAGATCGGCAGAGGAACAGAAGTGATCGTTACCTTACCCATTCAATAAAAGATCTATATAAGAAAGAACAACTCTTAGGAGGAAAGAGAATGGAAAAAGTATTAATTATAGAGGATAATGAACAAAACTGTGAAATTATGAAGGACGTAGTAACAGCATGGGGGTATAAAGTTTATACAGCTTTTCAAGGATTAGAAGGATTTGATGTAGCATGTTCTTGTAAGCCAGATGTGATTTTGCTAGATGTAATGCTGCCAGGAATGAATGGTTTTGAGGTATGTAAAAAATTAAAAGCCGATGAATTGACACAAAATATTCCTGTGATTATGCTTACTGCATTAAATGAAGTGGAAGATCGGATTAGAGGGTTTAATGTGGGAGCAGATGTATTTTTATCCAAACCTATTATTTATCAAGAATTAAAAAACAGACTTGCTTGGGCGATCCATTGCAGAAATAAATTTAGGAATATGGAATATATAGATCAACTGGTAAAAAGTTTTTTAAAAATGATGGAATATAAAGATGTAAAATTATACAAACATGCCTGCAATGTAAAAAAATATTGTGAAAAAGTGGGAAAAATTCTTTTTATAAAGGAAGAAGAAATGGAGCGTTTAGTAATTGGGGCATATTTGCATGATATCGGAAAAATTGTTTCGGATTCCTTTGACGATCATGTAGAATCGGGTGTAGAAATTGTTACCCCTTTAAAAATATATCTATGGCTAAAACCTTATATTCGAAATCATCATGAAAAAATGAATGGACAAGGTTTCCCCGATGGTTTGATGGATCATGAAATGTCATTTGAATTAAAAATCCTTATCACGATGAATCGGTTCATAGAATGGGTGGAGGTATTAGAAAATGAAGAGCAAAGCATAATGAAGCTAAAGGAAGAATGCAAAAAAAATTATTGGAGCACAGAAGTATTAGAGGCATTAAAGCAAGTGTTAGAAGATGAAAAATTTAAAGAAAAAATGACGGGATTAAGCTTAAAGGATGGACGTAATGAAGCTTAAATGTAATGATGGTGTAAGGGTTTTAACCTTTACGCCATTTTTAGGTTTTAAAGAGGAAAAATTACTTTTTATTGGGCATTTTTTACTACCTAGGATCAATATGTTTTTGGGCTAGAAATAGATATAGTAAAAATAGCATAAAAATGTTTGCAAGAGAGGGGGTTTTTAAAGGAGTCTATTTTTAAAAGATAACGTTCATAGATTGATAAATGTAAAGGGGGTCATAAAATGGAAGAAAAAACGAGAAAACGTAAACTAGAAGAAATTCTAGCAGAGAAAGGATTAGCAATTAATTTTCAATCAGGTGGAAAAGCGCCAGAAGAAATCACAGATAGAGAAGTAAAAAAACAACCTACGAAAAGGGCAAATAGATTGAGAGAGATCTATTATGACACCTTGTCCTCTGCAAACACTGAGTTTCCTTATTGGTACACGAGAAAATGGAATGAATTAGAAGGGGAAGTTACAGTAGTAAGAAGAGCCCAAGCATTAAAAGCTGCATTTTCGCATTTAACACCTGTTATTTTCCCAGGAGAGAAAATCGTGATGCAAAAGGCCAGTTATTATAGAGGTTCTTTCCCTATGCCATGGCTATCAGAAGGATTTTTTGTTGCAAAGGAAGATGAGCTTTATCAGGAAGCCCTTGATCGGGGAAGTGCAAGTGCTGATGAATTAAGTAAATTTGGTACAGGTGGAGGAAATGTTACCGCAAGCTTTGGTAATGTCATTTCGATTGCAGGAAAATTTGGTATGAGAAAAGAAGAAATACCTGCATTAGTAAAATTGTCAAAAGAATGGGTGGGCAAATCTGTTGATGATGTAGGGCATAAATATGAGCAGATGGTTCCTGAATATAAGATGAAAGAAAATATTATGCGTACATTAATTTGCATGTTTGATTCAGGTTTTACCCTTCCTCAAGGGCGGGAAGTCATCAACTATTATTATCCCCTACAATATGGATTTGATGGATTGATTGAGATGGCCAATGAATGTAAGAACAAGGTTGCAGGACGGGCTGGTGGAGATGGCTTAATAGGTATGGATCGGTTATATTTTTATGAAGCCGTTAGATTGGTCATTGAAGGAATACAAAACTGGATTTTAAATTATGCAAAAGAAGCAAAAAGATTAGCGGATACAACAAAAGATTCAATTCAAAAAGAAGAATATGAAGAAATTGCTAGATGTTTAGAATGGATTGCCCATAAGCAACCTCGTACCTTTAGAGAAGCATTGCAGCTTACCTATATTATACATATTGCTTGTATCAATGAAGATGCCATTTCTGGATTATCTCCGGGAAGATTAGGGCAGGTTCTTTATCCATGGTTTGAGCAGGATATGGAAGCAGGAAGAACGACAGAGGCGGAAGTTTTAGAACTTTTAGAGCTTCATAGGGTAAAAATGACTTGTATTGATTGCTTTGCTTCAATGGGGGTTGTAGGAGGCGTTTTATCTGGCAATACCTTTAATAATTTAAGTCTTGGTGGATTAACAAGTGATGGTCAATCCGCTACAAATAAATTGGAAATGCTTATCGTAGAAGCAGGGATTAGTTGTGCAACACCACAGCCTACATTATCTGTTTTATATGATGAGAAATTACCAGAGGAATTTTTGTTAAAATGTATTGAATGTGATAAAACAGGTACAGGATATCCTGCTTGGATGAATAATCGGGGTGGAATTGATTTTATTATGCAGCAATATGGAAAAGAAGGGATGACCCTTCCTGAAGCACGTGCCTTTGCAATTGGAGGCTGCCTAGAAACGTCACCATGTTGTTGGAAAGAACTAACATTAAATGGTAAGAAATATGAAATTCCTGGAGGCGCAGGGCAACCAACAAGCGTAGGGGTGCACTTTATTGCCAATCCAAAGGTACTTGAACTAGTGCTAACAAATGGTAAAGATCATAGAACAGGCATACAAGTCTATCCACCTCACAATAAAAAGCTTGAAGATTATGAAGAATTATGGGATACTTTCAAAGAGTATTATGAAATGACAGTGGATTGCTTAACGACTACCAATAATATCCAGCATGATATCTGGAGAAAGCATAATATGGCTGTTTTCCAATCTATGCTCAAGCCAGACTGCCTAGATAAGGGACAGCATATAGGCAACTTAGGATACAGATACAATGCTACTTATAATGTTGAAAGCTGTGGTACCATTAATATGGTCAATTCCTTAGTAGCGCTTAAAAAATTGGTATATGATGATGAAAAATATACATTAAATGAAATGACAGATGCTTTGTTAAACAACTTTGGATTTAAAGCGGCAGATGAAATTGGAGAATATTCTTTGGCAGAGCAAGTAAAAGACGATACATCAGATCCTTATGATGACATTTATGGAGATTGTTTACTTGCACCTAAATATGGAAATGATAATCCCTATGCAGACAGTATATTGCAGGAATATGAAAAATGGTTCTGCGAAATGTGCCGTAACTATGAATCATTATATGCCAAACCTTTGTATGCATGTCAGATTTCTGTATCTACCCATGGTGCACAAGGAAGAGCAACCCTTGCAACACCAGATGGTCGTCTTCGCGGCACAACTTATGCAGATGGATCGATGTCAGCTTATCCTGGAACAGATAAGAACGGGCCCTATGCATTGTTTAACTCTGCTACCTGCTGGGATCATTCTCAATCTCAAAACTCTCAAATGAACTTAAAGGTGCACCCAAGTGCCATTAAAGGAGCGGAGGGTTCTAGAAAACTTCTAGGATTAACCCGTTCTTATATGAGGCAGGGTGGATACCACATTCAATACAACATCGTTGATTCTAAAGTATTAAAAGAAGCCCAGAAAAAACCTGAAGAATACAGGGATTTGATGGTAAGGGTTGCAGGTTTTACACAATACTGGTGTGAAATAGGGAAGCCAATTCAAGATGAAGTAGTTGCAAGAACTGAATATGAGGGGGTTTAATCTATGGATAAAAAAGTTTTAAAGCATAGTGATTGTGTGAATTTTGCACCTGTTGATGTAGCAAAGGGGATTTGCAGAGTATCAAACAATAGTGTATTCACAGATACGGACATTTGCCCAAACTATGAAGCAATCAAAAAATGCAGCAATTGTGCGCATTTTGTGAATCCGAGTCAAGAAAATATTGGAACTTGCTTAGGTCTTGAAAAAGAAGCTTGGGCGTATGGAGAACTCACTGCTATAACCTGTGAAGGATATAAGATGAAATAAATGAAGGTGAAAAAGAGAAGGGGCTAAGCTATAGGTTTTCCCTTCTCTTCTATCATTTTAGTCAGGATTCGAACAAAAATTTCATGAGGAGGAGAAAAGATGGATGAGAAAATGACCAATAAATTAGGATACAAAGTAGTTGCATCTTCATTTATGGCGGTCTTTGTATTGTTTGGATATCGATCTACATTTTCAGTACTTTTAGGACCGATGAAGGAAGATTTAGGCTGGAGTGTGTCTGCTTTATCTACGGGATACTCAATGATGATGATTGTTTATGCAATTACAGCTTTTTTTAGTGGATTGATTATTGACAAATGGGGAACGAAGCCTTGTTATGCATTGGGAGCTGTAGGCACGGCATTAGGATTTTTGATTACCAGCAGAGCCCATACCTATTTACAATATTTACTTCCCTATGCGATATTTGCAGGAATTGGTACGGGAATGCTTTGGGTTACTTCCACCGTATCTGTTCGTAAATGGTATGTGGGGAAATCCTATGCGACCATGTGGGGAATTGCTTTTGCAGGGGCACCACTGGCACAAGTTGTTTTAAGTTTAGGACTTAAAAAAGCTTTGGTGACATTAGACTGGCGTATTGCCATGAGAGGTTTAGCTGTTGTTGTATTTGTAGCATTGATTCTTGCATCCTTACTGGCAAAGAGAAGTCCAGAACATTATGGTATGACTGCTGTGGGAGAGAACCCAGCAGCGAAAAAAGAGCAAGGATCTGAATATGTTTGGGAATTAAAAGAAGCTTTTAGCAAATTTCCTATATGGGGAACCATCATATGCTTTTGTACTTGTGTTGTTTCAGAGTTTTTGGTCTGGACGCAAATTGTTAATTTCTGGACACAAGATATTCAATTGTCTTTAGATACAGCAACGTATTTATACGTAATTATAGGGGTTTCAGGGTTATTTACCATGCCTCTTTTAGGGATTGTTGCAGATAAGATCGTAGGAAAAGTGGGAAATGAAATAAAGGGAAGAAAAATCATGCTGCTCATTGCTCCTTTGTGTGGAATCGCTGCTGTATTGAGTTTGCTATTAACAGGAAAATCCATCCTATTTGCAGTGATCGCTTGTATATTGTTTGCATGCTATTGGGCGATTGAACCAGGTGGGGCTGCAGGCTATGCAGGTGCCATTTATGGAAGAAAAACCATAGGAAAAATATGGGGATTTGCAACCTTAATCATTATGGGCATTGGACCAGCCTTAGGCAGTTTTATGGGTGGATATTTATTTGATGTATCTGGAAATTATAAAAATGCTTTATTATTTGCAGCAGGGTCCTTTGTGGTTTCTGCAGCATGCGCAATGATATTACCATTGACTGTAGAACCTTCGACAGGAAAGGATATCAGCAGGGAAAATCTTTAAAGAAAAGTGGGTGAAGGAAAGGGTGGAAGCATTAAAAGGATTGATTTTTGACATACAAGGGTTTTCTGTCCATGATGGGCCAGGTTCTAGAACATTGTTTTTTTTAAGCGGTTGCCCCTTGCGTTGTGAATGGTGTGCTAATCCAGAAGGACTAGAATTAAGACAAAGAATTTTATTTAGTCCTCAAAAATGTAAACATGAAAAAAATGATTGTATTCGATGTATAGAAGCTTGTCCTAATAAGGCGATAAAATTAACACAGGATCAAGAAATACCACTTACAATAGAGCATGCTATATGCAAGGATTGCCAAGTTCATGCATGTACAGAAGCTTGCTATAACGAAGCAATAAGATTGTCAGGCAAATGGATGGCGGTATCCGAATTAATAAAAGTCACAAAAAGAGATCGTACCTACTGGGAAGGAAAAGAAGGTGGGGGTGTAACTTTTAGTGGAGGAGAGCCCTTTTTTCAGAAGGAGTTCTTACGAGAAGCATTAAAAAAATGTAAAGAGGTATATATTCATACAGCTATTGAGACAACCGCGTATGTGCCTACAGAAGATTTTTTGGAAGTCATGGGATATGTGGATTTTGCTTTTATTGACCTAAAGCATATGAATAAGGAAAAACATATAGAAAAAACAGGGATAGATAATACTTTGATTCTTGAAAATATTAAAGCTTTGGCAAAATCAGATTGGAAAGGCAGGGTCATTCTTCGCATGCCCGTCATCGAAGATTATAATGATGGAGATAAGAATATCATAGAGATGGCAGCATTTATGAATGACGTTGGTTTGTTTGAAGTGAATATTTTACCTTTTCATCGTATGGGCGATTCAAAATGGAAACAATTAGGAAAAGTTTATAAATATAAAGATTATGAACCTACATCTATAGAGAAATTAGAACATATCCAAGATCTATTCTTAGATCAGAAGATTGCTTGCTATGTAGGTTCCGAAGTTTTTTATTAAAGCAAAAGATTTTAACTTTATAAATAAGAAACAATTCATTTATGCAGTATAAAATACTATCAAGGCTTGATGTAGGAAATATTAGAGTAGAATTCGAAAGTAGCTACGAGCCTACAGGACCTTTTGGAGCAAAATCCCTTGGAGAGGTTGTTATCAATACATCATTACCCGCAATTGCTCATGCCATATACAATGGCTAGCGAGGTTAATATTCGAACTCTTCTTATGACTGGTGAAAAAACACTGATGGGAAGAATGAAAAGTAAAAACTAATCGTATGTTATTAGCTGTAGATAATCGTAATAGATTTTTAAGATAGAAATGAAAGGTTTTATTTTAAAATTGAGATTTGTAATATTAATGATAAACAATGATTTATGTTGAATTTGATTTTTAGCCTAAGAGAGCAAACTGTAGAAAATTGCTTTCTTAGGCTTTTATAATTTTTAAAAAGGTTATGATCATGTTCGTCAAAAAATAACGAAAATAGAATTAAATAAAATAATTAATGAGTAAAAAGATACACATGCCATAAAAGTATTATGTAAGATATTAAATCTAAAAGCGCTTTTTATAGATTTCCTTAATTTTGGATAAATTATATTATAACTTTTACTTTATTAACTGCAATTAGGAGGTTTTATTAAAATAAGTATATTATTGTTGGATGTCAATAGAGGAATTACCAAAATTTTTGGATATATTGATTATAGATTCATAGTAACACCTGTTGCTTTACTTGCATGTAATTTATCTTATTTTGAATTTGACAGTATCATGCATTATGACCAATTTAATAAGATTATATATCCATAGTATTCTCTTCCCTTTCAAGTGATATTACCGATTGTTATCCTTGTTGCTGCTGAAATAAAGAAGAAACGATTGGCCAATAATTGAAATGCATGCTATATAAATACAATTGTAATTTTAGATATCTAAAGTTAATCAACGCAAAGAATGACTTAAAACTATTTTTTTACCTATGCGAAAGACAAGTGGGGACAGGACTGGGCTATGAGTGTCAATAGAATACTAAACTAAAAAATCCTATATTTCTTTATCTTTTTATAGATAGTGCTTCTATCTACCTGAAGTATCTTTGAAGCTTTTGATATGTTTCCGTTGCATTTTTTCAGACATTCCTTTATTGCTATTCTCTCCCATTCAGCTAGTGAATGCATATTGTACTCAAATTGGCTGGGAATAGATAATGCATCTGAAGCCTTGGATTTTTGTTTGTAAAAATCTATTGGCAGTTTTCCATGTAAAACGAGGTTTTCCATTCTATTTTCAAGTTCTCGAATATTTCCTGGCCAATCGTAGTTTATAAGTACTTCATAGTCATCTTTGCTGATTTTGGGGATATTCATACCAAGCCGCTCAGCCTTTTTCTTTAGAAAATGATCAATGAGTATTTTTATATCTTCTCGTCTCTTTCTTAATGGTGGCAGGTATATAGGTATCACATTCAGCCTGTAGTAAAGATCCATCCTGAAATTACCTTTATGGATCTCTTCAAGGAGGTTTTTATTGGTTGCTGCAACGACACGCACATTTATAGGGATTTTTCTTGTGCCTCCAACTCTCGTTATATACCTCTCTTCAAGGACTCTTAGCAGGTTTACTTGCATATCCATTGGCATTTCGCCTATTTCATCTAGAAATATCGTCCCATTGTTTGCAAGTTCAAATTTACCAGGCATGCCACCTTTTCTTGCCCCTGTAAAGGCACCCTCCTCATATCCAAAAAGTTCACTTTCTATGAGATTTTTAGGAATACTTCCGCAGTTTACGTCTATGAAGGGATGATTTCGTCTGTCACTGTTGTTATGGATTGATTGTGCAAATATCTCTTTCCCTGTACCACTTTCTCCCTGGATTAACACGGTGGAGGGAGTGTTTGATATCACCTTAGAATATTCAACGACTTCTCGTATGGTTGAACTTTTTCCTATGATGTCATCAAAGGTATAGTACGCGTTTTTGCCAGAATATTTACTTACAAGATTGTATACATTCTGTATATCTTTGAGCATTACGACGATACCAAATAGGTTTTGGATAGGGTCCTTTATGGGATATGCGGTAAGATGGAATCGCTTCCTTTTATTATTTTTGATAGATATGAATTCCTCATCACTGTATTCCCCTTCCTTTTGTAGGGAAAGCAATATCTCCTTCCAGTTATCTATTAGGTTTTCGGTATTTGTTCCAATCATATTGTTCATATTCATGCCAAATATATCTAAGGCTTTATTGTTTACAGATTTTATTTTATTGTATTCATTTATTGATAAAACGCCGTAGTCTATGGAGTTTATTATAGTATTACAATACTGATAAATCTCAAATACCTCATTCTGTGCTTGCTCTGTCCTTAACTGATTCTCTATGGCATTTGAAGCTGCAACCACAAGGCCCAGCGTGTGGGGATGCACGAAATGATGAAAGCCAGTTAGGTTAATACAGCCTATTCCGTTCCCGTTCAGATCATATATAGGACATGATGAACATGTCCAAACATGATAGATATCAATAAAATGTTGTCTTTCAGCTAGCTGTATCGGACAATTCTCATATAAGGCTGTTCCTATAGCATTTGTTCCACAGCTTTTTTCGCTCATATCTGTTCCCACAACCATACCCATATTTGCTGCATATTCGATTACTTCTTCATCTCCTGTTACTGTCAATATATAACCGTGTTTATCTGTCAGATGTATCATAAATCCCGAACCCTTAAGAAATTCATATAACAAATTGATAAAAGGCATTGCGATTTCAATGAGGCTGCGGCTCTCAGATAATACAGAATCTAGCTTTTTACCATGTAATATTTCTGCTACACTTTCCATGTGCGTATTTATGTTCATGTTACGACAGCGTTCGTGGGACGCTTTTATAATGTTATCAAAATTTATTTCTGAGAGACTATCAATCTTCATTGTACAGATTCTCCTTTATAGAAATGGTTAAAAACAGATCTAACTCTATTATAAATTATCATTAAAATATTCACAAATGTTCTAAAAAAGAAAAACAAAATGAAGCAAATAGCATTTAATACACGTAACCCAGTGGGGTATATGCATTATGAATGTTAGGTTATTTGCAATGTTTTCGAAAAAAATTTTAATATCTCACTAATATTTCCGTGAAATAGGTTGGATGTTTTTAAAAAAATGATGAAAATACCAACGATATGTAGAGAAAAACAACAGTATATTTATGAAAACATGTAGAAATTTACTACAAACCCCAATGCCAAGGGGCGGAAATTGTTAAAATAGTATCATTCCCGCTGATGGCACAGTTATTGCTTAGTTATTAAGCAT
The DNA here is from genome assembly GCA_038396625.1 of Clostridiaceae bacterium 35-E11. Taxonomy (GTDB): domain Bacteria; phylum Bacillota; class Clostridia; order Peptostreptococcales; family Thermotaleaceae. The sequence goes on from CP121688.1 coordinate 158,561, forward strand.
GTTACCATAGATACTATTTTATTTTATGAATGATTGCGTATCTAACACAAAAAACGAGGAGGTAATAAATCATGAAAGGTTTTGCGATGCTTCAAATTAACAAGACAGGATGGATTGAAAAAGAAAAACCAAAGGCGGGAATATATGATGCAATCGTACGGCCTATAGCCGTTTCGCCATGCACATCAGATATACACACGGTTTTTGAAGGTGCTATAGGAGAAAGAAGCAATATGATTCTAGGACATGAGGCAGTAGGCGAAGTTTTTGAAGTTGGAAGTGGTGTGAAAGACTTTAAACCTGGAGATAAGGTTATCATTCCTGCAATAACGCCAGACTGGAGGTCGTTAGAAGTTCAAAAAGGATTTCAACAGCATTCAAATGGAATGTTAGCAGGATGGAAGTTTTCAAATTTCAAAGATGGCGTTTTCGGTGAATATTTCCACGTAAATGATGCAGATATGAATATGGCTCATCTTCCTGATGAGGTGCCCGTAAAAAGTGCGTTAATGCTTGTTGATATGGTTACAACTGGTTTCCATGGTGCTGAATTAGCTGATATAAAACTAGGTTCAAGTGTGGTTGTAGTTGGTATAGGACCTGTTGGACTGATGGCCATTGCAGGAGCAAAGTTAAGAGGAGCAGGTAGAATAATAGGTATTGGAAGCAGACCTGTATGTGTTGAAACAGCAAAATTCTATGGAGCAAACGAAATTGTTAACTATAAGGATGGAGATATCGTTGAGCAGGTAATGGCACTTACAAAAGGGCAAGGCGTTGACCGTGTGATCCTTGCAGGTGGCGGTGTTGATACATTAAAGCAAGCTGTGAAGATGGTCAATCCTGGTGGCGTTATATCAAATGTTAATTATCATGGAACAGGAGAAATTCTACCTATTCCACGTGAAGAATGGGGATGTGGAATGAGTCATAAGACAATAACAGGTGGTTTGTGCCCAGGGGGACGTTTGAGAATGGAAATGCTTGTGGACCTTGTAAGATATAATAGATTTGATCCTAGTAGACTAGTAACACATGAGTTCAAGGGATTTGAAAACATAGAAAAAGCGCTATTACTAATGAAGGACAAACCGAAAGACCTAATAAAACCTGTTGTTTTTATTGACTAATATAAAGTGAAATTTCATTAAAATAAGGAGCGTATTCGTAATTTAGCAAGGAATATTGTGACGTACTATATAAAGAAAGCCTAATGCTTTGTGCCTAACCTCATCTTCCTCGTTTTTTCGAGGAGGATGTTTTTTTGTATTTGACATAAATAACGAATTTCCATCCATATAGTATTATAGGTGAGAATCAATCTTTTGTTGTCATCAATTTTTAAAATTTATTTGTAATGGGAGGTTACATATGAAAACTCCAGACAATTTCTTTTTAATTCTTCTGTTAGGGAGTGGTTTGTGCTGGATTGTTACATACATTCTTATTATCAAACGCGGATTTCAAGACAAAACATATGGGATGCCAATGGTAGCAATCTGTGCAAATATCTCCTGGGAGTTTATATTTTCATTTATTTACCCGCATAATGGTTTGCAAAATGTAATTGATATCATTTGGTTTATATTGGACATTGTTATTATGCTTCAATATTTAAGCTATGGTGGCAAGGAATTCAAAAAATACATACCAGTAAAGTTTTTTTATCCATCTTTTTTTATAACACTAGGTGTAAGCTTTCTTACTATTATGGCTATAACCCTTGAGTTTAATGATTTCGAAGGAAAATATGCTGCTTTTTTACAAAATCTAATGATGTATGGGTTATTCATTGCGTTATTGATAAAGCGAGGTAATTTGAATGGTCAATCCATATACATCGCAGTTTTTAAAATGGTGGGGAGCTTACTTGCTGCTATTGCCTTCATTGTGTATTTCAGATCATATTTGATCACCATAATTTCTGTAGCGATGTTGATTTATGATTGGATTTATATCTTTCTTGTATGTAAGTCATATAGTAAAAGGACTAGGAATCAGATAAATTACTCAACTTAAGTGGAGATAGGTAACTTCTCTCTATTACAAGAGATGGTTAAATAAGAATATAAATCAATACAAATACTGCTCTAAAAAATAGAAGGAGTAGTATTTTTATACCTATTTTTACATTATGATAACGGTATAAATTGAAAAGTGGCTCAATAGCGATGAGAATATGCTGTTATTTCAACTACCGTGTATAGGAATTACAGAAATAGAAAAATCACGATTATGGACTGCCTCAATCCTGCAATTCTACGTTAGATTTTCTTTAAATGCACACAAAAAATCTTTTATATTCACAATATGAAAATTAAGAGAAAGGCTAACTATAAAAAGTCAATAGCTAAAAGCTTTAAAGAATCATATAAAGTTACCTAAATAAGTTAATTTTAAATTTGAATGGTTATTTTTTTATTACAATACCCATTTAGTTTATTTTTATTGCAAATGCAACAAAAATAAACTATAATACATATACATAGTTTTTTATTGCATTTGCAATAAAATATGAACTAAGGGGTTAATTATGAAAGAAATTCTTCGTGAAATTGGGATGATAGCAAGAGCACTAGATTCTATAAGTAATATAGAATTTAAAGAATATGATCTTACAAAGGGGCAGTATTTGTATCTTGTACGAATATGTGAAAACCCAGGAATCATTCAAGAAAAGCTAGCTGAGATGATAAAGGTAGATAGAACAACAGCATCTCGTGCTATAAAAAAACTTGAAATTAATGGCTTTATTGACAAGAAAGAAGATAAAGATAATAGAAAAATTAATAAACTCTTCCCAACACAGAAAGGGAAAGAGGTTTATGTTTTTATAAAAAGAGAAAATGATTATTCCAATGCCGTTGCATTAGAGGGGTTTTCCGAAAGTGAAGAAGAAACTATTTTCAATCTTCTTCAAAGAGTAAGAAAAAATATAGAAAAAGATTGGGAGTTTGTAAAAAGGGGAAACAAAAGAGAATATTGATTTTGTAAAAGGAGAGACAATTTTAGATGAGTATAAATATTAAAAAGTGCACTATTGAGGATTTACGCCTACTTCAAGAAATTAGTTATGAAACCTTTAATGAGACTTTTAAGCACCAGAACTCACCAGAAAATATAAATGCCTACTTGGAAAGGGCATTTACCTTAAAACGATTAGAAGAAGAATTATATAATATTTCTTCGCAATTCTTTTTTGTGTATTTTAATGATGAGCTGGCTGGATATTTAAAGGTCAATATTAATGATGCTCAGACTGAAGAAATAGGTGATGATTCCCTTGAAATCGAAAGGATTTATATAAAAAACAGATTTCAAAAACATGGACTTGGTAAATATCTTCTAAATAAAGCTGAGGAAATTGCAGTGAAACTTGGTAAGAAGAAGATCTGGTTAGGCGTATGGGAAAAAAATGATAACGCTATTGCTTTTTACAAGAAAATAGGATTTGTTCAAACTGGAGCTCACTCTTTTTATATGGGTGATGAAGAACAAATAGATTTTATAATGACTAAAAAGTTAATATAACTTAGTTTTCTAGGGTTCCGCAGTTTATAACTGGCTGGGCCGAGAGAAAACACACAGGGAATTGTGTACACGGAAGGATAAAAGCCTGGGAGATACTTTAAAAATATTGGGAATGTAAATAAATCTGTGCTTAAGTGAAAATAAGATCTCCTTTATGGAAATGATTAATAATATAATTCAAACCAGGAAGGAGCTTTTTTTATGAGTACTTTAAGAAAAGAATTATTAAGAGAAATGATTACGGATGAAAATCTTAAAACAGCAGGATATCTTCAATCGTATCTTAAAGACTTGTTCAAAGCGCTCTATTTTATAGATATCAATAATTAAATTATATAAGGAGGGAGGAATAATAATGAAAAAATTTATAATTGAAGATGATTTCTGGAGTCTATTTCCTAATGCTAAGATAGGTGTTGTTATCTGTAGTGGTATTGATAACATAATCAAAGATAAAGAAAAATACCAAAAGCTAATATCAAATTCAGAAATGAAAGCTTTAGATTATTTAAAGAATGCAGAATTCAGCAGTAACGAAGTTATAAAATTATGGAGAGAAGCATTTCAAAAATTTAAAACAAAGAAAGGTGCAAGGTCATCGATAGAAGCGTTATTAAAGAGAGTTCATAAGGGAAATCATATAGGAACGATTAATCCATTGGTGGATATTTACAATTCTATTTCATTAAAATATGCATTACCATGCGGTGGTGAGGATATAGACAAATTTGCTGGTGATATAAGATTGACGAAGGCAGATGGAAATGAGAGTTTTGTTACATTAGGAACGGATAAAAGTGAACCACCATATGAAGGTGAGATAATTTACAAAGATAATGAAGGAGCAATTTGTAGATGCTGGAACTGGCGTGAAGCAGTTAGAACAATGCTTACTGAAAATACAACTAATGCTTTTTTATGCATTGAATTAACTGATGAAAGTAGATTAATCGAATTAAAGAATGCATTAAATGAACTAGCAAAAACGGTACAAGATAATTTAGGTGGAGAATGTAAAATTTCAATGCTTGATATGAATAATAAAGAAGTAACAATAGAGTAATTTAAGGGGGATAAAGCAATGGGCTATTTCAGTTATAAAGATATTTATGTTGAAGATGGGAAAAGGGTATTGGAAGTTAACATACTTTCAGAAAAGCATTGTAACTTTGATTGTATATTCTGTCCTATTGGAAGGTCAGAAAATAAAGTGGACACCCAAATGTCATTTGATGAAAAGGATGATTCATTAAAGGAACTTGAGAATATGATATATAATACAAAAGCTGATCTAATCTTCATTAACGCACAAGGAGAAGCCTTATTAAATGATAAAATTAATGATATTATTGACCTTATCAAAAGTATGGGAGTACCTGTAAGGTTGCTATCTAACGGCTATTTGTTGGGTAGAGATAAATATATATCAATAGCCAATAAATGTGATGAAGTTATTGGAGAGATAAAAGTAATTTCAGAAGAAGATTTTCAAAAAGTTCAAAGACCAATTGAAGGGTATACATTAAAAGAGTATATTTCAAACATGATTTCCTTTAATAAGCAATACAAAGGTAAATTTATATTTGAAGTTACTATAATTAAGGGCTATAACGATGATGAAGAATCAATTCAGAAGATAAAAAATGTTATTAAGGAAATATCTCCTGATAAGATAATTATTGAAAGAATAAATGATGAAAAGTTTAAGAAAAAACTTGGTATAACCGATGAAAGATTTGAAGAAATTTCAAATGCATTACTAAATATTAAGTAATACTAATATATAATATACTCATAATCATCTGTAGAAGCAGAAAAATACGGAATGCAGACTCACGATTAATTCCCCTAGAAAAATTAATTATCAATGTGCAGAGGCTGCCATTGCAGTCCGATTATGACACAATATTCTAAAGATGCGAAGCAAGGGAACTACAAAAGCATTCTCTTTTTAATTTCAGCACAATTCTAGCAAGTCTTTTGGTTGTGCTTAGGTTATAGTAAATTGAAGGAGGGCTGAAAGCTTATGCTTAATCCTATTGTTATTGTTGCATAGCAAAGGCTATCGTAACAAACAAAATTTAATGAATAAAAATAGCCTTTGCTATTCCTAACAAGATAATTGTTTTAGGAGGGCAAAATGAGCTATAAAAAAGCAAACGAAATCTTCCCTGCTGAATTACTTGAATTAGTGCAGTTATATGTGGATGGAGAATGCATTTACATTCCAAGAAAATCGAGTAATAAAAAGGAATGGGGAACCGAGACGACTACTCGTGACGAGTTAAGAATTAGAAACAGGCAAATTTACCAAGATTATCAATGTGGGTGTGATTTGAAATATTTGTGTGAAAAATATTATTTGTCTTTGAAAAGTATTCAAAGAATTATATTACAAGGCAAGAAGAAGCAAGCTGAAAATGAGCCGGTATAGTTTTATGACTATATTGGCTCATTTTCTTTTATGAAAAATGTTTAAGGTGGAACTCTTTTCTAGTGGGTGCTATTATAAAAGTGGTTATTTCATTGTGATATAGCAAAAAGGGGGATTAGTATGGACGGTTATAAGAAATGGGCTCAAAACTTTAGTATGGAATGGCTGAGTGAATTATTGAATAGCATTGAAAATAATTGCTCTCAAGAAAAATGTGCATTACTTTTAGATGGATGTGGGGCATGTCATTATAAATCAATGGAGCACATGTTAGAAAAATATATTGGAGACTTGCTAGGATTCATTAATTTTATGACAAAAGAACATGGACAAATTATTGCATATGATGAGGTTAATAATATAATTCGTGTTGACGAGAACAAAAGCTATTGCGTATGCCCAATAACACAATGTATGAATGGTCAAAAAGTGTCTCGAGTTCTTTGCCATTGTTCCGCAAGTATGACACAAAAAATGATTTCAAAAATTACTGGTAAGGAAGCAAAAAGTCGGGTTGTTACTTCCATTTTAAGAGGAGATCGATCCTGTGTGTATGAGATTAAACTTTAATAAAGAAAAGAAGAGACTGTGAAAAAAGTCTGTAAAAATAGCTTTCTAAAAAATGTGGTTTAGGGTGATGAAGGAATTCCTATTACCAAAATATATTTAGAAAAAAGATTGGAGGGCTTTTTATGACAATAGATATTTTTAATGCATAGCAGAGGCTATTGCATTAATTGTAAAAAGTGTAATGAAATAGCCTTTGCAAGTCCTAAAAATAAATGATTAGGAGGAGCAAAATGAGCTATTTAAAAAAATATCAATGGGAACTCATTCCTGATAACTTACCAATTGTAAAAAGAAATTGTCCTAAATGTAATGAAAAAACAAACTATATAAATAGTGAAAAATTTAGAATAAATGCAAGTAAAAATAACATTGATATTTGGCTAATTTATAAATGTGAGAAATGTAAATCAACTTGGAATATGACCATATATGAAAGAACAAAGCCTTGTAATATTAGTAAACAGGAGTATGAAAAATTTCTTTCTAATGACAGAGAATTAGCTACAGAATATGCTTTTAATTCAAGTATATATAGTAAGAATAAAGCTGAAGTTGTGCTAGAACATATAAACCATAGATTAGTTCAAAGAAAATTAGAAGCATACTATATAAAAGAAAATGAACTTGTTATTGAACTTGTTTGTAAGTATCTAATAGAATTGAGAGTAGATAAGCTTTTAAGGGATATACTTGGAATTTCAAGGAGCAAAATAAAAAGTATGCATAAAAAAGGAGTAGTTTTTATTGAAGGGAATAAAAATTCATTAAATATAAAAGTAAGAGATGGAATGAAGATACATGTTTTAAAGGCAATAGATAGTATAGAAGTTTTAGAGGCTATAATATGAGCCTCTATTTTATTGATCTTAAATAGCTATTTTTATAGAAGAGCCGCAGTTACAGGAAAATGGTGAAGGATACCATAAGTAACTGCGGTTTTTATGAACATGGGCATAAGCGGTTACAAGAAAACCTTGAAAAAATAGGAGTTGCTTTGTCTCATGAACATCAAGCATGGTACGATGCGGATCAAGTAGTCCTTAGATATTCTTTAATTTTAGTAAGGATATGATTGTCTAATAGTAAAAAAATGTAATGCGAAGATATTGCATTTTGCCAATGAAGTAGTGACCTCTTGTGTACAAGAAGAATATTTGAAAAGCGCTAGCATATATAAAATATAGGGAGTTATTGTACAAGCATTAAAGAATATGTTTTATTAGGAGGGGCGCTTCATGGAGGAAAACATAAAGAAAGAGGATGTAACAAAAGAAGAAATCAACGAAAATGAAAATTTAAATGACAAAGAAAGAAGAAAATATTTTCCAAAAATTACGTTTAAAACGATTAGGATCGTTTTTGTTGTTGTGGGCATTTTATTCATTTGTTTAGCTATTACTGGATATGGGTTTGTAAGTAAAGTGATAGAAGACACACCGAATATTGATCCTATACAAATGCATACCCTGTTAAACGAACATTCTATTATTTATGATGCTAACGGTGAAGAATTTGAAATTATTCAAACACTCGAGTTTCGTGAAAATATTGAAATTAACCGAATTCCTGATAAAGTTAAAAATGCCTTTATTGCCATAGAAGATGAACGGTTTGAACGGCATAGAGGAATTGACTTGAAGCGGATTGTGGGGGCACTTATCGTAGATATTAAAGAGAGAGCACCAATACAAGGGGCGAGTACTATTACACAGCAGTTAATCAAAAACCTGTATCTACGAGATGAAATAGATAGAGAAAATCTAATGAATGATATTAAACGAAAAATAAAGGAAGCCTACCTAGCAATGAACGTAGAAAAAAGCTTAACAAAGGATCAGATTCTGCAAACATATTTAAATACCATTAACTTAGGACAAGGAGCATATGGTATTCAGGCTGCTGCTAAAACCTATTTCGACAAGAATGTTGAAGAACTTACCATAGGCGAAAGTGCTTTAATTGCTGGAATCACAAAAAATCCTTCTAGATATGCTCCTTATTTATTACGGTTGATAGAAAATATAGAAGAGAATAATGAAAACTTGATAGGATACATCTACTTGATAGGAAGCAAGTATGGCGTACTTTACAACCCAAACTCTTCAGAAAGACAAAAAATAGTATTGGAAAAGATGAAGCAATTAGGATTCATTACAGAGGAAGAATATGAAACTGCTTTAAGGGAAGACATTAAAGGAAAATTAAAACCAAGGGAAAAGGAAAATACAGAGATTATGTCCTTCTTTTCTGATCTTGTACAAAAAGAGGTTATAGAAATTCTAGTTAAAAATGGAATTAGTCAAAAAGAGGCAGAAAGAAAGCTGTATACGGGAGGATTGAGGATTTATACTACTATAGATGTAGCTATGCAAAAAAAAGCAGAGGATATTTATGAAAATTTCGAAAAAATCCTTGCGGGAAATATTAAAAAAAGAACGACACCTATCTTAACAGAATGGTACCAATACAATGGGAGTCGGGGAAATCTAGATAGAAATCAGAACTTGGTAGATCACCATGGGAATATTCTATATTATAAAAGGGATAATTTATTGACAGAAAATAATGCGGCTATTATTGAAAAAAACAGCTTCAAATTGAAGGATGGTGCATTAGAAATAATAAGAAGTAAGTTCAGTGTCTTTAAAGGATATATTCGTTTGAAGGGATTTTATAGTATAGACGATAAGAAGAACCTTGTTTTTCATAATGGGGGAGTAGTAGATATGGCCTCGGATCATTATACAATCAAAGACGATGATTGGATTTGTATTTCGAAAGAATTTCTAAGGAAGAATCCTGACTTTTATGAGATCGATGATAAAGGAAATCTTTTGATATCGCAGAAGTACTTTGCAATTGATGAACCAGGGATAGTCCAGCCGCAATCAGCCCTTGTCATTTTAGAGCACTCTACGGGAAAGATTAAAGCGATTGTAGGAGGTAGAAAAATAACAGGTAGAAAAGTATTAAACAGAGCCACGGAAGGATATCGTCAGCCGGGGTCAACGATTAAACCTTTAGCAGTATACCTACCAGCGTTAGATAATGGTTATACGGCAGCTTCCGTTATTGATGATATTCCCCACTTTACTGCAGGAGGAAGGTTATGGCCAAGGAACTGGTATAGTGGTTATAGAGGATTAAAATCCCTGAGAGAAATTGCTGTTAATTCCATGAATGTTGCTACAGTAAAACTATTAGAGGAAATAGGGATGGAAACCTCACTGAAATACCTAGAAAGATTAGGGATTATCAATAAAGACAATCCTTCAAAAGACAGCTTTGTCAATGATGATGAAAATAAATATATACATGATGAAAATCTAGCAGCTTTAGGATTGGGTGGATTTACCAAGGGGCTATCACCTCTTGCGGTAACTGCAGCCTATGGTGCCATTGCTAACAATGGGGTTTATATAAAACCCACTACGATTGAAAAAATCTTAGATACAAGTGGAAAAGTTTTTTATACATATGAACCAGAGAAAACAATGGTTGTTGAGCCAGAAATTGCAAATATTATGACGGATATTTTAGAGGATGTTGTTCGTTATGGGACAGGAACACGGGCAAGCTTATATCCTGGAAATAGAAAAATACCTGTAGCAGGTAAAACAGGGACAACAACGGCAAAGGTTGATGCTTGGTTTGCTGGGTATACCCCCTATTATGCAGCTGCACTTTGGATAGGAAATGACGCTCCACAGCTGAGCTTAAGAGATGGAAGTAGAATGGCTGCTATTTTCTGGAAAGAGGTTATGCTTAAGGTGCATGAAGATTTATCAGACAAAGATTTTAAAATCTCAGATAAGCTTATTAGAAAAACCATTGATATCGATACAGGAGGAGTACCAACCAGCTTAACGAGTAAAGATCCAAGGGGAAATAGAGCTAGGACAGAGATTTTTGCACCTGGGACAGTACCTAAAGCACATTCTAGTATAAGAGTAGAAGTAAAGGTGGATAAAACCTCTAATAAATTAGCCACACCCTATTGCCCTGAGGAGGATGTAAAGGTAAGAACTTATATTAAGACAAATCTACCCTATGTACCTTCAAAGAATGGTGGGTATATTCCAAATGATTTTAATTATAGAGTTCCTTTGAAAAAATGCGATTTACACTATGAAGGAATGAAAGATGTAGAAGCAGAAAGGGAAAAAGAAGAGCATAAAGAAGAGGTACCGTTATTGGAAGGTAATGCAAAAGCAACGGAAGAAATCGAGTAAGCAGTGTCAACTCGATTGAATATGAAATCATTGAAAATCAAGATAACCCATATTAGAACTATGGGTTATTTTTTTCTTCTGCACATATATCTGTTCATCAGTAAATTTAGCAAAGGTAGGTGCATCCAAAATTAAATTCGTGGTGAATCCTCTTGAATTCTATATACTCACTCCACTGATACTGATGATCATTGTAACAATTACAACAGTGATTAGCATTGCATTCATAAAACAGTTTTGTATATCAGATATCAACCAGTAATAAAGTCCAGCTAAGAAATGGGTTATATATTAGAAGTAAGTGGAGCACTTATTAATAATCAAAAATTAATTTTGGGAAATAAAAAATTTTTAAAATTTTTTTAGGGATTGATATAAAGACAATGAAGGAGAAATTGTGAGGAAAATGAAAGAATATAGGTCTAGTTTTACTTCATAACATATTAACAAAAAGTATTGTGGATAATTGTGGGAAACAATAGAAAATCTCTAATAATTTTTACTTTTTATCCCAACCGAGCAGAGGTACAGATTTGACAAATTATGTTATAAGTGTATATTATATATAACATAAGAAACGTTTCGAATGTTCTTAATAAAAGCAATTCTAAAACTTCGTTCTATAAACTTGTCTACTATTTTTAGACCCACTATTTATTCCAACGTATAATCTATTCAACATATTTCTATGTATATCGATGAAATTTAAAGAAGGTTTGAAAGGAGGCAAGAGATATCTAATCAAATTTCAATCTTTATTTTATAAAAATGTAAACAAAGGGGAGTTATAAATAATGAAATTTAAAAAGCAGAAAAAATTTTTAATAACAATGCTAGCGCTGTTATCAATAGGTTTGATGTTGGCAGCTTGCTCTTATGGGGAAGATAATCAAGGAAATAATGAAAAGACAAAAGGGAAAATTGTTTTTGCAGATGCTGGATGGGACAGTATTCGTTTTCATAATGCAGTAGCAAGTATGATTATTGAAGAAGGTTATGGATATCCAACCAGTGAAATAATGGGTTCAGAACAAACATCTTTAGTGGGATTAAGGCAAGGAGATATTGACGTCTATACAGAGATATGGACAGGAAATATCATTGACATATATGATGAAGCCATTGAAAGCGGAGATATTATTGAACTGTCTATTAACTATGCTGATAATAAACAAGGGTTATATGTTCCTACGTATGTCATAAAGGGTGATCCACAAAGAGGTATTGAACCGATGGCTCCTGGATTAAAATCTGTAAAAGACTTAGAGAGATATTGGGAGATTTTTAAAGATCCAGAAGATCCAAGTAAAGGTAGAATTTATGGTTCGATACCCGGGTGGACAGCGGATGAAGTCCTACAAAAGAAAATGAAAACTTACCATTTAGATGAAAACTATAACTATTTTCAAGCAGGATCAGCTCCTTCTTTAGCAGCATCTATTACAAAAGCTATTGAACAAAAAGAACCTTGGTTGGGGTATTATTGGGAGCCTACTTGGGTTACAGGAAAATATGATATGACATTGCTTGAAGATGAACCGTATACAAAAGAAAAGTGGGATAATGGATATCGCTGTGAGTATCCATCACAGGAATTGACAATTGCAGTAAATAAAGAATTTTTAGACAGAGCACCTGAAGTTGTAGAATTTCTAAGACAATATAAAACAAGCAGTGAAATTACAAGTAATGCTTTAGCCTATATGCAGCAGAACGAAGTTAATGCAAAGGCAGCAGCAAAATGGTTTTTAAAAGAATATGAAGAGTTATGGACAGCGTGGGTTCCGAGCAAGATAGCAAAAAAAGTGAAACGTACAATGAAATAGTGTATAGAGAGGGATCTCTATGGGATGAAAAAAAACACGAGGGGGAATCCTATGAAAAAAACATTTGCAAATCAAGAAAATTTACCCAAGATACCTATACCTAAATTAAATGATACCTGCAATAAGTTTATAGAATGGGTTCAGCCATTGCTTACAGAAGAAGCTTTTGACAGAACAAGAGAGATTGTTAATAAGTTTAAAAGTAAAGATGGAGAAAAGCTGCAGAAAGCGCTTATAAGGTGGTCACAAACAAACAATCTAGCTAATTGGACTGCACCTCTTTGGGAGGATCTATATTTAGCCTCTCGTGAGCCCCTAATTATAAATGGGAATGTTTTTTATGTTATAAAAAATAAGCTAAAAGAGTTAGGATTTTCACAAGAGTATATAGCTGCCGCCCTTAGTGTATCTATTTGTAGGTTTAAGTCTTTAATTGATAGAGAAGAACTAGAGGTGGATTTACAAGATGAAAACCCTATTTGTATGCTACAGTATAAAAAATTATTTTCTGCTACAAGGATTCCTAAAAGAGAAAAAGATGTATTAAAAGTAACTCCTTTTCAAAAACATATCATTGTTTTGTGTAGGGGGCAAATATTTACTGTAGATGTATTCACCGATTCAGGAAAAATAAGGTCTTTCTTAGAGATTAAAGATGATTTGAAATATATTATGACGATAAGTAAAAGGAATCAAGAGGAAGAAATCGGGATACTTACTGCTATGAATAGGAATGAATGGGCAGATACTAGAGACGCTTTACTAAAAATAGATGAAAGAAATGAAGTGTCTATAGAAAAGATAGACAAGGCAATTTTTGCATTATGTTTGGATGATGAAAATCCTAATACTTTAGAAGAGACTTCTAATATGATGCTTCATGGCAATGGTAAAAATAGATGGTTTGATAAATCACTACAGTTTATTGTGGCTAAGAATGGGGAAATAGGCATTAACATGGAGCATACGGGCATTGATGGTTCTGTTATGGCAAGATTTACTCAGTGGCTCTATGAAAATATGGATAAAATCCAAATCCAGGAAGACAAGCATTGGAAAAATAAGCCTCAAAAATTAACCTTTCATTTAGATGAAACCTTGCAAAAACAAATAAGAAAAGCGTCAAGACAATTTGATGAAGTCGTTTCAAATACTCAGACGCGAGTATTACACTTTGATAAGTTTGGAAAAGATCGCATAAAAAAATTTAGAGTAAGCCCAGATGCATTTGTGCAATTAGCTTTACAATTAGCTCAGTATAAGTTATATGGCAGGTGTTACAGCGCCTATGAAGCAGTAATGGCTAGAAAATTTTTAGCAGGGCGTATCGAGGTTATGTATAGTGTGTCTCTTGAATCTGTTACATTTATAAAAAATATGGTTTCCGATGATTGTGATCCTCAAACAAAAATAGTGTCTTTAATGAAAGCAGCCCAAAAGCATGTAGAGAGAATCAATGAATGTAAAAATGGAAGAGGTGTAGATGGGCATTTATTAGGATTACTTACGATGTATAAGTATTTTGGCAAGGATCTAGGCGTAGATACTTTACCTGAAATATTTACGGATAAGGGATATGTAACACTAACTCACAGTACAGTATGCACCAGTACAAGCTCTATAAAGGGATTGGAGCTAGCGGGATACGGACCTGTTGTTGAGGACGGTTTTGGGATTCGGTATTTTAAAGACAAGGACTATATTCGTTTTAATATAACAAGCAAAACCCTTATAAAGGAAAAATTAGATAAGCTTGTATCCAATATTGAAACGTCTTTAGTGGAGATGGCAGAACTAATGAAATTTTCATTTAAAAGATGAAAAAATGTATAAATTTTTATATGCAGTACTCTAATAATATAGATGAGAAAATTTAATTTTTAGCCTAAGATAGTAACCAACATAGAAGTTACTTGCTTAGGCTTCTATGCATTGTAAAGGAAAAAGCGGTAGTGGTTGACAAAGAGAAATGATGAAAAAGCTTTATTATTAAATCTATATAAATATTTGACAAATTATTTTATAGTGAATATATTAATATTTGAGGAAAGTAAGAAACGTTTTTAATATTTTAAATAAGAATCATATTAAAGTAAAATATAAGAGGAGTTAAAAATATGGATAATGAAAAAGAAATTGAGATAAAGAGCAAAATCCAAGAAAGCAAGGATATGGTGATTAATGCAATTGCTGAGACCATGGATTTATACGGTGTGACTACTTCCAGTGCACGTTTATATGGCGCGATGTATTTTCATAAAGACCCCATGTCCTTAGATGAAATGAAAAATGAATTAGGGATGAGCAAACCTAGCATGAGTAAGGCAGTACATACGTTATCTGAAAACAAAATGGTTAAAAAGGTTTGGCAGAAAGGTTCTCGGAAAGATTTTTATTTGGCTGAAAAAGATTTTTTCAAATCCTTTGCAACTTTTTTCTGTGAAAAGTGGAATAGAGAAGTAACAGTTAACTTAGAAGCGATTTCAATTGCTGAAAGAGATCTAAAAGAGGTCTTGGAGACTCCTGAAATTGATGAAACATTGAAACAAGAGGCTAGAGCGTATTATCAACAAATAGAACAATCAAAAGAATACTATTTTTGGCTCCATCGTTTATCTCAGAGTATAAAATCCGGGGATATTTTTGAGTATATACCAGTGAAATGTAAAAAAGATTAAAATTGCGCCTGTAGTATCCTTCTTGTTGGAGGGAAATGAATTTTAGGCAAAGATGTAAAACACATATTTTGCTTGTTTTTGTTGTTTTTTTCTAACGAATTTATTTGACATTGGAGAAGATGGCTGATACAATATATAACGAAAATTTAATCAGAAAGTAAAGTACAAATCGAGAGTAAGTAATTAGTGAGATTGATCATGTAATGATTTCTTCTAAGTTTATAGGGTCAATTCGAGCTAAAAAAAGAAACTGAAATTGATTTTGGAAAAACTAAAAGTCAGTAGAACTGGGGCTTATTTAGGATCAACCTTCATGAAGTAAAGGCGGTCCTAATTTAGACTATTGTGAATGGTTTAAAGTGAGTTGATAAAGCGAAACTTAGGCACTCTAACTCTACGTATTAGAGATAATACGAGAGTTAGGGTGCTTTTTGTTTTAAAAAATGAAGGAGGTTGTGTAACACAATGAAAAGAATCATTGCATTAATTATTAGTATAGTATTGGTTGGCGGTGTAGTAGGTTGTACACAAAATACCAAAAACACATCGGGAGAAAAAGAAGATGGCAAACTGATTAGCATAGGAAAAGTACCTTATCCCCATGAATGGATTCCTTTGAATGTTATTAAGCAGGTTGCAGAAGAACAAGGGTATCGTGTTGAAGAAGTTGAAGGGGATATAGGGTTTATGTTTTTAGGATTGTCACAGGGAAGTATTGACATATTACCAGATGTATGGTTGCCTATACTGCATAAAAATTATATGGATAAATATGAAGGGAAGATAGATCTAGTCAATACGCTATATGAAAAGACAGAAATGGGATTAGGGGTACCGTCCTATGTTGAAGTGGATTCTATTGCAGAATTAAACAAAAATGCGGAACTATTTGATAACCGCATCGTAGGCATTGAACCAAGTACAGGCATGATGTTAACAGCAGAAGAAACCATAGAAGACTATAATATGGATAATATTGAATTAGTAGAAGGAAGTACACCTGCCATGCTTGCAGAAGTAGATAAAGCAGCAAAAAATAATGAACCAGTACTATTTTTAGCTTGGCGGCCTCATGTTATGTTTTTAAAATATGACATTAAGATTTTGAAAGACGAAAAAAATATTTGGAAATATGATGATGTTATGACAGGGGTTAATCCTGGATTAAAAGAAAAAGCACCCGATCTATATCACTTTTTACAAGAATTTAGTATATCGATTCAAGATATAGAAGAAATCCTATATAAAGCAGAAACCGAAGATAAGAACATTGAAGAATTAACTGCACAATGGATTGAAGACCACAGAGAAGAAATTGATAAGATGATCAGACAAGGGGTTGAAGAATAATCACTATGAATGAAACCAAGGTAAAAGTTGAAAATCTTTATAAGATATTTGGTAAAAGACCAGGAAAAGCTTTAGAGGAATTAAAAAAGAAAAAAGACAAAAATACAATCTTGAAGGAAACCAAACAAGTTGTTGCACTCAATAATGTGTCCATGGATATTAAAGATGGTGAGATATTTGTTGTTATGGGCCTATCAGGAAGTGGGAAGTCAACGTTGGTCAGATGCATTAATCGCTTAATAGAGCCTTCAGATGGCAGCGTGTTTATTGATCATAAAGATATTACCAAAATGAATCGCCAAGAATTATTAGAAACAAGACGTAAAAAAATAAGCATGGTTTTCCAAAATTTTGGATTACTTCCTCATATGAATATCTTGGATAATGTAGCCTATGGTCTTAAGATTCAAGGTGTTTCCAAGGAAGAGAGATTTGAAAAAGCAGAAAAGGCGATTGAGCAAGTAGGATTAAAAGGATGGGAAATGAAGTACCCAGAGCAATTGAGCGGCGGCATGCAGCAAAGAGTTGGGCTTGCTAGGGCTTTAGCCAATGATCCTGATATTTTATTAATGGATGAGGCATTTAGTGCACTAGATCCATTGATTCGTTCTGATATGCAGAATGAGCTGCTAGAATTACAAAGTGAAATGAATAAAACCATTATATTCATCACCCATGACTTAGATGAAGCCATGAAATTAGGTGATAGAATTGCATTAATGAAAGATGGAAAAGTAGTGCAGATTGGGACATCACAAGAGATACTAATGAATCCTGCAGATAGTTATGTAGAAAGATTTATAGAGAATGTGGATAAAAAGAAGGTTTTTACAGCATCACAAATAATGAGAAATCCTGTTGCATTAGCGAAGATAGGAGAAAAACCAGAAACTGTAATGATGAAAATGGATAACCATCAAATTGATTCCATATTTGTTGTGGATAAAAACAATAAATTAAGAGGACTCATTAGAAGGGATACACTTGAAGAGACCATGCAGGAGAAAATATCTAACATTAGCAAGTATTTAGATTTTAATTTTAGTAAATCTAGAGAAGATACATCTTTAGAAGCATTATTGCCACCGTTGGCAAATACCAATGAGCCCATTGCTGTTGTATCTTCTGAGAATAAGCTTTTAGGGGTTGTCGTACGCAGCTTTATATTTGAAGCAATCACGGGAGGAGATCAATCATGAAAGAAGGAGCAACCATTCCATTAGCTGAAAAAATCAATGATTTTTTTGATGCAAATATCTCTAATATTTCTACGTATACAAGAGGGATCAGTGAGGGGTTAGATTGGTTTATTGAAGGATTAGAAAATTGGTTAGTATTTATTCATCCTCTGATTTTTATACTCGCTATAGGACTGATGACAGGGCTTGTATTAAAGGAGAAGAAATTAGGCATTGTTTTTGCCGTCCTACTGTTTTTAATCCATGGATTGGGATTATGGGAAGATGCAATGGGTACGCTGGCCTTAGTTATTACAGGAACCATCATTGCGCTTGTTGTGGGTATACCTTTAGGAATTGCTGCATCACTAAATGATTGGACTGAAAAGATTTTAAGACCTATATTGGATTTTATGCAAACATTACCTAGTTTTGTTTACTTAATTCCTGCGGTCATCTTTTTTGGACTGGGAAAAGTGGCCGCACTTGTAGCCATCTTAATCTTTTCTATGCCCCCAGCGATTCGTTTGACTAATTTAGGAATTCGGCAAGTTCCTGAAGATAAAATTGAAGCATCTAGAGCATTTGGTGCCACAAAAATACAAATTTTAGTGGGGGTACAATTACCACTGGCATTAAAAACAATTATGGCAGGGGTTAACCAATGTATTATGATGGCTTTGTCTATGTCTGTTATTGCAGCTATGATTGGTGCAGGAGGACTAGGAAGAGGTGTATTAAAGGCTATGCAATCCGTAAATATTGGTATGGGTATTGAAGGGGGTCTAGGGATTGTATTATTGGCTATCGTACTAGATCGGGCCACAGAAAAAATGGCTAAAAATAATCAAAATGCTTAACAACATAAAAAATTACGCTTTGAGGAGCGTAATTTTTTATGGATTTGGAGCCAGCCTAGGCTTAGGGAGTTTAAAATTATAAGAGGAAAGTAGAGCATTTTAAGAAAACAAAAAAGCGAATACTTTGTGCATAATCCTATCTTTTTCAATTTTATAAGGGGATGGTTTTTTTTGTTTTTGAGGAAACTTTAGGAAATTTTGTTGTGCAGCGTGTGATACCTTGGAGTGAAAAAATGAGATATAATATAGTGAAAGAGAAAGGTGGTGAGTAAAATCGATGATGCCAATAAAACCAGTCAAGAGATCTAAGATCAGAATTAAAATAGGAAAGCTGTTCTATACCTATAAAAGATACGGTGAGTGGTATTTGAGTGACAAGAGGTATTCAAAAAGCATTGACGAAAGACCCTTAGCAGTGGTAGCTTTTAAGCATAAGACTCCCTTATATAGGCAATTAAGAGATGTAGATATGTGGATGCAGTATAATAAGGTTGTGAATTTAAAAATAGCAGCGCAGAAACTAAATGGGATTATAGTAAAACCTGGTGAAGCTTTTTCCTATTGGAAGACTCTAGGGAAACCTACGAAACGAAAAGGATATGTAGAAGGGATGGTATTATTCTATGGAGGTTTTCAAGCAGGTATTGGAGGGGGATTGTGTCAATTATCTAATCTACTATATTGGATGACGCTACATACACCATTATCAGTTATAGAAAGATATCGGCACAGTTATGATGTATTTCCCGATGTAAATCGTACGCAACCCTTTGGGACAGGTGCTACATGTGTTTATAACTATAGAGATTTGCAGATTTATAATGGAACAAATCAGGTATATCAATTGCAAGTATACCTAAACGATCAATATCTAATTGGAGAATGGAGGACCATAGAAAAGCCCATCTATACATATGAGGTGTACGAAAAAGAGCATAGGATTACCCATGAATATTGGGGAGGATATATGAGGCATAATAGGATATATAGAAAAGTTTTTGATATAGATCATAATATGGTAGGCGATGAGTACATTGCTGAGAATCATGCATTGATGATGTACCAACCGTTCTTGGAATCATCTATGTAGCATTCAATCCAATTAAAATCTCCTCGAGTAATTGGCTTATAAAGAGCATTTCAGATTTTGATAAGTCGGTGTTATGCATTGCTTTGCTTTGAATTAAATGATACATAGTATCTATTAGTTGGCTAACATTAGAAGACATATAGAGACACCCCCTAAAAATATTTTGATTTACTTTGAATTAAGTAGTAATAAAGTTTTATGGGCATTGCTCAAGTTGACTAAATTTTTTATGCGGAGTTCATTCTTTTTAGAATAGGATGATTGATGAACAATATTTTGATTTGCATCATAAGTTATAATTTTATCTTTTGATGTGACAATTTGCAAAGGAAACTTTATCATGGAAGCCCTCCTTTTCTCTAGTTCTATTATAGTAGAAATATATAAAGATAAAGTTAAATGAAAGTTAAGGATCTGTAAATCTAATAATTGGAGTTAGGTGTGGAAAAGAACATATCTAAAATAGATAATGTACCAAAATTAGAAAAAAATACAAATAAAAAATTCCAAAAAAGTATTTTAATATTCTAAATATTATGGTATTATATAAACAAGGAGAAAATCATCTTCTTAACAGGCTCTAGTCCACTAATGAATGATTTTGTATTTTGAAAAGCAATGGATTAAGATGCTTTTGTAGTGAGTTTGAATTTAAGTGTAAGAAATTTGTAAAGAGCTATTAGAATCAAAGGATGTGGAAACAAGTAGAAAGCAAAAGGCTAATAATTGTTTATTAGGTTTGTAAGAGAAAGGAATGTGTTTCGATCTTAGAAGAAATAAAGTATTTAGGTGGACTAGAGGCCAAAAGATAACCTATCCTTATATGATTAGACCATATATGGGATAGGTTATCTTATGCGTTGACAATATATTCATAAATATGGTATATTGAGAAAGGTTTAGGAGCCACGAAGGCTTTCAATTTCATATGAACTGTATTTAGATATAAACCACGAAGGGACGCTATCAGTATAGCGCTTTTTGTGGTTTTTTTATTTTGAATAAGGAGGAAGCAAATGTTTAAAAAAGTATCTATTTTTATTCTAATTTTCATGTTTTGTTTTTCTATTTTCATAGGATGTTCTCAAACAAACAATCCAGCATCACAAGATACCAAAGACCAGAAGGAAGGACTAGTTATGGCTATCGGTGGGGAACCCGATGATGGCTTTGATCCTACTACGGGATGGGGAAGATATGGTTCTCCATTATTTCAGAGTACTTTATTGAAAAGAGACAGTGATTTGCATATCATCAATGATTTGGCAACAAACTATTCAAAAAGCGAAGATGGTTTGGTATGGACTTTCCAGCTTCGAGAGGATGTTCGATTCTCTGATGGGAAGCCATTGACAGCGAAGGATGTTGTATATACCTATGAGACTGCTGCAAAAAGTAACTCTGTCGTGGATCTAAGTATGATGAAAAGCGTTGAAGCGCTAGATGACTATACGGTACAATTTACCCTAAAGCATCCCCAGTCTACCTTTGTAAATATTGCTGTGAATATGGGAATTGTACCAAGGCATGCCCATAATCAAGATTATGCTCAAAACCCTATGGGTTCAGGACCATATAAGTTTCTTCAGTGGGATAAGGGTCAACAGCTTATGATAGAAGCAAATCCTGAATATTATGGAAAGAAACCTTATTTCAAAAAAATTACGTTTCTTTATCTAACAGAGGAAGCAGCCTTTGCTGCAGCAAAGGCTGGAAAAGTTGATGTTGCTGCGATTGTGCCTGCCCTTGCAAAACAAGAAGTTAAGGGCATGAAGTTGGTTTCTGTTGCAAGCGTTGATAATCGAGGTATTGCTTTTCCTTCCATCAAATCAGGAGGAAAAACCAGCGAGGGATATCCTATAGGGAATGATGTAACGGCAGATTTAGCCATACGCAAAGCGATTAATATTGCATTAGACCGAAAAGCTTTGGTAGATGGGGTAGTTTTAGGGCATGGATCTCCTGCTTATACCGTATGCGACCAAATGCCCTGGTGGAATCCTGAAACTGTTATTAAGGATGGAGATATAGAAGGTGCTAGGAAAATTCTTTCCGACGCAGGATGGCAAGAACTTGATGGGGATGGCATCCTCGACAAGGATGGACGAAAAGCGCAGTTTACTTTGATCTATCCATCTAGTGACCAAACACGTCAATTTCTTGCTATTGCAGTAGCAGATATGATTAAACCTTTAGGCATTCAAATCGATGTAGAAGGTAAAAGTTGGGATCAAATAGAAACGCTGAAACTGTCAAATGCACTGCTCTTAGGATGGGGTAGCCATGATCCTTTAGAAATGTACAATTTATACCACAGCAAATACAAAGGTAAAGAATGGTACAATACCTCCTACTACGCAAATGTAAAGGTAGATGATTATATGGAAAAAGCATTGGCTGCAGTAGATGAGGAAGAGGCAAATGATTATTGGAAAAAAGCCCAGTGGGATGGACGTACAGGATTTAGTGCAAAGGGAGATGCGCCTTGGGCATGGCTTATTAACATGGACCATCTATACCTTGTAAAAGAAGGACTGAATGTAGGAAAGCAGAGAATACAGCCTCACAGTCATGGGTGGCCGATTTTGAATAATATAGAAGAATGGCATTGGGATGAATAATATATGAATTATTTTACATTTATTTTAGGAAAAATCATAAGAATTGTATCCTTACTTATGGTGTTGTGTTTAATTTCTTTTCTCATGGTGAGCTATTCTCCCATTGACCCAGTGCAAGCATATGTGGGAGCCGACATGATGCGGGTAAGTGAAGAGCAGCGAGCTCAAATTGCTGAACATTGGGGTCTAGATAAGCCTCCGATAGAGAGATTTATACATTGGAGCAATTCTATACTTCATGGAGATCTTGGAACCTCCATGATTTATCGCGCTCCTGTAGCAGAAGTGATACGTGAGCGATTTGTGGCTTCTCTGTCTTTGATGGGGGTAGCATGGATTCTTTCTGGTGTGTTGGGCTTCATATTAGGGATTCTTGCAGGGATGCAACAAGGAACGTGGGTGGATCGTTTTATTAAGTGGTACTGTCTAACGCTTGCATCTACGCCTACTTTTTGGCTAGGGCTTTTACTGCTGATGGTTTTTGCTGTTTGGCTAGGGTGGTTTCCTATAGGGCTAGGAGTTCCTGCAGGGGTGTTAGCAGATGCAGTTACACTGTGGGAGCGAATCTATCATCTTATTTTACCTGCTGTTACCTTAAGCATTTTAGGCGTTGCAAACATTGCTTTGCATACAAGACAAAAGCTACTAGATGTGCTAGAAAGTGAATATATATTATTTGCAAGAGCCAAAGGAGAGCGGGGTTTTGGCCTCTTGTGGAAGCATGGACTTCGCAATATCGCTCTGCCCGCCATAACTTTACAGTTTGCATCCTTTAGTGAGCTATTTGGGGGGGCTGTTTTAGCAGAGCAGGTGTTTTCCTATCCAGGCCTGGGTCAGGCAACTGTACAGGCAGGACTGAGAGGCGATTTGCCCCTTTTATTAGGCATTGTATTGTTTAGTTCTGTTTTTGTTTTTACAGGAAATTTGGTAGCAGATATGATTTACGGTATTGTAGATCCGAGAATCAGGGAAGGGAGGACATCAATGTGAGCAAAGATTATTCCATCATCCTAGAGAAATGGATACTGCAAAGGATACCAAAATTAAACCGTAGACAAAGGACCATCATTTTGACGGTCTTGACCGCAATGTTGATGGGGACGATTCTTTTAGCCAGTCAAATGCTAGGAGAGGAAAGCATTGCAACACACTTTGAAGCCCAAAATCTAAGCCCTTCCTGGACCCACCCTTTCGGCACCGATTGGCTGGGACGGGACATGTTTGTGCGTACTATCAAGGGGCTTGCCTTAAGTATAAGGATAGGAATCCTTACATCTACAGTAAGTGTGATGATTGCCCTTGTGTTAGGGATGGTTGCAGCAACTCTTGGAAAAGTGGCAGACAGTATTGTTTCTTGGATTGTGGATTTATTTCTTGGCATGCCTCATTTGGTAGCCTTGATACTCATTGCCTTTGCCCTAGGAGGTGGAGCAAAAGGCGTGATTATTGGTGTGTCGTTAACCCATTGGCCTAGCTTAACCCGTGTGATACGTGGGGAGATTATGCAACTTCGTGCTACTGAATTTGTGCAAGTATCTCGGCGTTTGGGAAAAAGTCGATGGTGGGTGGCTACGAAGCATATATTGCCCCATCTACTGCCTCAGTTTTTTGTGGGATTAGTATTGCTGTTTCCCCATGCTATATTGCATGAGGCATCCGTTACATTTTTAGGTTTTGGTCTATCACCGCATAAGCCTGCCATCGGTGTAATCTTATCGGAGTCCATGAGATATCTCACCGCAGGAATGTGGTGGCTGGCTTTTTTTCCTGGGATTTCTTTGCTTATAGTGGTGCGTTCCTTTGATATAATGGGAGATAATCTGCGAATGCTTCTAGATCCCCATAGGGCACATGAGTAAATGATGAATAAGGAGGCAATAGCACCATGGTTTCTACACTGCAGATAGATGGTAAATATAAAGTAAAAGATATAGCTAATCATTCCAAAATCCATGAGAATACCAATGGTTCAAATAAATGTTATGATAAAGAAAAATTACTTGAGGTGGAGAAGCTGACGGTTTCTTTTGTCCAGTATGAGGCGGGGCTGAGACAGCAAGAAATAAAGGTGATTCATGATCTTAACCTAACTGTAGATTCAGGAGAGATCATGGTAGTAGTAGGGGCTAGTGGATCGGGTAAAAGCTTGTTGGCTCATGCCATTCTGGATATTCTCCCTCAAAATGCCCGTGTTTCAGGGGCTATCCGATATTTGGGCGAAGAGCTTACGCCAAAACGTCAGGCCTTACTTCGAGGGCATGAAATTGCGCTAATTCCTCAGTCAGTAAATTACTTGGACCCGTTGATGCGGGTAGGGGATCAAGTACGAAGTAGGATTCGTAAAAAAAATTCTCGTGAAATACAGCGAAAAATATTTGAACGTTATCATCTGAGGCAAGAACATGAACGCCTCTTTCCCTTCCAACTTTCTGGTGGTATGGCACGACGGGTGTTGGTTTCTACAGCAGTGGTTGGAGGTCCGAAGCTAATCATTGCAGATGAACCGACGCCTGGACTTCATCCTCAGGTAGTAGAGGAAACCTTGAAGCATTTAAGAGAGTTAGCAGATGAGGGTTGTGGTATTATGATGATCACCCATGACATTGATACAGCTCTCAAGATTGCAGATAAAATTGCAGTTTTTTATGCAGGTACAACCATTGAAATTGCACCTGTAGGTGATTTTACAGGAGAGGGGAGTCTTTTAAGGCATCCCTATACAAAAGCACTATGGCGAGCACTGCCTCAAAATGAGTTTATACCAATTCCTGGATTTCAGCCTGCTCCTAGGGATTTGCCAAGAGGGTGTGTCTTTGAGCCTCGGTGTCAGGTGAAAACGGAAGCATGTTCATTGAGAGCACCAGAAATGCGTGGACTTAGGGATGGAAAGGTGAGATGTTATCATGCGACTTGACGCGACAAATATAGGATTTCGTTACGGCACAGGGGTATGGGTGATTCGGGGATTAGATCTATCCCTTAGAGCTGGAGAAGTAATTGGATTGATAGGACACAGTGGTTGTGGAAAAACGACTCTGGCACGTATACTCGCAGGCTATGAGCGACCAGATGAAGGTAGTGTAACCATTGATGGAAGTAGGATCAATACAAAGGGATATCATCCTGTACAACTAATTTTTCAGCATCCAGAAAAAGCAGTAAATCCTCGCTGGCGTATGAAGGATATTGTGAACGAAGGCTGGAAAGTAGAAAAAACCCTATTAGACGCTTTGGGAATAGAAAAGGATTGGCTAAATCGATGGCCCAATGAGCTTTCGGGAGGAGAACTGCAACGATTTTGTGTAGCGAGGGCACTTGGACCTCAAACCAAGTTTTTGATTGCAGATGAGATGACTACCATGCTAGATGCTATTACACAAGCACAGATTTGGAAGGTTGTGCTGGATGTAGCGAAGGCACGCAATCTTGGTATGCTGGTAGTGAGTCACGAACAAACCCTTATGAAACGTATTTGTAACAAGATTATTAATCTAGAAGAAAAATGACTTTTTATAGAAAATATTATGTATGACAGATATTCAAAGGAGGAAATATGACACTAATAGATTTTTTTAAAAAAAGCCCGCAAGTGGCTGTAGCCTTCTCAGGAGGTGTGGATTCCTCGTACTTATTGCATGAGGCCAAGAAATATGCTTGTAGGATACACGCTTATACCATACATTCGCCTTTTCAGCCTGCATTTGAGATAGAAGATGCTAAACATCTTGCAGAAAAGCTAGAGGTTCCCATGACAATCATTCCTGCAGACATTCTAGCTGTCCCGGAGGTGGTAGAAAATGGACCAAATCGATGCTATTATTGCAAGCAGGCAGCATTTTCTCTTATTCTTAAAGCAGCAAAAGCAGATGGATTTTCTCTTGTAATTGATGGAACCAATGCTTCAGATGATGTGAATGATCGACCAGGAATGAAAGCTTTAAAGGAATTGCAGGTACGCTCTCCCCTACGAGAGTGTGGACTTAGTAAAGCGGCTATTCGAGAAGCTTCAAAAAAAGCAGGATTATTTACCCATGACAAGCCTTCCTACGCTTGCCTCGCTACCCGTATTCCAACAGGAAGTTCTATACAGCTTGAGGATTTAAAGCGAGTGGAAGCAGCGGAAAATAGATTGTTTGCATTAGGATTTAAAGGCTTTCGAGCGCGACTTATGGGCAATATGGTGAGACTAGAATTACCAGAAAATCAGTTTGAATTGCTGATTAGAAAGCGTCAAGATGTGCAGCGAGAATTATCCTATTATTTTGAACGTATTGTATTAGATCTCGAACCGAGGGAGGAGTAACAATGGATAAACACCAGATTTTAGCATTACTAACATCGGTACAAAAAGGAGAAATGTCCCCGGAGCAAGCAGTACACAAATTGAAAATAAGTCCCTTTGAAGATTTGGGTTATGCCAAGATCGATCATCATCGAGGAATACGCCAAGGTGTACCAGAAGTAATCTTTGGACAGGGAAAAACATCAGAGCAAATCCAGGGAATTGTGCAGGCTATGCTCGACCGTGGTGAAGAAAACATTCTTATTACCCGCATTTCTTCTGAAGTTGCAGAGGAAATCATGAAGATTACAGAAATGGAATACCATCCTTTATGCAAGGTGGGCATTGTTGGAAGAAAATCTAAGATGACTACTTCTGGATTTGTGCTTGTAGCTACCGGAGGCACAAGTGATATTCCTGTAGCAGAAGAAGCGGCTTTAACGGCGGAAGTATTAGGTAATAAGGTAGAACGATTATATGATGTAGGGGTGGCAGGACTGCACCGACTTTTGACCCATACAGAATTATTGATGCAAGCCAATGTGGTCATTGCTGTAGCTGGAATGGAAGGGGCATTGGCCAGTGTGATTGGAGGTTTTGTTGACTGTCCAGTGATTGCTGTACCTACTAGTGTAGGTTATGGTGCAAATTTTGGTGGGATTGCTGCTCTATTATCTATGTTGAACTCCTGCGCCAGTGGTGTAGGAGTGGTAAATATTGACAACGGATTTGGTGCTGGCTATCTAGCCAGTATGATCAATCATCGATAGGAGGCGTTTTTATGAAGATATTGTACTTAGAATGTAATATGGGTGCATCAGGAGATATGTTTATGGGTGCATTATATGATATTTGTGAGGAGAAACAAACTTTTCTGGATAAAATGGAAGCATTGAATTTGCCTGGAGTGCATATTCATGTAGATCAAGGGGAAAAGTGTGGCGTTTCCGGTACTTCTTTTGCGGTACATATTCATGGAGAAGAAGAACATTCCCATGACGTTGCCCATGGTCATCATCATAGCCATGACCATGACCATCATCACAGCTACCATCATCATGACCACGATTTAGATTCACAGGATCACAGTCATGAGCATACCCATGGAAGTATGGGTGAAATTCGTTCATGGATTGAAAATGCACCTGTATCAAATCAAGTGAAAAAGGATGCATTGGGAGTATATGAAATATTGGCACAAGCAGAGGCAGCGGTTCATGGGACAACTCCTAATGAGGTGCATTTTCATGAAGTAGGAACATTAGATGCAGTAGCAGATATTGTAGGGGGCTGTATATTAATGGAAATGATCAATCCTGATAGGGTAATGGCTTCTCCTGTACATGTTGGGAGTGGACAAGTACAATGTGCCCATGGTATTTTGCCTGTTCCTGCTCCAGCTACGGCAAAAATTCTTACAGGTATACCTATCTACAGTGGGGAGATCCAAGGAGAATTGTGCACCCCTACAGGTGCAGCATTATTGAAATACTTTGTTTCAAGCTATGGAGCAATGCCGGTGATGGTCCTAGAAAAGGTAGGTTATGGCCTCGGGAAAAAGGATTTTCCAGTGGCGAATTGTCTAAGGGCAATGGTGGGACAGTCTGAGGAAGCAGCAGATGAGATTGTGGAACTTACATGCAATGTAGACGATATGACGGGAGAAGCAGTAGGCTATGCCCTTGAAAAGCTGATGGAAGAGGGGGCATTGGATGTGTTTATCACCCCCATCCAGATGAAGAAAAATCGCCCAGCTATGATGCTGACATGCATGTGTAGAACTTTTATGGAAGAGCAAATGGCAAGACTTATGCTAAAGCACACGATGACATTAGGTGTCCGTAGAAAAGCTTGTACAAGAATGGTGATGTCGTGGGAGATAGTGGAAAAGGAAACACCTTATGGAATCATTCGTATAAAACGTGCATGGGGGCATGGGATTGAGAAAATAAAGCCTGAGTATGAGGATGTACGATCTGCTGCAGAAAAACATGATGTTTCTTTTGAAACGGTATATCGCGCAGCATTGGTATAAGCATGAAGTTTGATTTTATAAAGTAAGATAAAAGAACTCTCAAAAATGGAACACATAGGAAAAAGGAAAAGATTTGACAATTGGGCAGGATTTCTCAGATAGGGTGTCGAATAGGGTGTATAAGAATATTATGAATAAAAAAATATTTGTGACATAATCTTTACTACCACATATTCCGAAGGGAGAGAGAGAAAATGATTCAATTAATTGCTGGAGAATCAGGGACAGGCAAAACAAAACAGATGATTGAGATGGCTAATAGGCTGGCAGAGAATGAAAGTCAAAATGTAGTATACTTAGACGATGATAATCGTTATATTTATGATTTAACCCATAAGGTTAGATTTACGAGTTTACATGAATATCCTGTTCGAGACTTAAAAGGTTATCTAGGTTTTATATGTGGAATCATCTCTAAGGACCATGATATTGAAGCAATCTTTATTGATGGATTATTTAAAATGATGAAAATAGATTTAGAAGATTTTTCTAAATTTATTCAAGAAATTAAACAACTCTCTCAAAAGTTTCAAATTGTATTTTATGTAACGGCAAATTATAATAAAGCGCAATTACCTGAGGAATTAAAAGAATATGTAGTTTCATAAAGACAAAAGAGTCAATAAGGATGATAGAAACATCCTGTTGACTCTTTTCTTTCCTTCTATAACAATAGGTTTCATAAGTGCGAATGTTATTCTATTTTGTATAAAAATAAATAGATAAGCCAAAAATAAAATTACCAACTGAGGAAGGAGTGACTTTTTCATGGGTAATTCTAAGATAACTTTAGTGGCTTTCATGCTAGTATTTCTTCTTATAACAGTGCTAGGAGCATTTTCAATACAATCAGTGGATGCCTTGACATTAGATGCAGAAAAGGAAACCATACAGTTAACTGAAGCACAAAAGAAAGAAATCGGTGCACTTCAAAAAGATATTCTTGAAAAGAAAAAAGAATTGATATCTAAATACGTTAAGTTTGGAGTTATGCCGAAAGAAAAAGGGGAGAAGATTATTTCTCGGTTGGAAAAGCGTTATGAAAAACTTCAGCAAAATGGCTTTATCCCACAAAGAGACAAAGTAAAAAAGAAGCACAGACAATAAGGGGAGAAAAAGGCGCTGTCCCAAATAATTGGGGCAGTTCTTCTTTTTGAAATAGAAGTGTTATAATAATAAAGAATGCTTTCATAAGATAGATATTTTTAAAGACATATTTTAGAAAAGCAAGGAATTTTACCTACCCTTAAAAACTGATAAAAATGAAAAGAGAGATAAGGATAGCAGTATATTCATTCTATGATATAATGCTTATATTGTAGATTAATAAGCAGAGGATGGATGCGGCTTGGGAGAAAAATTTTGTCAATATATTAGCGAATTAGCTATTAAATCCATGCTGTATGAAGTGTCAGCAACGCCTAAACCAGGTTTGGTTGACCGAAACAATGCAGGAGCACATCAAGACATGGATTATTATAGTTTTATGGCAAGCAGTGCAGCATTAGGTCATACCTTCTATCAATGTGCCTTAGAAGGTTTGTATTTTTATAAGAAAGATTTTACCCTATTGTTAGATGCTTTGCGCCCCATAGGAATAGAAGGGGAAAGAAAAATGTTTGAAGCAACAGGTGGAGTAAATACCCATAAAGGGCTAATTTTTTCTCTGGGAATGATTGCAGCAGCAGCAGGTACCATTGATTCAGAAGGATTGGCTAGTGAAATAAATGCTAAGAAGATTTGCCAGAGGGTTATGGAAATCACAAAGGGGATTTCTAACAGAGAGTTGGGGAAAAACCATCAGAAACAACCCATTACCTACGGAGAAAGATTGTTTGAAAAATATGGTATAAAAGGGATTCGTGGAGAGATTGAATCAGGATTTATAACGGTTAGAAGATATGGGCTTCCTATGATGAAAAAACTGAAGAAAGAAAAAAACATACCGATCAATGATATTTGTGTACAGGTACTACTACATCTCATGACGGTCACGGAAGACAGTAATGTTTTGGGAAGACATAATCTAAATACCCTAGGTTATGTGCAGGATGCAGCAAAAAAAGTATTGAGGATGGGTGGGATATTTACGAAAGAAGGCAGAAAGAACATCCTAGATTTAGATGAAGTGTTTATTGAAAGGAATATTAGTCCTGGGGGAGCTGCAGATTTACTTGCTATCACCATTATGTTATTTTTCTTAGATGAAGGGAAACAGGAAGTATACAAAGGATAATGAAGAAGGAGAAAAAAATGAATCTGATAAGTATAGAGAATATATCAAAAAGTTATACAGAAAAACCTTTATTAGACAATATAAACTTTGGTATTGATGGAGGAGATAAAATAGGACTAATCGGCATCAATGGCACAGGTAAAACTACTTTGCTCAAAATCATTGCAGGAGTGGAACAACCAGATGAAGGAAGGGTGATCAAAGGAAATTCGGTGCGTATAGAATATCTTCCTCAGAATCCTGATTTTGACTCTAATGCTGTGATCCTAGAACAAATTTTTAAAGGGCATTCTCCCATCATGAAAGTGATTAGAGAATATCAAGAAGCTATTCAAAATCCCGATACACCCAATGAAAAAATCATAAGACTTACCCATGATATGGATGCCCTAAACGCCTGGAATATTGAGAATGAAGCCAAGGCTGTATTGACAAAGCTAGGGATCGTCGATTTTAAGGCAAAGGTAGGGACTTTATCAGGGGGACAAAAAAAGAGAATTGCTCTAGCTAGTGCTTTAATCAATCCATCGGATTTATTGATTCTAGATGAACCCACCAATCATCTTGACAATGACACCATTGATTGGCTAGAACAATATCTTCATCAACGGAAGGGCGCTTTATTGATGATTACCCATGATAGATATTTTTTGGATCGGGTTGCTAATGAAGTGATTGAGCTAGACAGAGGGAATCTCTATGTATATGAAGGGAATTATAGTGATTTTTTAGAAAAAAAAGCAGCAAGAGAAGAGATTCAGGTAGCCAATGAGAAGAAAAGACAGGGTTTACTACGGAAAGAACTGGCGTGGATTAGAAGGGGTGCAAAGGCACGAACGACAAAACAAAAAGCTAGAATAGAGCGATTTGAGCAGCTTCAAGAAAAAGCGGTTGTGTTGACAGATGAAAAATTAGAAATATCCGTAGCGGGTAGTCGGTTAGGAAAAAAAGTCATTGAGTTGGAACATATCAGCAAAGCCTATGATGGGAAGAAAATCATCGATGACTTTAGCTATATTGTATTAAGAAATGACCGTGTAGGGATTATAGGGCCTAATGGAAGCGGCAAATCAACTTTCATCAATATTTTATGCGGCAATATAAAGCCAGATAGTGGATATATCGCAATCGGTGACACTGTAAAAATCGGTGTTTACGGCCAAGAAACGGATCATATGGATGAGAATCTACGAGTCATAGAATATATAAAAGAAGGAGCAGAGTATTTAACTACAGCAGAAGGTGATAAAATCACTGCATCACAGATGTTAGAAAAGTTTTTATTCCCCTCAGACTTACAATGGACCCTATTATCTAAACTTTCAGGGGGAGAAAAAAGAAGACTGCATCTTTTGAGAGTATTGATGGAGGGGCCCAATGTATTACTATTAGATGAACCAACGAATGATTTAGATATAGAAACCCTTACAATTTTAGAAGAGTATCTTGAAAACTTTCAAGGAGCAGTGATGACTGTTTCACATGATCGATATTTCTTGGACAAAATGGCAGAAAAAATGTTTGTTTTTGAACAAGATGGAAAAATTGTAGAATACACAGGAAATTATACAGATTTTCATGAAAGTCGAAATCAAGATAAAGGGAAGGGCATTGTAGATAAAAAAGTTCGTGAGGGTAAGAAGCATCATGCTGTACGAGAAAAAGAAAGACCTTTAAAATTTTCCTTTAACGAACAGAAAGAGTATGAAGAGATAGATGCAATCATTGCAGAACTTGAGGAAAAGATACAGGAGATGGAAAATAAGATTCACCACGCAGCTACAGACTATACTCTCTTACAGCAGCTTGTTCATGAAAAAGAAGAACTTGGGCAACAATTAGAAGAAAAGATGGATCGTTGGATGTATCTAAATGAATTGGCTGAAAAAATTGAAAAAAGCGATAAAAAATAAAAAGTAGCATAGGATAAGAGAAAAGCAATGGTCAGTTGGAGGATGAAGGGGGATATTTAGGTGAAGAAAGCAGTGAGATGTGTTGTGAGATTGTTTATAGGTCTTTTCTTATATGCTGTTGGGATTGTGATGACCATTAATGCCAACTTAGGACTTGCGCCTTGGGATGTTTTTCACCAAGGGCTTTCAAATATATTTCATATCACCATGGGTCAAGCAAGCATTGGGGCAGGGATTGTTTTGGTGGCATTAGATAGTATGTTTGGAGAAAAGCTGGGATGGGGTACACTGGGGAATATGGTGTTCATTGGTCTTTTTATGGATTTTTTGATGTTGAATCATTTGATTCCCATCTTTGAAGGGTTTTTACCCAGTTTAATAATGATGCTGCTTGGTATGTTTATAATCGGGGTTGCCAGCTATTTCTACATTGGGGCAGGTTTGGGCTCTGGACCTAGAGATGGCCTCATGATTGCACTGACAAAGAAGACCAACAAATCTGTTGGCTTTATACGTAATTGTATTGAGGTGGCTGTGTTGATCATAGGCTATATGCTAGGGGGATTTGTAGGCATAGGTACCTTGATTACAGCACTTACTGTAGGCTATTTTATTCAATTTGCATTTAAAATATTTAAGTTTGATGTGAGCCAAGTTGAACATAAATTTATTGATGAAGATATTAAATTTGTTCAACAGGTATTTTTCAAACCCAAAATCAGAAAAAAAGACAATACTAGTGAATAAAAAATCATTATGTGAAATGAAGGAGAGAAGAAGGGATAAGAAATGAAAGAAACGTATATGAGAGAAGCACTTATAGAAGCACAAAAAGCCATGGTGTTAGAAGAAGTGCCCATTGGTGCAGTGATTGTAAAAAATGGAGAGATTATTGGACGAGGACATAATTTAAGAGAAACGACAAAGGATCCCACTGCTCACGCTGAAATCTTAGCCATTCGTCAGGCTGCAGAGGTACTGGGGGGATGGCGACTGATGAGTTGTGAATTATATGTTACCATAGAGCCTTGCCCTATGTGTGCAGGAGCTATAATGTTAGCAAGAATTGATCGATTAATCATAGGTGCGATGGATCAAAAAGGTGGAGCGGCAGGCTCACTACTAAATATTCCTGAAGATCAGCGGTTTAATCATACGACAGAGGTGGAGAGAGGGGTTCTAGAAGAAGAATGTGTTTCTATGATGAAGACTTTTTTTCGAAAACTGCGTAATAAGAAATAGCTTTTTAATAAGACACAGAATAGCTTGTTACGAAGCTTGCATACAGGACCAGATCTAGCAAAGATCGTCAAAGACAAGATTTTATGGTATAATGTAAAAGTTAGTAAATCAATTTTTAAATCAATAAACTTCATCATTCTGGAGAGATGGCAGAGCTCGGTTGATTGCGCACGACTCGAAATCGTGTGTACTAGAGATAGTACCGTGGGTTCAAATCCCACTCTCTCCGCCAGTGAAAACAGGGACTTTAGGCTTTTGCCTAAGGTCTATTTTATTGAGGTTTTTGAGGTCAACATGGGAAAAAGGTGACGGTTCAGCGGCGTAATAAGAAAAAGAGATAAAAAGTAATTTTAATAAATGGAAATTATAATAAAGAATGTATTATAAAAATATGACTATAAATTAAAGGATTTTAATCAAAGTAGATAGAAGTAATTATTTAATTATTGGTAAATAATAAAATAAATGTAAATGAGAGTCAGGCTTGAATTAGTTACTTATTAGTATATTTGAAGAAAAACCTTGAAAGATGAGGAAGAAGGGAGAGAATAAGCAAATAATTCACATCCTGCCCCTCGTGTTTGCCAATGATGAAGTGAAGAGCTGTGTGCATTAATAGTGCAAGTGCGGTTCTGTGAGGTTCTGTCTACTCGACTGAACTTATAAAATAAAAAATGGAAGCATAGTATGAATAAGAAAATCATTAGTTTGGTATTTTATATTATACACCTTGATAGAAACAAAGGAACAAAAACCGGTGCCTGTTAAGAACTTCGAACTTACTGGAATCAAGCATTTCAAAACCATTGAAGTGCTTGATTTTTATTATAGAAATGTTTTGAAGGATGGAGATTCTGTAACAGTCATCAAAGACTTTAAAGTAAAGGGACGCTTAGCTGTTATAAAAATAGGTACAAAAGTAAAAATTATAGGTTCCAATGCTTATTATAATTAGAGCAAAATAGTTTTGAAGAATGTAAAGATCTATAATACTACATTCAATGAAAATAATTAAATACCAAGTATTCAACGCATCTAATAGTCACAGATGCTTTTTTCATGCCTATATAACGATACCAAATGAAAGCATATGCATTAAAATCACATGAAAAACTTATCCTAAACATGAAAGAATAGATCAATCAGGTAAAAATGGAGGTCACAGTAAGTGTAATTAGGAAAATATCAATATATAGACAAGGGAGGGCATCATGAGCGAGAGTGGTTTAGTTGATAAGGCATATGCTATTAGTGATAGATACAAAGTAATATTAAAGGGAAATATTGTAATTTCCAGGAATGTCAATTGCATATTGTTTGGACATTATTGTAAGAGTACGCTCTTTTATAAAGACTTTTTTAATGTTACTCGTGATATTTTAAATGTGAATAGACTTGCAAATAAAAACCTAAAAGAAATCAAAAGACTTATAGAACTATATGGCTATAATAAAATTTGGACGAAAGGCGTATTTTCTTTTTATGGAGATTTAAGGCCTTTAGCCATAGAAGCAGGGTTCGGCAAATGGTCAGAAAATGGATTGATCGAAAACGAAAAATATGGGACTGATTTTTTGATTACAGCAATATTTTACAAATAGCAAATCACTTGTACGTTTACTATGCATATTTGCAATATAGCCTGTAGGGGCTGATACGACAAAAAATTCCCTTGCTCAATATTCTAATAGACTCAATTGGAAAATTAAAGGGAATCAAGATACAGTATAGAATTACTGATTAGAAGAAAATTAGGGGATCGATATAAATTTTTAAAAAATGGAGATCTTGATATGAAATTAAAAAGAGGAATCTATGAGCAAGTGATCAACGAGGCTTTAAATGAACAAATTAAAAACAATATAGCAGATATAGAGGTCTGTAAAAAGATCATTGACCACACTCATGCTAATAAAGTTTTATCAACCTATTTAAGCTATGTATTTAAAAAAGGATTAAATCACTATAAATCATCAAAAGAAGATGTTATCAAGCAAATTAATATAGCTGATCAAATCATTAACATGTTTTCGAATAGGAATATGGATTTAGTGCTAGCTAAGGATTTTTACTAGATTTAAAATATATTTCTTTGTTCTCCATAAATTCCTTTTATCATTGTATAAAAATAAAAGAAAGGATATAGACAAATAAATAATACCGCGATAGAGAAATATCCTCTATCGCGGTATTATTTATGTTATCGTTTGTTATACATTTTGTGAATTAAAGCGTGCAGACCAAGTTCTTTGTATTTACTTTCGGGAAGCATCATCGTTAAGTATACTAACCCAGATGTTCTGCCAATTTCTACTTCGCCGCTGATGGTGGCTCTATTTTTTACTTCTTCAAGGTTATAATTTATGATCTTACTGATTCGCTCAATGCCATTTTCGATGGCATCATTTAGATTCTTGCCACTGCCTACAAATTGGATAGGGTAAATTTGTTCACCTATTTGAGATTTGTATGGACGCAACAATTCATTGGCTATCTGATATTCTTCATCGGTGATAGGTCTAAATCTATGGTCAATCTCTTCTGGGGGAGGAATGATCATCGGTCCCTCTAGATTTAGGTTTTTAATTAATTTTATACCGATATGAACTTCTGAAGTTACATCCACAGTGTGCATGGCTAACTCTCCATTACCTTGTATAGAATGGACATCTCCAAAGTAAACACCTCCCCCTTTTACCTTTACAGGACAGAGAACAATGCTGCCTTCACATACACTATTTACATCCATATGGGCATCGGTTAAATCATCCTTTGATATTTGGCCATAGATATTGGTAGTGTTTAATGAATGTAACATATCACCGCCATTTCGAGAAGAAGGAATAGGTTTACTCGGCATACATCCAATATTTCCAATCATGGGCCTTACGCGTGTAATGACACCGTGAATGTCTGATTTGGCTAAAATCGTTGCAAGATGCTGTCTTGAACCTTCTGGTAAATATTCTTTTCCTGTTAAAACATCTTTAGCAATGTTGTGAGCAATAGGAGCGTTTACGCATAATCCTATTTTCTTTTTCTGATCAAATAAGATGGTATATCCATTTGATATAGTTTGTGGCATTGCAGGGTGATGACACTTACTGCATTTAATTGCATTTTCACCGATTTCGTCCACATAGGTTTCAGGATTTTCTGTATGACAGTGTGGACAATATGCATTGACGGTCGGATCCTCTTTGTATCTCCCCTCGATCTTCTTACTTGTTCCTGATGCGGCATAATTGGATAGGACACGAATCTTTTTTACATATAATGCAATGACATCGCCAGGATTTGCTCCCTCCACTTCTACCGGTCGGGTTACTTCATGACCACTGCGAATAGAAGGTGTAATCATAGGCCCCCAACAACCTGGAGATACGATGCCGCGGATTTCGTCTCCATCTTTCACAGGACCAAGCATTTCCATAGCGCCACCAATAATATCTACGTATTCTTTAACTTCTAAAAATTTTGTCATTGTTTACACACCTCGTTTAGCTAATCGTGTTGAAATTATTTTCTTGTTCAATGCCAAAGTATCTTTCCATAATTGCTGGTGAATTAGGTTTTGTAAGTTTACTTGCTAGGATCATGGTGATAAAGGATATGATCAAACCCCAAACCAATGGATTGAATCCCAAGGGTGCTGGAATTTTAAAGGCATATAATATAATTAATGTTAGAAATCCTGATGTCATGGAGAGCAAACCACCTGTCGGAGTAGCTTCCTTCCAAAACAGACCCATGACAATAGGGATTGTAAAAGAGGCAGCAAATCCTGATATAGCGAAAATAACGATCGCCTGTAAGAAGGATGGTGGATTTAATGCCAATGCCATTACGATTAAACTGATGCCAGTGGTTGTAGCATAGCTAAGCTTTTTAAGTTTGTTTCCATCAGGGTTTCTATTAATATTCTTCTCATAGATATCTCTAATAATGGCACTGCTTGTAGATAGAAGCAAAGATGCCACGGTACTCATTACAGCTGCAAAGGGGGCGGACAGCATGATGCCTGCAAAGAGCTTAGAAGAATACTTCACAACAATAGTGGGGAATATTTGATCGGGTACATCGATATTTGGAATAAGGCTTCTTCCTGCAATAGAGCTAATGAATAAACATAGAAACCAAATGAAGGTTACAACACTGACGAGTACCCCTGCTTTTTTAAGGGAATCAATATCTTTTACTGAGAATAACCTTGTAACAACGTGGGGCTGTGCCATGACAGCTACACCAAGAACAAAGAACATAGAGAAAGCTGTATTGATGGGCAACCAATTATTTGGACCCGGAGCAACAACTAGATTCGGATCTTGAGCCATGAGGGTGTGGGTAATCTGTGTAAGCCCTCCTGCTTTTATAATCATGATAATCGCGATGATGATGGAACCGCCAACCATGATTAATCCTTGGAATATATTAGTATATGCTACCCCTCTGATGCCCCCAAAGGAGGTATATAATCCAACAACTATGGCAAATAGAATGATCCCTATACCATAAGGAATACCCGCGATTACTTCTAGAATTCTTGCAGCAGCCACATACTGAGAAACCATATATGCAGTACCAAAGACCAAGATGATTAAGGCCGCTAAAATACCCATATTCTTATTTTCATATCGATCTACAAACAAATCAGGCAATGTCATGCAGTTTGCCTCCCAGGCCACCGTGGACACCCGTCTACCGATGGCAATAATACCAATGATCCCCAAAACGCCTGCGCCAGCTTGCCATAGGAGGGCAGTCCATCCATAGGTATAATAAACCGCAGGGGTTCCAATAAAGGAGCCACCACTTGTCCAAGATGTAGCCCAAGTAAAGGCTACTAACCATGGACCAAAGGAGCGCCCGCCGACCCAGTACTCTTCTGAGAAGTTGCTAGATTTTTTTATTTTTAAATGGGCGGCATAACCCAGTGAAAGCAATACCACAATATATGATAGAAAGACGATGTTTGTAACCAAAGAAGCTTTCATTAATTTTCATCTCCTTTCATAATAAATAGTCCATAAACGGTCGTGAATAAAACGATTAGAACCCAAGGTACGAGAACACCCCAAAACACCCAATCAGGAAATCCAAAAACAAGTTTTAAGGTTTGGGGATCTCTTTCATACCCCATAAAGTAACTAATCAAGCAGGATACTACAATAAAGACTGCAGTAACCACAGCACCGATTTTAAATTCTTTTAAGCAGAGCAAATAACTGTTCCTTCGCTTCTTAGCATCTTGCATAGGAAACCCTCCTTTTTATTTGCGAATATTACCAGAATAGCCCATCTTTTTAGATATGATGTGGGTATATTCTAATAGCAGCTTTTTATTGATTTCTAATATTTCAGGAGTAAATGTTTGTTTAATACCTGCTACGGCTACCCCAGCGATAGCATCTCCCCTATAATCAAATATGGGAGCACCGATGGCTAAGACACCAATATCCACTTCTTCATCACTAAGAGAAAATCCATTCTTGCGTATAAGCTTTATTTCCTCTATCAGTGCAGTTCTCCCTTTGGTTTTTTCAGTGAATTTTTTTTCCTCCATAGACTGTAATATCTTGTTTATATCTTTATCATTCAGGTGGGAAAACAATGCTTTGGCTGCAGCTCCTCCATAAAAGGGTGTAACCTTTCCGATATCGCAATAAAATCGGACATTGTCTCTACCGTCGATACGGTCTATGAATATAAAATTATTTTCACTTCTGATGCCAAGGGTTACAGTGTTTTGACACATATAAGCCAGCTGTTTTAAGAGAGGATGAGCGATCTCTCTTAGATCTAGATTTTTTAGGACGCAAGTACTAAGGCGTAATATGCCTACACCTAAGCTGTACTTCTTATTTGCTTCGTTTTGTTGTACGAGATTACGTTTTTTTAGGGATTGCAGGATTTTATGTACAGTGCTTTTATTAATGCCTGTAAGCTTGCTGATCTCATTTAGCCCTAATGCCTGTTCTTTGTCTGAATCCCATAAACACAAAATATCTAATACATTTTCTGCAGAGTTTAAAAGCTCCATGATACGTATCACTCCTTGCGGTTATATATAACAACCAATGGTTACCATTATGTCGTGGCAATTATAAGGGAAGAAAATTAGTTTGTCAATTGGCAAAATTAAATATTTTAATCTTATCTATGCACACCATAAAGCATGAATGAATGAATATTATTGTATAAATCGGTGTTGTAACAAAAAGACTTCATTTTTTTGATTTCAATAAAATATGTTGAATATAATTTCATAGTCAAAAAATGCCCTAAAAAAAGCTAACCACTTGATTGTATATAAAGGAGTGTCATGTCTATAAAGGACAAGCTTCAAAACATATTGTACGGCTAAAAATTCTGAGAGTTTCACGCATATAGATCTTTTAT
Source organism: Clostridiaceae bacterium 35-E11 (assembly GCA_038396625.1). Classification (GTDB taxonomy): domain Bacteria; phylum Bacillota; class Clostridia; order Peptostreptococcales; family Thermotaleaceae. The sequence continues at coordinate 199,038 of CP121688.1, forward strand.
TTATACTATTTATGGTATATAAATAAAGAGAAGTGTTGCTTGATAAAAGGGATATATTACAATCTGAGGAGAGATATCAATGAACCCCAAAATACTTATTGGTGAAATGGCGAAGCTGCATAATGTTTCGGAACAAACTTTGAGGTATTATGATAGGATAGGTCTGTTTAAGCCTCTTTATATAGACAAGGAGAATAATTATCGCTATTATGGTGTTGAGCAATTTGCACATTTAGATTCCATATTGTTTCTAAAAAGATTAGGGATGTCCTTAAAAAATATTCGGAAACTGTTTGAAAAAAGAGATTTGGATTCCATGTTACTGCTGCTGCAGGAGAAGGAACAACTTATTGAAAAGGAAATTCAATTACTCAATAATCGACAAAGAAGTATTCGAAAAAAGGTACAACTTATCCAAGGGTATAGGAACGGAAATACAATGAATCAATGTAGGATAAAAAAAATTCCTTCAAGAAAAATGGTCTATTTAAATCTACAGAAAACCATAGATGTAGTGACGTACGAGTACGGAATTAAGGAATTAAATACGACGCTTCAAGATGAATTGTGTCTTTTTAATGGAGTGATTGGTGTAATCCTTGACCAAAAGCATCTGGAAAATAAAGATTACGATTACAACAAAGGAGTGGCTCTTGTTTTTGAGGAGAATATGGTGGGGGATAGCGCATTAAAAACACTTCCAGCAGGAGATTATGCAGCCATAACTTTTAAAGGGTCCTACGAACAGAGCGAAAAGCTGCTGGAGACACTCCTTTGGTGGATCGATGAAAAGCAGTATATGATTAATGGGGATGGATTGGTGCTTGCTATTACAGATGCTGCCTTTTCTAATTTTGAAGATGAATATATTACAGAAATTCAAATTCCTATAAAAAAAGCTTGACCTTATAGTAACTATAACCCTTACAATAAATTTAGTGTAAGGGAGGGAATTGATATGAAAAAGAAAGTAGATTTGCTAAAAGATGATATCGTAAGATTATTTATACGATTTGTGGCATCCAGTGTATCCGGTATGATCATGGTATCACTTTATATAATGGCCGATACCATTTTTATCGGTAGAGGGGTTGGTAGTGAAGGACTGGCTGCATTAAATATTGCTATACCCATGTATAATATTTTGTTCGCTACAGGTTTGCTTTTAGGAATAGGTGGTGCAACGGCACTTTCTGTAAGTATAGGTCAAAAACAATTCAAAAAAGTAAATATTATTTTCACCCATTCTATCGTGACAGCCCTTTTTCTAGGCTTGTTATATACAGTAGCAGGTAGTATTTTTCTAGAGCCCTTGAGTTATTTTCTTGGAGCTTCTAGGGAAAACATATCCTTGGTAAAAGAATATTTGCGTATCATGATGATGTTCAGTACTTCCTTTGTTATGGTTTATGCTCTTACTCCCTTGGTAAGGAACGATAAAGCTCCCAAGCTGGCAATGTGGAGTACCATTGCAGGAGGTTTCACGAACATTGTGTTGGATGCATTGTTTATTTTTAAATTTCATTGGGGAATGAAAGGAGCTGCCATTGCAACAGTGATTTCGTCGTTGGTGAGTTTAGGCTTGCTATGTTCCCATTTTGTTGTAGGCGGTTCAAGTTTGAAACTTCAAAAACTACCAATACAAACTCATATTCTCAAAAGAATCTTTTTAAATGGTGTACCTAGTTTTATCATTGAGATATCTTCAGGGATGGTTATTTTTACCTTTAATCAAGTCATCTTAAGTTTCATTGGCGAAATAGGGGTATCTGCTTATAGTATTATTGCAAATATATCGTTAATCTGTATTGCCATGTTTACGGGGATTGCCCAAGGGGTTCAGCCAATTATCAGTGTAAACTATGGGGCCAAGATGATGGAGAGAGCTAATAGGGTTCGGAATATGGGTTTGGTTTGTGCTGTAATATTAGGAATGATATTTTTTATGATGGGAAACCTATTTCCAGAAAAAATTGTTCATCTGTTTACCAATGAAACGGGAGAACTTATAGATATTACAGTTCAAGGAATTCATTATTATTTTATAGGATTTGTATTGATGGGTGTAAATATAGTAATGGGTATGTACTTTCAATCCATTGAAGCTTCCTCTTATTCCACTGGGATTTCTGTTGGAAGAGGCATCGGATTTGTCATTCTTGGTTTAGTTGTCCTACCTCGTTTTTTCGAGATGATGGGAGTTTGGATGACGGTACCCTTTGCAGAGCTAGCCACTTGTATATTAGCTGTTTGTCTTTATGCAAAGCAGCTGAAGGGTTCTGTAAAGTATAGATTAGATATAAAAGATTATTGAGTATATAGATAAAAAGTCTATAAAATTTTCACATAAAAAGACTACTATAGGTTTGCTATCGTAGTCTTTTTTGATACAAAGATACAATAAATTTGATTTATTAGCGTAATAAAATTAATATTTGGTTTGGACGTATGCGCTTTAACATAAAATGTAATAATTTCTAAGGGGCTGCTTACTTTTATGATTGGTGTAAAGGATGATCATACGGACTAGCGTGATGGTGTTTGAGGCATTCTCCTGTTTATAGAAGGAGTTAAAAATACAATGGATTAAAACGTAAGTTACCAAGGAATATTATCCATATTATCTCCTCGCAAAATTGGAAGTACCTTAGATTTGATGGGATCGGGTACTTCTTTTAATTTTAAAGCATCAATTTTTATAATATCCATGGTATCTATTTTAAGCTTAAAAGCAAGTTCTTGGGCAGTATATCCTTGATTTTTACGTAATTCTTTAATGGTTTTATTTCTATTTTTAAATTTAAAAAACATATCTATACACTCCTATCTGATCTTTCTAAAAGTATTCTATCATTCTATGCAAAATCCTTTAAAAGTATCATTCTAAAGAAAGACATCAAAATTCCTTGATGAATGAAAAATTAAAAAACTTGCAAAAAGGATATGCTATTTAAAATTTCTATGTAATGTAATCAAACGTTATAAGGAAATATTTTTTTGAAGTGACCTCGAAACTAGAAAAAATAGGATGAAAATATAAAAAAACATGCTATTTTCTTATAATATAAAATATAAAATATTTTTTGATTTTTATGATAATATTAAGTTTGCCTTAAGATAGTTTTAAGATTTTTCTGATAATATTAAATATAAGAAATCCCTAAATCACGACTGTCATACAGAAACAATAGCAATAACAGGGAAGGAGCAGACGAGATTTATTTATCTGCAGGGACAAATTATATAAAAAATGATTATTTAAGGAGGTTAACAATGGGAAAACAAAATGGTATGGGAAAACGTGCCGAATTAGCAAAGGAAATGAAAGTATTTGATTATTTTACATTGGGATTAGGGGCGATGCTAGGAGCGGCGTGGTTTGTGTTGATGGCTGGCAATATTGAAAAAGCAGGGCCCTTGGGAGCGGCATTGGCTTTTCTTGTAGGAGGACTTTTACTTGTTCCTATTGGATTAGCTTATTCAGAAATGACATCTTCTATTCCAGTAGCTGGAGGAGAATTAGGATTTACGTACGCAGCTTTTGGGATCAAAGCATCCTACTCCTGTGGATGGTTATTAATTTTGGCTTATGCAATTCTATGCCCATGGGAAGTGGTAGCTGTCGGAAGCTTACTTGGAGTAGTGTTTCCAATTTTTAAAACCTATCCGATGTATACCGTTGTGGACTATGTTATTTATGCACCACAATTTGCAGTAGAAATGGCATTAGCAATTTTTATTATTTATTATAATTATAAAGGAATAAAAAATGCAGCAAAGGTTCAAACATTGATGACGAAATTTATGTTAACATGTTTTGGGATCTTCTTGGTGCTAGGACTGTTCTTTGGGGATATAGACAATTTAAAACCATTAATTGCTGCACCTAATGAAATGGGACAATTTGGAGGAATAGCAGGTTTCTTAGCGGTATTGGCGATTACACCTTTCTTCTACTCTGGTTTTGATACGATTCCTCAAGCAGCAGAGGAAGGAACATTGAATATTAATTTTAAGGATATGGGAAAAACCTTAACCTATGCAATTATTGCAGGAGCATTATTTTACTTTGTTTTGATTTTTATTGTAAGTATGGTAATTCCTTGGCAAGAAATGGTGAATCTGCCTGTTCCCATGGCGCAATTATTCTCGTTGGGACTAGGTGGAATGTTCTGGAAGGTTGTACAACAAGTGGTGGTATGGGGAGCGATGGCAGGTTTGATTACTACCTTAAATGCTTTCTTTGTGGCAGCTACAAGAGTCGTATTTGCATTAGGAAGAGCGCGTATGATGCCAGAACGATTTGGAGAAATTCATCCTGTGCACAAAACGCCTACATGGGCAACTTATTTTGTAGGAGTATTAACCATTATAGGGCCATTTATCGGAAAACCACTTATTGCACCTTTTACAAATGTTGGGTCTTTAGCGTTTATTTTAGTATGGGTAATGGTTGCTTGGGCATCTTTAAAGTTAAGACAAGATGCGCCTAGTTTTGAACGTCCCTATTCTATGCCTGGAGGCAAGCTGATGGGTGTATTAGCAACAATTTCTGGACTTATTGTTACAGGAGTCCTTGTTATTCCAGGAAGTCCAGGTGCGCTTGTATGGCCTACAGAATTTATTATGTTTGGTGCGTGGGTGTTATTAGGACTGATCAACTGGCATATCACGAGGGAACGTAGAAATGAAGTTACAGAAGAGCAAAGAGCTTATCATATGTTAGGAGAAGATATAAAAACGAGACTTGAAATAGCCAAGCAGAAGATAGACGACATAAAAAAAGCAAGTTAAAAGAAAAAACAATCTTTCGTTCCATTATATAAATGATTGGTTTTCGTACCCTATACATTGATTGTATAGGGTAATTCTTGTGTGCTAAAACGATTCAATAAAGGAAAATTGTATCAAGACAAAAATGAAAAAATATTCAAAAAATAAAGGGATTTTTGAAATTTTCTATAATATATATAATATGGCTGTGAGGGAGTTTTATATGAAGCCAAACGGATCATTTTATTACAGAAAATGGAGGGTATAGGCATGAAAAACCTTAATTACTGTGTAGACTGTAGAAGAATTGCTAACTTTGATGGGACCTGCACGTATTGCCAATCAGAAAACATTAAGCAGCTTCCTAAAAAATCACCTGTAAATGTCATGGGGACAAAAATCAAGGGTAGAGTGATGAATGTGAAAGATGAGATGGCAGATCTGTTATGTATGGGGGTAGGCAGTACCAAATCGATCAAACAGTTTGAAGTTGAAAAACTCAGAAAGATTTTATAAAGGAAATTAAACCTCTTGTTCCCTTTGATAAGGAAATAGGAGGTTTTATTATTTTTCACTGGATAATAAAAATGAAGATCAACTCTAAAAAATAGGATAAAAGACCGATAATTAATTTATAGGAGCATAAGGAAGGAGTGGATGTATATGACAATAGAAGGAGAGCAAAAAGTATATGACATTCTCAAAGAACTAAATATTCCATATGTGAAACGAGAACATATTCCAGTGTTCACCATAGAAGAAGCCAATCAATTGGAAGAGGAAATTCTAGGACAGAACTGTAAAAATCTTTTTATTCGTAATCGAAAGGGAGACCAACATTATCTTGTTGTAATGATAGATTCCAAAAGAATTGATTTAAAAAATGTATCAAAGCAAATTGACAGTACGAGTTTAAGTTTTGCTTCAGAAAAAAGACTTTATCAATATTTGAAACTAACGCCAGGTTCTGTGACACCCTTTGGTCTTATTAATGATAATGAAAAACATGTGAAAGTGTTGCTAGACAAAGATTTGAGGGAGGGGGAAGATATTAGCTTTCACCCTAATGTAAATACAGCTACGATCACTATAGCTTATAAGGATTTTGAAAAGTTTCTTGGCTGGTGTGGTAATCCTATTACTTATATTGAGGTGTAGATAGATTGTGATACAATAGATAGTATATTGATTGTTATGGGAGGCGATGCTATGAAGGAGTTAAAATTCCATGGAGAATCCATTGTTACAGGACAAGGTGCCTTGAATTATTTGGAAAATATTAAAGGAAAAAAAGTTTTTATCGTAACGGGAAGCCGTTCTATGTTTCAGAACGGTACAATGGATAAGATAGAAGAAATACTAGGCAAAGGAAATACCATCTTTGAATGCTATTCTGGTATTCCTGCAAATCCTACGACCAAAGATATTTTAGATGGACTAGAAAAGATGAGGGCTTTTGAACCTGATGTACTTATTGGTTTAGGAGGAGGATCGGCGATTGATGCTTCAAAGGTGATGGGATTATTTTATGAATATCCTGAATATAATTTTCAACGGGTATTAAAAGAACCCTTACCTGGAAAAAGAGAAAAACTTCAGTTTATTGCTATTCCGTCTACATCCGGTACGGCTACGGAGGTTACCAGGGCAGCAGTCGTGACCTTTGAGGATAGAAATTTAAAAATTGGACTCATGTCCGATGCTTTCATTGCAGATGTGGCAATCTTAGATGCTAATATAACTCTCTCCATGCCACCGCATATTGTAGCAGAAACAGGAATGGATGCTATGACCCATGCTGTGGAATGTTATATCAATAAAAGAGTAGATGATTTTACAGCATGCCTTGCAAAGGGTGCAGTAGAAGGATTGTTTGCATACTTACCCCAATCCTTTGAAAAAGGAGATGTTAGGAGTAGAGAAAAGGTACATAATTATCAGTGCATGGCAGGAAGTGCTTTCAGCAATGTAGGTTTGGGCATGGCCCATGGCATTTCTCATGCATTTGGTGGGATGTTTAATTTAGGACATGGGCTTCTTAATGCCATTGCCCTGCCTTATGTATTAGAATATAATACAAGAGACGAAGAAGTAGCACAAAAGCTTACTAACCTCGCAAGAATCATACAAGAAGAAGATTTTATCCAAGGGATTAGAAAATTGAATGAAAAGTTAAGAATCCCTATTAGCTTTAAAGAGGCAGGTATTGAGAAAAAGGATTTTGAAGATAAATTTGAAGAACTGCTGAAAAACTCCTTGAAAGGCTCAACCCGCAGTAATCCTGTGAAGATGACAGAAGAAGCTATGGAAAAGATACTGTGGACAATTTATGAGGGCAAGTAAAGAAAATAGGGTTGTCGATGATTTTCGACGATCCTCTCTTTTGTTATTTTTGAAGTTTACCTACTACCAATAGCAATAATGGAAGAAACAATCCATTCGTTAAAATAAAAGGGATCCAAGTGGTTGTGGTCCACTCATTGGCATAGGTAGTGCTTGGGTAGACCACGAGGGAAAGAACAACTAAAATCATGCCTAAAGGTAAGGTGATTGGTCGATAATTCTCTAATCCCAAGGTTTGTGCTAGACCCAAAGCAGCTCCATAAAAAAAAAGAAGTGTTTTATAAAAAATGGTGATAAACCATAGAATAGCGATAAGGATTTCTATTCGCTGCAGAAAATCTCCTATACTAATTTTTTTTGCCAGTACATAGACAGGGAATTCATTACGGGATGTCAAATCATGACCTAGAACAGAAATGTTTAGAATGGTTACAGTCAAGATCATGATACCGGAGATAGCTGTTGCGCTGAAAAAAGATTTTTTTGATGCTGTCAGATCATTGACACATGCAGGAAAAATCATTAACAAAGCAACCATTGTCAGAGAAGAATAGGTAGAAAAAACCAATGTTCCTCCCAAAATAGGTCTTGTCCCACACTCAAATAAGGGCAGTAGATTTTCTAACTCTACATCCTTGATGGCAAAAACCGTCAAGACAATAAAAAGTCCTATGACCCAAGGGAATAAAATCTCTGCCGCCCGTGAAAAGGTTTCAAGGCCCAAACGAGTGGCTATTACGACAACGGATACAAAAAGTATATTGGTAAATTGGATAGGTGTTTCTGGCATGATTTGCGTTGTGACAAAATTTCCTAAGATCCACACTAAGGTAGCACAATTGGAAAATAAAAAGAAAATAAACCACAGACCAATGATTTTGCCCAGCCACTTTCCAAATATTTTTTCGATGCATTCAATCAAGGTCATGGTAGGAAAAAGATTACTCCAAGCATTATACAGCGATACCAGCAATAATCCTAATCCTGTGCTTAAAATTACAGCCATCCATGCATCTTGCTTGGCTTTAGCAGTTATGCTCCCAGGGCCGATAATGATCGTTGTGCCGACAAAACATAGGATAACCAATATCCAAAATTGACGAGACGTTATTTTTTGGTTTTTAAGCACTTGTTTTTCCCTTCTTTCAATATTATTTTAAAACATTCCATAGAAGTTTGGTAAAGGGTTCGTAGATGGCTGTAAGCCAATGAAAAGGATTCGGAATGTTTCGTTGCAGACTTTCCATAATACTTAGTATAACCCCAAAAATAAGTAGGATAAAGAACGTCCACAATTCCTTGTTTGCATTGCTTTTAATCAATGTAGGGACTTCATAGAGTACCATGACAATAGCTACGATTAAAATTGCTACAATAGACCACATAAGATTTACTCCTTTAGTTCTTGTTGAAAGGACTTAGTGATGGTACCTGTACGCTTGATTCTTGAAGTGACGTTGACATGAATGGGTAAAGAGGTAAAGATCTCGTCCCAATCATCTTTGAATGTGTGCCAAGCCTTGGGATCAGCACGATGGATGGCTTCGCCAAATCCAAATATGTCACTTCTTAGCTCTTTCTGTGCTTTTCTAATCGCTGCGATGGTTTCTTGTTTTATTCGTGCTGCTACCTTTGTTTCGATCTCATAAATATTTTGAAGGTTTGTTACATCCATGGTACATTCTACATCTGCCACGTTGCCCTCTACCCAAATGTCTATCGATACTTCAGGTTTACTCTGTCTTACTATACCCTTTATTTTCGCCTTTGTTCGAATGATTTCTACGCCTAATTTTCCTTCCTCCGAACAAGTTATGACGACAATGGTACTCTCCACTTTATCCGAAATATAGTTATAGCCAATACTTTCTTCTTCGTTGAGCCATCCTACCAGCTTATCTTTTTTAAAGGCACCAAGATAGCGAATTTGGATGGTTGTGGGGATATCGACCTTTTCTATATTTTCCATAGCCACCCCTAGTTGAGGGCTGCCTTTTATAATAACGCCTGTCAACACAGGGTTCTTTCCTTTACTGAGTAGGCTTCTGATCAATTCATCCAATGTTACATGAAGGGTAGATGCCCATGATTTTGCCGACATTTCGAGAGAATCATACATTTTATTTGCAGGTATTTTTTCAATAGGCGTTAAAATATTTAGTAGTTCTTCAGCCCTACTGTTTTTTGCAATGATGATATAGAAATCTGTTCGGATTTCCGGATCTCTAGAGAAAAAATCCAATGTTTTGCCAATACCTTCCCTTGCTAGATCTTCTCCCAGCACCAGCAGTCGGATATGGCCAAAATAAGTTTTCCGAGGTGTCTCAAGAGTCAATCTTCGAATGGCTTCAAAGACGGTTTCTCCTGAAGCGCGATAAGAAGAAACGACCGTGCGGTTTGAGGTTTTTTCTGCTGCAATTTCTCCAGGATTAATGATTTGCGCAGTAACAAGATATCCTTCTTTTGTTTTATCAATACCTACTGCTGAAGCAATGGCAAGTTCATCAATTTCTCTTTTGCTCCAACAGCCCGTGAAAAGACTAACATAAGCAATTAAGAGGGTAAATAGTATAAGATATCTCTTCATAGGAAACTCCTTTATATCAATTTTTATCTGATAGATGCTCGTTGCTTGGCTTAGGTTTTGATGCGGCTGGATTCTGTTGCCGTTTTATATTTTTCCTATTTATAAAATGAGGTCTCGTCGTCATACTCCAAATTGGAAAACGGAAAAATGTGTCTTTTTGGCCACGCCAATCAAAGGGAGAAGCTGGTGTCATATAAGGAACACCAAAGGATCGTAGACTACATAGATGGAGTACCATGGTGATAAATCCGAAAGCAATGCCAAATAAGCCGAAAGAAGCAGCCAAGATCATGAATACAAAGCGAAGCATTCTAACGGCGTTGGTCATGTCAAACGTAGGAGATACAAAGCTGCTGATGGCGGTAAGAGATACAACGATGACCATTACAGGTGAAACAATACCTGCCCGTACAGCAGATTCTCCTAGTACCAATGCACCTACGATAGAAATAGCAGGACCTACTGCTCTTGGCATTCTAACCCCAGCCTCTCGTAAAATCTCAAAGGTAATTTCCATGATCAAAGCTTCTACTAAAGCAGGAAAAGGAACACCTTCACGCTGTGCTGCAATACTAATAAGAAGTGGCGTGGGGATCATTTCATGATGAAAGGTGGTTGCTGCGATGTAGAGAGATGGCGTAAGCAATGCAATGAAAAAAGCAGCATACCGAAGAAGACGCAGTAGGGTACCGATATCAAAACGTTGATAGTAATCTTCTGGAGACTGGAAAAATTGATTAAATAAAGCAGGCACCAAAAGAACAAAGGGAGTGCCGTCTACAAGTATGGCCACTCTTCCTTCTAAAAGCCCTGCAGCAACAGCATCTGGGCGTTCTGTATTATAAATAGTAGGAAAGGGAGTATAGGTTTCATCTTGAATGAGTTCCTCGATATATCCGCTTTCCAGTATTCCGTCAATATCAATACGATCTAGGCGTCTTCGCACTTCTTCTACGATCTTATCATTGGCGACACTTTTTATATAAGCAATGGCCACATCGGTTTTGGTCTTTCTACCCACTTGTTTTGTTTCAATCCAAAGATGAGTATCCTTAATTCTTCTTCGAATAAGTGCTGTATTGGTTCGCAATGTTTCCGAAAAACCGTCCTTAGGACCTCGCACAACGGTTTGGGAAGTAGGCTCGGTGATGCTGCGCTCTTCCCATCCTTTGGAGCTTACGACAAATCCTTGATTGTATCCATCGATTAAAATAATTGTGTCTCCTGATAAAAGGTGGATAAATAGCTCCTCAAAGGTTGAGATTTCTTGGATGTTTCCATCTGGAAGAATAAAATCCTTTATGATTTCAAAAGTTTTTTTCTTTAGAGGTACTTTCCAATCAATGTCAGCTTGTGGTGCATCCAGCATCAGTGCTTTAAGAATGAAGTTTTGGATTAAAGATTTATCTACGAGACCATCTGTATAAATGACACTGATTTTTGTATGACCGTTTTTGCCAGCACGAAATTCTCTTATAACGATGTCACTACTTCTTCCTAGACGCTCCTTAATTAGTTTAAGATTTTCCTGTAGATTTTTTTTCAAAGGAGCTTCTTGTGAAATATTTTCTGTGGCAGTATGTTGTTTTGGAGTGTTAGATTTACTTTTGATGCCTAAAAGCTTCCAAATAGATTTCATAATAAAAACCTCTGCGTTTTTTTATTAATATTTCTTTTAAAGAAGGATTTTATTCTATAAAGTAGAGACGATGCTATAGATTTATAAAAAATAGGAGCATATAAAAAAAGACAGAAAAAGGTCAATGGTTTTGACGACTTTCTGTCTTTAAGATCTTTTAATAGATAGAAGATGATTTCATAGTGAAATCTTTTTGATAATACAGATCCATAACTTCCTTGGGAACAAGGCTACCACCTGTAGCCCATGAAATATGTGTGGCATTTTGTAGCTTCTCCTTAAGGTGATGGTCTGCCAAATACTTTTGTCCAGATGTACTTTTAAATAATTGAATAGGCCCAAGAAGACTAGCCAATGCAGAAGGCTCTAAAAATATATTCTCTGTATCCGCTAGTGCACGTAACAAGCGATACAAGTCAGCATCTTCCACGGTATAAATACCACTCAGTAAAGGGGTTAAAGTTTTGCCCACAAAGCCTGAAGGCCTTCCTACTGCCAATCCATCTGCTTCTGTGATATTGTCGATACCAAAGTCTTGAACGCAAACTTTATCGTGTTGTTCTGTGAGCATGCCAATGAGCATACAGGGAGAATGGGTAGGTTCGGCGAAAAAGCAATGTACATTATCTTTGTAAATTAATTTTAAGCCAAAGGCCACACCGCCTGGTCCCCCACCAACACCACATGGTAAATAAACAAATAAAGGATGGTCTTTGTCCACCGGGATGCGCATATCTGCTAATTGTTTTTTTAACCTGTATGCCGCCACTGCATAGCCTAGAAATAGATTGGTTGAATTTTCATCATCAATGAAATAACTATTTGGATCTTCCGACGATTGTTTTCTTCCTGCTGCTACAGCTTTACTGTAATCCGATGCATATTCAACGACTTCGACTCCTTTGCTTCTTAACAAATCTTTTTTCCACTGTTTTGCATCTGCTGACATATGTACGGTGACTTTAAATCCCATTTTGGCACTTATGATACCGATGCTGAGACCTAAGTTTCCAGTGGAGCCTACAGCAATGCTATATTGAGAAAAGAAGGATCTAAATTTTTCACTAGCCAGGATGCTGTAATCATCAGTTGTAGCCAACATATGGTTTTTTAAAGCCAATGCTTCTGCATGCTTAAGCACCTCGTAGATTCCACCTCTCGCTTTGATAGATCCTGCAATAGGTAAATGATTATCACATTTGAGCAGCCATTGACCAGGAAATTGTTGTTGAAATTGTTGTGCTGTATACTTTTGCATAGTGGGGATCTGCACAATGGAAGATTCGATGATTCCGTTGGTATTGTGGGTTTCGGGGAAAACTTTCTTAATATAGGGTGCAAATCGCTGTAGTCTTTCTTCAGCTTCTTTTATATGGATTTCGGATAAGGATATGTTTTGCATAGCTTCTTCAAATAACTGATACCTAGGATTTGTCCAAAAAACCACTTGTGTTTTAATGATTTCCTTCATTAAGGGAAATGCGTCAATCCATTGAGCTATGGTTCTGCCTGCAACCATAAAAACACCTTCTTCCTTGATTATTTTTATATTACCATCATATCGTTTTTGAGGACATAAAAAAAGGATCCTTTATCATCTTGTTATATGAAAAAAATACACATAATTTAGGAGGATAAAGAATCGTGAAAACGATTGCCTAAAACTTTTAGTTAATAGCTATGATGTCTTTTTTTATGTTTTTGAGATTTTTCTAATCGGTCTAAAGTAGCGAAATATCTTATTACTAATACACAGATGGTCATAAATGTTAATCTTAAAAGCATATCAATCCATCCTTTCTTTGAGAAAATGTATATAGATACGGCAAATATGTTTGTTAAAAAATTAACTCTTTATAATAGAATAGCATAAATTTCCAGAAAAGTACATAGCTGTTTCTAGAAAGAATGATTTAAATTAGTCTGTATAATGGAGGTTTTTTATGGAATTCTATAGGCAAAAACAAAAATATTTCCAAATAAATTTTTATATTGATTTTTTATGTGGATTTTAATATAATACAAATGCATGCAAAATTTTATATGGTTTCTTATCAAGAGAGGTGGAGGGACTGGCCCTATGAAGCCCGGCAACCTAAAGCATAGATGCTTTGTGGTGCCAATTCCAACAGGTTGTTACCTGGTAGATGAGAATAGAAGTGAGCTTCTTACATTCTCTGTAGGAAGTTTTTTTAATGCCTGAGAAACTTTGGGAAGGACATGTATTGCGATAATCGCATCATTTAAATCTTTGATATGGGAGGAAATGTAGATGAAATTGAATCACAACAAAAAAGGGAATGGTTGGGCACTGCTTCCGCTGCTGGTTTTTTTAGGGATGTACCTTGTAACATCTATCGTGATAGGAGATTTTTATAAGATGCCTGTGAGTGTAGCTTTCTTAGCTGCTAGCATTGTAGCTGTAGGGATGAATAGAGAAGCAAGCATTCAGACGAAGGTAGAGATATTTTGTAAAGGTGCAGGAAATACCAATATTATTCTAATGTGTATTATTTTTGTGTTGGCAGGTGGATTTGCTCAAGTGGCAAGAGATATGGGAGCAGTGGATTCCACGGTGAATCTAGGACTGAGCATTTTACCAGGAAATATATTGATTGCGGGTGTGTTTGTGATAGGATGTTTTATTTCTTTATCCGTAGGGACATCTGTAGGAACGATTGCAGCACTAGCACCAATGGCCTTGGGAATTGCCGATAAAACAGGAATTCCAGTGGGATTGGCATTGGGAGCGGTCGTCAGTGGTGCGATGTTTGGAGATAACTTATCCATGATTTCAGATACAACCATTGCAGCGGCACGAACACAAGGCTGTACAATGCGAGATAAATTTAAAATGAATTTTATTATTGTTGTACCTGCAGCGATTGTAACAACCATCATTTTTGCTGTTACTGATGTAGGAAATCAAATGGTGCTAAGTGGCAATTATGAATATAGTATCTTAAAGGTATTTACCTATTTAGCTGTATTGGTGGCAGCCTTAATGGGTGTTAATGTGATGCTGGTTTTGGTAGGAGGTACTTTATTTGCAGGAACCGTAGGTATGATAACCCATTCCTTTGATATATGGGGATTTGTACAGGCAATAGGCAATGGAATTTTAGGAATGTCAGAGCTAATTGTAATCTCCCTTTTGATTGGTGGTATGGTAGAAGTTATCAAATATAATGGTGGAATTGATTTTCTACTGAATTTTATTACAAGTAGAATTGAAAGTAGAAAAGGTGGAGAAATGGGGATTGCGCTTTTAGTGAGTCTTGTAGATATTTGTACGGCGAATAATACCATTGCTATTGTTATGGCAGGCCCTATTGCTAAAGATATAGCAGATCAATATGATATCGATCCTCGAAGGTCTGCGAGCTTACTGGATACATTCTCATGTTTTTGTCAAGGAATGATTCCTTATGGAGCTCAGCTTCTTGTGGCGGCAGGTGTATCAGGAGCGGTAAAAATATCATCCTTTGAAATCATGAGATACCTTTACTATCCATATTTGATGGGTATTTGTGCATGTCTTGCGATTGCCTTCGGAATTCCGAAGATGAGAAAAAATGCGATAAAGAATCCAAAAGCTTTACAAGTAAATAATTAGTTTATAAAAGAGTTTCAGAGGAAGATCTGAAACTCTTTTTGCAATCAAAAATAAAGGAAAATCATATATTATATGGAATATATTCTTTATAAGCGTAAGGGAATGAAATTTTTATAAGTCATAGAATGGAGGGGAATGGCAATGAAGGATAACTTAAAGGTTCGACTCTGCGAACCTCAGGATGAAGAAGCTTATGTAAGGATGAACTTAGCTTTCATGCAGGAGGTACGACAAGATCATGCCTATTGGGAGAGTATCAAATTTCCTACAGAAGAAGATTTAGGGAAGGTTTTTCGTGAAGCTGTATCTCTACCTGAGAAAATTAAGATATTTATGATTGAATACGAAGGACAGATCGTGGGATATGCGAATACTTGGTCTATATATAGTGTATGGATGATGGGGAGAACTTTAACGATTGATGATTTGTTTATTCATGAGGCCCATCGGCATAAGGGGCTTGGCAAAAAAGTTGTAAAAGCTATTATAGAGTATGCTAAAAACCATGGAATGAAACGCGTACAGCTGTTAGCGGAGAAAGATAACGATGTGGCTAATCATGTATATCGAAAATGTGGCTTTTCCGACCAAGAAATGTTATTCTTTATGAATATATTGAATGAATGATAGAATAGAAAAAAATTATGTCTATAGCATAACTTCACTGAAACCGGTGGAGTTGTTTTTTCGTATTATAGTGATTGTAATGTTTTTGTAACCAATTATTAGCATCATTATTATATAATGATCCATGATGCAATAAAACATAAAATTCAATTTTTTCTGTTATATCTAGTAGGTTGTTTGCAATATAGATGCTGGATTTGCAAAAACTGAAGAAATTGCAAAGATCGTTAACTACTAATACATCTAGAGGTTATGGTGAGTATTAGAAAATGTCCTAATGATGTTGTATATTTTTATGAAAACATAGCTGCATATAGCAATGGAGGGATCGCTATCAAAAATGCAATTGAAATCAAAAATGTTAGAAAGGTATATAAAGTAGGAGACCAAAAAGTTGTGGCTTTAGATGATGTATCCTTGGAGATTAAAGAGGGGGAAGTATGTTGCTTTCTTGGTACTTCAGGATCAGGAAAGTCTACCTTGTTAAATATGATGGCTGGTCTTGAAAAGCCTACAAAAGGAAGTATCGAAATTAGTGGAAAAAGGATTGAAAAAATGAATGAAAAGAAACTTGCACTGTTTAGGCAGGAATATATTGGATTTATCTTTCAATCCTATAATCTTTTACCTGCCCTTACAGCTTTGGAAAATGTGAGTTTACCCTTGACATTTCGAGGGATAAAAAAGGCAGAACGAGAAAAGATTGCAGAGGAAATATTAGCAGCCGTAGGACTAAAAAAGTATATTACGCATAAACCTTCTCAAATGAGTGGTGGACAGCAACAGCGAGTGGGGATTGCCCGAGCCTTTGTAAGCAAACCACCTATCGTTTTTGCTGATGAACCTACGGGAAACTTGGACTCGAAAACAACCCATGAAATTATGGAACTAATGCTGGAAATGGCTCGTAAGTATCAGCAAACCTTAATCATTGTAACCCATGATAAAAGTATTGCAGAATATGCAGATAAAATTGTTTATATCTTAGACGGGAATATTGAAAAAATTGAAGAAAAAAATTTAGATATAAAGGAGAATATCAATGAAGCGTAAATGGACTTATTTATTCATTCTATGTATGATCATGTCTTTGATGTATCCTCCAGCTCTTGCTCTTGAAGCTGGAGGACCAGTAAAATTATCTATTAGCCGTCATATTGCTATGCCCGAATTTAAAGCAGGGGAAGAAGTACGATGGGTGATCCCCATAGAAAACAGTGGGGGCGAGGCGGCAAAAGATGTATTGGTTACACCAGCTATTGGAGATTTAAAGGATTTTCCCTTTGAGATGGACCGTATCGTCATGCAAAGAAAAATCTCCTCTATAGGGACAAATAGCAAAGAAGATGCGGTGTTTTATCCTAAGGTATCTTTAAATGCAGAGGCGAAGATCTATGCTATTCCGGTGAATATAGAATATACTACGCCAAACGGTGGGGGTGGGAGTCAGACGGAAACCGTATATCTGAAGATTGTGAATGACCATAAGCAGCCGTCTTTAAAAGTCAACAAAGTGATACTTCCAGGAGATAAGCTTCCTAGTGGCAAAAGCAGCACCATTAAATTGGATATCAAAAATGATAGTGACCTAATGGTAAAGGATATAGCATTTCAATTGAGTGGATTTACCAGTGATGGGATCACTTTGGATGGGACACAGGATATTCAAAATGTTAGGAGCTTGGAAGGAAAGCATTATTATCAGGTACCTTTTAACGTTTATGTGGATGAAGATCTTGAAAGTGGGACTTATTCCCTTGACTTAACTATAAAATATAAGGATCAGTATGACAAAGCATACCAGCAGGAAACCAAGATATATTTGCCGGTCGAAGGCTTAGGAAGTCAAGAGACAGATTTTGTCTTTGAACATGTAGTATATCCCAAAGAAGGGGTAAGCCCTAACGAAGACTTTGATATTTCCTTTGACCTAAAAAATACAGGGCAGGAGGAAGCAAGAAATGTAAAGATAAGCGTGGATGCAGGCAGTGAAATACTTCCTAAAACCTTGTCCATGAAAAATATAGGTACGCTTGCTGCAGGAAAGAGCATACCTTTAGCCTTCAAGTTTTTTGCGAAGGAAGGAATCGAATCGAAAAATTATCCCATTAAATTGAATGTAGAATATGACGTAAAGGGTGGAGGATCGAAGACGGTTCAAACGGCGAATCAATACGTTGGGGTATTTGTAAAGGAAGGCACTGGTCAAAATACCAGTCCTAAGGTGATTGTTAACGATTATAGCTATGATGGAGAATATGTAAAAGCTGGAGCGCCTTTTTCTTTAACCATCTCTTTTTTCAATACCAATTCTAAAAAAGCTGTTCAAAATGTGAAGGTCAGCTTGAAGTCAGAGGGAGATGTGTTTTCCCCTGTAGACAGTAGTAATTCCTTTTTTATTGGATCGATCCAGCCTAATGGAAAAGTACAAAAGAGTATTCAATTAAAACCAAAGGTGGACGCCAATTATCAAACCCACAATATTGTGGCAGAAATCGAGTATGAAGATAACAAAGGGGAAAAATATACAGCCAGTGAAATGATGGGAATCCCCGTTATCCAAGAAATAAAGCTTATGACCACAGAAGTAGAGATTCCTACAGAAAATTTTATAGGCAATCCTGTAGGAATTACACTGGATTTTTATAATATTGGTCGTGCCATGATAAGAAATATGATGATTCGGACAGAAGGAGACTTTGATATACAGGATGGGAATCTTTATATTGGCAATTTAGAGGCAGGAAAAGATAATTATTATGATGTAACCATTACCCCAAATAAAGAAGGAACACTTACTGGCAAAATCATCTTTGAGTATGATGATGATATTGGAAACCACTATGTAACAGAAAAAGAATTTGCAATGAATGTAATAAAGCAAGAAGAGCCTATGATGCCAGAAGAAGGCATGAAGATGGAACAGCCTCCGCAGGCTTCATCAAAAAAAGGCATTTTTATCTTTGTGGGAATGGTCATTGTGGGTGTTGTAGGATTTATTATTTATAAAAAACGGTTTAAGAAAAAAGAGGAAGTGGCGACAGATGAATAATAAAGACTTACTTTCAATGGGATTTTATAACCTGTGGCGCAGAAAAACGAGAACCTTTTTAACGGTTCTCGGTGTCATCATTGGAACAAGCTCCATTGTCGTCATGCTCTCTTTAGGAATCGCAATGGATAGAAGCTTTAAAGAAAATTTAGCCAATATGGGAAGTCTAAATGTAATTGAAGTAAACTCTGCTAGATACTATCGAGACGATATGGGTTCGAGAAATCAGGAAGAAGGGAAACTAGATGATACAGCTGTGGCAAAATTCAAGAAAATTTCAGGGGTAGAGGCAGTGATGCCTATTAAAAGAACCTATATGAAGATAGCTGTAGGAAGGATGGTAGCAGGTGTTTCTGTGATAGGAATAGATCCTGAGGTAATGGAACCCTTTGATTTTAAAATTGAAAAGGGTCGACTACTTTCTGCAAATGATAAGGATGCTTTAGTATTTGGTAAAAACGTAGCGTGGGATTTCTATAATCCTAGATCTAGAAATCCATCTTATGGTGGAGATCGTATGGGAGAACCAAATGTAAATCTAATCAGTAATAGGCTCATCTTGACCTCGGATATGGAGTATGGGGAAAGAAGAGCCAATACTGGGGAGCGAGATCCAGATGACAAACCCCCAAAACCGCATAATGTAAAGGGCGTGGGGATCTTGCAAGAAAGCAATAGTGAGAAAGATTACAATGCCTATATGAATATTACTGCTCTAGAAAAAATTATGAAAGAAGATGAAAAATCTAGAAGAGACGATGGAAGCAAAAGGCGAGCAAGAGAAGAAGACCCTTATCAAAACATTAAGGTAAAGGTACAGGATATTCAGCAGGTAGAACAGGTTCAGGAACAAATCAAGGTTATGGGCTTTCAGACCTTCAGCTTAACGGATATGTTAAAATCTATGAAAGAAACTTCCAGAAAGATACAGGCGATTTTAGGGGGAATCGGTGCGGTAAGTTTATTGGTAGCCGCTATTGGTATTACCAATACAATGATTATGAGTATCTATGAAAGAACCAGAGAAATTGGTGTTATGAAGGTATTAGGTGCAAATCTTGTGGACATAAAAAAGCTATTTTTGCTAGAAGCTGGAATGATTGGATTTTGCGGTGGTATTTTGGGCTTGATTCTCAGTTATTTTGTCTCCTTTGGCCTTAATAAAATTGGAGCAGGGATGATGGAACCGTCCCAAAGTGCTACGGGTATTTCTGTTATTACCTTAGGTCTAGCAGTATCAGCAGTTATTTTTGCAACCGTTGTGGGAATTATTTCAGGATATTCCCCTGCTAGAAGAGCCATGAATCTAAGTGCCCTAGAAGCCATTAAAACAGAATAAGGGAAAACACGCGCTATTGTAAATTTGACAGTACGTGTTTTTTCTTTAAATACAGCAGATTATTATGGACATTCAACAAAATTCTACAACATTTTTATATTGGATCAGCTATAATAAAAGCAATAAAGGGTTGTCTTAAAAACCCACTAAATAAAGGAGTAATTTTATGGCAAAGCTTATCGACAAAATAATGGCAGTCTATAAAAAGCATTTAGATATTGACCAAAGGCAAGAGGCGATCTTAAGATATTCCTTAAAGCTCTTGATTGGTTCGGTTGCAGGTTATGCATTGGCTCTTGTTATGGCTTGGCCCCTCGATATTTTTTATCCTGTATTGGTGGTGATGACGATGGTTTCTGTATTAAGGGTTTTTTCTGGCGGGGCCCATTGTTCGAATGCGTTGAATTGTATTGTGTATGGGGCAATCATTATGAATGCCCTAGGGTTATTGACAGAAAAGATAGCCTTTTCCACAACCGTGGGCTTGATAATGCTAGGAGGTATCTTTTTCTATGCCCTATGGTGTATTGGCAGATATGCCCCTGCAGATACGCCAGGAAAGCCTATCTCTACAAAGCAGCAGCAGGACAAGCTGAAAAAAAGGTCGGTGGCAGTGGTCTGCATATGGGCGTTTATCGTTTTTAGAGTGATTTATCAAACCACAGGACAAGTTCACCCACTGGTGTATGCTTCTTCTATTGGTATTTTATGGCAGAGCTTTTCACTAACAAAGGGGGGCTATCAGTTCTGTCATGCTTTAGATAAATTATTAAGCAGGATATTGGATAGAAAGGGGGCGAAAGCATGTTAAGAAGATTACTACAAATTAGTGTGGCTGTTCTAACATTTTTGGCATTTGCCAATGTAGCATCGGCAACAACAGTTACATCGTACCAGCCAGAATTGCCAGAAGAACTTAGATAAGGAATAAAAAAAGCTATGAAAAGAGTTCAAGCATTGACTCTTTTCATAGCTTTTTTACTCAAGAAATATGATTTTCAGAAAGCCTAGGGATAGTCTGCCTTATTTTACAACAATCTCTACAAACTTTTTGATAAAAAAAGGTTTTTTGGAGGTTTTGACGAAATATGACATATTGGAAAATATAGATGGGACTAAATGCCTAAAAAATTTTGCAAAAAATTTATTTAGTAGAATTTATCAAGGAATCCTTAAAAATTCCACAGAGGATTTTACTCTTTATTCAAAGGTGGTGCAGCTTGTGTTGATGATTGAAAACTTGGTAATGCATTTTATTGAAGGATTCTTTATGAGTGGGGCAGGTTTAGGCGTACTGGGGATACGATTGAAAATTCGGACCATGGTATGGATTGCCAGTATTTATGGAATGATTGTCTATGGTGTTAGAAGATTTTATATTCTAAATCAAATCTCTTTTGGGACCCACAGCTTTATCTTAATCCTGTGCTTTATGCTATTATTAATGTTTTTAGGAAAGCAAACTTTTTTTAATAGTTTCATTGCCTCCTTGATTAGTTTAACCCTCTTAACCATGGCTGACGGCATTTTGTTACTGCCCACATTGAACTATTTAGAAATTAATCCTGTTTTTATAGCTGAAAAGCGTGGCTATTTGTTGTTAGCTGGATTGGTATCCAATAGTATATTGATTGTTGTTTTTATGATCACCTATGTTTTTAAAGTTTCGTTTATTAATTTTGACATTTTTCAGATCAATCAAGAGGAGCAATAAGAATGAACATAAGGGGAAAAGCGTACATACTGGTGGGTCTTGTATTAATGCAAAGCGTCCTTACCATGTCGGTGGTAAATGTAACATATATGAATAAATTATATGCTATAGGTTTGTCTTATAAATACTCTTACCCACTAATTATCATTGTGAATCTATTGGGTTTATCGTCTATCCTTTGTATTTATTATATTTTAAAGGTGATCCAGACAGAAAAAGAAGCCTTGATGAAATTAAACCATTCCAAGGAAGTGATTGATGCCTTACAGGGACAGAAGCATGATTTTAACAATCACCTCAATTTATTGTCGGCAATGATGCAGGTAGGCAAGTATGATAAAGCTTTAGAGTATATTTTTACTCTGTCCCAGCAGGTGGACAGTGCTTTTTCTGTTTCTAAAATTAAGCATATTGAAATAGGGGCCACACTGTGCAGGAAATGTGCCATTGCTGAAAGTAAGGGAATTACTGTAGAGATGGAGATTGAAACGGCTCTAGACAATCTAAAAATGTCACCCATGGATCTATGCAAAATCATCTTTAACCTATTGGACAATGCCATCTATGAATTGGAAGCTTGTGATGCAAAGGAAAAAATTCTTACCATTGATATACAAGAGTACGAGGATACCTATTGCATTGCCATTGGCAACTCTTTTCCTGTTTTGTCTCCCAGCGAATATGACCGGATTTTTGAACCCGGATATTCTACCAAACAGGGAGATGACCACGGCTATGGCTTGCATATTATTAAGAAAATTTTAGCCAAAAATAAGGGTGAAATCACGGTAGAAAGCTATGAAGGAGTTGGAACCATATTTACGGTTTTTCTACCCCAACAAAAGAAGCCCTATGAAGCGTTATAAGAGGTATAAGGTGCTATTGACAAAGGGATACCTGAATGATAAGATAATGATGCTTAAAGTGTACTAATTAGTATAATACAGATAGTACATTTTTTATTTTGCGAAGCATAGAAGTAAAAACATGAAAATGGGTAAATAATATGGTAAAATATTCTAGGATATTTATTCATATGTCCGAGACGTATAAGGGAGGTTTCAAAATGTTGAAGGGGTCAAAAAAGAAGACATTGATCATAGGAGGCATTATTGTCGCCATTGCGCTTGCAGGGGCGGGGGCTGTAAAGGCAAGCAAAAACCAAAAGAATGTAGGCATGCAGGTTCAAACAGTAGCAATACAAAAGCAGGATATTGAATCTCGTATACAAACAACAGGACAAATTGAGTCTATGGACAAAAGAGAAATTGTTTCTGATGTAGAAGAAAAAATCGAAAAGGTTTTTGTCCAAAAAGGAGATAGGGTTGAAAAAGATCAAGTACTTATGAAGCTGGAAGAAACCAATATTCGTTATAAAATTAAAGAAGCAGAAACAAGGTTGGCAATAGAACAAAATACAATGAACCAATTGAAAACAGATTTAGAAATTGCGTTAAATAATGCAGAAATCAAGTATAAGGATGCTAAGGATACATATGAAAGAAATAAACAGCTTTACGAAGAGCATGTAATTAGCAAAAATGAATTAGATCAATCTAAAAGTACCTTAGATGAAATGCAGAATGATTCCCTTTCTGCCAAGAAGAAATTGGGAGATGAAGAAAATGCGGGTCAAGTTGCCAAACAGGCAAAACAGGTACAGCTTGCAGAATTAGAAGTAGAAAAGCTAAAGGATAATTTAGAAAAACATACGATCAAAAGTCCTATCACAGGAACAATTGTAGATATGAAGATTGCAGAAAGTGGGATCGTAGAATCCCATGTTACTTTAATGTTTATACAGGATGTAGATCATTTAGAAATTGTTACAAACATCAATGAATATGATGCAAGCAAAATAAAAATGGGCGATGCTGTAGAAATCACGGGGGATGCCTTCGAAGGCAAGACCTATCACGGAAAAATAAAATACATTGGAGAAATTGCTAAGACGGTTGAAACAGGTCAAGGAAAGGAAAATGTTATTGAAGTAAAGGTTGAAATACAGGATATAGACAAAAGCTTAAAGCCAGGCCTTTCAGCAAAGCTAGATATATTGACAGAGAGCAAGAAAGATGTTTTGGTACTACCTTATGAAACGATCTTTACAAAGAAAAATGGTGAAAAGGTTGTTTTTATTGTTGAAAATGGAAAAGCAAAAGAACATAAGATTACCACAGGGATAGAGAGCGATTTAACTGTGGAAGTAATAGGAAAAGGATTAAAAGAGAAGGATCGCGTAATCGTGAATCCTACCGAAAACGTCAAAGACGGTGATGAAGTTCATGAGAATAAGGTGATGTAGTATGATTAAGATTGAAAAGCTCAATAAGGTCTATAAAACAGGGAGTATTGCGGTAGAAGCATTAAAAGAAATTAGTATCGAAATAAAACCAAAAGAATTTGTATCGATCATGGGACCATCGGGTTCAGGAAAATCTACATTGATGAATATTTTAGGATGTCTAGATAAACCCACTGGTGGACAATATGAATTGGATGGAGCAAAAATACAAGAACTAAACGATGTACAGCTGGCGATCATTAGAAATAAAAAGATTGGTTTTGTTTTTCAGTCCTTTAACCTTCTTCCTCGTATTACAGCGCTAAAAAATGTGGAACTACCTATGATTTATGCAGGATTATCGCCGAAAGAAAGAAGGAGTCGAGCTGTAGAAGCCTTAGAAAGAGTAGGATTGGGAGATCGAATTCATCATAAACCAAACGAGCTTTCTGGAGGGCAAAAACAACGGGTCGCTATTGCAAGGGCGCTTGTCAATAATCCTGCCATTATTCTTGCAGATGAGCCTACAGGAAATTTAGATACAAAGTCGGGAAATGAAATTATGGCCATATTTCAAAGACTGAATGAAGAGGGTGTAACGCTTGTGATGGTAACCCATGAACCGGAAATTGCACAGCATACAAAAAGAGTCATTATCTTTAGAGATGGAGAACTCATGGAGGATGAAATAGTAGAGAACCAAATTATTCTTGATGGGAATGATGAAAAGGAATAGAGGTGTTGATATGAACTTGATGGAAAGTATCCAAGTGGCCATCAATGCCATTTGGGTTAATAAGATGAGATCCTTGCTGACAATGCTTGGGATTATTATTGGGATATCCTCTGTGATTGCAGTGGTAACATTAGGACAGGGAAGTCAAAGTGCTATAGATGAGGAGTTTGAACAGTTTGGAGCTGGACGTGGATATATATATACAAATTGGCGCGAAAATCCAACGAGAAAAGATTATTTAACCAAAAGTGATATTGAAGCCTTAAAAAATACTTTTTCAGATGAGTTGGAAGCAATCATCTCTGATATATCAGATAATGGTAAAATTAAAACAAAGAGAGATGCGATTGATGTCGTTCTAGTTGGAGGAGATGAAAACTATAGAAAAATTGATAAAATTAATATAATCGAAGGAAGATATCTGACGGATAGCGATGTAAAAGCAAAAAGATCTGTGGCAGTAATTGATAAAAAAACAGCTATGGACATATTTGGAAGAACAAATGTATTAGGAGAGAATATCCTAATTAGTATGCGTAACACCAATGTATCCTTCGTTATTGCTGGGTTGTATGAGAAACCGAAGACAACCCTCAGTGATATGGGAGGGGGAGAAATACGGGCAAAAATATATGTACCCGTATCTACACTCGAAAAACTATTGGGTTGGGGAGAAATTGTGTGGGGAGGATTGGAATTAAATGTAAAAAAAGGTGTAGATGCTACACTTACAGTAGAGAAAATGATCCAACTTTTGGAAAGAAGACATGAGAATGTTGGAGAAAACAAGTATAGAAGCTATACTGCCGAGGGAGAAATGGAATCGATGAACAAAATTACAGGCGTGGTAACGGGAGTTGTGAGTGCCATTGCAGCTATTTCTTTATTGGTTGGCGGTATTGGTGTTATGAATATCATGCTTGTTTCTGTGACGGAAAGAACAAGAGAAATCGGTATTCGAAAGGCCATTGGTGCAAGGAGAAGAGATATACTGTTGCAATTTTTAGTAGAATCCATTATTGTGTCAGGGATTGGCGGTGTGATTGGAACTGTACTAGGCATAGGTATTTCATTTATCATTGCCAAGTTTATCAAAATACCTCCCAGTGTATCGGTTGGTACTATTGCCATTGCATGGATATTTTCTGCAGGGGTGGGCATATTTTTCGGAATCTATCCTGCAAACAAAGCTTCTAAACTCGATCCAATTGAAGCATTGAGATATGAGTAGAGAGAAACAAACTTACGGATCGTATAAGAGCATCTCTTGAGTGTGCATTCAATAATCGTTAACCAGTCATTTTCCAAACCAAGTTTGATTCATTTTTTAAATGAGATATGCCTATGTAATAGAAAATTTTGATTGTACCTAGTATTTTGTTTAAGCTATAATGTGAAGTAATGACGTGAAAAAAATGATACAAAATGGGGAGGGAAAACAATGAGAAAATCAGTAAGTGTTATTGCATTGATTTTAATTCTTGTATTGTCCATAATGACAGGATGTGCAAAAGAAACATCAAAGGAAGCATCAGAAGAAAAGCAATACCAATACTATACAGCAGAACAATTGAAACAAGGTATTGAGGAAGAAGATTCTATGTTTATTGTGGATATACAAGTGAAAGAAGAATTTGATCAACACCATATCAAAGGTGTTATAGCTACGTATGCATATCCAGTAAAAACAGAGGAAGACAAAGCAAAGCTTGATGCCATATTACCGCAATTAAAAGAGAACGATGATCCTATCGTTATTGTATGCCCGCGTGGTGGTGGAGGAGCAGAAAAAACCTATAATCATCTGCTAGAACAAGGAATAGAAGAAGAACGGTTGTATATTTTGCAAGACGGTCAAGCTGGTTGGCCTTATGAGGAACTTTTAGAGAAATAAATAAAAATTCTTCCCATTAGATACAGGGAAGAATTTTTTATTTCCATGAAAGACTATTTGTTTTTTCAATGATCAATAATAAGATCATTGAAATTTTTTATTATACACTAAAATTTATTTAAGATAAGATATAGTTTAGAGTATACTGCGATACCAGTGAAATGCATCAAGAAAGCATGTGCTTGTATGAGGATGAAGAAGGATTTTACAAGTAGTATCTTAAAAGCACTTATTGAAAGGCTGTGAATTATACCATGAAAAAATTAAAAAATTCAACCTGGATAAAAATTGGAACATTGGTGGCTTTGATAGGTATCTATCTTTTTGTCAAACCTGTACAAGATACAATCCAGCAATTATTTTTGATATTTGGTCAAGTGGATGTAAATTTAGTCAGAGGATATATTTTGTCTTTTGGTATATGGGCACCGATTATTTCTTTCTTATTGATGATTTTTCAATCTGTGGCTGCACCGCTGCCTGCTTTTTTGATTACCTTTGCCAATGCCAGTTTGTTTGGGTGGGTGAAAGGTGCTATTTTGTCATGGTCTAGTGCTATGGCAGGAGCGGTACTATGCTTTTATATTGCAAAGTTTTATGGGCGAGAGGTAGTGGAAAAATTTACGACGAAATATGCATTAGAGAATATCGACCAATTTTTTGATGAATACGGAAAATATGCTATATTAATCGCTCGTTTACTACCTTTTATATCCTTTGATATTGTGAGCTATGCTGCAGGATTGACATCCATGAGTTTTTGGTCTTTCTTTTGGGCTACGGGCTTAGGACAGCTGCCTGCAACCATTATTTACTCCTATGTAGGAGATATGCTAGTGGGAGGCGCGCAAAAATTTGTGTTTGGACTATTGATACTGTTTGCTGTAAGTGTTTTTGCGTTTTTATTAAAAAAGATATGGGGGAAAAAGCATAACAGGATAGTGAAAGGGGGTGACATACAGAGTGAGAAGTAAAAAGATCTTAGGGATCATTACACTATGTCTTATGTTAATTCTTGCATTGGCTGGATGCACTACGAAGAAAGCCCCTGTACAAGAAGAAATAGATTTGTCTGTTTATAAAAATGGAGATTTGTTCATTACACCTCAGGAATTGAATGAGAAATTAGGGGATGAAAATTTAGTACTTCTAGATGCGAACAAGCCGGATTTATATAATAAAGGGCATATACCAGGAGCTATTAGTATAGGTTTTCATTCTTTATCTGATACGGTAGGGAAGCCAGGCGATAGAGGTTGGGGAACTTCTTTAGACAAAGAGAACCTCAAGGAAAAACTGGAGTCTTTAGGTGTGAATAATGATAAAGAAGTGGTTATTTATTCAGACGTTCTTAAGGGACCGGGACCAGATGGTAGAAATGTTTGGCAGCTTAGAATGTTTGGTCTTGATAATGTAAAGCTGCTGTACGGGGGATTAGAACATTGGAAAAACCTAGGATATGATCTATCTAAAGAACCGGTACAACCTACCCCAATTACGGGATTGGTATTAAAGGATGCAGATCCAAGTTACTATGCAACATTAGAATATGTACATGAAAACTTAGACAAGACAACGATCATGGACGTAAGAACCAAAAAAGAATTTAATGGTAGTACAGCTGCAGGAGAAGCTAGGGGAGGACATATCAAGGGAGCAGTTTGGTTAGAATGGAAAGACCTGCTTAATGAAGATGCTACTCCGAAATCTCCGGAAGAGATTATTGCCATTATGGATCAATATGGTATTAAGCCAGAAGATGATTTTGTAGTTTACTGAACGATGGGTATTCGATCGGGATATTTTTCCACGATCCTCAGAGCCGTTGGCTTTGAGAACGTTCGAAACTATGAAGGATCCATTTATGAATGGTCGGCAGAACCATCTATGCCTATGGAAAAGTAAATAGAAGAGGGATTGTTTCAATATAAGCTGAAGCAATCCTTTTTCCTTATTTCTTATAGGTATAGGGCAGATGCTTATAGCATATTCGATGATACTATCTGAAACCAGCGTCAGGTATGCCAAGTGCCAAGGGCGTTCTTGATCTATGTATCTATAAGAGATAAGGAAAGAAATACGATTTTAAAAGGATGAATCAATATGAAACCTTCTATATTATCAAAGGAGCTTGCTCAGAAGCTTACCAAGGAAGCACAAAAATGTGTAGGATGTAAATTATGTATGAAGAACTGTCCTATGCTGGAGGCATTTTGTGATGCGCCCAAAGAATTATTAAGCAATATAGTCAAAGAAAACAAAATCGATCCCAAAATTCCTTATTCCTGTGCTTTGTGTGGTTATTGTACACAGGTGTGTCCAAAGGCTGTAGATTTGAAGGAGGATTTTTTGGCTTTAAGAAAACATGTTGTGAGTAGGAATCAGGGCGTACCCAAATCGCTAAAGGCAGGAGCTGTGAAATTTCATCAAGCCCATAGTTTTTCTAAGAGATTTACAGGAAAGGCACGAAGTGATACCCATGGAGATAAGAGCATGATATTCTTTCCTGGATGCAGTTTGATGGCATATAATCCCCAAATTGTGATGAAAACCTATGCATACCTTAAAGAACGATTAGGAAGCATAGGGATATTACTAAAATGCTGTGGAAATCCAACTTATACCATGGGAGAGGAAAATAAATTTATAAAATACTATGGTGGACTGCAGCAAGATTTCGACGAAATGCAGGTGGAGGAAGTCATTGTAGCCTGTCAGAATTGTTTTCAAACCATTGGAAGAAATAGTTCAGATATAAAGGTTACATCTCTTTGGGAAGTCATTGGAAGGCTAGGTGTGCCTGAAGAAGTGAAGAACATAGGAAGGACTATTGAAATTCCCTTTGCACTTCATGATCCGTGTCCTACAAGAAATGAAAACAAGATACATGAAAGCGTAAGAAGGATTGTGGATGCGTTAGGTATGAAGATAGAAGAATTTCCTTTTGCAAAAGATCAAACATTATGCTGTGGTTCTGGCGCCATGATTGGAGTAACCAATCCTTCATTAGCAACAGCGCAAATGAAAAAAAGAGCTCAGCAAACAAATTGTGAATATATTTTAACCTATTGTGAAGAATGCGTAACGTCTATGAAAAGAGGAGGAAAGAAGTCTATTCATATCCTCGATCTACTATTCGATAAAGAAATATACAAAAACCTTCATTTTGATCAAAAGTCTAAAAACACACTGCAAAAGTGGATGAATCGATACAAGGGAAAAAGAATGATTGAGAAGAGAAAATTTCTTGAAAAATAGGAGGTGAGAGGACTGTGATCTCTCATAAGGCACGTCAAAGGGTTAAGTATATAGGACTGCTATTGGTGTTTATACTATTGATTTATGTGGTTCATAAACTAAATATTTTTAAAGGATGTAAACCAGAAGATATCAAAACCTATTTACATTCCTTTGGTGTTTGGGCACCGATTATTTTTATTATTCTTTTTACATTTGTACCCTTGACCTTATTTCCAGACGCTATTTTGGCAGTTGCAGGAGGTATGGTATTTGGACTTTATGAAGGGTTTGTTTATACGATGATTGGTGCACTTTGTGGCGCTACGTTATCTTTTTATATTGCCAGGATTTTAGGACAAAATTGTGTAAAACGATTTATCAAGCATGATATAACCCGCTTTGAGGACGTGTTACAAAAAAACGGGTTTTTCATTGTATTATTGTTAAGACTCATACCACTACTTCCTTTTGATGTGATCAGCTATAGTGCAGGCATTTCAAAAATTAAATATAAGGATTTTGTGCTGGCGACAATTTTGGGGACGATTCCCGGAATTTTGGTATATGTAAATTTAGGAGATAAATCTACACAAATAGGAACGAATTCCTTTTATCTATCTGTTGCTTTATTGATATTGTTGTTTGTAGGTTCCATGTTTTTAAAACAAAAAGTATCGTTAAAAAGAATTCAAGGTGATTTAGATAAAGCAGGCATATAGATAGATGTATGAAAGTGGAGAGATACACAAAACAAAGGATTTAAAAAGGAGAGAACTTATGAAAAAATGGATTGTGACAGTACTGATATTTATTTTTTCTTTGAGTATTATAACAGGTTGTGGAAAGAGCGAGACTGAAGAAGAATCGGCGGATCTACTGGATGTACAATGGAAGGATATTGTTGCTGAAAGCAAAGGGCAGACGGTGAATATGTATATGTGGGGGGGCGATGATGCAGTCAATCGCTACATGGATGAATGGATTGCACCTCGACTGAAAGAAACATTTGATATTACATTAAATCGTGTTCCTATCAATGATGCAAAGGATATGATCAATAAGCTTTTAACAGAAAAAGAAGTAAATAAATCTGAGGGCAGCATGGATATTTTTTGGATCAATGGAGAGAACTTCAAACTGGCAAAAGAAAATAATCTGTTATGGAGAGCTTTTGCAGAAAAGTTGCCAAATTATAATGACTATGTAAATAAAGATGCAAAAGAGATCCAGTATGATTTCGGAGAGGCGACGGAAGGATTGGAAATTCCTTGGGGAAAATCACAGTTTGTTTTTATCTATGATACAGAAAAAATAAAAACCCCACCCAAGTCTATGGAAGCATTAAAAGAATTTGTAAAGGAGAATCCCGGAAAATTTACCTATCCAGCGCCCCCGGATTTTACGGGAAGCGCCTTTATCCGTCATGCCCTATTTGAAACTACAGGAGGATATGAGCAATATCTTGCACCTTTGAATAAAGATAAGTTTCAAATACAAGCTGAATCTCTATGGGAATACTTGAATGAAATAAAACCATATCTATGGAGAGAAGGAAAAACCTATCCTGAAAGCAGTGCTAAACTCGATCAGCTGTATGAAAATGGAGAAGTGTGGATGACAATGTCCTATAATCCAGTACATGCTGCTCGGAAAGTGAAAACAGGACAATTTTCTCCCACAACAAAAACTTTTGTGTTAGATCGAGGCACGTTGGCAAATACCCATTACTTAAGTATCCCTTTTAATGCCACACATAAAGCGGGAGCCATGGTGGCCATTAACTTTATGCTGTCGCCAGCCGCACAAATGACGAAATTTGATCCCGCTCATTGGGGGGATGGAATGGCATTATCTGCGGATAAACTTTCAGCTGAAGACCAGAAGGCTTTAAACAATATCGATCGAGGAGAAGCGACCTTATCTCCTCAAGTGTTAGAACGACACAGAATTCCTGAAATTTCTGGGGTATATGTAAATCAAATTGAAAAAGGTTGGATGGAGCATGTGGCAAAAGAATAAACCGTATATTCTTATTTTTCCAGCGCTCGTTACAATTGTAGGATTGTTTGCTGGGGGGTTCTTCGAAGGGTTTCTGCAGAGCATAGGACTTACATCTTTTATGGGTGTAAGTCGCTTTTCATTGTATGCTTATAAAAAGTTATTAAATACCTCTGAGTTTTGGGACGCTTTCCTTCTTACACTACGTATTGCTTTGATAGCTACAGGGATTTCTGCTGCCATTGGGATGCTGGTTGTATTTTGTTTGTTTTGGATGCAAAGTGAGAAAAAAGGAAGCAAGGCTCTATTATGGCAAAGATTTTTTCAAATACCTATGTTGTTTCCTTATTTGATTGCAGCCTACCTTATATTTTTAATGTGTGTACAAAGTGGCTGGATTTCTAGAATTTTTTTTCATCTAGGGCTGATTAAGAAAATGGAGGATTTTCCTATTTTGGTACATGACTCCTTTGGATGGGGCATTATTATTGCCTATGTATGGAAAACTGCACCATTTATGGTGTTGATGCTGTATCCTGCTTTGATGAAGGTAAAATTTTCATGGATTGAATTGGGCTATGTTTTCGGAGCCAATCGATTGAAATTTTTTGTTGAGGTTGTTTTTCCTTTGTTAGCACCCGTTTGGAAGATGACAAGTTTTATCGTCTTTTCCTATACGTTTTTAGCCTTTGAAATTCCTTTTTTACTAGGGGTGACCTACCCTAAGGTACTTTCCGTATATGCGTATCAGATCTATATGAATGGGGACTTAATAGACAGACCTATGGCTATGGCGGTCAATGTATTGATTATTCTTTGTATTGCTGTACTTGGAGGAATATGCTATATTTTAGACAGTAAGAGAGAAAAAGAGAGAGGAAAATGGAATGGGTAAGAAAGCAGTAGGGCTGATACTTTTTGTCTTGTTAATGGCAATTATTTTTATAGGTGTACTCCCTTTAATTTTACTGATATTGCTAAGTTTTTCAGAAGGATGGAGATGGCCTGAAATCTATCCTCATGCTTTTGGTTTAAGGGCATGGAAATATATTTTGTTAAGTACATCTGGTACTCTAACAGCAATAAAATTGAGCCTTCAGATTGCATTGTTGACAATGATCATGAACCTATTATTGGCTGTACCTGCTGCAGACGCACTGGGGAGATATGATTTTAAAGGTAAAAAGATAATAGAAGCCATATTGTTTATGCCTATTATTGTGCCACCTATTATTATCATGATGGGTATGTATAAGATGTTTATACGACTAAACTTAACAGAGTCCATTACAGGTGTAGTAATAGCCCATATTATTCCTACTTTACCCTATATGATTCGTAGTGTGACAATTAGTTTTGGGAATTTAGGATTCCAGTGGGAGGAACAGGCAAAAATGTTGGGGGCTTCAAAATTTACTCGATTTATCCATGTGATTTTTCCATTTCTACTTCCTGGAATGATAACGGGCGGAAGCTTAACCGTTTTGATTTCCTTTAGCCAATATATTATAACCGTTTTGATTGGTGGAGGAAAAGTAGCCACCCTTCCTGTTCGGATGTTCCCTTTTATCAATGGTGGAGATACAGGTATTGGTGCGGCCTATGCCCTTATATTTGCTATGATGGCAGTGATTACGTTATTTGTTATGGATTTATTTTTAAAACGATACTATGAAGACAAAAAAATACATTAAAAAGAAAGGTTTTGTGAAACATGGATGCGTTATTTCTAAGGGAGATCAAAAAAGCATATACCACAAGTATGCAAAAGGAAAATAATTTTTTGCTTTGTATAGATGAATTAAAAATCCATGAAGGTGAATTTTTTGGCCTCATTGGTGCTTCAGGCTGTGGCAAGACAACGCTTCTGAAAATCATTGCTGGCTTATACGCTGTAGATGAAGGACGTGTTTCTATAGGAGACTGTGATATTACCAAAATATCAGCGGAAAAAAGAGGATTGGGTATGGTTTTTCAAGAAGCATTGTTGTTCCCTCATATGACCATCGAACAAAATGTTGCCTTTGGATTAAAAATACAAAAAATGGATAAACAATTACGCAAAAAAAAGGTAAAAGAAATCCTTGAGGTTGTAGGACTAAAGGGTTTTGAAAGCCGATACCCCTCTGAATTAAGTGGAGGACAACAGCAAAGAGTAGCCATTGCAAGAGCCATTGTATGTACACCCAAAATTTTGTTGATGGACGAACCCTTTAGTGCCCTTGATCCTACACTGAGAGAAGAGATGCGGATATTGGTTTCTGATATACACAAAAAATATAGAATTACCATTGTTTTTGTAACCCATGATCGAGAAGAGGCCTTTGCTTTGTTTGATCGCATGGCGATTATGAAAGATGGGAGGATTGTACAAATCGGATCTCCTCAAGAGCTTTATCAACAACCAGCTAATGTGTATTCTGCACAGTTTTTGGGGGTTAAGAATATATTTTATGGCAAAGTCGAAAAAAAAGTTTTTGCGCAAAAAACACTTAAAATACATTTATCCAATACAGCAAATGACAGCCAATGTGGTTATGTGATGATGAGACCCGAAACCCTAGAAGTTATAAAAATGAAGAGAGAAGATATTACAAAGAACATCACTGAAACAGACATACCCATACTTTGGGGAAGGATAAAGGATGATGCATTTCAGCAAGGTTTTTTGTTTCTAAAAGTTCAAGTGGGAGAGCATATTTTCTCCATTACTCAAAAATCGCCATGTAATCAGTTATTTCATATAGGAGAAGAAGTAGGGATAAAATACGATCCTAGACAAATTTGGTTTATTAAAGATCATGATGATGGAGGCACAAAATGTTAGATACCTATGGAAGAAAGTATGTAACACCCCTGATTGATACGGCAGCCAAGCCATTTATTAAATTGAATATCAAAGCCAATCAAGTTACTGTTTTAGCTTTGCTGATTGGCATTTCTACAGGTTTTTTTATTTTCTTGCAGCGCCCCATTACAGCTTGTATACTGCTATGGATATCAGGTTTATTGGATGCGGTAGACGGTACTGTGGCAAGAAAAGAAAAAAATATGACAGCTTGGGGAACGTTGATGGATATCACCTTTGATCGTATAGTGGAGATGTCTGTGGTAATTGGATTGGCGATTCAATTTCCACAGGCTAGGATGGCACTTTTAATTTTAACCATTGCCATTTTATTTTCGATGACCATTTTTTTGACGGTTGGGGCATTAACACAACAAAAAGGTATCAAATCCTTTTATTATCAGGCAGGACTAACGGAGAGGACAGAGGGATTTATACTTTTCACTTTAATGATTTTAGTAACAAATTGTCTTGTGGGCATTACTTACATCTATGCAGTATTGGTTTTCATAACAGCACTGCAGCGAATGTTTGAAGCACGAAGATTGTTTTGCTAGAAATTATTAACAAATAATAATTTTTAATTGACTTTTATTCTAATGGATGGTACGATACTAAAATATGAAAATTAAACAGTCATCTCCATATATTTCTGATAATAAGGTTCAGAAGTTTCTACGAGAAGCCGTAAATTTCTCGCTATGGTGAATCCAAATAGACAGCCATATATACATGAATTCTGTTATCGGATGGAGCCATAATCTGATGACAGAATTTTTATGTTTTAAGGAGGAATATGCATTTGTTACAGAAAAAGTCAAACACATTTTTGGAATCATTTTTTAAATTATCTGAGAATCACACCGACGTAAAAACAGAAGTACTTGCAGGATTTACTACATTTATTACGATGGCTTATGCACTTTTGGTAATTCCTAATATTTTGAAAATGTCAGGTATGAATGTGGCAGGATTAAAAGGAGATGCAGCGGCAGGTCTTTCTGCCTTAAATGATCCTATCATTGCTTCGGCTTTTGCAGGGACGTGTATCGTATCGGCTGTAGGGACGCTAATTATGGCCCTATACGCCAATTTGCCTTTTGCAGTGGCGCCGGGAATCGGACTGACGGCTTTTTTTTCTTTTAGTGTGTGCTTAACCTTGGGTTATTCTTGGCAACAGGGATTAGCAGCGGTACTGATTTCGGGCATATTATTTGTATTGATTACGGTGACCTCCATCAGAGAAAAGATTGTAGATGCATTGCCCCAAAATATAAAGGTAGCCATTACAGGAGGAATCGGACTATTTATTGCTTTGATTGGTCTGAAGAGTGGCGGTATTATTGTAGCAGATCCTGGCACTTTGGTGAAGTTTGGAGACTTTACAGATGCTCACGTGGTACTAACCTTGATCGGAATTGCTTTGATGGGTATTTTGATGGCAAGAAGGGTAAAAGGGGCTATGCTGCTTGCCATTCTTTTGACAACGATCATTGGGATACCAATGGGGATCACAAGTGTTGCAGGGTTGAAGTTTGTGAGTGTGCCTCCATCCATTGCTCCTACATTTATGGCTTTAGATTTCAAAGGGCTTTTGGCACATGGCGGTACGGGAATAATCGGCGCTTTGACAAGTGTCATAATGGTAGTTTTAACATTTAGCTTAGTGGATTTGTTTGATACCATCGGAACGTTGGTAGGTACGGCGCAAAAAGCCAATATGATTCAGCCAAATGGAAAAATTAAGCATATGAAAAAAGCACTTTTAACCGACGCTGTTGCTACAACCTTTAGTGCGATGTTTGGTGTGACCACCACATCTACTTATGTGGAATCGACTGCAGGAATTGCAGAAGGAGGAAGAACAGGACTGACAACCTTGGTAGTAGGCGTTTTATTTATTCTTTCTTTATTCTTTGGAGGGATTGTGGGCATTGTTCCAGCCCAAGCTACCGCACCCGCTTTGATTATTGTAGGTGTATTGATGATGGAATCTATGAAGGATATTAACTTTACAGATTTTAGTGAAGCCTTGCCTGCCTTTTTTACAGTAGCTATGATGCCCTTTAGTTACAGCATTGCCAATGGTATCGCTGCTGGGATTATATTTTATCCTATTATGAAATTGAGCGTAGGAAAATACAAAGATGTCCACCCTATTATGTATTTCCTTGCAATACTATTTATTATTCGATTCTTATTATTACCTCAATAAAAAAACTGCCACTATAGGTAGTTTTTTTAAAATGGAAAAGATCTTGACCAGGGCAGATGGCTTTTAAGCATTGAAAAAATAAGGTATTACTGTTATGATGAAAAGGAAAGTATTGGAGCGGATATGCATAAAATGATATAGTGCTTAAAAGGAAGAAGGGGGTATGGGAAATGAGATTAATCCTTTTGTCTATTCAGTGGGGCGTTTTTATTTTGGCAGGGAGTGTGGTTGCACCTATTGCGATAGGGAATGCCTTTCATCTTTCTTTGTCTGAAATTGCGGGATTTTTACAGCGATCCTTGTTTGTGATCGGCATAGCTTCTTTATTGCAGGTATTCTTTGGTCACAGATTACCTATTGCAGAGGGTCCGGCGGGACTTTGGTGGGGTGTATTTATGATTTTCGCAGGAGCTGCATCTGCTATGAATATAAAGTCTCAGGTAATGTTGCAAAGTTTACAGATGGGCGTTTTTATCAGTGGAATATGTTTTTTACTGATGAGTGCTACGAAAATGATTCACACCATAAAAAAGATTTTTACACCTTTAGTTACAGGCACTTATTTGTTTTTACTCATTGCACAATTGAGTGGCCCCTTCGTTAAAGGTATATTGGGCATAGGATATTTTATTCCTCAGATAGATGGACGGGTAGCTGTTCCTGCCCTTGCAACTTTGATTGTTACGGCTGGATTAGCCAAAAGTTCCTATCCAAAGCTTCGAAGCTTCTCTATTCTTTATGGTATTATCTTTGGATGGATATTATTTGCAGTTTTAGGAATTACCAAACCTATCAATATGACAGTAAATCATTGGGTAGAATGGCCCGAAATTTTGGTTTGGGGAAGGCCTGTCTTTGATATAAGTGTAGTGATTACGGCAATCATTACAGCCGTATTATTGCTTTCTAACTTGATTGCCAGCATTGAAGTTGTACAAAAATTCCTAGGAGAGCAAACACCGGTAGACTATAATCGTGCAGGTCTTGTAATGGGTATAAACCAAATACTAGCAAGTTTGTTTTGTACCATGGGATTTGTTCCCGTGTCTACATCTGTAGGTTTTATTAGTACCACAAAAATAAAAGAAAAGTTACCTTTTATTATAGGAAGTAGTCTCGTTTTAGGAATAAGCTTTTTTCCACCTATTACTTTGCTTGTTGCTTCCCTTCCGGTACCGGTGGGATATGCTACCACATTTTTGGCATTTACCCACTTAATTGTCTTGGCATTAAAAGAATATGGCACTGTATTACATGATGATAATCAGCTATTGATTATCGCTGTTTCTCTTATGGTGGGTATCGGTAGTATGTTTGTTCCAGCTGAAGCTTTAAGACATTTGCCAGGTTATTTGATTTCTTTGCTAAACAATGGACTGATTCTTGGGGTGCTGACCTGTATCCTTCTTGAACAGGGTCTAAAAATAAAAGCGAATCGAGATCTTTAAGAGCTAGATTCGCTTTTGATGCTTTGTGTGTCGGTGGAATAAGGATTGCACTGACTGGTTTCCGTCACAACTTTTAAATAGATATCATGTAAATGAGGATTTTTTTGAAGAATACGATGTATCAATTGTTGTACAATGGCTATTTTTTCTGTATAAGGCTCTATGCTTAGAAGATAGGGATCTAAATATTCAGGTTTATTAAGTTTTGTATACTTTAAAAATTTAAAAAGCATATCTGTACGGCCCATAATTAGATCTTCTTGCTTGTTAGCTGTATCAAAATGAACCTTATCGTATAAAAAAGCAGCTAATTCATAATGATTAGAAAATACATCGTTATGCTTGGTAACTCGCATCTTCACAGCTTTTTGCAATCTCTGAAGAGCAATTTCTCCTGCAAGTACAAGACCGTTAAGCTCATCTAAGATTTCATACTCGTCTCTAGAGATTTCTTCTCGTATTGGCTTATATACAAGATCGTGTTCTACTTCTGCCCACGCATGCATTAATACAGAGGCTACTTGAATTTCTATGATGGCTTGCGCGTATTTTTGACTTTTATCAGGCAAGAGAGATTTTTTCAAATGAATACGGTAATGGGTAGCGCGGTATCCAAAAAATAGTTTGGTATAGGTACTGTGATTGTGTAAGGAAGAAGTAGTGATGCTCTCAGGAAATTTTTTGATCTCTATAATCGTAAAGTTTGATTTAATAAATTTTTCAACTTCTTCTTGGTCACCAGGAAAATAAAGAGCAATTCTTACACCTGCTAGATCAATAATATCTTGATAAATCTCTTCCATACTTGCATAATGTTTTTTTATGTTTCTTTTAATCAATTTATCCTTTAATCGATCAGGTCTTTTGGCTCTATTGGTTACAATAGCACGAATCCCTGCTTGTTCTAACTCGTTTTCGCAGATCTCGGCACATAATTTTGCAGATTCTTGATAAAAGTGAAGCTCTTTGATATATTGTTGTAGAAATTTTTCTATGATTCCATGACTCATGGGAATGAATCCTTTCTTGTGGGTTTTGTCTATACTTCTATTATATAGGAGATAAGGATAAATGGGGAATGGGAGATATGTTTTTTAGAAAATATAAATAAATGAAATGATGTGAATTTTGAAGGAAAATCATGAGAGATATAGAATTAATAAGATAAATGAAATTTTAATTGGAGGAGTTTTTTTGCCTAGTCAAAAAATGTTACGGAAAAATGAAAATTTTACAAAGGCTTGGAGCGTATTTGTATCAAAGGGCATCCTGAAAAAAAACTTAATTCGAGAGGTGATTGCGGATTCTTGGATGCGAAGTAAAGCATATAAAGTAGATCCATTTACTGAACAAATTAAGATCGCATTAGAGGAAGAAGAAATTCAGAGAAGATACGAGGCAGCGATGCCGTTGATGAAAACGGCAAAGCCCTTTATGGAGAGCTTGCGAAAAATTGTTGGCAATACAGGTTTTATTATAAGATTAACAGATCAAGACGGTTATGTATTGGCATGTAATGGAGATGCTGAAGTGATCGAGCGATATGGAAATCTGAATTTTTTTAGAGGATGTAATGTAAAAGAAGAAGCCATTGGAACGAATGCTATCGGTACGGCTTTGGTGATTGGTAAACCAATACAAGTTTTAGGTGCAGAGCATTACTGTAAGCAATATCATAACTGGACATCTTCTGCGTGTCCTATTCGAGATGAAGGTGAAGCAATCATTGGCGTCTTAAGTATGACAGGACATAGTGAAAAGGTACACCCTCATACTTTGGGTATGGTTGTAGCGGCAGCAGAAGCGATAGAAAATGAAATGAAATTAGAGCAAATCAATAAACGATTAGATATGGCAAATAAGCATTTTTATGCGATTATGGAATCCATTTCCGAAGGATTGATCTGTATTGATCATAAGGGAAATATCATGGATATGAATTTATTTGCTCGGGAATTTTTATCTTTAAAGGAAGAAGATATCCTAGATAAAAATATTGATATTATTTTAGACAAAAAGGATCAAAATAAGCTGTTAAAGGTTATTAAGAATGGAAAAAAGTATGAAGAGGAAGAAATATTTTTCAAGACAAAAAAAGGAAAAAGTATTTCTTGTATTGTGAATGTAACCCCTATAAAAGCTATGTTTACCGATAAGGTGGAAGGTCTAGTGATTACCTTTAAAGAGGCAAAGGTAGTGCATAATTTGGTAAATAAAATTGTAGGGGCAGAAGCAAGGTTTACCTTTAAAGATATACTAGGGGAAAGCAAAAAAATAAAAGAGGCTATTAAGCTAGCATCTTCATCAGCAGATACAGATGCAACAATACTACTGTTGGGGGAAAGTGGCACGGGGAAAGAGATGTTTGCCCAAGCCATACACAATGAAAGTCGGCGTAGAAATAAACCCTTTGTATTCTTAAATTGTGGTGCCATACCTAGAGAACTTGTGGGGAGTGAATTGTTTGGTTATATTGAAGGTGCTTTTACAGGGGCTAAAAGAGGAGGGCATCCCGGTAAGTTTGAGCTTGCAGATGGTGGAACTGTATTTTTAGATGAAATAGGAGATATGCCTCTGGATACGCAAGCAAACCTTCTGAGGGTTCTAGAAACAAAGGAAATTGTACGCATCGGGGGACACAATGTGGTTTCTGTAGATGTTCGTGTGATTGCTGCCACCCATAAAGATTTAAAAAAAGAAGTTGAGAAGGGAAACTTTAGACGAGATTTATTTTATAGGTTGAATGTCATGCCAATTCATACGCCTGCTTTAAGAGAACGGAAAGAAGATGTGAAAATTTTTATCGATCATTTCATAAAAAAATTTGGGAAAAAAATAGAGAAGAATATCAAAGGCATCAGTAGCAGTTTTTATAAAGGAATGATGGATTATCATTGGCCTGGTAATGTGAGAGAATTACAAAATGTGATACAGCTTGTGATGAATATGGTGGAAGATAAAGAAATGTTGAGTTATAAACATTTACCTCATTATATGAAATCGAATAAATCTGGAAAAAAAACAGATATACAAGAAGAACTAATGTCTTTAGAAGAAATAGAGAAGATTGCTATTGAAAAAACGATACGAGAAGTAGATGGTAATATTGCACTGACTTCAAAGATTTTAGGTATTGGCCGAAGTACTCTGTATAGAAAAATCGATAAATACAAATTGCATTATGTATTAAAATGATACATGTGATTCAAAATGAGACAGTTGTAGGAAATAAAATTTCCCAATAGTGTTTCAAAATATAACAGACTGCCATGGGATTGAGAAAAATTTATCAATCCCTTTTATTTTGTAAAAAAATGAAATCAATACAAAGAAGTAAAATGAAGGCATGTAGGTTTTTTTATTCAGATCAAGGAAATTGGCATAAATATTGCTTTATAAATAAAAGATAATTATGTAAAAGATAGAAACGGAGGATATTATGCACAATCTACATCGATATATTGTGATTTTTATGTTGTTTTGGATCATATTGACAGAAAAAATCAATGCTGAAATTATCATAATAGGTTTATTGATATGCATGTTTGTATATTATTTGAATCAACATTCTATTTTTTCGCTTGTGAGAAAAGAAACAAAGAGACAGGAAAAAATATATTATTGGTGTATATACTTATTGATACTTATCAAAGAAATTGTTCTAGCAAACTTTGAAGTTGCTAAGATTGTC
This sequence comes from Clostridiaceae bacterium 35-E11, assembly GCA_038396625.1. Taxonomy (GTDB): domain Bacteria; phylum Bacillota; class Clostridia; order Peptostreptococcales; family Thermotaleaceae. The sequence continues at coordinate 241,082 of CP121688.1, forward strand.
CTCAGCCCTCGTATGAAAATATCTCCTGAAATTGTGCAGTTTCATACAAAATTGTGTTCGGATATTCACAAAACAATTCTTGCTAATTCGATTACATTGACACCAGGTACCCTTACTGTTCTGATGGAAGAGAATACCCTTACTGTGCATTGCTTGAAAAAAGATTATGTAGAGGCTGTTTTGGATTCAAAGTTTGAAAAAATACTATTAAAAATAGAGGAGTAGAAAGATGTCAGAAAAATTGCTTGTGATCGCAACAATCTTTTTATCTTTCACAATCATATTATGTATGATCAGAGGGGTGAAGGGGCCTAGTGCTGCTGACAGACTTGTTGCAGTGAATGTAATCGGTACAAAAACGATTGTATTAATATCGATGATTTCTTTTATTTTAAAGGAAACCTATTTTATAGATGTGGTTTTGGTGTATGCATTTATAAGCTTTATTGCATCGATTGTTATATCCAATTTTATAGAGTCTTGATGGAACTTTGAAACGAGGAGGCAGTAGCGGATGAAATTGATTTTGATGGGGATTTTTCTTTTAGGAGGATTGTTTTTCTTTGTTGTGGGAACCGTGGGGATCTTAAGATTTCCAGATTTATTTACACGAGCCCATAGTGCAGCAAAATGTGATACTTTAGGAGCTGTACTATGTTTAATGGCGTTAATGATCTATAGTGGCTTCACCTATGTGAGCTTTAAATTGCTATTGGTGATTGTTTTCCTTTGGATTACTAACCCAACGGCAACCCATTTGATTACCAAAGCTGCTTATGTGAAAGAGAAGAATAATAAGTTAATGGAGTGAGGTACATGGAGATATTTGGTGTCATCATGATGTTGTTTCTAATAGGCTCAGCCATAGCTGTATCGGCAGTGAAAAATTTGTTAGGAGCGATTATTGTTTTTATGGTTTACAGTTTAATCATGGCGATATTATGGCAGCAACTTAATGCCCCAGATTTGGCTATAACAGAAGCAGCAGTTGGAGCAGGAATTACCACATTGTTGTTTGTGCTTGCCCTCAGAAAAGTAGGAGGGAAAAAGAAATGAGAAAAATCATGGCAATTTTTTTAACAGGAATTATTATATCTATACTACTGATAGGTGTCAGTGAACTCCCCTCTTTTGGGAAGGCACAAACACCTTCAAATAACGAAGTAGCCCAAAGATATATAGAAAAGGGTGTAGAGGAAACGGGCGCCTTAAATATCGTGACAGGAATTATCTTAGACTATAGAGCCTTTGATACCTTTGGAGAAGCCACGGTTTTATTTACAGCTATGGTTACAGTTTTCTTGGTGTTAAAGGATGAAAAGGAATAATTTTACTGAAGGCTAATGAAATGAAGCTTAACCTAAAAACAGAAAGTGAGTGCGTAGCATGTATAATAATACGATTCTAAAAGAAGTAACGAAAATCGTTATTCCTTTTATACAGATATTTGGTTTGTATATTGTATTCCACGGACATCTTTCCCCAGGTGGAGGCTTTGCTGGTGGAACTATATTAGGGGCTAGCTTGATTATTTATAGGATTGTATATGGAAGAGAACAGGCGAGAAAAAAATTAAGCCATAGACGAATGATGAGAGCCATCAGCGGGGCATTGATTTTTTATGGAGTATTAAAGGGATATAGTTTCATTACAGGAGGGAGCCATCTACATGTACCACAAATACCGTTAGGACAGCCGGGAAGGATCTTGAGCGGAGGCTATTTGCTACCATTAAATATTGCTGTAGGTATTATTGTGGCGGTGACAATATACGTTTTTTTCACTTTGTTTTATGAAGGAGAAATATAAAATGGAAAAGCTTTTAGATAACTATTTTGAAACGGGATCCATGATTTTGTTTGGCGTGGGATTTGTAACACTTTTATTGCATAATAATTTGATCAAGAAAATTATTGGTATGAACATTATGGATACGGCAATCTTTTTGTTTTTTATATCCAAGGGATATATTGCGGGAAGAGAAGCACCGATTATTCGAGGGATGCATAGGGGTGCAGAAGCTTATATTAATCCTGTACCTACGGCATTGATGCTAACAGGGATTGTAGTGGCTGTGAGTATTACTGCTTTTGCCCTTGCATTGACAATTAAGATTCAGCAAAAATATGGCACCATAGAACTTGATGAAATCATCAAACTGAGGGGGGACTAATATTGATGGTTTATGCGAAGAATTTTCCGTTATTGATTATTTTAATATTGTTTATTAGCGCATTTGCAATGCTTTTAATAAAGAAAGAAGTGTTGGCTAAGATATGGAGCTTATCAACCATGGGCGTATGTACGTTGCTGGCTTTTTTTACAGTGATGGATGTAAAGACAAATGGAAGTTATATCTATAGAGTAGGACATTGGGATGCTCCTTGGGGAGTGGAGTTCCAAATAGGATTTGTGGAAGCCATCATGGCTATACTTTTTACTTCGGTAGCTATGTGTGTTATATGGTATTCCACATACAATATTGAGAAGGAAATAAAAAATACTAGGGTCCCATTATATTATTTGCTGATTAACATTTTAATGGGTGCACTGCTAGGGATTGTATTTTCTAATGATTTATTCAACTGTTTTGTGTTTATCGAAATTAGCACTTTGGCATCTTGTGGTATTATTGTGATCAAAGACAAGAAAGAGAATATAGCGGCTACCATGAAATATCTCGTGTTGAGCAGTTTGGGGTCTGGATTGGTACTAATGGGTACTGCATTTTTATATTCGATAACGGGCAATCTAAATATGACTGCAATTCATCAAGAAATCTTCGCAGTATATGGAACTTACAAAAATACCTTATTGATTAGCTTAGCATTATTTACGGTAGGTTTGGGTGTGAAAAGTGCCATGTTTCCACTCCATGTATGGCTACCAGATGCCCACTCTAATGCGCCTTCTTCTTCTAGTGCCCTTTTATCAGCGGTGGTTTTAAAGGCTTTTGTATTGTTATTAATAAAGATTTTATATAGAATCTTTGGATTTGAGATCATCCGTGAATTTGCTATATTGGATTTGATTTTAATCTTAGGGAGTGTAGGAATGCTCATGGGCTCTATTTTTGCTATACGACAAAAAGAGATTAAACGAGTGATTGCATATTCCAGTGTAGCGCAGATGGGTTATATATTTTTTGGGATAGGACTAGGAAATGAATTAGGGGTGGCTATGGCGATTTTCCATATCATCGGGCATGCAGTGACAAAGTCAGCATTGTTTTTGGCGGCTGGAGCCATGATTGAAAAAACTGGAAAGAAAGAGGTAAAAGAACTAAGAGGGATCGGAAAGGAAATGCCCATTACATTAGGAATTTTTACAATGGGTGCCTTGTCGATGGTAGGAATCCCGATTTTACCTGGCTTTATCAGCAAATGGCATTTAGCCCTTGCCAGTATTGAAAGAGGAGAATTGATACTAATAGGAACAATTTTGCTGAGTAGTTTATTGAATGCAATTTATTATTTTCCTATTGTAATTAATGGATATTTTGGAGAAGAAAATTTGAAGGGAAAAATCTATAAGGTAAAAGAAAAACCAATCAAAGAGCTAACACCTGTATTGCTTTTGATTGGGGGAATGATATTTGCGGGTGTTGTTTCCCGCCAAATCATCAATATGATACGTGTAGGACTTGTGTAAAGGGGGGGTTACATGGATATTTTGGTACTGGTTCCTATTATATTTCCGTTTGTAGCAAGTATTATTTGGGCTACCAATCAGTTTAAGAGTGAGAAAGCAAAAAGTGTGTTTGTATGCGGTGTTGTTATCACCAATTTAGTTTTTGTACTGTGTATGTTACGGATCAACCCATCCATGACCTATCATTTTCTAAATATTAATCCCCTTTTGGACATTTACTTTCGAGTGGATAAATTAGGCGTATTATTTGTATTATTAGCCTCAATTTTATGGATATTTACGACCTTTTATGCTTTGGTGTATATGAAGCATGAAGGCAAAGAAAAAAAATTCTTTGCATTTTTTATTTTAACCCTTGGCATTACTGTAGGGATTGCTTTTTCAGGTAATTTGTTCACTTTATATATTTTTTATGAATTACTGACGCTAGCAACCTTTCCTCTAGTTATTCATGCTGGAAGTAAGGAGGCTCTATATAGCGGCAAAAAATATTTGATTTATTCCTTTGGAGGCGCAACCTTAGGTTTGCTTGGGATGATTTTATTATTTAGTATCACCAACAACTTAAATTTTGTTGAGCATGGCGTTCTACAGGTTATTAATTTAGAGAATAAAGATTTACTTCTAGTTATTTATTTGGTTATGTTTTTGGGATTTGGCGTAAAGGCGGCAATTGTACCGCTGCACTCATGGCTACCTGCAGCGATGGTAGCACCTACCCCTGTAAGTGCGCTGCTGCACGCGGTAGCAGTTGTCAAATCAGGTATTTTTGCATTGGTTCGGGTGAGCTATTTTATATTTGGAGCAGAAGCTATCCGCGGAATTGGGGGAGATGTTTATATCAATATTTTGATTATGCTCACCATACTTTTAGGGTCATTGTTGGCACTGCATCAGGATAACTTAAAAAAAAGACTTGCCTATTCCACCGTGAGTCAGTTAGGCTATATTCTACTAGGTATTATGCTGCTGAATGAAAATGCTTTAATAGGGGGTCTATTACATCTTGTCAACCATGCAGTTATAAAAATGACCTTGTTTTTTTGTGTAGGTGCTATTTATTTCATGGCGCATAAAAAAGAAATTCATGAAATTAAAGGTATTGGACGGCAAATGCCCATTACTATGTGGTGTTTTGGCATTGCATCGATTTCTCTGATTGGAATCCCTCCCACCAATGCATTTGTCAGTAAGTGGTACTTGGCGCTTGGAGGTCTTTCGGGAAATAAAGTAATTTTTCCAATTATTTTATTGGTCAGCGCTTTTCTAACGGCGGCATATTTACTGCCGATTGTAGTCACTGCTTTTTTCCATCCAGAAAACCCCAAGGATGATCAGAAACTGGATCCACCTCCCAAGATGCTCATTCCTATTATTCTGCTGACAGGAATTGTGGTGCTATTAGGATTGTTTCCAAATGTAGTACTGCATTTTGTAGAAGACATTGTGAAAACAATTGTTTAATGGTGATAAGCCAATAAAGTAAAGGATGGTGATAAGATGTTGAGGGATCAGATCGCTTTATTGACCATTTTAATACTTCCTTCTTTAGGAGCTATGATCGGTTGGCTTATAGGAAGAAAAAATGAAAAATATAGAGATACCTTAAATGTTATTGTGACAGGATGTACATTTTTTATTGTGATGCTGCTTTATAAAAAAGTAATGCAGCACCCTATTGAACTATTTATTCCAGATATTATGGGAATTGGACTGTATTTGAAATTAGATACTTTTCGTTATATTTTTGTTTGGGTGACAACCTTTATATGGTTTTTAGCCACCATGTATTCTACTCAGTATTTGATTCGGTATAAAAATAGGAATCGTTACTATGCCTTTTTTATGCTTACATTAGGCAGTACGATAGGGATATTTCTATCCGAAAATATACTGAATTTATTTACCTTCTTTGAAATCATGTCTTTTACTTCCTATGCTTTAATCATTCATGATGAGGACCAGTATGCCCATGATGCGGGTAGATCCTATATAGGAATGGCCATAGGGGCTGGAATGATCTTGTTGATGGGACTATTTTTACTATATGATTATACTGCAACGTTAAATATTAGTGAATTAGGAGAAAAGGTTAAATCCCTAGGCAACATTAAGTATGTTATTAGTGGTTTGATTATTGTAGGCTTTGGCGCAAAGGCCAGTATGGTGCCTCTGCATGTATGGCTTCCTAAGGCACATCCTGCAGCGCCGACACCTGCCAGTGCAATCTTATCAGGAATCCTTATCAAAACAGGTATTTTTGGTATCATTATTACTACAGAAATGATGATGCAGGAAGATATCATGATTTCCATGGTAGTCCTAGTTTTGGGATTTATGAATATGTTTTTAGGGGGGCTACTAGCCCTATTTCAAAGAAATATCAAGAGAATCCTTGCCTATAGCAGCATGAGTCAAGCTGGCTATATTCTTGTAGGGGTAGGATTGATGGGTATATTAAAAGAGCATCGAGCAATTGCAGTTTATGGAACCTTATATCATATATTCAATCATGCTATTTTTAAAGTATTGCTATTTATGGGTGCAGGAATTATCTATATGGTTTTACATGAATTAAGTATCAATGCAATTAGAGGCTTTGGAAAAAATAAGCCATTGCTTAAAGGCGTGTTCTTTATAGGCTTGTTAGCTATCATTGGAATGCCAGGATTTAATGGTTTTATTAGCAAGACGCTTTTGCATGAGGCATTGGCAGAAGCCCACCATATGTATCATAGTGTGTGGTTTACCATAGCAGAAGTTGTGTTTACACTGAGTAGCGGATTTACAGTGGCTTATTTGCTAAAACTATTTATTGCTGTGTTTATAGAAAGCAATGAGAAATATAGTGGACAATATAAAGGTCACATTCGAAAAAGAGCGATCTTTCCGATGGTGATCTTAGGGTTGACTGTAATATATATTGGCATAAGACCGGGGACTGTATTGCCTTTGATAGATCGTTCTTTAGGGATTTTTGGGGTTAAAGAAACCATGCATCATCACTTCTATACACTAGGGCACATGAAGTCCTCGATGATGTCGATTATGATAGGGATACTCATTTATATAGGTTTTGTGAGAAAATATCTGAGAAAGACAGATGGAAAAGAAAGTTGGTTTGTCAATCCATCGCTTAACTGGTTTAATCTTGAAAGGGATATCTATGAACCTCTAATGATGTTTACTTTTCGATGGAGTTCTGCAGTGTTCCACTTCATTGACCGAGGGGTCGTCAATATGGTGCATTATTTAGGAGATGTTATCAAAAAGCTGAGCGGAATGCAAATAAAGTCTGAGAAATACAGTAAAGTAAAGTTGCAAAACATGATGAATGTAAAGCTTGAGATTCAGGTGAAAAATCCTATAAATGTTAAGGGGATAGACACAAAGAATTTATTTGAAGATATAAGTACAGAGGGACATAGTTTATCTGATGTATTAACAAAAATAGGCGTAAAAATGAATAGCCTGATGTATGCTGTATTCATTTTTGCAATTATTCTTGCTGGGATTTTAGTAGCGTTGGTTTTTTAGTAAAGAAGTGAAAAGACCATTTTTAAAGGAACCAAACAGTATGTGAAAATGATACTGTTTGGTTTTTGCCTTTAGGAGTATTCTATGAGGAAAATTTTATATGATTATTAAAAATAACATTGAATAATTATTCACAATGAAGTATAATGTTTCAATAAACATTAAATATTTGACTGGAGGGTTATATAATGGAACATGTGGGATTTTTATCGCTTATTCCTGCTCTATTAGCAATTATTGTAGCAATTAAAACAAAAAATGTAATATCATCTTTGTTTTTAGGCGTATTTGTGGGCGTGCTGATTTTGGTGGGAGGAAATCCTATTTCAGCGATCACAACAATGATCCAAGAGTATCTTTTTGTTCAATTAACGGATAGTTATAATGCAGGTGTGCTAGTACTGTTGGTATTCATTGGTGGATTTGTTGCACTGATGGAAAAGTCAGGAGGAGCAGTAGCGTTTGCTCAAAAGGTTTCAGGATTGATTAACACAAGATTTAAAGCTCAGATTGCAGCATGGTTTGGTGGGATTATTATTTTCTTCTCTGATTTGGGAACACCTCTTATTGTGGGACCTATTTTTGAACCACTCATGGACAAAATTAGGGTTTCAAGAGAAAAACTAGCTTGGATTATAGATTCTACCGCATCTCCGGTAGCTGTACTCATTCCTTTTATCGGCTGGGGTGTTTACGTAATGGGACTTATTCAAAAGGAGTATGAGGCATTGCAGATTATGGAGTCTGATTGGACGGCTTTTATACGAGCCATACCTTTTCAAATTTATCCTATACTGGCTGTGTTGATGGTTCCTTTAGTAGCATATACAGGATATGAATTTGGATTGATGGCTAAAGCGGAGAAAAGAATACAAGAAACAGGCGAAGTTTACTGGCCAAATTCCAATCCTCTACGTAAAAGTGTGGAAGTGGAGAATATAAATAGTAAAGCAATCATTATTTGGCTGCCATTAATCATTTTGTTTATTACTTTGTTTGGACTTTTAATGCCCTTAGGGTTTCCGTTTAAAAAGGTTCCAGGAAGTGCCTTTAGAACAGCTTTAAGTACAGGGTACTTATTTGCAGCAATTTCTATTATGGGATTGATGACTTACCACAAGGTGAAAACACTTGCTGAAAGTTTCAATATTTATATTAAAGGAATGCAGAAAATGATGACAGTTTCTATTATATTAGTTTTAGCTTGGGCCTTGGGATCAGTAGGAAAGGGACTAGGAACTGCCAACTATATTGTAGAAATGTCACAAGGAAATATACCTGCTTGGGCGATACCTTGTTTGACGTTTATTGTAGGTGCTGTGATGTCTTTTGCTACTGGATCTTCATGGGGGACATTTGCAATCATGCTTCCATTAGTGATTCCTATGGCGCATTTGCTGGGAGCGCCAATGTATGTGAGTATTGGGGCAGTTCTATCTGGTGGATTGTTTGGAGATCATTGTTCTCCTATATCTGATACAACGATTTTATCTTCTACCGGTGCGGGGTGTGACCATATAGATCATGTAAGAACACAATTACCTTATGCGGTATTAAATGGTGTGGTAAGTTTCATTGCTTATATTATTGGAGGCATCACCAGCAGTATCATAGCCTTATTTATTGCGATTGCATTACAAATCATCCTTTTGGTAATACTGTCAAAAACAAAGGGAACAAAGATATCCAATGTAGTACTTGGAGAGATAAAAGAGGAACATCCAACTCTATAAACTTGAATACAAATGAAGGAAAGGAGATTTTTTATGACAAATCTTTGGGCAGGGCGCTTCGATAAAAAAATTGATAAATTATTAGAGGAATTTAACGCTTCTATTAATTTCGATATTGAACTATACAAATATGATATTGAAGGAAGCATTGCACATGCAACCATGCTTGCAGAACAGGGACTTATTACGAAAGATGAAAGCAAACAACTGATTGAAAAATTAAAGGACATCAAAGAACGGATCGCAAAGGGTGAAATAAAATTTACCACAGAAAATGAGGATATACACATGGCTGTAGAGTCTGTTCTCATTAAAGAATTAGGTGATGTGGGAAGAAAAATTCATACAGCACGTAGTAGAAATGATCAAGTAATATTGGATACTAGAATGTATACCAAAGAACAAATTATGATTATCAAAAATCTATTAATGGAATTGGAAAACGTCATTTTGAAAAAGGCAGAAGAAACGAAGGAATTGCTTATGCCGGGATTTACCCACTTACAGCATGCGCAGCCTGTGACCATAGGGTTTCATCTCATGGCATATTTTCAGATGTTTAAACGAGATATTGAGCGTTTTATGGACAGCTATAAAAGAACCGATGTATGTCCATTGGGGGCTTGTGCCTTAGCAGGGACTACCTTACCCATTAACAGAAAACGAACGGCAGAATTGTTAAACTTTCAAAGTGTCAGTGAGAATGCAATGGATACAGTAAGTGATCGAGATTTTGTAATGGAATTTTTAAGTTGCGCATCCATATGTATGTCTCATTTAAGTAGATTCAGCGATGAATTCATTCTTTGGAATTCCCAGGAATTTGGATTTGTAGATATAGATGATGCCTATTGTACAGGCAGCAGCATTATGCCTCAAAAGAAGAATCCAGATATACCTGAATTGATTAGAGGAAAGACAGGGAGAGTATATGGAAGCTTAATTACCTTGCTAACGGTAGTAAAAGGTTTGCCCTTAGCCTTTAACAAGGATTTTCAAGAAGATAAAGAGGCGTTGTTTGATACAGTAAAGACATTGAAAAATTGCATATTAATATTTAGCAAAATGTTAGAAAATACGACTTTTAAGCATGAAAAAATCATGTCCCATATGACAAAGGGATTTCTCAATGCCACAGATATTGCTGAAAATTTTGTACTACAGGGAATTCCCTTTAGAAAGGCACATGAATTGGTAGGAAAAATGGTAAAATATTGTGAGCAAAAAGACTTTCAATTAGAGCAGCTTTCTGAACAGGATTTAAAAGTAATTGATCCACTGCTATCGAAGGCGCTTCTGCCTGATTTGACGTTAGAACATGGAGTTATGAGAAGAAATATAATAGGCGGAACGGCACCTGAGGAAGTGGCAAGACAGATTAAAGTAGGCAGGGAATTTCTGAACAGCATAGGAATATAGTACTTATATTTCTTAAGGGGTTAGTGGCTAGTAGTTCTTCAAAGTAACTTTTTATAGTACATTTTGAAATCGTCAACTGCTAGCCCTTAATAATGTTCTAAAAGATCTATTGATTTTAACTTTATGCAACAAAACATCCAACAGCTTCCAATACAAGAAAATATTAAAACCTTGCAATGGAACAGATTATATGATATATTATTATATGTGCCAAGAAAACAAGACAATGTATAATGGAGAGATGACCGAGTGGCTAAGGGGCACGCCTGGAAAGCGTGTAAGGCTGAAAGGCCCCGCGGGTTCGAGTCCCGCTCTCTCCGCCATTTGAAAAGTTTATAAAGTTTGCTGTGCTAGATGGGGAGGTAGCGGTGCCCTGTAACCTGCAACCCGCTATAGCAGGATTGATGCCTATCGGCGGTACGTTGTTGTAGAGTCTGCCCTGTATAAGTGGCGAGGAAGACTGGGTCCTGCGCAATGAGAACTTATGAACCCCGTCAGATCCGGAAGGAAGCAGCGGTAAGTAGGCCCTCTCATGTGCCGCGGGAGTGCCTGGTCTGAGTTAACTGTACAGGTTACGTTTGTAGCAACTTATCAACGATAGGTGCACAGCTTTAATTTATGTTAGAGAGAACATGTAGATACAATACTACATGTTTTTTTAATAGAAAAAGCGAAAAAAGGATCTGTTACTTGTTTTGGTGATGGTTCACTACTGCCTTTCGGTGTGCTATAATATGAAAAAAACCTTAACTGTAAAAAATACTTCCTAATTAAGAATTACCAAAAAGTAGGTGTTTATCATGTCATATATTGCTTTATATAGAAAGTGGAGACCCGCGGTATTTGAAAATGTGGTAGGACAAGAACATATTACTACAACGCTCAAAAATCAAATAAAAAATCAGAACATTGCTCATGCCTATTTATTTTGTGGTACTAGAGGAACAGGAAAGACATCTACAGCAAAAATATTTGCAAGAGCTGTAAATTGTGTATCCCCAAAAGAATATAATCCCTGTAACCAGTGTGAAGTTTGTACAGGCATACAACATGAAAGCATCATAGATGTTATCGAGATTGATGCTGCATCAAATAACGGCGTAGATGATATCCGGGAGCTTCGGGAAAATGTGAAATATCCACCGACGAAGGGGCGCTATAAAGTTTATATTATTGATGAAGTACATATGCTCTCTACAGGAGCTTTTAATGCTTTGTTAAAAACCCTTGAAGAGCCTCCTTATTATGTTATTTTTATTTTGGCTACAACAGAACCCCATAAGATTCCAGCTACAATTCTTTCACGATGTCAGCGGTTTGATTTTAAAAGAGTGAAGGAAGCGGATATGATAAGGCGGCTGGACTATATTTGTAATACCATGGACATTAAAGTGGAAGAAAGTGCATTGCAGTTGATTGCTAGAAATGCTGATGGCGCCATGCGAGATGCTTTAAGCATATTAGATCAATGCATGTCTTTTTGCACAGAAAGTATTGCATATGATGATGTTATTGATATATTGGGAACTGTCGGTGACGATTTTATGTTTCGTTTGGTTGAGGCCATTGCTGAAGGAAACGCACAAAATGCTATGGAATTAATTGAAGAATTAGTAGGGGCAGGAAAGGATATTCAGCAGTTTATCAAAGATCTTATTGAATATTATCGAAACTTAATGATGACAAAGGTGGCCCACAATTTGGAAGGTATTATTCGTTTGTCCAAGGAGAATATTGAACGACTAAAAAATCAAGGAGAAAGAATGCAGATCAATGCCATTATCCGAGGGATCCATATTTTATCTCAGGCAGCAGCAGACGCAAAATGGTCTACACAGCCCCGTGTATTATTGGAAATGAGCGTTATAAAATTATGTCAACCTAAGGGAGACCAGACTGTGGAAGGATTGATAGAGCGTGTTGCAGCTTTAGAAAAGATCATACAGTCAGGAACACTGCAGGTGAAAAAGGTTACGAAGGAAAAAGAAGTTCCTAAATCCAAACTAGAACAAAAACCATCAAATGAAGAAAATCAAAAACATTTAGGAGAAACCTTAGCGACAGAAGGTATCCAAGGTGGGAAAATTGATTTTCAACAGATCCAAAAACAGTGGCCTGATATTCTGAAGACTATCAAGGAACGAAAGATTTCGATTTATGCAGTGTTGATGGAAGGAGAAATAAAAGCTGTTGAAAAAAGATTTCTTGTAATTGCTTTTAAAGACGGATTTGGTTTTCATAAAGAAGCTAGTGGAAGCAGCCCTTATAAAGAGTTTATTGAAGGAATCATCGAAGAGAAGACAGGACAGAAAGTGCATTTAAAATGTGTTATGGAGGATGAGGTAAAGGATGTTGTAAAGGAAGAGAATGAAATGACCTTATCAGAAGAAGATATGGAAGCACAAAAGATTGTTGAATTATTTGGAGAAGATTTGGTAGAAATTGTTGAAGATTGATAAAAGTTAAATCTAGATAAATTTTGAAGCGTTGTAGAATTACAAGGAAGATTTAGATTTTCCTCATATATTGGAAATATATATGATATAATATACTCTATCAAGAAAATTTTACGTAAAATACTGATAATGAAATAAATGGAATGGAGGAGATTTGTGTGGCAAAAGGTAAATTTCCAGGAGTGCCTGGTAATATGAATAATATGATGAAACAAGTTCAAAAGATGCAAAAACAAATGGAAAAGATGCAAAGTGAGTTGGAAGAAAAAGAAGTAGAAGCTAGTGCGGGTGGTGGCGCTGTATCTATTAAGGTGAATGGAAAAAAAGAAATCTTAGAAGTAAACATTCAACCAGAAGTAGTAGATCCTGATGATATAGAAATGCTACAAGATCTAATCTTAGCTGCTACCAATGAAGCCTTAAGAAAGGCAGAAGAAATGATGACTAATGAAATGGGAAAAATTACAGGAGGATTAAATCTTCCCGGCATGTTTTAGTTGATATAAGTCGAGCCCTAAGGCTCGACTTTCATGATATAGGGAATGTTTTCAAAGGAATGGAGTGATAAGGATGAATTATTATGCGGCACCTGTGGCAAGGTTGATTGAAGAGTTTTCAAAGCTTCCTGGAATAGGACGAAAAAGTGCACAAAGACTTGCTTTTCATGTGTTGAATATGGGAGAAGTAGATGTAACCAATCTAGCACAAGCGATTATAGAAGCCAAAAGAAAAACCAAATATTGTTCGGTCTGTGCCAATATCACGGACATAGATCCTTGTCATATTTGTAGAAATGAACGTAGAAATAAGGAAGTCATTTGTGTTGTAGAAGATCCGCGGGACGTCATTGCTATGGAAAAAACAAAAGAATTTAGAGGGTTTTATCATGTGCTACATGGTGCCATATCTCCCATGGAGGGCATAGGTCCTGAAGAGATTCGGATAAAAGAGTTGTTGACGAGGATCCAAAATCAAGAGATCGAAGAAGTGATATTAGCTACCAATCCGACTATTGAAGGCGAGGCAACAGCTATGTATATTTCAAAGCTGATTAAACCCTTAGGGATTAAAGTCACAAGAATCGCTCATGGTATTCCAGTTGGAGGAGATTTGGAATATGCAGATGAGGTCACCCTGTCGAAGGCATTAGAGGGAAGAAGGGAAATATAGGATTGAAATAAACTGTTGTATTACGCAAATAAACTTATATCAAAAAGCAAATTCAACACTAAAGTTGTATCAAAGGACATGGTTTTAAGGAGGCGGAAGCCTTTCTTTCTACCATGTTTTTTATTTCTTAATCCTTATTCCTTGCATCTTAACTCTGTTCGTATAACCTTGAAAAATCAATGGATGGAAAGACTAAATGGAAAACAGAATGGAAAAGAAAAATGGATAAAAACCACTCTTAACCCTTGATCCATAACCCTTAATTCTGAAACAACTTTATTTGCGTTTCAGTAGGATTAAGGAGTAAGATTTAAGGGAAAAGTGAATGGAATTGAGAATGGATGAGAAAATGGATAAAAATGGGGATTGGCTTGAGTAGGGGCTTGTGGGGAGAATTTTGATAAAAATAAATTTGCATGGTGAAAAATGTTTATTTGATGAATACATAGATAGAATCAAGAAAAAAGGGTTAAGAAATAAGAAAAAAATAGAACAGAAATGAAGGACTTAAAAACTTATATCAAAGTGAAAATAAAGTTGTATTACTGGGAGCATAGGAAAAAGAAAAAAAGAGTGTCATGCCTTGATAATACAGGGGTTGGGTAGTATGAGTCCGATTAAGATAATGGTAAAAACAGTATTTTTATGATAGAACATTATTTACATAATGATAAAACATGGCCTTTTTTTCTGTTTCTAAAAATTGCTCAAAATAAAAAGACTTTAAAACAGTGAAAACGAAAAATTATATCAAAATAAAAATAAAGTTGTGAGGGAGGGATTTTAGAAGTTTTTTCTAAAGACATTGTTTAACTATATAAATTTATAACAATAAAAATATAAGAGGTTCAATAGATAGCATTATATCGTACTAATTTGGTGATATATAATTGAGAGTCATTCTTGGTCAGTGTATAATAAAAATATGCTTGGGTTTGTTGTAAAAATTCTTTAGAAAGAGCATTTAATGAAAATATACCAATAGAAGTAAGCAAAAAAATTGAATATATATTTACTTGTTATTTTCAATAAAATTTAATGGTATTAAGTAGAAAAGTAATAATAGAACTTTGGAGGTGTACTTATTGGAAACGAAAGATATTATGAAATCCTGTTGAATAAGTGACGAAAATTCTGCTAGTATAGCAGAAAGAGTCTATATATGCCCTGTATGTAAAGGGGATACCCAAGAGGTTAAAGCCATAACTGTCAAACATTTTGTAGTAGAAAGTCTTGTAGACATGATTTATGAGGACAATTATCGTATTTGCCTAAATGAAGATTGTGATGTTATCTACTATGACTTAGAGGAGAAAACAATATTCAGAAAAACAGATATCAAAATTCCTATTTGGTATAAAAAGATGCTGACCCTAAATATATATGTTACTGCAATCAAGTTACAGAGAAACAAATTATTAATGCAGTTATAAATGATGAGGCAGAGAATATAAAAGATATTATTAGGCTTACTGGAGCAATGAAGAATGGAAAGTGCGAAATAAATAATCCTTTAGGTAAATGTTGTAGTCCTTTTATTCAAAAAACCATTAATAAAGTTTTAGATGATAAATTGAGATTTATGATACATCATTCTTATTATGAATAATAATTGGAGGATGGGAAATGTTTGATTATATAAGATTGGAAAGAACAATGTGTTATGGAAATTGCCCTGTTTATAATGTTACAGTAGATAAAGAGGGTAATGTTAAATATGAAGGAGAAATGTTTGTATATAAAAGTGGAGAGTATCAGTGGAGGATTCCAAACAAGAAGGTAAAACAATTAAGTGATTTAATTGAGAACTTTGGGTTTGAATCTTACATTTATAAACCACTAAACGGGTTTATTACAGATCAGCCTTCTTGTATTACCACAGTCAAATATTCTGATGGTGATTCTAAAGAAATTGATCATTACTATGGTGATATTTTACTAGACGATAGACTAACAGATTTTGAAAAAAAGATAGAGAGCATAATTGGTACTAAAAAATATGTGAATCCCAAATTATATATATACGAAGTAACCGAAAAGGTTGCAGAGCCACTATGCAGATATTTAGTTATTTCTGATTCAAAGGAAGAAGCGATAAATTTAGTAAATAAAGAATATGATATACAAGATATACTGGAGTGGCAAATAAACAAGATAGGAATTGCTACAGATGATTATTATGGACCTGTAATAATAATGAAGGGCATTTGATTAGAAAATAAAACTTACCTGAAATAGATTTGTTTTTGCATAAAATTTAGTATAATACAAACAGAAGATAGGTATTGCAAACGCTTTGACTTCTGGAGTGCTTTTTATAAAAGAAGTGTTTCGGATTTTAGTGCATAAGAATAAAGGCAATTAAAGCATTGTTTTTCTAATTCTTTTACAGTAAAATATAAATATATAAAAATTGATGATTTAAAAGGAGCCATTTGTACATGATTTATGTATATAATAGGTTAGTGTTTAAAATAAATAATGAAATGAAAAAGGCCGCCTGTTGCTAATTACAGGCGGTCTTTCATATTATATGTAATTTTAAATTTTTATAAAAATACAAAAATACACTTTAGAAAGTAGGTAAGGAGTATGAGTTTCCAAGGCATAGAAAAAGTAATTATTTTAGCAGTGCTAATTATTGCAATAGTTGGGATTTTTGTAATGGTTAAAAGAAAATAATTAATATGAAGGAGGAAAATTATAGTGAGAGAAATAACAGAAGAACAGAAAAAGGAAATAATAACTAATTACAATTATCTATCAGACTATCAGAGGAAGGTGTTATATAGTTTATATCTGGTTCTTAAAGATAAAAGTAAGGAGATTGAAACTGCATTAACTTGTATCTATGATTACGAAGTTAGAGTTACACAGGAGGAATTACAGGACATATATAGTTTAGTGAATAAGCCTTTAATGTTTGATGTAGGCAAAGTAAACTCTTGTATAAACTGGCTTGATGGATATGATTGTATAACAATGGAAAAAAATAAAATAGCCAGAAACTTTAAAATTTCCGATAAGGTAAAATGGATTCTAAGCAATGCAGTATTTGATGAGAATAAGAAAATAATAGACTTAAATATATAATAAATTTAGTGAAAAATTTTTTATGACTATTTAAAAGATAAAACAATCTCTTCTCTTTAATTCTTATGACTTAAACTATTTATCAGGAGGTTTAATAGTGCATCCTAGAAAAATATATGGTCTAAATAATAACTACTGGGAGAAACAGAAGAAAAAATGGGCTAAGTTAGTTAGGTTATTCAGAGGATAATAAATGGAAGAACACTTATAAAATGTAAAATATTAGAGTTAAATTTATCATATGTTTATAAAGATGTTTACTAAGTAATGAGGAAGAATAAGGTAAACCTATTCTTCCTCACATTCCATATACATAAATAGTTTTTTTCTATATCCATGAAGCATCTTTACTATTTCATCAATTACTAGATTAATTGAGTCAAATTGATCTTGGGTGATATATTTTCGTCTAAGACATAGCAATAGCCAACTTTTAGTCTCCATTGTGGAGCCAATAGCAATATTAATATGATATAATTCTCGCTTTACAGAATACTGGCTATTTCCTTCTGCTATATTGGCGGATACAGAATTTGCAGATTTAATGATTTGAGATTTGGTTGCATATTCTTCAAACTTGGGAAAGTTTCCTAGTATTCCATATATAAGATCGCTTAGTTCAATGGCCTTATGCCAAACCTTCAATTGGGTAAAATCTCTAATTTGAGTTGTCTGATTACTCATATAAATCATCCTTCCGTTTATGTATTTTGTTGGAGAGAGAAGTATTATCTCCATTCCTTTATGGAATTAACATAACACATGAGAATGAGTAATCAGGCGGTAAGGTCGAAATTTTTTTACTAATTTAAAGTATATAAAAAACAACTGCTCATTAAGGCAGTTGCTTTAAAGGAGTGTGTGTTGCAATAGTATATCAAATTAGTTTAAGAGCAATTGATTTTGAATACATTGCTTAATTTTAGATAAATCAATAACTTTATAATTTTTAGAAGCGAGGATATTGTAGAGGCTAATACCAACTTCAATAAACTCATTGGCTATATAGCCATATTCGATAAAATATTGAGAAACACTTTTGCAGGTTGCATTAAATTGTTTTAATAAAAAGTATCTAGTTAATATCTTCGCAGTAATTTCTTTTCCTGCGTTAGTCTGTATAAACATAGATTCATTTGATTCCAGAATTACCATATAATTATTCATTTAGATCCCTCCTAGAAAATTTATATCATGATAAATATAGATAATTTCTGGTTTCAAGTATTTTATTTTCAAGATTATGTTATAAATTTTGTCGCTATAAAATAATCTTGAAGCCTTGTAATACAAAGAGTTGGGGTTGATTGACTAATATACATATTATATTTAAGAAAAGTAGGAGCCAAATAAAAGGCTCTTATTTTTTTGTAAAAATACTTGCAATCATTAACCTACACTTAATAAAATGCATCAGAATCAAAACATAAGGTATTTAATAAAAATGATGGATTCAACATTAATTTTGAAGAGGAGTGATTTGTATGAAAACAATAGTATTAGGTGTCGATCATGGAAATAGGATGGTAAAAAGTGGGGATGGTATGTACAACTGTGGTTACATGACATATCGTAACCGTCCAAGTGGAGTAGATGAATATATTGAATATAACGGGAAATTTCATTGCATAGATAGTAGGTCGAAATATAGATACGATAAAACAATAGATGATACCTACTTTATACTCACTTTACCAGCATTGGCAATGCGTATGGAGAAAGAAGGAGTTAGTGAGGCAAATATCGTTCTAGGCATAGGGTTACCACTATCTCATTTCCAACTGAAGGAAAAGTATATAAATTACTTTACTAAGGAAGGGATTAATTTTAAGTACAAGAATAAAAGATATGTAGCCCATATCAAAGAAGTAATGTGCTTTCCACAGGCAATAGGTGGCTTTATGGTGAATTATAATAAGTATAAGGACATTGATTTTCTAAATTTAATAGATATAGGGCAAGTAACATTGGATGCTGTAAAAATTCAAGGTGGAAAACCAGTATTGGAATCTGCCATAAGTCTAAATTACGGAATGTTAAAACTAATTAAGAATATCCAAGAGAATATTAGAAAAGCAACAGGGATAGAAATTAGTGAACCACAAATAGAATCTACTTTACAAGGTAAAAAAAGTATTTATTTCCAAGATGATATTGAAAATATTATCCAAACTACAACAGTAGATTTTATAAACGAAATGCTAGACGAACTTAGAGAAAATGGATATGAATTACAAGCCACTATGAACTTATTAATGGGCGGTGGAGCAATTATAATTGAGAATATCTTGAATTTGGACAAGCATAATAAAAGAATTAATTACTATGAATTGCTTCCGAACCCACAATTGGCAAATGCGTTAGGATTCGAGATGTTGTCTAAAGAAGCATTAAGAAGAAGGTGATTGATATGAATACCAAGAGAGTAAACTTGTGCTTCAATTTAGAGAATGAAAGGGCAAGGAAGGCTTTTGAAACCATACAGAAACAAGTAGCAAAGACGGCATTTATTACAGATGCCGTTCTTGCTTATATAGATAAAGATAATGAAATATATAAGGAGATAGTAAAAGAAGGTGTTAAGGAAGCAATTGAGGAACTGGGATTAGAGATGGCTGTAAAGAAAGCCGAAGGCAAAAAAGAAGATACAGTAATACCTGATGATGTATTTGAAATGTTATCAGGACTATAGAAAGAAACAGGAGTTATCGTAAAGATGAACTCCTGTTTCTTTTATAAGGTATTCCTACTGTATAAACTCTGGTGCATATAGATATACATGCTTTTTAATTACAGTATAGAGATAATTTTGGTCTAAATTATGCTTATCTCTTAGAGATATCCATTTATCATGAGTAGACATTCTTAGAAGCATTTGCTGCAAGAAATATACTATTTTATCTTCCTTGGATAATGTATTATTTGTATCATTTGTAATTTTCTTGATTAAAGATTCGGTAGAAGATTTAATAGTATTCTCTAATTTTTCATACGGTGTATAGTTTAAACAATCTTCTAACGAGATATTTAAAAAGTCTTGAACCTGAATAGTTAATTTATCCATATGACATCACTCCTTTAAATTTGATGGTAGCATGATAAAAAATTATTCTATGCTATGTCAAGTAAATTTCAAAAACCTAGTAAGAAAAATGAACGAAAAAGAACTATAAAAGTAGGTCAGACAGAAAGTAGGTTCGTATTTGTAACATAAACAAAACTGAATGGTTTACGGGACCCTAAATAGAGATTTAGAAATGAAACTCTTATATAGAAAAAGAAATAACGGAAAAAATTAATGTAATTAGTCCTATCTACACAGGGGGAGATAATGATAATGCTGGTATAGATATATACCTATTGGCAACATAACTTTAGATGTGATAATTTATATATGAGAAAAATTTTGATTAAGATATATGAAGAAGATAAATAAAGGAGCAGGATTATGGAGTCAAATAAGGATATGCAAGATTTTTTAGCATTGTTCGATAGTGATGTTGTAAATCAGGCTAAGGAAGAAACTATAAGTGAATTATTAAGGAAAAAGATGCTAATTTCTACATATAATAAAGAACTACAGCAAAAGTCAAAGCGTAAAGTAAAATTTGATTTTCCGGATAAAGATATAAAGATAAACAAAATTGAAATGAAAAATACAGGTTGGATGTTTGGTGATATAGATATAAAAGCCATAGAAGATTTTATTTATTGCCGAAGTTGTTCTAAGCAGGAAGTATTAAAGTACGCATTACGACATTATATCCCACAAGAAATTTATGATGATATTCTTGAAAGAAAGGAAAAATCTAAAGGAAGAATACCTGATATTAGCCTTGTAAAATTAAATGAATTAAAAGACAAGTTCGGAGATTTAGAGAACTACCACGCAATGATTGATTATGAATCAGCCTACAATAATAAGCAGTTTAGTCATATAACTAGTAAACCCTCTTGGAAAATTCCAAATATAGACTATATGGCAGTAATAGATTTTAAGAAAGTATTCAGTATAAGTTATCAAGATATCGCTACAAATGCTGTAAGATTTTATCTAGCAGATCATAACTATAGGCATGCAGAAGAATTGTTAATGATGATAGAAAAGCATAAAGAAGAAAACATAGCGGTATGTAGAGGTGAAATTGATGTCAGATTTGAATAGGATAGAACCGATTATAGAAGAAATACAGAAACAAAGAGAGGGTATGGAATATTGGATGCCTATAATCGAAGATGATTTCGAGTTTCAAAGTCAGAAGTTAGATGATATAGATACACTAAAGGATTTTAAGGATGCATTCAATGAGATAATATCGTATAGAGAACAGTGGGAAAATATATATACCCAAACAAAATCTTTAATCAAGATTTATAAGGATAATAATATAAAGATTGATATAGAAAAATTTGAAAAAGAAGTGGTTGATTTAGAGGAGGCTTATGCAAAACTAGAGAATATTTTACTAAAGAAGTATAGAGAGGAAAATGTTAGTGACTTTTCTATCAGTGGAACAAAAAGAGTTGCTAGAAAAATAGGTTTAAAAATAAAAGGTATTCCTATCAATCCAAATTCTATAGCGGAAGGATTTATGGTTGAAGAACTTGAAGATGATGTAGATGAATATGTGTTTGGGATATATAAGGAAAATATTCTTTTAAATAATGTAGATAGAATATATGAGGAACTAGAAGGAATAGTAGATACATTACTAAAGGAGATGCTTCTAATAAAGGAATATCGAAAAGAAGTCTATAACGCATATCTTTATAAGCAAATAGATAAAATAAACGCTTATGCCCCTGAAATGCAATATAAGTTAGATTTAGAGGATGAGCCTTTGTACCAGTGGCAGAATGAAGCATATCAGAAATGGACTGAAAATAGATATAAAGGAACTTTTGAGGTGGCTACAGGCTGTGGAAAGACAAAGTTTGCACTTTATTCTATACAGAGAATAAAAGAACAGTATAAAGACATTAAGGTAAAAATTATTGTTCCTACCAAAGCACTAATGGACAACTGGTACGACTCCTTAGTACAGAAACTTCACATACCAACTAAGTATATAGGGAGAAGGGGAAACAATAGAAATGAGAAAAAAAGAGAAATAACAATTTATATAGATAAAACTGCCCAAGGAAAATTCAGTGCGGATTTCATAGGAACAATAACTGATAATATGGCAAATAACACAGATTACTTAAACTTCATTGTAGCAGATGAATGTCATCATTACGAATCACCACAAAATATTCAGATGTTTGATAAGATTAACTATTTGCCAAAACATCAAGAAATAGGAGTTAATTATTTTGCAATTGCACTAAGTGCTACACTTCCAAGTGACTACAGTATAAATGGCAAGTTAAAAAAATATTTAGGAGATATAATATACACTTATAGTTTTATTAAGGCTCTAGGAGATGGCATAATATCTCTAATAAATATTGTAGATGTTTCTTATCAATTAAGCATTGACGAACAGAAAAAATTCCATGTGTATAAGAAAGAGTTAGCAGATGCAGAAAAAGAATTAACGGAGATACTCTCTAAATATAATATCAATTTTAGCCAAGAAGGAATAAGTAGTTTAGCATATTATTATCTGAAAGAGTTTGAAGATATTCTTAATTATATTTCGGAAAAGAAGGTAGAATTTGAGCAACAATATGGAGATAAGGACTGGAAAATATATTTTGATGAATGGCTGTACGAATTTGCTGGAAGAAATGAAGAAATAGCACTTTCGGTTAAGAATTATATAGGAAAATTTGAAAGACTAAAGAGGTTGTTATTAAATGCAGAAGATAGGAAGAAAAGATGTATTGAACTGGTAAAGAGGCACATTGATGACAAAGTCATTCTTTTTGGAGAGTATATTAAGGATATAGAGGAAATTTATTTAGAATTGGTTAGTGAGTTTGGCAGCGAGAAAATAAAACTATACCATTCACAATTGGATAAAGCAATAAAAGAAAAGACAATTCAATCTCTTAAATTAGATACCACTAAAGTAA
The DNA here is from genome assembly GCA_038396625.1 of Clostridiaceae bacterium 35-E11. Taxonomy (GTDB): domain Bacteria; phylum Bacillota; class Clostridia; order Peptostreptococcales; family Thermotaleaceae. The sequence continues at coordinate 264,162 of CP121688.1, forward strand.
TTTGCGTTCCAACTGCTTTTGATGAGGGCGTTGATATACCAGATATGAGTGTAGGGATTATATACCAAGGGAAAAGAAGTAAGCGTCAGCAAGTGCAGCGGTTAGGTAGAATCATGAGAAAGACTAAGGGGAAGAAGTCTGCTGTTATGTATAATTTAAGTAATCAATCTTTTGGAGAGCCAAAGTTTCTTGATCGCTTTATAGAGGAACAATTACATTTATTAGAAACTATGAATGATGCAGAAGAAAAGGTGGAGAAGATAAGAAAACAGTTAAGCATTGAGTTCATTAACTATGATGAAGAAATAGAAAATAGTAATATAATCAATAAATTAATTGAGAAAATAAGAATTTAGTAGGCAAGAGTCTCATATTTGAGGCTCTTTTTATTTTGCGACAAAGTATAAAAGATTGAAACAGAAAAAATTAAAAAATTTTCATGTGAACCTTAAAAAGTGAAATTTGTATGTTATGTTACGAGTGTAACAGAGAAAAACAGTTCAAACAGTAAAAATTAGAAAACGAAAGGATGATTAGTATGAGAAAATTTAACAAAAAGGTAGTGGGGACTTTTATAGATGTAAGTTACAATGGAGAAATACAAGTAGGGGGAATAATAAATAAACTCCCAACATTGTGTTCAAATGGAAATATTCATGTCAACGAAGATTTGGTTAAACAAGCACTAATAGATAGATGGAATAAGAAAAATGAAAAAGTGTTCTTTTTAGGAGAAGAAAATGGGGTTATCTTTAAAGATATATATGAAAGGTATCGCTATTTATTTTCGCCCTTTACAAAGAATACAAATGAAATGAGATTAGATGTTCTAAGGAATCTTGCTAAATTTATTGATGTAAGAAGTTTCGGTTTACATGGATATACAACTTTCAATGAAATTGATTTTGAAGGAGCAGTAATTTTAAATTTAGGAAAGAATGTTTTTGCCTATGGAAACCATCTATTACCGAATGAGGAGCATGAAAAGTTTATGCTAGAGGAAGCATATTATGCATTTGACTTTGTTGTAAAAAGGTCTAAAGACCCGTATTTACAGCAGTGTAGTGAATTGGAATATTTACAAGAAGATTATAACTCTTTTAAAAAAGACCTTTTAGGGAGCAATTATTCTGCTGAAAACACTGTAGAAAAAGTATTTGCCATATTTGTAGAAGGAAAGAATGAAACTCTGAATGCAAAGAACTTATCTGATCTTATTAGTATAAAGAAATATGGAAACAATGCTATACCTATTTTAATAGCAGATAAGTTAATAGAATACTGTAATGATTTAAAAGAGGAAATAGAAAAAATAGAAGTATATTATAATCCATTTTTGATTGATGTAGTTATTTCTAAGACTTTCAAATTACTTGATTATGATATTATTAATGTTTGGCATTTTATAAATGAAAAATAGAGTAATTAATAGAGTCCGAAAGGACTCTTTGCTCAATCATAATTATAAATATAAGCATTCAAAATTATAAGTAGGTAAGGGACATAGAAAATAGATAGCCCATTTCATGTTCTGGTCCAATTAAGCGAAGATTTTAGATTATTAGAAATTTAGAATAGGTAGGAGTTTAAATAAGTTTTATTTGAAGCCCTGCTAAATTTAGCAGGGCGTAACTTTTACAGTTTTTTAGACTTACACCAAGAAGTTGTATCTCGAAAATAAAATGATAATTTTTCAATTGATAGTTTCCGTAAAGTGTGTATCTTTTGTCAGATACAGGATTTACAAAAGGAAGTATAAAATTAGAACTTTCATTATCAATCAATTTCATTCCCTCCTGAACAAACTTTTCAAAAACATTGTGCAATGTAGAAGTTGTAATTCCTTCATCTTTAAGCAGTTCACGGATATCGCCATCAAAACAAATTTCAATATCATATTTCATTATAATACCTCCAGACGACAAATTAATTTACCTTGTCTGTGGTTAAAAATAAAAAAGACACAGAAAGACAAGGCAGATTATCATTGTCTTTCTGTGTTTTTATAATGTCATTTTAAATCAATGTAGTAATTAAGTCAATATCAATTTAGAAGTGTTTTTAATTTTAAACAATGGAATGAAAATGTGTATTAATTATACTTTTTTAAAATCATCTTTAACTTGCTTTCTATAGAAGATTTTATTTTATAAGAATTTTCTAGGGATATATTTAATGATTGGCTAATAGTGTTATGAGAATGACCTAATAGCAGTAAATCGTACACTTGCTTTTCTCTTTTAGTCAAATTTTCTCGTAATTCTTCTAATAATACTTTGGCAAATATAAGAGTATCCAATTGTATAAAAAGATCGTTTTTAATATAAAAGGATTCTTCTCGATTTTTAATTTGATCTTCAAAGGAAATCTCTTGGAAAGTCTTTTTATTATCTGTTTTATATCTACCAAAATCTCGCCTTAAACATTTTTCCAAGTAGATCCAATATTTATCACAGAATTTTGTTGCGAGATACCATTCAAAGGAAGTTTTCCAATTTTTCATATCGTTCAAAACATCATTAAGGGTCAATTCATTTACTAATTCCCAAAACGGATAGGATAAAGAGTATTTTTTGTTAGAATATCTATTATAATCTTCGCAGTATATTTGTTTGATATATTCATCTTTATATTTTTCCATAAGTGCAGACATACTCAAATTTTTTTCTAAAGCAGATTCTATATCGTGTATTTTACTATATTTTTGGTTTTCTATAGATGAACCTTTATAGATATAAGTAACATTCGTAATTACCTTTTTAAGTAAAGGTTCTAAGTTAAAATATAGTTCTTCAAATGCAAACTCATCATTAAATAATTTATATCTTTTGAAAAGAATTTCAGATTTATTCTTATTCATTACACTTCCCCCTTGTTCAATTAGATTTTTTAGCATTTTATCTAGGGGAATCTAAAAATCAAATTTCAAGGTAATTTTTTTAAAAAACAAAAGTAAAAATTTGAATTCCATTTAGTAAGTAAATATAATGCCTCCAAAATTCTTTGGAGGTGATTTGTATGAAAAATACATTTAGTTTTGGAAAGGTAAAAGGGATGCAGATGGAAGAAGTTTTGAATATGCCCAAAATCCACTCATCTTTTACAGGGCTACAATATTTATGGGGAATGCATAAGATGACACAACATGAATTTATAAAGAAAGAAATAGAGACTTGCTTTAGAATATATGCTAAGAATTATATTATCCGGTTTGGACAATACAAGGGAATTAGTTTATTTGATATTGATTATGAAAACGAAGGATATGTGGTAAATTACTTAGCAAAAAGTCAAAGTGAAGAAATTGCTGGAATTGTAAATTATTATCTACAATACTGTAGAAATAAAAATAGAAAACAATACAATTCATATCAAGAACATGTATACAAGGTCTATGCCCAATTAAGAGAAGAAATAAATAATATAAATAGAAAAGGAGATATAATCAAGGTTTTAGAAGATATGGGGCTTAGGGTTAAAAATGAAAATGGAAAATACACTCCTTTAATACGCTGCCCATTTGGATGTGAGAAAAAGGTAAGCCCTTATAAACATGCATATCTTTTATATGGAAAACAGGGTTCTTGGGTGATAAATTGTTGTAGATGCAATCATGGAACTAATTTTATAAAGTTTGTAGCAGAACAAAAAGGTATTGGTGAGATAGAGGCTATAAATTATATTACAAGCATTATGGGTATTAACTCCAGTAGCATAAATTTAACTAAAGATATTAATGATATCCAAAATAAAATAGAGAAAAGGCAAGAAGAAGTTCAACTTGTAACTAAAGGATTACCTGAAGTTGATCTTGAAGAATTCGGGTTCCGTAAAGGAATATATCCACCCTACTACTACAATAGGGGATTTACTAATGAAGATGGGGAAAAGATGGGAGTCTACTATGCCGGGAAATACTGTAAAAATGGATTTAAGAGTAGAATATGTTTTACAGTCACAGACCTAGAAAATAGAGTAGTAGGAGTAGTGGGAAGAAGCCAGTTTACAGAAAATGAGTATTATAATAATCAAATTAAATACCATAATATAGATATGTCTTTAAGCAGAGATGAGCAAATTGAAGTGTTGAAAGCAATGAAAAGAGGATATATAAAGTATTACAACAAATTGGAATCGAGTTATGTCTTATATAATTGTAACTCACTGGTAAACAAGAAAGTAGACGAGATTTTTATTTGCGAAGGTCCTTTTGATGTAATGAAAATGGTCTGTCATCATGGATATGAAAATACAGTAGGTATGTTTGGGAAGGATTTAAAAAGTGGGCAGTTGTATCAATTGTATCAGTTATTTAAGGATAATAGAGAAAATTTAAAGATATATTTATTTGTAGATAATGATGAGGCAGGAATAAAAGCCTTTGAAGGAAATGTTAAGAAATTACAAGAACTTGGGTTTAAAAATATATATAAAATGATTCTTAAAAATGGAAAAGATGCTGCTGAAGCAACAAAAGAAGAAGTGGATTATGCTTACAATAGGTCTGAACTACAAAGTGTTAGATATAGTGAGAAAAAAATTACAATAATTGATGAAGATGTTAGTAAATAAATATATTATAAGAGCCTTATGTTATAAACGCATAAGGCTTTATTGATTGTATTAATAAAAAATAAATTAAATATCAATAAAAAATATTAAAAATATATTATAATAATATTGATAATATATTAATTATGTATTATTATTAATATAAGTTATTATTTGTGAGGAGGCTATATTATGGTGAATAATTATGATTACATTAAAAAACTCAAGAATCAGACCCAGAAAAAGAAATCCATTACAATAACAATAGATGAGAATGTACTAGACCGATTATCTGAAATTGCAGACCAATTAGAGGTATCTAAAAATCAAATTATTAGTGATATATCCAGTGCATTTGTACAAGATTTTGAAAATATAAACCAACCAGAATACTATATAATTAACTCTAATAATGCCTATATGCCAGAAGGTCATCTTCATATGCTAAAAGGCAATAGAGCATCTGCGTGGGGAGATACGAAAAGTGCAATAGAAGCATTAAAGCCGGGAGACTATGTTTTCATTTATATGAACGAAAAAGGAGTTGTAGGAGCAGGAACAGTAAAATCAAACTATATGATAAATGACTATAGTTTAGTAAAGTGTTACGCCAATGAGGAAGGAACCGAATATACTTATGATGTGTGGGATGAATACTTTGTAAATGTTGAATTTGATAAAAAATCTTTAAAGGTAGATGCTGAAGGAAATTACTTGGTTGATGAAAGTAATATAATTAGGGCTGCTGATTATAGAGAAAAGGTTTCTGCTAAACCGCTAAACAGGACCAAAATTCACTTGACAAAAGAAGAAGGGACAAAATTGAAGAAGTTATATCTTGGCAAATAGTATAAGTTCATTATTAAATAAGTCTATGTAGGATGCATAGGCTTTACTCATAAAAAATTAAAAAAATTTATAAAAATTTCGTAAGGTTCACCCCAAATCCACCTGTATGTAATATAGTGAAAGGTAAAATAGAGGTATAGAGTTTAATTGTTTAATAAGTTATGACAAAAGGGTACTTACAACAAAAAAATTATTTTACATAGGATACTATACCTTTAATAGACCTAAAGTTATTACACTCATACGGGTAATTAGTGAGTTGTAAGATTTCCCAATATACAAGCAAGAGTTAAGTGGTTATTTCCAATGCAATATTGTGTTCCATTGTTTGTAAATATAAAACAATAATGTTCAATTGTTTGTAAAGATAGAACATGTTATTCTTTTAAACAGTGGAATAACAATATGCAATAAGATGTAAACTAAAACCTTGGTTTACTATTTGTATAAAATTGTATATTTCATATTTGGATTATAACTTTTATGATATAATTTGAATTATAATAAAAACATTGAAATTACTTATATGCAATAGATAGAAGGAGTGGAACAAATGGATAAACTAACACTTCAAAAATTAGAATCTACACTATGGAGTGCAGCAGATATATTAAGAGGGGAACTTAGTGCAGCCGAATATAAAGACTATATATTTGGGCTTTTATTCCTTAAAAGAATGAATGATCAATTTAATATAGAAAGAGAGAAAAAAAGACAAGAATTCTTAACACAAGGAATGGATGAAGAAGAAATAAAGTTGATCTTAGAGGAATCCTCATTATATGAAACATTTTTTGTGCCAAAGAGGGCTAGATGGGAAAATCTGAAGAATCTTAATTTAAATATAGGACCAGAGTTAGATAAGGCATTTAAAGCCATTGAGGATGAACCTAAAAATGCTGAATTAATTGGGGTTCTTACTACAGCCAACTACAATGATAAAGAAAGGGTTCCAGACAATAAACTTTCGCAGTTATTGCTTTTATTTGACAGTATTAATTTATCCAATGATTATCTTGAAAATAAAGATATATTAGGAAATGCTTACGAATACTTAATCAAGCAGTTTGCAGATGAAGGTGGAAAGAAAGGCGGAGAATTCTATACTCCTGAAGAAGTAGTAAAGGTACTTGTAAATATAGTAAAGCCACAGGAAGGGGACAGGATTTATGACCCTACAGTAGGTAGTGGAGGTATGCTAATTTTTTCTACACATTACATAGAAAAGCATGGTGGTAATCCTAAGAATGTTTCTTTGTTTGGTCAAGAAATCAACCTATCTACATGGGCTATCTGCAAAATGAATATGCTATTTCACGAAGCGAGAGGAGCAGATATTAGAAAAGGTGACACCATTAGAAAGCCTATGCACCTAGAAGGCGGAGTATTAAAGACTTTTGATAAGGTACTTGCTAATCCACCATTTTCATTAAAGAATTGGGGATATGAAGAAGCACAATCAGATCCTTATAATAGATTTATTTATGGAGTTCCTCCAAAGTCTTATGGAGATTTAGCCTTTGTTTGTCATATGATAGCAAGTTTAAATGCTAAAGGGAAAATGGGGACAGTAGTACCCCACGGTGTATTATTTCGTGGAGGAGCCGAAGGAAAGATTAGAAAAGGAATTTTAAAAGATGATTTGGTTGAAGCAGTAATCGGACTGCCACAAAATATTTTCTATGGTACCGGTATTCCAGCAGCACTACTTATCATTAATAAAGCCAAACCTTCAGAAAGAAAGCAGAAAGTCTTATTTATAGATGCTAGTGAAGGTTTTGTGAAAGATGGCAACAAAAACAAACTTCGGGAAGAAGATATTGAGAAGATTACAAAAACTTATGATGAATATAAAGATGTAGAGAAATATGCTACAGTGGTAACCTTACAGACCATTAAAGACAATGATTATAATCTAAATATCAGCCGCTATGTAGATACCAGTGAGGAAGAAGAAGAAATAGATATTGAAGGTGTTATTTCAGAAATCAAAGAACTTAAAGCAGAATCATTAGAAACAGAGAACAAATTAAATGAATATCTAAAAGAACTTGGATTTGAAGAAATATAGATTTGAAATAATATTTAAATGGGGGATATATGGAGCCAGAATTATTTAAAAATATCTTCTATACATCATTAGTTCAGGGCTTTAGAGAAGCCTTTCAGATGATGTGGGGTATTGATGAATTTAAGTCTGCTGTTATTGGTATTCCTGTATCTATAATTACTTTTAAGGTTGTTGGCTCAATATTTAGGTGGGGAAGAAATAACGGGATTTGGTTCGGAACTATAGGAGGTAAAGTTCTTTATTATTTGATTAATACATTTATTGTATGGATAATTATGAAATTTGTATAGAAGTTGAGGTGACATATGAGTAAACAGATTAGAGAAGGATACAAGATGACAGAATTAGGTGAGATACCTGTTGAGTGGGATATTAAGAAAATATCAGAAGTCGCTGAAATTGTAAGTGGAGGAACACCAAGCACTAATAAGCCAGAATATTGGGATAACGGTACAATTCTATGGGCTACGCCTACAGATATAACTTCAAATAAAAAATATATTAGTGTTACAGAAAAATCGATTAGTAATGAGGGGCTAAGGAATAGTTCTGCTAATTTATTGCCAATAGGGAGTATTTTAATGACCAGTAGAGCAACTATAGGTGAAAAATGCATTAATACTGTTCCAATGGCTACAAATCAAGGATTTAAGTCTTTTATTTGCAAGGATAATTTTTATAATGAATTTATGTATTATCTTATTGATACTATTAAGGACAAACTGATAAGTTTAGCAAGTGGAAGTACATTTTTAGAGATATCAAAATCTGCTGTTTCTGATTTTAAGATAATAGTACCACCTATAAATGAACAACAAAAGATTGCGTCAATTCTCTCAACAATTGATGAGCATATTGAGCAAGCAGATGGATTAATTGAAAAAACAAAGGAACTGAAAAAAGGTTTAATGCAGAGATTACTTACTAAAGGGATCGGGCATACGGAATTTAAAATGACGGAAATAGGCAAGATACCGAAGGTTTGGGAAGTTAAATCACTAGAGGAGATATCAATTGGCAAAGGCGAATATGGCATTAATGCTGCTGCAAAAGAATATGAGCAGAATGAACCTAGATATTTAAGGATTACAGATATTGATGATAATTATGAGGTATCTAATAATGAGATCAAGTCAGTTGAGGCAGATGAAGATGAATACAAAAAATATATATTAAAAGAAAATGACATAGTTTTTGCAAGGACAGGTAATACAACAGGAAAATCTTATTTATATGAAAAATGTGATGGAGAATTAGTTTTTGCAGGTTTTCTAATAAAGTTTACAATTAATCCTTTATTATACGACTCAAGTTTTTTAAAGTATTATGTTCAAACAAAATATTATTGGGATTGGGTACAGAAAATGTCTCTGCGAAGTGGTCAACCGGGAATAAATAGTAAAGAATACAGTTCTTTATTAGTACCAGTACCACCAGTGGATGAACAATACAAAATTGCAACTATATTACGAAAGGTTGATAATCGAATTGAGAAATATGATATTAAAAGACAAAAACTACAGCATCTTAAAAAGGGGTTAATGCAGAAATTATTAACTGGAAAGTTAAGGGTTTGTTAGTAGATTTTAAGGGGATGGGGAAATGGAGAATATCAAAATCCTATGTATTAATATAAAGAAAGAAGATGAGTTTGAAGAAAATTCTATAGTTTATGATGTATATGCTAAAATTAAAGAAAAAGTTGAGATTACAGATGAGAATGTAAAATATAAAACATACGAAGATTATGGCTTGGTAGAACAAGATGAAGAAGAAACTGAAATTCTTGAAGTGGAAAGTAATTTTAAGTATATGGGTGAAAGGTATAGCATGACTATATCTAAATCCACTTTTAGCAATGACAATGCAATATTATATGTGGATGTAGACTTTATAGAAGATACTGTAAGAGTAGATGAAACAGGAGTAATAATAAGTTTATATGACTTTAAAATAAAGTTAAAAGATGTATTAGGAAAATTATACCAAGAAGTCCATTGGCAAAAAGATACGCAAAATGAGAGTTTATCAACTACATTATATTCTAAAGTCCATAATATAGAGAATAGATTTAGAGAAATTATAAATGAATATATGATTAGAGTATATGGAGTAGATTGGTTTAAGAATAATATACATTCCGATTATTATAAAAAATATGAGGACTTCAGTAAGTGGTTTAGAAAATCTAAATATCACACTTTCAAAAATATAAAAACTGAATTGTTTAACCTTCAGATTACTGATCTGATTCAAATGTTGAAAGAAAGTTATCCGGAAGAATATGTAAACAAAGTAAATAGCAGTATCAACACAATAAGAAATATTTTAAAGGATAAAGCAGATCAAGTATTAAAAGAAGATGTACTAGGTCTTACATCAATATGGGAAAAAGAAAGATTTAGCAACATATTTGGAGAAGATATAGAAACAATATGGGAAAGTTTTTCTAATATGAGAAATATGATTGCTCATAATAAGCCTATATGCAAAGAGTTGTTTGAAGATATATGCAACAATGTGAGTGATTTAGAAGCAAGGTTTGAACAATCAGAACGAATTTTAAATAGAAAAATAAAATCTAATGAAGAAATACTTAGAATGAAATTCTATGATGATCAGATGGATAGGTTTTACTTACAAGATTGTGATTTAGAAGAACTTCCAGATGAAGAAGAAATAATTGAAAGGATTACGGACAACGAAGATATAATTACATTGTTCAATAGTTTTGAAGAATATAAAAGTGAATTTTCTTCATATGTAGAAGAAATATTGGATTACTTTAGTGAAGTATTTGATTATATTGATTTAAGTGACATAGAAGATGCTAAGGAAAAGTTAAACCTCCTTAATGAGGTATTGCATTATGATAATAAATATGAAAAATGTAGATTTGAAAAATATATTAACGCAATGCACGACCAGCAGGGATTGGAGTTAATAAAAGAAGATTTTGAGGACATTATTGAAAATATGACTCATCAATTTGAAGAAGTAACCGAAAAAATTGAATATGACGATATCAGTGATTTCCAAGAAGGAGTAATTGCGAAATTAGCCAATATAGAGGGACAAAATCTCGAAGTAGAAATTGTAGATTGGTTTTGTCCAGAGAGAGGATCAAGTGATACTATACATGTTAAGGTCAGATATAGGGGGAAGGAAGAAGCCCGAGGAATAATTGAAAAATCATATGGTGACTATGAAATACTTGATGATACATATCCAATGCCTACACATTCAGATGATTTATATATTAATATAGATGAGATTAACGAATACTTAGATGGTTTTAAGAATAATAATTGTGGGATTTTAGAAGGATTGAGAGACCAATTATATACCATATGCAGTTAATGAGAGGGGGGGATACAATGGGGTATTTGGGGAATGAAGAAACGCTAGTAGAATTACCGGCTATAGATTATCTACGGGATAAACTAGGTTATGAATTTATTCATGGGCAGTTCTTAACTCCCGATTATGGAGAAAGAGCAACCATGACAGAAGTTATACTAGAGAAAAGGCTTGAAAAGGCTCTAAGAAGAATTAATCCTTGGATGAATGATGGAAACATATCTAAAGCAATACGATATTTAACGAGACCAGAAGGTCTAGGTATTAGCCTATATGAGATAAATGAAAAAATTTATGATGCTATTGTAAATCTATCATATTCACTAGATCAAGATTTAGATGGAAGTGGTCAGAAGAAATATCATACTGTGAAGTTTATTGATTGGGATAATATTACTAATAATGATTTTCTAGTAACAAGACAGTTTAAGGTTCATGGTCCCCATGAGAAAATTATTCCTGATATCATTATTTTTATTAATGGAATACCAGTAGTGGTGTTAGAATGTAAATCCCCTTTCTTGGAAAAAAGCAAAAATGAAAATATGGGAAAATATGAAGCCTTTAATCAACTAAGAAGATATATGAATGCAAGGGAATCAAATGTTGTAGAAGGGGCAGAACGGCTTTTTTACACTAACTTCATTACTGGGATATTGAATAAATATCATGGATATTTAGGAACTATTAGTTCTACATACGGACATTATCAAGAATGGAAAGATCCTTATCCTTTTAAAGTGAAAGATATACAAGGGGTAGAAGATAACGGACAGAACATATTCTTACAGGGAATACTGGAGAAGAATAATCTACTAGATATTATGAGGAATTTCCTTCTATATGAAGGTGGCATTAAAAAAGTATGTAGATATCAGCAATTTAGAGCAGTTAATAAAGCACTGAAAAGACTTGTGGATGGCAAAGATTCTATAAGCCGTGGAGGGGTTATTTGGCACACACAGGGGTCGGGTAAATCCTTAACCATGGTGCTTTTGGCAAGGAAAATAAGAAGGATAGAAGAACTCATGGATGCTACTATAGTTGTAGTAACTGACCGGGTTGATTTAGACAAGCAAATCTACAACACATTTATGAGGACTTTATCTACAATCACAACGCCTGTACAGGCGAATAGCGTTTCAGCATTAAAGGAACTACTATCTCTTGCACAGCCACAAATTATTATGACCACCATACACAAATTCCAAGGTGAAAAAGAAGAAAAACAAGTATTGAAGGATGATAAACAGAACAAAGGCCTATATTTTGAAAAGGAATTTGGGGTATTAACGACAAAAACTAATGTAATTGTACTAACTGATGAAGCACACCGTAGCCAGTATAAGGGTATGGCAAAGAATATGAGGGATGCACTGCCCAATGCAGCATTCTTAGGGTTTACTGGAACACCAATAGATAAACAGGATAAGTCTACAAAACGAACTTTCGGAAGTTATATAGATAAATACGGTATTAAAGAAGCGGTAGAAGATGGAGCAACAGTTAAAATTGTATATGAAGGAAGAAAACCTGAATTACAGATAGATGGAGATACACTAGAAGAACTATTTGATATAGAATTTGAAGATAAAACGGATGATGAAAAAGAAGCCATTAAACAGAAATATGCTAACAAGAGAGCAATTGTAGAAGCAGATGAACGAATTGCTGATATTGCCAAGGATATTCTTACCCATTATAAAGAGCAGATATATCCAAATGGATTTAAGGCTCAAGTAGTATGTGTGTCTAGGGAGGCTTGTGTAAAATATTATAATGCTTTGAATAAATATATGGAAGATATTATTGGAGAGAAACTGGAGGTAAAGATTATCTACTCTGGTAGCCCCAATGATGAACCGCATCTAAAAGAGCATTTTACAACTAAGACAGAGCAGGATCAAATTATTAAGAGATTTTTACAGCCTATAGATAAGGATAAACTCTGTTTTATAATCGTAAAAGATATGCTGTTAACAGGCTTTGATGCTCCTATTGAACAAGTAATGTATTTAGATAGACCGCTGAAAGAGCATAATCTACTACAAGCAATTGCTAGAGTAAATCGAACATTCGGAGAAACAAAGAAATGTGGTTATATTGTTGATTATTATGGCATATCTAATCATTTGGAAGAAGCCCTTGCTATTTTTGATAAAGAAGAATTGGGTGAGCCAATGGAAGGTATTGATGCAGTATATAATCAGATGCTTTCTTATCGAGAAGCCGTAATGAGTATGTTTAAAGGTATAGACTCTAACGATTTAGATGGACTTGTAAAATGCATAGAGAAGGAAGATAAAAGGGCCGAATTTGAATTGGCATATAAGCGATTTGCATCCACCATGGAACAGATCCTTCCTGCCCATGTACCTACAGAAACAATAAACGATTTAAGATGGTTATCCTACATTCGAGCAGCAGCAAAGGCAAGATTTGAGCCACAGGATCAACTTGATATTGCAGGATGTGGAGGAAAGGTAAGAGAAATTATATCAGCCCATTTAAAATCTAAAGGGGTTGAGACTTGGATTGAACCGATTACTTTATTTGATGCAGATTTTAAAAAGAAAATTAACACTCTTGAATCTGATGAAGCGGTGGCTTCTGGTATGGAACATGCCATCAAAAATGTGATTCATGTGAAAATGGATGATAATCCTGTATATTATACTTCACTCCTTGAAAAACTTCAAAAGATCTTGGATGAGACGAAAAATAACTGGATTGAAAGAAAGAATAAGTTACAGGAGTTTATTCAGAATGATGTTCAAAAAGGAGAAATAAAAGAAGCAGAGGCTTTAGGACTTTCCAAAGAAGAATATGCATTTTTTGAAACAGTGAAAAAACATTTAAAAGAAGATGAAACAAATACTGAAGTTGTGAAAGAAGAACAGGCTGAATATATTTCAAATGAAATTATCGAGTTATCCAAATCAATTGCTACTGATATAGCAGAAATTGTAAAGAAAAACTATCTGATAGATTGGGTAACCAATCCAACCAAAACCTCCGATATAGAGAGGGCCATCTATATGATGCTTACAACCAAGTATTTTAAGAAAATCAAATTAGAAGTAAGAAAGCAATTGGTGCAACCATTACTACAATTAGCAAAAAAGCATTATGCAGTATTGACAGAGTAGAGGTAATAATATGAGATTAGCATTTGCATATGGAACAAAGACGATTGCTTTTGAAGTAGAATTTAGACACAGAAAAACACTAGAAATTTCTATTGAACCACCAGACATTATAAAAGTAGTGGCTCCTATAGGGACATCTGAAGATGATATTATAAAGAAGGTGAGGAGTAAAGCAAACTGGATTGTTCAGAAGTTATTTGAGTACAAAAATATGAAATATATAAAAATCCATAAGGAACTTGTTAATGGAGAATCTTTTATGTATTTAGGCAGAAATTACTCCCTCCAAATAATAATAGATCAATCCAAAGCAAAGCCAGAAGTAAAACTGCATCAAGGTAAATTTTATATTACTACAAATACGAGCAATGAAACGATTCTAAGAATGGCATTACAAGAATGGTATCGTGAAAAGGCTTTAGAGAAAATTAAAAAAAGAATTATTTATTTTCAACCTTATTTCAAGATGGAGCCTTCTGATATAGTGGTAAAGGAACAACAAAAACGGTGGGGAAGTTGCACTTCAAATAATAAGTTGCTATTTAATTGGAGGTGTGTAATGGCTCCTGCCCATGTGCTAGATTATATCGTTGTTCACGAAATGTGCCATATGGTTCATATGAATCACTCTAAAGAATATTGGAACTTAGTAGAATCCATTATACCCGATTATAAAGAAAGAAAAGAGTGGCTAAGGAATAATGGTGTGAGGATGGATTTATAATAGAATGAACTATCAAGGAAGTTTTAATAAATGGATTTCAGTATTATTCTCCATTGTTTAATAAAAAAGAATAACAAGCAATTCATAAAACAAGAACTCTACTTGTAATAGAAGTAGAGTTCTTTAAATTTTGAGAGATGAGATGTAAATATATATATTACATAAATTTACAATTTTTCGATTGCGGCTACTTTATCTTCCTCTAGCGGTACTGCATATACATCTGACAGTAACTGGATGGAAGAATGACCCACTAAACTTGCAATTACAGTTAAGGGTACTCCTTCATCAACCATCTTCTTAATTGCATAATGTCTAAACTGATGAGGAGATATATGAGTTCCTATTTTAGTAGAGTACTTATCAATTATTTTCCATAGTCCCGACCTCGTGTAAGGTGTTTTTCGTTCAGATAGAAATAGATTATCATACGGGCTTTTAATTTTTTGTCGCATTTCTAAATAATTTATTAGGGCGTTACGGCAATCTGAATTTATAGGAACCTTTCTATATTTTCCTTGCTTACCATAGACCATTATAAAGGAACCTTTTTCTTTTAGATGAAGATTACCGATTTTTAATGTTATAATCTCATTAAGTCGGAGAGCATGTCTAAGCAATTCGATTAATGCCACATGGTGTTTATATCCACTTCTATATATTTCTCTCCTTATTTTTCGGAATGTCTGCTCATCTATAGACTTCACGACAGGTGGACCTTGTGTCTTTACCTTTTTTAAATTACGAGCAATATCTTGCTTAATGTAATCATAGGAATGCAAGAAATAAAAATAACTTTTTAAACTCATTATCTTTAGATTAATCGTATTGGTTTTTGCATTTTGTACTGTTAGTAAATGAGAACGAAAATCTCTTAAATCTATTGTGGTGCAAGTTCCGGGTTGGAATGAATCTGAATTTGCCTCATTAAACCATTCTATAAATGTAATTACATTGTCCAGATAAGTATTAACAGTAGATTCGGATTTATCTAGGTTTTCCAGATAAGTCTTATATTCTCTAAAATAATATTTATCCATATACATATCCCTTTTAACCATGTCTAAATACCTCCATTTTTTATTTGTAGAAGTATATAGAAAAAATAAATCTTGTTTCAAGAAAAACTTTGGGTTATATATATAAGATCTTAGCAAAATAGAAGATATAAAGTTCTTGTTCCAATTTTTTAGGGATAGAGGCTTCAGGGGAAATTTTACAATGGCTGTATTGCGGGATTATAAAAATCTAACTTTTTTATAGAATTAACAGATTGGAAACAGAATTCAATTTATGTTTTATAATTATGTTCCCTAGAAGGAAATTTAAAGAAAAGATATAATAGATGTAATATATAGGAAAATAAATTATTTGTAATTTAAGGGGGAGTGCCTATGCCTAGAATGATATGGAGTGAGTTATCACACTTACAACTTGGCAAGTACGCAGAGTATTTAATGAAGATGGAGTTTTTATCCTATGGGTTTGATGTATTTAATACGGAGGTAGATGATAAAGGAGTAGATTTTGTCATTAAAAGTGGATCAGGAAAATTCTATGAGATGCAGGTTAAATCATCTAGGGACTTAAATTATGTCTTTATGAGAAAAGATAAATTTGATATTAATAACGAAAGTTTAATTCTTGTACTTGCGTTATTTGAGGATAATAAGATGCCAGATGTATTTCTTATCCCTGCTATAGAGTGGAAAATTCCTAATAATTTACTAAAAGGTAAAGATTATGAGGGTTTAAAAAGTAAACCAGAATGGGGAATAAATTTATCGCAAAAAAACTTAGGATTATTGAGCCAATATAGCATTGATATTATGATGAACAAATTTAAATAGAATTTTAGGAGGGAAAGTATGGACGATAGAGGATTTAGAGATTTTTTAGAGGGTGAAGGCTTAACTGATAAAGCAATTAACTCAAGATTAACACGGGCTAATAGAGTTGAAAGAGAATTTAATGTGAATTTAGATGTAGTAATCCAAAGTGAACAAAATATGATAGAAGTACGACAAAAGATCTATGAAAGTTATGGAGATAAAGGAAGTACACCGGGGAATTTATATAATGCAGTTGCAAAATATTATAAATTTAAGAATGGTATTGAGATGCCTAGAATAACTCAATTGCAAAGATAAGATGAGATTAAGTATAGTGGGGGATAATCAGGTGATAACTAAAATTATTGAGAAGTATTATTTGGAAATAAATAATGAAAAACACCACAGGTTTAAGTCATGGGAACATTGCTACAAATTCTTTAAAAATAGAGAGATATTTAATTCTGTAGAACAGAAGGATATAGCAGCACTTCACTTAGCGTTTTATTTAGCAAGTTGGGGCATGTATAGAGGTTCAAGTTTTTTATTGCAAAAGGACTATAAAGTTCACCAGTATGCACTAGAGGTACTAGGGAAGCAAAAATATGATAATCTATGGACTAATAGACTTGAGGAATCTTATATTGAACATATTGACTTAATTATAGAATTAAAGCACGAAGTAATAAAATCTTACTCTGATAATATAAGTACTGTAAAAGGTAAAGAGAAAGATATTAATGTTACAGATACTTTGGTATCGAAGATATTACTAGGGGTACTAGGGTGTGTACCTGCCTATGACCGGTACTTTATAGACGGTTTAAAATACCATGGATTTAGATATACCAACTTTAGCAAGGATTCGCTGCTAGAGTTATGTAAATTCTATGATAGGTACCGTCTTGAATTTAATAAATTACAGGAAATAACAGAAGCCAATGGTTTAAGATACAGCCAAATGAAACTCATTGATATGTATTTCTGGCAAGTGGGGTATTCATTGGACCCAAGTAATGAACTCCAGCCTGAAGAATTTTCAATAATAGAACAATGTAGTTTGGAATGGAAGAAAATGAAACAAGCAGATAAGAAAGGCAGAGTATCAATTCCTAAAAAGATCAATGATGATGAAAAGAAGTCTAAATCCAAATCAGTTTTGGATATGGTAATAGAGGCAGTAGACAATATGGAGGGAGAGTTTACAAAAAAGGATATAAAAGACTACATATTCAGTAAATATGGAGAAATAAATGAAGGAACAATTAATTGCCAAACCATTCTTGGAACTGTAAATAGAGAGTCTAGGGTTAATTGGCAGGTAAATAAAAAAGAGAGAATTTCAAATAGTAGATATGACTTTCTTTATGACAAAGGAAATGGACACTTAGAAAAATATAACCCTGATATACATGGATTGTGGGAAATTAAAGAGAAAGACGGAAAATACTTTGTTAAAAAATATGATAGAGGGTAAGTTATATGCTTGATAAAGTGTGTTTTAAAGAATTATGTAGACCTATTGGTGTTGGTAAGGCTTATTTTAGACCATTTATTTGCAAAGGTGATATAAGTAATGCAAAGATATTTTTAGTAGGGATAAATCCTGCAACGCCCATATATCCAAATCAGATGAGCATAGAGGAATATGTAGAACTATTGGGTAACTATCAAAAATTTATTGAGTTTTATTCCAATAGTAGAATCCAGAACGATAAAAGTGAGATATCCCGAACACGGCAAGGAATTAATTCCTTTGTAAACTGGGTAAGCAGTGAAATAGGTATGGAAGTAGTAGAAACAGATATCATTACATATCCAACGCCTTCAGTAAAAGAATTGAAAAAAGAGCCAAAAGAAGTTATTAGCAAAGGGAAGGATAATTTCTACTATATTTTGAACGAAATGAAACCAGAAGCAATCATTTTATATGGTAAAAAAACAGTGAAATATTTTTTGGAGATTGCAGAAGATAAGAATCTTAGTTTACAAACTAAGATTGATATTGATGATCCAATTGATCAGTTAGAAAGAACTAGCCCAATCACTACATTCAACTATAATGAAAATAATAATTGTAAAGTGTTTGTGTGTAGACACTTTATGTATTACGGAAATACCGGAGATTCTTTTAGAGAGTTTAGAAATACTCTTTTAAAGCATATATAAATAAGGCTGTTGAAACAAATACTTTATTAATATTAAATCCTAAGCAAGTTTGCTTAGGATTTAATATTTAGTGAAAAGTTGCCCGATAGCCAAACGCAGCCATAATCATATGCAAGATAATACCGAATAAAATATGTTGCAATAAAAACGGCCTAGTAGAAGGGGTGGTCCATACACAGTAAAGGTAAATAAGATATGGGAGCACCCATGCAGAAAAATAAATTCTATTTAAGTTTCTTTTAAATTCTATAGACCATTTTCTTTGAAGGTGTCCTGTTAAAATGTTAAAAATGGTAATATAAACAATCAATGAAATGAAGATTCCTTCTATATATGATTCAATCATTTAAACTCCTCCTAATATTTTCTTCACTTGTTATACTGAATCTCTTATCATAATTTCAAGGAAAAAGTTGAAAAGCCAAGCCTTCTTCCTATATAAAGTCTACGAAAAGAAATTTGGAATTTGAGAATAGAAGGAGGACATAAAATGTTTAAGTTTGAGGAATTTAAATTACAGATGTTGAACGAATTTATAAAGGAATATGGAGATACTCTATTGAGCAAAGACAATCTTATAATACAAACAGGTACATTGGAGGCTACAATTTCATTACAGGATGCTTATGAAGAATATAAACTTGCTAGAGATTTCAAGTTTATTAGTGGAATGTTTAAAAAAACACTTGAGGAAGAATTTGTGAAAAGAAAGTTCAAAATTGACTATGAGAAGGTATACCCCTTAATAAAATCTAAGGATTTTGGTATAGAGGAACCAATAAAGTTTATAAGAGATGATTTATTTCTAAATCTGGATATTTTATATGCTACGGATATGGGAGAAACCATGAGGTTTATATTAACTGATGATATATTTGATTATAAAAGGTTAAAGGAAAGTGCTTATAAGAATTTAGAAAGCACACTTAGCCCTTTAACTAAGTTAGATAAAGATCTTGAAATATATTCATTAGCCTTTTTAAATGATTATTCTCCTTCGTTTATTTTGTTAGAATCAATGAAGAAACAAATAGAAAGAAAGGTTGGAATGGATTATTTATTAGCCATACCTAGTTCTACTTCTTTTCTTGTTGCGAGATATCACCCTAAATACATTGACTTATTAAAAATGCTTATTGATGTAGACCCAGACCCACATAAGATATCGAAGGAAGTATATAGATGTAGAAATAGAATATATGAATATACAGATAAAAAGAATATCTTAAAGGTAATAAAATAGCCCCCAGGGCTATTTTATTATTTCCTGCTTGATCAAGTTTAGTAAATTGATGACATGTGGAACATTTGTTTTTATATAGCAATATTCTTCTTCAGGAAGATTAGATATAAATGATATATATTCCTCAATGACCTGTATATGATACTCATAAAAGTTATGCAGGTTGCCAAATAGAAATGAGATAATAAGTGAACTAAGTGCATCCTTTGCTAAATTGCTATCTGTTACTGAAAGGGTTGAATCTACAATACATAGAAAATAGTTTATTTCTAACCTTAAAATATCGAATTCTTTCATTAGCATCACTCCTCTAAAATTTTCAAGTATTTTATTTAGAAAAGTAAGTAAAGTCAAATTTTGGAGGATATTATTTTGAAAGTTAAGTTGAAAAGTTATGTATACAGATTTTTACATTTGTGTTAAAAATACAGTAATATCAACACTTTTAGCCCTGAAAATGATATAATTTTATTATAAAAATGAAACAACATTTATTAATTTTTATAGATAACTGGAGGGATAAATAATGAGAAAAACAATGATAAGACTTTTTATATCCAATGCAGTTGCATTAATGGTATTTTATTTAATGTATCAATTTGGAGTTTCCATGGATATTCCATTGGTACAGCAATATTTCATGATTCCACTAGCAATCCTAATAGGATACTTGATAAAAGAGGATTACAAAGAACTAAGAAAAGTACAGCAAACAGTAATTTAGACACTACATACCTAATAATCTAATGTATTTAAGAACAATTTCCCCTACAGTTTAAAACATACTATAGGGGAAATTTTGTTTTTTAATTAAGGACGAATAGGAGGAAATAAATGAGTGAGGAGTTATATGCAAGTACAACGCTTTTAAGTATTACATTATTCATACTTTGTGTAGTTGTACAAAATAAGTTTCCAGAAATGTTTGAGGAAGATGAGAATAAAAAACCAATGATTAATATAGAAGTAGACTTGTCAGATCCAATTCAGAATACATTATTGTTAGTTGCAGTTATATTACTGCTGCTTCTACCTTATTTAAACTGGATTATTTCGTTAACATACGGTGCTTATGTAATCTATGAGGCACATACCAACAGGAACGGGAGGTAGAGTAGGTATGGCTAAGAGAAAATTAGTATGGAATGAAAATAAGATAAAAGAATTTATAAAAGAAGGACGAGGCTCTGGAGAAGGGGAGAATTATAAACCTTGGCTTAATACGCAGGACTTTCCGTCTATGGGTATGACTACCCGAACATTTAGTAAAAAAACAAACCGTATGCATCATTTCTTTTCCAATACTCAACTACACTACTTTTATTTACTAGAGTGGGAAGATGCAGTGTTAGACATACGAGAGCATTATCCACTACTGGATTTAGAAGAAGTTCTAAAAGATACATCAGATTTGAAACTCAATAAATTTCAAAACAAGGAGAATGGAACTTCATATATATTTGCAACTTCTTTTTTAATCACATTACTAGATAAGGATGGAAATACAAGGAGCATTGCAAGGTCGATAAAATATGCATCCGAACTTTCTAAAAGTATTACACAAGAGAAACTTGAGATAGAAAGGAGATACTGGCAAGAAGGGAAGGGTATAGATTGGGGAATTGTTACTAATAAAGATATCAATATTGTAAGAGCAAAAAATATAGAGTGGATTCGTTCGATTATAGATAGTAGTGAGTATCTTGGTTTTAGTAAAAGTGATGTGGAGGGACTCATAGAAGGTTTGTTATATAGACTAGTTGAGAGTAAGGGGATTATAAGAGATATTATATTTGGCTACGAGCAAGATTATGATATAGATAAAGGATCAGGACTTCTATTATTCAAATATATGATAGCCAATAAAATAGTAAAGATTGATATGGATAAACCTATAAATCTTAAAAACAACAGTAGCACATTGATATTTCCTCAATTTAAAAAGGAAGGAGTGGTGAATCTGTGAAGTATAGTGTAAATTCTATTATTGAGACTAAAATAGATGATGGACAACCTATTCTTGAACGGATTCTTTGGCTGGATGAAAAATGGACATATGTAATTGATATTAATAAAAATAATGTTCCTTATATAAAGAAAATAGAAGATTTGGAAACATCTTTAGTAAGTAAAACTGCTGCACTTATAGAGCAAGACCCTTTGATAATTGTATATAAGGAAGAAGATATTCCTCAAAGATATAAAGATATAAGAGATAAGAATTGGAGTATGATTAAGAAAATTGTTGTGCAGGAGCCACATATATTTCAGAACACCTTTAGAAGAAAACATGTTAAAGAGATTTCACAACAGAATAATGTAAGTGAGTTAAGTATTATGAATTTCTTAAAGAGGTATTGGAAAAGAGGGAAAGTGCCTAATGCCCTGCTACCTGACTATTTAAATTGCGGAGGACGGGGAAAAGAAAGAGTAGTTGGTGATGTTAAAAGAGGAAGGCCTAGAAAACATCAGGATGTGGTAGGAGAAGGAATTAATATAACAGAAGAAATAAAAAAGATATTTACCATATCTATTAATCGTTTCTACTATACTACTGCAAAAAACTCACTGGTACTTACCTATGAATTAATGCGGAAAGAATATTTTGTAGATGGACATAAGATGGTTAATGGAGTGAAAGTACCTATCATAAAACCACAATCACAGGTTCCGACCTTTGGTCAGTTCCGCTATTGGTTTGAAAAGCAGAGAAATATTAAAAAAGAAATTACAAGCCGCTATAGTAATAAGAAGTTTCAAAAGCAGTATAGAGCCATTACCGGAAATGCATCAGATGGAGTAATGCAGCCCGGTACATTTGAAATAGATTGTCAAATTGGAGATATATATTTAGTATCAAGGTATAATCGAAATTGGGTGATCGGACGGAGTGCGTTATATTTTGTTATCGACAGATTCAGTAGACTTATATGCGGTGTCTATGTAGGATTGGAAACTGGATCATATGCTGGTGCAATGATGGCCCTTTTGAATGCAACCGCAAATAAAGTAGAATTTTGTAAACAGTATGGTATACACATTAAAGAAGAAGATTGGCCTGTACATCACCTTCCAAACAAAATAATCGCAGATAGAGGTGAACTTGAGGGAACCAACATTAATAATTTAATAAATACGCTTAATATAGAGACAACCCTAGCCCCCCCATATAGGGCAGATATAAAACCGTATATTGAAAATTTCTTTAGCCTTAATAATAATTTTATAAAACCTCATATTCCCGGAGTGATAGACTTGGATGGAAGGGAAAGGGGAGACAAAGATTACAGATTGAACAGTTTAATAACTATAGAAGAACTGATGATTATTATAATAAAGGCAGTTTTGTATTATAACAACTATCATATCCTTAATAACTTCAAGCGTGATGAGATGATGATAGCAGATAATATACCATGTGTTCCAAGAGATATATTTAATTGGGGCATTGCAAATAGAGGGGGTACGCTACGAACTGTTTCAGAAGATGTAGTCAAGTTAGCCCTGATGCCTTCAGATGAAGCCACTGTAACTGCTAAAGGTGTAAAATATAAAGATATGTATTATGTTTCAAAGGAAATGTTAAAGAACCAAACATTTGTAAATGCCAGAAAGAAAACTTGGAAGGTAAAGATTAGTTATGATCCAAGGGATCTAAACTATATATATGTTCATGGGGATTCTCCGAAGGATTATGAAGTATGCTACTTAACTGATGCAAATAGCAGGTACAAAGATAAAACAATTGAAGAAATAGAATATCTATTGACAGCAGAGAAAATGCAGAAAAAGAAGATGAAAGATATAGATGCCCAAGCCAAAACGCAATTGATAGCAGAGATAGAAGATATTGTACAACAAGCGAAAGAAAAACTTGATAAGGAGCCTGTAAGCGAAGAAAGCGATAAAAAAAGAATTGAAAATATAAGAGAAAACAGAAAAATTGAAAAGACGGCTAATAGGGTAAAGGAAGCATTTAAGTTAGAAGTTGAAGAAAAGCCTGTAGAAGATAGTGATTTTCATGAAGAAGAAGTAGATCCCATAGAATTGCTTCTAATAAAGCAAAAGGAGGGATTACAAAGTGACTGATAGGATACTAATTCCTGATGGATGTAGTGCAGAAGTAGCAGAATATAAAGAGCAGATTATACCTGACTATAAAAACAATCCTTTTATAGAAGTCCTCCCCCCACTGCTTACTGCTAGTGAGGTAATAGAAAAATTGGCTTTTTATCCTTCTTATAATGTAGAAGAAAGAAAACTAGATAGCCATCATAGGATACATCTTATTAACCGGATATTTCAAGTGTTCCAGCCGTTACCAATGAGCATAAAACTAGAAAGTAGAATTTCAAGGTCTATACGGCAAGGATATATCACTAGAAATCCTTTCGGATGGCAGTTAGCACAAGGGTTTCGTCAGGATTATGAACATTTAGGCAATGGGGCTGTTGATGATAGTAGGATGGTAAATCCATCTTCCAGTGGGTTTACTTTGCTAGGAGTATCTGGATTAGGGAAAACTTCAGCACTTAACCACATATTAAGATTATATCCACAGGTAATCGTTCATAAAGGCTATTATGAAACACCTTTATCCACATATCAGGTGGTGTGGTTAAAACTAGAATGTCCCTATGATGGTTCTATTAAAGGATTGCTATATGACTTTTTTATTAGTATAGATAGATTATTAGGAACAAATTATCATCAGAAAATGGTTAAGACAAGACCTACAACAGATATGATGCTTACTGTTATGAATCAAGTAGTACGGAATACAAATCTTGGCTTACTGGTGATAGACGAGATACAGCATTTAAGTACAGCCAAATCCGGTGGAAGCCAAAAGATGTTGAACTTCTTTGTGAATCTTGTGAACAATGTAGGATTACCTGTAATTATGGTAGGAACACCTAAAGCCATGGGAGTTTTACAAGGAGAGTTTAGAAAGGCACGAAGGGGCATAGGAATTGATGGAGATATGATATGTGACCGTTTAAAAAAGGATAAGGTATGGAATTTGTTAGTACAAAGTATTTGGCATTATCAATGGACTAAGAAAGAGATCCAACTTACAGATGAACTAATAGACACGCTCTATCATGAAACACAGGGAATTCCGGATTTATTAATAAAACTTTACGCAACTGCACAGGCCTATGCCATTTCCAGTGGGAAAGAGGACATTACTCCGAGTATACTTAGAAAAGTTGCAAAAGAGAACTTACAGTTGGTGCAACCTATGGTTAAGGCTCTTAGAAGTGGTAGTATTCGGGAAATGGTTAAATACGAAGATGTATATATTCCTAATATAGATTTAAATGATGTTTTAGTGAGTACGAAAGAAAAGGTTAAACTTAATTTTGCTGCTGAAGAACTGCTAAATAAGATAAAAGAAAAAGAGAATGATAGGAGTATAGAAGAAACTATAAATAAAGAAGTGGTAATGAATAAAAAACAGTCTAAGCAGAAGGTAAAGGAAAAAAGAGAGCAGATAAATCCCCACGATATTCGTTATATTGTGCAACAAGGAGAAAAAGATAACAAGAGTGTTTATGAGATATTAAAGGAAAAGAGATATATTAAGGACTTTAAAAGTGATATTTTTACTGGAGGGATTATATGAACTTTTTTCCTACTCCCTATCCAGATGAAATACTGTATAGCACTCTTGGGCGTTACAGCATAAGAAGTGGCAATCTAAAAGAGATACATAATTTCGAGGATTTATTTTCTACTAGAAGTTGTATTGCTACCTTAGAGTTGCCTGTAAAACTGGACGCATTAATAGAAAACATGCCGATCAATACATTATATACAGCGGAGTATTTTATTAAGTATCATACTCTTTTTCCATATTATGCAGCCTTTATCTCTCCTGAAAGGGCTGAAGAAATCATAGGTACTATGAGAAATGGAAATGGTTCAATACCTTATATAAAATTAGGTCTTATCTCTTACTCCATTAATCTAAATCAATATTTTAAGTTTTGTCCTCAATGTTTTAAGGAAGATATTAAAATCTATGGAGAGCCTTATTGGCACAGAATCCATCAAATAACTGGGGTTTTTATATGTCCTAAGCATAAAACTCCTATTTATAATAGCAAAGAATTAATAAGAGCAGGAAATAGGCAAAGGTTTATAAATCCTACAAGTGATAACTGTATAGTAGAAAAAGAGATACAGTACACAGATAAAGTTATGGAAAAGATGCTTTGGATGGCGGAAGATATAGACAATCTTCTTAAAGGAAGATTTAGTCATAAAGATCAGGAGTGGTTCAAAAGTCAATTTAGAGCAAAGTTAATTAAAAAAGGGTATGCACGGATGAATAATTACATTCATCAAAAGAAATTAAAACAAGACTTTCAAGAGTTTTATGGACAAGAGTACCTAGATCTTGTACAATCTCCACTGTCTGATTCATCACAGTGTTGGTTATCTGCAATGGTTCGTAACAATAATAGAGTTACATATGCATTAAGATATTTATTGTTGGCAAGGTTTTTGGAGATTTCTTTAGATACATTGTTTAATAATAAAATAAGCCTAATCAACAATACTGATATTCCTGAAAATGCAATAGATGCTTATCAAGGGCTGTGGGAAGAAAGACTTAAAGAACTAATACAACTAAATTTGTCTATTAGAGAGATTGCTTCCATTTTAGGTTCTTCTACAAAAACCATAAGAAAGGTTATTGATGAATTGGATATTAAGCCATTTTGGAAGTACAATGGTGGAGGTAAGTATATTAAGAAGAAATATATAGATACGGAAGAATTTAAGGCCAAAAGAGGAGATTTAAGAAAGCAGTGGCTTGACTTACTTAAACAATACCCAGATAAGAGCAGTAATCA
The DNA here is from genome assembly GCA_038396625.1 of Clostridiaceae bacterium 35-E11. Lineage (GTDB taxonomy): Bacteria > Bacillota > Clostridia > Peptostreptococcales > Thermotaleaceae. The sequence goes on from CP121688.1 coordinate 290,976, forward strand.
GATTCGTCAGGAGTATCAGGCAGTATATAGATGGCTTACAAGATATGATATTGATTGGCTTCGGCAACATGCACGAAGGAATGTAGAAAGACCTAATGCTGTGGACTGGCAACAAAGGGATCAGGAACTTGTGATAAAGGTGAAGCAAGTGGTAACGGAGATGCAGGAAGGAAAGCCAGAACGAATTACATGGACAACTGTAGGAAGCAAACTAGGAGTAAGTGGATGGATGTCCAAGAAAAAAGATAAATTGCCTTTAACAAAGCAATATATAGAATCGGTACAAGAGAGCCTTCAGGAGTTTCAAATCCGCAAAATTAAGTGGGGAATAAAGCAATTAGAAAAAGAAGATATGGAAATAACTCTATGGAATCTAGTGGAGACAGCAGGAGTTAAGCCTAGATATATGAAATCTATTAGAGCAGATATAGAGAAGTTATTGTTAGAAAAAGGATATAATTTTGATATCATATGAGTTTATATATTTTAAAGTCATGCGTTGAGGGATTAATAAAACTGACCATGACTTTTTTTAATTAAAAATTGATGGGAGTAACAATAAGTAGAGTTATTAGATTTATTATAATTAGATAATGTGATAAAATGGACTTGTTACATATAACTGAATATTCAAACAATGTTATAGAGATATTGTGTAAAAATATAAAGGTCGTATAACTGGAGGATATAAAAAATTATGAGTATTGACTTGAAATTGTTGAGAAAAAGGTTAGCAGAACATAAGGTGTATGATGCATGGCAGTATGTTAATAGTTTGCAAGAAACATTAACTTACATGAATGTTTCCTATAAGATGTTATTAGCCGTTTATGAGCATAGAAAGGATACTATAAAAAAACTTAATAATGACATGTTTGATACTGCATTAAAAGAAGGTCAATATTCATTTGGCCAAGAGGATTTGAAAAAGACAGAATTAAATATTGGTGGTTTTGTCATAGATGATGTAATTTTTCTTAGAAAAACTGCACTTGAATTTTTTCATTATGCAAGAGTTAGCATGGAGGTACTATTTCAAATAGTAAATGCAGCATTATTAGGAGATAAATCATATCCTGTATCAGATAAAGGCTTACTTAGAAAGGTACTAAATGAATTAAGAAATAAAGTCGAATTTAAGGATTTATTAGATTTATTAGATACAAACAAAGATGATCCTAATTATAAGTATTTATTAGCATTCGATAACTATATAAAGCACATAAAAACTATATTGATTACAGTTAAAAACAGTCTTATTTTTGGTAATATTGATGAATTTGTTCTAAATGAATTTTATTATGATGGTAAACTATACAAGGAAGAAAATGCAATAAATAAAGTTCAAGAAATCAATAATTATGTTATTAAAACTGTTGAAAATATACTATTAGAGGTATTAAAGCAGATACCAAATTGTTTGGATAACAGTCATAGAGTACAATCTATAAAATTTAAGCAAATTTTCAAAAAAACTGAAATAGGTTCTGAATTAGAATATATAGCATTTTTTATTGATGTTGAGAATGATTTAAGTGAATTGCCACAAGAAATTAAAGTTTTACCACTAATTATTAAGCCTAATGATGAGATATATAGTTTTGATTTTAAATTCGATAAAATTTTCATTAGGAAGAAAGGTGGAGATGAATCATCTATAATGGGTTGTGCTGAACTGAAGAATGGATTAGAGACAAATGAGTTTTATAGAATTTTTGAAGTAAAGACTTGTGAACTTAAAGATTATTTTCAATACATAGCATCCTTTAAGACCAAGCACTCAAGAATATCTATGAATATTTACGCAATGGAAGGTAGTATCATATTTATTCCTTAAGTTATAGACTATATAAAAATATGTCTTCCTTGAGGATAGTTTTAATCATGATATTGAATTACAGTTAGAAATGCTTTGGCTTAGTAAATTAATAGTTAGTATGAGTCTCGAATTATACTTTTTGCAAGTCAGATATTAAAATTTCCTAAGCATTAATCGAATAAGTGTTTTGAACAAATTTACATTGGAAAATTTAATATATAATAATATGCAAAGTATGCTAGTTTAAAATTTTAATATAGAGGATTTTTTAATAAGAACCTTATTAAACATTATAATTGAATATTATTAATTTTCTTATTTAGTAATTGAGGTGATGGTAATGGAGTTTACGCATGAAATAAATTCATTTATTGAAGATTATATCAAATGTATAAAAGAAGATTGTGCTGCAATTTTTGCCGGTGCAGGTTTATCAGCATCATGTGGCCATGTTGATTGGAAGGATTTATTAAGAACCCCTGCTAGAAGAATAGGCTTAGATGTAGATAAAGAAACTGATTTAGTAACCTTAGCACAATATATTTATAATAAAGACCGCTCAAAGCAGCCTATGGCTGAATTAATAAAAAATAGTTTTGTATCAAGTAACAACATTAATGAAAACCACAAAATTCTAGCAGAACTACCTATAAGAACTTATTGGACTACTAATTATGATTCATTAATTGAAAGTGGACTTATACATATTGGTAAGAAACCAGATGTAAAAAGATCAGTTAATGATTTATCTACAATAATAAATAAAAGAGATGCGATAGTTTATAAAATGCATGGGGATATAAGCAATGCAAGAGATGTAGTTCTAATCAAAGACGATTATGAGTTGTATGAGTTAAAAAATCAGTTATTTAGTATAAATCTTAAAAGAGATTTGATTTCCAAAACATTTTTATTTATTGGTTTTAGTTTTGAAGATCCCAATTTAGAATATATCTTAAGTAAAATAAGAATCTTGATGGATGGACATTCGAGGAAACATTACTGTTTTTTTAGAAAGATAAAGAGATCAAAGTATGCTGATAATAGGGAGGGAGAAAAGGAATTTCAATATCATAAATTAAAACAAGAATTAAAATGTGCTGATTTAGAAAGATATTCTATCCAGTCAATACTGGTAGACGAATATTCTGATATAACGGAGATATTAAGAAAGATTGAGACCGGGTACAAAAGGAGCCATGTATTAATATCAGGAAGTGCAGATGATTATAAAGAATTTAAGATAGAGGATGTAGACCCATTAGATTTTATACATAAACTAAGCGGTGCCATAAGCAAATCGGATTGCAAAATTGTTACTGGAGTAGGTAAAGGTATAGGAAGTGCAGTGTTAAATGGTGTTTTAGACTATATATATAAGACAAATACAAGAAAACTTGATGATCATATAATTATGAGGCCATTTCCATTGTATGAGACAGGACATGAAGATTTTGAGGAAACAAAAAGAGAGTATAGAAAACAAATGGTTAAATTAGGTGGAATTGCTGTTTTTGTTCTAGGCAATAAACTTGATGACGGAGATATTCAGATTGCTGATGGGGTTTTAGAAGAATTTGATATGGCAATTGAAAATAAATTAAATGTAGTACCCATTGGAGTAACTGGTTATGCTAGTAAAATATTATGGGATAAGGTAATGGGAAACTTTGAGCAATATTATCCTGATAATATGGAGTTAAAGGAAGAATTTGAATTACTAGGCAAGGAAGAACTAACATCAGACGAGATTATTAAAACGACATGTAAAATAATTAATAAACTAAAAGAAGTATACTAGATAGGTGTGTTATAATCTTTGATGATTTTGATTAAAGGATATAGGGAAAAAGGGGGAGGCTTTATGGGACATAAAATATTTATATCGTACAAATATGCAGATTCTGATGTAAAACACATAAGAGGTGAGGTATGGGAAACGAATACAGTTAGAGATTATGTGGACAAACTTCAGGAAAAGTTAGGTGAATCAAACCAAATAAATAAAGGTGAATCTGATGGAGAAGATTTATCTCAATTAAGTGAAGAAACAATATGGAAAAAACTAAAAGACCGAATTTATGATAGCACTCTTACTATCGTATTAATATCAAAAAATATGAAGGACATCTTTAAAACAGAAAAAAATCAATGGATACCACGAGAAATTTCTTACTCATTAAAAGAAACTTCACACACGGATTCAAGTGGTAACTCTGTTACATCTAAAACAAATGCAATGCTTGCTATAGTGATTCCAGATAGAAATGACTCATATAGATATTACACATATAAAAATGCTTGTTGTGATACTAAATGCAGGACTTTACTTACAAATACACTTTTTTCTATTCTTCAGAAAAATATGTTTAATATAAAGAGTCCCGATAAAGATGACTGTCAAAGTGGTTCAACTGTATATCATGGAGATAGTAGTTACATACCTTCTGTTGAATGGGACACTTTCATAAATGATATTGATACATATATAGATAAAGCATATGAAATTCAAGATAATGTTGATAATTATAACATTTTTAAAGAGTTAGATTAAATGATTTAAAACGATAGACAGGTAAAGGAAGGAATAATACTACTATTAACTGGAAAAATAATTGATTTAGATAAATGAGATTAATATAAATTGAAAAGGGGGAATACAAATGGATAATTATATTACATCTGTTGAAGTCTCAAAGAAAGGAGAAGGTAATGGACGGGGGCATCACAAAGCAGTAAATGTTGGTGATATTATTGAAATAAAAGCACATATTACTGATGATAAGTCTGGTGTTAAATCAGCATATGTAGGGATAAGAACGCCATCTGGGCTAAGAACAATTTTTGTACATCTACATGTGGATGCGGAAGCAAATTTTTGGGTTGGAAGTTATACTATTCAGGCAACAGACGAAGGTGGGGAGTATAAAGACTTTTTTATTCATTTAGAAGATAATGCGGGGAATATCGTGAATTCATGGGAATTGCTAGATTCTTTTGAAGAAAAAATGAAATTTAATGTTAATAACCCAAATGGAGATTCACTTGCCCCCAAAATTTTAGATATTGAAACAACAACTAAAAAAGTAAATGTTGGTGAGAGTGTTACTATTAAGGCATCTTTTACTGATGATAAATCTGGTGTGAAATCTGCATATATAGGTATTAAAAATCCATCAGGGAGTAGAACTTTATTTGTTCATCTAAATAAAGATACAGAAATAAATCAATGGACCGGTAAATATACAGTATTACCAAATGACGAAGGTGGAGTATATAATCAATTCTTTGTGCATATAGATGATAATGCGGGTAATACAATAAATTCATGGGAATCATTAAATCTTTATAAAGAAAAAATGGAGTTTACAATTACTAATAATGATGGTGACATTAAAGCACCAGTTGTAACAGATATAGAAATAACACCTAAAGAAGTAAATGTTAATGATACCCTTACAATTAGAGCAAATATTAGTGATGATAAATCGGGAGTTAAATCAGCATATGTGGGAATAAAAAGTCCGTCAGGTAACAAAACCTTGTTTATACATTTGCACCTAGATGAGAAAAATAATATATGGGTTGGTAGTTATACGATTAAACAATCGGACCAGTGTGGAGTGTATAAAGATATGTTCATTCATTTAGAGGATAATGCAAGGAATCCTATAAACTCGTGGAACCTATTAGATAAATTTAAAGGTAGCCTTACATTTATGGTCAATAACAATTATCATAGTGATATTGAACCACCTGAAATAAAGCAAATAATGATAAAAGATAGTAAATAAAGATGATATAATATCATAAAGAATCATATGTAATTCCAATAAATAAAGAATACTGTACCATTAAGTATAGAGTTTAGAGAGCCTAGAAAAGACAGGATTCAAAATAATCACCCAATAAAAGTATATATGACTTTGAAGATGTTGAACTTTTATACTACGCAAAATAAATATAGTTAATTGGGAATGTTATTAAACTATGTATGCCTTAAACCATATTCCTTAGAACTTAAATTCTTACTATGTATTACGCAAATAAACTTATATCAAAAAGCAAATTCAACACTAAAGTTGTATCAAAGGACATGGTTTTAAGGAGGCGGAAGCCTTTCTTTCTACCATGTTTTTTATTTCTTAATCCTTATTCCTTGCATCTTAACTCTGTTCGTATAACCTTGAAAAATCAATGGATGGAAAGACTAAATGGAAAACAGAATGGAAAAGAAAAATGGATAAAAACCACTCTTAACCCTTGATCCATAACCCTTAATTCTGAAACAACTTTATTTGCGTTTCAGTAGGATTAAGGAGTAAGATTTAAGGGAAAAGTGAATGGAATTGAGAATGGATGAGAAAATGGATAAAAATGGGGATTGGCTTGAGTAGGGGCTTGTGGGGAGAATTTTGATAAAAATAAATTTGCATGGTGAAAAATGTTTATTTGATGAATACAACTGTTGTACCCACAAAATAAAGTTCATCAATAAGCAAATAAAGTTCTTCAAAAGCAGGGGGTAAGCTGGATTAAATTCCAATAAATCTCCTGCTTTTTTATGTCCTTTTTTCTCTCTACATCACCTTAAAACCCTTGAAGCTACGCTATTTCACTTAATTCACATTTTATTCCTTAAATCTTATTCTTATTTAAATCTTTGAAGAACTTTATTTTCATTTTTGAGATAAAAAGGGTATAATATTGAAAGAAATAATAAAATTCCTTGAAGAACTTTATTTTCTGATAGAAAGTGGGAGGTTGAAAAATAGAGGGTTTGAGGGATTGGGTTTTGAAGAACTTTATTTTCGGGTTACATAGTTAGGAGCTAAAATTTAAATATAAAAAAATATGGTGAGATTTAATAAGGGATTAGGAATAAGGAAAAAGATTAGGAGATATTGTAGTATATTAAGTTTATAAATGACCTATTGAAAATCTATGAAACTGTTAGCTTATGCAGACGAAAATAGTCTGCAAAATTAAATAATATAATTTTATAGAGTTAATCTGAAATTGATAAAGAGATATGAAATGGGATAAATGTTATAAAAGATTAGATTGTAAAATGATAGGGGTTCAAGAAGAATACTTAAAACCATATAAAAAAATTACAACGAGAAGAGGTTAAAATTAAGTTATTGCCAAAGATTAGTATATTGGTTAGTTTATGAAATAAGAAGATTATTTTTTAAGGAGCAGAAAAATCGGAGTAAGAAATCTGATAAAACTGCTCTTTATATGATACTACTCCAACAAAAGCAATAGTTGCTATTTGTAAGGTTGTTAGAGAACATGATGGAGAAACGATTGAATTTGAAAAAATAAGAAAAATCGAAAGCTCAATTACGCTGGATACAATTAAAGATGTAAAAGAACTAAGCGAAATGGAAGCAATGCAGAATCCAATTGGTAGCTTCTTTAAAGTAAAGCAAAGTGAATTTGAAGCTATTATGGAAATAATTGAACCTGAAAGTGCCATTGAAGAAGATGCGGTAGCTTCGTATAGTAAACAAGGCTTATTGGGCGAAGTGTTTTATAAGTGATGAAAAATATGAGGATATGATATTTGATTTAGAGCATAAGAAAAATAGCATACTACAAGGACCACCAGGGGTAGGAAAGACCTTCGTAGCTAAAACACTTGCTTATTCTCATATGGGTTTAAAGGATAATAGTAAAATACAAATGATTCAATTCCACCAAAATTATTCTTATGAAGATTTTATTCAAGGATTCGGACCTACTGAAGATGGAAAGTTCAAATTAAAGAACGGTATCTTTTTTGAGTTCTGTAGAAGAGCACAGAGAGACCCAGAGCATAATTATTATTTTATTATAGATGAGATTAACAGAGGCAACTTAAGTAAAATTTTTGGTGAATTAATGATGCTCATTGAGCATGATAAAAGAGGAAAAGAGTTTGAAATTCCTTTAACCTATGCACAAGGCGAAGAGGATAAGTTTTACATAACAGATAATTTATATCTGATTGGAACAATGAACACTACAGATCGTTCATTGGCAATGGTGGACTATGCTTTAAGGAGAAGATTTTCTTTTATAGATATTGAACCTGCATTTTCAACAGAAGCCTTTAGTAGATATATGCAGTCAAAGGGCATCGATGAATTTCTACTAAATAAAATCATTGTTGGAATGCAAAGGTTGAATGAGAAAATTAGTAATGATGGCAAGAACCTTGGTAAAGGTTATAGAATTGGACATGGTTACTTTTGTAATACACCAAATCAAATGGAATCCCAGAAAACATGGTATAAACGTATTATTCTTTCTGAAATCAAGCCACTTCTATATGAATATTGGTTTGATGATGAAGATATTGCTGAAATAGAGACAAAGAGCTTATTATAGGTCACTGATATGTCAGAACGAATACCAATAAAAAATATCTATTATATGTTATGCTATACTTGGGATAGATTAAAGGAAAAAGATATTCTTTCAGTAGATAGTACTGAGGGGAATGATTTACTTGACCTATTTGCAAGGGTTATGATAAGTGGACTAAATTATCTTGTAAAAAGAGGATTCGACAGAAGATACCTATGTGTTAATGAGGCTATCAGTTTTATTAGAGGCAAAATATGAGCACAGAAAAAAGCAGCACTTCCAATAGTAATTGATACTTGTTTTTCTTCTGCTAAAGAATTAAAGTATTCTATCATATCGTTTTGTATCTCCATGATTTTTTCTATAGATTTAATATAGTATTTTCCTGCAGGCGTTAATTGTATTGGATTAGTACTTCTGTCGAAAATAGGAACTTTTATCTTTGATTCCAATTTCTTAATTGTTGCACTAAGAGCTGGTTGAGATATAAAAAGCTTCTCAGCTGCTTTAGAAAAACTTTTCTCCAAGTAGACAGTATAAACATATTCCATATCTTTTAGCATAGTATTCACCTTGCTTCTAGGTAAACAACTGTACTATGTACAGTATACCCTTAATTTTTTTTCACCTCAAGTATACCAAAGTATCATTTAGCGTTCAACAACATGAGATTTTAGAGAATTTTGACCACAATATAACTATTTTGTTATTTAATCATATAAATTTATGAATTAGACATGCTAAATCTGTCATGTTACGATAATCTCATAACAAGTCTAACTTCATAAATATAAAAATACCATCTTGTGAATGCTTAGGGGTTACATAAGACTATCAAACATACTTTTAACTTAACTAATTTTAAAATGAAAGGATGATATAATAATGGATTTATTGGGTGAAAAATTTTCAAAGCTTGGTGTTAAAAATGCTCCTGGACAAGAAATTCGTCAGGTTACAAAGGAAATTGAATTTCGTGGAGAAAAAATTTGGGGAAAACCAGTGGACTTTTCTCATGGTGACGTAGACGCATTTGAACCAATCCCTGGAACTCTGGACCAATTTGTAAATGGTGTTAAATTAGGTGGAGAGCAAGCATATACAGAATATAGGGGAAAACAAATCATCCGAGAAGACTTAGCCAAGAAACTTTCAATATTCACTGGCACTTCAATTTCCACGGATAAAGAACTAATGATTACTCCAGGAACTCAAGGAGCTCTTTTTTTAGCAATGGGTTCAGTTATTGGGCGAGGGGATAAAGTTGCAATTGTTGTACCTGACTATTTTGCTAATAGAAAAATAGCTGAATTCTTTGATGCTGAAATTATTCCTATCAGGTTAAACTATTTAGAATCTGATAAAAACGCAGGTTTAGATTTAATGCAACTTGAAGATGCTTTTAAAGCTGGTGTTAAGGTGTTTTTATTTTCTAATCCCAATAATCCTACAGGAGTAATTTATTCGCCTGTTGAAATTCGTACTATTGCTTCTCTTGCACAAAAATATGGTGTAGCAGTAATTGTAGATGAACTGTATTCTCGACAAATTTTCGATGGAAGAATGTATACGCATTTGTGTGCTCAAGATATCCAACCAGACAATTTAATTACCATCATGGGTCCTTCTAAGACAGAATCTTTAAGTGGTTATCGATTGGGCGTTGCTTTTGGTTCTTCAAAAATTATTGCACGAATGGAAAAGCTACAAGCTATCGTGTCCTTACGTGCGCCAGGATATAGTCAGGCAGTGCTTAAGTTATGGTTTAACGAGCCAACAGGGTGGATAGAAAACCGAATTGCAGCACATCAAAGTATTCGAGATGATTTATTAGCATTGCTTCGTTCTGTTGAAGGTGTTGAGGCTCGAACAACAGAAGCGGGTAGTTACCTTTTTCCTAAAATTCCTAATTTAACAGTCAATATAGAAGATTTTGTAAAGATTTTAAGGCTTCAAGCCAATGTTACAGTAACACCAGGCACAGAATTTGGATCTCAATTCACAGATAGTTTTCGCATCAATTTTTCTCAAGATCATAAGTCAGCTCTTCATGCAATTGAGCGAACAATTCAGTTGATTGAGAGGTATCAAAAATGAAAACTACACCTATACCTCTGAATTGTTTTATGTATTGTGATCAGTGCAAAAGAGATTATAGCAAAAAAGGTAGTGAAATGTATGCAGTTCTTTTAAAAAAAGCACAGTTTTGTGGAGGACGGAAAAGTTCAAGAAGATATTGAGTTTCCCCAATTACAAATATATAAAGAATGCTTTAATAGTAATCCTATTTATAAAATTTTAATTGAACAAAACAGACAATATTAATTTTGTTTTGATATTTTAAAAAATGAAAGGAGAGATTTTATGCCATTACTAAAAGAAAATAAAAAATATTCTTATGCAGATTACTTAACTTGGCCCGAAAATGAACAATGGGAGATATTTGATGGTATACCCGATATGCAAGCTGCTCCATCCTGGCAACATCAAGCAATTTCTGGTGAGCTATATAGACAGTTTGCAAATCATCTACAAGGAAAAGAATGTCAGGCGTTCACTTCCCCTTTTGATCTACGATTACCTAATGGAGAAGAACAAGATGAAGAAACTACAAACGTATTTCAGCCTGATATAGTAGTCATTTGTGATAAAAACAGATTAAAAGGAACCGGGTACTTCGGTACTCCTACGCTTGTCATTGAAATTTCATCCCCTTCTACTTCGAGAACAGATAGGGTTCTGAAGTTTAACAAATATGAAAAAGCTGGAGTAGAAGAATATTGGATTGTTGATCCAGATGGTAAATATGTTAATATCTTTACTCTGCAAGAAGATAAACGATATGGTAGGCCAGAATCTTACACTGAAGAAAATAAAGTAAAAGTCTCTGTTTTTCCTGATCTTTTAATTGATTTATCGCAAGTATTTGCTTCTATTTAGCTTAAAAAGGCATCGGGATACACTGATACCTTAATTATTTTACAGGGAGATTGACAAAATGAAGGCAGTGGAACCCATTAGAGATAACAAATTAATTAAGAATATGAGAGCTATTTTAAAAGGACAATCTATACGTAATGAACTTCTCTTTATTTTAGGTATCAATGTGGGTTTAAAGATTAGCGACATTCTTAGATTAAAAGTATCTGATTTAATTAAACCTAGTAGAAAAAGTGTTAAACATCATGTTACAATGATAGAGAAAAAAACAGGTAAAACTAAAAAAAATTATCTTGGAGATATTGTAAAGAAGGTAATAGAGAACTATCTAAAAGAATTGCCAGTTCTTGATATGGATAGCTATATTTTTAAAAGCCGTAAAGGAGAAAATAGTCCTATCACTAGACAATAAGCATATCGAATTCTTAATGGAGCAGCTGAATCAATAGGATTAATAGAAAGAAATGATAAAGGTGTAATCGTTTCTGGAGAAATTGGTACACATACTCTTAGAAAAACCTTTGGCTATCATGCATTTAGAAATGGAACAGATTTAGAATTGTTAATGGATATTTTTAATCATTCTTCTAAATCTCAGACATTGAGATATATCGGTATAACAGAAGATCAGAAAAAAGATGTCTATTTACAGTCTAATTTGGGATAGTTAGAGTAATTTAATGTAGCAAAGTAAATGTAAAAATTCAATATTTACTTTGCATTTGAAATCATGAGAAGTAAACCAAGGAGCAAAAAAAGTTTTTATATTTTTTTATGTCTTGGTTTACTTTTTTTAGATTGTCGCCATTCTATTTCTATTCTTAGTAGATTCGTTTTTTATGAGAAAAAGCAAGCAAGTCTCTTTGCGCATTTGACTAGATAGTTATAAAAATAAATGAACCACGATATACTTCCCTTGTAGAAGATAGTTAAAACTGTCTATTCTAAGGGGAGTATTTTTTATGCATATTCATTTTAAAAGCGTGTAATGAAAAAGGAGGTTCTTCGTATTAACATGTGGAAGGAGATTCACACACTCCCATATTATTTAGCTAAGTATCTAAAGGAGGGGATAGAAGGGTGAGACAAATGACATTTGTCAGTGTGTTAGATAAAAAGGAGTCAGAAGAAGGGCTGTGTCTAGAAACGGATTTTGCCCACATTTTTGAAACCTATTATAAAAAGATTTACAACTACATTTATTATCGTGTGAATTGCCAGTATACAGCAGAGGATTTGGTAAGCCAAGTGTTTGAAAAGGCCATGATTAAGATCAATACTTACGCCAAAGAGAAATCTCCTTTTGAAGTATGGCTGTTTATCATTGCTAAAAATACTTTACATGATTATTTCAGGCGTTCCAGGAAATACAGCTTTTTGTCTATGGATACCATTAAGGAGTTCATATCAAAGAGACGATCTCCAGAGGATATGGTGGAAATATCAGAAACAAGGGATAAGCTTTTGCTGACATTAAATAGCTTAAACCCCAGGGAAAGAAATATTGTATCCCTTAAATTTGGAGGAGAGTTAAAGAATGTAGAAATAGCAGAGGTTCTAAACCTTTCAGAAAGCAACGTGGGCGTAATTCTGTACCGTGCAATGAAAAAGCTGAAAAGGGAATTGGAAAAGGAGGTTTAGCTATGAAGAAAAACAGCTCGAAAGATGAACATTCAATGGGTATGAATGATATTCATGGACTCGACAAGAAAGAAAATCCTCATGAGTATGATGACATCCTTGAGCTCAGTAGAATGTTGGCAGATAGGGATTTTAGTAAAACAAGCAATAAAGAGAGGGTCTATTACCAGACCTTAAAAAATATCAAACAATATCAGGAGGGTCATATGAGAAATTCAAATAAGAGTAGCTTTAATAAGGTGGCATCAATTGCTTTGGTATGTCTGTTAGGGTTTTCCATTACCCAGACATCCTTTGGCCATAATATGATAGACAAAGTATTGAGAACCATCTCCCTAGGTCATATCACTATATCTGAGGAAGCACCAATAGAAAGGGAGCCAATGCCTGTACCGGAAGAATTAAAGGGAAGGATATTTGATCAGGATGGAAATGAAATTCATGAATTTACAATGGAGCATACTCAAATCTTTACAGCTGATGGGGAGGAAATCGCCCATATTAACCGTGAAACCGGAGAGATTATAACAGTGGAAGAGAGAAAAAAGCAAAAAGAATCAGATACCCTGGTAGTCAAAGACCCTGATCAATTAAGTAACTATACCCGTTTCAAGGTAATACTTCCCGACTATCTTCCCCGAGGCTATAGATTTGACAGGGCAGGTTTATTTAAAGACGAGAGTGGAGTAGTACCAGAAAACAGTAAATACATTGAACTCTTTTTCACCAATGATGAAACAGGGGAATACATGTATATGCAACAGCGATTTGCCGATGAAGAAACTGCCTATTCAACGGGATCGGACCAGGTTGAAGCATTAAAAATTAATGGGGTAGATGCTGTTTTCTATGGCGGAAAAAATATCGACTGGGAATATAACGGTGTTATTTACATGCTAAGTGGTAGAGGGGTAGTGTCAAGGGAAGAGTTAATTAAGATTGCGGAGTCGATAAAATAAATAAAGATGGCAATACAAAGAATCTCAATTTCTTGAGATTCTTTGTATTGTAGTTGACATAGGACCCTCATATCCTGGTCTATATAATTTGAATCCTAATCAATTCTAGGATAGACATTAAGTCCCTATGTTTTTTATTCGGCAATCTTTTTTCTTTAGTTAAACTAGATTTATTATGTACATGTATGTGATATAGTTCAGTTGCAGTTTGAACTTCTGATTGTTCGTGGGGTTCGCTATGGAGGGCTCTTTGCGCTAGTATGCACGGGGTTTTTTAGATTGCGAAATGTATGTACCCCCTATCAAGAGCACTCTTAGGTATCGTACAGAAAAAAAATAAATAAAAAAATAAGTGGAATCCTGAAATATCCTGTGTCTTAGGCATACCTACTATGTCTATTGATCTTGTACAATACACCCTATTCGGTCTAACTCCAGTATCTTACTTTGTTAATTTTACCCCCTAAATGGCTGCAAAATAGCCGCTTTTCCAACCAAACTTTATTATGAATTAACAACTGTATACCATTGGTTGGGTATTAAATCAAAAAATAGAGATAACAAAAAAGCAAGCTCGAAGGTATATGAAATCCAAAATATGGATAACCTATAAAAAGAAAAGTTTTTATAGGGGGTAAAAATATGGATCGTGCAACGGAGCATTCTACAAGAAAAAAGAAGAATGATAACAACGGATTATTTAATGCAATTGGTAGTTTTTATGCACAGGTTATCAATGGTGAAGACCTACGAACAGAAGAAGATAAAATGATTGATACAATAAGAAGTGCTCATGAAGAATGGAGAAACGCAGAAGATTTTTTCCAAAATGTTACGGAGCCAGATTTAGTAGATTATGCAATTTATAGAGTAGAAGCCGCAAGAACAAGATATACTTATCTTATGAAATTGGCAAGAGAAATGGGTGTTAAGGCAGACTGGCAATAAAAACACAATATCAGCATTCTTGATTATTGTAAGGAGTATAGGGTATAAAATAACCGTCCCATAAGGAATGGTATATTATACCTTTTTGTTTGTTTTGGGCTATGTTTTTAAAATGGTCATATTTTTCGTACAAACTTTATATAATGAAATAAAGAAGAAACTAAAAGATGGACATAACAAACATTTATTATTTGAAAGTTTTCAATAAAAATGGGATTTGTATTTAGAGAAATATGGAAGAGAGATAGGTGAGGAGTGATAGAGGATGGGCATGGGAGTAGAACTAAACATTATTTTGGCTTATGCCTTTGGATTAATCTTATTATATATTGTAGGATATATATTATTGATTCCCATAAAATGGATGATTAAATTAATTTATAATGGCGTTATTGGTGGAATAATGCTGATCGTACTAAATTTTGTGGGGAGATTTTGGGGAGTTGGTATTGCTGTAAACCCTATTACTGCTTTAGTAGCAGGGATATTAGGGGTGCCAGGAGTAATCTTAATGTTTATTTTGCAATATTTAATATAGTCATATTTTATTGAAAAATGAAAGTAAATCTAAAACAAACACCAAAATAGATTGTTTTCTATAGAAAATAATGGATTTCTACAGAAAGCAATCTATTTTAATTTGTGTATACAATCTATGTTGACACCTATATGCTCATCTGTTATACTAATTTTTAAGAACTGTAACAACATATTATCCCCAATGCATAGCTTATTCATACATCCTGTTATAATAATTATGATATATATACTAGTACAGGTATACAATTATACGGTTGTATTATAACAGTTATATCTAAATGATATCAAATTATTTATGATATTGGGAAGTTTCGACAAAATGCCACCATTTTTTAAAAAAAGAAATTTTTATAGGACATAAAAATTTATAAGTGGTATAATTTGGTTAAAGGAGCAAATGAACTAAGGAATATCAAAAATAAAGGAGGATGTCAAATGGCAAAAAAGATGAAAACTATGGACGGAAATACGGCTGCTGCATATGTTTCCTATGCCTTTACTGATGTTGCTGCTATATTTCCTATTACACCATCTTCACCTATGGCTGAGTATGTTGATGAATGGGCTGCTCATGGAAAAAAGAATATTTTTGGTCAAGAAGTACAAGTTACTGAGTTACAATCAGAAGCAGGTGCCGCAGGAGCTGTACATGGGTCTTTAGCTGCAGGAGCTTTGACTACTACATTTACAGCATCTCAAGGATTGTTATTGATGATACCAAACATGTATAAAATAGCAGGTGAATTGTTACCAGGAGTATTCCATGTAAGTGCTCGTGCTGTAGCAAGTCATGCACTTTCAATCTTTGGAGATCATTCAGATGTTATGGCAACAAGACAAACAGGTTTTGCATTGTTAGCATCTGGTTCGGTACAAGAAGTAATTGATCTTGGCGGTATTGCACATTTAGCTTCTATTAAGTCAAGAGTGCCATTTGTACACTTCTTTGACGGTTTTAGAACCTCTCATGAAATTCAAAAAGTAGAGCTTATTGACTATGAAGATTTTGCAAAGCTTGTTGACTATGATGCTGTAAATGCTTTTAGAAACAATGCATTAAATCCAGAGCATCCAGTAACAAGAGGAACAGCACAAAATCCTGATATTTTCTTCCAAGCAAGAGAAGCATCTAATAGATTTTATGATGCAGTACCAGATATTGTAGCAGACTACATGCAAGAAATTAGCAAAGTTACAGGTAGAGAGTATAAGCCTTTCAATTATGTTGGAGCTCCTGATGCAGAGCGTGTTATTATTGCGATGGGTTCTGTTACAGAAACGATTGAAGAGACGATCAACTATCTAGTAGCCAAGGGTGAAAAGGTAGGGTTAATCAAAGTGCATCTATATAGACCTTTTGCACCAAAATACTTCTTTGATGTATTGCCTGAAACTGTAAAGAAAATTGCTGTTTTAGATAGAACAAAAGAACCAGGAGCTCTTGGTGAACCATTATATCAAGATGTATGTACATTATTCCTTGGTAATGCAAAAGCTCCAGTGATTGTAGGTGGACGTTATGGTTTAGGTTCCAAGGATACAACACCATCTCAGATTAAAGCGGTATTTGATAACCTAAAGGCAGAAAGTCCAAAAAATAATTTCACAATTGGAATCAATGATGATGTGACCCACACATCTTTAGAAATAAAAGAAAATATCGTAACAGCTACAGAAGGAACGATTAGATGTAAATTCTGGGGATTAGGTTCTGATGGTACAGTTGGCGCCAACAAAAACGCCATCAAGATCATCGGGGACAATACAGACTTATATGCACAAGGTTACTTTGCATATGACTCTAAAAAATCTGGTGGAGTAACTATTTCTCACTTAAGATTTGGCAAGAATCCTATTCAATCTACTTACTTAATTGATACTGCAGATTTTATTGCCTGCCACAACCAAGCGTATGTAAATCAATATGATATACTAAAAGGGTTAAAAGATGGGGGTACATTTGTATTGAACTGCAAGTGGACACCAGAAGAAGTAGAAGAGCATTTACCTACTGCTATGAAAAAATACTTAGCAGATCACAATGTCAATTTCTATACAATTAACGCTACGGATATTGCTACTGAAATTGGATTGGGCAACAGGATTAATATGATTATGCAAGCAGCTTTCTTTAAACTAGCAAAAGTTATTCCTCTTGAAGATGCAGTAAAATACTTAAATGAGGCGATTGTTAAATCCTATGGTAAAAAAGGTGAAAAGATCGTTAACATGAATCAACAAGCTGTTACAAAAGGAATCGAAGCTCTTGTTAAGGTTGAAGTTCCAGCTGCTTGGGCAAGTGCTAAGGAAGAGGCGGCTGCTACAGTAGAGGCACCTGATTTCATTAAAAATGTACTAATTCCTATGAATAGACAAGAGGGAGATGATCTTCCTGTAAGTACATTTGTAGGTGTTGAGGATGGAACATTCCCACAAGGTACAGCTGCTTATGAAAAGCGTGGTATTGCTGTGAATGTGCCAGAGTGGCAAATAGACAAATGTATTCAATGTAATCAGTGTTCTTTTGTCTGTCCACATGCTGCAATTAGACCGATTTTAGTAAATGAAGAAGAAGCTAAAAATGCTCCTGCAACTTTCGAAATGAAGAAGGCAATGGGCAAAGGATTTGAAAACCTACAGTATCGCATCCAAGTAAGTGCTCTTGATTGTACTGGATGTGGAAACTGTGCAGATATATGCCCTGCAAAAGAAAAAGCATTAGAGATGAAGCCACTTGAGACACAGGTAGAGCAAGAAGTTTCAAATTGGGACTATGCGATGGCTGTATCTGTAAAAGATAACTTAATGTCATTGACTACATTAAAAGGCAGTCAATTTGCACAACCACTTCTTGAGTTCTCAGGCGCATGTGCTGGCTGTGGAGAAACACCATATGCGAAAGTAATCACACAATTATATGGAGATAGAATGGTTATTGCCAATGCTACTGGATGTTCTTCTATTTGGGGTGGATCAGCACCTTCCACACCTTATTGTAAGAATGCAGAAGGCAAAGGACCTGCTTGGGCAAACTCCTTGTTTGAAGATAATGCTGAATATGGTTATGGTATGGCTCTAGCTGTAAAACATATGAGAAACAAGCTAGAAGACTTAATGAAAGAATTGGTTGAGCAAAATATTTCTGACGAAGTGAAAGCGCCATTTAAAGAATGGTTAGCAGGAAAAGATGATGCAGATGCTAGCAAAAAAGCTACAGCAAAAATTCTTCCACTACTAGCATCAAATGATGTAGAAGATGCAAAAGCCAAAGAAATTTTAGCTGAAATTACCAATAAAAAAGATTATCTTATCAAGAAGTCTGTTTGGATTTTTGGTGGAGATGGTTGGGCATACGATATTGGTTATGGAGGACTAGACCACGTATTGGCTTCAGGTGAAAATGTGAATATATTTGTATTCGATACAGAGGTTTATTCAAATACAGGTGGACAGTCTTCAAAAGCTACACCGACAGCAGCGGTTGCAAAATTTGCAGCTTCTGGTAAGAAAGTGAAGAAGAAAGATCTTGGTATGATTGCTACAACTTATGGCTATGTATATGTGGCACAAGTAGGTATGGGAGCAGATAAAAATCAATTTATGAAGGCGCTTGTAGAGGCAGAAAAATATGATGGCCCATCACTTATCATTGCTTACGCACCATGTATCAACCATGGACTTAAAGAAGGCATGGGACGTACACAAGCCAATACAAAACAAGCGGTTGAAGCGGGATACTGGCATTTATATAGATTCAACCCAATGTTGAAAGATGCAGGAAAGAATCCATTCATACTTGATTCAAAAGAACCAACAGCCAGCTTTAAAGATTTCTTAATGGGTCAAGTGAGATATACCTCTCTTATGAATGAGTTTCCTGAAATTGCAGAAGAATTATTTGCAAAAGCAGAACAAGAAGCACAAGAAAGATATGAAACGTACAAAAAAATGGCACAATAAATACAATCGTATAAAATAGATACGTAAGGCAAGTAGAGTTTTAATTCTACTTGCCTTTTTATATAGATACAAATGATCTTTCTAAAGTTTTTAATAAAACACAGAATAATATAAATATTACAACAAAAATTCATAAAACATTTGAAAAATTGGGAATAATTTGATTTAATATAGATAGGCATAAAATTTACGAATCTAGAAGGGGGAAGATTATATGAGTAGGCCGTTGTTAAAAATAGAAACGAGAGAAAGGGCAAAAAAGAAGTCATTAAAGCAATTAAGAAAAGAAGGTTTTGTTCCAGGCGTTCTATATGGACATAATAAAAACACACAGCAAGTTCGTTTAAACAAACAGGAACTAGATAGAGCTTTAAATAGATATGGTACAGGAGCTAGTGTGCATTTACAGATGGAAAAACAAATAAAACAAGCGATTATAAAAGATGTTCAAAGACATATTACAAAACAGCATATATTACATATAGATTTTCAAGAGCTAGATGCAAATGAGCAAATTAAGATTAAAATTCCATTACATTTAGTAAACAAATTAGCAGTAGAATCAAGTACAACTGTAATACAACAACAAATGATAGAATTAGAAATACAAACTTATCCTCAATATTTACCCCAGTTTATAGAAGTAGACGTATCTAAAATGAAATTTGGAGAGCCATTAAGAGTAAAAGATTTAATGATTCCAAATAAAGAAAATATCCAAGTACTAAACGAACAAGAAGAAATTGTGGCCTTGTTGACTACATCTACAAAGGTAGAACAGCCTGTACAAGAAGAAGACTTATTAACCAAATTATATTAGTAAGAACAAAAGACGTATCTGTGGATGCGTCTTTTGTTTGTTTTCCTTCTCATTAAAATTAGATGGAAACAGTATAGAACAGGTGGTATTGGAGATAATGACTATTAGATGAAATGATTAGGAGGCGTATATATGATAAAGTCAGTAATTAACGGAGATGTAAGAAATGAAGTCGGCTCCAATGCCTGTAACCGTATAAGAAGAGAGGGGAATGTGCCAGGGGTAGTATATGGAGATCGTGCTGCAACAAAAATAATCGAAGTAGATAAGCGAGAGATAAATAATATTGTAAGAAATTATGGAACGAATATCATTGTAGATTTATATACAGGAGGAAATTTAGCAACGGTTATGATCAAAGATATACAGCGACATCCTGTAACGAATGAAGTGATACATATAGATTTTCAAGAAGTTTCCTACAATAAAGCGATCCATGCCACGGTACCCATTCGCTTGCTAGGCAAAGAAAAAGTAGAATCTAAAGAAGGTATTATACAACAACAATTAAGAGAGATAGAGATTGAGTGTTTGCCGAATGATATTCCAGAAAGCATTGATATAGATATATCCTTTATGAAGCCAGGAAACCCATTAAAAGTAGCAGATGTAGAATTTGGTCAGGAATTAAGTGTTTTAAATGATTCTTTTGAAATTATTGCAACACTCACAAGAACAGAAAGGTTTACTGAAGACACAGTGCAGGAGGAAGAACTATTCGAGAAAGTTACAGAAATGCCTAACAAAATAGAGAAAAGTAGGTAAATATATGCCTGCTTTTCTTTCTGAGTTATAGGAAAAATTTCTATTTGACTAAATGATTTAAACATGCTAATATAATTATCGCGACGATTTACAAATGCATTGCATAATGCTTCAAATAAAAAAAGTTTGACAAGCTTTATCAAATATGCTATGATAAATAAGTCGTCAAAACACGACAAAATAAAATTGGTCTTTGAAAACTACACAGTGTAAGAAATTAAGCCAGCAATTTATGAAATAAACCTCGAAGATTTTTTATGAGAGTTTGATCCTGGCTCAGGATGAACGCTGGCGGCGTGCCTAACACATGCAAGTCGAGCGGTTCAATATTCAACACTGAGTATTCAGTAACAGGTTGGCAAAAGGTAGCCACCGTTTGAGGACGAAGGAAGAGAGTCCTCCAGGCTATATTAAAGTGCCAACACCAAAACTGAGCATTGAGTGTTGAATATTGAACAGCGGCGGACGGGTGAGTAACGCGTGGGCAACCTGCCCTATACAGGGGGATAGCCTCGGGAAACCGGGATTAATACCCCATGATACAGATAGATCGCATGGTGTATCTGTCAAAGATTTATCGGTATAGGATGGGCCCGCGTCTGATTAGCTAGTTGGTGGGGTAAAGGCCTACCAAGGCGACGATCAGTAGCCGACCTGAGAGGGTGATCGGCCACACTGGAACTGAGACACGGTCCAGACTCCTACGGGAGGCAGCAGTGGGGAATATTGCACAATGGGGGAAACCCTGATGCAGCAACGCCGCGTGAGCGATGAAGGCCTTCGGGTCGTAAAGCTCTGTCCTAAGGGAAGAAGTATGACGGTACCTTAGGAGGAAGCCCCGGCTAACTACGTGCCAGCAGCCGCGGTAATACGTAGGGGGCAAGCGTTATCCGGAATCACTGGGCGTAAAGGGTGCGTAGGCGGCCGATAAAGTCTGGGGTGAAAGGCTACGGCTCAACCGTAGTAAGCCTTGGAAACTTATTGGCTTGAGTGCAGGAGAGGAGAGTGGAATTCCTAGTGTAGCGGTGAAATGCGTAGATATTAGGAGGAACACCAGTGGCGAAGGCGACTCTCTGGACTGTAACTGACGCTGAGGCACGAAAGCGTGGGGAGCGAACAGGATTAGATACCCTGGTAGTCCACGCCGTAAACGATGAGTGCTAGGTGTCGGGGGGTACCACCCTCGGTGCCGCAGCTAACGCATTAAGCACTCCGCCTGGGGAGTACGGTCGCAAGACTGAAACTCAAAGGAATTGACGGGGACCCGCACAAGCAGCGGAGCATGTGGTTTAATTCGAAGCAACGCGAAGAACCTTACCAGGACTTGACATCCTCTGCATGAACCTTAACCGGTGAAATCCCTTCGGGGACAGAGAGACAGGTGGTGCATGGTTGTCGTCAGCTCGTGTCGTGAGATGTTGGGTTAAGTCCCGCAACGAGCGCAACCCTTGTCTTTAGTTGCCAGCACTTCGGGTGGGCACTCTAGAGAGACTGCCGGGGATAACTCGGAGGAAGGTGGGGATGACGTCAAATCATCATGCCCCTTATGTTCTGGGCTACACACGTGCTACAATGGCTGGTACAACGGGCAGCGAACCCGTAAGGGGGAGCCAATCCTAAAAGCCAGTCTCAGTTCGGATTGTGGGCTGCAACTCGCCCACATGAAGCTGGAGTTGCTAGTAATCGTGGATCAGAATGCCGCGGTGAATGCGTTCCCGGGTCTTGTACACACCGCCCGTCACACCATGGGAGTTGGGGGCGCCCGAAGTCAGCTATCTAACCTTTTGGAAGAAGCTGCCGAAGGTGAAACCAATGACTGGGGTGAAGTCGTAACAAGGTAGCCGTATCGGAAGGTGCGGCTGGATCACCTCCTTTCTAAGGAGAATTGGCTTAACTTACACTGTATAGTTTTGAAAGACCAAGTCTTTCAAATGTGGGGATGTAGCTCAGCTGGGAGAGCACCTGCCTTGCACGCAGGGGGTCAGGAGTTCGATCCTCCTCATCTCCACCACAAGCATCTTTTAAATAGGAAGCTCAGCTAACGCTGAGAAAGGAGTTACAACGAAATCAAAGATTTCTGTAACGTCCATTTTGTACCTTGAAAACTGAACAATGTAGAGAACAAGCAAAACATACAATTTCTGGTCAAGTTAGAAAGAGCATAGGGTGAATGCCTTGGCACCAGGAGCCGAAGAAGGACGTGGTAAGCTGCGATAAGCCTCGGGTAACCGCAAGCAGGTTTTGATCCGGGGATTTCCGAATGGGGAAACCCATCTAGGTTAATACCTAGATACCGTCTACTGAATAAATAGGTAGGCAGGAGGCATACCAGGGGAACTGAAACATCTAAGTACCCTGAGGAAGAGAAAGAAAACTCGATTCCCTAAGTAGCGGCGAGCGAAAGGGGATTAGCCCAAACCTAAAGAATTTTTCTTTAGGGGTTGCGGATATACTCATTAAGAAAGAGGCTATTGTAATCGAAGCGGTCTGGAAAGGCCCACCAAAGAAGGTAACAGTCCTGTAGATAAAACAAGAAGACTTTCGAGTATAATCCAGAGTACCACGAGACACGTGAAACCTTGTGGGAAGCAGGGGGGACCACCCCCCAAGGCTAAATACTACCTGGTGACCGATAGCGTATAGTACCGTGAGGGAAAGGTGAAAAGAACCCCGGGAGGGGAGTGAAATAGAACCTGAAACCCTATGTTTACAAGCAGTGGAAGTTCCTTATGTGAACAACCACGTACTTTTTGTAGAACGGGCCAACGAGTTACGGTATGCAGCAAGGTTAAGTAGTTCAGCTACGGAGCCGCAGCGAAAGCGAGTCTTAATAGGGCGTTTTAAGTTGTATGCCGTAGACCCGAAACCGGGTGACCTATCCATGAGCAGGTTGAAGCGGAAGTAAAATTTCGTGGAGGACCGAACCCATGTCTGTTGAAAAAGGCTGGGATGACTTGTGGATAGCGGAGAAATTCCAATCGAACTCGGAGATAGCTGGTTCTCCCCGAAATAGCTTTAGGGCTAGCCTCAGAGGTTGAGATACGGAGGTAGAGCACTGAATGTCCTAGGGGCCCTCACCGGTTACCGAAGACTATCAAACTCCGAATGCCGTTATCTTTACTCTGGGAGTCAGACTATGGGTGATAAGATTCATAGTCGAAAGGGAAACAGCCCAGACCGTCAGCTAAGGTCCCTAAGTACAGATTAAGTGGAAAAGGATGTGGGATTGCACAGACAACTAGGATGTTGGCTTAGAAGCAGCCATTCATTCAAAGAGTGCGTAACAGCTCACTAGTCGAGTGATCCTGCGCCGAAGATTACCGGGGCTCAAATCTGTCACCGAAGCTACGGCTTGTCACAGAATCATTGGTATTCTTTAAGAAATCCCTAACGGGAGGTAAGCTTTGCGAAAATTTTCCTTGAACTTATTACAATAAAATTTTCGCCAGATTGTCAAAAAGCTCAAATCATACGTTAGAGAATAGCAATGATTCTGTGGCAGGGGTAGGGGAGCATTGTGTATTGGTTGAAGTCATACCGTAAGGAGTGGTGGACGATACACAAGAGAGAATGTTGGCATGAGTAGCGAGAGGTAGGTGAGAATCCTACCCGTCGAAAACCTAAGGTTTCCTGAGGAAGGTTCGTCCTCTCAGGGTTAGTCGGGACCTAAGCCGAGGACGAAAGTCGTAGGCGATGGACAACAGGTTGAAATTCCTGTACCACCGAAAATCGTTTGAGCAATGGGGTGACACAGGAGGATAGGTCAAGCGCACCGTTGGTTGTGTGCGTCTAAGCCCGTAGGGAGTCTAGGTAGGCAAATCCGCTTAGACAATCCTAAAAGGTGATGGGGAGCGAAATTTAAGTAGCGAACTTACTGATTCCACACTGTCAAGAAAAGCCTCTAGTTAGATCTAGGTGCCCGTACCGCAAACCGACACAGGTAGGTGAGGAGAGAATCCTAAGACGAGCGAGAGAACTATTGTTAAGGAACTCGGCAAAATGACCCCGTAACTTCGGGAGAAGGGGTGCCACGTTAGGGTGTTAAAGCCTGAGGTGGCCGCAGAGAATAGGCCCAAGCGACTGTTTAGCAAAAACACAGGTCTCTGCTAAGTCGAAAGACGATGTATAGGGGCTGACGCCTGCCCGGTGCTGGAAGGTTAAGGGGACGTGTTAGAGCAATCGAAGCACTGAACTTAAGCCCCAGTAAACGGCGGCCGTAACTATAACGGTCCTAAGGTAGCGAAATTCCTTGTCGGGTAAGTTCCGACCCGCACGAAAGGCGTAACGATTTGGGCACTGTCTCAACAATAGACTCGGTGAAATTGTAGTACCGGTGAAGATGCCGGTTACCCGCAGCAGGACGGAAAGACCCCGTGGAGCTTTACTGTAGCCTGACACTGGATTTTGGTATTACATGTACAGGATAGGTGGGAGACTTAGATCCTTGGACGCCAGTCTGAGGGGAGTCGTCCTTGGGATACCACTCTTGTAATACTGAAGTTCTAACCATAAGCTGTGAATCCAGCTTTGGGACACTGTCAGGTGGGCAGTTTGACTGGGGCGGTCGCCTCCCAAAAAGTAACGGAGGCGCCCAAAGGTTCCCTCAGCGCGGTTGGAAATCGCGCGTAGAGTGCAAAGGCAGAAGGGAGCTTGATTGCGAGACATACAGGTCGAGCAAGGACGAAAGTCGGGCTTAGTGATCCGGTGGTTCCGAGTGGAAGGGCCATCGCTCAACGGATAAAAGCTACCCCGGGGATAACAGGCTTATCTCCCCCAAGAGTCCACATCGACGGGGAGGTTTGGCACCTCGATGTCGGCTCGTCTCATCCTGGGGCTGAAGTAGGTCCCAAGGGTTGGGCTGTTCGCCCATTAAAGAGGCACGCGAGCTGGGTTCAGAACGTCGTGAGACAGTTCGGTCCCTATCCGCTGTGGGCGCAGGAAATTTGAGAGGAGCTGTCCTTAGTACGAGAGGACCGGGATGGACGTACCTATGGTGTATCAGTTGTTCCGCCAGGAGCATGGCTGAGTAGCTACGTACGGACGGGATAAGCGCTGAAGGCATCTAAGCGCGAAGCCCCCCTCAAGATAAGATTTCCCATCGCGTAAGCGAGTAAGACCCCAAGTAGACCACTTGGTTGATAGGTCGGAGGTGTAAGGGCAGTAATGTCTGTAGCTGACCGATACTAATAGGTCGAGGACTTGACCAGAAACACTCTAACATTGTTCAGTTTTGAAGGTACATGTTGCTTCACAAAATGTACCGGCGTCAACTAAATTCCAAAATTATCATTTTGAAATTTCGGTTACTTAGAGGTATATATCCTTCTATATCCAGTGACAACAGCGAAGGGGTCACACCTGTTCCCATACCGAACACAGTAGTTAAGCCCTTCAGCGCTGATGGTACTTAGGCGGAAGCGCCTTGGGAGAGTAGGTCGTCGCTGGTTTGGATGAAAAGATTAGAATGCCATTGGTTTTCTAGTCTTTTTTATTTTTTTGAAAAAAAAGTCACATATATATGGTAGATAAAAAATAAAGACAACAATATAAAGTGTAATTTCTATGTGAAAAGAGACAAGAAAGCTCAATAATAGATAAAATAGGACAAAATAACTAAAAAAAAGATGCAGGAAAAATGAAGGCAATGAAGAATATATTTAAGGTATATTTTGTATATATAAAATGGAACAGATCTATATATTGTATAGGCTTATAGAGCATTGTCTAAAAGTATTGCATCAAATGGAAAATGTGAAAGAGGGGAGAAATATATGATTATAAAAATAATATTTCTTATTATGTTGTGTATACCCATAGGATGTTTTCAACATTATTTATTAGTCGAAGCAGCTAAGGATTTAAAAAAACCTAGAACATCAGCCAAAAGAGCCAGTGGCTCTGTATATCAAGAAAAATATAGATATACAAAGCATTTGAGACTTGCAAAATAAAATCTCAGAGAATATGAAAATATAATGATGTAGTATAATCAGAATAGACTATGAAAACTATAGAAGCTTCTTTGTATAAGGAAGCTTTTTTTGTTGCTTACATCCTGATCTTTTTATTGCCAAAAAAAGATGAAAATGATATGATAGTATTTGATTATTAAAGACAGTTGTAGTATAAAAAGGTAAGGAGACGAAAGCATGATGCCTATTATTAGACAGACCATTACACAGAAAAAGCTTTCTTTTTGGAAGTTATTGTGTATGTTATTTGGGGCAATTTTTATCATGGACTTAGCAATAAAGGTTTTTAGTAAGATTAATCCTGTGATAGGAACCATAGGTGGATTAATTGCCCTAGTGGTAGCAACGGTAGGATGCGCTTTTATTATATACAGGCATATGGCTTATTTTAATTATAGAGTCATAGATGATGAATTGATTATGGAAAAAGTTTTTGGAAAGACCAATCACTTGTTTTTAAGTTTAAAGTTAAGTGAATTAGAGAAATTTAAGCCCTATAAAGAAGTAAATATGGAAGAGAAGAAGAGTGGCAAAGTAAAATATTACCGCTTTGTATCAGGAAAAAATACAAATGCATGGTATGTAGGAGAGTTTACGCGAGATGGTATATGCTATAGATTTATTATAGAGCCTAATGAAAAAGTATTAAATGCTATTACTGTATTTTACTTAAGACAACAATAATTCCCATGTTATGGACCACAACATGGGAATTTTTTTATCCTAAATAAAAAATTTATTTTTAAAAAGCTTTAAAAAAGAATAACGAGACATACTTATATTGAATAAAATGATAAATATAAGTAAATAATCAGAATAAAAATAAAAGGTTGGTGAGCTACATAATGGAGGGAGCAACTCAATGTGCTATATGTGAAAAAACAACGTTTCGTTATATCAAGATACTAAATACATACATATGTGAATATTGCGAAGGCGAAATAAGTACATTGGATAGTGAGGATATACAATACGAATATTATAATATGATTTTAAAAAAAATATGGAGTAATTTTTTACTTTCTATATAGAGGGGGAAGTCATTAACACAGCTTAATGACTTTTTTATTTATGGATTTATCTATAGAATTGGTTATGTATATGTTTTCATGTATGGTAAAATGATAGTAAGGCAAAAAAGTATCCAATAAATTGAAAATAAGATTTAGTAACCATGATAACAAAAAATACCTAAATAATCGTATGAAGTTTAATGCATACGTACACATATATAGTAAATGGGGTGGATTATGAAAGGTTTATTCATTACAGTAGAGGGTCCAGATGGTTCTGGAAAAACAACACAGATCAAAGCCTTAGAAGCCTATCTAAAGCAAAAAGGACATGATGTAGTAATAACTAGGGAACCAGGAGGAACAAAAATTAGTGAGCAAATAAGAGAAATTATATTGGATAAAAAAAATAAAGAAATGGATCCCATTACAGAAGCACTATTATATGCTGCTTCTCGAGCACAGCATGTTATAGAAGTTATAAAGCCTGCTGTTGATAATAATAAGATTGTTATTTGTGACCGGTTTATAGATTCGAGTATTGTTTATCAAGGAATTGGAAGGAAGCTAGGAATAGGCTTAGTCGAAAATATAAATCAAATTGCGATACAAAACTATATGCCACATATCACTTTTTTATTTAAACTGCAGCCAAAATTGGGCATTGAAAGGAAAGCAAAACAAGGAAGCAAAGATAGATTAGAAAGTGAAAATTTAGCATTTCATGAACTTGTTTTTGAAGGATACAATATGTTAGAAAAAAAATATCCTGATAGGATCAAAGTAATTGATGCAAATCAATCTATAGAAGCTATTCATGAAGAAATGATATATGGCATAGAAGCGTTTTTAAAAAAGAGAGGAGAGGAAAATGTATGAAACTAATCGTTGCCATTATACACGATGAAGATGCTGGAAAATTGATGGAGAAGCTTACGGAACAAGGTTATCGTGTGACAAAATTAGCTTCTACAGGAGGTTTTTTAAGGGCAGGAAACACAACTTTACTTGTTGGTGTTGAAAAGGAAAAAGTTGACGATGTCATAAATATTATAAAAGATAAATGCAGTAGTAGAAAAGAAGTGGTGTCGGCACCTACGCCAATGATGGGCAATACGGGAGTATTTGTCACATATCCCATAGAAGTACAAGTAGGAGGCGCCACAATCTTTGTATTAGATGTTGATCGTTTTGAAAAGGCATAATACAGTGTTATATGGATAGAGTTAATAAAGTCAACTAAAAGAGGAAAAACTTTATATTTATTTTATTTTACAGGTTAAATCAGTACAGTAGGCTAACTTAGGTGATGGAGGACAGGAATGAACTTTAAGGATATTATAGGACAAGAACAAGTGATATACTATTTGAAACAAACCATTATCAATAAAAAAATTGCCCATGCCTATATTTTTGAGGGGCCTCCTGAGGTAGGAAAGGGAATGGCAGCATTGGCTTTTGCAAAAGGAATACAATGTAAAAATTATGGGCAAGATGCTTGTAATATTTGTTCAGCGTGTGTGAAAGCCAATAGAAGCAATCATCCTGATATTAAAATCATAGAACCTGAAGGAAAGAGTATTAAAAATAGGCAAATTGAAGAATTTCAGCAGGATCTATTACGAAAGCCCTATGAAAGTAATAGAAAAATCTATATTATAAAAAAAGCTAATGATATGACAATAAGTGCCCAAAATCGATTATTAAAAACCTTGGAAGAGCCTCCACCCTATGCCGTTATACTATTAATGAGTACCAATGTAAATAGCTTTTTGCCTACTATTAAATCACGCTGTCAAATCGTAAAGTTTCGTCGTGTTGGAGAAAAGGATATTCAACTTTTTATGATGAAAAAATATGGTATCTGTGAAGAGGAAGCGAGGGTTTTTGCAGCATTTTCAGATGGGATTCCAGGAAGAGCCATGAAACTAAAGGAATCGGAAGAATTCAAAATAAAACGAGAAAAAACGATAGAAATAATTGAAGAATTAATGCAGAATAATCCATTAAAAGCCTTTGAGTTTGTCGACTTTTTTCAACAAAATAAAGATAATATAGATGAGATATTAGATTTTATGCTTTTTTGGTTTAGAGATATGGTTATACTTATAGAAACAGGGACGGAAAAGTTTCTGATCAATCTTGATAAAAAAAATAATCTACAAAAGCATTTGCATTGTATAGGATTTGAAAAAATTACTAATATTATTGAAATAATTGAAAAAACTAAAAATGATATAAAAGCAAATGTGAATTTTCAGTTGGCTGTTGAAATGATGCTTTTAAATATCCAGGAGGTATAAAATGGTAATTGTTGTTGGAGTAAGATTTAAAAAAGCTGGAAAAATCTATTATTTTGATCCTGATCATATAGATATACAGAAACATCAAAATGTCATTGTTGAAACCTCAAGAGGAGTAGAGTTTGGAGAAGTGGTAGTAGGCCCCAAAGAAATTCCAGAAGAAGACATTGTAGCACCTCTCAAGAAAGTACTAAGGGTGGCAACCATCGAAGACGAGATACAAAATCAACAGAACATAGAAAAAGAAAAGGAAGCTTTTGAGATTTGCTTAGAAAAAATTATCCAACATCAACTAGATATGAAACTAATTGATGTAGAATATACATTTGATAATAATAAAGTAATCTTTTATTTTACCGCAGATGGACGCGTAGATTTTAGGGAGTTAGTAAAAGATTTAGCTGCAATATTTAAGACAAGAATAGAACTTCGCCAGATTGGTGTAAGGGATGAAGCAAAAATGATAGGTGGCATGGGACCTTGCGGGAAATCTCTTTGCTGTGCAACTTGGTTAGGTGATTTTGAACCTGTATCTATTAAAATGGCAAAAGAACAAAATTTATCTTTGAATCCTACAAAGATTTCAGGGATTTGTGGGAGGTTAATGTGTTGTTTAAAATATGAACATGAGATGTATCAAAACTTACGGGACAATCTTCCAGAAGTAGGAGAAAAAGTCTTAACACCAGATGGTCCAGGAATCGTGATGGAAAATAATGTGCTACTGGAATGTGTAAAGATTCGATTAATTATAGAAGAAAAATCACAAGGGAAAGATGATAAACTTAGTGATGATGTACAAATATATGATAAATATGTATTGAAAAGAGCAAATTGTTGCTGTGGAAAGAATAATAAAGACATATCACATAACAATATCGAAGGTGAAGATTTGACTGGTTTAGAAGAATAAAATTTTTATGGGATGGAGAACAAGTTCTTAAAAAAATTGATTTTATGCGGTCATAGAAATTAATAAATCTTCGTTATAAATCATATAGCTATTGGAAATACTTAGGTAGATAAGGGATTTTAGATAGTGGAGGTGAAAAAGTTATGGCCTATGTGATTACAGATGCATGTATCAGCTGCGGAGCCTGTGAGCCTGAATGTCCTGTAAGTGTAATTAGCGCTGGAGATGATAAATATGTAATTGATGCATCAGGATGTATTGATTGTGGTGCTTGCGCCAATGTATGTCCTGTAGATGCTCCAATACCAGAATAAAAGAATAAAGAAAGCCCCTAAATGTAAGGGGTTTTTTTATATGAAAAGAATATATTATGATATAATGAGCATACAAATAAATCTGTGCATATAAAAAGTAAAAAGTGCTGGATTAAAGGAGGGATATTGATGAAAAAACAAATAAATATGCTAATGATTACTTTACTGTGTATTACATTATTATCAGGATGTTTTTGGAAAGAAGAAGCTCCACAAAATGAAGAAGATGAAAATAAGGTTAAGCTTGAGGATCAAGGAGAACCTAGCAACAACAAAAATGAGAATATATTGTTAAAGGAAGAGAAAAATGAGAATGAAGAACCGGAAGAAACAGGTGTTTTTGTAGGAGATAAGGCTTATGACTTTACACTTTTAGATAGAGAAGGGAATGAAATAAAACTATCAGATCTAAAAGGAAAAGTGGTATTTCTTAATTTTTGGGCAACTTGGTGTAGCACTTGTACAACTACAATGACAGATATACAGGAAGTTTATGAACAATATCAAAATAAAGATGTAGTGATTTTGGCAGTAAATGTATTGACAAGTGAAAAAATAGATATAACGGAGGTGAATAAATTTGTAGATGAAAAGGGTTATACATTTCCCGTATTCTTTGATGTAGATGGGGTAGTATCTGTAGAATATAAGGTTCGAGCCTTTCCTTCTACGTATATCATTAACAAAGATGGAGAGATAGGGGATTTTATTTCTGGACCTATGCATAAAGAAACAATGGTAGAAAAGATTGAAAGCGTACGAGATAAATAACAAAACAGCATAGAGAAAATACATATAGATACTTTATACGTTGTGGTATAATAAATCCAATAATAAATGCAGGAGAGATAAAAATGAATGAAATACTGGTAAAAGCACATGAACGAGTAGATGATTTACAATGCAAAGGCTTAAAATTGATTCAAGATCCTAAAGGTTTTTGTTTTGGTATTGATGCGGTGCTACTTAGCAATTTTTGTGAAATTAGGAAAAACTGGAAAGTTATAGACCTAGGAACAGGGACAGGAATTATTCCCATATTACTAGCAGGAAAGACCCAAGCCAAGAAAATTGTAGGGATTGAAATTCAAAAAGAAGTAGCAGAGATGGCACAAAGAAGTGTAAGATTAAACAAATTAGAAGGACGGGTAAATATTTTACATGAAGATATTAATAAAATGATAGAAAATAGGGCATCCTATTCCTTTGATGCTGTTATATCCAATCCCCCGTATATGAATGAGGGGAGCGGCCTCATAAACCCAGAAAGTATGAAGGCCATCTCGAGACATGAGGTGAAATGTACTTTAGCAGATGTGATCAGAGTAGCTAGTACACTTTTAAAAGATCGAGGTCATTTTTATATGGTGCATAGACCCCATCGACTGGTAGATATTGTGTATTTGTGTAGAGAATATAGATTAGAACCCAAAAAGATAAGATTTGTACATCCAAATAAGAACAAAAAACCAAATATTTTATTGATTCAGTGTGTAAAATATGGAAGACCAGAATTAAAGTTTATGGATCCGCTGTATGTTTATAACGAGGATGGGGGCTATACGCAGGAAATACATGAAATATACGGAAGAGCTTGTGAAGATGAGCAAAAAGATGGTTAAAAAGAAAAATAACTTGTGATTCTGCACAAGCCTTTTTCTTTTTAATGAAATGATGTAATTATTTTAATTCTTCAATGCAAGCTGGACAGATATTCTTACCTTTGAAATTTTGGACATCCTTGGCTTGACCACAGAAAATACAAGCAGGCTCATATTTTTTGAGAATAATTTGAGGTCCGTCAACATAGATTTCGAGGGCATCCTTTTCGCTAATACCTAAAGTTCTTCTTAATTCTATAGGAATAACGACTCTGCCTAGTTCATCAACTTTTCGTACAATACCTGTGGATTTCATAATTTAACTCCCTTTCTTTTACAAATTTCGACATACTTTTCGTATTTAAATAGTACCAAAATTGTAAATAAAAGTCAACATAAAATTTTAAAAATAGCTATTTTTTCAAAGGAGTGAGTAAAATGGAGGAATTAAGAGATATTATCATACAATTAAGTCGTTGTATTCCATCGGAAATTTATATTATTGGCGGCTGTTTAAGAAACTACTTGCTCAATAGAGGATGTAAAGATATTGATATTGTTTTAGAAAAAAATGCAGTACAGGCAGCAAAGGAATTTGCAAAATACCATCAAGCGCAATTAGTCACGCTGGACGAAAAAGCAGGTATGGCTCGAGTAATTTTTAAAGATAAGGGACTTATAATTGATTTTTCAGATATGAAAGGTTGTACGATCCAAGAAGATTTAAGGAACAGGGACTTTACAATGAATGCATTGGCTTTAAAGGTTAGAAGAGATGGTGTTTTTTATTTTGATGATATTATTGATATATTTCAAGGGAGAGATGATATTAAAAATAGGAAAATACGTGTTGTCAATGAAAATGCTTTTAAAGAAGATCCTTTAAGAATGTTAAGGGCCGTTCGCTTTATGGCTGAATTAGATTTTGATTTGGAAGAGAATACAATGCATTTAATCAGAAAACATGCATCCGAAATTTCTCAAGTAGTAGGGGAAAGCGTTTCTCATGAACTATTTCATCTATTAGAATCTCAGCGTACCCATTATTATTTTACGTTTATGGATAATGAATTAAATTTATTAGACAAGATTTTTCCAGAAATCGTGCCGATGAAAAAAGTTGGACAATGTGACTATCATGTGGTAGATTCTTGGCGGCATTCCTTATATACATTAAAGCAAGTGGAAAAGATTATCTATGCCTATGGATATTTTGAATGTCATGTGGCTGAGGCTTATGAAAAACATATGCAAGAAATTGTTGGAGGAAATCATACGAGAAAACAACTGGTAAAATTGGCAGCGCTATTTCATGATATTGGAAAACCGGGATCTAAATGGATTGACGAATATGGAAAAATCAGATTTAGGGGACATGAGATTGTTGGGATGGAGATCATGGGAGAGATCAGTGAACGATTGAATTTAAGTGGAAAAGAGAAAAGATATTTGTGTAAAATGGTGAAGGAGCATATGTGGCCTTTAGCACTTTATAAAATGAATGATGTAAGTGGAAAGGCAACCTACGATCTATTTAAAAACTTTGGGGACGATACCTTAGATGTGCTATTAATTGGCTTAGCGGATATTATTTCCACAAGAAAATTATTAAATCCCCATGAAGCAATGGGGATGCATAAAATACATGCAGAGTATTTGGCAAACAACTATTTGACAAGATTTAAAACAATTATGGATATTTCTGATATTTTTGATGGAGAGGATATTATTAAAAATTTTGAAATATCTGATGAGGATATGATCAATGAACTATTTGAAGAAGTAAGAAAAGCTATATTCTATGGAATCATTCCTCCTCAAAAAGATAGCGCACTACGATACTTAGTTGAAAACTTCTTTAAAAAAGAGAATTAAAAGTGAATTCTCTTTTTTAAAGCCATCTTTTTTTTCGTGTAAACCCATTAACAAATTCTTTTAAGACATAGCCTACTTGTATGATTCCGAGAACAGTTGTCCATATATCAGTATTTTCAGCTAAGGCACCTGCAGCAGCTTCTGTGGTACCCACAATTTGGTCGATAGTACCTTGGACTGCTTTTACATCCCGAGATAAATCAGCGCTCATGCTTTCGATATGAGTAGCAATAGAAGGGGCTTGATCCAGCACCTTATCGATACTATCACGATTCTGCACAACAATATCTTTTACTTCTTTTACTGTGGCATTTAAATTTTTTAAAAATAGAATGGCATAGATGATGAGGATCAAAAGGGCTACGCCTAATAGCATAAAGCCTAAATCACCTAATCTTATCATTGTATTCATAACAGATCACTCCG
Source organism: Clostridiaceae bacterium 35-E11 (assembly GCA_038396625.1). Taxonomy (GTDB): domain Bacteria; phylum Bacillota; class Clostridia; order Peptostreptococcales; family Thermotaleaceae. The sequence continues at coordinate 326,142 of CP121688.1, forward strand.
CAACTATTTAGAATTCTCATCAGAAGCTTCTTCGGTAAAGTCTTCATTGTCGTGAATAGATTCTCCCTCATCTCTTTTCTTCATGTTACGTATTTTATCTACAGCTGCACGAATTTCTGTTTTTTTATGAGAAACACTATTTTTAGCTTGAACAAGATGATCCGTTGCCTTTTCCACATTTTTATGAATCTGATCTTTTACATTTTCTGTGTTATCTTGTATTTTTTTCCTTGTGTTTTTCCCAGAATCAGGAGCAAAAAGAATCCCTGCAGCACTACCTACAATACTACCTACAAGGGTACCAATTGCCACTCCCTTTACCATTTTTTTTCTAGATTCCATTTTTTTCTTTCTTTGCAAATCTCTTAACAACCGCATAAAAACACTCCTTTTATCTAGATATTTATGTATAAAAAATACATAATATATAATATAAATACCCAATTATTAACAATAAAAACAGCAGATTATTGTTGAAGAAATTTTATATAGGATCAAAAAATTTCTTATGATAAAAAAACTGTTTTAAATGGAAAAATATAGTATACTTTAAGTATAAAAATATGTACGAGGAGGAAGAAAAATGCAAGAAATAGACAAGAAAGTACAAGAACTAGAAAAAGAAATTATTTATCAAATTCAACAAGTCATTAAAATAAAAAGTATAGAAGAAACGCCGCAAAAAAACATGCCATTTGGAGAAGGCGTAGATCGATGCCTACGATATGTGCTTGAATTAGCAAAAAAATTAGGATTTCAAGTAAAATATGAGGATGGATATTATGGCTATGTCGAGATGGGTGCTGGAAAGGAAATAGTAGGGATCCTAGGCCACTTGGACGTGGTACCTGAAGGAGATCCATCTGCTTGGACATATCCTCCCTATGAAGGGGCTATTGATGCAGGAAAAATCTTTGGAAGGGGTGCCATAGATGATAAGGGTCCTACGATTGGTGCTTTATATGCCATGAAGATCATTAAAGATCTAGGCTATCCTATGAATAAAAGGATCAGGCTTATTTTGGGAACCAATGAAGAAACCTCATGGAAGGGGATTAATAGATATAAGGAACGAGAGGAAATACCTATCTGCGGGTTTACACCAGATAGTGATTATCCTTTAATTTATGCAGAAAAAGGACTGTTGCAATTTCAGCTGACATCTAATAGAGGGACAGACATTTCTTTGTTTGGAGGAAATGCATACAATAGTGTACCAGACCAATGCCAATATAATAATGAGGATACAAAACTTATAGAGGCTTTAGAAGACATGGGATTTAAGTATGTGACTGGGAAAGGCTTCATCAAGGTTGTAGGAAAAGCTGCCCATTCTGCAAAAGCATGGAATGGAATCAACGCCATTGTTAGATTATGTATGGTTTTACATAAAACAGGAGTTCGTGGGGAGGCAATTGATTTTATTGCTGAAATGATAGAAGAAGACTACTATGCACAAAAAGTTGTAGGAAACTGTGAGGATGTGCCTTCAGGTAAATTAACGTTTAATGTGGCTACGATAAACTTAAGTCAAGAGGGACAAAGTATTGGCGTAGATGTCCGATTCCCTGTTACAAAAAACAAAGATGAGATTGTTACACGTATCAAAGCAGCAGCAGAAAAATATGGATTAACCTATAAGGAAATAGACTATTTAGCGCCCTTATACGTATCTACAGAGGATGAACTGGTAAAAAAATTAAGAAAAATCTTTGAAGAAGAAACAGGTTTGGATAGTATGCCAATCGCTACTGGTGGTGCTACTTATGCAAGGGCGTTTAAAAACTTTGTGGCATTTGGACCTTTGTTTCCAGGAAAAGAAAAAATGGCCCACCAAAAAGATGAGTATATTGAGATTAAACCTTTAATGCAAAGTATAAAAATGTATGCAAAGGTGATTCAAGAACTAGGGAAATAAAAAGTTGGCCCTAGGGCTTTTTTACGAAGGGAATAAAGTGCATGTTTATACAGGGTTAAATAGTAAGAATTTGACAAGTTGTTTTTTGTGTGTTATAATATTACAACATTGTATCGCTGGGGCATAAGATTATAAGAAAGTAGATTTTACCTAAGGACATAGATTGAAAAGTACTTAAGTTTTGTGGGTGTATCTAAGAAAAATGATTTTTGTGTCACCATTTGATCAAAAATGATAAAAATTTGTTTTGTAAGTACGTACGATTTGTAAGGAATGAAAACACATATTTTAAAATTTTGTTTCACTTTTATGTCTGTTTTATCTTTAAGGTATTTAAATACCTTTCCATTCTTTCAAAATGATCAGAACAAAATCTATTGATAACAATTCTAAAGGATCTATCAAAATCATCCCAGATCAGTTTTAGTCTATAGGCTACGAAAAATTCGTTTTGCCCTAGTTTATGCAAGAAATAACGCCAAAGATTTGTACAAATACAAGCAATGGAAAAATTTACTAAACACCCAAATTAAATTAAGAAAAAGATGGTCTAGTAGTATTGATTTCCTAGGGAGCACTGGAATATTCATAAGTATTAATGGATATAATTCATTTTATGGCAGGTTTTATTTTACCTGACATTTATTTGTGTTATCTATAAAGGATGGACATGATTCAGTGGAGATTTTTTAGATTTGCTCACTGAATTTTAGAGAGATTTTATCCATTATGGTGAAATGGCATTTCGCTATAATGGAAAAATAAGGAATAATTTTATTTCACGATAAAAAATGGAGGGATTGAAAATATGAAGATGTTTAGAAAAAAAAGAAATATGCAGTTTTTACTTGTATTATTAATAGGTATTTTGATGATTGGCTTAACTGCTTGCGGCGGCAATCAGGATCAAGGGGATGTAGGAGAAGATGCGAAAAAGCCAAAGCTAGTTTTAGGCGATGCAGGTTGGGACAGCTTTGTGTTCCATAACGAAGTAGCTAAGCTGATTATAGAGAATGGATATGGTTATGAGACAACAGTTACGATGGGATCAACCCCTGCTACCTTTACAGGGCTTAAAAATGGAGATATTGATATATACATGGAAACTTGGAGTGATAATATTCCATCCTATGATGAGGATGTAGCGTCAGGAGCTGTCTTAGAATTATCCACAAATTACAATGACAATGCCCAAGGGCTTTATGTACCAACTTATGTGATCAAAGGAGATACAGAAAGAGGCATTGAACCTATGGCACCTGATCTAAAAACAGTAAAGGACTTGGCAAAATATCCAGAGATCTTTAAAGATGAAGAAGATCCTAGCAAAGGTCGAATCTATGGAGCTATACCAGGTTGGGAAGTAGATACATTTATGCGTGAAAAAATAAAAACCTATGGATTAGATGAACAATATAATTATTTTGGTCCTGGCTCAGATGCAGCATTAGCTTCTTCTATTGCAGCGGCTTATGAAAAAGGAGAACCTTGGGTAGGATACTATTGGGAGCCAACATGGGTCATGGGTAAGTATGATATGACGTTACTCGAGGATGAACCTTATAGTGAAGAATTATGGAACAATGGTTATGCGTGTGAACTTCCAGCAGTAGATGTAACCGTTCTTGTGCATAAGGACATGCCTGAAAAGGCTCCAGAAGTGGTAGATTTCTTAAAGAACTATCAAACCAGTAGTAAGCTTACAAGTCAAGCTTTAGCTTATATGCAGGACAATGAAGCAGAAGCTGATGAAGCTGCGAAATGGTTTTTAAAAGAGCACCAAGATATATGGACGAAGTGGGTTCCAGAAGAAGTGGCAGACAAGGTGAAAAAGGCGATTCAATAACATGAAATGCTGGGCAAATAGTGTATCTTTGAATAAACAAAGATACTATTTGTCTGTTTAGAACAAATATCTAGATAGGAACGAGGTGAAACTGATTGCCATAAGCTTATGGTAATCAGAAAATGATATGAATCAATTTCCAGATAGTTTAAGATTTGAATTCGGAAAATATGTAGATGCTTTTGTAAAATATCTGACAACAAATTTTGGTGATTTTTTTGATGCAATGAAGGAAGGCATTTTATGGTTTCTGATGAATGTAGAATCCTTTTTGCAATGGTTGCCTTGGTGGCTAGTAATACTAGGTGTTTTCTTATTAGGATGGAAAATTAAAAAGGTTTCTTCAGGAATTACCTATGGAATAATGCTATTTTTAGTAGGTGCCTTTGGATTGTGGGATTTAATGATGGCTACATTGGCAGTTGTGTTAACCTCTGTAGTGATTTCCATTGTTTTGGGTATTCCAATAGGGATTCTTATGGCCTACAGAACGAAGGTAGACCTTGTAATGAAGCCTATCTTAGATGGTATGCAGACGATGCCAAGTTTTGTATACCTTATACCAGCGATTATGCTTTTTGGACTAGGAAAGGTTCCAGGGGTGTTTGCTACCACAATTTACGCCATTCCTCCAGTGATTCGATTAACAAACTTAGCTATTCGTAATGTATCAAAAGAAATGGTAGAAGCTGCTCATTCTTTTGGATCTTCCCCATGGCAAATATTGTGGAAGGTAGAACTCCCTCAAGCTTTACCGACAATCATGACTGGTGTCAACCAAACGACAATGATGGCGATGGCCATGGTCGTGATTGCTTCTATGATTGGGGCAAAAGGATTAGGGTCAGAAGTATTAATTGCCATTAATAGAATTGATGTTGCAAAAGGAACAGAATCAGGTTTAGCAATTGTGGTGATAGCAATTATTATTGATAGAATTACACAAGGGATTGCAGACCGCTTTAAGATACCAGAATAAGGAAAAGAAAGTGGGCGTTAGGATATGGCTGTAAAAATAAAAGTTGAGAATTTAACAAAAATCTTTGGAAGAAATGCAAAAGCTATATTAAAAAAGTTGCAAAAAGGTATGTCAAAAGAGGAAATATTAGAAAAAACAGGTCATACGGTAGGTGTAAATGATGTCTCTTTTGAAGTAAATGAAGGAGAAATTTTTGTCATTATGGGATTGTCTGGAAGTGGAAAATCCTCCTTAATTCGTTGCCTGAACTTATTAAATAAACCTACTGCAGGGAAGATTTATTTTGATGGTGAGGATATTGTTCAATACAACAAAAAGCAGTTAAGAGAGTTTCGACAAAATAAGATTTCTATGGTTTTCCAGCATTTTGGACTTTTTAGCCATAGAACTGTATTAGAGAATGTAGCCTATGGTCTTGAAGTAAAAAATATATCTAGAGAAGAAAGATTGAAGATTGCCAATCAAACATTAGAAACTGTAGGCTTAAAAGGATGGGGAGAAAAAATGCCCCATGAATTAAGTGGAGGTATGCAGCAGAGGGTAGGATTGGCAAGAGCCTTGGCAAATAACCCGGATGTGCTTTTAATGGATGAACCCTTTAGTGCATTAGATCCATTAATTCGTCGTGATATGCAGCTGGAGCTTTTAGACATCCAAGAAGAATTACAAAAGACGATTATATTTATTACCCATGATGTAAATGAGGCTTTCAAAATAGGCGATAGGGTTGCAGTGATGAAAAATGGAAAAGTAGTGCAAATTGGTACGCCAGAAGAGATTCTTGCAAATCCTGCAAACGAATATATTGAAGATTTCATAAGAGATATTGACCGTTCAAAGGTAATGCAGGCGAAAAATGTCATGTTTAAGCCATCGCCGTTACTTTCCAATAAGGATGGTCTTAAAGTAGCAATCAAATTAATGGAGGACAGTGGCATTTCTAGTATTTTTGTTGTAGATAAAGCCAGAAAATTACAAGGAATTATTACTATTGATGATACCATTAAAGCCATTCAAGAAAATAAAAATTTAACAGACATTATCAGACAGGATTATTTTACGACAAATCCTGATACGTATGTACAAGATTTAATCCCTATGGCGATAGAAACGAAGTATCCAATCGCTGTTGTAGATGAAACGGATAAACTAGTAGGTATGATTGTTCGTGCTTCTGTACTATCCGGTTTGGTTTAACTAAGGAAAACTTTATAGTATGTAAGCCTATGAAAAGTAGCGGTGTGTTTTATAAAATACATCGCTACTTTTTTGTTACTCATATACGATGGAATATCTTTCATATACTTTCATAAGGATATTTTGATGGAATGGAAAAGGAGATGAAGCGTATATGAGTAGAATTTGGCTGTTTATGATTATTAGTGGGATCGGTTTTGCTGTAATAAAGGGAAAAATTCAAGTGATCAATGAGGTGGTAATTCGGAATACCCAGGAAGCAGTGGTGTTTGCCATTGGTCTTACGGGGATTATGGCAGTATGGTTAGGCTTGATGAATATAGCACAAAAATCGGGCTTCATCAAAAGCATAGGGAAGATGATGAGTCCTGTGATTAGATTGTTATTTCCTGAAATTCCTAAAAATCATCCAGCCATTAGTGGAATTGTGATGAATATGGTGGCGAATATGTTTGGTGCAGGCAACTCAGCAACAGCGTTGGGACTAAAGGCAATGGAAGAATTACAAAGGATGAATCTATATAAAGAACGGGCTACCAATGCCATGTGCATGTTCTTAGTGATCAATATGTCTTCAATACAATTGATTCCTCTTTCGGTATTAAAAATTCGAGCCGATGCGGGTTCTCTAAATCCTACGGAAATCATTGGTACATCACTAGTGGCTACAACGGTGTCAACCATTACAGGAATACTGGCTTGTAAAGCATTAGAAAGGAAGTACTAATATGGTCTATCTATTGCATTGTATATCTGTCATGATTATTCCTCTGATGATTACTATGATTTTAATCCATGGAGCAATCAAAAAAGTAAATATTTATGAAGCTTTTGTTGAAGGGGCAGGGGAAGGATTCAAAACAGCTGTGAGAATTATGCCTTATCTGATTGCCATTTTTCTTGCCATTGGTATTTTTAAAGACTCTGGCGCGCTAGACCTTTTCATAAAATTACTAACGCCATTCGCTAATTTTTGGGGTATACCTAAAGAAGTTTTGCCCTTAGCCATCATGAGGCCAGTATCTGGTAGTGGTGCTCTAGGGATTGTAAAGGATTTAATACATACTCATGGTGCAGACTCCTTCATCGGAAGACTCGCCTCTACCATGATGGGCTCCGCAGAAACCATTTTTTATACCATGGCTGTATATTTTGGTGCAGTTGGAATTAAATACAGTAGACATACGCTTTTAGCAGCATTGATATCACATATTGCTGCAGTGATTGCTTCTGTTGTTGTTTGTAGCTGGATTTTTTAAATCACAGGAAACCTGCTTGACAGCGGCATATTTAAGTGTTAACATAACTATGTACTAATTGTACTATATAAAATAGTACAATTAGTACGTACTGCAATGGAGGTGAAACAATGTTTAAAATAGACCCTAGGAGCAGCACTCCGATTTATCAACAAATTGTAGAAAGCGTGAAAGAAAATATTCTAAAGGGTATGATTGAACCAGGAGAAAGAATGCCTTCTGTAAGAGAAATGGCAAAGATGATGACATTAAATCCTAATACAGTGCAAAAAGCTTATCAGGAATTAGAAAGACAAAAAGTGATTGTGAGCATAAGGGGAAGAGGTACTTTTATCTCGGAAGATTATGAAGGAAAGAAGGATCAGGATAAGATGAAGGCGTTAAGAGAGTTATTCAAAAAGGGAATCGTAGAGGCCCATTATATAGGTATTGAAAAGGAAGAATTATTCAAGATGATTGAAGATATTCTAAAAGAACTGGAAGGAGGGCTAGAATCGTGATTCACATAAAAAACGTAAGTAAGACAATAGGAAATATGAAAATACTGGATGAAGTGAATTTGTTTGTACAGAAGGGATCAATTTATGGATTATTAGGACCGAATGGAGCAGGAAAGACTACACTAATTAGGCATATGGTTGGTATTTATGAGCCAGATGCAGGAGAGATTTATATTGGTGGAGAGAAAATGAAAAATGAATCTCCCATGAAAGATAGATTAGGCTATGTTCCAGATTTTCAAAACTATTATGCGCAATTTAAGGTGAAAGACCTTGTAGATTTTTATAGAAATACGTATTCACATTGGAATGAAGAGAGATATCAAAAGCTAAAAAATTTATTTCTACTAGATGAACAAAAAAAGATTAGACAACTATCGAAAGGGATGAAAACCCAGCTAGGTATTCACCTTAATTTGTCCATCATGCCTCAAGCCATAATCATGGACGAGCCTACTTCGGGACTTGATCCAGTCATTAGAAGGGAAGTACTTAATTTAATTGTCCAAGAAGTGAGCTTAAACAATACCACTGTTTTCATATCTACCCATAATTTAGGGGAGTTGGAGCAAATTTGTGATCATATAGGCATGATGAATAAAGGAAAGATTCTTTTAGAAGCAGATTTAGAAGATTTAAAAGAGAAGGTGAGAAAAATTCAAGTGGTTTTTCAAGACAAGCTTCCAGAAGAACTTCAAAACCACACAAATATATTGAAGATTGAAAGGGTAGGTAAAGTATATCAATTAGTGGTAAGAGAAGGAATAGAAGAGGTGATGAACAGGATAAAAAAGCATCAGCCAATTCTATTAGAAACCATCGATATGAGCCTAGAAGAAATCTTTATCTATAAGATGGGAGGAGAAGGATATGCATTTCAAGACATCACTTTTTAATATCACCCTTTTTAAAAAGGATATGAAGCTGGTGGCATGGCTTGCTTTCATTGTAACGATCATGTTGTTCTTAGATGCGCCCCTGAGTCATATAAGATATCTAAATGCCATAGAAAACTTAAATGTCCAACACTATGATTATCAGCAATTACTTGATAGCCACGCATACATTATTACAGATGCATTAGGAAGAAATACACCCATACAGGTGTTGATCCTATTAATGATACCCGTGATTACAGCGGTTCTCTTAATTGGTGAAGAAAGAAGGACCAAGACCTTTGATCTTTTAAGTGTGATGCCCTATACAAGAAGTCAGGTTTATTTTAATAAAATTTTAGCAGGGATTGCTAGTTTGCTCATTCCTTATTTCATCAATTTTGGTATTCTTTCGATGATGCGTGTTTCTATAAAATCGGTTTCTAATATATATACCCATACGGATATTTTTATATGGTTGTGGATGAGTATTGTTCCGATGTTGCTTTTTTATAGTTTTACCGTGTTCATGGGGATGGTTGTGGGAACAACACTGGCACAATTGATTCTAACGGGTATTTTCATGATATTTCCTATGGGATTTTGGGGACTTGTATATATGAATTTAGATATATTAAATTTGAGTGAAAATTATATCTTTGCTATGAGGGGACTTGAGAAGGTAGTCCAGTATCTTACACTCCCCGTTTACTTAAAACCAGAGGCTCTTTATTATGGAAAAGTACAAGATTACACGTTTCAGCTGACCATGATACTGATTATGGTGTCCTTGGCATTTCTCGTAATATCCAAGCGATTGTTCATTAAAAATAAAATGGAGCGGAATGGAGAAATCCTACTATTTCAAAATTTAGAGACTTTCTTTAAAATCGGTGTGACGTTCTGTACCATGCTTTTAGTGGGTGGGTTTATGGCTATGATGTTTGATGAAAGCATTTTAGCCTTGATCCTAGGTTATGGCGTAGGAATAGGAATAGGTTGGTTTGTCCCCAATTATTTTATACAAATGAGCAGGGCAAAAGCATAGTTTCAATAAAAACCCTTGACAATATATGCATATTTTTATAAATTAGTATATATACTATAGATTATGATCTATCCTAAAAAGACATAAATCCCAAAAGTAATGATGGGGAGAGTAAGAATAGAGCTTTCGTTAAAAGAGAGCCAGAGAAGGTGAAAGCTGGTACGAAGGTGTATTCTGAAGATGGCCCTTAAACTGCATGGCTGAGGTTGATGAGCTTAGGTTATGTCGGAGTTGCGTCCGTTAAGTTTGCAAGGTGATTTTGGTCACTTATGAAGGTCTTTGCCGCGAGGTAAGGATAAATTAGGGTGGTAGCGCGAGTAAAACCTCGTCCCTTTGTATAGGGGCGAGGTTTTTTGATATCCAAATGTATATTGTAGGTGTGAGGTGATGTGTTTGGGCCTGGGAAAGCAGATGGGGCTGGTTTTGAGGTTTGTATATGGATACCTTAAGGGCTTTATTTTTGTTGCTATCATTTATATTGCAGTAGCATTAACTGTAATATTCCTTGACCCACAGGAATTTTCCCTATGGATTATTAAGTACATAAAAACAAGTGAATACAGCAAACTAAAAATTACGATAGCAGGCCATTTTTTAATGGTATTATATGGTATGTTTGAGTGGGTAAAATGTAAGAATGAAATTAAGCGAAGAAAGAGGAGGAGAAAAACCTATGAGTAACAAAAAATTTTATATCACAACGCCAATCTATTATCCAAGTTCTAATCTTCATATCGGGCACACCTATACGACAGTAGCTGCTGATGCAATGGCAAGATTTAAGCGATTAACAGGATATGATGTAATGTTTTTAACAGGAACCGATGAGCATGGGCAAAAGCTTCAAACGGTAGCAAAAGAAAATGGTATGGAACCAAAAGAATATATTGATGGAATCGTAGCAGGTATTAAGAAATTATGGGAGACGCTAGAGATTTCCTATAATGATTTTATAAGAACTACCGATGATGACCACAAAAGAAGGGTTCAGAAAATATTTCAAAAGCTTTATGATAAAGGAGATATTTACAAGGGAGAATATGAAGGCTTGTATTGTACTCCTTGTGAATCCTTCTGGACAGAGACACAAGTTGTAGATGGAAAATGTCCAGATTGTGGAAGACCTGTACAACAAACAAAAGAGGAAGCATACTTTTTCAAACTATCAAAGTACCAAGATAGATTATTAAAGTTGTTTGAAGAACATCCAGAATTTTTACAACCTACATCTAGAAAAAATGAAATGGTTAACTTTATCAAGGCAGGACTTGAAGATTTATGTGTTTCAAGAACAAGCTTTGATTGGGGTATAAAGGTACCAATTGATGAAAAGCATGTGATTTATGTATGGCTTGATGCATTATCCAACTATATTACAGCATTAGGCTATCCAGAAGAAGCAGATGAAAAATATAAAAAATATTGGCCTGCTGATGTGCATCTAATGGCAAAGGAAATTGTAAGATTCCATACCATCATATGGCCTGCAATGTTAATGGCTTTAGATATTCCTCTTCCCAAAAAAGTATTTGGACATGGATGGATATTATTAGAGGGAGGAAAAATGTCTAAATCCAAAGGCAATGTGGTGGATCCTGTGATCTTGGTAGAAAGATATGGCGTAGATGCTTTAAAATATTTTCTTTTGAGAGAATATTCCTTTGGCCAAGATGGGGTGTTTACGAATGAAGTATTATTAAATCGTATTAATTCAGATTTAGCCAATGATCTAGGAAATCTTGTAAGTAGAACTGTGGCGATGATTGATAAATATAATGGAGGCATTATACCAGCACCTAAGCAAGCAGGAGAATTTGATGAAGATTTAAAGAAAATTGCTACTGCTGCTTCTACAAAATTGGAAGAGAAAATGAACCAATTAGATTACAGCAACGCTTTAGAAGAAATTTGGAAAGTTGTGAGAAGAACCAATAAATATATTGATGAAACCATGCCATGGATTTTGGCAAAGGATGAAGAGAAAAAGGATAGGCTAGATACAGTTTTATATAATCTAGCAGATGCAATTCGAATTATTTCTGTATTAATTCAGCCTTTTATGCATGCTACATCCCAAAAAATATGGGTACAATTGGGTATAGATCATGGACAGGGAACCGCATGGGAGGATACTTTTACATTTGACAAGCTTCCAAGTGGTGTAAAGGTGCATAAACAAGCACCATTATTCCCAAGAATTGATGTAGCCAAAGAATTGGAGGAATTAGAAGCTTCTGTCAATAAGAAGGAAGAACAGCCACAAAAAGAAGAAAAGATTGAACACAAACCAGAAATTACGATCGATGATTTTGATAAAGTAGATTTAAAAGTAGGACAGATTATGGAATGCAAGAAACATCCTAAGGCTGATAAATTACTGGTATCCCAAGTAAAAATAGGTAATGAAACAAGACAAATTGTATCAGGCATTGCCAAGTATTATAAGCCGGAAGAATTGGTGGGTAAGAAGGTTATTGTTGTTACTAATTTGAAACCCATTAAATTAAGAGGCCAAGAATCAAAAGGAATGATTCTTGCTGCAGATTCAGGAGAACAATTAACTTTATTGACTGCAGACATTGAAGACGGTGCACAAGTAAGCTAGTCCTTAAAGGAGTGATGATATGCTTTTTGATTCTCATGCGCATCTTGATGATGCTAGATTTGATAAAGATCGAGAACAGATTTTAAAAAATGCCAAAGAAAATGGTATTACCTATATTATGAATCCTGGTGCAGATTTTGAGACTTCTGTAAAAGCTGTGGAGCTTGCTTCCCAATATGATATGGTTTATGCAGCAGTGGGCGTACATCCCCATGATGCAAAGGATATGGATGAAATGACTTTAGCACTTTTAAAAGGACTTGCCAAAAAACCTAAGGTAAAGGCCATTGGAGAGATAGGTTTGGATTATCATTATGATCATTCCCCTAGGGATATACAAAAAGAGTGGTTTAAAAGGCAAATTCAGTTGGCAAAGACGATCGCATTGCCCATCATCATTCATGATCGGGAAGCGAATGAAGATGTGATGCGCATACTTAAAAAGGAGAAGGCCTTTGACACAGGAGTTGTGTTGCACTGTTATTCAGGAAGTGCTGAGTTAGCGAAGCAATATACCAAGCTAGGCGCGTATATTTCTATTGCTGGACCTCTAACTTATAAAAATGCAAGGAAAACAGTGGAAGTAGTAGATACAATACCTCTTGAATATTTATTCATTGAAACAGATTCCCCTTATTTAACACCTATGCCCCATAGAGGCAAGCGAAATGAAATGGCTTATGTAAGGTATGTGGCAGAAAAAATAGCGGAAATTAAAAAATGTTCTTTGGAAGAGGTGGCGTATCAAACCACAGAAAATGCGAAAAGGTTTTTTCGAATTAAGTAAATAAAAGGATCAGAGAAGATAGATATAGGATAGACTGAAGGGACGTATTGCAATACGTCCCTTCATCTTGTGAGGTATACACCATGGTGATATATCCATGCGATGCTATATTTTTTCAATCTGTGATATGGTATACTACAATTATCCTACGAAATGGAAAAAATTGTGCATTTTTTACGAGGGGGATGAGAATATGTATAAACGAGGATTGCTACTAATAATTGCTATATTAATAGGAGGTATGATGATTTTACCTGCCGAAGCACAAGAAGGAGAGCATATTGAAATACAAAAGGATGAAGATGTGTATGCGGGGATTACAAAAGGCGAATTTATAAGCACCTTGGTAGAGATGATGGGTTGGAATAGCCAAGGACAAGTGCAGGATATGGAAGAATATATTTATTTAGCTAATCAACATGGGTTGGGGCTAAATCCTGAGGAAGATTTTAACGGGGATATTTCAAAACAAGATGCGACATATATATTGATACGAAGTATGGGTTATGATCCTCTTGAAAAGGAAATCAATCTATTACACAGCCCTTTTGATGACTTAGTTATAGATTCAAGTAAACCAGCACAAACAATTATAATGGAGATGTATGAAAAACTCATTGCACCCATAGAAGGGTTGCATGGATTTTATGCGATTAAATCCTATGCCCAAAGGGACTTCATTCCTCAGCTGGATGGTGTGAACTTTGGTTGGAGTCGTTTGGAATTTAATGATGAAAGCAATAAAATAGATTTAAAAGTAGATGAGAAGAACCATTTCCATATACCAGAAAAATTCTCAGAGGTAACGGAAAAGGCAAAACAAAATAACATCTCTAAGCATTTAATGATATTTGCATCACAATTTACAAAAGATGAAGCAGGAATAGGTATTGTTGAACATATTATTGCAAATAATGAAGCCCAAGAAGCAATCATTCAACAAATCATAGAGCATGTTAATGGCATAGAAAAATATGGAGAGCAGGCTGAATTTGATGGTGTTGTAATCGATTTTGAAGATATCCGAGAAGAAGTACTGGCTGAAAAATTCAACCTATTTTTACGAGCATTAAAAGATGAACTTGATGAAAGCAATAAAAAATTGTATGTAACCGTTCCCCCAAGAAAATACTATAAAGGGTACGATTACAAAACCATTGGAGAGATTACAGACGGAGTTATTTTAATGGCGCATGATTATTATGAGAAAAATGCGGATTCTATAAAACTATCCAATGAGATGCAATCTTTTTATAAAATCAAAACACCCTTAACGCCTATAGAAAATATACATAATAAAGGTTTTGATCTCTATCATGCCCTAAAAGACATAACGGATGAGGCAACAGGTATTAGAGATAAGCATAAAATTTATCTTCAAATCTCTTTTGATGTGGCACAATGGCGCGGAATAGAAGAAGCTGGGGAAATAAAAATATGGCGGGAACAACCAACCTATGATGCTGTAAAAAAAAGAATACAAAATGAAGGCTCCAAACAGGATTTACAAATGCATTATGACAAAAGGTTTGAAAATCCATATTTGACTTACTATGACGCAGAAAGTGATATCCATAATATCCTTTGGTATGAAGACACTCGTAGTGTCCTTACAAAAATTAATTTGGCGAAGTTATTTGGGATAAAAAATATTTCCCTATGGCGCCTAGGAAACATTCCTGGGTATGATCAAGAAAACGAAAAATTTATGTATTTAGATACATGGCAGCAAATTCTAAAACAACATCATAAAGACGCAAATTAATTTCCCGTATATGTTAAATGGATGCAAAAATCAATATACATATGAGTTAAGGATAAAAAGAAACAGGCATTCTGGCAGAACGGGTGCCTGTTTTTTATACAAAAATATCATTTTATGAAAATTGCCCGGGAAATATGACGAAGAATAGAAAAAGGACAAAATCCTATAGCAGATTAGGCAGAAGAAATAGGACTTCCATGTTTTAAAAACATTATGATATAATACCCATATCCTTTGGAAAAAGCATGGAATATGTATAAAAAATTTTTCTATGCCAATAATACTAAATGTTTCGGGTAAGTCATACAAAAATTTGACTTTGAATAAATTTTTGTGTAGAATACTATGGTTGCCCCGTAACAAAAAAAGGAGGTATAGAACCTATGCAAACAGATTTGAAGAATAGGATGTTTCTTACAAAAAGAAATTTGATTATTCTAGGGATTGTCTTGCTAATAGGGATGTTTTCATTTAGCAATGCCTTAACAAAAGAGATTACTATTAAAGATGACAATAAAGAAATGAAAATGACAGTAGGATTTGCTAAGGTAGAAGATGTACTTAGAAAGGGAAATGTGAAATTAAATAAATATGATCAAGTATCACAATCCCTAAATGCAAGTGTCAAGGACGGTATGACCATTGTAATCAAGAGAGCCCATCCTGTGACCATACAGGTGGATGGAGAAACACGGGAGGTCATGACAGCCAATGACAACGTAGAAGACATATTAAAAGAGCACAAGATTGCGATGGAAGGAACAGATAGAGTTGAACCTGCATTAGATGCATCGGTAAAGAAGTATGAGACCATAACTGTGGCGAGGATACGTGAAGAGATTGTCACAGAAACAGAAGTTATTCCCTACGAGAGTATCGTTCAACATAATGATCGCTTAGATAAGGGAAAGTTAAATTTGATTCAGAAAGGAAAAAACGGGGAAAAAGAGGCAAAATATAAAATTGTTTATGAAAATGGTCAAGAAATATCAAGAGAATTATTAGAAGAAAAAGTCATTACAGCACCGCAGAAAGAAGTGGTAGAGCAAGGAACAGCACAGTTTATTGCAACCGCTAGAGGAAACCTTAGAGTCAGAAAAACCATCCAAATGACAGCTACTGCGTATGATGCAACCTTTGAAAGTACCGGAAAAAATCCAGGAGATAAATATTATGGTATTACAAGAAGTGGAACCAAAGTACGACCAGGGGTTGTAGCGGTAGATCCAAGAGTTATTCCATTAGGCACAAAATTATACGTAAAAGCCCTCGATGGCTCTGGAGATTATGGATTTGCTAGTGCAGAAGATACAGGTGGAGCAATAAAGGGCAACAAAATCGACTTGTATTTTGAAAGTCCAAAGGATGTTAAGCGATATGGAAAAAGGAAAGTACAGGTTTATATTTTAGAGTAGAACAGGGCAGGGGGAATACCCTGCCCTATGTTGTGGATAAAAAAACGACTTTCTACTTAACATCAATCAATAAAGTCAAGAAAGCATTTTACAGATAGGCGTTTCCTATTGTACAATGATGTAAGAAGAATGAACAAGTAGATGGAGGAAAAAAATGATCAAGGAAGTTATTGTTGTAGAAGGAAGAGATGATGTCATTGCAGTAAAACGGGCTGTAGATGCAGAAATGATTCCTACTCATGGTTTTGGTATAACGGAGGAGACCATCAAAAGAATAGAACTTGCGCAGCAAAGAAAGGGTGTCATTATATTCACAGATCCTGACCATGCGGGAGAAAAAATTAGAAAGACTTTATCGAAGCGTATCAAAGGATGTAAACATGCTTTTTTACCAAGAGAACAAGCTACTAGAAATGGAGATATAGGCATTGAAAATGCTTCTCCTGAAAATATACGCCTGGCTTTATCGAAGGTTCGAACAGAAAATCTTTGTGAGAAAGTAGAATTTCTACAAAGCGACTTAATTAAGAATGATTTGGTGGGATCAGAGGAAGCCAGCATAAGACGAGATGAACTGGGAAAAATACTAGGGATTGGCTATGCAAATGCGAAACAGTTTTTAAATCGATTAAATCATTATGGTATTACAAGAGAAGAGTTTGAGGTAGCAGTAAAAAAATTGTGCAAAGTAGGGCGGTAAAATGGAAGGATTAATTTCACCAAAAGTAACCAAAGAAATTGTGAGCAAGTATGGATTTAAGTTTTCAAAAAGTTTGGGGCAAAATTTTTTGATAGATGAAAATATACTACATAAAATTATTGAAGGAGCAGAAGTAAATGAAGAGGATATGGTTGTTGAAGTAGGACCAGGTATTGGCACACTTACACAAGCGTTGGCAGCTCGTGCCAAGAAAATTGTAGCTGTGGAGATTGATAAAACCTTAATACCGATATTGGCAGAGACTTTAAAGGATGCAGAGAATGTAGAAGTGGTAAACAAGGATATTTTAAAAATAGATCTACATCAACTGATTGAGGAAAGATGTGAAGGAAGAAAAGTGAAGGTGATTGCCAATCTTCCCTATTATGTAACAACCCCCATCATTATGAAATTCTTAGAAGAAAAAGTACCGGTAGAAAATATGGTTGTCATGATTCAAAAAGAGGTAGCAGATCGAATGCAAGCAAAGCCAGGTACAAAAGATTATGGGGCATTATCTGTTGCAGTGCAATATTATTGTGATCCTAAAATCATTACAAGGGTACCTAAATCCGTTTTTATTCCCCAACCTAATGTAGAATCCACCGTGATCAGATTAACTGTATTGCAAGAGCCAAAAGTAAGGGTAGAGGACGAAAAACTGTTGTTTGCTGTGGTAAAGGCAGCCTTTGGAAAAAGAAGAAAGACGCTTTTAAATGCTTTATCTTCAAGTACATTAGGTCAAAGTAAACAGCAGATCCAAGAAATTTTGCAGTACAGTGAAATCGAAGAAAATAGAAGAGGAGAGACCTTAGAGATAGGAGAATTTGCAAAATTGGCAAATGCATTCTATGCATATAAAAAACAGGAAAAGTCAATATAACTTAATTGTTTACTAGTTTTAAGATGAAAATAAGCTTGAAAAAGCTTATTTTTTTATTCTAAGTCCCATGGATTACCTCCACAGGTATATAGAATTTTTTGTGATAAAATGTGAACTATTTTCCTTTTTATACATATATTAATAGTAAGTGAATAAAAAAGGGAGGGAAGGTGCCCATGGATCATAAGCGATATCGTAGGTATTTTATTATACTAGATAATGAAGATGACGGCTTTCAGAATAAACAAGGGAAAAATCCTAAGGGATATACAAAGATAGAAACTAAGAATGGAAAAGGTGTACTTAATCATTATGTTCAAAATCTTAAGTATTTTGATAACGCGGCGTATATATATAGAGGATATTTGATAGGAACAAAAGATGGAAAGCGTATTTATGCAAATAGTGGAACGCTGGTTATTGATGAAAGCGGAAAGGGAGAATTAAGCTGGAAGTTTGATCCTGAAAATGTGGATGGACAAGGAAACCCAATTAAAGATTTTAATGTTGTTGCAATTGTTGCTGAAACTGCAGATGCACCAAATAGAAGTAGAGAGATTGTTGCACCTCTTGTAGGATTTATTGATAAACAAAAGGTAGCATGGAAAAATATTTTGGCAGAAGGATATATTCGAAAAGAAAAACAAAAAGAAGCTGTAAAAGAAGCAGAAAAATCTCTAGAAGAAGTAGTGTATGAACCAGAAAAAAAAGAAAGCCCAATTCAAATGAAAGAAAAAGAAGTAGTAGAAGATAAAATTCAAATGGAAGAAGAAATATCTTTAGAGGAAGAGGAAAAAGAATTACCTAAAAAAGAAACAAAAATCAATGAACCAATAAAGCCATTGGAAGGCAAGGAAGAAGCGATTGAAAAAATAAATGAAGTTAACGAAGAAACAAAAAACAATGAATCAACAGATGACATAAAGGATAAAGTAATAAAAGAAAAAGAAGAAGTAAAACCAAAAGGGCCCTTTCAAATAAAAGGAAACCAATGGGGCTATGAACAGCAGCAACCATTAAAAGTTCATGAGAAATATAAAGAAGAAAATACGAAGACCCATGGTGAGGCCATAGAAGAAACCATAAAAGAAAAGCCCATGAAAGAGGAACCCATGAAAGAAAAACCCGTGCAGCAGCCCGTGAAAGAGGAACCCATAAAGGAAACACCTATGAAACAGCAGCCTGTGAAAGAGGAATCTACGGAGGATAAATCTATGCAAGAGAAGCCTGTACAAGAAAAACCTGTACAAGAAAAGTCAATGAAAGAAAAGAAATATAATCAAAATCAGGCCTATGATAAGAAACAACATCATGAATCCAATCATTCATATCCATATTATACCCATTATTTCCATATGGTACATGAATATATAAAAAACACATTAAAGTATCACAAAGAGATAGCCCCTTTTGAAACAAATTTAGAAGGATGTAGATGGTGGAAAATACCATGTAATAACCAGACACTTTATAGAAATTTTATGCCATTCTATGGATACTTAACCAACGTTCATTGCTATCATCCCTACATGAATTATATGACAGGATGTCCAGCTTTGATTCATAAATATCAGCACTATATTTTTGGTGTTGCCACTGACAACCATGAGAAGCCTGTTTACTATATGTATGGTGTACCAGGTCGATTTATATTAAGTGAACAGCCTTATGAGGGAATGACTGGCTTTGTTTATTGGCATCCACTACAAGATAAAAAAATGGAAAAAGGAGACTATGGCTATTGGATTTTACACATAGATGCAAAAACAGGCAATGTCGTAATGCCACGAAAACCTACACCACCCCCATGCTGTTAAATGAAAAAATAAGTCTGGATAATTCATCCAGACTTATTCAATGTCATAAGGCCATTGATCAATGCCTCCGTTGAGCATATATATTTTGGAAAACCCGTTGCTAGCCATTATATCTGCAGCTTTTGCACTTTTTCGATCACTGCTACTGTATACCATGTAAATGCATTCTTTATCATAGGAACTTAAACTCTTCTTTAGTTCACTATAGGATATTTGTTGTGCATTTTGCAAATGCCCTTCTTCGTAATCCTCCTCATCTCTCATGTCTAAAATAATTAGCTCAGGATTTTTTTCTATCAGTACCTTTGCTTGTTCAGCAGATATTTTTTTATAAGCATACTTCATTGTCTCTGAAAAAGTTTCATCAGAACCTGACATAATCATAAGTGCTGTGATGCCAATGATAATAGCAGCTAGAACGGCTATGGCTATGTACAGGCTGCGCTTTTTTAAAACAAAGATTCTTAACATCTCTCTCACCTCGCTCGTTCTTGTCATACTAATAATATATTTGAATTGGGACGATATTATGACTGAAAGTTATTACCCAATTCATGAAATCATTGCACAAAAAAAGGGATCAAACATATTATAAAACTAAGAAAATGATCTATTTTATATGAATAAAGGGGGAAGTTCATTGTATCCATATTATAATAATGCTTATTATGATCCTTCACAATATTATTATTACTGTGAAATGGAAGCTAAAAAAATATATCCTGAGATCTATCGTGAATTGCATCCTTATGTAAAAAAAGTTTGTGAGAGAGAAGATCATATGTATAACCCAATGATGCATCCATTTCCAAACCAAGAAGCTATGGAGAATATGATTAATGAAATATACGAAAATTATAATGAAGAAAAGAAATATAGAAAAGCAGATAGAGGATATGGTTCAGGAGGTATCATAAGAGATATTATTACCATTATCCTGATAGGAGAACTATTAGGCAGAAGACGTAGAAGAATACCCTACTATTACTAAAACGAGTAGAACAATATTATTCAGGAAATTAAAATACAATATAAGCTAGAGTGCATAGAAAAGAGTTATGCTTTAAAGGATAGCTCTTTTTTTTTATAAAACGATTATCCAATAAAATGAAATTTTTCACACAATGGACACAATTATCTGATAATATAAAAATAAAGCAAGTAAAGAATCACGGACATAGAAAGAAATAAGAAGCCTTGACAACAAATAGAAACGAAAATAAACTCTCAACGACTAACGAGGAGTGTAATTATGATACAAACGAAAATTTTAATTGCAGAGGATGAGGAACGATTAAGAAAATTAGTGACCACCTATTTAAAAAGAGAAAATTATAAGGTGCTAGAAGCGAAGGATGGAAAAGAGGCGTTAAAGATATGGGAAGAAGAAAAAGTGGATTTTGTCATACTAGATGTTATGATGCCTTTTGTAGACGGATGGTCTGTTTGTAGAGAGATTCGCCGGGAAAGTGATATACCTATTATTATGCTCACGGCACGTGGGCAAGAAAGTGACAAATTATTTGGCTTTGATCTGGGGGTAGATGATTATGTAACAAAGCCCTTTAGTGTAAAGGAACTGGTGGCTAGGGTTAAAGCTCTTCTCAAGCGGAGTGGCCAACAGTCCATAAAAGAGGTGATACAAATAGGTTCTCTGAGTATAGATCCTGCACAGCATCAAGTATTTATAAATGGACAAGCGATAGACTTAAGTCCAAAAGAGTATGATTTACTGTATTTTATGATGGTCAATAAAAACCAAGCTCTTACGAGAGATGCCATATTAAATGGAGTGTGGGGATACGATTATTATGGAGATTTGAGGACAGTAGATACCCATATCAAAAGACTGAGAAAAAAATTAGAAGATTTTGGAGATACCATCGTAACTGTGAGAGGGATAGGTTATAGACTTGAGGTGAAGGCGTGAAAATAAAATCGATCTCAACAAAGACTTTTCTTATCTTTTTAGCATCTATTCTTTTAATTGTAGGTATTTCTTGGTTTATTCAGACAAATTTTTTAGAAAAATATTATATTGATAAAAAAATAGAGGCGATGGAGGAGCATGCTCGAAGCTTAGAAAATGCATTGAATACAATGTCTTTAGAAGAAGTCCAATTGTTTATACAAGATATTGCAGAAAAAAATGGTGGAAGAGTAATGGTGATGAGTAAAGAAGGAGAACTTCTTCTTTATAGTAGACAAGGAAACTTTAGCAAAGGAATGATGGGCGCAGGAGAAATATGGAAAAAGTTAAAGGCGCAGGGAGAATATGCCTATCGAAAAGTCAGTCATGGTGGCTTCGGTAGAGGAGGCAATGGAGAATGGATTATCTATGGAAAACTGACAAAGGGCGGCATGGGCATTATGATTCAAAGTCCTCTTCAGTCCATTCAAGAAACTGTGGTCATCACCCAACGATTTTATGTATATATTTTTAGTATTGCGATCTTATTTGCTATCCTACTGGCTTTTGTTTTTTCTAGAATGGTCACACAGCCTTTGGTAAAACTGAATAAATTGGTAAAGCAGATGGGAGACTTGAATTTCCACATTCGCTACAAAGAAAAAAGAGAGGATGAAATTGGAGAATTAGGAACAACCTTCAATTATCTAGTTGAAAAATTAGACAAGACGATTGGAGCATTGAAGGTGGAATTAGAAAAAGAAAAAAATCTTGATAAAATGAGAAAACAGTTCATTGCCCGGGTTTCCCATGAACTGCAAACCCCTACAGCTATTATTCATGGATATGCAGAAGGATTAAAGGATGGGGTAGTTACAGAGAAAGAAGAGATAGATTTTTATTGTGATGTAATCCAGGATGAAACCAATAAGCTAAGTAGTATGGTAAAGGAGCTATTAGATCTTTCGCAGCTAGAGTCTGGAACCTTTGCTGTGAAATTAAATCCTTTTGATTTTACAAACTTAATTGAAGAAATTTACGGCAAATATAAGCTCTTGGCAGAGGAAAGAGGAAGAAAGCTGACATTAATCCATCCTCCACAGGATATTTGGGTATTGGGAGATGAGCATCGTATTGAACAAGTATTAATAAATTTTATTCAAAATGCAGCAAATCATGGCAAAGAGCAGGGGGAAATCAAGCTCATCCTAGAAAGCCAAGGTACTGATCTAAGGATTGGGGTACAGAATGAGGGAAACAACATTCCCGAAGAAGAAATTCCTTATATATGGGATAGTTTCTATAAAGTAAAAAATAAAGAGGAGCAAAAGGGCACAGGATTAGGTCTAGCTATTGCGAAAAGTATATTACAGCAGCATCATAGCCCATTTGGTGTCAAGAATATAGAAGATGGGGTAGAATTTTTCTTTACATTAAAACAAGTTGAAAACTCTCAGGAAATTTGAGAGTTTTTTTATTTTGCATACGATTTTTTACGCAATTTAACCAACGACAACTTTGATATAAAGAGGAGAAAGCTACTTAGAGACATAAGGAATTGTGATAGCAATATACAACATATTTATTGTTGACTTTTTGTCAAAGTTATATTATCATAGAAACAAAGATACCCCATGCCCTATGGGGTGGGGAAACGGAGGGAAGATGATGTTCACAGAAAATCATATTATTCATGATGTAATAATTGAATTTCCAGATGTAGCAGAAATATTAAAGAACAGAGGAATCCGTATCTACGGATGAGGGGGTGCTTTGTATAAAAGCATTGGATATGCTTGTAAAATATATGGAGTAAAGATCAATGAGTTGCTAGATGAATTAAATGCATTGATAAAATGAGGATAGGAGTGAGGATGTTGAAGAAAGAAAAAATATTTATTATTGGTGGGGTAGCAGCAGGTACGAAAGCGGCTGCAAAAATAAAGAGAGAAAATCCGAAGGCAGAAGTTGTAGTAGTAACAAAGGATGAACATATTTCTTATGCAGGTTGTGGTCTTCCGTACTATATCGGAGGCGTTATAGAAGAAAAACAAGAACTCGTTGTAAAAACACCAGAAGATTTTAAACTACTTACCAATATTGATGTATTTATCAAGCATGAAGCAGTGAAAATTGATACAGAAGCAAAGGTAGTGGACGTAAAGGATTTGGTTAAAGAAGAAATAAAGACCTTTTCCTATGACAAATTGGTTATCGCTACAGGGGCATCTCCTTTTGTACCACCTATTGAGGGAAAGGATTTAGAAGGTGTATTTTCCGTAAGGACAGTATCAGATGCTTTGACTATTAGAGAATTAGTAGATAAAGGCGAAATAAAAAAAGCAGTGATTGTAGGAGGCGGCTTCATTGGATTAGAAGTTGCAGAAAATCTTCATGACCGAAAGGTAGATGTTTCAATCGTTGAACTTGTAGATCACATATTACCTCCATTTGATCAAGAAATTGCATTACTGGCACAAAACCATATGGAAGAAGAAGGCGTGCATATTTACACCAGTGAAAAAGTTATTTCTTTAGCAGGATCAGAGGGAAAAGTGGAAAAAGTAGTCACAGATCAAAGAGAGCTAGAAGCAGACATTGTGATTATGTCTGTAGGTGTAAGACCCAATACGAAACTGGCAAAGGAAATCGGCGTAGCTCTTGGTTCTACTGGCGCAATCAAAGTAAATGAATATATGGAAACAAATATCAAGGATGTTTATGCTGTTGGAGACTGTGCAGAAAGTACAAATCTAATTACAGAACAGCCTGCTTGGTATCCAATGGGCTCGACAGCTAACAAAATGGGTAGAGTAGCAGGGATCAATATGGAAAACGAAGAAAAGGATGGACTAAAGGGTGTACTGGGAACAACGATTGTAAAATTGTTTCAATTCAACGCAGCAAAAACGGGATTATCAGAACGAGATGCAAGAAAAGCTGGTTTTGAGATAGAGACAGCCTTGGTTCCTGCTAACGACAGAGCCCACTACTATCCAGGATATAGAGAAATTATTACAAAACTGATTGCAGATAAAAAAACCCATAAGGTATTAGGTGCACAAGTGATTGGAGAAGGGGTCGTAGATAAACCCATTGACATCATTGCTACAGCTATAACCTTTGGTGCCAAGGTAGAAGACTTAGAAAAGTTAGACTTGGCTTACGCACCTCCTTTCTCTATGGCAATGAGTTCTACAATCTTGGGTGCAAACGTACTGCGCAATAAATTAACAGGAAGAGTAAAGGGCATTGGCCCTATAGAATTAAATAACAGAAAAGATGAACTGCAAATCATAGATGTGCGTGATGAAGGTTCCTTCATGGTAGGTACTGTTCCTGGAGCTATTAATATTCCATCAGGTGAATTATATATGAGGGTACAAGAACTAGATCCCCATAAGGAAACTGCATTGGTTTGCAAAGTAGGAAAAAATGCATTTCTATCTTATCTAAAGTTAAAAGAACTAGGTTTTGAAAATGTAAAAATATTAGAAGGTGGTATGAATGCATACCCTTTTGAAAGAGAATAAACTTTTGTAAAAAGAATAGGAGGAAAAACAAATGGCAGATATTCAATTAAATTGCAAAGGATTACAATGTCCAGGACCGATTATGCAAGTGTTTAAAGCAGCAAAGGAAGCACAGCCAGGAGATATTATTCATGTTAAGGTTTCTGATAGAGGCTTTTATAAAGATATACAAGCGTGGTGTAAAAAAACAGGCAATGAATTATTAGAGCTAGAGGATAAAGATACAGAAATTACAGCAAAGATCCTTAGAAAGTAAGAGGGTGAAAAAATGGCTGATAAAAAAACAATGATTGTATTTAGTGGAGATATGGATAAAGTAATGGCTAGTCTTATTATCGCCAATGGTGCAGCAGCTATGGGCAGTGAAGTAACTATGTTCTTTACCTTTTGGGGATTAAATGCACTAAGAAAAGCAAAAAAAGTACAAGTGAAAAAAGATTTTATGGAGCGGATGTTTGGTTGGATGATGCCGAGAGGTGCAGAAAAGCTAGGTTTATCGAAAATGAATTTTGGCGGCATGGGTGCAACCATGATGAAAAGTATCATGAAAAAGAAAAATGTCAATACCTTACCAGAGTTAATTGAAAGTGCACAGATGATGGGTGTAAAAATGATTGCTTGCACCATGTCTATGGATGTAATGGGTATCAAAGAAGAAGAATTAATTGATGGAGTAGAATTTGCAGGCGTAGCGACCTATCTTGGAGAATCTGATGAAGCGAATGTAAATTTATTTATCTAATCCATGATCGAAATAAAGTGGTTGTTTGTAAAAACAGCCACTTTTATTTCGAATAGATTAAAAGCATTGTTGATATAAATTTATGGTACAATATATGATAGAATAATTTAAATACCGTATGCTGTTATTAGAGAAAGGAGTGCTTATTAAATGTCTAAAGAAGCAGCCAAAAAAGATATTATTAATAGATTAAGAACCATCAAAGGACATATAGCAGGTATAGAAAAGATGATCGAAGAAGACAGCAAAACCTGTGATGACATATTACTTCAAATTGCAGCTGTAAAGGCATCGATCCATAAAGTAGGACTTGTCATTATGGAAGACCATGTAAAGGATTGTTTGTTGCATTTTGAAGAAGGAGAAACATTAAATAAAGAACAGGTGGAAAAAGTTTTAACGACCATTGTAAAATTTGCCAAATAGCATCGTATTCTTACGGTGCTATTTTTAATTTCGTTTTTTTCACAATCTCCACAATGGTAGGATAGGCTTTAAGTGTTCCATAGGTAACGATAGGTCTTCCAAAACCCACAAGTCCCAGTCTTCTAGAACTTGCTCCTCCAATACGCATCCAGTTATTTACCGATAAAGAAGTATCAACACATAAAATATTTTTTTTATCTTCCTCAATCATATCAAATACTGTTTGAATTGCATTGATTACTAATTGTGGGTGATATTGTCTGCTGATGGTATATACAGCATGATGATATTCATCCTGTCCATGGTAGATGAGTCTACCAATATTCTTTTTCTCTAATCGATCAAATAAAGGAACGCTTTCGATTTCTGATTTTGAAGGAATCATATCCATTGGCAGCTTGTTGAGATGAATCGCTGCTGCAATAATGGTAGAATGGGTGCCACCTACATCATGATAGACAATAAACACAAATCTCATCCTTTCCTAGAAAATTTTTACCAGATCTTTACGTAGACCTCATTAGGTAGCGAAGCACAATAAAAAGAGGTATATGTGTAGCTTACATCTATCTAGTGTTCGTGCAATCTTAGGGATCTATGCATGAACATATTATTTTTTAGAAAAATATAAGAGAAGATCATCTGTATTCATGATAGAATCCATTGGAGAGTTGAAGAATGTTGACCATTATGACGCAATAAAATATAATGGTACTGAAAAACATTGAAAATTTTAGAAATTTACATATTTGAATCAATAAAAATCTACATTCTTTGACCTAAAAGTAGTGAATCATTAAGGTATGTTCAGCCATCTTAAAAAAAATGGCAAGGGTAACAATGGGAATTTAAATACATAAAAATTTATCATCCAGAAAGGGGTATGTGAAATGAAAAAACTTTTATCTGTACTTATGGCATTGGTATTGATTATGAGTGTAGTAGGCTGTACAGCACAGCAAGAAGAAACAAGTGATAATGTACAGCAACAAACGCCAACAGAGGAAAGTCAAGAAGAAGCTTCTGAAGAACAAATCATTGCGAAAATTTCAGGATTAAAAGGTCCTACATCTATTGGTATGATTAAAATGTTTGAAGAAAAACCATCCTTAGGAGAGAATATAGCATCTACTTACCAAGTGGCGGAGAGCCCTGATATATTAGTGGCAAGACTACTTTCCAAGGAAGTAGATTTTGCTGCTTTACCAACAAATGTTGCAGCAAAGCTGTACAATAAAGGCGCAGGATATAATCTGGCGGCAGTTAATATCTGGGGCGTGCTTTATGTAATGACCCAAGAAGACAATATAAAGGACTGGAAAGATTTGAAAGGAAAGACAATAAATGCTGTGGCAAAGGGTTCAACACCAGACGTAGTATTTAGATATCTATTGGAGAAAAATGGATTAGATCCTGAAAAAGATGTAACGTTAGATTATACATTAGGACATGTGGAACTTGCACAATCCATGTCTGCAGGAAAAATAAATATGGGAGTACTGCCAGAACCCTTTGTAACAAATGTTGGGATGAAAAATGAAAAAGCTCAGATTGCGCTAAACCTTCAGGATGAATGGAAGAAAGCCCTAGGCACAGAGACTTCTTATCCCCAGACCTGTATTGTTGTAAGAGAAGAATTTGCCCAAGCTCATCCAGAAGCAGTAGCAAGGTTTTTAGAGGAATTAAAAAAATCGATTGATTGGGTCAATGCCAATGCAGTAGAAGCAGGTGTGCTTGTTGAGAAACATGAAATTGGCATGACCGCTAAAATGGCTGAAGCTGCCATACCAAGATGTAATTTGAGATTTGAAGATGCACAGAAGGCAAAAGAGGTTGTAGATGAATACTTAAATGTACTCTTTGATTATTCACCAAAGGATGTGGGAGGCAAGCTTCCTGATGAGAATTTCTACTATTATCAAAAATAAATTTCCGACAATATTATCTATTGTATTATTAATTCTTCTATGGAAAATCATCTCCGGATTATTTAGTTCGGAGATGATTATGCCTTCACCAGAGGTAACCTTAAAGCATTTATTCTTGATTTTTCAATCCAAAAATTTTTTACAAACAGTTGCCAGTACGCTAATAAGAGGGGTAATTGGTTTTGTCATCTCTGGAACTTTAGGATTGATTGTAGGGATATCGGCAGGGATGAATAAATTTGGAGAAAAGCTAGTGGAACCTTTTTTGGTCACAATTAAAGCTACCCCTGTCATGTCTATTATTTTAATTACTCTAATTTGGTTTCAAAGCAATCATGTACCGATTTTTGTTAGCTTTCTCGTAGCCTTTCCGATTATATGTGGGAATGTTTTAGAAGGAATCAAATCTGTGGATGTAAGTATTGTTCAAATGGCTAAGATCTACCATATCCCCAAATGGAGAATATTATTGGAAATTTATTTCCCATCCATTGTTTCTTATTTGGTAGCAGGATTTTCAACAGCCATGGGTATCGGATGGCGGGCAGTCATTGCAGCGGAAGTGCTAAGCCAGCCTCAATATGCTATTGGTACCAGTCTGCAAACAGCAAAAATATATTTGGAAACTCCCAATGTCTTTGCTTGGACTCTACTTGCCATTTTTTTTAGTTTTTTGTTTGAACAGGGAATAAGAACGCTAGAGAAAAAAATCATTAGATGGAGATAGAAAAATGACGCTAATCGTTCAGAATGTAGATAAAAACTATGGAACCCTTCAGGTATTTAAAAATTTTGGTATGGAGATTTTAGAAAATAAAATCACCTGTATCCTTGGTCCTTCAGGATGTGGGAAAACCACTTTTTTACATATGCTCAGCCGTATCATTGAAGCAGATAAGGGATATTTTGGGGGCTTTGATAATAAAGTTATTTCCTATCTTTTTCAAGAGCCAAGGTTATTAGATTGGAAGACTGTATGGGGGAATATTGAATTTGTACTAAAAGATATTTATTCGAAGGAAAAGAGACAGCAAATCATATCTCAATATATTGAAATGGTTGGATTAAAGGAATTTGAGCACTACTATCCTTCAAGACTCAGCGGAGGCATGCTTCAGCGGGTTGCTATTGCACGGGCCTTTGCATATCCTTCTGATATTCTGCTGATGGACGAACCATTTAAAGGATTAGATGTAAATATCAAGCGGTCGTTGATCAAATCATTTATGAAACTGTGGACAAAGGATTCAAGAACTGTGATTTTTGTAACCCATGATATCGAAGAAGCCCTTATGATAGGGGATGAAATCCATATTTTTTCAAGCATGCCTGTGCAATTGAAAAGCTCGTTTCAAATTTCTATTCCACAGCAGGAAAGAAGTACAACAGACAAATATATGGAAGAGCTCAAAAAACAGATCTATCAAGAGTTTACCCTGATTAATCCTCTATCATAAAACAAGAGCACTTGCTCCGCTTATTACTCACAAGCATTGAGTTTTAGCGGGGTTTTTTTAATGTCTTTTTTCATAAAAAGAATGAAAAACACATATTAGAATGCACATAAAATATAACGACGATCGGATAAAGCGTTGCAGTTGACAAGAGGATTTTTAAATTATATAATAATGATAATCAATATCGATTAGGAAGGAGGATGAAAATGACTGCATTAATTGTAGGAGGAGATCGGTTGGGGAATATTCCTGATTTATTAAGTGCAAAGGGCATTCACAAATATATTCATTGGTCAGGGAGAAAAAAAGGAATGCGAAATAGAGAAGTGCCAACAAATGTCGATATGGTTATCGTCTTATATGATTTTATCGAGCATAATTTGGCTACGATTATTAAAAAACAATCTAAAAATATGGATGTTCCCTGTATTTTTGCCAAAAGAGCCAGTAGTGATTTAGCTATGAAATTAGATTGTTGCAAGCACTGTAAATGCAAAACGTGCTGTATGTAGTCTAATAGAAGGGGCTGTGTCATTTTTATGGAATACATAAAATTTAATAAAAAAGAGATGTTAAGGAACATTGTTTTTATACCTTCATAAAAACAATGTTTTTTGTATATATAAGGCTAAATGTCTATAAAATACTTGTCAAAATTTACAATTTCAACGAGGAATTGGAATATTTATGTCGAATATTTATATAGATTGGTATTGTATCAAAATACAATTTTATAATAAATAAGGTATTGAATGAAATGAAGGAGGTAGATGAATTGAAGAATTCAGTCGCGAAAAAATTAATTTTTAGTTATGTAGTTATTTTGGTGCTATTTGCAGGAATTATTGGTGCTAGTTTTTATGGAATGGCACATATGCAAGAACGAACAAGACAAATTGTGGAGGATACCATACCTTTAGAGAGGGCAGCTACCAACATATATACACAACTTGTGAGTCAGGAAACGGGTGTGCGAGGATATATTGTCACACGAAATGAAAGATATCTTGACTCTTATAATACGGGTAAAAGAAATATCAAAAAAGAGCTAGAAGCGTTAGAACCTTATTTTGAAGCATATCCTCGGATGGCAGAAATTATCAAAGAAGCAAAACCTAAGATTAAAAGTATAGAGACATTTTTTGAGGACATCATTAAACTAGTAAAAGAAGAAAAAATGCAGGAAGCACAATATAAAATGGGAGAAGGCAAGTTTTATTTTGATAGTTTTATAATTACCAATAAAGAAATTTACAATGAAATTGACAAATTAATCAATGAAGCGAGAGTCCATTCTCAGCAAGCACAGAAAAAAGCCCAGGTTACATTAATTGTTGCAAGTATCATTGCTTTGGCAATTACCATCATTATGGCATATCTACTAATCAAAAGTATTTCTAAACCTGCCAAAACCATATCTTCAGCACTTTTACAGGTTGCAGAGGGAGATTTGACCGTAGATACCATACAAATTAAAAATAAAGATGAAATTGGAATTATGGTTCATAGTTTCAATAAGATGGTAGGGAATTTAAAAGAACTGATTTTAAAAATTGGTGATAATTCAGATCAAATTGCAGCGATGGCAGAAGAGCTAACCTCCAGTGCAGATCAGAATACCAGTGCTACAGAGCAAATTGCTATGACTATACAAGAAATTGCTACAGGTGCAAATGTGCAAGTCGATAAAGTAGATGATACGAACAGCATTGTGAATGAATTTTCCAAGCGGATGCAGCAGATTACCTCGAATACCCAATCTGTTTCGTCAGCATCTTTAGAGGCAACCCATGCAGCCCATGATGGTTATAAGAATGTACAGCACGCTGTAGATCAAATGAATGCAATTAATACAGTGGTGTCTGATTCAGCACAGGTTGTGGGGCAATTAGGAGGAAAGCTGAAAAAAATTGGTGATATTATTGAAATTATTACAAACATATCTGATCAAACGAATTTATTGGCATTAAATGCAGCAATTGAAGCAGCCAGAGCGGGAGAAGCAGGAAGAGGGTTTGCAGTGGTTGCTGAAGAAGTAAGAAAGCTAGCAGAACAGTCTGGTGGAGCAACTGTACAAATTGCAAAAATCATTGAAGAAATTCAAACCGATGCCCAAAAAGCTATAGATGCCATGGAAAATGGGACACAAGCAGTAGAAAAAGGAACAGAACTAGCACAAAATGTTGGAGATGTTTTTGACAAGATTTTAGCTTCAATTGAAAATGTATCTGGTCAGATACAAGAAGTGGCAGCATCTGTACAAGACATGACCAAAGACAGTGAGCAGATTGCCAATAATATGTATGAAGTGTTTGAGATCGCTCAAACCTCCTCGTCGAATACACAAACTGCTGCAGCCACAGCCCAAGAGCAGGCAGCTTCTATGGAAGAAATTGCTGCATCTGCAAATACCTTAGCTTCTATGGCAGAAGAGTTGCAGGAATTGGTGGTACAATTTAAGCTACCATCAAGAGAAGTGGTTTCTGAAAATCCTCAACAAATCATAGAAGAAGTAGTAGAAGAAGAAATAGAAGAAGAAATAGAAGAACCTATAGAAGAACCTATAGAAACTATACAAGCGTCCGAATCAGTGGTGGAAGATATAACAGAAGAAGAGACGGAAGTAGCTATGCTAGAAACAGAAATGTTAAGAGAAACAACGATAGAAGAAGGGGAAACAGCAGAATTTACAAACGATGAAGAAGAAACAAAAGAAGCTTACTAGGAAAATCCTAGCGAGCTTCTTTATTTGCAGAAATTGAAAAACAATGAAGAAACTTATATAATAGATAGCAAAGTTAAAAAATGATATTGGAGGCAAAGTATGAAGAAAGTAATGGGATTATCGATTTTAATGATTTTGCTATTTTGTATGTCTGTATCTGCAGACCCCCTTGACGTAGTGGAAAGCTATACCGAAACTGCCGTTGTATTAGAAGCAGATGCATTAAAGGATACAATACAGCAGGAGGAGATGACCGAGCAGTCTCAATATGTAAAAATTAAGATTACTAGTGGCAAATATAAAAATGAGGTCTTTGAAATTTTACATCATCTATCAGGAAACTATGTATTTGATATCCCCGTTGAAAAAGGAGACAAGGTGGTAGTGGTGATTGAAGAGCAGGAGGGTGGGAATATAGAAGTATTTGTTACAGATTATATGCGACAAAATTATGTTATTTATCTGTACATATTTTTTCTTTTATTAATCATTGCCATAGGAAAAACAAAAGGTATCAAAGCTGTAATTACACTTACATTAACGATGATAGCTATTGTAAAAGTCCTATTACCTGCTATTTTGAAAGGAATCAATCCTATTCCTATTACTATTGCTATTTCTATTGTAGTCACTGTAGTAACGGTGTTGATCATTGGGGGATTCAATCATAAAAGTATTGCGGCTATTGTTGGAACCGTAGGAGGTGTAATTGTTGCAGGTGTTTTGGCTTACTATGTAGGCAGTCAAGTAAAGCTGACAGGGCTGAGCAGTGAAGAAGCAACAATGTTGATGTATATACCTCAAGAAGTGAATTTTGACTTTAAAAGCTTGTTATTTTCAGGAATTATTATGGGTGCACTAGGGGCAGTGATGGATGTAGGTATGTCTATCGCTTCTGCAATGGAAGAAATCTACCGAGTGGATCCAATGATGAGTAGGAAGGAACTATTTAATGCAGGGATGAATGTGGGGAAAGATGTAATGGGAACGATGACGAATACGTTGATCCTTGCGTATACAGGAAGCTCTATTCCACTACTCATATTATTTATGGCTTATGAAACATCCATGATTAAAATATTAAATTTAGATATGATTGCTACAGAAGTGATCCGATCCTTAGCAGGGAGTATTGGACTGGTTATGGCAATTCCTATTACGGCAGTTGTAGCCAGTACACTTATGAAAAAAGGTGAAAAATAGCATTACAAAATTTACATTTATTTTAAAAAGATATGACATTTATCTTTAAAAAGCGTATATGTGATACAATGAGATTACCCAATATAGAATAACCCCCCATCTCATAGAGGATTCTATGAAAGGATGCTGTGCCTTTGCAGCATCCGTTTTTTTATATTTAGAGAAATAAAACGTGTAAGTTCTTAAAATGAAAATTATCACGCAATAATGAAGATGGCCAGTAGAATTAACAAAAAATTTATTGAAGGCTAGGACGTTTTACAGTGGGTAATGGATTACGTATGGAGATTTTATCGATAATACAAAGGAAATAAGATCACCAGATTTAGAAAAAATAAGAGAAAGCTCGTAGGATGATCAGTATAATAGGGTGTGTCTTTAAATATAAGAATGATTAGCAAAAAGAAAAACAAAAGATTGTCTCTAAAATGAAGATTGGCCACTGTAGCGGGCATCATGAATAGATACACCTCCTTCTATTCTATCATATGCAAACACACTACAGATGTTTACAAAAATGTAATAAAAGGATGATGAATCTTATTGAAAGCGTCATATTGTATAATACATTATGTATACATTACGAAATGTTAACACACATAAGGGTTGTAATATGTTATCATTTATAATGTACCTCAACACAAAGAGACATTTTTCAACAGAGCTGCAGCAGTAGGATACATTTCAAAAAATTCAATTCTATTTGTTTTTGTTATTTTCAATTATCAGAATAGTAAATGTTAAGAGAAATTTAAAAGAAGGAGGAATTATCATGGCAGATATCAAAAAAAATTCTTCATCAGCTAAAAAAGGGCTGTTTGGAAAATTTCTTGATATGGTTGAAAGTGTAGGGAACAAATTACCCCATCCAGTAACAATCTTTGTATTATTTAGCATTGCTGTTGTTATTATTTCAGAGATTGCTGCTCGTAGTGGTGTTTCTGTAGATTTCACCATGATTGATAGAAAGACCCATGAAGTAAAAGAAACAACGGTAGCAGCCATTAGTTTGTTAAATGCAGACGGTATTCGTTATATGTTCTCACAGGCTGTGAAAAACTTTACTGGATTTGCGCCTTTAGGAACAGTACTTGTAGCAATGCTTGGGGTGGGTGTAGCAGAAGGAACAGGACTTATTACAGCTTTATTGAGAAAATTAGTACTAAGTACACCTAAAAGATTAATTACTGCGGTTGTTGTATTTGCAGGAATTATGTCCAATGTGGCATCAGATGCAGGTTATGTTGTATTAGTTCCACTAGGTGCTATTGTGTTCTTAAGTTTTGGACGACATCCTTTAGCAGGACTTGCAGCAGCATTTGCAGGTGTTTCCGGTGGATTTAGTGCAAATCTATTAGTAGGTACCATTGACCCATTGCTTGGTGGGATTAGTACAGAAGCCGCAAAATTTATTAGTCCAGGATATAGCGTAACACCTACAGCAAACTGGTACTTTATGATTGTATCTACATTTATTATCACCATTTTAGGTACTTGGATCACAGAAAAAATTGTTGAACCAAGACTTGGAGAATACAAAGGTGAGGAAAATATTGACCTTCATGAATTATCTGCTGCAGAAAAGAAAGGTTTAACAGCGTCATTAATCGCATTTGTTGGATTTATCGTTGTGATGGCATTATTGGTTGTACCATCTAATGGTATCTTAAGAGATCCAGCAACAGGAGACATTATGGGACATTCACCATTCATGGATGGATTAGTGCCTATTATCATGTTATTCTTCTTAATCCCAGGGGCTGCCTATGGTATTTTCGCAGGAACCATTAAAAACGATAAAGATGTGGCAAAGGCTATGGGAAAAGCGATGAGTGGCATGGGTGGATACCTTGTACTTGCTTTTGCTGCAGCACAATTTGTAGCATACTTTGGTTATACAAACTTAGGTACAATTTTAGCCGTAAAAGGTGCAGACTTCTTAAAAGCAACAGGGATGACAGGCTTCCCGTTAATTATCGGCTTTATCATCGTATCTGCTTTTATCAACCTGTTCATTGGTTCAGCTTCAGCAAAGTGGGCAATTATGGCACCCGTATTTGTACCAATGCTAATGCAATTAGGATATTCACCAGAGTTTACACAGGTTGCTTACAGAATTGGTGATTCAACTACCAATATTATATCTCCATTAATGTCATATTTTGCAGTGATTGTTGCATTTGCACAGAAATATGATAAGGAAACAGGAATTGGTACATTGATTTCTACAATGCTGCCATATTCTATGGTGTTCTTAATTGGCTGGGCGATTTTATTAGTCATTTGGTATACACTTGGATTACCATTAGGACCAGATTCATTTATTCACTTAACGATGTAGCTATTTTTAAGGCACCCTTTGGGTGCCTTTTGTACATAAGGTAAAAAGCAGATAAGCTGGAAACTTTGTATAGGATTTATGCATGAAAAAAGGGAAAAGATGAAACATTAGAGAATAGTAACAATAATGGTGTATCATATCAAGGATGATATGGGAAAGAGATGGAGGGATTTAAATGATTAACAGAGAAAGAATTGTAAATGAATTTTTAAAGTATGTACAGATTGACAGTCCCACAAAAAAAGAAGGAAAATTTGCAGCATTTATTGCAGAAGAATTAAAAAACATTGGATTACAGGTCTATATTGATGATGCTGGAGAAAAGGTAGGCTCTGATACAGGAAACGTCATTGCACGATTAGAAGGGACAAAGAATAGTACACCTATATTATTTAGCTGTCATATGGATACGGTCAATCCAAGTGAGGGAATTAAGCCGATTATTAAGGACGATGTCATCTATAGTGATGGAACAACCATACTGGGTGGAGATGATAAAGCAGGAATAGCTGCCGTAGTAGAGGCTTTAAGAGCCATCAAAGAAAACAATGTCGCCCATGGGCCCATAGAAGTGATATTTAGTATTTATGAAGAAGGTGGATTATTTGGTGCCAAGAATTTAGACTACAATAAGATTACTGCAAAACACGCTTTCGTATTAGATAGTGGTGGTGATCCTGGGGAAATTATTATACAAGGTCCAGCTCAAGATAAGGTAAATGCAAAAATTATTGGAAAGCCTGCCCATGCAGGGGTAGCACCAGAAGAAGGCATTAGTGCTATTCAAGTAGCCGCTGCAGCAATCAAACGGATGCGTCTTTTGAGAATAGATGAGGAAACAACAGCAAACATTGGTGTTATTGAAGGTGGGAAGGCTACCAATATTGTATGTCCTGAAGTGAATATCAAAGCAGAAGCAAGAAGTTTAAATAACGAAAAACTAGATAAACAGACTGCCCACATGGTGGAATGTTTTAAGCAGGCGGCAGAAGAATTTGGAGCCCAGGTAGAAATTGATACAGAAAGAATGTACAGTGCTTTTCAAATTGATGAAAATGATGAAATTGTCAATATTGTAAGACGCGCTTGTGACAGCCTTGGATTACAATCTTTTACACAGGCTTCTGGCGGAGGTAGCGATACCAATATATTAAACGGTAATGGAATCAAAGCTGTAAATTTAGGAATTGGAGAAAAAAAGCCCCATACTTTAGAAGAACATCTAAAGATAGAGGACCTAGTCAATAGCGCAAGATTGGTATTAGAAATCATTAAGACAGGGGCATAGGATGAAAAGAGGATATTTCCATAGGGGAAATATCCTCTTTTTTATTAATGACGGTGCAATAATGATTGAGCTTGTTATTCTAAAGACCAGGGGAGAAGCCTGATTGCTATAACCACATTTGTATAAAGGTGTACCCTAGCTTTAGGCCAAAGTAAATAATGACGATGCCACAAATGATGTTGATATAGCGCAGAACTTGGGTGCTAATAAAACGGCGAAAAGATGAAATTACTGTAGCTAAACCTGTAAACCAAGTAAAGGAAGCTAATGCTACACCCGCAATAAAAGTTCCTGAAGCTGCAGAAGGTAAAGAGGCACGGAAGCCACCTAAAAGCAAAGACCCGTCAATAAGTGCCTGAGGGTTAAGCCATGTAACAGCAAAGCAAATCCCTATAATTTTAGAAAGTGGTTGGTCTACAGTAACCTCTTCATCAATGGTTGGTTGAGAACGTACAAGACTAATACCTATATAAATAACGATCAAGCTTCCCACCAACAAAACAATGCCTCTAAGGATAGGTACTTTTTCTAAAAGAATGCCTACGCCAAAAAAACATGCTAACGCCAAAGAAATATCAAAGAAAATCGTAATGAAAGCAACCTGATAAGCCCTGGCTCTACTCATTTTAATGGCTGTATTGATGACATAAAGATTTTGCATACCGATAGGCGCTACATAGGCTAGACCCAACAAAAAACCCTGCAGAAGATATTGTAACATAAATCTCTCCTCCTTAATAAAAGTAATAAAATACCATGACTGATCCAATCACATCACCATTATAACCTTAAAATTCATGGATGTCTCCATCCAATCTAATTGAAAGAAACCCAACCAAAGTGTATAATGGAGGAAAAAGGAAGGACGATGAATGTGCTGACTGTAGATTGGAAACCTGATAAACAATCTGAGCTTCCTTTGTATAAGCAGATTGTAGAATACATAAAAGGGAAAATTGCAAAGGGAGATTGGCCAGTAGGTTCTCAAATTCCCACACAACGTATATTGGCACAGGCTTTTGAAGTCAATCGTAGTACGGTTGTAACAGCATTGGATGAATTGATTGCAGAGGGTTTGTTAGAAGGAAAGGGCAGAAGAGGTACCAGGATTATCAATAATACTTGGTCTTTGCTTGCGTCCACGCCACCACCCAATTGGCAGTCTTATATTAAAGCAGGTATTCATCGACCCAACCTACCAACCATTCAAGAAATTAATCGGCTAGAGTTCGAATCAAATATCATACGGTTGGGAACAGGAGAGCTTTCTCCAGAACTATTTCCCAAGGACGAGATGAAAGAAGTATTAAGTTATATACCAGATCGCATGGAATCCCTTGGATACGAGGAACCAAAGGGAATGATGTATTTACGGGAACAAATTTGTATTTATCTGAAAAAGTTTGGAATCTATGCTTCTCCTGCGTCTATTTTAATTGTATCTGGCGCTTTGCAGGCACTACAGCTTATTGCTATAGGACTCTTACAACCAGGTGCTACGGTATTGCTGGAAAAACCCTCCTATCTTCATTCCTTGCACGTATTTCAATCAGCAGGGATGCGGATGATGGGGGTCCCCCTAGAGGATAATGGCATATCAATAAAGGAGGTTGCAAAGTATAGAAAGCTTAAGAATCCTGCCTTGCTTTATACAATCCCTACATTTCATAATCCAACAGGGATCGTAGTACCGGAGGAAAAAAGGCATGAGCTATTAGGTGTATGCGAAAAGGAAAAGCTTCCAATTATTGAAGATGATGTCTATCGAGAGCTTTGGATTGATGCACCCCCTCCGCAACCATTGAAGGCATTAGATCAAAATGGCCTTGTACTATATTTAGGGAGTATGTCAAAAACCTTGAGCCCAGGACTACGTATTGGTTGGATGGTGGGGCCAGAACCAGTCATTGAACGTTTGGGAGATGTGAAAATGCAGACAGACTATGGATCGAGCTCCTTATCTCAATGGGCTGTGGCAGAATGGTTATCTAGTGGACGATATGAGCAGCATTTAGAGAATGTCAGAAAGAAGCTCGCTACACGTAGAGCGGCAGCCAGTGAAGCATTAAACAAATATTTTAAAGATATTGCCACCTGGAAGACGCCAGGAGGAGGATTTTACATATGGCTAAGGTTTAGGACCTATCTGCCAATGGATAAACTTTTTAAAAAGGCATGGAAGTCTGGTATACTATTGAATCCAGGAAATGTATATGATATGGATGCAAATCAGCATTTGAGAATATCTTATTCCTATGCTTCTATGAAGGATTTAGAATATAGCTTGTGTCGATTGGCCCATATTGTGAGAGAACTTATGGCTGAAGGAGCCTAAATATAGGAAAAACTTTAGTCTCTTCTAAAAAAACAAGATAGAGCTTTTTTAGGAACTTTATAAAGAATAGAGGAATTTTGCAATAAGATGTAGAAAATGTCTATATATTGGCAAAAATGAAAACAGTTATACTTTGGAGGGATAAGAAATGATTACAAGAGAAAAAGCATTTGAGCTACTACAGAAGCATACAGAGAGCAAGAGTCTCCTGAAGCATGCCTTTGCTGTAGAAGCAGGAATGATTGGCTATGCTAAAAAATATAATGAAGATGAAGAAATCTGGGCTGCACTAGGATTACTCCATGATGTGGATTTTGAAAAATATCCAGAGGAACATC
Organism: Clostridiaceae bacterium 35-E11; assembly: GCA_038396625.1. GTDB lineage: Bacteria > Bacillota > Clostridia > Peptostreptococcales > Thermotaleaceae. The sequence goes on from CP121688.1 coordinate 365,961, forward strand.
CTCGTAAGGGTGCAGAAATTCTTAGAGAAGAAGGATATCCAGAGGATTTTGTCACAGCGGTATTGGGGCATGCAGACTATACAAATACTCCAAGAGAAACTCTTATGGCAAAGGCTTTGTATGCTGTAGATGAATTGGCTAGTTTTATTGTAGCGTGTGTCTTGGTAAGACCTTCAAAAAGCTTTGATGATTTAGCAGTGAAATCTGTAAAGAAAAAGCTTAAGGACAAGGCTTTTGCTAGAGCTGTTGATAGGGATTGTATTCAAAAAGGGGCAGAAGAATTAAATGTAGATATGACAGAGCATATACAATTGCTTATTGATGCCTTAAAAGAAAGAGAAGCCATATTAAATGAACAAGGCTTAAGTTTGATTGACTAGAGTCTGTACACATCCATCTTTTGATGGATGTGTTTTACGATACTTTGTAATACACCAAATATATGATACAATAGTAACGGTATTGTAAAATTGAAAAATTTGAAAAAGGCAAACTTATCGAAAGGTAAGGACGCAAAATCATGGGTCTAAGGAGTAAATCTAAGATTGCCAGATTGCCAATGGGACACTATTTTTAGTGTGTGGCAGCTTTTGGCTGCTATTTTTATAAGAAATTTTAAGGGGTAAATATATGCCTTGTGCAGGATATAAGCCTTGTACAGACCTTAGATAGGTTTACTCTCTGAAAGAGGACATATGTTAGGTGAAGTGAAGATACCATCAAAATGAAGTTTCACTTTATCGAAAGAAATCGATTCATAAGGTAGGTTGTGAAGATGATGGATTCATATATTGAAAAATTTCATATTCTTGAAACATTTCGATCAAATGACGCGCAAAATATTTTGATCGGTTCTATGAAAGATAACCCCAATAATATGGTGATTATCAATATTTTACGAGATAACAAATATATATGGTCCAATGCAAAGGAAAGCATAGCCAAATCTTTAAAAAATCTACTCCATATAGAAGAGATAGACAATGGTTTGGTGGTGGTGACGAGGTTTCGAGATGGAGAGTCTTTAGACACCTATTTGGAAAAGAGACAGAAGATGAGTATTGATAAAAAACTAAACTTACTGTCCACCTATCTAAATCATATTGTAGCATATGATAGCTTAGATTATTACCTGCAGAATATATTAATCGATGAATCTGAAATTATTGTAGAAGAGAACAAAATAGATTTTAATGAACTAATGATCATCGATGAAGAATTTACAGGAGTACGCGATTTTGTAAGGATTGCTGAAAAAGTAGGAAAAATAGCAAAAAAGATTTTTCTCCATGATATACAAGATGAAAGCAAAAAAATCCATATACCTTATCAGCTGCTTCATTTCATTGAACAACTAGAGAACCCTTCTCATGGATATAAAAATTTAAATGAAATCCGCCGTGCCTTTCAAAACCTATATATTTATGACTGGTATATGAATGATACTAAGAGCATGAATGGTGGCGATATTTTATTACGACAATATAGAAACCCTAGTAAACCCAAGAATGGAAGCAGATATATAAAAATTGCAACTGGGATATTGCTTATTGCAGCAGCATATTATGGTTATTTGCATCTGTTATCAAACGATAAGATCATAGCGGATCGATATAGAGAACCAACAGCTTATTTTGAAAAAATACAGATGAAAAATGAGTGGGAATTTATCAACAAAAGTATCGCAGAAGGTGAGGAAAATCATATTGTTCAATCCACTTGGGAGGTTTATAAAGACAATAAAATCGTTGCAAAATATGATACAAGGGATTTGAACATAGATTTTTTAGAACCCTACAAGTATAAAATTGTCCTAAAAGTACAAGATGAAAACCAGAAGTGGAGCAAACCCTATTTTGAAGAAATAGAAGTGATCAATCCTACAAAAGAATCCCAAGAGGATGCAATAAAATTACGTACTGCTACAGAGGAAAAACTTGAAAACCTAAAGATGTTCTATGATGAAAATCAGGTAATGAAGGATCAAAGCAGAGTGAGAAGTGGAACGTATGCTATCAAGTTTACAAAAAGTAGTGATGATAAAAAGATAAAGATAAAAGACTTACAATTAGACAAGCATCCATCCCTGTCGATGTGGGTGATGTCAGATCATAAAGAACCGGTAAGAATCCAAGTAACAGGATATTATAATGGGAAAAGGTCTTTTAAAAAGCACATAGACCATGAATCTAGTGCGCCGAATGTATGGGAGCTTGTATCACTCCATGAAATGATGGGGAGAATGGATGAAGTGGAAATTGTCTTGTTGAATGACCAGGCAACTGTTTGGATGGATGATATCGAAATCAGTACCTATAAATAATGATACTATATTGATGATCAGCAAAAAATAACATTACTTAATAATGATACAAAAATGAATTATTATGATACATAAATAAATCACTGAGAAAGCAGTAAACATGCCAATTTCATTAAATATTCATTAAATTCATAATTAAAACACAGTTTTTGATACAAAAAAGCATCAAAAATTGTGTTTTTTGTTATAAAATATAAAAATCTATGAAGATGTAAGACTATAAATAATTTTATGTAAAATGATATAAAGCTTTAAAAATGAGGATATTTCTAAAGTTGAAGATATTTAAAAAAAAGCAAGAAATAGATATTTCGATGCTTGGCATAAGAATTGCAAGACTATGAAGCAGGAATGATGAAGTTTGGGGTGAAAAAAGATGGAGGATATTATTAACAAGATCATAGAAATTGATCAAAGAGCATGGAATTTTCATCAAAAGAAAAAGGAAATGATAGAAAATAACGAAGCAAAATTAAAGGAACGTTTAAAGGCTTTAGAAAAAGAAATAGGGGCAGAAGCAAAAAAAGAAGGAAAAGAAAAGGCTGAAAAGATTGTGCAAGAAGGAGAAGCAGAAAAAGAAAAAATTATGTTACAAACAGTACAGGTTTGCGAGGTGTTAGAAAAGACATTTCTAGAGATCCAAGAGGATTTAGGGGAAAAACTATTTCATGAGATTATGGGGTAAGCTTTTAAAATTGAGGGGCGAAATATATGGGGAATATTACAAGATTTGCAGCCATTAATACAAAAGTAAAGGTGTTGGAAGGAAAACTGTTAAATAATCAGGATTATGTTGCATTATTGGCCAAAAAAGATGTAGGGGAAGTGGTAACCTATCTGAAAGAAAGTACCACTTATAAAGAAGTATTAAAAAATATAGGAAATTCCATTGAAGTAGATACATTAGAATGGCTGCTTCAAAAAAATATTGTAAAACAATATGAGAAATTAGTCCATTATTTTACAGGTGAATATAGAAAACTGTTTAAAATAATTTTTATGCGCTATGAAATATCGGATCTAAAGCTGTATCTTAAAACCGTTATAAGAGGAGAGGATCTTTCGAAGGCAAGAGAAATGGTGATTGGTTCTACATTATATAGGACCATGAATTATGAGAGATTAGAGCAATCTAAAAATCTAGAGGAATTTGTAGAGCATTTAAGAGATACGGCTTATTATAGCTTTCTGAAGCCCTATTTAGCAGAAGAACCTGAAAAACGTCTTTTTTACATGGAAATGGTTTTAGACAAGCTGTACTTCAAACATTTAGCAGAACAAGTAGATCGATTAAATCTGCAAGATCGTAAGATCTTTAAAGAATTTTTGGGAAAAAATATTGATTTGTTAAATTTGCAGTGGATTTATAGAGGATTAAAATTCTACAGGTTATCTCCAGAAGAATTAATCAATTATACCTTATATGGAGGATATGCTTTAAACTATTCGACATTAAAGAATATCTGTTATTCCAAAAATGAAAAAGAATTAATCCAGCAGATGATGGATTCTAAATATGGATTTTTATTTGATAATGAAGATACACGAGAGATTTTTATGGAAAGACGGATCAAAAGATATCTCTATTTTTTGTTGCTGGAATATAAAAAACGCAGTCAAATGAATATTATTCATTCTGTAGCATATAGACATCTTCTAGAGTTTGAAATGCGAGATATCATATCTATTATAGAAGCTATAAAATATGGTCTAGACCCAAAGCATACAAAGACATTTCTCATCAGAAAGATCAGAGAGGAGGGAGCTTAATGGCTGTTGAACAAATGGAAATGATGAATCTTGTAGGGCCTATAGAAGACATTCATCATATTGCCAAAGAAATTGTTCAGTTGGGAAATGTGCATATGGTGAATGCATCCCATGAAATTGATGAAAGTAACTTCACTTTAAATGTTTTAGAAGAAAATATTGATGAATTAATCGACATGTGTATTATTAAACCTTATCAAGAAGAAAGCAGTCACAAAAACATTACAATAAAAATCAATAATATGATGCAGTATTTTGAGATGAAGCCTATTATAAGGGAAAAGTATTTTCAAGGAGCCTATGACTTTCAGGATACGTATGAGGAAATCAATGAGATTTATAATGAGGTGCACAATATATATGAAAAAATAATGCATTTAGAGGAAGAATTACAGCGTCTCCAAGAATTTGACCATCACATTAAGCATTTAAAAGGATTGCAAGTAGATTTAGATCAATTAAATGATCTGCATTTTTTTAATTATAAAATTGGAATTCTATCAAAAGAAAATCGGCTAAAGCTTAAAAAAAATTATGAGAATATTTCTGCAATTGTACTGCATATTGGGAGTAATCATGTGGGTGAAGTATATATGATTATATCTACCAAGGAACTAGCTACAGAGACCGATAGAATCCTAAGATCACTACACTTTCAAGAACTGAATATGCCGAAGGAATTTTCCGGTACGCCTCAAGAAGTGCAGCTAAAAATAGAGAAAAAAGAAGAGATACTAAGTAAGGATAGAGAAGATGCATATAAAGTATTAAAGCTTTATAAGCAACAATATGAATCCATTGTGGAAAAAGCCTACAGCCGATTAAAGATGGAAGAAGAAATGACCAAGATCAAAAATGAAACAGCTTGCACCAATAACTTTTTTTATCTTTCAGGATGGGTACCCAAAAGAGAAAAAAAGCATATCCAGGAGAGGTTTGCTAAGTATGGGGATCGTGTCATTATTATCTTCAAGGAAACCTCTGAAGTCAATAAATATATCATTCCACCAACAAAATTAACAAATAACTGGTTTACAAGAGCTTTTGAGCCATTAGTGAAGATGTATGGCGTACCATCCTATGATGAATTGGATCCTACGGTGTTTCTAAGTATTACTTATATGATTTTGTTTGGCGCAATGTTTGGAGATGTAGGTCAAGGATGTATTTTATTTTTATTAGGGATGTACTTTAAGAACAAAGAAGATACAAAGGTTTTTGGAAATATATTTGCACGATTGGGTTTAAGCTCTAGTATATTTGGTCTGTTATATGGCAGTATTTTTGGTTTCGAACATCTTATTCCTGCGCTGCTCATAAGGCCAATAGAAAATATTGACGAAATGCTGGCAGCCTCCGTCATCATGGGTACAGGATTTTTAATTGTAAGCTTTATCTATGGCATTATTAATGCTATGAAACAAAAAAATATAAAAGAAGGCTTATTTGGAAGAAATGGACTGACAGGATTTTTATTTTATGTGATGTTTTTAGTGCTTTTATTCAATCTATTTATGGGTAAAGCATTTATTTCCAACAAAATCTGTTATAGCGTTATGGGGCTTTTGATGGGAATTATGGTGATAAGAGAACCGCTAGCCAATTGGCTCATGAAAAAAAGACCCTTATATGAAGAAAATCCATCTAGCTACTATACAGAAAGTGGATTTGAAATCCTTGAGACCTTATTAAATATGTTAAGCAGTACAGTATCTTTTATTCGGGTTGGTGCCTTTGCTTTAAATCATGTGGGTTTGTTTATTGCTTTTCACACCATGGCAGAAATTGCGAATAATTTTGCAGGCAGTATCATGATTTATATGATTGGAAACATTATTGTAATCGGATTGGAAGGATTAATTGTTTTTATACAAGGATTGAGATTAGAGTATTATGAAATGTTTAGTAAATATTATAAGGGGGAAGGTGTTGACTTCAATCCTGTTCGATTGAATTTGGAAAGGGCAACACCATTCGTTGAAGATTTATAAGTGAAAGAATAGAATCATTAAGGAAAAAGATTGGGGGATATGATCATGAAACTTATTGTAACATCTGCTGTGCTTATTGTACTTTTTACTATTGGAACAGGTATATTTCTTATGTGCAAAGATTACATCACTACCAAAGATAAAATGAGAAATATATTACGTGTGAATTTATTTACCTTTATTCCTTTGCTGGCTATGGCAATTATGATTTTGGTACCAGATATCGTCTTGGCAGTAGGAGAGAGTGACACACAATTTTCTGGCTCAGGACTTGGATTTATTGCAGCTGCTTTAAGTACAGGACTTGCCACATTAGGGGCAGGTTATGCAGTGGGGGCTGTGGGTTCATCAGCACTAGGGGCTGTATCAGAAGATCCTAAAATACTAGGCAAAACTTTGATTTTTGTAGGGCTAGCAGAAGGCATTGCTATCTATGGGCTGATTATTTCTATTTTGATTCTTGGAAGGTTATAAGGTGAGATTATGGCTTCATATTTAATTAGTGACAATCAAGATACTTTGATTGGAATGAGACTTGCAGGAATCAAAGGTGTATTGGCACAGGATAAAAAGAGGGTTTTGGATGCGTTAAAGTGTGCCTTAGGGGATGAAAACATAGAAATTATTATTATTACAGAAAAAATATTGTTTATGGCAGAAGAAGAAATTATGAAGCTAAAAATAGAGAGAGCGCGTCCATTAATTATTGAGATTCCTGATAGAAGTGGATCTCAAAGAGGAGAGTATCTCATTAAGCGTATTCGAGAGTCCATAGGACTAAAGATTTGAGGTGGATTATGTGGTTACCATTGAGGAGAAATTAGGCATTTTTACAAAATTAGTCTTAGATAAAGTACAGCACGAATTTGATGAAGAACTGCAGGAAATTAATAGAAATAATACAGAAAGAATACAGGCTCATCAGGCACGATTAGAAAAAGAGCGTGAGAAGACCATTAAAGAAATGACGAAAAAAGCAGAAGTAGAAAAAAACAAAATGATTTCAAAAGCACATTTAGATCAAAAACGAAAAATACTATTTAAAAGGCAAGAAATTTTAGAAAAACAGATACAAAACCTAAAAAAGAAAGCTTTGTTATTTACTGATACAGAGGAATATAAGATACATTTAAAAAAGCAGTTACGAGAAATTTTAACGAACTTAAGTAATGAAAAAGCGATCATCTTATATTTGACGCATAAAGATATGACCAAGCACAAGGTATTTCTTTTGCAAGAGGCGCGTAATTATGGGTTTGATGGAATAAATATCGAAGTTTCACCCGCAGGAGAAGAAATCATTGGTGGAATGATTGGTGTAAATCAAAGCAGAACGCTTAAGATTGATGCCAGCATACTTTCCAAAATAGAAGAAAATAGACAGTTAATTGGAAAAAAATTATATGATGCATTAAAAAAAGCAGGTGGTTTGAATGGATAAAAAGGAAGGACGCATTACTTTAATCAATGGTCCTGTGGTGAAAGCAGTCAATATGACACATTTTAAAATGAGAGAAATGGTGATGGTAGGAAATAAAAAACTGATAGGAGAGGTTATTGGACTGGAAAAAGATATAGGTACGATACAGGTATACGAAGAAACAGAAGGACTAAAATCTGGAGAAATGGTAATGGCTACAGGGAAGCCACTATCTCTGAAATTGGGGCCAGGATTAATTGGGAATATGTTTGATGGGATAGAAAGACCCTTGATGAAAATTAATGAGATGTCAGAAGGTTTTATACCTGAAGGAATTGGATTGATCTCTATTGATACGGATAAATTATGGGATGTAAAGCTATGGATAAAAGAAGGAGATTTCTTAGAAGAAGGACAGATTTTTGGAGAAGTGAAGGAAACATCATTAATTACGCATAGATTAATGGTTCCTCCAGGGGTATCCGGTAAAGTTACATCTTTAAAGGAGAATGGGAAGTATACAATAGAAGAAATTCTATTTGTTATAAAAGATAAAAAAGACTACTTGCATCCTATTAAGCTGTATCAAGAATGGCCTGTACGAGAAGGTAGGCCAGTGTATGAAAGATTAGCTATCAGCAGACCACTTATAACAGGACAGCGGGTATTGGATATGTTTTTTCCTATTGCAAAGGGAGGAACTTCAGCCATACCAGGAGGATTTGGAACGGGGAAGACCATGACTCAGCACCAACTGGCAAAATGGTCCGATGCAGATATCATCGTTTATATAGGCTGTGGTGAGAGAGGCAATGAAATGACAGAGGTGTTAGAGGATTTTCCAGAGTTGATTGACCCCAAAACCAATAAGCCCATCATGGAAAGAACCATCTTAATTGCCAATACCTCCAATATGCCTGTGGCTGCACGGGAAGCCAGTATTTATACGGGGATAACCATTGCAGAATATTTTCGGGATATGGGGTACCATGTGGCGATTATGGCAGATTCAACCTCAAGGTGGGCAGAAGCTTTGCGGGAGATTTCTGGAAGGCTGGAAGAGATGCCTGCAGAAGAAGGATACCCTGCCTATTTGCCATCAAGATTAGCAGAATTCTATGAAAGAGCAGGTTATGTAACTACCCTGAGCCAACAGGAAGCATCTGTAACAATTATTGGTGCGGTTTCTCCAGCAGGAGGAGACTTTTCTGAACCCGTTACCGAAAACACCAAAAGATATGTGAATGCATTTTTAGCATTAGATAAAAGATTGGCTTATGCAAGACATTATCCTGCTATTAATTGGCTGAACAGTTATAGCGGCTATGTAAAAATATTAGATCAGTGGTATCGAGAGAATATTGCAAAAGATCTTCTTGCGCTAAGGGCAAAAATGTTAACCATACTTCATGAAGAAAATAAATTGCAGGAAATTGTACAATTGGTGGGGGAGGATGTATTGCCCGATGATCAAAGACTGGTGATCGAAATTTCTAAAGTATTAAAAATTGGGTTTTTACAGCAAAATGCCTTTCATGCAGAGGATACCTATGTTCCTTTGATCAAGCAATATGAAATGCTAAAATGTATTGAGTGTCTTTATGACTGTGGTCAGCAGGCTATTAGAAAGGGTATTCCTATTTCGCAGGTAAAACATGAAAAGTTATTTCAAGATGTGATAAAGATGAAATATACGATTCCCAATGAAGATCTAAGTGGAATAGAAAAATTAAAACATGAAATTCTGTACACTTATGAAAATTTGATAGAAAAATATAATTAGTGCTAAAACCCTCTAAAATTTTGGCATAAAAACTGTTCATGAGATGTGTAACAAACTAGAAAGGCAAGGAAATATCCCAGAAAAGATATGCACACAATAATAAATTGATAACAGGGTGTGGTTTTGTTGAAAAAAGAGTATTTACGATTAGACAAAATAGAAGGTCCTTTGATTATGCTATCCAATGTGGAAGACGTGTCCTATGGAGAAATGATTGATATTATCGTAGAGAATGGCAAAAATAGAAAGGGAAAAGTAATCAAAATAGATGGCAATATAATCGTGGCACAAGTATTTGAAGGAACATCCGGTCTCTCAACACAAAATATTGCTGTGAAATTTATAGGGAAGCCCTTTGAAATACCCATTTCAAAGGAGATATTGGGTCGTACCTTCAATGGGATTGGTAGGTCCATTGATCGTGGTGGAGAAATCTATGGTAGCGATTTTTACAATATCAATGGCAGACCGATCAATCCTGTAGCAAGAAAATATCCTAGAGATTACATTCAAACAGGGGTTTCGTCGATAGATGCCCTTGCTACTTTAATAAGAGGACAGAAACTACCTATTTTTTCAGGAAATGGTCTTCCACACAATGAACTGGCGGCACAAATTGTAAAGCAGGCAAAAATAAGTTCTGATCAAAATGAGGAATTTGCGGTAGTGTTTGCTGCCATTGGGGTAAAACATGACGATGCAGATTACTTTCGTCAAAGCTTTGAAGAAGCAGGCGTATTAGAGCGGGTAGTAATGTATGTAAACCTTGCCAATGATCCGATTGTAGAAAGAATTAGTACACCGAGATGTGCCTTAACAGCTGCGGAATATCTAGCTTTTGAAGAGGGTATGCAGATACTTGTAATTATGACGGATATTACGAGCTACTGCGAAGCCTTAAGAGAAGTTTCTGCCTCTAGGGAAGAAGTTCCCAGTAGAAAAGGATATCCGGGATATCTTTATTCGGATCTTGCAGCTCTTTATGAACGGGCAGGAATGATGAAAGGAAGAAAAGGATCTATTACCTTTTTACCTATATTAACCATGCCAAATGATGACATCACCCATCCCGTACCAGACTTGACAGGATATATTACAGAGGGACAGATCGTACTCGGTAGAGAATTATTTCAAAAAAACATTTATCCCCCTGTCAATATACTCCCTTCTTTATCAAGGCTCATGAAGGATGGTATTGGCGAAGGTTATACAAGAGAAGATCATCAAGATGTATCTAATCAGCTATTTGCATCCTATTCAAAAGTACAGGATATTCGTGCATTAGCACAAATTATAGGAGAAGATGATTTGTCTGAAGTAGATAATAAATATATGGAATTTGGAAGAATATTTGAAAATAAATTTATTGGACAGGATTTTGATGAAAATAGGACCATGATAGAAACCCTAGATTTAGCTTGGGACATATTATCTGTTTTGCCCCCTGAAGAACTAGACCGCATAAGTCCCAAAATGATTGAAAAATATATGAAAGGCTAAAGTGTGAAAACATAAGGTTAGTTTTGCATTTTGCAATTTTTTCATCCTATGAATCCATACATATGTAATAGATACTAACACCGCTAACGACTAACCACTAACCTCCGAAAGGGTGACATAGATGGATACAAATATTGCACCTACCAAGGCAAATTTAATTAGGGCGAAAAACTTTTTGGATTTTTCCCAAAAAGGATTTGAACTATTGGATAAAAAAAGAAACGTATTGATTCGTGAAATGATGGGGTTGATTGATAAAGTAAAAGATATTCAAAATCGGATGGATAAAACCTTCGAAGAAGCCTATCAAGCACTGCAGGTGGCCAATGTCAGTATGGGAGTTCATGAAATAGAAGAAATTGCCTTATCCATTCCTACAAAAGAAACATATGAAATTCTTTTAAAAAGTGTGATGGGTGTAGAAATACCTTCTGTCAAATATGAAAAAAAAGAGTTAGAGCATTATTACGGGTTTTATAGAACAAATCCTGCGGTAGATATTGCTGTAACTAAGTTTAGAGAAGTGAAGTATTTAATTTATGAGCTGGCAGAAATAGAAAACTGTGTATATAAACTAGCTACAGAGATTCAAAAAACTCAAAAGAGAGCCAATGCATTAGAAAAAATACAAATTCCAAAATATAAAGCACAAGTAAAGTTTATGCAGGAAGTACTAGAGGAGAAAGAACGGGAAGATTTTTTCCGCCTAAAACGTGTGAAGCAAATCAAGTAAGTAAAGATCTATAACCAAAATTAGAAATAGAAGATATTAAATAACAGGATGCCTATGCGTAGAGGAATCCTGTTATTTAATGTATTCATAAAAAATCAAATTTTTCCAGGATGCATTTATAATATGGGAATTTCCAGCATATGTATAAACAGAATGAATTATTTATATTGAAAAGATTGCCAGAAAAGTAACAAATCAAGAGAATGAAGGATATATTGAAAGAGAATGGTTGTAAGAAGGATATTTTTAATATAAGTAGAATAATTATAGGAAAATCGGCTGAAAAAGGAGAAAAATGAATTTGGTTTCTCTCGGGAAAAGTATTATAATTTGAAAATAATGGGTAGAAAAAGGATTTGAAAAGAAAGGATGAAAGGGAACAAAATACCTTTTATGCAGTATACGTTGAAGTGAAGTTGTTTGACCTACAAATAATGAGGAGATGAAGAAATGAGAGTAGGTATTCCTAGAGCATTACTGTATTATTATTATTATCCTTTTTGGAAGACAATGTTTGATGCACTTAAGATTGAAACTGTTGTATCAGAGCCTACTTCTAAAATGACTGTAAATAAAGGGGTGGAGTTTTCTGTACCAGAGATTTGTGTGCCCATTAAAATTTTTACAGGGCATGTGGCGAGTCTCATAGATGAAGTAGATTATGTATTTATCCCTAGAATGATGTCTATTTCAAAACACGAATACTTTTGTCCTAAATTTATGGGACTACCAGACATGATCAAGTATACTGTTCCTGGAGCTATGGGAAAAATATTAAGCCCAAAGATAACGGCGCATACAGATAATATTTCAAATCCTAAATACTATACCGAGTTAAAAACTCAGCTGGGAATTGGAACATGGGAACTACAAAGAGCATTAAAAAAAGCAGAAAAAGAATGGCAGAAGTTCAGAAACTTAAGTAAACAAGGATATGTTTTAACAGATGCTTTAAATATATTTGAAGACAAAAATGTAGCAGACAAAAAGATAGAAAAGGAAAAGAATAGATCCAACGATATAGAAGTGACAATTGGATTACTAGGATATGTTTATGATATTTATGATTCCTATGTGAGTATGGATGTGATTCAAAAGCTAAAGGATCTTAACATTAAAATTGTTACCTTTGAGATGTTAGATGATGACGAGATGAATAATAGTATACGATTTATGAATAAAAAATTATTTTGGACTTTTAGCAATAAATTATTAGGTGCAGGATATCATTTTTATCATGACCCCCAAGTAGATGGTCTCATTCAAGTGACTGCCTTTGGTTGTGGTCCAGACTCCATGATTGGCAAGATGCTGGAGCTGGATGCGAGCAAATATGATAAGCCATTTATGACGGTTCGTGTAGATGAACACAGTGGAGAGAGTCATTTGCAAACAAGGGTGGAAGCTTTTATTGACATGATTAAAAGAAAAAAACTACAGACAGGGGGTGGCTTAAGGCATGAAAGTAACCTTTCCATACATGGGAACAACGCTGGTCTATAGAAAAATGATGGAATTATTAGGACATGAAGCCATTGCACCTCCTAAGCCAAACCAAAGAACCATTGACCTAGGTGTAAAATACAGCCCAGAATTTGCCTGTTTTCCTATGAAAGTGATTATGGGTAGTTATATAGAGGGGATTGAGCAGGGGGCAGAGGTGATTATTACTTCAGGAGGACATGGACCCTGTAGAGCTGGTTTTTATGGAGAGATGCATAAAAGAATTTTAAACAATATTGGCTATGATGTTGAAGTGATTGTATTTGATTCTATTAAAAGAGATTATAAAACTTTTTTACGAAATATAAAAAAGCTTAAGGGAAAGCATTCTTGGTATAAACTATTTCAGTATGCTAAATTAGTTTATCATATTGCAAAAGACTTAGATGCATGGGAAATAGAAATTCAAACAAAAAGAGCCTATGAAATCAATAAGGGAGATTGTAATAAAGCTTGGGACCATATTCAACAAATTTATGAAAATGTGTATACGGAAACAGATTTAAAAGAAGCAGCAAAACAAAGCAGAGATTTAATCGGTACGATTCCCATAAAAGACGTAGCAGAAGGACAAAAAATAAGGATAGGCATTGTAGGGGAAATCTATGTTGTGATGGAATCGGCAGTGAATATGAAAATGGAAGAGGTCTTGGGAGGATATGGCTGTGAAGTGAGAAGAGGGCATTATTTATCCCATTGGATAGAAGATAACATGATCCCTAAAATTTTTAGTCCATCTCAAGAAGAAGCAATATTAAAAAAAGGAGAAAAATATATTGAAATAGAAATTGGAGGACATGCCAAGCAAACCATGGGGCACATTGTCGACTACTATGATCAAGGTTTTGATGGCGTAATCCATCTTATGCCCTTTGGTTGTTTGCCAGAGTTGGTGTCTCAAAGCATTATGCCGAAGCTGATAGACGATTTAGGGATTCCAGTATTGACCATAGCCCTAGATGAACAAACAGGTATTGCCAATAATCTCACAAGAATTGAAGCCTTTTTAGATGTCATTAAAAGTACCAAAAACCAAAAAAATAGTAAAGTATCTTAGAATGTGGGGGACATAACATGGAGAAGATATATTTGGGTGTTGATGTGGGGTCTGTTAGTACCAATGTAGTAGCCATAGACAAAGATTATCAGGTAATTTCGAAACAGTATATTCGCACGAATGGACAGCCGCTAGAGTCTGTGAAAGTAGGCATTCGGAATTTACAAAAAGATATTGAAGGAAAATATGAGGTGTGTGGGATAGGTGCTACAGGTAGTGGGCGGCAATTGATTGGGATTATGATCGGAGCAGACGTAATTAAGAATGAGATTACAGCGCATGCTACGGCTACAATCAACTATGTCCCACAGGCCAACACAATTTGCGAAATTGGTGGACAGGATTCCAAAATTATATTTTTAAAAAATGGTCTTATTACGGACTTTGCTATGAATACGGTTTGTGCTGCAGGGACAGGTTCATTCCTTGATCATCAAGCAGAAAGATTAGGGATACCGATACAACAGTTCGGCGAATATGCCTTAAGGGCGAAGCGAAAGGTAAGAATTGCAGGACGATGTACTGTATTTGCAGAATCGGATATGATATCTAAGCAGCAATTTGGATTTTCAAAAGAAGAGATTATTAATGGTTTGTGTGAGGCATTGGTGAGAAACTACATCAATAACTTAGGGCGTGGAAAGAAGCTAACCCCTCCTTATGTATTTCAAGGGGGCGTGGCAGCGAATGCAGGTATAAGAACTGCCTTTGAGAAGGAGTTAGGAGAAAAAGTAATTATTCCAAAATATTATGATGTCATGGGTGCCCTTGGGGTAGCAATTCTTTCAAAAGAATATGTAGAACTGACGGGAACACCTACAAAATTTAGGGGATTTGAGGCAGCTGACATTGAATTTACCCCCACGAGTTTTGAATGTACGGGATGCAGTAATCTCTGCGAGGTAATAAAAGTAGAAATTAATGGTGAAGTAGTGGCCATGTGGGGCGATAAATGTGCCAAATGGACCAATAGTGTGAAAAGTATATAAGAAAGATATAAAAGATTGGATTTGTTAAAGAATGATGATGATGTGATATATTTTTTAAAGGAACCTCAAAAGGGGTTCCTTTCGTTCGTATTTTAGAAAAGATGTGCTCGGTTGTATATCCATACAATCCTACGAATTTTACTACAACTGTGACTTTATTTAAGCGTATATGATATGATAGAAGGAATTTTCCTATAAAAGATAGAATACAGTAACAAAAGAGAACCAGGGAGGAATGCAGAATGAATTGGAATGAGCTATTCCGAGAGGGAGAACAGTTAGTAAGTGAGAGAAGAATATCTGAAGCGATAGAGCATTATAAAGGAATCATGGAAAAGGCGGAGGAAGATCAGAAAATATATTATTGGGCATTAAAGCATATAGGTGATATCATCGGACATGGAGGCATGAGAGATTATTTACAAGCTATTGATATTTATCAAAGAATTATCAATGAATATGAGGCAGAGGATGATCCCTTATATAATTGGTGTCAATTAGATATTGCAAGAGCCTATTTAGAAATGGGGCTCGAAATGATGCACAATTTTGATAACATGGGTGAAATTATAGAAGTGGAAAATGAAGAAATGGATAAATACCTACAGAAATTAGTAGAAGCCAAGAATAATTATATAGAAAGAGAAGCAGAATTGATTTATAAAGGCAGAATGTAGGATAATAGGTTAATGATAAAAAATACCTTCTAAAATGGACTTTAGAAGGTATTTTTTATAGTAATGAAAGTGATATTATTTTCTAAGCGGATCCATTCCCTTATTGGCTAAAGCATCAGCCTGAATATTCATTTTTGTAATATAGAGAAAATCCTCCTTAGAAAAATGATGACCGTTCCATTGTTTGAATTTTGCATACCATTTATTGATTTCGGCAGTTCGGTCAGGATTTAAATGACCTTTTACCCGATAGAAATGAATTTGTTTTTGTCTTTCAATTTGTTGCAGCAGCTTTTCCCATAAATCCTTGTTTTCTACAGGTTTTTTGCTTGTCGTCATCCAGCCGTTCATTTGCCATTTGATATACCACTTTTTTGTAAAGCATTCTATGAGATAAGAGCTGTCGGAAAATATATTAATGGATAAACCCTCCTTTGTTAGTGCTTCTAAGGCTTCTAACAATGCAGTCATTTCCATTCGATTGTTGGTGGTGTTTATTTCTCCTCCATAGAGCTCTCTTATATGATCTCCATATTCTAAAATAGCTCCCCAGCCGCCCACATTTTCATCATTTTGATTACCAGAACAAGCACCATCTGTATATATATTAATCCACTTCATAAAATCATCCCCTTGTTTTACTAAAAGTTGGTGAAAGTATATGCGTTATACATCGCTAGCCGTATAAAATAGACACTAGAAGAAAGGAAAAAACTTAAAATTCTATCAAAAACCACTTATGACGTACCACGAAGGACGAATACTCTTTACTATTATACCAAATCATAGAAAAATCATTGC
Source organism: Clostridiaceae bacterium 35-E11 (assembly GCA_038396625.1). Lineage (GTDB taxonomy): Bacteria > Bacillota > Clostridia > Peptostreptococcales > Thermotaleaceae. The sequence goes on from CP121688.1 coordinate 382,508, forward strand.
AATTATTTTCTACTATGTGAATATAGATAAAGTAAAGATAGTAAGGAGGTCCTGTTATGTGTGTCCGAATGGTGTCACTATCGATTACGCCAAAGGAACTAATAGAATTGCTAATAGGAGAGATAGACGGAGATGTAATTCATCATGATTATCATGAAATAGGAGAGAATATGGGATTTGGTAATATTGTGCTTGAAAAATGCTATACTAGAACAAAACATTTAGAAGTGATTATTATTCATACGGAAAATATAGAGGGGGTTACCAATGCAACCATGATTACTTCCACAAGCTTAGAAGATCGAGCCTTGGAATTGGATTGGGAGGTGGCAGATGATCCCATGAATGAGTTGATGGAAATAGTAGATCGATATATGATTGATGAAAAAGAAATAGAGTAGGAGGCAGATAGCCTCCTGCTTTTTATGCAAAAAGCAAAAAAACCCTAGAATAGAACCTAAAGTCAAGGAAAGATTTTATTTTATGAACAGGTAAATGATGGCACACATTTATCTGTTTTTTGTGATATTTCTCACAGAATAAAAGGCTGTATATTGATATATTTATAACAAAGAGAGGAAAACGTTTATATATTATGTAGAGAAGGAAAGGCATAGCAAGTAGGATTTACAGCAAGAAACAGATAAGACATAAAAGGAGGAGAGGATGACTGGAATGTACTTAGATACGGTTCACAAGATGGCAGAGAGTGCGGTTATTAAAAAAAGGTTTATACAAAAGAGTTTATTAAAATACCTTATTTTATCGGCCATGGCAGGAATTTATGTAGGCTTTGGAATTATGCTCATATTTTCTATTGGAGCACCTTTTGCAGCAGTTCATTCGTCAGCTACGAAGATTTTGATGGGTGTGTCTTTTGGTGTAGCTTTGACACTAGTGATATTTGCAGGTTCTGAATTATTTACAGGCAATAATATGGTGATGATGCTGGGAAGATTGACTCAGAAGGTCACAACAAAAGATGCCATAAATATTTGGACGTTTAGCTATATAGGAAATTTAGTAGGTTCACTGTTTTTTGCTTACCTGATCGCAAAGTCAGGGCTCATTGCAAACGAACCCCAATCAGCTTTGATTCTAAAAGCTGCTGCAGAAAAAATGAATGCACCTTTCGGGCAATTGTTTATTAGGGGAATTTTGTGTAATATGCTTGTTTGCTTAGCCATTTGGACATCCACGAGGGCTAAGGAAGACATATCTAAACTATTGCTAATCTGGTGGTGTTTATTCGCATTTATTGGCGCAGGTTTTGAACATAGTATCGCCAATATGAGCTTATTGGGAATGGCTTTATTCATACCCCATGATCCTACATTCATTTCTATCGTAGGATTTATTAAAAACCTAATAGTTGTAACTGCCGGTAATTTTGTGGGAGGTACATTATTTATCGGTGCAATGTATTGGTATGTATCGAAAGAATAAAGGATGAGTATAAAGGAGGGAGTACCTGTGTCATTTAAAGTAAAACATCAAGATTTTAACACAATACTAAAAATATTATCAGAAGAATACAAGATCGTTGCCCCTGTTTGTTTAAAAGGTGTAGGAAGATTTTCAGATACGGATACGATACGCTATGAAGAGATTTCTACGGTGGAAGAGATTGTACATGATGAAAAGGCGCATTTTTCTCCAAAGGAAATATTGTTCCCCATTACCCAGACACTTTTTTATTTTATGGAAGAGGAATACAAAGAGCCTAGGGAAGATGAGAAGAAAATCATTGTATTTCTCAGACCCTGCGATATCCATGGAATCAAGAGATTGGATCAAGTGTTCTTAAAAAATGGGATCGCAAAAGATGTATATTATGAAAGACTCAGGGAAAAAGTCAAGTTCTTTATGATGGAATGTAGCGAAGGCTTTGACAACTGTTTTTGTGTTTCCATGGATACCCATAAAACAGATCAATATGCTGTAGCAATAAGATTTGGAGAAGAACTTCTAGTAGACATAAAGGATGAAAATTTCTTAGACTTATTTCAAGCTTGTGGAGAAGCATGTACGTTTGCACCAGAGTTTATAGAAGAAAATAAAATAAAAGTTAATTTACCTGATATTCACAATATCGATACGGATTTGTTTGCGCATGAGATGTGGAAAGAGTATGCACAAAGATGTATTGCTTGTGGACGGTGTAACTTTGTATGTATGACCTGCAGCTGCTGGACGATGCAGGATATACATTATCATGAGAACCAAAACAATGGTGAAAGAAGAAGGGTATGGGCAGGCTGTCATGTAGATGGGTTTACAGATATGGCAGGAGGTCATGGTTTTAGAAAAAATTACGGAGATAGGATGCGCTTTAAGACCATGCATAAAATTTATGATTTTAAGAAAAGAAATGGCTATCATATGTGTGTAGGCTGCGGCCGTTGTGATGACATCTGTCCTGAGTATATATCCTTCTCAAAATGTATTAATAAAGTAACCAATATTGTAGGGGAGGGGAAATAGTTCATGAAGAATCCATATATGCCAAAAAAATATAAAATTATTGATATTCAACAGCAAAGTCCTATTGATTACACCTTTCGTCTTTCCTGTGATATGAAACCGAAAAATGGACAGTTTGTAGAAGTATCTATTCCTAAAATAGGAGAAGCCCCCATATCTATTAGTGATTTTGGAGAGGGTACCATCGATATGACCATTCGTCGTGTGGGAAAGGTCACAGACTATCTTCATGGATTAAAACCGGGAGATACGATGTTCTTACGAGGTCCCTACGGCAATGGATTTCCTTTAGAACAGTATAAAGGAAAACAACTGATTATTGCTGCTGGAGGAACAGGGCTTGCACCAGTAAAAAGTATGATTAATTATTTTCACAGAAACCCAGAGGAAATCGAGAGACTGGATTTATTAATAGGATTTAAGTCTGTAGAGGACATATTATTCAAAGAAGAAATTGAAGCATGGATGAAAAACGAAAAGTTTCATGTGATTTTAACAATAGATCGAGAAGAAGAGGGTTGGGATGGCAATGTAGGGCTGGTTACCAAATTTGTGCCGCAAATAGAAATTCTAGATGATGATAAATTAGAAGTAATTGTGGTGGGTCCCCCTCTTATGATGAAATTTACAGGGTTAGAATTTCAGAAAAGAGAAATTCCTGAAAAACAGATATGGGTATCCTTCGAACGGAAGATGAGCTGTGGCATAGGTAAATGTGGTCACTGCAAAATTGATGAAACCTATGTTTGTCTAGAAGGACCCGTATTTAATTATACCCAAGCAAAAAAACTCATTGACTAGGAAAGGAGGAAAGGTCATGACCATTCATACAAAGCAAGTAAAGAAAAATGCTTATAGAATTACAAAGCAAAGAGGAAAAACTGCTTTAAGAATTAGAGTTCCTGGAGGACATTTAGAAGTAAAGTATTTCGATATTATCAAAGACATTGCAGAAAGATATGGAGACGGCAGTGTGCATATAACCATTCGTCAGGGATTTGAAATACCAGGCATAGACTTTGACAACATGGAAGAGATTAATAAAATGATCCAGCCCATTTTACAAGGATTAGAACTAGATCGTGGTGTCAACATTGAGGAAATAGAAAAGGGATATCCAGCAGCAGGTACGCGAAATGTTTCTGCCTGCATTGGCAATAAGGTCTGTCCCTTTGCAAACTATAATACCACAGATTTGGCAATTAAGATTGAAAAGGCTATATTTCCAAATCATCGACATGTAAAAATTGCATGTACAGGATGTCCTAATGACTGTATCAAGGCACATATGCAGGACTTTGGAATCATCGGGCAAGTAGAGCCTGTATATGATATGTCAAGGTGTGTAGGCTGTGAAGCATGTGTAAAAAATTGTAAGAAAAGGGTCACAGGGGCTTTAACCATGGAAAACTACAAAGTAAGAAGAGATGAAGACCGATGCATTGGATGTGGAGAATGTATCAATAAATGCCCTACGGGTGCATGGTCAAGAAATCCTGAAAAGTTTTTTAAAGTTGTCATTATGGGGCGAACGGGAAAAAGAAATCCTCGATTGGCACAACCTTTCTTAGAATGGGTAGATGAAGAAACAGCCATTAAAATTATTACCAACACCTATACATTTATAGAAGAGTATATTGATAAAGAAGCACCAGGAGGGAAAGAACATATAGGCTATATTGTGGATAGAACAGGATACCAGATATTTAAAGAATATGCCTTAGCGGATGTAAAACTAGGACCAAAAGCAAAGGTTGCAAAGTATATTGATTTTGGTGGATATAAATACGAGAGAAATATTCATTTTGATAAACCAAATGAATCCTCTAACAAATAGGAGTAATAAAACGGCATGGCGAAAATGCACCATGCCGTTTTATTATTCTCTTTCACTACCAATACGAATGACCTCATTCATTTTAGACATAACATAATCATAGGCACCTTTGCCATGGGGGATGGTACATCCACTACAGTCTTTAATATTATTGTTATAGGTAAAGTTTCCACCACATTTATCCTTTAACATATATAGGGGACAATAACAAAATAGACAATTAAAGGTGGAAGGATCCTTTACTTTATGACATGGAAAATATTCACACTTACTGTTCTGATTAAATTTATAGTTTTCACTCACAATATCATCTCCTTCGATTTTATTGTATATGATTATGCATCAATCGACAACAAGTTATTTCAGAACTAGTTTTTCTGAAAGTTTATAGAAAATGATATAATAAAATTGAGTGCTTATGCTGTAAAATATCTTGATGATATTTTGTTTTAGAGCGGATATTCCAAAGGGATAGGAGTGAGAAAATCATGGAGAAAAAAATCCTAGTGGTAGAAGATGATATGCACATTAGCGAATTAATTAGATTATATTTAAAAAAAGAAGGATACAAAGTAATACAGGTATATGACGGCATAAAAGCTATAGAAGCTTTTAAAGAAGAAACTCCTAATCTTGTCATTCTTGATATTATGCTGCCCCAAATGGATGGGTGGGATGTTTGTAGAGAAATAAAAAAAATCAGCGATGTACCTATTATTATGCTCACAGCCAAAGGAGATACCTTTGATAAAGTACTGGGGTTAAAGATGGGTGCTGATGATTATATTGTAAAACCCTTTGAGCCAAGGGAATTGATGGCAAGGATTGATGCAGTCCTACGAAGATATCGACAACAGCCTTTATCCGATAGACAGATTATATTACCTCATTTGATGGTGGATATGGATCATTATAGGGTGAAGATAAAGGATGAATTTGTGGAATTGCCCCCAAAGGAGATGGAACTATTCTATTTTATTATAAAAAATCAAAATCGTGTGTTTACCAGAGAACAGCTGATTGAATATATTTGGGGATTTGATTTTGAAGGAGATAATCGTACCATTGATGTACACATTAAAAGATTGAGAAAAAAATTAGAACCGCTAAAAGAGCTGTACAACATCAAAACGGTCTGGGGTGTAGGTTATAAATTTGAGGTGAAGGAAGATGTTCAACACAGTTTTTAAAAAACTGCTAAGTACGTATTTTGTTATTATTGTGGTAAGCTTTCTTCTTTTAGGATTGCTTTTTTCTCAATTGATGGGAAATTACTTTTTTAACAGACATGAGCGCGTACTGATCGAAGAAGGCGACAAAATCAATGAATTGGTTATCGATTATTTGAATGGCAAAATTAGTCGAGAAAGGTTAAATCTAGAGTTGCAATCTGTAGAACGGTTTTTAAATACCCGCATATGGATCATAGACAAAAGAGGAACAATTTATGGGGTTTCAAGCAACGAAAAGCAATGGATTGGAAAGCAAATTACCGCAAAGGAAATGCTTGAAGTACTTAAGGGCAGGATTGTAGTGAAAAAGGGAATCTATGAAGAGCAAGATAAAATACCCATGGTAACTGTAGGGGTTCCTATCTTTATCAATGGACAAGTAGAAAACGCTATTATCATGCATTCTCCACTATATGAAATCACCAAGGCCATTCGGGAGGTGCATAAAATTATTTGGACAGCGATGACCATTTCTTTTATAATTTCCTTTGGCATTCTCTATATTGTATCTAAAAGAGTCTCTTTTCCTTTAAGAGCCATGGATCAAGCGGCACAAAAGCTAGCAGAGGGAGACTTTCGTCAAAGAGTTCCTATCTATGGAAATACAGAAGATGAGATTGGGAGAGTAACGAGAACGTTTAATGTGATGGCGGAGCGATTAGAAGCCATAGAAGAGAATAGAAGAAGTTTTATCTCTGCCGTTGCCCATGAATTGAGATCTCCCTTAACCTTGATTAAAGGGTTTGTACAAGGGATGGTGGATGGGACTGTAAAACAAAACGAGCGCAATAAGTATTTACAAATTATTTTGGAAGAAACCACTAGGTTAAATCAATTGATATCGAATTTGTTAGACCTACAGAGAATGGAATCTGATGAATATCCGATACACCCTCAAATCTTTGATATCAATGAATGTATTCGAAGAACCTTGATAAAGTTTGAAGAAAAAATTGAAAGCAAAAAAATAGAGATTCAGCTTTTGCTAGAGAATCATAAAATGATGGTTTGGGCGGATAAGGATGCCATAGAACAGGTATTGACCAATTTGATTGATAATGCTATGAAATTTATGGAGGAAGAAGGTTATTTAGAAGTTAAGACCTATATAGCACAGCAGAAAGTGTGGATAAAAGTAAAAGATAATGGTATGGGCATCCCTTTAGAAGAGCAAGCAAGAATATGGGATAAATTTTATAAGGTGGATAAGGCACGAGATCGAAATAAAAAAGGAACAGGTTTGGGATTGCATATTGTAAAAAAAATTATTGATAGACATGAAGAAAGCATTAAAGTAGAGAGTGAACCAAGTCAAGGAACAAGTTTTCTCTTTTCTTTAGCAAAATCAAAAGAGCATAAGAATCTATGATGAAAAATATTTTTGCGTGTTCACAATTTGTTCATATTTTGTTCATAACCTTGTTTTAAAATAAAGTTATCAACAATAAATAAGGAGGTTTTTCAGATGGCATATGAACATGAATCCTATCATGGAAAGGATCAGCAAGATCTTGTACAGACGCCACAAATATATTACGTAGAAGAGAAGCCCACAAAGCCGAAAAAAAGCAAGTCATATATGGTGTTGATTATGACGATAATGATTTCTGCTTTGATTGGAGGCATCCTATCTAGCTATGTAGTACCTGTGTATATCTTTGGGAACATTTTGCCTTATCCACAGAACTATTTCGGTAAGGATGTAAAACAAGTTATTAATGTAGAATCGCAAAACACAGAGTTTCTAGTATCCGCTGTGGCAAAGAAGGCCATGCCCTCTGTGGTGGGAATTACCACCGAAAGCGTTCAAAAAGATTTCTTCTTTGGAACAAGAAGATCCAATGGCTTAGGGACAGGTGTTGTGGTAGATCAAAGAGGATATATCTTGACCAACGCCCATGTGGTAAACAACGGCAATGTAAAAGCACTCAATGTATTATTCGATGATGGAAGTAAGAAAGATGCAAAAATACTTTGGAGTGATCCTTCCTTAGATTTGGCAGTCATTAAAGTGGATGGTGTAAGTGTAGCACCTGCAGATTTAGGTGATTCAGATAATTTAGAGGTGGGAGAAGTGGCTGTTGCTATTGGAAATCCTTTGGGGATGCAGTTTGAGAGAACTGTTACCTCAGGAATTATTAGTGGCTTAAATAGAAATATTGCTGTAAGTCCTAATGAAAGTATTGAAGGCTTAATTCAAACCGATGCATCGATTAATCCTGGTAATAGTGGAGGGCCTCTGCTTAATGCCAAGGGAGAAGTGATTGGTATTAATACAGCGAAGATTCAGTCAGGAGAAGGCTTGGGATTTGCAGTACCCATTAATATTGCAAAACCTATCGTAGATCAGTTTATTGAAAAAGGAGAATTTCAAAAGGTATATATGGGCATTAAAGGAATAGATGTATCATTGTTTGAAAAAACCATGGGAACGGATTTATCTGTGGACAAGGGGGTTTATGTAGTGGAAGTTACAAATCAATCTCCTGCGGCAAAGGCAGGCTTACACAGTGCAGATATTATCATAGGCATAGAAGAAAAAGAAATTGTTACTATGAGTCAACTGGTAAGACAATTGTATCAATATAGACCAGGGGACACGATCAACTTAAAAATTATGCGAGATGGCATAGAAAAACAATTGAAAGTAAAATTAGAAATTATGCCAAGGCAATATCAATAAGAATTTGACCAATTTTCACTTTGACAGTATGAGATAAACCTCATACTGTTTTGCCTATTAATTTTTTTTAGAATCTTTATCATCTATAAAGCCTGAATATTTTCCCCAATTTGTTTTATAAGCGATCAATAGAACAATACACATATATGCCCACATGATCATTGTAAATCCATAAATAAAAGGCATGCCCAAAATCATAGGTTCTATCCGATTGATAAAATAGATTCCTGGGAATTCCATAATGGCAAACCCTAGGATGATAAGGATCCACAAAATTTTGGTCGTGACTCCTTCTTTTCTTTTTTTTACCATTTTCCCACCCATTTTGAAATGTCCTCCCTTTGAAAAAAATCAAAAACTACTCATGGATACACGTACTGTTTGTGTATAATCATGATATCAAGTAAATGGATAAAAGTCTACCTAGCATGTAGTGAAAAAGATGTGTTTATCCTTATATCCAAGGAATTATTTAATTTTTTTCTCTAGGTCTTCAATGAGTTGAAGATATTTTTCTTGAATGTTTTGGTTACGAGCTTCTAATTCTACTACTTGGCACTGATTCTCTACTTTTTTCATGGCTTCTTTGCTCAGGCGTTTTTGTGCAAAGGTATAAATAGCCGTATCTTCCTTATCAATATGTCGATGTAATAGATCGGTATAAGCGATGGCATTGGCAATCACATCCACTCTTGCTTCTTTGTCACCAGCTTGTACTTTTTTTAAGGCATTTTCGAGATTGCTTATGAATAGCCTTCCCAAATCATGCTCTGCAAACATACCCATGATGGGTCCTTTTTCTATTACTTCCCCTAACTCTTCAGACATTTGCTTAAACAAAACAGCTTCTTCTTTGTTGTGATGATGTTGGTCTGCATAATTTCTAACAAAATCAATGATTTGGTAAAAGATATCATAATCTATAGATAGACCATCTAAAATTTTTATACACAATTCTCTTGTAATCAATAATATTCTTTTTATATTTTTATGCTCCTGCATCATTAATTCAATGGCATTCAAGGGAATTTCAACCTCCTTAAAATGTATTTACTATTAGTATTGGCTTTTTCAGTATAAATAAACAACATATTAACTTGCCATATTTGATAGGTTTTGACAGGGATAAATGCTTAGGAATCATCGCATGATAATAATGAAAGAAAAAAAGAATGAGGAGGGGTTTTTGTGGAAGTTCGTGAAGGATTGATACCGACTGCTCTTGGATCAGCAGTGACATTAACAGGAGCTATGATGAAAAGAAGAGACATGGCACCAATGATTGCTGCAGGGATTGTAGGCTTTGGATTGGCCCATATCGTTCTTGGTACAGTGGATATGGTGCAGCATAATCGCCGTTAATGATAGATCTTAGTAAGGGCATGGAAAACTGCCCTTACTTCTTTTTTGTGTGAATAATGAAAGTAAGAAGCTATGTATAAAATAAGATGATGCCTATAGCAACGGAATTTTATTTGAATAATCTATCTAGGGTATAATATCACTAAAGAATAAATCTACAACAGAAGGAGAGAGAATCATGAGAAGAAAAATGATACCCATATGGATAGCAATATTGATTTTAGGTTTACTAACAGGGTGTGGGAAAGCAGAAGTGCCTCAAGACAGTCATGATAGTGCACAATCGAAAATCAATCCACCATCTAAGAAACTATTAAGCATTTTTCCACACGAAAAAGATACTACATACATTTATAATGGGTTTGCCGAGTATGGCCATGTTATTGAAATTGACAATGTAGAAGAAAAGGAAGCAGAGACTATCTATGATATTATAGGAGAAGTAGGAGATCCCTCTGGGGGAGAAGCACCAGGTAATTTTGATATCAAGCTGCAGTATATTGTAGATCATGAAAAGATAACAGAAAAGATTATACAAGGAGAACGCTTACCCCACAAGATTCCTGAGCTGCAGGTTTTAAAACTTCCTTTGAAAACAGGAAGTACTTGGGATCAAAAAATCGTCATAGATGGAAAAGAGGAAATACTAAAGGCAGAAATTGAATTTGTAAGAAAAGATGAAACGGATGATACAGAAACCTATGGCGTTGTATATAGGGTTCCTATGAAGGATATGCCCAATGAGATGTATGAAGAACGAAGAGTTTTTAAAAGAGGTGTGGGACTATATAGTTTTGAAAATACCATTGGAAAAGAATATGATTTTAACTTTGGATATACATTGAGCTTTATTGATAAAGAGTAAATTTGATATGTTTATCTAAAAAAATCCATACTAAAAGAATGTCTGATATAAAGGACATTCTTTTTTCTCATCAATGAATTTTCTATGAAAGAGATAGACGAAATAATGTCAAAAAAACCGTCGAAAAAGTGACAGTGTCAAAAAAGTTGACATATATTTTCAGTATGAAAATCCGAAAAGATTGATAAATCCTAAACATGATTTTGTCAAAAACATGGCATGATCCTTGCGTATAATATTTATATAAAAAAATAAACCTATCATAGGAGGTATGATCATGGCAAAAGATCCAAGACAATTATTAAACGAATTTATGGGAGGACTTGAAGACTTTGGGCAAAAGCAACCTGCAGCAACAGAAGCATTCATGAATTTATTAGGAACTGCGTATACAGAAGGTGCATTAGATGTAAAAACAAAGGAGTTAATGAGTGTGGCAATCGGTGCTTATAATCGATGCGAATACTGTATTGTTTTCCATGTATATAAGGCATTAGAAGCGGGTGCTACAAGAGAAGAAATCTACGAGGCAGCAATGGTGGCTGTTGCTTTTGGTGGAGGTCCATCTATGGCATACTCTGTATCACTTTTAAAAGATTCAGTAGAAACTTTTGCTCCTGATTTTGGGAAGTAAAAATGGGTGGGTAGCTGTAAAAAGCTACCCCTCACTATATAGAAGAAAGGATGATCTGCATTGAATTATGATATTTTTATGCCTAAATTGGGAACGACTTCAAAGTATAAACTAACGAGAATATCTGTAGAAGCAGGACAAGAGATTAAGGTAGGAGATAAGCTTTTTGAAGTAGAAGCAGGAAAAGCTAGCAAGGCAGTATATTCTGAATATCAAGGTGTTATAAAAGAATTATTGGTAGAAGAATTTTCAGAAATAGAAGTAGGAAAGCCTGTATTGATTATTGAAGGAGAAGAAGGGCAGACTAAAGAAAAAGAAACTGTAGCAGCTCCAAAGCCTCAAAGCACAACATCTAAGGGTGGAATAAAGGGCGGATATTTTGATATTAAAATAAAAAAAGCAAAAAAAGATATGACATGTGATATTGCCATTTTAGGTGGAGGACCAGGAGGCTATGTGGCAGCCATCAAAGGTGCTCAAGAAGGTAAAAAAGTAATTGTGATCGAAAAAGATAAATTAGGCGGCACCTGTTTAAATAGAGGATGTATTCCCACAAAGGCATTGGTGCGTTCTGTAGAAGTATTAGAAAATATAAAAAGTAGTGAGAAGTATGGACTAGGAAAATTTGAAGGAAACTATGATCTTGGAAAAATGATAGACCGCAAAAACCAAGTGGTGGAGCAACTGGTATCAGGAATCGGAAATTTAATGGAATCCAACAATATTACAGTTTTATACGGTGCGGGAAAATTTGAGGATAAAAATACTTTATTGGTAGAAGGAAAAGATTTTGATGCAACGGTAAAAGCAGAAAATATTATTATTGCAACGGGTTCAAGACCTGCAGTACTGCCCATTCCTGGTATTGATAATCCAAATGTACTCAATAGTACAGAAATACTGGATATGAGAAAGTTACCTTCTTCTATGGTGATCGTAGGTGGTGGTGTTATCGGAATGGAGTTTGCCTTTATTTTAAACAGCTTAGGTGTACAAGTTACTGTGGTTGAAATGATGCCGCAAATTTTAAGCATTGTAGATCAAGAAGTAGCAGAAGAACTGCACAATGTGGCTATAACTAAAGGCATTAGAATCCATACCAGTGCAAAACTAGAGAGAATTGAAAAAATTGAAAATGGCGGGAATTTAGTAATTGTAGAAAAGGGAGACCAAAAGATTAATTTAGTAGCGGAAAAAATATTTATTTCTATTGGTCGTGCATTAAATACGGAAGATATGGGGCTTGAAAAAATAGGTGTTGAAATGGAAAAAAGAGCCATAAAGGTAGATAAATATCTGCAAACAAATGTAGAAGGGATTTATGCCATTGGTGATGTCAATGGACAATATATGCTTGCCCATGTGGCTTCAACAGAAGGTTTCATTGCCATAGATAATATTCTTGGAAAAGAAAAGAAGATGGAATATCACGCAGTCCCAAGTGCTATTTTTACACATCCAGAGATTGCTTGTGTAGGATTAACAGAAAAAGAGGCAGTAGACAAAGGCTTTGAAGTAAAGATAGGAAAATTCCCTTATGCTGCAAATGGCAAGTCATTGGCAGCAGGAGAAGAAGCAGGATTTGTAAAAATTATTGCTGATGAACATGGGAAGATATTGGGAGGATGGATCATTGGCTATAGTGCATCAGATCTAATTCCCCAAATTACCTTGGCCATAAATAATGGGTTGACAGTAGAAGACGTGGTAAATACCATTTATGCTCACCCTACAATCTCTGAGTGTATTCCAGAAGCATGTCATGGGGTATTTGGTCATCCTATCCATCTTCCATAAAAGAATAAAGGGCAGAACAGGAAAACAGGTGGTGAATTTTCATTACCTGTTTTTTATATGTGAAAATAATGGGTAAAATATAGGCAAAAATGCTGTAGAAATGATGATCTATGAACTTTTTGAGGAATGACAAAAGGAAAAATCATTCATTTGTCGTAATAGTAACATAGAAAAAATTTAGGATGTGAGGAAATGGAAAAAGACCGATTGACGAAAATTAAGGCAATTGAAGCCGTCCGAAAACAAGTAACAATGGTCGGACCAAACACTACTGTAAAAGAACTGAATGAGTTAATGATTTTAAAAAAGCAGGAAGAAGTTGTGGTCATCAATGAAGATCATGAAATTATTGGAATTATTACCAAGAATGATCTTGCTAAGAATCTAGCTCGGGGAGTGGACAAAAGTACGCCTATTAAATACATCATGTCTACGAATGTGATTTGTATGTCTCCAGATAAAGATCTCATAGAACTTCGAGATGAGATGAGAAAAGCAGGGGTAGGAAGGGCACCAGTCATTGATGAAAAACATAATATATTGGGAATTCTTACAGTTAAATCCATATGCGATGGCTTTTCAAGAAGATTAGAGGAAGTGGTCAATTATCTTAATGACATCTTGAACAATCTGGAGGAATGTATTTTTGTTATAGATGAAGATGGAAAAATCATATATAACAATCGGGCTGCCGAAGAAGAATTTGAGCTTTATAAACAAGGATATGATTATACAGTAGAGGATCTATTTACAAAGGATATTGCTGTAAAAATTATGAACAACACAGGCAATATTCAGAACATGAAGCTAACGCAAAATCATAAACAATTTTTATTAAATACTTCTAGTTTTCACGATCGATCCAAATCCTTCGGAATGATCGTCAATATGAGAAACATTACAGACATGAAAATGATTGAAGAAAAATTAGATAAAACCAATATTCAATTAAAATATTTACAAGAAAAAGTGCAACAAATATCGATGGAGACCTTTTCCTTAGGGAATATTGTTACCTTAAACAAAGAAATGAAGCACATATTAGAAGTAGCTAAAAGAGTCGCCCAAACCATGGCTACAGTATTAATTACAGGAGAGAGTGGTACCGGAAAAGAAGTGTTGGCAAAAGCTATTTTTGAAGATAGTGAACGAAAGGACAAAGCCTTTGTGACCATTAATTGTGGCGCTATTCCTTATAATCTTTTGGAGAGTGAACTTTTTGGATATGAACAAGGTGCATTTACCGGAGCCAACAAATATGGGAAGGCAGGTATATTTGAATTAGCAGATGGTGGAACCATCTTTCTTGATGAAATTGGAGAATTGCCCTTAGATATGCAAGTGAAGCTTTTAAGGGTTTTAGAAGAACAGGTTTTTTATCGAGTTGGAGGAACACGTCCGATTAAGGTGGACGTACGTATCATTGCAGCTACTAATAGAGACTTAGAGGCAATGATGAAAGAGAATAAATTTAGAGAAGATCTATATTATAGAATCAATGTGATTAAATTAGAAATTCCCGCATTAAGAAATCGAAAGGAAGATATACCTGCCTTGATTCATCGTTTTTTAAAATATGCCTGCGAATTTCATCATAAAAAAGTAGAACAAATTGATAAAGATGTATTAAAAATTCTGTTAGATTATCACTGGCCAGGAAATATACGAGAATTAAAAAATATTGTGGAACGAATGGTGATTTTATCCCAAAACAAGCAAATCACATGGGAAGACCTTCCTCCTTATTTATTGGAGCAACCGAAAACGCATAATAGAGGAACAGATATGGGGAAAATGGTGCTTCAAGATAGGGAAAAAGCAGAGATTCTTCGTCTGCTTAAACTGTATAAAGGAAATAAAAGTAAGGTTGCAAAAAAATTAAATATTCCTCGAAGTACTTTATATTATAAGCTCAAAATTTTTCAAATAGAAGATGTTTAGATCTGTGAATTGAAAACTTTATTTTAAAATTTCACAAAAACAATGAAAACATCGTTTATTTTTATACAAATGGGATATCAATGAGATATAGTCTTTTAATTTGAGGGGGAATTGCAATGAAATTTTCTAAATTAGTTGAAGATATGAGAACCATCAGAGATTATAAAAAAGAGCCTGTGAATCCACAAATCATCCAAGAGATTATTGATATAGGAAAAAATAGTCAAGGATTTGTACAAGGAAGAAATTTATCCATTGTATTTATCGATAATGGAAAAGAGATCTTTGAGCAATTATCAGGAAAAGCAGGATATTTTGGAAAGATGATTGAAGCACCTCACTATCTTGCCATTACATCAAAGGTATTTCCAGGTTATATAGAAAATAGTGGATATATCATGGAATCTATGCGTTTGAAGGCATGGGAATTGGGATTAGGTACATGTTGGCTAAACATTCAGGATGAAGAAGCATTGAAAGAGCTATTAAAGATTGAAAGTGATGACAAACTGACAGCTTTTGTAGCAATAGGCCATCAATATAAGGGGATCTTCAAAAAAGATATATCACCAAAAAGTGATCGAATAGGCATTGACAAACTGATATACTTGAATCGCTGGGAAAGCCCATGCCCTATAGAGGAATTAGAGAATAGAGGTTTTGCAAATGTATTCTATTATGCAAAATTTGCACCATCTTGGGGAAATAGACAGCCTTGGAGATTCATGATAGATAAAGACAAAGTACTGTTAATCGTACCAGATCAAGAAGAAGCCAGTATGAAATTAGATGCAGGTATTATGATGCTGTATTTTGAAAAGGCAGCCCATGAGGAAGGGATTCAAGGAAATTGGAAAATGACCATGGGAGATGTTGAAAAGAGTACTTATGGTATTCCTTCAGGTTATCAATTGAAAGGTTATTTTGCTGTATAAAGTTTTAAAATCCCCCTGCTGTGATCAATCACAGCAGGGGGATTTTAATTTTATCCTAAAAACATCTTCATATCATCTTCAACATTTGTGATACCACCGATACCAAATTTTTCTACCAGTACATTTGCTACATTTGGAGACAAGAACGCTGGTAAGGTAGGACCTAAATGAATTTTTTTCACGCCTAGATATAATAATGCCAATAATACAATAACAGCCTTTTGTTCATACCATGCAATATTATAGGAAATAGGAAGTTCATTGATATCTGCCAATTGGAATACCTCTTTTAGCTTCAGTGCAATAACAGCAAGAGAGTAAGAGTCATTGCATTGTCCTGCATCTAATACCCTTGGAATACCACCGATATCCCCTAAATCAAGCTTGTTGTATCGATATTTTGCACAGCCAGCTGTAAGAATCACCGTATCTTTAGGTAATGCTTTGGCAAACTCAGTATAGTAGTCTCGACTCTTCATACGACCATCACAGCCTGCCATTACAAAGAATTGCTTGATTGCCCCTGATTTTACCGCATCAACTACTTTGTCAGCAAGGCTGATGACTGTATTGTGTGCAAATCCTCCAATAATTTCGCCCTTTTCGATCTCTGTTGGAGGAGGACATTTTTTTGCATGTTCGATAATTTGTGAAAAATCCTTTGCATTTCCTTCTGCTCTTGCAGGAATATGCTTTACACCTTCAAATCCTGCAGCACCTGTTGTATAAATTCTATCCTTATAAGAACCCTTTGGTGGAATAATACAGTTTGTCGTCATCAAGATAGGTCCATTAAAGCTTTCAAATTCTTGATCTTGTTTCCACCAAGCATTACCATAATTACCTACAAAATGGTCATACTTCTTGAATGCAGGGTAATAATTAGCAGGAAGCATTTCACTGTGGGTATATACATCTACCCCTGTTCCTTGTGTTTGTTTTAATAACTCCTCCATATCTTTTAGGTCATGACCGCTAATAAGGATTGCGGGATGATTTCTTACACCGATATTTACTTTTGTAATTTCAGGATTTCCATAAGTAGATGTATTTGCTTTATCTAATAGTGCCATAGCATCCACACCAAATTTACCACATTCCATGACAAGTGCCACTAAATCATCTGCAGACAAGCTATCATCGGTTGTAGCAGCTAAGGCTTTTTGCATAAATCCGTACACGTCTTTATCTTCGTAACCTAAATTAAAAGCATGTTCTGCATAGGCTGCCATCCCTTTTACACCGTATATCAAAAGCTCTCTTAAAGATCTTACATCTTCGTTTTCTGTCAATAATACGCCGACGTTTTGAGCTTTCTCTATAAAGGCAGCTACATTATCAGCAGACCAAATTGCGCCATCGTAAGAAACATCCTCTATATTACCACCGGCTTGTAATAATGCATCTTTCATCTCATTTCGTAAAGTAAGTGCAGTTTTAATCCTATCTACAAAAACTTCAGGATCAAAGTTTGCATTCGTAATCGTTGTAAACAAACTATCCATAATAAATTTATCGATCTTTTCATTGACAATGCCCAGTGCCCTCGCTTTGGTACTGTAAATAGAGATTCCCTTTAATACATGGATCAGCAAATCTTGTAGGTTGGCAATCTGATCAGTTTTACCACAGACACCTCTTACTGTACAGCCCGTTCCCTTTGCAGCTTCTTGACATTGATAGCAAAACATACTCATTTCCAAATTCCTCCTTTATTCGTCATTGTTTTTTTTATACCCATCGAAGGATTCTCATAAACAACAAAACATGCCAATTATACGATGGGGTGATATTGCTATGTATACCCTATAAAAGGGGTATGGTAGAAGACCATGATGGATGATCACTTCATCTTATGTTTTTATTCTATCGCAGGAAAGTTATTACGTATGTGATGAAAATCACATAAAGCAAAAAAGACAAAAAATGCAAAGTATAACGAAAGTTTCAAATGATACATTGGGCAAAAAAAGCAGATAATAAACATGTAAAGGAAATTCATAAAATGATAGAAAGGAGAATCGTTTTGAATAGAAGAAAAAAAATGTTTTTGTGGATTACGATGTGCATGATGCTGGTATTTTTTGTGGCAATGGGATGTACACCAGCAAGAAGACCTATACCAGAAAGAGATCGTGTAGATGTTAATGATGAAAGAATAGATGATATGCAGTTGAGAAATGATGATTTAAATGATATAAACATGGGTCACACCGCACCAAGTAGAAGACCGATTGTAGATGATCTAGAACAAGGAGATTTAGGCTATGGCAATATCCCAAATGAATTTGCAAATAATTTGACCGTAGAAAGAGAAATTGAAGGAATGACAGGAGTACGTGATGCAGTGGTTATTTTATATAATAATACTGCTTATGTAGGCATAGAAGAAGAAGGAGACGTAGCCACAGAAAATATGAAAACAATGCAAGCTGAAATTGCAAGGATTGTTCGATCGAGATTAAATGAGATTGAGCGGGTTTATGTTACTTCTGATATGAATCGTGTAGAAAAATTGAGAAATTATGCAGTACAAATCAATAAGGGACGTCCTGTAAGACAATTTATCAATGATATTCAAAACTTATTTAGATAGGAAACAAGAGAAAGGTTTCTCTTGTAATTTGAGAAACCTTTCCACAGACTAATATTCCTTGTGCATGCATTGCATAGCTCGAATTCTACATGCCTCTGCCTTACATATATAAGCCATATATTCATGCATATGCTCCATATGACATAATTCTTTCATATCCTGTGCGCCCATTACAGGATAGTTTGAAGGCATTTCTCCTGGCATAGATGGAGGCATCGGCATTTCACCCATCATCGGTGGATGCATTGGCATTTGACCCATCATTGGACATGGAGGCATCATTCCCATCATAGGCATTTGACCAGGCATCATTCCCATCATAGGCATCTGACCGGGCATCTGAGGAGGATACATTGGATTTTCTCCCTCAGGTCCATAGTCCTTCATATAATCTTTCATGTAATCTTCATGCATAGGCATTATGTTTTCCCCCTTAATATCATTTAAGAGTAAATTCATCTCTCTGTTATACAATATGCATCTTTAACAGATTGTGATACAGGTAATAAAAAAATCCTTATTTTATGATGCTATAAAGCATATAAATGAAAAGTAGATAAAAATTCCTATGATAGAATAGAAAAATAATCCATAAATTTAAGGATAGAGGTACCTAAATATTACATAAGCTTCGTATTCTATAAAAACGATCAAAAGGAGGAAAAGGAAATGAAAAAAATTGCAAGCTTTGTTTTAATCTTTGCCATGATGTTTGCTGTGATGGCAGTACCAAGTTATGCCGAAAAGTCATTTGTACCACCAGGGCTAGCAAAAAAAGGAGGATTACCCCCAGGAATTGCTAAAAAACTGGTAGATATGAAAGGTTATGAAGGATTAAAGACGGATGAAATTGTAAGGCTATTAGAAAAGTTAGATTGGAAGGATATAGAGGAAGAAGGAAAAGTAAAAATCATTTCAGATTTTGAAGGAGTAGTAGAAAGCATTCAGAACGAAACCGTAAAAGTTCGTGTAGGGGACCTACTTGTGATGTTCCAAGTAGATCGTGATTTATCAAATATTGAGATAGGAGACAGAATCAGAGTAACATTAGATGGGAACAATCAGGTTAAGAGAATTAGCATTATAGGAGAAGAGGATGAACAATCCGTATATGCAAAATTATTGATCATCAATGAGGATGAAATTGCTGTGAAAGTAAATGAAAACTTTAAAGTTTATGAGCTAACAGATGACGTAAAAGTATATATTCATGATCAGCGAGAAGCACTAGAAGATTTAAAAGAAAACACTATGGTGTATTTAACTTTAGAAGAGAATAAAGTGACGACGATTCGATGGAAGCCTGTTGTGGGTGTAAGTGATTGGACCTTTGAGGGAACCCTTGATACAATCGATAGAGATGATAAAGAAATCACTGTGAAAAACAATACTACGAAAAAAAGATTCGAAATAAACAATGATACAGATATTAGAATTGATGGAGACGATGAAAGATTTACAGATTTAGAAATAGGGATGAAAGTAGAGGTAACCGTTGAAGATGGTGAGGTAGTAAAAGTCGTTGCAGAAAACAGAGACGATCATTACGAAGGAAAATTGGTTAAGGTAGCATTTGGGTCCCCAAATCAATTAACCATTCGACGAAATAACCAAGATCAAACATTTGTTGTAGATGAAGATGTAGAAGTAGAGATTGATGACGATGAAGAAGATTTTGAAGACTTAAGAGAAGAAATCGGCAGTGATATTGAAATAGAAGTAGTTAATAATAAAATCGTAGCAATAGAAGTGGAAGATTAATAAAAGAAAGAAAGTTGCAGGTAAAAGCTGTAGCTTTCTTTTTTATTTAAAGGAAAAATGCTAATTATGTCGAAAGTAATAAACAAATGTATAATTATGGATGATGAAAGTGCAGAAAAGCCATAAGTGAAGGGGAGAAGATGAGATGAAGTCTGTAGTAGAAGGATATGAAATTTTTGATTCATTTAACAAAGTAATTCCCTATTTATCTATCTTATTTGATGATGATGCATGTTTTGGTCTCGTGGATAAAGAAAAATACCTATTTGTGAAAAATGGAAAGACATTAGATTTAAAGACGAAGCCAGGAGATGCTATTCGAGAAGGTGGTGCAGCAGTACAAGCCATACGTACAGGAGAGATCATTATAAAAGATGTCTCCAAGGAAGTGTTTGGAATTCCCTTTAAATCCTTTGCCATTCCTATTAAAGACAAGGTAGAGAATATTATTGGCGTCTTTTTAGTAGGAAAAAGTTTAGAAAAAAAGAACCAGGTTCTTAATCTATCACAAAATTTATCTGCGGCAATGCAGCAGATAGAAGCAGTAATAAACGAGTTTTTCTTTAAAACAGAAAAGGTTATGGAGACAAATCAAAAAGTATTAGCAAGTGCAGAAGGGGCTAATGAAAGTGTAAAGGATACAGATACAGTTTTAAAGTTTATAGAAAATATTTCTAAACAAACAAATTTACTAGGACTCAATGCCTCCATTGAAGCAGCAAGGGCTGGAGAATATGGTAGAGGATTTGCGGTAGTGGCGGAGGAAATTAGAAAACTTTCTTACTCTAGCAGCGAATCCCTAAAGAAAATAGATGAGGTATTAAAAAATGTCATATATGCAACGGCAAATATCCATGAAAATATGCAAGAAAGCAGTCATATTGTCAAGGAACAAACAAATAATTTATCCCAAATCGTTACCACGATTGAAGAACTAAGTACGATGACCCAGACGCTAGAGAAAATGGCAGAGAAATTATAACATTTTGTGTGATTTGTATTTTATCCCAATATAGCTTTACTTTGTATGCTTTTACCCTTGATGGAGGAGATCGAGGGTAGTTTTATTTTGTACAGAAGGATATAAAATCTTGTATGCATCTCGAAATTCGATGTTTTTAGATACAAAGATTGGGAACAATATGAATAAACCCTATTGACAAAAGCAAAGAAAAGGGATATCATGAAAACAAGAATATACGGTAGGGGGGTATAGTATATGAAATCAGAAACACTTCAAATTCATGGCATGACCTGTGCAGCATGTGCAAAGGCTGCAGAAAGAGCCGTGAAAAAGATAGAGGGGGTTGAAAACGCCAATGTAAATTTTGCAACAGAAAAAATGGCGATCACCTACGATGAAAAGAAGGTAAATTTGGAAGAGGTCAAAGCAGCTGTAAAAAAAGCAGGATACGAAGCAAAAAAGGAAGAAAACATGAAAAACGTAACCATCCCGATAGAAGGCATGACCTGAGCTTCTTGTGTCAAGAGTGTTGATCGTGCTATCAACAAACTAGAGGGAATCCAATCTGTAAATGTAAATATTGCTACAAATAAGGCAACTATTATTTATGATGCAAATCAGGTGAGAATTTCGGAAATAAAGGCAGCAATCAAAAAAGCAGGGTATACACCTTTAGAAGTAGAGAAAGCCCATGTAGTCGATGAAGATCAAGCAAGAAAAGAAAAAGAAATCCAAAACCTCAAAAAGAAATTTATTTTATCCACAATCTTTACAATCCCATTGCTTTATGTTGCCATGGGTCCCATGGTGGGACTGCCTGTACCAAGAGGGATAGATCCTATGCACAATCCGCTATTTTTTGCACTGCTTCAAGTGGTATTATCGATTCCTGTGATCTTTGCAGGTTATCGGTTTTATACAGTAGGATTTGCTGCCATTATACGAAAAAGTCCCAATATGGACTCTTTGGTAGCTATGGGAACAGGTGCAGCAATTATTTACGGACTGTATGCAACCTATAGGATCGGGATAGGTGATGTGATGTATGCCCATGACCTTTATTTTGAGTCAGCGGGTGTGATTATCACACTAATCCTATTAGGGAAATACTTGGAATCTGTAAGCAAAGGAAAAACATCGGAAGCCATTAAAAAGCTAATGGGTCTAGCACCCAAAACAGCTATTGTAATCCAAGAAGGTAAAGAGATGGAAGTTCCTATAGAAGAAGTGGAAGTTGGAGATGTGATTGTGGTAAAACCAGGAGCAAAGATTCCTGTAGATGGAGAAGTAGTAAATGGTCATACAGCCATTGATGAATCTATGCTCACAGGAGAAAGTATTCCTGTGGAGAAAAGAGCCGGAGATAAAGTAGTAGGTGGAAGCATCAATAAACATGGCTCCATTCAGTTTCAAGCAACAAAAGTAGGCAGTGATACGGCTTTAGCACAAATTATTAAGCTTGTAGAAGATGCACAAGGCTCTAAAGCGCCTATTGCAAAACTAGCAGATGTGGTCTCTGCATATTTTGTACCTGTAGTTTTTGTAATTGCTACATTATCGGCGTTGGCTTGGTATATAGGTGGTGAGGACACAGTATTTGCTTTAACCATATTTATTGCGGTCATGGTGATTGCCTGTCCCTGTGCATTAGGTTTAGCTACACCAACGGCAATTATGGTGGGTACAGGCAAGGGTGCTGAATACGGTGTTTTAATTAAAGGTGGAGAAGCTTTAGAAAGTGCCCATAAAATTCAAACCATTGTATTTGATAAAACAGGAACCATTACAGAGGGCAGACCAGAAGTGACAGATATTGTAACCACGAACATAATAGATCAGGTACAATTGCTGCAAATTGCAGCTTCGGCAGAAAAAGGATCAGAGCATCCCCTAGGAGAAGCCATTGTAAGAGGGGCAGAAGAAAAAAATCTTGAAATAATAAAGGTCAGTGATTTTCAAGCTATTCCAGGTCATGGTATTGAAGTAGTATGGGATGGCAAGACGGTGCTATTAGGCAATCGAAAACTTATGACAGATAGAGCTGTTGACTTAACGTTATTAGAAACAGCATCAGACAAGCTGGCGACGGAAGGAAAAACACCGATGTATATAGCTATGGATCAAAAACTGGCAGGAATCATTGCTGTAGCTGACGTTGTTAAGGAAAGCAGTGCGAAAGCGATTCAAAAGCTGCACGATATGGGTATTGAAGTGGCGATGATCACAGGAGACAATAAAAGAACGGCAGAAGCTATTGCAAAGCAGGTAGGGATAGACAGAGTACTGGCAGAAGTGCTTCCTCAAGATAAAGCCAATGAAGTGAAAAAAATTCAAGCAGAGGGTAGAAAAGTAGCCATGGTAGGAGATGGCATCAATGATGCACCAGCATTGGCACAAGCAGATATTGGTATTGCCATTGGATCTGGGACAGATGTAGCCATGGAATCGGCAGATATTGTGCTCATGCGTAGTGATTTGATGGATGTGCCTACAGCGATTCAGTTAAGTAAAAGTACCATCCGAAATATTAAACAAAATTTATTCTGGGCATTTGCTTACAACACCGCAGGAATTCCCTTGGCAGCAGGATTATTTTATGCCTTTGGGGGCCCAAAATTAAATCCTATGTTTGCCGCCGCTGCCATGTCCCTAAGTTCTGTATCTGTTTTAACCAATGCCCTTAGATTAAAGAGATTTAAGCCATATAAATAAAAAATATTTTCATGATAAAAATTAAGGAGGAGATGTGTAATGAAAAAATTAATGATCATTGAAGGAATGAGTTGTGGACATTGTGTAAACCATGTAAAAACTGCATTAGAAGAATTAAAGGAAGTAACCAATGTAACGGTAGATTTACAAGGAAAAAATGCTGTGATAGAATTAAGCCAAGAAGTGGACAATACAGTGTTAAAAGAAGCCGTGGAAGAGGCAGGATATGAAGTCTTAGAAGTAAAGGGAATTTAGAAATACAAGGATTAATGAGAACAGGTCTTAGGTGAGGGATAGCCTTCCCTAAGACTTTTTTCGAGGGAGGAAAAAGTATGGATAATGATCATGTGAACACCCAAGAAACCCATCCTTGCTGTGGGATCGATGGGGATGGAAATAGAATTACCCATCGATCGGAGAAGGTTACAAATGCATTGATTACAAGATTAAATCGAATTGAAGGACAGGTAAGAGGAATCAAGGGAATGATTGGGAAGGATGTATACTGTAATGATATCTTGATTCAGATTGCCGCAGTACAATCAGCCTTAAAGGGTGTAAGCAAACTATTACTAGAGAGTCATATGCGCACTTGCATTGTGGATCGAATTCAATCTGGAGATGAAGAAGTAGTCGATGAAATTTTAAAAACCATTGATAGGATTATGAAGTAAGAAAGATTATCTTTAAAGCAAAAGCGTACATGAAAATGTACGCTTTTGCTTTAAAGACTAAATGTTCATCGCTGTGATAATGTTTGATATTTTATGATAGAAAACGATTGCTATAGTTGTTTTTTAGATTTTCTAGAAGTCTTTGTTCATAACAATGATGCAAGAGGCTGAATAATCGAATGCCTTCATGATAATAATCATCAAAGGATTGATGGAGATACGTAGAAAAAATTTTATTTAAGTTTTTATCTGTTTCCATTTTGAGTCGAATTTCTGCTTTGATTCTGTAAAGAATTCCTTCTTCATAAGGATTTTTTATTTTCTTAGAAAAGCGATCGGCACGTTTTAAACTTCGAAATGCTTTGGTGTACTGACGCTGTTGAATATAGATCAGTGCCAAATACCCTTCGGCAATAGATCTTGCCCAATACATACCCGATTGATTATAAATCAATAGACTTTCCTCAAAATATTTTTTTGCCAAATCATGATTTCCCTCATCAAAGGCAGATTGTCCAGCTTTGGTTTTAAAGCGGGCTAGTCCTTTTCCCAAATGATTTTTCTGGCAGATATTTGTAGCTTTGTCAAAGTAGGTGATGGCTTGGGTGAAATGAAGAATTTTCCGTTCCAATTCGCCTAAATAATAAAAATTCATTGCCAGTCCAATGTAGTTGGTATGATCTTTAGAACAAAGCATTTGAAAGTATTCTGTAGAAAGAAGCAACGATTTTTTAGATGCTTCATAATCCCCATTCATCATTTGATATAATCCCTGATAGCGTATAAACAAAGCTTTTTCTATTGGAAAATCATATGCTTCTAGGAGTGCTAAACTTTTACGAGTATAGGTTTCAACAATGCAACGATCATCTGTTTGAATACCATGGAAAACCATTACCTTATATCCCTTAATAATATATTCAAAATTACTTTCCTGAATAGATTTTTCCAGCATATACTCAATATTTTTAATACCTTTGGAATATTCTCCCTTTAAAACATAATATCGCCCGCAGATATACAAATACATAATTTCTAGTTTTTTTGCTTCTTCAGAAACATCAGGCATTGTTTTAATGGTATGCAGCATTTCTTTAATTTGAGAAAAATAATTTGCCACATCTTTTCTTAATAAATAAGAATTAAAGGATCGATAAGAAGAAGCATAAGGATCTTCATAATAGAATTCAAGTTTTATATCTAAAAGGTATTTTAAATAAAGCATGATATACTTCAGACCCAAAAGGGTGTCCTCTGAATTTTGAAAATGATAGATCAGTTTAGAATAAATAATAGGGCTATACAATTGATTTTTATATCTTTCTTCCAACAAAAGGCCGATGGTTTTATGCAAAAACTTTCTTTTCCATAAAGGTTGCTCATGATACAAAAACTCTCTAAGCTTATTATGGGTAATTTTAATAAACAATTGACCATACTCTGCTCGTTGTGTAATTAAATATTGATGATAAAGTTCTTCGATGAGGTACAACAAATCCAGTTTATTTTTTTTAGTAATTTCCATTAAAACATCAAAGGATACTTCATCATAAAAGATCGAGATAATATCAAGCAGTTTCTGACCTTCTTCAGAGATGCTTAAGAATCGGCTTTTAATGATGTTTTGGATTTTTGACAACTGTATAGTTTCTCCATTGCTTTCTATGATATTTGTAAAGATTTGATCCAAGAAAAAAGGATTTCCTTCCGATTCTTGATAGATCGCATCATAGTTAAGAGATGTCAAGGCATATCCCTTTAAAACTTCATTGGCAAAAGCGATGGTTTCATCTTTGGTAAAACAAGAAAGTTCCATTTTTTTAAAAGAGATGGATGGACTCATAAGGGTCATAAGCCTATCAATTTTCTGATCATAAATATTCCTACAGGTTGCAATAAAAAAGATATTTTCTACTTCTTTGAAAAGATGCAATAAAATCTTTAAACTTTCACTATCAATCCAATGGAGGTCTTCAAAGACAAAGACAATTTTCTTAGAAAGGGTTAACTGTAGCAGTAGGCGCACCAATTCTTTTTCAGCATTTTCATATTCTATTTTCTCTATTTCTATAAACTGATTTTCTTCACGGATAGAGGTTGTTCCAATAAACTCAGAAAATAGATAGGACAGGGCGTTCCGTGAAGTATTGCTGATATGAATATGTCCTTCTTTTGCCAAAGTAATCAAGGTAGAGGCAATAGAATTCCAAGGTTTTAAATAAAAGGATTCTTCCTCTTGATAGCAATAGGTTTTTAAAATATAAATATCTTCATTTTGTAAGTCACGAAAAAATTCTTGGCAAAGTTGACTTTTTCCTACCCCGGCTTCCCCATAAATGAGGATCGGTTCCCTGGTACATCCCTTAGAAAAAAGACGATAATGATTTTGCAATGCCAATAATTCTTTTTTTCTCCCAAAAAAGATTTTATTTTCCTTGTCTATAGCATGTCCTTGTGTAGGCTGATTTTTAGGCAATATCTCATAAAGAAGAGATTTGGTTTTAGGATCAGGTGTGGTGCCCAACTCTTCATGTAATAAATCTACTAGCTGATGATATAATGCCATAGCCTTGCTGTAAGCACCTACATGGGCATAGGCTTGCATCAAAATGCGATAAGCTTTCTCGTCCAAGGGGTCATTGGCAATGACTGCTTTACAATCCTTTTCTATGAGGGTATAATCATTGTTTCTTTGATTTTTTTCGATGCGTCGATAGAGTTTATGAATCCATAATTCTTTATATTTTAATCTTTCAGCAGCAATCCAATTTTCAAATTCAAAAGCTTGCTTTAGAAAAAAGCCTTTAAGGAATTCATTGGTATATAAGTCTATACTATTTTCATGATCCTGTATAAAGTCATCCACGTCAATCCACATTTTTAGATCTGGATTTAAGCATAAAGAGGAAGCATTTGATAAAAGGATGTCATTACGATCAAAAGTTTTTCTTAATTCATAAATGACATTTCTTAGGTTCCGGTTTGCATTTTTAGTATTGGTATTTTCCCATAAAAGTGTAGCAATTTCTTCTTTAGAGCATTCTTTTTTCACAGCCAAATAATAAAACAGGGCTTCTACTTTTTTTAGAGAAAATTTGATGGGTTCCTTCCCTACAACGACGGAGGGAAGATCAAATAACTTTACTGTAATGGTCATTTGAAAAATCACACCTTTGAGTTTTAATATATGCATCTATAGTTAAAGTGAAAATATTAAAGAATATATTTTATTATAACAAATTTACAGCATGAGTGAATTGACTTACAACTGAAATTTTATAGAAATATAAATTCTTTAAAAAAATTTTTGGAATATTGATAATTGACAATTTCGTGACAGCGATTTTTATATACTTTATGTACAAGCTATTTCATAAGGGTATCCTATAAAGAGCATAAAATTTTCTGTAAAGGAGAGATGCAATGAAAAAAGAAAAGTAGGAATAGGCTACATGTATGGTATGGGAAAACATTTCCACAAATCAATGATTCCAACAAAACAAAAAAACTTATATGGAGGTAGACAAATCGTGGAAAAAGGAAAAACAAAAAAGACCATGAAAAGTATAAAGGCACCAAATACCTTGGTATTATTATGTATATTTATATTTGTTGTTGCAGCGTTAACTTATGTATTGCCAGTAGGCGGATTTGATAGAGTGGAAGATCCGAATACCGGCAGAACAGTAGTTGTACCAGATAGTTATCATCCATTAGATAGAAATCCCGTATCTTTATTTGATATTTTTAAATCTATACCAACGGGAATGGAAGAAGCCGGGTATATTATCTTCTTCTTATTAATTATCGGTGGTGCTTTTCGAATTTTACAAGCTACCGGTGCAGTAGAGTCAGGAATCGGTTCCGTTGTAAAAAAGATGGCAGGAAAAGAGAGATTGGTTGTACCTGTGATCATGTTTGTATTTTCAATTGGTGGAGCGATTCTTGGTGTTGCAGAGGAAACCTTGGCATTTATGCCCTTGATCGTTTCTTTATGTTTAGCCCTAGGTTTTGACTCTATTACAGGAACAGCCATTTTATTATTAGGTGCTGGAGCAGGATTTGCAGGAGCGGTATTGAATCCATTTACCGTGGGACTCGCCCAAGGGATTGCTGGATTACCTTTATTTTCAGGGTTAGAATTTAGAGTTGTTGCTTATGTCATTATTACAACGGTTACCATTGCCTATGTATATCGATATGCAAGCAAGATTCAAAAAAATCCAGAATTAAGCCCTATGTATGAAGAAGATAAGAAAAGAAGAGAACAATATGCAAAAGGAGAATTTCCTGAATTTAGCAATAAGCATAAACTTGTTTTGTTAACATTGGCATTGGGTGTTGCTTTCATTGCCTACGGTGTATTAGAATTAGGATTCTATATTACAGAACTAGGGGCCATATTCTTAATTATTGGGATTGTTTCAGGAGTTGTAGGAGGATTGAAAATTGGTGATATCGCAGATGAATTTGTGAACGGGGCAAAAGATTTGGTATATGCCTGCTTAATCGTTGGATTTGCTAGGGCGATTATGGTAGTTATGACGCAAGGAAACATCATGGACAGCATTATATATAGTGCAGCCAATGGATTAAAAGGATTGCCCCCTGCTATTAGTGCCATCGGTATGTTTATTGTACAAAGCTTCTTAAATGTCATTATCCCTTCAGGATCTGGTCAAGCAGCTGTATCGATTCCGATTATGGCGCCGATGGCTGATGTAATAGGGGTTAGCCGTCAAACAGCTGTATTGGCTTATCAGTTTGGCGATGCTTTTTCAAATGTGTTAACACCGACTTCCGGATATTTTATGGCAGCCATTGCAATGAGTGGTATTTCATGGAATAAGTGGGCGAAATGGCTATTACCTTTATTTATGATATGGTGTGTGGTCGCGTCTGCTTTAGTAGCAACATCTGTTTTAATTGGATATGGTCCCTTTTAAATAGGAATGGGGATAGTAATAGATCAAAATTATTTACAATATGAGGTGACATCATGGTGTTGAACAAAATCATTGAAGAAAATAAGCAATATGTTATTGATTTAAGAAGAGAATTTCATATGTATCCTGAAGTAAGTTGGAAAGAATTTCGAACGGTAAAAAGAATTAAGGAAGAATTAGACGCAATGAATATTTCCTATGTTTCTCTTGGTGAATTAGGCATATTAGGAACAATAGAAGGAAAGAAAAAAGGAAAAGTAGTTTGTTTGAGAGCAGACATTGATGCATTATCGATAGAAGAGAAAACAGACTTACCTTTCCAATCAAAGCACAAGGGTGTGATGCATGCTTGTGGTCATGATGGACATATTGCAATTTTACTAGGGGTTGCAAAGGCACTTAGCACCCAAAAGGATGATTTAGAAGGTACGGTGAAATTATTGTTTCAACCAGCGGAAGAAGATGAATTTGTAGGGGCACCGGTCATGATCGAAAAAGGTGCATTGGAAGGTGTAGATGCCATATTTGGTTTGCACTTGATGAACAATTTGTGTACAGGAGAAATTGGTTTAGGAGAAGGAACGAGGTTTGCTTCTTGTGATGATTTTACCATTCGTGTAGAAGGAAAAGGCGGCCATGGTTCAGCACCCCATGAAGGGGTGGATACAGTGGTAGTAGGTGCGGCTATTATTACAAATCTACAAACATTGGTGAGTCGAGAAATCAGTCCATTAGAGCCTGCTGTAGTGAGCATGGGTACCATGCAATCAGGAGACCGCTTTAATATTATAGCAAGTAAGGCTATTTTAACAGGAACTTGTAGATGCTTTAATCCAAGTTTGCGAGATCAATTACCAGAAAAAATTAAACGAATCGCAGAAAATACAGCCAAAACCTTTAGGGCAACAGCCACTTTAGAATACCACAAGAATATCTCTCCCTTGTATAATGATGAAAATTGTTTTCGTATTGCCACAAAAGCGGCAGCAGAGATTGTGGGTGTAGACAATATCGTAGAACTACCGAGGGCCATGAGTTCAGATGATTTTGCAGAATATACAATGAAAGTACCTGGTTTGTATGCCATCATAGGTGCAGCAGGCCAAGATTTATCAAAGGCATATCCCATTCATCATGAAAAATTCACCATTGATGAAGAGGCTTTAGAAATCGGCACCAAATTTTTAGCGGGATGTGTGATAAATTTTTTAGAAAAGTAAAGAAAAGATCAAAAGGATAAGGGAATGAATTTTTTCATTCCCTTATCCTTTTGGTGGAGCATCTACTTTGGTGCTGGTAGAACAACTTTTTTTCCCTACCAGAATATGTCGATGGTATTTATCATGATATAGATAGGGTTCATAGGCCATCGGAATATGGCAGCCTTTAGAAATCAATTCACTAAGGGCAAAAAGATCACTTCGATCCACATCCTTTAAGGATTTTTTCCCTAGGGCACGAATTCCTTTTTCTAATTCTTCCTTAGAAGCTTTGAGATAATTTCCAAGGGAAGTGGCACCTGTTTTTACATCAAATTCATCTTCAAACTCTCCACCACGCCACACCAATTGGGTAACAGGTTCGTAAGGCAACGTTTTTAAAGCTTGGGTATGGGCTACAGCAAATAAAGCGACTGTTCCAATATAACAAGCATCGGCTCCCAAGGCACAAGCTTTTAATACATCTCCCGGGGTTCTAATTTTTCCAGAGGCCAACAGGGTCACATCTTTCTGAAAATGGTTTTTGTACAGCCATTCAGCAGAACGGGATATGGCAAAGGGAGCAGGTACCCCAAAGTCATCCTGAAAAATAGGTACAGAACCCTTTGTCCCTGCTTCACAACTGTCCACTGTAATAAAATCCACACCGCTATGGCAAAGAATATCTAGATCTGCTTCTAAGTATTTTCCTGCCCCAATTTTTGCCCCGATGGGTTTGCCACCTGTGATTTCTCTTAATTTCTTCACCAACTTTTCAACATCCCTTGGATGGTGTACTTCTGGTTGTCTGGAATGGGCTACAATATCGTGACCTAGGGGATAATGATATGCTTGGTACATCTCTTGTGTAATATTTTGCGCCTTTGTTCTGCTACCCATGCCTGCAATGGCCCCTTGACCAAATTGTATTTCAATGGCATCACTTTTTTGAAGTATTTCTTCAGATTTTGACCAATCCCCTCGATTGTATTGCATAATATAATATTTTGCAGCCTCTCTTTCTTCCTTAAGCATAGGTCCTTCACCTGAAGTAGTAGCTGTACCTACTTGTGCAGCAGCTTCAGCAAAAGCAATTTTCACTTTTTTAGAGAGTGCGGTCCCATAGGCCATAGGAGCGATGAGCATAGGAAGCTCAATGGTAAAGGGGTGCTTTGCTTTTTTGCCTATGGTAACCTTTATATCTACCAGATCTTCAAAATCTAGGGGCATCACATGGAGCTGTGCAATATTAAACATCAGATCATCTAAACTAGGAAATTTCCTAGAAGAGCCTAAGGGTCTGTCAATGGCTGTGCCTCCTGCAGCACGCAGTTCATTTTCTAAGGTATTGGTGAGACCCACCTTTAAGGAAGCAGCTAGAACCTCCCAAAGATTTTCATCGTATTTATCTGTCATCAATACTTCTATAGATAAATTCATTGCACGGCGAATCATTTTTCGAGCCAGAAACCGGATAGGGTGAAAAACTGGTGAAAATGCTCTTTGTATAGATTTTTTTGATTTCTCAGGCAAGATAGCAGCCTCCTTTTATCGTGGAGTTATGACTATCTATTATTTTAAAACAAAATCATAGAAATATACTTAACGCAGGCAATAATTAAAAACTATTTAACAGATTTGCCATTTCAATAGCAGTTACAGCAGCCTCGTAACCTTTGTTACCCGCTTTTGTACCAGCTCTTTCAATAGCCTGTTCGATGGTATCCGTTGTAAGCACCCCAAAGATCACAGGTAGCTCTGTTTCTAAAGAGACACTGGCAATCCCTTTGCTTACCTCGCTAGAAACATAATCAAAATGAGGAGTAGCGCCTCGAATAACGGCTCCAAGACAAATAACGCCATCATATT
Organism: Clostridiaceae bacterium 35-E11; assembly: GCA_038396625.1. Classification (GTDB taxonomy): domain Bacteria; phylum Bacillota; class Clostridia; order Peptostreptococcales; family Thermotaleaceae. The sequence goes on from CP121688.1 coordinate 414,999, forward strand.
TTTGAGATTTTGCTAATTTTTTGGCTACTAGAGGAATTTCAAATGCCCCAGGAACCCAAATGATTTCAATATCCTTTTCTTCTACGCCATGGCGTTTTAACCCATCTAATGCACCTGTTAATAATTTTCCGCCAATAAATTCGTTAAATCTTCCTATAATCACTGCAAATTTTAAACCTTGTGCAATCAATTTACCTTCATAAGTTTTCATATTATTTTTCCTCCTTAAATTTGAGCATATGACCCATTTTTTCTTTTTTTGTTTTTAAGTAGAATGCATTTCTTTCATTATGATTCATTTGAATGGGTACTCTTTCCACAATTTCTAGTCCATAACCAGAAAGTCCAGATAATTTTTTTGGATTATTAGTCATGAGTTTTATTTTTTTAATTCCCAAATCAGATAAAATTTGTGCACCAATGCCATAATCCCGCATATCCTCAGGAAAGCCCAATGCTAAGTTTGCTTCAACTGTGTCAAGCCCTTGATCCTGTAACTCATACGCTTTTAGCTTATTGATAAGACCAATCCCACGACCTTCTTGACGCATGTACAATAATACGCCTCTACCTTCTTCGTTAATACGTTTCATGGCAGCAGCATATTGCTCACCACAATCACATCGCATAGAACCAAAGGCATCACCCGTAAGACATTCTGAATGTACTCGAACAAGAACAGGTGCTCCGTCGGTGATGTTTCCCTTCACTAATGCAAGATGATGCTCACCACTTAGTTTGTTTTGATAACCGATAATTTCAAAATCACCATATTTTGTGGGCATATGGGCTTGCGCAGCTTTTTCAACGAAAATCTCCGTTTTTCGTCGGTATTGAATTAAATCTGCGATGGTAATGATTTTTAAATCATGCTGTTTCACATACGCCATTAATTGGGGAACACGGGCCATGGTACCATCTTCATGCATGATTTCACAGATGACGCCTGCAGGATATAGACCAGCCAATTTTGCCAAATCCACGGCAGCTTCTGTATGGCCAGATCTTTTCAGTACTCCACCTTCTCTTGCCTCTAAGGGAAAGATATGTCCTGGTTTCTTAAAATCTGTTGCTTTTGTATGGGGATGAAGAACCTTTTGGATGGTATGGGCCCGCTCATGGGCAGAAATTCCTGTGGTAGTATCCATGGCGTCAATAGATATGGTGAAGGCGGTTTGATGATTGTCTGTATTATGGGCAACCATTTGCGGCATATCCAATTCTCTTAATCGCTCTCCTGTAATAGGCATACAGATTAATCCGCGGCCATATTTTGCCATGAAATTAATGGCTTCTGGCGTAACCTTTTCAGCAGCCATCAACAAATCTCCTTCATTTTCTCTGTCCTCATCATCTACAACAACAACAATTTTACCAGCCTTGATGTCCTCAATTGCTTCTTCAATCGTGTTAAATTTATACATGAATCCATCACCTCGCGTTATTTAAATGTGTAAGTTAACTTCTAAAGATAATACAATAAAGGGTTATTTTCGTGTAATAAAGTTAAATTGATAAAATAAGTGTGAGTATTCTACACAAACCCATGATCCTTTAGAAAATCCATATCCATAGGTTTTTTAGGAGAAGGAGGTTCCTTCCATAGTAGAAATTTTTCAATATACTTGCCGATCATATCGCATTCAAGATTGACCGCATCCCCCGTGGCTTTGGATAAGAGAGTGGTAACCTCTTTGGTATGGGGAATCACCGAAACTTTGAAAACTTGCGTATCCACATAAGCAACGGTTAAGCTGATGCCATCAATGGCGATAGAGCCTTTGTAAATGATATACTTCAAAATGTCAGGAGAAGTACCAATAGAAACCCAGATGGCATTATCTTCTTTTTCAAAATCCTTAATAATGCCAAGACCGTCAATATGACCGCTTACCAAATGACCACCCAAACGATTCCCTACCCTTAAGGCTCTTTCAAGATTGACTTTACTGCCTGATACCAAATCTTTTAGATTGGTTTTGTTCATAGTTTCGGCCATCACATCTACGGCAAAAGTATGAGAAGTAAAATCAGTGACTGTAAGACAAACACCATTAGTGGCAATACTATCGCCTAATTGTACTTGATCTAGTACTTTTTGTGCCTTGATCACAATCTTGGCTGACTTTGTTCCCTTTAGCACAGATGTTACAACACCAATTTCCTCTACAAGTCCTGTAAACAAAAGATCAATCCTCCTTTCTCACATAAGCCTCTATCATCATATCATTCCCAAATCGTAGGATTTCCATAGAATTTAATAAAATGGCCTCCGCCATAGATGCTTTTCCTATACCACCCACGGGGGTTTTCGCTTGATTCCCACCGATGATTTTAGGAGCGATAAAACTCAAAACTTTATCAATGATTCCTTCTTGTAAAGCGGAATAATTGAGGGTACTACCGCCTTCTAAAAGAACACTATCTATTTTTCTTTCCCCAAGTGATTTCATTAAGTAAGATAAATCAACTTGATCATTTTTAGTAGGTGTGATCAATAGATGTGCACCCCTATCTTCAATGGCTTTTAATTTTTCAGAATCTGCCAGCGCTGTAGTGGCGACAATGGTTTGTGCTTGGTCTATGGTTTGAAGTACTTGAGCTTCAAGAGGAATTCTCCCCTGACTATCTACAATAATTCGAATGGGATTCTTGCCCTTTACACCTTTTAGCCTAGTGGTGAGTAGTGGGTCATCTGCCAATACTGTGCCAATGCCTACCATGATGGCAGAAACTTGGTGGCGTATCTGATGCACAAATTTTCTCGAAGCTTCATTAGTAATCCACTTAGAATCTCCTGAAGAAGTAGCAATTTTTCCATCTAAGGTCATGGCTGTTTTTAAAGTGCAAAAGGGAAGGTGGGTAGTGATAAACTTGATAAAGATTTCATTTAACTTTTGTGCCTCTCTTTGCAATATACCTGTTACTACTTCTATACCATGATTTCTCAGATGCTGTATGCCTTTACCAGCTACCAAAGGATTGGGGTCCTCCATGGCAACAACGACTTTTTTGATATTTTTTTTAATGATAGCTTCAACACAGGGTGGCGTTTTGCCATAATGGGAGCAGGGTTCTAAAGTAACATACATTGTGGAACCCGTCACATCTTCTGTGGCATTGTGGAAAGCATTGATTTCCGCATGGGGCCCTCCGTAATATTCATGATATCCCTCTCCAATGACTTTGTCATCTTTTACAATGAGTGCACCCACTAAAGGATTTGGCCGGGTATAGCCGATACCTTTTTGAGCAAGGGTTAAGGCGCGCTTCATGTATTTATGTTCCATTGCATCACCTCGTTTATTTATCGTGTTGGGCAGGGGATGATTTTTATCCTAACTGGAGATATATCTATTGTGAAAAAATCGTTGCATAAAATAAAGCCCTGAAAATAGTATTTTCAAGGCTTGCTTATTCTATGTTATCAATACATGAAATTTATAACATAAAAAATATACAATCAATCTGTATATATTGATCTTCTTTCATCCAGACTTTACTGTCGGCCTTGGAATTACACCAAGTCAGCCATATTATGGCTCGCGGGCTATACCGCCGGTCGGGAATTGCACCCTGCCCTGAAGATTATAGAATATGCAATTTTGATGAGTATAGCATAACACGATTTATTTTATGTGTCAACAGGGTGACGAAATTTTCCAATAGAAGTGATCCAGGAAAGGTGGGAATATTGTTTATCAGATCTTTTGTTAGGTTATACTTAAAAATGGTTATAAATAAGGTAGATCTTTTACCTATTTGAAAATGCAAGTTAGTTGCATTTAGATATATATTATGTTATATTTTGACTATCTAGATGCGATCAATACCTAGAAAAGGAGGCGTTTTATGCAAAGAAGAATATGGGGGTTTTTGAGTATTCTAATGATATGCAGTATCCTATGGATCACAGGCTGTACCATTCAGACTCATCAGAAACCGCAAGACAAACAAGTATATAAGCCAGTGGTATATACTACTATTTACCCTATGTATGATTTTACATACCAAATAGGAAAAGACAAGATTGATCTAAGAAAGATGATTCCTCCAGGTGCTGAACCCCATGATTGGGAACCTACGGCGAAACTAATGGCAGAATTGGAAAAGGCAGATGTTTTTATTTACAATGGTGTGAATATGGAACCGTGGGTGGATAAACTATTGGGCGCTATACAAAATGAAAAATTAATTGTAGTAGAAGCTTCTCAAGGAATTGATTTATTAACATTACAAGAACATACACACGAAGAAAGTCATGACAAAGAAGATCATTATGGGGCATATGATCCCCATGTATGGCTAGATCCGCTAAATGCCATCAAACAGGCTGAAACCATTAAAAATGCATTGATAAAAGCAGATGAATCCAATCAGAAATTTTATGAAACAAATTTTGAAGTCTTTGCGGATGAACTAAAAAAACTAGATAAAAATTTTCAAGAGCGATTAAGGAACATCAAGAGAAGAGAAGTGGTCGTTGCTCATGCGGCCTTTGGCTATATGGCAAAAAGATATGATCTAGAGCAAATTGCCATTACCGGATTATCGCCACAGCAAGAGCCAAGTGCAGTAAAGATGGCAGAAATTAGTGATTTTGTGAAAAACCATCAATTGAAATATATATTTTTTGAGACCTTAACAAGCCCGAGATTGGCACAAGTATTGGCAAAAGAAACAGGAGCACGAACGGAGGTATTAAATCCCATTGGTGGACTGACCGAAGAGGAAATAAAAGCAGGAAAAAATTATATATCTGTGATGGAAGAAAATTTATCAACCTTAATAAAAGCATTAGGAGAATAAATAATGGATAAAGTAGTGGAACTAAAGGGTGTATCCTTCGGATATGATGAAAAGTTGGTATTACAAGATATACAATTAGATATTTATGAGAAAGACTATTTAGGTATTGTAGGGCCGAATGGAGCTGCAAAAAGTACCCTCATTAAGCTGATGTTGGGGATTTTAACTCCTGAGAAAGGTAGTATTAAACTATTTCATCAAAACATTAAAGATTTTAAGGAATGGGGTAAAATTGGGTATGTAGCGCAAAAAGCTACATCTTTCAATACAAGCTTCCCAGCTACAGTGGAAGAGGTGATTACTGCTAATTTATTTTCTGAAATTGGATTGTTTCGACCTATTGGCAAAAAACATTTGGAAAAGGTTGAGCGAGTTCTGTCTATTGTGGGGATGGAAAATTTTAAGAACAGATTAATAGGAAATTTATCTGGGGGACAGCAACAAAAGGTATTTATTGCTAGAACCTTGGTGAGTTCACCCAAAATTATTTTTTTAGATGAACCTACCGTAGGTATTGATGCAAAATCACAGGAACAATTTTATCAACTTATGAAAAAACTTAATCAAGAAATGGACATTACCATTGTCATGATCTCTCATGATATAGGTGCTGTTACTGAAAATGTCAATCGCGTAGCTTGTATGGGGGATAAAAGACTTGTAACTCATCATCCATCTAGTAAGATACCTTTTCATGAGATATTATCTGAATTTTATGGTGAAAAGATGAAACTATTAATACACCATCATAAAGTGAAACTTAATTCAGATGGAGTTTTCACTCCACCTGAATTGTAGTTGCGTAGATGCCCTTTAGGGTAAACCTATCCAGGGGCTGTACAACTCTTATCTCCCGCTTAGATAAGCGGGAGTTTTAGAGTTGTTAGCCATCGGATAAATAGAAAAAGTTAGTCGTTTTATAGTCTTTTAATACAAAAGATACATCCTAGCTACCACTAACGACTAACTTCTAACGATTAACACAAAATGAGTTTTCTCATTTTGTATCACAAAGGAGTATAAAAGATGTTAGAGATATTACAATATGGTTTTATGCAGCGTGCAGTTGTAGCAGGCGTGATTGTTGGTATTTTATGTCCACTAATGGGTATTTTTATTGTATTAAGAAGAATGTCTCTTATTGGTGATAGTTTGGCACATGTTGCATTATCCGGTGTAGCAGCAGGGATATTGGCAGATATCTACCCCTTAGGAATGGCTTTATTATTTTCCATTGTTGCCGCGCTTTCCATAGAAAAACTCCGAAAAAGCTATACACAATATGCGGAGTTAGCAATTGCCATTATTTTATCTGCAGGAATTGGTATTGCTGTCGTGTTGATTAGCATTGCTAAAAACATAAATATTGATTTGATGGGGTATTTATTTGGAAGCATTACAACGGTTTTGAAGGAAGATTTATGGCTGATTATAGGCCTAGGGATATTGATTATCTTCGCCATTAAGCTGCTTTATAAAGAATTATTTTACATAGCCTTTGATGAGGAAGCTGCAGAATTGGCAGGAATTCCTGTAAAATGGATTAATCTATTTTTTATTATTTTAATTGCTGCAACCATCACATTATCCATGCGGATTGTAGGGATATTACTGGTATCCTCTCTAATGGTAATTCCTGTTGCGGCCAGCCTGCAAATTGCCAAAAGCTTTAAGCAGGCGACAATACTGTCTGTGCTATTTGCTGAGGTTGCAGTGGTACTGGGAATCTTTGTTTCTTATTATTTTGAACTTGCTTCTGGAGGGACGATTGTTTTAGTGTCGGTATTGATTTTATTGATCATTCTCATCGGAAAAAACAGCTTAAAAAGGATAAAAAGATAGGAATAGAAAAATCGAAGGACTTCTATGAGGAAGTAAAAGTCCTTCGATTTTTTATTAAAAGAATTCATTAATAAAATTGTTTTTCGGTGTAAAGACTTTAGAGACCTGTTCTACAATAGAGGGTTCATGAACCGTTAGCTTATCTAATGCCATGCTTTCCTCTACACTAAAGGCGCCAAAAATTAATTGTGCCAAGGTATTGATATCACATGAGAGATCCGTTTCATCTGTATCTAAGGAAAGAATAGAAGCCCTGCCATCTTGGATATCGATTCGAAAAGCACCCTCATTCCATGGTGCATAGATATCTTCAATTTTTATGGTGAAGGAAGTATCAAGATTTTCCTCAAAACGACAATGGGTTAGGGTTTCTTTCATATCTACAATTCTACTGCACATAAAGGGATAAACGCTAATGGTGTTTGTAGGTTTTGGCTTGATCGTATCCCTTAATAAAAGATACGTCTTATCGGTTAAAGGGGCAGGCCATACTGCAGTGGTTGCCTGAGACTTATGGCTGTACATAAAACCAAAGATGGATTTTTGTGCCCAATGGTTTGTATAAGCCACTTCTCTAACCGTAAATTTACCATCCTTTAAGAAATAAAGAATGTAGCCTACAGGCTGAGATTCATGATCTCTTAATAAATAGGCGTAGCCTCCATAATACATTAAATCCTTTAGGATTGCATCCCAGCCTTTATGGCTTCTCTCAATATAGCCATGTTGCTGTTTTAAAAAATGTTGATATACATGATGGAGATCGTCAACATTCATGCCGGGATAAATGCGCTCCCAAAACCCTTCTCTTTGGCTAAGAGAATGAAGGGTTGATAAGGGAACTTCATAGCTTCGCTGGCTGTAACATAATTCCCAGCCGTAGGGTCTATAAAAGGAGGTGTCAAAGGGCATCAAAATAGAAACAAAGTGATTTCGCTGCTTCATCTCTTCAAGAGCTTTTGGAAGTAAAATTCGCATAAGTCCTTTGTTACGATAGCCAGGGTCTGTGATAACACCTACCACATAAGAGGTGTCAAAGGATTGCCCTCGAAGCTGTACTTTATAGGGGTTTAATTGCAAATAGCATATTAATTGATCTTCTACAAAAATGCCCAATGCATTTTCTGGTTTAAAAATCTCTTTAAAATACCAAGTATAAAAAGGTTCATCGGTTTCAAAGGCATATCCCCATAATGCTTTTGCTGCAGAACGATCTTTTTCTGTTAATAAGCGTGTAAACATTGTTCTCCTCCTATATCATCGTTACATCATATTTTTCAATCATCTTTACAGGGCGATAAGATTTCTTGGCTTTTCTAAGATAATCAAAGCCCATATCTTCTTCACGATTGACATATTTAAAGTTTTTACATGTTTGCTGACAAAACTGTTGATTGATGGCTTGATAAAGACCTCTAATTTCTGCATTAGCTTTTTCAATGTGAATGAGAAAAGTTTGTTCATTAAGCTTTTCACCAAAAGTAAAAGCTTCTATCTTACCATCAATGCGTATGGCTGCTCCAATAATATCTAGGGCATCCATATGGGTTAAAGCTTCATAGATTGCTCTTTCTTCATTTTCTAGTAACATGGCTTGAACAGGGGTGTAGTCCCCTTCCTGTAATTGACGTGCCAAGTGCAGACATTCATCAACAAGATCTGGTGTTAATGGAATGTATTCATGAGGAATATGTTTCATAAAATAATTCCAATGATTTTTCTTTCCATGAAATTTTCTACCTTTCAATCCAATTAAATCCTTTGATAAGTAAACATAGTCATCATTATCACGGTCACGATGAAATTTTAGGTCGTGGGGCTTGGCATCATGAAGAATTCCTACCATATGGGCAGGTAGAATTTTCATGACGAAAGGATGACCTACTTCTTCAAAACGCTGCTTCAGTATATCAAGGGTATCTGCAACTTGAACTTTATCATAATTATCTTTACTGAGTGGTGGAAATAAAAAAGGTTTTCCATAAAAGGTACCAGCAATACACAGTAGGTCATTGATCACCTCGTAAGTATGGTTATTTAAATGTCTCCACATAAAAAGATTGGTAAAATTAATATCTGATGTACAATAAGGATAATGGTGGATGTATTGATTGAGTAAATCTTTGTCTTCTATACTGATACAATTTTTAAACATAAACATCTCCCTAACATAATAAATTATTCCTGACACTGTATAGTATATAGAAAAATGAAGGATCCATATACACTTTTCTTGTATACCCAAAAGAAAAAAAAATAATCGGAAATTATGGGATGAAAAGATAAGAGAATTTCTTATAAGAGTAAAAAGATACAAAATTATGTGAACCCATGGCAACAGGGGTTTGGTGTTGAAATCTCCCTTCTTATACATGATCCTATATGGGAAAGGACTGTATACTCATGTACACAGTCCTTTTATATTTAAGCAACATTTTTTCCATTTGCAACAGATTTGGTTTTTTCCTTTTCTAGTTGAGCAAAATATGCTTTTGTTTCTGCCACAATGACACCACTTAGCCCAATCAAACCGATCAAATTTGGAATTGCCATTAATCCATTCACAATATCTGCTAAAATCCAAATCAAATCTAATTTCAAAAAAGCACCTACTGCTACTAATAGAATATAGATATAACGGAAAGGTTTAATACCTTTTACACCGAAAATATATTCTGTACATCTCTCGCCATAATAATTCCAACCCAATATGGTTGTAAAGGCAAAGAACATAAGACCAACGGTAACAACAAATTGTCCTAATATGGGAAGTGCCTGAGTAAAGGCGGCATTGGTCATGGCTGCCCCTGCAAGATCCGATTTCCATGTTCCAGTCAAGATGAGCACCAATCCAGTCATAGTGCATACAATAATTGTATCAAAGAAGGTACCTGTCATAGAAATCAAGCCTTGTCGTACACAGGATTTTGTTCTAGCAGCAGCGGCGGCAATAGGAGCACTTCCCAAGCCTGATTCATTAGAGAATACCCCCCTTGCAACACCATTTCGAATAGCAAACATGACGGTTGCACCAAGGAATCCGCCCGTGGCAGCTGTAGGCGTAAAGGCACTTTTTATTACCAAAGCAATGGTCTGTGGGACCATTTTAGCGTTAAAAACAAGAATAATTAAGGCACCTATAATATATAATACAGCCATAAAAGGAACAATGAGCTCAGATACTCTTGAAATACTTTTAATACCTCCTAAAGTGACGAGGGCTACTAATAGGGTAAGAATAACAGAAGTAACGAAGATAGGGAGATTCAGCGTAAGTTTGGCTGCATTGGTAATAGCATTTACTTGAGGGAAAGTACCGATCCCAAAAAAAGCTACACCGATCCCAAAGAAAGCAAACATTTTTGCAAGCCATTTTTTGCCAAGCCCTTTTTCAATATAGTACATAGGACCTCCAGACATCTGACCATTTTCATCTACGACTCTGTATTTTACAGCCAGTAGACCTTCGGCATATTTGGTAGCCATACCGAAAAAAGCAGCCATCCACATCCAAAATAAAGCGCCAGGACCTCCAGCTTTAATGGCAGTGGCTACACCCACAATATTTCCTGTACCGATGGTTGCTGCCAAAGCAGTACATAAAGCGGCAAAGCTTGATACGTCACCTTCTCCAGTGTCGTCATCATCTTTTGAAAATAAATATTTGAGTGCCAAAGGTAGTTTAAAAATCTGTAATATACCTAACCTAAGGGTTAAATATACACCTGTACCCACCAATAAAATCAACAAAGGGGGTCCCCATACAAAAGAATCAATTTGGTTAAATAATGCAATAATTTTTTCCACGTTCATTCCTCCAGTCTTATCCATTTTGTAGAAGTGATTGCACTACTAGGGTAAAACGAAGGCTTTTAATATAATCCATGGAAAGGGTATCATAACAAAACAAAATTACATAAAATTCCAGGATTATAAATAAAAGCCAAATCAAATGATTTGGCCTCTAGATATGAAAACATACTCTGTCCTTTTACCTGAGAGTTTCACCGATGAAGAAAAAAATCATCGGCTTGCTCCTTCGGTGCTTTTAAAAAGTCTCTCCAGAGGCTCGTCCAACAATGGTCCCCACCTAAACCTAGGCGCCTGAAAGATTAAGCTTCTTCGGCGGATATTTCTATCGCTCTCCCATTGTCTTCATCCGAAATATTCAGTTGATGTCATGTACCCCTTAGGTAATGTGATAAAATTTTAACATGGTATGAACAAATGTGCAATACCCTGAAGAAAAAATGAAATATTCCAAATAATGAAACGGGGAAGAGAATCAAATATGGAGGGAAAATTTCAAAACAAACCTTCAGCAAAGAAACCGTTTATTTTTTATCCGAGAAACTAGCCTGGCACTTCTCACAATAACCGTATAACTCAAATTTATGATCTGTTAGGGTGAAATTTTGATCTTGAAGTTGTGGATATAAATCTTTAAGAGGACAAAAATCAATAGGGGTTGTTTTGCCACAGCTTTTACAAATGATGTGATGATGATGGGCATCGTGACAAATAAGTTCATAACGAAAAACGCCATTGTAGACGTTTGTTTTATGGATCATTTCTATTTTTTCTAGCATTTCTAAATTGCGATAAATGGTAGAAAAATTAGTTTGCTGGCAGCGTTTTTTAACCTGTAAATATATTTCTTCAGCAGATAGAAAGTGATTTTTATACTGAAATAACACCTGTAAAATAGCCTTGCGCTGATTGGTTAGTTTATAGCCTTTTTGCTTTAATCTTTGTTCAACAGATTTTAAATGCATTTTATACACTCCTAGTCATGTTCTACTCTTATTCTATAATAGCTTGCGGAGGTATTCAACATTTATCCTTTGCCATCTAGAGGATGTTTGATATAATGAAAGTAAAATCGGAAAAATAAGACAGATATAGAGACGAAGGAAATATGATGATGAGAAATTTTGACAATTATGCTGAAAAAAAGATATTGTTTTAATTCACAGATTTCCTAAAGGATGTGATTGAAATATTTCATTTATTCAAGAGGAAAAATCATATACAAGAAGAATCAATCAACCACGAAACACCTCAGGAAAAACTACAAACAACCACAGTATTAGAGGATGCGAAAAAATCACTGCAAACTATTGAAGCAATGGTTCCTAGAATAAAAGATCCTTTTCTTTTCTCAAATCTCATTTCCTTTATTGCTTATTACTTTTTTATTTTAGAATTTTACACGAAAAATATAGAGGAGATTATATCTGTAAAAGAGTTATTGTTTCTAAAATACATCGATATGATCCAAGAAATACTCTTGCATTTCGAAGAAAATATTGATACCCAGGAACAACAAGAGACATTATACGATACGCTTTCTGGTATCAATGAAAAATTATATGCCACGATTCAGAATATTAAAGAACAACAGACACTAAACTTACATGTAGACTTAAAGACGATACAGGATTTGATACAGTCAGATTTTTAGAAAGGAGCGAAAAAACATGAGCTTTCAGGATCTATTAAATTCAGTGGAACCCGGCGAAAATACTGCACAAAACTTGGAGAAAAAAGAACTAACGACTTTAGAAGAAGTAGAAAAGATTGATAGGGTACAGGAAAAGCCTCAAATTTCTGTAGACTTATCTAAATTCAATCAACAGGAGATTCAGACGTTAAATAAGCTGAAAGAAGAACTAGATATAACCAATAGCAATCAGATTATTTCCTTTGGGGCAGGGATTCAAGGGAATATTGCAAAATTTGCAGATGGAATTTTAGAGGGGGTCAGAACAAAAGATACTGGAGAGGTTGGTAAAAACTTAACATCTCTCTTATCTACAATCCAGCAGGTGGATGTAGAGAAACTACAGGAAAAAGAATCTTTTGGAGATAAAATCCCTTTTTTTAAACGTATTAAAAAAAATTTAAGTAATACCAAAATACAATTAACCAATGTAACAGAAACAGTAGATCAAATTGTCGTTTCTTTAGACAGCGCAAGAAAAGAACTCATTCGAGATGTGAATGTCTTAGATGCCTTATACAACAAAAACTTAGAATATCTTCATCAGCTACAGCTATATATTGGTGCTGGAGAAGTAAAATATCAAGAATTAAAAGAAACCATATTGGTAGCATTACAAAAAAAGGCACAACAAACCCAAGATATGCTAGATATTCAAAAATTTAATGATTTTAGTCAAATGCTTAATGAGATGGAAAAACGAATCCATGATCTACGATTAAGTAGAGAAATCGCCATACAAACCTTACCGCAAATTCGATTGATTCAAAACAACGATAGAATATTGGCGAATAAAATTCAATCTAGTATTTTAACAACGATTCCTATTTGGAAAAATCAGATTGCATTGGCGATTTCTTTAGACAAACAAAAAACAGCTTTAGAACTACAGAAAAAAGTTTCTGATACCACAGAAAATATGTTAAAGCAGAATGCTGAGTTGTTAAAAATGAATTCTCTAGAGATTGCAAAAGAAAGTGAAAGAGGGATTATCAGCATAGAAACCTTAAGAGAAACCCATACAAAATTGCTGGAAACCATAGAAGGTTCTATGAAAATTTATGAAGAAGGTCGTCAAAAACGAAGTGCTATTGAAAAAGAATTAATAGAGCTGGAAAATATTCAAAAACAAAAACTGTTGGCGGCGCAGAACCGATAAAACACCGACAAAATAAGGGTGATGGAAATGAATAAAAAAGAATGTTTACAGCTTATTGAAAAATATTTTGAGTTGGAGAGCTTTGTAAGAGATTTAAAAGCTCCTGATTTTCAAATAAAAAGTCATATATTTTATTTTAGAGGATTGTTTAAGGATATTCAGGAATTAAGAATTCTTAGAGTCCGATCAAAAAATAAAGAGGATCATATTATATTTGATATTTACTATGTTTCTGGAATGCTTGAAGGATTGTACCATGGATATTTTCGCATAAAACCCGAGTCTCCTATGGCAAAAAAAGTTTTTGAAAATATGAGTAGGGTATGTACCGATTTAGGATATTATCTTTATGATGTGTATCGAAATAGTGATTTTTTAAAAATCTATTTAATCTCAGGGAATTTACAAAATGCCCTTGAGCAAAGTAAACATAAGGATTTTCATCTTGCTTTTGAGGAAATCAAAAAATTAAGCTACACAGAAATTGCAGGTTATGAAGCAAAAGATCTCTATAAGGGGTTACTGAGAAGAGATGATTTACAAAAACATATTACAAATTTCATAGATTTTAATGCAAAATGTTCAGAAAAAGTAAAGATGTTTTTGATTACTTTATTATCCCATCCCTATAGGGATCATGTATGTTTGATCCATCATGGAATGCATATCAAAAACTTTATTCATATCGATACGAGAAAAATTTTTTTCCATGGAGATAATACAATGCCTATCTATGGTCTATTAGATTATGCGGTAGCGCAGGATTTTATTTTGTTTATAAGATTAGAATTTGATTTTGAAGGCGGAGGTAATATTGGAAAAACCATTGGTTAGAGGAGAAAAGATTATTATAAGCAAATTTGAAGATTCCTTACAAAGCTTTATATTAGATTTTTCATGTCCACATAGACAAGAGGATATATTCGATGTGGATGTTTTTGCTTTTATGATAAATGGTCAAAATCAAGTTGCTAAAAAGAATATTATTTTTTATAACCAACCTATGAGTACCTGTGGTAGTCTAGCTTATCATGGGGATCAAGATCACAAGAAGATGAAAAAAACATTTACAGTAGATTTAAAAAAAGTACCTGCAAATATCGAAAAAATTGCTTTTGCCTGTTCCTTCTATAAAGAGATGTCAAAAGAAAAACACATCATCTATCCAAAAATCTGCTTGCAAGTCTATGATAAAATTATGAATGAAGCTGTTTTTGAACTAGAGGAAGAGGTGGACCTTATAAACAGCAAATCCATGATCTTCGGTGATATCTATAGATATAAAGGAAATTGGAAGTTTAATACTGTAAAATACCAGCACCAAGAGCATTTACTGTATTGGATGCGAGAAATTTATACTCTATATATCATATAATAAGGAGCGGCTTACAACCGTTCCTTTGAACTTATCTAAAAAGAAAAAACTCCTGCAAAAAAAAAGGGCAGGAGAGGGAGTTAGAATATCAATTCTAATTTTAATAACCGGTGTTTTAGGGTTTCGATGATTCTTCTTTCATCATTGGCATCTTGGGCTTCAAAGGTTACTGAAAGTCGCAGATAAGAACCAGCTGCGTCCCAAGGAACAGTAGAGACGAGAGCATTCTTGAGCAAATACTGGGCAACTTCTTCAGCATCTGAAAAGACGATACCAGATTTTGTACCTGAAGGAATGGGTACGTAACAGTAGAAAGTTCCCTTTGGTTTTTTCGCATCAAAACCTACTTCTCGCAAAGCATTTACCAGCAAATCAAATCTTCTTGAATATTTTTTGCAGATGGATGCGGTTATTTCCGGATGTGATAAAGCATAAACACCTGCTTTTTGAATACCTATAAACTGACCTGAATCGGTATTGCCTTTTACATTCCCGTAGGCTCTTACAATTTTTTCATTTCCTGCAATAAAAGCCAATCTCCATCCTGTCATATTATAAGCTTTAGACAAAGAATGGATTTCCACTCCTACTTCTTTTGCGCCATCGATCGACAGGAAACTTAAAGGTTTGTAGTCATCAAAGGTGACCGCTCCATAAGAAGCGTCAGATATGACAGCAATATTATTTTTATGGGCAAAGGCTACAACTTCTTCAAAAAACTTTTGGGTAGCCACTTGTCCTGTAGGATTATTTGGATAGTTTAAGTATAAAAGCTTTGCTTTTTGCAAAATATGCTCTGGTATTTTAGAAAAGTCAGGATAAAAATGATTTTCTTTATATAAAGGCATGTAATAAGGTATACCGCCTAAATATTGAGTATGGGTAGCAATGACTGGATATCCAGGAGCTGTGGTAATGGCAATATCATCTTTGTTAATAAAGCACATGGGGAGTATTGATAAAATCGATTTTGCCCCAATGCCGTGCAAAACTTCTCTATAGGGATCAATATTTCTTAAACCGTAGATGGTTTCCAAGTATTTTACAGCTGCTTCTTGAAAAGCTACAATGCCATTATCTGCGTACCATCTATTTTCGGGTTTCCCTGCTTCTTCAGCGAGTATACTTACAATGCTGGGGTCAGCAGGTGCATCAGGTTCTCCAATACCCAAATCAATAATAGGAATATCAGGGTATTGAATGCGCATTTCTCGCTTTGCTTTTTTGATTTTAATAAATTTATAATCTTGTTCAAGACGGTCAAAACTTTTGCCACCAAGGCGATCTGCAATAAGATTTGTAATAATATCCAATGGAAATCCTCCTTTACAGGAACGATAATACTTGATACAACGAAAAGACACCTTCTTTATCATGATATTCATAAAAGGAAAAAAGTGTTCTTGTTAAGGAAATATGTTTTTATTGACAAAAGCTCTTGTAGATTAAGAGCTTTTGTACATGTACATCCTATACTGTATCTTTTTAATCGTACCAATATCCCGGACCATAACCTGGTCCAAATCCTGGTCTTGATCCAAATCCTGGTCCAAAGCCAAACCAAGGCCCAAAGCCAAATCCTGGTCCAAAGCCAAATCCTGGTCCAAATCCAAATCCAAACCAAGGTCTAAATCCAAATCCGAACCAAGGGCGGTATCCAAGGCCTGGACGGTAGCCAAATTCAGGTCTATATCCAAATTGTTGTGGGTAGATCGATGTTTGATCGTAAGTGTCTATATAGTTCATGCAGTAATTCCCTCCTAATATATGATGTTTTTATTTTACATTTATATCATATGAGAAATAAATTTTTTTGTTACTCTAGGGAGGAAGGATTAGGTAATATTTAATGGTAAATTTATCTGAAGCAGTGCTGTACAGCTGTTGAATAGAAAGTCATAGAAAAATAGTTGCAAATACAACTAAAATAATATATAATATAGTTGCGTTTGCAACGAAATTCATCTTTCAATACATGAGGAGGAGATATAAATGACACAGGGAGATCATTCGATAGGGAAGTGGATTTCTATTATTTATCGGTACGGACAAAGCTATATAGAGAAAAGATTGCAGCCCTACAACATAGGGAGTGGGCAGTATATTTTTTTATTAATTTTGCTTAGAAAAGATGGGATAAGTCAGGAAGCTTTATCAAATAATTTGAATATAGATAAGGGAACGACTGCTCGAGCAATCCAAAAGCTTGAAAAAGAAGGCTATGTTGTTAGAAGAGTAGATACCAATGATCGAAGAGCATATAAAATTTATGTTACAGACAAGGCACAGCAAATAAAGCCTATCTTATATAAGGTGTTGTCAGAGTGGACCAAGATTTTAGGTACTGATTTAACAGAAGAAGAAACAACCATCGTATTAAGCATATTAAAAAGGATGGCTAAAAATGCGGCACAATTTATGGCACAACACATCGAATAGAATAAGGAGAGAAAATGCGTGAATGAAAGAAGCTTAAGACTTGAAAATGAAAAAATCAGTAAACTGTTGATAAATCTATCATTACCGGCAACGATAGGCATGATTGTCAATGCTTTATACAATGTGGTAGACACCATATTTATCGGGCGCTACGTGGGAACTTTGGGAATTGCAGGATTGACCATTGCCTTTCCTGTACAGATGGTCATTATGGCATTGGGGCAATTGATTGGTATTGGTGCAGCTTCTGCTGTATCAAGAAGTTTAGGTGCAAAGGATTTAGAAAGAGCTGATTATGTAGTAGGGAATGCGTTTCTTTCTATTGGTGTATTGAGTATAATGACGGTAGGTTTGGGACTTGCCTTTATGGAACCTCTATTAAAAGTTTTTGGTGCTACGGATTCCATTTTGCCCTATGCTAAAGCATATATGTGGATTATATTTTTAGGAAGCATTTATTTTCCTTTCGTAGTGGCTGCCAACAATTTAGTAAGAGCAGAAGGAAATGCGAAAGCAGCGATGTATAGCATGCTCATAGGGACTGGTTTAAATATTATATTAGATCCGATTTTTATTGTAGGACTTAAAATGGGAATCGAAGGGGCAGCGCTTGCTACTATTATTTCTCAGTTTGCTTCTTTTCTTTATATATTGAGATACTTGTTTGGGAAACAAAGTATTTTTAAGATACAGGGGCATCATTTTAAGCCCCAAAAAGAAATTATTCAAGAAATCGTTACGGTAGGTTTTGCTGCTTTTGCTCGGCAAATTGCAGGAAGTATTGTAGCCATTGTTTTAAATAACTCTTTGAAATTTTATGGGGGAGATTTGGCCATATCCATTTTAGGGATCGTGAATCGCGTGATGATGTTTTTATTTATGCCTTTATTTGGGATTATACAAGGAATGCAACCGATTATAGGATTTAATTATGGGGCAAAAAAAATCGATCGTGTAAAGGAAACTGTAAAATTATCTATTATAATCACCACCCTGTTGGCTACCTTTGGTACATTGACTGGAGCATTATTTCCGGATGCGATTATTAGGGTGTTTAGTAAAGATATAACACTCATAGAAAGTGGCATACAAGTGATAAGAATTGTGATCTTCATGGTGCCTGTAATAGGAATTCAAATTGTAGGTGCAGCACTGTTTCAGTCGCTAGGAAGGGCAATACCTTCTCTAATCTTATCCTTGCTTAGACAAGTGATTTTATTTATTCCATTGGTACTCATACTACCTCGCCTATTTGATTTAGGATTGCTGGGAATTTGGATTACTTTCCCCATTGCCGATGCCATTGCTACTATTATTACCACAATTTTATTGCAAAGAGAAATGAAAAATATTGCATTAGAAGGAAAATAAAGCAAAAGAACTCATGAATTTGGGTTCTTTTGTATTTATAAAAATAAAGCAAAAACTGACAGTCCATTGTTTGACAGAAAAAAAAGGAAGTGCTAAAATAATGATGGTACCATAAAAACTTTTAAAGTTTCTACATTACAAATAAAGAAAGAAGTGAAAAAATGCATTCTAGAATCATAGAAGGAGCAATTGAAGAAACTGGTGAAAAGGGTATAAAATTTACTATGAATGATCTAGCAAAACGACTTGGCGTAAGCAAACGAACCATTTATGAAAAATTTAATTCCAAAGAAGAAATTATAGAAGCCATTGTAGACAAGTTCTTGGCTACAATGAAAGAAAAGGAAGAAGAAATTTTAAATGATCCAAATTTAACTAGCATCGAAAAACTCAAGGCCATTGCCATGATTTTACCGAATGATTTCAAATTGATGTATTTCAGCAAATTTTATGAGATGAAGCGATACTATCCAAAACAGTGGCAGAAAATAGAAAAATGGGCGGCAGAATGGGAACCAGAGACTAAGTTGATAGAAGAAGGGATTGGAAACCATCAACTTAGAAAAGTGAATACCGTTGTTTTAAGGAAGATAGTTGTCGAATCTACTATGGCTTTACTGGATCGAAACTTTTTAATAAAAAATGATATTACACTGCGAGATGCGCTACATGCCATGGTGGATATCATTTTATATGGATTAGTAAAGGATGAAAGAAAAGACGAATAAACCTCAGGGATCAAAAAGAGATACGGTGGTAGCGTATTTCTATACGAAAACTATAGATAACAATAAAGTTTTATTATTACCGGAGTAAAAAGAGATAGCACAAAATATTTTTCAATACAAACAATATAGTAGATGTATAAGGGGGCATTGATCATGAAAAGCAAAAGATTTATTTATTTTGTACTTATTTTGTGTGGGCAGGTTGTTTTTGCAGGCTGTGATTTGCACAAAACAACAGAAGTTGCAACAGAAGTTTTAAAGCCAGCGGTAATCCAAGAGGTAAAAGAACAAACCTATGCCGATGAGATTTCTTTGAGTGGCAATATTAAACCTAGCAAAACAGTAAAACTATCCTATAAGATTGCTGGCGTTATTGAAAATGTTTTTGTAGAAGAAGGTCAGGCAGTGGGAAAAAATGATATGGTCATGATGTTAGATGATTATGACTATGTACTAAATGCCAAGGCTGCCAAAGCCACATGGACAGCTTCAAAAATGAAAATGGATAGTCAGATTCCTTCAAAGATGAATCAAGCAAAAGCTAAATTGGATGTGGTAGAGAAAAACTATGGGCGAATAAAGGAGTTGTATGAAGAAGGAGCTGTTTCAGAAGCCCAGATGGAGCAAGTAGAAGCTGAATATATTGCTGCTTCCAATATGTATCAAGAAGCGATGGATGCAAAGGAATATACAAGGATAGAATTAGAAAAAGCGGAAGCATTAAGAGATGTTGCAGATGCTAATTTAAAGGATACCAAGCTATTAAGCCCTATAGATGGTGTGGTATTAAAGAAACTAGCGGAATCAGGAGAAACAGTGGCCCCAGGATATCCCGTGGTGATCCTAGGAGAAGTAGGAGAAGTAGAGACAGAAGTAGGGGTGGCAGATGCTTATATTAACAAGATAAAAAAAGGACAAGAAGCAGAGGTATATGTATATGGAGTAGAAAAAGAATTTAAAGGAATTATTGGGGAAGTGGGTGCGATGGCAGATCCAGAAACTAGAACATTCCCTGTTAAAATCCAAATTAACAATGAAGAAAATCTACTGAAACCTGGGATGGTAGCAAAGGTAAGCATTCCTTTGGCAGAACAAAAATCAGTATTTGTTCCTGTAGATAGCGTGATGAATATGCCTGAAGGGCCCATTGTTTTTGTGTATGATGAGAAAAAAGGAGAGGTACAGAAACGTAAAGTTGTACCGGGAAATCTCCTAAAAGATGAGATAGAAATAAAAGAGGGGCTAAAGGTAGGAGAAAAGATTGTTGTGGAAGGACAATTTAAATTAAGTGATCATGACAAAATCAATGTGGAGGAAGCGAAATAATGATAAAATGGAGCGTAAATCATAGAAGTATTGTGATGCTAATTTGTTTTTTCGTTCTCCTAGCAGGGGTTTTTCTATATGGGGGAATGGAAAGGCAAGAAAATCCCAATGTTGTCGCACCGGCAGCCTTGGTAAAATGTATTTATCCAGGAGCAAATCCTGAAGATATAGAGAAGCTAATTATCAAACCCTTAGAAACAAAAATCAATGAGATTTCTGAAATAAAAAAATTAGAAAGCTATGCTATGGATAGTGTAGGCATCATTAAAGTAACACTTGTGGATTTGAGTGATGATAAAATTGATGAAATTTGGGATGATCTAAAGGATGATGTGGATCAAGTAAAAAAGGAATTACCTGAGCAAGCCTTCGAACCAGAAATTCATACAGATTTTACAGAAACCTATGGATTACTGTTGGCATTAACAGGAAATCAATATACTTATCAAGATTTAAAGAAGGTAGCGGAGAAGCTAAAAGATCAATTAGAGCTAGATCCTGGTGTGAAGGCAGTAGACATTGACGGGGAAATTGGGGAAGAGGTGCAGATTCATCTTGATATGGCAAAGCTAGAACAGTATAAGCTAGCACCTAATTTTATTATACAAGCCATTAAGGCAAGGAATGTCAATATTCCTGGAGGCAATTTAGAAATTGGTCACATAAAGGTTCCTGTTCAAACATCAGGAGAATATCAGAATATTGAAGAAATCCAAAATACGGTAGTAGGTGTTTCTCAAAGCGGCAATCCCATTTATTTAAAAGATGTAGCCAACATTGTTAAAACCGAAGAAAAGAAAGAAGAATTTATTTATGTGAATAATGATAAGGCTTTGATTATAGGTGTAAAATATGTTGAAGGTCAAAACATGGTTAGAACCTATGAAAGATTAGAAAAGGTGATTGAAAATTATCAACAAGAACTCTATGAAGGCATAGAAATGACAGAGATCACCAATCAAGCAGATACGGTGAACCAATCCATTAAGCTATTTGAAAGCAATCTGATATCAGCTGTGATTTTGGTAGTATTCGTGGTACTAATTGCCATGGGATTTAGAAGTGCCGTAGTGGTATCTACCTCCATCCCATTAATTATTATGATGGTATTTGTCTATATGAAATTACAAGGTATGCAAATTCATCAGGTATCGATTGCAGCTTTGATTATTTCTCTAAGCTTGTTAGTAGCCAATGGCATCGTAGCCAATGATAATATGTACCTTTACATGGAGAAGGGTTTTGATCGAAAAACTGCATGTATTAGAGGTGTTAACGAAGTAAAAATTCCTATACTTACCTCTACTTTAACCAGTATTGCATCTTTTTTACCGTTGGCAATGATGCAAGGGGTAGCAGGAAAGTTTGTAAAAAGTTTACCTATTCTTGTATCCGTTGCACTGTTTAGCTCTTATATTACTTCCCTTACCATGGTGCCTGCCATGGGCTATACATTTTTAAAGCTAAAGGGAGAAGACAAAAAGCACAATGCAATCTATCGCTACATAGATCGCTTTGTAAATTTTGATAAGATTACAAAAACGGCACTGGAAAAATACAAACAGACATTGAGCGTGGGATTAAATAAGCCAAAGTTGGTTATTTTCATTGCGGTAGCTGTACTTGTTGGCAGTTTAGGACTTGTACCCACCTTAGGGGTACAATTGTTTCCACCTGTAGAGAGGGATCAATACGTGATTGATGTAACGACCAAGGATGGCAGCACGGCAGAGAGAACAGGCGAGATTGTACATAAAATCGGACAGCTGCTCTTACAAGATGATTCTGTAGACCAATTTATGGCAAAGGTTGGAGATGGGCCCTTGAAATACTATATTACCTTTATTCCCAATAACCCATCTAGTAATAATGCACAGATTATTGTAAATGGAAAGCAGTCAGAAATTAATCGTATCCAAAAAATGCTGGATGAAAATGTGACGGGGGCAAGAATTAATGTAAGAAAACTAGAAAATGCCATGCCCGTAGATTTACCGATCCAAGTAAGGGTAAGTGGAGAGGATATATCGGAGTTAAAAAGAATTGCGAATGAAATAAAAAATAGGATAGAGGATGTGCCAGGGGGCAAAAACGTTCAAGACACCTTTGGGTATGACTCCTATAAGATCTATGTGAATGTAAATGAAGAAAAGGCGAACCTTGTGGGCCTTACCAATTATGATATTGCC
The DNA here is from genome assembly GCA_038396625.1 of Clostridiaceae bacterium 35-E11. Taxonomy (GTDB): domain Bacteria; phylum Bacillota; class Clostridia; order Peptostreptococcales; family Thermotaleaceae. Next base: position 437,740 of record CP121688.1, read on the forward strand.
GCCACGGTAAGAATGGCAATTAATGGTTTAGAAATTACCAAGCTAAAGCAGGAGCATATTGACGATGACGATATTCCCGTGGTAATGCTGATCCCAAATGAAGAGAAACATCGTGAGAATATTTTAAGAGAGATCTTCTTCACATCCTCCTTTACAGGAAAGAATATACCACTAGAACAAATTGCCACCATAGAAAATGAATTTGCACTCAATAAAATCGTACGACGAGATACGAAAAGAACCATTACGGTAGGATTGTTTGTCCAAGATGGATACAATACAGCACAAGTACAAAAACAAGTGGAGGAGAGGCTCAAAACCTATGAATTACCCAAAGGCTATGCCATGGTATTTGGGGGTGCAAGTGAAGAAAGAAATGATGCCTTCACCTCTATGAAAATTCCTTCTGTTCTGGCTGTAGCCATTATTTATCTTATATTGGTGATGCAGTTTGGGGATTTAAGAGAGCCTTTAATTATTATGGGCACCATTCCGCTGTCCTTCATAGGTGTGATATGGGGACTGAAGATGACAGACTATCCTGTAGGTTTCATGGCACTGTTAGGAGCCATTAGCTTGATGGGGGTTGTGGTGAATAATGGGATTGTATTACTGGATTATATAAAATTACTTAATAAGGAGCATGCTACATTAAAAGAAGCCATTATCGAAGCTTGTGCTACAAGAATGCGCCCCATTATGATAGGAATGATTACCACAGTTATTTCTTTAATTCCTTTAGGTTTATCTGGAGGACTGCTGTGGGCACCGATGGCTTATTCAATTATCTTTGGTATGATGATTTCTTCTGTACTAACATTATATGTTATTCCAGCAGCCTATCTGATTATTGAAGGGGAACAATCTCTATTTAGAAAATTTGTAGTGTATTTGCAATCTAAATGAAAAATGCGCATAAGGCTATAGCCCTATGCGCATTTTCTATTATAAAGGGTAGGGATTTATTTTCACAAAATATTAAGGCTTTATTTCAAAATAACTTAGTTTGTTTTCGTCCTCCTGTTCATCTGTTGTGTCAATGGATAGATAGACAAGGACACACACCAACAGTAATAAAATTTCCATACCTACCACCGCCGTTTACAATGAATTAATTTTAGTATAGCATAAAACAATGCTAAGGACTGCATTGTAATAAAATTGTAAAATAATTGTAATTTATGCAATGTAAAGCAATAACATCCATTTAATGTCTATAAAACCATTTATCGATAAGCGGATCAAATTTTACAGGGTGTAGATAAAAGTAAAGCAAGAAAGAATATAGATGAGGGAATAACAAAATTCCTCATGAGATTTTGAAAGGAGGAACACAATGAAACGCTATAGATCAATTGGAATTTTAGTCACTTGTGTTATGCTTGTGGTTGCATTGGCATTAGGATGTACACCAGCACGAAGACCTATTGTTGACAGAGATCAAGATATTGGCATGAGAAATCCATATACTGCACCTGAACCTGAAAACCAAAATGGTGGGATGACGAACCCTGTAAATCCTGATGGGGACAGAAGTATAGGAGAGAATGTGGATTTAGGGACAAGACCAGATAACAATCAAGCTGCTGAAGAGAAAATTGCAAGAGAAGTAAAAAAAGTACCAGGTGTCAAGGATGCGGTAGTATTAATGAATAATAATACTGCCTATATAGGAATTGATATAGGACAAAATATTGAAAATGCCCAAACAAACAACATCAAAGATCAAGTGATGGATAAGGTAAAAAGAATAGAACCAGCAATTACAAGAGTATATGTATCTGCAGATGTAGATGTATTTGGAAGGTTAACACAATATGGCAGAGATGTAAGGGCAGGACAGCCTATTCGAGGATTTATAGATGAAATAGAGGAAATGTTTAGAAGACCGATGCCAGAAACTTCACGCTAGGCAAATAAAAACCGGAATTTTCCGGTTTTTATTGTTTGTAGCTATGCACCACTAATATTGCTAATACATACTATATATTACGGTAAATTTTATCTTGCACTTATCGATGAGAAATTACAACCTTAAGAGTTGAATAGAGGAGGCCATACCCTATGGGAAAGGTTAAAATAGGTGATTTTGTTGCAAGAAAATCCTACGGTTATGATGTATTATTCAAAGTTGTAGGGTTTATGGAATCTCCCAATAGAGAAAAAGTGGTCATTCTAAAGGGGGTAAATTTAAGAATTTTAGCAGATTCTCCTGAAATAGATTTATATCGTATACCCTTAAATAAGGTCGACGATTTTGATAAATCATTTGATAAAAAAATTAATAAAGTCATCAAAAAAATCATGAAGAAAAGAAATGAAAGAACCAAGAGACATGCATTGTTAAGGTCTTTATCTGATCCTGTGAAGGAAGCTGTGCCTTTTGGGAAATCAGGAAGCGTATTACATCTTGATGGAGATCAAGAATACTTGGATATATGTGCTAAAACCTATAAGCAATTGGAAATGAATGTAGTGGGAAAACAAGTAAAAGAAAAAGAGCAACCCAAGGTAGTTCAAGAGTTATTAATGGAATATAGGCCAGATATCTTAGTGATTACAGGACATGATGGTCTTTTGAAGGACTATCATGATTTTGAGAATATAGCCCATTATAGAAACTCTAGTTACTTTGTAGAGGCAGTAAAGGAAGCCAGAAAATATGAACCAAACATGGATGATCTTGTGGTATTTGCTGGCGCATGTCAGTCGCATTATGAAGCCATACTTGAAGCGGGTGCAAATTTCGCAAGTTCACCCCATAGAGTACTAATGAAGTGTAGAATATAGCACAAAATATTCTATTCATCATCTTTTTCACATAGATATAATAGAAGGATAACAGGTAATATATGGCAAAATTAGCGAGTAGAGGAGCATTGACTCTGGGTTAAATGTATCACTTAACCTCGAACACAAATCCAATACAACCGCTTAACCGCTAACCAAAAGGAGGGATGTAATGAAAGATACCAAAATCATTGTAGAAAATAAATTTATAGGTGAAAAATCCTTAAAGGAAGTTTTAAAAGAATTGATCATGCTCCATTTAAAGTTGAAGTAGGAGGGATGTGAAAATTGAGATGTGCTGTATATGTAAGAGTTTCAACGGATATGGAAACACAAAAAACAAGTATTGCACATCAGATTAGTTATTTTGAAAAATACATTGTAGAAAAAGGGTGGTATTTATACGAAACCTACCAAGATATAGAAAGTGGAAGAAGTGTCAAGAAGAGAAACGGACTGCAAAAACTGTTGGAGGATAGTGAACAAAACAAATTTGATACGATTCTTACAAAGAGTATTTCTCGATTTGCCAGGAATACCTTAGAAGGACTAACACTTATCAGAAATTTAAAAGCAAAAAATATAAGATTTATTACAATAGAAGACGGCTTTGACTCCGCTGAATATGATGAATTCATGTTTACCTTATTATTATCGATTGCACAAAAAGAATCAGAAAAAATGAGTGAAAGAATCAAGTTTGGAAAGCTGTGTAGAGCTAAGAAAGGCTATTACAATGGAAGTCTTCCCCCTTACGGATATAAAAAAATAGATGACCATAAAATTGTTCCTGCAGAAGATGAAACGACAGATGTAGTAAAAAAAATATTTGCAATGTACTTAGAAGGAAAAGGACTTTATAAAATTGCAAAGGAATTAAATGAACGGGGAGAACCCACCCCTAGTCAAACAGCAGGCAAGAGAAAGAGTAGTCTTTTGTGGCATCAAAGTACTATTCAAAAAATATTGTGCAATAGATTTTATGTAGGAGATATGGTGCAAAATAAAACAGCAACAAAAGATGTACTTACAGGAGAACGAAAAAAAAATGAAAAAGAGCAAATAATATGGGTAAAAAATACACATCAAGGGATTATAGATCCTGTTGTTTTTGAAGAAGTACAGAGACAATGTGATGAAAGAAAAAAGAAAAAGAGTGGTGCCCAAAAGAGCCTGTTTTCAAATATGCTCATCTGCGGCGAATGTGGAAGTCGTATGCATTATAAAAAAAATAAACAATCATATATTTGTGGAAAATTGAATAAAATGGGTAAAAGTCAGTGTAGAGGGGCATATATAAAAGAGGAAACAATAAAAAATATATTGTGTAATGAGTTAAAAGAAATTATCAATGATAGCATATCGCAACATTCTTTTATACAAGAAATAATAATAGAAATAGAAAAACAGGATGTAGACAAAGTACTTCAAAGAATCGAACGACAAAAGGTACAATTGTATCAGCAGAAAAACAGATTAATAGAGCTATTGATTCAAAATTACATAGATGAACAAACCTATCAACAAAAACGAGAAAAAATAGAAATACAAAAGGAAAAATTAGTAGAAGAGAAAAAAGAAATGATCCAAATGCGACAAAAAGAAAAGGCTTATGCAGAAAATTTTGTAGAAAAAATATTGGATGTTGAACACTTTAATAAAATAACCTTGCATAAATTAATCAAAAGAATTAGAATTTTTGGAAAATTTAAAGTGGAAATTGAGTATACATTTAAGGTATAATAATCATAACGGCAAAAACAAATGTGCAAAAAAATGTACAAACGTACAGAAAAACAGACAAAATAGTAGGGGGATATATAGGGGTGCGTGTAAAGAAAGAGATAAAACCATAGGATGAAGAAGGAACTTGACTTTTGGCACGAAATTTGCATAATATATTTATATGATAAATATGTATCTTAAATTTATATATAAATAATGAAGGAGGAATTACGAAATGAGAGAAGTAGTAATTGCAAGTGCGGTTAGAACTGCTGTCGGAAGTTATGGAGGATCTTTAGCAGGTTTTAAGCCAGCGGACTTAGGTGCAATCGTTATGAAGGAAGCATTGAATAGAGCTAATGTAAAGCCAGAGCAAGTAGATGAAGTATTATTTGGTTGTGTCATCCAAGCTGGACAGGGACAAGGGGTTGCTAGACAAGCAGCAATACAAGCGGGTATTCCTGTAGAAGCGCCTGCAACAACGGTAAATATTATTTGTGGTTCAGGATTAAGAACGGTTTCTCTTGCAGCACAAACCATTATGACTGGAGATAACGATATCGTTATGGCTGGAGGAACAGAGGTAATGAGTTTAGCGCCATATCTTGTAGATAAAGGAAGATGGGGCTATAGAATGGGCGATGGAAAACTTGTTGATGCAATGATCAAAGATGCATTGTGGGATGCATTTAATGATTACCATATGGGGATCACAGCAGAAAATGTTGCGGAAAAATGGGGCATTACACGTGAGGAGCAAGATGCATTTGCAGCACAAAGCCAAAATAGAGCAGAAAAAGCAAGAAAAGAAGGCAAATTCAAAGATGAAATCGTGCCTGTAGAGATTAAAACAAAAAAAGGAACGACTGTTTTTGAAGAGGATGAATATATTCGAGAAGGTGTAACGGTAGAAGGAATTGGTAAATTAAGACCAGCATTTAAAAAAGATGGTACAGTAACAGCAGGAAATGCTTCTGGTATCAATGACGGTGCGGCAGCACTTATCATTATGTCAAAAGAAAAAGCAGATGAGCTAGGCATTGAGCCGTTGGCGACAATTGTTTCTCATGGAACTGCTGGGGTAGATCCTTCTATTATGGGTGTAGGACCAGTTCCAGCATCAAAGAAAGCATTAGAAAAAGCTGGACTTACAATTGAAGATATGGATTTAATCGAAGCAAATGAAGCTTTTGCAGCGCAATCTATTGCAGTAGCGAGAGAACTTAAATTTGATATGGAAAAAGTAAATGTAAACGGTGGTGCAATTGCATTAGGACACCCAGTTGGGGCAAGTGGTGCAAGAATCCTTGTTACATTACTTCATGAGATGAAGAGAAGAGACGCAAAGCGCGGATTAGCAACTTTATGTATCGGTGGCGGAATGGGAACTTCCGTAGTGGTTGAAAGAAAATAAATGATATAAGTGAATGGTATAACATGAAAAGAGAATGCGAAATGCATTCTCTTTTTAGGTTTAGGACAAAGAAAAGTCAAAAACTTCTATCCTTGTATCAAGTTATGATATAATTATATTGTATACATAATGATGCATGATGAAGGGGATAATATAATTTTAAGGCCCTATTTAAAGTTTAAATCGCTAACGAACTTTTTAAATTATTGTATGTTGTAGCAAATATCCTGATAAAGATGTTTTGCTGCATAGGGAGAAAACTAAAAGGAGCTTCTCATGAAAAAATTAAATCCAAAAATTATTAATCAATCCATAAGAACTGCAGAGAATGCATCTTATTTTGAAAAACTAAATAAAATTTACAGTACAATACCCCAAGGTAAGTGCGGAGGATGTACGAAGTGCTGTATGGAATCAGTACACACTCATTTTATAGAGTTTCTCAATATATTTCATTATATGCAAGAAAATAGAAGACTTTATGAGATGTTACTTCCTAAAATCATAAGATATTATTTTTTAGAACTCGTAACCAAAGAACATTGTCCTTTCTTGAATGAGGAAGGGATGTGTGTCATCTATCGTTATCGACCTTTGGTGTGTAGACTGTTTGGACATTGGACACAGGAAGAATATGAGGAAAACTATAAAAATGTTTTGAATGAGAATCTTCAAAATGTGAAATTGTTTAAAAATAAATATAAAATTTTACTGCCTGAGGAAGTTGTAAACTATAAAATTCTTTATTGTGAGGATTTTGAGGTGCACAAAAAAATGGTGAAAACCCAGAGACAGACAATGGTCGATAATATATTTACCATGGAATCTGCTTTCTTTATGCGTGGATTGATTACGGAAGAATTTTTGGACACAGGCTTGATGTCATGGTTTGTTTATACTGTGTTTGACAGAGAAGAAGCTGGAGAAAAAAGAGTGGCGGTGATTCGAGAGTATCTAGAGGAAGGGTATAGTCCGACCCTTGATGAACTATTGCAAAAGGTACAACGATTCATAGATAGCCGTTAGCAGGTTTAAGATTAAGCTTTCTAGAGAAACATTATGATGAAGATGTTAAGGATCTACAATCCTTAACATCTTTTCGTATATGTGGATCTTTACTGCTAACTGCCAACTAGCAACTACTAACGCTCCTACACTCTCCACTCCATACTAATCCATTGCTTAGACCCTGTATTTATCTGTGAGAAGATTGCCTATGCAGGTGTAGATAGATTTTTACCCATTGAAGAGATTTTAGAAAATACCATTACAGGCATCCAAGGAGTAGGAGGCTTGCAAACCAGAGGAAAATATAGGAATGGACTTCCGAAGTCTCCCTATCAGTAACGAAAATTTTAGATAAAGAGAATGCAAAATATTTTCGATGGAAGAGAGCAAAAGCATATGCAAAGACGCAAAATGCTTTTGTTTTTGTTAAAGGAGGGTAAGAAGTTGGAGGATAAGAATAGATCCGTGGATGTGAAAATATATGATCATAATTTAAATAAAATGGTGCGAAAGCCAATGTTGGAATTAATAAAAGAAATGCTTGCCTCACAAATGCCGATCTCCTTTGAAGAAGAGGCTTTAAAAGCACAGGCGATTATAGCCAGAACCTATATTGTTAGAAAGATAAAGGCGTTTGGAGGAGAAGGATGCTTAAAATATCAGCAAGCAGACCTGTGTATGGATGGACATTGTGGAATTTGGATGAATAAAGAAGCATTAAAGGCAGTATGGGGTGGTGCATTTGAGGAAAATTGGAGTAAGATAGAAGACGTGGTAAAGGCTACAGAAGGAAAAATTATTACAATGAATAATAAACCGATTCAGCCTCGTTTTCATGCTACCTGTGGTGGCGCTACAGAAAACTCAGAAAACGTAGATGAAAACAAAACATTATATTTAAGAAAGGTATTATGTGATTACTGCCAGAGCGCTCCTCATTATCAGGAAACCATAGAACTTACTTTAGAAGAAATAGAAAACAAATTAAATGTAGATACTTTAAAAGCTTCTCCTTTCAAAGGACCTATTATTGAAGGCATGATAGAAGACATTCAAAGAGATGAAGAAGGAAGAATTGTTTGTATGAAAATAGGAGGGAAAGAATTAAAAGGAACAGAAGTGATGAAATTATTGGGGTTGAATTCAACTAGTGATAGTACACCTTAAGAACACTTTTGTACCGCTGTAAATAAAAATAATTGCGGAAGAGGAAAGAATAGTGTAAAATTACACTAAAGGTGTAATGAAACACGAAGAATGAAAGTGGGGGAGGTTAGGGTTCGTGAAAAAGAAATTAAAGAAAAATGAATATAAATTGCTTAGGACAGAGTTGGCCTATCAAAGAGATGAAGGAAGGATTACAACAGCACAATTGCAAGAAATGATGGGTGTTTATGAAGTAAGTCCAGGTATAAATTTTATAAGAACTTTGGTTACAATAGGAGCGATTTTGATAGGACTGGGGATATTAAGTTTTGTTGCTAGCAACTGGAAGTATATGGGTAAACTGGTGAAGGTGATGATGATTCTAGCTACTTTAGGGACTTCTATCTTTACGTCCTTTAGACTAGAGGAAGGATACCCTAAAACTTCGAAAGCCTTATTATATCTAAGTGGATTCATATATGGTGCAGGAATTTTTTTGATCGGACAGGTCTTTAATTATGGTGGAGAATTTACATCTGCTTTTCTACTATGGGCCATCGGGATATCGATGATGGGATGGATTATGAAGGATGAGATCTTATTTATTCTTGCTCATGGACTGTTTTTAGTATATCTTAATGGCAGCTTCCATGAGAATGTAATGTTGTATGCATTGATTTTTACCATTGGCTTCTATAGAGGAAATAAAGAATTTGGATTTTCTAAAATGGTCACCTTTTTTAACCATTTAGTAGGATTAAATGTGATATTATATGTTTTACATTACCTAGATGTCCATCCGAGTTATACTGTAATAATCTTTTTTCTCATAGGATGTAGTATGTATTACATTAAACATAATTTGAATAGAGATATTGTTAAGTTCCAAGGGATCCTCGTATTGGGAACTAGCGGCATCGTATTAACTTTTAAAGGCTTATGGGAGGAATTGTCATATATTCAAGATGGCAGTAGTATTGCTGTGATATTTGGTATTGGGCTACTGATTTATTTGTTGTATTTGGTACAAAAGGGTTTGCTAACCCCCCTCATCTTTACATGTATTTTAATCCTAAGATATTACTTTGATACTTTATATGACTTTATGCCAAAATCACTCTTTTTTATTTTTGGCGGTCTCATTCTTTTAGGCTTTGGTCATTATTTTGAAAGACTTCGAAAAGAACGTGGAGGGATATAGTATGAAAAAATGGAGAGAGAAAAGAGGGTACCGATATGCAACTGTATTTTTCATATTGTTCCTTATATTAGCAGCAATGACTGTCCAACCTATGATGACAAACGTACTAGGAGAAGAGATTGTCATTCAAACAAAACCCTTTGATCCTAGAGATTTGTTCCGTGGAGACTATGTACAGTTGGATTATGCCATTAACGAAATAAGCCTAGAAAAATTAGGAGATGAGATGATAAAATTAAAGGGAGAAGAGCCATATGCTTCTTTTGAAGGTTTAAGAAAAGAAAAATTATACGTGGTTCTAAAGAAAACTGGAAAATTATATGGAGTAGATCAGGTAACATTAAAAAAACCTAAAACAGGAATTTTTCTAAAAGCAAAATATAGCTATCCTCTTTGGGAGGATAGATCCAAAGAACAAAATGTTAAAGTAAAGGGAATCCGTGTGACCTATACACTAGATAAGTATTTTGTACCTGAAAATACAGGCAAAGCACTTGAAGAAAAGGCAAGAAAAGGAGAATTGTTTGCAAAGATAAAAGTTTATAAAGGCTATGGTTTGTTAAAAGAGATCATAGAATGAAGGACCTGCTGATGCAGGTCCTTTTTACATTACGAAGCATAAAAGAAAAAACATTATCATAAATCTCAAATAAAGAGAGAACATTTTAAATAGGTAATTATCTTAAGGAGGTTTTGATGGAATGAATGAAAAGAATAAAGATAATTACCAAAGAAAAAAAAGCAGCGTAGGTATATACTGCAGATTAAGTAATGACGATAAAGAGCATGCCCTATCAAATTCCATAGAAAATCAAAAAACGATGCTCATAAAATATGCTGCAAACAAAGATTGGGCAATCTATGACGTCTATATAGATGATGGCTATACGGGAACAAATTTTGAAAGACCAGAATTTAAGAGGCTTTTACGGGATATAGAAGCACAGCGTTTAGAGATTGTACTCACAAAAGATATGAGCCGATTAGGGAGAGATTACATACAGGTGGGGTATTATGTAGAAAAATATTTTCCAGAAAAGGGGATAAGGTATATTGCAGTCAATGATCATGTAGATACAGGAACAGATACCAATGAGAACGAGATCATGCCCTTTAAGGCCATTATCAATGACATGTATGCAAAGGATATTAGCAAAAAGATTCGTAGTGTATTTGATGTGAAAAGAGAGGAAGGGAAGTTTATTGGTTCCTTCGCACCCTATGGCTATAAAAAGGATCCTGATAATAAAAATCACTTAATCATTGATTGGGAAGTCCATGCCATTGTCAAAAGGATTTTTCATATGTATCTATCAGGAAAAGGATTAAAAGTCATTGCTAGAACCTTAAATGAAGAAAATATTTTACCACCTGCAGCGTATAAAGCTCAAAACATAAGAACTTACCATCACCCAAGGATGAAAACACCTAAGTGGGGACATAGTGCTGTCCGGCATATCCTTACAAATCCCACCTATACCGGTGATATGGCACAAAGAAAATCCCAAAAAATCAATTATAAATCTACTAAAGTAAAAAGATTAAGACCAGAAGAGTGGCTCGTTGTTCAGAAAACCCATGAAGCAATTATTTCAAAAGAAGATTTTGAACGCGTTCGGACATTGATGCATCAAAGAAATAAAAATCGTGATAGTGTGAAAAAAAAGATACGCTTTTTTAATGGGTTTGTTTTTTGTGGAGAATGTGGCGCTCCTATGACAAATTATAAGGCACCGAATGAGGTAGATTTTTTAATTTGCTCAACGTATAAAAAGTATGGAAAAATTACGTGTACAAGACATGCAATCCGTGTGGATAGATTAGAAGAGATGGTTTTAAAGGATGTGAACGATTTAATAAAAGATTTTACAGATACCAATGTACTTACGCTAAAAGCCAAAGAAATCCTAGAAGCCCAAGACCAAAAAAGAAAAAAACATAGGCAGGAAATAGAATATATTACAAGAAAGATAGAAGAATATACCCAAGTTTTCAAATCCTTGTATATAGATAAAGCAAAACAACTGATCAAAGAAGAGCAGTTTTGGGAGCTATATCAGACTCTTTGTGAAGAAAAAAAGGATTTGCTCCATAGAAAAGAGGTCATAACTATTAAGCTCAAAGAAAGCACTGAGGAGGAAGATGATAGAAAAATAAAAGCATGGATCACTGAAGTACAGTCTTTAAATAAACTCAATAAATGGATACTATTAGAGATACTAGATAAAATTGAAATCTTAGAAAAACACGAGATTAAGATTCATTATCGTTTTAGGAACCCTTATGGCAAAAATGTTCCTATGGGCATTCAACTAGATTTGGATGGAAACCCATTGCCTTTAAGATAGAAATGCAAGGCAAGGGGGATGGCGTAGGACTCTGTCAGTATGGAGCAAATAAGATGGCACAAGAAGGAAAAAAAGCAGAAGAAATTTTGAAATATTATTTTACGGGAGTACAAATTAAAGAATTTGAAAAACCGAGTATAGATAAGCCTTTAACGGGCAAAATAATAGTACTTGACGCAGGACATGGTGGAGATAACATGGAAGACATAATGGGACCCACGGGATTGCGTGAAAAAGATGTAAACCTTTCTATTGTTTTAAAACTCGCACAAATTCTCAGAGAAGCTGGTGCAAAAGTATATGAGACAAGAACGGAAGACATTTATGTGCCTTTAAGCAAAAGAGCAGAAATGGCAAATAATATAAGACCAAACTTCTTTCTCAGTATACATCAAAATTCCTTTGCAAATCCCAATATATCAGGAAGTGAAATCTATCACTATCGAGGCGATCGGGAAGGAGGAACTTTAGCAAACTTTATTTTGCAAGAACTATCAGAAGCCTTAGATACAGTGCAGCGAGGTGTAAGGATTGCAGATTTTTATCTTCTTCGGGAAGTAAGAACCAGTGTACTTCAAATTGAAGTTGCTTTTATTACCAATCCTGAAGAAGAGAGAAAGTTAAAAAGTGAGAAGATGCAAGGGCAAGCAGCACAGGCAATTATGAAAGGACTCATCAAGTATTACAAGTATGGTGTTTGACCAACAGTTTTCATGACAGAGGGATGCTGGTCGTTTCTGTGATGATGTAAAAGAAATGATACTGTAGATTTTTGATAAAAGAACACGAAACATTTGGAAAAATATATAAAGATAAAATACTTTGTGAAAATGTTTTCCGAAAGAATTTGCCAACTTTTATTGACAATCAAAAAAATCCATTGTATAATTAATAGATTATATGTTTGACAATTGGATAATAATATGGTATCATTATACTGTATTATTTGAAAGAAGGTGATTAGGTGGCTGCGAAAAATACTTTGGCAGAGATTAAGATGAACGTAGAACACCTTGTTGGAGAAAAAGTTCGTTTAAAGGCCAACAAAGGAAGAAAAAAGGTATCTGTGAAGGAAGGCATTCTTGAACAAGCTTACCCTAACATCTTTGTGGTATGTATTGACGGTGGATATAATTCGGTAAGAAGAGTCTCCTATAGTTACTCGGATATACTTACAGAAACAGTTGAAATAACAGTATGTGATAAAGAAAAAAAAGTTCAAGTCAGTTAGATGCCAATAAAACCGCTTAGTGTAGACTAGGTGGTTGTTTTTTTATCCAAAAAATTTTTTATAAAAAGACTTAAATTTTTATACATATTCTTATCCTTACTAGGAAAAAGATAAGAGAATAAACTATAGGTGAATGAATGTTTGGGCAAAAAAGAATACAATAAATAAAGGAAGAATTTCTAAAAAATTACAAATTATACAGTGGATGAATATTCACATATTTTACATATAATACCATAAAGTTATATATGTTGAAAAATGAAGGCTTGAAAGAAAAATTATTTCTCTATATACTATATTTAGAAAAATAAATCTATTCATAAAATACCAAATAAAACCTTTTATTCAAAAATAAGGAGGATCTATGGATGACAGAAAAGAAACCCTTTCTACATGTGCGCTCGGAAATCGGCAAATTAAAAGCTGTGATGCTGCATCGCCCTGGAAGAGAATTAGAAAGAATTACACCACAGTATTTACAAGAGCTACTCTTTGATGATATTCCTTGGCTGAAAAAAATGCAAGAAGAACACAATGCTTTTGCAGATAAGTTAAGGGAAAGAGGTTGTATGGTATATTATTATCAAGAACTATTGGGAGATATTCTTGAAGATGAAAAGGTAAAAAAACGTTTGGTGGAGGAAGTTGTAGAAAAATGTAATATTGCCAATCCGGAACTTGAACGTTTTATAAAAGATTTTGTATCTCAAAAATCTGCAAAAGAAGTAGCTGAAATACTTATTGCAGGGCTGCATAAAAGAGATGTTCCCGAGGTGCAAATGAAGAAGCGATTGGGGGATTATATTAAAGAAGAATATCCCTTCTATATTAATCCATTGCCCAATTTATACTTTACTAGAGACCCAGGAGCAGTGATTGGAAATGGATTAAGTATAAATGTGATGAACACCCATGCTAGAGAAAGAGAAACGATGATCTTAAAGCATTTATATGACTTCCATCCAGTTTTCAAAAAAGAAATCAGTCCCTTGTGGTATAACTATGACTGCAAATACAGTATAGAAGGCGGCGACATATTGGTGCTTAGTGACAAAGTCATTGCCATTGGTTGTAGTGAAAGAACAACAGCTAGGGGCATAGAAGACCTTGCCATGAATTTATTCCAAAGAGATGAAAAAGTAAAGGAAGTTATGGCGGTACAAATTCCTTTTACAAGAGCATATATGCATCTAGACACAGTTTTTACGATGGTAGATTATGATAAATTTACCATATATCCTGGCATAGAAGAAAAAGTAAGAGCCTTTCGCTTAACCCCTGGAAAAACATGTCCAAAGGTGGAACCTATGTCTGATCTAAAAACAGCATTAAAGGCTTCTTTAGGCTTAGGAGCCATTGATTTTATCCAAAGTGGTGGAGGCGATGAGGTTACAGCAGCTAGAGAGCAGTGGAATGATAGTACCAATACTCTTGCCATTGCACCGGGAGTTGTGGTGACCTATAACAGAAATGAAATATCCAATGATACACTGCGTAAACGAGGGATAGAAGTTGTCGAAATAGAAGGCTCAGAGCTTGTAAGAGGGCGTGGTGGTCCAAGATGTATGAGTATGCCTTTGGTGAGAGAAGAGCTATAATCAAAATATAGAAGACCGATTCAAGAGGAAATCAAATTTCCGTTGAATCGGTCTGAAGATATATATACGTACTATTGCTTATAGACCAAATGACCGCCTACAAATGTCATTTCTACAGATACATCTTTGATTTGATCAGGTGCAATTGCATACAAATCGTCAGATAATACCACCATATCGGCCAGCTTGCCAGCTTCAATGGAGCCCTTGATATCTTCTTCAAAGGAAGCATAGGCGGCACCTAGGGTAAAACCATATAAGGCTTGGTCTACTGTGAGTTTTTGATCAGGCATCCAGCCGTTCTCAGGATATCCATGGAGGTCTTTTCGTGTAACGGCTTCATAAATATTCGGTAAAACATCAAAGGGTTCAACGGGGCAATCAGAACCGCAAGCAACGTGTACGCCTCTATCGAAGAGTCCTTTCCAATTATAGCTTGTTTTTGTACGCGCTTTGCCAATGCGATCTTCAACAATATGAAGGTCATACCCTAAGAAAATAGGTTGTATATAGGCGATGGCATCGAATTCCTTAAATTTATCAAGTAACACTTCGTCCGTAATTTGACAGTGTACAATGCCGTGGCGGGCATCACTTCTAGGATTTTGTTTTTGTGCTTTTTCTAAGCTTTCAAAGGCCATATACATGATTTTATCTCCAATGCCGTGGATGGCAATTTGCATTTTAGCATTATGCGCAGTGATGACCAGCTCATCCAACTCTTCTTGGGTAAATACAGGTATACCACAGGTGGTAGGATCATCTGCATAAGGTTCGCAAAGATAAGCAGTTCTAGCACCTAAGGAACCATCACCTAATAATTTCAAAGGACCGATTTTGAAGAATGTATTGCCATCTCCTGTGCGATAGCCTAAGTCCAAAAACTTCCGTAAGCGATCGATATGTGGTAATAGGCATTGTTCATAAATTCGGACTGGTAATTGACCCGCTTCGCTCAGTTCTTTGTAAGCGCGTAGTACTTTTTGAAAATCTTTACTTGGAAGGGCTTCTAAATCATCGGTTTGAATAGAAGTTATTCCTTGACGCAGTGCGTTTTTGCAGCCAGAGGTAATCATGTTTTTAACGCCCTCTAAGTCAGGTTCTGGAATTTTATCATAAATGAGGTATCTTGCATTTTCTCTAAATATACCTAAGGGTTCACCGTTTTCATCTACATCGAAGTGACCTCCTTCTACTTGGCTGGTGTCTTTGGTAATCCTAGCTAATTCTAAGGCTTTACTGTTAACAATCACCACATGATAGCAAGCTCTTGTGAAGGCAATGGGATACTCAGTAGAAATTTTATCTAAATCGTATCTATTGGGAAAGCGCTTCACGTCAAAGTGATCTTGATTCCATCCACCACCTTGAATCCATTGATGTTCTTGTAACGGATGATTTTCTATGAAAGCTTGACTCCGTTGAATGACTTCGTCAATTGATTTGGAACCGCTCAGGTCAACGGTTTGTAGGCTGTTTCCATAGTAGAGTAAGTGCATGTGACTGTCGATGAATCCTGGAACAAGCATTTTGCCCTCTAAGTCGATAACTTGAGAGGTTGCATCTTTGAAGGCGAGTATTTCTTCATTGCTACCTACTTTAATGATTTTTCCATCTTTTACAGCTACAGCTTCTGCTCTAGGGTTTGAAGCATCCATGGTTACGATTTTGCCGTTTGTTAAAATTAATGACATTGATAAGTTCCCTCCCTTATACCACAAAAGAAAATTTAGAATTTTTCTTTATTATATCCTTAAATGAACATTGTTTCAAATCATGTGTACAAAAACCTGCAGAAAGCATAAAAGGAGTTCCAAATAGCATTGTGTTTTTCTAAAAATTCAGAGAATCCATCAACGTTTCTTTACACCCAATAGTAACTATGCTATGCTTTAATGGGATTTATCCCTTTAAATAGGGTTTTGTTTTATATTTTAAGTATTACAATATATAGGAGTGTGTTTGTAAAAATTTCTTTTTACCAATGAGAGAAAGTAACAATATGATATTCAAGGAGACAAAGAAACTATCATGCCTCTAAATATGAAGTATCATGTGAAAAGCCAAATTTGAACAGCACATATCCACATCAAAGGAGGATTTAATATGCATAAAAACACCCCTGAGGGAATCAAGGAAATTCTTTTCAGAATGGTAGCATGTTCAAGTGTTTCGGGTACAAAGGATGAAATCAACATGGCGAAGGAAATCTATGATATTTTCAATGAAATGCCCTACTTTCAAAATAATCCCGAATATTTAGCTTTAAATCCTATCGAACACGATGCATTAGGCAGATATTTTGTAACCGCCCTTGTAAGAGGAAAAGGGAATAAGACAGTTGTATTTATTAATCATATTGATACAGTAGATTATAATGGATTTGGACCCTATAAACATTTAGCCCTTGATCCTGAAAGATTAACCCGGGAACTAAATCCAGAGCATTTGCCAAAAGAAGCCAGAGAAGATCTATTAACAGGAGATTGGCTCTTTGGACGAGGGATTATGGATATGAAATGTGGAGGCGCATTAGAAGCTGCATTATTAAGTGAAGTAAGTGAATATGCAGAGGATTTTGAAGGAAATCTGTTATTCCTTGGTGTACCTGACGAAGAAAACAATTCTGCAGGAATGATTGGTGCCATACCAATATTAAATAAGCTAAAAGAAACATATGATCTAGATTATGTAGCGTTGATTAATAATGAACCCCATCCTGTAAGTGATGGACAGCATGATCTTCATATTGGAAGTATGGGTAAGGTGCTACCAATCTTCTATTGTATGGGAAAAGAAACCCATGCAGGTCAGTTACTACAAGGTTTAAATGCAGATTTATTATTGGCAGAAATCCAAAAAGAGATGGAGCTGAACATGGAGCTTGTGGATGAAGCAGATGGAGAATATACCTATCCACCAACAGTTTTGAAGATGGGAGATACCAAGGAATTATATAATGTATCTACACCTTTAACGGCTTATGCTTACTATAATGTGTTGACATTACAATTTTCTCCCAAGCAAATCATGGACATTTTGAAAAAGATTGCCAACACTGCTTTTGAAAATACTTTAAATAGATTTAAAGAAACTATTGGTGCATATAAAGAACTTACGGGAGAAGTGTTTGATTGTCCATGGGTATCAAAGGTGCATACCTATGAAGAAATTTATCAATACAATGTAGAACATATTGGTCCTTCCTTTGAAGAACATATGAACACATTTATTTTGGAGCACAAGGATAAAGCAGTGGACGAAAGAGATTTTGCAATCCAAGTAATTGGAGAGGTTTGTAGATTGTGTCCCGATAGAGATCCAAAGATCATCATCGGCTTTGCTCCCCCTTACTATCCACATGTAAGAAATAAGGGTGAAACAGAAAAAGAAATCAATATGCTCAACTGCGTTGAAAAAGTATTAGCATATAGTAAAGAAAAATTTGATGTAGATTGGAAGGTAAACAAATTCTATAAGCAGCTATCGGATATGAGCTATTGTGGGGTACAGGATGCCCAAGGAATTTTGGATATGTTAAAACCAAATATGCCCACATTAGGCTATACTTATTTCTTACCTTTAGAAGAGATGGCAAAATTCAATGTACCTGTGCTAAATCTTGGACCATGGGGAAAAGATCTTCATAAATTTACAGAAAGATTATATGCGCCCTTTGCTTTTGAAACAGTACCTAAGATTTTAAAATTTGCAACTTTAAATTTACTAGGCATAAATGAATAAAAAAATGTATCGTAGAGGCACAGGGGAGTGTGCGGCTACAATGCTCGGCAAAAGATATAATAAAAATAAATAAAATCAACGAAAAAACTTTGATAGGGCAAGCGTTCGCTTGTCCTATTTTGTGTTTAAAATTAATAAATATTCAATAAAACTCATTTATATAAATTATTTATATCATAGCTTTACCAATTTGTAAATATATACTTCAAAAAACAAACTGAGAAATATAGACGTATTCCTTGTAAATATAATAAATGATATAAAACAACCATAAGAAGACAATAAAAAATAATGAATAATTATAAAAAAAAATTCATAAATATGTTGCATAATTATAAAAACGTGCTATAATAGATTTAACAAAATTGATGTGGGGGGTTATGGATATGCAAAAAGAAAAGGTTGTGTTGGCTTACTCTGGGGGACTAGATACCTCCGTGATCCTGAAATGGTTAAAAGAAACTTATAATTATGAGGTAGTCGCCGTTTGTGTAGATGTAGGTCAAGAAGATGATTTTGAAGCAGTGAAGAAAAAAGCTATTGCTACAGGCGCTATTAGTGCTTATGTAGTGGATGTAAAGGAAGAATTTATTACAGATTATATTTACCCAACGCTAAAAGCAGGAGCGGTATATGAAGATGATTACTTATTGGGTACATCCTTTGCAAGACCATTGATTTCTAAAAAGTTATTAGAAATTGCAGAAAAAGAAGGGGCTGTAGCCATTGCTCATGGTGCTACTGGGAAGGGAAATGATCAAGTACGTTTTGAAGCCAGTATCAAAGCTTTGAATCCGCATATGAAGCTGATTGCACCATGGAGAGTATGGGATCTTAAATCGAGAGAAGATTGTATTGATTATGCACAAAAGCATAACATTCCAATACCGGTTACAAAGAAAAGTATTTATAGTCGTGACCAAAACATATGGCATATCAGTCATGAGGGTGGCAATTTAGAAGATCCATGGAATGAGCATGATACCAGTATCTATATGATGAGTGTTGCGCCTGAAGAGGCACCAGATAAACCTGCCTATGTTGAAATTCAATTTGAAAAAGGGATTCCTGTAGCAGTAGATGGAAAAACATATAATCCTGTAGAAATGGTTACGATGCTGAATCAATTAGCTGGAGCCCATGGGGTTGGTATCATTGATATTATTGAAAATAGACTCGTAGGGATGAAGTCCCGTGGAATCTATGAAACGCCGGGAGGAACCTTATTATTTGAAGCCCATAAAGCCCTTGAAAAATTAACTTTAGATAGAGCCACCTTGAGCTTTAAGAAAATCGTTGCAGAAAAATATGCACAGTTGGTTTACGATGGGCTGTGGTTTACACCACTTAAAGAAGCTTTAGATCAGTTTGTAGACAGTACGCAAGCAAATGTAACGGGAAAAGTAAAATTAAAGCTTTTCAAGGGAAGCTGTGCAGCCGTTGCTACTGCATCACCTTTCTCCTTATATAATGAAGAATTCGTTACCTTTGGGGAAGATGATGTATACAATCAACAGGATGCAGAAGGATTTATTAACCTATTTGCACTGCCATTAACCATCCGTGCTATTATGAACGAAAAAAAGAATGAAAAAGAAGAACAAGTGGGATAAAGGGCAGGAAATGCGCCATATGGATAAATCATGATGTTGGTGACAAGGGAACTTCGATAAATGGATATTCACTATATTGATAGGGATCTTCCGATGCTTAGTGGAGCTGAAGGAGTTCCTTTCTATTCTAAAGGATAAGCCCTAACACCACGAAGGGCTAATAAGAGGAGGGATATCATGGCCGTTAATTTAAAAGGCAGAAATTTTTTGACATTAAAAGAATTTACAGCTCAAGAAATTCTGTATTTACTTCATTTAGCCAAAGATTTGAAGCAGAAAAAGAGAATGGGCATAAAAGGCAAATTATTAGAAGGCAAAAATATTGTATTACTATTTGAAAAACTTTCTACACGAACAAGATGTGCCTTTGAAGTGGGGGCCATGGATGAAAGTGCAGGCGTTACGTTCTTGGGCATGCAGGACAGTCATATCAGCAAAAAAGAATCCATTGAAGATACGGCAAAGGTACTGGGAAGAATGTATGATGCCATAGAATTTAGAGGTTTTCAACAAGAAACGGTAGAAATCTTGGCAAAGCATGCGGGTGTCCCAGTGTGGAATGGGCTTACAGATCTATATCACCCTACCCAGATATTGGCGGATTTTCTAACAATCATGGAGAATGTTCCCAAACCTCTGTACAAAGTGAAATTTGTATATGTAGGAGATGCTAGAAACAATATGGGCAATTCTTTAATGATTGGGGCTGTAAAAATGGGGATGGATTTTGTTGCCTTAGCACCCGAAGCATTATTTCCTGATGAAAATTTGGTAAAAGAAATGGAAGAAGTGGCAAAACAAACAGGTGCTAAAATCACATTGACAGAGGACATCGAAGAAGCTGTAATAAATGCAGATGTGATCTATACAGATGTGTGGGTATCCATGGGTGAAGAAGAGCAGTTTGAAGCAAGAATTCATCAGCTCCTTCCCTATCAGGTAAATATGACGATGCTTCAAAAGACAAAAAATCCAGATGTATGTTTTATGCATTGTCTACCAGCCTTTCATGATTTGGAGACAAAAGTGGCAAAAGAAGTTTTTGAGAAATATGGTATCAAGGAGATGGAGGTAACCGATGAAGTTTTTCGCAGCAAACATTCCGTGGTATTTGATGAAGCAGAAAACAGACTGCATACGATTAAAGCGGTAATGGTGGCTACACTGGCATAGAGAAGAAGATAGGGGTAAAAGATCCGAGAGAAAATTCTCGGATTTTTTGTTGTCTGCATATTTGTTAAGGAAACCTTACCCCTTTGTAGAAACGTATTGGCGGTTTGTTATAAAAATATGGTCTATCATAAAAAATGATAAATCTATAAATATTACTAAATTGTGAAACATTATCCATTTTAATAGCGTCTAATATAAAGGAGAAATTAAATCTAAATAGAAAATATAACCTTATACGGATTACAACTGACAATGGGCAGGATGAAAAGCATATTCAATAGATGTGTAGAATAATATACAAAAGGGTAAAGAAAAATAGGAGAAATGCATGAAGGGGAGGAGTTTATGGGAAAGAGCAAAAAGATCATTCTTATGATGATATTTGTGTTAAGCATGGGTCTGATACTTCCTGTTCATAGTCAGGAAAAAACAATGGCCACCCAGACAAATATCAATAAGGAAGAGGCAATAATGATTGCCCAGAAAGCACTGAAAAACTATTTAAATATGTCTGTAGAAGACGAAAAATACACATTTCGAATGGAAAACAGAAGAGATTGGGTTGATCCCAATGTATCGGTGTGGGTGCTGAATTGGCATTATAATGATTCGGTAGGCTATGCCTATGCCAATGTAACGGTGGATGTGGCAACAGGCAATATCCTTGAAATGAGCAGTGATAAAGCAACATACAAGGAACAAAGGGCAAAGGTTACCACAATCACAAGAGAAGAAGCACAGAAGAAAGCAGAGATATTCATTCAAAAAATTCTACCTGACCGACTAAGGCAGACCGTATTAAGGGAAGAAGCAGGGGGGTATCATCAAAGCCTCCGTGGAGGCCCGAACCCTTTATTTTATAATTTTCGATATATCAGACTTTATGAGGGCGTCAAACACGATGCCAACAGCATTAATGTAGGTGTGGATGGTGCTACAGGAGAGATTCGAAACTTTCATTACAGATGGGATGATAGGACAAATTTTCCTGAGAAAAAGAATATAAAAAGCCTTCAAGAAGCAAGAAAAAGATTTAAGGATCATATAAATATGGAACTGATTTATGTACCATTTCAAGATCCAATGAAAGAGCAGCCCACACCCAAGAAGGCAAAACTAGCATACAAGGTAGCGCAACACTTTGGAAATATGATGGATGCCCAAACAGGAAAAATTCTTGATTGGGAGGATCCAGTAAAAGATTCGGTCATGAAGATAAAAGACCTTACAATCCAAGAAAAACAAAATATCTTAAAACAATGGAGAACCCATCAAAAGAAAGAAAAGGAATTGCACAAGGAAGGTGCAGAAAAGTTAGCTTTAGAAATGCTTGAGGAACATATAGGGACAAATGTAAAGATTGAGGGCATTCATTATATAGAAGGAAAGAACAATTGGGATGCAGCTGGTAGGAGGGCATGGAATATAGAATTTTCTATAGAAAATCAAGGGGAAGAAACACCGCCAACTACAAGGGGAAGAACCATGATAGATGCCCAAACAGAAGAACTATTGGCTTACAGCAGTGGATATAATGACTTTGGATATGATCAATTATCCTTTGAACCTGCCCTGACATGGGAGGAAGCCTATGAGAAGGCAATTGATATCATTGCAAAATACCATGGAGATAAAATAGATGGGATTCAAACGAAGCAAATCTATACCCCTTATACACAAGTGATGAACGGAAAGGAAATTCCTCCGATGGAATACTATTTTAATTTTCCACGAATGGTAGAAGGGGTATTATATGAAGATGATCAAATCAATATTAGCTTCAATAATCGCACAGGAAAACTCCAAAATTTTCATCTTCGCTGGAATCAAGAGATAGATTTTCCAGAAAAGCGGCAGGTGATTTCAGAAAATGAAGCCAAAAATATCTTGTTGCAGCATAATGAAGTAGAGCTTGCTTATGCACAGTGGCAGGACAATCGTTTCCCTAAGGGTGCGTCATCAAAAATTGTATATAGGTTGGCTTCCCAAAGTCCTCAAATCAATCCCTACATGTTAGTCGATGCATTATCGGGTAAGCCCATTGATTATAATGGTAAGACGTTATTGAAGGAAGAAAATAAAACCTTTGAACGTGTGATTGAAAATCATTGGATAGAAAAAAATGCCAAGATATTGGCACAGCAGGGAATCTTAGATTTAAAAGGATTTGAACCAGATCAGCCTATCACAAAAATGAATGCCGTAAAAATGTTGGTTAAAGCAAAAGGAATGGATGAGGATTACATGGTAACAGTTGATGCATTGAAATTTTCTGATATCCATCAAGCAGAAGAAGGGTATGCCTATGTATACTTAGCGGTGAAGAATGGGCTGATTGATAATAAAGAAGGGGAATTTAACCCTGAGGATCAGGTCACTCGAGAAGCATTTACTATGATGCTGGTAAAATTATTGAGATACGATCCTCTAGCAAAAGCCCAGGATTTGTTCCAACTGTCTTTTGAAGACCAAGATAAAATCAGCCAAGAAGCAATAGGTTCCGTAGCCATCTGCCAAGGATTAGAAATTCTGAAATACAAAAACGGTAGTTTTCGTCCCAAAGATGCCATTACCATGGCAGAAGCTGTGGATATGGTTTACAGGGCGTTGAAGTATATAGAAAGGTAAAATAGGTTAGCGGTTGGTTGTTAGCAGTTAGCGGTAAAAAATATCTTGCATACCAAATCCTAAAACCGCTAACTGCTGATTGCTAATACCAAAAAACGGGGAGGTTTTTACATGAGAAAAAAGAAGTTTTTAACGGTCTTTCTGATCTTAGCCTTGGTGCTGGGAATGGTTGTACCTGCATTTGCAGCAAATGAAGATAATGGGCTTCGTGAACAACAGGCAAAAATCACCAAAAACAAAGCCAAAGAAATTGCAGAAACCATGCTCAAGACCTACTTTGACACTGATGTGAATGAAAAAAAATTTGAAACCAGCATCGAATTCAGACAGGATTATGAGCATCAAGAAAGCTATGTATGGGAAATTCGATGGAATATGCACACCATGGACAAAAATATGAATATCCGTGTAGCTGTAGACGGCAACACAGGAAAGGTGGTACGTGTCAATAAGTATGAATATACAAACGGAGAGAAAACCCCAAGAATAGCCACTATTACAGAGCAGCAAGCAAAACAAATTGCAGAGAGATTTATTCAAAAGGTGAATCCAGAAGAATATAAAGAGGCAAAGCTTCAAGAAGATGGATTGAATAAATATCCATATGGAAGCTATCGTCCTGTAAATTATCATTTCCGATACCTGCGCATCATAAATGGATTAAATTTTGACAGAAACTATATTGCCGTAGAAGTAGATGGGGAGAAGGGCAAAATCACAGGGTATAGTTATCAATGGAATAAAGAGATAAAAAATCCTTCACCAGATGCGGTGATCAAGCAAGAAGAAGCAGAGAAAATTTTCAAAGAAGAAGTAACAATGGGTTTACAGTATATTCCATATCATCAAAATGACTATGAGCGAAGATTGGGCGCAACAAAAGCAAAATTGATTTATATGCCACAATTCAACAAGGGAAATATGCTGGATGCAAAAGAGGGGAAAATGCTGGATTGGGCTGGCAGAACCGAGCAAGATAGAAAGACAAAGGATCTGACAGCAAAACAAAAACAAGAAATTTTTGAAAAGGCGGAGCCGATAAAAGTGTCAAAACAAGAAATTTCTAAAGAACGTGCAACAGAAGTGATGAACACAAAAATCAAAGAAATCTTTGGAAAAGATTATGAACTTGAGCAGGTACGTTATGTAGAAAATGATAATTATTGGGAAACCTCGGGACAGCAAGCTTGGTCTGCCCAATTTAGGAATACAGCCCAAGGCGCAAGCAGTGACGATGGAGGAAGCGTTGTGATCAATGCCCTTACAGAGCAGTTGATTTCCATAGATAGTCATTATTGGCCTGACCGGGATGATGAAGTATTTGAACCGAAATTAACTTGGGAGGAGGCATATGACGAAGCAGTAAAAGTAATTGCCCAATATTTTCCACAAAATATTAAAGCAATAGATACAGAACAAACCTATGTGGCATATCCCCGTGTCATAAACGGAAAGGAAGTTCCACAAAGATTCTATTATTTCAATTTTCCACGTATCGTCAATGGGATTATATATCGGGACGATAATATTTCTGTTGAAATAGATGTAAAAACAGGGAAGATACGCGGTATACGGAAAATGTGGAATCACAAAGTGGATTTCCCCTCTCCAAAAAAAGTAATGGATGCAAAAGAAGCGCAAAAAAGACTTTTGGATACCTATCAGCCAGAGCTTGTATATACCATGATCAATCAGTCCAATGATATAAAGAAACCAAATATGGAAGTAAAACTTGTCTATCGCTTAAAGGCAACCACACCTTATTATGCCTTTATGAATATGGATGCTTTTACAGGAAAATTTGTAACCTATAACGGAGAAGAAATCGATGAACAGCAGGACCAATTCCAAAAAAAGATCCAAGGACATTCTCATCAAAAAGAATTAAGCATCTTGGCTTCTCAAGGGATCATTGACACCAAAAGTTTTGAAGTTGACAAGGAAATTACCCGTATAGAAGCCATTAAGATGTTGGTAAAGGGAAAAGGTGATCAATCCTATAGGATGCCCAATGTGGAAATATTAAAATTCAGTGATGTTCCACAGGATACCCCTGATTATAAGCAGCTTCAGCTAGCAGTAAACTATGGGATCCTAGAGAATAAGAAGATGACATTTAAGCCAGATGAAAAAATTACTCGGGAAGAAATGGCAGAAATGCTTGTTAGATTACTGCAATATGATAAGTTGGCGAAGGCTAAAAATATTTATGCACTACTCTTTGCAGATAGGGATAAAGTAAGTGGAGATAAAATAGGTTATGTGGCTATTTGTAAAGGACTACAAATAATAGAAGGGACAAATGGCCTCTTTAGACCACAGGATCATGCGACCATGGGAGAAATGGCTGTGGCAGTGTACAAAGCTTTAGAAAATATGAAGGACAGTAACGATTAATGGATTTACAAAAGAAGTGGAGAATTTTCATTTTCCACTTCTTTTTTTGTGGGTCGTCGCATAAATATATAAAGATAATGGAGCTTGGCTAATGAAAAACAATACATATTTTTGTACCGAATCAATATGATGATAGTAAGAGAGAACTTGAAAAGGGGGAGAAAATCAATGGCCGTTGAGTTAATCAGAGATTTACTGAAGATAGATCAAACGGTAGGAGAAGGGTATGCCCAGGCCCTTGTAGAAGGAGATATCCTTGTGCCCGATGTAAAACCGGATATTTCAAGAATATTATCAGTAGACGGCAATATCAATATTACTGGGAAAGAAGCAGTGCAAGACAAAATTATTGTAGATGGTATGGTAAATTTTAAAATACTATACGCTTCTGAGGTAGGAGAGTATCCTATTAACAGCATCACTGCCAGTGCTGGGTTCAGTCACAACATCGATATTCCCGAAACATCCCCTATGATGGATATTGATGTGTTGACAGAGATCGAGCATATTGACTTTAGTATCGTAAACGAGAGAAAAGTATCCGTAAAAACCGTGGTCAATCTTACGGGAAAAAGCTTCACGACATCTAAAATGGAAATATTAAGAGAAGTACAAGGGCTAGGGGATATTCAGATATTGCGTAATAAAGTGTACTACAATGATATTGTGGGTACCAATCACTCAGAAACCATTGCAAGAGAAAATTTTGAAATTGATGAAAATCTACCAGAGATTGCTGAAATTCTAAAGTCCGATGCCTTAGCCATTCAAAAAGAGAAACAAGTAACTGATGGCAAGGTCATTGTAGAGGGTGTGGTGAAAGTCAATACCCTTTACATCGGAGATGATGATCGCAATTCATTGTTCTTATTAAAGCACGAAATTCCTTTTACACATTTTGTAGAAGTGACAGGTGCCATGAAGGATATGGAGAGCAAGGTGGCACTAAGGGTAGATGATGTATATACAGACATTAAAGAAAATATAGAGGGTGATAGAAAGGTATTAGAAGTAGAAGCCATTGTAAAAGTAGATGCAACGGTTCATGAATTAGAAGAAAAAGAAGTATTGGTAGATGCTTATTCGCCTAGTAAGGGACTCAGGGTAGAAAAACAACCAGTAACCCTTCAGCAAACCGTAGGACAAAATAATGCCAATATGGTTGTAAAAGAAATGTTAGATATTCCCTCTGACCATCCAGAGATCTTTAAGGTATTTAATGTCCATACAAAACCTGTAATGACAGATGTAAGCCTTGTAGAGGAAAAATGTATTATGGAGGGTATTATTGAGGCAGATGTATTGTACCTATCCCAAGACAAGGAGCAGTCTGCCCACAGTTTCCGCCAAGAAATCCCCTTCCGCCACTTTGTTGAGGTAGCGGGTGCAAAGGAAGATATGAATGCAGATACATCTTTATACATTAATGATGTGGACTACAGCCTGATCAATCCTGAGCAGATTGAACTAAAGGTACATCTAGGGGCATCCTGTATGGTAAGCAAAAAAACAGCCATGGATATACTGGTAGACCTAGAAGAGCTGGAAGAAACACCAGATATGAGCAAACGCCCTAGCATTACCATTTATTATGTTCAGCCAGGAGATAGTCTATGGAGGATTGCCAAAAGATATAACACCACCGTAAAAAACCTAGTGGAGACCAACGACATTCAAGACCCTGACCTCATTATGCCAGGGGATCAGATTATTATTCAGAAGACTTTTGAATATCGATTTTAAATAAAATTCGCATGTTGTGATCACAACATGCGAATTTTTTAATCGACAAGGAAGCATCCATAAATATGTGCTTTTAAAATTTAATTTTTATGATAGTATTTGGTGGATATAGGGAGAACACTATTTTTAGAGAGAGTTATTTTTTAACTCCATTTTAAATAGTATAAACAAAAATGTATAATTCAGGTATCTGTGGCATATAATTCATATATAAAAACGAGGCTTGTTTAGTAGTGATGCATCTATATGTCACAGAAGGTGAAAGAAATTTTATGTAGGTTATTTTGATAAAAAGATCGGACGAACAATGCTATTGTATAAAATAAACTGGGATGTGATGAAGTATGTTTTGTAGTTGGGCACCTAAAACATACGGAGCAAATGGTGCAACCGACCCAATCTATGAGATGAGGGTTATTTTTTGCATATTAAGTTTTTAAACGAGAAAGGACGTTCAAAGCAAAAAGCTTCCTCACATATAAGGAAAAATATAAGGATAAAATGCCAAGAAATTAGAAAAACAATTAGATGAAAAGGAAAATTTAAAGGAGGGTGCACTTTGATTCTAGATGCAATTTTAAATAAGATTCCTTTAATAAAAAAGGAATCAGATCAAGTAAAGATATTATTTTTTTATAGATACTTATCATTAGTAGGGACTTCCTTTTTCTATGTTCTTGGCGACAGGAGCCACTCTATAGCAAATAAGGTCATCGTCGTAAGCTGTTTAAGTGTATCATCTATGATTTTGACTTATCTCTATATAAAAACTGGAAATCAAACCAAAAGAATAAGGTTCTTAGTATTGATTGAAACCTTGGGTAACTGTTTCATATTAATTCCATCAGGAGGGTTAAGCAGTCCCTATGTTTGGTATGCTCTAAACACGATTATGATAGCATCTGTAAAGCTCAATAAAAAAAGCTATTGGATGAATTTGTTTATTTATTTGATTGGTTTAACAGGGATGGCACATTTTATTTTTGATAAAGGAAAAGTGAAAGCAATGGATTTAATTCATAATGAGTCAAATCTTATTCTTAGCTTTATATTGATTACAGCAGCAGTACAATTATTATCAGTACTGTTAGAAAAAATTCAAAATGAAAGCGAAAAAGTGATCGCAGCGAATCAACAATTATTATCTGCAAATAAGAAAATAAAAGAATCAATGCAGCATATTATGGCACTGTATCAAGCCGTTCACTCTTTCACGAATCAACGTAGTAAAAATAACTTAATAAAGTTGCTTATTCATTATACCAGAGAAATTACAAAAACAAATATGGCATTTTTTTATGACGTTTTAGAAGAAGAAGGCAAAATAATAATAGATGGATCAAAGGGTATAAAAGAAAACGTAGAAGAACTATTGAGCACTACAATTGTAAGTCAATGGAATGGAATAATTGATTCAGATAGACCGATCGAAATAAATAATCAAGATCAAAGATTAATGATTGTTGTGGTGAGAGCCACATATAAGGTTTATGGCATATTAGGGATTGAAATTTCAGCTGACAAAAAAGATATTATGGATCAAGAAAATATTTATCAGCTGCAGTTTTTATCAGAATTAAGCGCTATGGTCTTAGAAAGATTTTATTTAGAAGAAATAAGCGAAGAATTCGTAATTACTGAAGAACAAAATCGAATAGCCAACGAAATTCATGACAGCGTATTACAAAGACTATTTAGCATGTCATGTGGTATGTTTACATTGATGAGAAATTTAGAAAGCATTACACCCGACCAAATACGGGAGGAATTAAATCTTATTAGAAACGCTGCCAATAATGCAATCAAAGAATTGCGCTCTACGATTTATGGTCTAAGTTGGAAAAAAAATGGCGTAAATATATTTGAAGTAGACATTGAAAATTACATTAATGAAATAAAAAGATTCAATAACGTAGAAATTTTATTTCAAATGATCGGAAATCCTGAATTATTATTGTCGGGATATAAAAAAGCCTTCTATAGAATGATATGCGAGGGTGTAGGCAATGCCCTGCGACATGGCAAAGCAAATCATATAGGTATTACGCTAGAGATACACCCACAGTTAAATTCACTGAAAATTGTGGATAATGGGAAGGGTTTCGATTTTAAAGAAATAAAAAGCAGTAAACAAAAAGGACTAGGCATAAGAAATATGCATTATCTAACGGAGTCTTTGAATGGCACCATACGCGTAAAGAGCGAAAAGGGGAAGGGAACGATGATTGAAATTACAATCCCTAATAATACGCAGATATTCAAAAAGGAGGAAGTTGTATGAAAATACTGGTTGTTGATGATCATCCATTGGTTAGAAAAGGACTGACATCGACACTATCCTTTGAAGAAAACATTCAAGAAATACAAGAAGCCTCAAACATTAAAGAAGCAATGAAAATGTTAACGATGAATAAAATTGAAATGGCAATTATTGACCTAAGACTTGGAAAAGAAGACGGATTAGAAATAATAAAAAGAGTAAAGGAGGCTAAATTAACAACCAAATGCATAATATTGACCTCGTCTATTAAAAAAGAAGATTTTGTAAGAGCGCAGCAAATAGGGGTGGATGGATACATATTAAAGGAGGCGTTTGCTGAGGATATCCTCTATGCTTTTCATGTAATTAAAAGGGGAAAAAAATTTTTTGATCCAGAAATTTTAGCATATAAAGAGAAAGAAATGAATAAAATAAATCAATTAACACCTAGAGAAAAAGATGTTTTAATAGAGCTTGGACATGGGCTGAGTAATGAAGAAATTGCTGAAAGATTATTTATATCAGAACATACTGTAAGAAAGCATGTGAGCAATATATTGTCCAAATTAGAGGTAGCCCATAGAACGCAAGCAGCACTTTTAGTGAATAATGCACTTTAATGATATGTACAATGTTTATAAAATAGATGGAGGTGAAACTTCCGTTGAGAAGAAAGAGAAGAAGTAAGATAAAAGGAATGAAAAAAATATCGTTTTTTTATATTATTGCCATAGCTATGCTCAATATTATGGGAATTAGTTATGCTATTTGGAATGATCAAGTACATATTAAATCTTTTGTTTCTACAGGAAAGATCGAACCTTATTTTGGAGACGTATATGTAATGGATAAACAAAATGGAAATGGAGATCTTATGGTATATTTTGAAGATGAATACACCATAAACATTCAAGGACAAGTTGAACCAGGATATAAAGCAGTTTTAAATTATGATATAAAAAATAAGGGGACAATGCCTGTAGAATGCAAAGAAGTAGATGTGGACACTAATGGATTGTTAAAACTTCATTTAAAGGAACCACGTGGTATCGTAGAGCCAGATAAATTTTTTGAAAACACAAATAAAGGGGCGAAATTAGAGATTAAAGCGCCCAAAAAAAGTAGCGGCATGGATGATTTTGAATTTGAGATGATATTTCAGCAGTGGAAGTGAAAAATGAATAGGAATGGCATACGATAAAAAATAAGCAGGGTAGGATACCCTGCTTACGATAGATTTAGAAGGGAGGATATGCTGTGAAAAATAAAATCATTGTGGTTACAGCAAGCTTTATTCTTGCATTTTTCATGATGTCGGGAGGATACGGATTATGGCAAAAAAAGCTAGTAATAAGAGGAAATATAGAAGTTGTTGAACCTAAACCTCAAGATCTAATCGTACAAGCATCAATGGGTTCCGAGACCAATGGATTAAATGAAAGTTTAAATGAAAAAAAGGATCCAACTGTCAAAAGTCAAGAAATATTGCAAGGCACAGAAAATGTAATCAATGATGAAAATAGTCCAACGAATAACGCCCAAAGTCAAGAGAAAACTTCCAAAGACAACCAGGGGAATATCATCGATGGTTCACAAAACCTTACCAAAGTAGAGAACTCAAGTCAGGATAAAGAAGGTACAAGTGAATATGTAAAAAGTGGGCTAGAAAACGTCAGTGAGGATAAAAAGAACCCTCTGGAAATGGCTAATGACAAGAGCAGTGAAAGCGACATAGATCATCATGAAAATACAGAAGACCCTGTGAATAATTCAGCTGAAGGTGAGGATGAAAGCACAGAAAATGATGGAGAAAGAAAAGAGACTGCAAATGATACGAAGGATGAAGAGAGTGCCTCAGAAAGTGCAAATGATTCTAAAAATGAAGGAAATAGTGCAGACAATTCTAGTGACAGTCAAGGAAGCGCTTCAGAAAATACAAATGATGATAACGGTGGAGAAAATAGTGAAGAAAGTGCTAGCGATAGTGGAGAAAAAGCGACAGAAAGCTCAGATGATAAAAGCGATGGAAGTGATCAAGAATAAATGATATGGAGGAGCAGATGATAAGGAGAGAAAAATTTTTACCTACAAGATCATCAAAAGCCCGATGCATTTTTGTGATTGGGCTTATGATTTGTTTATATTTGTTTGAAAGTTCGTCGATTGCTTCTTTACTAGGTAGACGCATTTTCAATTATATTGTAAAACCTATGCTATGGTTAGGATTGGCCTATATTATTTGGTTATTTCCTAAAGCGCGGACAAAAGGACAATTGAAATTAAAAAATTTATTAAATTGGTGGGCATTTAATTTTGGTGTTATATATATTATCGTTTTTGTTCTTGCAGGGGTGGTAGATGGATTTGGGAAGAGCCCGTATAGTCATGCGCCTTTAGATATAATGATCAATATTTTATTTGTAGGGGCCATACTGGTAGGAAGGGAGATGGCAAGAAGTTATCTCGTAAATAATCTAACAGAAGATGAAAATTTTATTCTATTTGTCATGGTTGCTTTATTCATGACTGGGATCAGTATGTCTTTTCATAAATTTAACAATATAAAGGATTATGTTGAAATTACTAAGTTTGTTGCACAATATGTTGCCCCAGAATTTGCTCAAAATCTATTAGCTACTTATTTGGTTTTTTTAGGAGGGCCATTATCAGCAATTATTTATCTGAGTATTGTACAAGGGTTCCAATGGCTATCTCCTATTTTACCGGATTTGCAATGGATTACAACGGCATTAATAGGTGTACTAGTTCCTGTTTTTTGCTTGATGGCGATACAAGGCATCTATGTAGATGCCGCCAAGGAACGAAAGGAAAGAGATAAAAAAGGAGACAGCGTAATAAGCTGGATGATTACAAGTATTCTTTCTATTACAATGATATGGTTTGCTGTAGGCGTATTTCCTACCTATCCATCGGTGATTGCAACAGGGAGTATGGAGCCTATGATCAAGCCAGGAGATGTTATACTGGTTAAAAAAATAAATGGAGATGCTGCAAAAATAGGAGATGTTATTCAATTTAAAAGAGAGGGCATATTGATATCTCATCGGGTCATAGATATCAAAAAAGGCGATCAAGGAACGCGTTATCGTACCAAGGGAGATAATAATTCAGCTGCAGACACAGTACTGGTGAATCCAGAGGAAATTAAAGGAAAAGTAATCTATGTGGTGCCGAACTTAGGCTGGCCAACTCTATTGATCAAAAGTAAAGAAAACATTCCTTTAGAGGAAATTCAGTTTTAAATGGCAGGGGTGTATACCCTGCCATTTTTGGATAGTAAAGCGCTTGTTTTAGCAGTGAAAAGAAAAAAGGGGCAGTATATTTTATTGATAGGGTACAAAAAGAGTAGGAATAGTATCTATTTGTATCAGAAATAAGCACACAAAAATAGGAAGAAAGATTACATTTTTGAAGGGCGTAAAAAAAAAGAAAAAAACCTATAATGATAAATTCACGATTATCTGTAAATTATTAGGATACCATAAAGCACATAAAAAATAAAAGGCGAAAATTTACGTCTTTTATTTTTTATGTAATGAAAAATAAAATTTGTCCTATTTTTATTTCGCATGATATATTGTATACATCAAAGCAGCAAAACATGATAAAATATAGATAAAGACATGTAGCAAGAGGTGAAGTATGTGAAGGACATCAAAGTGCGGGGGAGAGCAAAAATAAATATCTCCTTAGATGTAATAGGAAAAAGAGAAGATGGCTATCATGAAGTAAAGATGATTATGCAGCAAATAGACCTATATGATGAAATCCTTATAAGAAAAACAGAAAAAGGGATTGTGCTAGAAACCAATTGTCCATTTATTCCAGCGGATGAAGGAAATATTGCTTATAAAGCAGCCAAACTTATGATGGATAGATACCCTACGAATGGGGGAGTATACATCTATATAGATAAAAAGATTCCTGTAGCAGCAGGACTGGCAGGAGGAAGTACCAATGCAGCGGCGGTGATGATAGGACTTAATAAACTTTGGGGAATCAATGAAGATAAGAAAACACTGATGGAAGCAGGTGTAGCCTTGGGGGCAGATGTACCCTTTTGTATACTAGGGGGTGCTGCATTGGCTGAGGGTATTGGTGAAAAACTTACACCCATTCAAGGGTTAAAACAATGGGTCGTACTCTGTAAGCCCAATATTAGTGTGTCTACTGCTGCAGTATATGGAAACCTAGATGCAGCAAATATTCAAGAGCATCCTAGAACCGATTTGATTTTAGGTGCTTTAAATCAAGAAGATGGACAAACTGTAGCGGACAATCTATGCAATGTATTAGAGCCTGTGACAGAAAAAATGCATCCGATTATAAAAGATATCAAACGTAAGATGCTAGAGTGCCATGCTATGGGAAGTCTAATGAGTGGCAGTGGACCTACAGTATTTGGTTTGTTTAAAGATTATAATAAGGCGAGAAAAGCCTATGAAAACTTAAGCAAGATTTATCATCAAGTATATGTGGTGAAGACCTATAATGGGGAGGAATAATATGACCATCAATGGATTAAAACTAGAAAATTACCAACCACTTCGGGATGTGGTCTTTGAGCATTTACGCAATGCGATTTTAACTGGAGATTTAAAACCTGGTGAACGATTAATGGAAGTGCAGCTAGCAGAACAGCTAGGGGTGAGCAGAACCCCTGTAAGAGAGGCCATTCGAAAGCTAGAATTAGAAGGGCTTTTGGTGATGGTGGCAAGAAAGGGCGCTTATGTGGCAGATGTATCAATAAAAGATATTTTGGACGTTTTGGAAGTGAGAAGTGTATTAGAGGGTTTGGCGGCTTCTTTAGCGGCTGAGAGAATGACGGAGGAAGAGCTAGAGGAACTGGAGTTAATTTCATATCATTTTAAAAAATATATAGAAAGTGGAAATGTTGAGGGAATGATTGAAAAAGACAGAGAATTTCATGATCGAATTTTTCGTTCTACCCGTAATCCCAAACTCATGCAAATTGCCCAAGGACTTCAAGAACAGGTCCATAGGTTTCGAACCAGCTATTTTGCAGAATATAATAAATCAAAAGCCCTATTATCAGAGCATCAAGCAATTTTAGAGGCAATTTCTGATAGAAATGCAGCAAAAGCACAGCAGCTAGCACAAAATCATATTGAAGAAATGGAAAATACGTTAATTAGTGTTGCGGATAAAAACAAATAAGATCCATTAGATTTCCACGCAGGCCCAATAATAGGAAGCTTTGGATTACAATTGCATATCCATACAAAAAAGGAACAGTTTTTTTACTGTTCCTTTTTTGTATAGACTTACCTAAATATGCAAACATTATAGTGTAAATACTTTCGTTGAAGAAGGTGATATTGTTTGAAGCAGTGGATAGCAATGGCTTATGCACAAATGAAAGAGCTTCATAGTATATATGTATTGTTAATGAGTATAGCCATAGGACTATATTGTTTACTTGTAGATTATCAAGCACTTAAAAAAAAGAAACTCAAGAAGGAAGCGAAGATCTGCCAATGGATAGGTCTCGTTTATATAGTCGGTGGAATCGGCTTATATGTAATAATCAAGATATTTTAAATGAGAAATAGAGAAAGAATAAAGAGTTTTTACGATGTTTAGAATGGCAAACAATGAACCCCACCAAGGAGGAAATACCATGAATTTCTTTGAAGAATTATTTGCAAAGAAAAAAGAGCCACAGCGACCACCTATTCCTGTACAAAAAGATTATCAAGAGAATATAAATTTAATAAAAGAAACCCTGGTGAACTGTGATGATGTGATTTATCGAGAATTTTATGTGGGTCATAAGCAAAACATGAAATTTGCAGCAATTTATGCTGAAGGTCTTGTAAATACCACGCTACTGAACGAATATATTTTAAAAAATCTGATGATTTTGGCTCGAATGGCAGAACTAGATGTGCACACCCTAAGACAAAAAATATATGAGATTATTAAGGATAGTACCCTTTCTGTCAGTGACTTAAAGGAAATTGACGATATGAATATCGCTATAGACATGCTTTTATCAGGAGATACGGTACTGATCTTAGATAAATGGGATAAAATATTAGTGATTGCTTCTAAGGGATGGCCCACAAGAGGAATTACTGAGCCTAGCACGGAGACTGTCATTAGAGGACCTAGTGAAGGTTTTTCCGAAACGTTACGCGTAAATACTACTTTAGTTCGTAGAAGAATCCGAGATCCAAAGTTTAAAATCAAGCAAATGCAGATTGGACAAAGATCCAAAACCGATATAGCCATTTTATTTATTGAGGAAACGGTAAACAAAGATGTATTAAAAATGGTGAAGGAAAGATTAGATCAAATTGACATTGATGCCATTTTAGAAAGTGGATACATAGAGCAGTTAATAGAAGATCAATGGCGCTCGCCTTTTCCACAGATTCAGCATACCCAAAGACCCGATGTGGTTTCAGCAGCACTTTATGAAGGACGGATAGCCATTGTTGTAGACAATACACCCTTTGCCCTGGTGGTGCCTTCTACCATCGTTACACTGCTACAGTCATCAGAAGATTATAATGAACGATTTTTTATCGCATCCGCCATTCGTATGCTAAGATTTTTATCCATGACGGTATCCCTTCTCCTGCCAAGCATGTATATTGCCATTACCTCCTATCACCCTGGGATGCTGCCGACAGATCTAGCCCTATATGTAGCAGGAAGTAGAATGAATGTTCCTTTTCCTGCTTTTATCGAAGCTTTTCTTATGGAGGCAGCCCTAGAACTATTACGGGAGGCAGGGATTCGATTGCCTGGACCCATCGGTGCCACCATAGGGATTGTTGGCGGCTTGGTGCTAGGACAGGCAGCGGTAGAGGCAGGGATTGTAAGTCCTCTTATGGTAATTGTAGTTGCACTAACAGCTATGGCAGCCTATGCTTCTCCTAGCTACAGTTTAGCTATATCTTTTCGCTTACTGCGGTTTATACTCATGGGCTTTGCAGGGTTCTTAGGTTTATACGGGGTGATATTGGCAACACTGATGATCTTAATTCATTTATGTAATTTAAAGAGCTTCGGCGTACCTTATTTAAGTCCTTTCGTAGGCAGTAGTACGACTTTAAAGGATTTTAAAGATGTTTTTATCAGAGTACCTTTGCATATGATGAAAGAGCGGCCCCAGTTTTTGCATAGAAGTGACAGTGATCGCTTAAAACAGATGAGGACAGGCATAAAGATAGAGGAAGGTGATGACGGTGCACAGAAATAATGACCAAATTTCAAGCGCCCAGTTGGCAGCCATTCTGTCCGTTACGATAATTGGGATAGGGATTCTGACTTTACCTAGGACCCTTACAGAAGCGGTGGGACCCGATGGATGGATCGTGGTTGTGGCAGGATCCTTTTCTTCTTTACTTATAGGACTGCTAATCGTAAGTCTGGTAAAGAGATTTCCCAAACAAACCATAGTAGAGTTTAGCGCAGATTTAGTAGGGAAGCCCATAGGGACGATGCTCTCCGTTGGATTTTGTGTGTACTTCATCATTTTTTCAGCTATTGAAGCCAGGGTTTTTGGAGAAATTGCGAAAATGTACCTGTTATTTCGAACACCCATTGAAGTATTAATTATCAGCTTACTGCTCACAGCTGCCTATTTGGTTAGAAGCGGGATAGAGCCCATCGCAAGGATGGCGCAGATTATATTTCCTATTGCTATTCTGACGGCGCTCATAGTGATACTACCAGTGCTTCCAGATATAGATTGGTCCAATTTAATGCCCGTCTTTAAAACGCCCATTGTAAAGCTCTTGAAAGCCATACCCATAGCATTTTTTAGTTTTGCAGGTCTGGAAATTATATTACTCTTTGGAGCCTATGTCATCGATCCTAAGAAAATGCCAAACAGTATTTATCTAACCATAGGGCTAGTAGCAGCGACATATATCTTTGTGACAATGGTGGTCGTAGCAAGATTTGGGTTGGTAGAAAGCACCCACATTATTTGGCCTACCTTAGAAATTTTTAAGACCATCGATATACCGGGGGCATTTATCGAAAATATACAGATTTATGTAATCAGTATTTGGATTCTTTCTGTATTTATGACTTTGGTAGCTTTTTATTTTGGTGCCAGTTTGACCTTAAGTCGTATCTTAAAATCCAAGGAGCAGAATTATTTTGTATTGCCCCTGCTTTTAATCATTTATTTTATAGCATTGGTCCCTGATAATTTAGGGCAGGTAACGGATTATATGGAGTTGTTTTCCAATTATGGAGGGACGCTTTATATTCTCGTAATCCCCATTGTGTTTTGGGGAATCAGTACATTTAAAAAGAAGCAAGGAGGGAAAAAAGGTGCTTAAATGGAAACCCTGTCTTCTGATACTAATGAGTGTAATATTGATAACAGGCTGTTGGGATAAGGTAGAGATTGATAAGCGTGCTTTTGTTGTAGCAATGGCAATTGATAAATTTGAAGCACCGAAAGAAAAAGAGAAACAGGAAAAGGGAAAACCCCAGAAACCCTCAGATACTGCGAGAAACAGATACACCATTACCTATGCTTTTCCCAATACGGCAACCCTTGCAGGCAAGGGAGAGGGAGGAGAACCAAAGTTTGTATATGCTGCCACAGGTCTAGATATATTTAATATTGAAAGATCGATTCGTATGCGATTGGCCCCTAGTTTGGCATTTGGGCATACAAAGGTGATTGTGGTTGGTGATGATTTAGCAAAGGACGAAAAGCTCATGCGAGAGACGTTGGATATCGTTGAAAGAATCCCCCAAGTGGGGAGAAAACTAAATTTTCTTGTTACATCGGGAAAGGCACAGGACATTTTAAAGACGTCTCCAACGGTGGACCCTCAGATAGGAATTTTCATTAGAGATTTAATGGATCAATCCAAAAGAATTACAGCAAGAATCCCAGATGCAGATTTAGGTTATATCCTCAGAAGTCTCCATGAAAGCAAGGTAGCCATTGCACCTAGGGTATTATCTACAGAGGATGGTGTGATTGTAGCAGGAGCTGCTGTTTTAAAAGATTATAAAAGAGTAGGGTGGTTAGGGGAGATTGAGACTAAGGCACTGATGTTTATGATGGATAAGCTCAACAGCACAGAGGTTACGGTGAAGATCGATGAAATTCTCATTCCCTGTGAAATTACGGATTCAGAAACAAAAATGAAAGTATTTGAAGAAGAGGGTACCATCTATACTCGTTTTGAAATAACAGGAGAAGGAGATGTGAATCAACATCTGTTTGGTGTCATCAATCAGCCCTTGGACAACGAATATCTTCAAAGTATAGAAAAAGAATTGAATACAAAAATTAAACAATTTATCACATCAACTCATAAAAAAATTCAAAAAGATTTTGGAACAGATTTAGTACAGGCAGGAGAGTATCTGCGCAAACATGAACCCAAGCTATGGGAAAAAGTAAGAGAGGATTGGGAAGAGATCTATCCTGAGACAGAGGTACAGGTAAGTGTAGACATAAAAATAAGAAGAGTAGGTGTTACACAGTAATAAGAAATCCCCATAAGTTTCCAAGGGAAAAAATATATAAATGTGTTTAAAAATTCCCCCATTTGCTAATACTGAAAAGAGAATAAATCATTAGCAAGAGGGGGAATTTTTATGGAGAATAATTTTAAAATCATCCATTTAGGCAAAGTAAAAAAGAGATGTATTATAGGACTGATATTGATAGGAATGATGACTATTGGTTTTTATGGATGGACAAAGGATATTTATAAAAACCAGAAAAGCTATAAAGAACAATTGATTCGCTTTCATGTGCTTGCCAACAGTGACAAACCTGAAGATCAAGCTTTAAAGCTGCAGGTGCGCGATCGAATTATCAAAGAAATGAATCCCAAGTTTGCGCAATCTAAGAGTTTGGACGAAACAAGGGAGATTATTGAGAACAATATAGGCCATATCGAAAAGATTGCTTTAGAAGAGATTCAAAAAAGCAATTACTCCTATGATGTAAAAGCTTCCTTAGGTGCCAGCAATTTTCCTACGAAAAACTATGGGAGCGTTACGCTACCTGCGGGCAGCTATGAAGCACTCAGGGTAGTGATTGGAAAGGGAGAAGGCGCCAATTGGTGGTGTGTATTGTTCCCTCCATTATGCTTTATTGATATGAAGAACGGATTAACCGATGAAGAAACGAAAAATGAATTGATGAATGTATTAACAGAAGAGGAATTTCAAATGATTAGCACCGCCAGCAGCGAGGACAAATTGCCCATTAAATTAAAATTCAAGGTAGTAGAAATCATTGAGCATGCCAAGTTGAATATTGAAAAGGTTGTGGGGATGAAATAAGGGGTTAGTTGTGAAACCTTTTAAAAATCATGGTACATACACAATTGTTATGAAATGCATCAAGGGGAGAAAAAACTCTCCTCTTTTTTATGGAAGAAAACTTTTTTCTAATCCAAAAATAACCATAGATGCTTTATCGCATAATTGAGGCAAAACTGACGAAAAATAACACTATAAAAAGATCAAAGCAAGAGTTAGAAATAGGGTAACAAATGAGATTAGGGACACGATGTGGAAGGTGGACATTAGGCTTCTTTCAAAAATACTTGACACGACATAAAATCGATCTAATACAATCCACTAACTGCT
This sequence comes from Clostridiaceae bacterium 35-E11, assembly GCA_038396625.1. Classification (GTDB taxonomy): domain Bacteria; phylum Bacillota; class Clostridia; order Peptostreptococcales; family Thermotaleaceae. Next base: position 478,391 of record CP121688.1, read on the forward strand.
AACCCTTAACATCACCACGGAAGGAGGAAATCAACATGCGAAAAATATTATTATTTACCAGTATTTTATGTATCATTGCTTTTTTAAGCTTTACCCTATATATTGATAGCTATTTTAACAAAGGATTTGCTTTGGAAACCTTGTATTGGGGTTCTAGTGGAGCAGATGTACAAAAACTACAAAGCAAGTTAAAGCAATGGGGTTATTATGATGGACCCATCGATAGTGTATTTGGTGGAGGAACCTTTGAAGCAGTCAAAGATTTTCAACGAAAAAATGGATTAACACCCGATGGGGTTGTAGGATCTGCAACGGCAGAAAAATTAGGCTTTCCTGTAAAGAAAGGAACGGACCAGGGGGCAGACTATAAGTCCAGCGGACAAGGAAACACAAGGAATGACGAGGTAGAATTATTGGCAAAAGCCATAACCGGTGAAGCAAGAGGAGAACCTTACATAGGTCAAGTGGCAGTAGGCGCCGTAGTTTTAAATAGAACAAGACATCCGTCCTTTCCAAATACCATTGCAGGAGTAATTTATCAACCAGGGGCATTTACTGCGGTAAGTGATGGACAAATTAATTTACCTGCTGATGAGAGCTGTAGGAAAGCAGCACGAGATGCATTAAATGGATGGGACCCTACGGGAGGCTGCAGATACTATTGGAATCCTGCTACTGCAACAAGCAAGTGGATTTGGTCTCGAACAGTGATCAAAAAAATAGGAAAACATTGGTTTGGAAACTAATAGAGGAGGTGAGAGAAATGAATAAAAGAAGAATCATTCCCATCTTACTTGCTATTGCCTTGGTTGCCGTGGGGGGATGGGGATATAATCAATATCAGGAGAAAAATCAGTACTATACATTTTTGGACAATCAGTTCCAAAGAATGTATTACGATTTAATGGGAAGTGTAGAGACCATTACAACAGATTTATCCAAGCTGATGGTATCTTCTCAAAAGAAAGAAAATATGATTTTATATTCTAATATATGGCAAAATGCATACAATGCCCAAGAAAAACTATCCCAATTACCTATCAGACATGGAGATATCACAAAAATAGAAAAGTTTTTGAACCAATTAGGGGACTATACCTTTGCCATGGCACAAAGGGATATACAAGGGGAGCCCTTAGGAGATAAGGAAATTGACAACCTAGAGAAGCTCCATAATTACGCCATGGAACTATCCCAGGATCTTCATGATTTACAGAAAGATGCTTTGAAGGGAACGGTATGGAAGGGGGAGCTGCGAAAAGAGGCAAGCAAAAAACTCAATCAAGAAGCAGAAGAAACCAATCCGATACAAGCCAAATTTAGAAAATTTGAAGAAAGAATGGTTGAATACCCAGAATTAATTTATGATGGCCCCTTTTCTGAGCATGTGATTGAAGGAATGCGCCCTAGACTGCAAGGAGCAAAGATTTCCCAGGAGCAGGCAGAAAAAAAAGTGATAGAATTTTTAGGGGGAGGAAAAGTCGATAAGGTAGAAAAAATTACCAACGGGCAAGGAAGAATTGATACCTACAGCTTTGAAGTAATCCCAGAAAATCAACAAAAAGGAAAGGGAAATCCTGTATATATTGATATCAGCCAAAGAAATGGATATGTGGTATGGCTGCTAAACAATCGGGAGGTCAATAAAACCAATATTTCAGCCAAACAAGCGGTAAAACATGGAAATAAATTTTTAGAAGAGAAAAACTTTAAGAATATGGTTCCTACTTATACTCTTCGTTATGATGGGGTCGTGCTTATAAACTATGCCTATAAACAAGACGATGTTATAATGTATCCTGATCTCATTAAAGTAAAAGTAGCCTTAGACAATGGAGAAGTGGTGGGATTTGATGCGAGCCATTATTTGACAACCAATTATAAAAGGGATATACATAAACCCAAAATAACACCAGAAGAGGCGCGAGAAAAAGTGAGTGTCCGGGCAAACGTGGAAAAAGATCCACAGCTTTGTATCATCCCTACCAGTTCCTTTGGAGAAATCTACTGTTACGAATTCGAGGCAACTTATAAAGGAGACAAATTCTTAATCTATATCAATGCCGATACAGGACAAGAAGAAAAAATTCTCAAAACCGTCAAAAGCGAAAATGGAACTTTGATGATATAAGGATCTGTTTTATAATGCTGAAGGAATGTATGATTCTTCAGCATTATTTTTATTCAAAGCTGTAGATGATTATGCCGACCCAATCCTTCTGCCTTTACGGAATATTTCCCTCCATCTTGATTAATAATTTTGTTACGTATAGAATATTAATGAAGTAAACAATAAATTGGGGGTTGAATGAATGGGTAAAAAAATAAAGGTAGCTATTGTATTTGGCGGAAAATCTGGCGAGCATGAAGTTTCCTTGATGTCAGCCACTTCTGTAATCAAAGCCATTGATAAAGAAAAATATGAAGTAATACTCATTGGTATTACAAAAAAAGGAAACTGGATGTTATATGATGGACCTATAGAGAAAATTGAGTCTGGTGAATGGGAAGAAATTGCCAATAAACTTTTAAAAGAAAATCCAAAGGAAAATATATTTTCAGTTATTCCATTGGGTGGAGAAAATACATCTTCTGCAGGTCATCCAATACCCCCGAATCTGGCAGAAAAAATTGATGTAATTTTTCCAGTGCTTCATGGACCCCACGGAGAAGATGGAACCATTCAAGGACTTTTTGAAATGGCAGATATCCCCTATGTAGGTGCTGGCGTATTGGCTTCAGCTGTGGGAATGGATAAAGTCTTTACAAAAAGAATCTTTGAAAAAGTTGAATTACCCATGGGAAAATATATCGTAGTAATGCGGAAAAAATTTAGAGAAAATAAGGAAGGGTATATCGCCCTTATCGAACAAAATTTTCAGTATCCGGTTTTTCTAAAGCCTGCTAATTTAGGGTCAAGTGTAGGGATTACAAAAGCCCATAATCGAAGGGAATTACTTCACGGTCTGGAAGAAGCCGCAAAGTATGACAGAAAGATATTGGTAGAAGAATTTATTGATTGTAGGGAAATCGAATGTGCCGTACTAGGGAATGACGGCCCGATTGCTTCAGTGCCAGGAGAAATATTACCATCAAAAGAATTTTACGATTATCATGCAAAATATTTTGATGATGGAAAATCCAAATTAATGATTCCCGCAGAGATTCCACAAGAAAAAGCCGAAGAAATTAGAGATATGGCTGTAAAAGCTTATAAAGCCATAGATTGTACAGGACTCGCTAGGGTTGACTTTTTTCTTCATAAAGATACAATGAAAGTATATATCAATGAAATTAATACCATGCCAGGATTTACAAAATATAGTATGTATCCTTTGCTATGGGAGGCCACTGGTCTTACCTATGATCAATTAATTGATAAATTGATTCAACTGGCCATAGAAAGATATGAAGATCAATAACGTTAGGGGTTAGTCGTTAGTGGTTGTCGGAGAAGTTTTATAGCATATCTTTTGTTTCTATGGTTTGGACGACTAATAACTAATAACTCACGACTAACAAGAACGAGGTGCGCAAATGAAAAATGTTATGCTGAAAATAGAAGGAACACAAAAAAGCGTGGATGGAGAAGAAAATGTCATTGAATTAACCACAGAGGGGAAACTATACGAAAAAGGCAGTACGGTGTACCTAGTTTATGAGGAAACAGAAGTATCGGGAATGGAAGGCTGTACTACTACGGTTAAACTTACAAAAGACAAAGTGTCCATGAAAAGATTTGGTACATCGAATTCAGAAATTGTATTTGAAAAGGGAAGAAGATATGAAACGAACTATAATACACCCTATGGAAATTTTGATATGCAAGTAGTAACAAAGGAAATCGACTATGCCATTACTGACGCTAAAAAAGGTCATATACAGATCGATTATCATATAAACCTACAGGGAGTTGCAGAAAGCAGCAATAAACTAAAAATAAGGATTATGTAAAGGCAGATAGAATAGATAAATGCCAAAACGATGAATGATGAACAAAATAAAGCAGCCAATCGCTGCCTTTATTTTTATAGAGAATGAAGTAATGTAAAGGTATAGAGAGATACCCAAAATACAAGTTACTAAGAATTTTGAACACCAGAAAAGAATTTTGATTTTCAGATAGGTGACAAAAAACTGGCACTTACTGATTAAAATTTGGCATTGGGGAGGTGATATACTTGGAAATGATTTTTTCAAGACAAAATATAGAAATTATTTTAGATTATATTGGAGAAGGGGTTCAAATTATTGATGTGAGAGGAAGGATTATTTATTACAATAAAGCGGTGGCAGAGCTAGATCATATCAATGGTGAAGAGGCATTAGGAAAACATGTCTTAGAGGTTTACCCTTCTTTACTGCCAGAGACCAGCACCTTATTAAAGGCGATAGAAACGGGTATGGCTACCTTAAATAAACAGCAAACCTTTGTGAACTACAAAGGAAAAAAGATTACCACCATGAATTCCTCCTTCCCCATTAAAGCAAGATCCAAAATCATCGGTGCCATAGAGATATCTAGAAATATTACAGAGGTAAAGGAATTATCCGAAAGGGTTGTAGAACTGCAAGAAAAGCTGTTTTATAAAGGCAAGGATAGAAAAAGCAAAAACTTGAAGGATGGGGCACGGTATACCTTTGTAGACATTATTGGACGAAGTGATAAGATTATGAAGGCAAAAAAACTGGCAATGAAGGCTGCACAAACGAATTCACCGGTTTTGATCTATGGAGAGACAGGTACTGGAAAAGAGTTGTTTGTACATGCCATCCATGCTGCCAGTGATCGAAGAGACAAGCCTTTTATTGCACAGAATTGTGGGGCACTGCCAGCTACTTTGTTAGAAAGTATTTTGTTTGGTACCGTAAGAGGCAGCTTTACAGGGGCAGATGATCGTGCTGGATTATTTGAGTTGGCGAATGGAGGCACCTTATTTTTAGACGAAATTAACTCTATGCCCATCGAGCTGCAGGTCAAATTATTGAGGGTATTGCAAGATGGCTCAATTCGGCGGGTAGGAGATATAAAAACCAGACAAGTAGATGTACGAATTATGGCAGCCAGCAACGAAGATCCATTGATTGCCGTAGAGAATAAGCAGTTAAGAAGAGATCTCTATTATCGACTCAATGTGGTTCCTTTGATTATTCCTGACCTCAAAGAGAGAAAAGAAGATATTCCATTACTTACCGAATATTTTGTGGACAAATTTAATGATAAGCTGAACAAAACCGTCAAATCTGTATCCCAAGAGGTTTTGGATATTTTCCACGAATATGACTGGAAGGGAAACGTGAGAGAATTAGAGCATATCATCGAAGGTGCCATGAATTTAATGGATGGAGATCAAATTACAGTAGATTGTTTGCCGATGCATTTCGAGAAATATTATAAACACACTAACAAAACAGAGATTGACATTGAAAATACCCCATTAAACACAGCGTTAGAAAACTTGGAAATAAAGATGATTCGAAATGCATTAGAACAATGGGACGGCAATATAAGTCATGCGGCGGAGAGCTTGGATATACCAAGACAGACCCTGCAATACAAAATGAAAAAATATGGACTGACAAAATAACTTTCTAGAGGGGTGCTTAAAATTGGGCGCCTATTTGGAAAAATATCTTTGTGAGTTCTTTTTTTTAGAAGATGAAAGAAAAAAATATATAGTTTTATAATTGGGGAAAAAAATGAGAAACCCTTGTTTTGCAAAGGTTTTCCCTAAATACAAATGACATAAAAAAAAATTTGGCGTGCATATAGAAAATAAAATGTTTTTTGGCACAGGATTTGCATAAATAATAACTGAGTTAAAAAAATGTCAATTTGACAAAATGAGACAAAATTTGCTATAGTACCAAACAGTACACAAAAACAATACTTTATTTAAATATTAAGGAGGAATAAGAACATGAAAAAAGGATGTCCATATGGAACACACAGAGTAATTGAGCCTGTAGGAGCACTTCCACAGCCAGCAAAGAAGATTGATAACACAATGGAGATTTATGACAACGAAATTTTACTAGATGTACAAACATTAAATGTTGACTCTGCAAGTTTTACACAAATTAAAAACCAAGCAGGTGGAGATGTAGAAAAAATCAAAGAGATCATGAAGGGAATCGTTGCAGAAAGAGGAAAGCATCAAAACCCAGTAACAGGTTCAGGTGGAATGTTAATCGGAACGGTTGAAAAAATCGGACCTGCACTAGAAGGTAAAACAGACCTAAAAGTAGGTGACAAAATTGCAACACTTGTATCTCTTTCATTAACACCATTAAGAATTGATGAAATCGTAGAAGTAAGAAAAAACATTGACCAAGTAGATATTAAAGGAAAAGCGATCTTATTCGAAAGTGGTATCTATGCTGTATTGCCAGCTGATATTCCAGAAAACCTTGCACTTTCTGCACTAGACGTAGCAGGTGCTCCAGCACAAACTGCAAAGCTTGTAAAACCAGGAGATACTGTATTAGTAATCGGTGGTGCTGGTAAGTCTGGTATGTTATGCTGCTATGAAGCAAAAAGAAGAGCAGGCGTAACAGGTAAAGTGATTTGCTTAAGCCACAGCGAAGGTAGTATAGAAAGAGCAAAAAGCGTAAATATTGCAGATGAGTATATTGTAGCAGATGCAACAAAACCTGTTGAAGTAATGGAAAAAGTTGCTGCTGCAACAAACGGACAAATGGCTGACGTAACCATCAATAACGTAAATATTCCAGATACAGAAATGACAAGTATCTTATCTACAAAAAATGACGGATTAATCTACTTCTTCAGTATGGCAACAAGCTTTACAAAGGCTGCATTAGGAGCTGAAGGTGTTGGTTCAGACGTTACAATGATCGTAGGAAATGGATATACAAAAGGTCATGCAGAAATTACACTACAAATTATGAGAGAAAGTGAAGAATTAAGAAAACTTTACGAAGAACTTTACGCATAAACTTTATTTAAATGAAATGGCATATAGACTTGTGATTGAGGAATTTTATTGATCGTGTTGCTAGATTTCGTACAGATCTGTAGCAAAGTGCGTAGGGTCGTATGAATATACGATCGACCATGATATATATGATAATGATAAACGGACGTATTGCCATACATCCCTACAATAATTCTCAATCGTGGTGTCGCTCCGTATCACGTGCATATTAACCTAAAAAAACAGGAGGTTTTTGAATATGAGACATTTTAGAGACATAGAGCTTTGGAAAGATGTAACCGATGAGCAGTGGAATGACTGGCACTGGCAAGTAAGAAACAGAATTTCAACTTTAGAAGATTTAAAGAAAGTAATTAATCTTACTCCATCAGAAGAAGAAGGAATTATCGAATCTTTAAAAACTTTAAGAATGGGAATTACACCATACTATGCATCTTTAATGGACAAAGAAGATCCAAACTGTCCTGTAAGAAAGCAAGCAGTACCAACATTATACGAAACACACAAAAGTGAAGCCGATATGGAAGACCCACTTCATGAGGATGGAGACTCTCCAGTACCAGGATTAACACATAGATATCCAGACAGAGTACTTCTTTTGATCACAGACATGTGTTCTATGTACTGCCGTCACTGTACAAGAAGAAGATTTGCAGGTCAAAAAGACGATGCAATGCCATTAGAAAGAATTGACAAGGCAATCGAATACATCAGAAATACACCTGTTGTAAGAGACGTATTATTATCTGGTGGAGACTGTCTATTAGTAAGCGATGAAACATTAGAATATATCATCAAAAAATTAAGAGAAATTCCACACGTAGAAATCGTGAGATTAGGATCAAGAACACCTGTAGTTATGCCACAAAGAATCACACCTGCACTTGTAGACATGATGAAAAAATATCATCCAGTTTGGTTAAATACACATTTCAATCACTCTAAGGAAATTACACCTGAAGCAGAAAGAGCATTAAGACTTCTTGCAGATGCAGGGATTCCATTAGGAAACCAATCAGTATTATTAAGAGGTGTAAACGACTGCGTGCATATTATGAGAGACTTAGTACACAAACTTGTTAAAAATAGAGTAAGACCTTATTATATTTATCAGTGTGACCTTTCAATGGGTATCGAGCACTTCAGAACACCAGTTTCTAAGGGTATCGAAATCATCGAAGGATTAAGAGGTCATACTTCAGGATATGCAGTACCAACATTTGTTGTAGATGCTCCTGGTGGCGGAGGAAAAACACCTGTAATGCCTCAATACGTAATTTCACAATCTCCAGAAAGAGTTGTATTAAGAAACTTCGAAGGTGTTATTACAACTTATACGGAACCAGCTCCTTACAAAGAAGACTGCAACTGCCCAGTATGTAAAGCAGAAAGAGAACACAAAATCACAGGTGTAGGGGGATTACTACAAGGAAATCAAGTTGCCCTTGAGCCAACAGATTTAGCTAGAAAAACAAGAACACATCACGAGTAGAAAGCGTTAGTCGTTAGAAATGAGTCGTTAGTGGCTAATAAGGTTTAGCCCTTAGGTAAACAGTTAGTCGTTAGTAGTAGCTAACGACTAACCACTAACGTCAAATGACTAACATTCTAAAAGGAGGATATTCCCATGCAGTTAATGGATCTGATACAGGACCAATATAAAATTGTTTCCGTAGTAGGTATGGCGAAAAATGCTGGGAAGACAGTGACCCTGAATCAATTGATTGATGAAGCCATGGAAAAGCAAATCCGAATTGGCATTACCTCCACAGGAAGAGATGGAGAAAGTCAGGATCTTGTGACCAATACGGAAAAGCCCACGATTTATGTAGATGAGGGGACATTGATTGCAACAACAGAAGGTACCTTTAAATATGCAGAGGCCAAATTAGAAATACTAGAAGTAACAGATTTTAATACTTCCATGGGAAGAATTGTTATCGTGCAAGCGAAAACTTCAGGGAACGTACAGATTGCAGGACCCAATACAAACCGGGAGGTACGAGAAATTTCCCAAAAGCTTTTACAATATGGAGCAAAACTCGTGATTGTAGATGGCGCCATAGATCGCATTTCTTCAGCTTCTCCCGCAGTGACCGAAGCCACAATCCTATCTACAGGAGCAGTATTAAGTAGAGATATGAACAAAGTGATTGAAAAGACCATGCATCAAGTACAACTTTTTTCCTTACCTGAGGTAGAAGATGATCTGATAAAAGATTTGGCAAACAGCATTATTGAAGAAAAAGGCTACTGTATTATCGATGAAGATAATCAAGTAACAACATTAGAAATCAAAACAGCGTTAAACAGTGGAGAAATTATCGGAAGGGCACTGACCGATACCACAAAATATGTGGTGATTGGAGGGTCCTTGGTAAGTAATACGCTGAAAAAAATCATTGAGACCACGCGAAAATACAAACAAATTACCTTTATTGTAAAAGATGCTACAAAAATATTTATTTCTTCAAAGGATTGGTTGTTTTTTAAAAAAGCAGGTGTTCAGATTCAGGTAGTAGAAAAAATTCAACCCTTAGCAGTTACAATTAATCCCTATGCACCACAGGGGTACTATTATCAACCTGAAGAATTTTTGGCAAAAATGAAGCAATTTTTGAACCCCATTCCTGTTTTTGATGTTGTATTAGGTGGTGAATAATCGTGTTTATATCAGACAGAGTCTTCGACAACCTGGAGCTTTCTTATATTTTTTCTAGGATCACAGTCTATACGCCTTATGGAGAGCAGCATAAAAAATCCATGAAACCTTTCTTAAAAGAAGATAAAGAACAGCTTTTAGAAGAATATGAGCGTATAGGAAAAGTAGTAGGGCTGATTGAAAAACACAGATATACTTTTGTTGAAATGCGTAATATTTTCAAGCACATGAAAGATTTGAGAGGATCCTTTAAAAGAGTTGAAGAAAATGAAGTACTCAGTACTGTAGAATTATTTGAGATCAAAAGCTTTGTGTCTTTTATTACAAAATTGGATGAAGTTTTGAACAAACTCAAGTGGGATATGTCCGAGGAACTTAGACCTGTGCCCATGGTAGAGATTGAAGCATTATTGGATCCTGAAAAAACCGGTGTCAATACCTTCTATATTTACGATGCTTATTCTAAAGAGTTACAGAAGCTTCGTAAGCAGATTAAAGATATTGAGGGAGAAATTTATTGTTTTAAAAAAGATGCAAGAGAAGCATTACAAAAAGAATTGAACGTAAAAATCAGACCCAATGGGGAAGTAGCTGTGAACAAAAGTGACGCAGCAATGGTTGAAGTCATGGAAAAATGTCCGGGGCTTGTATACAGTTCAGAAACCTATATGAATATTACCTATAAGGTAAGATTGGACGAAAAGGTAGACCATTTATTTAAGCAATTAGATGAACTGAAACTACAAGAGGAAGAAGAAGAATTTTGTATACGTCAAACCCTAACGGAAGGAATCAAAAAACAGCTGGATGATTTTTATGCCAATATCACCAGAATAGGTGCTTTAGACTTATTGGTGGCAAAAGGATATCTTGCAGTAGGGATGCAAGGTGTTAAGCCAAAAATCACAGATGAAGAAACACTTTCTATCGTAGAGGGAAGACATATAAAAGTGGAGGATACCCTACGCAAACAAGGAAAACAATTTACTCCCATTACGGTGAAATTGAAAAAAGGTGTAACCTGTATTACAGGTGCCAACATGGGTGGAAAGACAATTTCTTTAAAACTTATTGGTATGCTTAGTGCTATGGCACAATATGGACTTTTTGTTCCTGCCAAAGAAATGAGTTTTTCACTAAAAGATTATATCTTTTTCTCCTTAGGGGATTTACAATCTACAGATATGGGTTTAAGCACGTTTGGGGCAGAAATACTAGAAATCAGAAATATTATTGAAAGAGCCAACGAAGCTGGGCTGATTCTCATTGACGAATTGGCAAGAGGAACAAATCCTGCAGAAGGATATGCCATATCGAAAGCAATCATCCAATATCTTAAAAATAGAAACACCATCACCATTATTACATCCCATTTTGATGGGTTGACAGATGATGAGGCGGTGTATCATTTACAAGTAAAGGGACTTGTGGGTGTAGATTATGACAGTCTCAAGGAAGAAATGAAAGAGACTTCAGAAATAGGCATTGCCATTGTACACAAATATATGGATTATCGGTTGGTGGAAGTAAATAATAAGAATAAAGTCCCAAGAGATGCCATCAATATTGCAAGATTAATGGGATTACAAGAAAACATACTAAAAGAAGCAGAAAGCTACTTGAAGTAAGTTGGTAGTTAGTAGTTAGAGGTTAGTGATCAGTTGCTAGTTATTAGTAAAAAGGTCCTATAGCTAGACCTTAGAATCCGAAAACCCAATTCTAACAACTAACTACTAACCACTAACTTAAAAAAGGAGGAAGAATGATGCAGAGCAAATTAAACTTAGATCAAACGTTGATTGATCAGGCAAGAAATTCTGCTAGAACCATTGCAGAAGATACGCAAAGATTTATCGACAAACATACGACAGTGGCAGTAGAAAGAACTGTGGCTAGATTACTAGAGATAGATGGCGTAGACGAAATTGATACGCCACTTCCTAATGTAGTAGTGGATAATATCAAGGAAGGTGGCGGTTTAAGCTTAGGCGCTGCTTACTGGATCGGAAATGCCATGATTCACACAGGAAAAACACCACAAGAAATCGCTGAAATGGTTGCAAGAGGCGAATTAGATCTAACAAAAATTCCTGTAGCAGATGAACAAAAAATCAAAGAAATGATTAAAAGCCTTGCTGAAAAAATGGTAGAAAGAATTAGAAAAAATAGAGAAGCAAGAGACAATTTCCTTGAGACGATAGGAGAAGGCAAAAGACCTTATCTCTATGTAATCGTTGCAACAGGAAATATCTATGAGGATGTATTACAAGCACAAGCTGCTGCAAGACAAGGAGCAGATATTATTGCGGTAATTAGAACAACAGGACAAAGCTTATTGGATTATGTGCCATATGGTCCTACAACAGAAGGTTTTGGTGGAACCTATGCAACACAAGAAAACTTCCGCATCATGAGAAAAGCACTAGACGAAGTAGGAAAAGAAGTAGGAAGATACATCCGATTATGTAACTACTGCTCAGGATTATGTATGCCAGAAATTGCAGCTATGGGTGCAATGGAAAGATTAGACGTTATGCTAAATGACGCATTATATGGTATTTTGTTCAGAGATATCAATATTCAAAGAACATTAGTAGACCAATACTTCTCAAGAATTATCAATGGTTTTGCAGGAGTAATCATTAATACAGGGGAAGACAATTACCTAACTACTGCGGATGCTGTAGAAGAAGCCCATACAGTACTTGCTTCTCAATTTATTAATGAACAATTTGCATTAAAGGCAGGGCTGCCAGAAGAGCAAATGGGTCTTGGGCATGCATTTGAAATGAATCCAGATCTTGAAAATGGTTTCTTATATGAGTTGGCACAAGCGCAAATGGCAAGAGAAATCTTCCCAAATGCACCATTAAAATATATGCCTCCTACAAAATTCATGACAGGAAATATTTATAAAGGACATATTCAAGATGCATTGTTCAACATGGTGGCAATTATGACAAACCAAAGTCTACAGCTTCTAGGAATGCTAACAGAAGCGATCCACACACCATTGCTTCAAGACAGAGCGCTTTCTATCGAAAATGCAAAATATGTATTTAACAATGCGAGAGATATCTCCGGTGAAATCATGTTTAAGGAAGATGGAATCATTCAAAAGAGAGCACAAAAAGTATTAAAAGAAGCAGCTGAAATGTTGGCACAAATCGAAAAAGAAGGCATCTTTGAAACCATTGCACAAGGAAAGTTTGCAGGAGTAAAAAGAGCATTAGATGGTGGTAAAGGATTAGAAGGGGTTACACAAAAACACGAAAAATACTTTAACCCATTTATTGAATTGATGTTAGGAGGTGCAAGATAATGGCCATAAATCAAGTAGATTTAACCAAGGTAAAACCCTATGGCGATACCATGAATGATGGAATGGTACAGCTATGCTTTACTTTACCTGTACCCTATGGAGAAGAAGCAAAAGAAGCTGCCAGACGTCTTGCAGCGAAAATGGGATTAGAAGAACCAGCAGTGTCCCATGCAGAAGACCTTGGCGTAGGCTATACTATGTTTGTAATGTATGGTAAATGTCAGCATACTGTAGACTACACATCCATTGAAGTACCGAAAGTAGATGTGGATGTAATGGACAAATATGAAGTAGAAGCATTTATCAAAGAAAATATCAAAAGAGATGTTGTAATTGTGGGTGCCTGTACTGGAACCGATGCCCACACAGTAGGTATTGATGCCATCATGAATATGAAGGGCTATGCAGGACATTATGGACTTGAGCGTTACAAAGGCGTGGAAGCCCACAATCTAGGAAGCCAAGTCCCAAACGAGGAATTTGTTGCAAAGGCGATTGAATTAAATGCTGATGTATTATTGGTTTCTCAAGTTGTAACACAAAAAGATGTGCATATTAAAAATCTTACAAATCTAGTAGAAATTGTGGAAGCAGAAGGAATCCGTGACAAAGTGGTACTTGTATGCGGAGGTCCTAGAATTAACCACGAGCTTGCAAAAGAATTAGGTTTCGATGCAGGTTTTGGTTCAGGAAGCTTTGCAGAGGATGTAGCATCCTTCGCAGTACATGAATTAGTTAAAAGAGACCTAGTTAACAAAAAATAAAAAAGTTTGCTTGGTTTTAGGTGGTAACAATCTATTTTTCTCACTCCCAAAAGAAAAATAGTGATTTTAAATGCTTAAGGCTTTATGCCTTAAGTATTTTTTTTGGTTATATGGAGGCAATATCGTCATGGTGTTTAGGCGATTATTTTGGATTATCTACAAAAATACAAACAAAGGGAACTTCCAAGGAAGTTCCCCTAAAAATAGCATTACATCAATAGAATTTTTAATATTCATAATCATAGGTACCGTCTATAGTGCCTTTGCTTTCATCATAAGTATACTCAGCGATGCGGGTATGGTCTTCATCATAGACAATCACCTTTACATCCTCATCGAATTTTTTATCTACTTCTTTACAAATATCTAGGATAAAGTCTCTAAAATCTGACTTATCTCGGTCTTGCCACGCATCATCTGTTCGATTAAAATCTGCATCCATGATCACTTCCACATCGTCATTGGATTTTTGGCTGAGTTGATAACGAAAATCTAAATATCGACTATGATTACGATGACGATTATATTCATCGTCTAAAAGTTCTTCTAAGTCCTCTAGCGCATCATCAGAAGAACTGCTGGTGCTTCCGTAGGTATAATCTTCTGTAAGTCTGCTTCTGCTATAGTCATAGGTGTATTCTGCAAGGCGATCATTATCCTTGTCATAGACGATCACTTCAATGTCTTCGTTAAAATCCCTATCAATTTCTTCACAGATTTCTTCAATAAAGTCCTCAAAATCTGATTCATCCCGGTATCTCCAGGAACTAGAAGTACGATCAAAATCTCCATACATTTTTACTTGGATGTCTCCGTTAGACAATTCACTTAAACGATAATCGTCAAAATCCATGGTTCTTCCATCGTTACGATGATCCTCATATCGGTCTTCTAATCGTTTTTCTACATCCCGCAGATCATCATAGCTGGAGCTAGAGGTGTGATCATCATCTCTTAAAATATCCAGCTCTACTTCTTTCTGACTTAGCTGAAATTTAAGATTAGCAATTTCAAGATTTTTTTGATCTAGCTGCTGCTGCAGGGTATTGACGGTAAAACGATTATTATTAGAGGATAAGTTCATGGTTTTATTTTCATTATCCCATTGAATGGTAAAACCTAGGTTGTTTGCCAAATCATTTAAAGAGACATAGACTTGTCCCTCATAGATAAAGGGTTGTCTATAAAAACCAATAGAAGCACCATCAATATTTACCTTGATATCATAAAACCAAGCGGTAATTTTCTGACTGTAGCCAACGCCGAATCCAACAATGGTTGCAAATACAAAGACAAAACAAAGGGTAAAAGCGAGTATTTTCTTCTTCATCATTCAAACCTCCATACTTCCATATGTTGCCTATATTGTATCATAGAAGGATGAAAAAACTCAACCAAGAAAAATACTTATCTATGATGTCATAGAAATGAAACAAAAAACAAGGGAAATATTTGGTAAAATAAGAATAAGTAGAAAAAAATAAAGAAAAGTCAAAATTTGTCCGATACAATAAGATAGTAGGTTTTTATGGAAGGAGGAGTTTTAAGGATGCAGAAAAATAGGAAAAAACATAAGAAAATTTGTTGGTTGATAGGGATTGTACTGATTTCTATGGTTATACCATGTGGATGGAGCTATGCAGAAACCACTTCTGAAGCTTTAAATGAAACACAAGTGAATCCAGCCCCTAGGATATCTCATTTGGAAAACAACAAAATCAAAACAACGGATCTTTACAATGGAGAAAGGACTTTCTCAATTCTAGGAATGAATTTTCATCACAATATCAAAAACGTTCAACTCATTCCCTATAGTGGAAAAGCTTGGCAGACGATCGATATAAACACCAGTGATGTAGAGCGGATTAGCACAGAAAAAATTGATGTACATATTCGAGGAGAGAAAAACAGTCCAAGAGAAAAACTTTCTAATGAAGAAAATACAGGAACTTATGAAGTCAAAATTACTTTTGATGATACGCCGCTGACGATAATAGATAAAGAGTATGAAACGGTTATCAGTAGTGTTTATGACGAGGATGGGAATCGTGTTCGGGAAGATGCAACTTTTCTTCATATTCTATCCAAAGGCGCTCCAGAGCTAAAGAGCAAATACCCCTCCTCAGAAAATGGCCTTCCTTGGCATGATGAAAAGGGACTCATTCATGATAAAGTAGATAATGTGACCAAGGACAGATATTTTTTGAAAGCAGTATTTTATGATGCAGATGGAAAATTGGAACTAGGAAATCTTGAAGATTTGAAAAACTGCATTATTCGAACTTCAGGAGGAACAGGAAATCTTGTGGATATTCAATGGATCGATGAGATCCTAAAGGAAAATGATGAAGCTGTAAAAACATATAAGGACAACTATTTTTTTGTAAAGAACAATCAAGAAGCTGTGTTGTATATTCCTATAAAAGACTTAAGAGCGCAAACCAGCTATCAAGTGATTCTGCCTCCAAGTATGGTGTACTATACAGATACCTATGTAGGCAATGACAATATTGAGTGGACCTTCACTACCACATCCATACCACAGATCCAGCAAATATCCTTAGGTACGGTGCCAGAGGATTATGACGAAGATGAGGCCTTGTATATCAAAGGAGATTTTTTTGATACCCGAGGGGATGTAAAAGTGTATTTTAACGATATAGAAGCAGAGGATGTAAATGTAGTAAGCAAGAATCTACTAGAGGTGTATCTCCCCAGTGGCAGAGACAGATTAGAGCCAGGGACCTATGATGTACTTGTTGAAAATGATCAAAACCACAAGAAGACAACCCATGGTTCTTTAAGTGTCATACAGGGAGGAGAATTTGTTCCCAATGAGACGTACCGAATAAAAGATGATAGCAGGCAAGGAGAAGTACGAGGTTTACTCAAAAGAAGCGAAGATACATTATTGCTTTCACCAGATGATATTGATGAAAAAGAGCTATTCATTGATTTAGACAAAATAATGGGAGAAGATGTATATATCCGAAAAATCCAATATGAAGGAAATGAACGCTATAAAATTGGCATGCTGAAGACAGCATCCAAATGGGCAGATATTACCATCTATGGACTAACCTTAGACGATGATGCAGAAGAAGATGAAATGACCCTGTCTATAGGAAGAACAGAGATCATGGTTGCAAGAACCTTAAAGGAAAAATTAAGAGGAAGAGGAATCCTTTCAGAATTTATTCAAATTTCAGGAGAGAACTTTAAGATGGATCGTGCGCGAATCAGTATTCCTCTGAAATATGGAAGTGCGAAGAGGGTTAAGATTTTACGGTATGACGAAGCAACAAGAAGTTTTTATGAGCAGCAGGGAACAGTCAATCTAGTGGATGGAAAAGTTGAAATGTTTAGCCCTGTCAAAGGAATATTTGTAGCAGTAAATCAGTAGAAAGGCGGTGCAGACTTGTGGCAAAAAAAATTCTATCGTTTTTGATTATTTTTTCTATGACAATGGGGATCATGCCTTGGCAAGATATACAAAGCTTTGCTTACGATCCTGAAAAGTACTATGTGGATCATGTAGCCATCACCAAAATCTATAAGGATGGAGCCTATGATGTTAGTGAGACGAAGCTGACCATACAAGGAAGATATTTAAAGGGAATTGAGGTTAGTACCTTTACTTCTACAGGAACGGTAGTATTGACCAACCCTGTGGTTAATTTTGAAACAGTGCAGGAATTTATCGTAAAGGGAGATATTGTAGGAGATAGCATTATTGTAGGGAATACAAACATTCCCATTATGCAAAATGCCCTACCCACCCTTCTAAGTGTGGACAAAAGAAGTGCCAAAATAGGAGAAGATGATATTACTTTTACAGGATCGAACTTAAATAAGATAAAAGAAGATCCTAGTGAACCCAATGCAGTATATAGTGCTTATTTTCAAAATACTGCAGGAGGCGGCGGAGAATATTATATCGATAAAACTCTTTTTAATGCTGCAGATAAAGTAACGATTCCTAAAGAAGATTTAAGAGGGGTAGCAGGACCTCAAAATATGGTATTAAAAAAAGAAGCAAAGACGATGGTAAAGTTTCACGATACAGAACCTGATGAAAGAGAAGTAAAAATTACGATTCAGAATACCTATTTAAATCAATTTACCCTTGTAGATAATATCATTGTAGAAAATCTTGTAATGAACCCCAATAGAGGAAGACCTGGCGATGAAGTATTGTTCATGGCAACCAGTGGATTAGACCACTACGATGTTTTCTTTTTAGAAAAGTTAAATGATAGATATTCCAGTGAAAACAAGGGAACAGCTACGACCTTTGATCCCGATATTGATGGAAAGCAAATCCTAACGACCCATGTACCGCCAAACCTGGTACAAGGAGAATATTATGTGGTATTGACCAATAAAATTCCACCGGGGGTAGACCCTGAACAAGCCATCAACAAAATGCTGATTGTAGGGGAAGCGCCTAACTTTGAAAAATTTACCGTGATTGATGCAGAGCAAAAAATTCAAGTTCTTTCTGTAGAACCCGATAAGGGACCAGATTCAGGTTCAAAGGTAGAATTATCGGGCGTATTTTTTGGAACCTTAAACACCCCTAAGTTTATTCCTGATAATCCTGCACAAAAAGATGTGAGTATGGTACAAAATCAAGACGAAACCAATATGCTAATCACGTATTCTAAAGGAAGATATAATGGTATTGATGTTATCTCTGCGACGAGAACCATTAAGGTGATCATCGGAGGCGTTGCCAAATTTGCAAAAAATGCTGCTGGTACGGATTATGAATACAATTTTACAGACAGCATTGATAGAATGAGCGTCATTACCCCAAGTATTACCGATGCAGATACGGATCCTGTAAAGGATGTTATTGTAGAGACCGTCACCACCTTTAAACTTGATGGATTTCCAAATGATATTGTCATCAAAGACAGGGCGGAATTAAAGGATGGCTATACCTTTATTTTAAGTAAGATGAAACCCAAAATTGACCATATCAATCCTGAGAAAATACAAGTGACCAAAATCTCTGATACCCCGATTACCTATCAAATATCAGAACAAACCGATCGTATGATTGGGATTTATGGAGAAAACTTCTTTATTCACAAATATACCGATGACAGTGGGAAAGAGGTTGTAAGATATCCTATCATCGAATTTGGCAATGGGGTTCGCCTCAATAAAAATGATACAGGACTTCAATCTAATCCAGAGCTGTATTTAAAGATCTTTGATAAACAGGGAAAGGAATTAGATGGTAGTGAAGGAAATGAAATGGGAAGCAAAATACTCGTAAAGATTCCCAAGGATAAAACCATGGAAACCATCGGGAAAACTGCTGTAAAGATTATTAATCCCGTAAGAAATTCCACAGAAGAGGGACTTTATGCCAACAAACCTGATGCAGTAGAATTTGTTGTACCTCCCCAAAACAAAAGACCCGTTATTGAAAGCGTAGTGCCCAATGTTGTAACCGTGGGGGGAGGAGAAACTGTGGTCATTACTGGCTCAAACTTTCAAGAGGGTGTAAAGGTAATGATCGATGGAGAAGAAGTGAAGGGGATTAAGCTGCAGGGAGATGGAAAAAAGATTGAACTAAAAGCACCTTCAGGAAGAGAAGGGGAAACCCAGCTGCAAGTCATTAATCCTGAAGGAGGTATTGCGATTCATCCCTTCATCTATGTAAAAACCTATACGGATCCAAAGCTCCTCCGTTTTTCTCCTAAATCAGGGAAAACAGGAACATTGGTTGTATTAGAAGGAGAAAACTTTTTAAAACCCGATCCTACTGCCACGAAGGAGGATATTTACAAATTTATTGGAACAAGGGTGTTATTGGAAGGAATCGATATCAATGGGTATAATCAAGATGATATCACAAAAAAAATTGTTCTTGTACATTACAAAGCACCTAATGCAGTAGCCGAAAATGAAATTGGAAAGCTTTTAAGGATTGTTAATAGCAAGCTAAAATTAGAAGAATATTATCACAGCGTGATTTTAGAAAATAAATCTAGTCCAGGAAAGTATTATACCATCGATAGAACCCTTCAAAACAAAATAATACTATCCAACGGTTCAGATCAAAAATATACCTTTAGTCTTGATTCAGGAAAAATCAAAGCAGATAAGGAAGGCGGCGGGGTATATACGGTTACCGTGGAGGAAGATGATACCAGCGATATTTTAAAGCTTGTCAGTAAATCTGGGACAGATACATTGGAATTAAGATTGATGACACCTTTTAAGGTAGAGGATGGCATCATCGTGGGAGATCGGGTAAAAGTATTGGATATGTATAAGCTTTATTTTACAGTACCGATTCTACCAGGGGATGGCTATTATGATGTAACGGTGAAAAATCCTGACACAAAAAAAGATAGCAAAGTAGACAGTGAAGGTTTTTACTATTATACACAACCCAATAGCAGACCCAGCATTGAAACAATTGACCCCAATGAAGGTTCCGTAAATGGAGGATATAAAATCACCATTTATGGAAAAAAAGTAGATGGAAGAGAATGCTTTATTGATAACAGCACAGAAAAAACGAGAATTTCCATTAATGGAACTTTAGTACCCGATAAGGATGTGACAGTAGGGACTGATGGTACCACCTTAGAAGTGGTGGTACCGAAACTAAATATAGATATACAGGAAGAATATAAGACAGATAGACTTACCGTTCCTATTGTTGTGGTCAATCCTGATGGAGGAAGTGCAAGTAAGGAAGATGGCTTTACCTATGTCGTACCGATTTCCCATCCAAAAATTTATAACATTACTCCTGTACAAGGAAAGGCAGCAGGAGGGAACTACGTGGAAATCACAGGAGATGATTTTCGATTCTATGAGCCTTACAAGGATGTAGACAGAAGTGAAGCATGGGAATTAGGTGAGGAATATACAGATTTGAACAATTATAGTATCAAAAATGACAAAGAAGATGACGGAACACAGGGTCCCGATGATTTTACTGGCGAAAAAGTAGATGTGCTAAAGGAAAAATATCAAGAAAGATACAAGGATATTGTACTCCCTGTACTGCCTAAAGTATATTTTGACGGAAAGCCAGCGGAAGTTGTAGAATTTGACAATGGCTACTTAAAAGTAGTGGCACCTAAGGGTAAGGCAGGTACTGCAGATGTATATGTGACCAATAATGATTCAGGAATTTCGAATAAAGTCATTTATACCTATCAATCCTCGGCACCGCAGATTACAAACATTTCTCCAACGGGAGGAAAAAAACAAGGAAGAGACAGGGTAGAAATTCATGGAAAAGATTTCTTCCCTAGTGATGTAACAATAGTCTACAAGGATGGAGACAATTACAAAACAAAAGAAGTTTCTCAAACCTTAGTGCGTTTTGATCAAATTACCAATCAATTTATTGCAAGGGATCAAGAAAATTCAGGAAGAATCGATAACAGTAGGACCAGTGTACGTTTAGAAGGAGGACTTTCTATAGCCTATGATGGAGGAGATGAGACATTAAAAATTGGTATTATAGAAAACCAAGAGAATTATTCTGTAACCCTTCCCTATCAAGGAGAAATCCTGTATGTTCCAGTAAGTCTGTTAACCTATAGGGATAGTGCAGGTGAAGTACATTCCTATGTAAATGCAAACAAGGGAGATGAATGGATTCGTTTTGAAATATCTGATAGGCGACTTTTTGTAGAAAGAGGCTATGCCCCAGAGGTAGAATACCTTAACAGTAGCCAAATCGTGGTTCATACACCTTCCTACTACACTGTTGGGGTTGTACCTATGACGATTATCAATCCCGATGCAGGAGAAGTTTCTTCTACCTTTGAATATAAAAACCCAGATAGCGATCCTAAAATCACCAATGTTACCAAGGACGGAAAGAATCCAGTCCTAGAAAAAATGGAAGAAAAACAGGTAAGACTTTTAAAGGCTAGCTACAAGGGGGGCAATATTATATCGGTGCTGGGTACTGATTTTCGGGAAAATGCTACGATTCAAATTGGAGAAATCCTAAAAATTAATCCCCAAGACATTACCTATCAGCTGCCCAATAAGCTTACATTTACAATGCCTAGTGTGGGAGAAGAGCATGTGGGAAAACTCTTTCGTGTTGTTGTAAGTAATGAAGACTATGGGAATGCTGCTTCTGATGAATTAGCACCGCCTATTTACATTCAATTTACCAAAGGAGAAACAGGCCCTGCCATTGAGTCCGTGACACCGGATAAAGGATCTAGCAGTGGTGGCACAACAGTAATCATCAAAGGAAAAGACTTTAGGGAAAATCTTTCTGTATATATAGGCGAAAGTATGGTTCCAAAAGAAAATGTACAATTGATTGACTACAAAACCGTAAAAATCGTAACGTCACCCCATGAACCAGGAATTTTTGAGGTAAAAATAGAAAATCCTGATGGAGAAATCTCAGATCCAAAGGGACAATTCACTTATTTGAGTGCACCGCAGATCGTTTCTGTGGTAGATCCAGAAGAACCCACAGAAAGCAGTGTAATAGATGTGATTTCTGTTGAAGGCGGACAGCGCATAAAGATAAAAGGTTCTGGATTTTTAGAAGGGGCAAGAATTGTATTTGCTCCGTCTATAGAGAAAGCAGAAAAAGAAGAACAAGGGGAATTTGTTTATATCAAAGGAGAACCTTACAAGGTGCTAGAAGGGATAGATGGCATTGATGTAGAATTTCTTGACGAAGGAACTCTCATCGTCAAAACCCCTTCCGGCAAACTAGAAACAAAGGGAATTATCGTGATCAATCCAGATGGAGGTGCCACGGACATCTATGAAAGTATCCGATATGGTATTCCCGAACTTCCAGCGCCTACGGGTGTCATCGCAGAGGTGGTATATGATCGATACATCAAGGTGACTTGGAATAAGATAGAAGATGCCCAAGAATATGAAATACATGTGGTCGTCAATGACCGAGACAAATATTTTGTTGACAGTACAGAACTCACCCATTTTGTCTATGAAGACTTAGAACCAAGAACAAGATATCAATTTGTGGTTACAGCCATTGGTAAGTTTGGTGGCTCTAAATATTCTGAAGAGAGCAATGAAGTAAAGACCGGTTCTTCCGTAGGTCCTGAAGATAAGGACGGAGAACTTGGTGAAAAAACAAAGATTGAAAGAAATGGTAATAATATCAATGTGCATATCGGAGAAGATGATTATGATGAAATGATGAAAATTGATCTCACAAGAGGAGAACTTGCAGGAGCAAGGGAAGTAATTGTCTATATCCCAGCCTATGTGGCAGCAAGGCACGATGCAAAAGATATAGCGATTACAGGGCAAGATTTTCATATACAATTTAACCCAAAGACATTTTATTCAGAAAGAGTAAGAGAAAACAAAAATAACAGGGATGCAGGTGTGCGGTTTGTTATTCAACCCAAAGAAGCCATGACAGCAATGGGGCTTTCTAAGGAATATATATTAAAAGCCTCTGTATATGTGGGAAAAGATCATACAGAAATGACCTATCTCCCATCCTATGTACGCATTACCTTAGATGTTGATCGTGCCAAAGCAGACTTAAGAAAAGCAAAGAAGATTTACTTAGGATACTATGACGAAGACACCCAGCAGTGGCTGTCCATTGCTAATGGAAATGCAGAAAGCTACGCGGTTACGGGACTTAGTGAAAAATTAGGAAGATTTTCAATAATAGGAAGCAGGAGGTAGCTAGGATGAAGAAAATTTGTACAGGTATGCTGATATTTTTACTGACTGCTGTGATCGCTTATGGAGATGCCAATGGCCCTTATCGAGATGGTTTCATAGAGGGCTACGTAAAGGGGGTTGTAGATGGGCAAATAAAAATTGAAGAGTATGATGGAACCATACACCTCCTTAACTTTTCCAATAAGACCACGCTAACCATTGATGACATGCTGGTGAATGTAAAGGATTTTAAGCCAGGAATGGAGGTATATGGAGAGTTACAGGGAAGAAGCCTTACCTCGCTAGAAAGTTTTTCTACGCAAAACCCTGGCTACATCCCTCCAGGAGGAAAGGTAAGAAGCGGAATCGTCAAAAAAATTGACAGAGATCAACTCATTGTAAAAACCCCCATGGGAGAAGAGACTTATTTTATCTCTCCTGCTACTTTGGTATTAAAAAAAGGGGAAGATACTTCCCTTTCTTCCCTTTATGAAGGAGATCGTGTAAAACTATACTTTGATGAAATAGACTCTAGCATGATTAGCAGGATGAATATTGAGGGAAATACCATTTTGATTCAAGACCTTTATCGAGGAATCTTGGCAAAGGCAGATCCCTTAGAAGATGCAATCCTTTTAAAAAAGCTAGAGGTATTTCGAAATGGAAAGTGGGAAGAAACAGACAAAAGCAATGCAATTCCTTATCAAACAGATCTACCCCTTTATATAGCAGGACAAAAGGTACCTTATCAAAACCTGAAATATTATGGGGGAAGAACGGTGTACATGGCAGTAAAGGATTTTTTTGGAAGAGATAAGATTGAAAAAATGGTTGTAAAGAATCAATATGAAACTACCTATGGAGATAAAATTCAAAAAATCAATTGGTATGCAGATCAGTTCGAATTAAAGAATAAAAAAAATATCCGATTTACAGAGGGCACCATGATCATTAAAAATGGACGGTTGGTAGATAAGCAATCTATTGTACCCAATTCCGATGCCTTTGTAGTAGCCGATGGAAGAGGAAGAGATCTTTATGCAGATGTGATCAATATTTATAGTGAGGATTTGAACAAC
Source organism: Clostridiaceae bacterium 35-E11 (assembly GCA_038396625.1). Lineage (GTDB taxonomy): Bacteria > Bacillota > Clostridia > Peptostreptococcales > Thermotaleaceae. The sequence goes on from CP121688.1 coordinate 502,846, forward strand.
TCCAACATTGGACAAAATTATATTTATGTGGGAAGATTAAATAGAATCTTTGAAGATACCGTATATCTAAAGGATTTCTATCTATTAAATCAGCATGAATGGGAATCCTTTAGAACAAAAAAGGAAAAAGATGAAAAAGAGCTTTTTTATGATCATGACACGATGATTTTTAACCTAGAGGAACAGGAATACATATTACCTAAAGAATTTTTTGCAGAAGATTATGCGGTAGATGAAGATACAGAATATGCAGAAGAGAAGGATTTGAAAGACTGGTATGGCTATATCTATGCAGATGGAGATCGAATTGCAAGTATCATGCTGCAAAAAGATCTAGACTCCTTAAGTAAGCAGCGGGTGACAACGGGCACATTAGAACAAATTACAGACGATGCCCAAGTGGGATGGGTTGCTTATTTACGAAATGCCAAGGACTACAGCCACCGTCATGAAAAATGGATGCCTAAAAATTCTACGATACGCATTAGCTTAAGAAAAGCCATGATCATCAAAGATGGAAAAATCATTACACCTGAAGCACTTCAACCAACAGATCGACTATACATCGTCAGAGATGACTTTGACGGAAAAGTAGTCGTGGTAAGATAGGGTAACGGGTAACGGTTTACGGGCTACAAGACCCATAAGCTTTGACCCGCTAACTACTAACGACTAACCACTAACCACTAACCACTAACCACTAACCACAAGGGGGAACCTTTCAATGAAAAAATTACTAATAACGTTATTAATATTATCCATATGTATTACACCAATCACTGCCTGGGCAACACCCCCTGAATTTTCTGGTGGGGTAAACAATGAGTATGAATATGAAGAAGTAGTGTTTATTACAGGAGAACCCATCAAATTTGTAGGTACCTTCAGTATCTCTGAACGGGAAAAAGATGATGAAAAAACCGTTACCTACAACTTTCGAAAACTAATACCAGAGGATAAATCTATTGATGCTACCTTTGATCGAAGAATTACCTTTGTGACCACCTATACAAAACGCAATGACAAGGGACAGACCATTGCCCAAACCACTGTAGACAAATATAATGAAACCTTGAAAATCGGCGATGATAAATACGAGCTCGAGGATTTTCAGCTTTCTAAATCTGATGTCATTGATAACCGTCCTGCCTCTGATTTTTACTCTGGCAATCTTAAGGGAAGAAAATACTATAAAATCAACAAGGATGAAGGAGAAGTAATCGTAGATATTACAGGGGGCAATGTAGGCTATGAAAATTTCTGGGGCAGTACAGAAACCCAAATAACGGATTATTTCATTACTTCTACAAGAGAAGTAGAAGAGGAGGATGAAGAGGACACAGAAACCTCATCTTGGGAAGGAACGGTGCAGATCCAAGTTTCTGACAGCCAGACAAAGACACTCAGATACAGTGATAATGAAGCTAATTTTTCTAGCTTTCAGGGAGGACATATAAGAGTGACAAACAGTGAAATGGTGTCTAGGTATGAATATGATCTTCCAAGAATCAGAGAGGGCATTGCAGATAATAAAAGAAGAGATCGAGGACGTATGCAGCTTTCTAAAAAAATGGTACCAAAGCTTGAACGATTAATCCTGCCAAAGTTTCGAGACGTAGGAGGGCACTGGGCAGAAGACAGCATCAATAAACTGTATTCCCTTGATGTATTTGACGAGTCTTCCACCTTTTTTACACCAGATATTCCTTTTAGCCGTGGAGAGTTTACAAAGGCCGTTGTAAGAGCATGTAATATTCGAACCTCTTTAGAAGAGAAAGATAAACCCAGCCGTCGTAGAAGAAATGAACCTCCAGAGGAATCACCCTTTAAAGATTTAAGTATAACAGATCCAGATTATAAATATATTAAGGATGCCCTGGAAAAAAATATTATATCTGGTGTTTCACGGGATTTATTTAAGCCAGAGGCGCCTTTAACCAAAGCACAAGCCATCACCATACTTATAAAAGCCTTAGGTTTTGAATCCAAAGCGCCTACACCGGGCTATTATACATCCTTTACCGATGATCGAGAAATTCCAAGCTGGGCAAAGGACAGCATCTATATGGCAAGGGAAATCAACTTGATTAGTGGAGATGCCTTTAACCGAATCAATCCCAATAAACCTGTAAGCCGAGCTGAAGCAGCATCCATGCTGGTAAGATTCCTTGAGTTTTTAGAAAAGGATTTACAGCGAGATTATCGAGAAAATATGATCAATTTTTAAATGAAATAAAAATAAACAAATAAAGATTGACTATTGAAAAAAGCTGGGATATAATATACAAGTTGTAATGAAAAACGAAAAAAACGAGCACCCTATTAGGGTGCCCTGCCATAACAATTTGTACGGACACAGGTAGGTCACCCGTAGGGGTGACCTCTCACTTTTTTTGTAGAAAGCGGTATGTTTTTAATTTGAATGGAAATGTTAAATCTATAGAACAAAAACAAGGAGGATATTTGCATGACAAAGTACATCTTCATTACGGGAGGGGTTGTTTCTTCCCTGGGAAAGGGAATAACGGCTGCATCTTTAGGATTGTTGTTAAAAAGCAGAGGACTGAAAGTAACCATTCAAAAATTTGACCCTTACATTAATATAGACCCGGGCACCATGAGCCCTTACCAACACGGAGAAGTATTTGTAACAGAGGATGGCGCAGAGACAGACTTGGATTTAGGGCATTATGAAAGATTTATTGATGTAAATTTGAATAAGTATAGTAATGTGACTACAGGAAAAATCTATTGGTCTGTTATTACCAAAGAAAGAAAAGGCGAATATCTTGGGGGTACTGTGCAGGTAATTCCACATATTACGAATGCTATCAAAGAAAGAGTGCATCGTGTAGGCAAGCAGGATAATGTGGATGTGGTGATTACAGAAATTGGAGGAACCGTTGGAGATATAGAAAGTCAACCTTTCTTAGAAGCAATTCGACAAATGAAATATGATATCGGCAGAGAAAATGTGATGTATATGCATGTAACCCTTGTGCCATTTCTTGGGAAGGCAGGGGAGATCAAAACAAAACCTACCCAGCACAGCGTACGGGAATTAAGAGAAATCGGAATTCAGCCAGATGTGATTGTATGTAGAACCGAAAAGCTTCTTACAGAAGAGGTAAAAGAAAAAATCAGCTTGTTCTGTAATCTGCCAAGCAAGCATGTTATACAAAATATGGATGCGGCTTCTTTGTATGAAGTGCCTCTTATGCTAGAAAAACAGGGTTTGGCAAATATCGTTTGTGAACAATTAAATCTAAAATGTGGCGCTCCAGAATTAACAGAGTGGAAGACTATGGTACAAAAAGAAAAAAATTCTAGTGGTAAAGTAAGAATTGCCCTTGTTGGAAAATATGTGGAACTACAGGATGCTTATCTATCCGTAGCAGAATCCTTAAAACACGCAGGCATTGCCAATGAGGCAAGTGTAGAAATTGATTGGGTACATTCAGAAGATATTACAAAGGAAAATGTACAAGAGCATCTTAGAGGAGCCGATGGAATCTTGGTGCCTGGTGGATTTGGAGATCGAGGCGTAGAAGGTAAAATTGCAGCCATTCAATATGCTAGAGAAAACAAAATACCTTTCCTAGGAATTTGTTTGGGTATGCAGTTGGCTGTGGTAGAATTTGCAAGAAACGTTGCAGGGTTAACCAATGCCCACAGCTCTGAATTAGACCCCAATACCCCCCATCCTGTAATTGATTTAATGCCTGATCAAAAAGACATTGAAGACATGGGAGGCACCATGAGATTAGGTGTGTATCCATGCAAAGTATATGATGGTACGAAGGCAGAAAAGGCTTATGATGCAGACTTGATTTATGAAAGACATAGACACCGATATGAATTCAATAACCAATTTAAAGATGAGCTAACGGAAGCAGGCTTGATCATCAGCGGTATCTCTCCTGATGAAAGACTGGTAGAAATTGTCGAACTACCAAATCACCCATGGTTTGTAGCAGGACAATTCCACCCAGAATTCAAATCAAGACCTACAAGACCCCATCCATTATTTAGAGATTTTGTTAAAGCATCCCTTGAAAATACAAAATAATCCATGTATACTAAAATCAGCCGAGCATTCGCTCGGCTTTACATTTATAAGTTGTCGTTATGCGTTACGTGACATGGGGACGGTTTGAGCGTCTCCGCAGCGTAGCGAAGGACAGAAGGGAAGACGATGGAACCGTCCCCGTGTCACGACTTCAAAAAAGGAGACAGCCCCATGCCAAAACAACCAAAAACCAAATATATGCAATATCTATATCTTACGGCGGTTTTCATAGGTGCCCTATGGCTTCGTGTCCAATGGATCAAAAATGTTTCCAACAAGCCTGTATTTGATTTCCAAGCCTATCAAGACATCGCTACCAATATCTTTTTAAATCTAGGACACTCCCTAAACGGAACAGCCGTTGCCTTCCAAGGAATGGCATATCCTACGGTATTAGGTTATGTTTATAAACTAGCAGGCAATACAGATCTCATGACAGCTAAAATTTTTAATGTGATTTTATCCATGCTTACGCTGATTGGGATTTATTTTATACTTATCAAGATCACCCAAAGAAAGTTTGTCATTTACGGTGCCTATACCATCACGGCATTTTTACCCAACTATATCGCTTATAATAACGTTATTGGTACAGAAATATTCTTTACATTTCTTTTTGTTGGACTCATTGTATTGCAGGTATACGAATTTCCTAAGATCCTCCGATATCCTTTATGGGGAATTTTAATTGGCGTGACAGCTTTAACCAAGCCATTCTTCATGGCGTATCCTGTAGTAGCAGCTGCTATATTTTGGATGAGACACAAAAAAATAAAAGAAACATTTTTTTTATTGGGTGTTTTATTGCTTATGATGACGCTTACCATTGCACCTTGGACCTATCGCAATTACCAAAAATTTGGACGTATCATCCCTATATCCTATAACTCTGGCTATGTGATGTATATTAACAACAACGGATACAATACCACAGGAGCGTGGATGCCCCTAGAAGAAGTGGATGCACCCCAAGGGGTGAAAGAGCAGGTCAGTGATATTTTACAAAAGAAAAACGTAAAGGTGGCCCATGAAATTGAGCCTATCATCAAAAAACAAGCAAAAGAATGGATAGGGCAAAACCCGATAGAATTTATCAAACTGGGCAGCTTGCGCCTACAAGCCACCTTTTTTAGTGGAAGCTGGGACATCGATGCATGGACCATGAACGATACAAAAGAAATAGATCGAGTTTATAAAACATGGAATAAAAAAGAACAAACACAATACCTACGAGATAAAAATTTTTCCAGAGCTTTTCGAGATATGATCGTTTATGCTTTAAATAGTGTAGGGATTTTATATGCCCTAATAGCGATCGTACCCATGATCTTCGCTTTTTTTAAGAAGGATTACAAACTAAAGGATGAAATATTATTGCCAGCGATTCACACCCTGTTTTTTATCGCCATCTACTTTGTCTATGAAGGACAATCCAGATACAATTTTCCATTACTATTCCTATTTGCCATAAGTGCCATGGTGATGATGGATATTTTGATACAAGGGATGAAAAACAATCTTTCCAAATAAAACATAAGTGACATGGGGAAGGAAGTAACATGGGGACGGTTCGAGCGTCTCCGCAGCGAAGCGGAGGACCGAAGGGAAAACGATGGAACCGTCCCCATGTCACTCAAGCAAAAAGAAAGCAGATCCTAAGGATTTGCTTTCTTTCTGTAGATAACCATTAATCCCATCAAACCCAGGGCTACACCAAGCCATAGGGTGGAAAACCGTGTAATAATCGTTGTCGCTACTGCCGTACTTTTTTCAAGATGCATCATCAACAGTAGACCTACCACACTGCCCTCCACAGCAAAGAGCCCCCCTGGCATCATAGACAAAGCCCCTACGATGAAAGAGAAGGAAACAATAAAAACACAAGCCAATAAAGGAAGCTGAAAGCCTAATCCCTTAACTGCTAAATAAATGACGACACCTTCGAAAAACCAAGATACGACGCCTATGCTCACTGCAAATAAAAGGGGTTTCCATTTTAATATAAGATAAGCATGTTCATAAAAGTTTAGGATAAAGGTGCGAAAGCGCTGAAACAAAGGAATTCTATGGAAGTATTTTAAAATACCATGTATCAAAGCAGGGGACTGTACCATAAGGATAAAAGCGAGCATGAGAAGTAATACAAGTATGAGTATGCCTTTCCCATAATCATAAGATAGTACCCCAATTCCAGCCAAAATCAATACACTCATCCCGTCTGTAAGCCGTTCCCCTACAATTAAAGGAGCAGTGGTGCTAATCGGTACATTTGCCCTTTCTTTTAACAAATAAGACTTTAAAAACTCCCCAATCTTCCCCGGAGTAATCGTCATCGACAACCCACTCAAAAAAATCAAAATATTATCCTTCCGATCAACCGTCACACCCACTAGCGTTAAATAATAAGACCATTTTATATATCGAAACAAATAATTTAAAGGAGCTAGCATCAAAATCATAGGGAGGAATCGAAAATCAAAAGCTACAAAACTTTTTTTCAAAGCCCCCAAATCCGAATAAATCGACAATCCCACAAAAACAACCATACCTATCCCCAAAGAGATAAAAATGCCTCTTTTCAACTTCTCAAAATCCAAATAAAAACCTCCTTCTTAGGGACGTATGGCAATACGTCCGTTTTCCCTATCTCAACCTAGCGACATGGGGACGGTTCGAGCGTCACCGCAGCGAAGCGAAGGTCCGAAGGGAAGACGATGGAACCGTCCCCGTGTCACGTTCACCGAGTATCCATTCTTACAGAAAATACAATATCCCAATACAACTTAATACCCACAGTAAAATATCTGCAATCAATGGGGCATCATTTAACAATACCAATTCTGGATTTTCCCCCATATCCTTCTTATGCACAATATACTGATAACGAAAGATCCCATAAATCACAAAGGGGATTGTTCCCATCATATAAATAGAATGTCCTGCTGTGAAGGTATAAAGAGAATAAGCCATGACTGTAGAAGAAGTGACGATATGGAGCATATCATCCAACAGTGCAGGGGTATAGTCTTCAAGGATCTTTCTAGATTGTTTGTTACCACTAATAACGAGCTTCATTTCTCCTTTTCGTTTATGCAGTGCCAAGAACATAGAAAGCAAGAAGGTACACAATAACAACCAAGGGGAAATTGCTACATCAATCAATACCGTACCGCCAATAGCTCTCAAAACAAACCCGATAGAGATGGCCATGATATCCAATAGCACCATGTTTTTTAATTTGAAGGAATACAAAGTTACCAACAAAAAATAAGCCAGTCCAATGCCTGCAAAAACAGGATCAATGCCATAGGATAGGGTTAAAGCGCCAGATAATACTAGGAACAAAAAGAATACTGCCTGCCCAACACCTACCTGCCCTGAAGCAAGGGGGCGCCGCTTTTTCTTTGGATGTGCACGATCCTTTTCCATATCTACAATATCATTAATAATATACACGCATCCCGAAAAAGCACAAAACAACAAAAACCCTGCTAGACTCAATCCAAATAAGGATGGGTTGAACAAATTATTGGAAAACAAAATTCCTGCAAACAAAATTAAGTTTTTTGTCCACTGCTTTGGGCGCATGGTTTTTAGCAATCCCCATAAGATACTTGCAATGCCACGCCCTTTATCATCCATAAAAGCCTTTTCAGCCATAAATTTACCTCCCATTATATTGTAAAAAGACCACCCAGTGACATGGGGACGGTTCGAGTGTCACCGTAGCGAAGCGAAGGTCCGAAGGGAAGACGATGGAACCGTCCCCATGTCACGTACGTTAACTAGACCCGAGCATCGTGTACCGTGAACCGACTCTTTCACCTGTTCCACGATTTTCACCACCCATTCTCCTTATTTTAACACAAACTCCGCCAAAAAAACCATGTAATCTCTTTGTAACACACCTTATCCCAAACCCCTCAAACCCTGTAAATTACTGTGGGAAACAATTACCAATATTACAGAACCATTAAATGCATTGATTTATAAAACACAAATTTATATAATCATCATGTAGCCAAGAGGTTACAAATTTCGACAAAATAAAACAAAATTCTAAGGAGGTATTTTACATGAAAAGAAAAATTTCATGGTTATTGGTACTAGCATTAGTTGTTTCATTAGTACCAATGAGTGTATTCGCGGCTTCAAGCAACTCTATGACAAAAGTTGTTAAAGCAGCAGACGATGCAAAATTTACAGATGCAGATAGTGCACCCGTTTTAAAAATCGAAAATGATGAAAATGATTTCGGTGCAAAAGAAACATTCAAGTTGACACTTGAAAATGCTGAATGGTTAAGCAACACTGCGGAAATTACAGTTCCAGGCGTTGTTTACGGTGTAGAAGCTGGTATGGAAGCAGTAGCAGGAGCTAAAGTGGATGTAACAAGAGTTACAGATACAACTTTAGAAGTAGAAGTTACTGGTGCTGCTGATGGTGAGACATTTAGATTCCCTATGTTTGTAAAATTACAAGGTAAAGGGGATACAAAAGTAACTGTAGAGCCAATCGACAGCAATGTAACAGGTGGCGTGCATACATTTGCTATTGGAGCTGCAGGAGATACAAAAACAACAGTTGAAGATACTGTAGATTTTACTGATGTAGCGAACTTAGAAACACTTCAAATTGATGAATTAAGCATTGGTACATTAAGTGGAGCAGGGAAAGATGTACTTAAACTTAAGTTACCATCTGATTTTGAATGGAACAACACATTAACTAGTTCAAATATTACATTAAAAGGTACAGGTGGATTAGGACATGTAGCTTATGATACAGCTGTTGCAGCTGCTGATCAAGTAAAAGTTGATGACCGCACTTTACTAATCGCTGTAGACTTTGGTAGTGCAAAATCAAGTACACGTGGTACAATTTACATTGATGGTTTAAAATTCTCTGCTAAAAAAGATGCAGACTTTGGTGAAGTAGAAGTAACAATTAACAGTGATAACGATAATATCACAAAAGAAGATATTGTAATTGCAGAATACTGTGATTATAATGTAGAAGTAAAAGCTGATGGTGAACCAAAAGAAATCTTTGCTGGTGAATATGAAACAAGTGCAACAGATGATGCACACAAGTTACAAACATTAGTAATCGAAGAAAACGTAGCAAATGCTTGGTTAGCTGAAAGAAAAACAAGAATCGAATTCCCATCTTGGGTAAAAATTAGAGACGTTGATGTAACAAGTGATACAGCAAACATTGACAGTCATACAATCAAAGAAGGTCTTGGCGTAGATGAGCAAGGAGATAACTATATAGAATTTACAGCAGATATTACACCTAACAAAAAAGGTAAGTTGTATGTAAAATTCTATGTATCTGTAGAAGCTGGTAAAAGTGGTGATATCACTGCTACAGTAGATGGAAGAAGTCTTGGAGAAGAATATGAAGTAGTACTTGGAAAAGCTGTTAACCCAGTTGATGTAGAAGTGAAGCCAGTTGCAGATGTAAGAACTGGTATCAAAGACCAAGAAATTGGTGAAATCACAATTACAGAAAACAAAGATGAAGCAATCAAAAAAGGCGACTTAGTATTAGAATTAGATGATGATGTAGAATGGACAGAAGTACCTGAAATTGAAGTAGTAGAAGGAAACCTTGACTTAGATGTTGACAATGCAAAAGTTAGAGGTAGCGTATTAACAATTCCTGTAGATTCTGACAGCAGCAAGCCTGCTACAATCAAAATCTCAGACATGAAATTAGACTTAGACCGTACAATTGCTGAAGGCGATATCAATGTACAAGTTGGTGGAGATGCAATTGTTAGAAACACAACAGAAGGTACATCTTTAAAATTAGATAATGGTGCATTTAAAGAAGAACATGCTGTAGAAACTGTAATCGCAAGAGTAATCACTCCTGCTGATGGAAACATCACAGCAGGTGAAGAAGTGAAATTCGTAATCGACAGCAAAGAATATGCTATCGGTGACGAACAAAAAACTGCTGATGTAGCACCATACATTGCAGATGGAAGAACAATGTTATCTGTAAGATATGTTGCTGAAGCAATTGGTGTACAAGATAATAACATCATCTGGAATGAAGCAGCAAGAACTGTAACAATCTTCAAAGGTGATAGAATTGCTCAAGTAGAAATCGGAAGTAACGAATTATTTGTAAATGGTGTTGTAATCCCAATGGATACAGAAGCAGTAATTAAAGATGGAAGAACAATGCTTCCTGTAAGCTTTATCGCAAAAGCATTAGGATTAGATGTACAATGGGATGGCGCAACAAGAACTGTAACAATTAAATAGTTAGGAAATAATGAAAAAAGAGTCCGCAAGGACTCTTTTTTCATTATTGTAAGATAGATGTAATGATTTGTAATATACTTGTAATGGTATTTTGGATAAAACTTCTATATAATAAGAACAGATGAGATAGTAATTTATTCCTATATATGAAATAATTAAATAAATTGGATCAAAGAAAGAATGTTACACTTATATTACATAGAGCTAGTATATATTGACTGGACAAGAAATACTTGGTATAATTTAGCGTGTACCTCATATGACATTATTCTTTGGAAGCATATTCAAAAGAGTATGCTTCCAAAGGATAATGGAGATTATCCTGAAACTTAAGAGGGGAACCTCGAAAAAACAAAACATATTATAAAAGGAGGATTTATTAATGAAGAGAAAACTTTCATTAGTATTGGCATTGGTTATGATTTTATCATTAGTGCCAATGAGTGCATTTGCTTCATCTGACAATGCTATGACAAAAGTTGTTAAAGCAGCAGACGATGCAACATTCACAGATGCAGATAATGCACCCGTTTTAAAAATCGAAAATGATGAAAATGATTTTGGTGCAAAAGAAACTTTCAAGTTAACACTTGAAAATGCTGAATGGTTAAGCAATACTGAAGAACTTACGATTCCAGCAGTTGTTTATGGTATAGAAACTGCTATGGAAACATTAGAGCCTAAAGTAGATGTAACAAGAGTTACAGATACAACTTTAGAAGTAGAAATTACTGGTGCTGCTGATGGCCAAACATTTAGATTCCCTATGTTTGTAGAATTACAAGGTAAAGGGGATGCAAAAGTAACTGTAGAGCCAATCGATAGCAATGTAACAGGTGGAACTTACACATTTGCCATTGGAGCAGATGGAGACACAAAAACAACAATTGAAGATACTGTAAAATTCACTGATGTAGCTGAATTAGAAACACTTCAAATTGATGAGTTAAGTGTTGGTACATTAAGTGGTGCAGGAAAAGATGTAATTAAACTTAAGTTACCATCAGACTTCAAATGGGACGATACATTAACTAGCTCTGACATTAAAATCAATGCTACAGGCGGATTAGGTCATGTAGGTTATGATACAACTGCTGCTAATAAAGTAGATATTGATGACCGTACTTTATTAATCGCTGTAGACTTTGGTAGTGCAAAATCAAGTACACGTGGTACAATTTACATTGATGGTTTAAAATTCTCTGCTAAGAAAGATGCAGATTTTGGCGAAGTAGAAGTAACAATTAACAGTGATGACGGTAATGTTACAAAAGAAGATGTATTAGTTGCAGAATACAGTGATTATACTGTAGAAGTAAAAGCTGATGGAGATCCAAAAGAGATCTTTGCTGGTGAATATGAAGGTCAAACTGAAGATGAGCACAAGCTACAAACTTTAGTAATTAAAGAAAACGTAGTAAATTCTTGGTTAGCTCAAAGAAAAACAAGAATTGAATTCCCATCTTGGGTAAAAATCAGAGATCTTGATATTACAAGTGATACAGAAAACTTAACAAATTTTGTAGGACTTAAAGAAGGTCTTGGTGTAGATGAGCAAGGAGAAAGCTATGTAGAATTTACAGCAGATATTACACCTGATAAAAAAGGTGAACTTTATGTGAAATTCTATGTATCTGTAGAAGCTGGTAGAAGTGGTGATATCACTGCTACAGTAAGTGGAAGAAGCCTTGGAGATGAATTTGAGGTAGTACTTGGTGAAGCTATCAACCCAATCGACGTAGAAGTGAAACCAGTTGCAGATGTAAGAACTGGTATCAAAGACCAAGAAATTGGTGAAATCACAATTACAGAAAACAAAGATGAAGCAATCAAAAAAGGCGACTTAGTATTAGAATTAGATGATGATGTAGAATGGACAGAAGTACCTGAGATCGAAGTAGTAGAAGGAAACCTTGACTTAGATGTTGACAATGCAAAAGTTAAAGGAAGCGTATTAACGATTCCTGTAGATTCTGACAGCAGTAAGCCTGCTACAATCAAAATCTCAGAAATTAAATTAGACTTAGACCGTACAATTGCTGAAGGAGACATCAATGTACAAGTTGGTGGAGATGCAATTGTTAGAAATACAACAGAAGGTACATCTTTAAAATTAGATAATGGTGCATTTAAAGAAGAGTTTGCTGTAGAAACTGTAATCGCAAGAGTAATCACTCCTGCTGATGGAAACACTATGGCTGGTCAAGAAGTGAAATTCGTAATCGATAGTGCAGAATATTCTATCGGAGACGAAGTGAAGACTGCTGACGTAGCACCATATATCAAAGATGGTAGAACAATGTTATCTGTACGTTATGTAGCACAAGCTATGGGCGTAAACGAAGACAGCATCATCTGGAATGGTGACGCAAGAACAGTTACGATCTTCAAAGGAGATAGAATCGCTCAAATCACGATCGGAAGCAATGAATTAATGGTTAACGGTACGCCAATCATGATGGATACTGTAGCTGAAATCAAAGATGGAAGAACTATGTTACCAATTAGCTTCGTTGCAAAAGCTCTTGGAGCAACTACTGAATGGGATGGAGCTACTAGAACAGTAACAATCAAGTAGTCCAATAAAACAATAAAAAAAGAGGGTCTGAAAAGGCTCTCTTTTTTTATTGTAAAAATATGTAATACAACTGTAATGGTATTTTCTTCTTCAGTTCTATATAATAGAGTTAAAAGTGCTGTATTTACATAAAATGATTTTTAAAAATATGTTATAATTAATAGTAGAATTTTATTAAGAAGAAAGGAAGTATCTTATGAACGTTAAATTTAAAAAACAAATCTGTATTGCAGCAGTAATAACCATGCTTTCATCTAACACTGTTATGGCAGCAGAAACGATTAAAATGCCAGCTGATGTTAAAGAAAAGATTATGCAAGAAGTGAAATTTGTTCTCGATGACACAAACTACATAGTAGGCAATGAGACGAAAAAAGCAGATACAGCTCCTTATATTAAAAACGGCCGCGCTATGATGCCTATACGTTATGCAGCAGAGGCAGTAGGCGTCAATAGTGACGATGTAAAATGGGATGAAGAAACAAAAACGGTAACAATTTTTAAAGGGGACCATATCATACAACTTACTGTTGGTAGCGATTTAATTGTAGTAGATGGAAAGAAAATTAAGATGGATACGGCAGCAGAAATTAAAGATGGACGTATGATGCTACCTGTAAGTTTTATAGCAAGAGCCCTAGGTACCGAGGTAGAGTGGAATAGTGTTACTAGAACCATAACAATATTATCAGAAAAAAGAAATAAATCGTCAAAAGAAAAAGTTGAAGAAAGTGTATTGACTTGGGATTATACCTATGAAGATTTACTCAATCAAGCATTGAAAAATAGTAGAGAATTGAAGAAAGCAGAAATGAATGTAGAACGTACAGAAATTGTAAAAGATGAATTAGATGATGGAATAAAGGGTGTGCCAATCAGTATAGACACCGGATCAAAAGCACTACAGATTAATGGAGGTTATCAACAGATTGAAGGTACGAAAGTGGCATTAAGAATAGCAAAAAAACAAATAGAGATGACGAAGGACACCATTGCATATAATGTAAAGAGTGCCTATTATGATGTGTTAAAGAATGAGGACAACAAAACAGTTGCTAAACTAGCAGTAGACCTTGCTAATCAAAGTCGGAAGCATGCTCAATTAAAATATGCACAAGGATTAGTGAGTGAATTAGAAAAAAAACAAGTAGAAAGAAATTACGAAGAAACAAAGAAAATATATGATATGGCGATTAAGGAATTAGAAAAAGCCTATGAAAAGTTAAATGATTTAGTGGGATTTGATGCAAAACAAAGATATCAATTAAAAGAAGATATAGCATTTGAAGAAGTATCAGAAGAAAATGTAGATGTTCATATCCAAAGAGCTATAGCAGAAAGTCCAGCCATTTGGGCATTAGAGCAAAACATTGACTTGGCAGATTTAGGGGTTAAGTTATATGTTTTCAATGCAGGACAAGAACCCTATGATGCAAAAGAAATCGATGTAAAAACGGCAGAAATTGACTTAGCTAGTGCAAAGCAAGCATATGATCAAAGCTTAAGAAATCTTTACATTTCTTTAAATCAATTAAAGGATCAATATGAGACCCATAAAATTGCATTAGATAAAGCAGTAGATGATTTAAAGGTGGCAAAGGTTAGTATGGAGATTGGAAACATGTTACCTATTGACGTGCAAAGAGCAAGTTTGCAATTAGAAAACACAAAGAAACAGTTAAGAGAGGTAATTATGAATTACAATCAAACAGCGATGGCCTATGAAAAGCTTTGGATCGCAGCACCGTAGGAGTAATCTAAATCAATGAATAGGTGAGGAGGAGAAAAATGAAGGTTCTGAATGCTTTTTTGAAGAAGTATAAACAAATGATCACAGGGATTATCATAGGAAGTATGGTGAGTGCAGGAGGTGCAGTTTTTGCTGAATCCCCCTCTGTGGTTTTTGCACGAATCATGAATGCGATTCAGTTCGAATTCAATGGAGAAATAAAAGAGATATCTAAGGAATATACCGTACTAAACTACAAGGATCGTACCTATGTCCCTGCACGTTTCATTGCAGAAAATCTTGGGGCAGAAGTGAAATGGGATGAAAAAACAAATACAATAAGCATGGTAACAAAGCAGGAAAAAGAACGGAATGAAAAAGAAGATGAAAAAGAAACTGAAATACCTAAGATAGACTATGGTAAACTACCTATGAAACAGAGGATAAATGATATATGGGTTGAAATTACAGGCATTACAATAAAAGAAGAGGATAAAGTGGCATGGGTTTATTTAGAAGTAGAAAACGAGGCAGGTGCTCCTATTATGGTCGACCAGCGGAGAACAAGAATTATAGCAAATGAAAAAACTTATAAGCAAGAAGATACACATGATGCCCACCCCTATGATAAAAGATGGTTTAACAATGTTAAAGAAGATGAGAAGGTAACCGGTTTTATCAAAATGCCTATTTGGGAAAGAGGGGAAGAATGGGAGGATATCACCCTTATTTTAAAAATCATTCAAAACGATGGTAGCCAAAAAGAAACAGAAGTAGAATTTAATATAGCATTGTAAAAATAACCAAAATAATTTTGTAGGTATACATATATTCCACATAAAAAGAAAACCATTTTGGTTTTCTTTTTATGCCTATATTACTATTTCATTACATTTATCATACGGAAAAAGGGTTTTAAAGCCTAGATATAGAAATATTAAGGGAAAAATGAAAAATGTAGAAAATAATAGATAAAAGGAGGCAGCAGAATACAAATGAAAAGAAAAATAGGGTTCATCCTTGTGATGATCATGATTGTCGCCAGCACCATAGGCAGTTTTGCCGCTGTAAACTTTTCAGACGTGGCTAGCAATCATTGGGCAAAAGACTTTATTGTAAAAATGGCAGATAAAAAAATTATCAGTGGTTACTTTGACAACAAAACGTTAAAATTAGCATTTAAACCAGATAATCCTGTGAGCTATGTAGAAGCTACACAAATGATTTACAGCACCTTAAAGGCATCAAATAAATTAAAAAGCACTACAGGGTTAGTGGCAAAATATAGTGCGACCATGACAAGTGCCAAAATACCACAATGGGCACACGAAGCGGTGGCTTATGCTTTAGAGTATAACATTTTACATCCTGATGACTTAAAAAGCTTCATGAACAAAGAGAATCAAGTGAGTGCCAAAAGAGCAGATGTGGCGATTTTTCTTGGTAAAGCATTAGATATGAAAGATGCCTTAGATCCGCTACCAATTCTTAACTTTGTGGATGCAGAGCTTATCAAAAGTCCAGCAGTACCTTATATAGACTTGCTTGTGAAAAAAGGTATTGTAAACGGTGATACACAAAACAAATTCAACCCAAACACAGTTATTACAAGAGCACAAATGGCTACCATGTGTGCTAAAGCCTATGATCTATTGATTGGAACACAAATCAATCCGCCAACAGTACCAAAAACAGAAACAAAACAAGAAAGGTTTATCCAGTATGTGAATAAAAGTGCTAATATGATTGTAGTGGAAGATGAAAAGGATAATAGAGATGTACATACCATAAGAAACATACCCATCAAAGAAGATCGAGAAAGTAGAACCATTTTAGATTTACAAGTAGGGGATAAATTAGAATTAACCTTTGATACCAGCGGTAAACTAAAAGAAATAGAAATTCTTGAAAGAGCTGAGAAAAAAGAGATAGAAAATAAACGCATTATTGATTATATTGACAGCAAAGCAAAAATGATGGTTGTAAAAGATGAAGATGATAATACACAGGTTTACAACTTAGAGGATGTATATATTAAAGAAGATGGAAAGTCCAAAAGAATTAGTGATTTGGACGAAGGAGATAGCGTTATATTAGTTTTTGATACCAAGGGTATATTGATAGGTATTGAAATAGACGATACCATCGTAGACTTTAAAGGAAGAATAGAGAGTATTAAAGACTATGATGATTACTACCTATTAGTGGCAAGAGATCAGAACAATCTCGTACTCAAAAAAGAATTTAAGATATATGACAGTACAGAAATTAAGTATGATACAGAAAACAAATCCTTATCCGTAAGCAAATTAAAAGAAGGAGACTATATAAGCATAAAATTCTCTGGAGATCGTGCCATCAAGATTGTGATTGATACAGAAGAAATAGAATACAATGGGCTTTTAGAATCCTATATTGATTTCAATAAAGGATATCCTATATTAAAGATGAGAGCCAATAATAATGAAGTATTAGAATTTGAAATAGACGATGATGTATATGTAAGACGCGATAGGAGTAGAGCTGAGATCTATGATTTGGCGAAGGGGGATATTGTATCCATTGTGGTACAAAACAATAAAGTTACAGATATTTATGCCACCAGTCGAAGTACAAAAGGAAGTGAAGAAGGGCGCATAAAACAAATTATTATTGGTAATCCTTCAAAGATAGTCATCGAAGATGAGGATGAGATGGAATATACCTACAGCATTTCTAATACCGTAGATGTTGAAATCGACGATGATGATGCAGATGTAAGGGATTTAGATATTAATTATGAAGTAGAATTGAGGATTGAAAATGATCTAGTAACAGAAATCGAGGCCAAAAAAGTTGCTGCCAAAAATACGATTACAGGAGAGATTATAAAACTTTATGCCAAATACGATCGTATGACTGTAAAGCATTTTAGTGAAACAGAAGAGAGATACATTAATCGTTCTGTGGCCGTAACCGATGATACAAAGATTATTTCAAAAGAAGGAGATACCATTCGGATAGGGCATCTTTCCGAAGATACGACTGTGATCATTACAGGATATTACGATGATGATATTTTTGTAGCAGACAGAATCATTGAATTAGAATAAGCCGATGAATGCTGCGTTTATAAAAGGTTTAGAGTAGTAGCATAAAGTGAAACTTAATTCAGATGGAGTTTTAGAGTTGTTAGCCATGGGATAAAAAAATGAAAGAAATATAAGACAACAGGGTTAAGCCACCATACTTAACCCTAGTTTTTTATCCAATGGAAATTTCAGTATATTCACACATGCATTAGGGATTGAAAAAAACCTTTAAAATGATATAATAGCCATGGGAGTGTAATATATAGATAAAAAACCTAAACCTAAGCCTTTTAATATAATATTAGGAGGAATAAAGTTATGGAAAACACAGTAAAAACAATGTTAAGAGTAAGAATGAGTGCAAAGGATGCACACTACGGTGGAGAATTAGTAGATGGCGCGCATATGGTACATTTATTTGGAGACGTGGCAACAGAATTATTAATCATGCAAGATGGAGACGAAGGACTTTTTGTAGCATATGAAGACGTACAATTCTTAGCACCAGTTTATGCAGGAGACTATATAGAAGTAGTGGGCGAAATCGTTAAAGTGGGTAATACATCAAGAAAAATGGCATTTGAAGCTAGAAAAGTAGTAACAGCAAGAAAAGACATTAGTCCTTCAGCAGCGGATGTATTAGAAGAACCAATCGTTGTTGCAAAAGCAGTTGGAACTTGTGTAACACCAAAAGACTGTCAAAGAAAATAATAGGTTAGAGGTTAGACGTTAGTGGTTTGGGGGTCAAAACCTAAAGGTCGTGTAACCCGTTCCCCGTCATCCCTAACCCCGTACTGCAAAAGCTACTAGCAACAATCAACAACTAATACCCAAAACAGGAGGATTCATGATTATGGAAAAATTAATCATAACCGCTGCCATATGTGGGGCAGAAGTGACAAAAGAGCATAACCCAAACGTTCCTTATACAGTAGAAGAAATTGCAAGAGAAGCAGAAGCTGCCTATAAAGCAGGAGCAAGCATTATTCATTTACATGTAAGAAATGATGATGGTACACCAACACAAGACAAAAACAGATTCAAGGCATGCATTGATGCGATCAGAAAAGTATGTCCAGATGTAATCATCCAGCCTTCAACAGGTGGTGCAGTGGGCATGACAGACTTGGAAAGATTACAATCTACAGAAGTAGATGAGCCGGCTGTAGGATTAAAGCATCCTGAAATGGCTACATTAGACTGCGGAAGCTGTAACTTTGGTGGAGATGAAGTATTCATCAACACAGACAATACCATCAAAAACTTTGGAAAAATTATGATCGAAAGAGGCGTGAAGCCAGAAATTGAAGTATTCGACAAAGGTATGATCGACATCGCCCTAAAAATGCACAAAAAAGGATATATCCAAGCACCAATGCATTTTGACTTTGTATTAGGGGTGCAAATGAGTGCTACTGCTAGAGACTTGGCATTTATGGTAGACAGCATTCCAGCAGGTTCTACATGGACAGTAGCAGGCGTAGGAAAAAATGAGTTCCCAATGGCTGCAATAGCGATTACAATGGGTGGACACGTAAGAGTAGGATTTGAAGACAACGTATTCATCGAAAAAGGTGTTCCAGCACAAAGCAATGGAGAACTTGTAGCAAAGGTTGTAAGACTTGCAAAAGAATTGGGTAGAGAAATCGCTACACCAGCTGAAGCAAGAGAAATATTAAGCTTAAAACCATTAAATGTAAAATAAATCAAAAACCGAGCCTTAATGCTCGGTTTTTTGTCGTATTTATGGTTTAAAGATTGATTATATTTCGCTATAATAGAAGAAGAGATAAAATGAGTGACAGATTAAAGTAGCATGGGAAGTGACATGGGGAGGAGTGACATGGGGACAGTTCGAGCGTCTCCGTAGCGTAGCGAAGAACCAAAGGGAAGACGATGGAACTGTTCCCGGTCACTGCCCGTGTCATTGAAAGAGTCCCCATATCATACAGGATATAAGTAAAATTTCTATATATTATATCAAAAAAATAAGGAGGGAACGTATACATGAAATTATTTATCGATACTGCCAACATAGAAGAAATCAAAGAGATTGGTGCTTGGGGTATATTAGCAGGGGTGACTACAAATCCAAGCTTAATCGCAAAGGAAGGTAGAGAATTTAAAGATGTATTACATGAAATTGTAGCTGTGGTAGATGGACCCATTAGTGCAGAGGTAATGGGTGAAACGGCAGAGGAAATGATTCGAGAGGCCGTTGAACTTGCGAAAATCCATCCCAATATTGTCATCAAGATTCCAATGACAGCAGAAGGTCTAAAAGCTGTAAAAAATCTTCATGAAAAGAAAATCAAAACCAACGTAACATTAGTGTTTTCTGCCAACCAAGCACTTCTTGCAGCAAGAGCAGGGGCTAGCTTTGTAAGTCCATTTGTGGGAAGAATGGATGACATGGGGAATCCTGGCTTAGACTTAATACAAGATATCGCCAATATTTTTGATATTCATGGCATTGATACAGAGATTATTGCTGCCAGTATTCGACACACCATGCATGTTACAGAATCTGCATTAGCTGGTGCGCATATTGCTACTATCCCATATAAGGTATTTCAACAGATGCTCCTACATCCATTGACAGAAAAGGGGATCGAAAAGTTTATTCAGGATTGGAACAATCGCTAAAGCTGATAGCGAAGAAATTTCTATAAAGATACATAAGTAAATAATCACGTATACCAAAGACATTGAGAAAACTTGTTACATAGGCTGTAACAAGTTTTCTCAATGAAAGCCTTGTTTGGTAATAAAATACTTTAAAAGCATTTACTTGAAGATTGAAGCATCTTTATTTTTGAGAAAAAATTTATAAGACATACTGATAATACAACAGACATCAGACAACGATTTTAGGTATAATTTTTTTATATTATTCAAAGGAACGGATGATAAGCCATAAAATCAAAAATTTATAAACGATAGCATAATTATTGTATACTATATAATAAAAAAATACATAAAATCAGGAATGAATATGTTTTAGATAGGAAAATGATGTATAATATAATTATATAGTATAACACATAAAAACAGAATGATGTAGAAGTAGCAAAGCCACAGCGTGCGAACAGGCGATATTCTCATGGTACGTTTCTTAGGTACGGAATATGCATAAAATATATAATGAAAATGAAATCCTAGTAGCAAAACATCAAAACCAGCTGGAGGTGTAAAGTAATTGGATAGAAATTTAGCTTTAGAACTTGTAAGAGTAACAGAAACCGCTGCCCTAGCTAGTGCAAGATATATGGGTAGAGGGGATAAGGAAGCTGCAGATCAAGCAGCAGTGGACGGCATGAGAAAGGCATTTTCTTATGTAAGTATCAAAGGCACGGTTGTTATCGGAGAAGGAGAATTAGATGAAGCACCGATGCTTTATATTGGAGAAGAGGTAGGCACCTGTAGACCTGAAGACAGAGAGGTAGATATTGCTGTCGATCCATTAGAAGGAACAAATTTGATTGCTAAGGGTTTACCTAATGCTATTGCAGTTATTGCTATGGCACCAAAGGGAACTTTGCTACATGCTCCAGATACCTATATGAAAAAAATTGCTGTGGGGCCTAAGGCAAAGGGAACAATTAATATTGATGATCCTGTAGAAAAAAATTTAAAAGCAGTTGCCAAAGCGTTAGATAAAGATATTAATGATCTTACAGTCAGTATTCAAGATAGACCAAGGCATTATGAATTGATTAAGGAAGTGCGTAGGGTAGGCTGCAGAATTAAACTCTTCAGTGACGGAGATGTTGCCACGGCGATTGCTACTTGTTTTGACAATACAGGGATAGATGTATTTATGGGTATTGGAGGAGCACCAGAAGGTGTTATTGCCGCTACTGCACTCAAGTGTATGGGAGGGGAGATGCAAGGAAAACTCAATCCTTTCTCTGACGAAGAGGTAGAGCGCTGTGAGAAGCTAGGGTGGAACAAAGAGAATCTAGATAAAGTACTATTGCTAGAAGACCTAGTGAAATCAGATGATGCTTTCTTTGTTGCCACAGGGGTATCCGATGGAGAGCTGCTAAAGGGCGTTACCTACCTAGAAAATAATAAAGCAAAAACCCAATCCGTGGTGATGCGTTCCAAAACAGGTACCATAAGATTTGTGGAAGCCATACATCGATTGAATAAAAATGAGATTATAATAGAAATGATGAAAAAACACAAATAAAAGCCCAGGGGGGATTATGATGGATAGAAATTTAGCGCTAAACTTAGCAAGAGTAACAGAGGCTGCTGCTTTAGAGTCAGCAAAGTATCTGGGACGAGGAGATAAAATCATTGCAGACCAAGCTGCAGTGGATGGCATGAGAAAAATGTTCGATACCTTAAATATAGATGGAACGGTTGTTATTGGAGAGGGAGAAATGGATGAAGCACCGATGTTGTATATCGGAGAGCAGATTGGAAAAGCAGAGAGTGGAGCACCAAAGGTAGACATCGCTGTAGATCCTTTAGACGGCACAAATTCTGTGGCGAAGGGATTGCCCAATGCAGTAGCAGTTGTCGCTATCGCCCCGAGAGGACATTTATTAAATGCGCCTGATATGTACATGGATAAGATTGCCGTAGGACCTAAGGCGAAGGGCGTGATTAATTTAAAGGCGCCAGTAAAAGAGAACTTGATAAATGTAGCAAAAGCGCTAAATAAAAATATTACCGATCTTACCGTTACCATGCTTGACAGAGAAAGACATGAGGGCATTATCAAGGAATGTCGTGAGCTTGGGGTAAGAATTAAGCTGTTTAAAGATGGAGACGTAGCTGCAGCGATTGCTACCTGCTTTGAAGATCGTGGTGTAGATATTATGCTGGGTATAGGTGGTGCACCAGAGGGGGTTATTGCAGCAGCAGCACTAAAATGTCTTGGAGGAGAATTTCAAGGACAACTAGTGGCATACGAAGAGGAAGAAAAGGAAAGATGTAAAAAAATGGGTGCTGATATCGATAAAGTACTATTATTAGATGATCTTGTGAAAGGCAATGAAGTATTCTTTGCTGCTACAGGGATATCTGATGGAGACTTGCTAAAAGGAGTAACCTACTACGGCAACAATATGGCTAGAACCCATTCTGTTGTGATGCGAGCAGAAACAGGCACCATTCGATTTATTGAAGCCATTCACAAATTAGATAAAAAACCAGAATATGCAAAATAAGTATAAAGAACTATCAATAAAAACCTTGACAATCAAAACTACACCGTGTAAAATTGTAGCGATATACAAGTTTGATATAGAACCTGCTATTCACTTTTGCCTTCGTAAAAAATCATCTTCAAAATAAAAATGAAAGGTTCTATTTTAAGGAGCAAAATCTTCTTTAAAATAGAACCCCAATATTTTCCCTAAAGATGTGAATTCTCTTATATAAACAATACTTATAAAAGTTTTCTTATAATATTATAAATGAAGCAAAAAAAATGGCGTTCTGCATAATGTGTAGGAGCTGGTTTTCGTGCCAGTTTGAGATGCATCTTAAAGTTTATAGTCATATATTTATCCATCAACGGAGGTGTAGATTTGGATCTATTTGAAATAGAAAAAAAGAAGCTTGATGAACTGCGAGAGATTGCTAAAAAACTAGAAATAAAAAATATTACCAAATTGAAGAAACAGGAATTGATAGAGCAGATCATCGCACAGGCTGACAAGGAAGATGACAATGAGAAAGATACGGAATCGTCCATCGATATTGATATGAACAGAGAAAACCTTCCAGACAAGATCAATAACGAAATAGACAATAGTAAAGAAGTAGATACCGTGGAAGGTGTTTTAGAAATCACAGAAGGAGGATTTGGTTTCCTTCGATTTTACAATTTTCTTACCAGTGAGGAAGATGTATATGTATCTCCATCTCAAATCAGAAGATTTAATTTGAAAACAGGAGATAAACTTCTTGGGATCACAAGACCTCCTAAAAGTGGAGAAAAGTTTAGAGCTCTTCTATATGTTCAAAAAGTCAACAATGACAGGCCAGAAATTGCTGCGAAACGTCCAAATTTTGATAATCTCACGCCGGTATATCCCAATCAAAGAATTACACTTGAACACAATCCTACAGATCTTTCTACAAGAATCATTGATATGATTGCGCCTATTGGAAAGGGACAAAGAGGTCTTATTGTGGCACCACCGAAGGCAGGAAAGACGATATTGCTCAAAAAAATTGCCAACAGCATTTCCAAGCGTCATGAAGATATAGAGATCATTGTGCTATTGATTGATGAGCGCCCTGAAGAAGTGACGGACATGCAGCGTTCGATCAAAGGAGAAGTCATCTATTCTACATTTGATGAATTACCTAGCCATCATATCAAGGTAGCAGAGATGGTGCTTAGCCGGGCAAAAAGACTTGTAGAACAAGGAAAAGATGTAGTGGTATTATTAGATAGTATTACAAGACTTGCACGGGCATATAACCTGACGATCCCGCCAACAGGAAGAACACTGTCTGGAGGATTAGATCCTGGAGCACTGCATAAGCCCAAAAGATTCTTTGGTGCTGCACGGAAGATAGAAGAAGGGGGCAGTCTGACAATCTTAGCCACTGCCTTAGTAGATACGGGAAGCCGTATGGATGATGTAATCTTTGAAGAATTTAAAGGTACTGGAAATATGGAACTACATTTAGATCGAAAATTATCAGAAAAGAGAATTTTCCCTGCTATCAATCTTAACAAATCAGGAACAAGAAGAGAAGAATTATTGCTAGATCAAAAAGAGTTAGAAACCATCTGGAATATACGTAGAGCCATGTCAAATAACCCAACACAGGAAGTAACAGAGGCGATTATTGCGAAGCTGATGGAGACAAAGACCAATCCAGAATTCGTGGAGAAAATGCGCAATAAAATATAGCAAAAATCCTTGAACTAATACAAAGCCTATGCTATAATGTAGTAGTTAATGATTAAGATAAAGCGTATATTGATATATACAGAGAAACAGGAAGAAAGAGGTGAAGGACATGAAAGAAGGAATCCATCCAAACTATAAAAAAGCAGTAGTGAAATGTGCTTGTGGAAATACATTTGAAACAGGTTCTGTAAAAGATGAAATTAGAGTTGAAATCTGCTCTGAATGCCATCCGTTCTTTACTGGTAAGCAAAAATTTGTTGACCAAGGTGGACGTGTTGAGAGATTTAAGCAAAAATATGGTATGAAATAATTATACTTACAATGAATTTGTTCTATTAGGTTAGAGGTCATGATCTCTAACCTTTGTTGTATTTAGAAAAGATAGAAGAGCGGGTGACGACTAAGTAAGTGGAGTGACATGGGGACGGTTCGAGCGTCGCCGTAGCGCAGCGAAGGTCCATAGGGAAGACGATGGAACCGAAGTGACATGGGGACGGTTCGAGCGTCACCGTAGCGCAGCGAAGGTCCGTAGGGAAGACGATGGAACCGTCCCCGTGTCACGGCTAATACGATGATCTAACCACTAACCACCAAAGAAGGAGTAATGACAATGTACAGACCAAACCATCATGGATGGATCGAAATAATTGTTGGCCCAATGTACAGTGGAAAAAGTGAAGAATTAATTAGAAGGCTAAAAAGGGCTCAAATAGCCAAACAAAATGTATTGGTCTTTAAACCAGCCCTTGATGATAGATACAGTGTAGAGCATGTGGTTTCCCACAGCGGTATTGAATTAAATGCCATCTTAATTCATGAAGCCAAGGATATCTTACATTATATACAAGAAGATACAGAAGTTGTGGGAATTGATGAAGTGCAGTTTTTAGAGGAAGAGATCATAGAGATAGCACGAGCATTGGCAGATAAAGGATTGAGAGTAGTAATTGCAGGATTAGATATGGACTTTCGGGGAGAACCCTTTGGCGCGGTACCGCAATTATTGGCAATTGCAGAATTCGTTGACAAATTAAGTGCCATATGCATGGTCTGTGGCAATCCTGCCCATAGAACCCAAAGATTGATTGATGGAAAACCAGCCAATTATGATGAACCCACCATATTAGTAGGTGCTGCGGAAAAATATGAAGCAAGATGTCGAGGTCATCATGAAGTACCTAGAAACAAAAACGTACTGTGGGAAGTAGCTGTGTCCAAAGAATAGGAGGAAGATCATATTGGATTTGAAAAAAGTTTTTGTAAAGCACGCAAGACCGACAAATATCGGAGGGCAAGCAGTGATCGAAGGCGTTATGATGAAGGGCCCTAATGATATAGCCATCGCTGTAAGAAAAGCAGATCAAGAAATTGTCATCAAAAAAGAAGCCTTAAAAGGATTAACCAAAAGTCCTTTTGCAAAAATGCCCATTGTAAGAGGGGTAATTGCATTAGTAGATGCGATGATTTTAGGGGTGAAATCCTTGACCTATTCTGCTGAATTTTTTGAGGAAGAAGATGAAGCGCCAAAAAGTAAGTTTGAACAATGGATCGATCGGGTTTTTGGAGAAAAGGCAAATGATATATTGATCTATTTGTCTGTATTTATTGCATTGGCCATGGGTATGCTTATATTTATCATATCTCCAACATTGGTGACCAATTTTTTAAAGACAAAAATTACGCATCCACTCTTGTTGAATGTCGTTGAAGGCGTTTTGCGTATTGGTATATTTATTGGATATGTGTTGTTGATCTCTAGGATGAAGGATGTACAGAGGGTCTTTCAATACCATGGAGCAGAGCACAAAACCATTCACTGTTATGAGAATGGTCTTCCTTTGACTGTGGAAAACGCAAGACAATTTACAACGCTTCATCCAAGATGTGGTACGAGTTTCTTGATCATTGTCATGGTTATTAGCTTTATATTGTTTTCTTTGATTGGGTGGCCCAATCCGCTTATGAGAATCTTGTTTCGATTTTTGTTAATGCCTGTGGTGGCTGGTATATCCTATGAAATTATTCGTTGGGCAGGCAAGAGTCAGTCAAAATTGATTTGTATGATTAGCTATCCAGGATTGTTAATGCAAAAGCTAACAACTAGGGAGCCAGATGATAGTCAACTGGAAGTAGCGATTGCTGCAATGAAAAATGTTTTGGTAGAAGATAAGGGGGCAGACCTGTGGCAATAAAAATACAGGAGGCTTTACAGCAAGCCGTTGCACAAATTGAACAAACAAAAGTACAAACACCTCTGTTAGATGCAGAGGTGCTTTTATGTCATGTATTGGATCTAGATCGATTGTATCTATATCTTCAGCGCAATCAAGAGCTTACCTATAGACAATGGGAACAATACACAGCATTTGTGGATAAAAGAGTGATGGGTGTACCTGTGCAATATATTATCCACAAGCAGGAATTTATGGGATTAGATTTTTATGTAGAAGAAGGTGTGTTAATCCCACGCCCCGATACAGAAATCCTCGTAGAAACAATTATCCAGTGGACACAAAAAAATATGCACCAACAGGAAGGTATAACTATTGTGGATTTAGGCACAGGCAGCGGAGGGATTACTGTTTCTCTTGCTAAGTATATTCCCAATGCCTTTGTTCATTCTGTAGATATTTCCCCTAAAGCATTAAAAATAGGAATGAAGAATGCCGAATCCCATGGGGTCAAGGAACGGACTCAGTTTTTACAAGGGGATTTGTTTGGACCACTGGAAAAAGCACAAATGCAAAATAAGGTAGATATACTGGTTTCTAATCCACCCTATATCCCAAAGGATGAAATTGATAAATTACAGGTAGAAGTAGCAAAATATGAGCCAAGGTTGGCATTAGATGGAGGAATAGACGGATTAGACTTTTATAGAAGAATTATAGATGCTGGATATATTTTTCTAAAAAACGACGGTTTCATTGGGCTGGAAGTAGGACATGATCAAGCAGATGCAGTGAAAAGGCTAATGGAAGAGAAGGGAACATATAAAGCCATTGAAAAAATAAAAGATTTGGCAGGTATTGAAAGAGTCGTTACCGGAGTAGTTGAGAAATAGATGGGACACAAGGGGACGCTTCCCTTGTGTTTACTGACTAGTTTCTTGTATAAAAGGATAAAATATGATATAATAAGCTGTTAGAATCCAAATTATGAGGTGAGAACATGTTCGATAAATTAGATTTTATTCAGGAAAAGTATGACGACCTGAGTAAAAAAGTTGCAGACCCTGAGGTGATCAATAGACAATCAGAGTGGCAAAAATACGTTAAAGAACTTGCTGATATAGAACCCATCGTACATCAATATAAAGAATATAAGGAAGTCAGAGAAGGAATAAAAGAAGCAAAATCGATTCTTGAGGAAAGCCATGATGAAGAACTAAGAGAAATGGCAAAAATGGAATTAAATGAGCTAGAAGATAAGGTGGAAGGCATTGAACAAAATCTGAAGCTACTTTTGGTACCTAAAGATCCGAATGACGAAAAAAATGTTATTGTAGAGATCAGAGCAGGAGCCGGTGGGGATGAAGCAGGTTTATTTGCAGGTGACTTATTAAGAATGTACACAAGATATGCAGAAAGAAACCGCTGGAAGGTTGAAATGATGAACTTGAATGAGACCGGTGTAGGTGGTATTAAAGAAGTCATCTTTACAATCAAAGGAAAAGGCGCTTATTCAAGATTGAAATATGAGAGCGGTGTGCATAGAGTACAAAGAATCCCTACAACAGAATCAGGTGGACGTATTCATACGTCAACAGCCACTGTAGCTGTATTGCCTGAAGTAGATGATCTTGAGATCGAAGTCAATCCAAGTGACGTACGGGTAGATGTATTTAGATCTTCAGGAAATGGAGGACAGAGCGTAAATACAACTGACTCTGCCGTAAGACTTACCCATGTTCCTACGGGTATTGTGGTTTCTTGTCAGGATGAAAAGTCACAGTTAAAAAATAAAGAGAAAGCTTTTAAAATCTTAAAAGCAAGACTTTATGACAAAATGTTAGCAGAACAGAATGCAGAAATTGCCGAGGAAAGAAAGAGTCAGGTAGGTACGGGAGACAGAAGTGAAAGAATCAGAACCTATAACTTCCCACAAGGACGTGTGACAGATCACAGAATCAACCTAACGCTTTACAAATTGGATTATATATTAGATGGAGATATTGAAGAAATTTTAGATACACTCATCACAACAGATCAAGCAGAAAAGTTAAAACAAGTGGTATAGCCAACACTGAGAGATAAAATCTCTCGGTGTTTTTCTTTTGTGCAATCGAATGAAAGTTTTGTATATTGAAAGGAGATGCTATTTTGTTTCAGTCTGCTTGAAAAAGCAAAATGAGAGTGGTAAACTAGAGTATATATTTTTTGAAAAGAACCACAAAAATATATTTTTAAAAAATTTCGAAAAGAAGGTGCGTAAAAGGTGTATAATAGAATTATGCA
Organism: Clostridiaceae bacterium 35-E11; assembly: GCA_038396625.1. GTDB lineage: Bacteria > Bacillota > Clostridia > Peptostreptococcales > Thermotaleaceae. The sequence goes on from CP121688.1 coordinate 531,918, forward strand.
GCATAGTATTTCTCCATAGCCTTATCCACGTCAGCAGATGACAACCGTGCATGAAAAAAATCGCATCGCCGGTGTCTTACTATTGTATGATCATTTCAGAAAGTTGAGGGATGGCAATGGAGTCAAAAGTAACTTTTCTATTAGATATTGCAATACTTTTATTAGGCGCAAATATAGGAGGGATTATAAGTAAAAAATTAAAACAGCCTGCTGTATTGGGGCAGATTATTGTAGGAATATTTTTGGGAATGGGTATTTTAGAAAAAACTGAACTAATTCATCATTTATCAGAAATTGGTGTTATATTTTTAATGTTTATTGCAGGATTAGAAACGGATGTCAGTGAATTAAGGGCTTCAGGAAAATCTTCCTCCACGATTGCAATAGCAGGGGTAGTAGTGCCTATGGTTTTGGTCAGTGGCGCCGCTTATCTTATGAGTGGCAATTTAATTAGCAGCTTAATTGTAGGCTTGATTTCTATCGCAACCAGTGTGAGTATATCTGTCCAGACCCTCAAGGAGATAGGACATTTGAAAACCAAACAAGGTGTAGGGATTTTAGGTGCAGCGATTATAGATGATATTATTGGAATTATTTTTTTAACCATGATTGTAGGGATTGCTCGTCCCAATGCCAGCAGTAGTGTTGGCATGGTTATCATAAAAATTCTTTTATTTTTCACCATAACCTTTATCATAGGTTATATTGTGATACAAATACTGCTAAAAATCTCTCCTGCAATCAACCTCAAAAACAGGATTTTACCTTATGGCATTATTGCATGTTTTCTAATGGCGTATTTATCAGAGGAACTTGGGGTTGCTGCGGTAACAGGAGCATATTTTGCAGGGGTTATCTTTTCAATGACGCCCTATAACCATAAAATATCCCATGATATTCAATTGATTGGAGATACCCTATTTACACCTATTTTTTTCGTAGGTATTGGATTAGGGGTAGAAGTAAGTGCCATTGGCTATGGTATTGGATTTAGCATATTAATGTTGGTGTTAGGGATTATTGGTAAAGTTGTTGGCTGTGGCTGGGGTGCAAAAATCACAGGTTTTAACTATAGACATGCACTTCAAATCGGTATTGGCATGGTTCCAAGGGCAGAGGTGGCGATCATCATTGCGAATCTTGGTGTAAAATTAAACTTAATCGGACATAAAGAATTTGCATCTGCTATTGTACTTGTCGTTGCAACCACATTAATTACTCCATCTCTATTAAAATGGGCTTTTAAGCATGAAGAGACCACATAAAGTGAAACTTAATTCAGATGGGGTGTTAGCCCCATCTGAATTGTAGTTGCGTAGGTGCCCTTTAGGGTAAGGTGCCCTTTAGGGTAAGGTGCCCTATGGGTAAAGTGCCCTATGGGTAAACCTATCCAGGGGCTGTACAACGCTTATCTCCCGCTCGGAGAAGCGGGAGTTTTAGAGTTGTTAGCCAGCGGATAAAGGATGCTATTTAAAAAGAGAAGAGGAGGCACATCCTATGTATGTTTTGTTTATTGTTATTAATGATGCACAGCATGTCAAGAAAATTTTACCCCGCATGAGAGAATTAGGGGTAAAAGGAGCTACAGTCATTGATACTATGGGGGCAGGTAGATATGAAGAATCGGCGTTAGAAGGAATGCCCATCATAGGTGGATTGATGAGTAGCTTAAACTTGGGGATTGTACACAACAAAACTATTTTCTCTGTTATGGAGAGCGAAAAACAAGTAGCCCAAGTAGCTGATGCCGTAGAAGAAATACTGGGAGGAAATATGGGGCGCCCTGGAACGGGAATTATGTTTAGTTTCCCAGTAAACATGGTAAGAGGTGGTATGTTTCCTACAAATATAATAAACAAAGAAAAACCAGATTCAGAATAATAGAAAATACAAAGATAAAATCCTATGGGTTAAAAATCCATAGGATTTTTGTATATATGGCTGTATGAAAGAATATATATAGATAGATGATCGTCTTATGTATTAGGTAACGGGTTACGGGTTACAAGACTCCAAGAAGCCATGGGGACGGTTCGAGCGTCTCCGTAGCACAGCGAAGGACCGAAGGGAAGACGATGGAACCGTCCCCGTGGCAGAGCGGAAACCCAAAAACGACTAACGACTAACATATAACCAATCGGAGGGAAAAGTTCATGCAGTCAATACTTATTATAACTTGCATCGGCTTAAGTGTAGGAATGATGGGTACCGGGTTGGGAGGATTGATTACATTTTTAATGAAAACCCCTAGCAAGAAATTTCTGAGCTTTATTTTAGGGATTTCTGGTGGGTTGATGTTGTCAATCGTTTGTTTTGATTTACTGCCGGAAGCCTTTGATCTTGGACAATTGTATGTAGGGATCATAGGCATATTGATAGGAGTCGGTACAATTATAGGCTTAGACGAAGTATTAGATCAAAAAGTTAAAGTTCATTCATCAGACATAAAAAATGATTTTATAAAAACAGGGATATTGCTAGGATTAGGTGTGGCAATGCATAATTTTCCAGAAGGGTTAGCTATAGGCTCAGGCTTTATGGCAACAAAAGAGCTTGGTATAGGCATATCCATTGTTATTGCGCTGCATAATATGCCAGAGGGCATTTCTATGGGAACACCCATGAGTATAGGTGGATTAGGTCGATGGCGGATTTTTTTGTACACAATTTTTGCAGGGATTCCCATGGGTATAGGGGCATTTATAGGTGCTTTCTTAGGTGAAATATCCAAAAATTTCATTGCTTTTTGTTTGGCCTTTGCAGGAGGGACCATGCTTTATATAACCTGTGGGGAACTGATTCCCAAATCCCAGAGTCTAAAAAATAAAAACACATCTAACCTTGGATTTGTATTGGGCTTCATTATGGGCGTAATTTTGACAGAAATACTATAGGACACAACAAAAATAAAAACTCCCGTGTTACTTCACCCACAATTAGTGTATAATAATGAAAGATATATAAATTTGTTGTCAGTTAGTTGTTGTGATATAGGGTAATAAAGGATCACCCCAAAATGACTAACCACTAACGATTAACGTTCCACGAGGTGAAGTCAATAATGGATACAAAAATAATTGAAATAAATTCTAAACATATTGATAGAGAACAGCTCGTACAAGCTGCAGAGGTTTTACGCCAAGGTGGTACAGTTGCCTTTCCCACAGAAACGGTTTATGGTTTAGGTGCCAATGCCTTAGATGAAGAAGCGGTGAAAAAAATTTTTCAAGCCAAAGGAAGACCTTCAGATAATCCTCTTATTGTACATATTGCCAACATAGAAGATCTCAATGATCTTGTTAGAGAAATCCCTCCTAAAGCCCAAATATTGATGGAAAAAGTTTGGCCCGGTCCACTAACGATGGTATTAAAAAAATCAGATAAGATTCCAGAAGTGATTACAGCAGGCTTAGATACAGTGGCTATAAGAATGCCATCCCACCCCATTGCCAAAGCATTAATTGAAATGGCAAAAGTTCCTGTAGCAGCACCAAGTGCCAATTTATCAGGGAAACCTAGTCCTACCCAGTCAGATCATGTAATAAAAGATTTAAAAGGGAAAGTGGATATGATTGTTTGTGGAGGTAGTTGCGAAGTAGGACTTGAATCTACTGTTGTAGATGTTACCCCCAATATACCGATCATCCTAAGACCTGGGGGTGTGACAAAAGAACAGTTAGAAGTCTTATTAGGAGAAGTTCAAGTAGATGCTGCGATAGAGGGGGATGAACAGAAACACCTGATACCAAAAGCACCTGGAATGAAATATACCCACTATGCACCGCAAGCGCCTGTGTACATTGTGGAAGGGGCTGTAGAGGATATGGTTGGGATGATCAATCAATTAAAGAAGGAAAAAGAAAATGAAGGTTTAAAAGTAGGCATTATGGTGACAGATGAAACGAAGAATGCGTATCAAAATGGCGTGATCTTATCGATGGGGAGCAGAAAAAACGTGACTTCCATAGGCATGAATCTTTTTGCAGTACTGCGTCAATTTGATGAAAAAGGAGTAGATATTATATTTGCAGAAAGTGTAGAGCAAAAATCATTAGGACATGCAGTCATGAACAGAATGATTAAAGCTGCAGGATATAATGTAATAAAGGTTGGAAGGTGAGATAGAATGAAGAAAATTCTGTTTGTATGTACTGGGAATACATGTAGAAGCAGTATGGCGGAGGGAATGCTTCGCAAAATGCTTGAGGAAGCAGGGGAGAAAACAAAAAATGTAGAGGTGATTTCTGCAGGGACGGCAGCTGTGGAAGGACAAAAAGTTTCTAAAAATGCGGTGCAGGTGATGCGGGAAAAAGGTATTAATGTAGATGACTATCAAGCTACCATACTTACACCACAGTTAATTGAAGAAGCAGATTTAATTTTAACGATGACAAGAAACCACAAAGAACAAGTATTAAAAATGGTACCAACAGCTCAAGAAAAAACCCATACGGTGAAGGAATATGCCACGAGATTAGGGGATTATGATGAGATTGTGGGAGAAATCGAAAAATTGCAGCGGATCACCCAAAGAAAAAAAGTAGAATTTTATGAAGAATATGAAGATGAAATTGTCAAGTTGAGAAATGAACGTTATGAACTAACAGCCAGACTCCAAGTCGTAGAAGATAAAATTAGAGAGCTTGAGAGAAAAATGGCAAAAGCTGTTGAAAATGAGCAAAGGGAGATTGTCTATTTACAGGATAAGCTTCCTACTGTAGATATTTTAGATCCCTTTGGACAACCAGCGTGGATCTATAGAGAGTGTGCCACGGAAATTGAAGAAGCCCTCAAAGTAGTAGTGGAGAAACTAATGAAGAGTTAGATGGTATTATATGGGTAAGGGGTAACAGGTAACGGGCATAAAACCTAAGGTGACATGGGGACGGTTCGAGCGTCACCGTAGCGAAGCGAAGGTTCGAAGGGGAACTGTCCCCTGTGTCACTGAGTCCATCGATAGACCCTAACACCGCGAATCAGCTTTGCAAAAATACTTGACAACAATCCTGATGTAGCATAAAATCGTAACGGCTAATGACAAGCAGTTGAAGAAAACAGGAGGTGTACTGAAAAAATGAAGATTGCTTTAGGCAGTGATCATGGAGGATATAACTTAAAAGAGGCAATAAAGAAATATTTAGACGAAAGACAAATCGCCTATGAGGATTTTGGGACAAACGCCACAGCATCTGTGGATTATCCTGAGTTTGGTAGAAAGGTAGCAGAAGCAGTAACATCACAAGCATGTGACAAAGGAATTATTTGTTGTGGTACAGGAATTGGCATATCTATATCAGCGAATAAAGTACCAGGTATACGATGTGCAGTGGTTTCGGATACTTTTTCAGCACAAATGTCTAGAGAACATAACAATGCAAATATATTGGCTTTAGGAGAAAGAGTCATCGGCGTAGGACTGGCACTAAAAATCGTTGAAGTATGGCTAGAGACAGAATTTGCTGGAGGACGCCATGAAAGAAGAGTCAATTTAATAAGCGATATAGAACAAAAATACCATAAAAAATAGCTGTCAGTGACATGGGCGAGTGACATGGGGACGGTTCGAGCGTCACCGCAGCGTAGCGAAGGTCCGGAGGGGAGACGATGGAACCGTCCCCGTGTTACGGTTCTTCACGTGAACCGTGAACCAGCTTTAAGGCCCTAAAGATTTGACCCCAAAACGACTAACCACTAACCACAATGAGAGGAGATGTGTAAGATGAAGAATGTATTTGTTATGGATCATCCATTGATACAACACAAGCTTACTTTAATTAGAGATAAAAATACAGGTTCCAAAGAATTTCGAGAAGTTGTAAAAGAGCTTTCTATGCTAATGGCATATGAAGTAACGAGACATTTACCCGTAGAAGAAGTAGAAATTGAAACACCTGTATGTACAACAAAGGCAAAGGTACTAGCAGGTAGAAAATTAGGGATCGTACCGATTCTAAGGGCAGGACTTGGTATGGTAGATGGCATGCTTAGCTTGATTCCTGCGGCAAAAGTAGGGCATGTAGGACTTTATAGAGACCCTGAAACCTTAGAACCTGTGGAGTATTATTGCAAACTTCCTGCGGATGTACATGAAAGAGATTTAATTGTTGTAGATCCCATGCTGGCAACAGGTGGATCAGCAAATGCAGCGATCCAGTTTATCAAAGACAAAGGTGCTACAAGTATCAAATTGATGTGTCTAATTGCAGCACCAGAAGGTGTAAAAGCTGTAGCTGATGCCCATCCGGATGTAGAAATTTATGTAGCAGCCGTAGACGAAAGATTAAACGACCATGCATATATTATTCCTGGCTTAGGAGACGCAGGAGATAGATTATTCGGAACGAAATAATAGAGGCTTAACAATATCTAAAAGAACAGAGAGTAGATTCCTGCAATCTATTCTCTTTCTGCATCTTTTAAATTTTGTATCGAAAAAGCATCAAAGGGCATATAATAATGTAATGGTGTTTTTTAAAAATAAAAAAACATCAAGGGTTATGGGTAATAGGTTACGACTTACAAGACCCATAAGATTTGACTGTAAAACTACTAACGACTAACTGCTAACAAGGGGGAATCAAATATGCGTCCTGATTGGGATCAATATTTTATGGAAATGGCTGAAATTGCAAAAACCCGATCTACCTGCTGTCGCAGAAAGGTAGGCGCAGTGATTGTAAAGAACAAGAGATTATTAGCTACAGGCTATAATGGCGCACCATCAGGTACAGCCCATTGTCTAGATATAGGATGCATGAGAGAACAATTAAAAATTCCTTCAGGGCAAAGACACGAACTTTGTAGAGGGCTACATGCAGAACAAAATGCCATTATTCAAGCAGCATACCATGGTGTCTCCATAGAGGGTGGTACGCTATATGCTACCCTGCAACCATGTATATTATGTGCGAAAATGGCAATCAATGCAGGAATTACAAAAATCGTATTTAAAGGGAACTATCCTGATGAACTTTCTATGGAGATGCTCAAGGAGGCAGGTATTGAATTAATACAATTTGATGACATTTAAATAAGACCCGTTGATTTTTTCCAAATATTAATGTAAAATGACTCTGTATACGTCTGTGAATAAGGAGTGTTCTATGTGAGTAAATACTTTTTTGTATTTTTTATGGCATTCGTTGTATCGGTAGTGATGACGCCATGGGCAAAAAAAATTGCCTATAAACTAGGAGCCATTGATGTCCCAAAGGATGATCGAAGAGTACATAAAACACCTATTCCGAGAATGGGTGGATTGGCGATATATTTAGGATTTGTGATCAGTGTCACAATGGCATTACCAATGGATAAAAAAATGATAGGTATGCTTATAGGAGGGACCCTGATCGTATTAATGGGCATTCTAGATGATAGGAAACCCTTATCGGCAAAAACAAAATTAGCAGGACAGATTCTCTGTGCTTCAATTTTGGTTTATTGTGGCATGAGGATAGGAAGAATCAACATTCCATTTAGTCAGTATTTAGATTTACCCTTTATTCAAAATGGTGCCATAGAATTTGGCTTGCTGAGCATACCCTTTACGATATTTTGGATTGTAGGGATCACCAATACATTAAATTTGATTGACGGATTAGATGGACTAGCTGCAGGGGTTGCTACCATTGCAGCCGTTACATTATCCTATGTAGCACATATCAATGGTCGACCTGTTACGGCAATCATGACTTTAGCCATTGCTGGTGCGGCTTTAGGATTTCTACCCTATAATTTCAATCCAGCGAAAATATTTATGGGAGATACAGGTTCTCTATTCTTAGGATATATGCTGGCAGCGATTTCAATAGATGGTGCCATTAAAGGAGCTACAGCCCTTGCAACAGTAGTGCCGGTATTGGCATTAGGCTTACCGATCTTTGATACGACCTTTGCCATTATTCGAAGAGCACGAAATGGCAGACCGATTATGGAGCCTGATAAGGGACATCTTCACCATCGTCTTCTTTCAAAAGGAATCGGGCAGAAAAGAACGGTGCTGATTCTTTACGCTATTAGTGGAACATTTGGCGTAAGTGCAGTACTTCTTTGCAACGACAAAGCGTTAGACTCTGCGGTGATCTTAGCTGCCCTTAGTATATTCATGTACATCAGCCTGGGTGTACACAGGTTTCAAAAACAAAAAAGTACCCATAAAGAATAATACCTACACCAGGAAACAGCTTCCTGGTTTTTTTATAGAAGATCAGAAGGTGGATTATAGGTTACAGGTGACAACATCCAAGAGATTCATCCTAAAACCACTAGCTACTAACGACTAACAACTAACCACTAATCACTAACATCCAAAATGAGGTGAACAAAAAATGAGCAAATTAAAAATCATGTCCATATTTGGGACAAGGCCAGAAGCCATTAAGATGGCACCGGTGGTAAAGGAATTGGAAAAACATGCGTCGATAGAATCAACCATTTGTGTAACGGCACAGCATCGGGAAATGCTGGACCAGGTGCTTGAACTCTTTCAAATTCAGCCCCATTATGACCTCGATATCATGAAACCAGGGCAAACCTTAAGTCAAATTACAGCAAGGGCGATTACAGGGTTAGAAGAAGTGATAAAGGAAGTAAAACCCCATATGGTATTGGTTCATGGAGATACGACAACCACTTTTGTAGGGGCATTGGCTGCTTTTTATCAGCAAGTGAAGGTAGGGCATGTGGAAGCAGGACTGCGAAGCCATAATCCATATTCTCCCTATCCTGAAGAAATGAATAGAACTTTGACAGGGAGACTGAGTCATCTTCACTTTGCACCTACTCAAGGGAATCGAAAAAATCTTCTTGAGGAAGGGGTGAAAGAAGAAAGCATTATTATTACTGGAAATACAGTAATTGATGCTTTGTTGCAGGTGGTGAAAAAAGATTATCAATTTGATGATCAGCGATTGAATCATATTGATTACCTCCACAAAAAAGTGATACTCCTTACCTCCCATCGGAGAGAAAATCTAGGTCAGCCTATGGTCAATATTTTTTCTGCAGTGAAAGAAATTGTTGAAAAAAATCAAGAAGTAGAAGTGGTTTTTCCAGTTCATCTGAATCCCAAAGTACAGGAATTGGCTTTTGATATATTAGGAAATATGGAAAGAGTACATCTTATTAAACCTTTGGATTATGAGCCCTTTGCCAACTTAATGGCAAGAAGTTATCTGATTCTAACGGACTCTGGGGGAATCCAAGAAGAAGCACCCTCTCTAGGAAAGCCTGTTTTAGTACTCAGAACAGAAACAGAACGCCCAGAAGCCGTACAAGCAGGGACGGTAAAGATGGCAGGCGTAGAAAAAGAAAGGATTTTTACTTTAATCGATACTTTAATTCATGACAAGAATTTTTATGATCGAATGGCAAATGCAGTCAATCCCTATGGGGATGGAAAAGCAGCGCAAAGAATTGTGGAAGCCATTCTATCAGACAACGTTTTCCTTAGATAATAGAAGAATGAGAGCATAAAATTACAAGAAATAATCAATAACCGGAAAATTTAACAGAAAATAATCATTGTCAAGAATTTGTTTTTCATATAGAATGAATAAAAAGAGAGATGTAAGTGGTGATCAGATGATAAAATACAGCGAAGAAACAGTTTACTTCATTTCTTATGCCAAGCTTCCCACGGAAATATCAGCAGCCAACATGCATCGGGTAGTAGGCGTTGGGATGGTCATTAACTATCACACAGGTATCATTGAAGATACATCTTGCACACTTATTACTGAAGAAGCTAGAAACTTCATTAAGCAGACGATTGTAGGGCACAATCTGCATGATGGGGTGGAGGCTTTAATTGAAAAGATCAAGTATCGATTTCATGGGGTAGCTCAAAAGGCTATATGTGTTGCTGTGAAGGGGACCTATGAAAGATACATAACATGGAGAAGTGAAAATGTAAAATAGATACTGCTTTACTTGCAGTAAAAATGCAACCCATTCTTACTTAGTGAGTAAAATCCAGTACAATTAGTTCACAATTTGTGAATTTATTGTTACTGGATTTTTTTATTTTTAATTCTCCATATTTGAGGTGCAAGTGTATTTGAAGGAGGGGGTGTTTGCTTTAAAATAGGTACTTTTTAATCAATAAACCATAAATTATAAAGGAGGAAATTGGATGAAAAGATTTAAATTACAACTTTTTCACAAAATCTTTATAGGATTAATTTTAGGTGCCGGGATAGGATTTGCTTTTAGTACCATAGGAGGCGAAGATAATAGCTTTGTTGCGCAGGCAGTACCTATATTTTCTTTCTTAGGAGATTTATTTTTAAGATTAATTCGTATGGTGGTTGTGCCTTTAGTATTCTTCTCCATTATTAGTGGCGTAGCAAATCTAGGAGATCTAAAAAAACTTAGGAGTATGGGAATCAAAACCATTATTCTTTTCTTTGGAACAGCATTTTGTGCCGTAACAATTGGACTGATTCTCGCACAAATTATTCAACCAGGAGCAGGTATCACCTTAGGAGAAGTAGGATCACAAGTGGAAATAAAAGAATTGCCTGGCGTTGCAGCAACTATTTTAAATTTCTTCCCACAAAATCCTATTGAATCCATGGCAAAGGGTGAGATGCTACATATTATTTCTTTTAGTGTATTTCTTGGAGCTGCTCTGTTGATGATGGGAGAAAAAGGGAAAGTATTAATTGATTTAATCGACAAATGTTCTGAAGCAATGTTTAAAATTACAGATATGGTTGTACAGATCACACCTCTTGGAGTATTCGGGCTTATGGCAAATGCTACCACAAAATTCGGTATTAAGATTTTCGGACCCATTTCTAAATTTATTCTTACGGATTATCTTGCATCATTGATTCATATTGCGCTTGTTTATACTTTCATTCTTGTAGTATTTGGAAAAGTTAATCCAATTAAATTCTATAAAAAAGCATTCCAAACTTGGCTTGTAGCCTTTAGTACATGTAGTTCTATGGCTACCCTTCCTGTAACCATGAGAATTGCTGATGAAGAGCTCGGGATTCCAAAGGAAAATGCAAGCTTTGTATTACCCCTTGGCGCCACAGCGAATATGAATGGAACCTCGATATATTTTGGAATCATTGTTTTATTCGCAGCCCAGATTTATGGCATCCCTCTTACTTTTAAAATGCAGGCACTTTTAGTACTACAGGCAACGCTTTTATCTGTAGGATGTGCAGCAGTACCTCAAGTAGGACTTTTAATTAGTATTGCACTGCTTACAAGTATGGGATTACCATTAGATGGGATTGCCTTAGTAGCGGGAATCTATAGAATTGTAGACCAAGCACATACCTCAACAAATGCACTTGGGGATCTGGTTGTAGCTACGACAGTAGCAGGAATGGAAGGAGATTTAGATAGAGAAAAATTCAATTATGGCGGCATGTTTATACAAGAAAGTAAAGTAGCTTAAGCATTTAAATACATAATAAAGGAGTCTTGCAAAATGAGCTTAAACAAAGCACCTAAAAATCATGTATTTTACAGAAATCAAAATTGGCATTATCCTAAGATTGAAAGAGGAGAGGGAATCTATCTATATGATGTAGATGGAAAGAAGTATGTAGATGGTTGCTCCGGCTCTGCGGTTGCTAACATTGGCCATGGGAACAAAGAACTTGCAGCATTTACAAAAGAACACATGGAAAGAATCGCATTTACTCATCTTTCTAGATGGACAGTAGATTCTATAGAAAAATGCGCAGAAAAGGTAGCAGAATGGATGCCAGGAGATTTGAATCATGTATATTTTGTATCTGGTGGCTCTGAATCTACAGAAACTGCTATTAAATTAGCACGACAATATTTTGTCGAAAGAGACAAAGGAAAAACTTCTAAGTGGAAAATTATTTCCAAGTGGAATTCATTCCACGGTAATACAATGGGTTCTCTATCTATGACTGGAATTACTGGTAGGAGAAAAATTTATGATCCTATGTTAATCAATTTTCCTAAAATTCCTCAGTTTTATCATTATAGAAATCCATGGGGATGTGAAACACTTGAAGAAACTAGTGTTAAAGCAGCACAGGCACTAGAAGAAGAAATTCTAAGACAGGGAGCAGATAATATTGCTGCATTTATTACTGAACCGGTAGTGGGTTCTGCTGTTCCAGGAGCTCACCCAACATCAACTTATTTTAAAATGGTTAGAGAAATCTGTGATAAGTATGATGTATTACTCATTGTTGACGAAGTAATGGCTGGATTTGGAAGAACAGGGAAGCAAATGGCCATTGATCATTATGATATCGTACCAGATATTATTACCACTGCAAAAGGAATGAGTTGCGGCTATACACCCATAGGAGCAGCTGTTGTATCCGATAAAATATTTGATGCCATCATGATCAACGGCAGTGGACACTTTGTGCATGGTCATACCTATGCAGGAAACCCCTTGTCCTGTGGAATTGCTGCAAAAGTTCTAGAAATTGTTGAACGAGAAGGCTATGTAAAAAATGCTGCACAACAAGGTGAATATCTAATGAACAAAATGCAAGAACTCTATAAGTATCCGATCGTAGGGGATATAAGAGGAAAAGGCTTAATGATTGGTATAGAGCTTGTAAAAGATAAGGCGACAAAAGAACCTTTTAATGTGTCAGATAATGTAAAAGGCATCTTAACCAATAAATGTTTAGACAATGGCTTGGTAATTTATCCAGGTGGAGGAAGCGTAGACGGTGTTAGAGGAGACCATACATTGATTGCACCTCCTGTAAATATCACAAAAGAAGAAGTAGACGCATTGTATGATGCCTTAGAAAAAGGAATAAAGTCTGTTTGTGAAACAGTATAGGTTAAAATGGTTAAAGAATAAGGAGTGAATAGACATGGAGAAACTCATCGTGACTGTAGCGCATACAGGAAACGTACCAACGAAGGAAATGAATCCAGCAACGCCTGTTACCGTAGATGAAATCGTGGAAGATATTAAAAAATGTAGAAATTTAGGAGCATCTGTTGCACATATTCATGTAAGAGATCATGAAGGAAAACCAACAAGTGATAGAAATTTATTTAAGCAGGTGTTAGATAAACTAGATGATGAAAAGGTAGATATCATTAAGCAAGTTTCAACAGGTGCAAGGGGTGGCGCAAACAATATTGAATGGAGAGGGCAGATGCTTGACCTAAATGCTCAAATGGCTAGTTTAGCAACAGGCTCTTCAAACTTTCCAAGTAGTATTAATGCCAATGAACCAGCACTTATTGAAGCGTTAGCGGCAAAGATGTATGCAAATGGTATCAAACCAGAAATCGAAGCATTCGATGTTGCGATGATTTCTAATGCCAAAAGGTTCTTAAAAAAAGGAATTTTAAAGGCACCTCTTCATTTTAATTTAGTAATGAATGTGCCGGGATCTATACAAGGGACGCCTAAAAATCTAATGTTCATGGTTGAAAGCTTGCCAGAAGGTTCCACGTGGACAGTATCTGGAATAGGAAAATCTCAAATAACGATGCTAACGATGGCCATATTATTAGGGGGGCATGTTCGAACAGGATTAGAAGATGTGATTGAATACGAAAAAGGTGTGTTGGCTAGTAATACAATGCTTGTAGAGAGAGTGATAAGAATTGCAAAAGAACTAGGTAGAGAAATTGCTACACCTGATGAAACGAAAAAAATACTAGGTATACAATAGAAAAAATGAGGGACGATAAGTCCCTCAAATAGCATAAAAAACGAAAATATGTTTATTTATTCACAAACCTCCTTTTCAATAATAAGATAAGATACATTGTGAAAAATGTCGAATGATGAAGAAAATAATAGAATAATAGATAAAATATAAATTTTTTGTAAAATGAAAAAATTACCAAAATAAAGCATTTCTTACAATAGTATGTTAAAATATAATCGTAAGGCACAAAGTATACAAAATACAACAATGAAATATGTAATACTTAATGCCTTGTAAATTATATTGTAAAGGGGTTGTTGGATATGTTTAAGCGCATCACAAAAGCATGCGTAAGTATTGTGCAAAAGTATTTACCAGACCCATTTTTATTTGCAGTTATTCTTACACTTATTGTGTTTGCCCTAGGTATTTTTACCACAGGACAAGGACCTATGGCGATGGTGCTTCATTGGAGTAGTGGTTTTTGGAAACTACTGGCCTTTTCTATGCAGATGGCACTTGTATTGGTGACAGGACATACCTTGGCGAATGCACCTGTTATTAAAAAAGGACTTACAAGATTAGCAAGTGTGGCAAAAACACCCACACAAGCAATTTTAGCAGTTACCTTTATTTCTACGATTGCCTGCTGGATCAACTGGGGATTTGGATTGGTAGTGGGTGCTTTATACGCCCGACAGCTGGCAAAACAAGTAAAGGGTGTAGATTATAGACTGTTAATTGCTTCGGCTTACTCAGGATTCTTAGTATGGCACTCAGGGATCTCAGGATCTATTCCTTTGAAGCTAGCAACGGCGGGAGATGATTTGGCAAAGGCGACCAATGGCGCTGTAACAGAAGCTATATCTACTAATGCAACGATTTTTTCCTTGTTCAATATCATCATTTTTGTGATGATCTTAGTGACGATGCCTTTCTTAAATAAAGCCATGCATCCTAAAGAAGATGAGGCAGTTGTCATTGATCCGAGATTACTACAGGAAGAAGAGGAAGCCGTTACAATTGCGGAGCCTACACCGGCAGACAAGATGGAGAACAGTCCAATACTATCCATACTCATTGGTCTCATGGGGGTTGCATTTATTATTTATTATTTTGCCCATAATGGATTTGCATTAAATTTAGATGTCGTGAATTTTATCTTTTTATTCGCAGGGATTATCTTGCATGGAACACCAAGAAGATTTTTGGACGCCATCAATGCTGCGGCAAGAGGAACAGCAGGAATTATTCTACAATTCCCCTTCTATGCTGGAATTATGGGAATGATGACAGGAGCTACTGAAGGGGGTACATCATTAGCAGGCGTTATTTCTAATTTATTTGTAAATGTTTCCACACCTACGACTTTTCCATTATTTACATTCTTAAGTGCGGGAATTGTAAACTTCTTTGTACCCTCAGGTGGTGGACAGTGGGCAGTACAAGCACCAATTATGATGCCTGCAGGCGCGGCTTTAGGAGTAGATCCTGCAAAAACAGGAATGGCTATTGCATGGGGAGATGCTTGGACAAATATGATTCAGCCATTCTGGGCATTACCAGCCTTAGGAATTGCTGGACTAGGTGCAAGAGATATTATGGGTTATTGTTTGATTGATTTAATTTATTCGGGCATTATTATTGGGTTAGGATTGATGTTCCTATAGTAAAAATAAAAATTTCATATATCCACATATGGAACGGTTGATCAACCGTTCCATAACAATGTCTTGTTGATGTAAAATCTTGCATGTAAATTATATATTTTGTGTTTTTTCTATAAATGTAGTATAATTTTGGTGGAGTGAGAAAAATAGAAAAAACAAATACTATTTTCTATATATGGAGGTGTTCGTCATGGAAAAAATAAGAACGATTGACGAAGCAATGGATTTAATTAAAGACGGCATGACAATCATGATAGGAGGTTTTATGGCTGCAGGAACTCCTGAAGCATTCATGGATGCATTAGTAGCCAAAGGTGTTAAGGATCTAACCATTATTGCCAATGACACAGGTTATCCAGACAGAGGAATCGGAAAGCTTATTTCGAACAAACAAGTTAAAAAAGTAGTGGCTTCTCATATTGGATTAAATCCAGAAACAGGAAGACAAATGAACGCAGGAGAATTAGAAGTAGAATTAGTTCCTCAAGGAACCCTTGCAGAAAGAGTAAGAGCTGCAGGTGCAGGACTAGGTGGTATTTTAACGCCAACAGGGGTAGGAACAGTGGTAGAAGAAGGGAAACAAAAGATTGAGATTGATGGAAAACCTTATCTGCTAGAACTACCTATTAAAGCAGATGTGGCATTAGTGAACGGAAAAAAAGTGGATAAAAAAGGAAATATATACTACAATAAGTCAACAAGAAACTTCAACCCATTAATCGCAACGGCTGCAGAGCTAGTAATTGTTGGGGCTGAAGAAGTTGTTGAAGTGGGAGAAATAGACCCTAATGATGTAATGACACCGGCATTGTTCGTAGATTGTATTGTAGATTTAGGGGGTGTAAAATAATGGATATCAAAGCGCTTATTGCAAAAAGAGTAGCCAAAGAATTAAAAGATGGTGATGTTGTTAATTTAGGAATTGGTTTGCCAACGATGGTAGCCAACTATATTCCAGAAGATATGGATGTTACTTTTCAATCAGAAAACGGGTTTGTTGGCTTAGGGCCTGCTCCACAAGAAGGACAAGAAGATATAGATCTTGTAAATGCAGGGGGACAGTGCGTGACGATAAGACCCGGTGGTGCGTTCTTTGATAGTGCGGTTTCTTTTGGCATTATTAGGGGAGGACATGTGGATGCTACTGTATTAGGGGCATTACAGGTAGATGAAAAAGGAAATTTGGCAAACTGGATGATTCCAGGAAAAATGGTACCAGGAATGGGTGGCGCCATGGATCTTGTATCAGGAGCCAAGAAAGTGATCATTGCCATGACCCATACTGCTAAGGGAAAAGCCAAAATTTTAAAAGAATGTACGTTACCTCTTACAGCGGCAAATGAGGTAGATATGATTGTAACAGAAATGGGTGTAATGGAAGTAACTGAAAAAGGATTGGTACTTACTGAAATCAACCCTGATTTCACGATTGAAGAAGTAAAAGCTGCTACAGAAGCAGAATTGATCATTGCCGATGATCTAAAGAAAATGGAGATCTAAACAATTTTAAAATCATGAATAGTTCTATAAATAATGATTTAAAATAAGATAGCATACAAATCATCAAAAGCAGCCACATATGAAATAGGCTGCTTTTGAGCATAAAGAAAAAGCTTAAATAGATTGAATATTGTTAAAAAAATACTTAATAAGTATACGTAAATACTTGTATATTTTAATGTAAGTGCTATAATTATATTGGGGAGATTTTTAATGTTTAAAGATCGCATAAGTATATTTAAGAACCTTTCACTTTTAAGCTATATAGGAATTATGATGACCTTACCCATTCTTGCAGCTGTATACATAGGAAATAGACTGGATGCAAAACTAGGCACAAAGCACGTCTTTATGTTCATTTGTATCATCTTGGGTGTAGGTGCCTCGTTTTTAAATGTATATAAGATTTTTATGAAAGATATTAAAAAGAAAAACAAGTAAATACTATACAGTGAAAGATGCTACACATCCTATTTTAGAAAGGGCTGCAAAGTGATTTTGAAAAATTTAACAAAGATTATGTTAGATGTTCTACAGAATATACTGTAGGAAATGCAAAAGAAACTGGATTTAGAATAGTCCAAACATTTGGATTACATCAAATACAGAAAATAGTTTTGCATTTATGGCAATATTTACTAGGATGAGTGGTTAAAAGTAAAGGTGTGAGAGCTGTAGATGCTACTTGGTAAAAAAATTTAAACACCTTACAATCATGATCAAAATATAATCATATACCAAAATTGACGAATCACCAGCGTGTACCACGGAAAGGAAGTGCGATGGTTTGGGATATACATGGGAGCTACAGCTCAAAATTTTTAAATATACAATGATTTTAATGGCAGTTCTTGCACTTATACTTTCTATTTTTATACAGCCACCCATTCCGATGGCATTAGGATTGGTTTTTGGAACATTGATTAGCATGTTGAATTTTAGGGCACTAGCATTAACCTTAGAAAAGGCTGTGACAATGGATCCTAGAAGAGCTCAAATTTATGCATCTTCTAGGTACTTTACCCGTTTTATGGTTACAGGAATTGTTTTGTTTGTTTCAATCAAAGCAGATTATCTAAATGTATTAGGGACAATAATAGGTTTGTTTTTAATCAAGATAGTTATTCTTGTCACAAACCTATTTAATGATACATCCTATTTCAAAAAAATTTTTATACGAAAGGAGGAAGAATAGTGGAAGGAGGATTTGGCCCAAGGATCATCTTTGAGTTACCGGGAGGTATTCCAGTAACAGAGACAGTGACGACCACTTGGATTATTATGGCACTATTGATTTTCTTTTCATATGCTGCTACAAGAAATTTTGAGCGTGTGCCAAAAGGATTACAAAGTGTAGTGGAGTTGCTGGTAGATGGCATTAACAAACTAACTGCTCAAACCATGGGAGAAGACAAAATTGCCTTTGCCCCCTACATTGGTACATTAATCATCTATCTTGTATGTGCCAATTTAGCAGGATTGTTCGGGTTTAGACCCCCGACGGCAGATGTCAATACGACGATGGGTTTAGCACTCATGACCTTTGTCATGATCCATTTCTTTGGAATGAAGTCAAAGGGAGTGGGAACTTATCTAAAAGGTTTCCTAGAACCCTTCCCTGTTATGCTACCATTAAATCTTATTGGGGAGTTAGCAACACCTATTTCACTATCATTCCGTCTCTTTGGAAATATTGTTGGGGGCGTCATTATTATGAGTTTGCTATATGGCGGTCTTGCAACACTAAGTCTAAAGTTAGGGATAGGTATACCAATCTTTCAAACAGGTATTCCAGCACCACTGCATATATACTTTGATGTATTTGCAGGCGTATTACAATCTTTTATCTTTTCGATGTTAACAATGGTATTTATTTCCATTGCCATGGATTAGTCCATCCCAACTGAAAGAGGAGGTGAACAAATGGAAAATACAAACTTCATTGTTACATTTTTAAATTGGCTCATGTCCTTTGATAAAAAAGCCTTAATTCTTGCGGCTTCTGCCATTGGAGCAGGGTTTGCAATGATTGCAGGCATTGGGCCAGGAATAGGGCAAGGGTATGCAGCCGGCAAGGGTGCAGAGGCTACCAGTACAAATCCAAAATCAGCAAAGCAGGCCACCATGGTAATGCTGCTGGGAGCTGGTATTGCAGAAACCTCTGGGATATTGGCATTGGTAATTGCTTTAATTTTATTGTTTGGAAATCCACTGGTAACGCAGGAAGGAGATGGTTTGGTTATTGCAGTATCAGCAATTGCTGCGGGAATTTCCATGATTGCTGGGATTGGACCAGGAGTGGGGCAAGGATATGCCGCTGGTAAGGGTGCAGAAGCTGTAAGCATTAATCCAGAAGGTTCAAGACCATCCACTTTGGTGATGCTGCTAGGATCTGCAGTAGCACAAACATCTGGAATCTTCGCGTTGGTAATTTCTTTGATTTTAATGTATGCAAATCCGTTGGTAACGGGACATGGTGCAGTGATTGTTGTGGCAGCCTCTACCATAGGAGCAGGCATTGCCATGATTGCAGGTATTGGTCCTGGTATTGGACAAGGCTATGCTGCAGGGAAAGGCACAGAAGCCACAGGAAAGAGACCTCAATATCAATCTAGTGTCATCAAGACCATGATATTAGGGCAGGCAGTAGCACAAACTACAGGTATCTATGCTTTGGTTATTGCCTTGGTACTGATGTTTGCCAATCCATTGATTAAGCTTTTATAGTTAAAAAATAAAAAATCGGAATGAAATATTTTCAATTTTGAAGGAGGAATATGACGATGGAACCTATTACAGGAAGAGCTTTAATATTGGCATGCTCAGCAATTGGAGCAGGTTTAGCAATGATAGCAGGTATCGGACCTGGTATTGGACAGGGATATGCGGCAGGAAAAGGTGCAGAAGGTGTTGGAAGACAACCAGAGGCACAAGGAGATATTATTAGAACCATGTTACTTGGAGCAGCTGTTGCAGAGACAACAGGTATTTATGGATTAATTGTTGCGTTAATTCTTTTATTTGCAAACCCACTAATTGGACTTTTATAAGAGATGAGAAGGTATAGGGATGGGCGAATGAACCATTGCTTCATCGCACATCATGTACCGTTTTTTTAAGAAAGGAGGCAGTATCTCTATGATGAAAGCAGGATTAGTGGAAATCAGTTGGACCCTTGTTTTTCAAATTATTAATACCGTGATATTGTTTTGGTTTCTCAAGAAATTACTCTTTAAACCTGTAACGGAATTTATGGAAGCCCGCCAAAACGGCATTAGTACATCGATTAAAGAAGCAGAGCATAAAAATCAAGAAGCAGACAATAGAAAGCATGAATATGAAGCAAAACTTGAGAAAGTACAAGAAGAAGGAAGACAAATCCTTAAGGAAGCTTCAAAAAAAGCTGAAAGCAAAGCGGATGAGATCATAAAAGAAGCACAACTTGAGGCAGAAAAGTTGCTCAATAGAGCAGAAGCAGAGATCAAAAGACAAAACGAAAAAGCAATGAATGAGTTGAAAGATCAGATTGCCTCTCTTGCAGTAATGGCTGCTGGTAAAGTAATTGAAAAAAGCCTTGATGAAGAAAATCACAATCAGCTGATTAAAGAATTCATAGACGAGGTAGGGGACGCAAAATGGCACAATTAGTAGCGAAAACCTATTCAAAGGCTTTGTTTGAAGTAGCCATAGAAAGCAATCAGTTAGATAAATTTGTTGAGGAGTTAAAATTTGTGTTAGAAGCTTTTCAACAAAATCCTATGTTTTATGAGTTGTATAAGACGCCTCAAATCAGCAATGATGAGAAAAAAGAGATTATCGGTGAGGTTTTTGGGAAAAAACTTAGTGCTGAGATCATGAACTTTTTAAAGATTCTTTTAGATAAAAGAAGGACAAGAAATTTTGAGGAAATTGTCAAAGAATATCAGCGGCTTGCCAATAATTACAATAATATTGTAGAAGGAGTGGCAGTTACAGCGATTGCACTAAAGAAAGAAGATCAAACGAAGATTGAAAGCAAGCTTTCGAATATAACGGGTAAGAAAATTAAGCTAAAGAATGAGGTTGACCCATCCATTATAGGCGGCATTCTTGTGAGAATTGGAGACAAGGTCATCGATGGAACAGTACAAAGTCGTCTGGGTGAACTACAAGAAGACCTTGCACAAATAATAGTTTAGGGTATAGGGGTGATATGACAAATGAATCTCAGACCTGAAGAAATCAGCTCAATTATAAAAGAGCAGATCAAAAGATATGAGAAAAAACTTCAAGTTACAGATGTAGGTACTGTTATTCAGGTTGGTGACGGTATTGCCAGAATCCATGGCTTAGAAAATTGTATGGCAGGAGAACTATTAGAATTTCCTGGCGGCGTATATGGTATGGCACTAAACCTTGAAGAAGATAATGTAGGTTGCGTATTAATGGGCTCTGACGAGCATATCAAAGAAGGCGATGTTGTAAAGCATACGGGAAGAATTGTTGAGGTGCCTGTTGGAGACAATTTGATAGGCCGTGTCGTTAATGCTTTAGGACAGCCAATTGATGGAAAAGGCCCTATTAAAACAGATAAATATAGAGCGGTGGATACGGTTGCACCGGGTGTTATTGAAAGAAAATCTGTACATCAGCCACTACAAACCGGAATTAAAGCCATTGATGCCATGATTCCTATTGGTAGAGGTCAAAGGGAGTTAATCATCGGCGATAGACAAACAGGTAAAACAGCTATTGCAATAGATACGATTATTAATCAAAAAGAAGAAAACGTGATTTGTATTTATGTAGCTATTGGGCAGAAAAAATCAACAGTAGCACAAATTGTAAAGACCCTAGAGGATCGAGGCGCAATGGATTATACCATCATTGTATCTGCTACTGCTAGTGAATTGGCACCGCTTCAATATATTGCACCTTATGCAGGCTGTGCTATGGGTGAAGAATTCATGCATCAAGGAAAAGATGTACTGATCATTTATGATGATTTGTCGAAGCATGCGGTTGCTTATCGTGCCATGTCATTGCTACTTCGTCGTCCACCAGGACGTGAAGCTTATCCTGGAGACGTATTCTATTTGCATAGTAGATTATTGGAAAGAGCAGCGAAATTGAACGATGATCTAGGCGGCGGCTCTCTAACAGCCCTACCAATTATTGAGACCCAGGCAGGAGACGTTTCTGCTTATATTCCTACAAATGTAATTTCTATTACAGATGGACAGATATTCCTTGAATCAGAGTTGTTCTTTGCAGGTCAGCGTCCTGCCGTAAACCCAGGGATTTCTGTGTCTAGGGTTGGTGGAGATGCACAGTTAAAGGCAATGAAGAAAGTTGCAGGTAAAATTAAGCTGGAATTAGCACAATATCGTGAACTTGCAGCCTTCGCGCAGTTTGGTTCTGAATTAGACAAAGATACTCAAGAAAGACTTGCCCAAGGGGAAAGATTGATGGAGATCTTAAAGCAGCCCCAATATGCGCCAGTAAAAGTAGAGCATCAAATAATGATTATTTATGCTGCAATCAATAAATATCTAAAGGATATTCCTCTTGCAGAAGTTAGACGATTTGAAAAGGAATTCTTAACCTTTATGGACGATCATCATCCAGAAATTGGTGGAGAAATCAAAAGCAGTGGTAAATTAAATGAAGAAATAGAGAACAAACTCAAAGCTGCTGTTGAAGAATTCAAAGGAATTTTTAAGATAGAAGAATAGAACTTAATTACACGAAAAATCATGGCAGGGTTAAGGTTGACTGCTAACCACTAACCGCTAACTGCTGACATTGAGTAACCCCATTGTATGGAGGTGAGTACATGGCAGGAATGGGCATGCGCGATATTAAGCGCAGGATCAAAAGTGTAAATAGTACCAAACAAATTACAAAAGCGATGGAGTTAGTATCCTCTGCAAAATTAAGACGTGCCAGAGAAAGGGTTGAAAAAACCAGACCCTACTTTAATACGATAAAAAATACTGTACAGGATATATTTTCAAGTGCTGTAGGCTTAAAACATAAGTACCTGCAAGAACGAGAAATCAAAAAAAGCTGTTATATCGTGATTACAGCCGATAGAGGTTTATGTGGCGGTTATAATATCAATGCAATTAAAACCGCTGTTGCGGATATAGAGGACAAAGAAGCGGTATCTGTGATCACTGTTGGGCAAAAAGCGAGAGACTATTTTAGAGCAAGACAATATAATCTAGACGGGGAATTCTTAAATATTTCAGAAAATCCCAGCTATGATCATGCAAAAAAAATAAGCAATCTCGTACTACAGCTTTATGAGAAGGAAATGGTAGATCAGGTATATCTTGTATATACCCAATTTGTGAGTACCATCTCTCAAAAACCACAGATGATTCGATTGCTTCCGATGCAGCAAGAACAAAAAGAAAAGGCAAAGGACGAGAAGTTCGAATTTGTTGCCTATGAACCTTCTCCAGAGGAACTGTTGGATTATATTGTACCCAAATACATCGAAAGCACCATCTATGGTGCATTAGTAGAATCTTCAGCCAGCGAGCAAGGGGCTAGGAGAGTAGCGATGGAAAGTGCCACAGATAATGCAGAAGAGATGATTGAGGACTTAACCTTGAATTATAATAGAGCCCGCCAAGCGGCGATAACCCAAGAGATAGCAGAAATTGTTGGTGGAGCAGAGGCACTAAAGTAGCTCTAACCAAAAGAAAGGATGTGAGTTTGCATGGCGCAAAATATCGGAAAAGTGGTTCAAATTATCGGACCAGTTCTAGATATAAAATTTTCTCCAGAATATCTTCCAGAATTGCTTAGTGCCATAGAAATACAGCATAATAGTAAAAAAATTGTGGCAGAAGTAGCCCAGCATACAGGAGATGATACGGTTCGATGTATTGCCATGTCGTCTACTGACGGACTTGTAAGGGGTACAGAGGCTGTAGATACAGGAGCACCTATTTCTGTGCCTGTAGGAAAGGGAACGCTAGGAAGGCTGTTTAATGTACTAGGAGAAACCATTGATCTAAAGGAAGCAGTGAGTACAAATGAGAAACTTCCAATTCATAGACAGGCTCCTCCCTTTGAAGAACAGGAGACTTCCACTGAAATCTTTGAAACGGGCATCAAAGTAGTTGACTTGATTGCACCTTATTCAAAGGGTGGTAAAGTTGGACTGTTTGGAGGTGCAGGTGTTGGTAAAACTGTTTTGATTATGGAATTGATTAACAATATCGCAAAAGAGCATGGAGGACTTTCTGTATTTGCAGGAGTTGGAGAAAGAACAAGAGAAGGAAATGACCTATATCATGAAATGATTGAGTCTGGTGTTATTGATAAAACAGCGATGGTATTTGGACAGATGAATGAACCACCAGGAGCGAGAATGCGTGTTGCATTAACAGGACTGACTATGGCTGAATACTTCAGAGATAAGGAAGGGCAAGATGTGCTCTTGTTTATCGATAATATATTCCGATTTACCCAAGCAGGGTCAGAGGTTTCTGCGTTGCTTGGTCGTATGCCAAGTGCCGTTGGTTACCAACCGACACTAGCTACAGAGATGGGTGCACTACAGGAGAGAATCACTTCTACTAAGAAAGGTTCTATTACTTCTGTACAGGCTGTATATGTGCCAGCGGATGACTTAACCGACCCGGCACCTGCCACAACCTTTGCCCACTTAGATGCCACAACCGTTCTTTCCCGTTCTATTTCTGAATTGGGCATCTATCCTGCAGTGGATCCACTAGATTCTACATCAAGAATTATGGACCCTGTAATCTTAGGAGAAGAACATTATAATGTATCTCGTGGTGTACAAGAGGTACTTCAAAGATATAAGGAATTACAAGATATTATCGCCATCCTAGGAATGGATGAATTGTCTGATGAAGATAAATTGACTGTTTCAAGAGCAAGAAAAATACAAAGATTTCTTTCTCAACCCTTTAGTGTTGCGGAAGCCTTTACGGGTATGCCAGGAAAATATGTACCATTAAAAGAAACCATTAGAGGATTTAAAGAAATTCTTGAAGGGAAACATGACGATCTTCCGGAATCTGCATTCCTATTTGTAGGAACGATTGATGAAGCAGTAGAAAATGCCAAAAGAGAAAGTTAGGTGATAAAATGGCTTCCACTTTTGAACTTGAAATCGTCACACCGGACAGAAAGTTTTTTGAAGGTGAAGTAGAAAGAATTGTTGTAAGGACCATACAGGGAGATGTAGGGATCTTAAAAAATCATATGCACACCGTCAGTCCTTTGGATATCGGTGTCATAAAAATCAAACAAAAGGGTCAATATAGAGATGCAGCCTGTGCAGGAGGATTTATTCAGGTGAAAGATGAAAAAACCACCATTATCACAGATGCAGCAGAATGGCCTGAAGAGGTAGACGTAGAGCGGGCGAAAGAAGCCGCTGCTAGAGCAGAGGAAAGG
Source organism: Clostridiaceae bacterium 35-E11 (assembly GCA_038396625.1). Lineage (GTDB taxonomy): Bacteria > Bacillota > Clostridia > Peptostreptococcales > Thermotaleaceae. The sequence goes on from CP121688.1 coordinate 557,146, forward strand.
CTTAAAAAAGCCAGTGCAGACATTGACACTTTAAGAGCCCAAACCGCTCTAAAAAGAGCTTTAAACCGATTGAGAATAACAAGAAATGATTAATCGAAAAATCTCGAACCATCAGGTTCGGGATTTTTTTCTATGCATAATTCAAAGGTATGCATCAAAAATTAATAATAAAAAAGATAAAATAGAAATTACTTGACAACTTAAAGTTGATCCAGTAGAATTTCCACGGGTGAAGGATTATAAGATTTTACCCTAAAACGACGAACAACTAACCGTTAAAAAGCGAAGAGGATGCGATGAAACTTGCCCTCATGTTACGGCATGATACTAACATAAAGGAGATAGCACCAATGACACCAAAAAACGAATTAGAAAAATATGTAGAGTACGGAGTATCAGGAACCCCAGAGTTAAAGAGAGATGAAAAAAGACATTGGCTAGGGGAATTTCGTGAAAGAGTTGTATTCGCACTAACCTATGATCAGATTTATCGAAAAGAAGCTGTAAAAATTGTGGAAGAAAAATGCAAAGATAATAGGGTGGACAAAATCATTGTCAGCAACAAGGTCAATCAGACCATTAGTGGCAAATATATGGACGTGGCACATACATATCACAAGGATTATAAAACCATTGATTTACAAGAGGAAAAGGGTGAGATTGCACTGGTATTAGCTAGCCAAGATGCAGTCAATGAAAAACAAGTGTTATTGGAAAAAATGCCTTCCATTCCTGAAAAATTCTATCAAGCAAAAAGCAAGAAAATATGCAAGGCACATATGGATGAATTACACAAAACTGCCCCCTTGTTTGTGGATGATTTTGAGGAAATAAGTCTTTTTGACAAAATGCTAGGTGTCAAATGCAGTGTTTGCAATGGAGATAAAAAATAAGATCGAATCACTTGATAAAACTTTTGAATTTTTCATAATACATGTATATTCCCTTTTCACTCGGTCAATACTTTTAATAACAAGGGAAGAGAGTAGGTGAAAATATGTTTTCGTCCCCCTTTAACATATTGGCCCCTTTATTCTCTTCCCTTTATTTTTTTACCAGCTGTTAGTGAATAAATGATGGGTGACGAGTTGGCCCTAAAACCACTAACAACTAACAATTCATCAACAAAGTGGGAGAAGGAGAAAATGAGAAAAAATCAATTCATCCAACCAAAAACTATTAGTCTTTATATACTCATAATGGTAAACTTATTATTGATGCCTTATTACAGCAGTACAAAGGCAATGACAAATGAATTAGGAATTATGACTGCATTTGCAGCAACGGAGGCAGAACTGAAAGAGATCAATGTAAATGCCCATGTGAATATGAAGGAGGTATTTACCACTCCTGAAAAAGCTTCTAAAGTAAGCCTCGATTTGGCAAGTAAATTAGGGCTCCAGCAAAGTACCATCAAAGATACATCCACCGAAGGAAATACACAAGTGTATTTAGGAGGGCAAGGAAAGACGGGAGATACAATCGCTATTATTGTTCAATCAACAAAAGATGTATCCATAAGAGAAACCAATATTGTTATTGATATGGTTCAAGAAGGTGAATTTGTAGAAATTGATGGTTTAGGAAATACAATCAAGGATGTACTAAAACCCTATGGGACAGCAAAGCTAACATCCTGTATCACAGCAACCTATCCAGGTAAATTAAGAAAAACAGATAAAGAAAAGATTGCAAAGAATGTATTTCATTCCTTAGATGCCAAGGAAATAGAGGGTCTTCGAGAAGAAAACATCATCAGCATCGTAGGTTTTAGTCCAAAGATTCAAGATTGGATTTCTTATGGAGGAAACAAAGCAAATTTGAATGTAGCACTGCGGTATAATTCCTATGAAGACAGAACCTATTTATGGATTGCAACCCCACTCATTGCCATAGGATATTAAGGAATAGATATAAAAAATGGTGCAAATTACCTTGCAGGAATTATAGAAAATATGTAGAATGTCATAAAAGGGTAAACGATGCAACGATTATGAAATATTACATTTATAACAAAGGGTTTTGACAAAAGAGATGGACCCAAATAGGACAAATGACGAATAAATAACTCAAAATCAACAAAGGAGGACCCGATGTGGCAAAAATCATCGTGGAAAAAAGCGCTCCATTAAATGGTACAGTAAGAATAAGTGGAGCAAAAAACTCAGTGTTACCAATCCTTGCTGCATCATTATTGGCTCAGGATCAGTGTATCTTAGAAGATATTCCTGGACTGAAAGATGTAGATGTTATTGGAGAAGTATTGGCATCTGTTGGTGCTAAAATTGTGCATAATAAAAAGACTGGAACCGTTCAAATCGATGCTTCTCGTATTCGTGCTTATGAAGCACCCTATGAATTGGTTCGAAAAATGAGGGCATCTTTTCTTGTAATGGGACCATTGCTCGCTAGGATGGGAAGAGCGAGGATTTCTCTTCCAGGAGGATGTGCTATAGGAACAAGGCCTATTGACTTACATTTAAAGGGACTGCATGCACTAGGTGCGAAAATAGATGTGGGACATGGATACGTAGAAGCATCCACTGATAAACTAGTAGGCAACAAAATTTATCTGGATTTTCCAAGTGTAGGCGCTACTGAAAATATTATGATGGCTGCTACCATGGCAGAAGGCTTAACGGTTATAGAGAATGTTGCAGAAGAACCAGAAATTGTGGATTTAGCTAATTTCCTCAATAGCATAGGTGCCAAAATCAAAGGTGCAGGAACAGATACGATTAAGATAGAAGGTGTGAAAGAATTAGGTGGGACAAGACATAATGTTATTCCTGATAGAATAGAAGCTGGAACCTTTATGGTGGCTGCAGCCATAACTGGAGGAGACATTACCATTCTGAATGCATTGTCAGATCACCTCAAACCCATGATTGCCAAACTAAGGGAATGTGGTATTCATGTAGAAGAAAACGGGGACAATATTCGGGTTTGTGGAAAAAACGGCATTATATCTACAGATATTAAAACCCTACCTTATCCAGGATTTCCAACAGATATGCAGGCGCAGTTTATGTCTCTTTTGAGTGTGGCGAAGGGTACAAGTGTTGTGATCGAAACAGTGTTTGAAAATCGATTTATGCATGTAGGGGAATTGAAAAGAATGGGTGCCAATATAAAAATAGAAGGTCGAAGCGCTGTCGTACAGGGTGTGAACCAATTGCAAGGTGCTCAAGTAAAAGCCACTGATCTTAGAGCTGGTGCAGCACTAATTTTAGCAGGACTAATAGCAGAAGGTAAAACAGAAATTAGTGATATCTATCATATAGACCGAGGTTATGTAGAAATCGAACAAAAGCTAAAAGCACTAGGGGCCAATATTACAAGAAAAGAATAAATGGATTATTGTTATCATACTTTATGCAATACACAAAAAGTGTCGTTTACCGGCACTTTTTTTTATTTCCTGGGAAATAGGTAAAGGAAAAGTCGAATAGGCTATAAAAATAACCATCCTTGTCATTCTGAAGATTAGCGAAGAATTTTTTCAGTCATACTTCTTTCCTACGCTTCATAAAATGTAAAAGACTATCTATGTGTGCCATAGAGGTGTACTGAAAGGGGGAAATACATATGAAAAGCATTTTCGGGCTTATTCTCATCGTACTCGCTATGACGATTGTCATACCCATGTTATTAATTACAAGCTGTGATATCTCTACGCCTGAGCCAGAAAAACATGAGATCGTAGAAAGTACCAAAATGGTGAAAGTATATATCCATGCAAAGCAAAAAGTAGAAACGATGGCATTAGAAGAATATATCAAAGGGGTTGTAGCAGGAGAAATGCCTGCAGCCTTTGAAATGGAAGCGTTAAAAGCACAAGCAATTGCAGCTAGAAGTTATGCTGTTTCTCGGATCAATGCTTACGGAGAAACGGGAAACCCAGATCATCCCGGAGCAGAATTATGTGATGATGTGCATTGTCAGGTATGGCTTTCGAAGGATAAACTAAAAGAACTGAAATCAGAAAAATGGATGAAAAACTATTGGCCGAAAATAGAAAAAGCAGTGGAAGAAACAACAAATCTCATTATGACCTATGAAAATAAGCCTGTAGATCAACCATTATTTCATTCTACCAGTGGTGGGAAAACAGAAAACTCAGAGGATGTTTTTGTTTCCGCTGTACCTTATCTAAGAAGTGTAGAAAGTCCCTATGAAGAAAAGGCACCTCATTTTAACGATCAAGAAGTAGTTCCAATCTCTACCTTTGTATCAAAGATAAAAAACAAATATAAGGATTGCACCATCAAAACTTCCACCGTTCACACTACCCTTAAAATATTAAAAAGAAGTGAGGGAGGAAGGATTTTAGAAATGCAAGTAGGCAATAAAGTGTTAGCCGGTAGAACAATCAGAGACCTTCTAGGTCTACGATCTGCTAACTTTAAAATAGCGATAAAGGATAAAAACCTTATATTTACCACTGTAGGCTACGGTCACGGTGTAGGCATGAGTCAATGGGGAGCCAATGGCATGGCGGAAAAGGGTCACAGCTATGAAGAAATATTAAAACATTACTATGTAGGGATAGAGATCCAAAAAATGCAGTAGAAACAGGTAAGGGGTTGCGTATCACTGCAGGGGAGTGATGTAATAAAAGAGAGACAGTGGAACGATGCTATTTGACATGTGGCAGTTTGCAAAAAACACTTGTCCCAACAAAGTAAACCCGATACAATTACCTAACCACTAACTTTTTTTCTCCTCTAGGTATAAAATCCATCTAGGTGACAACAATACTAGATGGAGGTGGTATATGTGGATTGGAAGAAATGGCTTTTTTCCAAAAAAGATGAAAAAGAAAATCATTCTGCTAAAAGAGACAATGTACTTCATAAATTATTAGACAAAGAAGGGTTTTATATTATTTTATTTTTATGTGTATGCATTGTTGCCGTAACAGCGGTTTGGGTGACAAAGACCAATATAGATAGACTGGCTGTAGAGGATTTAGAGAAACCGTTTTTGCCTGAGGATACAGGAATTATGGATGACGGCATGAATATGGATGAGTACGAAATAGAAGAACCCTTAGTAGTGGTTGAAGACATTGAGGAAAGTGAAGCATCTGCTTCAACGAACATGTCAAAACAAAATACTATTAAAAACCAAGAGAAGCAAGAAGAAAAGATAACAAAGAACGTAGGCCAATCAAAACCTAAGGAAGAAGAGAAAAGCACTGCTGTACAAGCTGCAGCACAACCTCAACAGCAAAGCACAAGAAAAACTATGATAAAACCTATAAAAGGGGATATCGGAATGAACTATGCAGCAGATACCTTAACCTATTCCAAAACATTAGAACAATATACGACCCACTATGGAGTTGATATAATTGCTTCAGAAAATACAGCTGTGGTTGCTGCTTTAGCAGGGGAGGTCGTAGAAGTAACCGTTGATTCCAGGCTAGGTATTATCATTACATTAGATCACGGAGATGAATTGATGACGCGGTATGCCAATCTTAGTACACGACATCTAGTGAAAGTCGGAGATTGGGTAGAAAAAGGTCAAACTATTAGCGGGGTAGGAAAAACCGCATTGTTTGAAATCGCAGAAGAACCTCATCTGCATTTTGAAGTACTAAAAGAAGGGATGCATGTAGATCCCAATCAATATTTACCATAAAATAATCTTTTTGTAAAAAATAAATCGCTCCTTGGTAATATAATCGTTCACCTGGGGCGATTTGTGTATTTTATTAATATTCTCCCTGCTGTATATGGGTTTTATCAAAACCACTGCTATCGAAAAAATTTTTATTGGAAGTGCTTCCAAAGGTTGTATCTACAGAAATCCATTTTTTCTCATCTGCAATGTAAATTTCATTCCATGCATGTAATCCTTTGTATACATTGGTAATTCCTTCTCCTTTGATCATCTTTACCTGCAGACCTGCAGCTCGACCTAATGCAGCTGTCAGGGAAGCATAGTCATAACATACACCTTTCTTTGTTTTTAGAGTATTTAGAGCACCATATAAATGATCATAATTCTTGTTTTGATGTTCATTGAATTTATCAAAATCGTATCGTATATTATTGACAACCCAATCATAGATGGATTTTGCTTTTCGTCTGTCTGTTTTTTGATTCTTTGTTATGGCTTTGGAAAGTGAAACAACTACTTCGTTGGTACTTTCTACATGCTTTGTGGGCACTAGATATTTGTTTACTTCTTGTATATTAATAATATTGATAGAGGGACCATAACGATAATTTCTATCCTTTTCATGAACCATGATAGAGATGGTGTAGGCGCCTTTTCCATCTGTTAGCCACAATGCTTCATGAAATCTTCCATCATCTAGCTGAACGTCAAACCATTTTTGGATATTGTCTTTTTTTAAAAGGATTTTAATTTTGTTTTGATCCGTAGTTCCTGTTAGTTCAACCACGCCTTCCACTGTATTTGAAGGAAGCTGCGTTAAGGAAACATTGTTTTTTTGAACGAATTCTATCTGTTGTGCCTGGGATACTTGTCCAACATTGAAAAGCAAGAAAAACATAGTGGTAAACAGAATCCATCTATTGCTTCTTTTTTGCATCTTAAGTCGCCCCCTTATAAAAAAACTCTTCAGATTACCGAAGAGTTTTTAAATACACAAAAGACTAGCATCTTCGGTAACTCGGCTGTCATAGTCTCTTGACCTTAGATCCGTAGCTTTGCGTCCCCACATTTCTATGGGTTTGCTATTATCGACATGCAAATTTATGAGATGACTAACAACTCAAAGATCTTCGTGTCTCTAAACGGGAGATAAGAGTTGTATAGCCACTAGATCGTTTCACATTGTTTATGTGATACCCTAGTTATACAAATTATAACACAAAATATCTGAATATTAAATCGATATGTCTGATTTTGCTGTTAAAATATGAGTAAACATTGGATTTGATACTTAGGATATTTCAATAGAATTGTTGTGATAAACGTAGTTGGATAAGATTTTAAAAGATGAAAAAAACAAAGAAAATTGAAAATAAAAAATATTTTAACAACAAACAACATTCCTATCTGTTCGACATAGCCTATGTGTTATAATTTCAATAAAATAAGAGAAGTGTTCAAATGGGAGATAATGATGTACGTTCTGTATCTGGGCACCTAGAACGTGCGGAGTCAGTGGTGCAACCGACCCAATCCATCTAAAGGATTGGGTTTTTATCGTTTTTGTTTCAGAAACATAATTTTATTCGAAACCATGCATATAAGGCATAAAGACGGTATAAAATTTACTTAAATATACATAAAAAATGATGTCTACGTTGTATGGATGGTTTCAAGTTTAACAACTTGATGATCTATTTAAAAAACTAAGGAGGTGAAAGTAATGAAATGTAAAGTAAAACTTGTCGTGGGAATATTTTTGATTATGCTGTTAGCTTTTGGAGGAATGATAACTTCCATAGCAGCATCGGTAACTCCTTCCATCATAGATGGAAATGATCCTAAGATAAGTGGCTACAAATCTTTTAAGATTGATGATGTTGAAACAAAACCGCAGCACTATTCAGATGGGGATGGAGATTTAGAGGTAACAGTAACTTTTGCTGTATACCATGAGGAAACTAATAATGAGTGGCATTATGTTGACTGGTCCTCAAACATATCCGTAGGCTATGTATTTGTCAAAGGGGGACATGGAGGTGGTGGATACCTTTATGAATATGATCCGCCTACACAAGGAGATGCTGGGCTTACAGCCTTAATCAATGCCAAGAATGGAAAACCCCAGGGAATTAGTCACGTTACTTTTTATTATTGTGATGAGGTAACAGAGCCTGAGTATGGAAGTATAACAGTGAATAAGAGCTTTTCAGATGAAAGGCAACCATCAGGCATAACTTTTAAACTATACAAACAAGGGGAGGAAGAAAGCCTAAATCAACAAGAAACAAATGATCAAGGTATTGCTTTCTTTGAGAATTTACTGCCAGGAAGCTATACACTAGAAGAAATCGTGCCAGATGGATATATCACAGATTTAGACAGTGCAGAGATCATTCAATTGGTAGAGGGTCAGAAAGCAACTATAGCAGTACTCAATACATATGTTCCAGAAGATAATGGTGACGATAACAACGATGATGGAGATACTGGTGACGGCGATGGAGATGACAGCGATGATGGAGATACTGGTGACGGCGATGGAGATGACAGCGATGATGGAGATACTGGTGACGGCGATGGGGATGACAACAATGATGGAGATACTAGTGACGGCGATGGAGATGACAACAATGATGGAGATACTGGTGACGGCGATGGAGATGACAACGATGATGGAGATACTGGTGACGGCGATGGGGATGACAACGATGATGGAGATACTGGTGACGACGATGGGGATGACAACGATAATGACAACAATAGTCACAATGATGATGAAAATACAGTTATTATCGAACCTCAAAATGCGATTCCAAGTCTACCTGCTACTCAAGAGACTTCAATAGTAGAAGAACCAGTTGAACCTGTTTTTGATATGCCAAGTATACCAGAAAATAAGGTGGTACAATATCCTATTCAACCAATGGCAGATTTGCCTCATACAGGTGGATTTGCTACTTCAGAGTTATTCTTTGGAGGAATGGGTTCCCTAATAATGATGGCAGGTGTGGTGTTAAAGCGAAGAAACAAATGAAGAAATCAATAATGCACAAGGGAGTTGGGAAAATACAACTCCCTTTTTATACATAACTGGGCTATTTACATACAAGGAATGAGGTGGGAAAGTGAAAGAGGAAAAATCTATCAAAGATCAAAAAGGAAATATACTCATACTTATAGGTGTTATATTAATTCTATATGCCCTATTTTCCATTTTCCAATGGAAAGGATCACAAAAAGAATTATTAGAAAAGTATGACTCAAATACGGATGCACTCACTGAAAATCAAGAAGCATTCCATATACCCACCCTAGAAATGGATCATAGCCAGCAACTGGATAACGTCGAAAAAGAAAAAAACATGCAGCAGATGAAACGAAAACAATACCAGCGAGGAATGATGGTAATTGATATTCCCAAGATTAATATCCATGCTGCGATTGTGGAAGGTACAACAAGAGAACTTCTAAAAAAAGGACCAGGACTTTATGAAATCAGTCCACTACCAACAGAAGATGAAGGAAATGTTTGCATTGCCGGTCATAGAACTACATATGGTGCATGGTTTCGCCATATAGACACTTTGCTAAAAGATGATGAAATTATCCTTACATTTGCCAATGCTGTATATCGATATAAAGTAGAGGATGTTTTCATTGTAACAAAGAATGACTGGTCAGTAACAGAGCCTACAGGATATGCAGCCCTTACACTAACTTCCTGTCATCCACTAAGGTCTGCAAAACAAAGAATCATTGTACGCGCAAAATTAGATAAGATAGACGTACTTGATCATAAAAATACAGATGAGCAGTAAAGTAGCTCATCTGAGAAATTTACAAAGCCATTATATTTTTTATGATGGTTTAAGTCTACAAAACAGGGGGGTCCCTGTTTTTATCTTTTACTTAATTTGTGCTTCTATATTTCATTTTTGTTGCCTTACCGCCTCTGATATGTCGCTCTGCTTTATTTTTATCAAGTATGTTTTTCACTTGATTTGCTACGAGAGGGTTTATCTTAGGAAGACGTTCCGTCACATCCTTATGTACTGTACTTTTGCTTACGCCAAAGACTTTTGCCGTTTGGCGAACCGTTGCTTTTTCGTTTATAATGTATTCAGCAATTTCCATAGCTCTCTCCTCTATGTAATCTTTCACTGGTCTAACCCCCCTTATATCAATCCCTTGATAAATAATATGCAGACATTTTCTTCATTAGAACATAAAAAGCTTTTGAAAAAATATATAAGAAAATCTATAAAATAAAAAGGAATTAGGCAACATATATAGAATATATTTACTGTTTATGCGACAAATTCTTACATAAGGAAATAAAGATGATTGATATAATTTAATTGTTACGGATGAAAGGGTAGAGATTAAACTTTAGGAGTATTATTTATATTAATGAAAGGTGATGGACATGTTTGGATTCGGAATGGAAGTGGGAATTGATCTAGGAACGGCAAGTGTATTGGTATTTATAAAAGGGAAGGGCATTGTATTACAGGAACCCTCAGTTGTTGCGATTGATAAAAATACCAATCAGCTTCTAGCAGTAGGGCAGGAAGCACGAAGAATGCTTGGAAGAACACCAGGTAATATTGTTGCGATTCGTCCCTTAAAGGATGGCGTGATCTCAGATTATGAAGTAACAGAAAGAATGCTTAGATATTTTATACAAAAGACTTGTGGTAAAAGAAAATTTTTTAAGCCCAAAATCGTCGTATGTGTACCCAGTGGTGTAACAGAGGTCGAAAAGAGGGCGGCGATAGAAGCGACCACGGAAGCAGGAGGCGGTATTACCTATCTTATAGAAGAACCTATTGCAGCAGCCATTGGCGCAGGACTGGATATATCTAAACCCGATGGTAATATGATCGTAGATATTGGTGGTGGTACAGCGGATGTTGCTGTCATTTCCTTAGGGGGAATTGTAACGAGTGCATCTATTAAATCCGCTGGTGACAAGTTTGATGATGCCATTGTTCGTCACATGAGGAAAAGACATAATCTCTTGATTGGAGAAAGAACGGCTGAAGAACTAAAAATTAATATTGGCACCGCATTTCCTAAAAGTAAAGTATCAACCATGCAGTGCAGAGGAAGAGATTTGGTGTCAGGATTACCTAAAACTATTCCAATTACGTCGGAAGAGATGTTTGAAGCCTTGGAAGAACCTGTTACAGCCATCGCTGATGCAGTGCATGCGGTCCTAGAAAAGACACCACCAGAGCTAGCAGCCGATATCAGTAATAGAGGGATTGTCATGACAGGTGGAGGTTCCTTATTAGACGGACTCAACAAACTAATCGAAAAGAGGACAGGCATTCCTACCTACATCGCAGAAGATGCCGTTTCTTGTGTAGCAAAAGGCACTGGAATTTCTTTAGAATCTCTACATATTTTAGAAAAAAGCATGATGACGAATAAAAGATTTAGAAAATCCAGATAACCTAGGACAGAAGTTCTAAATTTGAAGGGAATGGCTCAAAACCATTCCCTCTTTTGCCATACAAAACCCCTTGAAGCTTGAATTGAAAATTATCAATGTACAATGATAAACACAAAATTTTCCGCTAAAGTTCTCTGCAGATTATGTCGATATATACATAGCCATAAAAAGAATCGGTAACAGGCTCGTAGTGACACAGGGAGGGATTGCGCATCACGGCAGTACAGCGAAGAAGACGGTAGAAGTATATGGAATTACGTCTGACATCATGCTACGGTTATATGGTTTGAAAGATCCCAAAGCGCAACCCCAAAGACCACGAACTACTAATACCTAAATACTAACGTCTAAAAAGGAGTGAATACCATGCTCAGAGGACTTTACACAGCTACATCCGCTATGCAGACCAATGGCAAGCGGATGGATGTGATTACTAATAATATTGCCAACATCAATACTACAGGGTATAAAAAAGATCTTGTTTTATCAGAGGCATTTCCTGAAGTATTGATAAAAAAAATCAATTCCCCTCTGGACTTTTCAGCACAAGAAGCCTTTGAAGGCGTAGAAGTCCAGCAAGATAATGGGGGATATTATGTAAGTGCTAAAGGAGGGTATTTTAGAACCCAGACCATGAATGGTGTGAGTCACCAAAAAGAGCTGAAATTTGCAGTAAATAAGGATGGATACCTTAGCACCTATTATCGAGATCAAAATGGGAATATAGATACAGATGAAGGATATATGGTATTAGGAAATAAAGGACCCATTTATGTAGGCAATGGTGCGTTAGAAATCAATCCACAAGGACAAGTGATGGTAGGGGGTAATGTGGTAGATCGTTTAATTACCTTTACAGCACCAAATGTTATCGGTACCTTAAATGCAGGCGTACGGATGGACAAAATCCAAGTAAATTATGAACAAGGTCATCCTTACCAAACCGATAACCAGCTGGATTTTACCTTAAAAGGTCCAGGTTTTTTTCAAGTACAAACCCCCGATGGAATTGCCTACACAAGAGATGGATCATTTAAATTAAATAACAACAATGAATTGGTCACTTCCGAAGGCTATGCCGTATTAGGAAAAGAAGGACCGGTTTTTATAGAGGGAACAAAAATATCCGTTTCTGAATCAGGGGTAATCTTGGCTGACGAAGTTTATATGGATCAGCTGGATATTGTTGACATTACCAATATAAAGGATCTAAGAAAGCAAGGAGACAATCTCTACCGTATGGCAGAACAAACAACACCCCAAATACAGCCATTCACTGGACAAGTCCTCCAAGGCTTCCTAGAACAATCCAACGTCAACCCCATCAAAGAAATGGTACAAATGATCACCCTCTTCCGCAACTACGAATCCAACCAACGCATGATCAAAGCCTACGACGACACAATAGGCAAGGCCGTGAATGAAGTTGGAAAAGTGTAAAAGTTAGCGGTTAGCCGTTAGCAGTTATTTTATACACAGAGGAGGAACAAAGTAAGTGACATGGGGACGTAAGTGACATGGGGACGTAAGTGACATGGGGACGGTTCGAGCGTCACCGCAGCGAAGCGAAGGTCCGAAGGGAAGACGATGGAACCGTCCCCGTGTCACGCTTATTGAATCTATCCATATCTTAGAATAATAAAAGCACTTTATATACAATTACCCTAAAGAAAAAAGGAGGCCCAAAACCATGCGCGCACTATGGACTGCAGCATCAGGAATGAAGGCACAGCAATTGAATGTAGATACGATTTCGAATAATATTGCCAACGTGAATACTACAAGCTACAAAAAACAAAGAGTAGAGTTTAAAGACCTTTTATATGAAACACTTAGCAAAAACAATCTAGAAGGAGGTATCGGTAAGCCTGTAAACTTGGAAGTGGGACATGGTGTTATGCCTATGGCAACATTACGGTCTTTTGCCAAAGGAAACTTGGAGCAAACCAACAATGATTTAGATTTTGCCATTGATGGGGATGGTTTTTTTATGGTAAGAGATGAAAACGACAATCTCTTCTACACAAAGGACGGAAGCTTCAAACTCAGTGTAGAAGACAATGAAGCCACCTTGGTTACATCAGAAGGATATTTTGTTCAAAGTGATGCAGGGGATATCGAGCTGGGAGAAGATGTGGAAGAAATTACTGTATCGCCTAACGGTATGATCAACGTAAAAAGAAAAGGAGAAGAGGAAAGCGAAGAATACGGACAGCTTACCACAGTAAGCTTTGCCAATCCATCAGGCCTAGAGGCGTTGGGCAAAAACCTCTACAAAGAAACCATTGCATCAGGAGAAGCCATTGAAGCCTTTGAAGGAGAAGCAGGAGAGGTAATGCAAGGATTCCTAGAAACCTCCAATGTCCAGGTCGTGGAAGAAATGATCAAACTCATTACCGCCCAAAGAGCCTATGAAATTAATTCCAAATCCATCCAAACAGCTGACCAAATGCTAGAACAGGCGAATAACCTGAGAAGATAGATGGGAGTTGATATAGTATGGAAATCAATCCGATAGCTACTTCCTTGATTCAGCAAACCCAACAAAAGAAAAGTGAAGTAGATGGAGACGCCTTTGAAAATATATTAAAGCAAGCTCAGGAAACACAAGATAAAAAAAAGCTTCAAGAGGCATGTAAACAATTTGAAGCGGTGTTTTTAAGCATGCTCATGAAGGATATGAGAAGTACTGTTCAAGATGGAGGACTCATGCCTAAGAGTAACGCCCGTGAAATCTTTGAAAGTATGCTAGACGAAAAAATAGCACAAGAAGCTACCAAAGGTCCAGGCATCGGCCTAGCCCAACAAATGTACAAACAACTCTCACGGAATATAAAAATAAATACCATAGACGAAAATATTTAAGATCACAAAAAGAGTCGAATTCCCAAAGAAATTGACTCTTTATTTCTATTATGTGTCAAAAATCATGAATTTATTGATTATTAATGTATATTCCTGTAAAATAAAAGAGGTCAAGTATTTTTTATAATAACATTTGAATATTCTACATAAATCAAAATAAAATCAAATCAAAAGTAGTCAGATTGGGTGACGGACAATAGGTTACAAGGCTCAAAAGCATTGACCCTAAAAACCACTAATGACTAACGACTAACCCTAAAAAGGAGTGTATTAACCATGTTAAACAATATAGAAATCCAAAACATCATCCCTCATAGATATCCATTCTTACTAGTAGACAAAATTATTGAAATCGAACCGGGCAAAAAAGCTATAGGGATCAAAAACGTAACCATCAACGAGCCCTTTTTCCAAGGACACTTCCCTGGCAACCCCATCATGCCCGGTGTACTGATGGTAGAAGCCATGGCACAGGTAGGTGCCGCCGCCATGCTGTGTCTAGAAGAAAACAAGGGGAAATTAGGCGTATTCACCGGGATTGATGAACTACGCTTCAAAAGACAAGTGGTTCCAGGAGATACCCTCAGAATGGAAGTCGAGATGATTTCTATCCGACGTAACATTGGTAAAGCCAAAGCAGTTGCTTACGTAGGAGATGAAGTAGCTTGCAAAGGGGTATTGATGTTTGCACTGGTGGATCAAAATAATTAAATTTGGTCATATCTTATAGATTCTATAGTTTCACCCCAAAACAAATAGCCACTAACTTTTAAAAATGGAAGAGGTTTATTGTATATGAAAGCGAAAACACAGAAAATAAATAATTATAAATTGAATGGAAAACAAAACAATATCATGATTTCCTATGTTTTTGATGCATTGCTGCTTTTATTATTCTTTCCACCGTTTTTTAAAGGTTCCTTTTTTCAAAAAGAACTTGTACCTATCCAAATCGTTACATCTATTGTGTTTTTGACTTACCGTTTGATGACGCGAAACAAGGAGGTACATAAAAAAAATTCGTGGATAGAAGTAGGACTTTTGGCATTAAGTGGTGTATATATCATATCAACTTTTACAGCCGTGAATACAAATATTTCTATTCAAGAAACACTAAAATATATGCATTATCTATGTATCATTATATTGTCAAAAAGACTAATTGATAATCAAAGAAAACGAAAAATTGCTCTAACAACTTTGGTGGTTGCTGGAGTGGTTGTGGTATTTATTGGTCTAGGCACTGCCTTAGAAGCTTTCCAATACAATGGAGCTTTCACAGATGGCATGATGAATTCGACCTTTCAATATCATAACACCTTTGGTGCCTATTGTTTGGCAATTTTATTTTTAGCCTATACCCTATTGAATGAGTATCAAGGAAAAACCAAACACTTTATAAGAATAGCCACTTTCATGCTTTTTTTAGGGTTTATATTGTCCTATTCAAGAGGTGCTTGGGTAGTGATGCCATTAGTGGGTTTCATGTATTATCTATTGGTATCCAAAGCTTATAAGATAGGATTTATGAGTGATTTCATTGGAAATTTACTAGGTGTAGTGGTGATTATAAAACCATTAACTACAAGTATAGAGGCTGTTAACAAAACACCTGGGTGGTTTTGGGTTTTCATTGGGATGGTTGTTTCATTCGGTGTGAGCTTGTTTTTAGAAAAGCTCCTAAAGAAGTTAGATTTTCAAGAGAAAATATACAATCTGTTTATTCCCATGATAGCCCTTGTAATTCCTATGGTGGGACTACTGTTCAAAAATACATTGCTGGGAATGTTACCTACAAATCTTGCCCAAAGATTGGGAAGCATCAGTTTAGGAACAGAAACGGTTACCGAAAGAACGGTTTTTTATAAAGATGCCTTCAGCATTATCAAGGACTATCCTATCTTCGGTACCGGTGGGGGAGGATGGAGTACCCTCTATCGAGCTTATCAAACCTATGGATACAGTTCTGCACAAGCACATAACTATTATATGCAGTTATGGATTGAGGTTGGAACAGTAGGAATCATTATATTTGCAGGGATTTTACTAGCATATATTTATCATGCTTTCAAAACCTATAGATCCTGTGAAGAACCTTCTGCAAAGGCTAATTATGCAACTATGTTCACAGTGGTGATGACCATTTTGATCCATAGTGCTATTGATTTTGATCTTACGTATGCTTCTATAGGTATTATTATGTGGAGTATAATCGGGATGCAGCTAGCTATAGGTGAATCCGTCGAAATAAAAGAAAAAAAAGTCGGTATAAAAATACCTTATGTAACAACCGTGTTTGCTTGTATTCTTTTAGTACTGAGCATGGGCAGTAGTATTGCATCCCATTCTGCAAAGCAGAGTGTATATGCCATTCAACAAAATAAAATAGAAGAAGGCATTGCCAAATTTAAAAGAGCAAGCATGATCGCACCATTTGATCCTACATATGCCATAGATTATGCCAACTTATTAAATAATGTAGCCTATCAAACCAAAGATGAAGATCAACGAAAAGAAGCCATTGATTATATGGACAAAGCAGTAGAACTTGGGAAATACGATTTTGAAATACTAACAAATGCAGCAAGATTTTATTTACGCAATGAAGAAATGGAAAAAGCATTTCAAGTAATGGAGAATCTTGAGAAATATCACCCACTGAATTCGAATACCTATGAAAACAAAGCAGGATATTTGCTAACAGTGGCAGAGATCTACACGAAAAAAGGGGAAAAAGAAAAAGCAAAAAAATTATTGAAGGAAATTATTGAGATCCCTAATAAAGCAAATCAGCTAAATGAAAAAATTAAAAATGAAGTAGAAATAAATCAGATGGTACGATTTGTTGAAATTAGACCAAAGACACAGGAATATGTAGATAAGGCGAAAGGGATGTTGGAGGAGTTGAGATAAATGAAAATTCTTATTACAGGTGCTACGGGTATGCTAGGTAACGACCTATTAAAAGCTTTATCTCTTGAGCATGAGGTAATCGGTACATCCAGCAAAGATATGGATATCACAGATATAGATAAAACAGTCGCTATGATGAAAGAAATAAAACCAAATGTAGTAATTAATAGTGCCGCTTATACAGATGTGGATGGATGTGAAGCAAATGTTGATATTGCTTATAAAGTAAATGCATTAGGAGCAAGAAATCTTGCGATGGCATGTAATGAAGTGGATGCTTCGATGGTGTATATCAGCACAGACTATGTGTTTGATGGAACAAAACAACAGGCCTACAATGAATTTGATCATACAAATCCTATGAGTATATATGGAAAAAGTAAATTAGCTGGAGAAAATTATGTAAGAGATATTCTTAATAAATTCTATATTGTAAGAACTTCATGGTTGTATGGAATGAATGGAAAAAACTTTGTGACTACGATGATGAATCTCAGCAAAACAATGACAGCGTTGAATGTAGTAAATGATCAAATAGGATCTCCTACCTATACACCAGATTTGGCAAAAGCCATAGGAAAGTTGATACAAAGACCAACCTATGGGATATTCAATATTACCAATAGTGAACACTGTTCATGGTATGACTATGCCAAGGAAATATTCAAACTAGCCCATATAAATATGACAGTGAATCCTACTACGACAGAAGCGTTTAACAGGCCAGCACCTAGACCAAAATATTCGGTGTTAGAGAACTATTGTTGGAAATTAGAAGGATATGAACCACTAAGATCCTATAAAGAAGCATTGAAGGAATATATCAGCTTATTATAAAGGAGGAGAATGTTATGAAAGGAATAGTATTAGCTGGAGGCGCAGGGACGAGATTATATCCGATTACGAAGGCTGTATCGAAGCAGCTACTGCCTATATATGATAAACCGATGATTTATTATCCTATATCGGTTTTGATGCTTGCAGGTATTAGAGAGATATTGATTATTTCTACTCCTAGAGACTTGCCGATGTATCAAGACCTTCTTGGCGATGGAAGTGATTTAGGTGTTTCTTTTACTTATGCAGAGCAGCAGGCACCCAAAGGACTTGCAGAGGCATTCATTATTGGAGAAAAATTTATTGGAAATGATCACGTAGCCCTTGTATTAGGAGATAACATTTTTTATGGTCAAAGATTTACAGAAACATTAGAAAGAGCAGCAGCATTGGAAGAGGGAGCTGTAATTTTCGGATATTATGTAAAAAATCCTAATGAATTTGGCGTTGTAGAATTTGATAAAGAAGGCAATGTAATATCTATAGAAGAAAAACCTCAAAAGCCAAAATCGAACTATGCAGTACCAGGTCTGTATTTTTATGATAATGATGTGATTGAGATTGCTAAAAATGTAAAACCCTCTGCGAGAGGAGAACTTGAAATTACAGCGGTAAATATGGAGTATTTGAAAAGAAAAAAATTAAAGGTAGAGCTGTTTGGAAGAGGGATGGCATGGCTAGATACGGGAACACATAGCGGATTGTTAGAAGCCAGTAATTTTGTAGAAGCCATTCAAAAAAGACAAGGGTTGTATATCGCTTGCTTAGAAGAGATTGCCTTTAGAAAAGAATATATTAATAGAAATCAATTGCTGCAATTAGCAAAACCTTTAGAAAAAATTGATTACGGGAAATATTTAGTAGAGATAACAAAAGAATTTGATCAAGAGAATGAAAATGAAACAATGAAAGAGATTGCAATCACAGAAGAGAAGTAAAGTGGGGATGAAAATGTCGAAATTTAAGTTTATTGCAACAGAAATTGAAGGAGTTTATATTATTGAACCAACTGTATTTGGAGATCACAGAGGTTATTTTATGGAGACGTATAATGCAAAGGATTTTCAAGAAGCAGGTCTGAACATGACTTTTGTTCAAGATAATCAGTCTAAATCTAAAAAAGGCGTACTACGAGGATTACATTTTCAATACAAAAATCCCCAAGGTAAGCTAGTAAAGGTTATCAAGGGGGAAGTTTTTGATGTAGCAGTGGATCTTCGCAAAAACTCACGAACCTATGGAAAATGGATAGGGGTTATCTTATCTGAAGAAAATAAAAAACAATTTTATATACCAGAAGGATTTGCCCATGGTTTCTTAGTTCTTTCCGAAGAAGCAGAATTCGCATATAAGTGCACAGATTTTTATCATCCGGAGGACGAGGGGGGCATTCTTTGGAATGATCCAGAGATTGGTATAGAATGGCCCTTAGATGGGATAGAAGAAATTTTGTTATCGGAAAAAGACAAGCAGTGGAAGACGCTTCAGGAAACGATTACAAATTTTTAAATAAAAATAGAGGTGATATCCGTGAAAAAGTTACTTGTTACAGGTGGAGCAGGGTTTATTGGAAGTAATTTCATAAAATATATATTAGCTAAATATACAGACTATAAAATTGTAAACTTAGATGCATTAACCTACTGTGGAAATTTAGAGAATTTGAAAGATATAGAAAATAATGTCAACTATAGATTTATTAAAGCAGATATAACTGACGCAAAAGTAGTAAACAGATTATTTGAGGAAGAAAAGTTTGACTATGTGATAAATTTTGCAGCGGAATCCCACGTAGATAGAAGCATAGAAGATCCCGAAATATTTATTAAGACAAATGTATTAGGGACACAAGTACTTTTAGATGCAGCGAAGAAAAGT
This sequence comes from Clostridiaceae bacterium 35-E11, assembly GCA_038396625.1. GTDB lineage: Bacteria > Bacillota > Clostridia > Peptostreptococcales > Thermotaleaceae. The sequence continues at coordinate 576,731 of CP121688.1, forward strand.
TGGCAAATTGCTAAAGATGAAGTAGGGTATCCTATATACAAAGAAGGAGTAAAGTACCTTCAGGTTTCTACAGATGAAGTATATGGTGCATTAGGAAAGACTGGTATGTTTACAGAAACTACTCCTCTAGCACCAAATAGTCCTTACTCAGCATCTAAAACAGGAGCAGACATGTTGGTTAGAGCGTATGGGGAAACTTTTAAATTTCCAATGAACATTACTAGATGTTCTAATAATTATGGACCCTATCAATTTCCTGAAAAGCTAATACCCCTTATGATCGCCAATTGTCTAAATGAAAAAGAATTACCTGTATATGGAGATGGGATGCAAATAAGAGATTGGCTTCATGTGAAGGATCACTGTAGTGCGATCGATACAGTACTTCACAAAGGAAAATTAGGAGAAATTTATAATATTGGTGGCAATAACGAAAAAGCAAATATTGAAATCGTTAAACTAATTATTAAGACACTAGGTAAATCAGAAAACTTAATAAAATATGTTAAAGATAGACTAGGACATGATAGAAGATATGCTATTGATAACACGAAAATAACTACAGAGCTTGGATGGGAACCAAGTTATACCTTTGAGCAAGGAATGAAAGAAACAATACAATGGTATTTGGATCATAAAGATTGGTGGGAGAAGATTAGAAGTGGTGAATATTTGAAATATTATGAGAAGATGTATAAGAATAGGTAGTTTTTAGAGAGGAAATTTAATCAAATTTCCTCTAATTGTTTATTATTCTTTAACAATAGAAAAGGTGAAATGAATGCTAAAAAAGTTAAATGAAATATTAGAATACAAAGAGCTGCTTAAAAATCTTACATTTAAAGAGCTAAAATTAAAATATAAAAATTCTACATTAGGATTTTTTTGGTCTTTTTTAAATCCTGTAGTTATGATGGTAGTGTATACATTTGCTTTTAAGTATGTATTAAAAATTGCAGTGCCTAACTTCACCGTTTTTTTGCTTTGTGGCCTTTTGCCGTGGATTTTTTTTCAAGGTGCAGTGCAAAGCAGTACAGGCTCTATCGTAGCCAATGGAGGGTTGATAAAAAAGGTGTACTTCCCAAGGGAAATAGTTCCATTGTCAATGGTGTTGGCAAATTTTATAAATTTTTTAATAACTGTTCTAGTTTTAATATTGTCTTTATTCATATTTAAAGTAAATATCACTTCAGAAGCATTACTACTACCCCTAATATTGTTTTTTCTTTTATTCATTACAATAGGGTTATCATTTATATTGTCTGCTTTAAATGTGATATATAGAGATGTGTCACATCTAATTGAAGTTATATTTATGGCATGGATGTATATGACACCAGTAGTCTATCCCTTAGATTTAGTACCTAAAACTTTTCAGAAGATATTGTTGTTTAATCCTATGACGCTAGTTGTTCAGTCTATAAGGCAAATATTATTAGAAAACTCTATTCCCAATATAGAATATGTTTTGGGATTAATGGCTTATTCAATCATTTTAATTGGAGTAGGCCATGTGGTTTTTATGCGTATCGAGAAAAATTTTGCAGAAGAAATTTAATTGAAAAGGTGTATAATTATGTGCTTGATAGAATTTAAAAATGTAAATAAAAGCTTTAAGATTTATCATAATAAGAGTTATTCTATAAAAGAAAAATTTATTAATGCTATACTTAGCAGAAGCAAAGAAAAAGTTGAAAAATATCAAGTTTTAAAAAATGTATCTTTTAAAATAAAAAAAGGTCAAGTTATAGGAATCATAGGAGAAAATGGGACAGGAAAAAGTACAACACTTAAATTAATATCTAAAATATTATATCCGGATAGTGGAGAAATAATCGTAAAAGGAAAAGTTTCCTCACTGCTGGAAATAGGAGCAGGTTTTCAACCAGACCTAACAGGAAGAGAAAATGTGTATCTTTATGGTTCTATATTAGGAATAAGTAAAGAAGAAATAGATAAAAGATATAATGAGATTATAGAATTCGCAGAGATAGAAAAGTTTATGGATACAGCAGTAAAAAATTATTCATCAGGTATGTATATGAGACTTGCTTTTGCAGTAGCTGTTAATGTTGATCCAGACATATTAGTAATAGATGAAGTACTAGCAGTAGGAGATGAAGCTTTTCAAAAAAAATGTATGAATAAGATATTATCTTTTAAGGAAAGAGGGAAAACAATTGTATTTGTATCCCATGATATGAGTAGCGTTAGGAAAATATGTGATAGAGTGTTTTTTATAAAAAGAGGAGGCTATCTTTTAGAAGGAACTCCTGAACAAATGATTGGACTATATCTAAAATTAGTTTATTCTAATAGTGAAGATAAAAAAGAATTAGAAGAAGAAATAGAAAAAGGGAAAAAGATAAGTTTTAAAAATAAGATTAATCATAATGTCACACTTCACCAAGCACCTAAATATGTTAATGATGAATCAACTTATCATGGTAATAAAAACTTAGAAATTACAAAACTATATTTTTCAGATAAAAATGGACATATAAAAAATATATTTGAAACAAATGAAGATATTAAGATTAATGTAGAATTTAAAGTGAATAAGAAGACAAATAGTGCTGTATTTGGCTTTGCTATATATACAGAAGAAGATGTTCATCTGAGTGGACCCAATAGCAAACAAGATGGATTGATTATTACAGATTTAAAGGAAAATAATATGTTCAGTGTAACTATAAAAAACAACCCTTTTTTAAAGGACAAATACTATTTAACAGCTGCATTGTTTGATGAAAGTTGTCAAATGCCTTTTGATTTTAGAGAAAAACATTATTGGTTTCAAATTGTAGAAAGCAATATTATTGAATATGGAAAAATTAGATTAAAATGTGAATGGAATATCTAAGGAGATGATATCTTGGAATTGACTTCTTGTTACTTTGATCAATATCAAAGATATGAAACTGTAAAAAGATTAGTGAATATATACAAACAAATAAATAATGAAAAAAGTGTATCTATTTTAGACATAGGTGGGGCTGGACAAGATCGGTACGGACAAAAAAGACTATTAATAAAAGAATTTTTGCCTAAAGAAGAATGCTATGTATTAGATGTAATGGAAGGATATGATTTTCCTGAGTACATTAAAGGAAATGGGAAGGACATACCATTTCCTAATAATTCTTTTGATTTTGTTATAACAAATGACACGCTAGAACATGTCAGGCCAGAGAAAAGAGAAGCATTTATAAAAGAACTACTCAGGGTAACAAAAAGACATTTGATATTGACAGCACCTTTTTATAGTGAAGAAAATTATATGGCTGAAAATATATTTAACGAGTTTTTAATCAATGTAGCTAAGCAAGACCACTTTATGCTAAAAGAACATATAGAAAATGGACTTCCTAGTATGGAAATAATAGAGGATATTTGTAAGAAAGAACAATTAAATTATACTCATTTTTCATCAGGAGATATTTATAAATGGTTATTTATGAATATTATAAAAGCATACTTGATAAAAATACCTAATAGTTTTAATTTACATTATTTAATTGATAAAGTATATAATGAAAACTTTTATAAAAATGATAAATCTGTAGAAAATGGATATAGAGAAGTCATTGTTATCAGTAAAGACATAGATAGTGAAAATTACTATTTTAAAAAAATAAAAGATGATTTTAAGATACTACAAGATAATAACAAAAACATAAACGAAGTACTTTTAAATTTATTGCAAATGTTCAATATGTTTATGGATTCAGAATTAAGTAATAAAAAATATATTAATAGTTCTATTATAAATGATAAAGCTGAAAGACCTTCTAAAAAAATATGTAAGAACAATAGTTTTAGATTTGAATATATTGCTACGACAGATACCATATGCGGTGTATCCTGTTTATTTGGAACTTATAATAAGAAATTATTAGGAACACTGAAATTATCAATAATAGAAAAAAAACTAGGTCAAACAAAAGCAACAACACATATTGATTTAGAAGAAGTAGAAGATAATTTATGGCACGAAATAAAATTTCCTATATTTAATGCTACAATTGGAAATGCTTATGAGTTTATTTTTGAAACATACAGTGAAGATGGTTTGTCAATATGGATGGATCAGCAAGAGAAACCATGTATCAAGATATTGTATAGAGATTTTGAGATTTATGATAAAAACAATGAACTTTCTAGATTACTCATAGAAAACAAAATAAAAATAGAAACTTTGAAAGATGAAATAGTTAAGAAAAATAATAGATTGGAAGAGGATTTAAAAGAAAAAGAAGAGTTAATATTAGCGAAAAATAAAGCAGAACAAGAAAAGGAAGAGTTAATATTAGCGAAAGATAAAGCAGAGCAAGAAAAGGAAGAGTTAATATTAGCGAAAGATAAAGTAGAACAAGAAAAAGAAGAGTTAATATTGGCGAAAGATAAAGCAGAGCAAGAAAAAGAAGAGTTAATATTGGCGAAAGATAAAGCAGAGCAAGAAAAGGAAGAGTTAATATTAGAAAAAGAGAAAGTAGAGCAAGAAAAAGAAGAACTAAAAAAGATACTGAAAGACTTGATGTATGAATTAAGTTAAAAAATACTGAAAGAGGGATGAATTTGAGTAATTCAGTAATAAGTTTTATTATAGTAAATTTTAATGGAAAAGAACATTTAAAGGATTGTTTTAATACAATATTTAACCAAAATTATCCCAAGGATAAAATAGAAATCATCATGGTTGACAATGGTTCTGAAGACGGGTCAATAGATTATGTAGAAAAAAACTTTCCAACAATTAGAATAATAAGAAATTCAACCAATGAAGGATTTGCAAAGCCCAATAATGATGCTGCTAAAATTGCTAAAGGTAAATATTTGGCTTTAATAAATAATGATATGCGCTTAGACAAGAATTGGTTAAATGAAATGATAGATACGTTAGAAAAAGCAAAAACTGAAGATGAAAAGTACGTTTGTGTTGGAAGTAAGATTTTAAATTGGGACGGAACTAAGTTAGATTTTGCAGGGGGAAGTATAAATTTTTATGGTCATGGGTATCAATATGACTTTGGAATAGATATCAAGGAAGCTAACAAAAAATATAACGAAGATAGAGACATATTATTTGCATGTGGCGGGGCAATGCTAATTGAAAAAGATATATTTTTAAATATTGGTGGATTTGATGAGGATTATTTTGCTTATTTTGAAGATGTTGATTTAGGCTGGAGATTATGGATACTAGGTTATAAAGTCAAGTTTTGCAGTAAATCTATTTGTTATCATAAGCATAATAGTACATCAAAAAAATTAAATAGATTCAAATTAAATATAATGTATAATAGAAATTCATTATACACAATATATAAAAATTATGAAGATGATAAGGTTTTTAAAGTAATTACAAGTGCCATATTGTTAAAAGTTTATAAGGGAAATAAGTTCTTTTTTGATAACAAAGAGGAAGACTTAAAAGAAAATGAAGGAAAAGTTCAATATTATGCTATTCAAGAATTTCTTAACAACTTAGATTTATATAGTAAAAAGAGAAAATTCATACAGGGAAATAGAGTTATCTCAGACAAGGAAATATTTGAAAAGTTTGTAGATTTTCCATATAAAAATCTTATGGTTCCGAATACAGATTTATCTTATTTTGAGACTATAGAAAATTTGATTGCAGGTATAAACTTAGATGTTAGTTTTGGAGAGTTTAAAAAAAATGTTTTAATTATTTCAAATGACTATGTTGGCAAAAAGATGGCAGGACCAGGGATAAGATATTGGGAATTTGCTAAGCAAATGAGTAAAAATCACAACGTAACATTGGCTATACCAAATGATATTGACCTAGATGTACAGTCATATAATTTTGATGTAAAGAAATATTGTCTAAGTGAACCTAATAATATTGTTGAATTAGCAATTAATTCAGATGTTATTTTAATACACGGATTTATGTTAGAAAATATACGAATATTAAAAGAAATAAGCAAAAATAAAATATTAATAGTAGATATTTATGATCCATTTGTTATTGAAAATTTAGAAATACATAGAAAAAAATCATTTAAACAAAGAAATGAAATTCATAATCATGATTTAAAAGTTCAAATAGAACAACTAAAATTAGGTGATTATTTTATCTGTGCCAGTGAAAAACAAAAAGACTTCTGGATAGGCATGCTATCCTCTTTAAATAAGATAAATCCTGAAGAATATGATCTATCATCAAAATTAGAAAAATTGGTAGGGCTAGTTCCTTTTGGAATTAGCGATGAAGAACCTAGAAAAACTAGAGATGCAATGAAAGAAAAAATATCGAACTTAAAACAAGATGATAAAGTTTTAATATGGGGTGGAGGAGTATGGAATTGGTTTGATCCTCTTACGCTTATTGAAGCTGTTCATATTTTAAGTAAAGAAAGAAATGATATAAAACTTTTCTTTATGGGAGTTAAACATCCAAATCCAGCAGTGCCAGAAATGGAAATGACCAATAAAGCTATAGAACTTGCTGAAAAATTAGGATTAAAAGATAAGTATGTATTTTTTAACATGGATTGGGTTGACTACGAAGATAGACAAAACTTTTTATTAGAATCTCACTTAGGGGTTAGTTGTCATTTTAATCATTTAGAAACTCGATTTTCCTTTAGAACAAGAATTTTAGACTGTTTGTGGGCAAGGTTACCTATAATAGCAACTGAAGGAGATTATTTTGCTGAAGAAATACAAAAAAATAGTCTAGGTATAGTAGTAGAATATGAAAATTCTCGAAATTTAGTTGATGCTATAAGGAAGTTAAGTGATGATAAGAAATTTTATAATGAATGTAAAAAAAATATAGATCAATATAGAGAAAATTATAAGTGGGATATAGTTACTAAGCCATTGAATGATTTTTGTAATAAACCAGTAAAGAAAAAATTACAGCCTATATCAGATGATTATCATTTAATTTATGACATAAAACAAGAATCAAAAAACACAGTAGTAGGAGAAATTTTAGACGGAGATAGAGTAGGACAAAAATTTAGATGTAGATATCCTAATTTAAAAGCTATAGACATTTTTGTAGCCACTTATGCTAGAGTTAATGAACACAAATTAAAATTTAAATTATTTGAAGCTACTACTAAGGAATTACTGTTTGAAAAAGATTTAAATGCTGTAAATCTTAAAGATAATTCATGGTATAAGATAGATCTTAGACCAATCATCAATTCAGAAGGAAGAGAATTTTATTTTTATTTAGAGTCGGAGGGTGCTGGCTTAGGAAATGCAATAACTTTATGGCAGAATTCTGATATCAACACATACGGTAATATATGGAGAAATGATAATTTAGTTCAAGGGAATTTAGTATTTAGAACCCATTGTGTGTATAATGAGGAACCGTTAAAAGAAGAAGAAGGAATAGTAATACAAAATCGTACTATTGATGACATTGTAATAAAGAGTGAGATAAATAGTTTAGATTCAATAGAAGATTTAGCTAAAAAGGCTATAGAAATAAAAAATAATAGACATAGATTGAGAGATGAAAACCACAAAGTTGTAGCTCAATTACAAAACCAAATGCAAGATGTTATAACCAATATTAATAATATTAATAATTGGATAACCACTATAAATATGAAATTAAAGAAAATAAAGTCTTTAGGATTATATGGATTTGTAAAAAAACTGATAAAGAGATAAAAAGTTGCTAATGGATTTTAAAAATGAAAGCAGGCCAAGAAATGAGTAAAAAGAAAATATTTCAAGCAGTAGTCATTATATATGTAGTGCTGGTAGTGGGTATGTATATATATGATTTTTCAAAATATGAAACAGTTGAAATTGAAAAAATAAATATATCTCAAGAAAGAGCAGAAAAGCCTGTAGGAGAAATAATAGGAAGGTTTAAAGTAGGACAAACCTTTTATAGTACACAAGATAATTTTTCAGGAGTTTATATAAAATTTGCTACTTACAATAGAAATAATATGGAAGATATAATTTTTCATTTAAAAGAAGAGCCAGGCTCACGGAATGATATATATACTACAACATTTAATGGAATGAAAATTATAGATAATGAGTTTTTTAAAATAGAAATTCCAACCATAGAAGATTCTAAAAATAAGAATTACTATTTTGAATTAGAATCACCAAAGTCTATGGAAGGAAATGCAATTACAGTATGGAGTACTAATATAGATTCATATCAAGGTGGAAGTACGCATATAAATAGGAAACCCGTAGAAGGTGATCTTTCATTTAAAACTTTTTATAAAGTAAAAGAAAAAGTTTTAAGAAAGAGAAAAAGTGAATAGACACATGAAAATTATAGTCCAGATTATAACATATAGTTTAATAAAAAATAGTTATGACAAAAGAGGAATTTTATTATGAAAAGAGTTTTATTGATAAGCCCAGATACGATAAAGAAGAAAATGACTGGTCCAGCTATAAGATATTTTAATTTTGCTAAAGAATTAAGCAAAGATCTTGATGTAGTATTATTTATTCCAAATACAGAAAGTGATATAGATTTTAACCAGTTTAAATTTAGAGTTATAAGAGGAACTGCATCTGAATTAAAAAAAGAAGTAAACAACGTTGATTCTATTGTTATCCAAGGAATTGCTCTTAGATTATATCCATTTGTTAAAAAAGCACAAAAGCCTATAGTAGTAGATATATATGATCCTTTAACACTAGAGAACCTCGAGTTAAGGAAAAACATAGCTATTAAAGATAGGATTACTTATCATGAAACAGATTTGGACATTATACTAGAGCAATTAGCAATAGGAGATTATTTCATATGTGCCAATGAAAAACAAAAAGATTATTGGCTAGGTATGCTTGCTGCAATTAACCGAGTGAATCCGTATACATATTTAGATAACGAAAAAATGGACAAACTGATTGGAATAGTACCATTTGGATTAGACAATGAAGAACCTGTCAAAACAAAACAAGTATTAAAGGGAGTTTGGCCAGGCATAGAAAAAGAAGATAAAGTATTAATATGGGGTGGAGGAATATGGAATTGGTTTGACCCAATAACTTTAATTGAAGCCATCAATTTAGTTGTTAAGAAAAGACAAGACATAAAATTATTTTTTATGGGAATTGGCCATCCGAATGCTAACATTGATATAAGTGTAGCAGAAAAAGCTATAGAGCTGTGTAAAAAATACGGTCTATATGATAAAAATGTATTTTTTAATGATTGGGTTCCTTATGAGGAAAGACAAAACTATCTGCTTGAAGCAGATATTGGAGTAAGCACATATTATGATAATCTTGAAACAAGATTTTCTTTTAGGACAAGGATATTAGATTATTTGTGGTGTGAACTTCCAATGATATTGACTAAAGGAGATTACATGGCTGATTTAGCTAAGCGAGAGCAACTAGGGCTATGCTATGAAGAAAAGAATTATAAAGAATTGAGTGAAATTATAGTACAATTAGTAGACGAAGGGGATCTATATAGAGAATGTAAAAAAAATATAAATAAAGAAAAAAACATATATAGGTGGGAAAAATGTATTGAGCCATTGCTGATGTTCTGCGAAAAACCAAGTGTAGCAGAAGATAAGAAAAATAAAGTAAATATATTATATAAAAACTCTTATATAAGAATTTTAAAATATTTTTATATAAGACTTAGATATAAAATTAAAAGAATATTAGCAAATTCTATTTTAAGATAAAGTGTATTTATGTTTGCTTGTTGAGCTATTTCGTTTTTATAATGTTTTATATGTTGTTTAAAGTATTGATTTTTCTATTAAGTGATACTATTCAAGAGAAGTTTTTGACCTAATTTATAAATTATAACCTCCAAAACACCACATGTGGCACTTAATTTTTGTAGAATGGAAAGGATAAGGATTTATTATTGTGTCTTAGAAATATTTTTACTTATAATACGATGTCTAACTTATTCTTTTACTCAGTTAAAAGATTCGTTTCTATAAAACTATATCAAAATCAAAACGATTAAATATAATATAATGTAAAAAGGATGGAAAAAAAATTCATGAAAAAAATTTTTTATATTATGACGGCTATCCTGATATTGATAATACTGAGCATATTTGATTCTAGTTATTTCATTGCTGTTAATACAGAATTTAATCAAACCAATAAGGAAATTCCAGTAGGTGAATTGATAAATGGCATGGAAGTAGGACAAACTTTTATAGCTAAAGAAGATAATTTATCAAGGATAGGTATTACTCTAGCTACCTATGCAAGAGAGAATGACAAAGAAATAGAATTTGGAATAAGAGAGTATGGACAAAAACAAAACATTAAAACTATAAAGTTTTTTGCTGAAGACGTAGAAGACAACAAAATAAAAGAATTTAAATTTATGCCAATATTAGATTCTAAGGGAAAGAAATATTATTTTTACCTAAAGTCACAAGATTCTTTTTCAGGAAATGCAATTACAATTTGGAAAACTTCAGGTGATTCTTTTGAAAAGGGAGAAATATATGTAAATAATTCAAAAGATACTGGGGATTTGACTTTTGTTTCGGGATATATGAATACAAGAGAAACTGTATTAAACACATTTTATTTTTTATTGATATATATATTTATAGTAGTAATGATTTATTTAATTATATTTAAAAATAATAAAATTAAAAATATTACGCTAAAAGTATTTACTACTTGTAATGAAAAAAGATTTTTGATTTGTGGAATGTTATTTTTTATTTTAGTATTGGGCAAATTTCATGGAAGTTCAATCTCAATTTGGGATAGTGTGTTTAAAGATAACATAACTAGTTCAGGAAATACGTTATTGATAGGAAAAGAAAGAGCTATTAGAAGTGATGAATGGCTAGTACAAACTCCATATGCTTTGTCTCAAGCTATGAATGAAAAATTTTATCCAATAATAAACAACGACATAAGATCTAATGGTCAAAATATGTTAGTGAGTTATTTCGTACCAGTTTTTGATTTTACTTTAATTGGAAAGCCTTTTAATTGGGGATATATTTTATTTGGAAAAGAATATGGACTTTCATGGTTTTGGTTTTCACGACTTATTGCTTTATGGTTAGTATCATATGAGTTGATAAGCATTTTTACTAATAACAACAGGAAACTTTCTTTTTTTGGAGCATTTTGGATAACTTTTTCACCGCCTATACAGTGGTGGTTTAGTACTTTTGTGATCGATTTAATAATATACGGACAAGCAATAATGGCTTGTTTTTATAATGTTATAAAATATATAAATCATTTCAGAAATAAAGTATTAAATTTAATAATTTTAATAATAGCCCTAATCGGGTATATAGTGACTTTGTACCCAGCAGTTCAAGTTCCTTTAGGATACGTGATAGCTATTTTTGTATTTTATTTTTCTTTTGAAAATAGAAAAAATGTAAAGCTGAAAAAAAATGATATGGTCTTAATATTGTTGAGTCTAGCTATTATTATTACTATTATAGGTAAGTTTCTGTATGATTCATTAGATGCTATAAAAATAATTATGAATACTACATACCCTGGTAAAAGAGTTTCTTTAGGGGGTGGATATGAATTTAAATTGTTTCAAACTTTTCTTATTAACCCAATACTTCCTTATAAAGATATAACATTTTCAAATAACTGTGAAATAAGTGCTTTTATCGGGTTTAATATGTTTATAGCCATGAGCTTTATATTTTACTACAAAAAATATCGAGGAAATTACAAGAAACTATATTTAAGTTTATATATTTATTTTATTTTTCAGATATCTTGGCTTTTTATAAAATATCCATATGCCTTTGCTAAAATTACATTGTTTTCTTTTGTCCCAGAGCCAAGAATGATAATAATTTTAGGACTTAATTCCATTTATTTAAGTTTATGGATTTTAAATCAAAAAATACAATTAAATAAAAAATATTGGGTACCAGTATTGATTTTTGTAGGATCAGTAACATTGTATTCTTTAATGGATTCTAGAATATTAGAATATATAGGTATACGGCTAGTAGCAATTATTACAATTATTTACTTGTTATTGAATTATCTGCTTGCTACTCAACGTAGAAATATTTTTATTATCATTATGAGTTTAATAATTTTAGTATCAGGTGCATCAATAAATCCAATAGGAAGAGGTTTAGAATCTATATATAATAAGAAGATTTCGAAAGAAATTTTAAAAATAAATACTAATAAAAAAGAAGAAAACTGGATATCTTTGGATAGTATTTTTTTTGGAAATTACTTATTAGCACACGGTGTTAAATGTATAAATAGTGTTAATTTTTATCCTGACATGCATAGATGGGAAAAGTTAGATAAAGACAAGAGGTATGAAGATATATATAATAGATATGCACATATAAACATTAAATTAACACAAGACGACACTTATTTTACATTAGAACAACCAGATATGTTTACTGTATATATCAATTATGAAGATTTAAAAACACTACAAGTAAAATATATACTTACAAAAGAAAATCTATTAAAAGACAAAAATATAGAAAGGTATTATACGTTAGTTAAAGAATACTATAATGAGGCAGATAATATCTATATATGGAGTATACATTATTGAAGAAATTAGAGGGAGGTACTTACATTTGAAAATAGTTCTTTTAACTATATTAAATTCATTGTTAATGGCAACAGGACAATTATTGTGGAAGTCAGGTATGATGGGGAAAACCATTGAAAATTTAAGCGATATTATAAGAGCTTTATTTTCTCCTCTTATATTATTGGGATTATTTGTATATGCATGTACAACGATGCTTTGGCTATACATATTAAATCAAGCAGATATAAGTTATGTTTATCCAATTCAAAGTTTAGCATTTGTAATTGTTCCTATTGCTGCAGCACTTATATTTAGAGAACAAATTCCCATAAATCGATGGATTGGAATAGCCACAATATGTTTGGGTGTTTATTTAGTGAGTATAAAATAAACGAGAAAATAATAAGGTGGGAATTATATGAAAAAACTGGTTATTATTCCAGCTTATAATGAAGAAAAGAGTATTGTGAAGGTAGTAAATAATATAAAAAAATATGCACCCGATTTTGATTACGTAGTAATTAACGATGGGTCGCTAGACAGCACTTTAGATGTTTGCTATAAGAATAAAATCAATGTAGTTAATCTACCTGTAAATTTGGGTATTGGTGGCGCCATGCAAACGGGGTATAAATATGCCTATAATTATGACTATGATATAGCAGTCCAAATAGATGGTGATGGGCAGCACGACCCACAGTACTTAAATTATATAGCATCATTTATTGAAAGTGGCCAAGTTGATATGGTAATTGGTTCCAGATTTATAGATAAGCAAGGGTTTCAATCCTCATTTATGAGAAGAATAGGGATAAGATACTTTCAAATGCTATTAAAATTCTGCACAGGTTTTAACATTACAGATGCTACTTCAGGATTTAGAGCATGTAATCGAGATATTATAAAATATTTTTCTCAAAATTATCCCAAAGATTACCCAGAACCAGAGTCTATTGTTATGATTAGCAGGGAAAGATTAAGGATAAAAGAAATACCTGTTGTCATGAAGGAAAGAGCTACTGGTGTATCTTCAATAAATGCGATTAAATCGATTTATTATATGATAAAAGTAACACTATCAATTTTAATAAGTAGGATCAAACCAAGGAAAACTGAAGAGGATTGGGAGGAAGTATATAATGAATCCTAGACTTCAAATTTTTTTGATAATTATTACCGTACTGTTTATAGTTTTTATGATAAGTATGCTTAAAAAGGAAAAGATAGGAACTAAATATTCACTTGTGTGGCTATTTACAGGGATTGGAATGCTAATTATAGCTATTTTTCCTAATATAGCAGGTAATGTTTCTTTTTTGCTAGGGATAGTTGACCCTGTAAATACAGTATTCTATTTTGGTATATTTTTTGTCCTTGTTATTTTGTTTAGTTTAACAATAGCCATATCTAGGCAGTCTAGCAAATTAAAAGAGTTAACTCAGACTGTAGCATTATTGGAATATAAATTACAAAATATCTGTAATGATCTTAAAAAATAGTTAAATATTGAAGAGGTATAGTATGCAGGCATTAGTAACTGTTCAAATAGTAACCTATAATAGTAAAAAGGATATTCTAGAATGTTTAAAAGGTATTTATCAACAAACATACCCAAATATCGAAGTCATCATTATAGACAATAAATCCACAGATAATACTGTGGATTTATTAGAGAAAAAACCTTTTGGAATAAACTTAATCGTAAATCCACAAAATCTAGGATTTTGTGGAGGACATAATATTGGATTTCAAAAAGGTAGAGGAGAATATGTGCTAGTTTTAAATCCTGATGTTGTTTTAGATCCACACTTCATCGAAGAAGCAGTTAAAGCCATGGATCAAAACCCATATGTAGGACTAATCTCAGGAAAAATTCTCAGAATGACTCCTGACTTCAGACCAACCAATGCTATTGACTCTACAGGAATTGTCATGCCAAAAAACAGAAGAGCCTACGATCGAGGCCAAGGAGAAATAGATACTGGACAATATGACCATGAAACGGATATCTTTGGCGTGTGTGGAGCAGCTGCTGTATATCGAAGAGAAATGTTAGAAGACATAAAAATAAATGAAGAATATTTTGATGAGAATTTTTTTGCTTATAAAGAGGATGTGGACTTATCTTGGAGGGCACGAAATTTGGGTTGGAAATGTCTTTATGTACCAACTGCAGTTGCCTATCATAAAAGGGGATGGAGGGAAAGTGGTAGGAAGAGTATTCCTTCGTTTTTAAAAATACATTCTATCAAAAATAGATATTTAATGATGATAAAAAATGAAGATACAGTTGATTTTATAAAAAATTTACCCTACATTCTTGCTGTAGATATTGGAATATTTGTGTACTGCTTATTTAGAGAGCCTAAAACTTTAAAATATATTCCTACAACAATCAAATTATTATGTGATACAATAGAAAAGAGAAAAATGATAAAGAGGAAACAACGAGATAAACTAAAGTCAAAATCATCTAAATAAAGGGTGTCTCCTATGGACTTATCAATCATCATCGTAAACTACAATACAAAAGAACTAACCAAGCAAACACTAAACTCGATCTTCACCAAAACACATAACTTTTTATATGAAGTATTCGTCGTAGACAATGCTTCAACAGACGACAGCATTGAAATGATTCAAGAAGAATTTCCACAAGTAAAGCTTATTCAAAACGCACAAAACCTGGGTTTTTCCAAAGCCAATAACATTGCGATCAGACAATCAAAGGGCAGATATATCCTTTTGCTCAATTCCGATACAGTTGTCATTGATGATTGTCTAGAAAAATGTATACAACACATGGACAAGCATGTCAATATTGGTGCATTAGGATGCAAAGTAATATTGCCTGATGGCAACTTAGATCTAGCTTGTAAACGTAGTTTCCCGACCCCAGAAGTATCTATGTATCGGATACTGGGATTATCAAAGCTATTTCCGAAGAGCAAAAAATTTGGACAATATAATCTTACCTATGTAGACGAAAATGAAATCCACGAAATAGATTGTCTTGTGGGGGCTTTTATGATGATCAGACGGGAAGTCATCGAGGCGGTGGGTCTTCTAGATGAAGATTTTTTTATGTATGGAGAAGATGTTGACTGGTGTTATCGCATGAAAGAAGCAGGTTGGAAGATTGTGTATTATCCAAAAGCGCAAATTGTTCATTATAAGGGTGGCAGCAGTAAGAAAAAGAATCCCAAGCTAATTTATGAATTCTACAGAGCAATGTATTTGTTTTACAATAAACACTATAAGCGCAAATATTCATCGCTTATTACTTTATTGGTCTACGCAGGGATAGGATGCATTTTAGGATTAAAATTGTTCGTGAATGCATTAAAACCTGATAGGGGGAAATAACAAATGATTAAAAGTTATCAGAGATTTTTAAATAGTATATTGATATGCATAGATGCTATGGTTATTGTGATTGCACTTATGTTTGCATGGCTTGTTCGCTTTCAATCAGGTTTGTTTGAAATTAGCCAATGGCATCTAGATTTTAAGACATATATGATACCACTTGTATTTATCATTCCTCTTTATCTCTTGATCTATAATGCTTTAGGGCTGTATGCACCCCAGCGAATTAAGAGAATGGACCAAGAAGCATTATTGATTATCAAATCCAATATTATTGGACTATTAATACTAATAAATATACTTTTTATTGTGAAACAAATCCATTATTCAAGGTATGTACTGTTATTGTTTGTTTTCTTCAGCGTTTTCTTCAGCATTCTCGAAAGAGCATTCCTTCGAAAAAGCCTTCGTTTAGCAAGAAGCAAAGGCTTTAACCTCAAACACATATTAGTCATTGGTGCAGGGGATTTAGGATGTAACTTTGCCCATAAGATTACCCAAAACAAACAATTGGGCTACAATATTATTGGTTTTTTAGATGAGGATAAAAAAATTGGCTATAAGGTTGCCAATTCTCACGTAATGGGCAATATTGATTATCTGGATACAGTAATCTTTAATTATGATCTAGATGAAGTGATTATTGCCATACCATTGAGTCTGTATGGGCGCTTAAATGATATCATCAAAACCTGTGAAAAAAATGGGGTCAAGGCGCAGATCATACCAGACTACTACAAGTATCTGCCGGCTAAGCCCTACGTAGATCAGATTGATGATCTACCATTGATCAATATTCGCTATGTACCATTAGATGATGCTTTCAATAAGCTTATCAAGAGAACAATGGATGTGCTGCTTTCTTCCATAGGGATTCTTCTAATGTCTCCTATTTTATTGTTTACTGCAGCAATGGTAAAGATGACGTCTCCAGGCCCCATACTTTTTAGACAAAAAAGGGTAGGACTTCATCGAAGAGAGTTTGATATGTATAAGTTCCGCAGCATGAAGATACAAAAAGAGAGTGAAGAAAAAACCCAGTGGACCACAAAAAATGATCCCAGAAAGACCAAGTTTGGGAATTTTATTCGAAAAACCAGTATTGATGAGCTGCCCCAGCTTTTCAATGTTTTAAAGGGAGATATGAGTCTCATCGGCCCAAGGCCAGAAAGACCCTTTTTTGTAGACAAATTCAAAGAAGAAATCCCCAAATACATGATCAAACACCATGTGCGTCCAGGTATTACAGGATGGGCCCAGGTCAACGGATGGCGGGGAGATACATCTATCAAACAAAGAATCGCATGTGATATCTATTATATCGAAAATTGGAGTTTATGGCTGGATATCAAGATTATATTTTTGACGGTATTTAAGGGATTTGTGAATAAGAATGCCTATTAGGAAAAAAACAAGGAGACAGGTATCAAGCACCAAATTGTAAACTTATTGAAATAGATTTATGATGTATTATTTCGTTATATGATATAATGATAGATAATAAAACAAATTGACTTAACCCGTAAATCATCGAAAAGTTATAATATTATTGAGGTGATGAAATTATGGAAAAAGAGTTGCTATTAGCAATGAGAGAAATGCTGAAACAAGTAAAATAAGGTAAGCGTAAATCGCAGTACACATAGCTATGATACAGAGAAGAATATATATATAGAAGAGAAGATATTTACAAAGAAAGAGAGAAGGAGTCCTTGAAGGCAAATTCTCTCTTTTTGATAGACTGAAATAGCAAGCGTCAGGACGCCCGCATAATCAAGCAATCCTATAATATTGCGTCTAAAGCATTTTTTAAATCATTAATGGTAAACCACAGGGACGGTTCTGTGGTGTACACGAACTTACATTCATAGATTTCAAGCGCATGATCTTTTAGCAGTTTGGATGGAGAAGGCTTAGGGTGTGTAGCATCAATCGTTTTGACACTTATAGAGTGTTTTGTGTTATAATTTTTGTATCAGAAAAAAGTGGACTATGCATGGAAATGGCGAAAGGAGGTTAAGAGAATGGATGACAAAGTTTTTAGTCTATTAGAAAAAATGTATAGTGAGATGCAAAATGGCTTCAAAGAAGTAAGAGAAGAAGTTAAAGAAGTAAGAGAAGAAGTTAAAGAAGTAAAGCAGAACGTAGTAAGACTTGAAGATAAAATGGACAATCATTTAAAAGCTTTATATGATGGATATAAACAAAATACAGAAAAACTCTGTGAAGTAGAGTCTAAAATTAATGATTTAAGCGGCAAGGTAGAACGGCAAGAAGTAGAAATAAGAGTTATTAAAGGAGCTAAATAAAGAGATTGGTACCTGTCACGAGCTTACGAAATTATGGTTTAAGTAAGTACTTTTCCAGTGCTAGAAAAGACATAAAGGCTATACTGTCAATGTAAAGCAAGGGAGGGGAGTAACAATATACCTAGCAGAGGAATATAAAAATAAAATCATAGATTTTTTAAGGAAAGAATTAAAGCCAAAGTTTATTTATCTTTTTGGGTCCTGTGCTAAGGGCGAGGGGCGCGAGGATAGCGATATTGATTTAGCCATTTATACGGATGAGGTTATTAGTGCATATACCCTTTTTGTGGTTGCGAACCACCTTTCCTTTGAAGTGAAAAGGGACGTTCAAATTCGGGATTCCTCAAAACAGTAGAGATGCTTTTGAGATGTTGAACCATCACCATGCTATTGATGATGAAATGTTAAAAAAACTAAAATCAATGATTGGTTTTAGAAATATAGCTGTGCATAATTACCAAAAGCTTAACCTGGAAATTTTACAGAAGATCATAGAAAATCACTTAGAAGATTTTGAAGAGTTTGTATATATTATTAATAAGATGCAATAGAACAATACAGAGGGGCGAAGGGAATACAAAGAACGGTGCTTGTTACCAACTTGTTGAAATGCTGATAAAGTCTTTCACAAAAGCATATAATATTTATAGGAAAGACAAAATTCACATACATACTGTATAGCATGTTCTTTAAAGAAGCAATTCTCTAAAGGACTTTTTTATTGTTGCAAAATCCTATCAATGATATACTGTTTGTGGAAAGAAAAGTAGACCAAGGGGGAAAAAACGCATGAAAGTACGCAAAGCCATTATACCTGCAGCAGGATTGGGAACCAGATTCTTACCAGCTACTAAGGCACAACCCAAGGAAATGCTGCCCATCGTGGACAAACCTACGATTCAATATATTATCGAAGAAGCCATTGCTTCAGGGATAGAGGATATTTTGATTATTACAGGAAGAAATAAAAGAGCCATTGAAGATCATTTTGATAGATCCGTAGAATTAGAATTAGAATTAGCACAAAAAGGAAAAAAAGAATTATTATCAGAGGTACAAGACATCTCTAATATGGTCAACATCCATTATATTCGTCAAAAAAATCCAAAGGGATTAGGCCATGCCATCAACTGTGCCCGTAGCTTTATCGGGAATGAACCCTTTGCTGTACTATTAGGAGATGATATCGTAGATGCAGAAGTACCCTGCTTAAAGCAAATGATTGACGTATACAATGAATATAAGACCACCATCCTTGGGGTACAAACCGTAGCCGATCAAGACGTGAACAAATACGGAATCGTCAATGGAAAATACATAGAAGAGGGTGTATATAAAGTAAAGGACCTAGTAGAAAAACCAAATAAAGAAGAAGCCCCTTCCAATGTGGCGATCCTAGGTAGATATATCATTACACCAGAAATTTTTGAGATCCTGGACAATACCAAACCCGGAGCTGGTGGAGAAATACAGCTGACTGACGGCTTAAAAGAACTGGCATCTCAGCAAGCCATGTATGCCTATACCTTTCAAGGAAAAAGATATGATGTAGGCAATAAACTAGGATTCTTGCAAGCAACTATCGAATTTGCCTTAAAGCGTGCAGACATCAAAGATGATTTCCAAGCTTATTTGGTAGAGTTAATGAAAAATGGTTTGCTGCAGGAGGTTTATCACCAGGTAGCGGCGAATAAAGAAGAATAATTAATTAAAAAACCTTGAATACCCATTCAAGGTTCTCTTATATCAAGGAGGAATGACAAAAATGCAAACACTCACTTTAGACTACACAAAGACAAATATCCAAGCACATGAAATAGATTGCTTGAAGGGACAGATTCCTATCATTCATCAAATGCTTCACAACAAATCTGGCGCTGGCAGCGATTTTTTGGGATGGTTGGATTATCCTGTGAATTATGATCAAGAAGAATTTGAGCGTGTCATTGATGCAGCAGAGAAAATCAAAAAAGATTCCCAGGTGCTGATCGTTATCGGTATTGGTGGCTCTTACCTAGGAGCAAGGGCTGCCCTAGAGATGCTGAAACACTCTTTTTACAATCAACTGCCTCAGCACAAAAGAAATGCACCAGAAATCTACTTTGCAGGACATCATATGAGTGGCACGTATTTCCAAGATCTATTAGATATAATTGAAGGAAAGGACATCAGCTTGTGTGTAATTTCCAAGTCTGGTACCACCACAGAGCCTGCCATTGCCTTTCGATTGCTAAGAAATTATCTTGAAACCAAATATGGAGAAAAAGAAGCAAGCAAGCGTATCTACGCCATTACTGATGGCAAGAAGGGTGCCTTAAAGCAGCTGGCCTCAGAGAAAGGCTATACTATCTTTACCATTCCCGATGACGTTGGCGGTAGATATTCGGTATTGACTCCTGTAGGACTACTGCCCATTGCCGCAGCAGGTATCGATATCCACAAAATCATGGAAGGCGCCAAGGAAGCATATGAGATCTATCAAGCAGACACCTTTGAAGAGAATATTTGTTACCAATATGCGGTTATTAGAAATATATTATATCGAAAAGGAAAAGAAATCGAAATACTGGTAAGCTACGAGCCATCTTTACAGTATTTCATGGAATGGTGGAAACAGCTATATGGAGAAAGTGAAGGCAAAGATCACAAAGGAATTTTCCCTGCTGCAGTAGGATTTTCCACAGATCTACATTCCATGGGTCAGTGGATACAGGAGGGCAGAAGAAATCTATTTGAAACCGTACTACAGGTAAAGCAGTCCAAGGAAGACGTGATCATTCCTGAAGACGAACACAATATGGACGGACTCAACTTCCTCGTGGGTAAAACCATGGAAGATATAAACAAAAAGGCCTTCCAAGGCACACTTCTTGCCCACACCGATGGAGATGTACCGAATCTTGTACTAACCATTCCAAAGCTTGATCCTTATTTCTTTGGTATGCTGGTATATTTCTTTGAAAAAGCCTGCGCCATCAGCGGCTACATCCTAGGTGTCAACCCCTTTAACCAACCGGGAGTAGAAGCCTATAAGAAGAACATGTTTGCCCTATTAGGCAAGCCAGGCTATGAAGAATTGAGAGACAACTTACTAAAAAGATTAGAATAGAATTGACCACAAAGGGGTTACAAAATCCAAAAGCTCGCCCTCAGAACCACTAACCACTAACCACTAACCACTAACCATTAACCCAAAAGGGAGGAATTTTCCATGACATACATGAAGCAATACCTTACATGGTTGAACAATCCATATTTTGATCAAGAAACCAAAGACGAATTAAAATCCATAGAAAATCATCCAAAGGAAATAGAAGAACGATTTTATAAAGATCTAGAATTCGGTACAGGAGGACTTCGCGGCGTCATTGGTGCAGGGACCAATCGAATGAATATCTACACCGTCCGTAGGGCTACACAGGGCTTTGCCAACTATTTGCTAAAGCAAGTAACCCAGGCGAAAGAAAAGGGTGTGGCCATTGCTTATGACTCTAGACACAAATCCCCTGAATTTGCCCAAGAAGCCGCCTTGGTGTTAAATGCCAACGGCATCAAAGCCTATGTATTTGAATCCTTACGAACGACCCCTGAACTTTCCTTTGCGGTACGGCACTTAGGCTGTGCTGGAGGAATCGTCATTACAGCAAGCCATAATCCACCTGCCTATAATGGCTACAAAGTTTATGGAGAAGACGGAGGACAAATCGTACCCCACCTAGCAGAAAAAATCATTGAAGAAATACAACAAATAGAGGACTACAGTCAAGTGGGATATGTGGAAAAAGAAGCGGCATTATCCACAGGGATGCTGCACATGATCGGTGAAGATGTGGATAAAAAATATATTGAAGCAGTAAAAGAACTAGCTTTACGCAAAGAAATCATTCAATCCGTTGGAAAAGATATGAAAGTCGTGTATACACCCCTACATGGAACAGGAAATATGCCTGTAAGAAGGGTGCTGAAAGAGCTTGGATTCCAAAATGTTATGGTGGTACCAGAACAGGAACTGCCCGACGCCAATTTTTCTACCGTCAAATCACCCAATCCCGAGGAGCATGAAGCCTTTACACTGGCATTGGATTTAGCGGATAAGATCAATGCAGAAGTAATTCTAGGAACAGATCCTGATTGTGACCGTGTGGGCGTAGTGGTGAAAAATAAAGAAGGCATCTATCAAGTCTTGACGGGGAATCAAACAGGGGCACTGCTTGTGGACTATGTATTGAGTGCCATGCAGGAGCAAAACATACTGCCATCCAATGGGGTAGTGATCAAAACCATTGTCACCAGTGAAATGGGGGCACAGATTGCCAAAGCCTTTGGCATGGACACCCTAGATACCCTCACAGGGTTCAAATTCATCGGAGAAAAAATTCAACAGTTTGAAAAAAGTCAAGAGAAGCAATTTTTATTCGGCTATGAAGAAAGCTACGGGTATTTGGCAGGAACCTTTGTTAGGGACAAGGATGCAGTGATTGCTTCTATGCTGATCTGCGAAATGGCTGCCTATTACAAATCTAAGGATATGACCCTTTATGATGCATTAATCAACCTATATAAAAAATATGGTTATTACAAAGAAGATCTCGTTTCTATCACCCTTCAAGGGAAAGAGGGAATAGAGAAAATCCAAGGCATTTTAGATCACTTCAGAGCCCAGCCGCCAAAGACAATTGGAGGAAAAACCATTAGAATCCTTCGAGATTATAAAACAGGGAAGGTACAAAACCTCATGACAGATGAGATCGGGACATTGACTTTACCTGCATCCAATGTACTGCATTTTACCATGGAAGATGGCAGTTGGTTCTGTGTACGACCTTCAGGAACAGAGCCTAAGGTCAAGCTCTATTTCTCTGTGGTGGGCAGTAATCTTGCTGATAGTGAAAATCAGCTCAATGCCTTTAAAGAAGGAGTTATGGAAATCATTCACAATCTAATACAATAGATTGGTTTATGGCATAGACAATGATATAATATATCTATACAAACATAGGATAGGACGGAAATCAAGAAATGAAAGGAGGAAAAAAGGGTGGACAAGGATGTAGAAATTGTTTTGCATAAAATTGTGGGCATGATAGAGGATGTAGCAAAAAAAGTAGATAATATGCAAAACACTATCAATGTTATGCAAAAAGACATTGACGTAATGAAAGCAGACATTGATATAATGAAGACAGATATTAATGAAATAAAGCAAGAACAAAACGAAATGCATGATCGGCTAGATACGATCGCTTCTATGTATGGTTCTCATGAAGAAGCCATCAGAAGATTGAAGGCCCGTAAAATTCTATAGCATAAAAACATCTGCTGAGAGGCACAGCTTTCTCAGCACTTTTATTTTGCACCTGTCACGCTCACACCAGTGAGGAATCTTTTATAGGGATATTATGAAAAACCCCGTTGTTTTCTCCTACTCATAGTAATATAATAACTAAAGACCCAAATATAAAAAAGACCCTAGATCGAGACCCCAAAAACAACTAACGACGAACTTACTAACGACTAACGCTACAGAAGGAGATAGAAATGAATAGAAACAAATTTAAAGTAATTAAGGGCAATAAACCTCAGCCTACCAATACAAAAACAAAATTACATTTTATAGAAGCCTATGTCACCAACACAAGACTCATGGGTGTAGTCGGACTGCGAATTGTGTGGACTACAGAAGAACTAGGTAAAATACACCAGTTCTTTCATCTAGATGCGGAGGAATATGGTTTAGACGACTACAAAAGCGTGGTGGGAGATGTACCCCATAAGATCGAAAGCATCACAGCCAAAATGATGGGTGGTCTTGGAGGAAAACTCATCCCCATCAATGAGCAAGAAGCAAGATACCTCCTTCAATCCTTTGTGAAGAAAAACAAGGCATTTAAGGAACCCATGCCTGAGCCCCAATGGGAGTATGATTTTCTTATCAAAGAAACAGTAACATTGTGTGATGAAGCCATTGCAAAGCTATGGGATAAGATTTGTGAGCCCATTGCCTCTCCTATTCATTTGGTGAACTACTTTATCATGCGATCCGTAGGAAAGGATGAAGAAGCCTTGTCCTACTTGTCAGTAGACAATTCCATGGACTATCAACCTGTTAAGAATCCTTCGACCCTGCTGAAAAATGTAGTAGAAATCATTCATGATCAAGATAGTATTTCTTATATTGCAGAATCTATCGTAGACGCAGATCATCACTACAAAATGATTTTATCGGAGATCAAAGTAGCCCAAACCGAGAGAGGCTTGAAAGTAGCACAGGTAGAGATCAAATCCACCATGAGGATCACCAGTACAGAGGCTGCTTTTGCCCTCACACGAAAAGAGTATTTATCTGTATACGAGGTGAAAGACCACGAAGCGTTCATAGATCTGCTTGACCGAGAAAAGCCCCATGCCATGAAGCATGATTATGAGGGGGGCTGCTTATATACAGAGTTTAAACCCACCAATGACCATGTAAAAGAATCCATTTATTATCTCAATGAAGATGTTTGTGGTGTATATTATATCACCATCTCAGATCAGTTGGTGGTGGCAGGCTATTCCAAAGAAAAGATAGAAAGACATGTCAAGTATTTTGAAAGTCCTATTTTTCAAGCACTATTAAAACCCAAAGCACGTATTACCTTAGATAACCCCGTATTGTATGAATTTGTCCACAGTGATTATGAGGATATATTTGAATTTCTAGAGGACGAAAAAATGTAGGAAGAAAACGGTCTTAGGCCGTTTTTATCTTTTTTCTGGAAACGAATAGAAAGATAATTCGAAGATGGAATGATGGCTATGATTTATGTCGAATTTCGACAGACAAAATTTTGTACAAAATCATATTTTATAGAGGATAAAAAGATTTTTTGTCGAATAATTAAAAATAATAGTGCAATCTAAACAGGAAAGGAAGAAGACAGTCATGGAAGAAATGGAAACAATAGACCTA
The DNA here is from genome assembly GCA_038396625.1 of Clostridiaceae bacterium 35-E11. Taxonomy (GTDB): domain Bacteria; phylum Bacillota; class Clostridia; order Peptostreptococcales; family Thermotaleaceae. The sequence continues at coordinate 601,887 of CP121688.1, forward strand.
CGAGAATACATTGATGTCATTCGAAAAAGAATATGGATTATTGTTCTGATTGCTGTAATTGCAGTAACCACCAGCGGCATTATCAGCTTTTTTATTTTAGAGCCGGTATATGAAACCTTTACTACCATGATGGTAGGCAAAACCAAAAGTCAGGAGCAGATGATTGAATACAGTGATGTTTTATTAAGTCAAAAACTAGTAAAAACCTATGGAGAAATTGCCAAAAGCCGGACAGTATCCAAAGAAGTTATCCAAAACCTTAGTCTGAACATGACGGCAGAGCAGCTCAAACAAAAAATTAGTGTTAATCCTGTTGGCGATACGGAAATCATCATGATCAAGGTACAAGATACCAATCCAGTGCTCGCTACAAAGATTGCCAATAATGTGGCGGTTGTTTTTATGAAGCATGTGACCAATATCATGAAAGTAGACAATGTGCAAGTCATAGACAAAGCAGAAATTCCACAAGGGCCCATTAAGCCGAGACCCTTACTCAATATCCTTATTGCTGGCTTTATAGGATTGATGTTAGGCTTTGGTATTGTATTTTTATTGGAATACCTTGACAACACCATCAAGACACCGAATGATGTAGAAAAATATTTGGACCTTCCTATTATTGGAATGATCCCAATGATCGATGAAAAAACAACAGGCAAAGCATAGAATGGAGTGACAGTATGCACCAAACAAATATCATATCCATAGAAAATCCTAAGTCTCCTATAGCGGAGGCTTATAGAACCTTAAGAACCAATATACAATTTTCTAGCTTCGACAAGGCATTAAAATCCATTATTGTCACTAGCTCTGGGCCAGGGGAAGGCAAAACCACTACGATTTGTAACCTAGCTGTAACCATGGCACAAACAGGAGGCAAGGTATTATTGATCGATTGTGATTTAAGAAAATCCCAGCTGCACAAATATTTTCACCTCAGCAATCAACAGGGAATTACCAATATTTTGGCACAGCATAAATCCTATAAAGAAGTGATCCAATCAACATCTACTCCAGGATTAGATGTATTAACAGCAGGTCCAAAGCCTCCAAACCCTTCAGAGTTATTGGGATCTAATGCCATGAAGGCATTTATTAAAGAAATGACAGAAGTATACGATCGGGTCTTGATCGATGCACCACCCATTGGCGTCGTAACCGATGCAGCGATTCTATCCACCTTTGCAGATGGAACCATCCTTGTAGTGGCCGCAGGACAAGTGGCAGTTGAAGGAGCCAAGCATTCTAAAGAGCTGTTGCAGCAGGTCAATGCCAATATCATTGGTGTACTGCTCAACAAAATTCCTACAGAAGGCAGAGGCTACTACAGCTACTATTATTATCACCAATATTATGAGGATGAAGCTCTAGATACCCATAAAAAAAGAAAGAGGCGTAAAAAATGATTGATCTTCACTGTCATATATTGCCCCAAGTAGATGATGGTGCCAAAAATATGGAAGAAGCCCTAAACATGGCGAGGATTGCTGTCGATAATGGAATAAGGACAGTGGTTTGCACACCCCACTTTTTTGATGAACAAACCCGTCCTCAAGGAGAAGCTTTAAAAGAACAAACCAATGTTTTTCGTCAAAGGCTAAAAGAAGAGAATATTCCCTTAGAGCTCCTATGGGGCAATGAAGCCTATATCTCTCTAGAACTTGTGGACTATGTAAAAAACCATCAAGTATTGACCATCAACGATTCAAGATATCTGCTGATGGAGCTGCCTATGAGGGACATGCCCTTATATGTAGAAAATATCATCTATGAATTGAGACTAGAGGGGATCATACCCATTATCGCCCATCCCGAGCGATACATGAAGGTCATGGAAAACCCCGAAATCGTCTACCAGTGGATCAAACAAGGGGCTCTCATTCAACTCAATGCAGGAAGCCTTACCGGTAGATTTGGTCCAAAGCCTAAGGAAATCGCCCAACTGCTCTTAAGGCACAACCAAGTCCACTTCATCGGCAGCGACGGGCACTCACCTCGAAGCCGTAAGCCTAAGCTGCAAGAAGCCGTGGATGCTGCAGCCAGCATCATCGGACAAGAAAAGGCATTACGATTGGTACAAGACCATGGGCAAAGCGTCATAGATGATAAAGTATTAAGCATTGAAGAACCCTTAAAAATAATGAAGAGAACAAAAAAGTTTGGTTTCTTGGATCTGTGTAGGGGCTTATTTGGAAGAAAAAGTTTAGGAAATCGGGTTTAATAAATAGATGCAGAGATAAGCTATAATTGAAGGAGGATGACAATGACAAAAAGAATGATGCTCGTATTTTTCAGTATTTTATTCATTTTTAGTACAACAATTGCTTATGGGGGAGCAGTAGATGTTACAGACCAAGTATTAACAGATATGCTAGAAAAGGTTTCAGAGCATAAGGATAAGAATACGATGATTGATATTTTAGAAATAGGATTGACTGATTCAAATAGCATCGATGGGTTAAAGACAGTTTTAGCAAATAAAATGGATCCTGCTAAAGAACAAGCTTTGGCGGAAAAAGGAATCACAAAGGGTGACCTGGAAAAATCCATTGATTCGTTAAAAGATTGGACCCCTGAGGCAAGAGACAAATTAATAGGGTATTTAAAAAGCAATGACATGGACAAAGTGAAAGACTTGGTTCAAAATGATGGTATTCTAGAAGAAGATGCAACAAAAGAAGAAAATCAAGAAGGTAATGTTGGGGGAGGCGGAGTAACGAAAACACCTGATACTCCTGAAAAAGAGAACTCAAAAGAGCAGCTTCCTATTGAAGAAAAAACGCCTGAAAAAGTTAAGCATCATTTTAAAGATATAGAGATGCACTGGGCGAAAACCAGTATAGAAAATATGGCATCTTTAGGAATTGTAAGTGGGATAGACGAAAATAATTTTGCCCCAGAGTTACAAGTGACGCGAAGCCAAATGGTTACATTTATTGTAAAATTACTCAATATGGATACAACAGTAAAAGCTAATATGCCTTTTGCAGATGTAGCCAACGATGCATGGTATCATGATTTTATTAAAGCTGCTTATCATGCAAAGTTGATAAATGGTACTTCTCCAGATACATTTGATCCAAATGCTTCTGTGACACGTGAGCAAATGATGGTGATGGTTATCAATGCATTGAAGTTCAAAAACATGCTCACTGAAGAAGGTAACCAAACAAATTTAGAAAAGTTTCAAGATCAAAACAAGCTTTCTAGTTGGGCAGTAGAGGCGATGCATATAGCAGTAGAGAAAGGTTTGATCAAAGGAAGAACCGAAAATACTTTAGCACCTGACGGAGTGGCTACCAGAGCAGAGGCGATTACCATTATTAACAAAGTTTATCAATTAATCAATAATTAATAATTAATAAAGTATGAGCAAGGGAGGGAGTAGGAGCTATCTAAGATGTTTCTGAACTACAAACAAAAAAGGAGGATAAGTATGAAAAATAGAAAAATTATTGCATTCACCATGGCTTTACTATTAATATTTGCATGTGTTCCCGTAAAGTATACAGCGAATGCACAGACATTAAGTACCATGACCTTTAAAGAATTAAAAAGTATTTTTAACCGTGCCCTAACAAGTATTTCAAATATGGATGTCAATGATCGAGAAGACATGATATCTATCTTTAAAATGGGTATAGTTACCGATAAGGGCATTAGTAATTTAATTGATTTATTAATGGGAGATGGGGATACTGTTACCACATACCGAGATAGATTATATGCAAAGTATCCTGATATTACTTCAGCCAAATATGAAAAGGCATTAGGATTAATGCATTTATTTAAGATCTTTACACCTGATGAAAGAGTTGCGATGATTGATAATATTGCAAATGGTACTATGCCTGATGCTTTACCATTTGCTGAGGCACAAGAGATTACAGAAAAGATTAAAAGCACATTTCCTGATTTAGAGGGAGTGATTCAAGAGACTGAACCTAAATTCCAATTGGATATGTATCTGTTTATACTACAATTCCTTCAAGGAAAGATTGATCATCCAATTGTGACAGATGCACCAAATCAACCAGGAAAAATCGTTGTAGAAACGGTTAGCAAAATAGGCGATGTAGAAGTAGAGACCATTATAAACCAAGCAATTGGAAACTTAGAAATAAATGGTCATAGTTTTACTACATATAGACAAATGAGTCAATTGTTTGTTGATCAAATCAATAACCGTTTTAGTACAGCACAGATGAATAGCTTAAAATCCGTATTTGCATATTATGGATTCTATAAAGGAGATACACAGGCACCAGTCATTAGCATTGCAGAAGAAGTAGTTACTATCACAGTAGGAACAGATTTTGACTTACGAGAGGGCGTAACAGCTGCAGATGATTTAGATGGGGCCATTACCAATATCGATGTCGTGACTGGCACATTTGATAAAAATACGCCAGGTACCTATACTATCACATACAAAGCAAAAGATGCAGCAGGAAATATTGGTGAAGCCACAAGAACAATCATTGTTATTAAAATTGAAACAGTAGAACAAGAGAGTGAAGATGGAACAACAGAAGCAACGGTTACTGTTGAAGGAATCGAACCAGATAATACAGGTATGACCAAAGAAGCAAAAGTAGAAGTTCCTGTTTCACCAAAGGTAAAAGCAGAATTAGGTATCAAAGCAGATCAAGAAATCACCATTACATTGCCACCATTAGCAATGAATTCAGGAGATAAGGTTGAAATCAAGATCAAGAAAGCGACACAAGCAGACAGTATTTCAAGACCAAAAGATAAAGTATTGGCTATTGAAATTACAATTAAACAATTAGGCAGCAAAAAAGTAAAATTGGTATTGCCAATTCCTCAAAATCTTCCACAAAATCAAGCAGGTGCATTCCATGGTGTAGCGAAAAACGGAAAGATGCGTTGGGAATTCAGAGCGGCTAATGTAGTAGACGGACAGCTTGTATTTGAAACAAACCTAAGTCCTGTTGTGATTGCAGAAAAAGTAGCAGTACCAACAATCACCGAAACAACAAAAACTACAAATGCCGTAACGCTTAACTGGACTTCATCAGTTGAAAACCCAAGCTTTGAAGTATATAAAGATAACAGTCTTGTAGGAACAACAACAGAAAAGACTTATGTAGTAACTGGATTAAGTTCAAATACTATATACAACTTCAAAGTAAAAGCAATTGATGCAGATGGATTTGAATCCGATTTTTCTGCAGAAACAGCAGTAACAACATCTTCATCATCTTCTAGCGGTGGCGGCGGAGGCGGTTTCATCAGCAACTCCAAAACTATCCAAGCATCCGCTGGTGGAGACTTCAGCAAATATGATGCAACGGTAGAGCTACCAAAGAATGCCTTTGACTTTGCAGACAAAATCAAAATAACCATTGATAGGGTATCAAAAACAGATAAGCTTCCAATGGCAGAAAACATGAAACTTATCAGTAGAGTTATTGAAATCACCAAAGATGAAGAAGGCGAATTCAAAAAGCCAGTAAAGATTACCCTAGAATATGATAAATCTAAAGTAGATCTAGAGAAATATGATGTGTCGATCTTCTGGCTTGACGAAGAAGAAGATAAGTGGGTTGAATTAGACAATGTAAAACTAGATGTAAAAGACGCTGAAGTAAGCGGCGAAGTAACTCACTTCACTAAGTTTGCCGTATTAGCTACAGAAAAAGAAGTAGTGCCAGTAGAACCTGTTGTAGAACTTACAGACATCGCAGGACACTGGGCAGAAGATAGCATCAAAGAACTTGTGACTATGGGTGCTATCAGTGGATATCCAGATAAAACCTTTAAGCCAGACAACAAGATTACAAGAGCTGAATTTGCCACAGTATTGGTAAAAGCCTTTAACCTTGAAGCAAAATCAGGTAAAATCTTTGTAGATACTGCAAACCACTGGGCAAAAGGAGATATCGCTACAGCACAAGCCTATGGCATCGTAAGTGGCTACAATGATACCACATTTGGACCAAACGATCTTATTACCCGTGAACAAATGGCTGTTATGGTCATCAAAGCTGCAGGCTTAGACCAAGTGACAGGCGAGATTGACTTCACAGATAAAGATCAAATCAGTAACTGGGCAGTAGATGCTATCGGCGCGGCGGCAGCCAAAGAGATCATTGGTGGTTATGAAGACAAGACCTTCAAACCAAAGAACAATGCTACAAGAGCAGAAGCTGTAACCGTAATCATCAATGCATTAAACTAATCAACACAAAAACCTTTAGAGACCTATAGCGTCTCTAAGGGTTTTTCTATTTTAGTTCTCCATTACTTGCTGAAATATTATGAACAATTCAAAATTGTATAACAAAGTCGAAATGGATCAAGAAAACTCGATAAAAACAGCGAAAAATCAACAAAAAAATCCAAAATAGTAGAAGGTATTTTGAAATTTCCGTCGAAATATTTATACAGTGTTGAAAATATACATAGGATTCAACCACGGTAATGACATTTGATGATAAATCAGAAGGTCAATTTTTTTGACCATTAAATAGGACTAAAATCCTACCAATAATTAAAAAAAAAAGGGTAAAAGACCTAAAATGATGATGGGGAATGAAGGAGGGAAATATATGGAGATTCATATGGGGTTAGAGAAATCAAAGAAAGCAGTCGCATGGAATTTGAGGATTTTGCGTAGAAGTATCATTCTTATGATACTAGATATCATACTAATCAACTTTGCTGCTGTAGCAGCACTAAGCTTACGGTTTGAGTTTCATATTCCACAAAATTATCTTTTCAATTATACGGATCATGCAATCATAATGACAGTGGTGATGTTTGTCATCTACTATTTTTCCAATCTTTATAACAGCCTATGGAGATATGCCAGTATTGATGAGTTGGTGTATGTAGTATTGGCATCCTTTGCGGGAAGCAGTCTTTTATTCATTTTGTTTTCGATTCTGCAAATAGCGTTGCCAAGATCCTTCTACATCCTTTTTCTTTTGCTGAATATTACCTTTGTAGGAGGAACAAGATTTGCTTATCGATTCATCAGAAGGGTGAAAAGCTTTTATCTAAAAGAGGATACAGATAAAAAAAGAGTCTTGATTATCGGGGGAGGCAAAGCAGGCTCCATGGTCATCAAAGAAATGCATAACAATCCTCAAATCCAAAAACAACCTATTGGTGTCATTGATGATGACCTCTCTAAGTACAAAAGAAAGATTCATGGCGTACCGGTAGTGGGTACCCGAAAAAATATAAAGAGTGTGATACAAGAAAAGAGAATTGATGAAATCATTATCGCCATGCCATCAGCAGACAAAGGCGCCATCAAGGAAATTGCCCATATGTGTAAAGATGCCAAATGCAAACTGAAGACCCTTCCAGGGGTATATGAGCTCATTGACGGCAAGGTGGATATCAAAAAAATTCGTGATGTGGAGATCGCTGATTTATTAGGAAGAGAGCCCATCCAAATCAATTTAGAAGAAATCTGTGGCTACCTACAGGATGAAGTGGTGCTCATCACTGGCGGCGGCGGCTCTATCGGTTCAGAGCTCTGTCGGCAGATTGCAAGATTTCAACCTAAGAAATTACTAATCTTAGATATCTATGAAAACAATGCCTATGATATCCAAAATGAACTTTTGAGAAGACACAAAGATTTGGATTTGGAAGTATTGATCGCTTCTATCAGAGACCAAAAAAGAATGGAACAAATCTTTCAACTACATAACCCTACTGTTGTATTTCATGCCGCAGCCCATAAGCATGTGCCCCTAATGGAAGCAAATCCCACAGAGGCCATTAAAAATAATATTTTTGGCACCCTAAACATGGTAAATCTGGCAAATAAATATAGTGCTAAAAGATTCGTTTTGATCTCAACAGATAAGGCTGTTAATCCGACAAATATAATGGGTGCTACCAAGAGAGTTGCCGAGATGATTATCCAGGCAATGGACAAGTACAGCCAAACAGAATATGTGGCTGTACGATTTGGCAATGTCCTAGGAAGCAATGGCAGCGTTATACCCCTCTTCAAGAAACAGATTGCCGAGGGAGGTCCTGTCACTGTAACCCATCCCGATATTATCCGTTATTTTATGACCATCCCAGAAGCCGTACAGCTTGTGATCCAAGCAGGAGCGATGGCAGAGGGTGGAGAAATCTTTGTCCTAGATATGGGAGCCCCCGTGAAGATCGTGGACCTAGCAAGGGATTTAATCAAGCTATCAGGATTTGAGCCCGATGTAGACATCGAGATCGCATTCACAGGCTTAAGACCCGGTGAGAAGCTTTATGAAGAGCTCCTCATGGCAGAAGAAGGCCTGACCAATACCAAGCACGAAAAGATCTTCATCGGACAGCCCTTAGCGATAGATATGATACAGCTCAAAAAAGAACTTTCAGTACTGAGTAGTATTTTGGAGATAGAGGAAAAGGAACTGATCGAACCGATTATAAAGAAGTTGGTGCCTACTTATAGGAAGGTGGGGTAGGGATGTGTTGAGATGGGGGTTGTTGAAATCGAGGTTGTATAAGTAGTAAAATGATTGAGCTTATAGTAGTAATTGCCATAATGGCTATCTTAGGAATTATTGCAATTCCATCTTTTAAGGGATATATAGAAAGAGTTAAAAAGAAGGTTTGCAATACAAACTGCATGGAATTGGAGAAGGTCTATGAAGCTTATTTAATTTTAGAGGATATAGACCATATAGAAGGTGTGTTTAATCAGTATCTGCAAGAGTATGGAGATAGTATATGTCCTAATCATGGGGTAATTACTTATATTGATGAAGAAGTTAGATGTAGTGCGTATGATGTGGAAACTATTGAGAAAGATATTGAAGGTGAAAGTGTGCCGTAGAATAAAATGAAAGGAGTCTTCAAATGGATGAATTGAAAGATGTTAGATGGAAACAAAGGTTTACTAATTTTGAAAAATCTTACAATCTATTAAATCAATACATTAACCAACCAATTGAAACAGAACTGGAAAGAGCAGGCATTATTCAGTTCTTTGAAATTTCCTTTGAACTTTCTTGGAAGTTGATGAAGGATTATCTTGAAGCCCAAGAACTTAGTGTAAAAAGCCCAAGAGAAACGATCAAACAGGCATATCAAATTGGTTTAATTGATGATGGACACGTATGGATTGATGCCCTTTCAGATAGAAACTTAACGGTTCATACCTATGATGAAAAAATGGCCAAAAAAATGGTTGATGATATTACAAAAATGTATTTTCCAGAGCTTAAAAAACTTTATGATAAGTTAGTTAAGGAGCTATAGAAATGTACGGATTGCTTGATAGAGATTTAAAGTTTATTATAGAAGCTGTTGATAAGTATTCAGAAATTGAGGAAGTCGTTCTATTTGGTAGCAGAGCCATGGGAAATTATAAAAAAGGTTCAGATGTTGACCTAGCTATAGTAGGGGAAAATATAGATAGAAAGATACTAAGAAGAATATGTGATGACCTAAATGAAGAATATCCATTACCATATTTTTTCGATGTCGTAAACTATAATGAAATTTCAAATGACAAGTTAAAAAAACACATTGATAGTGTAGGGAAGTCGATTTATAAAAGAAATTCTAACTAATAGTCACGCACTGCGTGACCAATTAACGATTGCAGTATGGGCATAATTTGCAACAAGCGTGGAAATTAATGTAATAGAATTCGAGTACATTAAAATGAACTATCAAGGATTACTTGACAGTTGGATAGTAGACAGGAAAAGCGTTTGAAGTTCCTGATCAACTGACCACTAAAGGTGATTACAATGAATAAAAAATCAGGTAGATTCACTTTAGTAGAATTGGTTGTTGTGATTGCAATCATGAGAATCATTGCAGCCGTTGCTGTTCCAAGATTTATGGGATTCAGAAACAAGGCAGAAGAGAGAGTGTGTGATGCGAATCGGAAAGCCGTAGAAAGGATATACTCTGCTTTTCTGGTTGCAAACGATATTGATCATGAGGATAGCATCTTTAATCAATTTCTTGCTGAAAATTTCGATGAGGTGTGTTCAGCCGGGGGGTTTATCAGTGATGAGGATGAAGAAGTAAAGTGTAGTGTGTATGAAAATGGAAGTGAAGATAATGTAGATGAGCCACCAGGAGATGAAGAGCCTTGGTTGTGATGAAAGTATGATGTAAGGATGACTAAAAAAGAAAAACACAAGATGTTGCAGAGGGGAAAAATGCTTCTGCTAGATCCTGTATAAATGGTAATAATTACCAATTTGGGTTTTCCAAGTGAGTATGGTGAAGTAATTAGAGCCACAAGATGCAGCATAGAATGCAAAGGAAACGAACTAAGTTATGCAAGATATAGATAAACCCAACTGCTCGAAAAATTCGATGAGTTAAGTTTTGAGAATATGCTATAGTATTTATAACTACCGAAGTACCGAAAATTACTGTGATGAAGGGAGATAACTATGAAACCTAAGAATAAAAAAATAGATGTTCAGGGAAGAGAAGTTGTCATCAACACAGTGAATAATGAAGACTATATTTCTATTACTGATATAGCAAAATATAAGGATGAAAAAAGATCAGACTATATTATTCAAAACTGGTTAAGAAATAGAAATACCATTGAATTCTTAGGAATTTGGGAAAAGCTCAACAATCCAGATTTTAATCCCATCGAATTCGAGGGGTTTAGAAATCAAGCAGGACTAAATAGCTTTGTTCTTACATCAAAAAAATGGATTGAAGCAACTAATGCAATCGGTCTTGTAGCTAAGCCAGGAAGATACGGCGGAACATATGCCCATAAAGATATTGCATTTGAGTTTGCATCGTGGGTATCTGTTGAATTTAAGTTGTATCTCATAAAAGAATTTCAAAGGCTTAAAGATCAGGAGCATGGTCAACTAGACTGGAACATTAAAAGAAATTTGACGAAGATTAACTATCGAATTCATACAGATGCAATTAAAGAAAATCTCATGCCAAAAGAGTTAAGCGGAAAAGAAAAGAGTATAATCTATGCATCTGAAGCTGATGTGCTTAATATGGCTTTGTTTGGAATGACAGCAAAGACATGGAGAGAAAACAATCCAGATAAGACTGGAAATATAAGAGACTATGCTAACGTATCTCAATTAGTATGCTTGTCGAACCTCGAGAGCTTAAATGCAGTTTTGATTAATGATGGGTTAGAGCAGAGCCAGAGACTAGAAAAGCTAAATAAAATTGCCATAAGTCAGATGAAAATTCTTATTGATGATGGGGATGAATATCTAGCTATAGGGTCGAATGAAACAAATGAGTGACCATTGGTGGGAAATAGAAAATCTTTTACTAATCAACAAACCAACTATTAGGAATTTCCTAAAGGTTCAAAAGTGATGAGTTATGGTGCTGTATAAACTCTTAAGGTGATCACAATGAATAAAAAATCTGATGGTTTTACTTTAGTAGAATTAATAATTGTGATAGCAATACTTGGAATCATTGCAGCAATAGCTGTTCCAAGATTTACTGGATTCAAGAGCATGGCGGAGGAAAGGGTTTGTGGTGCCAATAGGAAAACAGTACAAAGAATGTACTCAGCTTTTCTAGTTGAAAATGATATTGATCATGAAGATAGCATATTTAATCAATTTCTTACTAGGAATTTTGATAAGATTTGCCCTTCTAGGGGAGTGATCAGGTATGAAGATGGAAAAGTAAAGTGTAGTGTACATAGAAATGAGCAACAACCACCTGAAGAAGAATCTCCTGGAGAAGAAGTTCCTTGGCTTTGAGATCAATATGATGTAAGGATGACTAAAAATGAAAAGTGCATATATTGTGGAGAACAGGCGTTCAGATACAATATACTGCATATATTTATCCTTTCAGCATATTCGGGTGCGACGTGAGTATGGTGAAAGGATAAAGAGGCTGTAAGTCAGTGATATCAATGGGTTCAACAGAAAAGTAAAAATGTACATTTTATAAGATTGACCGAATTACATAAATTAGGAAATCAAGGTGCTATAACAAGCACCTATACATTATATAGATGAACAACACAAAAGAAACTATTTAAGAGAGGGCGAATAAGATGACTGAATTGAGAAGCATTCCATTTTCACCACCAGATATTTCAGACGAAGAGATCAATGAAGTAGTAGATACATTAAAGTCAGGGTGGATTACAACAGGACCTAAAACAAAATTATTCGAAAAGCAAATTGCTGAGTATTGTAATACATCAAAGGCAGTTGCTCTCAATTCAGCGACAGCTGCAATGGAGATGACTTTAAGACTACTTGGTATTGGACCAGGAGATGAAGTCATCACTTGTGCATATACTTATTCGGCTTCAGCGAGTGTCATCACTCATGTAGGTGCAAAAGTGGTTCTTGTTGATTCAGGAAAGGACTCTTTCCATATCGATTATGATGGAATCGCTGATGCCATTACAGAGAAAACAAAAGCCATCATTCCAGTTGATATTGGAGGGGTGATGTGTGATTACGATAGAATTTTCAAAGCTGTAGAAAGCAAGAAACATCTATTCAATCCATCAAATGATCTACAGAAGGCATTTGGTAGGGTTGTTGTTGTTGCAGACGCAGCTCACTCTATAGGGGCTACTTATAATGGAAAGATGAGTGGCGAGGTTGCTGACTTCACATCTTTCTCTTTTCATGCTGTAAAGAATCTTACTACTGCCGAAGGTGGAGCAGTTACATGGAGAGATATTGATGGCTTTGATAATGAAGAGATTTATAAACAGTATATGCTTCTTTCCCTTCACGGCCAATCAAAAGATGCCCTTGCTAAGACAAAACTCGGTGCTTGGGAGTATGACATCATCGCTCCAAACTATAAATGCAACATGACAGATATTATGGCATCTCTTGGACTTGCACAGTTTAAAAGATATCCAGAGATTCTTGGTAGAAGAAAAGAGAACATTGAAAAGTATGATGCTTTATTGAGCCAATTAGAAGTAACGCCTATGAAGCACTATAGTGAGACGTATCAGTCTTGTGGGCATCTATATCTACTTAGACTTAATGGAAAAGATGAAGCATTTAGAAATGATGTGATTACGAAGATGGCTGAGAAGGGTGTTTCAAGTAATGTACACTATAAGCCACTTCCGATGCATTCAGCATATAAGAATTTAGGGTTTAAGATGGAAGATTATCCAAATGCGTTTGATATGTACAAGAATGAGATTACACTGCCACTTCATACCTTGTTGACGGATGAAGATATTGAGTATGTTGTTGGTAGATTAAAAGAATCAATAGACGAGCTTAAGTAATGGGGTGAAGGTGTGTATCGTAATTTTTTTAAGAGAATATTCGATTTAGTATTAGCAATCATAGCACTTCCATTCTGGTTGATTATTTTAATTGTTGTTGGTCCGATGATCTATTTTCAGGACAAAGGCTCGATCTTCTATAACGCTCCTCGCTTAGGTAAGGATGGGAAGATATTTAAGATGTATAAGTTCAGGTCTATGAAAATGAACGCTCCCGATCTACGTAATGAAGATGGTTCTACTTTCAATGCAGAGGACGATCCAAGGCTTACGAAGATAGGTAAATTCATCAGAAAGACAAGCCTTGATGAAACACCGCAGCTCCTTAATATCATTAAAGGCGATATGAGCATTATTGGTCCAAGACCTGATCTTCCAGAGCATATGGAGCTATACGAAGGAAATGAAGGTAGAAAGCTTGAGATAAGACCAGGTGTTACTGGCTATAACCAAGCCTACTATAGAAATACAGTCCCATGGAAAGAAAGAATCAAGAATGATATTTACTACATTGATCATTTGACGATGTGGATGGATATCAAAGTGTTCTTTAAGACCGCAGTATCAGTTCTTAAGAGGGAAGATGTGTTTGTAGAACAGAAATCAGAAAACAAGAATGGTGAGAAAGCTAATGTCTAGTAAAAATTATGAGCTAAGGCCACTACAGTGGGACACAGATTACTTTGGTGTGAGATCAGCTAGGGTCAATCTAAGTGGCATTGTAGATGAGAGAGGTCAAGAAGAGATAATAGAGTTTTGCAAAGGCTATGACTTTGTTACCATCTCTAACCTTGACAACATAAAAGAGAATAACCACTGGATAGGCAATAGAACGAATGCTTTTCTGGCTGATATGAACATTCAGTTCATAAAAGTCTTGGCAGATAAGCCAGACTATCAAGATGAGAAGACTTATGTGGTGAATTGCTTATCTAGGAATGAACAGATTGTTGATATTGCAAAGAAGTCATTTAACTATTCTAGGTTCTTTAATGACCCGATGCTGCCTCAAGAGCAAGCTAATAACATTTACCTGCACTGGACTGAGTGTGCTTTTGGTCAGGAGAATAAGTACTTTGTTATTTCGGAAAGAGAAGGAAATGTAGCTGGATATATACTTTTCTCTTTTAATGAAGATAGTAGTGTAATTGAGCTTATTGCTGTTGATGAAAAGTATCAAGGACAAAGAGTTGGAAAGTCATTGATTCATACCATGGAATCATTTGTTATAGATCAAGGAATTAAAAAAATCAAAGTTGGAACTCAAGTGAATAACATATCTGCAGCTCAGTTTTATAATGCTATGGGATTTAAGTATGTGAGCTGTGGGAGTATGTATCATTTGTGGAGAAGATGAAAAGGAAGATAATATTATGGGAAAAATTATATTAATCAACCATTATGGTGTTACTCCTGATAAGCCGGGGCCTTCAAAAAATTACGAAATGTCAAAATATTTTGCGGAAAATTATGATGTTGATTCTGAATTTTGGATCTGTGGATATAGTCACTATGTTGGAAAAATGGATTCAAACCTGAAAGGTTTAAAAGTTCAGCATATTGAAAAGAATGGTAAGCATTCAGTGGTGAAGATTAAAAGCACACCATATAGAAAAAGCTCAGTTCTAAGACAACTTAATATCACCGTGTTTGATATAATCACTGCATTTAAAATTTTATTTACTAAAGATATCGATTGTATAATCATAACTGTTCCGCCAATATCGATTTTTAATGTATTAGCGACCAAAATTAAAGGAATTAAATTAATCACAGATGTTGAAGATCTTTGGCCTTTATTCCTAGAAGACATGGGTATGAACAACAGTATTGCAATTAAATACATGAATTTCAGTGCCAACTACTTGTATAATAAATCAGATGGCATTGCAGCAGTATCAGAAGGAATGTTGGACTATGTTAGAAATATAGTTAAGGAAGAAAAAGATAAGAAAATGTGGATTTCTCCTTTGGGGGTTAACACAGAGGATTATTTTAATAAAAAAATAAAAATTGACCTGATAAAAGATAAAGAGTGGAAAGATGACTTTAAAATAATTTATCTAGGTGTTCACGGGAGAGCTAATGATCTTACGTCTGTCCTAAATACAGTAAAACACTACAATGATAGATATGGTAATAATATTGATGGTAGAAAGATTTCATTTATATTTATTGGAGATGGCGATCAAAAAACAAACCTAATCAATCACGCTAAAAGTCTGAAATTGAACAATGTATATTTCGAACCTCCAGTTCCTGGTAATATGGTTGCGGATTATTTGATTCATGCAGATATTTGTCTAACTAATCTAATGAAAATAGAAAGCTTTAAGCTTGTTAGACCTAATAAATTATTTCAATATATGGCTTTAGGCAAACCGATTATTAGTGGTATTTGGGGAGAGTTTCAATCAATAATTGAAGAATTTGAAGCTGGAGTGTACATAGATTTTACTAATAAAGATGAAAGCATAATAAAGATACACGATCTAATATTGAATGAAGAAGTTCGAAAAAATATGAGTGAAAACGGGAAAAGATATATTGAGGAATATGGAAATAGAACAAAAATATTTAGTTCTTTTTACGAAAAAATTATTGAGATTAAGAAAGATATAATTAATTGATTGGAGTTTGCCGAAAATGAATGTTTATATAATAAGAAATGCTGAAGTTTATTCAAATGCAAATATGATAAGGATAATTGAGGCGTTACATTCAAACTTTGACCTATCAATAATTTCTAGAGTTAGGGAATCTAAAACTTCTTATTCTAGGAAGGGAATATATAGTAGAAATAAGTTTACATTAAACAAAAATGAGTTTGACAATTATGAAATTCACATAAAAAGTGAAATGGGGAAAGGCTTAAAAAATATAATTCAGTTGTTAACCTATGAGATGTATTTATTTATCACATTGCTAATAAAAAGGAAAGATATCGATATTATACATGCTTTTGATTTAGACTGCGGATTAGCTAGCATACTATTTTCAAAGATTTTTAAAAAGAAAGTTGTATACCACATTGCTGATTTTTATGTAGACAGTAGGCCTGGAATTCCTAATAAATTAAAAAATATAGTCAAGAAATTGGAATATTGTCTTATCGAAAAAGCTGATTCAGTAATTATTTGTACCGAAAAAAGAGTTGAACAAATAAAGGGGAGCAAACCCAAAAGGCTAAGTATAATTCACAACGTACCGATTTCAAATTTAGATTTAGTTAATTCGAAAATTGAAATGCCATTAGATTTAATGAAAACTAAAAAGGTTTCCATTGGATATGTGGGTGGCTTATCAAAAATTCACTTTACAAAAGAAATTTTGAACGCAATAAAGAGTAAAGATGATGTGTTTTTAAACATTGCTGGCTATGGGGATTTAGCTTCTTATGTAAATGAAATTAGTAAAGCATGCCCACATATTAAATATTACGGAAGAATTGAGTATAATTCAGCAATGTTATTATATAGCCATTCGGATTTAATGTTGATGATATATGATCCTTCCGTTCCTAATCATAAATACTCAGCACCAAACAAAATTTATGAAGCAATGATGCTAGGAAAAGCAATCATAGTGGTTAATAATACAGGAATTGATGAAATCGTTAGAAATGAAAATATGGGATTAGTGATTGAGTTTACAGAAGAAGCATTATCATATGCAATAAATTATATTGTGAATAATCCTAACGAGCTTGAAAAAATGAAAAGAAATGCAAAGAATGCTTATAAAAAATTTTCATGGGAAGAGATGCGCGCCAGAATTATTTCTGTATACGAAGAGTTGTAGCTAATTATTATTTTTAATATTAGATATGGATAAATTAGGAGGAAAGACATGATTAATGTTATTGGATTAGGTTACATAGGACTCCCTACAGCATTAATGTTTGCTAAAAGTGGAGTAAAAGTTGTTGGGACGGATTTAAACGAAAAATTAGTAAACACTCTCTCAAAAGGAAAGCTAACTTTTGAAGAAAAAGGGTTAGAAGAATTGTTTAATGCTGCGAGAGAAAGTGGCATCAAATTCACAACAGAGTATCAAAAAACTGATACTTATATAGTAGCAGTTCCTACACCTTATATAAATTCAAGTAAGAAATTGGATCCTAAGTATGTGATAGCAGCAGTTAACAGAGTCCTAGATGTTTGCGAAGAAGGTGCTGTTGTTATAATTGAATCAACAATTTCACCAGGTTCTATTGACAAATATGTAAGACCTGAAATTGAAAGAAGAGGATTTGCTATTGGTAAAGATGTACATCTTGTCCACGCGCCAGAGAGAATTATTCCAGGAAACATGATCTATGAACTTGAGTACAATTCAAGAACAGTTGGGGCAGATGATCCAACAATAGGAGAAAGAGTTAAAGAGTTATATTCAAGTTTCTGTAAATCAGAGATTGTTGTAACAGATATTAGATCAGCAGAGATGTCTAAAGTTGTTGAGAACACTTATCGAGATGTCAATATTGCTTTTGCAAATGAATTAGCTAAGATTTGCAGAGAGGACAATATGGACGTCTATGAGATCATAAGAATTGCTAACAAGCACCCGAGAGTAAATATTCTTCAACCTGGGCCTGGAGTAGGTGGGCATTGTATTTCTGTAGATCCTTGGTTCTTAGTTGGAGACTATCCTGATCTCACAAATTTAATCTTGACAGCAAGAAAGATCAATGATTCAATGCCTTCTCACGTGCTTGGAAGAATTAGAGACATTATGAGAGAGCATAACATTACTGATATCTCAAAGATTGGTATTTATGGTCTTGCTTACAAAGAGAATGTTGATGATACAAGAGAAAGTCCAACGCTCCAGCTTCTCGAAAGAATGGATGAGCATTTGGCTTTTGGTGTAAAATTATATGATCCATTTATCAAAGAAAGACTCGTAGATCATCAGTTCATGAATTTTGAGGATTTCTTAAATGAAATTGAGATTCTGGTTATAATTACAGCACATGATCACATTAAGAATAACCTTGATCTAGTGAAAGATAAGTTGATTCTTGATACTAAAAATATATGCAACTTTGACGGCGTTTACAAACTATAAGATAGGATTTGATTAAATGAAAAAAGTTATGGTGGTTTTTGGTACAAGACCAGAAGCAATAAAAATGTGCCCATTAGTTAAAGAATTAAAGACAAGAGATAAAATAAATACAGTTGTTTGTGTTACTGGACAACATAGAGAAATGCTAGATCAAGTGCTAACAGCTTTTGATGTTGTACCTGACTACGATCTATCTATTATGAAGGCAAAGCAGACACTTTTTGATGTTACAATTAATATTCTCGAGAAAATGAAAGCGGTTCTTGAAGAGGTTAAACCAGATGTTGTTTTAGTCCATGGAGATACATCTACAACTTTCGTAACTGCATTAGCCTGCTTTTATTTACAGATTCCTGTAGGTCATGTGGAAGCTGGACTACGTACTTACAACATTTATTCACCGTACCCAGAAGAATTTAATAGGCAGGCTGTGGGCATTGTTTCAAATTATAATTTTGCGCCAACAGAGATGTCAAAAGAAAATCTACTTAAAGAAGGTAAGAATCCTTCTACAATCTATGTGACTGGTAATACAGCAATTGATGCACTTAAGACAACAGTTCGTGATGATTACAATCATGAACACTTAGAGTGGGCTGCAGATAGTAGATTAATTATGATAACAGCTCATAGGAGAGAGAATCTTGGTGAACCAATGAGAAATATGTTTAGAGCCATTAAACGAATTATTGATGAAAAGTCAGATATAAAGGCGATTTATCCGATTCACATGAATCCAGTTGTAAGAGAAGCTGCTCAAGAAATACTTGGCGATACAGATAGAATTCGAATTATTGAACCACTTGAAGTATTAGATTTCCATAATTTCTTATCCAGATCTCATTTGATTTTAACCGATAGTGGTGGAATTCAGGAAGAAGCACCAAGTTTGGGTAAACCGGTTCTTGTTATGAGAGATACTACAGAAAGACCAGAAGGTATTGCTGCTGGAACTCTTAAGTTAGTTGGAACGGATGAAGAGGTTATTTATAAAACATTTAAGCAACTTTTAGAAGATCAGAATGAGTACGACAAGATGAGCAAAGCTAGTAATCCATATGGAGATGGTTTTGCTAGTAAGAGAATAGCTGATATTTTAGAGGTTAATGAATAACATAGCGTAGTCATTAACAAGAAATATATAACGCTATTATAGCGAGGAGATTTGCTATGATTAATATTAAGAGAAAAATTAAAAATACTGATTGCAATGATTTTGATTTAAAGACATTGAGTTTATATACTATTATTTTTTTCGCATTAACAATTTCATATGTATTTAATAATACAGGTATTAGAATTGGAGTAATACTCTTAGCAGCTGTAATATTGATTTTTTCTGAAGTTAATAGAAGTTTTTCTCTAATTGCATATTTAACAGCTTTTACACCGATATTTAAAATATCATTAAGTTCAACTAGCTTTGTTTCATATTTCATGCTAATTTTTTTAATGAAATTAATATTTTTGAGAAATTTTAAATTAAAAGTTTCGAGTTTAATAACGTACATAGGTTTTCTAGTATATTCAATTTTGGTTACTATCAGTGTAGGTATAGGCATTGATTATATTCAATTTCAAATAAGCTTATTATTACTATTAGTAGTTTCTAGCAACTTGGAAAATTTCAACAACTACAGACAAATAAATTTTGCTTACGTCTTTGGAGTCATTAATTCAGTGTTTTCTGCAATAATATTGTATCGGATCCCTAATATGCAAGTTTTGTGGAAAGATGCGTACATTAATAATGTAAGAAGATTTTCTGGTTTGGAATATGATCCTAATTTTTTTTCTGTAATATTGCTAATTACTTTAAGTATATGTATTATGTTCGTTTTGAAAGAAAAATCATTTTTCTATAAACTATCATCTTTGATCCTGGTTATTATTGGATTTTCGACACTTTCAAAAACATTTTTATTTGGTTTGGTTTTACTTCTGATTGTTACATTATACTATACAAATAGCCCAATTAAATTACTCGGTTATTTAAAAAAAATTGTTTTATTAATACCAATTATACTTATTTTGTTGATGTTAAAT
The DNA here is from genome assembly GCA_038396625.1 of Clostridiaceae bacterium 35-E11. Lineage (GTDB taxonomy): Bacteria > Bacillota > Clostridia > Peptostreptococcales > Thermotaleaceae. The sequence continues at coordinate 622,249 of CP121688.1, forward strand.
GATACTTTTAAAGACAATGTAAGTCTTATGTTTTACAGAGTAAGTAATATAAATACACTAGATGATTTAACGACTAATAGATATGGGATGCAAGTAACATATATTAGCTTCATAACTAGTAGCGCCATGAACTTTTTATTTGGGCATGGTTTTAGCACTGAAGCAATTTTTCAGCAAGGTATTAGCTATAGTGCGCATAACACCTATTTACAAATAATTTTCTATGTTGGAATAGTAGGATTTATATTGATTACTAGCTATTTTGTAAGCATATTCAAATTGAAAACATATAGAAAAAATAAGTTTTCAAATCTTACGTTAATAATAATATTAATAATTATGTTATCTTTAGATTTATCCTTTAAAGAATTTATTCCAACAGTATTAAGTATAAATTTGATAAACAGGTATTATAGTTAGAAAAGGAGTAACTTTATGCATTACATAGATAAATTTTTAGAATATGAAAAACGCAAAGAACTATTAAACAAGAATATAAATGGCTTTTATTTTTGGGGTTATTTGCGATTTACTTTATACAGTGAAATATTAAATAAGAAAGAAAATTTACAAGATCATAGAAAAATGGTGAGTAAGAGAGATTTATTTAAATCACTTTTTTTAAATATATTCCGTCATAATCCATTTGTAGGAAATAAGAATATTGATTTATTAGTTCTTCCACACAATAGAAAAATTAAGAATGGAGAATATTTCGAGTGTATTTATACAGATCCAATAATTCGCAACTTAGAGGATTCGGAATATATCGTTTTTGAAAGTGCATTTGAAGGTAAACATTATAAGAATTTAAACAATAATGTAAGATATCTTGATTTAATTGATATTGTAGGGTATGTAGGAGCAAAACTAATAAGAAAGAAAGAGGTAATCGAACTTATTAATATTGAGATAAAAAAAATTATTAAGGATCTTGACGATGTCTTTGGTATTTCAATAGATGAAAATAAGATATTGACCTTTATTCAAACGCTTTATAAAAGATGGTTAATTCAGAGGATACTCATAGAAAAATTAATAACCAGGTTTAAACCTAAATGTATAATAGAGGTTGTATACTATAGTTTATCCAATATGATAGTAAATGAAATAGCTAATGATTTAAAAATTACTACGATTGAATTACAACACGGGACTATGGGAAAGTACCATGCAGCTTATAATTATAGCGAAAAGGTAAGACTTCCTTATTTGCCCAATAAAATGTTTTTGTTTTCGGATTATTGGAAGGCAAACACGAAATTGCCGCAATCTGAGGATAACCTTATCGTAACTGGCTTTCCTTACATTGATAATAAAATTATAGAAATCGAACATAAATCAAAAGAAAAAGTTGGTAGAAGCAAGAAAACCATTCTTTTTATATCTCAATTAACAATTGGAGAATTATTAAGCAAATTTGCATGTGAGTTCATAGATAGAATTAAAGGATCGACAGATTATAAAATTATTTATAAATTGCATAATAGTGAATTTAGTACATGGAGAGAAAGGTATCCATGGTTAGTAGCTATAGAAGATCAAATTGAAATAATTGACGATAATGATAGATCTATATACGAGTTTTTTCGAATTAGTGACATTCAAATTGGAGTATATTCTACTGCGATTTTTGAAGGCCTTGCATTTAACTTAAAGACTTTTTTAGTAGATTCATATGGAATAGAATATATGCATGATTTGATAAAAAGTCAATATGCTACATTAATTAATAGTCCTTGTGAATTAATAGAAAAATTGTCTTTAGACGATTTATATACTGGAAACAGATCTGAATTTTGGAAGTTAGATTCCACAGTTACTATTTTAGAGAATTTAGATTCTATTATGAAGTCATGAAGATTAAGGGTTGGTTATCTATCGGATTCTGTAAATAATAAGAAAATACACGCTTAGCTGAATGAGGGATTAAATGGAGAGAAATGAAACTAATAAAATTGCACTTAAGGCTGGGAGCTGGTACATAATAAGCAATTTCTTATTAAAGGGAATCGCTATAATTACTACACCAATTTTTACTAGGTTACTAAATCCCGATGCTTTTGGAATTTCAAATACTTATACATCTTGGCTAAGTATACTTACAATAGTAGGAACTCTAGATGTTGTATCATGCATTCAAATAGCGAGGCATGATATTGATGATAATGATATGAATTCTTTTATATCTTCAGTATTATCACTTTCAACATTAGCATTAGCTATACTTTATATTTTTGTAAAAATATTTTCCGATATAATAGTTTCGTTTATGGCAATACCTTCATTATTAATTGACATAATGTTTTTAGAGGTGTTATTTACAAATGCATTCACGATCTTGCAAACAAAGCATAGGGCTTATTTTCGATATAGAGAATTTGTTATTTTATCAGCTATTGTTTCGATATTATCACCAATTCTATCGATTTTGCTGATTACATTTCAGGAAAGCGATTTATATTACGGGAAAATTATAGGAAATGCTTTGCCCAGAATAATTATATCGGTATTTATTTTTATATACATTTTCAAGAAAGGGCGATGTTTTTTCAACAAAGAATTTTGGAAATATGCTCTTTTGATTGCATTACCATTAATACCTCATCATTTGTCCGGTAGTTTGCTAAGCAGCTTTGACAGAGTAATGATAAATAAATTTGATGGTGCTTCAAAAGCAGGGTTATATAGTCTTGCATATAATTACTCATCAATCTTAGGTATAGCCTGGACTTCGCTTAATTCGGCTTGGGTTCCTTGGTTTTACACTAAAATGAAAGAAGATTCTATTGAAGACATTAGAAGATATGTTAAACCTTATATTGTAGTTTTCTCTACATTATACATGGGAGCTCTTATAGTAGGACCTGAGGCAATCAAAGTATTTGGACCAAAAGAATATTGGGAATCGATGTGGGTTATACCCCCTGTTCTCCTAGCTATATTTTTCCAATTTGTTTACAGTTTGTACGTAAATATAGAATTCTATCTGAAAAAGACTAAATATATAGCATATGCAACCATTGCAGCGGCAGCTTTAAATGTTCTATTAAATAGTATATTCATACCCAAATATGGTTATATAGCAGCAGCCTACACAACACTTATAGGGTATTTTATAATGTTAATATTACATTATAATTTATCTAAAAAGTTTGATTCGAGAGATCTATTCAATAAACCATTTTTATTTAGTTGGATTGTGAGTATAATCGGAATCACTCTTTTCATTGAGTTTTTTTATACATCAATATTGATTAGATATTTAATACTGGCGATATACTTATTCGTAATTATTTATAAGTACAAGAATTCAATCATTTCACTGATTTCTAACTTAAGGAGAAAACAAACATGATTCAATCGATTAAAAGAATTATAAAATTAATGATAAGCTTTTATTATAGCTGGTTAGTCAAAAGAAAAGTGAAATCTGTTGGCAGTAGATTAAAAGTAAATAAAAAGTCATTAGTTACACAGAATACTCACTTAGGCGTAAATGTTAACTTTAACGGATTGAAAATAACAGGACTGGGTGAAGTAAGGATTGGGGACAATTTTCACTCAGGAGAGGATTGTATTTTCATTACTGAATTTCATAATTACGACAATGGAAATGCGATTCCATATGATAACACATCAATTATTAAAAAAATAACTATAGATGATAATGTCTGGATTGGTAACAGGGTTATTATTTTAGGTGGTATTACGATCGGAGAGGGAGCAATCATCCAGGCAGGTAGTGTTGTTGTCTCAGATATTCCTCCATACGCAATAGCTGGAGGTCATCCCGCCAAGGTGTTTAAATATAGAGACATTGACCACTACAACAAACTAAAAAAAATGAAGAAGTTCCATTAATTGAATAAATATGACAGTTCTAAATAATAAGTAAAAAGGAATATGGAGGTTATCTTATTGAGAGCTTTGGTGATAATCCCTGCACGTGGGGGATCAAAAGGAATACCGCGAAAAAATGTTCGTATTATGGTGGATAAACCATTAATTGGTTATAGTATAGAAAATGCACTAAATAGCCATCACGACCTTGATGTTGTTGTTTCAACAGATGATGATGAAATTGCGAGGATATCATATTCTTATGGAGCAAGAGTCATTATACGACCAGAAGCTTTGGCTACTGATAGTGTCACATTAGATCCTGTAATCTTTCATGCAATGAATGAAATGGAAAAAGATAAAAATGCTAGATATGATATTGTCATTACAATGCAACCCACATCCCCACTACTTAAAAGAGAGACGTTAGATGCTGCAATAGAGTATTTCATAAATAATGATTTCGATACAGTCCTTAGTGGCATTAATAAGCCACATCTTTCATGGACTGAAAAAGAAGGAAGAATAGTTCCTGCTTATGAAAAACGTTTAAATAGGCAATATTTACCCAAAAATTTGATGGAAACAGGCGCATTCTTTATTTCAAAACGAGAGTTTGTTAAAGAACACAGCAGATTTGGACCAAATGTATCGGTTTATGAAATTTCTGAGAATGAGGCAATTGACATAGATACACCTCAAGACTGGTGGATAGCTGAAAAGGAACTCTCAAAGAAGAATATTATAATTAGAGTAGAAGGTTATTCTGAAATTGGGCTTGGTCACATCTATAGGGGATTACTACTCGCATATAATCTCATAGATCATAATATTACGTTTGTACTATCTGAGAAATCAGATTTAGGTATTAAGAAAATTGAAGAGAGTCATTTTCCATATTCAGTTATTCAAAGCGATAATGACATTGTGAGTTTAATCAAAGACTTCAAGTGTGACATTCTAGTGAATGATATGCTAGATACAGACGAAGAGTATGTGCATACATGTAAGACTACAGGTGTTAGAGTTGTCAATTTTGAAGACTTGGGACAAGGCGCTAGACTGGCTGATGCTGTTATTAATGATTTGTATGAAAAGAAAAACGAACTTAATAATCACTATTGGGGGAGCGAGTTTTATTGCATCAGAGATGAATTCTTACTCGCTAAACCATCGGAGTTTAGAGAGTGTGTGGAAGAAGTTTTAGTGATATTCGGAGGAACAGATCCTTGCAATCTGACTAGAAGATTATTAGACGTAATACAAAAGATTGATAATGGTAAAATCCATTATACTTTTATTCTTGGAATGGGTTATAAAAGGGCAAATGAGCTAATAGAGAAATCAAAGTTACACAACTTAAATGTTGATTTCATCCAAGATGTAAAACTTATGACGGAGTACATGGGTAAAGCGGACATTGCAATCTCGTCTCAAGGTAGGACAATGTTAGAGTTAGCGTCGATGGGCGTTCCAACAATTTTAATGGCTCAAAATAAAAGAGAACAGCACCATGAATTTGGCTATTTACAGAATGGATTTATTAATCTTGGTCTAGGTTCAGAAGTAGAAGATGATACAGTTAAACAAACACTTTTATGGCTAATTAATAGTCCACAAATCAGAAAACAAATGAAGGATCAAATGAAAAAGAAAGACCTTAAGAAAGGCATTGATAGAGTTAAAAATATAATCCTAGATCGCAACAATTAATGGAGGTTTTAGAATGAAAAGTAAAATTATTGAACGTGCACTGGCTGGAGAATTTATCTTAATTGCTGAAATTGGTGTGAACTATTATGACATTGCAAAGAAAAATGGGATATCGCCAATGGAAGCTGCGAAATTGATGGTAAAGGAAGCTAAAAATGCAGGCATCCACGCTGTAAAATTTCAGACATATAAAGCTAATACTCTAGCTGCAAAAAATTCACCATCTTATTGGGATACAAATGAAGAGGCAACAACATCTCAGTTTGAACTATTCAAGAAATTTGATAGCTTTTCCTTTAATGAGTATAAAGAGTTAGCAGAGTACTGTAATGAGTTAGATATTGAATTTCTATCCACTGCATTTGATATTGAATCTGCAGATTACTTATATGATCTAATGGATGTTTATAAGATTTCATCTTCTGATCTAACGAATCTACCTTTTGTTGAACATCAAGCTAAAAAAGGCAAATCGATATTATTGTCGATTGGTGCTTCAGATGAAGATGAAATTGATAGAACACTTGAAGTGATTAAAGCTAATAATGACCAACCAATTGTGTTACTTCATTGTGTATTGGAGTACCCAACACCATTCGAGCATGCAAATCTAAATAGGATTGTTACCTTAAAAGAAAAATATCCAGAGTTAATCATAGGATATTCTGATCATACAAAACCAGATTATCATGTTGATGTTGTAAAAACAGCGTACAACTTGGGAGCCTTAGTAGTTGAAAAACACTTTACATTAGATAAGACTCTTCCAGGAAACGATCATTATCATGCTATGGATCCTGAAGATGCTAGAAAAATTGTAGAAGGTGTAGAGTTTATAAGGTCAATACGTGGATCTTATAAAATCAAACACCTGGAATCTGAGGCTGCTTCAAGAAAAAATGCAAGAAGATCTTTAGTTTCAAATATAGATATCAAAGCTGGAGAAAAAATTACTAAAGAAATGCTTACATTCAAAAGACCTGGAACTGGTATATCACCTACAGAAATTGATACTCTTATTGGAAAAACTGCAAGAACTGATATTCAAGAGGATACTATTCTTAAATATGATATGTTTGAATAAATAAAGTCCTCTTATGAAAGCGAGGTGACCACAACCAATGAACATATTAGTAACTGGAGGCCTAGGTTTTATCGGCAGCCATACAACAATAGAACTAATAAAAAATAACCATACAGTAATCATCGCCGATAATCTTATTAACTCAAAGATTGAAGTGCTAGACAAGCTATCTACCATAACAGGCATCAAGCCAACTTTCTATCAAATCGATGTGACTGATGAAGTAAAGGTAGAAGAAATCTTTAGTAACCATAAAATCGATGGTGTGATTCACTTCGCTGGTCTTAAAGCGGTAGGAGAGTCTGTCACCAAGCCACTTGAGTATTATTATAATAATCTTGTTTCTACTATGGTGCTTAGCAAGATGTGTGTGAAGTATGGTGTAAATAAGTTCGTCTTCAGCTCATCTGCAACAGTGTATGGTGATCAGCCATCACCACTTAAAGAAGATATGGATCTGAAGAAGACCACCAATCCATATGGTGAGACTAAGGCAATGAGTGAGCGGATTTTGACTGATACAGCTAAGGCTAATGATGGATTTGCGGTAAGTTTACTCAGATACTTCAATCCAGTGGGTGCCCATGAGAGTGGATTGATTGGAGAAGATCCTAATGGTATTCCTAACAATCTGATGCCTTTTGTAACCAAAGTGGCTAAGGGTCAACTTCCCAAACTGAGTGTGTTCGGAAGTGACTATGATACAATAGATGGGACAGGCGTTCGTGATTATATCCATGTGGTTGATCTTGCGAAAGGTCATGTTAAGGCCATTGGAAATTTTAAAGATGGTGTTAATATCTATAACCTTGGAACCGGCAGAGGTACTTCTGTTTTAGAACTTGTTAATGCCTTTATGAAGGTTAATGACATCAATGTTCCTTATGAAATCGTAGGAAGACGTCCAGGCGATATAGCGACCTGCTATGCGGATGCAAGTAAAGCTGAGAAGGAACTAGGCTGGAAGGCTGAACGCGGGATTGACGAAATGGTCAGAGATGTATGGAAGTTTGAGCGGAATAATATATAGTAACAATTGCTGTGAAAGAGGGGAGGATTTCTTTCATGAATATCAAACACAGAATTAAGAAAAGAAGAGAAGCATTAAATGAATTAGAAAATTTATGTAGCAGTTCAGGAAACCTGTTAATAATTCATTATTCTTGTGAGAGTTTTTATGATATTCCTGAAGGAAGAACTCCTAGAATCACGTCGATAGCAGTTAGATATTATAAAACCGCTCAAACGAAATCATTTTCTATTCATAAAATTGCAGAGAAAGATAAAATTCCATTTGAAGAGATACAAGAAAAGTACGATGCAATTGAGAGAAAAATGTTAGATGAATATTTTGAATTTGTTAAGCTTCATAAAGAATATTACTGGGTTCATTGGAACATGAGAGATATTAACTATGGATTTGAAGCTATTGAATATAGATATAGTGTTCTTGGTGGTGAACCCATTTCAATAAATAATAGCAACAAGTTTGACTTGGCACGAAAATTAATTGATATGTACGGTCCAAAATACGTCAGCCATCCTCGGTTAGAGAAATTAATAGAAGAAAACCATATTACTAAACAAAACTATTTAACTGGTAAAGAAGAAGCAGAATGCTTCGAGAAAAAAGAGTTTGTTAAGCTGCATCAATCAACGCTTAGGAAAGTTGATGTTCTTCATTCTATTATTGAAAGAGTTTTAAATGATGAACTTAAGACCAATGCAAAGCTTAAGGATATATATGGACTATCACCACAAGGGATTTTTCAATTAATTCAAGATAATTGGCTTGCAAGTTTAATTGGAACTTTAATAATATTAATATTAGGAGCTTACGTGGGAGGTTTTTTCTAACCGAAGCAAAGCATTGATATCCAGTGAACCAACTAGCCTTAGAAGAAGTAATTTGAGAGACGAATTCTTATCATATTTAGTGAAGGTTGTTGAGAAGGAAGTAGGATCTTTGGCAGAGGTTGCTGCAGGGAGAGAATAGACATCATGGACGGGCATAGATGAATAAGGAACTGTGTCCGTTTTGCTTTAGGTAGAGTTGTCGGAAAATTGTATCAATATGTACTGGTCAGAAATAGTTTATGTGTTGTATAGATATTTAGGCGTATAGTTTGAATAAGGAAGAAAGAGGGAATTAAATGTTTGATTATACTTATAGTTTACCATTTAATGAGAATAAATTCGCGGAAATAATAATAACTGAGTTAAAGAGGAAAGATGCGCATCAAGTTGCTCACCTACTTAAAGATTCCAAAGTATCATTGAATAATACTGGTATTTATTCGAATAATGTAGGTGGTGGAAGATGGAACGCTTATGCTGTTTACATTGAGATATATGTAAATCCTAATAACATTGATATTCTTTGCGAAAAGAATAATAAAGATATTATCTTTGCTATTTGCAATAGTGTTTTACCAGCTAATGTCGGATATGATCTTAAAGATGTAGAATTCTTTCCAGATTATTCTATTGACTATGATAATGAAGCTGACTTAGTCGAAGATCTTGTTAAGACTTCTAAGAGTCAATCAAAGAAAATAACCGAGATTCTTTCTAGTGACTTAATGAATAAAGGTTTTGAGATGTCTGAAGCGTATATTTATATGTATGCCATTGAAAATTCATTGCGCCAATTTGTCGAAAAAGTCTGTATCCAAATTCATGGAGAGAATTATTTTGATTCAATTAAATTGACAAAAAGAATATCTAGTAAAATTGAATCTAGAAAGAAAGATGCTGCTGCAAAACAGTGGTTAAGTTTTAATAGCAATTCAGACATGTATTATCTTGATTTCATTGAGCTAGGAGATATAATCAAAGAAAACTGGACGGATTTTAAAGGTTACTTTCCTGATCAGGAATTTATTATTCCTAAGATAAATGAAATTGCTGACGCTAGAAATAGAATTGCACACAATAGTTATATAGGTGATACGGAACGTATAATGTTAAAAGCGTATTATAGAATGATTTTAGGACAAATATTGAAATAATTTACTAAACTCACCTATAAGGAGGCCTCTAGTCATGGACACAAAATCAACTTTCAAAGGTAGAATAATTTCAATCCAACCACGCATACGTCTAACCAGGGCCTTCGACGAAGCCTCCCATACATATCTTGGTTATGCAATCACCTTAGACGGAGAGATAAACGAACAAAACACCACCTTCTCCGTCGGCATCGGGAAAGCAGCTCATGCCAAGCATCAATTTAAAGTAAATGACGTTATCTCCGGAGAGTGCGTTCAAGTACCAGATCCTGACACTGAGCCTACGGAGTATTACAAAGTGTCAAAACTCAAACTCATCACCAGAGGTACCATCTCTAACACATCATCTCCCTGGGAACTTGTGCCGCCGGAGCTGGAAGTTTACAGAGAAAGAGGACACCGTAGACTGGCAGCCAGGACATATGATACGAAGTGTAGCAGCTGCATGTGGGGCTGTAGAATGCCTGCTGAGATAATTATTGATAACTGGAATCCGAGAGGCAGGAAGAAATATAGATTTGAGACATTCTGTTATGGTCCACTAAGTTGCAAGCTGTATAAGGCTGGTCCAAACCGGAAGGTGGAAGGTCGGAATGGGATGGTGTATGTCGAGGAAGATTGGGTTGATGCTATGAACGTGGAGCATCGAGGAGAAGATGAGTAGATTGTGTTGAAGGTGGGTGATATGATTGGATTTGAATGGACTAATATCAACAATAATAAGTTCAACAGCAGCTCTTGTAGCTATTATCGGTGGATTCTTAGTAAGTAGAGTAATTACACTATCCGGTGAAAAAAATGGAATATTGAAGAAAATTAAAGAAATAGACAAAGAATTAGACATAAAGAATACTTTGTATGAATCAGCAAAACAAGTAGTCCAAGATGAAGATGTTGATGATTTTGTTCGAGAATATGCAGAAGATATACTTTTCAATAATAAAACTGTTGAAGACATCTTGGAAGAAGATCATACTATCAAATTGGAACGGAATGTCATTGACTCAGCGCTAGCTAGAGTAGCCGAAATTTTTGAATTTATTGTAAAGAAAATACAATCAACAGATGACAGTTATTCGCTTCCATCAGATTTTAATGAGTTTACTCGTGATAATGAAATCAAGATTAGCGAAGATAGGAGCTGGCATGAACTAATATATGATTTGGTTCTAAGCCATATCCCACAGCAACAATCAAGTTTCCCATATTCAAATTTAATAAGTTCTGTTAGTGATTTCAATAATTTTAAACCAATACTTTCATCACAAGAGTATAAGGCAAATGTAAGCAAAGTGAAGGCCTTAGAAGATGATATAAAGGTTTTAAAAGCTTTAAGAAGCGCAGAAGATGATATGCTAAATGGTTACGGGAAGATCTCTGGACTATGGGGTGGATTAGCAGTGCTAATTTATGCTTGTGTCGTTGGAATAATAATACCTAGCTTCCTATTGCCATACCCATTAAATCATTATGATGACACGGCAACTAGAATGACGCTACTAATATTGTTTGTTAGTGAGTTAATTGCTATATTCAGCTATTTGGGTTTTGCCATGTTTAGATTGACTAAGCATGATAGCTAGGGGGATTGAGTTAATCAAGTGGCGGTGTATCATAGAGTTGAACACGAGTGAGTAATGAGAACGATAGTCAACCTCAAAGAAACATAATAAGAAGACCATGATTGGCAGTTTTTCAGCTGCTAGTCATGGTCTTTTTTCGTGCTATTTGTAGCACGGGGACATTTCTACACTAATGGGAAAAATGGACTAAAATTCGACAAAGCTCCGCAGTGTTCCGCAGGAAATTGAGTGGGTCAAGAGATAGAAGAAGAGAAGGAAGGGCGTAGCTGTGGGCGGATAGTTAGAGTTTTAAGTAGAAAAGTTTGGTTGAAGGGAAAGAAGGGAATGACAAAAAAGCGGTGATTATGTGATGAGATCATCGCTGAGGTAAGAAGGGCATAGATAAGAGTTGCTTATGCGGCTCTCATGCTTCTTAGTACGGTAGAAAGTAGATGTTGATAACGAGAGTCATTTTTAAGTAGTTGATAACCCCTTTGGCAGAGTTTGGCCACCTCGGAGATACATACGTTTCCAATGACTTTACATATATCTTTGTAGGTGTAGTCGCATAGACAGCGTAAGAAAAATGCAGATATGGCTCTAAAGTCTGATACATGGTGATTGTACTTGATCTTTACCAGATGTGGGGTATCAATGTGTAGCAGTTGAGAAACAGTAGATACCACTTCTTCTGGAGAATTATCTCTTGCAAGATGGAAGCGGTCACTACGATATTCATAGGATTTAGTGAGGGTGTTGATTAGTTCTTGTAGGTCTTCCTTTTGATTGACTTTGTTGTAGTTTGTGACGAACTCAGCATATTTCATTCGAGCGGTTTTCCTATTTTTAGAGAAATAGGATAGGATAAAGCTTTGATCAATGAGTCCGAAGTCATCGTCATAGTAGCCTAAGTATATTCCATAGGAAGAGAAGTAGTATGTATGCACAGCATCTTTAAACTTAGGCAAATCCTTGGGGTTGTTATGGATGTAGGCAGAAACTGTTAGGTTATAGTTGTCTTTATCAATGACTTTGCTTGCGAATCTTCCTTGGAATAAATGACCATGACGCTTGTATTTTCGGTTGTAGTATTGAGCATAGCAAAGATTTAGACCATGCATGAACTTTGAGATGTCACAGCCTAAGGGATCAAGTTGGATATGAAGATGGGTATCCATGAGGCAATAGGCTAGGACTTGGGATTTGAATTTCTCACAGTAGATGGAGAGAAGTTTAAGATACTTTACTTTGTCTTGGTCGTTTCTAAAGAGCGGTACTTCACTGATACTTCTGCACATAATGTGATGGGTGGTTTCAGGGTTTTTCTTTCTTGCAGCTCTAGGCATAAAAGCACCTCCGAACAAATGTTTTGTTAGTTTTATTATTACATAGATAGGAGATATGTGCAATGAATTATAAATACAAATGATTGAATATTCAGATAATAATCGAAAGCAATATCATATTATAATTATAGGAATATATGTTATAATACTGTTGAGATTAACTATATATAAATAAGTGGTTATAATAAGTGATATATCAACATTGTATAAAACTGGAGGTGTTTACATGAATGAAATACTTCAACAAATACTAGATGAGTTAAAGGAACTTAAAGAAGGACAAGACAGAATAGAAAAGAAACTACACTCTGTTTATGATGATACAGCTAAAGTAACAGAAAATATAACTGAAATCAATATAAAAATGGAAAATATATCTGATGATATGGAATTTATTAAGCATAAAGAACAGCAAACAGAACAAGATTTATTTAAACTAAAGAAGAATTTACAAATAATCAAATAAGAGTACGACCAAAGGCGATTCAGTATATTCCATAGACAGAAATGAAATTTTAAAAGGACTTATTTAAATGATCAAAAATAGAAAACAAATAAAATCGATAATTTCATGGATAGCCGTCCTATTATGGATGGCATTAATTTTTAATCTGTCATTGTAGGTTAGAGAGGAATCTAATAAATTAAGTAAAGGCATAACAGAGGCTATTGTAGAAACAGTTGAGAAAGCTGCTTCAGAAGCTGATTTTGATATTAATAAATTCAATCATTTTTAAAGTATTTACAAGTGTTGAAACCAAGGGGATGGTTCCTGCGGTCATATCTATAAACAATAAATTATAATAATCTAGCTAAATCCTCTTATCTATTGTAGGGTATTATAAATAAGTGATATAATATCCTTAATATAAACCGATACGGAGGATAGAAAAATGGATGGGAAGGTTTTTGCATTACTAGAAAAAATGTATAGTGAAATGCAAACAGGTTTTTCAAAAACAAATGACAGATTAGATAAAATAGAAAATAAAATTTTAAAAATAGATAGCAAATTAGACAATGAAATGAATAGTAAAATAGAATCATTATTTGATGGATATAAACAGAATACAGAAATAAATCAAAGAATTGAGACTAAACTAGATGATTTGACTAATAAGGTTGAAAGACAAGAGGTAGAAATCAGAGTTATTAAAGGCGGAAAGTAAGAAAATTTACAATGGACAATTACAATGAACAATTATAAGAATAGAAATAAATATTGGACGGTTAATAAAGTCTTTTGAAGAATATAATCTTTAAGAGACTTTATTTATTTCAATAATAAAATAAATATAAACCAAGGGGACGGTTCGTACGGTTGCATATAAAATGATATTATAAACAAGGATGAATAAAATTTGAAAAGACAAGTCACGTAGCACGAGGACACTTCTCAACTATTAAGAAAATTAGGCTATAATTCGACAAAACTCCGCAGTGCTCTGCAGGAAATGGATGGGGTGGAAAATTAAAAAAGAGGGTAAAAGGGGTAGCCAGTGGGGAATTGGGAAGGTAAAAAGGCTAACTTCAATAAATAAATAAAACAAATAACAGAGAATGAAAAATATTATCCAGATAGTTCAATTACTTTATAGAATAAATCTTTCAATTCTTTTTCCGTTGAAAAGTAAAGAATGTTAGCATATAATAAAGCTAAATAAATATGGTACTTAAGCTAGGATCCCAGAAAGGGTGAATTGAATGAGTAATAACAGTGAAATGATGAATCTGCTAGAAAAGATATATTTAGAACTTCAGCAAACTAAAAAAGAACTAAAGGATGAAATAAGTGAAAATAGAAAATCTATCATAAAATTAGAGTCTATAATAGAAAGTGAAATCTCTGACAAAATCAGGGGATTATATGATTCGAGAGAAGTTATAAACGATAAGCTAGATGTGCTTGATGAAAAGATGGATAAAATGCAGTTTGATGTCAATAACCTGACAATGAAAGTAGCCCAAAGTGATAATACAATTATTGAATTAAAGCGTAATCTAAAGACGGTAAAATGAAACCAAGGGGACGGTTCTCGTGGTTGGAAGCCGTGCCAACAATATAGTAAGATAAATAAGTAATCATTGGTGGCAGGCACTTAACTTGTTAACTTATTAAGATAATGATTTTCAGGTGATCTTAGTATGATAGAAGAATTTAATGAGATAAAAAAGGCACGATTTGCCGTTTATCAGCAGATCGTGCTTTTTTCTTATTTGATGCTATTTGTTCCATCGCTTACATTTAAACGTGTGATATAATATAATTACAAAAGAATAAGAGAGATATGGAGGATGGAAGCATGGAGCAACTATTAAAACAAATCCTTGAAAAAATAAACGATATGGATGGAAAAGTGAATCACATAGATGAAAAAGTCAATCGCATGGATGAAAAAGTGAACCGTATAGAAACTAAGCTAGATCGTGTTTATAATCAGACCGCAGATTTAACAGAATTTAAAACAGAAACATTACAGAACTTTTCAGATATTAAGGATACTTTGAAATTTGTATTGCACAAGGAAATTGAAACAGAAAAAGAAATATTTACATTAAAGCAGGAGAAGCAAAGTAAGTAAGTCCTATAGGATATGTTATGAAAATAAAACGTACCAAGGGCACGTGCTTGTGGATGGGCAAGTACAATAAAAGTTATATACCCAATAAAACATAAGAATTTTATAAATGAATGAAAAAGGACTTATTATAAATGATTAAAAATAGGAAACAAATAATAATAATTTCATGGATAGCCGTCCTACTCTGGATGGTATTCATTTTCAATTTATCATCCCAAGTGAGGGAAGAATCTAATAATCTGAGTAAGGGTGTAACAGAGATTCTGATAAAGACAGTAGAGAAGGTTGCTCCGAAGGCTGAGTTTGATTTAGATCGCTTGAATCATATTATCAGAAAGAATGCTCACTTTTTTGCTTATTTAGTACTTGGGATATTGGTGTTAAATGCAATGAGGAGAAGTGGCGTTGATAGCGTTAGGTGGGTTTTATTGATTTGTATTCTTTATGCTGTATCCGATGAAGTGCACCAGTTCTTTGTGCCTGGAAGGGGTCCTGGAGTGAAGGATGTTTTGATTGACAGTGCTGGCGCTATTGCTGGGATTGGGATGTATAAAATATTAAGTAAAGTTTATCGAAGAAGGATATGAAAGATTCTATAGAGTGATACATCCATGATATATGATAAGTTGCAGCATATCGTCCAAATTAAAAATTTAATTACACAAGAAAAATTGATAGATTAATAAGAAATTAAGTGTTAAACAAGAGACATGGTAGGATGAGTACAAGATATTGATTTGAAATTCAAAGATGTTATAATGTGTTTACAATCAATTGGATATATGTTATTATAAATATAATTTTTTTGAAGTTATGATAGGTTATCAATATAATTACAATTACTAAATGTATTAGCATTTGGATAATAAATCATTGTCTGCATGAAAATACGATTAGGATTTTGTTGCTTAGTATTGAAACAAATCGATATGTCACGTCTAATATATGATGATATGAAATACTCGTGATAGGAGGGAGAACAATAACAAAAGGTCAATTAGAAGCAGAAATAAGCAAGGCATTAACACAGTGGGAGAAGGATTTTCTAGGCAGAGGATCCGTCACAGTGAAAACGGATATTTTAAGAGATATGATAATCGTTGTTCTAAGGGGAATTTTAACACCTGCTGAATATAAGCTCTCCCAAACAAGAGAAGGATTATTATCTATAAAAAAAATTCGTGCTGATTTAGTAGAAGCAGGTCGAGACCAATTAGGTGAAATTATTAAAGAACTAACCGGTGAAGAAGTAATTACATTTCACACAGATATTAGTGCAAGAACAGGTGAAAGGGTTATGGTCTTTAAATTGTCATGTGATTTAAAGAGAAAACTAACGTCCTAATAAAATAATACGAGGGAGATCTCCAAAAGCCCAATTGAGTTGAAATAATGGGTAAGTTGAAGATAAACCGACTTTTATCTAATGTAAGAAGTTATACCACGATCAATGTGGATAATATATCTTACTAGAAAAAAGTCGGTTTTTTATTTTTATATGGAAATAGCTAATTATTCTTATTAAAAAACTTAGATATGTATTATAAAAATCTACTATAAAGAGGTGTTAAGTAAAATGATTTCTTTAGAATTTGCCCTTAATAATATGCTATCTCCATCGGTGTTGTTTTTTGTATTGGGAGTGATAGCTGTATTAGTTAAATCTGATCTAGAAATACCTAATTCAATTGGAAAAGCCATAACTTTATTTATTTTAATTTCAATTGGTTTAAAGGGAGGGATCGCAGTTAATAAAACAGGTGTAGCAGGAGTAATAATACCTGCATTATCTGCAGTATTTATTGGTATATTAATCACAACGCTAGTATATTTTATTATGTGTAAAATAGGTTTTGATTCAGCAAATGCAGGTTCTATAGCAGGACATTATGGAGCATGCAGCAGTGTAACACTTACAACCGTTTTAGTTTTTTTAGAACAAATAGGAGCTAGCTTTGAAGAATTTGTACCTGCCCTATACCCCTTTATGGATACATCAGCTTTAATAACAGGGATCATTCTTGGGAGTATTGGATTGAAGAAAAACTCTGCACAAGTGGAAAACGGTGAATATGGTGCTTTATATATACTACGTACATCTATTACTGCTAAATCGACATTGTTAATTTTTGGAAGCTTTTTAATTGGGCTAATATCTGGTGCTGAAGGAGCAAAAAGCATTATGCCATTTTATGATAACCTTTTTAAAGGCGTCTTCACAATTTTTATGCTAGATATAGGATTACTTGCTGGTTCAAGAATATTTGAACTAAAAGATATTAAACCCCTTACATTTATATTAGCAGTTATCCTCCCACCATTCCAGGCTGTTATGGCAATAATATTAGCTACTTTTATTGGCTTAAGCCCTGGAGGCGCAACTGTGTTTGCAGCATTGGCTGCTGGAGCATCCTACATAACTGCACCAGCAGTAATGAGAAGTACGTTTCCAGATGCCAATCCGTCTTTGGGTCTTGGCATGAGTCTAGGGATTATCTTTCCCTTTAATATCTTAATAGGAATTCCCCTTTACTATCAAATAGCAAATATAATTTCAAAATTATTATAGAAAGAGGTGTACCAATATGTTTAAAAAAGCAAGTAAAATGATCATAATAACCGAAAGAATCATTTGTTCTCGTATCATAGATTATTTAGAGTCTTTAGGGATGAAAGCTTATACGATTTATCAGGAGGTTTCAGGACAAGGTAAAAGAGGTATTAGGTCAATGTCTGGAGGGCTTAGTAGGTTTGGTGAAAATATAAGAATAGAAATCATTATAGAGAATGAAGAACAAGCTATGGACGTAGCTGAAAAGATATATCATAAATATTTACACTCAAAATATGCGGGTATAATCTATCTAGAGGATATTAGAGTGATTCAATAACAAGTTATTTAATTATTGTATTGTTGATAATAATTGCCTAGCAGTTTTTACCCAAGAGCTTTTTAAATTAAATTTATAATGAGAGGGATCGACTATGATGAAAGAAAACTTTATTTCAAAAAAGGTTGGAATAATAGGTGGAGGACAATTGGGAAAGATGATGGTAAATGAAGCATCCAAAATGGGGATTTATACTGTCGTTCTTGACCCCTATGAAGATTGTCCAGCAGGCTATCTGGCCAATGAGATAATTATTGGGAAATTTGATGATAAAATGGCTTTAGAAGAGTTGGCAAAGAGAGTAGACGTTCTAACCTGTGAATTTGAACATATATCAGCCGAAGCACTAAAGCACTTAGAGAATGAAGGCTTTGTTGTTTATCCAAGGGCAAAAAGTCTCGAAATCATTCAAAATAAATATAATCAAAAAATGGAACTCCAAAAACACAATATTCCTATAGGAAGATTTTTGAAGGTGGATAGGCTAGAAAATATTGAAGAAGTGGGACAAGAATTTGGCTATCCACTTATGTTGAAGAGTGCATTAGGGGGATATGACGGAAAAGGAAACAGTCTCATTCGATGTAAAGAGGATATAGAAAGAGCATTTATTGAGTTAAAAGGGAATCTCGTTCCTCTTTATGTTGAAAAGTATATCTCCTTTGTAAAGGAAATCTCTGTACTCTGCTGCAGGGGGATCAATGGAGAAATAAAAGTATACCCAGTAGCAGAGAATGTGCATAAAGAGAGCATCTTGTTTGAGACTTCAGTTCCTGCTAAGATTACCCATGAAAATGAAGAGAAGGCTATTGAGATTGCTAAAAAGGTGTGTGAGATTTTTGAAGATGTAGGTATGTTTTGTGTAGAGATGTTTTTGACAGAGAATGGTGAGGTGCTTGTAAATGAGGTAGCACCAAGACCCCATAATTCAGGACATTATACAATAGAAGGATGTATAACGTCTCAGTTCGAAAATCATATTCGAGCAATAGTGGGTTTACCTCTAGGAAAAACCGACCTCCTTAGGCCAGCGGTTATGAAAAATATTTTAGGAGAGGAGGGATATGAAGGAAGCCCCCTTGTGATGGGGGTATATGAAGCGCTTTCAATAGAAGGAGTAAGCCTCCATATCTATGGAAAAAGAGTTACAAAGCCTCAAAGAAAAATGGGACACCTGACTGTAGTAGCACAGACATTAGAAAAAGCGATGGAAAGAGCGGAAAAAGCAAATGCTTTTGTTCGTATCATTTCTAAATAATTTGAGATGGAGGGAAGAAAATTCATGAAACCTATAATAGGAATAATCATGGGAAGTGATTCCGATTTACCAGTTATGCAAGAAGCGGCAGAGATCTTACGGCATTTTAAGATTCCATATGAAATAACAATTGTGTCAGCCCATAGAACACCCGATAGATTATACACTTATGCTAAGGAAGCAAAAGAAAGAGGTATAAGGGTAATTATTGCTGGCGCCGGTGGAGCTGCCCATCTCCCTGGAATGGCAGCATCTCTCACTGCTCTTCCAGTCATTGGCGTTCCTGTTAAAAGCAGTACCTTAAATGGTATGGATTCTTTGTATTCAATTGTTCAGATGCCTCCAGGTGTCCCAGTGGCAACTGTTGCAATCAATGGAGCAAAGAATGCAGCAATTTTAGCAGCTCAGATTCTCGGAGCATCAGATGAAAACATTTACCATACAGTGGAGCAGTATAAGAAGAACTTGGAAGAGATGGTACGAAAAAAAATATCTGAACTTGAAAAAAGAAACATTTAAATGAATAAACTTAATAAAAAGTAACGTGTTGTACAGGAAATAAGAGACGGGGTTATTGCTTGATATAGCATGGCAAGCAATAACCCCGTTCTTTTGCTTAAGATGGAACGACTATGTACTATTTATATGTCTAGTAATGTAGCCATTAAATCCATTCTGTTTTTAGCAGCACATTTTTTATAAACATTATTTAAATGTTTTTTTACCGTTTCCGTAGATATAAATAATTGGTCTGCAATTTCTGTATTACTATACCCTTTGAATAAACAATTTATTATATCAATTTCTCTATTAGACATATGATAAAGTCTAATACTCTTTTCAATCACTTCTGATATTTTCTTATTCTTTAGATTTTTAATATTGAAGATAAGCATTCATCTTTAGACCTCCAATAATCGAGTGCAATTATAGTTTACTATAAAATACAACTATTGGGTAATATATAACCTAAAAAAAAATTATATAATAAATTATGCTGTAAGCGTCAAAACACTTGCACTTTGAAAGATCTGACGGGATTATGGGTTTTTAGCTTTCATATTTGACACAAATGGTGACAAGATTTGGCATTGCCAAACTATCTTAAACTATAGTTTGGAGAGACAAAAAAGATATAATTAAAATAGAGGTGCTGGTTATGAACTGTGGCTTAAGACGCAAGATAGGATTTTTAAAACGAATAACCACGCTGTTTGAGAGAGAATAAGAAAAAATAATAATATGTTACAAAATATGACAGAATTTTCAGACTGATTATAGTACTATAGTCCTATAATACCATACCACGCCTTAAAGATGAGTATACGAGGGGGAATATGCATGGGATGGAAAAGTATGAATCACAAACGAAGACTTCGGGTAAGCGATAATTTCATAAAGTACTTCACGATAGCCGTTATTATTTTTTCTATCGCTTTATTGATTTACGGACAGAAGGTTTATAATCGAAAAATCTCTGATCAGGTAAAGCATAGGAATAGCACTCAGATGTTGAAAAAACAAGGGAACGGAGGTATTGCTTGATACATATCTTTGCTTCATAGTATGGAAAGCAATGACCCCGTCCCTTCGCTTCCCTTTGTTTCTAAACTTGTTGCAAACTTATTGAAATATATAAAGTCTCTTAAAGAAGTAAATTCTTCAAGAGACTTTTTCTTTTGTGTATATTACTGATATAATACGAACGATATATCGTTAAATATTTCTGTATATTCGTGTTTTGAGATTATTGAGAATATAAGATGAATAAGTATAGTCTTGAAAATATGGTATTAGTAAGGTTTTAATATGGCTTTTTTCTTGACGCATAGGAATGGCGATGCTATACTAATTATGAACATTAAGATGTTAATACAGATAAATATTCGGATTTACCATGTTGTGGAAATACATGGCATGATTTTTAAAAACGAGAAAAGGAGAATTGGCATGAAGAAGAAGTGGCTGTATATGTTATTAGTTCCTGGATTGTCTATGATCATACTATTTTTAGTTATTCCACTCATATATACCATAGGCTCTACGTTTATTGGAGGAGAGGGTTTAACTTTTGAAAAATATGTATCTTTCTTTACCGATGCATATTACTTACAAATATTCAATAGAACATTGAAAATTGCACTGATTACATCGATTATTTCCATGATTTTGGGTATGCCAGTTGCCTATTATATTTCTAGAAGTAATAAAAATATCAGAGGGATTATGATTGCTTGTACTGTTTTTCCATTGTTAACAAACTCCGTTGTCCGTTCCTTTGCATGGATGACAATTCTAGGTAAAAACGGTATTATCAATGAGCTGCTGATGAATTTACATGTGATCAGCCAGCCCATAAAGCTGCTTTATACAGAGTTTGCTATTATTATCGGTACGGTTTACTTATTTTTACCCTTGATGGTAGTTTCGTTGGTGGGGGTTATGGAAAACATTGGGGATGATTTATTGGAGGCTGCTGAAAGCCTAGGTGCCAATAAATTAACTGCATTCTTTAAGATCGTTTTTCCCCTTAGTGTTCCAGGATTGATTGTAGGAAGTGTACTTGTTTTTACAGGCGCTTTAACCGCCTATACAACACCTCAATTATTAGGAGGAAATACCAATACGGTATTGGCTACCTTGATTTATCAAAAAGCCATGACCCTTGGAGATTGGACAGGGGCATCTGTAGTCGCAACAATTATGATTGTTACAACCCTAACCGTAATATTTGTCATCAATAAATTAGCCAGCAAATTGAACGAAAGAGGTGTGTAATATGAAGAAAAATAAGTGGTTGACTTTTTTTGTGGGTTTGGTATATTTCTTTATATTTGCCCCATTGGTAATCATTGCAATGACATCTTTTGGACCTGATAAGTACATTGCATTTCCACCGAATGGCTTCAGTCTTACATGGTTTGCGAATATTTTTACATCAAAGATGTTTGTAAGAACTTTTCAAATCAGTATACAGGTGGCAGTGGTGGCAACAATCTTTGCTTTGATTTTAGGGGTACCTGTTGCCTATGGATTAAGTAGGTTTCAGTTTAAAGGAAAAGCAGTCATTAAAAATATATTTTTTTCACCCATCATTGTGCCGGGAATTGTTTTTGGCTTTTCATTATTTAACTATATTGTGATCAAAATGAGGCTACCTATTTATACAAGCTTATTAGTAGGACATACCATCGTGATCATTCCCTATATCATTAGGGTTATTGCTTCAAGTTTGGAAAGTTTTGATTACGCCATAGAGGAAGCTGCCATGAGTTTAGGGGCGAGTAAGTTGAAAACTTTCTTTATTGTGGTATTTCCCAATATTACTTCCAGTGTGATTGCAGCCTTTATGCTTGCTTTTATCAATTCATTTAATAATGTACCGGTATCTATTTTCTTGACAGGACCAGGTGTCAGCACATTGCCGATTAGTATGATGAGTTATGTGGAATACAATTACGATCCTACGATTTCTGCTTTATCTGTTGTGTTAATGGTGATGACCGTTGGTGTAATGTTTGTGGTTGAGAGAACCTTGGGACTAAGTTATTTCTCAAAATAAGGGATGGAGGATGAAGATGGCATTAATAAATTTAAAAGATATTACCGTTTCATATGATGGAAAGATAGATATATTGAAGAAGTTGAGCATTGACATTGAAAAGGGTCAATTGGTTTCTCTGTTAGGGCCCAGCGGATGTGGAAAGACCACAACATTGAGAGTCATTGCAGGCTTTATTGAGCCAACAAAAGGGGAATTCATCTTTGATGATAATAATTATACCAATATTCCTGTACACAAAAGAAACTTTGGTTTAGTATTTCAAAGTTATGCATTGTTTCCCCATTTAACAGTATTTGAAAATGTAGCCTTCGGATTGAAAATGAAAAAAGTGGACAAGCAGGAGATTAATAAAGCTGTAAAAGAGATCCTAGAGGTTGTAGACTTGAAGGATTTTGAAAATCGGTATCCAAATGAATTATCCGGTGGTCAGAGACAGAGAGTTGCTTTAGCAAGAGCCTTAGTTATTCAACCCAAATTACTGCTTCTTGATGAACCTCTTAGTAATCTTGATGCAAAATTGAGGTTGAAAATGAGGGTGGAGATTAGAAAATTACAACAGCGATTAGGGATTACCACGGTTTTTGTGACCCATGATCAAGAAGAATGCTTCTCGATTTCAGATAAGGTGGCAGTAATGAATGGGGGCATTATTGAGCAGTATGATACCCCGGAGAAGATTTATGCCCATCCAGCCAGTGAGTTTGTAGCCCGTTTTGTGGGGTTTGAAAATTTCATAGAATTAAAGGAAATAGGAAAGAATGTATATGAATCAAAAACAGGTGTGAAGTTTGCAAGTGATTTTGAAAAGAAAAATGCCGATAATAAGATCATTGGAACCATTCGACCAGATGATATTCAGCTATTAGACGAAGGAACTAACCCAGAAAGCAATTTCATAAAGGGTACTATCGAGATTCGTACGTATTTAGGGAAGGAATATCAATATACTGTAAACACAGAAATAGGGACCTTAATCGTCAATGAAAGCAATGATCATAAATATAATCAAGGTGATCAGGTAAGATTATTCTTGCCGTCCAATAAATTAATCTTAGTATAAAATTTTAGGGAGGGACAAAAATGAGAAAAATATCATTATTCATTGTTTTAATGCTAGTGTTGGCAAGCGTTGTGGGATGCGGTGCCCAAAATGAAGTAAAAGAAGAAGCAAAGAATGAAGGTCCTACGGAATTAGTGATTTCTACTTGGGGATTCAGCGAAGATTTACTATGGGAAAATGTGTTTAAACCTTTTGAAGAGGCAAACAATGTAAAGATCGTATTAGAAACAGGCAATAACTCCGACAGATTAACCAAGTTAAAAACAAATCCAAACAGCAATATTGACATTATGTATTTAGCAGAAGCATTTGCACAGCAAGGTGCAGAAGAAGGATTATTTGAAAAAATTGATTACAGTAAGATTCCAAATGCAAAGAAAATTATTGAAAAAGGACAATACTTAGTAGAGCAGGGATATGGACCAGGATATACTTTAAATCGTGCAGCGATTGCCTATGATCCAACAAAGGTTGATTTTGAAATCAAATCATGGAAAGACCTATGGAATCCAGCGCTAAAAGGAAAGGTTTCTATTCCAGAAATTACAACTACCTTTGGACCATCAACGATGTATATTGCATCAAATAAGGCTGGCGTAGACATCACTTCTGATAAAGGAGAGGCTGCATTTAACGAATTAGAAGCATTAAAGCCAAACCTAGTGAAAACATATACCAAGTCATCAGATTTATCAAATATGTTTGCCAATGGTGAAATCGCAGCAGCGATTACAGCTGACTTTGCCTATGGAAGCGTGAAAAATGGCGCACCTGATGTGGTATTTGTTGACCCTGAAGAAGGTGCATACTTAAACTTCAATACCATCAATATCGTTAAAGGATCAGAGAATGTAGAATTGGCATTAAAGTTTATTGATTATGCATTGAGTACAGAGGTTCAAACGAGAACGGCAAAAGCATTAAATGAATCACCAGTAAATAAAGAAGTAGAATTAACAGCAGAAGAAGCAGAAAGCTTAACCTATGGAGAAAAAATCGAAACGGCAAATGTTGTTGATCATAAATTTGTAAATTCTGTAAATATGGAATGGATTGATAAGTGGAATAGAATTTTAAATCAATAGTAAATAAAAAGGAGCCTATCATGGAACTAGATTTGATCATAAAAAATGTACAGGTATATAATGCATATTTTAAAAAGTTTATCGATGCGGATGTAGCCATATTAAAGGGCAGATTTTTATACATCGGCAAGGAACATAGCCAGGAATTGTCTGCGAAAGAAGTAATAGATGGGAAAGGCAAGTATATGATTCCAGGATTGATTGATATTCATATGCATATTGAAAGTTCCATGACTACTCCTTTTCAGTTTTCTCAAGCAGTTATTCAGCATGGAGTTACCACCGTGGTGGCAGATCCCCATGAAATCGCCAATGTATTTGGTGTAGAAGGAATTACTGCAATGGTAAATAGTACAAAACAAAATGCCGTAGATATCTTCTACGGCATTCCTAGTTCTGTACCATCTACTTCATCAAAATTAGAGACGACTGGAGGCAGCATAAATCCAGAGGATGTGTCAAAACTCCTTGAGATCGATCAGGTATGCTGCTTGGGAGAGGTCATGAATTTCAAAGATTTAATCAATGATGATGATGCGCCCATCAATCAAATCATCAGAGAAATAAAAAGAGATAGACCCCATATGCAAATCGAGGGACATTGTCCCAAAATAACGGGACTAGATTTAGCCAAATATATCTATCAAGGGGTAGATGCGGATCACACCCAGCAGAGTGCAGCGACACTAAAGGAAAAAATCCAAAATGGCATGTTTATTGAGATCCAGCAAAAATCAATGACAGCGGAGAACATAGCCTATTTAATAGAAAACAATTTGTATGAACATTTTTGTCTCGTAACAGATGATGTTATGGCGGATAAATTGGTAGAAGGGCATTTAAATACTTTGGTGAAGAAAGCCATAGCCATGGGGATGACGCCAGAAATGGCCATATATGTAAGCACCTATACGCCTGCCAAAAGAATGCTCATGCATGATAGGGGTAGTATCGCACCAGGTAAAAAGGCAGATTTTATCCTATTAACAGATATAGAGGATTTTATCATAGCATCTGTATATAAAAATGGAGAAGAAGTATTTGCTGGTGAAATCAATTATCAAGAGAAAGAAAAAGAATTCCCGGAGCATTTTTACAAAAGTGTACATTTGGATTTGGTATCAGAAATAGATTTTGAAGTGAATACGCCAATGCATTGTGAAGAAGTAGATTGTAGAATCATGGAAGTAAAACCAAGTACTACTTTTACGGAAGAAAAGAAAAGTACTTTAGCAGTAAAGATGGGAAAATTACAATGGGAGGCATCACCCTACTGCTTGATTGTTGTATTTGACCGATATGGAAAATCTAAAAACAAATCCTTTGGATTAGTGACAGGTAGTATCATCAAAGAAGGGGCTGTTGCGACTACCTATGCCCATGATCATCATAATCTGATGGTAATGGGACAAAATGCAAGGGATATGACAGTGGCGGCAAACTGGATTATAAAAAATCAGGGAGGCTATTGTGTGGTGAAGGATGGAGAAATCTTATCAGCCCTTTCGCTGCCTGTAGGAGGCATATTGTCAGAAGAACGGATTGATGTCTTAGGGAAGAAGCTAAAGAATATTAGAGCGGATCTTCAAAAACTAGGTTACGAACATCACAATGAGATTATGTCATTTAGCACATTATCTCTTCCTGTTAGTCCTAGTTTAAAAATTACAGATAAAGGATTAATCGATGTCAGGAGCCAAGAGATCGTTCATTTGTTTTACGAAGAAAAATAGCAGGGGGGGTATCGATCTACGGTGATCATCAAAAATGTAAATATACTTACCATGAATGAAAAAAAGGATATAATTGAAAAGGGTGTTGTGGTAATAGAGGAGAACAAGATCGCAGCTGTGGGTGATGAAAGTTTATTAGATAGGTATTCATCGGACGATATCATCGATGGGAAAGAAGGCATATTGATACCAGGTATGATCAATACCCACACCCATGCATCTATGGTGGTCTTTAGGAGTCTTGGAGATGATGTGCCGGATCGGCTGAAGAAATATTTGTTTCCCCTTGAAAAAATGTTAGTAGATAAAGCATTGGTTTATTTAGGCGCCAAATATGGTATCGCAGAGATGCTTTTAGGGGGGGTGACTACATTTGCAGATATGTATTATTTTGAGGATGAAGTTGCCAAGGCAGCAAAGGAATTAGGAATGAGGGGGGTGTTGGGTGAAACCATCATCAATTTCCCTGCCCCAGATTCCAAAGAGCCCTATGGTGGATTAGCATATTGCAGAGGATTTATTGAGAAATGGAAGGATGATCCTTTGATAACCCCTGCTGTAGCCCCCCATGCACCCTATTCTAATGATACAGAACACTTACAAAAATCCTTTGCTTTAGCACAAAAGTATGATGTTCCCATGATGATGCATGTGGCAGAGATGGACTATGAAGTGGCGAAATACAAAGAAGAATACCATATGACCCCGGTGGCATACTTAGACCATATAGGCGTCTTAAATGAAAGGGTGATTGCAGCCCATTCCATTTTGGTGACGGATGAGGATATAGATTTGTTCAATAAAAACAATGTTGGGATTGCCCACAACATGGGAGCCAATACCAAGGGAGCCAAGGGGGTTGTACCTATTCTGAAGATGGTTGAAAAAGGATTGAAGATTGGACTAGGCACAGATGGACCCATGAGTGGCAATACGCTGGATATCATAACTCAAATGGGATTGGTGGCAAAAGTCCATAAGCTAGTAAATAAAGATCGTAGCTTGTTCCCTGCCAGTGAAATTCTGGAGATGGCAACGATTGGGGGAGCAAGGGTATTAAATCTAGATGAACAAATAGGCTCTATCGAAGTTGGAAAGAGAGCCGATTGTGTAATATTTGAAACCCAGTCTGTCAATATGCAGCCTATTTATGATTATTATTCTGTATTGGTATATTCAGCAAATCCAAGTAATGTGGACACGGTTATTGTGGATGGAAAGGTTGTAGTAGAAAATAAAAAACTAAAAACCCATGATTTATCGGAATTAATGAAGGAGTTAAAGGAAATGAAGGAAAAAATATCAAGCATCGCCCAGCAACTATAATCCTGAGACAATAAGAAAGGATGAGATCATGCGTCATTCCAATCAAAAAGAGGCCAATGAAAATAAAAAGTTCAAAATATGGCCAGTCATCTTAGGTGCCATTACCTATGTTATACTGGATGTTTTATTTGATATACCCAATGCATATGATTTACTTAAAAATATGTTTTAGTATATGCATTTTTATTAACAGTAGCTTTAAAATAAAAAATAAGGGATTATTTTTATCAGCTCTTGCATGAAAAAAATGCCTCATCTTATGTTCAAGATGAGGCGTTTAATATTGTTATTAAGTTGTCCCTTATTTAAGGGCAGCGTATATAGCCAAGTAAAAATGATATTATTATGAATAAATATCTGAAAACTCAATACGTATACTTTCAACATTAGGCCGTGTAGTTACAGCAATTTCATCAAATGAAGTGCAGTCATCCACGAATCGTGCTGGAAGTTCAATTAAAAATTCACTTCCTTTATTCATTTCACTTTTTACAGAAATCCTTCCCCCGTGTAACGTGATGATTGACTTTACGAGAGATAGGCCAATACCGCTTCCTTCTTGATTTCTTTTGGAGACTGAAGCTACTTGTTTAAATCTATCAAAGACTGTTTCTAGCATATTTTCTGGTATGCCTATTCCTGTATCCTTTACGGATATAAGAACGCTTTCTTCTTTATCCCAAATATTTACCGTGATCGTTCCTTCTGGCGGTGTGAACTTAATGGCATTAGAAAGTAGATTTAATAGGACGCGCTCAAGTTTTTCTGCATCACAGGCAATGATGCGTTCTTCTATATTTGTATCAAATACCAATGATATACCCTTGCTTGTGACATATTCTGCGGTAGAAAGGGTAATATCTTCAACGACTGAAACAATATTATAATTCTTAAGGTGCATCTCCATAAAGCCAGATTCAATTTTTGTAATATCTACAAGATTATTAATAAGCTTGAGAAGTCTATTACAGTTTTGTTTCATCATTTTTAAATATTTATTGGCGAAAGGAGGATGATGGGATTTCGTAACATCTTTCTGAACAGTGGTGAGTAACTGCACAGCCCCCAAAATGATATTTAAAGGTGTTTTAAATTCATGAGATACGGTAGAGAAAAAACTGGCTCTCAATTCATCATATGCTTGTACTTTCTCTAGCAATATCTGCTTCCTCTCTAGATTTCTCTCCAACTTCTCTGCTCTTTTTCTCTCAGTTATATCTCGAATAATACTCACAATTTGCATTTTACCTTGATGTTCAAAGGAAGCGCCTCCTACTTCAACATCAATGATCTTACCATCTTTTGATATTAACTGCAGTTCCATAAATTCAGCCTGTGCTTCCGATCTATTCAATTTTTCTATTCTATTGCCAAGAGTTTCTTTGTATTTACGAGGCAATTTTAAAATATCCTCTAAGGGCACTCCTATGATTTGGTCTATATCGGTTATACCAGTAAGCTTTAATGCAGCAGGATTCGCTAGGGTAATCTTATTATTTGCATGTACGAAAATAGCATCTGGTAGAAATTCAATAAGCTTACTGTACTGTTCTTGACTATCCTTTAGACGCTCGGTCTTATCGTATAGGAGCTTATTTAGTTCATGTAGAGAATAATAAGGTTCCTGTAAGCTTGATTTTACGAGTGTCATGTAGATGAAGTAGAAGGATATGAGCTTGAAAATATGCCCTATAATATTTGATAGATCATAAACACTGATATAAAAAACAAAGCAGATCTCTGATATCATTGTAGCCACTAAAGAAAGAAATAAAAATGTAGTGGTTTGTTTGGAGAAATTTTTTCTGTTTGTGATCAAGTGAAATAGAGCCACGATCAAAATAATGACGATAATATATTCACTAATTACTTTAAAATCTGTTAATCCAGATCCATTCAAGTAGCAATCAGGGAAAATACTCCAATAAAATACTGAACCTAATAAAAATACGGTAATCATAAAATAGGTGTAAAATACACGGGCAAAAGAAAATTTTTTATTAGGCAACATCAAAACAATGAGCAAGGAGAAACTTTCCATATACCTTGCCATCACCCATAATTGTGTAGGTAGATTTGCTGTATATTCAACAAAGACCCCCATCCCCTTATAAGAAAGCACATGAATTAAGTCAAGGGAAGCAACAAAACCATAGGCAATGCCTAAAAATATCATTTTATGATCTTTGTTGATTTGGTAAGTATTCAATGCGATAACGGTCATGGTTAAGGCAATAAGGATTGTAATCATCTCAATGATACTATGAAATAATAAAAAATCTCTATGCCCCAGATAGATAAAGCCCATTAAGATTGATATACAGTAAAAAGTAGTATGTAATTTTTTGAAGTGTTTGCTGTCTATACCTTTTAAAGGTATGCATGTACGCTCCATTTTATATGCCCCCTATATTTTGTTAATGTATGACAATATGGTTGATTACATCTATTATACTAAAAGGGTGTAGCAGTAATTTGTCATGTTTTGTCATTGGATTGATTGTAATAAAGAGATAGTTCTAAGGACATAGGAATGTAATAAAGGAAATTAAGAGAAAATCGAGAACTTAAGAAATAGATAATAGCTTATATATCAATAAAGTATACCAAAGAGCCAAGCTAGGAATCGCCAGTTGGATATAGAGAGGATAAAATGAAAGGAGGGTATTTTTTATGAATGAAGGCTTAGATAAACTACCATCTTTGACATTGGATACTTTTAAATATTTTGGTAATGGTAAAATAATTGAAAGCATAAAGAAGAGTCAGGAATCTGAATTTTATCACGAAAGCTTATTGGCGCTTTTATCAGAAGAGTCCTTGAACAGTAATAAGCAACTATTAGAGCGATTACTAGATAGAGAAATGCTGGTAGAAATCCTAGAATCCATCCCTCAAGGAGTACAAATCGTAGATCGTGACGGAATCATTGTATATGTAAATGTAGCCTTTTTAGATATCGTGAATGTAGAAGCAAATGAGAGAATTGGAAAGAGTATTTTTGAAGTTTCTTATGATGGAAGTCTCTCGACCGTATTAAGAACAAAAAAATCCGTTTCAAATCTCATGAATTTTCCTAAAGGAACATCTGTAGAACTGGTTTCTAATGCATCTCCAATTTTTTATGAAGGCGAAATGATAGGTGCAGTTGCTGCAGTAAATGATGTCAAAGATGTAATGGATCTTACGGAACAGCTGAAAAAGAGTAAGTATATGGTAAAGAACCTTTCGGAAAAAATTACACATCTATCTACAGCAAAATATACCTTTGATGATATTATTGCTAATGGTCTCAAAATGCAAAGCGTATTAGAAATGTGTCAAGTTGCAGCACAAAGTGATTCGGTCGTGCTGATACAAGGAGAAACAGGAACAGGAAAAGAATTAATTGCACATGCAATCCATAATGCCAGTGCCCGTGCACAACAGCCCTTTATAACTGTGAATTGCTCTGCTATACCTAAAAATCTTTTAGAAAGTGAGTTTTTTGGTCATGAAAAAGGAGCATTCACTGGTGCCTATAAAAGAAAGCTTGGCAAATTTGAATTGGCAAACAAAGGGACATTATTTTTGGATGAAATAGGGGAAATGGATTTAGAATTACAACCTAAGATATTGAGAGCAATTCAGGAAAAAGAAATACAAAGGGTTGGTAGCGAAGACAGAATTCAGGTAGATGTTCGTATCATATCTGCAACCAACAGAAATTTAATACAAATGATCCATAAAGGTGAATTCAGGAGAGATTTATATTATCGATTAAATGTTTGGAATATTAACATTCCGCCACTTAGAGAACGCAGAGAAGATTTAGGGCATTTGATAAATTTTTTAACCCAAAAGACATGCAGAAGATTAGGAAAGAAATATGCTTCTTTTTGTTCGGATGCAATGACGATTATGTATCAATATAATTGGCCTGGTAATATTAGAGAACTAGAAAATGTTATTGAAAGAGCGATTATAGGACTGAGAAACAGAGATACAGTAGAAATGAAAGATGTGGAGTATCTTATAACCAATGAAAATAAACAGGAAATGGCTGCATGAGATGAAGTGCTGCCTTTGGATAAGGTGGAGAAGCAAGCGATTATAAATGCAATCAATAAATATGGAACTACATATGAATCTAAGAAAATCATTGCAAAAAAGTTAGGAATCTCATTAGCTACTTTGTATAATAAAATCAACAAATATCACTTAGAGGAGGTTGGGATTCATCATGAGCTATAGATGTTTGACGAATAACCCAATGGTATATAATCAAGATTTGTCTTTTGTAGAGGTTGTGAAAGGAACACCCTTAGATTTGTTTATTGTCATAAAAGAGGAAATAGCAAAAGGCTTTAGACTCATAACACATCCTCTTACTAGTAGTTTAGCGCCTAATACGAGTCCCTATAAAACGGTGTTTTTGTCCTCAGGAGCTGCTACAGAGATCCATATGGAAAGTCTTCAAATCATTGAAAAAGCCATTGCATATACTGAAGATTTAATGAAAAATCATCCTTTACCTAATTGGGATGATGCATCACGAAAAGATTTTCAACTTGTAGATTTAGATTTAATCAAACACCTTTTATAACATATCGATCCATCAAAAATATAAAAACCTCTAATTTTTAGATATGATTTCTAGAAATTAGAGGTTTTCTTTTTTTCTAAGAAAATTTAATTTACTATAAAAGCAAAAAAAGAAGTATGTAAACGCTGGATTTTTCTTGTGTGGAGTTAAATTCCAAATAAAATAAACGATTGGCACGAGAATTGCTAAATTAATTGGTATCTAAACAAAAAAGGAGTGACAAAGACATGCGACTAGAGGTAGGAAGAGTACGGATTAAAGACCTTGCATTTTCCAGTAAAACATATATAGAAAAAGGAGTTCTCTATATTGACAAAGAGGAGCTCTGTAACTACTTAAAAGAAGATACAAACATAGCAGAAGTGGACATTGAATTTGCAAGACCTGGAGAGTCTGTAAGAATTATCCCAATTAAGGATATTGTTCAGCCAAGATATAAGGTCAAAGGAGGAGGACAAGTATTTCCAGGCTTTATTGGGGATGTGAATACTGTTGGTGAAGGGACGACACATGTTCTTGAAGATTGTGCAGTCATAACATGCGGCAAAATCGTTAACTTCCAAGAAGGAATCATAGACATGAGTGGTCCAGG
This sequence comes from Clostridiaceae bacterium 35-E11, assembly GCA_038396625.1. Taxonomy (GTDB): domain Bacteria; phylum Bacillota; class Clostridia; order Peptostreptococcales; family Thermotaleaceae. Next base: position 655,485 of record CP121688.1, read on the forward strand.
GGCTAAGTATAATAGTTTTTCTAAGATGAATAATGTTGTTTTGTTGATTACACCCAAAGATGGATTGAATAAGCACACCCATGAAGCGACCGTCAGAATAGCAGGATTAAAAGCTGCAGCTTATTTAGGAAAAGCAGCTGAGCATTTAAAACCCGATGAAACCGAGGTATTTACCTATAATGATATCATTGAAGCAGCAACACTGTATCCAGCATTACCTAAGGTAGCGTATGTTTATATGATCCAGGCACAGGGACTAATGCATGATAACTATATATACGGCTTAAATGCCAAAGGAATACTATCTACGATTATCTCTCCAACGGAAGTGATTGATGGTGCTATCGTAAGTGGAAATTGTGCGGCTCCATGTCACAAAAACGCAACCATACATCATTTGAATAATCCAGTTATATTAGAACTATTACGTAGGCATGGAAAAGACCTATGTTTTATGGGTGTAATTATTACAAATGAGAGCACCATGCTAGCAGATAAGAAGAGGGGCGCCTTCTACACACAAAAAATTGCAAGAATTATTGGTGCTGAGGGCGCAATCATCACGGAAGAAGGTGGCGGCAATCCAGAGACGGATTTAATGTTAAATTGTAAAAATCTAGAGCAAGCTGGTATTAAAACGGTACTCATTACAGATGAGTATGCAGGAAGAGATGGAAGGTCCCAAGGCTTAGCTGATGTAACTGCAGAGGCTGATGCGGTGATAACAAATGGCAATGGCAATGAATTGATTACCCTTCCTCCAATGGAGAAAGTAATTGGATATTTGGAGAGTGTTGAGGTGATAACCGGTGGATTTAGTGGTAGCTTACATGCTGATGGAAGTATAACTGTTGAAATAGCTAGTATTATGGGTTCTTTATGTGAACTTGGATATGAACGTTTAACAACGCGACTAAAGTAAGGAGGGAGAAGGATGACAAAATTAAAAATCATTCACTATATTAATCAGTTCTATGGGCAAATTGGAGGAGAAGAAAAGGCGAATCAACCACCTATGATCCGTAAGGGAAGCGTTGGTCCAGGAATGGCGCTGGAAAATCTTTTAAATGACAATGGGGAAATCGTTTACACCATTATATGTGGAGATTCATATTTTGCAGAAAATACGCAGAAAGCTGTAGAAGAAATTCTAGAACTTATAAAAGATTATAAGGTTGATGGATTTATTGCAGGTCCTGCTTTTAATGCAGGAAGATATGGCATGGCATGTGGTGCAATTTGTAAGGCAGTTCAAGATCGGTTAGGAATTCCAGCATTGACAGCCATGTATCCAGAAAATCCTGGTGCAGAACTCTATAGCAAAGATGTGTATACATTAAAATGCGGCAAATCTGCTGTCGATATGAGAAAGGCCTTGAAGCATCTAAGGGAATTTATGCAGAAACAATTTAGGGGTGAAGAAATTGGATTTCCTGAAGAAGAAGGATATATTCCACAAGGGCGCCGTGTAAATCTTTGGATGGAAAAAACAGGTGCAGTTAGGGCTGTTGACATGCTTCTACAGAAAATGGAAGGGAAACCCTTTACAACAGAATTGCCGATGCCTGTTTTTGATAGAATAGAGCCAGCACCTCCTATTGAGGATGTCAAGCATTCGACGATAGCCCTTGTAACATCTGGAGGAATCGTTCCAAAAGGAAATCCAGATCGTATTGAGTCTGCAAATGCATCTAAATTTGGCAAATATGGGATTGGGGAGCTATATGATCTTATAGAAAATGAATATGAAACAGTACATGGAGGATATGACCCAGTTTATGCCCTGCAGGATCCTGATAGGGTACTTCCATTAGATGCAATGAGAGTACTTGAAAAAGAAGGGGCAATAGGCAGTCTGTATGAAAACTTTTATTCTACGGTAGGAAACACTACTGCCGTTACAAGTGCGGTACGCTTTGCAGAGGAGATTGCCAAGGATCTTATAAATAATGGCGTAAATGGTGTTATACTAACTTCTACTTGAGGCACCGATACACGTTGCGGTGCAACCATGGTAAAAACAATAGAAAAATACGGCATACCTGCTGTTCATGTATGTACAATTATTCCTATATCTCAAACCGTTGGGGCAAATAGAATTGTTCCAGCTGTAGCAATCCCGCATCCAACTGGAGATCCAAATTTGGAAGCAAAAGATGAATTAGAACTTCGTAAGTGTTTAATGTTAAAGGCTTTAAATGCATTAAGTACCCAAATTACTGACCAAACAGTATTTGAATAATGATTAACAAATAAAATACTTGAGGAGGAGATGTTATGAAAAAATCTTTTATAATTACCCAACAGGATGTGATGGAAAATATAAGTTTAAAGACAGTGGTAGATGCAGTTGAACAAACATACCGTTGGTATGGTGAAGGTGAAATCGTTATGCCCTCAAAAATTACATTAAATATGGATTCATTAGGGGTTCCTAATTGGTTTAATTCTATGCCAGCTTATATAAGACCATTAGATGTGGTAGGTATAAAATTTGTCGGTGGATTTAAAGAAAATAAAGAAATAGGTTTGCCTTATATTATGGGTCAAATACTGCTGAATAATCCTGCGACTGGTGAGCTAAGAGCTTTGATTGACGGGAACCTGATCACCAACATGAGGACGGGAGCACAATCACCTGTTTTTGCGAAATATCTTGCGAATCATACAGATGTCTTAACCATAATCGGTGCAGGCATTCAAGGAAGGTTTACGGCGCTTTGTATGTTGGAACTATTGGATATTAAGGAAATTCGTGTAGCAGATATTTGTAAAGATGCATGTCAAGGCTTTATAGATGAAGTTCGTAAAAAAACTTCAATACCAGTAAAAGCTTATGATTCAAATCAAGAAGCCGTAAAGGATGCGGATATTATCGTTACAGCTACCACTGCGAATACTCCATTAGTCTATAAAAATTGGGTGAAACCAGGTGCTTTTATATCCTGTATAGGTTCCTATCAAGAATTAGATGAAGCGTTACTATTAAGTGCGGATAAAAGATATGTAGATCATATGGGTCAAAACTTACATCGAGGAGAATTCTATAACTGTTTCCAAAAAGGCACCCTAACGCAGCAAGATATTGTTGGAGAAATCGGAGATGTGATTTGTGGGAAAGTCATAGGACGTGAAAACCCCAATGAAATTATTGTAGCAAGTCCTATCGGAATGGGGTGTTTAGATATAGCCATTGGTGGAATTTTATATGATAGAATCCTAAAGGATCAAAATGAAGCGGTGTTGGAATTTGATATTATCTCATCGGTAGATCATCTGGCAGCAGCAAAGTAGCAAAGATACAATATAAAAATATAGTTTAATGTTTTTAGTAAAACCTCAATTTATGTATAAGATTGATTATGTTGAAGGATATCGGGATCGTGGGACATCCTCCCCTTATAAAGGACTATAAAAAAGGGAGGCATGTCCCTAATTATAAATACTTAGTGAAATACTGAGAATGTCAAATGCTTTAATCTATTTGACATTACTAACAGATGAGGGGGAACTTCTATGCCATTATCAACACTGATTATATTAATCACTGTTATTTTCTGTGGGGTATTTATGTATATTTCCTACAGGGTTAAGGATAGTGTTAGCAGCAGTTTCAGTATGTATGCAATTAGTGGTGGTGCACTACCATTGTTCTTAATAGTATTTAGTGATATTGCTACTATAATGGGGGCAGGTAATTTTATAGGTCATGCAACCTCTGGATTTACAAAAGGGATTAGTCATATTCCTTTTATAATTGGGGAGCAAGGGTCAAAGATTGTATTCGCCCTAGTTTTTGCTGGATTAGCAGGTAAGTTTACTTACAATACTGTTTCAAGCATGATGTATGATCTAATCCACAGAGATAGAATCTCTAAGGCTATAGTAGGAGCATTGACTTTAGGGATTATGCTTGCATGGCTAGGGGGGCAGGCGAAAGGACTAGGCTATGTATTTCAACAATTCACAGGAATAAATCCTATACCGATCATTATATTTTTTAATATTATATTTATTATATATACTTATTTAGGAGGAATTGTATCCGTTGTTTGGACAGATTTTATACAAGGACTTATCGTTGTAGTATTTGGAGGTGTTTTCTATGCCTATGCACTAGCACCAGTAAACTGGAGCCTAAGCGAATTAGGAACAAGAGCGATAGCAGTTGCAGGTGCAGAATTTTGGAATTTGAGCAATGTATCAATGGGGACCATACTCGTTAATTTTATTACCGGCTGTTTTGGAGTATTAGCGGCGCAGTGTTATTGGCAGAGATGTTTTGCAGCAAAGGATGGACGGACAGCAAGAAGGGCTATGTTAATCAGTGGTGTATTTGTAATCATTGCGGTTTGTTTAACTGCTTTTGTTGGAATGACTGTTAAAGTCCTAAACCCAACACTAGATCCTGCGATGGCAATGCCTTGGGTAATGATGAATTACGTTCCAAAAGCCGTAACTGCTTTAATATTTTCACTTATTTTAGCAGCTGCAATGTCTTCTGCAGATTCATATCTTAACTCAGCAGCGGTTATAGTGGTTGAGGATGTAATCAGACCATTTGTGAAAGATGACTCTGATGAAAAATTAGTAAAATATGCAAAAAGAGCAACCATTATAATCGGCCTGTTTGCTTGCTTCTTATCAATATATGCGGAATCAATTATAGGAATGTTTAGTAAAGCCTATACAATGGCAGGTGGAGGAGTAGTTCCTGTCTTAATCACAGGATTGTTGTGGAAAACGAGTAAAAAAGAATTTACTATGGGAGAAAAGAATAGCAAGGTCACTACTTGGGGGGCAAGGATAGGCTTAGTTGTTGGAGCAATCATATCATTAACGGTTAGTATTTTGTGGGGAGTGGCAGCATCTTTTATAATGACAATAATCGTTTCTCTTTTAACCCAAGATAAACCTATAGAAAAGAAAGAAAGTACAATATAAGATGGAAATTTGTTTATAGATGTGTCATGACATAGATTTGCTTCAATACAATACATCACTTAAATTAATATCCACAAGATAACCCCATGTTCTATATAGAATGACAAACACAATAAGAAAGAGGTCGTAATTAGTAGATTTTGTTAATTGTGACCTTTTTTTAGTTGATCTAGGTGAAGATGTTGAGAAATAGACTAAAGCACCATATAATAAGGAAAGAATTATATAACTATTTTTTCTTTTTTATCCTGTGATTTTGTTGTGAAGAAAAAAAGGGAATGCTATAATAAATTAAAGGTTTTATAAAAACTGAGTAAAAGAATAATAGGATCAAGCCACAACAAATGATAAGCTTATTGACGGGGGAAGCGCATGAGAAAATTAATGTTTATACTGGTCGTTGTATTGGCAATAGGAGCTGGGGGATGGTACTATTGGAATAGTATTGATATTACAGATGTAGATCCCCAAACAGAGGTTGTAGAAGGTGAAGAGGTTACAGATTCCCTAGAAGATCCAACCCAAGAAGAAAAGATAGAGGATCAAGTAGTAGGATCCGATCAAGAAGAAGTACAGGAGCAAGGAGAGGCACCCATAAAGGTGGTAGATTCTTTGGACAAGCCATTAGAATCACAACCACAAGTTCAACCCAACGCTTCAAAGAATCAGCAAAATGGTTCAGCTACACCTAAACCCAGTCCAAAACCGTTAACACCCAAGGAACTGGAGCGTCAGATTATTGCCAAATACACAGAAAAACTAACAAACTTGAAAAATAAATATCAAGGAAAACTCAATGCCTTGATTGCAGAAGCCAAGGCAGAATATCATGGACTATCAGAAGAAGACCGAAAAAAATCTAAACTTAGCTTAGGATTAAAATACTTAAAAAAAGGGAAAAAACTAGAGGAATCCTGTGATAATGAATTTGATGGAATTGTAGAGCAAATGAAACAGGAGCTAAAGAAAAACAACCTTTCCCAAGATAGTGTAAAGCGGGCAAGAGATCAGTATGCTGAGGAAAAAAGTGCCAGAAGAAAATATCTGTTAGAGAAAGCCTTAAACAAAGGTTAGAAGCGCTATAGGAGCTATTCTACTTAGTCCTTAGGGACTATTGACAGACTTGTCGAAATATGAAATAATTTTTAAAGATATACGGATAACAATGGAGGAGTAGGAGGGCATGTTGGATGGCACAATATTTAAGAAATCTTAAGTCGGCCATTGCGAAATTGGGAAAGGATCAAACCATAGCAGGCAACCAACTGGTATTTAAGGAACGGGAAGCCTTGATTGTGACGGGTATATCCTTAGGGATTCCGGTCATGGCCATTGCAATTACATATATATTGGCTAGATAGTGATGTAGACACCGAAAGGTGTCTATTTGTTTTTTGAAATGCTACTTTTGTAGATCCCAGTACCCATCAAGAAGAATATATAATATAATAGTAGGAGGTATAACGAGGGGAGGGGATATTGTTTGGAAACATTGCATCAAATTTTTATTTTATTTTTACTCTTAATCATGGGCTATTTTAGCAAACAGTTCAAAGTGGTTAGTAATGATATGAATCATGATATGAGCAATCTCATTTTATATATTACTTTACCTGCCATGATGATAGCTTCTTTGAGCAGTTATGAATTTTCAAAGGAAATGCTGATCAAAAGTGGTAAGTTGATGATCCTTTCTTGGGGGGTATATGCCCTATCTATTGGATTTTCTTATGTTGTTCCCAAAATACTGGGGATAGAGGGAAGCACAAAGGATATTATGCAGTTTATGGTAGTGTTTTCTAATGTAGGGTTTATGGGGTATCCTGTAGTGAATGCGGTATTTGGAGAGATCGGTGTTTTTTATACGGCATTGTACAATCTTCCCTTTAATATATTATTGTGGACTTTTGGTGTAGTGATTTTGAGTCGACCCTTGAGAAAAAACGAGGATCCGGATGAAAATCATCTTGGTCGTGTGGGTTGGAAAACCTTGCTCAATCCTGGGATTGTGGCAGTCTTTATTGGATTTGCCATGTTTGTGACCTCTACAAGTCTCCCTGCGCCTATTTTTAAGGCATTAGACTTAATGGGTAGCACCACTACACCTTTGTCCATGTTTTTTGTAGGATCTATTTTGGCAGATATGGAAGCAAAAAAGATTTTTACCAATAGCCACGCATTTTGGGGTAGCATCATTCGATTAATCGTCCTGCCTATGATTGTATTAGGGATACTAAAGTTGATGCAGTTAGATGAAATCATGACAGGCATTCCTGTGATCATTACTGCTATGCCAGTAGCAGCCAATTGCGCCATCTTTGCCACCAAGTATGGCAACGATTATCACTTGGCATCTCAGGGCATATTTATCTCCACCTTGCTATCTATGGGAACCATTCCCCTCATCGTAACATTATTATAAAGGGAAAAAAGCAAGGAGCACAACTAGAACTGAAGAGAAAAATGGGATGAATAGACGGAGTTGCTTTATGCAGCTCTTATCTTATATAAAAAAGCTTATGGGTTTCATAACCAATAAAATCGAATAGTATTGGGAAAGAATGATGTTGCTTTGGAGGTGTATGCAATTGCATAATGTTGAATGGCTACTCAATATTTTTAATTATTTTGATGGAATGATTGTAACGGATGAAAAGGGGATTATAAGGTACTATTCTAACATGAGAACAGACATATATGATTTGAAACAGAGCGAAATTATTGGCAAATCAATATTAGAAATACATCCTGAATTAACAGAAGAAACAAGTAGTATTATGCGGGTCCTAAAGGATGGGAAACCTATTTATGATCAAGTGGAATACCTGACAACAAAGCATGGACAAAATATAGTAAACTTGTATAGTACCTTACCTATTATCAAAGATGGCAAAGTGGTTGGCGCTGTAGATTATTCAAGGTGTAAAGAAAAAAATGAACGTAAGCATATTGTTGTACCTGGAAATCATGATAAAGAAAAAGAGGGTTTATATCATCTAGAAGACATTATTACAAAATCCGCTGCAATGAAAGTTGCAAAATCAAAAATTATAAAGGTTGCCAACACAGATTCACCAGTATTAATTTACGGGGAAACAGGTACAGGTAAAGAGCTGTTTGCACAAGCAATACATACTTATAGCAGTAGGAATAATAAAAAATTTGTATCCCAAAATTGTGCTGCCATTCCATCAAGTTTATTAGAGAGTATTCTATTTGGAACTGTAAAGGGCAGCTATACAGGGGCAGAAAATAGAAGAGGCCTATTTGAAGTAGCGAATGGAGGAACTTTATTTTTAGATGAAATTAATTCTATGGAATTAAATATGCAGACCAAAATCTTAAAAGCGATTGAAGAAAAGAAGATCACGAGAGTAGGCAGTACAGAACCAATATATGTAGACATAAAGATTATTTCGGCAGTGAATGAAAATCCTTTGGTTTGTGTTAAAGAAAAACGCTTGAGAGAGGATTTGTATTATAGGCTAAATGTAGTACAGATCGATATCCCTCCTTTAAGGGAAAGAATAGGAGATATTAAATATTTAATAGATCATTTCATTAATACATACAATGCCAAGATGAATAAAGGGGTATTAGGTATAAGTGACGAAGTAGAAGAAATTTTTATGAATTATAGTTGGCCAGGAAATGTCAGAGAACTAAAGAATGTTATTGAAGGGGCTTTTAATATTATTGGTTCCACAATTATTCAAAAAAGCGATTTACCATCGTATCTAACGGACCGATTTGAACGAGAAAAAGAAAGATTTGAAAGGGATTTGGAAAATATGTCTCTTGAAGAAAAGGTAAGCAGGTATGAGAAGTACTTAATAATCAAAGCTTTAGATTCTTCTGATCGTATCTCAGATGCAGCAAAAAAACTTAAGGTTTCAAAACAATCATTAAATTATAAACTGGTCAAATATAAATTAAAAGAATAATCAAAAAAGACAAAATATTTTTACTATGAGGGTAAAATTTTTTGTCTTTAATTATTCCTATTCATAGACAAATAGTAAAAAAATTTTTACCCATCAACAATGTGATAGAGGCTATGCTGTTGAAATACATCATTCCAACCTTGGCATAAAAATTGCTCTAGAATATAGCAAAGATAAAGCTATAAAAATTTAAGGAGGAGATATTTATGTCAGGGTACGGTATATCCAGAAGTAAAAGTAAAATTTCAAGAAAGCTATCATTTGACCATAAAAAATTTCATCATTCCTATGGTTGCTTTATTTAGCTGTATCTTTCTTACAATATTTTGGAGTGGAGATATTGTTACCAATGGATTTAGAGGAGCGTTCATAAAGGGCAATATCACATTAGCGATTTCAATGGGATTTATGGGAGGAGGTATAGCCGCAGGGATTGTAGGTATTACGACAGGACTATTTAAATTTACAGAAGCAGTAGATGGGTTTGTATCTGGTATGGCAGAATTAATTATGGTGCCTTTTATATTAGTGATGGCATGGTCAATGGGGGGTATTACCAATGTCATGGGCGTTGGACCTTTTCTTTCAGAAGTAGTAAAGGATTATTTAGTGGGTGGATTAGTACCTGCGTTGATATTCTTATTTGGTGCTTTAATTTCCTTCGCAACAGGAAGTTCATGGGGTGTTTGGGCGATTATGATGCCAATAGCAGTACCTATGGCAATAGCTTTTAATATTCCTATACCATTTATTATTGGTGCAGTAATCAGTGGAGGATTATTTGGAGATCAATGTTCACCTATTTCAGATACAACGATCATGTCATCAACAGGCGCTGCTTGTGATCATATTGTTCATATTTCAACACAGCTAGTTTATGGTATTACCGCTGGGACAGCAGCATTTTGTGGTTTCCTTTTTGGAGGGCTTACGGGGCAATATTATTTAAGTCTTATCGTGACGGCTGCAGTACTTTTCATGATCCTTGTAATTATTTCAAAAATCTCTAAATCAAAGGAAGAGAAAGTTAAATCATTAGTATAATTCAACATGTATAAGGAGGTCTCATAAATGAAGAAAGTAGATATGCTTGTGAAAGCACCACATTTTTATACCATGGAAGGTCTAGGGGTTGGATATAAAGCGGGGGTTGCTATGGTTGTGGATGCAGGAAAAATAATAGCCATCGAAAATGCTGAGATTGTGGAAAAAGAATATGCAGGAGAACAGGTAATCAATTTGGATCACCATGCTGTTATGCCAGGGTTTATAGATGCCCATATGCACACGGGCTGTTGTATCATGAGAGGTCTTGCCCAAGATACGAACAATTGGATGATGTATGGACTGCAACCCTTTGACAATGCCCTTACCCCTGAAGAAAGGTTTGCTGGTAGTAGACTGGCAATGATAGAAGCAATTAAGGCAGGGACTACGACTATAGGAGATTATGAAAGCTTCATGGATCCAGTTTGTGGATTTATTGATAAGGTTGGAGCTAGGGGAAATATTACCCATATGATTAGAGAAGCAAAAAGAAGAGTATATGATCCTGGGGAGCTGTATGAATATGAAGAAGCTTTAGGCGTGCAAAGTCTGCAGGAAAACTTAGAACTATATGATAAATGGCATAATAAGGGAGGAGGAAGGATAAAAGTATTATTTGGACCACAGGGCGCTGACTTTTTGAGTAAAGACCTTCTGTTAGAAATTCAAAGAATAGCAAAAGAAAGAAATACCAAGATACATATGCATGTACAGCAGGGTGATAGAGAAACCTACCAAATTGAAAAAAGATATCACAAGAGACCCATCGAATGGTTAAAGGAAATAGGATATCTTGATGAAACATTGATCGCAGTACATTTAACCGATGCAAATGATGCTGAAGCCCAAGTCGTTGCAAGAAGTGGTGCTTCGATGGTCCTTTGTCCAGGATCTATCGGTATTATTGATGGGATCGTACCGCCCTCCATTGCATTCCAAAAAGCAGGAGGAAATGTTGCTTTAGGATCAGACCAAGCGCCAGGAAATAACTGCCATAATATGATCAATGAAATGAAATTGGCAGCACTTTTTAACAAGATCAAATACCAAAATCCAGAAATTATGCCAGCCTGGAGGGCGCTGCGTATGGCTACCATAGAAGGTGCAAGGGCTGTAGGCTTGGGAGATAAGATTGGATCTTTAGAAATAGGAAAGAGCGCTGATTTTATAGCAATAGACTTGTCAAAGCCTTCTATGTTACCTATATTTACAAAGCCAATGAGAAATATTGTACCGAATTTAGTATATAGTGCAAGAGGTGAAGAGGTTGCCCTGTCAGTCGTTGAAGGGAAAGTAATCTATCAAGATGGAAAAATATTAGCAATTGATGAAAAGGAGTACTTGGATCTAGTAGAAAAATATACAGATGGCATCGGAGAAAGAGCATCAAAAGAATTTTGGCAAATTAATGGAACAAATGCACAATTTATGGAGGAAGGCAAATTATAGATGAAAATATCATTTCATAAAAAAGATGTTGTTTTTGGGGGATTATTAGTTATTGTGTTATTTATAATTACATCAACAGGCTACACTCGTTTTGAAGCTGTGCATAAATACATGGATGGATTTATAAAGTTCAGTGTACTGGCTACAATGGGAGAATTATTATCTATTAGGATTGCAATCGGTAGATGGCAAAAGGCAGCAGGTATATTTTGGAGAGTGATGTTATGGGGTGCTTTTGGCATAGGTGTAACGTTGATGTTTACTCTTTTTAGTGAGGGTGTGATTGGCGCACAAAGGAAAGGTCTTTTGCCAGATAATCACCTACTGCTTACAGCATTTTTTGCTAGTGCAACGATGAATGCAACCTCTGGACCAGTAATGATGGCAATGCAACGTATAGGTACTACTTATATAGATTTAAAATATGAACAAGGTAAGGCAAGCTTAAAAAGGGCAGTAGCGTCAGTAGATTGGGTAGCATTTTTATCTCTTGAGGTATTCATAACCATTCCATGCATTTGGATACCGGCAAATACAGTTGTATTTTTAATGCCCGAAAAAATGAGGATATTGGTAGCAGCACTGTTATCCATGGTTCTTGGGTTGATTTTAACAGTAGGAAAAATAAAATCCCATCAGAAAAAAATAATACATAATTAATAGTTGCAATCAAAAAATACATGAAATCATACCAAAGATTTCTGTAATTGTCACTGCGATGCCAGTGGGCGCTAATTGTACCATCTTTATCACCAAGTGTGGCAACGATAATAAATTAACGCCCCAAGCTATTTTTAACCGCTAACTCAAATACGTTGCCAGCATAAAGGCATCTGCAATTACTTGCGCCATGTTTCTTATCAGACTTAGACGAATGTTATGAATGGCCAAGCAGTCATCTTGATTGATCTTATCAACGATACCAACGACAGATAAATCTCCGATACCGGGTAATTTTTTTCCAACACCTTTCCCTGGGAATATGGGGCCCTGCTTTATATGAATATTGCCAATAAGATTTTCATCACCTAAACAAGCATCCACTGCAATAATAAAACTATTAGGGTGGGATGCTTGAACTTCTTTAACAGACTTTAGTAAATTTATGGCATGAACTGGTTCATCTAACGTACCATATACGGGAAAGCGAAAGTTTCTTTCCATGAGCATGGTACCTACCAAAGGACCAAGGGCATCACCGATACATCGATCCGTACCGACACATAGAATCACGGATTGCTCTGTGATTTGTTGCTTTAGGATTTGGGACAATACCTCTGCTGCATTTTCCTCTGCATGATGAATGCGTACACCATATGGGTACTTAAGATAGACCTTCTTCAAAGAGAAAACACCCCCTTATATGTATATATATGAGGGGGTGAAAAATATGCTAACAAAATTTTTGATCATGGATATGGTGATAAGCCACAATCAGCTCATCTAGCTTTTTACTTTTTTCTAGGATTTTATCGTTATAGAAGTCGTTCTCGCTTTTTTCGATTAAGTCCATTAATTCTTTTCTGATGTTTTCAATTTCTTGATGCAGTTTACGACTTTTTCTCATACATTTACCTCGTTTCCTGTGACATCGTTAGCATCTCATAAGTTACTTGATCTTCATTGACAGTAAAGCGTATATAAGATGGAGATGAAGTGTTATCAAATTCATTTACGAAGGCATAGGATGGAAGGGAGACATAACGAATGCCCTCTTCAGGTGTTACCGTCAAGCCTTTATTGCCACCTGTCAACACCCAAACATCTGCATTTCTATTTTCTTTCACCTGTGCTAAGGTATCCTTAAAGAGTTTTTCTTCCAGTTTATCTTTAAAGGTCAATGCATTTGGCAGAACCACGAAGATGTTTTTGGCATTGGTATGATCTAGGGTTTCCATAAACCAAGACCATTGGGCAAAATTACTTTCTCGTAAACCACCCTTGGTGTTATCTAGCTTTATAAAGAGACTATTTTTATGCTGGGTAGCAGAATAACCAAAACTTCCACTGACCATCGGATGTTGAAGCTTTTCAGATAGCTGAGGATGAACCGTTCCTGCAAATACATTGAAGGTTGCTTGTCCATTCGCTGTGGCTGCAATCTCATCAAGCACTGGATTGGTTGTCAACAAATCACTGCCTTGTACAGCACCAAAGGCAAAGAACTGAAAAGCATTTTCCCCAGATAATTCACTTTTGATATTTCGCTCATCTTGATAGCTGCTATTTACATTTGGAACCTCTTGCTGCAAAGAAATAGGTATTGATACGGTTAAATCATCAATGTAGATGCTACCTTTATTTTTCATAGCGGCATCTGTTTCTACCACATAAATTCTTTCTAAGGAAATCGGTGCTTTTATATTTCTAGGCACAGCGGCTTCAATATATTTCCATCCATCCCAGTTTACGTTGGAAGCGAAGTTGAGGGTATGGGATGTACCATCGGCATCGGTTAACTTTGCTCGAATCCAGTGACCGCCACCCTCATTGCCATATACCCACATTCCTAGCTTTGCAGGTAGCTGATCAAGGGTAATACCACCATTGTCAAAGACAAGGTAAGCCGCTCTAGTGGCATCAGTAGTTGTAAAATCATAGGATAGCTTTCCTGAAGCGTTTCCAGATTTACGCATTGACGCCAGTGTATAATCTCCCGTCACCTCAGCAGGATAGGATAAGAAAGTACCATTGATTTGTTCAAAGTCCTCGATAATTCTTTCATCAGATCCTACAGCAATAGGCAGATAAGCCTTTAAATCATCTAAAGATGCTTCAATGATACCAGAAGCTCCTTGACCACCAGCCCAAAAGACACCATTGCTGTCTACCCTGCCAAGGTTTGCAGGAACATAAGTATGAAGATCTTGAAAATGGATCAAAGCTTTGTAGCCTTCACTATTAATACCAAAGGATTGAATCGTTTTTTGCTGATGGATATCCAATGTCAAGGATTTGGGTGCAAATGTAAGTTTTACAGGTTCGTCCAATACATTGACGGACATAGAGGCCCTTTGTCCTTGGTACTCAGCGGTAATTATGCCTTTTCCAGTAGAACTAGGCTTAAATACATTGCCGTAAAAGCTTCCAGAAACACCTTCAATATGCCATTTCACTTGATCCATTTGGATATTTATCGGATGATAGTTCGTGTCATGCGCCTTGAGTGTCAAGGTTCTAGAAGTATTGACAAATATATTTGTGTCTACAGTTTCCAGCTTGATACCGCCGATTTCACCTGTTTGTGGTGCTGTATTCACGATGCCGATACCGTTCATGATTCTTCTTTCACTACCATCGGAAAGATTGTTCACAATCTTTTTGTAGGCTTCACCTTGAGGTCTTAAAATCATTTCCGTAGAGCCACCACCGTCAAGGTTGATGGCATTCCAAGCTCCTGCAGCAGTCATAATCTGTGCCAGCTCTGCTTGAGAAACCCCTGTATAAGAAGAAGTACGACCGTCAATTGTAAGGAAAATTACTTCTTCTTGATCTTTAGAGATGCCTAGGGCTGTTCTAGGGTGATTCCCTTTGATCTCATGGGTAAAGGTAGTCAGTGGGATGCCATCTTTTACAAGAATGGTGCCACCTCCCAAGGTCATGGCCAATTGGTTAAAGTCGGGATTCGAATTGACCAAAAGCTCCACTTCATCTCCTACTGCAAAAGAATTAAGTACAGTATTGGCAAAAGAGCCTGTAGCCCAGATAACATATCCATCCTTAGGAATGGACGTGCCTTCACTGGAAAAAACAATATCTTTTACCTGATTATTTTCTACAACCATTTCTACAGCATTGTTTAATTTTTCGCTGAGGGGAGGTGTTTTTTCTCCCCATACAGGTGTGAACAAGATGGCTGTATCATGATAGTCAGAACTTTTATTTACGGT
This sequence comes from Clostridiaceae bacterium 35-E11, assembly GCA_038396625.1. Lineage (GTDB taxonomy): Bacteria > Bacillota > Clostridia > Peptostreptococcales > Thermotaleaceae. Next base: position 670,759 of record CP121688.1, read on the forward strand.
TGCAAACTGTAAGATTACTGGCTTGTCTTTATTTATAAGGTCAAGCTGTGGTGTTGTCCAAAAATCAATAAAGGGTTGCTTGTCCTTTGTAACATTGAAGGTTGCCATTTTGTCAGGCATATAAAATGGTGTAGAGATAAATCCTCCATCCCGCACAATGGGACCAAGGGTTCCGGGATTTTGTATATTGAAGAAATCACCATTTACAGCACCAACGATGTGGGGGTTTTGGTCTACAAGTTGAGACAATCTAGCTTTCTCGGACAGACCATTTTCATTGATTAATATATCCAACGCATTGGATTGTTCCTTAAGATCCACACGAAGAAGGTGCATATTCAGCCAGCCTTTGTTGGTGAATTTAAGCATGTGTTGATGGGTTACGCCTTTGGCAATGGTTTCTTGTTGAGATGTTTCATATACTGAATGGGTCCAATCAGCATAAACAAAGGGCTGCGTATGTAAGGTCAATAAGGTAAATAGTACAAGTACTACTGCAATCCATTTTTGTGTTTTTTTCATGGAATCCTACTCCTTTCTAAAATCCTGTATTTAATTTTTATTCATTTTCTTATATTTTGTTCGTCAATGCTGAAATCACCTTCTTTCCTGTTTATGGGGTAGCTATTTAGGAATGGTTAGATCCCATTCTATACGGCTACAAAATATCCTGTAGAGAATGGTGTATAACCGTTTTACAACAATAGTCTATTTATGTACTAATTATATAGACGTTTTTTTATCAAAAAAAGTTGCAGGGAAAAAGTGTATATTTTTTGTCACTTCATCCCTATCTTCATTATATCCAAAGGAAGGAAGCATAGATATTAAATTCCTGTTACAATGCAAATGGGTATTCATAAATGATCCAGTTTCCAGTATAATGTTTGTAGGGCGAAGCTTTTCTTTATAGATTAGGGTGAAGCGGATACATGAAGCATTCAATTTTGTCATTATTTATTCATAATATGGGGAGATTAATATGAAAGAGATATTTGATTTTTTGTCTAATGAAGCAATGGTATTGCTTATGGCAGCAATGCCTGTGGTAGAGCTTAGAGGTGCTATTCCAGTAGGGGTATCTTTAGGAATGAGTCCTGTTCATGCTACAATTTTGGGAATATTGGGCAGTATGATTCCTGTCCCTTTTTTATTGCTTTTGTTGAGACCTATTTTTGTGCAATTAAGAAAGCGACCTACTTGGGAAAAATTTGTAGATTGGATTACCGAAAGAACCTTAAGAAAAACAAAACAAGTTCATAAGTACAAGGCATTAGGATTAATGTTGTTTGTAGCTGTTCCTTTGCCCACTACAGGGGTATGGACAGGATCCGTTGCAGCTTCTTTATTTGATATAAGATTTAAGCATGCTTTTTTGGCCATATTGACTGGAAACTGCATTGCAGGACTGGTAATTATGATATTTAGTCATGTGGTGGTAAATTTATAGAAAAATCCTTGCTTTTTTTTTATGACTATGATAGAATGATTTCGACAAAATTCAATATAAATCTTGATGCCTTATCAAGAGTGGTGGAGGGAACAGGCCCGATGAAATCCGGCAACCGGTACAATAAGTACGCGGTGCTAAATCCTGCGGAATGTAAATTCTGAAAGATGAGGACGCACGAATCAAAACCTCTTCTTGTAGTGAAGAGGTTTTTTTAAGGTGTTTTTCGGGTAAAATACAATACATATACCAATATTTCAGGGAGGGAAAAATCAATGACAAGAAGATTATTTACTTCAGAATCAGTGACAGAAGGACATCCAGATAAAATCTGTGACCAAATTTCAGATGCAATTTTAGATGCAATTTTTGACAAAGATCCTAATGCCCGTGTTGCTGCAGAAACATCTGTGACAACAGGACTTGTACTTGTAGCAGGAGAGATTACTACAGAATGCTATGTGGATATTCCAAAGGTAGTAAGAAAAACCATTGAAGAAATAGGATATACTAGAGCAAAATATGGCTTTGACTGTGATACTTGTGCAGTACTAACGGCGATTGATGAACAATCTCCAGATATTGCTATGGGTGTCAATGAAGCTCTAGAGCGTAAGAAAGGCGAGATGGATGATGCAATCGAAGCCATCGGTGCTGGAGACCAAGGAATCATGTTTGGATTTGCATGCAACGAAACACCAGAATTAATGCCGATGCCTATTGCATTAGCCCATCAATTGGCAAGAAGATTAACAGAAGTAAGAAAAAATGGTACCTTAGAATATTTACGTCCTGATGGAAAGACACAGGTGACAGTAGAATATGAAAATGATAAGCCTGTAAGAATTGATGCGGTAGTTATTTCTACACAACACAGTCCTGAAGTAACTCGTGAGCAAATTGAAAAAGACATGATTGAGTATGTAATCCGTAAAGTGATTCCAAGTAACTTATTAGATGAAAACACAAAATACTTTGTGAATCCTACAGGTAGATTTGTGATCGGTGGTCCTCAGGGAGATGCTGGTTTAACTGGTAGAAAGATTATTGTAGATACTTACGGTGGCTATTCAAGACACGGTGGTGGTGCCTTCTCAGGAAAAGATCCTACAAAGGTAGACCGTTCTGCAGCTTATGCGGCAAGATATGTTGCGAAGAATATTGTAGCAGCAGGACTTGCAGATAAATGTGAAATAGAGCTTGCCTATGCGATTGGGGTAGCGCAGCCAGTATCTGTTTTGGTAGAGACCTTTGGCACAGCCAAAGTAGCGGAAGAAAAGATTGCTGCATTGATCAAAAAGCATTTTGACCTAAGACCTGCAGCGATTATCCGTGATTTAAATCTAAGAAGACCAATCTACAGACAAGTAGCAGCTTACGGACACTTTGGAAGAACAGATATTGATCTTCCTTGGGAAAAGACAGATAAAGCAGAACTATTAAGAAAAGAAGCATTAGAAGCATAGGAGACAGACGTTAGTGGTAAAACCTCTAACACAGAATAAGATATTAAAAATCGAGGGATGGATTGTCCCTCGATTTTTTTAGGAAGAATCGTACACTCGAAGAGCTAGTAAAGTAAAGTCTAGGCGCTAAAACCACGAACCACTAACGACGAACCACGAATTTTTCCAAAATCGACATCGACCTTTTGACAGGTCGATTTTTTCTTTTTTGCTGATCCTATCCTACAATGGTTCTAAACCATGGGAATAAAGAGGACCGGTCCTCCCATCAAGGATGAGGAGGAAGTGGAATGATAGATCGAATGCAAGTTTATATTACAAATTGTAAAAAAAAGGATGTTTTGGGTCAAGAGGTTTTACTAGAAAAACTCAAGCCCCTTATTTTTACTTCGATTAAAAGATATTATTTTGGCAAAGAAGCCTTTGAAGATCTGGTGCAGGAAGGCTATATGAAAATTCTTCAAGAAATCGAGCGCTTTGATGAAGAAAGGGGTGTGCCTTTTTTAGGATATATCAAGCTACAGTTAAAGTTTTTTTATATGGAAAAGGGAAAAAGAGAGAGACATACATGGTCCCTGAACCAGCAACTAGATGTGGGCGATGATTCTATTGCGTTTTTGGATATGCTGAGGGATGAAACGGTAGATATTGAAAAAGATATGATACAAGAGGAAGAGATGTTTTTGATAAAACAAGGAATACAGCAGTTAAGCTACAAACAAAGAGAAGTCATTGAGCTATATTTTTATAAAAGGATGAATATGCGTCAGATTGCACAACAGCTAGGTGTGCATTATAAGACCGTGGCAAAAAGAAAAAAGACAGCTTTGCAGAAATTAAGAGAATCCCTTCGTATTTAGGCATGAATAAATTTATGGGAAAAAATTTTTCAAGGTATCCCTTTTAAAGAATCATACCATCTATATAACTGAAAGGAGGTGATCGACATGCCGGTAAATGTTAGCCTAGGATATTCAAAGTTAAAGTTAGTTCTAAGCAATGGCGTCGATGACAATGGTAAGGAATTGAAAAAAACCAAGACTTACGCCAACATCAAGCCCACCACAACCGATGAAGATGTATATGCCATCGCAGATGCACTCATCAGCCTGCAGAAAAATGCAGTTCTTCAAGTGGGAAGGTTAGATGAAAAAGAAATCACCCAAGCATAATCTAGCAATTAAGATGATGCAACGGAGGTGAAAAAAGAGGGAGGTGAGAATAGATGGCAGAAAAGAGATTAGAAATGATCTTCACAAACCAATTGGGCAGAACCAGCAAAATCTCTGTGGACAATGCACGGGATGATTTAACAGAGCTGGAAGTGCAAACGGTGATGCAGACCATCCTAGACAAAAACGTCTTTGAAACCACTAGCGGAGAATTCGTAGCAATCGATTCTGCAAGAATTGTTACAACGGATGTACAAGAAATTATTGCATAGACCACATCAAGAGCTTGGGCGCTGTCCAGGCTCTTGATATATCACCTATTATGACTTTATGCTCCTAGAGGATATCAATTCTATAGATTCTCCTATATGCTATAGTGACGCTTGAATTTGTTGATCAATCACTAATGACTAACGCCAAAAAAAGAGGAGGGAAATATATTATGGAGGAGATCACTGCTCAAGTGGCAAACCTAGGCTTCCCTATTGCCATTTCCATCTATTTGTTGGTACGGATTGAAGGAAAATTAGAGAAGCTTAGTGTCAGCATCCATGAATTGGCAAAAGTCATCGAGGCTTTGAAATAAAACTAGACTTTTTTGGAAAATAACGGTATAATGAAAAGAGATCGAACATGTGTTTGAGAATGGTTTGCAAGAGGTGATGAAATGGACAAACTTATAAAGATTATTGAAACGGGGATGAGTTGTTTGATCCCCGTTTATCAACAGGATATAGGAAATGGAACAAAACTAATCGCAAAAGATGGCACCAGCTATGTGGATTCTAGAACAATTAAAACCGTTTTGAAGATTCTCTGCCAACATTATACCCTTCATATTGAAGCTTATCGCGCCAAATATGGAAAGATGGTGAATCAACGGTTGGGTGTACCAATTTTTATGCATCCCCAATTAATGTTGGTTCCCATGAAAATGCGAAAACCTTTATTTGCCAAGGATGGTGCTTATGGTTATGTCAATCTTTATGCCATCAAGCACATAAAGGAGAAGGATCACCATACAAGCATTATCCTTCAGAACGGTATGGAGATTATGTGTCTACATCGTATGAGAACTGTGCAGCAGCATCTGAATCGTGCCAAAGTCATCGCAGCCAATCACATCCATTACACCCAAAACCATAATCCCGAAGATACCTTTCGTGAATTCTATGCCCAGTACAATAGCCCTGCAACAAAAGCAGATATTGCCCATTTACAAAGAGAAATTCTAGCTTTAAGGGATGTACTGAAAAAGGTAATTGTGTACAAAGAAAATGACAAAGGATAAGGAGGAGTTACAAAACCCTTGACAACAGGATTAACTTTCAATACAATCGTCTAACCACTAACCACTAACCACTAACCACTGTCGATTAAGGATTTATATGCTATAATAGACCTATCAAAACACCACAGGAGGTTATTATGTCTGCCACGATCCAAGGAATTCTAACAGAAATTATTTTTAAAAATGAAGCTAATGGCTACACCGTTGCTGTGGTAGAAACGGAAGAGGAGCAGGTTACGGTAGTAGGCTATATGCCTATTGTGAATCAAGGGCAAACCATTCTTTTTCAGGGGAACTGGATTGTTCATCCTACCTATGGGAAACAGCTAGAAATCATATCCTATAGAGAAGTGACGCCTAATACCATAGAAGGCATCGAAAACTATTTGGCGTCCGGATTGATTAAGGGAATCGGCCCTAAAACTGCCCAAAAAATTGTTGAGAAATTCGGTATAGAAACCCTAGAAATCATGCAGTATCAGCCCCAACGATTGACACAGGTAGAGGGAATCGGAGATGCCAAATGTCAAAAGATTGCCGAAGCATTTCGAGAGCAGCGAGAACTCAGTGAAGTGATGCTTTTTCTTCAGCAATATGGGGTGACACCTAATTATGCAGTGAAGATTTATAAAAAATATAAGGAAAATACCATTCAGCTGGTGCAGGAAAATCCCTATCGCTTGGCAGACGATATATTAGGGATTGGTTTTAAGATCGCTGATACCATTGCAAAAAGAATGGGGGTGGATCCTGCTTCCCCCTATCGGGTAATGTGTGGTGTGAAATTTATGCTCGGACAGTATACTTTGGAAGGACATACCTATATAGAGAGACAAACTTTGATTCAGGATACCGCCAATACCTTGCAGGTAAAAAAAGACTTGGTGGAAGATGCGGTCATGCAATTGGCTTTGAGTGGAGAAATTCATTTAGAAAATTTGGAAGAGGAGATTGTGGTATTTGCCATGCCTTATTTTTATGCAGAAACTTATGTGTGTAAAAAATTGATCGAAATGGCGCAAGTACAAATTGACCCCCTTGCCGATGATTTAGATCAAGAGATTCAGGAGATGGAAGAAAAAGAAGGAATTTGTTTGGCAGAAAATCAACGAAAGGCTATCAAGGAAGCCGTAGGGAACGGAATTTTGGTCATCACTGGAGGACCAGGGACGGGGAAGACCACCACCATTAATAGTATTATAAAAATTTTTGAAAAACACCAGCTGACGATTGCGCTGGCAGCACCTACGGGCAGGGCCGCTAAACGAATGAGTGAGGCAACAGGAAGAGAAGCTAAGACCATTCATCGATTATTAGAGTATGCTTATATGGAAGAGGAAGCAGGCATGACCTTTGGCAAGAACGAAGAAGAACCCTTAGCCGCGGATGTGGTGATTATTGACGAGATGTCCATGGTGGATATCCGTCTGATGAAGGGACTAATGAAGGCATTGCTGCCGGGTACCAGACTAATTTTGGTAGGAGACGTAGATCAGCTGCCTTCTGTGGGTCCAGGTAATGTGCTAAGAGATATTATTGAGAGTGCTATCATGAAAGTAGTGAAGTTGGATCAAATCTTTAGACAAGCACAAGAAAGTATGATTATTGTAAATGCCCACAGGATCAACCAAGGCTTATATCCTCATACCAATAAAAAAGAAAAGGATTTTTATTTTATAAAAAAAAGAAAACCAGAAGAAATTGTGTATACTATTCGGGATTTATGCAAAGAAAGGCTGCCAAGCTTTAGTCAATGTGACCCCATCAAAAATATCCAGGTGTTGACACCCATGAAAAAAGGACCCGTAGGAATGTTTCAATTAAACAATATCCTACAGGCGATACTGAATCCGCCCAGCCGAATGAAGGAAGAAAAGGAAATGAAGGATAAAATTTTTCGGGTGGGAGATAAGGTCATGCAGATGAAGAATAACTACAACTTAAAGTGGAAGACCCAGGATGGAGAAGGGGAAGGTGTTTTCAATGGAGATTTTGGCTATATAGAAGCTATTGATCACGAGGAAAAAGAAATGGTAGTGCGGTTTGATGAAGAAAAGCTTGTGACCTATGACTTTGTCCAGCTAGATGAGTTGGAGTTGGCGTACTGTATTACCATCCACAAAAGTCAGGGAAGTGAATTTCCTATCGTAGTCATGCCTGTGTGCTGGGGGCCTCCCATGCTGTTAACGAGAAATTTGTTGTATACAGCTGTAACAAGAGCCAAGGAGTTGGTGGTCATGGTGGGGTTAGAACCCAGTCTAAAAAACATGGTGGACAATCATCGCATTGTTCAAAGAAACTCAGGATTAGGGATTCGATTGAAACGGTTTTTGACAGAGAATCTGATTGAATTTTAGAATCATGAAGTATAAAATAATATGGTATAATTTAGTAAAATAGAATAAACTCAGGAGGAAAAACAACATGTTAGCTTATATGCTGATGATCATTTGCCTCGTAGGAATGACTTGGGGGATCATCTATTTATTTGGTAGGAAGGAAAAGCCTCCTAGAAATTTAGAATATCAAAATAATGGGATTCAGACAGACCTACAAGAAGATGACAAAGTTGAAAAGACTGAACCTGTAAGGCAAAAAATGATCAAGGATACATTGACTGGACTTTATAGCCACCAACAATTTTATGAAAGATTAAAATCTGACATAGAACATGTCAAAAAAGAAAAAACCAAATTGTTTCTATTGATGATAGATATTGATCAATTTAAAAATTTCAATGAACAATTTGGCACTAAGGCAGGAGATCAGGTATTGGAACAAATTGGGGAAGTGATTCGATATAATATTTGCCCAACAGACTTTGCTGCTCGATATGGAGGAGAAGAGTTTACTGTAATCCTGATGAATACCACCCACGAAAATGCCGCCATGATCGCAGATCGTATCCGATATGATATCAAGCAGGCGATCAAAGAGATAGAGGAACTGAAAGATAAAGACGCTTCCGTTACCGTGAGTATAGGGATTGCTTGTTATCCCGATAGCACCAACCACTTGAGAAGTCTTGTAGATATTGCAGATGTCAAAATGTATGAAGGAAAAGAAATGGGTGGAGATCAGGTCATTGCATAATATATTATGTGGATAAGTAGGGAGAATCCTATGGTATACCAAATTATTCTAAAAGAAGGAATCGAGGCATTTTTAGATTTTATCTATCCTCGAAACATTTACTGTATGGTATGTGGACGTGGGATTGAGAAAAAAGAAGCCTATGCCTTGTGTGCCGCTTGCAGAAATAAAATTTCCTTTGTGGAAGATAAAGCTTGTGAAAAATGTGGAAAACCTTTGAGTGACTTTTATTTTCTAGAGCTATGTCTCGATTGCATTGGACACAAGCATGATTTTACAAAGGGATTTTCCTGTGTAGCATACGATGATGAGATGAAGCAACTGGTGCATCGTTTAAAATATAAAAAAGAAAGATACTTGGCTTATCATATGGCAGAGATGATGACAGATAAACTGCGAAAACAAGGCATAAAAGAGATTGACTGCATCATTCCCGTGCCGCTATATAAGCGAAAGCAGCGACAGAGAGAATTTAATCAAGCCCAGATTTTGGCTATGTATATAGGGAAAAACATGGGGTGGGTAGTAGATTGTAAAAATCTTATACGTATCAAAGATACAGTGCCGCAAAATGCACTATCCAAAGAGGAACGCAGAAACAATCTGAAAGATGCCTTTCGAATGGTTTCCCAAGCTGCATTTATGGGTAAAACCATACTGCTAGTAGATGACGTTTATACTACAGGGAGTACCGTTGATGCTTGCTCCCAAGAACTGATGAAGGCAAAACCAAAAGAAATTTTTGTGATATCTTTTGCTACTGGCAGGAATATGTAGATTTTTGTTGAATGATATAATAATCTATCAGTTATCGGAAATTGAGCAAAATAATGCACTGCATATCCCATAAAATCGCTAACTGCTAACTATTAACCGCTAACTTTTATACGAGGGAGGAAGTAATCATGGCAGATATTCGAAACTGCAAAGAATGTGGACGACTTTTTCAATATACTGGATATATCAAAATATGTCCCAAATGTCAAAGAGAAGATGAACAAAATTTTAGGATTGTCAAAGAATATATTTATGACAATGCAGGTGCTACTTTAACAGAAGTAGCGGAAGAAACAGGGGTAGTAGAAGACAAGATTTTAAGATATCTAAGAGAAGGCAGACTAGAAATTGCAGGAGAAAATAGTGCTTTGTTTTTAGATTGCGAACGATGTGGCAAAGGCATCCGAAGCGGAAGATTCTGTGAAGACTGTGCGAATACTATGGAAAAAGAACTAAAAAGTGGTTTTACCCAAATAGAGAAACCAAATGCTGAAACCAGCCATAAAATGTTTACTGCAGAAATGAAAAAGAAAAGATCATGAAATTTGATAAAAAGCATAAACATATTCCTCGCTTTTGTCGATACTAAGTATAGAATCATCGATGAAGGCGAGGTGTTTTTATGAAAATAAACAACAACCCTAATGTTCAAAAAATTCTAGGTAGCTATAGAAAAAATATAGACAATGTTCATAAACAAGAAAAAATAAAGCAAGAAAAGGATAAGGTAGAGATCTCCGAAAATGCGAGGGCATTTCAAGTGGCAATGCATGCTTTTAAGCAACTACCTCATATTCGAGAAGATAAGGTGGAAGAGATCAAAAAACAAATTGCATCAGGAACCTATAATCCTTCTGCAGAGGAAATTGTGAACAGTATGTTTGATAAGAAAGTCTAATTTTTATCCATGAGGCAGCAGAAGCTGCCTTTGTTTGCTTGAAGAGCTTGACAAAAAACGAAATATATAGCGAAAAATTAATTCTCTAGAGAATGGATCATTTCTAAATATCGATAAAGGAAGTCTGTGGTCCAAGGAGGGACATGTATGACAAAATCTGTGGAACAGCTCATTTTGGCGTTAAGCAAAGAATATGAAATCTATGCCAACTATTTAGCATTAGCCAAAAGAAAAAAAGAGGTGATTGTTGAAGGGAATATCAAGGAACTGGATGACATCACAAAAAAAGAACAGGATGTAATTGCAAGTATAGGGAAGATTGATGAGATTCGAACAGCCATCATAGGAAATGTTCTTTATGAGCAGCAGATACCATCAGTTGAGAGTATTACTGACTTATCGAATTATCTGGAGGAACCAGAGAAAACCCGAGTGTTGGAAATCAAGCATAAATTAGAATCGGTCTTAACAGAGATTGCAAATATCAATAAACTCAACAGCAGGCTGATCCAACAGTCCTTAGATTATATCAACTTTAATATGAACTTAGTGTCCAGTCTAGAGTCTACAGGAAGTACCTATAGTGATCAAGCGGATGAAAAAGATTTAAAAAAGAGATCAAATTTATTTGATGCAAAAGTATAAGGTGGGATAAGTATGAGTGGAACTTTCTTTGGTTTTAATATTGCAAGATCAGGACTCTTTGCCAGTCAAAGAGCGATCCATGTAACAGGGCACAATATTGCAAATGCCAATACGCCGGGATATACAAGACAGCGCTTAGAGGTCGTTTCATCTAATCCCCTAGCTTTACCCGGGGGACAAGGGATGCTGGGTGCTGGTGTGGATACAAATGCGATTGAAAATATTCGAGATGAGTTTTTGGATTTCAAATTTCGTGGAGAAAATGAAAGCTTTGGCGAGTGGAACGTAAGGGCTGATGTTTTGGAAAATATCGAAGCCATTATGAATGAACCTTCTGATACAGGAATCCGTACGGTGATGGATGAGTATTTTGCGTCATTGCAGAAGTTAAGCACCAATGCGGATGAAGAAGGCTTGACAGTGAGGGCACTGGTAAGAGAGCGAGCCATCGCTTTAGCAAAAACTATTAATACCATGGGGCATCAACTGGAGAAAATGCAGAAAGATTTAGACTTTCAAGTGAATACAGTTGTCTCTGAAATTAATGGCTATGCAGATCAGATTGCAGAACTCAATAGCCAGATTTTTCGATTTGAGCTAGATGGAAGCCATGCCAATGATTTGAGAGATCAAAGGAATTTGATCTTAGATCAATTATCGGAACGGGTGAACATTGATACCTTTGAGGATAAAAATGGAAAATTTCACGTATTGGTTTCAGGAAAGCCCCTCGTATCTCATCAAAGGGTTTTTCATTTTGCTACGGAGGAAAGAGTCAAAGGGAACAAAAAGAACAACAGCGATATGGAAAACTTACTAGATGTAAAATGGGCTGATAGCAATTCTCTTAAGCTAAAAAGTGGTAAGCTCAAAGGCTTATTAGATGCAAGGGACAATGCAGAGGGTAGTGAAAAGGGGATTCCCTATTATATGGAACAGCTGAATAACTTTGCTAAGACCTTTGCAGCCCAGACCAATATGATCCACAGAGAGGGCTATGGATTGAAGGGAACCACCGGAGTAGATTTCTTTGAAATGAATGGTGGTGCCTTCCATGATAAAACCACAGATGTGCAAAGCTTTATGACGGCAAATCCAAAGCTCTCAGAGGCACAAGCCATTGCTCAATTAGAAAAAAATGGAGGTGCAGCTCTAGGCATTACGGCATATGAAGATATATCTATTATCAAAATGATTGAAAATGGCACGCCAAAATATTATGTAACCCCTAAGGTTACGGCAACCAGTCTTGCTATTTCAAAGACCATAGATAACGACCTTAATGCCATTGCTGCAAGTAGTACCCATGCAGGGTTACCCGGTAATGGAGATAATGCCTTAAGGATGAATCAATTAAAAAATGAAGGAACCATGTTTGACTGGGGGAAACCTGAGGATTTTATGAAATCCTTGATATCCAACTTAGGAGTAGATACCCAGCAGGCACAAAAGATGGCAAAAAATCAAAGCGTATTATTAGAGCATTTGGAAAACAAAAGACAGTCCATATCAGGCGTATCCATAGATGAAGAAATGTCCAATATGATTCGATTTCAACATTCTTACAATGCCAATGCACGAATGATTACCACCATTGATGAAATGATTGATGTAATTGTAAATCGAATGGGATTGGTAGGAAGATAATGATGAATGAATCAAGAAGGGAGTAGAGTATCGAGGTGACAAAAATATGAGAATAACCAATAGTATGATGATTAATACCATGATGCGTAATTTAAACAACAATTTATATAGGCTTTCTCAATTAGACAATCAACAAGCAACAGGAAAAAAGATTCTGAAGCCCTCGGATGATCCTGTGGGGATGTCCCAGGTACTGAAGCTTTCCTCGGACATCGCCACCTATGAGCAGTATAAAAGCAATACAGATCAGGCATTATCTTGGATGGAAGCTACAGAAACTTCTGTAACCCAGTTAAAAGATGTTTTGCAGCGGGTACGAGAGTTGACAGGGAGAGGTGCTACAGGCACATTGACCACAGAGGATAAACAGGCGATAGAAAAAGAAATCAGCCAGCTGAAAGAACAGGTGCTTTCCATTGGAAATGCCAACTATGCAGGAAAATATCTGTTTGGTGGTTACAACACCATGGAAAAACCCTTTAGTTTAGAAGAAACCCCCGTAGGTACAAAGCTTAAATACAATGGAAAGCTGCTAAGTCCTGGAGGAATCGTAGATGACAGTATAAAGGATGCAGATTTTCAAGAATTTCTGACCAATAAAAATAACAAAATCCTTACCAATGAACAAATGAAGGATGGTATGAAAATAGAAATTGGTATGGAGGACATTACGGAGATCAATGTCAATGGTCATGAACTGTTCCAAAGAGGCTTTGGTGGTGTTTTTGAAACCTTGACTAAATTAGAAAAGGTATTGGGTGGGGAAAAGGAATACAAGCAAGGTTTTGTGGATATGCAATACCAAACCGATGCTGTAACTTTTAACTCAGGGGATTTAGACAATTCAGCAGGAGACCGACAGATTGAGATCAAAATTGGCAAGGATCGTTTTGATTTAAAATTGCCCACCGATAATCCACTGACGGAAGAAGCTGTGCAAAAATCCATTGATGCCGTAGAGTTGCTAAAGAAAAATGGTGTTAAGATCCATTTGGACGCAGGAGCCAATCAAATCAGCTTTTCTGCAGAAGAAGCGATTGAGGTTAATGGAACATTAGGAAGTACCACCATCAACAGTACCAATGGAACTGGGAAGCAGTATATTGCTCCGCTGTTAGTGGGAGAGCGATTAGAGGGAACGCTAGAGACAACTCCAGATAACTATCAGTTTCAACTAGAAGTAGGGGGAACCATTAAAACCATCCAACTGCCATTAAATAAAAAATATGAATTGAACAGCAGTGCAGGCAGATCAGAATTGATAAAGGATATTGAAGATCAGATTGCCTCATCTGCTCCAGATTTAAGCCAAGAAGTGAAAATTTCCTTTACAGAGGATAATCGATTGCAGTTTACAGGAAAATATAAGGATGGATCCGCTGCAGCCTTTGACGATATCAAGATTAGCAATGTTGATCCAAGTACCTTTGTGACCAAACTAGGATACGCCCAAGACCAGACATCAGAAAAGGCTGTTGTAAAAAACAGTGAATTGGATGCTAGTGCCATGCTGGGAGATATTGATAAAAACTTGAAAAATGTTCTTTCAATCCTGTCAGAAATTGGTGCAAAAACCAATCGATTAGAATTAGATCAAAATCGATTAGATGACAATATCATTAATTTTAAAAAGCTTCTATCCAAAACTCAGGACGCAGACATGGCAGAGGTGATTATGGAGCTAAAGATGCAGGAAAATGTCTATCGTGCCTCTCTATCCACAGGAGCTAGAATTATTCAGCCTACGTTGCTTGATTTTATTCGATAGGAGCGAATTGAGATGGATCTACGGATTACCGCAACCCCTGCCTTAATCAATATAAAGACCACACCTGGGAAGCTGCAAATCAAACAGCCGCAGGCAGATATAAATAGCCAAATTCAGCCGCCTAAAGTCCAGATTCATTCTGAACAAGCGAAGGTAGCGATAGACCAAAGTCAGTGTTTTGCTGAATCAGGCTTAAAAAGCGTATTTCAACTGGGGAAAGAATGGGCGGCACAGGGAATACAGCAGGCTTTCCAAGGAATAGGACGTATTGCTGCCCAAGGGGATGAACTAGCAGCTATCGAAACAGGAGGAAATCCAATTTCAAAACAGGCACTGGAAAATGCCTTCCTCATGTATGAAAAAAACTTCAACATCGGACTTATGCCCAAAAGTAGACCCAAAATAGAATTTACCGGAGGTACTGTGGACATCAAGGTAATTCCCGGAGAGATCCGGCAAAATGTAAAAATCAACAAACCCCAGATTCAATATACAAGGGGAAATGTGGAGGTATACTTAAAACAGAAGAATAGCATCAAGATTGAATATGTGGGGAGAAGGTTGAATGTGGGCGGTTAAAGACATTCTGTACAGAGCAGCGGAGAATTGATTCTCCGCTCTCCTTATATTTCATAGATCTTAACAAACAATGATAAGCGTTTATACGGTGAATAATCAAAAGGAGGTATTCTCATGCTACTCAACACCAAACACTTTGGTGAAATCCAAATTGACGAAAATAAAATCCTTACCTTTCAAGAGGGCTTATTGGGTTTTGAGCATATCAAGCAATACACTATCATTATGAACCCTGATGAAGAAATTCCCTTTCACTGGCTTCAGGCAATAGATGAACCTGATCTTGCCTTTGTTATTACCAATCCCTTTTTATTTAAAGAGGATTATGCCTTCGACATCCCCGACAAAGTCATCGACCAGCTTCAGATCGAAAAACAAGAGGATGTGATGATCTTTGTGATTGCCGTTGTACCCGAAGAACTACAGAAAATGACTGTCAATCTAAGGGGGCCTCTCGTCATCAATGTTCCTGCAAAAAAAGGGAAACAAATGGTGTTAGATGGAGGAGGATACAGCTTAAAGCATAAAATTTTTCAAGAAGCCACAGAAGAAAATATAGGATAGGGGGAGAGCTGATATGTTAATTCTCACAAGAAAAACCAATGAAAGTATTATCATCGATAATCAAATCGAAGTAAAGATCATCTCCATCGAAGATGGCAAAGTCAAACTTGGTATCTCCGCCCCCAAAGATATCGAAATCCATCGCAAAGAAGTGTACCTAGAGATTCAAGAAGAAAACAAACAAGCGGCTATAGGGAATTTTGACCTCAAAAACTTAAAAAGTTTTCTGAAAAAGTAACAAGATTGAATGATGAAATCTTGGGTAATAATACAAGATCACAAAATTTCTACAAATTCATCAAAAATTTACGAAAAAACCCTAAAGTTTTTACTCAAAAAACCGATAACTTAAACATAAGAAAGAAATCAATTCCTCCTATGGCGGCCGACGTAGGAGGTACTGATGACATTATATTCAATTTCATTATGGCAAGGATGCCAAAAAAACAAAATTTCAAGGAGGAATACAAATGAGAATTAATAACAACTTAATGGCAATGAACACCCATCGTCAGTTGGGTATGGGTCAAGCAAATGGTGCTAAGTCCATGGAGAAACTTGCATCAGGGTTCAGAATCAACAGAGCTGGAGACGATGCTGCTGGTCTTGCGATCTCTGAAAAAATGAGGGCTCAAGTTAGAGGTTTAAATCAGGCTTCTAGAAATGCTCAAGATGGTATTTCTTTAATTCAAACAGCAGAAGGTGCTTTAAGTGAAACACAAGCCATCCTTCAAAGAATGAGAGAACTTGCAGTGCAAGCATCCAACGACACAAATGTTAGTGTGGATAGAGGAGAGATCCAAAAAGAAATTAACCAATTAACATCTGAAATTAACAGAATCGGAAACACAACTGAGTTCAATACTATGAAACTTTTAAATGGTGATAAAGCTGATGTTATTTTGGATGCAAAAGCAACAGCAAAAACATATGATCCTCCTACCAAAGGATTAACAGTAGGTACTGGGGCTTTAGAATTAAGTACAACTGGAATTACTCTCGAAGCTAATATTACTGCAGGGGGATCCAGTTTAGCACTTGCTGATGCTGTGACTGCTACAGTAGAAATCCTTAAAAATACAGCGGGTAGACTAGTAGTTAAAATAGACGCTGCAGCTACTGGTGGTGGCACAAGTCTAATTGACATCGATGATACAGTGGATGTTTCCTTTAGTGGTGGTAATTTTACTTACAATAGTCATGGAGTATCCTTCACATTCTCACAATCTGATTGGGAAGATGCAACTGCAGGAAAGTCAGTAAAATTAGATTTGGCTAAAAATTTAGGAGCTTTCGCTGGTGGTACGGCTTTTGGTTCTGGTGCAGATAGTTATGCGGTAGACCAATCTGTAACCTTTGCTGGACAAGGAAATATCACTGCTACAGGTATCGTTGTAGGCGATGATGTTGAGTATGATATAGCAAGCATGGAAGTTGCAGCATCAGCAGGAGGGACAGATTTTACAGTTACATTTAAAGATAAAGATGGAAATGTATTGATTACAGATACAGTTGTACAAAATACATCGACAGATTTTACCTATGACAAGCATGGAATTTCTTTCAAGTTGGAGAATATTGACTCTGGAGCTGGTTCAGGTGCTTCAATTACTGTTAATTTATCCATGGAACTAGCTAACAAAACTGTAAACAACGGTTTATCATTCCAAGTAGGTGCTAATGAAAATCAATCCATGGGTCTTAGTATTTCTGATATGAGAGCTCAAGCATTAGGTATTTCTACTATTTTTGCAGATAGTGAAGGGTTTGGAGCAAGCGTATCTGTAACGGATGGCACAAGTAATACAAATGGAGAATATGCATTGGACGTTTCCAGTCATACCAAAGCATCAAATGCAGTAACTGTAATTGGTAAAGCCATTGAAACAGTCTCTGCAGAACGATCAAAACTAGGAGCAGTTCAAAACAGATTAGAACATACAATCAAGAACTTAGATACTTCTTCAGAAAATTTACAAGCAGCAGAATCTCGTATTCGTGACGTAGATATGGCGAAGGAAATGATGAACTTTAGCAAGAACAATATCCTTCAACAAGCTGCTCAAGCGATGCTTGCCCAAGCAAACCAAGCACCACAAGGTGTATTACAGCTATTAAGATAATAGGATAATCATAACTAAATAAAAAGGTTTCGGGTCAAACCGAAACCTTTTTTAATAAGAGGTGAAGCATGAGGTGCGATAGTATAAAACTAAGAGACCATCTGTTTAAACAAGAAAAGGAAGCTTTTTTACAAGAAGCAATGTTTATGTTAGAGGATATGGGAAAAAGGTTAAATGATCTAACGGAAAAAGAAATATTAGAATACAATAGTTTTATAAAAATACTAGGTGAATATTTAAGCAACGGAGATTATTTAACAGTTTCAGATATACTGAAATACGAATTAATCCCGTTATTTGAAAAAAAGGAGTTTTGATATGAGAATTTACGAAAATAATCTTGATTTTATGAAGATGTATGCACCCGTTCTCTATCATATAGTAACAAAAGAAAAACTAAAGTATGAAGCAAAGATAATAAACATACCTCATGTAAACAATTTCCAAATTACATTTGGTAATAAGATGTGTTTTGCTAATAGTCAATATAATATAAATCAAGAGTTAGAAGAAACCTTTAAATATATTAATAAAGAGTGTGAAGTCCTCATTTTATTTGGAATAGGAAATGGAGAAGTCATACAGTATATAAAAGAGAATTTCAAAAGCCTTAAAGGGCTGTTTGTTGTGGAGCCTTTTGTAGAGGTATTTAAAAGATTTGTTGGAAATCATAGTTTTCGTGATATTTTCGAGGAAATGGGATTGATTACTTTCTTAGTCAATAAAGATGAGAATGAAGCAAGTCAGATTATGCTAAATGTTTTCCAAAATGAGCAGTACTCAAGCCTAGAGGTGGTTTGTTTAGCTTCTTATGCTTCTCTTCTAGAAAATTATTATAATGTTTTTAAAGAACGAGTATTAAGAGGATTTAGAACTGTCATGAGCCAATATGTAACACTGCATGTAAGTCGATACAAATGGTTGAAAAATACAATTAGTAATTTCCGTTTTCCTCATGTTGATCAAGAAGCAGTTGCGCCACTATTAAAAGGAAGACCGGCTGTTATTGTTGCCGCAGGTCCTTCTCTGAATAAGCATTTTCATCTCTTAGAAAAATTACAAAAGCAAGCCATATTCGTTGGTGCAGGTTCAGCCATAAAGATTCTAAATAAAAGGGGTATTCTACCTCAACTTAGGATGGCCATCGATGCCAATCCCAATGAGGACATTTATGATGAAGATTTTTATAATACCAGTGAAGAGGTACCCTTATTATATGCAAGTCAGCTTTATCATGATATTCTACCTAAGTATAAAGGGCACAGAATTTTCACTATGTTACCAACGGATGTACTTGGACAGTATATATATAGAAAACTAGATAAGCCGTATAAATTAATCCGTTCAGGAGCTTCTGTTGTGCATTCTGCCCTTAGTTTTTTATGTGAATCAGGATGTAATCCAATTATATTTTTAGGTCAAGATATGTGTTTTTATGAAAATGAGCTTTATGCAGAAGGAAGAGAATCTAGTGCTTTAACTAAATATGATCAAAGAAGCTGGATTGAACAAAAAGACATCTATGGGAATAAAGTATATACTTTAAGAAATTATTTACAAATCAAGTATGACTATGAAAGCATGATTAAACATTATCCAAATACAAGATTTATCAATGCTACAGAGGGTGGACTAGGTATTGAAGGAACAGAAATTAAGCCTTTACGGGCAGTTATGGAAGAAGATATTACAGAATTTTTAGATCTTGATTTCAAACAAACATTAAACCAATTTTCGATGGAAAATAAACAACAGATAGAGGAAATCAAAGATGTTTTTGAATATGTGCTTGAGGAAATAAATGAAGTTTTACAAATTAATAAAGATAGGCTAAAACGATTAAATAAATTTAAAAAGAATCGACTAAATGATACATACAAATTAAATAGACTAAGAACAGATTTTAAGTATATTGATATTGATATAGAAAAGAAACTTAATGAAATAGAATTTTATAGAACAGTGGTTCGGAATAACATTTCTATACAAAGCTTAGCTTTGAAACACAAGTATAAGGTAGTAAAGGGTGATGAACTTGGAAACATGGAAAAAGGAGAAAAATATTTACAAGGGATTATAACTGAGGTAGAAGTATTTTGTAGTGTTTGTCAAGAATATATCAAAGAATACTTTGAAGATGCAAATATTGTCGAATAGAGGTGTTAGCTGATGAGCAAATATAAAACAGAACAAGAAGAATTTTGGGCAGGACAGTTTGGTAATGAATATATTAGTAGAAATGATTCAGAACAACTTCTAGCTACAAAAACAGCATTCTATGCTAAAACATTAAGTTTTACACAAGGAGTTCGTTCTTGTATTGAATTTGGGTCTAACATCGGCCTGAACCTTAAAGCCATCAATAGGTTAGTACCACAGTGTGAACTATCGGCTGTTGAGATTAATGCAAAAGCAGTTGAGGAGTTAAAAGAGATAAAAGATATAAATGTGTATCATCAATCAATATTAGATTTTGAGGTTGACTATCAAAGAGATCTAGTGCTTATCTCTGGAGTATTAATTCATATGAATCCAAAAGTGCTAAATCAAGTATATGACATTTTATACAACAGTAGTAAAAAATATATATTGATCTCAGAATACTATAATCCAACACCAGTAGAAGTAGAATATAGAGGGAATAAGGAGAAACTGTTTAAAAGAGATTTTGCGGGAGAGATACTTGATAAATATCCAGATTTAAAATTAGTGGAGTATGGGTTCATTTATCATAGGGACAATATTTTTCCTCAGGATGACTTTACATGGTTTTTACTAAGTAAATAGAAATGGTGGGTGATCTATGTGCTAGACAATGCGTCTATATTAATTACAGGAGGTACAGGCTCCTTTGGTAAGAAGTTTATTGAAATGATTTTTGAAAAGTATAATCCCCATCGAGTTGTTATTTACTCTAGGGATGAATATAAACAATATGTTGTTAAAGATATGTTTGAAAAAAAGTTGACAGCAGAACAAATGGGAAAGTTACGTTTTTTTATTGGGGATGTACGAGATAAAGATCGATTATATAGAGCATTTAAAGGAATTGATTATGTTATTCACGCTGCAGCTATGAAACAAGTCCCTGCATGCGAATATAATCCATTTGAAGCAATAAAGACGAATATCCATGGTGCACAAAATATTGTAGACGCAGCTATTGACCGAGGTGTAAAAAAAGTAGTTGCTTTATCAACGGATAAAGCAGTCAATCCAATAAACTTGTATGGGGGTACGAAGTTAGTATCTGATAAACTTTTTATTTCAGGCAATGCCTATGCAGGAGAAAATGGTACGATCTTTTCAGTAGTCCGATATGGTAATGTGGCGGGCAGTAGAGGATCAGTGATTCCATTTTTTAAGGGAATAATCGATAAAGGAGAAAAAGAACTTCCGATTACAGATTTTCGGATGACTAGATTCTGGATTACCTTAGAGGAAGGAGTAGAACTTGTTTTTAAAGCATTGAAAGAATCTAGAGGCGGAGAGACTTATATATCAAAAATCCCTTCTTTTAAAATTACTGACCTTGCAAAAGCAATGCTACCGGAATGTAATTTAAAAGAAATTGGTATCCGTGAAGGAGAAAAGCTTCATGAAGTAATGATTACAAGAGATGATTCAAGAAGTACTTATGAGTATGAACAGCATTATATTATATACCCAAATTTTGATTGGTGGAATCAAGAACGACATTTTACTGATGGAGGTAAATTAATTCAAGAGGGCTTCGAATACAATTCAGAAACCAATATAGAATGGTTAGATATACAAATGTTGAAAAGTAGACTTGAAGAATTGAGTCTAGAGAACTAGCAATATTATGGATATTAGTATCAGTTTTTTAACAATTAAAGTGTTATGGAATAGAAAAAATATAAATTTGGGGGATTAGTATAGTATGAAAGTATTACTCATTAATATTTCTTTAAGATTCGATTCACCAACATTATTGCCACCGGTAGGAATTGGTTATATTGCAACATCAATTCATAAAGCAGGATATGAACTGGAAATTTTAGATATTGATGCCCATAGATATACAGATGATGAAATCGCAGAGATATTAAGATTATCTTCATATGATGTTGTTGCCATGGGGTGTATTGTAACAGGGTATAAAACTGTGAAAAAATTATGTACAATGATTAAACAGGTTAGAGATGTGCCAATAATAGTAGGAAATTCTGTAGGAGATTCTATACCTAAAATACTACTTAATCATACAGAAACCGATATAGTAGTGGTAGGGGAAGGGGATATTACTAATATCCAAGTCTTAAAAGCAATAGAAGAAAAACGAGATTTATCTACTGTAGAAGGAATTGTTTTTAAAAGAGATGGGGAAATTGTATATACCCCTAAGAGAAAATCAATTGAAAATATTGATGATCTTCCTTTCGTTAACTGGTCTTTATTTGATATTGAAAAATATATTGAAAAAAGTAAAGTATATATTAATGAACCCTATCCTGTTTCCTATGAAGAAGTTCGTTCATTACCCATTAATACGGCTAGAGGGTGTGCGTTTAATTGTACGTTTTGTTATCACGTATTTAAAAAGGATAGATATCGGACAAGATCACCTCAATCAATATGTGAAGAAATTAAAATATTAAAAGAAAAATATCAGATTAATTATGTCAATTTTTTTGATGAATTAACATTCTATTCATTAAAGCAATGTGAAGAATTTGCAGATGTACTTATAGAAAATAATATTGATGTAGCATGGAAGGCTTCTTGTAGAGGCAACTTATTTAAGAAAAAAGATTTAGACATTGTGAGAAAATTGAAACAAGCTGGATGTGTAGGTTTAGGATATTCCCTAGAATCTGCTAATGAAGAAATTTTAAGGGCCATGAACAAAAAGTTAAAGGTAGAGGATTTCATTGAACAAACAAGAGTTTTAAGAGAGGCAGGATTAGCGGTATGGACAAGCTTAGTGATTGGGTATCCGCAGGAGACTGAGGAAAGTATACAACAGACTTTTGATTGCTGCTATGAGGCTGATATATATCCAAGTGTAGGTTATCTTGTACCATTACCGGGAACCCCGGTATATGAGTATGCTAGAAAAGTGGGAACAATAACAAATGAGGAACAATATCTCCTTGATGCAGGAGATCGCCAAGACTTTAAAGTCAATCTAACTTCTTTGGAGCCTAGTAGGATTGAAGAATTAGTAAAAGCAAATCTAAAAAGAATATCAGATAAATTACAATTAGGTTTAGAAGATGAAAAATTAATCAAAACAGGACATTATAAACACAAAACAGAAAAATAATCTATGGATTTATTAACTTTATAGAAGGTGATCAGAGTGAGAAATATAGTTGCTATCATACAAGCACGAATGGGATCAACTCGTTTAGAAGGAAAAGTAATGAAATCACTTCAAGGGAAGACTGTTCTTTCACATGATATTGAAAGAATCAAACAATCAAAGTTGATAGATGAAATCATCATTGCTACAACAACTTTAGAGAGAGACAATATAATTGTAGAAGAGGCTATTCGCAATAGTGTGAAATTTTTCCGTGGCAGTGAAGATGACGTTTTAGAGAGATATTATCTTGCAGCAAAGGAGAATAATGCAGGTATAATTGTTAGATTAACATCTGACTGTCCTCTGATAGACCCTCATTTGATAGATGAAATGATCAGTTATTATTTAAATCATGAATTTGATTTGGTCACTAATGGAGGAGAAGAAAAGTATAGGACTTATCCCAGGGGATTAGATACTGAAGTCTTTTCCATGGAATCATTGGAAAAAGCATACCTAGAAGCAAAGCAAAAATATCAAAGAGAACACGTGACTCCATATATTTATGAAAACAGCAAAAGTGTATTTTATTATAAAAATAATATAGATTATTCTCATTATAGATGGACACTTGATACCAATGAGGATTTTGAACTTATTAACGAAATATATAAAAGGCTTTATAAGGGTAAACATGATTTTTATCTTAAAGAGGTTTTAGAACTTTTTAATATAGATCAATCTTTATATGAGATAAATAAAGAGGTTAAACAAAAACCAACATCAAATTAACGTGTAGAGGAAACAATTTATGAAAATATCTTTAGAGAAAGCAGATTTTTCACATTTGAGCTTAGTTTATGTTTGGGCAAATGATCCACAAACAAGGAAGAGTTCTTTTAATACAGAAGAAATTAGTCTTGAGGATCATACAAAATGGTATACAGAGAAGATGGAATCTAGTACCTGTGAAATACTAATTATGTATACCGATGAAATTCCTGTTGGGCAGATAAGAGCGGAATATGAAGTAGATCATCTCTTGATTTCATATAGCATTGATAAAACTTACAGAGGCCAAGGCTATGGGAAGTTGCTTCTAAAACTATTTGAAGAATACATTATGACAGAGAAAGATCTGAAGACGACAATCGTTGGTAAAGTTAAATATGATAATATCCCCTCTATAAAAGCATTTGAAGCAAATGGATATGTAAGACAGGAGTATGAAGATCATATTGTTTTTGCAAAATCTTTGAAGTAAAATTCGTAGAAGCTGGAGGTGAAGTCATTGAACAAAACAATTAAAATTAACAAAGACCATTCAATAGGAGACTCAATGCCGACATATATTATAGCCGAAATGTCGGCTAACCATGCAGGAGAGTTGGACAGAGCATTAGAGATTGTACACGCTGCCAAAGAAAGTGGAGCAGATTGTGTTAAAATTCAGACCTATACAGCAGATACATTGACAATAGACTCTAATAAAAGATATTTTCAAATCAACAAGGGAACTTGGACTGGTGAAAATCTATACAGATTATATGAAAAAGCCTATACTCCTTGGGATTGGCAAGGTAGAATAAAAGAAGAAGCGGAGAAAATAGGATTGGATTTTCTGTCGACTCCATTTGACTATACTGCTGTAGATTTCCTTGAGGATCTAGGGGTTGAGTTTTATAAAATTGCCTCCTTTGAACTTGTAGATATTCCATTGATAAAATACATTGCGTCTAAAGGAAAACCAATTATTATGTCTACTGGTATAGGAACCCTAGGAGAAATCGAGTATGCAGTTAATGTCATCAAAAATGCAGATAATCAAAATCTTTGTATATTAAAATGTTCAAGTGCCTATCCTGCTATACCAGAGGATATGAATTTAAGAACAATACAAAACCTAAAGGATATTTTCAAAGTTCCTGTGGGACTATCAGACCATTCAATGGGATCAATAGGAGCAGTGACAGCAGTGGCAGTGGGTGCTAATGTGATAGAAAAGCATTTTTGTATTAGCAGGGAGATTGAAAATCCTGATTCATCCTTCTCTATGGAACCACATGAGTTTAAGCAGATGGTGAAGGATATCAGAAGTACTGAAAAGGCTTTGGGTACAGTATCTTATGAAGTTTCTAAAAAAGAAGAGGAAAGTAGAATTTTTAGAAAATCTATTTTTGTTGTAAAGAATATACTCAAAGGTGAAGTTTTAACAAAAGAAAATATTAGAGTGATCCGACCAGGTTATGGATTAGAACCTAAATATTTTGAAGATGTATTAGGCAAAGTTGCAACCAAAGATATTGAAGAGGGAGAACCTTTACATTGGAGTATGTTTATGTAAGAGGACGAGTATATGGATAAAAAAGTTTTTATACGAGTAGATGGAAGTTCACTAATAGGTATGGGACATATTATGAGATGTATAACTCTTGCAAAAGAGCTACTGATGTTAGGATTAAGACCAATTTTCATTAGTAGTTATCATCTAGGAATTGAAAGACTAAAAGAAGAAAATTTCGAAGTGATAGAAACACAAAATAATCAAGAAGAAGGCTTTTATAGTAATGATTTAGTAAGATTAGAAAGAGAGAGTCATAATTTAAATAAATTGATCAATGAATATGGGATAGAGATCCTCATAGTAGATACTTACAATGTGTGTAAGGATTATTTTATTAAACTAAAAAACAATATAAGTAAATTAATATATATAGATGATTTAAATAGTTTTCCATATTCCGTAGACTATATAGTCAATGGAAACTATAATGCAGATAAAATACATTATACCAAGTACTTTCCTCATACAGAGCTTTTATTGGGAAATAAATACACCCTGATGAGGAAAGAGTTTAGGAATATACCTAGATGCAAGGTTAAACAAAAGATAGAAAGTGTAATGATTACCACAGGAAGTACAGATAATTTCTTGCTTTCTGAGAAATTTCTAATAACGTTACTTTCTCAATACGATGATCTTAAAATAAACATAGTAGTAGGAAAAGGATATAAAAATATTGATAAGCTTATTTACTATAAATGTCAGAATAATAATATAAGACTGTATTCAAACGAGAGAACTATCTGTAATGAGTATGGAGATATAGAATATAAAAGTATGTCTTCAATTATGATGATTTCGGATATTGCATTTTCAGCTGGTGGGAGTACTTTATATGAATTAATGGCGTGTGGAATTCCAACTATCGGATTTATCATAGCTGAGAATCAACAAGGAATTGTAAATTCCCTTGCTACAGATGGATATATCTTAAATTTAGGATGGTATATAGATATAACTAAGGAAAAGATAATAAGCGAATTTGATAAGTTATATAAATCATACGAAACTAGAAAGTTTATGGAAGAAAGATCTCGCTCTCTTGTGGATGGGAGAGGTGCAGAGAGAGTCGCTAAAATCATAAAAGATATAATGCAGTAAAAGGCCATTTTATAACCTATTTAAAGAGGTGAGCGTATGGAGAAGAAACTAGCAATCAATGGGGGTGTTCCTGTAAGAAACAAACTTTTACCCTATGGACAGCAGTGGATCGATGAAGAAGATATCCACGCTGTAGTATCAACATTGAAAAGTGATTACTTAACTACGGGGCCAAAAGTGAAAGAGTTTGAAGAAATGGTTGCGAACTATCTAGGGGCTAAATATGCGGTGGCTATTTCTAATGGCACAGCAGCATTGCATGCAGCATGCTTTGCTGCTGGTATTACAGAGGGAGATGAAGTCATCACTACGCCTCTTACCTTTGCAGCATCTGCGAATTGTGTGCTATATCAAGGCGGCAAACCTGTTTTTGCAGATATAGACCCTATTACGTATAATATAGACCCGGTGAGTATTGAAAAGAAAATAACCAATCGAACCAAAGCAATTATTCCAGTAGATTTTACTGGACAACCTGTGGATATGGACAAAATTCTTGAAATTGCAGAAAAACACAATTTAATTGTTATAGCAGATGCCGCCCATTCTCTAGGAGCAGAATACAAAGGTAAAAACGTTGGAACCTTGGCTCATATGACAGAACTTAGTTTTCATCCAGTAAAGCATATTACTACTGCAGAAGGCGGGATGATCATAACGGATGATAAAGAACTATATGATCGATTGCAGCTTTTCCGTACCCATGGTATTACAAGAGATGAGAAACTAATGACCTATAACGAAGGTCCATGGTATTATGAGCAGTTAGAGTTAGGATATAACTATAGGATTACAGATGTACAGTGTGTCCTAGGAATCAGTCAAATGAATAAGATAGATAAATTTATTCATAGAAGAAGAGAGATTGCTCAAATGTATAATGAAGCATTTGCTTCTCTAGAAGAGATAAAAATACCATATCAGCAAGAATATACGAATTCAAGCTGGCATCTATATGTTATCCAATTAGACCTTGAAAAATTATCTGTTGGTCGTAGGGAAATCTTTGAAGCACTAAAATCTGAGAACATTGGAGTAAATGTGCACTATATACCAACTTATTACTTTCCATACTATCAGAAACTAGGATATAAAAAAGGAATATGTCCAAATGTAGAATGGTTGTATGAAAGGATCATTACCTTACCTCTATTCCCTAAAATGACAGATCAGGATGTAGAGGATGTGATATCTGCTGTATATAAAGTTATCAATTACTATAAAAGATAGGTTAAATGAAATAAAACAATTAAGTAATGATATTCGAATATCTATAAACAGGTGAAAAGAGGAATATGTCATGGAGAAATATATTGAAGTGATCAATCGAATTTTCGAACTCCTAGAAACTGTACAAGAGGGGCTTGGGTATGTAAATATTCAAATGGAGGAACTAAGACACGAAGAAGCCCTTGATATGATTAATGATGTATTAGACGGAATGGAGAGTATAGAAAATGCCCTAGAACCAATGATGGAGCATTTATCGGAGAACACAATAAAAGAACTATCCTTAGAAGTAAGAAAACAATTGCAGACAGCACTAAAATATTATGAAGAAGAAAAGATGGAAAGCTTTGTTGAGGCGAATAAGAATAATCTTATTCCTATGTTTATAAGATGGAAAGAAGAGATCCATAGGGTACTAAGACCCTATGTGCTTTCATAGGAATTTAATCTTGCAATAATATAGCTACTATTCGTAAGAAATATTATGCCATAGAGAAGGAAAAGTTATAGGGGTAGAGCATTACATAGGAGTGTACTAAGCTTATTCAGCTTAAAGATGACTATACCGAAAATAAGAGAAATTTTTTTTGCAAATAGGTGTAAGATTCTGCTAGATGCGCTAGGTGCAGAAGAATCTTATACAGGTACAATCGGTTGGGCTGATGCCGATGGGGTGCAGAGTTGAAATGGAGAATTGTTAGTTTTAAAGAAGAAATAAATGGTAGATTAACGAAGATAGAACTATCCCAGGAGGAATTAAAAGATAAAGTTTCAGAAGCTTTTGAAGCAACAGATACCCTTGCAGAGACTAATGATCGACAACATGAGGAAATTATGAGAGAAATTAAGGGGGATAGTTGAATTTAGGTATTTTGTTCAAGTTTAAGAACTTTCTCACGTAGAGTTTTAAAATTGCATCTACCATTATTATATATATGCACATGGAAGTAGTAATTCTGTTCCTATGCTTTCAAAATATTAGATAGAAAGGAGTTGATATCATGGATATAGCAGCACTATCAATGGGGCTAAGTCAAATGAAAGTAGCCCAGCAAGCTAGCTTTTCTGTCATGAAGATGGCAATGGATACTGCAAAGGGACAAACAGCAGATCTGACCCAAATGATGGAGGCAAATACGAAAATGCTAGAGCAATCCGTCAATCCTCATTTAGGAGGAAGTATCGACATGAGACTATAAATAAAAAAAGAGATGATAAGATGACAGCGCAAGAGCAGAGAAAGCATCTAGAAGAACAGCTGGAAAAAGTCAAACAGCGGCTACAGCTTTTAGACATGATGGAAGAGAAACTCATTCAGATGAAGCAGCTGGCACAAAAACGAATCGAGAAAGACGTAACTGTGGAACAAATTCAAAAGATGAATGATCAAGTGAGAAATCTAGAAAAACAGGTGAGGCTTTTGGACAGTGAAAGTACAAAGCTGTCTTAGGTGAAAATATAATTCCTAGTTCATCAAAGATCCTAAGCAGGATCTTTTTCTTTACTGCAATATTGTTCCTGCTGTGGCTATGGATAGTCCTGTTGGTGTTCTTGACTAAGAGCTATAGATATAAAATAGGAAAAGAGTTAGAAGTATTAACCGATTTAAATTTATATAATGAATTCAAAAAAAATAAAAATAAGGAATATATAATGATTGCACAACTTATGCAACAGATGGACAATTTTACTGCGAAATATCCAAGAATAAAAAACTTCTTATGGGAGTTATGGGCTTATGGGTTTGAAATAGGCCCTAGTGAACATGCCGTAGAAGATGAAGAAGTCAACAGGAATATAAAAGAAAAAATAAAGCTGATAGATCTTTTACTTGGGACCCATTATTGGAATTAGTAATAGTGGGAACCCTGCTTATTGATACGGATGGTACATACCAAATTGTAGGATGAAAAAAACAACTCCATCCCTGTGCTTTCCACCATCTATTCTACATGAACATATCTAATAACATTCCTCGAATATCGTCTAGTTTCTTCAGTACAGAGATTCGATCTACTTCCTGTTTTAAAAAATCATGGGTTAGGGAGGCTAAGGCCCTATCCACTTGTTTGACCTGAGAAAACACACGATGACGACCTCTTCGATCCAAAAAATTTTCTTTAGAAAATACATGAGAATTTTTTACTGCCACATCTAAAAACTCTTTCACCAATTTCTTATAATCAACTAAGTCCTTTATATATAATTTATCTCCAAGCTGTTCAGATTTAGCCACGATTTTATCATAGGTTGCTTGTAAATATTGTTTAACTTCATCAGATTTAATTTTTTTGAAATTTTCTGCAAAGGAAGAGCTTTCTATTTTTCCATCTCTACGTATAGGCGTAGGTGTTTTTTGTATATTCGACAGTTCCACAGGGTTAATAGTGTTCAAAGAATACACGTCCCTTCTACTTGTTATATATCTAGAATAACCTTTCAATTATATATCGGCAAGTAGGTAGATCATTTTTAGGAGTATTTTATGTAAATAAAGTAAAAAAAGAGGGTTCTTAAATGCAGGAAAGATTTTTTATTGAAGAAAAGGAAGAAAACTGTCGATACATACATATAAGAAAAACAAAAGGGTGATATAAGGATGAATACTTTAGAGAGCCTCCGCTATCTTAAGCTACAACAGGCTTATGGACCAAGCATTAAGCAGCCTTTTGACATAAATGGTATTTTGATGTGGAAAGACAAAAATGAAGTGCGGATAGATATTGGAAATCATAAAATGATAGAGGCAAAATTAAAAAATCCATTAGAAGCAAAAACGGGAGATCAAGTTTTCATTGATAAATCCCAGGTGATTTCTATGAAAATCTGTGAAAATAAAGAGGAAGAAAAGAAAGTAGAAAAGGATAAGTATCAACAAATACTACAATCATGGGGAATGGAAGCTACAAAGGAAGAACGAGAAGCAATTAGGACATTAGATCAATTCGATATGCCGTTAACCAAGGAAGGGGTTCGTACCCTGATGGTGGGTAAGCATTATTTGGATAGCATCCAGGAGGATTTGACCTATGATGCAGCAATAGTCTTGTCCAAGAAAGCAATAAATTTAGAAGAGGCTTCTCTTCAAGAGGTGGCACAAAACATCGCAGAAACAAAGAAGGAAAAGGAGACGGTATCCCTTTTAAAACTTTTAGGAATCAAAAAAGAAATGACAACAGAAGCAGCAGAACAAATTGCCCAGCAAATTTACGGCAGCCGAATGGGTAAAGATATTACAGATATTATCAAAGCTCTTCATAAGGCAGATGTAGAAATAACCAAAAAAAATATTGAACAAGTGCATGATGTATTTTATAAATTAGACAAATTAAAGAAGATAGACAACGACACCTTTTTACGTATTTATCAAAAGGGAATGACTGTTTCTATCGATAATTTGTATAACGTAAAATATTATGTAAAAGAGAGCAGTATTCCCATAGAAGAAGGGATCAATGACTGGGCTGCAAAGCTTTATGAGGACAATATTATCCAGCCAATAAAAGTGACGGATAAAGATTTAAAGATGCTGCAGGAACAGATCATGTCTTTATTGGATGAAATGGGTTTAGATGCTGATCCAGAGAATATACAACTGGCCCACGAGATGCTAAAAGAAGGGATTTCCCTTACAAAGGATGCCCTTAATGAAATATTAGAGATGAAAAAAGCTTTAGGGGAATTAATAGGACATCTAGATTTTGAAAAAGTGTCCGCCATGATAAAGGAAAAAATAGATATCGAAAAGCAAGATATTCGAGAAGTTGTAAAACAGATAAAAGTTATGGAAGAGGACGTCAAGAGCATGGGTGAAGGTCCTATAGATGAGCTAGAGGAAAAGGAATCCATAGATAAAATTTATGAGCGATTGGAGAAACTGCGGGAGATTAAGGATAGAGATATCATAAAGTTGATAAAGCAAAAAGCAGATTTTAAACTGAATAAAATTGAGAAGATTATTTTTCATCAGAATACAGGTCAAGAAGGGAAATTACAGATAGGGAATTATAGAGACAAAATCACCCTAAACGGAAAAATATCTATATCCCAGGAATGGATGCAATCCCAAAGCGTAAAGGATCAAATTGATGAGATCTTTGCAGGAGAAGCGACAAAACCAATAGATAAATTCATTGTGAAAGGTTTTGAACGCATTGTGAACATAAGTCAAGTGTTTCAGAAAGTAAAGCAATTATCTTTTCCTCAGATTGCTTTTCACATGACGAAGGGGATTCCCCTTACTTTACGAGCAATTGAAAAAAGCCATGATACCATTGAACAGAAAAAGAATACCGAGGCATATCCGCCATTGCCTCCATCACAAGAAGCAGCTATTCGTAATTATATGATGACCAACGAGAAAGATTTGGGATTAAGGAACATACAGAATGGCTTTATGCAGGCTTTACAGGCAGGAAGGACATTGATACAAAATAATTTATCCTTGAATATTCCAAATATCCAACAGGTACTCATTGCCTATGGACAGTACCGCAATATCCGAAACGATTTATCCATGTCGATGGTGATGGACAGCGCTCAAGAAAATAAGGATTTGGAAACGATGGCGTTAGAAAAGCTACAATCCTATGTAGAAGCAAAAAAACAAGCCATGGGTATGGGGACAGTGCAAGAATATGTAGATCAATCAATAAAAGCTCAAGGCTATACAGGAACAGAAGGTATGGATCTAAATAGATCTAAGCAGAATCATAGAAGCAGTAGCAGGTTAGAACGTTTGGTAGAAGGGATGAATAAAATCGGCAAGGAAAAGGAAGTTATCTTACCTTTGCTGATGAAAAACCAAATGGATTTTTCTTTAAAAAATATAGGCGATGTTTCTTTATTCTTGCAAAATCAGCAACAGCTAGGACAAAAAATTACCGAAATCGTACAGAGTGTGGGAGCATCCTATATTGCCCCGTGGAAAAATCATGTTTTTAAATTAGAGAAATTGGCTAAAAATCTATCCAATAAATTAAAATCAGGGGAATCTGATTTACAACAATCCTATGAGCATCTGATAGGGCATGTGAAAGATATGAAGCAAGAGATGGAATTTTCCCAGCAAGAAGGAAAAGACAGAGCCAAAGAACAGATAGAAGCCTTAAATCAATCGTTCAATCTCCAAAAACAATTGAACAAACATCATATATGTTTACAGTTTCCAGTTATGCAAAATGATCAATTTAGAAATCTACAGATATATGTACAAGCTAAGGGATTCCAAAAGCTAAGCAGTCTTTCTCCACAAGCAGTGGAAAGAGCAGGGAATGTACCAAAGGAAGAGGCACTAACCGTATTCTTACAGATGGATACCCAACATCTAGGGGCAGTGCATATGGCACTAGAAATGAATCAAGCAGGTGTAAGTTTGACAGTAGGAGTTCGGGGAAAAGAGGAAATGGAGAAGCTGCAAAATGATGTACCTATCCTTAAAGAAATGCTTTCTAGCATAGGATATCCATTAAAGACAGTAGTTTTTAAAGAAGAAGAACTACATCTTCTAAATGGGATGAAAGAAAGCCATAAAAAACCTTCTAAAGGTCTTTTAAATATCAAACTATAGGGGCGTGGGTAATGAAACAAAAACTTGAAGCAACACAAATGAATTTTTTAAAGTTACAGATCAAAAAAAAGATTTCCCAAGAAAGGGTACAGCAGGCCTATGCGATAGAAGAATATAGGAATGATCCTATAGGGGAAGATGTGGATCAGCAACCTTTGTTTGTGGAGGATGCTTTGCCAGAAGGATTTTACAATGTCTTGGGGAAGATACTGACTTTTCTAGAAAAAGCAGATGTCCCACTAGAAAGTAGGGCTAAAGAGATGGTTTCTAAAGACCGATAAATTGATAGATATGCAAATCGTTGGTTCTTAAAAAAATAAGAGAACCTCCCGAACAGATAGGAAAATCTCTTGATGAGCAGATATATCTTAATAAAAATATAATTTAGGGGGCAATCGTATGAGAATTAATCACAATATCCCGGCCTTAAATGCCCATCGTTTATTAACGATAAACAATAATAAGACTTCAAAGGCACTAGAAAGGCTATCTTCTGGAAAAAGAATTAATCGAGCGGCTGACGATGCTGCAGGGATGGCTATCTCTGAAAAAATGGCGGGACAAATTCGAGGACTAAGAATGGCATCTCGAAATGCATTAGACGGTGTGTCTTTAATTCAAACGACAGAGGGGGCACTTAATGAAGTACATAGTATATTACAAAGAATGAGGGAATTAACCGTACAAGCTGCCAATGGAACCTTAAATGATACAGATCGACAGGCGATCCAAGACGAAATAAATCAATTAACTTCAGAAGTCAACCGTATTGGGAATACCACTGAGTTTAATCAGCAAACTTTACTAAAGGGAGATACGTCAGAAAGAGAAACCGGATACTTTACAGATATACAATTAGAAAGTGGAGAAGAACAAAAATTAGATTTTGGCAGTTTAAAAGGAGCAGATGCACAGGAAACCAATAATCATATCAAAGACCTTGTGGGAAAAGGGATGACCATTGAAGGAAAAGGCTTTGAATTTTATGATTCTTTGGAGGGTGAATACAAAGGCGATAATGTTGGCATCGACATACGTAGTGCATTGGACAAAATGGACAATGATCAAAAAGTAGCTACATTAATTGATGAAATCATCAGCCAGGCTAGTGCCAATGTAGAGGGCGTTACATTAAGCAAACCTTCTGCTGTCACAGGAGGACTGGATGCTGTTCAAATTATTCATTCTAGTACACAAGGCGTTACAGCTGTAGCTGCCAATGCTTCTGTGACAGCAGATGGAGGAACTTTAGTGGTCACCGATCCTACGGGAGGAAGCCATAGCATTACCTTGGAACAATCTTTAGATGACAACCTTACAGTTTCGGGAATAGGTGGTAATTTAACTATTTCTCTGGCGAATACTACTGCTGGAAAAAATAATGTAACAGCTATTCAATCGGCAGTACAAGCCCTAGGGGTGGTAGATGGTACAGATTTTAGCACATGGACTTTTACCGATGGTGGTGCTTGGGACAATCAAGTGACAGGAGCCAGCTTGACGGAAGGTGCAGATACCTTAACTGGGGGGACGCAAGCTGCAGGAGAGCAACAGGGAGAATATCAGTTTAAAATGACCAGTCCTTATGCTATTGGAGAAACCATTAGTATCGATGGCGTTACCTTTACGGCAGTAGCAGATGCTGATGCAGACCTAGATCAAAGAAAGTTTGCAGTGGGGACAGACATTGAAAGTCAAATAGATCATTTGATAGACGCGGTTAACCATTATTATTCCGGAGCCAGTGGGCGTTTCACTGCATCGAAAATAGGCACCGATACGCTAAAATTAGAGGAAAACCTAGGGAATGCCAGTGGTGTAGATTTATCAAATATTGTTGATACCGCAGTTCCAAAAGATTACTGGGAAAATGTGAATATCGTACAAGCCAGTGTTGAGGAAACAACGCCAGGAACAGAAGTGCTGGGTATTTATGATTATCAAATGAAAGCAACCTATGGCGTAGGCGAAATGGTATCAATTGATGGTATCAGCTTTACAGCTGTGGCATCTGGTGCAGACCCATCCAAAAGGGAGTTTAATATAGGAACAGATATTGAGACCCAGTTAGACAGCTTGATTACAGCCATTAATCACGCAGACTCTGGATTAAGTGGAAGGTTTACGGCAACAAAAACAGGAGCAAATGATACCTTAACCCTTACAGAGAATATGGGAGAAGCCACAGGAACGGATATGGGTAATTTCACCAGTACCATTGAACCTACCGGATCCTTTGATGATGTTCAAATTATCACCCAAAGTATAAAAGAAACAACTGCTGTGCCTTCTAATGCTACTGTAAAAGTAGATGGAGGAACTTTAGTGGTCACAGATCCCACGGGAGGAAGTCATACCATTACCTTGGAACAATCTTTAGATGACAACCTTACAGTTTCGGGAATAGGTGGTAATTTAACTATTTCTTTGGCGAATACTACTGCTGGAAAAAATAATGTAATAGCTATTCAATCGTCAGTACAAGCCCTAGGGGTGGTAGACGGCACAGATTTTAGTACATGGACTTTTGCGGATGGTGGTGCTTGGGACAATCAAGTGACAGGAGACAGTTTGACTAATGGAACAGATGACTTGGCCGGAGGAACGGAGGCTGTAGCAGAAGAGTTGGGAGAATATCACTACAAAATGAATACAGCCTATGTAGAGGGTGATACCGTAACCATTGATGGGATAACTTTTACGGCTGTAGCATCAAGTGCAGATCCTACAAAACAAGAATTTAATATAGAAAGTGATATAGCTACCCAGTTAGACAGCTTGATTACAGCTATAAACGATCCAGCTTCAGGTTTGAGCACTAGATTTGTTGCAGCAAAGGATGGAACCGATACTTTGACATTAACAGAAAAACCGGGACAGGGAACAGGTGTAGACTTAGGAGATGCTACGAGTTCTGTTCCTATATTGGAAAATACTCAGCTAATTATTACGGTGAATTCAGGAGTGGAGAAGGTTACTATAGAAGATGGCTTTGACAAGGATTATAAAGTCAATTTACAGATAGGTGCAAACGAAGCCCAAGGATTTACCATTGCTATAGGAGATATGCGAGCAATCGAGCTAGGACTTACTGGTAAAGCAGGAGAAGAAGGATTTAGCAGTATATTAAATGTGACCGATGGTACCAACGATGAAGTGAAGGAAGCGGCTTTAGATGTTATAGATCAAGACAATGCAGATATAGCATTGAAAAGATTGGATGCGGCCATTAAGAAGGTTTCAGAAGCACGATCGACCCTCGGTGCTTATCAAAATCGTTTGGAACATACCATTGCAAATATTGACAATACAGCAGAGAACTTAACAGGCGCACTATCTCGTATTCAGGATACAGATATGGCAATGGAAATGGCAGAGTTTACAAAGTTAAATATTCTACAACAATCAGGAACGGCTATGTTGGCTCAAGCCAATCAACGACCTCAAGCAATTTTACAACTCTTACAATAAAAAGTGAGGAGATATAAACCATGGATGAAAAATATTTAGCAAGTAGGGTTGCTACAGCCAATGAGGCAGGCTTGGTGGCGTTGCTCTATGAAGGCTTAATAGACACCCTCAAGGATGCACAAAAACATCTTCAAGAAAGAAGAATAAAAGAATTTGCGGCAAAGGTAGATAAGGCAAAGAATATTTTAGCGGAGTTTGTCAGCACTTTAAAAGGAGATTCAGAGCTTGCCAATCAATTAAGAAGTCTTTATTTATATGTCAATCAACGAATGACGGAAGGGTATTTAAAGAAAGATTCTGAAAAATTAGAAGAGGCCATAAAGGTATTAATGCCTTTATATGAAGGATGGAAAGCGTTAGAACAGCAGGAGTTTCAAGAGAATATTGGCAATAGAAATAGACCAGAAATTATTGCAGGAGCTACTTATGGCAGGGGACAGCTAAAGGATTATGTAATAAATCATACAGATAAATGGGGTCGAGGATAAAAAGGTAAAGGAGTGTAGAAGTATGAAAATAGAAGGAAGCAGTGCTGTACAGATGCAGACACAATTAGCTAATCAATATCAAGGACAAATGAAAGAAGTAGCAGGAGAGAGCCTAAATACAGACTTAGGTCAAAACCAAGCAAAACGTGAAAACTTTCCTGGAGAAGAAAAATTCATTGAAATGATTGAAAAATCCAATAAAGATTTGCAAATGGACAATACAAGTCTCAAGTTTTCTGTTCATGAAAAAACAAAGCAGATATTGGTAAAGATTGTAGATAATCATACCCAGGAAGTGATCAGAGAAATTCCATCAGAAAAAATACTGGATATGGTGGCATCTATGCTAGAAAGAACGGGAGTTTTTGTAGACAAAAAGGCGTAAAAATAGTGTAGAAAGGGGAATGAAGTGATGGATGTCATGAGAATAAGTGGGATGGCCTCTGGCATGGATACAGAAACCATGGTCAGAGACTTGATGAGGGCAGAGCGAATCAGGGTAGATAAATATAATCAGCAAAAACAGTTAGCTTTATGGAGACAAGAACAATACAATACTGTTAACAAGGATTTTGCTAACTTTATTTTAGATACAAGAAAAGAGTTAGAATTAATGAAGAGCAATAGTTATGGATCTTCCTTTGCCAATAGCAAGGAGAGTTTTAAGTGGGTAAAAAAAGCCACGTCCTCCGATGAGGATATTTTTACAGCACAGGCATTGGCAGGAGCACCTACGGGCACCCATACCATAAAGATAGAAAAATTGGCAAAAGGGGTAAATGCAGCTAGCACAACGGCAGTGAAGGATAAGGACGGAAACGATGCAACAAAAAGCACTACCATGGCAGATATGGGGGTAGCAGCAGGTTCTGTTACTTTTCAAATAAAGGTGAATGAAGTGGATACTGAAACTATAGAGATCAGTTATACACAAGATGATACCATTGGAGACTTGGTAACGAAAATCAATGATGCAGTGGCAAATGATACAGCTAAAACACCTTTAGGTATTCAAGCAAGCTTTGATGACACCACGGGAAGACTATTTTTGTCTACAAAGGGAACAGGGGCGACGGCGCAAATTAAAGTAACACAGGATACCCAAAGCCTATTTACAGGAACTAACGTAGGAGAGAATAAATTTCATATGCAAATTGCCGATGGAACAGACTTGCTTACGGGGAAAACAGGTCAAGATGCAGAAATCAGTTTCAACGGTGCACAAGGCTTGAAATATGATTCTAACACTTTTACCCTCAATGGTATTCAAATTGATTTAAAAGCTATTCCAGCAGATACTACTAAAGAATACACCATTAAAGTAGACACGGATGTGAACGGCGTATACGATAAAATTAAGTCCTTTGTGGACAAATACAATGAATTAGTAGAAAAAATGAACAAAAAAATATCCGAAAAAAGATATCGAGATTTTCAGCCATTGACAGCCGAGCAAAAAGAAGCCATGAGCGAAGAGGATATCAAAAAATGGGAAGAAAAGGCGCAAAGCGGTTTATTGAGGAATGATGAGTTTGTAGGAGAGATACTGCAGAGTGTGCGCAGTGGATTATATGAAAAAGTGGAAGGGATATCTGGTCCATATAATCAATTGCATACCATTGGGATTACCACAGGAGAATGGAAAGACAAGGGAAAGCTAGTAATTAGTGAAGAAAAACTCAAAAAGGCCATTGAAAATGATGTGGACGGTGTGATGGATTTATTATTTAGTCCATCAAACAATGAAGACCGATCCAAATCAGGTTTGGTTAATCGCTTATATGATGACATTACAGAAGGAATGAAACAAATCATCGATAAGTCTGGAACGGGAGACAATGCAGAATTATATCGAAGTGTTAAAAGTAATATTTTGATTGACTTTGTTACAGGAGGAAATGGAAGAAAGGGTTCCATCAGCCTTTTAGATGAAGATGTTTTTGGATTTGAAAAAAGAATTATGGAAGAAGAAAGACGATTGGCTGGGATTGAAGAAGGTTATTGGCGAAAGTTTACTGCCATGGAAAAGGCATTGAGTCAAATGAATAGCCAAAGTGCATGGCTGGCAGGACAATTAGGAGGGATGTAAGTATGGCAATTCGCAATCCATATAATAATAGTAATGGGACGAACCAATATATGCAGAACAAGATTATGATGGCATCACCAGAAGAGTTGACACTTATGTTATATAATGGCGCCATTAAGTTTATTAATCAAGGTATGATTTTTATTGAAGAAAAAAGCATTCAAAA
This sequence comes from Clostridiaceae bacterium 35-E11, assembly GCA_038396625.1. GTDB lineage: Bacteria > Bacillota > Clostridia > Peptostreptococcales > Thermotaleaceae. The sequence continues at coordinate 709,962 of CP121688.1, forward strand.
GGCACATGAAGCCATTGTAAGAGCCAATGACATTATTACCGAATTAAATGGAACCTTAGATATGCAGTATGAAGTAGCAAAAGGTCTAAGACCTATTTATGACTTTATCATTGAACAATTGGTAGAGGCAAATATCAAGAAAGACAAACAAATTTTAGAAGAAGTTCTGTCAATGGTTACAGAACTGAGAGACACTTGGAAGCACGCAATGGATTTGGCCAAAAAAAAATAATGGGGCGATGATATGGATAGCTCAAAAATAATAGATGTACTCATAGATTGTGCATCTAAAAAAGAAGAAGTACTTAGAGAGCTCCTTCAAATGACCATCAACCAAGGGAACTGGATCAAAAGAGGCGACCTCAATCAATTGGAAGAAACGATCAAGCAAAAGCAGCTTCTGATCGAAAAAATTAATCATCTAGATGGGTTATTTTTACAATATTATCCACAGTTGAAAAAACACCTCAACATAGAATCAATAGAAAAAGTAGATATAAGACAATATCCAGTTTTGAGACAGCTAAAGCTGCACATTGGTAATATCATGAAATTGCTTGAAGAAATACGTAGTATTGATGCGCAGAATACAGAAAATCTAAAAGAGGACTTAAACAAGCTAAAGGCAGATATGAAGAAAATAAAGATAGAAAAGCAAGGTGCAAAAATTGCATTAAGTTACACAAAAAAATATGCGGATGTACAGGGTGTATTTTTAGATAATAAGAACAAATGGTAGAAGGATCCAAAAGCGTATAGATCGGTTTTTTGTTATTGCACTATCCTTTGATACCCTGTATAATAGTACATACATATTATTTAGGTCTGTGGTTGAAAGTCCATGCCAGTCGCAGGCGAAGGGACCCACGTAAGGCAGCTTTAAAAAAAGAGCTACTGAGCATGGTGCGGCTTAGAAGTAAGACCTGCCAGGTGCAAGACATCTGAGAGAAGTAGTAGTGACGGCGACCCCTAGCGAACCTTCCAGCAGGCGAGTGTGGGGGCAAAGACCAGGTCAGCTAAATATTATGTATATTTTTCAAATCTCTTGAGGAGGTGTACAAGCTTGGATAGCCAAGAAATGAAGGATTTATTTTATCGACTATTTGACACCATAGAAAAGCTAGAGATTGGAATGAACGAAAAGCTTGAAGGTCTTGAGAAAAGAATGAATGAAAAGATGGATTGTCTTGAGACTAGAATGAATGAAAGATTTGACCAATTCGGAGAAAGATTAGACAGAGTAGAAATCGATACAAAAGAGATCAAAGAAAGTATGAAAGATTTAAAAATCAATGATAAAGTATTGAGTGAAAGTTATGGAAGACATGAAATGGAGATTGGCCTTATCAAAAAAAGAATGCTAGGATAAAGAAATGTACGCCTTGGTACCCTGTTGCCAAGGGTTTTTGTTTTTTGATAGCAAATATAAAAAATAAGCATATTTTATAGAAAAAAAGCATAAACTAATAAATTGTAAAAATATATTGTCAGAAAAATATAATAAATGCATAGGGAAAAATGAATAAAAAGAGCATAAAAACCTTACAAATTCTTACAACAGATGTCAAAATACTACTTGTCCACCTAAAGCACACAAGGTTTTCCACAGAAAAAAATCGCTAAAATAATATTATCAACAGCTTTATCCACATTATCCACAGAAAAATATTTAACACACTTTTAACATGTGGACAAACTGTATAGAAGCGTAAAACTTCATAAAAATGAAAGTGATGTCGAGGGATTTATGTGAAAAATCAGGGGATAAGTTGAAATTGTTCAAAAATTCTGTGGATAAAATAGTGGATACTGTTGAAAAGCTATGTAAAAAATGTGGATTCTAAAGGATGGGGCAGAAGTTTTATATAAAAAAATAAGATAGTTGTTTTAGAAAAGAGATAGTGGGTAAAATATAGATATAATACTTGTCCTAAGGATGACTTTAAGAACTTTTTATTTTCTTCAGGAAAGATACAAGTATTGATTGAATAATAATATAAAAAGGTCCTTGTATAAAGTATCAAAGATGCTTTCAATTTGAGTTAAACCCATTAACTCATTGAATAAATTGCTGGAAGGAGCTGAAGTATATGATCGTTAAGGTAAGTGGAAAAAATTTAGAGGTTACAGACGCATTACGGGATACAATCAAAGCAAAATTAGAGAGATTCGGTAAGTATTTTAAGGAGGATACAGAGGCTCAGGCAACCTTAAGTGTAGAAAAAAATCGACAAATTATAGAAGTTACCATTCCAATCAATGGATCCATTTTAAGGGCAGAAGAATCCACAGAGGATATGTATGCATCTGTAGATAAAGCCCTAGATAAATTAAATCGTCAAATTCGAAAACATAAAACAAAATTAGAAAGAAGGTATAAAGGACACGATACGATTCGATTTGAATATATTCCAAACATAGATGAATCAGATAGACAAGAAGCTAAGATCGTAAAAACCAAAAGATTTTCTGTAAAACCTATGGACGCAGAGGAAGCAGTACTACAAATGGAGTTATTAGGACATAGCTTCTTTGTATTTACCAATAGCGAGACCGATGATGTCAATGTGGTTTATAAGAGAAAAGATGGAAACTATGGTTTAATCGAACCAAGATATTAAAAGATATTAAAAAGGACATAGAGGACAGCGAATGCTGTCCTTTTCAATTTGTCATAGAAAAGACATATAAAAAATAAAGGAAAAACTGCAATGAAAATCGAATGATATAAAGTGAACCTTAATTCATTCAGCATCTTAAAGTATTAGCCGGCAAGTAAAAACTTATGTTTTTTGGGGAGTGATGCAGCTTGTTTATGGAAGGGATAGTAATCGGATTTATTGTAGGAAAAATACGGGGTGGTAAGTTTGGAAATTTTAAATTCTTATCTTTACGGGCATGGCCTTTGATTTTATTGGCTTTTCTACTACAAATCTCTCCATTATTTGCACAAAAAATTTATTTGTTTTCTAAGTATGGATCTTATTTCTATGGCGCTTCATTTATTTTTTTGATAATATGTATGGCACTCAATATAGAAAAAAAGGGTGTATGGGCTTTATTGATTGGCATCATATTCAATACCATGGTTGTTTTTTTAAATGAATTGAAAATGCCCATATCTTTTCAAGGACTCACCCTGGCAGGATTAGAATCCATGATTGAAGGAATAAAGAATGGACAAATTCTGCATTACATGGATTTGCGTAATGTAACAGATTGGACAAAGCTTCTTGGGAAATATATTGTGATTCCAAAGCCCTATCCCTTGTCTAAGGTAGTGAGTATTGGAGATATATGGATGAGCTTAGGACTGATCTTATTCATACAAGGGGGGATGCGTTTAGATCCCTTTCATCATATGCATCGATATGGGAAAGCAGATCGTATGATAAAATTTAGATATATAGGGAAAAATTAAGGAAGGACGATGGTTCTTCCTTTACAATATTTTCCTTTGCATGATAATTTCATTGTGCTAAAATGTAAGGTGGAGTAATATCCATTGCTATGGAGAGGATGATAAAAATGAGTTTTTTGGAGAAGATATTTGGAAGCTTTAACGATAAAGAAGTCAAAAGATTGTTTAAGATCGTTCATCAAATAGAAGATTTAGAAGAAAAATTTAAGCAAATCAGTGATGAAGAACTGAAAAATAAAACCAATGAATTCAAGGAAAAACTTGAAAAAGGAAATACCTTAGACGATATTATGGTGGAGGCCTTTGCAGTAGTGCGAGAAGCGGCTTGGCGAACATTGGGGATGAGACATTTCCCAGTACAGCTTTTGGGTGGTATTGTACTGCATCAGGGCCGTATTGCAGAAATGAAAACAGGAGAAGGAAAAACCCTCGTGGCCACATTACCAGTATATTTAAATGCATTAGAAGGTAAAGGTGTACATGTGGTAACCGTTAATGACTATTTGGCAAAGCGGGATATGGAATGGATGAGCAAGGTCTATAACTTCCTTGGCTTATCTGTAGGTTGTATTGTGCATGGTATTACTACAGAGCAAAGAAAAGCAGCTTATAATGCAGATATTACCTATGGTACCAATAATGAATTTGGATTTGATTACCTAAGGGATAATATGGTGATCTATAAAGAAGAAATGGTACAAAGACCATTGAATTATGCCATTGTCGACGAAGTAGACAGTATATTGGTGGATGAAGCGCGAACGCCGCTGATTATTTCGGGTGCAGGGGAAAAATCTACAAAGCTTTATTTCATTGTGGATCAGTTTGTAAAGACCTTAAAGAACGAAGTGGACTTTATCATAGATGAAAAAGCCCATACCGTTGTATTAACAGATGAGGGAATCAAGAGGGCAGAAAAGAGTTTTGGTCTTGAGAATCTTGGGGATCCTGAAAATATGGAAATTTCCCATCATATCAATCAAGCCTTAAAAGCCCGCAATTTAATGAAGCTAGATAAGGATTATGTAGTAAAAGATGGAGAAATTGTGATTGTAGACGAGTTTACAGGACGTTTAATGTTTGGTAGACGCTATAGTGATGGTCTACATCAGGCGATTGAAGCAAAAGAAGGGTTAGAGGTACAGCGAGAATCTAAAACCTTGGCAACCATTACGCTGCAAAATTATTTCAGAATGTACAATAAATTGGCAGGTATGACAGGTACCGCCAAAACAGAGGAAGATGAATTTAAACATATTTATAATATGGACGTAGTGGTAATTCCAACAAACAAGCCTATTCAAAGAAAAGATTTACCTGATTCTGTTTATAAAACAGAAGAGGGGAAATTTAAAGCTGTGGTAAGCCAAATCATAGAAAAACACGAAAAAGGACAGCCAGTATTGGTAGGGACAATTTCTATTGAAAACTCAGAACTGCTGAGCAGTCTATTAAAGAGAAAAGGCATTAAGCATGAGGTGCTTAATGCAAAGCATCATGAAAGAGAAGCAGAGATTGTTGCACAAGCAGGACATGTAGGAGCCATTACGATTGCTACGAACATGGCAGGTAGAGGTACAGATATTGTGCTGGGCGGAAATCCAGAGTTTATGGCAAAAAAAGAATTGAAGAAGAGAGGATACAACGATTATATTCTTTCTATGGTCACAAGCTTTGCCCCTACAGATGATGAAGAAGTCAAGGAAGCAAGAAAGCTATATCAGGAAATTTATAGTGAAATTAAGAAAACCACAGATGCGGAGCATGAAAAAGTGGTGGCAGCAGGAGGACTTCATATTATTGGTACCGAGAGACATGAATCTCGAAGGATTGATAATCAGTTAAGAGGACGTTCAGGACGTCAAGGAGACCAAGGGGCATCCCAGTTTTTTATTTCCCTAGAGGATGATTTGATGCGTCTTTTTGGCAGCGAAAAAATTCAAGGGATTGTAGATAAGCTTGGAATGGATGATGATGAACCTATTGAAGCAGGCTTGCTATCAAAATCTATTGAAAGTGCCCAAAAAAGAGTGGAAGGAAGAAACTTCTCTATACGAAAGCATGTGCTTCAATATGATGATGTGATGAATAAACAAAGAGAAGTGATGTATAAGGAAAGAAGAAGGGTATTAGAGGGAGAAAACCTTCGAGATCATATTATGGGTATGCTTGCTAGTGTGGTAGAGAGTGTGATTGGTACCTATACAGCTGAAACCAAATACCCTGAAGAATGGAATTTCAAAGGGATGGAAGAGTATTTGCATACCATATTTTTACCTAAGGACAGCTTGCAGTTTGATGACGTAGAGGAACTAACGACGGAAGAATTGAAAAATAGAATTATGAAAATTGCAGAAAAGCTGTATGCCGCAAAGGAACAAGAAGTGGGAGAAGACAGAATGCGTGAGTTAGAGCGTGTGATTCTGCTTCGAGTAGTGGATACAAAATGGATGGATCATATTGATGCTATGGATCAATTAAGACAAGGAATTGGTCTAAGAGCCTATGGACAAGAGGATCCTGTACGTGCTTATCAGGTGGAAGGCTTTGACATGTTTGATGCCATGATTGCAAGCATACAAGAGGATACGTTAAAATATCTATTTAATGTAACGATTGAAACGCAAACCGAGAGAAAGCAAGTTGTAAAGGTAAGTGCTGCAAGCAGTGGTGAAGGAGTAGAAAAAAAACCTGCTGTCAAAGAAAAAACTGTCGGCAGAAACGATCCATGTCCTTGCGGAAGTGGGAAAAAATATAAGAAATGCTGTGGGAAGTAGTGGCTTACGAGTAACGGATAACAAGACCCAAGAGATTTACTCGAGAACCACTAACGACTAACTGCTAACAAGATTCTTAAAGAAAAGGTTGTGATAGCGTGATTCAATTAGAGCAGTTAAAGCATGAATTGAATACATTTGAAGAATCTCTAAAAGATTTGAGGGTTTCTCTTTGACGTAGATCAATTAGAAACACAGATAAAAGCATTGGATCAAGAAATGATGGACCAAGGGTTTTGGGACGATCCACAAAATGCCCAGAAAATCCTGCAAAATTTAAAACAGCTCAAAGATAAATTGGAAAAGTTTCAGCATATATGGAAAACCTATGAGGAAATGAACTTATTGATCGATATGGCCATAGAAGAAGCAGATCTATCGGTTGAAAAGGACATAAGGCAAGATATAGAGAACCTAAGAGAAGATATCGACACACTTAGGATAGATACTTTGCTGTCAGGAGAATACGATAAAAATCATGCCATTCTTTCTATTCATGCGGGCGCAGGAGGATTAGATGCACAGGATTGGGCTGAAATGCTTTTGAGGATGTATACACGATGGGCGGAGAAAAAGGGATACAAGGTAAAAACCCTAGATATTCTTCCGGACACAGAGGCAGGCATTAAAAATGTTACCCTTCTTATTCAAGGAGAAAATGCCTATGGCTACCTAAAAAGTGAAAAGGGAGTGCACCGTATTGTGAGGATTTCACCCTTTGATCCTTCTGGAAAAAGACATACTTCCTTCGCCTCCTTAGATGTGATGCCTGAGTTAGATGAAAATATTCAGATAGATCTTAATCCCAATGACTTAAGGGTAGATACCTATCGTGCCAGTGGTGCGGGAGGGCAGCACGTAAATAAAACAGATTCTGCAATTCGTATCACCCATATCCCTACAGGTATTGTGGTACAATGTCAAAATGAACGATCTCAACACAGCAATCGGGAAACGGCGATGAGAATGTTAATGGCGAAACTCATTGAGTTAAAAGAAAGAGAACGTAAGGATAAAATCGAAGATTTGAAAGGAGATTACAGCCAAATTGCATGGGGAAGCCAAATACGCTCCTATGTTTTTCACCCCTATAATTTGGTGAAAGATCATAGAACCAATACAGAAGTGGGAAATATTCAAGCAGTTATGGATGGAGATATAGATTCATTTATCAATGAATATTTAAAAATGAATAATTAACCTGATAGGAAATTTTTCTTACAGAGTATGGAAGCCTGGATATGATTTATATCCAGGCTTTGTTGCATGCAAAAGCATTTTCTCTATATACAACTGTACCATGTGCAGTAGATGGAATAAAATAAAGAATATTCAATAAATTTGAAGGGATATATATACCCTATGACGAATATATACCTAAATTTACATGTCCTATCATACACAAAGTATTATCAGAAGGGGGAAAAAACCATGCATATCCTAAAACAGAAGGGAAAACGGCATCATTTAACAAAGAGGATATTTCAATGGCAATCAAAAATGAAAGTACAACTGACTATGGTAATTGTATTAATGATGGGGTTGACAGTGATTGCCATTGGAACCATTAATTATTATAATGATATTCAAAAAATGGTGGAAAGCAAGAAAGAAGCAAACTTAATCATGGCAAAGACGGTAGCTTCTGAAGTGGATATGTATGTGACAGATGCCATACGTGGGATGAAAACGGTTATTGCTACGGTCGATTTTGAACATATGGATGCCTATGAAAAAAATACCACCTTAGCAAAAATCGCCAGCAATAATGAACAATTTAAGGCCATATATATGACGGATTTAGAAGGGAATATTGTTGCAACTACCAATGCAAAACGAGACAGTGGACAAAATTATCAAAAAGAAGCATGGTTTCAACAAGCAATGAAAGAAAATATCTATATGTCTCAAACCTTTATCGATCAAGACGCGAATATACCGATCATTGTGATTGCATTACCTATTGAAAATATCGTGTCGGGGAAGACCGGAATGATGGCGGTGGATTTACGGCTGGATCGATTATATTATTTGATTCGAAATATGAAAATTGGAGAAACGGGTTTTAGTTATATCGTGGATCAACAAGGAAATATCATTGCACATCCTCAATTTAAAGAAAAAGTTCTTACAAAATATAATGCCGCTAAAAATGGTGTACTAGGGGTACAGAATGTAATAGAAGGAAAAGAAGGCGTGGATATTTATCATGATACAGAAAATAGAAAGGTAATTGGCGCCTATTTTCCCACTACTTCTACCAATTGGGGGATATTAGTGGAACAGCCATATCATGAAGTCATTAAACAAGGAAAAGAAGCATTGAGAAGAACTTTTATTATTTCTAATTTTTTTATACTTGTATCTCTCTTCGTAGGCGTTATTTTTGCTAGGATTTTTACAAGACCCATTCTTGATATGGTAAAGGTGGCTAACCAAATAAAGGATGGCGATTTGACTGAAAGAATTCAAGTGCGTACGACTAATGAGGTAGGTGTATTACAGCAAGCTTTCAATGAGATGGCAAATGCCTTGGCGAACATCATTAAGGACGTACATAGAGCAGCAGAAAAGGTACGCCATTGTATTACTGATTTGGAAAATAATGCAGAATTGACGGCAGGGGCAGTTACCGAAATTACAGCGGTGATGGATGAAGTAGCGGCAGGTACAGAGAAGCAAATTGTGAGTATAAAAAATACAACAGACATGGTAGATCAAATGAGCTATAGTGTAAAGCGTGTATCGGAAAATACATTAAAATTTCAGAAGGCTTCTAATCAGGCGGTAAATGTTGCTCAAAAAGGAGCCGAGGATATTGAAAAAATGAATGCAACCATTCAATCTATTGACGAGACAGTAGGAGAATCCGCGAAACAGATAGAACAATTGATTCATCATACCCACCAAATTGAAGATATTGTTCAGTTGATTAAGGGAATATCTGACCAAACCAATTTATTGGCATTAAATGCAGCCATTGAAGCGGCACGAGCGGGAGAACATGGAAGAGGGTTTGCGGTGGTGGCAGATGAAATAAGAAAGCTGGCAGAACAATCTGCTAAGGCTTCTTCAAATATTGTTTCATTAACAGAGACTATGCAGAATGAAACAGATCATGCAATAAAAGCGATGGAAGATAGCTTGCAAAAAGTACAAAATGGAACTCAAATAATAGGTAGTACTAGCCAATCTTTTTATAAAATCATTGAAGAAACCCAAATGATGGCTAAGGAAGTAGAGGAATTTACTGGAGCTGTGCAACAGCTGAATGTTGGTATAGATACTGTAGATAATGCAATCAAAGAAGTTAGTCAAATATCGGAAACGACTGCTTCAGGAACACAGACGGTCTTAGCAAGCACAGAAGAACAGGATATTTCTATTCGCCAGATCACTCATGAGATGAAAGGATTAAGCAGTATGATTTATGAGCTGGAAAAGATGGTGGAAAGATTTGTACTGGTTCAAGAAGAAGTGGGTTCTAAGAAAGAAAAATAGGCACCTTTATCCCTTGTAACCTTATGTGAATATCTATATAATTGTAAGCGTTAGGAAAATATTTTGACAAGCATTTGTATGTTGTCGTTACATAGTTGTTAATGTCAAAGAAAGGAGTTTTTTAAACTTGATGATTCAACAATTAGCCCAAGAATTTCGAATTAAAGAATCCCAAGTGCGGGCGACTATTGATTTGATTGATCAGGGAAATACCATTCCCTTTATTGCCAGGTACAGAAAAGAACAAACTGGAGAATTAAGTGATACGGTGCTTCGAGAATTACATGAGCGCTTGATTTATTTACGTAATCTTGAGACAAGAAAAGAAGAGGTTATTCGTCTAATTCAAGAGCAGGACAAGTTAACGGATGTATTACAAGCAAAGATTCAGAAAGCAGTGACGATTACAGAGGTGGAGGATTTATATAGACCCTATCGTCCTAAAAGAAGGACAAGAGCAACGGTAGCTAAAGAAAAGGGATTAGCACCTCTCGCCAAAATCATCTTTTCCCAGGAAATATTCGACGGCGATATTAAGGAAATGGCAGCGTCCTACATGAATGAAGAAAAAGAAGTGCATACTGTCGAGGCGGCAATCCAAGGTGCGCAGGATATTATTGCAGAAATGATCTCTGACGAAGCTGCCTATCGCAAAAAAATAAGGATGCTCACCTTTGACAAAGGAACTGTCATTGCTGCAGCTGTCGATCCAGAAGAAAAATCTGTATATGAGATGTATTATGATTATAAAGAGCCAACAAAACGTATTGCAGACCATAGGGTGTTGGCGATCAATAGAGGAGAAAAAGAAAAAATATTAAAAGTGAAAATTGACGCACCTATGGAAGAAATTCTATCTTTCTTAAAAAAAGAAACAGTGAAGAAAAAAAGAAGTATTACTTCCTATTTGGTGGAAGAAGCTGTGGAAGACAGTTATAAGAGACTAGTGGCACCATCTATTGAGCGGGAAATTCGCAATGAACTGACAGAACGAGCGGAAGAAAAAGCCATTAAGGTTTTCGCTGAGAACTTAAATAATTTGCTGTTGCAGCCACCTATGAAGGATGTGGTGGTGATGGGATTTGATCCAGCATTTCGAACAGGCTGTAAAATTGCAGTGGTGGATGAAACAGGAAAGCTATTAAGCACTACCACCGTATACCCTACGGCACCGCAAAATGACACAGAAAAAGCCAAGAAAACTTTATTAGACTTGATTGAGAAATACAAAGTTAATGTCATTGCCATTGGTAATGGAACCGCATCTAGAGAATCAGAAATGTTTGTGGCAGATATGATTAAGGAAGTAGCAAGACCTTTGTATTATATTATTGTCAATGAAGCAGGAGCCTCTGTGTATTCGGCGTCTAAGCTGGCAGCAGAAGAGTATCCAGAGGTGAATGTATCTTTAAGAGGAGCCATTTCCATTGCCAGAAGGTTACAGGATCCTTTAGCAGAATTGGTAAAAATTGACCCCAAACATATTGGTGTAGGACAATACCAGCATGATGTCAGTCAGACGAAGTTAAATGAAGCACTTCAGGGAGTGGTAGAAAATGCAGTGAATCGTGTAGGCGTAGATTTAAATACAGCTTCTCCTTCTTTGCTGCAATATATTTCAGGTATCAGTAAAACCGTGGCACACAATATTGTAAAATATAGAGAAGAAAAAGGAAAGTTTAAGGATAGACAAGAGCTTTTAAAGGTTGCTAGATTAGGACCTGCGGCTTTTGTTCAATGTGCAGGTTTTTTGAGAATTGCAGATGGCGTTCATCCTTTAGATCGTACGGCGGTACATCCTGAATCCTATGCTGTAGCAAAAAGTTTTTTAGAGATGATGGGATATACCTTAGAGGATGTAAAAAACAATCATCTGAAGGAATTAAAAGAAAAGCTGAAAGAACAGAAAATTGAAGAATGGGCAGAAAAATTGAATACAGGGGTGCCCACCCTAAGAGATATGATTCAAGAAATACAAAAGCCTGGGCGAGATCCTAGGGATGAAATGCCCAAACCTGTGTTTAGGACAGATGTACTTAAAATAGAAGATTTAAAACCCGATATGATTTTAACAGGAACGGTGCGTAATGTTATTGACTTTGGAGCATTTGTAGATATTGGTATCAAAAACGACGGTTTGGTACATATATCCGAAATGAGTGAGAAGTTCATTAAAAATCCCATGGAGATCGTGTCCGTAGGAGATGTAGTAAAAGTAAGAGTTTTAAAAGTAGATTTAGAGAGACAAAAGGTAGGCTTAAGCATGAAAGGGGTTCAAAATGACAATTAAAACCATTTTATTTGACCTAGATGGGACACTGCTTGATACTAATGAGTTGATTATTCAATCATTTCAGCACACTTATCAAAAGCATTTAAATAAAAAAGTACCTAGGGAAACGATTATAAAATCCTTTGGAGAGATATTGCAGCATACAATGGAGCGAGAGTTTAATGAATGTGCGCAAGAAGCACTTCAAACCTATAGGAATTTCCAGAATTCTCATTTTTATGACTACATTACCATGCATGCAGGGGTAAAGGAGGCTTTACAATTTTTTTATGAGAAGGAGTATAAGCTAGGTGTGGTTACTTCACGATTAAATGATTCTGCTTTAAAAGGATTGAAGCATTTTCATTTAGAGCATTACTTTGGATCTATTATTGGAGCTGATGACACAAACAAGCATAAACCCGATCCTACCCCTGCCCTTATGGCGCTAGAAGAACTAGAGCAAAATCCAGAAGAAACCATGATGGTGGGAGATAGCCCTTATGATGTACTTTGTGGAAAAAATGCAGGTATGAAAACGGTAGCCGTAGGATGGAGTGCATTGCCTAGAGAAATGTACATGACCCATAATCCAGATTATTTAGTGGAAAGCATGGAAGAGCTGGTAGCATTGGTAGAAAAATTAAATACAAAATAAAAAATATGGGACAGATCACTGTTCCATATTTTTTTATAAAGACGCTATGCTATTAAAAATCTTGTAAAACAATGGATAAGTTGCCCAAACTGTAGAGGTGTATGGGTATAAGACCGTTCATGATATGTATGGCAAAGATAAAAAATACTTCTCTACAATTCATTTGAATCGCCATGAACAGCATAAAATACAACATACGACAAGCCTTGCGTTATTCCCATTATTATTATTTTCAGATAAGTTTGTCAAAGAATAGAAAAATAAAGTATAATATGAGATATAGAGAAAGATGGGAAAAAGGTGGATGCATATGATGATGGAGATTATTTTGGGATTAGGCAATAAGTTTGGAAATTTATTTGTTTTTGCATTTATCCTCACGCGATTAAAATCTTTCCGGAATCTTATTGCAAAAAAACCTGTCAATATGAAGGATAAAATGATTCTATCCTTTGTTTTCGGCATCTTTGGTATTATCGGAACCTATTTCAGTATAGAATTTGAAGGCGCTTTGGTAAATACACGAATTATTGGTGTGGCAACAGGAGGCCTTTTGGGCGGTCCTGTTGTTGGATTAGTGGCAGGAATAATTGCAGGAGTCCATCGTGGACTCATTAATATTGGTGGTTTTACTACGACGGCTTGTGCAATTTCTACGGTATTTGAAGGACTTATGGCGGGGTATATGGGAAGATACATTCAAAATAAAAACAATAAATGGTTTTATGCGGCCTTAACTGCAGCCATTGCAGAGAGTATGCGAAAAATTTCTGTCCTCATATTTTCAAAACCATTTCCAGCTGCTGTGGCGTTAGTAAAGGCCATCTGGATTCCTATGGTGATCATTAATTCCATTGGCTTAGCATTGTTGTTTGTTATTATCGAAAGTATCTATAATGAACAGGAAAAAATGGGTGCACATCAGGCTCAGTTAACTCTGAAGATTGCTGATAAAACATTACCTTATATCAAAAAAGGTTTGCATTCTAAAGAAATTGAAGTTGTTGCGAATATTGTTTATGATATGACCGATTATTGTGCAGTAACCTTTACAGATCGAGAAAGGATTGTAGCACATGTTGGTGCTAGAACAGAGCGTCATCATACAGGAAAACCCATTGTTACGAAGATTACTGAAAAAGTGTTAGCAACGGGAGAGCCTGTTATTCTTGGTCACTGCAGTGAAAGAATATGTGAATATAAACATTGTTGTCCCCTTGAATCAGTAATTATGTATCCACTAAAGGAAAATGACAAAATTATTGGAACCTTTAAGTTATATAAATCTATGTCCAATGCCATTACTTCTATCGATGTGGAGTTGGCCAACGGATTGGCAAAATTATTTTCGACTCAGCTAACGATGGGAAAACTAGAGCATAATTCCAAACTATTGGCTACAGCAGAATTGAAAGCGCTACAAGCCCAAATCAATCCTCATTTTTTATTCAATTCCTTAACGGTAATTGGTTCTCTTTGCAGAATCAATCCAGAAAAAGCAAGAAGTTTGATTACCCATCTGAGCAATGTATTTAGAAAAAATCTAAATATGAATAAAGAATTGGTAGCACTTGATGTGGAACTAAATCATATAAAATCCTATGTAGCAATTGAAAAGGCTAGATTTGAAGAGAAGCTTGAGGTAATCTACCAAATTGAAAAAGATGTGGCTTGTCTACTGCCCCCATTAACATTGCAGCCCATTGTTGAAAATGCCATTAAACACGGCTTGTTGCCGAAAAAACAAGGAGGCATGGTAAAAATTATGGGGATGATGTATGGCAAGGAAGCTATTATTCATATTGAAGACAATGGGGTAGGCATCGGAGAAGACAAAATCCATCAATTGTTAGATCATGATATTACACATAGGGATTCACTAGGACTCAATAACGTAAATCAAAGATTAAAGGGAATGTTTGGAGAAAAATATGGGCTGCAGATTGACAGCAAAGTTGGTGAAGGGACTTCTGTAACCATAAGGATTCCTCCTATAGAAAATTTGATGGAGCGTGATGAAAGTGCTTAAAGTGCTGATTGTGGATGATGAAAAATATATTCGAGATGAGTTAAAATATTTTTTAGGAAAGTATGAGGATATTGAAATAGTAGGGGAAACGGGAGAAGGAGAAGAAGTGATTAATTTGGTGGACACATGCAATCCAGATATTGTATTTTTAGATATTCAGCTTGGAAAAATGAATGGATTGCTATTGGCACGCAAAATATTGGATAAAGAAAATCCGCCTTATGTAGTATTAGCCACAGCCTATAACGAATATGCCATTCAAGGCTTTGAAATTAATGTAGTAGATTATATGTTAAAGCCTTTTTCAGAAGAAAGGTTAAAAGTGGCGATTGATAGAATTCGAAAACAAAATGATAAGTATGGTGGCAAAGAACTTGAGGATCAGGAAGAGGAAATTAATCTTAATAAATTATGTGTTTTTCACAATAATCGATTGGTGCTTATGGATATAGAAGATATCCAATATATAGAGTCTGAAAACAAAGAAGTTGCTGTTTATGCAGGAGATAAAGTATATCATTGCAATTATTCTTTAAAAGAATTAGAGACAAAATTTAAAAATAAAAAATTTATTCGTACCCATAAAAGTTATATTGTGAATATTGATTTCATAGAAGAGATTATTCCTTGGTTTAACTACACCTATAAGATTACGATGAAAGGAAATGCAGAAATTGAAATACCTGTTAGCAGAAATTATTTAAAAAAATTTAAAAGAATTTTAGGCATATGAAGCAGGATCTGTTCCTGCTTCTTGCTTTTTAATCTAAAATCTATGCAGGTTATCTATAAAATACTGTAAGAAAGTTAAAATAAATTTTAAAATTTCACAAAAAACTATACAATTTACTTAAATAAAGTACAGGGAGGGTATTGTAATGAAAAGAAAAGTATCTATACTTTTAGCACTTATGCTGGTATTGAGTATTTTTGCTGTAGGATGTTCAAACTCTCAAGATGGAAGTGAAAATACAGCTTCGGAAAACGCTTCTACATCTGGTAAAAAAATGTTTGTAACCATTGCTACTGGAGGAAGTTCAGGACCATACTTCGCAATCGGTGGCGCAATGGCAAATTTATTAAATGAAAAGATGGATAATGTAAATGCATCTGTTCAATCTACTGGTTCTTCCGTAGTAAATGCTACATTATTGGGAGAGCAAAAAGCAGAACTTGCTTTTGCAATGAATGACGTTATTAGTTATGCGTATGAGGGCATAGAAGTTTTCAAAGATAAAGGAAAAGTGGAAAGCTTAAGGGGCGTTGCTGCTCTATATCCAAACTATGTGCAAGTTGTTACCTTAGAGGATAAAGGAATTAATGAAATCTCTGATTTAAAAGGTAAAAAAGTAGGGGTAGGAGCACCGGGAAGTGGTACAGAAGTAAATGCCCGTCAAATTTTAGGAACGCATGGTATTACTTATGATGATATCGATGAAGATTTCCTATCCTATGCAGAAAGTATTGAACAATTAAAAAATGGTGCGGTAGATGCAGCTTTCTTAACTTCAGGACTACCAAATTCTAATATTATGGATATCTGTACAACCCATGATGTAAAGATTGTTCCAATTCGTAAAGATGTGGTTGAAAAATTAGCACAAGACTATCCATTCTATTCTTCAGAAATGATTCCTGCAGGAACTTATGATGACAAAGAGGATGTGGAGACTGCGGCGGTAACTTCATTACTTGTTACAAGAGCAGAATTAAGTGAAGAGGAAGTGTACAATATCACAAAAACCATTTTTGATAATATAGACTCACTTCATGAAGCCCATTCTGCAGCCAAAAGAATTAGCCTAGATACCGTAAGAAAAGGAATGCCTATTCCATTACATCCAGGGGCAGAGAAATATTTTAAAGAGCAAGGAAAATAATATGCAATTCAATAAAGTAATTCAATATGGAAAGGGCATTGGAAGATGCCCTTTCCATATATTAAAATGAAGAGATGAAGAGGTGATAATATGTCGCAAGAAAAAAAATCAGCTCAGGATCCAGTATTAGGACATGAAGCCATATTAGAAAAATATGATACCGAATCCCGATTCAGAAAGTTTGATAAGAATTCTATTCCGGGAATGATTGTTTTTATGGTTTGTGTAGGCTTGTCTTTGTTTCATCTTTATACGGCATGGACGGGGCCATTGGTTACGTTGATGCATAGAGCGGTACACACCACGATTATTATGGCATTGGTATTCATTCTTTATCCTTTTTCAAAAAAGGCTTCCAAGACAAAGACACCGGTTTTAGACTGGATTTTTGCGGGATTTTCCTTATGTTTAGGTGTTTATATTGTGATGAATTATGATTCATTGGTGCTGCGTGCAGGAATGCCCAACGATGCAGATGTTATCTTTGGAATCATGGCGATTTTATTGGTATTAGAAGCAGGGAGAAGGATTACAGGAAATGAGATTGCAATCTTAGCAGTGATCTTTTTAGTGTATGCCTATGTGGGACCTTATTTGCCAGATATTATTGCTCACAGAGGATATAGCATCAAAGATATAGCAGAATACATGTATCTGACTACTGAAGGTATTTTTGGGATTGCTATTGGGGTATCCTCAACCTATATTTTCTTATTTGTATTATTTGGTGCATTTTTATCAAAATCCGGTATGGGTCAATTCTTCAATGATCTAGCAATGGCGATTGCAGGTCAAGGAAAAGGAGGACCTGCAAAGGTAGCGGTAATATCCAGTGGACTTTTGGGTTCAATTAATGGGAGTGCGGTTGCAAATGTTGTAACAACAGGAGCCTTTACCATTCCCCTTATGAAAAAGATTGGCTATGAGTCTGAATTTGCAGGGGCAGTAGAGGCGACAGCTTCCTGTGGAGGACAGATTTTGCCTCCCGTTATGGGTGCAGCTGCCTTTATCATGGCAGAGTATTTGGGGATCAAGTACATTCAAATTGCAGCAGCAGCCGTGATTCCTGCTTTACTTTATTATTTGGGTGTTATTGTAATGATTCATCTAAGAGCTTCTAAGAAAGGTTTAACTGGACTTCCTAAGGAAGAACTACCGAAGGTAGGAGAGGTTTTAAAGCAAAGAGGCCATTTATTGATTCCTTTAGTGGTCTTATTAGGCTTATTGATTAAAGGCTTTACACCGATTTATGCAGCATTCTATTCAATCATTGTTACTATTCTTGCCAGTGCATTAAAAAAAGAAACAAGAATGAGTTTTAAAGATTTGATTGATGCATTAGAAAGTGGAGCCCGTACAGCACTAGGTGTGGCCATGTCCTGTGCCATCGTGGGACTGATTATAGGGGTTGCCACGTTAACAGGATTTGGATTAAAGCTTGCTGGAGCTATATTATTCCTTGGAAAAGGAAATCTATTTATTACCTTGGTGCTTACGATGATTGCTTGTATTGTTTTGGGAATGGGTCTACCATCAATTCCTGCATATATTATTACAGCCACTATGGCTGCACCAGCCTTAGCGAAGATGGGGATTATTCCACAGGTTTCACATATGTTTGTATTCTATTTTGGGATGCTTGCCAATTTAACACCGCCAGTTGCATTAGCAGCTTTTGCTGGAGCGGGAATTGCAGGAGGAAATCCAGCAAAAACAGGCTTTCAAGCGGTGAAATTAGCATTAGCAGGATTTATTGTACCCTATATATTTGTCTATTCACCTGCATTATTACTGATTAATACAACACCTATAGGTATTGTCATTTCGACGATTACAGCAATCATAGGGGTTGTTGCATTAGGGGTAGCCGCAGAGGGATATTTATTTAAAAATGTAAATATTATTTATCGCGTGGCCATGTTTACTTCTGCCATCTTACTCATGAAGCCAGGAATGACAACAGATAGCATTGGGATTGCCATATTTGCAGCGATATTCTTGATACAAAAGATAAAGAGCAAAAAGGATGGATTGATCACAGCATAAAAAGATTCGCATGCTACTTAAAAAAGCAGCATGCGAATCTTTTTTATCCCATAGGTTATGAGGGAAGTCTTTTGAAGATAGATGCTAACCGGTGCATCCTTTGGAACTTCCTGATAAAGCTTAACTGCCTTATCCTTAAAATAGAAGGTGTGTTTTGCAATATGGGATATGCCGTAGGTAAGATTTGGTATGGGTTGGTTGATTTCTAAAAAATAGATCCATCCATCTTTGACCATGGTTTTTTGTCCCGCATCAGCTGGGACACCAGCCCCGAATGCTTTAAAGCGTGTATGATCTAGGATGATGTGGTAATCTTCGTCAATACGAAAGATTTCCTCCCAAGGCTCCAGTTCTACAGAATGCATCCAATGCATGGTGAAGGTGTCATTAGGGGAGATTTTGTGTATAAAAACAATCTGAGAGACCTGTGTATTTTCTAAAATCAAAGCAGGGATTTGTATGTAACTGAATAGAAAAAAAGCAGCACATAGAATAATGATGAAGAAGGTAAATTTCTTTGCCATAAATTGCAACTCCTTTATATGATTATAGATAAGCATATCAATATATTCTGTGAATATACGACAGAATCCTTTAGAAAAATGAAGGATTTTAGTATGTGATGTGGAATAAATATAATTTAGATGAAGGATTTTGAAGGGCCTTAAAGACTGGATATTAGTAAGTAAACGTACTGGAGATAAGATAGAAGTCACAAGGCATATGTCTTTAAAATAGAAGGACACAGCAAATTAAAAAATGGAGGAAAAATATGATATTAATCAAAGATGGATATATACTGACGATGGAAGGAAAAGATTATGCGAAGGGAAGCATCTTGATTGAAGAGGGAAAGATTAAAGAAATTGGAGAAAATGTGGTAGCACCTTTAGATGCCAAGGTAATAGATGCTACGGACAAAATTGTCATGCCAGGGATCATTGATGCCCATTGTCATCTAGGGATGTGGGAAGATGCCATCGGTTTTGAAGGAGCAGATGGAAACGAAATGACAGATCCAGTAACTCCTCATTTAAGAGCTATTGATGCGATTAATCCTATGGATCGAACTTTTGGAGAGGCCTATGAGGGAGGCATTACTTCTGTAGCAACAGGACCAGGAAGTGCCAATGTAATTGGTGGACAGTTTGTGGCAATGAAAACTTTTGGGGATCGTGTAGATGACATGATTATTCAAGAGCCAGTGGCGATGAAGTGTGCCTTTGGAGAAAATCCTAAAAGAGTTTACCATGATCGAAAGCAAGCACCTAGTACGAGAATGGCAACTGCTGCCTTATTAAGAGAGACTTTATATAAAGCAAGAGAATATATGGAGAAACTGGAAGCTGGCAAGATCGATCCTTCAAAGAAACCAGCCTTTGATATGAAGTTAGAGGCTTTGATTCCTGTGATGAAAGGAGAAATACCACTAAAAGCCCATGCCCATAGAGCTGATGATATTCTCACTTCTATTCGTATTGCCAAGGAATTTGGGGTAAATATTACCTTAGAACACTGTACTGAGGGGCATTTGATCGTAAAGCACATTCTTGATGAAGGATTATCAGCGGTAGTAGGGCCAAGCTTTGGAGAAAGATCAAAGTTTGAATTAAAAAATCTTAGCTTTGAAACAGCAGGTATCATGAGTAAAGCAGGGATTAAAATTGCCATTATGACAGATCATCCTGTAATTCCTTTACAGTATTTACCTATGTGTGCTGGGCTGGCAGTGAAAGCAGGAATGGAAGAAAAGGAAGCCCTTAGAGCTATTACGATTAATCCCGCAGAAATTTTGGGCATAGATGATAAGGTAGGAAGTATTAAAGAAGGAAAGGATGCAGACCTTGTAATATGGGATGGACATCCATTTGCGTTAGCATCGCAAGTTGCGTATACGCTGATTGATGGAAAAGTAGTGTACTGCAGGTAACGTGTAAGGATACTTAACAGTGCTATCGAAAAACCACGAACCAATTTAAAGGAGAAGAAGTCATGGATACAATGCCTATTCATATAGTTATATTAGGATCTATACCTGAAGCCATATTGATTGTATGGGCAGGATTAAATCTTATGGGGGTTAGGCCAGATCGTAAAAAAGTCGTTTTCATAGGAATACTACAGGGAATTAGTTCCTATTTTATTAGACGACATTTAGACTTTGGGCCCCATATCATCGCCCAAGTCATTTTATTAATTTTATATACCTACTTAATCATAAGAGTAAAATGGGTGACAGCCATTGCTGCAATTTCTTTATCCTTTGTTATCGTTATATTGGTAGAAGGATCACTTATCATACTGGGAGGTATGAATACAGTACATATTCTGTCGATGGAGTGGAAAAGACTGTTGGTATTGCTACCCCATGATTTTGTATTGGGGTATATTGGTTATGTATCTAGTAAAAAAGACATCTGCTTATGGGATGAAGTAAATTTATCTCATTTTCGTGAAGAATAGCGTAAGGTTTTCTTGCAAGAAGACAAAGCAGGATGAAAAAAGAAATAATACTTGCAAAGTTTTATCGCTTTTTATATAATGAAAGTGTAAAAATAAACAATTCAATGGTAATCTTCGGGGCAGGGTGAAATTCCCTACCGGCGGTATAGTCCGCGAGCAGCATTTGCTGCTGAACTGGTGCAATTCCAGTACCGACAGTATAGTCTGGATGGGAGAAGATGGCTAGACAACTGTGTTGTCGTGCATGTTTAACCGCGCCTGAAGATCATTCCTTCAGGCGCTTTCTTATGTATGGATGATGATAAGCCATGGGGATTACTTGAAAAATTGAAGGAGGAATTATGATGAATCGAACTTCGACAATGGAAAGAAACCTATTTTCCTTTAAGGCAATAGGCACAGTCAATGGTATTACAAAAATATCCATACTATCGGTTTTAGCTTATTTAATTATGTTTATAGAAATGCCGCTATTCTTTTTTCCAGGATTTTTGAAAATTGATTTTAGTGATTTACCGGGACTAATAGGAGGATTTGCCTTAGGGCCAGTGGCA
The DNA here is from genome assembly GCA_038396625.1 of Clostridiaceae bacterium 35-E11. GTDB lineage: Bacteria > Bacillota > Clostridia > Peptostreptococcales > Thermotaleaceae. The sequence goes on from CP121688.1 coordinate 731,563, forward strand.
GGCATTATGATTCAATTGGTAAAGAATATCCTACACTTTCTAACCAAAACAACTACTGGGGGAGTAGGAGAGCTGGCAAATTTTCTGATCGGTATTGCACTGATTGTTCCTGCATCCATTGCATATAATAAATATCCAACAAAAAAAGCAGCAATGTTAGGTCTGATGGTTGGTATTGTGACCATGGGTGTGGTTGGTGGACTTGCTAATTATTATATATTACTTCCCTTTTATGCCAAGGTAATGCCCTTAGAACAAATTATTGCGTGGAGTGCTTCGGCAAACAAAGCCATTGTCGATATAAAAACTTTAGTATTCTATGGCGTTGTGCCCTTTAATTTGCTAAAGGGAATGATCTTAGCAGTGATGACCAGCGTACTTTATAAAAGACTTTCTCCTATTCTTAAAGTAAAATAAAGAGATTTTGTCTACTGCCTTTTAAAAGAACTCTTATAAAAAAATGGAGTTCTTTTATTTTTTTTACTAAGGACAGAACATATGTGCTATAATAAAATGAAACGGATGTTCGATGGGAATTGATTTTATATAGGGGTATATGTAGATTATTTATAGGAGATCCTATAGTGCAGCCCATATGTATATTGGGAGTAATGCACTATAAATACGCTGTTTAATAAGCAGGATTTCTGTGTATATATATGAAAAGGGGGGATCAGCAATGCATTGGGAGAATGAGATACAGTTGTTAAGGGTAATAGAGGAATGCAGGGAAAGATTAGGACAACTTATGCTTAAGAAAAATATGCAAAGTGATGAGGAACTCATAAGACTTAGTCAGGAGTTGGACAGATTAATTGCTGCTTATTATCAAGGGAAAATAAGCGATCAAAATAGATCCTCCGAGGAAAGATGAGAGATTATAAAAAGAAGGGAAGCATATACTTCAAATTGTGAATAGATCATACAAGGGCATGTATTTTTTAGTACTTTGCCCTTGCAGCATTTTTTGAGAAAATATATAATGATTGTATGATTTTGGATAGAATAAGAGGAAAAGAATATTTGAATAGAGGTGTCATTGTGATTAAGATTTTAAGCAATAACGAGCAGCAGACCTATGATGTAGGATATAAACTAGGAAATTTATTACAGCGTAAAGATATTGTGTGTATGACCGGAGATTTGGGTGCAGGCAAGACCACTTTGACAAAGGCTATAGCTGAAGGGTTGGGCGTGAAAGCCTGTGTCACAAGTCCCACCTTTACCATTATCCATGAATATATGGGAAGAATCCCCCTCTATCACTTTGATGTATATCGTATTGAGGATATTGAAGAAATGGAAGATTTAGGGTATGAAGAATATTTTTATGGAGATGGGGTATGTGTCATAGAGTGGGCGTCTCAAATAAAGGAATTCATTCCAGAGGAGCATTTGTGGATTCATATAACAAAAAATATAGAGAAAGATAGTAGAGAAATAGAAATAAAAGGGACAACCCTGCATTTTGAAAAGATCATTGAGGAGTTGAGACAAATATGATCATCTTAGCTTTAGATACTTCGTCAATTGTTGCAACCGTAGCATTGATGGAAGATGATAAACTTATTGGAGAATATATTATCAATCATCAGCGAACCCATTCCCAAAAATTGATGCCTATGATTGAAGCATTGATGAAAAGCTGTGAAATACAGATGAAAGATATTGATGTAATCGCTGTAGCAAAGGGACCTGGTTCTTTTACGGGATTAAGAATTGGTGTAGCTACTGCGAAGGGATTAGCCCATACAAGGAATATTCCTGTTGTAGGAATATCTACTTTGGATGGGTTGGCTTTTAACTTGCCCTATTGTGAGGGGATTATATGTCCTATTCTAGATGCCAGGAGAAATCAGGTATATACCGCCGTGTACAAATGGGATAATGATATGCTACATAGGATCGAAGCGCCTATGGCGGTATCTTTAGAGGAATTGATCACAAAGCTCTCTGAAAGACCAGAAAAAATTATCTTTGTAGGAGATGGTGTAGAAAAAAATATAGAACCATTGAAACAAGCATTGACAGATCGTGTAATGAGGTCACCAAATAGCATAAAAATGCCTAGGGCATCTTCTATTGCCGAGCTAGCATTGCAAAAAGCTAAGGAAGGAAATTTAGAAAGCTTTTATACCTTGATGCCGGAGTATTTGAGAAAGTCAGAGGCAGAGAGACAATATGAAGAAAGAATGAAAAGGTGTGAAGCCAGTGGCGAAAATATTGATTAGAAATATGACGATGGAAGATGTTGCAGCAGTTTTACAAATAGAGCATCAATGCTTCTCTATTCCCTGGACAGAGGAATCCTTTCGCACGGAGTTGGCTAAAAATAAATTAGCTCGATATGTTGTGGCAGAAGTAGAAGGACAGGTTGTAGGTTATGGAGGCATGTGGATAATCGTAGATGAAGCCCATGTTACCAATATTGCGGTGCATCCAGAGGTAAGGGGAAAAGGTTATGGGAATAAGATTGTAGCAGCAATGATCGATATGGCAAAGAAGGAAGGTGTCCTTCGGATGACTTTAGAAGTAAGAAAATCAAATGAAGTCGCCCAAACTTTATACAAAAGATGGGGATTTACTTCTTGTGGGATAAGACCGAGGTATTATGAAGACAATCAGGAAGATGCCATCATTATGTGGCGAGAGGAAGATAAAATAAAAAATTGATCTGGAGAAATCTTTTACTTCTCCAGATTTTTTTGCATATATGGGAGTGTATTAGAAATAATATATAAGTAAGTAATTGAAATAAAGTGGTAGGGAAAACTAAAAAACACTTGACAAAAAAAGATGGATTTCATACAATTGCCTAACCACCAACCACTACAAGGAGGGATTTTATGGCTAGCAAAGAGCAATTACAAGCAGTTGCCAATCACTGTAGTCAGTTTCAAAGTGTACATGAAGGCACATTTCAAGCTTCACTGCTATCTGATCGAACTTGTGAAAATTGTAAGCATTTTACTAAAGAACATCAATGTGATATCGATTTAGTAGATGAAGTGCTATCCACGATGGCAAATGATGAGTGCTAAGAATCAAGATGGACAGCACAAAAATGAAATTATGATTTGATATCCTTACCCTTATATGAAATCGGTGGCACAATGGATGCTTCTGTAAGCATCCTGTTTACCAAATCAGTTTGATCCACTTCTGATAGCATACCATCAGATAGAATATTGTCCTTACTGAGTTTTTGAAAAAAACTGTCATGGTCTTGCTCACGAAAGGAATTTTTCTCCTGCTCATTTTTACCGTTTTTATTCTTAGTTTTATGTTTTTTATCCAAAAGCTTTCCTCCTTTACAACAATCTTTATTCCTTATTATTTCACAAATGAGAGGATCTATGCTGAAGATAAAAGAAAAAATTACATGGGTATCATACAAAGCCAAATAGTAGATTTTGCTATTTGGCTTTTAATTGGATATAATATAAAGGATATACAAAAGATGCGTGAGGTGAATTTTATGAACGATAATATACAACCTAAAAATAATGAATATTATATTACCCTTGCCATAGAGACAAGTTGTGATGAAACTTCAGCAGCGGTTTTGAAAAATGGACGAGAGATTTTATCCAATATTATTTCTTCACAAATAGATGTACATAAAAAATTTGGAGGTGTGGTTCCTGAAGTAGCATCTAGAAAACATGTGGAGAACGTGGATATTGTTATTCAAGAAGCCCTAGATCAAGCAGGTGTGACCCTTGATCAGATTGATCATCTAGGTGTGACCTACGGACCAGGTCTTGTAGGGGCGCTTTTGGTGGGATTATCCACTGCAAAAGCGATGGCATTTGGTTTAGATATTCCGTTAGTGGGGGTAAATCATATTGAAGGTCATATTTGTGCCAATTACATAGAACATAAAGATTTAAAGCCTCCTTTTTTGTGCCTGATTGTTTCTGGAGGACATACTCATCTTGTATATATAAAGGATTATAAAGCGTATGAAGTATTAGGTAGAACCAGAGATGATGCAGCAGGCGAAGCGTTTGACAAGGTTGCAAGAGCCCTTGGATTAGGCTATCCTGGAGGACCTTTGATAGACAAGCTTTCACAGCAAGGGGATCCCAAAGCCATCCATTTTCCTCGCATTTATTTGGAAGAAAACAGTTTGGATTTTAGTTTTAGCGGCTTAAAGTCAGCAGTATTAAATTATTTAAATTCCCAAAGGCAAAAAGGAGAACAGATTGATACCGCCAATGTAGCAGCAAGCTTTCAACAAGCAGCAATTGAGGTGCTAGTAAATAAAACACTAGAAGCGGCGAAGCAAAAAAAAGTAGGTACGATCGTGCTGGCAGGAGGTGTAGCTGCTAATAGCGGGTTGAGAAAGCTATTAAAACAAGAGGCTGCCAAACATGGATGTGACGTAAAATATCCATCCCTACAGCTTTGTACAGATAATGCAGCCATGATTGGCTGTGCAGCCTACTATAATTATATCTATGGATATACCTCAGACTTATATCTTAATGCTGTACCAAACTTAAAGCTAGGAGAAGATGTTAGAGGATCATGATCGGATAGATTTAGAGTGTGGTAAAAAACTTGACAAGCAAAAACAAATTTCATACAATGGGCTAACCGCTCTTGTCCACTTATCCATAATGTACTGTGGATAAAAATGTGGATAATGTGGATAATCAATTGAATTGAGCAATAGGGCGAAATAGAATGTGGATAAACCCATGTTAAATGTGGAAAGCCTGTGGATATAAATATACATAGATATCCTTATATGATATATATGTATATAAAATAATGAATATGCACAAATTCTTATTCAATAAGAAAAAAGTAGTTTGGATCATCCAAACTACTTTTTCTCTTCTACATATCGAACAATGTCACCAATGCTCTTGAAGGATTCTGCATCCTCATCTGGGATTTCTACATCAAATTCATCTTCGATCGCCATGATAATTTCAACGGCATCTAAAGAATCAGCCTCTAAGTCTTTCATTAAAGAAGTATCCATAGTGACTTCGATATCTTCATCAAGTCCCAATTGTTCAATAATAAGTTCTTTTATTTTCTCAAATACCATATGTATACATGCCTCCTTTTTAATATTGAATAGATAACCACTTAAGTGGATTATAACGTGATTATTTTACCATATATCTATGAAAAATACTACAAAAAAAGTACATTTCAAAGGTATTTTTCAAACCTTAAATCTTTCTTTAAGTTTAACATATAAGGGATGCTTTATACATCTATTTTGATTCTTTTTCTTTCGACGAAATATTACGTGTATACGACTTTATTCTAAATTGGATTCCCACTGAATATATAGATTTTCTAGTTCTTCTTTGAGTCGATTGGTTTCTTCATGCAGTTCCTTGCTTTTTTCAGGATTAGAATAAACATCTTCTTGACACATTTGTTGTTCAAAATGCTTAATTTTTTCTTCTATTACTGAAATTTGTTCTTCAAGGGCTTCCTGTGCCTTTTTTGCTAATCGTTCTTGCTGCAGTTTTTCTTTTTCTTTTCGCTTTTCTTCTTTAAGTTGTGTTTTGGTTTTGGTAACTTCAGGAGTTTGAAGGGATAAATCCTCTAGTAGATGCTTTTTTTCTTGATAATACTTATAGTTTCCAAGGTATTCCTCTGCACCATCAGAGGAAAGGACTAAGATTTTTGTGGCAATTTTATTTAAAAAATAACGATCATGGGAGATGACCAATAAAGTGCCTTCATAATTTAACAAAGCTTCCTCAAGGGCTTCCTTAGAAGCAATGTCTAAGTGATTGGTAGGCTCATCCATTAATAGAAAATTTGCCTTTGAAATCATTAACTTCAACAAAGCCACCCGACTTTTTTCTCCACCGCTTAAAGTTGCAATGGATTTAAAAACATCTTCTCCCTTAAATAAGAAGGAACCTAACATTGTGCGTACTTGCGTCTGTGTAAAATGAATGTTTTCACCCCAGACTTCATCAATGATTGTATTAGATAGATTTAAACGAGATTGTTCCTGATCAAAATAGCCAGTATATACATTATGACCTAATTGAATGCGTCCTGTATCATAGGAAAGCAATCCTAGGAGCATTTTAAACAAGGTAGATTTTCCAATACCATTTGGGCCAATCAGACCCACACGTTCTCCTTTATAAATGTCAAAATTTACATTGGTGAATAATTGGTTTTCACCAAAACTTTTGGATAAATCTGTGACCTGCAGAACATCTTCACCGCTTTTAATTTGGGTTTCAAATCTAATTTTAGCACTTTCATTTATAAGCATGGGCTTGTCGATAGGAGATGTACGTTCAAGACGTTTTTCTCTGCTCTTGGCTCTTTTCGCTAATTTTTCAGTCCCATGCTGCTTAAATCTACGAATGATTTCCTCTTGCTTTTCAATTTCTTTTTGTTGTGCCTGATATTCTTTTAACTGCTGCATATAAGCAGCTTTTTTCTTTTCAACGTAAAAAGTATAATTTCCATGATATTGTGTAAGTTGACGATTTTCTATTTCATAAATTTTATCAACAACCTCATCTAAAAAATAACGGTCATGGGATATGAGAAGGATTGTTCCATCGTAGGACTTAAGAAAAGACTCAAGCCATTCCGTAGCTTCCATGTCTAGATGGTTTGTGGGCTCGTCCAACAATAATATATCGGGTTTTTTCAAAAGTAATTTTGCCAAATTTACTCGGGATTTTTGACCACCACTTAATTGAGTGATAGGTTGTTCAAATCCTTCTTCAGAAAAACCTAAGCCTTTTAAGACCCCTCGGATTTCACTTCGATATCCGTAGCCATTGCGATGTTGAAATTCCTCAGATTTATGGGCATAAAGATCCATGAGTTGTTCAAGATCTTCTGCTAAGGGTGCAATGCTTTTTTGTGCAATTTCCTGTTCTAAAGACCTTAACTCTTTTTCCATCTCAATTAAATCATCAAATACATGCAGTACTTCGTCAAAAACCGTGCATAAAGATGATAAGGGAGCATTTTGTTCTAAATAGCCAATGGACAAGTTTTTAGATAAATAAAGCTCCCCACTGTCATAAGGGTATTGTCTTGTAATAACTTTAAATAAAGTAGATTTACCCGTGCCGTTGGCACCTACTAATCCTATTTTTTCTCCTTGATTGATCGCGAAGGATATATCTTGTAGAATTTGATCGACTCCAAAAAATTTATTGATGCAATTACATGATAAGATAACCATAATATTCCTCCTTGACGTTATAGCTAACGAATCTATTAATTTGTAAAAACGATTGTACATGATATTTCGTTTGGAAGCAGTTAGTATTTTTACTAAAGTGTATAGGCAATACTTTTGTTTATTTAATCTATATGTTTAAGTCATAAATGATTTCTATAAATATTCATGTTATATTGTATCAAAAAAAGGATAAAATTAAAATGAAGTAGGTATTGATTAGAAAGGAATATAGATTTTACATACGACTTATGATACCATAAAAAGAGATAAGCAAGTGCAGTGAGGATAAGGGATAATCATAAATAAAGATTATAATTATAAAAAAAACCTATGGACATAAAGATTGACAGAATTGTAACATAGTGGTATAATTTCTACAAAAAAATTTAAAAGTAGGAGAAGATCGTGTGATGGAAAAAGATAATATGAAGATATCAATGGCTGTAATTCGAAGGCTACCGAAATACAGAAGATATTTATTAGAATTATTGGATAAAGATATTAAAAGAATATCTTCAAAGGAATTAAGTAAGCTTACAGGTTTTACTGCTTCTCAAATAAGACAGGATTTAAATAACTTTGGAGGATTTGGTCAACAAGGATATGGCTATAATGTAGAAGCATTATATGAAGAAATAGGAAAAATATTGGGATTAGATCACGGATATAGTACGGTAATTGTAGGGGCAGGAAACTTAGGGCAAGCGATTGCCAATTATACCAATTTTGAGAAAGCAGGCTTTATTCCTAAGGCGATGTTTGATATCAATCCTAAATTAATTGGTTTAAAGATACGAGATATTGAAATTATGGATGCAGATATGATGGAGAGCTATATTAAGGAAAACAATATTGATATAGGGATTATTTGCACATCAAAGGAACAGGCACAAACAGTGGCGGATCGATTTGTAAGAAGTGGAATTAAAGGGATATGGAATTTTGCGCCTGTGGATTTACAGGTTCCAGATACCATTGCTTTAGAAAATGTACATTTAAGTGAAAGCTTATATACCTTATCTTATTTATTAAATCATCATCCTATCTATTAAAGGAAGGATCGACACGAGAGCATTCATGTACGCATTAAAGATGAATGAGCAATTTATGGTAAAGTAAAAAAATAAGCAAACAAAGGCGAAAAAGTGTACAAAAAATAAGACAGTGTACACAAAAATGTACAATTTGACATGTAATTAACAATGTGTTATTGAAAAATAGGAAAGTTAACAAGAGAAAGTGTATAAAATTATGTACACTTTCTTTTTTTTATAGAAAAAAATAGACAAATATGCAATGAAAATAGAAAAAATATAAGGAAATTTAAAGAAAGATATCCTTTCACAAAGACATCTGAACTGTAAAAAATTGCAAAAAAGAATTTGTAAAAAAAATATAAACATAAGTCAAATCCAGATAAATAAAGGGGTTGAGGGGATGAGGTAGGAGATCTAAATGATTTTAAAAGAAAAAATAAATTAGCATAAAAAATATCAAGCATAAATAGATTTTTGGCATGGTTTATGCTATAGTAATATGTGTACTGTGAAAAAAATATCATTTTTTAAAATATAGAGGAGGGAATCAAAGTGGAATTCAAATTAACCAGAGAACAAGAAATGGTTAGAAAGATGGTTAGAAGTTTTAGTGAAAATGAAGTAAAACCCCTAGCAGCTGAAGTAGATGAGACAGAAAGATTTCCTATGGAAACAGTAAAGAAAATGGCAAGATACCATATGATGGGTACTTTTGTACCAAGAGAGTATGGTGGAGCAGGAGCAGATGAAGTGGCTTATGCAATTACTGTAGAGGAACTTTCAAGATGTTGTGCAACAACAGGTGTTATTTGTTCAGCACACAGCTCATTATGCGCATGGCCAATTATGAAATATGGTACTGAAGAACAAAAACAAAAATACTTAGTTCCATTGGCAAAAGGAGAAAAAATCGGTGCATTCGGTTTGACAGAGCCAAATGCGGGAACAGATGCAGCAGGTCAACAAACAACTGCAGTACTAGATGGAGATGAGTGGATATTAAATGGAACAAAAATCTTTATCACAAACGGTGGAGAAGCAGATGTTTATGTAGTAATGGCAATGACTGATAGATCAAAGGGTACAAGAGGAATCACTTCTTTTATTGTTGAAAGAGGTACGCCAGGATTCAGCATTGGTAAAAAAGAAAAGAAAATGGGTATCAAAGGATCTGCTACAACAGAATTAGTATTTGAAAACTGCAGAATTCCAAAGGAAAATCTTTTGGGTGAAATAGGAAAAGGTTTTAAAGTTGCTATGACAACTCTTGATGGCGGAAGAATTGGTATTGCGTCACAAGCCCTAGGTATTGCACAAGGTGCCTTAGACGAAACAGTTCGTTACATTAAAGAAAGAGAACAATTTGGTCGTCCGATTGCAAAATTCCAAGCGCTACAATTCGAAATCGCAGATATGGAAACAAGAGTACAAGCAGCGAGATGGTTAGTGTACAATGCAGCATGGAGAAAATCTAAAGGATTATCTTACAGCAAAGAAGCAGCAATGGCAAAATTATTTGCAGCAGAAACAGCGATGTACGTATCAACAAAAGCTGTTCAATTACATGGTGGTTACGGATATACACAAGACTATCCAGTAGAAAGAATGATGAGAGATGCGAAGATCACTGAAATCTACGAAGGTACTTCAGAAGTACAAAGAATGGTTATTGCTGCGAATGTATTAAAATAAATTTTTTAAGACCGTGAAAGAAACTACTCAACCTATTTGATCGATTCGTTATAAAAATACAATTTATGAAAATTGTCTAAAAGGAGGAAGAAACATGAAGGTAATTGTTTGTGTAAAACAAGTTCCTGATACAAATGAAGTAAAAATAGATCCAGTAAAAGGAACCCTTATTCGTGATGGTGTTCCAAGTATTCTTAATCCAGATGATGCCAACGCATTAGAAGAGGCATTAGCATTAAAAGATAAATATGATGATGTGCATGTAACAGTTCTTACAATGGGACCACCACAAGCACAAGAAATGTTAAGAGAATGTTTAGCAATGGGCGCAGATAAAGCAATTCTATTAAGTGATAGAGGATTTGCTGGTGCAGATACATGGGCAACTTCTAACACATTAGCTGCAGCAGTAAGAAAAATTGGAGAGTATGATATCATTTTTGCTGGAAGACAAGCAATCGATGGAGATACTGCACAAGTTGGACCACAGTTGGCTGAAAGAATCAACGTGCCACAAATCACTTATGTACAAGATTTCGAAATTGATGGAAATGAAATCACTGTTCAAAGACAATTAGAAGATGGTTATGAAGTGATTAAAGTACAAAAGCCTGTTCTTTTAACAGCAATTAAAGAACTAAACAAACCAAGATATATGAGTGTAAAAGGAATCTACGAAGCATTCAACCAAGACATTACAGTATGGTCATTAAATGAATTAGATGTAGAAAAACATGAAGTAGGACTAGACGCTTCTCCAACGAAGGTATTCCGTTCCTTTACACCAGAGCCTAAAGGAAAAGGCGTTATGTTAAAGGGTAGCGTAAAAGAAATGGTAGAACAGTTAGTTGTTAACTTAAAACAAAAACATGTAATCTAATATAGGATTTGAATAAGAATTGGAGGGAGCAAAATGGCTGTTGTCGTATTACAAGATAAATGTGTAGGATGTAAGCTGTGTGTTAAAGCATGTCCTTTTGAAGCAATAGATATGGTAGATAAAAAAGCGGTAATTAACGAAAAATGTACTGCTTGTGGTGCTTGTATAGAAGCATGTAAATTTAGTGCAATTATTAAAGAAGAATCTAATACAGTAAAAAAAGACATTTCTGCTTATAAAAACGTATGGGTATTTGCAGAGCAAAGAGAAGGGAAGATCATGCAAGTAGCGATCGAACTTCTTGGAGAAGGTAGAAAATTAGCAGATGAAATCGGTGTAGATCTTTGTGCAATCGTACTTGGCAAAAACATCGAAGGATTATCAAAGGAATTAATTGCATATGGTGCAGATAAAGTATATGTTGCAGACCATGATTTATTAGAAAACTTTACAACAGATGGTTATACAAAAGTGATTACAGATGCAATCAATGAAATCAAGCCAGAGATTGTATTGTTAGGGGCTACACACATTGGTAGAGACTTAGCACCAAGAGTAGCTGCTAGAGTAGATACAGGATTAACTGCAGACTGTACAAAATTAGACATTGATCCTGAAGATAAGAAGATCATGCAAACACGTCCAGCTTTTGGTGGAAACATCATGGCAACCATTGTATGTCCAAACCACAGACCACAAATGTCAACAGTAAGACCTGGCGTAATGGATAAAGCAGAAAGAGATGATGCTAAAACAGGTGAAGTGATTAAGCTTGATGTGAAATTAGATAAAGCGGATGTAAGAACAGAAGTTGTTGAGGTTGTAAAAGCAAACAAAGAAATGGTATCTCTTACAGATGCAGAAGTAATTGTATCAGGTGGACGTGGATTAGGAAAGCCAGAAGGTTTTGAGCTAATCAAGAAATTAGCGGACAAATTAGGTGGAGTTGTAGGTGCTTCTCGTGCAACTGTTGATGCTGGATGGATTGACCATTCTCACCAAGTAGGTCAAACAGGTACAACTGTAAAGCCTAAAATCTATATTGCATGTGGTATTTCAGGAGCAATTCAGCATTTAGCTGGTATGCAAACTTCTGATATCATTATTGCGATCAACAAAAATGCAGATGCACCAATTTTCAATGTTGCTGATTATGGAATCGTAGGAGACTTATACGATGTTATTCCTGCACTAATGGAGGCGTATGACAACGTAGATGAGCTTATGAAGTCATTAAAGGAAGCTGCAGCAACAGAAGAGTAAAAATAGGATATTTCTAAAACCTTTTAAAAGCTTATAGAGTTAAATTGAATTGAGATATACGGGCAGCTGATCTATCACTAGACAGTTGACCCGTTTTTTATTAAAAAGCACTGAATTGAAAAGTATTATCAATAATGATATAATAGCAACATATTCTAAAGTCAGGTGATGAGATGGCCAATTATTATCATGAAATTAATAAAATGATGGAAAAATTGATTCATAAGATCCTGGTACAGGATCGAAAGGGCTTTAAATTAGATGAAAGAGGCGTAGAGTTATCATTTCTGGATATGGATGTAATAAGAAAAATTGGAGAAGTAGAAGACAAAAAGATTTATGAACTCATCGAAGAGATGGAAATGGATAGAAGCTTTGTTGCTTCGATTACCAAAAAATTGATGCTCGGTGGATATATCGTAAAAGAAAAGTCTCATCAGGATAAGAGAGTATATATACTGCGTTTGACAGAAGAGGGAAAAAAGATTTATAAAAAAAGCTTAGAGAAGCAAAGTGTATTTATAGATTTTATATTATCAGAGATTACCCTTAATGAAGAGAAGGCCATTTTGAAATTTTTAAGTAAGATTAATCAAACAACATTATTACAACATTGGGATAAAGGTGATGCAAAAAAATAATAATACCCTTAACATCAGATATGCTAGGGTATTATTATTATGTATTTATGAAATCCTATTAAGCTTGTACAGGTGCATCTACAGGGCATACGTTTGCGCAAGCACCGCACTCGATACATCCATCTGCATCTATAACATATTTGTCGTCTCCAGCACTGATGACACTAACTGGACATTCTGGTTCACAAGCTCCACAGCTGATACATGAATCTTGAATTACATAAGCCATAATGATATCCTCCTTTAACGATTTCTTTAAGAACAATAGTATTATAACAAAATGCAGATATAAGGACAATAAAATTATTAAAATTAATGAATAAAAAAAGCGTATTTATAATGATTATCATTGTATATTTTAACTGTATATTTTAGTGGTTTCGGTATGATTGTTATATGTTAAAATGTTGAATAGGTAATTTAAATGTATTTGAATAGAAGGAGAAATTTTATGAAGACGATTGCATTGGTAGGCGCTAGTGGGACAGGAAAAAGTTATCGAGCGATGACACTGGCTTATGAAAAGAAAGTTGATTATATTATCGATGATGGTTTGCTCATAACAGGAAACAAAATTGTAGCAGGAAAGTCTGCCAAACGACAAAAAACAGCAGTAACGGCGGTAAAAACTGCTTTATTTACTCATGAGGAACATAGAGAGTCGGTAAAAACATTTATCAAAGAGCAAAACCCCCAGGGAATTCTCGTTTTGGGTACTTCTAAGAAGATGGTAGATAAAATCGCGGCACAACTAGAAATTGATCCTATTGAGGAATATGTCTATATTGAAGATATTTCTACACCAGAAGAAAGAATAATGGCAAAAAAACAAAGAACAGAATTAGGGAAGCATGTCATTCCTGTTCCTACTTTTGAAATTAAAAAAGATTTTTCCGGTTATTTTGTTGATCCCCTAAAGATTTTTAGAAAAAAGAAAGATGATACTGTGCAAATTACAGAAAAATCTGTTGTTCGACCTACCTTTAGCTACATGGGAAAATATAAGATTTCAGACAAGGTAATCAGCGATTTAATTCATTATGCAGGACGAAAGACACCGGGAATCCATAAAATTTCAAGAGTAGATATTCGTAATTATAAAGAAGGGATTGCAATTGATGTGGATGTAATTATTATGTATGGTGCTGCAATTCGTCCTCTAGTAAGAACGGTTCAAAAACAAATCAAAGAAGAAGTTGAACGCATGACTAGTTTGAATATTCTAACGATTGACGTCAATGTGAAAAACTTAATCTTAAGGTAGTTTGTACTGTTTACAAGAAAAATGGGGTATGTTATAATGACCTTGAAGAATAGAACAGCAGTTTTGCACTCTAGCCGGAAAATGTTTTCCAGCTTTATTTTGTGTACTTATACTTTTAAAGCCATAGCTTATGCATTAACCTAGGTAACAATGGATTAAAGTGTACTTTAATCACAATATATTAACTTTTATTAAAGGGGGTTTTTATTTTGACTGCACAAGCATACATTAATGAAGTAATTGAGAAAGTTAAGAAGAGAGATGCAGATCAACCTGAGTTTTTACAAACTATTGAAGAGGTATTAAGTTCTTTAGGTCCTGTATTAGAAAAACACCCAGAGTATATAAACGCAAATATCTTAGAAAGATTATCTGAGCCTGAAAGACAAATCGTGTTTAAAGTGCCATGGGTAGATGATCAAGGTAAAGTACAAGTAAATCGTGGATTCAGAGTACAATTTAATGGTGCAATCGGACCATACAAAGGTGGATTAAGATTCCATCCATCTGTATACCTTGGAATTATCAAATTCTTAGGCTTTGAGCAAATATTTAAGAATTCTTTAACAGGTCTTCCAATTGGTGGCGGTAAAGGTGGATCTGACTTTGATCCTAGAGGAAGATCTGACGCGGAAATCAGAAGATTCTGCGAAAGCTTTATGACAGAACTTTACAGACATATTGGTCCAGATGTAGACGTTCCTGCTGGAGACCTTGGTGTTGGTGGAAGAGAAATCGGATATCTTTATGGACAATATAGAAGAATCAGAGGTGCATTCGAAAATGGTGTACTTACTGGAAAAGGATTATCTTATGGTGGAAGTTTAATTAGACCAGAAGCTACAGGTTTCGGAATTGCTTACTTCTGTCAAGAAATGTTAAAGCATGAAAATGAAAGCTTTGAAGGAAAAACTGTTGCATTATCTGGATTTGGTAATGTAACTTGGGGAACAGCTACAAAAGTTACTGAACTAGGTGGTAAAGTTGTGACACTTTCTGGCCCAGATGGATATATTTACGATCCAGATGGTGTTTCTGGAGAAAAAATTGATTACCTAGTAGAAATGCGTGCTTCTGGTAGAGATAAAGTGCAAGATTACGCAGATAAATTTGGCGTAGAATTCTTCCCAGGAGAAAAACCATGGGGTGTAAAAGTTGATATCGTGATTCCATGTGCTACACAAAATGATATCCACTTAGAACATGCAAAGCAAATCGTTGATAATGGTATTAAGTTTGTTTGTGAAGGAGCAAACATGCCATGTACAAATGAGGCACTTGAGTATTTCTTAGAAAAAGGATTGATCGTTGGTCCTGCAAAAGCTGCAAATGCTGGTGGGGTTGCAACATCTGCACTTGAAATGGCACAAAACAGCATGAGATATAGCTGGACAGCAGAAGAAGTAGATGCAAAACTACATCAAATCATGATCAGCATCCATGACAATGCAATGAATGCTGCTGAAACTTATGGATTTGGCTACAACTTAGTTGCTGGTGCAAATATCGCTGGATTCTTAAAAGTTGCAGAAGCAATGCACGCACAAGGAAATTATTAAGATTGAACAGATAAAGATGATAAAAAGAGAGCGCTTTAAAGGCGCTCTTTTTATATAAAGAATTTTACAGCTATATTACATTTCTTAAAAAAATATTACAATTTAAAGACATTTTGGATAAATGAGGGAAAGATATATTAGAATATAGATAAAGATGTGAATAATGTGGTGTCAAAAGCATGGATATTGATGAGGTATTTTATGGATTTTTTGCCCATTTGAGAAAGGTAATGGATGATGGAGAAAAAACAAAAGAATAACCCTAAGATCATGTAAGGAGGGATGACGGTGAAGCATAGCATCAAATATAGTGTGTTGGTGATCTTAATTGTGTTGGCAGCGAATTTTGGGAATGTTGTTTATGGAGATAATGGAATTGGTTATTTCCCGCCAAAACCTAAGGACATAAAGGTGCTAGTATCCAAGCCTAGTATCACTATGCAGCTGGTATTAAACAATAATACCATTGAAGCAATAGAGATGCGGTTAAATGGCAATAAAGTAGATGCCAAGTATGAAAAAGAGTCTCAGCGTATTGTATATCTTCCTAATAAGCCCCTAAGTCCAGGACAATACAAAGTAGACCTATCTATAAATTTAACAGGATGGAAACCAATTACCCATAGCTGGCAATTTACTGTTAGTGAGAATGCAGTGGAGCAATTAAGTGCGCCTACAGAAGAACAGAAACAAGTACGAAATTATGCCAATCGATATCGACAATTCTTGGGATTGAAGGAATTTACCTTAAATAAGTCACTCAATAGTGCAGCAATGGCCCATTCAAATTATATGGCTATCAATAAAAAAACAACCCATGACGAATTTATCAATGACAAAGGTTTTGTTGGCACAAAAGCATATAATCGTGTTAGTGTTTTTGGGTATGTAGAAAGTGAAATCTCTGAGAATGTTAGTTCCGGACAATCCAATTATCAAGAGAGCATTGATGGATTGATGGATGCACCCTACCATCGATTGTCATGGCTAAACCCTTTTTTTACAGAATTGGGATATGGGGTGAAAGATAAGTATTATACCTTTAATTTTGGTGGATCGCGAAAGGGTGCTGATAAAATAGTGGTATATCCTGTGGACGGCCAACAGAATGTGCCTGTGTCCTGGAATGGCAATGAAACACCAAACCCATTAAGAATCCATAATAAGACAGGAACAGTGGGATATCCTATTTCTTTGTCTTACTTTACAGAAAAAACCATTGAAAAGGTGTTTGTAGAAAAAGTAAATGTGGCAAATAGTAGAGGGTACAATACACCTATTTATTTAAATACCCCTCAAAGGGATGCACATCTTCAAGATAGTATATTGATCATTCCATCTAGACCACTAACAAAGAATGAAACGTACAAAGTAATAGTGAAAGGGAAGATTCTATTTGAAGATAAAAGTGAACAAAGAATTGATAAAACATGGAAATTCACTACGATTGCATCCGAAGAAAATAAAAATGCATGGATGAAGGATATGCTTTATGAAGACATAGATAAGCACTGGGCAAAAAATGATATTTTAGAGCTGGGGAAAAAACAAATTGTATCTCCTAAAAGTGGCAAGCTGTATAAACCAGATGATAAAGTTACAAGGGCAGAGTTTACAGAGTTTATTGTAAATGCATTGGGAATTCAAACAAAGGCCTATGAAGGAATTTTTAAAGATGTAAATCAGCATACAAATAAGGCAGTATATATTGAAGCAGCGTATAGAGCAGGGCTGGTAAAAGGAGTGGGAGATTATCACTTTGCTCCTAGCCGCAGCATTACAAGAGAGGAAATGGCAGTTTTGATTATGAAGGCGTATACCGAAAAAGGCAATATGGAAAATATTAGACGCTTAGGATTATTGTCCTTTTTAGACAATAAAGATGTAAGTTCTTGGGCGACAAAGGATGTAAAGGCAGTGTATAAATTAGGGATTATGCGAGGGAGAGAGGAAGGAAAGTTTTCACCAAAGGATGATGCTTCTAGGGCAGAGGCTGCTGTAGTCATCAAAAAATTATTGGAAAAGATATCATCGTAAAAATGGACATGCTGTAGTTACGGCATGCCCATTTTCATTATAGAACGATATTAGCTTCTTCGAAGGTAATCATTTCTTTGAGCATATAGGTAGCTGCTTCTATAAAGTGAAAGGCAAGAACAGCTCCTGAACCTTCTCCTAATCTTAAACCCATATCGAACATAGGCTTTAATCCTGTTAAAGATAAGGCCTTTTCTCCTCCTTGTTCTGCAGTGTGGTGTGATGGAATAAGAAAGGCTTTTACTTTAGGTTCAATGGTCATAGCAATCAGTGCAGCAGCGGTGGAGATAAATCCATCGACTACTACAGGAACTCTATGGGCTGCTGCACCAAGCATGGTTCCTGCCATTCCTCCAATTTCAAATCCTCCAACCTTTGCCAGTACGTCAATGCCATCCTTAGGATCGGGTTTATTGAGTTCAATAGCCTTTCGAATGACATGAGCTTTATGGGTCAATTTATCTAGAGGAAGACCTGCACCTACGCCTACCATTTCTACAGGGTCACAATTTCCGATTACGGAGAATATGGCTGAGCTAGCGGTTGTATTGGAGATGCCCATTTCCCCTGTTCCAATGAGGTTCTTACCCTTGGCAATTTGCTCCTTAGCCATTTGAATTCCTATTTCCAAGGATTTAATTGCTTCTTCTCTCGTCATAGCAGGACCCTTTGCCATATTGCTCGTGCCATATCGGATTTTGCGTTGAATAACGCCAGGCGCATCAACATCTACGCCTACACCTATATCTACCACAATGACATCAGCACCAGCCTGCTTTGCCAAGGCACATACCCCTGTAACTCCTTTAGCAAAATTAGGTGTTTGGATGGCTGTGATGATTTGAGGGTTTGGTGCCACGCCTTCTTCGTATACTCCATGATCTGCTGACATGACAATCACTACTTTCTTATCTACTGTAGGGAAAGGATTTTGGGTAATCCCTGCAAGCTGTATTGCTAAATCTTCTATTCTTCCTAAGCTTCCTGGGGGCTTGATTAAGGAATCCACCCTTTCTTTCGCTTTTTGCATTGCCTCTGTATCAAGCGTACCAATGTTTTGAATGGTTTGATTTAATATTTGCATAGATATGCCTCCTCGTAAAATAATAAAAGATAAATAAAAAGAAAAACAAAAAGTTCATGGTTTGTTTACATGTAGAAACAAACCATGAACTTTACCATCATTCATGCAGTACTGTGTGCTAGGCAGGTCTCCTGGCTTAGAATCAACACTTTGTACACCTTCCCATCCTGTATTTAAAATACAAGGACAGTGGTATATTGTACAAAGTTCCTCTTTACAGTGATGGGATCGCTGAAGACTTCCACTTCATTCCCTATTCTCCCCGAGGGGCACCTATCACAACCATTGAATTTGATTTTATTATAAAACAACTTATGCTCACTGACAAGTATTTTTTCAAAAGATTTTATTTGCTTGGTATTTGTGCGAAAACAGTTCTTAATGTTTTCCTTAACCAAATGACCATGAAAACAGCTGCAATAATTTCTGATATAGGAAAGCTATACCAAATAAGATTTAATCCGCCTATTTTTGCCAAAATAAAACCTAAAGGCAGAAGTAGGATAATCTGCCTAGAGAAAGACAAGATCAAACTGGGCAACCCCTTACCGATTGCTTGGAAGGTAGTAGATCCAATAATAGCAGGTCCAATAATCGGAAATGCAAGACTAATGGTTTTTAAAGCATCGATACCAATATCTAAAAGTTCTGGACTGTCACTGAACATTTGCACTAGTTTTTGGGGGAAAATTTGAAATAATAAAAAACCAACAAAGGTAAAAACAAAGGCAATCACAAAGCCATATTTCATGGTTTGCTTCATTCGATCAGCATTATTATGTCCATAATTATAACCCATAATGGGAATAAAACCTTGATTTAGTCCAAAAACAGGCATAAACACAAAGGATTGTAATCGAAAATAGATACCTAAGGCAGCGATAGCTGTTGCGCTATAGCTACTGAGAATTGCATTAAATCCTGCAATCATAAAAGAACCTAATATTTGCATGGTCATCGCAGGAAAACCTACGGCATAAATTCCTTTGATAATAGATAGATCAAACTGAAATTGGTTTAGATTTAGTTTCACTTGATGATTTCCCTTTAACAAGATGATGAGAATAAAACTGCCACTGATGATTCTAGATAAGACCGTAGCAAAGGCAGCGCCTTCAATACCCAATTCAGGAAAAAATCCGTACCCAAAGATCAAAAGCGGATCTAGAATGATATTTAAAATAGATCCTATGAGCATCGTGATCATGGGAATAAAAGTATTTCCTTCTCCTCTTAAAATATTATTGGCAATCATAGGAATAAAAAGAGCAGTAGAACCTACCAAAATGATTTTTATGTAGCGGGCGCCATAATCGATTAAAAGAGGATCATCAGTAAATAACTTGATCAAATGCTCCGATACCAAGAATCCTGCTAATCCTGTAAAAATACCATAGAATACAGCAATTAACAACACATGCTCTGCAACAATAGAAGCTCTTTTTTCGTTGCCTTCTCCTAGTAGACGAGAGATCAAGGAGCTTGTGCCAATCCCTGTACCTACGGCAATAGCAATCAATACTAGTTGAATGGGAAAAGCCAAAGATAAAGCTGCCAAAGCATCTTCGCTAATTTTTGCCACAAAGATACTATCTACTACGTTATATAAAGCTTGGATAAACATAGATAATATAGAGGGAATTGATAATTTAAACAATAAAGGGACAATGGGTTCTGTGCCTAATCGATTGCTTTGAATGGGTTGATCCAAATAAATTCCTCCTTTGTAATGTGGTGCATGTATAGGGCCGATGAAGCAATTCATTATAATGGTATATTACAAAAATTCCCTTGTCAACCACTATCAAGAAGAAAGCAATTACAAAAGCGATTTTTGGGTAAAATAAAGGTAAAAAGAAGGAAGATGTAAGGGAGAATGAGATGAACTATAAAATAATCGAACAAAATGGAAAGGTAATCGTAGAAAATCTTCAGGACTTTGAACTACCCCATATATTCGAATGTGGCCAGTGCTTCCGTTGGAATAAAGAGGAAGATGGGAGCTATACGGGTGTGGCAAAGGGAAGGATCATGAATGTCCAAAAAAAGGGAGAGCAGATCATTTTTGATCATACAACCAAAGATGATTTTATACATATTTGGAAAAAATATTTTGATCTAGACCGGGATTATGATGCCATAAAAGAGCAATTATCACAAAATGATGCTGTAATGAAAAAGGCTGTAACCCATGGGTATGGTATTAGAATATTAAATCAAGATGTATGGGAAACCTTGATTTCCTTTATTATTTCTTCGAATAAAGGAATACAAATGATCAAGCGTTCTATTGAATCTTTAAGTGAAAGATACGGAACCTTCCTAGGTGTTTATCGAGGAAGGAAATATTATGATTTTCCAACGCCAGAAGCATTACTGAATAAGTCAATAGAAGAAATCAGGAAAAGTCATATGGGCTACCGCGCCAAATACATTGTAGATACCGCTGCAGTAGTGGCAGAAAAACAAATTAATCTATACAATTTAAAAAATCTATCTACGGAGGATGCAAGAACACAATTAATACGATTAAGTGGTGTGGGACCTAAGGTTTCGGATTGTATTTTATTATTCTCAGTGGAAAAAACAGATGCTTTTCCCATAGATGTTTGGGTAAAGCGGGTGATGGAATATTTTTATGTACCAGAAGGTACAGGATTAAAAGAAATACAGCATTTTGCCCAAAACAAATTTAAAGGTTATGCTGGCTTCGCCCAACAGTATTTGTTTTATTATGCCCGAGAATTGGGAATAGGAAAATAGAAGGTTCCCCCTAAAATTTCCTTGCAGGATTTTTGTTCCTAACAACGAATAATATATACTTATATCTAATTTAGAAATATAAGGAGATGTTGATATGCTAGGAACAATTGTAAATACGTTGGCCATTTTTGGAGGAAGCATATTGGGGCTATTATTTCGTGGGGGTATACCAGAAAAATATAATGAAACAGTGATGAAAGCAGTTGCCCTATGTGTTACGTTAATTGGTATTATGGGAGCTACAAAAACCCAGGATTTGCTCATGGTGATTTTTAGTATGGCTATTGGAAGTATTGTAGGTGAATTTTTAAGAATCGAAGATAATTTAGAGAACCTAGGAGAATGGATAGGCAATAAATTAGGAAACAAAGAGGGTGGGGTTGCCAGAGGATTTGTGACAGCCAGCTTGTTGTTTTGTGTAGGCTCTATGGCGATTGTAGGATCTTTGGAAAGTGGATTGACAGGAAATCACCAGACGTTATATGCAAAATCTGTTCTAGATGGGATCTCTTCTATTCTATTTGCATCTACATTAGGAATCGGGGTTATTTTCTCATCGATTGCAGTATTTTGCTATCAAGGATTGATTACAGTGGCGGCTTCTTTTATAAAGGTATTGTTGACAGATGCAGTAATTAGAGAAATGTCAGCGATCGGAGGATTGTTGATTATGGCTTTAGGATTTAATATGTTGGAGTTTAAGCGAATTAAAGTGGGGAACATGCTGCCAGCTATATTTATGCCACTGATTTATTATATCGGAAAAATACTTTACTTAAAATGGATGCATTAAAAGGGACGATAATCGTCTCTTTTTTTAATTTTTTCCAGCATCTTTGATTTTTGCTCGTTAGAAGATATACTTTAAAAATGAGTACCCGAAAATCTAAGGCCATACGTATACCTATACATAAGGAGGTGTTCAAGGTTGGCGCGCCTATTTGATATCTTAAAGAAAGACTCCTTAACAAAAAGGTTGAAGAGAGTAAAACAAGGAGATGAAAAAGAAAGAGAAAAAATTATTCAAGAATATATACCTTTTATTATAAAAACCGTCTCTGATCAAATGAACCGATATATAGAGTCAGAGAATAGTGAAGAATATAGTATTGGTATGGGAGCCTTTAATGAGGCTATCGATAAATATGAGTTTTCAAGGGGAAGCTTCATTGGTTTTGCAGAGATGGTGATCAAAAGTAGAATAACAGATTATTTTCGAAAAAACAAAAAACATCGTGACACCATCCCTATCAGTCAATTCCAAGAAGAAGAGGGTCACAAGGTACAGCGTCTTTTTCAAATGGACGATTTTACCGATGCATTAGCACTGAAGCACGAAATAAAGCAGCTAGAAGAAAAACTAGAAAGTTTTGGAATCGATTTTTCGGACTTAGTAAAAGAAGCTCCTAAACATAAAGATACAAGAAACAATGGGATACGTATTGCAACATACATTGCCAGCAACCAAAAGTTAATGGAAGAATTACTACGAAAGAAAAGCTTACCAAGTACAAAGCTTATACAAGAACTAAATATTACGGCGAAAATTTTAAAACGAAGTAGAAAGTTTATTATTGCTACTGCATTGGTATTAGGAAGTGATCTAGAGATATTAAAAAACTATATTGGACAGACTGAAGGAGGTGTAATCAATGATCTATAAAGGATGTGTAGTAAAAGTAGGAGAAAATTTTGCTATTGTTTTGACCGATACACTGGAATATTTGAAAGTCGTTAAAAAGGACGGTTTAACCATTGGAAAACAAATTATCTTTGTAAAAGAAGATATTTATAAAGAAAAGCAAATTTCTTTAAAACATATAGGTTTGATTGCAGCTGTTTTCGTAATGATGATTATATCGACATTATCCTTTGGCGGGTTTAATGGTGTAAGCCATGGGGCTGTGGCAGTAGTCAGTATAGATATCAATCCGAGTATTGAATTTGAAATCGATAAGGCAAATAAAATTATCAAGGTTCTATCAATCAATCAGGAAGCAAAAGAATTGATTGATCAAGACTTACTGGGAATGCCTGTAGAAAAGGCTATCTTTACGATTGTTGTTAAAGCAAAAGAAAAGCATTATATTACCCAAGAGAAAAATTCAGTACTTATATCTACAATGGTGATGAATGATGATTATTCAATAAATCAAGAGCAGTTTGAGAAGGAAATTGAAGCGCAATTTAAACAAGATAAGGCAATAGAATCGGTGCAGCTTATTTATGTAAAAGCGCCAAAACAAGATTTTAAAGCAGCTAAAAAACAAAAGATGTCTATTGGAAAGTATGAAATCTATAAGCAAGAAAAAGAAAAGAATTCTCAAATAACTATAGAGCAGATAAAAAAAATGAAGGTTCAAGAAATTGTAAACCAAGGAATTGGAAAACCTCATATGCAACACATTGAAGATAGAAAAGAACAAAAGCATGAGGAAAAAATAGAACAGAAGAAACAAAAAAAGGAAATCCAAAATAAAGAAAATAAAAATAAAAAAAAAGACAGTCGTAATAAGGAAAATAAAATGAAAGAAAAAATATCTGAAGAAGAAGTGAACACAAAAGAAGTTAGGCCTTTAAAATCCTTAGAAAAAGAGATCGAACCCCAAAAAGATCAAGATAAAGAAGAAAAAGAAAAATGGGATAAAGGAAGTAAGAAAAACCAGAAGATAGATGGGGAAAAGCAAAAAAATAATAACAAGAAAGAAACATTTACTGAAAATCATGGAAAACTTTTTAAGGGACAAAATAAAAACAACAAAAAATAGTTTAAAGTAAGGGCACCCAAAAAAATAGATAGGATCGTATTCTATAATAAATCAAATGCATAAGAAACATTAAAGGAGGACAACAAAAGATGAATAAAAAATTTCAAAAAGCAGTATCCGTATCCGTTATTACAGCTTGTGTTTTAGCCAGCCCACTAGGGATTGTCGCAAAGGCGGAAAAACCAGAAGCAAAACAAAACAAAACAAAGATTGAGGCAAAAGCAGCAAATGAAAAAATGAAGTTTGAAAAAGATAACATGAATAAAGTGATTTTTAAAATGGATAAAGAAGCCATAGCAGAAAGATTAAATACGATTGAAAATAGCGAGAAATTAGAAGAATATAAACTATTATTAGAAGATCTTAAAGCAGTAGAAAAGGATGTACAAACCTTAAAGCATGAGACAAAGAGAATAAAACAGGCAATGAAAAAGTTAATGAAGAAAAGATATTCCGAAGAAGCCTTAGAAGAGTTAAAAGAAAAGGCAGAGGCTATCATTGCAGAAAATCCAGAAGTTGTAGTAATCCCTGTGGAGAATGTAATTACAAAGAAAGATTTAAAATTTGATACGCCTCCTGTAATTAAACAGGGAAGGACTTTAATACCTGTAAGAGCCATTACAGAAGGATTTGGCGCAGAAGTAAAATGGAACCCAGAAGAAAGAAAAGTAACAATTATCAAAAATGATATAGAAATTATATTCCAATTAGATGATACAAAAGTACTTGTGAATGGAGAAGAAAAAGACATTGATGTATCAGCACAGCTTATGAATAATAGAACCATTGTACCATTAAGATTCATTGTAGAAAATTTAGGATTAAAGATAGACTATGATGCAGACACAGAAACCATCGAAATTGATGAAGAAGATACAGCAGCTGAAACAGATGAAGTTATTATAGAAGACATAGATGAGGTCATTGTAGAAGAAATAGATGGAGAAGAAACGGATGAAGATACAGTGATCATAGAAGAAATAGATGATGAAGATGATGAAGATGAAGCAAACGAAGAGGAAGAAGATGTACTGTAAGAAAAAACATATAGTATAGGTAAAAAGTGCTTTGTACATAAGGCACTTTTGCTTTTGTGATAGGATGAAACAAAAGCTGGACTTGAATTTTAAGGAACAGATAAAAGCTGACTTGGGATGATTTACTAAGAACATAAATGGTTTATATATTTTTCTAATGGGTAAACAATATATAATAAGAAATTAAAAGAGGATGTAGCGTTCGAGAGAATGAAACATCCTTTTTTTTATAAGAAATTATATGATTAGAGAAGAATGAAAGAACATTAGGGTATAACAAAGTGTTAAAAAAGATGAAAAAAACTGTCTCTTGTACTATAATGAATGAATAATTATTCATTTATAAGTTATAAAAATACAATAGAAATGATTTGTTTAAAGATTATATGTATTTTTATTAGGAAGAGATAGATTTCTCTTAATAGTGCTTTATCACGTTAAAATGGCATAATATCAATAGATCAAGGTAGCTAGGTATCGGTTTAATATGATAAAGCAATAAACATATAAAGTATTTTTTACATAAAAATTATTTTGACAATAGAGAAAACCCATGGTATAATTAATCATAATTCAAAAAAATTGAACTAGTTTATATGTACAAAATTTTTTTGCGTAAAGGATGGGAGATAAGAATGAAAACAATTTGTATTGATGGAAACAGTTTAACTTTGCAAGATGTGGTAGAGGTAGCAAGAAAAGGAGCTACTGTAAAGCTATCAGATGCTGCAGTTGAAAAAGTGAAAAAATCTAGAGCTGTAGTAGATGAATTTGTAGATCAGGAAAAGGTTGTCTATGGTATTACTACTGGATTTGGGAAATTTAGTGATGTGGTAATTTCAAAAGATGAAGCAAAGGATTTACAAAGAAACTTAATTATAAGTCATGCTTGTGGTGTTGGAAATCATCTTTCTGAAGACATTGCAAGAGCCATTATGCTTTTAAGAGCCAATGCACTTGCAAAAGGGTTCTCGGGAATTCGTTTAGAAACTTTAGAAACTTTAATAGAAATGATCAATAAAGAAGTACATCCTGCGATTCCTGAAAAAGGGTCATTAGGTGCCAGTGGAGACTTAGCCCCTTTAGCACATATGGTTTTGGTTTTAATTGGAGAAGGGGAAGCATACTACAAAGGAACATTAATGCCAGGTAGAGAAGCAATGGAAAAAGCAGGAATCAAACCTGTTGCGTTAACTTCTAAAGAGGGATTGGCATTAATCAATGGTACTCAAGTTTTAACAGCAGTAGGGGCTTTAACAGCTTATGATGCTATGAATCTTGCAAAATTAGCAGATATTTCTGCATCCTTAACAGTAGAAGCGTTAAACGGAATTACAGATGCATACGATCCAAGGGTGCATGAAGTAAGACCACACAAAGGCCAAATCAATACTGCAAAGAACTTCTTATCTATATTAGAAGGTAGTGAAAGAACCACAAGACAAGGAGAAATCAGAGTACAGGATGCATATACATTAAGATGCTTGCCACAAATTCATGGTGCCAGCAAAGATGCCATCCAATACGTTTTAGATAAAGTAGCCATTGAAATCAATGCAGCAACAGACAACCCATTGATCTTTGGGGAAGACAAGCATGCGATTTCAGGCGGAAATTTCCATGGACAACCAATGGCATTACCATTTGACTTTCTAGGAATCGCTATTGCAGAATTAGCAAATGTTTCTGAAAGAAGAATTGAAAGATTGGTAAACCCTCAACTTAGCGGATTGCCAGCATTCTTAACACCAAAGGGAGGTCTTCATTCAGGTTTCATGATTGCACAATATGCAGCAGCAGCCCTTGTATCTGAAAACAAAGTGTTAGCCCATCCTGCAAGTGTGGACTCAATTCCATCTTCAGCAAACCAAGAAGACCATGTAAGTATGGGAACCATTGCAGCAAGAAAAGCAAGAGATATTTGCTTTAATGCAACCAGAGTCGTTGCCATCGAATTACTAGCAGCTGCACAAGCTATCGATTTTGAAACAGCTGAGAAAAAATTAGGTAAAGGAACAAAGGTAGCATATGACAAGGTACGTGAAGTTGTTGAAAAGTGGGAAGACGATCGTATCATGTACACAGATATGAAGAAAGCTGCTGAACTAATTGATGACAATAGCATCGTAGAGGCAGTAGAAGCAGTAATAGGCACATTAGCCATTAACTAAGTTTTTATACGAAGTGTTTCAGCAAAAGCTGAAATGCTTCGTGTAAATTATAAAAATTAAACATGAAGGAGGAATTTTATGCTGTTAAATCCTGTGGTATTTTCAGTAATCGTAATGAGTGTACTATGTTTACTAAAGCTTAACGTAATTATTTCTCTGATCGTAGCAGCTATTGTAGGTGGACTACTAGCTGGAATGCCGATTTCAGACATCATGGGTACATTGGTTGGTGGAATGGGTGGAAATGCTGAAACCGCTCTAAGTTATATTCTTTTAGGAGCACTAGCTGCTGCCATTCATCAAACAGGTCTTGCAACAATCTTATCTAAAAAAATTGCTAGCGCTATTAAAGGTAAAGGAACGGTTTTGCTGATTCTTATTGCTATTATCGCTTGTTTCTCTCAGAATTTAATTCCAGTGCATATTGCTTTTATTCCAATCTTAATCCCACCATTGTTAGGGGTTATGAACAAATTAAAAATTGACCGAAGAGCGGCTGCTTGTGCCCTTACCTTCGGATTAAAAACACCTTATATTGCATTACCTGTAGGATTTGGATTGATTTTCCACGGGATTATTGCAGATCAAATGACACAAAATGGAATGGAAATGGCTAAAATGGACGTATGGAAAGGCTTATGGCTTCCAGGTCTAGGGATGATAATCGGATTATTGGTTGCAATCTTTATTAGCTATAGAAAGCCAAGAGAATACAAAAATGAAGATATCGTTATGGAAGAAACTGCGGCTGCCACAGATGAGCCAGTGAAGATTACGAAGGCACATTATGCTGCATTAGCAGGTGCTTTGGCTGCATTAGTGATTCAGCTAACAATAGGTTCTTTACCATTAGGTGCCCTTGTAGGACTAGGGATTATGGTTGCATTCGGTGCGATCAAATGGTCAAGCCTTGATGAATTAATGAGTAGTGGTATTGGTATGATGGGATTCATCGCATTTGTTATGTTGGTAGCTTCCGGATATGGTAACGTAATCCGAGAAACAAACGGTGTAGAAGCCCTTGTAAACGCTACTGCTAGCATTGTTGGTGGCAGCAAATTATTAGCAGCGGTAGTTATGATTATCTTAGGACTGATTATTACAATGGGAATTGGTACATCTTTTGGAACGATTCCAATCATTGCAGTAATTTATGTACCACTTGCATTAAAAATAGGTTTCAGCCCATTGGCTACAGCCGTTTTAATTGGTACAGCTGCAGCATTGGGTGATGCGGGTTCACCAGCTTCAGATAGTACATTAGGACCAACATCTGGATTAAATGCAGATGGCCAGCATGATCATATTTGGGATACATGCGTTCCAACTTTCTTGCATTATAATATACCACTTGTGATCTTTGGTGTAATCGGTGCATTGATTTTCTAAGGGATTGAATATAGGATAGATAGTAATTGTAAAAAGTAATTATTTCAAGTTCATAGGGCATGGAATAATTACTTTTTCTTTGTTACAATAATTTACATAGGCATGGGAAATATAGAATTTTATTGCTTATCAGAATAAGGTGTAATTTGCACCGCGAATGTTTAATTTTCTTAAGCGTTAGAAATTTATGAGGAAAGTATTAAAAACTTACATAAGGGGGACAAAAAAATGAAACTAAATTTTATTAAAGTAAACCCAACAGAAAACATGACGGTATTTGTGGCGGATCCCATTTCCCGTGCTCAGTATATGGATGTAGCACGAAAAATAATGGACTATAATAGCATTCATGCAGAACAAGTAGGATTCATAGAAAAACCATCGCATAAGGATGCATGTATGCGACTTCATATGATGGGCGGTGAGTTTTGTGTTAATGCTACCAGGGCATTAGCCACTGCTTTAGTAGATAAGGGCTATTGTGATCACCTAAAGAGAGAACAGAAATTTATCGTTCCTTTAGAGGTTTCTGGTGCAGTTGATGTGATCCATTGCGAAGTGACGCCAATGGAGGATACCAAAAGTTATCTAACCATGGCTAAAATTCCTTTATATAAAGCTATTGAAAGTTTTAACGTCAATTTTAAGGACACAGTTTATGAGGGAGAGCTTGTGATTTTTCCAGGCATTGTACATTTGGTGGTTCCTATCAAAGGTATTGACGATAAGGAAGCTTTTTTTTATAAGGTAAGGGAAGAACTAAAGGATGTAACCTATGATGCCCTTGGAATTATGTTTTATGATGAAGAAAAATCCTATATGGAACCTTTGGTGTATGTGAAGGAAACAGACAGCTTGATCTGGGAAAGAGGATGTGGCTCAGGAACTGCAGCGGTAGGCACTGTGCTTTGTCATAAAGCAAAAAAGAATTTAGACATTGCTATTCAACAACCTGGTGGAACATTGCAGATCCTTGCAGAATGGGGCGAAGACCAGATCAAAAACATGTATTTAAGCGGAAGGGTAGAGATTGTTGCAGAAGGAATGGTGTATTTATAGAAAAGCGCATATTTATCATGGAATATTAAAAGAATATAAAATGTTATGATTTATTTTATGATAGAGACGTTTTTGAGACGCATGACTTCTATAATGATAAATAAGAAAAGGAAAATAAAAATCAAAGGAGTGGAAAATATGTCAGTAAAAGTTCCGAGTGATATAGAAATTGCACAACAAGCAAAGATGTTACCGATTGCAGACATTGCAAAAGAGTGGGATATTTTAGAAGATGAATTAGAACTATACGGAAAATATAAAGCAAAAATTTCTTTAGATATATTTGATCGATTAAAAGATAAGCCGGACGGGAAATTAGTGCTTGTAACAGCAATTAACCCTACACCAGCAGGAGAAGGAAAATCTACGACTTCTGTTGGGCTTGGGCAAGCACTCAACAAAATTGGCAAGAAAACAGTGATTGCATTAAGAGAGCCTTCTTTAGGACCTGTATTTGGTGTAAAAGGTGGTGCAGCAGGAGGCGGATACGCTCAAGTTGTTCCAATGGAAGATATCAACCTTCACTTTACAGGAGATATGCATGCGATTACAACAGCAAACAATCTTTTATCTGCAGCTATTGACAATCATATCCATCAAGGAAATGCATTAAGAATCGACTCAAGACAAATCGTATGGAAAAGGGTTTTAGACATGAATGACCGTGCCCTTCGTGAGGTTACAGTTGGACTTGGAGGAAAACCTAATGGCTTTGTAAGACAAGATGGATTCATGATTACCGTTGCTTCAGAGGTAATGGCTGTATTATGTCTTTCAAACGATTTAATGGATTTCAAAGAGAGATTAGGAAGAATGGTTGTTGCATATGATATGGATGGAAAGCCTGTAACAGCTGGAGACTTAAATGTACATGGTGCAATGGCAATGCTATTCAAAGATGCCATCAAGCCAAATATCGTACAAACTTTAGAAAATACACCAGCTTTAATTCACGGTGGTCCTTTCGCAAATATTGCTCATGGTTGCAATAGTATCATGGCAACAAAATTAGGATTAAAATTAGGAGAGTACTTAATTACCGAAGCAGGTTTTGGTGCTGACCTAGGTGCAGAGAAATTCTTAGATATCAAATGTAGATATGGTGGACTAAAACCAGATGCAGTAGTAATCGTTGCGACCATTAGAGCACTAAAGATGCACGGTGGTGTACCGAAGACAGAATTAGGAGAAGAAAATCTAGAAGCTTTAGACAAAGGCTTTGCAAACGTAGCAAAACAAATTGAAAATATTGGAAAATTCGGTTTGCCAGTAATGGTAGCAGTAAATAGATTTGTAAATGATACAGAAGCTGAAATCGAGTTATTAATGAAAAAATGCCAAGAAATAGGTGTGAAAGTAGCATTGAATGAAGTTTGGGCAAAGGGTGGAGAAGGTGGTACTGAAATGGCGAAAACCCTTGTTGACCTTGTAGAAACAGAAAAATCAAACTTCAAACCAATTTATGAAATGGAAGCGTCTATTCCAGAGAAAGTAAATAAAATTGTTACAGAAATCTATGGTGGTAAAGGTGTTGTATTTACAGGGCCAGCACTAAAACAAATTAAAAAGCTTGAAGAGATTGGTTTAGATAAACTTCCGATCTGTATGGCAAAAACACAATACTCTTTATCAGATGATCCAAAAAAATTAGGCGCACCAAAGGATTTTGAAATCACGGTAAGAGAAGTAAAGGTATCTGCTGGAGCAGGATTTATCGTTTGTCTAACAGGTGATGTTATGACAATGCCTGGACTTCCTAAAATACCATCTGCAGAAAAAATGGATATTGATGCAGAAGGAAATATTGTAGGATTATTCTAAGATCATAAAATAAATTAAAGTTTATTAAGGAGGGCCTGCAACAGATTAGCTGAGTAGGCTTTCCTAAAAAATATTGCATAGAAAGAATTAAAGGAGGAAAAAATATGCTTTCAAATTTTGATGTGGCACAAGCGATGACAGTTAAATTAGATCCAGTTTTACCTGAATATCCTAAATTTGTTGAAGGAATTCGAAGAGCACCAAAAAGAGAATTTACATTAACACAAGAAGAAACAGAACTTGCATTGAAAAATGCCCTTCGTTATATTCCAGAAGAATTACATGAAAAAGTAGCACCAGAATTTTTAGAAGAGCTTTTAACAAAAGGAAGAATCTATGGATATCGTTTCCGTCCAGAAGGAAACATCAAAGCAAAACCAATTGATGAATACAAAGGAAAGTGCATAGAGGGAAAAGCTTTTCAAGTAATGATGGATAACAACTTGGATTTTGACATTTCACTATATCCTTATGAACTTGTTACCTATGGGGAAACAGGAAGAGTATGTCAAAACTGGATGCAGTATCATTTAATTAAGAAATATTTAGAGGTGTTAACACATGATCAAACATTAGTGATTCATTCAGGACATCCTCTAGGACTATTCCATTCAAAACCAGATGCACCAAGAGTAATCATTACCAATGGTTTAATGGTAGGTATGTTTGATGATCCAGACAACTTCAATAGAGCTGCAGCCCTTGGTGTAGCAAACTACGGACAAATGACTGCAGGGGGTTGGATGTATATCGGACCACAAGGGATCGTACATGGAACTTACAATACAATCTTAAATGCAGGAAGATTAAAGTTAGGTATTCCAAAGGATGGAGATTTAAGAGGAAAATTATTCATCACATCAGGACTTGGCGGTATGAGTGGTGCACAAGGTAAAGCTGTTGAAATTGCCAATGGTGTAGGAATCATTGCAGAGGTTGACTACTCAAGAATTGAAACAAGGCATTCACAAGGATGGGTTAGCCAAGTTGCAAAAACTTGCGAAGAAGCCTTCAAAATTGCAAAAGAATATATGGATAAAGAGGCGCCTTGTGCCATTGCGTTCCATGGTAATATCGTAGACTTACTAGAATATGCCTTAGAAAATGATATTCATATTGATTTATTATCCGATCAGACTTCTTGTCATGAAGTATATACTGGTGGATATTGCCCACAAGGAATTACTTTTGAAGAAAGAACAGAATTGCTTGCAAAAGATAAAAAGAAGTTTAGAGAATTAGTAGACAAAACATTAAAAGCACATTTTGAAGTGATTAAAGCATTAACTGCAAAAGGAACGTATTTCTTTGATTACGGAAATGCATTTATGAAAGCAATTTATGATTCAGGCATTCAAGAAATTTCAAAGAATGGAAGAAATGATAAAGATGGATTTATCTGGCCATCTTATGTAGAAGATATCTTAGGACCACAATTATTCGACTTTGGATATGGACCATTCAGATGGGTATGCTTAAGTGGTAAGCATGAAGACTTATTAAAAACAGATCATGCAGCAATGGAATGCATCGATCCAGATAGAAGATACCAAGATAGAGATAACTGGATATGGATTCGAGATGCAGATAAAAATAAATTGGTTGTAGGAACACAAGCAAGAATTCTTTATCAAGATGCATTAGGAAGAATGAACATTGCGCTGAAATTTAATGAAATGGTAAGAAATGGAGAAATTGGTCCAGTTATGCTAGGTCGTGACCACCATGATACAGGTGGAACAGACTCACCATTTAGAGAAACTTCAAACATCAAAGACGGTAGTAACATTATGGCAGATCAAGCAACACATATCTTTGCTGGAAATGCTGCAAGAGGTATGAGTTTAATCGCCCTTCACAATGGTGGTGGCGTAGGTATCGGTAAATCCATCAACGGTGGATTTGGTATGGTACTAGATGGAAGCCACAGAGTAGATGAGATCTTAAGATCTGCAATGCCTTGGGATGTAATGGGTGGCGTTGCAAGACGTGCTTGGGCAAGAAACGAAAATGCTGTAAGTACATGTGTAGAGTACAATGACATTATGAAAGGCAAAGATCATATTACATTACCATATGTACCAAAAGAAGATCTCGTAAAAGATTTAGTAGCAGAAGCTTGGAAAAGCGTGGAGAAATAATCAATTTTTCAGTAAGGATAATAAGAAAAAAAGATAAGATACAGGTATAGGGTAGAGGAATTCTAATGCCTCCTCTACCTTTTCTCTTTTGACATGATACAGAATAGATAACTATAGAAATCTCAATTTAGATGAGGAGGAAGAAACATGGCTGAAGTAAAAAAAATTGTAGAATGTGTGCCAAATTTTAGTGAAGGTAGAGACTTAGACAAAATCGAAAAAATTGTAGCACCTCTTAGAGGAAAAGAAGGCGTAAAATTATTAAACTATGAAGCAGATAAGGATTATAATAGAGTGGTTGTTACGGTAATGGGAGAACCACAGGCAGTAAAAAATGCAGTGCTTGAAGCCATCGGTGTAGCAGCAGAAGTGATTGATATGACAAAGCATGAAGGGCAGCATTCAAGAATGGGCGCTACAGACGTTGTACCTTTTATTCCAATTAAAAACATGAGTATGACAGAAGCAGTAGAGCTTGCAAAAGAGACAGCAAAAGAAATGAACGAAAGATATGATATTCCTGTATTTTTATATGAAAGTGCTGCTTCAAAACCAGAAAGAGAAAATCTTGCAAAGGTAAGAAAAGGACAATTTGAAGGAATGCCTGAAAAATTAAAGGATCCTGAATGGCAACCAGACTTTGGAAAAGCAGAAATTCATCCAACTGCTGGCGTAACTGCAGTAGGTGCGAGAATGCCATTGGTAGCTTACAATATTGATTTAGATACACCAAATGTTGAAATTGCAAACAAAATTGCAAAAGCGATTAGACATTCAAGCGGCGGTTTTAGATACATTAAAGCAGGCGGGGTCGAAATCACTGAAAGAGGAATTACCCAAGTAACAATGAATATCACAGATTACACAAAAACATCTGTATATAGAGTATTTGAAACAGTAAAAATGGAAGCAAAAAGATATGGTGTCAATGTACTTGGTAGCGAAGTAGTAGGACTTGTGCCGATGGAAGCTCTAATTGACAGTGCAGCATATTATTTAGGATTATACGGTTTCTCTATGGATAAAGTCATCGAAACAAGCTTAATGGAGTAATCGTGCTATGAAAAAAAATATGATTATTAAAAATGCTGCGCAAGTTGTTACTTGTAGTGGATCTTCGGCCAAGTTTGGAAAAGATATGTCTGAGCTACATGTCATTGAAAAGGGTGCAATCATCATAGAGGATGGCATCATTCAAGCAGTGGGAAAAACGGAAGAGATTTTAAAAGATGTGGACGAATCAAAATACGAAGTCATTGATGCAGCAGGTAAAGCTGTATTACCTGGATTTGTAGATTCTCATACCCATTTTGTATTTGGGGGATATCGTGAAGAAGAATTCAACTGGAGACTTCGAGGCGATAGCTATATGGAAATTATGGAAAGAGGCGGCGGCATTATCAATTCCGTGGAAGGAACAAAGAATGCTTCTAAGGAAGAACTTATTGCTTTAGGAAAGAAAAGATTAAATTCCATATTGTCCTTTGGGGTAACAACAGTTGAAGGAAAAAGTGGATACGGATTAGATTATGACACGGAAATCAAACAGTTAGAGGTTATGGCAGAACTAGATAAAAGTCATCCATTAGATATCGTAAAAACCTATTTAGGCGCCCATGCCGTTCCAAAAGCTTACAAAGGAAAAGAAGATGTTTTTATTGATGAAATCATAGAAAATGTACTTCCTGTGGTTGTTGAAAGAAATCTTGCTGAGTTTTGCGATATCTTCTGTGAGAAAAACGTATTCTCTGTAGAACAGTCTAGAAGACTTTTGAGCAAAGCTAGGGAAATGGGAATGAAGTTAAAGCTTCATGCAGATGAAATCGTACAATTAGGCGGGGCAGAATTAGCAGCAGAACTAGGGGCTGTATCTGCAGATCATTTGCTACAGGCTTCTGATAAGGGAATTGAAGATATGGCAAAAGCTGGTGTTGTTGCTACACTACTTCCTTGTACAGCTTTTAGCTTAAAGGAAGAATATGCACGAGGTAGATATATGATCGACCATAATTGTGCTGTTGCTTTAGCTACAGATATGAATCCTGGAAGTTGTTTCACGGAATCCATTCCACTTGTATTTGCCTTAGCGACACTTTATATGCAAATGAGCATTGAAGAAGCGATTACAGCCCTTACCATCAATGGTGCAGCAGCTGTAGGTAGAGCAGATCAAATTGGAAGTATTGATGTAGGGAAAAAAGGAGATGTGGTAATTCTTGAATTCCCATCCTATAAATTTATCCCTTATCATATAGGTGTAAGTACGGTTGAAAAAGTGGTAAAAGATGGTGTGCTTGTATTCGATAAAGAATAAAAATGAGTTTTAGGAGGAAATAGAATGTTAGCAGAAATGAATGTAAAAGCTTTTTTAGATAAAACTGCTTCAAATGATCCAGTACCAGGTGGCGGAAGCATCGCTGCACTAAGCAGTGCTGTTGCAGCAGCTTTAACAGAAATGGTGGCTAATTTAACGATCGGCAAAAAAAAATATGTAGAAGTAGAAGAAGAAATGAAAGAAATCGCAAAAATTGCAGCAGAATGCAGAGCAAAATTTGTAGCCGATATTGATAAAGATTCTGATGCATTTAATGAAGTAATGGATGCTTTTAAACTACCAAAAGAAACTGATGAAGAAAAAGAAAGTAGAAAAGCAGCGATCCAAGAAGCTACAAAGAAAGCAGCCTTAGTACCACTCGAAGTAGCCCAAGATGCATTCAAAATCATGGAAATCATCGAAAAAGT
Organism: Clostridiaceae bacterium 35-E11; assembly: GCA_038396625.1. Taxonomy (GTDB): domain Bacteria; phylum Bacillota; class Clostridia; order Peptostreptococcales; family Thermotaleaceae. The sequence continues at coordinate 768,112 of CP121688.1, forward strand.
TGTGGTAAAAGGAAATCAAAATGCGGTTACAGATGGTGCTGTAGCGGCAATGATGGCAAGAACTGCTGTACTTTCTGCACTATATAATGTAAAAATCAATCTAGGTTCTATTAAAGATGAAGCCTTTGTTGAAAAAGTATCTAAAGAAGTGGAAGCACTTGAATCAAAGGTTGGTAAGGTGGAGCAAGATATTTTATCAAAGGTTGTATTATAATATACAAAATAAAAGATAAAGGCATAGCAAACGATGTTTGCTATGCCTTTATTTTTTATTTTTAGATTGAAAATAGAAATCTATATATAAATGTGCAAATAGTCAATCAAGTTTAAATATTTATGGATGTTTGTATATAGTAAATATTTATGCTATTCCTATATAATAGAAGCATTATAAATGTTAAGAAATTGCAACATTTTTTATGACTAGTCGTAGCAGTGTAATATTAATGGTTTGGAGGAATGAAAATGCTTTTAAAACAAGTACTAGAAATGTATGATCTCATTGACAGAGCAGATGCTTCTGGAGAAAAGGTAAAAGCTTTTTTAGAAGAACGAGGGGCAAAGAATGTAACGGTGAACAGGATATCTGGTAAGGAAGGCTCGACAGACTTTATTAAGGTAGTCATTGCAGGACACCATGGAAAGCTAGCTGGAGGAAATGCACCTACATTAGGCATTATTGGACGGTTAGGAGGAATTGGTGCAAGACCTGAAGTGATAGGCTGTGTTTCTGATGGAGATGGTGCAACTGCAGCATTGGCTGCTGCATTGAAATTAGTAGACATGCAAAATGCAGGAGATGTGCTATACGGGGATGTGATTGTTACGACTCATATCTGCCCTGATGCTCCTACGGAAGAGCATTATCCTGTACCATTTATGGGTTCACCGGTAGATATGGATCAAATGAATGAGATAGAAGTGTTAGAGGAAATGGATGCCATCCTATCTATTGATACAACAAAAGGGAATGAAATTATTAACTGCAGAGGCTTTGCGATATCACCTACTGTGAAAGAAGGATATATACTACCGGTAAGCTATGATTTACTTCAGGTGATGAAAAGAGTAACAGGACAATTACCTCATGTATTTGCATTATCAACGCAAGATATTACGCCATATTCTAATCAGTTACCTCATGTCAATAGTATTCTACAGCCAGCAGTTGCCACATCTGCGCCTGTGGTGGGTGTTGCCATTACAACAGAGGTCGCTGTAGCAGGATGTGCTACAGGTGCATCTCATGCAACGGATATAGAGATGGCAGCTCGGTTTGCCATTGAAGTAGCAAAAGATTACAGCACAGAAAAATGCAAATTCTATGACCAAGAGAATTTTGAGCAATTATTAACGTTGTATGGAGACGCTAAAAAATTTCAAACGCCAGGTAAAAATGAATAATATTGAAATTGTATCGTCATAGAATGATTTGATCATTCATCATCATATGAAAAAAAGGAGGAAGCAATATGAGAAAAAAGTTTAAAGTGATTAGCTGGATACTTGCTCTAGTAATGGGATTAACCTTATTGTCTGGCTGCGGGGCAAAAGACACCAGTACCCAAGAGGAAGGAAAAGCAGAGCCATCCAGTGAAGCAGTCGGTGAAGTATCAGAACAGGATAAGCAGGGCGGCGTATTAACTTTTGCACTGTCAGCAACGCCAAAAACAATCGACCCAGTAAAATATACTGGAGTATATGAAGGGAATATCATCAGAAATGTTGCCGATACACTAGTACGCTATACACAGGATTTGAGTGAGATTGCACCAAACTTGGCTACAGAATGGTCTGCCTCAGAGGATGGCAAGGTATATACATTTAAGCTTAGAGACGATGTGTATTTCCAAAAAGGAAAATACCAGGATGGTAAGCAAATGACAGGAGAGGATGTAAAATACTCCTTAGAACGTTCTGCTACAGAGTCTGTTATGAATCGATTAAGTATGCTAGACCATGTAGAAGTGGTGAGTGATTTTGAAGTAAAATGTTATTTAAAAGAAGCGAATTCAGCATTTTTAACAGTACTAACAGATTCAGGAAATGTAATCGTACCGAAGGAAGAAGTAGAAGGTTGGGGCGATGCTTTTGGACTTAATTTAGTAGGTACAGGACCTTTTAAAGTTGTCGAATGGAAAAAAGATGATTGTGTCGTATTAGAAAAAAGGGATAATTATTGGGGAGACAAACCATACCTAGATGGGGTTACCTTTAAATTTATTTCAGACAGAAATATGATGACAAATGCCTTAAGAACAGGAGAAATTGATATTGCTACAGATTTAACAGGTGAAAGTGTGAAAATTGTAAAAGATGATGCAAATTTAGTATTACAGGAAGTACCTGGATTACATGTAGCCTATTTTTATATGAATTTGATCGAAGGACCTACAGCAGACAAGAGAGTGCGTGAAGCGATTATTCGTGCCATTGATATTGATGAAATGGTAAAGGGAATCTATCAATTTGATGAAGCAACAAGAGCATACTTACCGCTTCCTCCAGGATCATGGGGATATGATGCAAGTTTAGAAAGTATGATTCCTGAATATGATCCTGAAAAAGCAAAAGCTTTATTAGCAGAGGCAGGGTATCCAGATGGATTTAAAACACAAATCTATGTGGCGGATAAGCCAGCAAGAGTAAAAATGGCAACAATTTTACAAGCATATTTAAAGCAGAACCTAAATGTAGATTTAGAAATTAAAACGGTTGAATGGGGAACCTTCAGTGATATTGCTTCAAAAGGAAAAGCACCGATTTATGGCATGTCTTGGACATGGTATCCAGACCCATATTTCTTCCTCAACTATATGTTCCATAGTTCACAAATTGGGTCATTAGGAAATGGTCAAGGATTTAATAAGCCAGAAGTGGATCAATTATTAGATCAAGCAGTGAGAGTTGCAGATCCAAATGAACGTGCGGAAGCTTATAAGAAGGCTTTAAAATCCATTACTGAAGAATATACGAGAGTAAATTACTCCAATGAAAAGGTGATCTATGGATTAACCAGTAGAGTACAAGGATATGAGGTAAGAGCAGATAACCAGGCAGTATTTGTTTCACCAGAAGTGAATGTTTGGTTAAAGAAATAGCAGTTAGCCATCGCATAAAATATCATAATTGCAAAGTAATCTTGTATAAAAACTCTATATAATAGGATTATTGTATAGAGTTTTTTCTACAAGGAAATGAAGAAATAGGGAGTGAAAAAATGATAAAGACTATATTGCGAAGGATTGTTCAATTAATTCCCATTCTATTTATTGTTATTACAATTATTTTTGTGATTACTCGCATGATACCTGGAGATCCTGCAGCTGTTATGCTTGGACCCCAAGCACCTGTAGAAGCCGTAGATGCACTAAGAGAAGAGCTGGGGCTGAATAAAAGTATAGGTGAACAATTTGTGATGTATTTGAAGGGTGTGGCGCAAGGAGACTTTGGAAAGTCCTATTATTACAATGAACCTGTTACAAAGTTAATTATAGAAAGATTCCCAAACACATTATTTTTAAGTATTGTGAGCATTACTATTGCTTTACTGATTGGTGTACCCGTAGGGATTATTTCTGCCACAAAGCAATATTCGATCTTTGATTATGTATCTATGATTGTGGCTCTTGTGGGGGTATCTATGCCTATCTTTTGGCTTGGATTAATGATGGTATTGGTATTTAGTGTAAACTTAGCATGGTTGCCTTCCATAGGGATGGGGAGTTTGGATAAAGGGTTGTGGGATGTGGTGAGTCACTTGATTTTACCAAGTGTATGTCTTGCAACCATTCCTGCTGCTACATTTGCTCGTATTACACGCTCAAGCATGCTGGAAATTATTAAACAAGATTATATCAAGGCTTTACGTGCAAAGGGACTAAAAGAAAAAGTTGTCATTTGGAAGCATGCATTAAAAAATGCACTTCCTCCTATTATTACTGTATTGGGTCTGCAAATGTCCTCCTTATTATCTGGGGCAATCTTAACAGAAACGATTTTTAGCTGGCCCGGAATGGGCAAGTTAATTGTAGATGCCATTGGAAACAGGGATTATGCACTAATCCAGAGTACCGTATTGTTTATTGCATTTATCTATGTATTTATAAACTTATTGGTTGATATCGCTTATCTCTACTTGAATCCAAAGGTTTCATTTGAAACAGGGAAAGGAGGAGAATAGATGGAAAGTAAAACAGCTTCTTTAGATTTGGATCATCAGCATCAAATGATTCTAAAAGAACGAAAGGCAAATAATGCTTGGAATAAATTAAAAAGAAATAAGACGGCCATGATTGGTCTTATCATCGTTGTGGTCATGACCATGATGGCAATATTTTCTCCGCTATTGGCGCCAAGCGACCCTAATGAAATGAGTTTGGCAAACAGCTATTTAAAGCCCGGTGAAGGTGGACATATTTTGGGAACAGATGAGTTTGGGCGTGATTTGTTAAGCCGTATTATATATGGCTCAAGAATCTCTATTATCGTCGCTGTTGGAGGCATGATATTTGGTGGAATGATTGGTATCCTACTAGGACTGATTGCTGGTTTCAAGGGAGGGATCATCGATACCATCATTATGCGATTGATGGATGGAATGTTTGCTTTTCCCTTTGTGTTATTGGCTATTGTGTTGATGACTGTACTGGGAGATGGACTGCACAATGTTATTTTGGCCATTGGTATTGCCAATATTCCAGGTTATGCTCGAATTGTACGGGGACAAGTACATGTCGTAAAAAATGAGGAGTACTGTCATGCTGTTCGTGCCCTAGGGGCGTCAGATATGCGTTTGTTATTTGGGCACATTCTTCCGAACAGCATTTCTCCAATTATTGTATATGCTACATTGAATGTGGCAGGAGCTATTATTTCGGAGGCAGCATTGAGCTTCCTAGGACTGGGCATTCAGCCGCCTACGGCATCATGGGGAACTATTCTGCGAGCAGGAAAGGATTGTCTTAGCTCAGCACCTCATATTGCCACCTATTCTGGATTGATTATTTTAATTACTGTGTTAGGATTCAATTTACTGGGTGATGGTATTCGAGATGTGTTAGACCCAAAAATGAAGCGATAATTGCTTAAAGAGTAAAAAAGGAGGGACTAACATGAACATCCAACAGTACAAGAAGGAAGTTATTGAAAAGATCGATACAATTGCCCAAGAGTTATATGAGGTATCTAATTATATTTACCAACATCCGGAGTATTGTTTTGAAGAATATTTATCTAGCCAAAAACTTATAGAGCACTTAGAGAGACATGGATTTATTGTAGAAACAGGAGTAGCAGATTTAGAGACAGCTTTTAAAGCTACTTACGACAGTGAAAAACTGGGTTATCATATTGGATTGTTTGGAGAATATGATGCAGTGCAGGGATTAGGACATGGATGTGGTCATAACCTTATGGCAGCCATTTCTCTAGGAGCGGGAATTGCAGTAAAATCAGTGATTGATAAAATCGGAGGAACTGTAAGTGTATTTGGAACACCAGCAGAAGAAGGCGGTGGGGGCAAGATTATTATGCTCCAAAAAAATGTGTTTAATGGACTAGATGCCGCTATGATTCTGCATCCTGCCAGTGATACCGTAGTGAATGATATCTCTTATTCGAGAACAGACATAGAAGTAGATTTTTATGGAAAGACGGCACATGCAGCCACTTTTCCCCATGAAGGAATTTCTGCGCTAAATGCGGTGCTGCAGCTGTTTAATATGATAAATGGTATGGGATCTGAGTTCTTGGAGCGGGGAAAAATCATTGGCGTCATAACCAAAGGAGGAGAAAACCCCATATATATTCCTGAACATACCCAAGCAAGATTTACCATACGTTCCTTTGAAATGAAGTTTAAAAATGAATTGGTACAGCGATTTATAAATTTATGCGAAAATGTTGCAAGGGCAACCAACACACAATTTACGTATAAGTATATAGGACGATCCTATGAGGATATACGCAACAATGAAAAGATTGAAAGCTTGCTAGAGAAGAACTTTATTGACTTAGGAGAGAAGGTGCGGCCAAGAGAGCGGGAATTAGGGATAGGATGTACGGATATGGGCAATGTAACCCATGAAATTCCTGCATTGCAGTCTTATGTAAGGGTTGCAGAGGGAACCCGGGGACATACAAAAGAGTTCTTAAAGGCAGCAGGAGATGAGCGGGGAAGAAGAGCCTTACTTGTTGGTGCTAAGGCTATGGCGATGACAGCAGTGGATTTATTGGGTTCACAAGAAAATATGAAAAAAGTCAAGGAAGCTTTTCAACAGATGAAACAAAAATTTGAATAATCTGGAGGTGGAAACATGGGCAACGAAGTTATCAAGGTAAAGGATTTAAAAACGTATTTTTATCTTTCCACCGGTATTGCAAAGGCAGTAGATGGAGTTAGTTTTAGTATTAACAAGGGAGAAACACTTGGGATTGTTGGAGAATCCGGGTCTGGCAAAAGTGTTACAGCCTCATCTATTATGAGGCTAGTTCCAAAGCCGATTGGTAAAATTGTAGGTGGAGAGATACTATTTGAAGGAAAGGATTTATTAAATCTAAAAGAAAAGGAAATGTTGAATATTCGTGGAAAAGAAATTTCCATGATTTTTCAAGATCCGATGACATCCTTAGACCCCGTATTTACCATTGGACAGCAAATTATGGAGGTCATTAAGATTCATCAAAATGTAACCGAAGAAGAAGCAAGAAAAATTGCCATTGAAGCACTAAATCTAGTAGGAATTCCTGAGGCAGAAAAACGACTCAATTCCTATCCCCATGAATTCTCGGGAGGAATGCGCCAACGGGTGATTATTGCAATGGCTATTGTATGTAAACCGAAGATGATTATTGCAGATGAACCTACGACGGCGTTAGATGTTACAGTGCAAGCCCAAGTATTAGATTTGCTAAAGGACTTACAGAGACAATTAGGAACATCTATTTTAATGATTACCCATAACCTAGGAGTGGTATGGGATATATGTGATAGGGTAATGGTCATGTATGCGGGAAGAACTGTAGAATACGCAGATACAAAAACATTATACACAAGGCCGCTACATCCTTATACCTGGGGACTCTTAAATTCTATACCGAAATTAAGTGATGATCCTAATAATCCATTGACAGCCATTGAGGGAGCCCCCCCTGATTTAAAGCTGACAGGAGAGGCGTGTAATTTTCACAACCGATGTCCTTATGCCAAGGATATCTGCCGAAAAAAAGTTCCAGAGCTGATGGAAATAGAAGAAGGACACTTTGCTGCATGCCATTTTCAAACAAAAACAGAAAGCTTAGATATGAAGGGGGATGAATGGTAAGATGAAGGAAGTCATTTTAGCAGTAGAAAATCTGACAAAAACTTTTCAGATCAAAAGCAATAAATTATTTGAGCCCCCAAAATATTTGAAGGCAGTCAATGATGTTTCCTTTGACGTGTATAAAGGAGAGACATTAGGGATTATTGGAGAATCAGGATGTGGAAAGTCTACTTTGGGAAAAAGCTTGATTCGCTTAATCAACCCTACTTCAGGTACTGTACAATATGAAGATAATTCTCTACTGGATTTATCGGAGAAAGAAATGAAAAAAATGCGTAAGGATATACAGATTATTTTTCAAGATCCCTATTCTTCTCTAGACCCAAGAAAAACTACAGGCAGCATTATTGAAGAACCGATGAAAATACACAACATTGGTACACCAAAGGAAAGAAAGGAAAAGGTAAGTGAACTGCTAGAACTGGTTGGTCTCAATCCATATCATGCTACCAGATACCCCCATGAATTCAGTGGTGGACAAAGACAAAGAATCAATATAGCTAGAGCTTTGGCGCTGAACCCAAAACTTATTGTATGTGACGAGCCTGTGTCCGCCTTAGATGTGTCTGTTCAGGCACAGGTGCTCAATTTATTAAAGGATTTGCAGAGGAAACTAAATCTGACATATTTATTTATTTCCCATGATTTAAGTGTTGTAAAATATATCAGCAATCGCATTGCCATTATGTATTTAGGTAAAATTGTGGAGATGGGGAATGCCCAGGAGATTTACAAAAACCCAATGCATCCCTATACCAAAGCATTATTTTCGGCGATTCCTCCAGAGAGTCCATTAGAGAAGAAAGAAAAAATATTCTTAAAAGGGGAAATCCCTAGTCCGGTTAATTTACCGCCTGGCTGTCCATTTTCAACAAGATGTCCTAATTGTATAAGCCAATGTAAGGAGAGTCTTCCTGAATTAAAGACCCTTGGAGAAGACCATGAGGCAGCTTGTTTTTTGTATAACCAATGAATATAGAGATGGAGTGATAAGAATGAAAAAAGATAGTGTGAAACAAAAATTATGGCAATTGGTAGAGACAAGAAAAAATGATTTATTGCAGTTGTGTTCTGAAATGATTCAGATTCCTAGTGAAAATCCACCGGGAGACATGGAAGATATTACGCAATTGATTTGTAATTATCTACAAAGGGCAGATATTGAATATAAGGTGATTAGACCCGCAGAGGATAAACCCAATATTATTGCTGCCTTTGGCAATGATGAAGGAAAAACACTTTTATTAAATGGACACAGTGATGTGGTACCGGCTGGAGATCGTTCTAAGTGGGATTTTGATCCATTTTGTGGCACCATCACGGATACACAAATTTTAGGTAGAGGGACTTCAGACATGAAGGCAGGGCTAGGCACCCTATTATTTACTATGAAATTATTGGTAGAGCAAAAAGTAAAAATGAAAGGAAAAGTTGTGCTGCATGTAGTACCTGACGAGGAAACCAGTGGGAAATTAGGTACAAAGTGGCTAGTGGAACAAGGCTATGGTGATGGTGCAGATGCATGTTTAATCGCAGAGCCTACATCCTTTAACAACTGTGAAGTAGGACAAAAAGGCTCCTTATGGATTCATATCAAGTCCTATGGAAAATCAGCCCATGGAAGTATTGGGAATTACGTTGGAGACAATGCCATATTGAAGCTAACGAAGATATTAAGTCGTGTAGAAGAACTACGAACCTTAAAAGGGCAATATGAGGCAAGTCAACTACAGGTATTAAAAGACTCTAAGCGCGTAGCTAAGGATGCACTGAAGGCAGAGGGCGTAGAAAATGTAATTGATCATGTGACCGTGAATGTAGGGACCATTCAAGGGGGAACAAAAACGAATATGGTACCAGACTATTGTGAAGCGACCATTGATATTCGTGTACCCATTGGTGTAAAAATTCAAGATGTGGTAGATCGCTTTCAAAAAATGATAGAAGAATTAGATCTAACCGGAATAGAGTATGAATACAATTGGAATTCAGAAGCCAATTATACGGATGTGAATACAGCAATTGTCCAATCTGCTGTGGACAATGCTCGAAAGGTATGGGGAAGAGAAGTAGTGCCTGCCTATCAGTGGGCATCTAGTGATGCAAGATATTATCGATATGCAGGTATTCCTACCATCCAATATGGTCCTGCTAACACAGAAGGAATTCACTCCTATAATGAAACGGTGGACATAGAGGATGTGGTAAATGCAGCAAAGGTATATTTGGGAATTATGGTAGACTTATTAGATTTAGAATACTAATTTCTTTCACGTAAGGTGGCTGAAGATGATGTACACACTGATTAAAGGTGGAAATATATTTGATGTAAATAAGGGATATTATGTGGAAGGAGATCTATTGATTCATAATGGAAAGATCGAAAGAATCGGACAAGGTATCAATGAAGTAAAAATAGATCAAGTCATTCATGGATATGGGAAAAAAATTTTTCCTGGGTTTATTGATGCCCACAGCCATATCGGTATGTGGACCTATACCCATAATGGCAATGATGCAAATGAATGTGTTTCTCCCATAACTCCCCAAATGCGTGCAATTGATGGCATCAACCCTCAAGATCCTTGTTTTCAAGAAGCAGTAGAAGCAGGAATTACTACGGTTATGGCTACACCCGGTAGTGGGAATGTGATTGGCGGAATGGCAACCATATTGAAAACTAAAGGGACAACTGTGTCTAAAATGATTATCAAAGAATACGCTGCCTTGAAGATAGCCTTAGGAGAGAATCCTAAAAACGTGTACCATGCTATTGGAAAAACCCCTTCTAGTAGAATGGCAACAGCAGCACTATTAGAAGAGCATTTTACAAAAGCACAAATGTATTTTCGAAAAAAACAAAAAGGATTGGTCGAAGAGGATGAACGATGGGAAGTTTTTGTGCCTGTATTGAAAAAAGAAATTCCTTTAAAAATCCATGCCCATAGAGCCGATGATATTTTAACAGCCATACGCATTGCAGAAAAATTTGATCTTTGTTATACATTAGATCACTGTACGGAAGGATATAGGATTGTAGATGCATTAAAAAGCAAAAATGCCCCTATTTTGCTAGGACCCTTATTTATGTTTAAAACAAAGCAGGAATTAAAAAATGGTTCTTTAAAATCTGCGGAAATTTTGTCTGATGCTGGTTGCGAACTATCTATCATATCGGATCACCCTTTTGCCAATAGCAGATATTTACTATCCTTTGTAGGACTTTTGGTAAAAGAAGGATTAGATTATGCACAAGCCATTCGGATGATTACCATAAACCCTGCAAAAGCATTAGGAATCGAAAAAAGTGTAGGCAGTTTGGAAGAAGGAAAGGATGCAGACATTGTTTTATGTGATGGAGATCCTTTGGAGATTCAGACAAAAGTATGTATGACGATGATTGATGGAAAAATTGTACATACTGCTGATTACTAAAGAAAAGGTGAGGTATCTATGTTATTGTTGAAAAATGGCAAGATTTTTACCATGGAAAATGAAAAAGTTTATTATGGGGACATTCTCATAGATAAGGGGAGAATTGTTCAAATGGAGTCTAATATTTATATATCTGATGTGGAAGTCATCGATTTACATCATCAAATTGTGCTTCCAGGATTGGTAGATGGTAGTACCCACTTAGGCTTGATTGAAGCAGGGAAAAAATTTGAAGGTGATGATACAAACGAAAAATATGATTTATTTACCCCACACCTCAATACAAGGGATGGAATTTATCCTTGGGATGAATGTTTTGCCCAGGCAATAAAAGGGGGTATTACTACGGTAGTGGTGAGTTCGGGGAACATGAATGTAGTGGGAAGTCAAAGCTGTGCCGTAAAAACAAAAAGTGCTGCTATGGAAAAAATGATGCTAGCATCCTGTGTAGATATACAAGTTACCTTAGGAGATGCACCGAAAAAGTGGAACCAAAACAAGCAGGAAAGTCCTTTGTCTCGTATGGGAATTGCTCACCTGCTTAGAAAAGTACTGTTAGATGCTAAAAAATATTCAGCAAAAAAGGAAAAGAGAGATGTGGATTTTGAAAGCTATGATCCAAAATATGAAGCAATACAGAGGGTCATTACAAAACAGTGTCCTTTGAAAATAACAGCCCATAAAGCACAGGATATCCTTACTGCAATTCAAATAGGAAAGGAATTTGGCATATCTGTAATGATCGATTATGGTACAGAGAGTTATATGGTTTTAGAAGAACTGCAGCAAGCAAATGCACCTGTGTTTTTAGGGTCCTGCTTAACGGATCAATCCAGCCCAGAATTACAAAATAGACGAATAGATAGTGGTAAAGTACTATCATCCGCAGGAATTTGTACCTGCATTACAACCCATCATCCTGATGTGTCTGTGGATCTTTTACTACTTTCTGCTGCCGCCATGGTTAAAGAAGGAATGTCCTATGGCGAGGCCCTAAAGGCGATTACCATACATCCTGCAAAAGCTTTGGGGCTAGATCATCGAATCGGAAGCATAAAGGAAGGAAAAGATGCAGATCTTGTTGTATTGGATGGTGACCCATTTAAAAGCATGTCTAGAGTGATGATGACTGTTCTTAACGGTGAAATTGTATACCAACGTTAGTCCTGTTCTATAGGTTTTCTTAATATGCGATGGATATGGTCTAATTTTAGGCCCAGTTGAAGCAATAACTTGGTTTCAGAACTTTTGATAGATAGGCCAATAATTTTTTCGATTTTTTTCATGCGCTGATACAATGTATTTCGATGAATATACAAATTCTCATAGGTTTCTTTGACATTGAAATCACAATTGATTAACTCGCTTAAAGTTTCATACAGTGAATCTTGTTTTTCTATGTCATGAATGGTTATTTTTTGAACGGTATTTACATAAAGTCTCTGAAGAATTGGATTATCCATCTGTTGATAAAGAAAATGATAAATCAATAAATCATCATAGCAAAATACTTTTTTTGTAACAGAGAAAAGCATTTTTCCTATGGTCAAACTGAATAACGCATCTTCATAAGCATATTTAAGCCGGTAGACGTCAGCATATGCACGACTAACCCCAATACGAAAGCTGTACTCTGGACATTGTAATTCTAGATCATTTAATAACATATCAAATTTACTGAGTACTTTTTCATTAGGTTCATCGTCCTTCACATGAATCGAGACAATTTGTGATTTTTCAACCAAGAAAATATTCCTACAAAAAATTTGTTCTACCACATTTTTTGCTTTGTATAAAATAGCATGGGGAATTTGAGTTTCCCTCCTATAATCTTTGGTATGCAAAGGCTCAATCTGTAAGATCCAAACATAGCGGTTCAAATAATATTCGAAATGAAAATAGGCAGTTTCTCGTTTGAGGGTATTTTCATCGGTGAAAAGTCCGTATAAAATACTTTGTAAATATTCTTCAATTGGTTTTCGATAAGTCAACTCGTTTTTAGACTTATCTATCATGCATAGTATAAAATTAGGAAGTATTTCAGCGATAAAATAAGTATTTAGTTCTCCCCACAAAGGATGAGACTTCTCAATACACAAATATCCAAGGATATTCTTATGGGATTTTAATGGAAAACAATAATAGTTTCGGGCATTAAAGTCAATCACCATGGGTTCAAAGAATTGGGATTCATCTGTATGCCATGTCGATAATTCTTGAGACCACTTTTTTAAGGGCAAATCGTGTAAAAGTTTACTTTGCATGGGATTGTCATGACATAATAAATTAAACTGCTTGGATAACAGATAGATTTCACGATATAAAAAAAAGCTGAGTAAATAAGTTAAATTTTTTTCACTAAGCTGATGAATGCTCATTAAGCATATGATATTGTTTTTAAGCTGCTGCTGAAAGAAAGGCAATAAGTGGTCTTGATGTATAATAGAAGAAAGAATTTCTAACCAAATTACTTCAAAATCATGCTCTTTTTGTAGTTGAAATAACAATAGATTATTTTGATGACACAATGTAATGGTTTCAGCGTTCATTAGCTTAAAATCATCGTCACAAATAATACAGCAGCCAAGTACTTTTTTTGAAATAAGATTTTTTAAAATATTTAATAAATCTTCATGAGATAATAAATCTGGTGAAATAAATACTAGATCATTATTTTGTACCCAGAAAAGATTTCCAGGGAAAGTAACAATAGAAATACATTCAAATTCCTTGGAAAGAATAGAATCATCATCAAAGTTAGAAATTAATGTAATATGATTTCTTTTTAAAAAATTTGCTAATTTCATGAATATCACCTTCATCGATCAATCTTTATGCAAAACATATCCTAAGTTTCTAACGGTATATGTAGAAAATTTAAAAAATTTATATTATATAAGTTTAAAATGAATTGAAGCAAATTGCAATAGCAAATTACTGGGCGCTAAAAAATATGGGGTGGGGCAGGTGAAAAGAATTATGGATAGAAAATTTAAAATCGGTGCTATTACCATTGGCCAATCTCCACGGGTAGACATTATGGAGGATGTTCAGCAATTATTAGGAGGAGAATTCGAAATTATTGAGAGAGGTGCCTTAGACAATTTTAATTATGAAACTGTACAAAGTACCTTTTATCCCAGTAAAGGAGATACGGTACTAGTTAGTAGGATGCGAGACGGTAAACAAGTGAAATTAGGAGAAGAAAAGATTATACCTTTATTGCAGGAAAACATATACTACTTGGAAAAGCAAGGATGTCAAATAATTTTAATGATGTGCACAGGCAAATTTCCAAAGTTTCAGCATGAAGCTTTATTAATCCTCCCTCAAGAACTACTTCACATGATTGCCCAAAAACTTAGTGGAAGTGAAAGAATTGGTGTCATTGTTCCTGATAGAGATCAAATAGAAGCTATTAGAGAAAGATGGAACCAGTATGGTGTGGAAGTAGAAATGGCAGTGGCATCCCCTTACCAAAAAGGAGATCATATGATAAAAGCAGCAGAAAATTTTCGAAATAAAGATGTTGAATTAATCTTTATGGATTGCATGGGATATTCTGTAAAAACGAAAAGAGAAGTTCGAAGAATTTCGGGAAAGCCAGTTTTGCTGCCAAGAACGCTGGCAGCAAGAGTGATACAGGAGTTATTAGATTGATTTATCCTAAAAACCTTTCTATTTTATGTAGAAAGGTTTTTATCTTTTCACCCTAGTGTATTTTAAAAGAAAAATATATTATGTCCTAATATCGCAAGATTTTTTAATACTATGAATTTTAAAAGACCAAATATTTGCTTGTCGATAAAAGTAAGATATAATAGGTATAAGTAAGGAAATATCGGAACAAAGGGTGAAGCGAATGGATGTTGTACGTGTAAAATTATTTGGTACGCCAGTAGTTTTAAAAAACCAAGAGACGATTGTTTTTCCATTAAAAAAAGCAGAAGCTTTGTTTTATTACTTATTGGTCAACGGACAAGCAAGCCGTGATACCTTGGTCAATCTTTTGTGGGGAGAAATTGGGGAAAAGACAGCCAAGAAAAATTTGAGAAATGCAATGTATAAAATAAGAAAGATGTTAGATATGGATATTATTATATCCCCTAAAAAATCTATTGTTATGCTGAATCCCGATATACAGATTGATACAGATTTGAATACTTTCTTAAAGGATGAAGAACAGGGAGTACATCACTATACGGGGGAATTTCTTAAAGGATTCCATGTAAAGGATGCCCATAGTTTTGAAGAATGGATGATGCAGTATCGAGAACAATATAAGGATTTATATATTCATAGACTTTACGAAAAAATTGATAAAGCTTTAAAGACAAAAAAGTATAAAAATGTACAAGATTACGGGAAATTAATTATTGCAGAAGATCCTTTTGATGAAAGGGCTTATCGTGTGCTTATGCAGGTATATGCTGAGGAAGGAGCCTTTAATAAATCTATTGATTTATATAATAAGTTATCAGAAATCTTGGAACAGGAATTAGGGATTGCACCAGATGCAGAAACCAAAGGCCTTTTGAATGAAATTTTAGAAAGCAGAACTGCCAAGGAAACAGATCGACGAAAAAATAAACAGGATTTCTTTTATGGAAGGCGTCGAGAATTACAAGTTTTTAATGATATTTATAAAGATTTTATTAAAAATCAAGATGTTAAGTCTTTGATGATTGTGGGAGAGGCCGGTATTGGGAAAACCAAACTGAAAGATAAGTTTCTACACAATATAGACGAAAAAGAAATTACTTTGTTACATGCCAATTGCTATCAAGCAGAGGAAGAGTATTTATTAAAACCATGGAATGATATATTTGCTAAGCTGTCAGATATTCTTGTAGAAGAAAAAATAGAAATCCCCTTATTATGGAAAAATATTATTACCCATCTTTTTCCAATTTTTGCAGTAGAGAACAATAATATTGTAAGCATCAATCCTGTAGAAAAAATTGATTCTTTGAAATACCAAGCTGCAGAGGAAACCATTATTGGTTTGTTTAACAAAGTGTGTGAAAAGCGAAAAATTATATTGGTTTTTGAGGACCTACAATGGATGGATCATAGGAGTTTATCATTGTTAAGTAGTATTTTACTCCATCAGGAGAATAAAGATAGGATGATGATAGGTACCTGTAGAAGTGGCTATGGGGAAAAAATAGATACCTTCATGACTTCCATGGTGAAATACAATAAGCTTGAGAAAATAATCATCCCAAGATTTACCTTAGAAGAAGTGGAGGATTTTGTAGAAAAGGCCTTGCCAAATTATCAATGGACAATGCATTTAAAACAACAAATCTATGAAGAAACAGCGGGAAATACTTTCTTTCTTGTAGAGCTTTTAAATAATATGAAAGAAAAAGGAAATATGACGGATATGTCTCCTAAAATGCAAGATATTATTAAAAGCAGATTTATCGATATATCTGATGAAGGAAAAAAGCTACTGAATATTGCTTCCATGTTTTTTGATAAAGTACCCTTAGAAATGTTAAAGACCCTAAGACAGAAAGAGGCATTAGAAATGATGGATGCCCTTGAGGAATTGGAAAGAAAGGGAATTTTAAATGAAACGGGAAGTGGAGAAGATATCAGCTTTGTTTTTACCCACCAAAAGCTTAGGGAATTTGTGTACCTGCAGCAATCTAATACAAGACGAAAAATATTGCATAATAAAATCGGGACTATTTTTGAACAAAGCCTTTATAATGATAAACGCGATCGATTTCTTTATCCCAAATTAATCTATCACTTTACCAATGGGGGCAATGAATTAATGGCCCTTAAGTATCGAATGAAAAATCTAGATGTGTATTTAAATTTTACCCATGAGCTTTTTCCAATATTAAGCGATGGAAATATTGAGGGAGAACACTATAGTTATTTAGATCAAGAGGAAGTCATCAGACAGCTGGAAGAAATGGAAAAGCTTTTAGAAGGGCAAATGGATCGAAAACAAGATGAGAAGGAATTAATGCATTTAAGAATTCGATTTCTGCATATGAAGGGACGCTATTTTATTCGAGAAGGAGAATATGAAAAGGGAATCGCCTTTATTGAAAATATGATTGAAGAAGCATTACGTATAGAGGATCCTGATTATGCCTTAAAAGGATATAGACAGATGATTTACTATGGTATACAGACCCATAATATTCCATTTATGCAAGAATATTTGGAGCATGGGCTGAAATTGGCGAAAGCCTGTGGATACCAAAAAGAAACGGGTATTTTCTTGAGATTAGAAGGGCTTCATAAAATTATGATGGGAGAATTCAAAGAAGCAGAAGAAATTTTAAAACAATCCATCGCCATATTCCAAGTGGTAAATCAATATGAAGATAAATATACATTGAATTTAGCTGCGAGTTATAACTACATTGGAGAAATTCGTCGGTATAATATGAAGTTTGCCAGTGCACTAGCATATTATGATAGGGCAATGCAGCTTTGCAAAGAGAAGAAAGTACTAAGGGGATTGACCATATTTAATACCAATGCAGGACAAGCTGCCCTAGATATGGGGGATCATCATAGAGCCAAGACCTACCTGAAAACAGCTATTGATTTATATAATCAAGTGAATACATTATGGGGAAGGTCTACGGCAGAAGGATATATGGCTTTATTACACATTAAAGATGGAGAATATAAAGAAGCTTTAGATTGTCTTTTACGGGCACAGGAATATGCTGAAAAATTAAAAAGTCCCTATGAATTAGGCCTATTGTACCGTGTGAAGGCAGAAATAAAGGGAAATATGCGACATAATCAAAGCCTGGAGAAAATATTTTCTAAATATTTACCCCTAGATTTGGGAGAATACTGTGATCGAGGAATTGCATTATTAAAAGAGGTGCATGAATCCTATGAAATAGAAATATTAAAAGTATTGAAAAAAAGTGGAGAGCGGTTCTATGAATAAGATTACTGCAAGGTTATTAGGGACACCTGAAGTTTTTTACAATGGACATAGAATCAAATTTCCTTTTAGAAAAGCAGAAGCACTTTTTTATTATCTACTAGTAGAAAAACAAGCCTCGAGAGATATATTGGTCAACTTTTTTTGGCCAGAGCTACAGGAGAATACGGCCAAAAAGAATTTGCGCAATGCAGTATATATGATTCGAAAAGTTTTTGAAGCAGATGTGATTGTTTCTCCCCAAAGAGCTATGCTTATGCTAAGCGAAGACATAAGTTGGAAAATTGATGTAGACCAATTTCTTCAAAATCAAGAGTCCACTGGTATAGCGCTTTATCAAGGAGAATTTCTTCAAGGGCTTTTGGTAAAGGATGCAGAGAATTTTGAGCATTGGATGTTTCGTGAAAGGGATGCATATAGGGATAGCTATATGCATAAACTGCATAAATTACTTAAAAAGTATATAAGCAGCAAAAGATTTATGGAGGCAGAGGATTGTTGTAAGAAGTTGATTGCTGTAGATGAATTTAATGAAGAGCCATATAGAATATTAATGGAAGTTTATAGTTTACAGGGACAGTACAACAAAGGAATTGAGACATATAATAAGCTGGTGGAAGTGTTAGATAAAGAATTAGCTATTCGACCTGATCTTAAAACAAACGATGTCTTTGAGACATTGCTGAAAGAAAAATCTATTCAGGAAAGCTTGGAAAAGGAAGAATCTCAATGTTTTTATTATGGAAGGAAAGAAGAAATAAAGTTTTTAAAGCAAAACCATTATGCTTTTCATAAACAAGTAGATAGAAAATCTATTGTTGTCCTAGGGGAGGCTGGAATTGGGAAGAGTAGATTGGTAGAAGAGTTTTTCAAGTCTTCAAATTTAGAAGAGGTATATGTCTTTAAAGCGTATTGTTATGAGGCAGAAGAAAATTATTTACTGAGACCTTGGAACGGTATTTTTTCAAAGCTCTCTAAGCTGTTGAAAGAGGAAAATGTTCAGATTCCTCCTTTGTGGAAAAATATTGTTCGATGTATTTTCCCTGCTTTTTTCCCAGAGGATGGCAGTATGGATAAAAATCTTGTAGAAAATGTAGCTACTTTTAAATATCAAGTAGCCGAAAACGCTATTGTAAATATCCTTCTAAAAGTGGCTGAAGAAAAAAAGATCATTCTTTTCTTTGAAGACTTACAGTGGATTGACCAATTAAGCTTGTCTTTATTACAAACCATTTTATTAGAAAATCGAAATACTTCCTTGATGATGATTGCCACATGTAGAAGCAGCCATCAACGGAAGATTGATCAATTCTTTGGGCAAATCAGCAGATATGATCTGATGAAAAAGATAGAATTAAAACGTTTGAGCAAAGAAGACACCCTAATATTTGCATCTAGATTATTGCCAGATTATGCATTTACAGAGGAATTAAAAAATGTTATGTACAACGAAACGGAAGGGAATACCTTTTTCTTATTAGAATTTTTAAATAACCTAAAAGAAAATGGGACGATAGGCATGATTTCACCTAAAATGGAAGATATTTTAAAAAATAGGATTGCCAACGTATCTTCAGAAGGACAGAAAATCCTAAGTATTGCTTCTGTATTTTTTGATAAAGTTACCTTTGCAAGTTTACAGGGATTAAGTGGCAAGAAAGAATTGGAGCTACTGGACATTATTGATGAATTACAACAGAAGGGTTTAATCAAAGAAGTTGTAGAAGAAAAGGGAATTGCCTTTGTTTTTACCCATCAGAAACTAAGAGAATATGTGTATCAAGAAATGTCTTTATCTAGGAAAATGATTTTGCATCATCAAATTGCAAAATGCTTAGAAAAACAGATTAAGAATAAAAAAACAGATGTGCTCCTTTACTCAAAGCTAATTTATCATTTTTCTAATGCAAATGATAGGCTAGGGGCATTAAAATATCAAATAAAAAGTTTAGGTGAGTATCTACAGTTTCGACATGAGCTTTTTCCTGTTGTAGGAAATGCTACGTTGAAAAAAGAAAAGATTTTACGTATGAGCGAACAAGAAGCCCTTAAACGATTAAATAAAATAAAGGACGAGATAGAAGTAATAAGAGAAGAAGAAGGAGAAAAAGAAGAACTAAGGATGCTTGAATTGTTATTTTTGTATATGCTTGGTAGATGTCATATTCGTCAAGGAGAATACGACTATGGGATAATGCATATGCAAAAAGCAATTGAAGGAGCGAATGCAATAAATGATTTTTCTTTAGCATTAAAGAGTTATATTCAGATGATTTATTACTGTATGAATACACAAAATGCGAAAGATATGAAATGTTATTTAAAAAATGCTTTTGAAGTGGCAAATAAAATGAAGGACAAAGAAACAATCGGTATTCTTCTACGATTACAAGGCTACGCAAGGATTATGGAGGGAAATTATCAAGAAGGAGAAACAATTTTAAAAGAAGCGCTGGATGTTTTTAAAGTTTTTAATCATGAAGATAAATATGCATCGAACATTGCAGCAGTATATCATTTTATGGGAGAGAGCAAAAGGCACAATTGTAAATTTGAGGAGGCAATTGCTTGTTATCATAAAGCGATCCATCTATGTGAGGAGAAAAAGATATGGGGTGGACTAGGAATCATCTATACCAATGCTGGACAAGCAGCTTTTGCTATGGAAAATTATGATGAAGCACAGCATTATTTTGATAAAGCATTAGGGATTTATGCCCAACTAGATTATTTGTGGGGAAGATCCATTGCAAAGGGATATAAGGCAATCTTATCTATAAAAGAAAAAAACTATTCAAGGGCATTCGCGTATTTAGAAGAGGCAAAAGCAGATGCAAAAAAATTAAAAAGCCCTTATGAAATAGGATTGATTTACAGTATAAAAGCCAGAATACGGACGGAAATGCTAAAGGATGATCAAGCAAACACCTATTTTAGGCAATACTTGCCAGAAGACGTAAAAGTATACTGCAATGAAGCAATTCATTTTCTGCAAGACTTAAAAGGCTGCTATGAAATTCAAGTATTAGAAACATTGAAAAATATACAAGAATAAAATGAATAATTTTAGGTGATGCTGATGAAAAAAATTACTACCCAAATTATAATCATATTGCTTGTTTTTTCTTGTGTCATAGCGTGTTTTACGATTTTCATTAGTTACGATACGATTACGAAGATTATAAAAGAGCAGGCATTGATGGCAGGAACAACGTCAGCAAAGTATAATGCAGAAAGAATAGAAGCTTGGACTGTAGAAAAAGCAGCTTCTTTAAAACGTACGACAGTCCATATTGAGAACATTTACAAATTTGATACAGAAACAATCCAAAGAATGCTACAGAATGCAGCAGAAGCAGATGGTTCTTTCTTTAGTGTCTTTATTGGATTTGATGATGGACAGTTTATTGATGGAAGGGGATGGATCCCTCCTCAAGATTATGATGTAATCACTCGACCATGGTACAGAGAAGCGAGAAAAGAAAATGATGTAATTTTTACACGGGGATATATAGATAAAAACAAAAACAAAATTGTGAATGCAATTGCAGTACCTATCGATATTCAAGGAAAAAAAGGGGTATTAGCTGCCAATATAGCTATTGACAACATTATTGATCAAGTGAATGGAATCAAATATGGGAAAACAGGATATGGTATGCTATTAGATGGTAATGGCATGATTATTAGCCATCCTAACAAAAAATATATCATGAAACTAGTGGAAAAAGTATTAAAAGATGAAAATTCAAAGATTTGGCATACGATTCAAAAAGAAACAAACGGAATACAAACCATTCTATTAGAGGATGTAGAACAGCTGATGGTATATACACCCATTTCGTCTTGTCAATGGCAATTAATTTTATTGGCACCCTTGTCAGAATTTCAAGACCCTGCCAAAAACATGCTAAAATCTCTCATACTGATGCTCGGTATTTGCTTTATGGCTATCATACTGTTGGGGATTTATGTAGGAAAAGCGATAACAAATCCAGTAAGAAAAATGATAGCAAGTGTTTCGAATATTGCAACGGGAAATTTACTGGAAGATATTGATATTACATCAGAGGACGAATTAGGCAAGTTAAGTGTTGCATTGAATAGAATGAGAAAGAACTTATTGAATACAATTCAAGAGATTCAGAATGACAGTAATCTTATCTTTATCAACGCACAAAAACTATTGGATGTAATGGAGACAGAGGATGGAAAATTGGACCATCAAGAAAAAATATCTGCCGTAAAAGAAGAAAAACAGCCGATAGCAAGTCCACTAAATTCGAAAAGCCAGCCGATCATGGAATCCAAAGAAAATACAACTGAGGACATGCATCCAAGTCAAAACCAAATAGCAGGTACAGAGGAAGTGTATGCCATAGCTGAACAAATTAATCATATTGCAGAACGGTTAAAAAAAGAAATTGATCTATTCAAAATTTAAACGAGTCGCTGCACGAAATGATTTTAAAAAACAAAGTCAAAATACCTTCATCGATTTTAAGTAAATTTAATCATACTTAAAATCGATGGAGGTATTTTTTATGAAATGGTACCAGATAAATAGTTTTTAAGTAAGAAAGTTCCAGCAATTGAAATCACCATAGTTCGTTAATTCCCCTTATCAAAAATTTAAAAACTGCTGGAAATGATGATCTATTTGATGATGAAATCTAGAAAAATTTAATCTATTTAGCAGTCTATGCGATATTAAAAAATTAATAAAAATAAGTTGAAAATTACATTTTGTAATAAAATATGACAAAAATTATACATAAAGTAAATAATAGTTACAATTTGATTTTAAGAATATTACGATATTGCAAGAAAAATGTTATGATTTCAATAATTCTATGAAATTTGACATATAAAATAAAAGATGATATATTTACAAAAAGAAATAATATTACGTATTTAAGTGATTTATTTATGACTTATAATTACATAAATAAATATTTTGATTTATTTATGTAATAAAAGGGGAGGATTAAATGTAAAAAATCAAAATGTACAACGAAATGGAAGAATTACATGCGAAGAACAAAGTAAAAAATATGGGGGGAAAGATTAATATGAGAGAAAAAGCCATATCTACTAATCAAGCAGTAATTATGCTATTGATGTCTATCGTTATTATTTTTGGTGGTGTGTTGATAATAAAAGCCCCAACGACCATTACATTATTAATTGCTGGATTTGGAACAATCATGCTTTCGTTAATTTATGGAATTAAGTGGCAGGATTTGCAAAATGGAATTATTGAAAATATCACATCTATGCTGGTAGCAATATTAATTCTTTTATCGGTGGGGATGCTCGTAGGATCATGGATTGCGGCTGGAACAGTTCCCTATATGGTATATATGGGACTCAAAATTTTATCACCTTCAACTTTTTTATTTATGACTTGTCTTGTTTGTTCTGCGATGTCAATTATGGCTGGAACTTCTTGGGGAACTATAGGAACGGTAGGTATAGCCCTTATGGGTGTATCCACTGGATTGGGCGTGCCATTACATTACACAGCAGGTGCTATCGTTGTTGGAGCTATATTTGGTGATAAGCTTTCGCCTTTGTCAGATACGACTGTAATGTCTGCAGCAGTTTCAGGTGTAGAGATTGTAGATCATATCAAGCAAATGTTATTCACCACAATACCAGGATATGTTCTTTCATTAATTCTATACCTTGTTCTTGGATTTAAATTTGCTCAGGGAAGTGTAAATGGAGAAAATGTTACGCTTATACTTGAAACATTGCAAAATAGTTTTAATTTGAGTCCAATGCTTTTAATTCCGCCAATTGTAGTTTTAATTTTGATTTTTAAAGGAAAGCCTACATTACCTGTATTTGGTGTAGGAATCATGATAGGATGTTTCATTGCAGTTGTTTTTCAAGGAAATAGTTTAACAGAGATTGCAAAGGTTTTAAATGCAGGATTCCAAAAATCTACAGAAGTACCTATTGTCGATAAAATGCTTATGCGAGGTGGCATAAGTAGTATGTTGGGGACAGTAGCCCTCCTAATAGCTGCTTCTATATTCGGAGCGCCACTGAGAACATCTGGTGTAATTGATATACTTTTAGATAAGGTGAAGGAAATGTGCAGTTCGTGGAGGAGTATATTAATCAGCACATTTATCCTACATAGTTTATTCTTTATTATAACTGGGAGCTATTATGTTACTTTTGCAGTTTTAGGACCTATGTTTAGACCGCTTTATGCAAAATACCAGTTAGATGGTACAAACCTTTCTAGAACCCTTGAAACTACTGGTACAGGTCTTGCTGCCATAATCCCATGGAGTGTAACAGGAGCTTTTATTGCTAGTACATTAGAGGTTCCGACAATGCAATATTTTTTATACGCACCAATGCTTTATGTCGCAATTATACTTTCATTAGTATATTTCATGACTGGATTTAGTATAAAGAGAACCAGCAATAAAAATACTTCAAGACATGAGGCAATCAAGGAGGCATAATTAATGATAAACGAAAAAAGACTTATAGATAATTACTTGGAAATGATCAGAATAAAAAGCATATCTGGTAACGAAAAGAATTTGGCAGATTATATTTACAAAAAATTATCCTCTCTAGGCTTGGAGCCTAGGTATGTTTACTATGATGAAGAGAAAAAGGAAAGCCCGTGTGTAATAGCAGAAATAAAGGGTAAGGAACTAGGGCCAACACTCCTAATGATCGGACATATCGATACAGTGGATGTAGCCAATGGTTGGGAAACAAATCCCTTTGAACCTGTAATAGAAGGAGATAAAGTTTATGCACTAGGTGCGATGGATATGAAGGGAGGATTAAGCTGTATTTTAGAAACAGCAGAATATATTGTAGAAAATAATATTGAATTAAAGGGGAACCTAGTCCTTGCTTTTGCTTGTGATGAAGAAGTGCTTTCAAGAGGAACTTATAAAATGATTCAGGAAGGACTTAAGGCAGATATGGCTATCATGGCGGAATGTAGGTTTGAAGATGCTGCTGTTGGATTTAGAGGAAGGTATAGCATAGAAGTAAATGTTAAAGGAAAAACAGGACATGCCAGCAAATATCCATATGTTGGAGAAAATGCAATTATTAAGGCTTCAAAACTTGCAGTAGCTATAGAAAGTTTAGGTACGAAAACACATGAATACCTAGGAGAAGGAACCTGGTGTATCAGATATATTGAAGGGGGATATCAAAAGACGTTAAGTGTACCAGATCACTGCTATCTATTTGTAGATAGATATGTTGTACCAGGGGAAGACTTTGCGTATTGCAAAATGCAAATAGAGGAAGCTGCTGAAAATCTTGGAATGAAAGAAGATGTAGAAATTCAGCTAAAGGAGCGCCCCCTCCCTTATATGGATGCCTTTTCTATACCGCAGGATCATGAAATTGTAAAGATAGTATCGAAAAATTATAAGGAAGTGGTAGGAAAAGAACTGGGATATGCCTATGATAAATCTGTCTGTGACTCTAATTTTCTAGTTACGGTAGCCAATATACCTACTATAACCTTTGGTCCTTCAGGAGGAAATATGCATGCAGCCAATGAATATGGATATGTAAGTCAAATAAAACATGCTGCAAAAATTTATATTAAAACAGTAGAAGATATATTAATGAGAATAGAAAAATGTTAGATTAGTTGAAGGAGGAGATAAGGATGGCTCTTAGGACATACTTAGAAATATTTCTAGCTTTTTTGAAGCCAGGAGTTACTACATTTGGTGGGGGGCCTTCGGCAATTCCATTAATCGAAGAAGAAACAGTAAATAAATATGGGTGGCTTACGACAGAAGAGTTTGCAGATGCCTTAGCTTTTGGAAATTCTCTTCCTGGACCTATTGCTACGAAGCTTGCGGCTTTAGTTGGATATAAGGTTTCTGGATGGTTAGGTGCGATCGTAGGAATTATTGGTATCGTTGCGCCTACTGCATTAGCCATAATCCTCTTACTAAATGTGTATTTAAAATATAAAGAAGCATCGTGGTTAAAAGGTATGATGATAGGCGTTAGACCTGTTGTAGTAATGCTCTTGGTGCAGACAGCATTTGGTATGGCACAAAAATCATTTCCAGAAATGACGACTTATATGATTGCAGGAGTTGCTGCCATAGGATTATTTGTTGTACACATTCATCCAGTAATATTGATAGTAACAGCATTGACATTTGGTGGAATTTTCTTCAAATAGATATTTCTTTATGATATAATGAACTATATCATAAAAGGATGGGATTATGTAATGAAATATAATTCACTAGATAAAATTGATCAAACAATCATAAAACTTCTTTCAGAAAATTCTAGGATATCTTATGTAGAGATAAGCCAAAAGGTTGGCTTGTCTAGGGTTGCAGTAAAGCAAAGGATAAAGAATATGGAAGAAATAGGCGTTATAGAAAAATATAGTATTGTAATTAATCCACAAAAAATGGGAAGAACGGTGTCAGCGTTTTTTGATATTGAAGTGGAACCTAATAAGCTATATGAGGTGGCCAACCAATTATCTAAAAATGATTGTATCACAGATATATATCAAATGACTGGGCAGGCAAATCTACATGTACATGGTTTAATGAAATTAAATGAAGATCTCACAGAGTTTTTGGAAAAAGAGCTTTATGTGCTTGATGGTATAAAAAAAATAGACTGTAAATTGATTTTATCGAGGATAAAAACTAGAAATTCCATGAAAATATAGGCATTGTACTTTTCTTTATTAACCGTATTATTGGGAGATTAAACTTAAATTGTTTTAAGTTTAATCTCCTTTTAAATTTTGTAGTGTTATATGAAATGATAAGATATGTATCGGATTTGTTATATCATTATTACCAGTAAATTACTAATGAAATTTATGCTAATATCAGGTTTTTATAAAATTCGTTGCTGAATCCATTCTAATTTGGGTTGCATCAAAATTGAATAATAAATCATTACGAAGGTTAGTTTAGAATTTATAATCCTTCATGTTATAATAAAGTCATAAAGTAAGATGAAGAACTACATTAGGGCATTAAAATTTAACTTAAACCAAAGAACAAAAAAACCCCAACTATTTCAACCAGCAGGAGTAGCTAGATTTGTATGTAATTGTACATTAACAGGACAACAAGAGAATTATAAAAATGATGGAAAAATTATACCTGACGGAAGGGAGGGAAACCGTTACAAGAAAACAAGGAATATTATAAAACTAGAAAATTAGCTTAAACTTCTTCATCAAAAAATAACAAATCTCCATACGGTAGTAGGGAATTAAAGTTTCTGGAGTGTTAGATTATCTAAGCAGGATTGATCTGAAAAGAAAGATAATGGCGAAGGAGTGAGACACAAGCTTTTATAAAGTTTTATAAATTGTCAGTAGCGGAGAAGATATTATGGATAAAATTATGGTAGTGGATGATGAGAAAGACATCATTTATATGATTCGAGATTTTATGAAGATTCATCAGATAGAAGTTGTAGAAGCCTTTAGTGGCCAAGAGGCGATAGAAAAATTGGATGATGCCATCAAATTATTAGTTTTGGATATTAATATGGAGGATATGTCTGGGATAGAACTATGCAAAGAAATAAGAAAAGAAAGTAATCTTCCCATCCTCTTTTTAACCGCTAGATCCTCCCAAGCAGATAAAATCTTAGGTTTAGGGATGGGGGGAGATGATTATATCACCAAACCTTTTGATCCCATAGAGTTAGTAGCTAGGGTACAGGCGAACCTTCGAAGATATGATATATACAATCATACCAATGAAGTACAAGGCAGGCGAGCCATAACCTTCGATAATATTGTGGTATATCCTCAACACTATCGTGTATTAAAAAATGATAGAGATATACAGCTGAGTATGAAAGAATTTGAATTGTTATTGTATTTTATAAAAAATGCTTTTTTGGTCTTAAGTAGAGAGCAAATATTAGATAATGTATGGAGTCATCAGGTATATGATTATAATGTAGTCAATACCAATATAAAAAGATTAAGAAAGAAACTAGAAGATGACCCCAAAAATCCTAAATATATCAAAACAATTTGGGGGATTGGATATACTTTTGAAGAAAAATGTAAAGAGATGCTATGTGAGGATCTATCCCAATGAGGTTTGTAAAAATTCGGACCAAGATAATTGCTACATTGATATTGATGACGATGCTTACGGCAACGCTCATTAGTTTCACCAGCTATTATATATCCCTAAAAGTCATCTATGAACAGGCAGGAAAACTTGGTTTAGAATCCGCAAAGTATAATGCTGAAAGAATTGAAGCATGGGCAAAGGAAAAAGCCGCTTCTTTGAAGCGTACGGCTGTACACCTTGAAAAAATAGATGGGGCGGATAAACAGAAAATACAAAAAATGCTACAGGACGCAGCCGAGGCGGATAGATCTTTTTTTAGTACTTTTGTTGGCTTAGAGAATGGAGATTTAATAGATGGAAAGGGATGGATCCCTGGAGAAAAATATGAAACCACCCAAAGACCTTGGTATCAAGAGGCGAAGAAAAAAAATCAAGTAGCTTTTACACCTGTATATATGGATAAAAACAAGAAAAAGCAGGTAAATGCCATTGCAATTCCTATTTATATTGATGGTCAAGAGGGCGTATTGGCAGCCAATATGCATATTGACAAGGTGCATGATCAAATGAATAGAATAAGGTTTGGAAAAACTGGATATGGTATTTTATTGGATCAAAATGGTGTGATGATTACCCATCCCGATGAAGATTACATGATGAAATCCATAGAAGAAATATTTCGAAATGAAAATATTGCATCGATTCATACACCAAAAGAAAAAAACATGGGGGTAGAAATCGTTGCATTCAATCAAATAAAGCACTTACTTGTCTATGTACCTATTGAATTTTGTGACTGGGAACTGTTACTGCTGGCACCTTTATCAGAATTTCAGGATCCTGCTAAAAAAATGTTATTGTACTTTATTGTGATTACAGGTGCATGTTTGCTAGTAATGATCATTGTTGGATTTTTCATAGGCAAATCTATGTCAAAACCTATTGAAAAAATGATCAAATCTGTATCTAAATTGGCAACAGGGGATTTAACAGAAAACATTGATATTGCTACAAAGGATGAAATAGGTATATTGAGTGTCGGATTAAATACCATGAGAAAAAATTTGATTCATATGATACAGGATATTCAAAACGAAAGTGACTTGTTGTATAAGAATGCCCAAAGATTAACCCGTTCCATAGAAGAAATTTCTGGAGGGATGATTGATTTTATCTCTTTGCTATCCCATGATATCAAAACCCCTCTAACTTTGATTAAGGGGTATATAAAGGGAATACAACTGGGGATTGCCAATGAACCTGAAAAAATGGAACAATATCTTAATGGGATTTATGAAAGGGCAGAACAAATCGAAAATATTACAGAAGATATTTTAGATTCTGCCTATGAAGTAGAAAAATCATTAATACTCAAAAAAGAAATGATTGATTTACAGGAATTTATTTTTAGTTTATATCAACAGGCAAAAATGCAAATTGAAAGCTCAGATCGAATTTTTAAAGGAGCATTGAATATTGCTCAAGGGCAGTGTTACATAGATGCTGTAAAATGGAATAGAGTATGGAATAATTTAATTAACAATGCCATAAAGTATTCTGATAAACACAGCACAATCACAATTACTGTTCGACAAGAAAAGGATTTTGTAATTTTTTCTATAAAAGATGAAGGTATTGGCATGAAGGAAGAAGATTTGGAAAAAATATTTGATATGTTTTATAGAGCAAAGGAGAACCGTGTAAAGGGGTATGGTATTGGGCTTTATATATCTAAGAAGATTATAGAGGCTCATGGAGGAGTAATTAAAGTAGCATCGAAATTAGGGGAAGGAAGCAATTTTATGTTTACTGTTCCTGTTTGCCACTGAAATGACACAATTTTATTATGACTGTGTCATTTTTTTTATTTATATTTAAATTAAGAAAAATCTAGCATCCCTAAAGCAAACTGTTTTTTTCATAGATATATTTTTGCACTTGTTAGGCCATAGAGAAGATGAAAACGTTTACTGGAGGGATGCAGACTTTCAAAATATAAAAGGAGGATGAATCATTTGAGTAATGCAATATCGGAAAAAAACAAGAAGAAAAGAAAAATTCAGTTTCCTCATGCATTTGTTTTATTGTTCGGAATTATTATTTTTGTAGGAATTCTTACTTATATCGTTCCAGCCGGGGAATTTAACAGAATTGAGGTGAATGGCAGAAGTGTAGTAGACCCTACAAGTTTTCACTTGATAGAACAAACCCCTGTCAGTGTTTTTGATTTTTTTACAGCGATACCAAAAGGATTGCAAGAAGCCTCATTCTTAATGATTATGATCTTAATCATTGGAGGCGCCATCCGCGTGTTTGACGGCACTGGAGCGATCCGGGCAGCCATCTTGAAGTTAACCCATAGTATAGGAGAAGAGAGATCAGGATGGGTATTATCCGCAATTATGTTGTTTTTTGGATGTTTAGGAGCATTCCCTGGCATGCTAGAGGCAGCAATTCCTTTTGCACCTCTTTGTATAGGGATTGCCTTAACCTTAGGATATGATGCTTTGGTAGGAATAGCCATCTCTTTGCTACCCATTGCAATAGGATGGAGCGCAGGGCCATCTAATCCTTGGACGGTAGGGATTGGACAAAGCGTGGCAGAACTCCCTATGTTTTCAGGATTTGGCTATAGAATGTTTGTATTTGTTGTATTTATGGCTGTATCCTTTGCATTTGTATTAAGATATGCCAATAAAATTAAAAAAGATCCTACCAAAAGTGTAATTTATGGAATGGATATCAAGCACTTACAGCAAAGCAATAAAAATCAATCAGTGGAATTTACCAAAAGCCATCAGCTCGTATTGACGACATTTGTAATAACAATTGCCTTTATTGTATATGGTGCACTAAAGTGGAAGTGGGGAATTCCTCAAATGTGTGCTACCTATATTATTGGTGCCATTATCGGAGGAAAATTTGCGGGATACAATAGTGGGAAAATCGCCGATGAATTATTAGAAGGTGGAAAGGAAATATTCATT
This sequence comes from Clostridiaceae bacterium 35-E11, assembly GCA_038396625.1. Classification (GTDB taxonomy): domain Bacteria; phylum Bacillota; class Clostridia; order Peptostreptococcales; family Thermotaleaceae. The sequence continues at coordinate 798,884 of CP121688.1, forward strand.
GGTGCCATGGCTGCTGGATTAGCAAGAAGTATTAGTGTCATCATGGCAGATGGACATATTGCAGATACAATTGTATATGGCATTTCTTCTGTATTAAATGGCTTGCCTCCAATGGTTACTGCAATTGGTATGTTTATTGCCCAAACCATTATCAACTTCTTTATTCCTTCTGGTAGTGGACAGGCTTTGATTACACTGCCAATATTAATTCCAGTTGCAGATATTATTGACCTAAATAGACAAATTGCTATATTAGCTTACCAGTTTGGTGATGGTTTGTCTAATCTTTGTTACCCAACAGTTGGAGGATTGGTTGCATTCTTAATCTATTCAAGAATTTCTTTTAACAAATGGTTAAAATTTATTATGCCATTTATGCTTGCTATATGGGCAGCAGCCGTTGTATGCTTAGCGGGGGCAGTAATGATTAATTTTGGACCATTTTAGGGAATAAAGCTATGATTATAGACGTCCTTTTGGGCGTCTTTTTTCATGCTCCAAATCGTTTAGGGAGATATAAATATGCTATAATAATTGTAGGAAAATGAAAATAATAAAGAGTTTATTATGTGGGTGCGTTAAATATTAAGGAGGCTTTCTATGTGGATCACTATTTCCGAGGCGTTAAAACTAGATACATTTAGATCTTTTCAACTAGTGGCGGGTAAGAATGGTCTGAATAATAAATTTAAAAAGGTAGGCATCCTTGACTGGGAAATAGGACAAAAGATAGAGGGTCAATTTGGTAGAGAAGAATTAATATTAAGCAGCTTTTTAGGGGCAAGAAATAATGTGGATTTATTATTTGAATCCATAAAAAATTTGATCGAAGATGAGGTCAGTGGGTTAGGAATAAAGAACATATATTTTAAAGAAATACCTGCTCAAATTATAGACTACGCAGATAAAAAGAAGTTTCCAATATTTATATTTGATAATAGTGTTTTTGTTGAGGACATTATCACAGAAGTAAGGGATGTGATCCGAAACAAGGAAAATTATCAGCTGCTTCAATCTAAAATGGACGCCATTCTTGCAGAGGATATGAGCAATAGATTTGTAAAAGAGACAGCATTAGAGCTCAATCCTGTTTTTAAAGAAAATTTTATTGCTGTGTTTTGTCAAGAAAAACAGCATGAAGATGATACCAATATCATTCATCTATTAGAAGATGTAAAGAAATGCAAGACTATAGATCCCTATACTTTTATATCAAAATATAGGGATGGAATATTCATCATCTACAGCTTTGACAGGGTGAATAAAAATAAAATAATAAAAAATATAGACCGTCTCATGAGCGAGATTGGGATTGACCGGGAGAAATTTTATATTGGCATCAGTAATGATCATCATTTAAATGAATTAAATATAGGAATGAAAGAAAGCTTATATGCAGTAGAAGTTTGTGAAATAGAGAAAAAAGACCAAACCTTTTTTAAAAACATCGGTGTGTATAAAATCTTGATGCCTTTTATGGATAAAACTTGGATACATCGTTTTTGTAATGAAATCATTGTGCCTTTACAAAAATATGATGAACAGTATCATACAGAAATATTAAATACAGTAATCTGCTATGTTGAAAATGACGGCAATGTAAAAAAGACATCGGAAGCATTGATACAGCATGAAAATACCATAAGATATAGAATAAATAAGGTAAAAGAGCTCCTACACATGGGAGATCTAAATGGCAGCTTTTATGAACAACTTTTTATTGCAATAAAGATTTATAAAGCATTACAAGATTTGAGAAGATAGTCTATCTTTGATAAAGTGACAATATAAAACTGCATAACCGTTATAAACACTCAAAAAGCAAAATCTATAAAAATATGGATTTTGCTTTTTACAATTTTGTGGGCTTAATCGGTTAAGTGTTTAGGAAAAGTACAAAACAAAGGCTTGATGTTCTAAATTATTACAAAGGAAAATCGTTTTAGCACAAAGAAATCCCATTATAATTTAAAATATTATGAAATATTAAAATATTTTAAAATTTGACTTCAATACAACTTAACTTTTGCAGAATAACTTGCAAAAGAAAAAAAGTTTAATTGATGGAAGGGTTTAACGCTATCCGAATAATAGCTACGTAAGTGTTTTTTAGGGTAAAGGTACCTATCGCTTATTTCACATTTCGTGGAGTAAGAGTTTTAGCATTGTTCGCTATAAGATAAACGAAAGGGGGATAGAAAAAAAAGTAAAGGAAAAGTTTACAAGATGAAAATGGAGGGATTTCAATGAAAAGTGTACTGAAACTTACGCCAATCTTATTATTAGCAGGTTTAGTTATTAGTGGTACAGATGTATTGGCAGCAGCACCAATTGCAGCTTTATATGCAGGGATTATTTGCGTTTTAACAGAAAAAATAACAACTACAGAAATTATTGATAAAGCGATAGACAATGCGAAAAGTGGTATGATGGTATTTTTTATATTGATGGTGGCATATGCTTTAGCTGAGGTGTTTATGGTTACAGGTGTGGGAGCAGCGATTATTAGCATTTCAATAAAATTAGGGGTTACAGCTAGGTCTATAGCAGTAGTTACTTTTTTATCAACATGCATATTGTCGGTTTCAACGGGAACTTCATGGGGAACTTTTGCGGCATGTGCCCCTATTTTCCTGTGGTTAAATCATGTATTAGGAGGGAGTGTAAGTCTTACACTTTGTGCGGCTGCAGGGGGTGCAGCTTTTGGAGATAACATTGGATTAATTTCCGATACCACAATCTTTAGTTCGGGAATTCAAAATGTTAATGTCGTTGACAGAGTTAGACATCAAGGTGTATGGTCTCTGCTATGCGTATTCACTTCTGCTATATTATTCTATGTTACGAGTATGCTATTTAAATTGCCCACAACTGTAGGAAATGCAGCCCAAGCAATCGGAGAAATACCTGATGAGGCTTGGACAAAACTAGAAGAAATAAGACCTTCTGCCGTTGCATTACTTCAACAAGTCCAAACGGGTGTACCGCTTTATATGGTTATTCCTATTGTTCTTGTAATAGGGCTAGCCATTGGAAGGAAACAGACGTTAATTTGTTTAAGTGCAGGCATCTTTAGTGCATTTTTTTTAGGGGCTATTGCTGGAACTATTACATCTTTTTCTCAAGCAATAGACTTAATCTATACAGGATTTTCAGATGCAGGTAGTTGGGTAGTGATTATGATGATGTGGGTAACCGCCTTTGGTGGAATTATGAACAGTATGAATGCTTTTGAACCTATAGCAAAAGGATTTCTAAAAATTTCAAATAATGTTAAACAGCTTATGACTTGCAATGCGTTATTATGTATTATTGGGAATGCAGCACTCTCAGATGAAGTTGCTCAAATGGCAACGATTGGACCGGTCATTAAAAACGTAGTAGATAATCATGTGGAAGGTTCAAAAGAGGATAAGTATGTATTGGCACTAAGAAATGCAACTTTTTCAGATGCCCTGGGCGTGTTAGGTTCAGAATTAATTCCATGGCATGTGTGTGCAATATACTATGTATCTTTAGCACAAGCTGTATATCCTTTATACACGTTTCACCCAATCGATCTGATTAAATTTAATTATATGGCAATCATCAGTGTAGTTTCCATGATGGTACTGACTTTTACAGGAATGGATCGTTTGATACCTTTGTTCAAATTACCTTCAGAACCTAATGTTCGATTGATAAAAGATGGCATGGATAGAATGAACAAAAGTACAATCTAATGATTATAAAAAGTACAAAACAAAAGCCTTAAGTTCTAAATTATTACAAAGGAAAATAACCTAAAGAGATAGAATATTTAAACAAAAGGGCATGTGAAGTAAAGACTAGAAAAATGAGTGTAGAAGATCTTGCTAGAAAAGGACTTCATAAAATAATGAAAAGGAGTGAACTGTATGATGAAATTTGAATTTGACGTTCAATATGTTAGGGAGCAGTTTCCATGCTTGGAGAGAAAAATTAATGGGCATCCAGCGGCCTATCTAGATGGACCTGGAGGATCTCAAGTACCTAGGTGTGTAGTAGATAAAATGGCAGATTATTTATTCTACCATAATGCAAATGCTCACGGATGCTATGCTACTTCTCTTGAAAGTGATAAAATGTATTTAGAAGCAAGAAAAACCTTTGCAGATTTTTTAGGGTGTAGTGAAGAAGAGATTGCATTTGGAGCAAATTCATCATCGAATAATTTTAAATTGGCATTGGGTATTGCACGGGATTTAAAAGAGGGCGATGAAATCATAATCACAGATATTGACCATGAAGGAAATCGATCACCTTGGAGAATTCTTGAAGAAAGAGGTATGGTGATTAAGAGTGTAAAAGTTGATAAAGAAACGTGCACGATTGATATGAATGATTACAAAGCAAAATTATCTTCAAAAACAAAGGTTGTAGCTATGAATTGGGCTGCAAATGCGGTAGGAACAATTAGTGATGTAAAAACGATGGTAGCCATGGCTCATGAGGTAGGAGCACTGACAGTAGTAGATGCAGTACATTATGCACCGCACAGACCGATTGATGTAAAAGACATTAATACAGATTTTCTTGTCTGTTCTGCGTATAAATTTTTTGGTCCTCATATTGGTATTATTTATGGAAAAAAAGAAGTGATGAAAAAATTACGTACCATTAGAGTACTAGCTGATGACAATATGGAGCCACCTGAAAAATTTGAAACAGGAACACCTAGCTTTGAGTCAGCCTGTGGAGCAGCTGCAGCTGTAGACTTTATCGCAGATATTGGAAAGCACCATGAAAAATACGTACAAGAACATTTTGAAGAAGAACTAAAAGGATTAGAAGGTCGCAGAAAGTATATTGTTGCAGGTATGATGATGATTGATCAATATGAAGAACCCCTTGCAAAAAAACTAAGAGATGAATTGCAAAAAATTGAAAAGGTCAAAATATATGGTCCACCTGAAGGTGCGCCAAGAACTTCAACGGTATCTTTTACGGTAGAAGGAAAGAGTGCATTAGAGATTGCCAAATACTTGGGAAATAAAGGCATATTTGTATGGGATGGAGATTTTTATGCGATTGAGATTGTGAATAATGTGTTGAGTTTACAAGAACAAGGAGGTTTAGTAAGAATAGGGCTTGCGCCATATAATACTATGGAAGAAATCGATCGAACGATTAAGGCTGTTAAAGAAGTTTGTGAAATATAAAAAATAGTCTATGTGGATGCAGGTGGATAAGAAAGAGGGTGACATGATGGAAAGAAACCAAGTTTATCAGTATCCAGCCTTAGAAATTAACTTAAATAAAGTCTACGATAATATAAAAACGATGGTTGAAATAGGTAGAGAAAAAGACATTGAGATAGCAGGGGTAATTAAAGGATTTAACGGATTAACGCGTGTGGTCAATAAGTTTGTTGAAGGAGGCTGCAAGCATCTTGCGACTTCGAGGCTCGATCAGATCATACAGCTAAAGGATGAAGGCATACAACATCCATTTATGCTCATTCGAATCCCTATGTTAAGCGAGGTAAAGAAGCTGGTTCAGTATGCAGATATAAGTTTGAACAGTGAATTAAGTGTCATTGAAAGGATTCATGAAGAATGTAAACGCCAGAACAAACGCCATAAGGTTATCTTGATGGCTGATTTAGGAGATTTAAGGGAAGGATTTTGGGATAAAGGTGAGCTTGTGGAAGCGGCTTGTTATATTGAGAAAAAGCTAGATGGTATAGAACTATATGGCGTAGGAACCAACTTAGGCTGCTATGGTTCCATAAAGCCAACGGAAGAAAAAATGAATGAATTATGCAGTATAGCAGAAGAAATTGAAGAAAAAATCAATAGAAAATTAGATATTATTTCAGGTGGTGCCACAAGCTCTATCCCTCTAATTCTTGAAAATAAGATGCCAAAAGGAATCAATCATTTACGAATTGGCGAAGGGATTATTTTGGCCAAAGACCTGCCAGATTTATGGGGATTAGATATGGATTATATGCATCAAGATATATTTACCCTTAAAGCAGAGATTATTGAAATGAAAAGAAAACCCACCTATCCTGTTGGAGAAATTGCTATTGATAGTTTTGGGAATAAACCTACTTATACAGATCGAGGCATAAGGAAAAGAGCACTTTTGGCTATGGGAAAATTAGACTATGCCTTAAATGATAAAATCATACCAAGGCAAAAAGGAATTGAAATTGTTGGAAGTAGTAGTGATCATTTAATCATAGACATAGAGGACTATGAAGGGACATTGAAGATCGGAGATATTTTGGAATTTGATATATACTATCCAGCAATGATATATTTGACAAATTCAAGATATATAAATATTACTTATGTAGAATAATGGTTTCAACAAAGAGAAGTAGGTAAAATATATTGATCTACTTTTTTTTGTTTTTAGCCTGGAAAATTTGTATCAATACTGGATGATATATTGCACCAACTTATACTACAGGGGTACAGTATGTAGCCCTTGTGATCTCAGGTACAATGTATAAAGATGCTTATCAAAAAATGGGTCTGCATCCCAAAAACTTGTCTACGGCATTAGAAGATTCGGGGACCCTTGTTGCGCCCCTCATTCCTTGGAGTACAGATGGTGCTTTTATATCAGGGGCATTGGGAATTCTTCCTTTAGCGTATATCCCCTTTGCTTTTCTCAATTTAATTAACCCACTGGTATCTATATTCTACGGTTTTACTGGAATAACTATGGAAAAACTTTCGAAAGAAGAAAAGACAGCTTAATTTGGAATACAATACCTTCACGAATTTCATTCGTGAAGGTATTTTTTCAAGTGAGTCGTTGCATCAAATTGTTTTGTTTGCCACCAATGTTCTAGACTTTTTATTGACGTTATTCATGTATGCTATAAATAAGAAATTTAAAATATGCAAAAAATGTTGCAGTATTTAAGGAGGTTCGTTGATATGCTTTTAACATTACATGTAAATGGTGTAGCCCATCACTTAGATGTGGATCCAAGTCGTAGACTACTAGATGTATTAAGGGAAGAATTAGGATTAACGGGTGCTAAGGAAGGGTGTGGAGAAGGAGAGTGCGGCGCTTGTACTGTAATTATGGATGATGTGGCGGTGAACTCCTGTCTTGTCCTTGCCCATCAAACGAGAGGAAAAAAAATTACTACAGTAGAGGCGTTGGAGAAAGATGGAGAATTAGATCGATTGCAGAAAGCTTTTATTGAAAATGGTGCTGTACAATGTGGCTATTGTACTCCAGGGATGCTTATGTCCTGTAAAGCACTATTAATGCGCAATCCAAATCCTACAGAAGAAGAAATTCGTATTGCTATTGAGGGGAATCTTTGTAGATGTACAGGATATACCAAGATTGTCAATGCTGTAAAGAATGTGGTAGAAGAAAAGTAAGGAAAGAAGGAGGGACGTTGAAACATGGATGAAATGATTATGAAAACACCCAATACCATAAAAGAGTTAACAGAGGCATTAAAAGATGTAGACAACAATACCTATCTGATTAGTGGAGGCACTGATCTTATTATCAAATTCAGAAAGGATCGAATCCATTCTGCAACGGTGATTGATTTAAAAGGGATCAAAGAATTAAGTTATATCAAAGAAGAGGATGGATGTATAAAAATTGGAGCAGGGACTACCTTTACAGAAATTGGAGATCACCCATTGCTACAAAATCATGCCGCCTGTTTGGTAGAAGGCGTTTGTCAAATAGGATCTACTCAAATTCGCAATGTAGCAACGATCGGAGGCAATGTAGCCAATGCTTTTGCAGGTGCAGATGCCATTCCAGGTCTGATAGCAATGGATGCAAAGGTAAAAGTACTGAATGCACAGGGAGAAACTTATGTAAAAGAGGTAGAACAGATCTTGTTAGGTGCTGGTAAGAATAGTTTAAAACCTGATGAAGCAATTATTGAAATCATTATTCCGGCTTTAGGTAAGGACTATCAGAGTGCCTTTGCAAAGGTAGGCAGCAGATCGAGGGTTACAATCGCCAAAATGAACATCGCAGCGGTTGTAAAGGTGAATGAAGACAACCAGATGATTGAAGATGTCCGTATTGTATTAGGGGCATTAGGGCCTAAGGCTTTTCGTTCTTCAATGGTGGAGAATATCCTAATTGGGAAAAAGATATCAGAGGGCGTAGCAGCTGCCTTTACAGATGCATTAACAAAACAGGTAGATTTAGCAATACCGGGAAGAAAGTCTCGGGTTTATAAGCGAGAAGCTGTAAAAGGATTAGGAGATGAAATCTATCACAAATTATTCAAAAAAACAGGAGGTGAAGCTGAATGCTAAAGGAGTTAAAATATGTAGGAAAGACAGTACCTATTCATGATGTAAAGGAAAAAGTAACAGGGAAAATGAAATATACAGGAGATATGCAGCTTCACGGAATGCTTCATGCCAAGCTCCTGTTGAGTGATGTGGCCCATGCGAAGATTCGAAAGATCGATACCTCTAAAGCAGAAGCTCTTGAGGGTGTGGTGAAGGTTTTCACTTATGAAAATTCACCAAATACACCTTTTAATTCCCACAAATGGTTCGTAGGGCTAGAAACTTGTGAAGATGAGGTGCTTTTTACCGATGAAGTAAAATTTGTAGGAGATCGTATTGCGGCAGTTGTTGCAAAGGACAAATATACTGCAGAAAGAGCAGTACAATTCATTGAGATAGAATATGAGCAATTACCTGTTATTACAAATCCAAGGGAAGCATTAAAGCATGATGGCTATAGGGCTTTTCAAAAGGAAATCAAGGTTGGAGAACCTGAAGAAATGATTGCAAATGCAACATTGGTATTTGAAGATGAAGTAAAGACACAGAAAGTGCATCATGCTGCCATGGAAACTCATGTATGTGTGGCAGCCCCAAGTCCTGCAGGAGATATTACCATATGGACGCCTTGTCAAGTAGCATTTCAGGTAAGGCTATTGGCTGCGCAAGTATTAAACTTACCTCTAAATAAAGTAAGAGCTATTAAGACAACGATGGGGGGCTCCTTTGGAGGAAAGGGACAGCCAGTGTTAGAGCCGGTTTGTGCTTTCTTAGCACAAGCAACGGGTGCACCGATAAAATTGCAAATGGACAGAACAGAGAGTATCATGGGAACAAGAACAAGAACAGCAACCATTGGCAGGGTAAAGACTGCTGTGGATAGAGATGGAAATATTTTGGCAAGGGATATAGATATGCTGGTAGATACGGGCGCTTATTATACCAATGCCGATGCAGTAACCATGGCCATGGGAAAGAAAGCCTTTCGTTTATATCGAATTCATCACCAAAGATATGCAGGAAATGCGGTATATACAAATACCCCTATAGGTGGAGCCTGTAGAGGTTATGGATCACCACAAATTCATGCGCTGTCAGAAATCAATATGGATCATATCGCAAGGGGATTAAAGATGGATCCTGCAGAATTGAGACTTAAAAATCTTGTGTGTCCCTACGACAAAGATCCTACCAATGGCCCCGATTTAGGAAATGCAAGGGCAATTGATTGTGTAAAAGAGGGCATGAAAGCTTTCAAATGGAAGGAAAGAAGAGAAAGACCTAAGGATGAAGGCAGGTTCGTACGAGGTGTAGGGATGGCTTGTGCAACCCATGGAAATGGATACCATGGAGGATTCCAGGATTTTATTACTGTGTCTCTGAGAATGACAGAAGATGGAGGCGCTTATCTTAACTCTGGGATTCATGATCAAGGTTGTGGTACCGTTACAACAATGCAGCAAATTGTAGCGGAAGTATTAGATATAGAACCTGATAAAATTTTAGCTCCAGAAGCAGATACTTTGGTAAGTCCCTTTGATGTGGCAGGTACCCAAGCCAGTAGAGTAACTTTTGTCTGTGGAGGTGCCGCTATGAAGGTGGCAGAAATGGTGAAAGAAAAATTCATCAACTATGGGGCAAAGGTATTTGGATGTGATCCGCAAGATATTCTTATGCATGAAGGCAGGGTTAGAAGTTGTTTGAATCAAGATCAGTCCCTAACTTATGGAGAAATGGTCATTAAGATTCAAACAAAATATCAAGATGACATCAGTGAAACCTTAACCTACACTTCTCCTGCCAATCCAGGAGTTTATGCAGCGAACTTTGCGGAGGTAGAGATCGATACCTTTACGGGATCGGCAAGGGTCACAGATGTATTGGCAGTCCATGACATTGGTAGAGCCATCAATAAAGGTTTTGTAGAAGGACAAATCCAAGGCGCTATTCAGATGGGGATTGGCCTAGCTCTTACAGAGGAAATCAAAATAGATGACAAGGGAAGGATTTCTGCACAAAATTTCAGTAAATATCATGTCATCAATGCGCCCGATATGCCTAATGTAAAGGTACTGCTGGTCGAAGAGGGAGATGAACATGGTCCCTTTGGTGCCAAAAGTGTAGGAGAAATCAGCACCTGTGCCATTGCTCCAGCTATTGTGAATGCCATCAATAGTGCATTGGATGTAAATATTACATCTCTTCCTATCACCCCTGAAAAAATATTAGCAGCATTATCTAAAAAATCTCAATAAAATGAATTCTTACAAATAGGGCGTGTTGCTGTGATGATACAGCAAACGCTTCTTTTGTAATAGCTGTTTATTTAATGAAAAATTTGTTTTTTCTGGTATTAAATTTGATATAATGAAAGAAAATGAACAAAGATGACAATCAAATGAAATTTAAGAAAAATCTATGGAGGTGAAAAGGAAAATGGAACATACTTTAATACAAAAGCTTTCACAATTAATGCAGGAAAACCAAGATGTTGCCTTAGTGACAGTAACAGACACCGAAGGATCTAGTCCAAGAGGAAAAGGGAGTATGATGCTTGTAGACAAGGAAGGAAATCTAATTGAAGGAACCATTGGTGGGGGAGCGGTGGAGGAAAAGGCAAAACAAGATGCAGCCATATGCATTCGAAGAGGGATCTCTAAAGCTGTTCATTATGCACTACATCCAAAGGCGAAAGAAAATGCACTGCCCATGATTTGTGGAGGAAATATGGATGTATTTATCAAAGTCTTTACAAGGCAAGACAGTCTCTTAATTATTGGTGGGGGTCATATCGGAACAAAGCTTAGTAAAATAGCAAAAATTCTAAATTATCACGTGACCGTCATAGATCATCGCAAAGAATTTGCTTCAAAGGAAAGATTTCCAGAGGCAGATGAATGTCTTGTAGGAGATATTGAAGATATTTTAGTAAAATATCCAATTGATGAAAAAACCAATATTGTGATTGTGACCCATGGACATCGCTATGACCAGGAGGCTTTAGAAGCGGTGATTAATTCACCTGCGGGATATATCGGTATGATTGGCAGTCAGAAAAAAGTGCTCACTTGTTTTAATAATCTTGAGGAGAAAGGGATTAGTAAAAACAGAATTGCTGCAATTCATGCACCAATTGGCTTAGATATCGGGGGAGAGAAGCCAGAAGAAATTGCTTTAGCGATTATGTCTGAGATTCAATCGGTAAAATACAATAAAAGTGGATCTTACTTAAAGATAGGAAATAGTGAAAGCAGTGGAGCGTGATGCAAATGTTTACAGATAAAAAAGTAATTGTCAAGGGAGGGGGCGACCTCGCTACAGCAGTAGCCCACAAATTGTCTCGTGCAGGATTTCCGGTGATGATCACAGAACTTGAAAAACCTATGATGGTAAGACGAACTGTATCCTTTGCCAATTGTGTATATGAAGGAGAGTGGACAGTAGAAGGCGTTACAGCAGTATTGGCTCATGACGCTCAAGAAGTTGAAAGGATTATGAAGGAAGGAAAGATACCTTTGGTGATTGATCCCATATGTCAAATTAGGGAAGTGATCAAACCTACTTTTATTGTAGATGCCATTTTGGCAAAGAGCAATTGCGGCACAAAATTACATCATGCACCCATTGTCATAGGACTAGGTCCTGGATTTACAGCAGGAGAGGATGTCCATGCGGTGATTGAAACCAATAGAGGGCATCATCTAGGAAGAATTATTCTTCAAGGAACCGCTCAACCGAATACAGGTGTCCCGGGAAATATTGCAGGTTTTACCAACGAAAGGGTTTTTCGTGCACCTTGTGAAGGGATTGTAAGAAATTATGTAGAAATTGGAACAGCGGTAGAGGTAGGTCAGCTTCTTTGTTCGGTGGATGAAAGGGAAGTAAAGGCAAAGATTCGTGGTATGGTAAGAGGATTGATTTATGATGGATTGAGAGTAAAGGAAAATGAAAAGCTCGGGGATATTGATCCTAGAAGAAAAAGAGAGCATTGCCATACAATTAGCGATAAAGGAAGAAATGTTGCAGGAGGAGCGTTAGAAGCGATGCTGTACTTATTACAAAACAAAGTTCATGATGGTGGCAAAGGAGTGCATGGCGTTGAAGTTAGTGTGCAAAATATGGTTAGAAAAAGATAAAAAAGCTTTTGGAGAAGGGCCTTGTAAGCTATTAGAAAAGGTAGAAAAACTGGGTTCTCTAAATCAGGCAGCAAAAGAAATGGGGATGTCCTATAGTAAAGCGTGGAATATTGTAAATAGAGCAGAAGAACAACTAGGATTTTTGATATTAGAAAGAAGAACTGGTGGAACAGAAGGAGGAGGCTCTCTTTTAACAAAAGAAGCAAAAATATTAATGAAGCAATATAAAGATTTTTATCAAGAAGCAGAGACCTTATTAACTTCTTTATATAAAAAGCATTTACAGCAGATTTTTGATAAGGAAGATGGACATTCTTCTTAAAAGATATTGCAGGGAAAGGAAAAGTCAATAATGATGGATATATGCAAATTTTTTAGACTATCGTTATCTGAAAAAAAACATAACGAATACTTCACTGCAAAGTTTTAAATCTCCAAAAAAGAAATTAGGTTATTTGATGATTTAAACAAAGGGGAAGATGTTTTATGAAAAAATTGTTAACAATCATGCTGATCTTGAGTATGATCCTTGCTTTTGTAGGGTGTCAAAAAAATGCACCAGAGAAGATAAAAGAAGATAAACAGGAAATTACTGTATCGGCAGCAGCCAGTTTAATGGAGGCTTTAACAGAAATACAGCCTCAATTTGAAAAAGAAAGTGGGGTAAAGCTTACATTGAACTTTGCTGCATCAGGAACCTTACGAAAACAAATAGAAGAAGGAGCACCGGTAGATCTATTTATATCAGCTAGTCAAAAGCATATGGATGGTTTGGAAAATAAGAATTTACTGGATCAAAACAGCAGAAAAAACATACTAAAAAATCAACTGGTTTTTATTGTTGCCAAAGATAGCTTAGATAAAATAAAGAACATTTCAGATACTACAAGAGAGAATATAAAAATTAGTATCGGAGAACCTGAATCAGTGCCAGCAGGGCAATACGCCAAAGAAAGTCTTGCATATTTGAACCTTTGGGATCAAGTGAAAGCACAATGCGTATATGCAAAAAATGTGAAACAAGTGGTCAACTATGTGGAATCACAGGAAATTGATGCAGGGATTGTATATCGTTCTGATGCCACTGTGCTAAAAAATAGTGAAGTGATACAGGTGCTAGAGGAAGCATCCCATAAACCTATTGTGTATCCTGCTGCAATTATTGCATCAAGTAAAAATAAGGATGCTGCAAATAAGTTTTCTGCGTATTTAAGTACCAAAGAAGCACAGAAAAGCTTTGAAAAATATGGTTTTGATATATACGAAAAGTAGGTTGATACAATGATATTTGAACCAATCATGATATCTTTAAAAATAGCTTGTGTGGCTACCGGTTTTGTACTTGTGATAGGGGTTCTTTTAGGAAGAGGATTTGCAAAATATACATTTAAAGGGAAAGATGTGTTAGAAGTTTTTATCTTATTACCAATGGTTTTACCTCCATCGGTTGCTGGGTATGGTTTATTGCTGTTGATGGGTAAAAAAGGATGGATTGGCAGCATACTTTATGAAGTTTTTGGGATTAGCTTTGTATTTCATTGGCTGGGAGGATGTATCGCTGCAATTGTTGTTTCCCTTCCTTTAATGTATCAAAGCTGCAAGGCAGCATTTCTTAATGTGGAAGGAAGATATGAAGACGCTGCAAGAATGCTGGGGGCCTCTCCCAAAATGGTATTTACAAAAATTACATTACCCCTTGCATGGCCCGGTATCATGAGCGGTATTGTATTATCCTTCGCAAGGGCATTGGGAGAATTTGGTGCAACCTTGATGGTAGCTGGGAACATTCCGGGAAAAACTCAAACCATCCCTATTGCTATCTATTTTGCGGTAGAAAGTGGCAACATAAGGACAGCCAATATTTTAATGATGGTTGTACTTGCTTTTAGCTTTACGATTGTATACGTACTGAATGGATGGCTCAAGAAAAAAGATTATCGTGTGAATAATGGTGTATAAGGGATGATAAATGGAGGGATGAAAATGAAGAAGGTTCGTGTAGAAGATGCACTGGGCATGGTATTGGCGCATGATTTGACCAAAATTGTTCCAGGTAAATTTAAGGGGGCAGCCTTTAAAAAGGGACATATTATTCAAAAAGAAGATATAGAAGAATTAAAAAATATGGGAAAGAATCATATTAATATTATTGAACTCGATGAAAGCAATCTTCACGAAGATGAATCTGCTTTAAGGATAGGAAAAGCTGTGGCAGGAGAAGGAATTTATATGGAAGGACCTTCTGAAGGAAAAGTCACTCTAAAAGCCAAATATAAAGGATTATTAAAGATTGATGTAGAGGCATTGGCATTGATTAATGGGGTCGACCAGGTGATGCTTGCTACACTGCATAATAACTCTTTAGTGAAAGAAGGACAAACCGTAGCAGGAACAAGAATCATTCCTCTTACAATACAAAAAAGCAGTATAGAAAGTGTAGAAAATATTTGTGATAAGCTGAATAAAGTAGTTTCTGTAAAAGCGCTGCAACCTATGAAGGTTGGGATTGTTGTAACAGGAACAGAAGTCTATAAAGGAAGAATCACGGATAGATTTGGACCTGTGTTGGAAGAAAAGGTACATCACTATGGGGGAAAAATTATAGGAATGCAATGCGCTCCAGATGATGTAGAAAAAATTGAAGAAGCAATCCAGAGGATGATTGACCAAGGAGCAAAAGTTGTTCTTACTTCAGGAGGTATGTCTGTAGATGCCGATGATGTTACACCTGTAGCTATTAGAAAGATTTGCAGTGAAGTTATCACCTATGGTTCTCCTGTATTACCTGGGGCTATGCTGATGTTAGCATACAACGATAAAGCGACTATATTAGGGGTCCCCGCTTGTGGTATGTATCATAAAATTACAGTGTTAGACTTGGTATTTCCAAGGGTGTTGGCAGGAGAAGTTTTATCTAAAAAAGAGATTGCATCACTTGGACATGGAGGTTTGTGTCTCAATTGTGAGTTTTGTCATTTTCCAGTTTGTCCCCTAGGGAAGTAAAAAGATTGGAGATATAAAAGGATGAAATTATTGGAAGTATTAAGTGCCAATAAGAGAGAGATGATTTCCCTTATCGGAGCAGGGGGAAAGACTACAACGATGTATGCATTAGCTAGAAGTCTAAGAGAACAAGAGAAAACAGTAGCAGTATCTACAACAACTTTTATCTTTTATCCTGAGAAAAACCAAGTAAATAGATTTTTTATAGAAGGAGACCAAGAAAAACTACAGCGAATACTTTCGCAACAACGCCATAGCAATGAAATTATTGGTTTTGGAAAGCACATAGTACCTCTAGGATACAAAGTAAAAGGAATCGATGGCAAAGAGATGGATCAAATCTATATGGCGAAATATTTTGACTATATGATTGTTGAAGCGGATGGTGCAAAGAGAAAACCATTAAAAGCACCAGCGGCATATGAACCTGTGATTCCTACATTGTCCACAATTGTGCTTGTCGTGATAGGTATAGATGCTTGTGGTGCTCTATTAAATGAGGAAAATGTCCATAGATCCCATATCGTTTCTAGAATTACGCAAATACCTGTAGGAAATGTTTTAACTAGTGACGCCATTGCTACTTTGGTGACGGATCCCGATGGATGTATGAAGGGTATTCCCTTGGGAACTAGGATATTTTTACTGATCAATAAAGTGAATGGCCAAGAAAGCTATAGATGGGCAAAACAAATTGCATGTAAAGTAAGAAAGAAAGACAAAGGAAGCATTGAGAAGATTTTATTATGCGATATGTTGGGAGAGGAGCAGGTGTTAGCAATATACTAAAACCGAAGAGAGGTGGTATCATGATCGGTGCTGTGATTCTTGCTGCAGGCATGTCACAGAGAATGGGGAGACAAAAGCTTTTTCTACCTTTTAAGAGACATACCATCATCGAAGAAGTGATTGATCATATAAAGGCGTCAAAAGTAGACTGTATTCTCCTCATCTATGGAAATCAGGATGATCGATGGGAAAAGATTGCAATAGAAAAAGAGATTGCCTGTAAAAGAAACTCAGAATACCAAAAAGGACAAAGTACCTCTGTAAAAAAAGGGATAGAAATGATGCCAGATGGAATGGATGGAATTATGTTTATATTGGGAGATCAACCCCTAATAGACAGCAAGGTTATTAACAAAATTATTGATACGTTTTATGAAAGAAAAGCTTCTATTGTCGTTCCCCTTTATAAAGGTGTAAGGGGAAACCCTGTATTGTTTCATGCAAAATGGAGAGAAACACTTTTCAATGTAAAGGGTGACAAGGGTGCGAGAGATATTATTCTGCAAAACAAGGATGAGGTAAGTTATATAAGGTTTAATGATTCGATGTATAATATAGATGTAGATACGAAGGAAGATTATCAGAATATATTAATGGCTGTTTCCAAAACATGTAAATCATAAAATTAAATCAATCCATAGAGGTACAATCATACAAACGTCGGTTTTTTTAAAAAGCCGACGTTTGTATGATTGTACCATCAAAAAATAGATGAGCAAATATAATTTTCTAACAAATGAATAGATCAAAAAAAAACATTCAAAAACCAAAAAACTTGCATGTGAAATATAATATGGAAATAGCATGCCCCAATATATATAAAAAAGTTTGTAAACACGAGTAATAAAGATAATATGAGAAAAATATGAAATTATTTTACAAATTATATTTGATTTAATAATGTAAAAAAAAGGACAAATATGGTATAATCATATTTATAAGTAATATATTACCATTTTAGAATTTTTAGATAAATATCGTTAAAACGATTAAGGAATCATAGTTTTGTAAATTTGAATAAATATTAAAAAACAAAAAATCTAGCGTTAGAGGAGAATCTTTTAAGAGGGTGTTATGGAAAAAAGAGTCTTTATAAATATTTAATTTTTTCTTTTTTTTATTTATAACGCAGGAAAGGGGGTGGATGCATACTAGTAAAGGGAACGGTTTTACGTAAAATGAAAAGACCAAAATTTAAGGGGGAGAAAATAATGAAAAGAAAATTTAAATTGTTAGCGTTACTCACTGTATTTGTGATGGTTTTTGGACTGTTGGCTGGATGTAGCAGTAGTAATGAAGAGCCAGTGGATACAGGTGCTGAAGAGGCGGAGCAAGCAGCTGAACAAGTATTTGTAAATATAGGAACAGGTGGAACAGCAGGAACTTACTTCCCATTAGGTGGTGCTTTTGCAGAAATATGGAATAACAATATTGAAGGTATTAATGCTACAGCACAAAGTACAGGAGCTTCTGTAGCAAATATCAACTTGCTAAAAGATAAAAAAGTTGAAGTCGTTATTGTACAAAATGATATCGCTTGGTATACAGAAAATGGAGAAGAAATGTTTAAAGATGGCAAGTATGCAGATATAAGAGGATTAACAACGATGTATAGTGAACCACTTCAAATTATTACTACAGATCCTAATATTAAATCAGTAATGGATTTGAAAGGTAAAAACGTTGCGGTTGGCGCAATTGGTAGTGGCGTAGAAGCAAATGCAAGACAAATTATTGCAGCAGCTGGTTTGGATTTTGAAAAAGACATCAATGCAAAATTCCTTTCCTTTGCAGAGGCGTCTGCGGGATTGAAGGATAAGCAAGTAGATGTAGCTTTCCTTACTGCAGGAATTCCTACAGCTGCGATTCAAGACCTTGGTGCACAACGTGATGTATTCGTAGTGCCTGTAGATGGTGAAGTTGCAGATAAATTATTAGGTCAATATGGATTCTTTACAAAGTTTACAATTCCTGCAAATACATATAATGGGCAAACAGAGGATGTACAGACTTTAACAGTGAAAGCAATGCTAGCTGTAAATGCAGATATGAGTGAAGATCTAGCATATCAGTTGGTAAAAGCTATCTATGACAATCATGATAGAGTAGTAGCTGCTCACAATGTGGGTAAAAACATCACAAAAGAAACAGGTTTAGAAGGAATGTCTATTACACTACATCCAGGAGCTGAAAAATACTTTAACGAAGAAGGCTTATCAAAATAAGGGGATTTAAAACCATTGTGGAATCTTAAAAAGCAAGGCGTTTTAGGTAAGAAGATATGGATGCTAGGGATCTTACTTATCATGCTAGTACTAACAAATTTTGTAACCCATGAAAAGTTGTTGATTATAGAAGACCTTGATACACATAAAAAGAATGAGTTTTTTCTTCCAGAGAAAACTTTTAGTTTGGGATATATTCATTCTGTCTTGTTAACACCAGCAGAAGAATTTTTCCGGGTAGAGAGTGACAATACATTAATGCTTTACAAAACCATCTATGAATCCTTTGGTGTAGGACTTCCCTATTCACAAGAAGAATGGGATTTTGAAATAAAGGGTGACAAGTTTCTATTAAATATAGAAAGACCTTTTCCTTCTATTAAGATGCGTGTATCCTCCATCCCAGATCATTGGGTGGGTATAGGAGAAGAACGTTACAAGCTTGTGGAATTAGTAGCGAAAGAGGATGACTTAATAGAGGTCTATGCAGTGGATAGATGGGGGTTTAAATTAGGAAAAAGGTTTTACAAACTCTTTTAAAAGAAGATGTATTCTCAAATCTCTTTCAATGCAAAGAGATTTGAGGATCTCTTTGCATTTTGTATAGAACAAAATGCGCTGTAAAGCATTATAGATTTGGCGTAGTAGTGACAAGATCAGATGCTGCGAAAGGAGATAAAACATGGAAGAAAATAGACGGTTAAATGCTGATGCGTCAGGGGAAATAAAAGTAGAGGATACAAAAGATATTCTAAAAAAATATGATAAAGGTTCGGATTTTCGTGAACTAAAAGGTTTTGGAGCAAAAATCATATCAGCTATATTAATATGTTTCACCTTATTTCAATTGTATACAGGAATTTTTGGAGTACTAGATGCGATGCTGCAAAGATCTGTACACTTGGCTTTTGGATTGAGTTTGGTGTATCTTTTGTATCCATCTAGAAAAAGTTGGTCAAGAGAGAAAATGCATCCTGTAGATATTGTGTTAGCTATTATAGCAGCAGCAGTATGTATGTATGTATTTGTATTTTATAAAGATTTGGTATTGAGAGCTGGCAGGGTAACCACAACGGATATGATTGTTGGATTAATTGCTATTGCTTTGGTGTTGGAAGCAGCGAGACGAGTGATTGGATGGCCGATGGTAATTATTGCACTTTTATTTATTGGCTATGCACTTGTTGGACCACATATTCCTGGAAAACTAGCTCATCGAGGTGTTGATATGGAGAATCTGGTTCAGCAATTATTCTTTACTACAGAAGGCATATTCGGAATACCGATTGGTGTTTCATCTACCTTTATTTTTATGTTTTTGCTCTTTGGCGCTTATTTGGAAAAAACGGGTATGGGAGAATTCTTTATAGATGCAGCGAATGCTCTGGCTGGTTTTGCAGCAGGAGGGCCAGCAAAGGTTGCGGTAATTTCTAGTGGATGTATGGGTACGCTTACTGGAAGTTCTGTTGCCAATGTAGTAGGAACAGGAAGTTTTACCATACCTATGATGAAAAAGCTAGGGTATAAGGGCGAATTTGCTGGAGCAGTTGAAGCTACAGCTTCTACAGGTGGACAGTTGATGCCTCCTATTATGGGTGCAGCAGCGTTTTTGATGGCTGAGTTTACCAATACACCTTATGTAAAAGTAATTACTGCGGCATGTATCCCAGCTTTGCTATATTATTTTGGTGTTTTTGCAGGGGTACATTTTGAAGCAAAGAAGTTGGGGTTAGAGGGATTGCCGAAGGACAAGCTTCCTAAATTCGTAAACATTATGAAGGAAAGAGGGCATCTTCTCATTCCTATTATTATTGTAATCTATTTATTAGTAGCAGGATATACGCCTATCCGTGCAGCCTTAGGTGCAATTGTTACATCGATTTTATGTGCTGCAATTAAAAAAGAAACCAGGCTAAGTTTTAAAGATATTGTTGATGGTCTTGAAAAAGGAGCTAGAACAGCACTAACGGTAGTTGCAGCCTGTGCTTGTGCAGGAATTATTATAGGTGTTGTTACCCAAACAGGATTAGGATTAAAAATGGGTTCTATACTAGTGAGTATTGCAAATGGAAAACTTCTATTAACATTATTTTTCACCATGGTAACTTCTTTAATCTTGGGTATTGGTGTACCAACTACAGCAAACTACGTTATTACCTCTACCATTGCAGCACCAGCATTGGTATTGTTGGACGTTCCAGTATTAGCTGCCCATATGTTTGCTTTTTACTTTGGAATTATTGCAGACGTAACACCACCCGTATGTCTTGCAGCTGTTGCGGCTTCTGGTGTGGCAAAATCAGAACCTATGAGAACAGGTGTACAAGCGGCTAGATTAGCTATTGCAGCTTTCTTGATCCCTTATATTTTTGTATATAGCCCTCAAATGTTACTCATTGATGTAACCTTTGTAAATATTATTTTCATCGTTATTACGGCATTGATTGGAATTGTATGTGTTGCAGCGGCTTTAACAGGCTATCTAAAGCATAGTATGTCAATCATTGATCGAATTGCTTTCTGCGTAGGTGGTATTCTTTTGGTAACAACAGATTTTAAACTAAATTTAATTGGTGTGGTAATTTTAGCGATAGGGATTTTTGTGCAGAGAGCAAAGGGAAAAAAGAATGCCATAGCATAAATGGAGACGTTAGGTCAGTAATTATATAAAAGAGAATTCTTTTAAAAAGAGTTCTCTTTTGTTTTTGATTCTACTTAGTTGTAAGGACTTATTTTGATAACCATTTATCTATAATTGAGATATTTTATTTAAAAACAGGAAATATATAAAGAAATACAGCGTTTTCTTTGAAAAAAGTTATAAAATATTCAATAATAGACTATAATTACCTGTAAGCAGGAATAATCACCAAAAATAAGATTTGCTTAATGAATATAGTTATATTAAATTATAATTAGCACTCAACACTAGTGAGTGCTAATAATGTGAAAAGTTAAAAATCAAATACATATATACAAGGAGGTTTTATGATGAACATTAAACCATTAGGTGACAGAGTTGTAATTAAGAAATTAGAAGCTGAAGAGAAAACAAAAAGCGGTATTGTATTACCAGGTCAAGCTAAGGAGCAGCCACAAATGGCCGAGGTTGTTGCAGTAGGACCAGGTGGTATTGTTGATGGAAAAGAGATCAAAATGGAAGTGAAAGTAGGAGACAAGGTAATTTTCTCTAAATATGCAGGTACAGAAGTAAAATATGATGGTGTAGAGTATACTATTTTAAAGCAAAATGATATTTTAGCAACGGTTGAGTAGAAAAAGACGATATAAGGTAGATGTTTGGCTAAGGATAAGCATTTTGGGTCTATAGATACTCAATGCTTATCTTATCCCATGATGAACAATTTACATTCAATACATAATTTGAGGAGGTAATAGTAATGGCAAAGGAAATTCAATTCAGTGAACAAGCACGCCGTAAATTAGAAGCAGGTGTAAATAAACTAGCTGATACAGTAAAAGTAACATTAGGACCAAAAGGAAGAAATGTGATCTTAGATAAAAAGTTTGGTTCACCCCTTATTACAAATGATGGTGTTACCATTGCAAGAGAAATCGAATTAGAAGATGCCTATGAAAATATGGGTGCACAACTTGTAAAAGAAGTAGCAACAAAAACAAACGATGTGGCAGGAGATGGTACAACAACAGCTACATTATTAGCGCAAGCGATCATTAGAGAGGGATTAAAAAATGTGGCAGCAGGCGCAAATCCAATGATTCTTAAAAAAGGGATCCAAAGTTCTGTAGATGTGGCAGTAGAAGAAATCAAAAAAATCTCTAAAACAATCGAAAGCAAAGAAGCTATTGCACAAGTAGCATCAATCTCTGCAGCAGATGAAACAATCGGAAATTTAATTGCAGAAGCAATGGAAAAAGTAGGGAAAGATGGGGTTATCACTGTTGAAGAATCTAAATCTATGGGTACTACTTTAGAAGTAGTGGAAGGTATGCAGTTTGATAGAGGATATGTATCACCTTACATGGTAACAGATGCTGAAAAAATGGAAGCAGTACTTGAAAATCCATATATTTTAATTACAGATAAAAAGATTTCTAATATCCAAGAGCTAC
This sequence comes from Clostridiaceae bacterium 35-E11, assembly GCA_038396625.1. Lineage (GTDB taxonomy): Bacteria > Bacillota > Clostridia > Peptostreptococcales > Thermotaleaceae. The sequence continues at coordinate 821,396 of CP121688.1, forward strand.
TACCAATCTTAGAGCAAATTGTACAACAAGGCAAGAAACTATTAATCATTGCTGAAGATTTAGAAGGAGAAGCATTAGCTACATTGGTTGTAAATAAACTAAGAGGAACATTTGAATGTGTTGCTGTGAAGGCACCAGGCTTTGGAGATAGAAGAAAAGCAATGCTTCAAGATATTGCTATTCTAACGGGTGGCACAGTGATCTCTGAAGAATTAGGATTAGATATTAAAACAGTTACACTTGATATGCTAGGTCGTGCGAACTCTGTAAAAATTGACAAAGATAATACAACCATCATTGATGGAGCTGGAGAAGCACAAGCAATTCAAGATCGTGTAAGACAAATAAAAGCACAAATTGAAGAAACAACTTCAGACTTTGACAAAGAAAAACTACAAGAAAGACTTGCAAAACTTTCTGGTGGGGTTGCGGTAATTGAAGTAGGTGCTGCAACAGAAACAGAATTAAAAGAAAGAAAACTAAGAATTGAAGATGCATTAAATGCTACAAGAGCAGCTGTAGAAGAAGGTATAGTAGCAGGTGGTGGAATTGCTTTAATTAATGCTATTCCTGCTGTAGAGAAATTGCTAGATACATTAGATGGAGATGAAAAAACAGGTGCAATGATTATCAGACGTGCTTTAGAAGAACCAATGAGACAAATTGCTGCAAATGCAGGATTAGAAGGTTCTGTTATCGTTGAAAAAGTAAGAAATAGCGAAGTAGGCGTAGGATTTGATGCATTAAATCAAAAATATGTGAATATGATTGAAGCTGGTATCGTAGATCCAACAAAGGTTACACGTTCAGCACTACAAAATGCGGCATCTGTATCAGCAATGTTGTTAACAACAGAAGCTGCTGTAGTAGATATCAAAGAAGAAAATGAAGGTGGCGGAATGCCTCCAATGGGCGGCGGAATGCCAGGAATGATGTAATACAAAAACATAAATCAATATAGCAAAACGATTATAGGAATAGATAGCAACCTAGGTTGCTATCTATTCCTATTTTGTTCGTATTAGGCCTAGGGAAAAGTAGGTTAGTTTATTTTATAGGCTAATTCTAAGGTACTGTATTCTTAAGAAATTAGAGCTGTTTTGAAAAAAAATTTGTAATATTACTTATTTTTAATAAAAAATTTTGCTGTTTTTTCATATCCTTCTTTCCCTTATAATTCAACAGTCTGACCCTAAAATATAGAAAATATCCATAAAAAAAGCCAACATTATGTTATTTTATGTAAATATATATGATCAATATGTAAACATAATTTAGAATTTAGATATAAAAATAATACAAAACGAAAGAAGGAATTTAATTATTGAATATAGAATATTGGAAATATTAAACTAAAAGCAATGCAGTACATTACTTTTGTAAAATTTATAGAAAGAACAAGCAATATTTGTATTATTATGAAAGTGATTATTAATAACTTAACAAAATAGATAAAGTGAAACTTAATTCAGATGGAGCTTTAAGGTTTTTAAGCATCGAATAAAAGGAAAGGAGATAAAATATAAATTTAGTTAAGTTATTTTTAATAAAAAAATAATATAATATTGGGGGAATAATAGTATGGCAAAAGCCTTGGAAGCGATTTCAAAATTTATGTGGGGAACTCCACTACTGGTTATTATCCTATTTACTGGTATGTTTTTTACTTTTGCGACAGGTTTTTTCCAATTTAGGTACTTTGGACATATTATGAAGCAAACTTTTGGAAAACTTACAAAAAAAGATGATGAAAAAGGAGAGGGGCTCTTATCATCCTTTGAAGCCGTGAGTACGGCAATAGGAGGTTCCGTAGGAGTTGGTAATATTGGTGGTGTAGCCACTGCCATTGCTGTCGGTGGACCAGGGTCAGTGTTTTGGATGTGGTTATGTGCACTATTAGGTATACTTATAAAGAATGTTGAGGTAACACTAGCAGTACACTATCGTATGAAGGATGAGCAAGGGAATCCTTATGGAGGCGCTCCTTACTATATGGAAAGAGGACTTGGAGAAGAAAAAGGCATTAAAGGATGGTCCATATTATCGACGCTATTCACCTTGGGAATGCTATTACCTTTCTTAGCACCTATGCAAACTTATACGATTTCAGAAGCGATTTCAGGTACGTTCAATATACCTATACTGGCAGTAGCCGTAACTTATGTAGGATTCACTTACATAATCATTTGGAAAGGAATTGCTGGAGTAGGTAAAATTGCTAGCAAAGTTGTGCCGTTTATGTGTCTATGCTATGTATTAGGAGGGCTATTCATAATATTTAAAAATGCTTCAACTATACCAGAAAGCTTTGCCTTGATTATTTCAGGTGCTTTTAATGGAACTGCTGCAGCAGGTGGATTTGCAGGAGCTGCCTTTGCAAAGGTTATTAGAATAGGAATTGCTCGTTCGGTGTATAGTAATGAAGCAGGTTGGGGTTCATCACCACTTATTCATTCCACTGCAAGGGTTGATCATCCTGTGAAACAAGGTTTGTGGGGATCTTTTGAGGTATTTGTTGATACCATTATTGTTAGTACAGTAACAGCACTTATTATCATCGTAACAGGAGCGTGGCAAAGTGGTGCCAGTGGAGCTACATTAACGTTAAATGCCTTTGAATCGGAATTGGGTTATGTTGGCAGGATTGTTATGACAATTGGCATATTTTTGTTTGGACTAACCACAGGAACTGGATGGTATACATATTTGGAAATGGTACTTAGACACTTATTTAGAAAGAATGTTGCAATGAAAATAAAAGTATTAACGTTTTTTAAAAGGTTTTATATGGTACCAGGTATAACGATGGTATTTATTGCAGTAACTGTTGGTATTCCTACGGGATATATGTGGTATTTTGCAGATATTGCATCAGCTTTGCCTACTTTTGTGAACGTTCTAGTTATCTTGTTGTTAAGCGGAAAATATTTTCAGCTGCTTAAAGACTATAAAGCTAGATATTTAGGAATAGGGCAAGTAGACCCCGAGTTTTGTATATTTTATGAAGACCAAAAAAACAAAACAGTGAAGGTCCATAATTGATAGAGAGGATATAGATATAGGGGGAATAGGAATTGAATTTAGCTATAACAAATGGACATATTGTTACTATGGATACCAGCAAACCAAGGACAGAAGCATTGGTTGTAAAAAATGGAAAATTCGTATATGTTGGAGATCGCGAAGGAATAAAAAGGTATATAGATAATACAACTGAAATAATAGATTTAGAGGGTAAGCTTTTACTACCTGGATTTATTGATAGCCATATGCATCTATACCCTTATGGTAATACTTTACAGATGGTCAATTTAAGAGATGTAAAAAGCATTGATGAGTTGATAGATAGGATTACTGAATTTATAAAAATGAAAGGAATTACTTCAAATCAGTGGCTAAAAGGATATGGATGGAATCAAGATAATTTTAAGGAAAAAAGATTTCCAAACAGATATGACTTAGATAGAGTATCAAAGTCAATACCCATATGTATTACTAGAGGATGTAGTCATATCGTTGTGGTAAATAGCAAAGCACTGGAGCTTGCTGGTATACACCGAACTACGAAGCAAATAGAAGGTGGGCATTTTGACGTAGATAACAATGGAGAACCTTTAGGAATTTTTAGAGAAAATGCTAGAAAACTCATAGTAGAGAAGATTCCTGAGCCAACTGTTGAAGAAATAAAAAAGATTATATTGGATGGAGCAAAGAATGCCATTAAAAATGGAATTACATCAGTACAAACAAATGATATAAAGGTAGGTCCAGGTCAAAACTACATGAATATATTAAAGGCCTATGAAGAACTAAGAGAAGATAAACTATTACCGATCAGAGTATATGAACAGTGCATGATTTTAGATTTTGATAGCATCGAAAAATTTTATCATCTAGGCTATAAAACAGGAAGTGGTGACGAATTCTTCAAAATTGGTCCATATAAATTTATGACAGATGGTTCATTGGGAGCTAGAACTGCCTATCTTTCCAAACCTTATTCAGATGATCCTACTACTAAAGGTATTTCTGTATATAACCAAGAAGAACTAGATAAAATGGTTAAAAAAGCCCATGACTTGGGAATGCAGATTGCCATACATTGTATTGGCGATGGAGCTATGTATATGTGCTTTGATAGTTTCGAGAAAGCCTACAAAGACAACCCTAGAAAAGATACAAGACATGGATTGATCCATTGTCAGATTACTGATAAAAAGCTGTTGAATAAATTTAAAGAACTGAGTATGATTGCTTATATACAGCCTATTTTCTTAAATTATGATTTGCATATTGTAGAGGATAGGATAGGAAAAGATAGGGTAGGGGCTACCTACAACTGGAGAAGGATGTATGATGAAGGAATCCATTTGGTTAATGGGTCTGATTGCCCTGTAGAAACATTAAATGTGATAGAGGGTATTTATTCGGCTGTGACTAGAAAAGATTTAAATGGGTATCCAGAAAATGGGTGGCTGCCAGAACAAAAGCTTACTGTAGATGAAGCTGTATATGGATATACCTTAGGAGCAGCATATACATCTTTCGAAGAGCACATGAAAGGATCCATTGAGGTAGGAAAACAGGCGGATATGGTTGTGCTATCGGAGAATATATATGAAATTCATCCAGATAAAATAAAAGATGTAAAAGTAGACATGACATTTGTTGGAGGAAAACTAGTATAGGAGGAATATGAGATGAAGTTTGATGGTTTAAAATACAATTATCCATCTAGAAGAAATGCAGTATATGCAAAAAATGGTATGGTTGCCACCTCGCAGCCATTGGCAGCACAAGCGGGGTTAGACATATTAAAAAAAGGCGGCAATGCAGTGGATGCTGCTATTGCTACAGCGGCATGTCTTACCGTTGTAGAGCCTACATCAAATGGCATCGGTGGCGATGCTTTTGCGCTGGTGTGGTTTAATGACAAGCTTCATGGACTAAATGCCAGCGGGCCTGCGCCGAAATCTATATCCATTGAGGAGGTTAAAAAAGCAGGATATAATGAAATGCCAAAGTATGGTTGGACTCCTGTAAATGTACCAGGGGCCCCTGCTGCTTGGGCAGAATTGTCAAAACGATTTGGCAAATTGCCATTGACAGAGGTACTAGCCCCAGCTATAGAATATGCCCAAAAGGGATACCCACTAACTCCTAATTTAGTGAAGTTGTGGAACAAGGCCTATCATACCTTTAAAGAAAATCTAAAAGGGGATGAGTTTAGGTACTGGTTTGAAACCTTCGCACCCAAGGGAAGGGCACCAAGAATAGGAGAAATATGGAAATCCCATGGTCATGGGGAGACATTGAGACTTATCGCTGAGACAAAGGCAGAGGCTTTTTATAGGGGTACACTTGCAGAAAAAATAGATCAATTTTCAAGAAAATATGGGGGATTTTTAAAAAGAGAGGATTTGGAAGATTACCAACCACAGTGGGTTGAACCAATTCATATAAATTACAGAGGATATGATGTTTGGGAAATTCCACCTAATGGGCATGGAATAGTGGCATTAATGGCATTAAATATATTAAAGGGATTTGAATTTACGCAGCGAGATACTGCCTATACTCATCATATTCAGATGGAGGCCATGAAATTAGCCTATATGGATGGATTAAAATATGTGGCAGATCTCCAAAGTATGAAAGTGCAAATTGAAGACCTATTATCAGATTCATATGCAGAAAACAGAAGAAAACTTATTGTAGATAAGGCTATTGTTCCAGAAGCAGGTGAACCTGATAAAGGAGGGACTGTGTACTTAGCCACGGCTGATAGCAATGGAAATATGGTGTCTTTTATTCAGAGTAATTATATGGGATTTGGGTCGGGATTGGTAGTTCCAGGTACAGGAATCGCATTGCATAACCGTGGAAATAATTTTAAACTAGACCCGAATCAGGATAATTGTTTAGCGCCAGGGAAAAAGTCATATCATACGATCATACCAGGTTTTTTAACGAAAGAGAACAAAGCCATAGGGCCGTTTGGTGTCATGGGAGGATTCATGCAGCCACAAGGACATGTTCAAATGATCATGAACACAGTTGATTTTAAGATGAATCCTCAAGATGCATTGGATGCCCCTAGATGGCAATGGATAAAGGATAAGACAATTCATATAGAGCCTATTTTTTCTAATAGCTTAGCCCAAGAATTGATTAGAATGGGGCATGAGATAGTACCACAGGTAGATTCGCTGACCTTTGGAAGAGGGCAAATCATATGGAGAACGGATGAAAATGTGTTGATTGGTGGTACTGAGCCTAGAACAGACGGTACGATAGCTGCATGGTAGGCTTAATATAAAAGTATAGCACAAGAAGAGAATACTAAGTATAAATATCAAAATAGTAGGTCTAAAAATTTCTAAAAAAATGTATTGCATGAAAGTAAATTGGAGAAAAAGCTGAGAGAGTATCGATTATAAAGCATGTAAAAACAGTAAGTCGAACGTCTTCCAGTCCAGAGGAGGAAATTTTTACAGACTTTTTAATTAAAGGCCTTTATAATATTCATGATGAAAACCCGCACTGTAATCTGATATGCAGTACGGGTTTATCAACATTTTGGAGAGCAGAAACCCTTTCCTCTTTTAATTTAATAGATATCAACTTTATCGGCATGATAGCGTTCCAAATTTTGAATGACAATTTCTTTTGTTTCATCATCCAGTTTTTGAAGAAACAATACAGCTTCTTCTTGATTTTTATGCCATACATATTTGGTTAAAAGGGTATGAATTAAAAAACCCATTAGTGCACCTGCAGCACCCCCATAAAAAATGATGGCCATTCCACCAATTAAAGAAAGAGTGGACAAATGATGTAGAATGATATGAAAGTAAACTGCGGCAAAAGCTGACAAAGCACCAATGATAAAACCTGTGAAAACACCGAATCGGATGTCTTCTAATCCAGAAGAAGCAATTTCTATAGATCTTTTAATCAAAACACTAGATATTTGCTTTTCAGGATTTTCAGCGTATTTCGGAGGCAGAATCAACATCCGGCCTTTTGTACTAGGATGTGTTCTCAAACTTTTTATACAACGTTTCAAGTCTTTCATGCTTTTAAAAGTAGCCATAATACTATACATTGTAGCAACTCCTTTCCATGGGAGACTTTTCATTGAAATGCATAGCTTATTAATAAAAAGATACCCCAAATATCAAAAAGTATTCAGAAAATTATGTAAATATTTATTTTTTATAAAAATAGAGAGTGATAATCCACTCTCTGTTGCTGTTTTATTTCAATTCATTTTGTATCTGCTGATATTTGGTTTTTGCTGATTGAACATCTTGGCTAGAAGCTTTTTTAATTTGATACCATCCCCGTTGATTCATGGCATTGAAGAAAGATTCTTGATTGGATAATGTATTTTTTTCACATTGTGTTAAGATATTTCTTAAATTTGCGCAGGATGACTCTGTAATTCCTGTGGTATAAGCAGAAGAAACTTGTTTTTCTGACATCAATAAATCATTCATTAATTCTTTTTCTGTAAAGCTAGCTTGATGGGTCATGAATATATACCTCCTTGTTTTGTAAAAGGATTTATAAAATGTAATAAAACTCTTATAAAAACACAGTATTGTATACTTTTTTAAAAGAAAGAATTATTGATGAGCATTTAAATAGTCTAATAAGTTATTAAAATTTTGATTATGTTTTTGAGCAGCTTGCTGACAAATATTTTTCAACTGTGGATCTGTACAATATTGTGCATATTGACTGCACTTTTTGTTCATCATTGATTCATAGTTCAATTGATCTTCTAAAACTTTTAAATTCGGTGCATCTAATTGAGGTTTTCCACTAAATTGCATGACGATTCCTCCTTTTATGCCATGATTGTTATTGGGTGAGTCTAACAAAATTAGTATTTGAATTTTGATCAAAGATATAGCATGTAAAAAAAACATATTGATACAAAAAAATAGAAAAAAACATAAAAATTAAAACCTTGGCAGAATACAACATGGAATAAAATTACTATTTTTATACAAAATACCAAATAAATACACTCATAAGTATATTGATATAGGTAAAAATAAAGAAAACGCAGTAAAAGATGGATAGAACTTATTTCTACAATGATCTTTTAAACGAGGAGGGATCAGACATGAATGGTTTTATGAACAAATTGTTTGGACGTAAGAATAATAAAAAAGCAGCCTCAAATAGCAAAATTTTGAGTGAAATGCCAGAAAATGTACTTTATGGAGAAGATACGGGAGCCATTCCACCGGATGATATGAAAAACCAATTAGAAAATGAAATCAAAGACTAATAAAGTGTCCTGGGGGCACTTTATTATTTTGTATAAATTTTGTTGAATAAAGTAGAAGATTTAGATAAACTAGAAAAAGAGTACTTAAATTTTCAGATTGGGTATATGAAATTTTGTGATATATCGCAATAATATTCCGAATATATTAATTTTCCTTAATGGATATTGACAGAGGGCTATATATCTGATACTTTATAGAGAAAATCAAATAATATCTACGCTCATATATGTTCAAGAATAAGGCTTGAATGTCTCTACGAGATCACCGTAAATGATCTTGCTATGGGTGGGATTATTACACATAGATGTCAGAATAAAGGCAGAAAATAAAATCCATGTAATAATTTCACTCAAGAAATGATTACGTGGATTTTTTGCAATGAATAGGAAAAACTATGTTCACAGTGAGCTCTTTTAGTAGAGCTAGACAGCGAAAATTAAGTAAATAATCAAAAGATAGAAAGGAAGGGGACTATGGAAGGTAAATTAATAAAAGAGGGGTTAACCTTCGATGATGTGTTGTTAATACCACAAAAATCAAATGTGCTTCCAAAGGATGTAGATACCAAAACAAGATTAACGAAAAAAATCAAATTAAATATTCCTTTAATGAGTGCAGGAATGGATACTGTTACGGAGGCAAAGTTAGCTATTGCCATGGCAAGAGAAGGTGGAATAGGAATTATTCATAAAAATATGTCCATAGAAAGTCAAGCATTAGAAGTGGACAAGGTAAAGAGAAGTGAACACGGCGTAATTGTAGACCCTTTTTATTTGTCACCAGACCACGTGATCGGCGATGCTTTAGAACTAATGGAAAGATACCATATTTCAGGTGTACCGATTACTGATGAAAATAAAAAATTAGTAGGAATATTAACCAATAGGGACATACGATTTGAAAATGATGTAAATAAGAAAATTAAAGATGCCATGACGAAGGATAATCTTGTTACAGCTAAAGAAGGCATTTCTATGGAAGAAGCAGAGAAAATTCTTAAAAGCAGAAAGATTGAAAAACTACCGATTATAGATGATGAGGGATATTTAAAAGGACTCATTACCATTAAAGATATTGAAAAGGCCATTCAATATCCAAACTCTGCAAAGGATGGGCGCGGAAGATTGTTGGTAGGAGCGGCGATTGGAATTACAACAGATATGATGGAAAGAGCAACTGCCTTAATCAAAGCAGGCGTAGATGTAATTACCATTGATACAGCACATGGACATTCCCAAGGCGTATTAGATGCAGTAAAGAAAATGAAAGCTACTTATCCAGATGTCCAGGTTATTGCAGGAAATGTTGCGACGACAGAAGCGACAAAAGATTTAATTGAAGCTGGAGCAGATGCTGTAAAAGTAGGAATTGGACCGGGCTCTATCTGTACCACTAGAGTGGTTGCGGGGATTGGGGTGCCACAAATCACTGCGGTATATGATTGTGCACAGGTAGCAAAGGAATACGACATTCCTATCATTGCTGATGGAGGTATTAAATACTCTGGAGATATTCCAAAGGCTATTGCTGCTGGGGCAGATGTGTGTATGATCGGATCATTATTTGCAGGAACGGAAGAAAGCCCTGGAGAAACAGTGATTTACAAAGGAAGAAGTTTTAAATTGTACCGTGGAATGGGTTCCACAGCTGCCATGGCTTCTGGTAGTAGGGATAGATATTTTCAAGAAGATGCGAAAAAGTTTGTACCTGAAGGTGTGGAAGGAAAGGTTCCTTATCGAGGTCGTCTAAAGGATATTGTATACCAACTGGTAGGCGGTTTAAAAGCAGGTATGGGCTACTGTGGTACAGCAACAATCCAAGATCTAAAAGAAAATGGCAAGTTTACAAAAATTACTTCTGCAGGTTTAATAGAGAGTCACCCTCACGATATCAGCATTACCAAAGAAGCACCGAATTATAGTGTAAGAGATTAATAGAAGTTAGTCGTTAGGGATGAACGTTTTAGGTTTTGATATTATGTGTGGTTAACGACTAATGAAAACGGGGAGGTCAAAGATGAATAATCAAGAACTTGTGCTAATTATAGATTTTGGTGGACAGTACAATCAGCTTATTGCTAGAAGAGTAAGGGAAGCCAATGTGTATTGTGAAGTAGTATCGTATCGTACTTCTTTAGAGAAGATTAAAGAAAAAAATCCTAAGGGAATTATTTTGACAGGCGGTCCTGCCAGCGTATATGCAGAAAATGCACCTACATGCGATCCTGGTTTGTTTGAAATGGAAATTCCTGTATTAGGGATTTGCTATGGGGGCCAGCTGATGGCACAAGTATTTAATGGTAAAGTGAACAGAGCTACTTCTAGAGAATATGGAAGAGTAGAATTGAATATCCATGATCGCGAGGGAATCTTTGTAGATATTCCAGATCATTCAAAATGCTGGATGAGCCATACAGACTTTATAGAAGTGGCTCCTGAAGGTTTTGAAATTACAGCTGCTACGGAGAATTGTCCAGTAGCTGCTATGAAAAATAGTGAAAAGAAATTATATGCAGTACAATTCCATCCTGAGGTAGAGCATTCAGAAAAAGGAAGAGAAATGATTAAAAACTTCCTGTATCAGGTATGTGGCTGTGCAGGAGATTGGAATATGCATAATTTTGCTGAACAAACAATCCAAGAGATCAAAGAAAAAGTGGGCAACAAAAAAGTATTATGTGCTTTATCAGGAGGAGTAGATTCTTCTGTGGCTGCTGTGCTTGTGCATAAGGCTGTGGGCGATCAGTTGACTTGTATTTTTGTAGATCATGGATTGTTGCGAAAAAATGAAGGCGATCAAGTAGAAGAAATTTTTAAAGAAAAGTTTCACATGAACTTAATCAGAGTAAATGCCCAAGAAAGATTTTTAGGAAAGCTAAAAGGCGTAACAGACCCTGAACGAAAAAGAAAAATTATTGGAGAAGAATTTATTCGTGTATTTGAAGAAGAGTCTTCGAAACTAGGAAACATTGATTATCTTGTACAGGGAACAGTATATCCTGATGTGATTGAAAGTGGTACAGATACAGCCTCTGTTATTAAAAGCCATCATAATGTAGGAGGGCTTCCAGAGGATATGGAATTTTCATTAATAGAGCCTCTAAGACAGCTTTTTAAGGATGAAGTTCGAAAAGTAGGAGAAGAGTTAGAAATTCCAGAAGAGATTGTATGGAGACAACCTTTCCCGGGACCAGGCTTGGCTATCAGAGTCCTAGGAGAAATTACTGAGGACAAGCTTCACATCGTAAGAGAATCTGATGCGATTTTAAGAGAAGAGATTAGAAAAGCAGGACTCCATAGAGAAATATGGCAGTACTTCACTGCCCTTCCTAATATCCGCAGTGTAGGGGTTATGGGAGATGAGAGAACCTATAGCCACACAGTAGCTGTTAGAGCCGTAACGAGCTCTGATGGTATGACTTCAGATTGGGCAAGAATCCCTTATGAGGTATTAGAGAAAATTTCGAATCGTATTGTCAACGAAGTAGACCATGTGAATCGCATTGTCTATGATATAACTAGTAAACCACCTTCAACCATTGAGTGGGAGTAGGGTCTAGGGTTTTGTATACTAGGGAGTGTATATTTGAAATAATTAGATACTGGATATTGTAGGTAAACTTTAGGTAGATGACTATGATTTTTGACCTGTATGGGGCAATCATAGCCATCTACCTTTTCATTTTAGAAGAGTTGTATTCTCCATGGAAAGTGCCAAAAATATACTTGACCAATAACAAAATTTGACTTATGGTATAATTAATGGAAAAATTACGATATTCATTAAGGTTAAGATATCGAATTTAAGGGATATGTCAACGAATGGAGGTTTAATGAAATGAAATGTTGTATTCTTGTGGGAAGCCCACGAAAAAATGGCAATACATCTAAATTATTAAAGCCGTTTATTGAAGTACTTGAACTTCATCAAGTCCAGTATGATTTGATTTGGCTTTATGACAAACATATTGAACCTTGTACTGCTTGCCGAAACTGTCAAAAAGACTGGACAATTTTTGGATGTCGATATGCAGATGATATGCAAGAAATTTTTCATAAAATATATGATTGTGATATCATCATTTTAGCTACACCTATTTATTCATGGTACTGCACACCACCTATGAAATCGCTGCTGGATCGTTTGGTGTATGGAATGAATAAGTATTATGGTGATGAAAAAGGTCCTTCGCTTTGGCATGGCAAAAAGTTAGCTATCATAACTACTTGTGGGTATAGACCAGAAAAAGGAGCCGACTTATTCGAAGAAGGCATAAAACGGTATTGTAAGCACTCTCAATTAAGATATATTGGAATGCTTGCTGAAAGAGATTTTGGATATAAATCTGAGTTTATAACGGATGATAAAATTCAGCATTCAAGGTCATTTGCTCTACAACTAATAAATAATAAAGAATAGTATGGTATACTTATTGATTCGTAATATTCTTATAAAAGGATGTCATTTGGATGTAGATAGAATTATGCCATGATATTGCTAAAAGAATACATAATCATGCTAAAAATTCATGAAATAATTTTTCATGGATTTTTTTAGTGTCTCAAAATACAAATTATTTTCTGTGATTTTAATGCAATTAAGCATCAGGTGAAGCATTATGCATTATATACATTTTACTAACCAAGTTCAAATGAATTGCATATGGTTACTTGACACAAAAACAGTATATGGTAATATATAACCAAATTACAAAATTGTGTAAGAAAGATAGACGATAACCTTTAAAACGGAGGGAAATCAAATGGAAGTTGTGTCAAATAAATGGACAAGGTTGATTTTGGAACAGATGGGTATCGTTGCAGCAACGGATAAACATGGAAGATATATATATGTAAATGAAAAATGGCAAGAAGATACTGAAATTTCTCTTGAGCAAGCTGTTGGAAGATACTCCTATGAGCTAATCGAAGGAAGCAAGGCCATACAAGCCCTTAGAACACAGAAGCCTGTCATTGCAGAAATAATGATTAAAACTAAGGGGGGCAAGGATTTGCCAGCAATTATAACTTATATGCCTATTTTTGACAAAGAGGAATTGTTCGGCTGTTTTATTTTTTCTACGTTTTCAACGATGAATCAAGCATGTTTGTTTAGCGAACGGATTGAATCCATTACAAGGGAATTTGAATCTTTAAAAGGCAAGCTACGAGAAAGAAGCGGTGCAAAATATAAGGTGGAGGATATTATAGGTGAGGGACCTGCCATGAAACGCTTGAAGGATCAGATTTATTTAGCGGGTGCATCAAATTCTACAGTATTGATTGAAGGGGAAACCGGCACAGGAAAAGAGCTTGTAGCCCATGCCATACATAATTGTAGCTTAAGAGATATATTTCCATTTATAAAGGTAAATTGTTCTGCTATTCCAGAAAATCTAATAGAGTCAGAATTTTTCGGATATGAGGAGGGTACATTTACTGGAGCAAAGAAAGGTGGACGAAGAGGAAAGTTTGAGAAAGCACATTTGGGGAGCATTTTTTTAGATGAGATAAACAGTATGAGTATGTCCATGCAGCCAAAGTTGCTACGAGTGCTGCAGGAAAGAGAGATTGAACGACTGGGTGGAAGTGAAAGCATGGCAGTAGATGCGCGTGTTATTGCTACTTCAAATGTACCATTAAAATCCATGGTAAAAAGTAATCAATTTAGAATGGATTTATATTATCGGTTAAATATTATACATATTATCGTGCCACCTCTTCGAGAGCGAAGGGAAGATATCCCTTTATTGATAGATCATATGCTGCATAAGCTGAATGATCAGATGGATACAAAGATTACGGGAATATCTCAAGATGCTTTGAATTATTTAATGAGCTATAATTGGCCGGGTAATGTGAGAGAATTACAAAACGTTGTGGAAAGGGCAATCTATTCATGTTTCGGTGATAAATTGGTTTTGAAAAATTTTATAGCAGGAGAATCAATGGAAGAACAGGTAGCAACCCATCATGTAGATGTCAAAGATGGAGAAAGGACACAATCTTTAAGTGAAAAAAAAGATTGTGCAGAGAGAGAAACCATTTTATTAGCCCTTAAAGCATGTGATCAGAATCGAGTTAAAACAGCAAGAATGTTAAATATTTCACGAACTGCATTATATAAAAAGCTTAAAAAGTATAATATAAAATGACAAAATGAAGATCGAGTGTTATAAGAGATAAAAAATTAACATTTTGATGAGGAAAATAACCAGTATGTTTACTTTAAATATTTTACAAAATTAGGTAAAATTTAAAAAATATGATTTAATATGGAACTCCAAATGTAAACTAGAGTGTAAACCAAAGTGTAAACTAAAATGTAAACCTAACTGCAAACTAACGTGAACAGTTTTATCATTTAGAAGCAGGAGAAAATTAGGGAAAAAGAAAGAGAAAAGTCGAAATAAAATTCAAAATATTTAGGTATTTATAGCTATTTGAATGGTTATAGCATCAAAAAAGCTAAGACATTGGCATGTCCAATGTCTTAGCTTTTTTTTTGGCATAGAGATTGCACTAATAAAGAAATTAAAAGGGGGGATTTGACTAAAAATTATCAATCAAACAAAACAAGAAAATAACAATGTTTGATTGAAGATATTTACTAAAAAATAGAAAAGAAAGAAGGTAGGCAGAATCTATGTTTGATTTTACGGCTGAACAATTAGAACTGCAACAAAGAGTTCGCTCATTTGTCGACGAATACATTCGTCCCAATTCTAAAGTAATTGATTCTGGTGAAGTTCCAGAGGAGATTTTTAAAGCATGGTATAAGACTGGGTTGGTATGCCTTGTTGCGCCAAAAGCAGTAGGAGGAATTGAACTAGATACGAAGAGTTGTGCAATTGTGATGGAGGAGCTTGCAAAAGGAGATTTAGGACTTGCAACTGGGTTCGGTGCGAACAATTTAGGTTCCTATCCACTCCTTATCTCGGGAACCTTAGCACAACAGAAACAACATTTTGGTGCACTTCTAGAAGGAAAATATGGTGCGTTTGCTTTGACTGAACCTGGTGCAGGTTCTGATGCAGGAGCTGTTGCAACAACTGCTGTAAAAAAAGGTGATGAATACATATTAAATGGAACAAAATGCTACATCACACAGGGTGGATTTGCAATTGATCAAGCATCTTCCTTAGTTATATTTGCATCTACAGATCAATCAAAAGGGAACAAGGGCTTAAGTGCATTCTTAGTGCCAGGAAATACACCGGGACTAAGTGTAGGAAAGATAGAAGATAAAATGGGAATCCGAGGATCTCAAACGGTTGAGTTGGTAATAGAAGATATGAAAATTCCTGCTTCTTCATTGCTTGGAGCAGAAGGAGATGGAATGAAAATCGCAATGAAGACTCTTGACTCAGGGCGGTTGATGGTAGCGGCACAGGCTATTGGTGGTGCTCAGGCGGCATTAGATGAAGCAGTAAAATATGTAAAAAACCGTATGGATGGGTCAAAACCACTAGCAAAACAACAGGCTGTTACATTTAAATTAGCTGATATGGAAGCAAAGATAGAAGCAGGTAGACAGCTTGTATACCGTGGGGCTTTCTTAAAAGACAATAAGCAACCGTATTCACATCATTCAGCAATCACGAAATTATTTGCAACAGATATGGCAATGCAGGTGGCAAGAGACGCTATGGATATTATGGGGACTTATGGTTATTCGAAGGATTCAGCTATTGAAAAAATCTGGAGAGATTCAAGAATACTTTCAATTTATGAAGGGACAAATCAAATACAGAGATTGGTTATTGGTGGAGGATTGCTTAGAAAATAGAGCGTTGCAAAATCGTTTCAGATAGGAGGATGTTTTAAATGAAATTTGAGTTAACAAAGGAACAACAGATGATACAAAAAAGCGCTGCTGACTTTGCAAAAAACACATTAGAGCCAATCGCTTTTGATATTGACAGAACGGGTGAATATCCTAGTGTTGCAATAAAAGCAATGGCTGCTCATGACTTCATGGGGATAACGATTCCAACTGAGTTTGGCGGGATAGATACTGATTATTTAAGTGTAGCATTGATATCTGAAGCTTTTGGGAAAGCAAATGCTGCAGCGGCTGCAATTGCAATTGCACATGCTGTGATGGCAGCAGGTACTATTGCAAAATATGGTTCAGTGGAATTGAAGAATAATTATCTTTCTGCTATGGCAAATGGAGAAATATTAGGTGGATATGCCCTTGCTGAACCAAATGCAGCACTAGCATCAGGACCTGACAAAGTAGTAGCTGTAAAAGATGGTGACAAATACCTTTTAAATGGTAAAAAATTCTTCGTAGCCAATGGTGGGGTTGCGGATGTATACGTAGTGATTGCTCAGACAAATGAAGAAGCAGGGCAAAAAGGTGTTAGCGCATTTGTAGTAGATGCTTCTGAGGCTACAGTTGTAAGAAGTGTTGATAAATTAGGTCTTCGTGCATTCCCTACAGCTGAAATAAAATTTAAAAATGCAAAAGCAGTTTTATTAGGGGCTGAAGAAGATGGCGTCAAAATTATGAAGGATATTCAGGCGCGTGCAGATGTTGCTTTTGGGGCAGTAGCTGTTGGTATTGGTCAGGCTGCATTAGAGGAATCTATTACACATTGTCAAAACCGTGTTCAGTTTGGAAATCCCATTGGAAAAATTCAGGCAGTACAATGGCTACTTGCTGAAATGGCAACAAACATTCACATGATGAGACTTGCTGTATATAAAGCTGTTAATTCCGTGCAGGAAAACGATAATTATATCTATGATGCAGCTTTTATGAAGATGTATGTAATGAAAGCTGGTGTAGACGCTGGCATGAATGCAGTACAGATTCATGGAGGTATTGGTTACAGTAGAGAACATAATATTGAAAGATATTTTAGAGATATCAGAGGGGCATTTAACATTGAAAATGTAAGTGAATACCCACAAAAGATTATCGCTGGAATGTTATTAAAATAAATATTTACTCAATTAAAAAGGAGGTAGCTTAATTTGAATATTTTACATGAATTTGAATACTACGCACCAAATACAAAGAGTGAGGCATTAGAATTGGTAGCAAAATTAGGAGATAAGGCAAAGATTCTTGCAGGGGGAACAGATTTAATCATCCAAATGAAAGAAAAGCTGTTGGAAGTAGATAATATCATCGATATTAGTGGGATAAATGAACTAAAAGGTATCCAATGTGAAGATGGAAAAGGTGCTGTAATCGGTGCAATGACTACAATAGAAGCACTTGAATTTTCAGAGGAATTAAAAAATAAGTATGATGCACTTACATATGCTGCAGGAGAACTTGGATCAAACCAAGTAAGATGTATGGCTACAATTGGTGGAAACTGCTGTAATGCATCTCCATGTGCAGATACTGTTCCATCTCTTTGTGCTTATGGTGGGAAAGTAGTTATTAGTAGCAAAGATGGCGAAAAGGAAATGGCTGTAGAAGATTTTATTCTTGGAAATCGTAAGATTGCTTTGGAAGCAGGAGAAATGATAACAAAATTTGTTCTTCCTGAACCAACAGCAAAATCAGCTTGCCGGTATGGTTATGTAGGATTAAGAGATGCAATGGAAATAGATCTTGCCAGTGTGGCTGCAAATATTACATTAGCAGCAGATGGTGAAACGATTAAAGATGCAAAAGTGGTAATGGGATCTGTCTATTTTAAGCCTTTAGTATCTCAAATGATTCCAGATTTATTACAAGGAAAGAAATTGACAGAAGACTTGCTTGTAAATGTTGGTAAAGCTGCACAAGATGAAGCAAAACCAATTTCCGATGTTAGGGCTTCAGCTGAATATAGAAGAGAAGTCATTGATGCATTGGCTCGTAGGATAGTAAAAGAAGCATATGAAGCTGCAAAGGAGGCGTAAGAAGTGAAAAAACAATTAATCAAATTAGATGTTAATAATGAGATTTATGAAGTAGCCGTAACGCCTATGGACATTCTTGTAGATGTTATCAGAAAAGAAATAGGCCTTACAGGAACAAAAAAAGGATGCGGACAGGGAGACTGTGGCGCATGTACTGTTATCATCGATGGAAAGACACAACTTGGATGTTTAAAGCTTGCAATTGCTTGTCAAGGCAAAAAAATTACGACGATCGAAGGGCTTGCTGACTCTCAAACCGGTGAATTGCATCCACTTCAAAAAGCATTCTTAGATCACGGTGCTGTGCAATGCGGATTCTGTACCCCTGGAATGCTTCTTTCTTCAAAGGCTTTAGTAGATCAAAATCCAAACCCAACGAAAGAAGAAATCAAACATGCATTGGCAGGAAATACTTGCCGTTGTACAGGATATCAATTGATCATTGAAGCAGTAGATGCTTATGCAAAGGCTGTTTCAGAAGGAGAGGTGAAATAAATGGGTAAGATGTATGAGGTAGCAAACAAGTATGGCGATTATAAAGAATATACAAGAGAGTTTACAGAGGTAGGTAGAAGTGTACCTCGTCTTGATGGATCTGCAAAGGTAACAGGAAAAGTACAATATACAGACGACCTTGTGCTACCAAGAATGGTTTATGGGAAAATATTGAGAAGTCCACATGCACATGCAAATATTAAAAAGATCGATTATAGCAAAGCCCTTGAATTAGATGGTGTATTAGCTGTGATCACAGGTGATGATTGTCCAATTCCTTATGGAATCGTTCCACATAATGCAAATGAACATGCACTTGCAGTAGGAAAGGTTCGTAACTGGGGAGAAGGTGTTGCAGCAGTTGCAGCGATAGATGAAAGAACTGCTGAAAAAGCCCTTGAATTGATTGACGTAGAGTATGAAGTATTAGAAGCGTTAATTGATCCTAGAGAAGCAGTAAAAAGAGATGACCTTCGCATCCATGAAAATCATCCGAATAATATTGCCCATGAAGGTGTACAGGTTTATGGAGAACCAGATAAAGCATTAGAAGAATCTGAATTTGTAATAGAAAAAGAATTTTATTCTTCTTATGTAACACATGCGTTTATAGAACCACAATCTGCAATTGCTGATTATGATCCGAATACAGGCAAACTTCATATGTATGCAACTTGTCAAGTTCCACATTATACCCATCAACAACTGTCAAAGGTATTGGAAATGCCTATGAATAAAATTAGAATTACAGTCCCTTTAATTGGTGGTGGATTTGGAGGAAAAGGTGTTGCATCACAGGCTGATTTCTGTTCTGCACTTCTTTCTAGAAAAATCGGTAGACCAGTAAAAATCACCTATGAAAGAAGTGAAGTGTTTGCAACAAATAATGGACGTCATCCTTGCTATATGAAGTTTAAGATGGGCTTTGACAAAAACGGAAAAATCACAGCAGTTGATTTTGACAATTTAATGGAAGGTGGCGCATACGCTGGATGGGGTATTGTAGTGTTGTTCTATACAGCATCTATGGTACATATTCCTTACGCGGTGCCAAATGTAAGATTCAATGGAAAACGTGTCTTTACCAATAAACCAACTTGTGGTGCACAACGTGGATTAGGTGGTGTGCAGCCTAGATTTGCAATGGAACAGATGTTAGATGAAGCTGCAGAGCACTTCGGTATGAGCCCTTATGAAATCAGAAAGCTCAATGCTGTTGAATCAGGCTATACTGCTAAGAGCCAAATGTACGTTCCACATACAGAATATAAGAAATGCTTAGATACAGTTGTTGAAAAATCAAGATTCCTTGATAAACATGGAAAATTGCCCTATGGAAAAGGAATTGGATTATCTGGTGGATATTACATTTCTGGAACCTCCTATACATTGTATCTATCTTATAAACCACATTGTGTAGCAACTATCAAAATTGACGAAGAAAATGGCGTAACTGTATTCTGTGGTGCTACAGATATCGGTCAAGGAGTAGATACGGTTATGGCACAAATGGCTGCTGAAACCCTTGGTGTTAAAACTGAAGATGTAAAGGTTATTCCTAGAGATACAGAAATATCTACATTTGATTTAGGTACATTTGCAAGCCGTTTAACATTTGCAACAGGCTGGGCAATTAGAAAAGCTGCTGAAAAAGTAAATGAAGAATTGCTCCCTGTAGCTGCTTCTATGCTTAAATGTAGAGGAGATGAAGTAGCAGTAAAAGATGGTATGTTCTATTCAATTTATGATTGGGTGGATAGAAAGAAGAAAAAAGGTGTTCCTTGGAAAGAAGTTGTTAGTATGTACATCGAATCTAAAGGCCCTCTTACTTGCACAGGACAATTTACACCTCCAAGACGTAAGGGTGTTCAACAAGGCGGTAATATTGGACACTCTCCTACATTTGGATTTAGTGCTCAAGTTGCTGAAGTGGATGTTGATCTTGAAACAGGAAGAGTAAGAGTGAAAAAGATTACAGAAGCTGCTGACTGTGGACAGCCAATTAACCCAATGAGCTGTGATGGCCAAGTACATGGTTCTATTCATATGGGATTAGGTCAGGCCCTTTATGAAGAAATGAAAATTGGACCAGAGGGAACATTCTTAAATCCATCGTTCCATGATTACAAAGTGGCTACACCTGTAGATATGCCAGAAATGGAAACGCATATTGTTGAATCCTATGACCCATCTGCCCCTTATGGCGGTAAGGAGTCTGGAGAAGGTCCTATTCAACCTACAATTCCTGCTATATTCAATGCAGTATATGATGCGATTGGCGTTAGATTTACAGAAATGCCATTAACACCTGAAAAAGTATTAAAAGCGATTAAAGAAAAAAAGAATGCTTAATGAATAAAGAAAAAAATATATTAGCGGATAGATCAAATGTTGTAAATGCAATTTTGTATTTTGGCAAGGCCGTATGATAGTTTAAACTATCATACGGCATGTATTAAAATTTTTTTAAAACAAAACGAACAGGATGGTAGAAGATTCTTTTAAAAGGACATAAACAAGATACATAAAGGATAAGAGGTGGGAAAATGCTTGTTAAAAAGATCAAAACAGAGGATGCTGTAGGGAAAGTTCTTCAGCATGATATCACAAGAATTGTAAAAGGAGAATTTAAAGGAAGACTTTTTCAGAAGGGACGTATTATCACTAAGGAAGACGTGCCAAAGCTTTTAGATGTTGGGAAAGATAATATCTATATTCTCGATCTCGGTGAAGATGATGTTCATGAAGATGAAGCAGGTGTACGTCTAGGTGATGCAGTAAAAGGGGAAGGTACTAGCTGGGTTGGACCAAAAGAAAGTCGTGTAAATATTCATGCTAACTATGATGGATTGTTTAAGGTGAATGTGTCTGCTCTTGAGGAGATTAATGATCTGCCCAATATTATCCTATCTACACTCCCTAACAACACAATTGTAAAAAAAGGAGAAATGTTGGCAGGTACAAAAGTGATTCCTCTCGTGGTTTCTGAGAAGGATATTGCTACTGCAGAGAAAATTTGTGATGAAGCAGACTGGATTGTTAAAGTTTTACCATTTCAGAAAAAAAGGGTAGGCGTTATTATTACTGGAAATGAAGTGTTTTACAAACGCATTCCTGATGGATTTGGACCAGTGATCAAGAAAAAGGTAGAAGCTTTTGGCTCAGAAATATTAGAAATTGAGTTTACACCAGATGATGCACAATTCATTGCGAGTAAGATTAAGTCTATGAAGGATAAAGGTGCAGACATTATATTCGTTACAGGGGGTATGTCTGTAGATCCAGATGATGTGACACCAAAAGCCATTGGTATGAGTGGCGCAAAGATTGAAAAATATGGAGCAGCTGCACTTCCAGGGGCGATGTTTATGCTTGCATATTTGGGAGATGTACCGATTATGGGAATTCCAGCTTGTGGTATGTTTTTTAAAGTAACAGTAATTGAGCTTATCTTGCCTAGACTTTTAGCAGGAGAAAAAGTAGTACGCAGGGATATTGTAGCACTAGGACATGGAGGCCTTTGCAGTGCTTGTCCACAATGTAGCTTTCCAAAGTGTAGTTTTGGAAAAGGTTCAATCTAATCAAAGGAAGAGAGGAAAAAATAATGAGAGAATTTAAATTCAGAGCATGGGATGATGAAGCACATGAAATGTATTCGCCAGAAGCCCTAGAGCAGTCAGAAGTCCTTGATGATACGAAAAAGAGCATTTATTCATACCTATCATTTGGTATTCTTTGTATTTATGATTTCAGAGCAGAAGAACCTATTGAGTTGGTACCTATGCAGTTCACAGGATGGTATGATAAAAATCAAATGGAAATTTATGAAGGGGATCTAATAAAGTTTGAGAATGTGATTCACCAGATTATGTGGAGTGATGAAATTTCTGGGTTTATCATTTTATCAAATGATGGAACAGTGATGATGGGCGGCGATTATTTAGGTGATACGGCTGAAATAGTCGGTAATATCTATGAAAATCCTGAATACCTAAATTTTAAGTAAAGGAATTGGAAGCGTTGTAGAAAGGTCAGGTGTTATGATATGTTCAAGAAAATGAATGAAAAGCAATTATTACAGGCATTAGATGGAAAAGGTATTGATTTTTATCTAGAAGACGATATGTTTGAGATTGAAGGAGTTGTAAAAAGTAAGGATGAGAAGATCATCATAGAGGTGCTTTCTGCTGTTGGTCATATTCTTGAGATGACTGGAAAGCTTTTAGAAGTAAAACCTAAATATGAGAAACTCTATGCTGAAAAGATAGATAAAAGTCGTACCTTTGAGATGGAAATCAATCGAACTTATCACCTTTTAGAAGAGCCCATTGCCAATGATTTTGCTGCAATGAAAAAGGAAAGGATTTTAGAATTTTTCAAAAAAATAACAGATACCCTAGTATGGTTTGATGAGGATACAAATGCATGGTTTATAGAGCTGAATAAAATCAATATGTGTTACAGCGGGGATAGAAAATCCTATCCGTCTATTGAAGAATTGTTTGAAAAAAATCAAGAACACATGTCTGGAAAATGGCAGGCAATTTATTATAGTTCAGAATGTGAAGAAGTATAAAGAACTATCACCACATCCTTTGAAAAGAGCATTGTGTAAGCCTGTTATTTGGCCGTATGCTATGAATGCCATAGGTATTAGTAGTTTTAGATTATAAAATCTGTAGCTCCACTCACTGATAAATGACCATATAAAAATGTGAGAAGGTGAAAGGTATGGAAAAAAAAGTAATAGAATCTCATTATAATAGCACATTTAAATCATTAATACGAGATGAAAAATGTGCTTTTTGCCCAATAGGCTGTAAAACTCATTGTTTAAGACCAACGAACAAGGTGGATATAGAGCAGTCTAAAGCCACAAAAGATCAAACAACACATTCTCAGGCAGAAAAGAAACGAAGTATGGTTAAAAGCTTTTAAAAACTTCGAGAAAGCAGGGGTATATTATTATGGATCTTAACAAAAAAAGATGGTTTGTATTAATTGCTAGCTTGGCAATTAACCTATGTATTGGTACTGGATATTCCTGGAGTGTATTTGCAAAACCATTAATGCAAGAATTTGGTTGGGTAGCAGCACAAGCTGCATTGGCATTTACCGTATGCAATTCTATCAGCCCTATAACGATGATTAGTGGTGGTAAAATTCAAGATATGTTTGGGCCAAGATGGGTTATCTTCGTAGGAGGGATTCTGTTTGGAGGAGGCATATTTCTTTGTGGATTGAGTACAACATTAACCTGGTTAGTTATATCTTACGGCATCGTAACTGGACTAGGAATGGGTTTAGTATATAGTTGTACAATTGCGAATACGGTTAAATTCTTCCCAGATAAGAGAGGTTTAATCGGAGGATTGGCAACAGCTGGATATGGTCTGGGCTCTATAATCGTTCCACCAATTGCAAATGCATTAATTGCATCAAAAGGAATTTTATCTACATTTAAAATATTGGGCGTCATATATGTACTAGTAATTTGTGGATTCTCATTCTTGATTATGAGAGCTCCTGCAAATTTCGTACCTGATGGCTGGACCCCTCCAATACCTACAAAAAATTCTGCTGTATCAGGAGTAGATAAAACATGGAAACAAATGTTAGCAGATCCAATGTTCTATGTGATGCTAATTATGCTATTAATCGGAGCATTCTCAGGATTGATGATTGTAAGTCAAGCATCTCCAATTGCGCAAGGTATGGTTGGTGTTTCTCCAGCACAGGCAGCAATCGCAGTAAGTGTCTTAGCGCTATTTAATGCAGGGGGAAGATTATTATGTGGTGTTGTATCTGATAAAATCGGTCGTATCAATACCTTGACAAGCGTTTTTGTCCTTTCAGCAGCGATGATGATGTTATTAACAACCGTAAAGGTTGGTGCCTATGGAATATTCTTAATAGCAATCAGTGGAATAGGACTTTGTTTTGGGGGATTTATGGGGGTATATCCTGCATTTACAGCAGATAGCTTTGGAGCTAAAAATAACGGTGTAAACTATGGAATCATGTTCTGTGGTTTTGCATTGGCAGGTTTCTTTGGACCGCGTACAGCAGCTTCTATTTCAGCGGCTAGCGGAGGGAATTATACAAAAGCATTTATAATTGGTGCAGTATTATCCATTATAGGCCTAGTGATCACCTTTATCTATAGAGCTATGAAGAAAAAATCAGTGCTAACGTTAGAAGCAAAGTAAGATGTAAAAATAGTTTTAACTGAATCAAGATATGGGAAATAAGAATGCACAGTTAAGACATGTGAGACGATAACCGCAATTTTCCCATAGTATTGGCTATATAAGGGGAGTTTTTAAATGGGTATAGTGAAGCAGTATAGAAAGGTAAGTTTCACGATTTTGGAAGTAGACAGCATACCATGTAGCTTAGTAGGAAAGAAAATGGTGTTTTCTGATTCAGGCAAAATAGAAACACAACCATGGAAGCTACCATGGCCAATGCCTTGGATTGAGAGAGAACTTAAAAAATTAGCTACAGAAAAAGCTGGTGTTTCTGGTGTTGAAACAAAGAGGGTTTATAATCCGGAAGAACTGGATCAATATGTTTTGGTACGGATAGAAAGGTATATTGATTTGACTGTTGGACAAATCGTGGATTTAGTGGCAGATAGGTATTCTGATAAAGAAGCATTAATCAATCATGATGGTAGCGTTCGGTATAAATATAATAAATTTCAAAAATTATGTCAGAATTTAGCAAATGGACTTCTTTGTATAGGGGTAAGAAAAGATGATAAAACAGCCATTTGGTCAAGTAATTCTCCAGAAGCTGTCATAGCTCAATTTGGAACAAGTAAAGCAGGTTCTGTCATGGTACCTATCAATCCTCATGAAAAACAGATGGGAATAGAAGTTCTTTTAGAACAATCAGATGCCACAACATTGATTATGAATCCAGGGGTAAAAGGTACTGAAAATATTGAGATGCTATATAATATTTGCCCTGAATTAAAGACATGCAAGCCTGGTGCTTTATTATCAGTAAAATTACCCATGCTTAAAAATGTTATTGTAGTTGGGAAAAAGAGCTATCCTGGAACTTATAGCTGGTCTCAGGTGATCGATATGGGGCAAAAGGAAGATGATGGAGCTTTAATAGAAAGATCACAGCAATTGCATTATGATGATCCTATCCATATGATTTATACTTCCGGGAGCACGGGAACCCCAAAAGGTGTTTTACTTAGTCATGGAAATATTATTGAAAATGCATTAGCTATGGTAGAAAGGATGAAGTTGACACCACAGGATAAGATGTGCATCCAAGCTCCAATTTTTCATTGCTTTGGCTGTGTTGCCTGTACCCTTACCTCTGTTATCAGCGGTTGTTCTATGGTGATGATAAAAAAATTTTGTTCTTATTTGACCATGAAAATTATTGAAAGAGAGAGGTGTACAGTAGCTTCGGGTGTTCCTACTATGTTTTTAAGTTTTCTTGATGAAATAAGAAAGGAAAAATTTGATATCTCATCCCTTCGCACAGGGATTATTGCAGGAGCAGCTTGTACGAAAGAATTAGTTTGTGGAGTGGTTGAGGTATTAGGAATGAAGGATATTGTGATATCTTATGGGCTTACGGAGTGTTCTCCGTGTATTACGGCAACAAAGGCAGAGGATGCATTAGAACAAAAAGCAAATACAGTTGGATATCCCATTCCTGGCGTAGAGATTAAAATTGTAAATCCTCTCACAAACGAACCTGTAAAACCAGGAGAACAAGGTGAAATTTATACTAGAGGATATAATGTGATGAAAGGCTACTACAATAATTTAGAGGAGACAGAAAAGGTGCTTGATCAGGATGGGTGGCTGCATACAGGAGATATAGGCATTTTGAGGGAAGACGGGTATTTAGAAGTACTATGCAGATGCAAGGATGTGATTATACGTGGTGGTGAAAATATAAGCCCAAAAGAAATCGAAGCGTATATAGGTACCCTTGCAGATGTATATGAAGTTTATATTGTGGGTGTAGCCGATAGCTTTTATGGAGAAGAGATGATGGCATTTATTAGGCTCCATACGGGAAGTACTTTATCTGAATTAGATATCAAATCCTATTGTAAAGGAAGGCTTGCTAGCAATAAGATACCAAAATATATTACCTTTGTGGAAACGTTTCCTTTGTCTAGTACAGGCAAAGTATTAAAGTCAGAACTAAGTCGCATGGCTTTGGCAATAACAAAAGAACTAGATAAAAAGACTTCCTAAAATATAAATGAAAAGGGGAAATGAGTGATGGCGAAAGTAATTACGGTGAAAGAAGCTGCAGGGTTAATTCCAGATGGAGCCACAATTGCATCTGCAACATTTGGCCTTGCAGGTTGGCCAGAAGAAATTGCATTGGAAATGGAAAAAAATTTTTTAGAAACAGGACATCCTAGTAATATTACCCATATCCATGCAGCAGGTGTTGGAGATTGGCATGGTAGAGGAGAATGTCACTGGACACATGATGGAATGATGACAAAATTCATTGGATCTCATGCAGGTTCTTCTCCGAGGTTATTAAAAAAAATTAGCGAGAATAAAATATTGGCATGGAACCTTCCTCTTGGAACAATGCTTCAAGTATTTAGGGAGGCAGGCAGAAAGGCTCCTGGCGTTCTTTCCAAAACAGGGCTTGGGACATTTATTGATCCACGTTTTGATGGTGGAAAATTAAACCTTATGACAAAAGAAAAAGGCGAGGATGTTGTAAAGTACATACCAGATTTTGAAGGAGAAGACTATCTGTTTTATAAAGCATGGAAACTTGATTTTGGATTTATGAGAGGAACGACGGCAGATGAAAATGGTAATATCACTTGTGAAAAGGAAGCGCTGAATTTAGAGATGCTATCTGTTGCACAGGCAGTAAAAGCAAATGGTGGAACAGTGATTGTTCAAGTAGAATCCTTAGCGAAAGCAGGTTCTTTAAATCCAAAGCTTGTAAAGGTTCCTGGCATCTATGTGGATTATATCGTTGTAGCAGAAAAACCAGAAGATATCATGCAGACACAGGGAACGAAATTTAATCGATCCTTCTGCGGTGAAATAAGAGTACCTCTTCAACAAAGTATGGCACCTATTCCACTTGATGAAAAGAAGGTTATGGTAAGGCGTGCAGCAATGGAAATAAAACCAGGATATAAAGCGAATTTTGGAATTGGTATACCGACCTTTACAGGAAATGTTATGGCAGAAGAAGGTTGCGATCATATGATTACCATGATTTCCGAATCTGGAAGCATTGGTGGGGTACCTGGTGGTGGATTAGATTTTGGCGCACACTGGAACATTGAAGCTTCTTGTGATCAAGGAGAACATTTTAGTTTCTTTGATGGGGGAGGATTAGATGTGGGTATGTTTGGTCTAAGTGAAGTAGATAAAGATGGCAATGTAAACACAAGTCTGCTTAATGGAAAAATCATGGGTGTAGGTGGATTTGCAAATATTGCTGCTACTGCAAAACATGCCATATTTGTAGGAACTTTTACAGCAGGTGGAATCAAATGTCATGTAGAAGATGGGAAAATGGTGATTGATCAGGAAGGTAGATTTAAGAAATTTGTCAATCAATGCCCACAACTTACATTTAATGCAGCGCAATCATTAAAAACTGGAAATAGTATTCTGTTTATTACGGAAAGATGTGTTATTGAAAGAACTGAAGAGGGGATGATCTTAACAGAGATTGCACCTGGAATTGATTTGCAGACTCAAATATTGGATCAGATGGAATTTAAACCAATTGTACCTCAAGGGGGTCCCAAACGAATGGACGCTGAATTATTCCAACCAGTATGGGGTAAGTTGAAGGATATCATGACAAAATAATAAACAATGCCCACCAATTATCTTTATATACTGTTTTCATTCATTTTAAGCCAATGAAAAAGGAACATTCAAAAAACCGAAAAGCATATTTGCATTTCAGGTTTTTTGAATGTAAAGGGGAGAAGCCTACATGATTGAAAAAATATTAGATGATATTTATAGAATTGAAGTGCCTCTGCCTGAAAATCCATTGAAACGGTTAAATGCTTACTTGATAAAGGGAGTAAAGAGGAATCTTCTTATTGATACGGGGTTTAACCGAAAAGAATGCAAAGAGAGATTGCTCACTGCACTAACAGCTTTAAATGTAGCTATGGATAATACGGATATATTCATTACCCACCTTCATGCAGATCATTCAGGATTAGCATCTGCTATTATGACAGAGCATACATATGTATTTGCGTTAAAGGGTTTATAAACCCCATGATCAAACAAGAGATATATTCAGGAGTTGATGAGAGTAGATGAACATTATTGTTTTGATGAAGGAAGTTTTAAATACGAAGCAGGTCGGGTTTCATAAACATACCGATACAGGTACGTATACTCTAATTCGAAATGGCGTTGATTCTGTTATGAACTATGATGATGGCAATGCACTGGAGATGGCTTTGCAATGGAAGGAACAAAATCCGGATACGTATATCACTGTGCTTTGTATGGGCCCCACTCACGCTGCGGATATGCTGCGGGAATGTTTGGCTATAGGGGCAGATCAAGTGATTTTAGTAACAGATGAGCGGCTAAGTGGTGCGGACACAATTGCCACATCTACTTATTTAGCACATGCAATAAATAAAATAGGCACATATGATCTTGTTTTAGCTGGGTATCAAAGTCAAGATGGGCGTACAGGACAGGTAGGACCTATGGTAGCAGAAAAATTGGGTGTGCCACAAATCACTTATGTCAAATCCTTTTACCAAAAAGAAGACAAATTTGTTGGAATCAGAGAATTAGGTGCAGTAGATGAAAAAATAGCCATAGAATTGCCCTGCGTCTTTGTGATCTCGAAACAGAAATATAGTCTCAGGAGTATGACATTATCTGGGATTCGAAAGACACTGGGAAAAGAAATTTGCATCTGGAGTTTGGATGATATCTGTAGCGAAGGAGAGCAAGAAGTAGCATGTCTTT
Source organism: Clostridiaceae bacterium 35-E11 (assembly GCA_038396625.1). Taxonomy (GTDB): domain Bacteria; phylum Bacillota; class Clostridia; order Peptostreptococcales; family Thermotaleaceae. Next base: position 851,054 of record CP121688.1, read on the forward strand.
TACGAACAGCCACAATAGAAATAAAAAAGCTTAAGAAGATGAGAAAGAAAAAAATTGTGAAATTTGAAGACTATCAAAACAGAACCTTGACAAACCATATTCGAGAATTTCAAAAAACCGTTTTTATTGATGCACATTTTGAAAAAAAAAAATGAATCATAGATGTTTTTGAGAATGAAAGTCTTTATTTTCATGATGAATAAAAAAGATGATTGATAAAAGAAAGGGGTAATTGTATGAAAGAGATAATGAATCAGGTTTTAGAATTATTAGAACAGAATGAAAGCTTTGTTTTAGCAATGGTTATAGATCAATCTGGTTCGACACCAAGAGGTGCAGGCGCAAAGATGATTGTGCGAAAAAACAAAGAAATACTTGGAACAATCGGTGGGGGATTGGTTGAGGCACAAGTGCAAAAACAGGCACAAGAAATATTTGAGAATAAAAAAACAATGATCAAAACCTTTCATTTAAATCAAAAGGAAGCAGCAGAAATGCATATGATTTGTGGGGGAGAGCTTACCGTTTTAGCATTTTATGTGGATGCATCAGATCCTAAAAATAAAGCAGCTTATAGAGGGATATGGGATGGGTTTAAAGAGAATAAAAAGTCTTGGATGGTTACAATAGCAGATGGAAAAGATGAAATTTGCCAGGTATTAATAAAAGATGATGGGACAATAATTGGTACATTAAAAGAGAATGTAGATGCCCAAGCAATGAAAGAACATGCTTTGGCCACAAAAAAATATAAAGTATTGAGAAATGAAAAAAGCCAAATATGGGTGATTGAACCAGTTGTAGATAGCAGTAAAGCTTATATATGTGGTGCAGGGCACGTAGCTTATAAAACACAGCCATTATTAAATTATGTAGGTTTTTATACGGTTGTTATGGATGACCGTGAAAAATTTGCAAATAAAGAAAGATTCAAAACTGCTGATGAAATTGTTGTTTTAGATTCCTTTGATGCTGTTTTTGATAAAAAGCATATAGATCAAGATAGTTATATTATTATTGTCACAAGAGGACATGAACATGATAAAACCGTATTATCTCAAGCAATGAAAACCAATGCAAGATATATTGGGATGATTGGTAGTAGAAAAAAAATAGCTGGGATTTATGAAGCATTACTAAAAGAAGGATTTACTATGAAGGATCTTAAAAAGATTTATTCGCCAATAGGGATTGCTATTGAAGCAGAAACGCCAGAAGAAATTGCTGTAAGTATTACTGCTGAGTTAATTCAGGTAAGGGCGAAAGCCAATGCAGTCCGATAATATTGCAGCAATTATCCTATCTGGCGGATATTCTTCACGAATGGGAGATTTTAAGCCATTGTTACCTTTAGGAGAAAATCGAGTGATCCAAAAGGTAATAAAAAGCTTTTTACATGGGGGAATAGAAGATATTCGAGTGGTTTTAGGACATAGGGCAAAAGAACTGATTCCATATATCAAGGAGATGGGTGTAGAATATGTTTTTAATAAAGATTATGATAAAGGCATGTTTTCATCTGTTCAAGAAGGGATTAAAAGTTTAAAAAATGAAAAGATCCAGGCGTTCTTTTTTATACCTGTAGACTATCCAATGATAAAATCTACAACGATTTTAAAACTTAAAAAAGCTTATAAAGAAAATAGGGCTAAAATTATTTATCCATGTTTTTGTGGGGAAAGAGGACATCCACCCATTATTTCAGCAGATTATATAGATGAAATTCTTGCTTACGATGGTACAGGGGGATTGAGAAGTTTATTAAATCAATATGAAAAAAATGTATTAGACATAGAAATTGGGGATGAATCTATTTTAATAGATATGGATACAAAAGAAGATTATGAAAGAATTTTAAAGGATATAAATAAGGAAAAAACGTTAACGACCATAGGGTGCATGAATATTTTAAAAGAATTTAATGTTTCTCAGAAGGTAATCAATCACGGAAAAAAAGTAGCACAAGTGAGTTGTCATTTAGCTTTTTTATTAAATAACAAAGGGTTGAACTTACATATTGATCGCATTAAAAGTGCAGGATTACTGCACGATATAGCAAAAGGAAATCCAAACCATGCAAAGTTGGGAGAGGAAATTATTGAAACATTGGGCTATAGAGAAGTTTCAAAAATAGTAGGGCAACATAGGGATATCCATTTTTGCATGGATGAAAATATTACAGAAGCAGAAATCGTTTATTTAGCGGATAAATTAGTAAAAGAAGATAAAATGGTTTTATTAGAAGAACGATTTAAAACATCTTTAGAAAAGTTTATGGATCAGCCTCATATTCTTTCATTGGTAAAGGAACGGTTTGATAAAGCAAAAATAATAAAAGATCGTGTGGAAAAAATTTTAGATGGGTATATTGAAGATCTTTTAATAGATCAACCGTTAAACAGGTGTATTTTATGAAAGAGAGAAAAATTTACCTTCTTCGGCATGGGCAGCCTAAACTAGAAAGTGATAAAAAGTACTATATGGGACGATTAGATTTGGATTTAAGTAATCAAGGGATAGAACAGGCTGCAGGTTTGGCAAGGAAGTTCAAAGAGATGCCTCTAGGAAATATTTTTTGCAGCAATATGAAAAGAACAGAAAAAACTGCTCAAGTGATTGGAAAATATCATGATATAAAGCCCCAAAAAATAAAAGATTTGTGTGAAATCAATTTAGGGGATTGGGAAGGACGTACCTTTGAAGAAGTCCGTCAAAGGTACCCTGAGGAATTTAAAAAACGTGGGGAAGATATTATAAATTATTGCACACCAAATGGCGAAAGTTTTTTTGATGTAAATAAAAGGGTGATGAAAGCTTTTTATGACATTCTATCCAATACGGATAAGAATCTATTGATCGTTGGACATGCCGGCGTGAATAAACTGATTTTATGTAACATACGAAACATACCAATAGAAGATATGTTTAAAATACGTCAAAATTATGCTTGTATAAATATTATTCATCAGAGAGATAAGGAATTTGAAATCAAACTTTTAAATGGCAAATATAATGAGAGGGGAAATCTAAAATGTTACAATTCAAAACATGGTTTGCATGTGCATTAATCATAATATTGATATTTACTATGGCAGGATGTAATACAACACAACAAAAAAATGATGAAGAAGTTTCAGCTGCTAATGAAGAAACAAAATCATTACTCGTTTATAGCGGGGCAGGTTTAAGAAAGCCTATGGATGAAATAGGAAAAATATTTCAAGAAAAATACAATGTAGAAGTCCAATATACTTATGGGGGTTCAGCACAACTTTTAAGTCAGATAGAACTCAGCGGTAAAGGGGATGTATTTATTCCAGGATCAGCTTTCTATTATGAAGAAGCTGATCAAAAAGGATTGGTGGATGAAAGACATCATGTAGCCTACCATATTCCTGTAATTGTTGTTTCAAAGGATAATCCAAAAGATATTAAACGTATAGAAGACTTAGGGAAAGAGGATGTAAAATTAGTATTAGGGGATGAAAAAGCTTGCGCCATAGGAAAGGTAAGTAAAAAAATGTTAGAAAAGAATGAGCTATATGATCAAGTAACAAAAAATAGGGTAGCTTCTACAGCTACTGTAAATGAACTTTTAATATATATAACGATGAAGCAGGCGGATGCAACCATTATGTGGGAGGATAATGTAGAGGGTGTCGAGGATGTAGAGATTGTTGCAATACCAGAGGAAAAGAATGACATTAAAACGATTCCTATTGCTACTGTGAAAAATTCATCCAATAAAGACCTGGCACAAAATTTTGTGGACTTTGTTGTTTCACATGAAGGGAAAAATATTTTTCAAAAGTATGGATTCAAAACAATAGATTAAAATGCGAGGAATAAAATATGAAGAAGGAAGGCAAGTGTTCAAATACTTTATTTAAAGCAGTTGTTTTAATATTTACAGCCTTACTCATGCTCTTTATTTTAGGAGCTCTTTCAATGGTTTTTATAAAAGGGATCCCGAATTTAGAGAGTAGTTTTCAAACACCTGAAATAAGATTTGCTTTGAAATTAAGTCTTTTTACTTCATTTATATCTACATTTTTATGTATATTTTTTGCAGTACCCATAGGTTATGGGTTGGCAAGATTTCATTTTTGGGGTGAAAAAATCATCCATGCTGTATTTAATATACCAATGGCCTTACCACCTATTGTAGCAGGGATTGCTTTACTTATTCTTTTAGGCAACACAGAATTTGGTCATTTTTTAGAAAGTTTAGGTTTAAAGTTTGTTTTTACAGTAAAAGGAATTATATTGGTTCAATTTTTTATAAATGTGCCTTATACAGTAAGAATCATAAAGTCAACCATACAGGAAATTAATCCGAGAATGGAGTTTATATCAAGGACTTTAGGGTGTACCAATTTAAGTTCCTTTATGCATGTAACCCTGCCCCTAGCAAAAAATGGAATACTAGCGAGCATCGTAATTACATGGGCAAGAGCTTTAGGAGATTTTGGGGCTGTTTTGATGATCGCAGGCGCCACAAGAATGAAAACAGAAACCCTTCCAACTTCCATATATTTAAATATGTCTTGTGGAGATTTAAATACAGCACTATCTGTTGCAGCCATATTAATTATCATTTCCTTATTATCATTGTTTGTTTTTGAGATGCTTGGTGGTAAAAAAATGTATTAAATTTTATTAGAAGGAGGAATGAAATGCTAAATGTTGAACATGTATATAAAACCTTAGGGAAATTTCAATTAAAAGACGTAAACTTTCAAATAAGAAAGGGAGAATATTTTGTAATACTAGGACCGACTGGAACTGGAAAAAGTGTTGTATTAGAAACAATAGCAGGAATGTATAAGCCAGATTGTGGACACATATATTTTCATGGAAATATATTGGACACGTTATATCCTGAAGATAGAGAAATTGGATTCGTTTATCAAGACTATTTATTATTTCCACATTTATCTGTAAAAGAAAATATTATTTTTGGTTTGAAGAGAAAAAAATGTTCGAAAAAAGAAATTGAAGAGAAATTATGTGAGATGGTTTCAAACTTTCAAATACAGCATCTACTAGAAAGAAACCCTAAAAATTTAAGTGGGGGGGAGCAACAAAGGGTTGCTGTGGCTAGGGCTTTAATTACATCACCGAAAATACTTCTATTAGATGAACCCTTAAGCGCATTGGATCCTTCTACAAAGAAAAAATTTATCCGTATGTTGAAAAATATCCATGAAAAAACGGAAAGCACCATCATCCATGTAACCCATGATTTTCATGAGGCTTTCGCATTAGCAGATAGAATAGCAGTAATGAAGGATGGTACCATCGTTCAGATTGGGACACCCCATGAGGTATTTTCTAAGCCTAATTCAAAATTTGTTTCGAATTTTGTGGGGGTGACTCCTTTTGTGGAGAATATAAGTTACGTGATATGAGGAGTGATAAAATGAATAGCCGTATTTTTTATGATGAGCTTTTCAACAAATTTAAAAAACTTGTTGAAAAAAATGATCTTTTCAATGAAAAAATAAGCGTAGAGGGAAAAGTTCTAAATTCAGAAGAGGCTATTGGGAATCCTTTAAGAGAGGATTATCCTATTTTAAAAGGAAAAGAAAAATTGATGCAAGCCGAATTTAGAGGGGAAAAGGGCCAGGCTTTCACAGATATGCCAGGGGCTTTTACAGGTACCATCAAAGAAATAATCAATAGACCTTTAAAGACAAATTTTGATAGAGCCGTACTCATATCTACAATCAATGCAGTATGTAAATATTTAAAAATTACAGATACTACTATTCACTGTAAAGATGAAGAACCTGAAGATTGTGCAGAAAGATTAGTAGAATATATTAAAGAAAATTACGGGTTGCCCAAAATTACGCTTATTGGACTTCAACCTGCTATGCTTGAAAGGCTTTCTGCCTATTTTCAAGTTAGAGTAGTAGATCTTGATATAGACAAGATCGGAAAAGTAAAGTTTGGTGTTGAAATTGAAAATGCTGAAGAGAAAACAGAAGAAGTTTTAGATTGGTGTGAACTTATTTTAGTGACTGGAAGTACTGTGGTAAATGGTACCATCACGGATTTTATCATGGAAAAACCAGTGATATTTTATGGAACATCCATAGCTGGGACTGGTGCTTTAATGAATCTGAAACAATTTTGTGTATGCAGTAAATAATAAATATTAGATTCCCGTATCTTTCTATTGCATCCTTGTTTCTAATCCTATAGCGGAGTGGGTGTAGGGTATAGGGAAGAAAAGCTCCTTAAAATGATAACGGGAGATAAGAAATATAAGTTTAAAAATTTAGAAAAACATATGAATATGGACTGGTAGAACTTTGACTATAGTAACGGTTGGGTTTAGCACGAACTTGTAGTATAATGTGCAATAAGGATAATTTATATTTTGTTATTATCAATAGCAAGGGGTGAAAACGATGAAAGAAACAACCAAAAGAATCGTTGCCATAGCCATAGCAGGTTTGATGGTGGTAGGGACATTTGTTAGTTTTATCTTTAGCTTCTAAGTAGTACCTCATTATGATTTAGGCGAAGAGTTCTACACAGAATCATATAATGCATAAAAAATGACTTGAATGGAGAGACAAAATGATTAGAAAAAAAAATAGCCTACAAGGAATCCTGTTGATTTTGACACTGTTTATAACGATACTTCTAGGTGCTTGTTCTAAGCATGAAGAGACCTCATCAACGCCGCAAAGTGTCAAAGAAGAACTAGAAGTGCATTTTATTGATGTGGGTCAAGCAGATAGTATTTTGGTTAGAAATAAAGATGCTTTTATCCTCATTGATGCAGGAAATAATGAAGATGAAACACTGGTTGTTGATTATTTAAAAAAACAAAAAGTTAAAAAACTTGATTATGTAATTGGAACACACCCCCATGAAGACCATATTGGGGGATTGGATGCAGTAATCAATGAATTTGACTTATCAACCATTTACATGCCGAAGGTTTCACACACCAGTAAAACCTATAAAGATGTCTTAATAGCCATAAAAAATAAAAAGCTTAAAATTGAGGTGCCTACGGTAGGCACAAAGTTTCAAGTGGGGGATGCAGAGGGGATGATCTTAGCCCCCAATGCTAATGCGTATGAAGACTTAAATAATTATTCTATTGTTATCAAATTAACACATGGTGATAATACCTTTTTATTTACAGGAGATGCAGAAAAGATTTCAGAAGAAGAAATGATGAATAAACGTTTTGATTTATCAGCAGATGTATTAAAACTAGGACATCATGGCAGCCATTCATCTACTACGCCAAAATTTTTAGATCGAGTAAATCCACAATATGCGGTAATCATGGTAGGCAAAGAAAATGACTATAAACATCCCCATAAAGAGGTAATGGACCAATTAAAGGATAAAGGAATTAAAGTATATAGAACAGATCAAAATGGCACGATTGTTATCACAAGTGATAAAAAAAGTCTTACATTCCATGGAACGATAGGAGATTATCGCTACGGTAGTGAAAAAGATAGTACTGTGGAAAATACGGCCATATCAACAAAGGACGTGGTGACACCAGTGGAAAAAGCAGCAGTAAATTCAACTGAAGAAATATATGTAGACACAGCAGGAAAGGGTTTGATCAAAGGAAATATTAATAGCAAAAAAGAAAAAATCTATCATTTACCTGGGGGTGCTTACTATGAAGGAACAGAGCCTGAAGTGTGGTTCAAAACAGAAAGTGAAGCACAGCAAGCTGGGTTTAGAAAATCGAAAAGGTAGGGAGAAAAAATGCTTGTAGTGATTGACCGATTTGAAGAAGAGTATGCCCTGTGTGAAAAGGAGGATGGTGGAATCATACAAATTCCAAAAAACAAAATTCCTCATGGAACAAAGGAAGGGGCAGTACTTCGAATTGATGAGGACAAAATCGTATTAGATAAAACGGAAACGATGAAAAAAAAGAAAGAAATTGATAAGCTAATAAATGATTTATGGAAAGAATAAGTGCGCATGTTGCTTTGCAACATGCGCTTTTTAGTTATTTAGATATTTGATCCTCTGTCATTTTGATATATTTTTTCTGTACTTCTCCACCAGTATAGGAGTTTTTATTTTCATTAGTAGTCAATGTATCTACACTTAAGTGTTCTTTGCCAGAGACGCCAAGTTCCTCAGCAATTTCTTGTTTCAATTCTTGAAAAGCCTGTCGTGCTTTCGATGAGATGTTTTTCTTTAGGTTCATCATTTCAACTCCTTTCGTCGATGAATGACCTCATGCAAAAAAATATGAGAATCCCAATAAAACACATATGAATGGACTTATTATTAGTATGTGCTATTGTAAAAGATTGATACAAACCAATGAACAACAAAACATAATCTAGTTCTTGAATATATTGGTTAAAATACTAAATATACACAAAATCCAATTCATTAAAAATAGTAAGGCGAGAAATAATAGAATAAATATGAAAAATGATTATTTTTAAAATATTTTCACCATTTATCTTATAATTAAAACAATAAATAAAACGATCATATAAACACATATGGAATATAATCAAGATAATTAAAAAAATAGAGAATTATCAGAAAAATTTAAGTACATAATAAAAATATTTATATGAAGATTGGTCTAGATAATCTTGGATAAAGATATAAAGCTCAAAAGAGCTTAATATAAAAAATAAAAAGGAGGGGCGCATTAGAGATTTTTACTTGGAGCAGTAATATATTATGAAAAAGGAGGAAAATATATGCAAGGTTTTTTGGATATGATAGCCAAACTATCAGGATGGATTTGGGGTACACCAATGCTGATCATCTTGGTAGGTGGAGGAGTTTGGATGACTGTTGCCTTAGGCTTCTTTCAATTTAGGTATTTTCCATTTATTATTAAAGAAACCTTTGGTAAGGTTTTTGCTAAACCAGAGGGAGAAGGTACAATCTCTCCATTCCAAGCAGCCACTTCAGCACTAGCCTCTACCATTGGTGCATCTAATATCGTTGGTGTTCCTGTGGCGATTGCATTTGGTGGTCCTGGAGCGATATTCTGGATGTGGGTTACTGCTATTGCAGGATCAGCTTTGAAATTTGCAGAGGTTATGATTGGTATCAAATATCGTGAAAAAAATGAAGAAGGAGATTATGTTGGGGGTCCTATGTATTACTTGACAAAAGGTTTGAAGTCTCCACTTCTAGGTGGAGTTTTTGCCTTCTGTTTAATGGTTGAATTGGCACCTTCTATTGCAACACAAACTGTTTCTGTTGTACAAACTGCAAGTACAATCGGTATTCCTAATGTGGTTACTGGTGCAGTCGTAGCTGTGATTGTTGCACTTGTTGTTTATGGGGGAATCAAAAGAATTGCCCAAGTTACAGAAAAAATGGTTCCTTTTATGGCACTTTTATATCTTTTCGGTGCACTTATCATCATCTTCCAAAACATTACGCAAGTTCCTGCAGCGTTTGGATTAATTTTTAAGCATGCATTTACACCTATTGCAGCTGGTGGTGGTTTTGCAGGAGCTGGAATTGCTGCTACCATGAGATGGGGGATTGCAAGAGGATCTTATTCTAACGAAGCTGGTATGGGTACTGCGCCAATTGCACACTCTGCTGCAGTTACAGATCATCCTGCTCGTCAAGCAATGTGGGGGATCTTTGAAGTTATTGTGGATACATTGATCGTTTGTACTACAACCGCAATTCTTATTTTAACTACTGGACTATGGAAAGAAGTACCTGCTGCTGAAGCGGCTTCAATGCCTGCCCGTGCTTTCCAAGCACTCATGGGGGATGCAGTTGGAGGAGGAATCGTTACCTTTAGTATTTTGATGTTCGTCCTTTCTACCATCATCGTCGTTGTTTACTATGGTGAAAAGCAAGCTGAATACTTGTTTGGAACAAAGTTTTCAAAGGTTATGCGTATTGTGTATATCGCATCAATCTTTTTAGGTGCTGTAGGTGGTATTGAATTCTTATATCAATTCCTAGACATTTTATTGGCATCTATTATCATTCCTAACATGATTGGTCTGGTATTGATGACCAAGGAAATAAAGCAAATGAAGGATGAATTCTTTGGGGATCCCAAGTATTATCCAGGTGCAAGATTGAAAAATAATGATTAATAAAGAAGCATTTTAAGTAAAATTTAAATAACCCAAAGGTCAATAACTTCCGGCCTTTGGGTTAAAATTTGAAAATACAAATACAGATGTACAGAAAGGAAGGGATAAGATGTTAAAATGGAAGGATGCAGAAGGATTAAAATCTTTGATTGTACAACTTGTCAATCAAGAAAGTATATCAGGAACTAGAAAAGAAATAGACATGGCGAAATTAGTTTACAATTTATTAGGGGAAGTTCCTTATTTTCAAGAAAACCCAAAGAATCTTTTCATAAAGCCATTGCGTGAAGATGCGTTAAAACGAAATTTTGTGGCTGCTTTGGTAGAGGGCAAAAAAGGCTCAAAAAATACATTGATCCTAATAAGTCATATGGATACGGTGGATGTGCAAGACTTTGGATCGTTAAAAGAATATGCTTTTGATCCCTATGAATATACAAAAAAACTAGATCCTGAAATGCTTCCAGAGGATGCCAAAAAAGATCTGCTTTCTGGCAAGTGGGTTTTTGGTCGAGGGATTATGGATATGAAGGCAGGACTGGCAATGCAAATGGCACTTTTAGAAGAATATAGTCAGAGGGACGATTTTGACGGAAATTTTCTTTTGATCACTGTACCAGATGAAGAATCTAATTCTGCAGGAGTTTTGTCAGGTGTTCCTTTTCTAAACAAACTAATAGAGGAAAGAGGTTTAAATCCTATTGCGGTATTAAATTGTGAACCCAACTTCGGTGCCTATCCTGGAGATAATAATAAATATATTTACTTAGGGACTGCAGGAAAGCTGCTACCAGGCTTTTATTTTGTGGGGAAGGAAAGTCATGTAGGAGAATCTTTGGCAGGGATGAATGCCAATTTAATTGCTGCAGAATTTCTACGTAGATTAGATGTCAATACTTCTTTGTGTGATGTAGTAGATGGAGAAGTAACCGTACCGCCAACTTGTTTGAAATATAAGGATCTTAAGCTCTTATATTCTGCACAAACGCCTATGACTTCGGTAGCATATTATAACTTACAGACATTACAAATGTCCCCTAAGGATGCTCTAGAAAAGTTTAGAAAAATTGCGGAGGAAGCGATTCAAGGGGCTGTAGAGAAGGTAAAGGTTGAAGGGGAAAAATATAAAAAAATGTCTGGATTGCCTGTGGAGATTCCAAGGTTTGCCCCCAAAGTGCTTTTCTTTTCTGAATTATATGAGCTGGCAAAAAATGCTGGGGGAGAACAATTTGTTCGACATATTGAAAACTGTATGAGAGATTGGAAAAATGATGAAACTATGGATGAACGAGATTTAAATACGCGCATTGTTTCAGAGGTGCACAGCTTATGTCCTATCAGAGAACCGATGATCGTTATGTATTTCTCTCCTCCTTATTATCCTCATGTAGGACTAAAGGGAGAAAGTGAATTTGAAAAATATTTGGTTCAATTATCAGATCGATTGATAGAAAAAGCAGAAAAAGATCATGGGGAAAAGATATATAAACAGAAATATTTCCAAGGATTGTCGGATTTAAGTTATTTTGCCCTTCAAGACGCAGAAGAAGTTGTAGAATATTTAAAGCCTAATATGCCTTCATGGGGATGTAGATACCAGATTCCTGTGGAAGAAATCAAGAAAATGAATCTTCCAGTTTTAAATTTTGGTCCCCATGGAAGAGATCCTCATAAGTTTACAGAAAGACTCTTAGTAGATTATTCCTGTGAAACAGCACCAAAGCTTTTGCGCTTTCTTGTGGATGAAATATTCGCTTTTAACAAATAAAAACAGACCCCTTACTAATGGAAGGGGTCTTCCTTGTATCATTAGCATAGGAAGGAAAACAGAGGATCTACAGAGAACCTATACTTATAGGGGGAGACTGGTATGAAAGACAAAGATTTGTTACTATACAACGGACATTTTATTACACTAGATCCAAATAACCCTCAGGTCAACTGGATTTATATGCAAAATGGATATATTGTAGACCAAGGGAGTGATGAAGGATATAAAGAGTATGGACATCGAGTACCTAAACTTGATGTAAAAGGAAATTATGGGGTACCGGGATTTATTGACAGTCATGTACATCTTGTGCAGTCAGGGCTTAATAAACTAGGAAATCATGTTGATGCATGCAGGTCGATCCAAGAAGTTTTAAAGACTGTTCAACATGCAGAGATAGAGAGTACCAAGTGGGGAGATATGATTCGCTGTGTTGCTTGGGAAGAAATCAAGATGAAAGAAAAACGAATGCCTACAAGGTGGGAAATCGATGCTGTAGTATCGAATAAGCTAGTGTGGATTTCTAGTATAGAGTATCATGTGACGATTGTAAACTCTTTGACATTTAAATGTTTAAATTTGCCCTTCAACCTAGAGGGAATTGAAAGAGATGAAAAAGGTAGACCTACAGGGGTACTTACGGGTAGGGCGAATTTTTTGGCTCGTAAGAAGTTACTAGGAATTATTTCTGATAAAACGAGAAAAAAAGGGGTAAATATTGTTATAGAAAATGCCATAAAGCAAGGGGTAACAACGATCAATGCTATGGAAGGCGGATTTTTATTCCATGATAGAGATGCAGTTTTTGTGCATCAGAATTGCCATGACATTCCTATAGATATTGAATTGTTTTTTCAAACCCCTACTATTTCTAAAGTGGAAGAAATGGGATTAACAAGGGCGGGTGGATGTTTTTTTCTGGACGGCTCTTTTCAAGCAAGAACTGCTGCGTTAGAATACCCTTATGAAGATATGCCTTCTACGAGAGGAAAGTTATTTTTTAGAGATGAAGATATTGACCGTTTTGCAGAAGAAGCCATATCTAAAAATCTAGACATTACGGTACACGCCATCGCTAGTAGATCCATAGGTCAAATTCTTAATGCTTATGAAAAATCTAAGAAAGATTATCCTAAAAGTACGAGTAGGATTCGTATAGAACATTTTGAATTACCCAATGCAGAACAAATAGAGTTGGCAGCAAGACTAGGGGTGTTTTTGTCTATGCAGCCTGCATATGAATATTTTTGGGGTGGCAGGGGAAGAACTTATGAAAAAAGATTAGGAATGATTAGGAGAAAAAAGACCAATCCCTATGCAACCCTCATTAAAAAGGGATGTATTATTGCAGGGGGATCTGATAGTGATGTAACACCGATTGATCCTTTATTGGGGATTCATGCAGCTGTAAACCATCCGACACCAAAAGAAAGTATTTCTCGGCTTGAAGCATTAAAAATGTTTACAATTAATGGTGCGAGAGTATTAGGCAAAGAACAGCTGAAGGGAAAGTTGGGTGTGGGGTATATGGGAGATATATGTATTTTAGGAGAAAATCTATTTCATTGTAATGAAAACAGTATAAAAGATATTCCTGTTTTAGGGACGATTAAATCTGGTCAAATTCTTTATCTATCAAAGGATATAAGCGATAGGAGCGATGTGATTGCTTAAAATTAATCTTCTAGGAGAACCGACAATTATGGTAGATAATCAAGATATTACTCAGCTAGTAAGTACAAAGGCTGTAGCAATTCTTGCCTACCTGGTTATGAAGGGGAGGAGCGTAAAGGTTTCACGGGAAAAAATTGCTTCTTTATTTTGGAATGAAAGCAGTAGAAAGTCTGCAAAATACAATTTAAGATACACCCTTTGGTTGCTAAAAAAGGTTTTAAAAGATCATGGAATAAAGGAAGATGTGATCTTTTGTCCAGATAAGGAGCATTGTTATCTAAATCCTGATATAAAGATGCTCAGTGATACGGATGTGCTGCAAGAAAGAGCAAGGGAGATTTCTGAAGGAAATTGGAAAAATGGCAGCCAATGTATAGAGCTTTATAGAGGAGAATTTCTTCAAGGGATTAATATAAGAGGCAATGCAGAATTGGATGATTGGATTATCTACGAAAGAGAGAAGATGCAGAGAATTTACTTTCAGAGTTTGAGTACATTATCGGATATATTTTTACACTTAGGAAAATATAAGCAAGGTGTAGCCTGTTTAGAACGTTTACTACATATTAACCCGTTGGATGAGGAGATCTATAGAAGATTAATGAAAATGTATTACCTCGATAAAGATAGAGTGACAGCTATGCAACAATATGAAAAATGTAGCCATGTACTGAGAACGGAATTAAATATAAGTCCTATGGAAGAGACCACTAGGCTATATCAAAATATAAAACATGCAGATAATCATTTGTTTCAAAACAAAGTGATGAATGAACCCACTGCCTGGCTTGCTTATTTTCATTTAACAGAGATTGTGGAAGAAGTAATAAAAAAGACCCCTGCTATTCTGGAGGAAATACATCCTGCTTATATTATGGAATTATCCAAGTTGATTCCAGAAATACAGCCAAAGGATTATAATGAGAAAGTAAGTTATTTATCGGTAGATATTGAAAAAATAAGAATCTTTCGTGCGGGTGCACAAATTCTAAAAGCAGCAAAAAAACATGGAAAACTACCAACGATCAAAATGGAAGAAATGGATCAAGTAACAAAAGAATTTTTACGATATATAGCCATTAAATATCCTCAAATCAGTATGGCGTTTGAGGTGACAGGTAAGGGGTAAGTCGTTACCTGTCACCTAAGGACACAAGAAAATGACTTTAGTTGTCCTTTGTACTCTCTTCAAAGTTTTTAATTTTACGGTATAATGTGCGTAGTCCCATACCCAGTTCTTTTGCGGCTGCAGTCTTTCCTTTTACATCCCAACCATGTTTATTTAAAGCTGCTTGAATCATATCCATCTCTACGTTTTTGACCTTTTTCTTGATCTTTGCATTTGCTGTTTGCTTACACAATAGAATTTTTTTTGGCAGACTATCAAGGGTAATCATATTTTCTGCGGTCATGTTTACTGCATATTCTACCACATTTTCAAGTTCTCGCACATTGCCAGGCCAAGAATAGTGTTGTAATAAATTCATGGCTTCGTCAGAAAAACATAAGATAGGTTTGTTTAATTTAGTGGCGTACCTTTTTAAAAACTCCATCGCTAAGATTTCTATGTCAATCCGACGTGTTCTCAAAGGGGATAACGTCAAAGGAATGACGTTTAGTCGATAGTATAAATCTGCCCTAAATTCCTTTTGGGCGACCATTTCTTCCAGATTTTGATTGGTAGCAGCGATGATTCTTACATCGATAGGAATTGAACGTGTACTCCCTACTCTTTCGATCGTATATTCTTGCAGTACTCTCAATAGTTTCGATTGCATATGCAGCGGCATTTCACCAATTTCATCTAAAAAGAATGTTCCTCCTTGTGCTAATTCAAATTTCCCTGGTTTTCCACCTTTTCTTGCCCCTGTAAATGCGCCTTCTTCATATCCGAATAATTCACTTTCAAAAAGTGTTTCTGGAATACTAGCACAGTTAATAGCAACAAAAGGAAAATCCTTGCGACAGCTATTATAATGAATGGTTTTTGCAACCAATTCTTTTCCGGTGCCTGTTTCTCCTGTTACTAATACAGAAGAAGAACTGTCTGCAATTTTATGAATTGTTTCTTTGAGATTCTGTATAACTTCGCTTTTACCTTTCATGCTGTCTAAAGAAAACTTAGGTGTGGATTCAGTAATTTTTTTCTTGCTAAAAGTAGATGAATGATTGTCACGAATACGTATGACTGCACCTACAAATTCATTGTCATTTTTAACAGGAACACAAGAAATAAAAGCAGATGAAGTATCGGTTTTAACAGGTTTGTTTGAGAAAGTACCTCCTGATAATATTTCATGGATGATCGTATCAGGGAGTATCTGGTATATGGATTTTGTGTAAAGATCACAAAAGGAAAACAGCTTTAAGGCAGGTGCATTACAATGGGTAACCACACCTTTGCTATCAATGGTTACAAAAGAATCATTTGAAAAATCAATGCAGGTTTGCAGCATACGATTAAGATTCACAAATTCGTCTTTGCTACATTTTTGTAGTGCGATGGAAGAGATTAAATCGGAAATTTCATTTAAAATTTCTATATACATAGTAATGTTTTTTGTGAGTCGCTGATGTCCTTCCTTTGTAAAAGAAGTTAAGGCGAGAACGCCTATGGGATGATTTTCTAATTTGATACAGTTGAGCAATTCTATGGTTGAAGGACAATTGTTTTTGAAGCGGCAACCCATGCAAGATTTCATATAACCAGGCTTATTAACCAATACATTTCCATGAGAAAGTACTTCTTCAATAGAAGGTGTATGCACTGTTTTTCCCTTTTGTTCTAAATAATCCTGAGTGCTGATCAATAATTGACATTGCCTGTCAAATACAGCAACATCTACTTTAATGGCATCTCCTATTCCTGCGATAATTTTTTGCAGTGTGGGTTTTACGGGTTCAAGTGAGATCATAGGAAAACCTCTTTTCTTTAAAATAGGATGTATAAAATAAAAAAATAGCACTTGCTTAAATGTAATTTGATTGTATCTTCATTATAAAGCAAGTTGAAAAACATGGCAATGTATTTGTCTAAAATGACAAAAGATTTAATGCTCCGTCCAATCAATAATAGGTAGGTAAATAGAAGGAATAAGTAAAAAATGAATTATGGCAAACGTGGCAAGGAAATTGCCATGAATGGCAAAAAACCATGATGTGATGGCAAGAATTGATGAATGTATGTATCAAAAAAAGGAAAAAATAGTATGTTTTTCTTTTATAAGATCTTAAAAAATAAAGATGGATACAGGGAAAAAAAGGAAAGAAAAATTAATTTCAGTCAAGTAATTACAACAATTTTCAACAAAATGAATACATTCAAAAAATAAATAGTGATCAATAAAAATCAGATCAAGATTAATTTTTTTTGTAAAGATAAGATGCTCTAAGTTGTTTTGGCATAAAACATGCATTAATAACAAGCAACAGCGTGAAAAACTATTTTGATGAAGGGGTGATCTAGCGAAACGATAAATACATGGAAATGTATAAAAAATCATGTGAAACGAAAGATGAATCGAGATCAGAATAACCAAATAAAAATATACAAAGGTGGTGCTTAAGGTATGTTGCAAAAAAAAGATCTATTGTCATTAGAAGGAAAAGTGGCTGTAATTTCGGGAGCAGCATCAGGAATTGGGTTAGCCACAGCGCAGATTTTATCAGCGTATGGCGCCAAGATAGCAATGCTTGACGTAAGTCCTAAAGGAGAAGAAGAAGCAGAGAAAATTAGAAAAGAAGGAAGAACTGCAGCATTTTTTAAATGTGATGTTACTTCTGTAGAAAATGTAAAAAATGTTGTAGATGCCATCAAAGAAAAATTTGGCCGCGTAGATATTTTATTCAACAATGCAGGGGTAACTGTAAGAAAAACTGTTGTAGGCTTGGAAGAAAAAGAATGGGATTTTGTGCTTGATGTAGGTTTAAAAGGAACTTATTTATTATCTAAATTTGTCATTCCTATCATGGCACAAGGTGGCGGTGGCAGCATTATCAATACCGGTTCAGGCTGGGGACTAAAGGGTGGCGATGATGCAGCAGCTTATTGCGCAGTAAAAGGTGGTATTGTCAACTTAACTCGTGCGATGGCCATTGATCATGGTAAGCAAAATATCCGTGTAAATAGCGTGAATCCAGGAGATACAGATACGGCGATGCTTAGAGATGAAGGCCGTCAAACAGGCCATGTAGTGGATGAAAAATCACAAGAAGAATATCTAAAGGATTGTGGCAAAGATAGACCGCTAGGACGACTTGGAACGACAGAAGATATTGCCAATGCTGTATTGTTCTTGGCAAGTGATCTTTCAAGTTGGGTGACAGGCGCCGCATTAGTAGTAGATGGCGGTGGCATTGCATAGTATTGTAGGTATTGATTTTAATGAAAAAAGGTTATCGGTAAGAGGTGACGGGTGACAGGTTTAAAGATCCATAAGATTTGACGCTAAAACCACTAACGTCTAACCACTAACCATGAACCACTAACGATATAGGAGGGAAATTGTTATGACGATACAAGGATTTAAATCACATCCATATATTCCAAACTCAGTGCCAGAAGTAGAACAGGAAATGTTAAGAGAAATAGGCTTAAACAGCTTAGAAGAGCTACATGCAGAAATTCCAGAAGAACTTAAGCTAAAGGAAAATATGAAGCTTCCAAAACCTTTTAAATCAGAGTATGAATTAAAAAGACATGTGGAAGAAATACTTACTAAAAATAAAACTTGTAAGGAAAATCTTAACTTCTTAGGAGCAGGATGCTGGCAGCATTATGTACCAGCGATCTGTGATGAAATCAATTCAAGGGGAGAGTTTTTAACTGCCTATGGTGGAGAACCATACAACGATCACGGGAGATTTCAAGCATTGTTTGAATACCAAAGCTTGGTAGGTGAATTGGTAGATATGGACGTTGTAAACGTTCCTACTATGGATGGCGCCCAAGCAGCTGCCACTGCTATTAGAATGGCTGCAAGGATTACAGGTAGAAAAGAAGTATTGGTACCAAAGTCAATGGATTATGAAAAATTCTTAATTATTAAAAACTATTGTTCTCCTGATTTAAGTTTTGTTCAAGTAGATTATGATAAAAAAATGGGGAAATTAGATATTGCTGACTTAAAACAAAAAATATCTGACAAAACAACAGCAGTGTACTTTGAAAATCCTTCCTTCTTAGGATTTATCGAAGAACAGGGACAAGAAATTTCTGACATTGCCCATGAAGCTGGAGCTTTGAGTGTTGTATTTGTAGATCCAAGTTCATTAGGGGTATTAGCACCTCCAAGTCAGTATGGAGCAGACATTGTTTGCGGAGATTTACAGCCATTAGGTATGCATATGAACTACGGTGGTGGACAATCAGGATTTATGGCGACACGGGACGAAGAAAAATTCGTTATGGAGTTCCCATCTCGTCTATTCGGAATCGCACCAACCTGTGTAGAGGGAGAGTATGGCTTTGGAGATGTTGCTTATGATAGAACTTCCTTTGGCCATCACAGGCATGAAGGAAAAGAGTATGTAGGTACACAATCTGCTCTATGGGGAATTACAGCAGGTGTATACTTGGCAACCATGGGTCCACAAGGTATGTATGAATTAGGACAGAGTATTATGCAAAAATCTCAATATGCTGTAAAGAAATTGAATGAAATAAAGGGCGTAAAAGGTTCTTTGTTTAACGGAGTAAACTTCAAAGAATTTGTGGTAGATTTTAATGAAACAGGAAAGACTGTAAAAGAAATGAACCGATTATTAAAAGATAAGGGGATTTTTGGTGGAAAAGATTTATCAAAAGATTTCCCAGAGCTAGGAGAAAGTGCTTTGTATTGTGTGACAGAAGTTCATACGAAGACGGATATTGACAGATTAGTAACAGCGATAGAAGAATGTGTAAGAGCATAAGTCCATATTTCGGGAATAGAAAGGAATGATAAAGATGAAACGAATTAACAGAAATTACAAAGTAAGAAACTTTCATCAAGCAAAATGGGATGAACCGATTATATTTGAATTAAGTAAAAAAGGAGAACGTGGTATTTTAGTACCACAAGCAGAGGAAGAAATTGTAGAAGCTGTAGGGGATGGGCTATCAAGAATTCCTGCAGCCATGGTGAGAAAGGAAGCACCAAAGCTACCTGAGATTTCTCAATCAAGAGTTCTTAGACACTATACGCGCCTATCTCAAGAAACTTTAGGTGCAGATGTAAATATAGAAATTGGCCAAGGAACTTGTACTGTAAAATACAGTCCAAAGGTAAATGAACAATTGGCTAGATTGCCATATATCACAGAAGTGCATCCTCTTCAAGAAGAAAGTACGGTACAAGGAATCTTAGAAATTATGTATAAAACAGATCTTTGTATGAGAGAAATCTCAGGAATGGAACGCTTTACCTTCCAACCAAGCGGTGGTAGCCAAGCGACGATGACAATGGCATCTGTGGTTCGTGCTTATCATGAGGCTAATGGGGAAGGAGATCAAAGAGATGAAATTATTACTACCATCTACTCTCACCCATCAGATGCAGCTGCACCAGCATTAAAAGGTTATAAGATTATCTACATCCATCCAGATGAAGAAGGATATCCAGATTTAGAAGCTTTTAAAGCTGCAGTATCTGAAAGAACAGCAGCCTTTGTCGTAGCGAACCCAGAAGATACAGGGGTATATAACGTAAGGGTATCAGAATTTACAAAACTTGTTCATGAAAAGGGTGGTCTATGCTGCTATGACCAAGCCAATGCCAACGGTTTATTAGGCGTGACAAGAGCAAAAGAAGCAGGTTTTGATATGTGCTACTTCAACCTTCACAAAACCTTCTCTACACCTCATGGCTGTGGTGGTCCAGCAACAGGGGCAATGGGTGTTAGAAAAGAATTAGAACAATTTTTACCTGCGCCATTGATTGATTATGATGGAGAAAAATACTTCTTAAATTATGAAGTTACTAATAATCCATATTCTGTTGGGAAAGTTCGTCTATTTAATGGTGTTGCACCAGTTGTTTTAAAATCCTATGCATTTATTATGAACTTAGGTGCAGAAGGATTATATCAGGTAGCGAAGACAGCTGTACTAAATAACAACTACCTATTCCAAAAACTTATGGCTATGGATTGCGTTGATGCACCATACATTAGAGGAAAACAACGTATAGAACAGGTGCGATATACAATTGAAAAATTAGCAAAGGATACAGGGATTAAGACAGAAGATATTCAGCGTAGAATGATGGATTTTGGTATGCATTACTGGACCAGTCACCATCCATACTATATCCCAGAGCCTGCTACGCTTGAACCTACAGAAACACCTTCAAAAGAAGATTTGGATGAATATATTGCAACATTAGAACATATTTTTAAGGAAGCCTATGAAAACCCAGAACTTATTAAAACAGCACCACATAATAGTGTTATTCATCAAGTGGATGAATCAAGTTTAGATGATCCAAAACAATGGGCAGTAAGTTGGAGAACGTATTTAAGCAAAACAACTGCTGAATAATATACAAAAGGATGGGATAACTTGAAAAAGTTAGGATTAATTATCAATCCCATCGCTGGAATGGGGGGCAGAGTTGGTCTGAAGGGTACCGATGGCGTTGTTGAGAAAGCAAGGGCATTGGGCGCCCTTCCCCAGGCTCCTAATCGTGCAATCAAAGCACTGGAAGTATTAAGCGAGCTAAAAGACAAAATAGAAATTATTACTTGTTCCGGCGATATGGGAGAAAATCAAGCTAAGGAATGTGGTTTTCAAACAAGAGTTATATCAAGAATTGAGAATAGAGCAACGGATCAAGAGGATACAGTCAAAGTGGCGCAAAGCTTATTAGAAGAAAAAGTGGATTTACTTCTATTTGCAGGTGGAGATGGCACTGCTAGAGATATCTACAGAGCCATTAAGGATCAATTAACTGTTGTAGGGATTCCTGCAGGAGTAAAAATTCATTCGGCTGTATATGCAAGTAGTCCGGCTAAGGCTGGCGATTTAGCTTTGTTATATCTCAAAGACAGTGTTCCGATTGTACAAGAAGTAGAGGTTATGGATATTGATGAAGAGGCTTTTCGAAAGGGTATTGTAAAAACTAGACTGTATGGCTACCTAAAGATCCCCTTCGAAAAAAGATTTCTCCAAGGAAAAAAATCCGGGAGTGCATTGAATGATCAAGCTTCTCAAAAAGAAATCGCATTTGATATTGTTGATCATATGCAGGAAGATGTATATTATATCATTGGACCAGGTTCAACCACACGTCCTATCATGGAAGTATTAAAACTACCCTATACCCTCTTAGGTGTTGACGTAGTGTACAATAAAAAGCTTGTAAAGCAAGATACAACAGAAAAAGAGTTGCTGGAATTGATTTCTGGCAAACCGTGCAAACTGGTTATTACGCCTATTGGAGGACAAGGTTATTTATTTGGAAGAGGAAATCAACAAATAAGTCCAGCAGTCATCAAGCAAGTGGGCAAAGAAAATATAACGGTCGTTGCTACACAGCATAAACTTCGCTCTCTGGAACAAAGACCTTTTCTTGTAGATACAGGAGATACTGCCTTAGATAAAGAATTATGTGGTTATATAAAAGTGACTACAGGATATAAAGAACAAGTGATGTATAAGATAGATGCATAAGTTTGCTGTTGTCAATAGTTTGTGATGTATTTTTTTACCAAATATTATCTAACTATTTTATATATTTAGAATTTATTCTTGCTATCGAAAGGTATGTATAATGATTATGATCTCAGAGGTGCTATGCTGATGCTAACTAACGATTACAGCAATCATGCTATAGGTACGATAGGAAGGGATATTACACCCTTCCTTTTCATGCTTTTTTAAGAGCTAGGAGATAGCACAAGGAGGAATCATTTATGGATCTTATTTTGAAAAATGGAAAAATTATTACCATGAGTAAGATGAAGCCAAGGGCAGAAGCAGTAGCGGTTAAAGCTGGTAGAATTATAAAGGTGGGTACAAATGATGAAATACTGCTGCTAAAAGAGCCAAGAACAAAAATCATTGATCTGAAAGGGAAGATGGTGATTCCAGGATTTAATGAGAGTCATGTGCATTTATTAAATTATGGCTACAGTTTGCAAAAAGTGGACTGCAGTGATGCAAAATCTGTGGAAGAAATAATTGAAAGAGGAAGAGAATATATTCGAATGCATCAACCTAAGCCGGGAGAATGGATCCTAGGAAGAGGATGGAATCAGATATTATTTAAAGAGAAAAGAGAACTTACGAGACATGACTTAGATCAAATATCCACGAAGCATCCTATTTCATTTACGAGAATCTGTGAACATGCAACAGTAGCCAATTCAAAGGCCATAGAACTTGCAGGGGTGACCAAGGATACATTACAGCCATTGGGAGGACGTTTTGATGTAGATGAGAATGGGGTACCTCTAGGGATGTTTCGTGAAACTGCAAGATATATGATCTATGATATTATTCCCGATGCAAGCGTAGAAGAGATCAAAAAAATGTTACTGAAAGCAGCGAATATTGCTTCCAGCTATGGTATCACATCTGTACAAAGTGATGATTTCGAAGCTCTTCCTAGTAAGGATTTTTGTAAGGTTCTTCAAGCTTATCAGGAATTAACAAAAGCTAGAAAACTTCCAGTAAGGGTGTATGCCCAGTGTTTATTGCCAAGTATAGAACGACTAAAATCATTTTTAGATTTAGGCTATCAAACAGGCCAAGGAGATGAATATTTTAAAATTGGACCACTAAAACTGCTGACGGATGGCTCCTTGGGTGCTAGAACTGCCTATTTATGTGCCCCTTATACAGATGATCCTTCTACCCGTGGTATCCCTGTATTTACGCAGGAAGAATTGGATGAATTAGTTATTACTGCCCACAATGGAGAGATGCAGGTGGTGACCCATGCCATTGGAGATGGAGCGATGTATATGTGCTTTGAAAGCTTTGAAAAAGCGCAACAACAAAAAACAAAAAAAGATCCTCGTTTTGGAATTATTCATTTACAGATTACGGATGAAATATTATTAAATAAGTTTAAGGAACAAAATGTTGTGGCCTATGCAGAGCCTATTTGCCTAAACAATGATCTTCACATGGCAGAAGATAGAGTGGGTAAAGATAGAGTAAAATCAGCCTACAATTATAAAACTTTATTCAACAAAGATGTGCATGTATGTATTTCATCAGATTGCCCAGTGGACTCTATTAATGCGATGAAGAATATATATGTGGCTGTTACAAGGCAAGATTATGATGGATATCCAGAGGGAGGTTGGTTTTCAGAACAAAAACTAACAATTGATCAGGTGCTATATGGATTTACCATGGGTTCTGCTTATGCATCCTTTGAAGAAGATTGCAAGGGCTCCATTGAAGAAGGAAAATTAGCAGATATGGCTGTATTATCAGAGGATATTTATGAAATTGACTCAAATAAGATTAAAGATATAAAGGTAGAAATGACGTTTATGGATGGGAAATTGGTTTATGAAAAGTTATCATAGATGGAGTTTTGATTAAAGGATAAATAGGTGAAGTGGATAAGTATAGAAAATTTATAAATTTCGATAAAGTTTGATATGAGAAACGTGATATACTAAAAATATGTATAAATATATCACTACATATCAAAATAGGGGGATGAGTGCAATGAAATTAAAATCAAAACTTATTTTAATTTTAGTTTTATTATCAAGCATTGCATTAATGGCTGTATCTTCCTTAAGTTTCATTTATATGAAAGATGAACTGGAAGAAAATATTCAATCAGAAATGACAACCACTGTAAAGGGGATTAGCAGTCAATTGGATCAATGGATTCTAACGAAGGCAAAGTTAGTGGAAACAATTAATTATGTTTTAGAGGATACAGTTCAAGAAGAGGTCATATATAAAAATTATCTTAAAGCCTATAATCGCGATGATGCCTTATCTAGTTTATATATGGGATTTGAGGACGGAATCTATGTAGAAGGAGGAGATTGGGTTCCAACGGAGGATTATGATCCAAGAAAACGTCCTTGGTATGAGCAGGCAATGTCTGCAGGAAACTTGATTTTTACAGAACCCTATAAAGATGCTGAGATTAAAGAATTCGTTGTGTCAGCAGCAGTTCCAATAAAAAAAAGTAAAGATGATAAAAAAGGTGTTATTGCTGTAGATATTATCTTGAAATCAATTACGGATATTGTTGGACAGATCAATATTAAAGGGTATGGTTCTGGAATGTTAATTGATCAAAATGGTATTGTTATTTCTCATCCAGATGAAGCTTTATTAGCCACGAATATCTTAGAAAATACTGAAATGAAAGAAGTAGGAACAGAGATGCTTCAAGATGAGCAAGGAATAAAAACCTTGGAAATAAAAGGAGAAGAAAGTTTGGTCGCTTATAAAAAATTTCTTACTACGGGTTGGGTGTTAGGTGTAATTGTACCTAAAAAAGAGGTTTATAAGCCGCTTTTAGATTTGCAGAAGCAATACATGATCATAAATGGCACGGCGATCCTGGGAATTATTCTATTTGGATGGTACTTTGCCAATAGACTTACGAAACCTATTGCGATGCTTACCCAGTATGCAGATAAGATTGGTAGCGGGGATCTAAGTTTGAAGGTAGATATAAAAGGTAAGGATGAGATTGCAAAACTATCCCAAAGTTTTAATACCATGGTGCATAATATTAAAGCGTTGGTAATAAACAATCAAGATATCACAAAAAAAACTGAGGATATCTCTACTTTTATTGTTGACTCAGTACAAGGAGTAAGTTTGGCCAGCGAAGAGATTGCCAAAACAGTTCAAGAAATAGCTTCTGGTGCAAGTAGTCAAGCATCAGAAATTAATCAAAGCTTTGATAGTACCAATTATTTAGCAAAAAACATGGAAGAAATGGTGAAACAGATCGATGTTGTTACAAAAAATGCAGAAAAAATGCAGCAAAAAAATGATATAGGTATGCAATCTATTAAAGAATTTAATAATAGATTTGAGGAAAGCATGGAAGCATCTATGGGAGTAGCAAGAGATATAGGTGAAATGGCAGAAAAATCAAATGCCATAGGAGGAATCATAGAAACAATCAAATCTATTTCTGAACAAACCAATCTTTTAGCTTTAAATGCTGCTATAGAGGCTGCAAGGGCTGGAGAACATGGAAGAGGTTTTGCAGTAGTGGCCGAAGAAGTGCGAAAGTTAGCAGAACAATCGTCTAAGGCTACAGAGGAAATACAGCAAATTATTGATGAAATTACAAGAGTAATTCAAGAAACCAATCAAACAATGGATCAATCCAAAGAGGTTGTAGAAAATGCAAATCACTATTTTGAGCAGACAACCAGCGTATTTGCAGATATGAAAATATCAGTAGACGATGTAATGAAACAAATTAAATTACTCAATAATAATGTGCGTCATGTGAATCAACAAAAAGATGTTGTACTAGCTTCAATTGAAAATATTTCAGCCATCGCAGAACAATCTGCCGCATCTACCCAAGAAATCAGTGCATCAACACAGGAACAAACTGCCTCTATAGAAGAGATTTCTACATCCATTTACGAATTGAAAGAGATGATTCATACTTTATCTGATTCAATACAAAAATTTAAGATTTAAGATTTATGCATAGAATACTTTATGTGTAATATAGCAAAACCCTTGTCAAATTTGTCAGGGGTTTTGTTGTATTTGGCAAAAAAACTTCCATAAGAATAAAATATTGTATAGAAAGGCAAATAAAGTTTTTAAAAACAAAATATAAATAAAATAGGCACAATTCAGTAAAAATGCAGTCTGTATAAAAACAAGGAGGACTTGGGTTAGAATAAAAATAAAATTAAAACTTTTTAGAAAATTTTGGCATAGAATATGCTAGTATATAAAGCAAGCAATGGACAATAGTCAATATTTTGAAAAGGGAGGAATGAATAATGGGGAAATATGAAGACCTTAAAGGAAAGCGCGTGGTTGTTACAGGAGGTGCCAGTGGCATTGGTCTAGCAACTGCCAATCGATTTGCAAAAGAAGGAGCAAAGGTTGTGATACTAGATATCAATGAAGAAAGCCTACAAGACATACAAAACCAATATCCAGATTTGGTGGGAGGTATAAAAACGGATGTCAGTAGCCCTGAAGATGTAGCCTATGCATTTAAGCAAGTAGATCAATTAATAGGAGGTGTTGATGTACTGATCAATAACGCAGGAATCAGTGTCCGAAAGCCATTTTTGGAAATAGATTATGCCCAATGGTCAAAGGTTATTAATATCAATTTAAATGGGATGTTTTTGTGTGCGCAAGAGGCAATTAAACGAATGGAGAAGCAGAAAACAGGGGTAGTCTTGTTTACAGCTTCTACAAATGGCATGGAAGGACATCCTTTATATACAGATTATAATGCATCCAAGGCGGGTGTTATTTTACTGGCTAAAACCATTGCTTTAGAATTTGCACCATGGCTTAGGGTAAATGCTATTTGCCCAGGATATGTACTAACACCGATGCAGAAAGCAGAATACACAGAAGAAATGTTGGCAGAGGTTAATGAAGGAATTCCTCTCAAGCGCCATGCAGAGCCAGAAGAGATAGCAGCGTTATTTGCGTTTTTGGCATCTTCCGAAGCTAAATACATAACAGGGCAATTTATTCCTATTGATGGAGGAGAGACAGCATAATTGTAAATGAATAAGAAAATGCATGAAGTGACAAAAACATTGGCAAAATTGTCAATATTGACAAAATATTATAAGTTGATAATTTTGTAATAAGGATATGTATTCACTGTACAGGGCTAGAAGTGTTTATAATGCTAATATGTTCATAATATTAAATAAATATAGAAAAGCCAATAAACTTGGCACGACAGTTGCAATAAAATTAGCATATAAAAGAGAGTTGATCTTATATGATATGAAAAGGTTTGCATGAAAATTTAAGAAAAGCAGTAGGATCATGTGTAAGAAGAATTTTAAAGATGAAGTAAAACCTTTTATAAGGTTTTGCAAATAAAAAAATGGAGGGATCTATATAATGCTAGCTTTATTCAAACTTACACCTATCATTTTACTTACGGGTTTAATGATGAATGGGATGGATGTTTTAATGGCAGCGCCCATTGCTACAATGTATGGCGCAGCAATTGCCATGATCACAATGAAAAAGCGTTTTACTGAGGTAATGGATCGTGCCCTTGACAGTGTAAAAGAAATGATTATTGTATTTTTTATTCTTATGCTTGCTTATGGGGTAGCAGAATCATTTATGGCAACTGGTGTTGGTGCTGCAGTTATTAATCTTTCATTGAGTGCAGGTGTTACAGCGAAAACAGTTGCTTTAGTAGGATTTTTAGTTACTTCTATACTTTCTATTGCAACAGGCACATCATGGGGTACATTTGCAGCATGTGCACCAATCTTTCTGTGGCTAAATCATATTGTTGGAGGACATGTACTTCTTACTGCTGCAGCAATCGCTGGAGGAGCATGTTTTGGTGACAATATAGGTCTTATTTCAGATACTACTGTTGTAAGTTCAGGTTTGCAAAAAGTTGAAGTAATACACAGAGTAAGACATCAAGGGGTTTGGTCAGGGTTATGTCTATTAACGGCGGCAATTGTAATTTTTTTAGTTGGCGTAGGTATGGGGTTACCCTCTACGACAGGAAGTGCAGTAGAAGCCATCAATGCAATTCCACAGGAAGCCATTGATGCATTGATGGAGCAAAGACCATCGGCAATTACCCTTCTTGAACAGGTAAAGACAGGTGTTCCTGTATATGTAATAACGCCTCTTGTTATTGTATTGATCCTAGCTTTTAGAGGACTTCCTACATTTATCTGTCTAGGTTCAGGGATCATCAGTGCAATGATTTTTGGATTAATTGCTGGAACAATCAGTTCCGTAGGTGAATTTTTAGCCCTTATACAAGGAGGCTTTGAAAGTGCAGGTAGCTGGTCTATCGTTATGATGATGTGGATTGGTGCTTTCGGTGGAATTATGAGTATGATGGATGCATTTGAGCCCATTGCACGTATGATTGTAAAATCTGTTAGAAGTGTAAGACAGCTTATGTTCAGCAATGCGCTATTATCTTTGCTAGGAAATGCAGCCCTTGCGGATGAAATGGCCCAAATCGTTACAATAGGACCTATCATCAAAACAATCACAGACGAAAATGTTGAAGCAAGCGAAGAAGACATGTATAAGCTACGTTTAAGAAACGCTACCTTCGGTGATGCTTTAGGAGTATTTGGTTCACAATTAATACCATGGCACTGCTATATGGGCTTCTATGTTGCTATTGCAGCAGCAGTTTACCCACTTTTCGAATTTACAGCCATTGATATCATAAAGTATAACTACATGGCATTCATTGCAGTAGGCTCCATATTAATCTTAACTTTAACAGGGCTTGATCGGTTTATACCTTTATTTAAGTTACCGGCAGAACCAGATGTAACGCTGAAGAAGGATACAAAAAAAGGTCCAAAAGTAGCAGAAAAGATGTAATAAATAGCATTGAGCAAAAAGCTTCTGTTTTAAAAACTGAAGCTTTTTGCTTATCGTTATATTTTCATTTCCAAGGGAGGTTTTAAGATGAGAATGCCAGCTTTAACCATCGATGTTAAAAAAATTGAACATAATACAAAGACGATGGTAGAAATGTGTGGAAATCTCGGTATAAAGGTTGCTGCAGTGACCAAAGGCTACTGTGCAATTCCTAAAATTGCTGAAGCATCTGTCCGTGGTGGCGTCCATATGTTAGCAGATTCAAGAATAGAAAATTTAATGAAATTAAAGCATATTCATATACCTAAGATTCTACTGAGACTACCTATGATTTCTCAGGTTGATGATGTAGTGGAATATGCGGATATAAGCCTAAATTCTGAATATAAGACGATAAAAGCATTGTCTGAGAAAGCCATAGAAAAAAACAAAGTACATAAAGTTATTTTGATGGTAGATTTAGGAGATCTAAGAGAAGGTGTCTGGAATACAAAGGCTGTTGCTTATATCAAAGATATAGTGCATTTAAAAGGGGTAGAATTGATTGGTATTGGTACAAATCTAACATGTTATGGTGGCGTTTTGCCTAGTGTAGAGAACTTGGGATTGTTAAGTAATATCGCCAAAGAGATAGAGAAAGTTTACAATATAAAACTTGAGGTTGTTTCTGGAGGCAATTCTAGTAGTGTATACCTTGTACAAAATCGCCAAATACCCGATGAAATTAATCATCTACGATTTGGAGAAGCCATACTATTCGGTACTGAATTTGCATATGGACAAAGAATTGAAAATACATATGGTGATGCATTTAAATTATATGCAGAAGTTGTAGAATTAAAGGAAAAACCATCGGTTCCAACAGGAGAGATAGGATTAGATGCTTTTGGAGAAAAACCTACCTTTGTGGATAGAGGCATAAGAAAGAGAGCAATCCTAGGCATTGGAAAGCAAGATATTAGGATTGAAAATATTAGACCGGTTGATGGCAAAGTAATTGTAATCGGTGCAAGCAGTGATCATCTAATCATAGACATAACAGATAGTGAAAAACAATACGATATTGGCGATGTTGTAGAATTTGATATCCATTACACTGGAATGCTAACGGCGATGACCTCGGAGTATGTACAGAAGGTAATCATAGATTGATGGCAATTGGGATAACCATGCTACAAAATGAACGCTTTCATTTTATAGAAAGGGTTTTAATTATTTTAATGGTTTAAAGTAGAAGATATCTTCTACTTTAAACCATTTTTGCTTTAAATCATTAAATTAAAGTGAATCCTTGTTATCAACAGCAACAGCATCTTGATAGGTTTTTTTACTTGGAATCTCACCTGTTTTCCATTGAAATTTTCCTGTGAATCCATAAATGATTGCAATAACTGGCACAATCCAATTTAAAAATGCATAGGGGACATAAGACAAGGTAGGAACACCTAATGTACCGGCAAAGAAAACACCACATAATCCCCAAGGAACCAAGGGAGAGGTTAAGGTTCCTGCATCTTCTAATGTTCTAGATAGAGTTTGAGGAAGCATATCCTTTTCTTTATAAGCGGATACAAACATTCTTCCCCCAATAACGATGGTTAAATATTGGCTAGCTGTTGCAAAGTTCAGTCCTATTAATGAGAAAACTGTTGTGCAGACTAGCATGCCAGTAGTTCTTGTTAATACTTTTAGCCTGTCTAAAAATACTTCGAGCACCTTTGATTTTTCTAAAATTCCTCCGTAAACAATACCGATAAGTCCTAAAGAGGCCGTCCAATGCATGCTTTGTAGCCCCCCACGGCTGAGCAACTTGTCAATTTCAGCAATGCCTGTGTTGGAGACAAACCCTGAATCCATAATGTTTGTAATGCTGGTTATACTTTCGCCTTGAAGGCTAATGGCTAGGATTGAGGCGATGGCTGAAGAAATAAATAAAGTGGGTAAGGCAGGAACCTTTTTTACAGCCATGGTGATGACTAAAACAGGCGGGATCAATACAATTGGATTTAGCTTAAAGTTCTCACTTAATGCGGTTAAAGTAACATTAATGGCGTCCATATTAAGACTTTGTCCAGCATATTTTGCGCCTAAAAAGCCATAAAGGGCTAGGGTAATAATAAATCCAGGAATTGTCGTATACATCATTGATTTAATATGATCGAATAAGTCCCCCTCTGCTACAGCTGGCGCTAAGTTTGTAGTATCTGATAAGGGTGACATTTTGTCTCCTACATAGGCTCCAGAAACGATTGCACCTGCAGTCATAGCTGGATTAATTCCAAGACCAGCGCCAATACCCATTAGAGCAATTCCCACGGTACCACCGGTGGACCAAGAGCTTCCCGTAGCAAGAGAGGTAACGGCACATACTAAGCAAGAAGTTACCAAAAAAACAGTTGGAGAAATAATTTTTAATCCCCAATAGATAATCATGGGTACGGTACCACTTGCGATCCAAGAGCCCATTACTGTTCCAATAACATACAATACGATACAGGGTGCGATAGCCAGCTCACCCCCATAAACAATTGCTTCACTAATAGCATCCCATGTATTGCCTTCATACATGGTA
Organism: Clostridiaceae bacterium 35-E11; assembly: GCA_038396625.1. Classification (GTDB taxonomy): domain Bacteria; phylum Bacillota; class Clostridia; order Peptostreptococcales; family Thermotaleaceae. The sequence goes on from CP121688.1 coordinate 882,697, forward strand.
ACGGCCACAGCTACAGCAGCAGCAATTAATAAAACGATATGAACGGGAATATTTAGCCATACCACAGATATTGTCATAAATACAACTAAGAAACCTAAAATCAATAAAGATGCTCCAAAGGACGGTCTAAATTCGTTTTTCATCATTAAACTCCTCTCATTTTAAAATCCAACTACAGAATGAAATATTTAATAAGCTTATCATAAATTAAATTGAAAATCTTACCTTGCCACCTACGATGGTTTTTTCTACTACGATATCTTTTAATTCATCAACATTAACCTCAAAGGGATCTTGATTAAGAACAATCATATCTGCCAGTTTTCCTTCTACGAGGGTTCCTTTGATATGATCTTCAAAGGCAGCATAGGCGGAATTGATGGTATACATTTCTATAGCCTCTTTTACTGTAACACTTTGTTCAGGTAGCCATCCTTCAGCAGGATTTCCATCTAAATGTTGTCTATTCACAATGGCATGAATACCATAAAAGGCATTGGGAGATTCCACAGGGATATCTGAGCTGGCTGAAATGCAAACACCTAAGTCTTGTAAGGTTCTCCAAGCATGACATTCCTTTTCCCTTTCTGAACCTAAACGGGAATTCATCATTGTTAAATCGGAAGCAGTAGAAAGGGGCTGGATATTAATTACAATGCCTAGTTTAGCAAGCTTTTCATATAAGGCCCTATTACCTACCTGACAGTGAACGATTCTATGGCGTACGTTTTTGCGGGGAAGCTCTTGAAGTACTCTTTCATATACGTCAAGCACCATGCTTAAAGCCCCATCACCAATAGCGTGGAGGCAAACTTGCATGTTTTCCTTATGAGCAAGATAAACATTGTTGTACAATTCGTCCTTTGTATAGACCATAAGACCCTTATTTCCTGGATCATCATGATAATCTTCTAATAGGGCCGCTGTTCTTGCGCCCATTGTTCCATCACACCATTGTTTCAAGGGACCAATTTTATAATAAGTATCGCCATCTCCTGTTCTTAATGATCCCTTTAAAAATTTTTCTAAGTCTTCTTTTTTTGGAAGAGAAATCTTTTGGTAAACACGAATAGGCAGCTCATGATTTCTTACCATGGTTTGGTAAGTATTATAAATGTCTTCAAAGGCTCCACCATATCCTAAATCATAGGAATCTTCTGTATGAACAGAAGTAACGCCATATTTTAATAATTCCTTGGTACCAGCTAAAATAGCTCTTTTGATTTCCTCTGTACTAGGCTTAGGATAAATATTTTTCTTAAACCATTCTAAGGATGCTTCCCTAATAACGCCATTAAGTTCTTGCTGCTCATCCTTATCAAAAGAACCTCCTTCGAGGAAAGTGTCTTTGGTTACGCCAACATTTTTTAATGCCATGGTATTTGCTAATCCAATATGACCACATACACGAATCAGCAGGATGGGATGTTTTGTTGAAATTTGATCCAAATCTTTTTTTGTAGGAAAAACTTTATTGATATCAAATAAATTTTGATTCCACCCCCGCCCATAAACCCATTCGCCGGGTTGAATATTTTTATCTTGAATAAATTGACGACAACGTGCGATTAATTCATCAATCGAAGTTACGTCGTTTAGGTCAACGGCATTGATAGAACGTCCGTACCCTACCAAGTGAACATGAGTATCATTAAATCCAGGGATTACAGCTTTTCCATCAAGATCGATGATTGCAGTATTTGAATCGATTAATTTTGAAACTTCAGCAGTAGAGCCAACTTTTATAATGCTTTCACCAGAAATCGCTAAGGCTTCTACCTGTTGACCATTCATTGTATAAATTTTTCCATTTGTCAAAGCCAATGTAGTTTTCATATGATGATAGCTCCTTTCATGTCATGCAAACTTTGATTAATAATAAGTATATTTTTACGTAAGATAATCCTCCTTTCTTTCCTTCAATTGGGTGACATAATAGTATAAAGCAATTCTTATGCCAACTGGAATAGAGGAAAGATCTACAAACAAAAGTGATGCTGAATTTATAGAAATAGCTTGTTTAGAAGATTCTTAAAACTTAAGTAAAATTTATAGAAAAATTAAACGAGCAGATCTCATAAAAAAATAATGCAAAAAATTTTTAAAACTAAAAATTTTTTGCATTATTTTTTTATGAGATCTTAACTTTTAAAAATGCAGCTTACTCATTGAATAAGTTATATTTTGTTAATTTGTATTGAAGAGATTGTCTAGAAATATTTAATTTTTTTGCGGCTTCAACCAAATTTTTAGATTCTTTTATAACGGTTTTTAAAATATTTTTTTCATAATTTGCTACCAACTCAGGAAGGGAACAAGTTTGTATCATGGGAGAAAGTGGATTTTCTGTAAATTTTCTATGAAATACAAATTCGGGAATATCTTGCATAGTGATCAGATTAGATGAGGCTACATTGAAAGAAGATTCAATAATATTTTTTAATTCTCGTACATTTCCTGGCCAATGATATTGATGAAAAAGATCCTTTACTAAATCACTAATACCAGTAATACCTTTACCCATTTCTGCATTATATTTTTGAATGTAGTAATTTGTCAAGAGCATAATATCATCTTTTCGCTCTCGAAGGGGAGGAAGGTTAATTTGGACCACACAAATTCTATAGAACAAGTCCTCCCTTAACTTATTAGTTCTAATAGCTTCAATGGGATTTTCATTCATCGCTGTAATAATTCGCACATCTATGGGAATATCACGATTTTCACCAAGTTTTCTGACTTTCTTTTCTTCTAATACTTTTAAAATTTTAGATTGTAGCGTAATATCCATAGAATTGATTTCATCAAGAAATAAAGTGCCATGGTTTGCAGTTTCAAATAAACCTTTTCGATTTTCAGCTCCTGTATAACTTCCTTTTGCAGTACCAAATAATAAGCTTTCTAAAAGAGTACTGGGAATAGCAGCGCAATTTTGGGAAATAAAAGGACCCTTTGCCCTTTCGCTATGACTGTGAATAGATTGTGCAAAAACCTCTTTTCCTGTTCCCGTTTCACCTGAAATCAGTATATTGGAATGTGTAGCTGCAATCCTTTTCACCTTGTCTTTGATTTGGATTAATTTCTCATTTATAGTAATAATGTCATCCAAATTGTATAGCCGTTTGACTCTGACTTTATTTTGTTGAACATTTTGTGAAGCTTTATCTAGAAATACAGCTGCATTAATAATACCAATGATTTGATGATTAACCTTTATTGGAAAAGTTGAATTTAATATATGAATGAATTTGCCTTTATTATTAATTAGTTTTTGTTCTTCATCTAATATAGGATTGCCACTTTTTAGTACTCTCATAACAGTGCTCGTTTGTTCTGTAAGAGTCGGATAAACTTCTAAAATATGCTTTCCGGTAACCTGTGCATTCTGAAAATTATTGTTATCAACCATTGCTGAATATTCAATAAATCCGTTTTTATCAGTAATCAAAATAGCATCTGTTTTTTCATATAAGGCTAGAGCTTGCTGTAAATAATGATTGAGCATAATCATATCCCTCCTACTTACATATACATTAGATGATTTGTTTACTTATACAACGTTCAATTTTACGATTAATTAAGGTGAGTTTCAATTTTATTAGATTCCATGAGCGATTATAAATATAACTTTCTTTCACTATTATAGCATATCAATGTATACTTAATCAGTATATATTCTGGCAGACTGTATGTCAGATGAACTTAATACTTACCTGTTTAGTAGCGTTTTAAACTGCTGAACCAAAACTATTACTTACTATTGATGGTGATAGTATATCTATAGTTTTTTTAGTTAAGAGTCCAGTTAATTTTTATTGGACTCCTCCCATAAATTCGCATGCAATAACTGGCACAATCCAATAAAGAAACAATAAGCTACAATAGTATACATCCATTGTAGTTTATTTTGTTTCGTGGAGTATTTTATTATATTTTTTACATCCTTTAACAAAATGATATTAGTTACACAAGGTAAATAAAAAAAGTCTGCCAAAATATTGAATTTTTCGACAGTTTTCGAGCATTTTTAAAGAAAAGTTGATTTATAATAAACAAAGAACTATTAACAACAGGAGGAGAGGTACTTTGAGAAAAATAAGCTGGAGAAACTTACGAATAGGACTAAAATACGGTATAGCTTTAGGCGTTATGATTGCTTTATTTACTGCGGCTGCAGGCTTTGTGACAAAATCACTATTTGACATTAAAACGTCGGTAGAAGATATTGATGTAAAAGGAAAAAGGTCCGTAACTTTAACCTACATGACTTCTTTATTTACATCGAAGGCTCTGAAAATTTCTGATTATACGCAATTAAAAAGTAAAATTTTGATAGATGAGTATGACACAATAAAGAATGAATTTGACAAACTACATACTGCTATTGAACCTACAATGAATGATAAAGAATCAAAATTTGTTTTTAATATCATTAAAGAGAATAATAAAAAAATGGATGACATTTTCCAAAACAAAATTATTCATCAGATACAGCAAGATGATATAGATGGAGCAGTATCAAACATCATAAAAACGACTGCCCTTTCCAAATCCAATGCACAATTATTTGAAAGATTAAAAACCATGATAGATAGCGAACGGGAAAAATCAATCTCCAATGCATATGAAAATATTAAAAAATCTATTATGACTCTAGTAATATCGATTCTTTTTGCTGCAATATCAGGAAGCCTTCTTGTAATTTTTATTAGCAGAGGCGTTCGGCGCAATCTGAATCAAGTTGTTCATGTAGCCAGTAAAGTTTCCGAGGGTGAGCTTACAGTAGAAAAAATAAACTATCATGGAAAAGATGAAATTGGACAACTGTCTGAAGCAATAAACAATATGTTACATAATCTTCAAAATATCATTCAAACCGTTATAGAATCAGCTTTAATCGTAGATGACGAAAGCAACAATTTTAAAAGAATTGTTGACGAAGTAAAGCAAGGAAGTGAACAAATAGCTGCGACGATGCAAGAAATGTCTGCAGGAGCACAAGAACAAGCAAGTTCGGCCAGTGAAATCGCAAATTCTATATATAGTCTAACAGAATTAATTAGGCAGGCAAATATCAATAAACAAGCATTAGAAAATTCATCTCAAGATATTTTAAACGTCATTGAAACAGGAAGTATGCAAATGGAAACTTCTATTGGCAATATGAATCAAATAAATGATATTATTCAAGATTCGGTTTTTAAAGTAAAACAACTAGATGAAAATTCTCAAAAAATATCTGCATTGGTTCAAATGATTAGTGACATTTCGGAACAAACAAATCTTTTAGCTTTAAATGCTGCAATTGAAGCTGCAAGAGCAGGGGAAGCCGGTAGGGGTTTTGCAGTAGTAGCAGAAGAAATTAGAAAATTGGCTGAACAAGTTGGTCAATCAGTAAAAGAAATAACAGATATTGTAGTAGGGATTCAAGATGAATCTACCGCTGTGACAAAATCATTAGAAAAAGGATATCAAGAAATAAAGAGTGGGACACATCAAATTAAGATTACGGGAGAAGTTTTTGAGAAAATTAATAATGAGGTTGTAACAATGGTTGAAAAAATAAATAACGTATCTGAAAGTTTGAATGAGATAGCTAAAAATAGCTCTGCGATTAATGATGCTGGAGAACAGATCGCAGCTATATCAGAAGAAAACTCTGCAGGAATTGAACAAACCGTTGCTTCAGTACAGCAGCAAAATGGTTCTATGGAAATTATTACACAAAATGCGTATGCCCTGTCTGAATCGGCAAATAAATTAAACAGTGTGATCAAACAGTTTCATTTGCATTAGAAAGTAAAAGGTCATGGGAGGCGATACAAGCTTTCAATGACCTTTTTACATAAGTATGTTGATATTATTTTGTTATGAATAAAAGGAAGTTATTAAACGCATGAAAACAAAAATGTATACAACACAACTTATTTAAATGCTTAAAATCATAAGAAGAGTTCTTGTGAACCCAATAAAGAATTAAGGGATGCTTGTAGACATCATTAGAGGTGAATCAGTTTGAAAATTCTTTTGATGAAGAAAAGAATATTGAAAAAGGGATTGATAAAAAAGAATATATTTTAAGTGATAAATCTGATAAGATAATAATAGGAAATATATGTATATTTTGCGTTTTATCAAATAAATGAGGGGGAAGGACAGTGGAGAAGAAATGCTTTGGAAAAAAATTAGGCACCCAAATAACCCTGTGGTTTTTATTGATCAGTATAGTGACCATAGGCATCTTATCAAGTGTATTTTATCAACAAAGCTATAGGCTTATTGTAAATAATATGGCACAAAGAGGTATGGAGACAGCAAAGCTTGCTGCTGAGAAATTACATCTTGCTGAATTTGAGCAGTTAAAGACACAAGCAGATGAAAACAAAACTGCATATATGATTATGAGGCAGAACCTGATTGATATCCGAAGAGCATCAGGTGCTGAGTATCTGTATACCATGCGTATAAACGAAAAAGGTGAATATGTTTATGTCATTGACGGAGCAGATTTCAGTGATCAGGAAGCAGCCCACATAGGACAAGTAGAAGAGGTTTATCCAGGATATGAAGATGCAATCCAAGGAAGAGCATATATGAGTGACAACATCAATACCAGTGAATATGGAAGTTTACTATGTGCTTATTATCCTTTGAAGAATGAAGCGGGAAAAGTAATAGGGTTTGTAGGTGTAGATTATGATGTGGCAGAAGCATACAAAGCATTCCAAAAATTTAAGATGATCATTCTTTTTATGGCTGTAGGTATGTTCATTGTGGCTACTATACTGGGTATGCTGGCATCTAAAAAAATATCACGACCTATTGTTCAGCTATCCAGTGCAGCGCATAAAATGGCCAACTATGATTTTAAAATTGAAAATATACATGCAGGTAGTAAAGATGAAATTGGCGTACTTGCCAATAGTTTTAATGAAATGATCAGGAATATGGGGATATTAATTCATAGTATCAAAAACACTACAAAAAAATTAGAAAACACAGCGCAAATGATTGCTTCTTCTTCAGAAGAGGTAAGTGCATCTAGTCAGCAAATCTCAACAACTATTCAAGAAATTGCTGCAGGTGCAGGAGATCAGGCAGATGAAACAGCGACGAGTCTTGAGATTACGAATAACTTATCAAAAAAAATAGAAAGCATATTAGAGGAATTAGAGAATATGATTGCAGATGCAATGAACCTAAAAGAGAAGAATACATTGGGAATGCAGTCAATGACAGCGCTTCATGATAGCTTTCAAGAAGATGCACAGGCGCGTTTGAATATTCGTCAAGGAATACAGGAGCTTGCTCAAATGTCTAACGGAATTGGTGAAATTGTGGCAACCATTAATGCCATAGCAGAGCAGACACATTTATTGGCATTAAATGCTGCTATAGAGGCTGCAAGAGCGGGAGAACATGGAAAAGGTTTTGCTGTTGTGGCTGATGAAGTCCGAAAACTAGCTGAAGAATCCTCTGAAGCCACTGCAAAAATACAAAATACCATTACAGAAATTAAAAAAGTGATTGATTATACAAACAATACGATGAATAATACAAAAAATATTGCCCAACGTTCAAGTGAGCAATTAGAGCAAACCAAAGATGTATTCCATAAAATGCATCAATCATCCGATAAGGTTTCACAGCAAATTATTTTAATGACAAAAGAGATTCAAGATATTGAAGAAGCAAAAAATAATGTACTAAAATCAATTGAAAATATATCCTCCGTATCTCAACAATCCGCAGCAGCTACCCAAGAAATTAGTGCTTCAGCAGAAGAACAGGCTTCGTCGATTGAGGAGATTGCTACATCTGTACAAGAAGTAAAAGCGATGACAGATAAATTATCTGAATCCGTTGCGTTATTTCATGTTTAAGATAGACGAAGTTTTTGGAACCCATATAGTTTTTAGATAAAAAAGAAGTATTGATTCTTAAAGGGGTCAATACTTCTTTTTTATCTAGATGCTTATAGTCTTATAGCCTTTTAATATTGTAATGTTAGAATGTTTCATGGAGATATTTTCTTATACCCATATTCCATAAGCTATGTATTTAACTGTTCGTATGTTACTGGTAATAATTTATCCGAATAAAGTTGTAAGGATATAAAATAGAAAATAATTTAAATAGTAAAAAAAAAAATAAAATTTTTCTAAAAAAGTAGTGAAAAAATTAACGAAATATGTTAAACTATTAACATAAGAGATAAAGCACTTAATTAAAAATCATTTTTGCAAGAATTCCAGTAAGAACCTGCATTAGATATAATGTATGGGATGATAAATAAGAAGAAACAATCTTTGAAAATACGAGGTTGTTGGATGAAAAATTTGCAGAAATGAAGAGAAAAAGCTATAAATATTGTTAATGTTTTATCAATAATGCATGAAAAATTTATTGAAATTGCAAAAATGTATTTTCTTCATTGCTTTTTCACAATAATGAAAATGGAGGGGTTAAACATGAACAACAAGCAATATATCGATGAATTAGTGGCAAAAGCAAGAGCAGCACAAAGAGAGTTTGAAAATTTTAATCAAGAGCAGGTAGATGCAGTAGTTAGAGAAATTGGAAAAGTAGTTTATGATAATGCTGTAGAGCTTGCTAGAATGGCTGTAGATGAAACAGGTATGGGTGTTTTTGAAGATAAAATAGCTAAAAATAAAGGAAAAGCGAAAGTAATATGGAATCATTTAAGAGGTAAGAAATCTGTAGGGATTATACATAGAGATGAAGAAACTGGTATTGTAGAAGTTGCAAAGCCTATGGGCGTAGTTGGTTCCGTAACCCCTTGTACAAATCCTATTGTGACACCAATGAGTAATGCAATGTTTGCATTAAAAGGAAAAAACGCCATCATTATTGCGCCACATCCAAGAGCAAAAAAATGTAGTACAGAGACTGTAAGATTAATCAATCAAGCCATTGCAAAATATAATGTGCCAGAGAATATGATTCAGATTATTGAAGAGCCTAGTATTGAATTAACCAATTTATTAATGCAAGCGACAGACGTTGTTGTAGCTACAGGTGGAATGGGTATGGTAAAAGCGGCATATAGCAGTGGAAAGCCTGCTTATGGTGTAGGTGCAGGAAATGTACAATGTATTATTGATAGAGATGTAGATATCAAAGAAGTTGTACCAAAGATTATTGTGGGAAGAACTTTTGACAATGGTATTATCTGTTCAGGAGAACAGACTGTGATTGCCCCTGAAGAAGATTATGATAGAATTATAGCAGAATTTAAAAATAATGGTGCACATTATATAAATGATGCAAAAGAAAAAGAGGCACTTAGAAAAGTTATGTTTATAAATGGTGTGATTAGCAAAGATATTGTAGGTCAAACACCTGAAAAAATTGGTCAACTTGCAGGAATTGATATTCCAAAGGATACAAAAGTAATTCTTATAGAAGCAGATGGTATCGGTGAAGAAGATGTATTATGCAAAGAAAAAATGTGCCCTGTAATGGCTACATTTAAATATAAAGATTTTTCAGAGGCTGTACACATTGCGCAAACTAATTTAGACATTGAAGGAAAAGGCCATAGTGCTGCAGTTCACTCAAATAATAAAGAAAATATCGAGTATGCAGGAAGATTGACGGTAAGTAGATTGGTAGTAAATCAACCATGTGCTACAAGTGCAGGAGGAAGTTTCTTTAATGGATTTGCACCTACGACAACATTAGGCTGTGGTTCATGGGGAAATAATAGTATATCAGAGAACTTCACTTATAAGCATTTGATTAATATATCACGAATCGGATATTATATGAAAGATGCAGTTGTTCCTAGTGATGAAGAATTGTGGGTTTCATAGGATTTTAAAAGTTTTAAAATGATAGACATCCACAAATAATGGGGTGGTAAACACCACCCCACATTTAGAAAGGAAGGATAGGATGAAGGCATTTTACTTACCATCAAAAGTACATAAGTTTGACAACTTTAAAGAGTTTGCAGAAGAATTTAACATTGGAGAAAATGATTTTGTATTAACCCACGAATTTTTATATGAGCCATTTATGAAATCTTTAAACTTGAAAGCGGACTTTTTATTTCAGGAAAAGTTTGGGATGGGTGAACCTTCCGATGAAATGATTAATCAGATCATTGCTGCGCAAGCTGGTAAGGAATATAAAAGAGTTATTGCTATTGGTGGAGGAACAATCATTGACATTGCAAAACTACTGATATTTAAGGATGCAGACAATGCATTAGACATGTTTGAAAAGAAAATTTCGTTTATAAAAGATAAAGAGTTGATTATTATCCCGACAACATGTGGTACGGGAAGTGAAGTGACCAATATTTCGATTGCAGAAATAAAAGAAAAACAGACCAAGATGGGCTTGGCCATTGATGAACTTTATGCAGATCATGCAGTAATGATTCCAGAGCTTCTAAAAGGACTTCCTTACAAATTCTTTGTATTTAGTTCCATTGATGCTCTAATTCATGCGGTGGAATCCTATGTATCACCAAAATCTAATGGATATACAGAGCTATATAGTTTAAAGGCAATCGAAATGATTTTAAAAGGCTATATGGAGATTTTAGATAAGGGAGAAGATTATCGTTTAGAAATTCTAGAAGATTTTCTTGTCGCTAGCAACTATGCGGGTATTGCCTTCGGAAATACAGGTGTAGGGGCTGTACACGCACTTTCCTATCCATTAGGAGGAAAATATCATGTACCCCATGGAGAAGCAAATTATCAATTCTTCACAGAAGTGTTTAAAACCTATAATCGTTTAAATCCTGATGGGAAGATAAAAGAAATTAATAAAATCTTAGCAAATATTTTAAATATAGATGAAAAAACCAATGTATATGATGCACTAGAAGGAATACTTAATGAATTATTGAGCAAAAAACAGCTGAGAAACTATGGCATGACAGAAGAGGAAATTGCATTATTTACTGATAGTGTCTTAAAAACACAGCAAAGACTATTGGTAAACAACTATGTGCCACTTTCTCGAGAAGAAATATTCAATATTTATAAAAATTTATATTAAAGTATAAACTTTATAGAAGTATACAAAATTATATAGTTCATTTACTTGTAAATCAAGTTTATGATATAGAAAACCCCAATTTTTTCCCTATATTTTATATTAGGATTGTGATATTGATTTCCTCCCTGAGATCGATATCTTTTTTTTATGGAAAAATCTTTAAATGGTAAAATTTATAAAGTTTGGCATAAAATTTGCAATAAAAATATTTGAAAGAAAATATGTAAAATAAGGGTGGATAAGCTATGGATAATTTTAGATTTAGGCCACAGGTGTATAAGTTTGACCATTTTAAGGTGTTTGTAGATGCTTTTGAAATTGGAGAAAATGATTTTATCCTAACCAATGAATGTATCTATGAACCGTTTATACGCCCCTTAAACTTAGCGGCAGATTTTTTGTTTCAAGAAAAATATGGTATAGGGGAACCTTCTGACGAAATGATTCATCGCATTATTGCAGCAAAACCAAGGAAGCACTACAAAAGAATCATTGCCATCGGGGGCGGAACCGTAATCGACATTGCAAAGCTATTGGTATTAAAAAGAGGAGATAAGGTAGTAGACATTTTTGAAAGAAAGGTGCCACTGGTAAAGGATAAGGAATTAATTATTGTTCCTACCACATGTGGAACAGGAAGTGAAGTTACGAATATTGTTATCGCAGAAATTAAAGAAAGGCAGACGAAAATGGGGTTGGTTGCGGATGAATTATATGCAGATTGCGCAGTGCTGATCCCAGAACTTTTAAAAGGATTACCCTTTAAATTTTTTATATCCAGTTCTATTGATGCACTGATTCATGCCATTGAATCCTATGTATCACCAAAATCTAATGGTTATACAGAACTATATAGTGCAAAGGCCATTGAAATGATTTTAAAAGGTTATTTAGAGATTTTAGACAAGGGAGAAGATTATCGCTTTGAAATCTTAGCGGATTTTCTGGTAGCTAGCAATTATGCAGGAATCGCCTTTGATAATACAGGAGTAGGTGCTGTTCATGCCCTTTCCTATCCATTAGGAGGCAAATACCATGTACCTCATGGAGAGGCCAATTATCAATTTTTCACGGAAGTTTTCAAAAACTATAATCGCTTAAATCCTACTGGAAAAATCAAAGAAGTGAATAAAATCTTAGCAAGTATCTTGAAGATTGCTGAAGAGAAAGAACCATATAATAAGCTAGAAGATGTTCTCAATGAACTGTTAAGAAAAAGAAAGTTAAGGGAATATGGGATGACAGAAGAAGAAATCCCAGTATTTACAGATAGAGTTATGGCAACCCAGCGAAGATTGCTGGCGAATAACTATATACCCCTTACACGTGAAGAAATATTAGCTATTTATAAAAATCTATATTAAGAAATGATAGAGAAATTTAGAAGGCAGTGAACGTATTCAATAGAGTTGAATGCATTCACTGCTTTTGAAGGTAATGGGAGGTATTATGTAGAAATATATATAGGAGTAATGGAAGTATACTTTGGAGTAAGGAGGGGAGCACGATGCTGTCAGAGGAATTGAATGATATCATGGAAGAGATATTTCGTGAAGGGTCCATACTATCCTTTCTTAATTCTCTCAATAAAGGGATTATTATTATAGACAATCGCAAGATAATTGTTTATACCAATAAAATTGCACAAAAAAACCTTAAAAAAAGCTTTTCAAGTCTACAAGGAAAGAAAATAGAGAAATTAATTCCTTTTCGAAGGATCGAAGATGTACTAACGGATGGTTTAAGTTTTTACTCGGTAACAGTGCCCTTAGAGGAGGAGATAAGTTATGTAAATATAAGTCCTATAGAGATCAATAAAAATATTATTGGTGCATTGATTGCCTTTGAACCGCCAGATTGTATAGAAAACTCTCTTGATACCATAAAACTATGCAATAGTATAAGCAGAGAACTTGAAGCTGTATTTAATTCGGCATATGATGAAATGATCGTAACAGATAACCGTGGAACTATATTAAGAATAAACGCCTTGTATGAGAAATTATATAATCTTAAGTCAGAAGACTTCATTGGAAAAAATGTTTCTGAACTAGAAAAAAAAGGAGCCTTTAACCCCTCGGTTATCTTAAAAGTAATAAAAGAAAAGAAGCGAATTTCATTGACACAAGAAACAAATTCTGGAAAAATACTCATTGTTACAGGAACACCTGTTTTTGATGAAAAAGGTAGCTTAATTTCTATTGTAAGTATGGCAAAAGATATTACTGAACTACATAAGTTAAAGGCAAAATTAAAAGAAGTAAAGGAAACAGCACAAAAATATTATTATCAATTGGAATTACTAAAACAAAAAGAAGAATCACAAGCACCTATGATCTATAAAAGCACAGCAATGAAGAAAATAATCACTGTTGCAGAAAAAGTATCAAAAGTGAATTCAAATGTATTGATTACAGGAGAGTCAGGGGTAGGAAAAAGCATATTAGCAGAATATATTCATAAAATGAGTGATAGAAAAGAAGAGAAATTCATTAATATCAACTGTGGAGCAATACCTGAGACATTGTTGGAATCAGAATTTTTTGGTTATGAAAAAGGTGCTTTCACAGGTGCAAGAACAGATGGAAAAGTAGGACAACTGGATTTGGCCGATAAAGGGACACTGTTTTTAGATGAGATTAGTGAGTTACCTCTGCATATGCAGGTGAAATTATTAAAAGTAATTAATGAAAAAAAATATATGCGTGTGGGAGGGACAAAACTCTTAAAGTCAGATTTTCGATTGATTGCTGCCACTAATAAAAATCTTGGAAGAATGGTAAAAGAAGGTAGATTTCGAGAAGACTTGTTTTATCGACTCAATGTGATACCTATAGATATTCCACCTTTACGAGAAAGAAAACAGGATACTATTATGCTAATCAGCCATTTTTGGGAGAAATTAAATAAAAAATTTGGAACGAACAGGAAAATAAGTGGTGAAGTCTACGATATTCTTACGGATTATCATTGGCCGGGGAATGTGAGAGAATTACAAAATTGTATAGAAAGAATCATGGTAACGGTAGACACAGATATGGTTAAGGTAAAAGATTTGCCTGTGTTTTTCATCGAGCAGTCGATTCAGGAAGCAGAAAAAAAAGGAATCCTTCCCCTGAAGGAAGCCATTGAAGAAACTGAGAGGAGATTGATTCTAAAAGCATACAAGAAATTAAAGAATACGTATAAGGTAGCAGAAATTCTAGGTGTAAGTCAGGCCACAATTGTAAGAAAACTTAAAAAATATGGAAATGAAAAAAACATACACTAGTCATTCAATATTGAATTATTAATTCAATATTGAATCCAATGAAAACCTTTAAAAAACTTGATAGTATCAATAAAATTCAAATATTAATCCTTTTGTAAGGATTAATATTTTTTTGCTTTGTATGAAGCTTTGGAAAATAAGACTTGCATAATGGTACAGATCTTGCTTTATATAAGTTCAGAACAAAATGAAGCGTAGCCAGAGATGAATAGTATAGTGAATATTGACAGCCTGTTTGCATTCACATGAAGAGCAAATGCGACATCTGTGATGATCATGCTATTTTGATTAGGAAGGAGAAAACACAAATGTTTAAATATGATACAAAATTTGAAAAAAATTTGCATGTCTTTATTGTTTTCAAAAATATCTTGGTAAGTATATGGCGTTGATGAGAAATAAAGTAGATATTTTTTATATGCAATGTGAGCAATGTAAGAAAGCTTTTCAAATAAACATTTGCGCCAATCTTTTTTCAAAATCTGGAGAGCTAAAATTTTTAAATATGTTTTTATAATAAAGGAGGAATGTTTTATGGAAACAAAGGAATTTATTAATGAATTGATCGCAAAAGCAAAAACTGCCCAAAGAGAGTTTGAAAAGTTCAATCAGCAGCAGGTTGATGCTGTGGTAAAAGCCATTGGAAAAGTAGTATATGACAATGCAGAAGAACTTGCAAGGATGGCCGTAGATGAGACGGGGATGGGTGTTTATGAAGACAAGGTAGCTAAGAACAAAGGGAAAGCAAAGGTGATTTGGAACGACCTAAAGGATAAAAAATCCGTAGGTATTATTGAGAAAGATGAGAAAACAGGTATTGTAAAAATTGCCAAACCGATAGGGGTTGTGGCATCGGTTACGCCAACGACCAATCCCATTGTTACCCCTATGAGCAATGCCATGTTTGCATTGAAAGGAAGAAATGCAATTATTATTGCACCTCATCCAAGAGCAAAGAAATGTAGTGCATACACGGTGACCTTGATGAATCAGGCAATCGAACAATACAACGTTCCAGATAATTTAATTCAAATTATTGAGGAGCCTTCTGTAGCATTGACCATTGAATTAATGAAGACAGCTGATGTAGTGGTAGCTACTGGAGGTGCAGGAATGGTGAAATCTGCCTATAGTAGTAGCAAGCCTGCATACGGTGTGGGACCAGGAAATGTACAGTGTATTATTGATAGAGATGTAGATTATGAAGAAGTAGTGCCCAAAATTATCGCTGGAAGAATTTTTGATAATGGGATTATATGTTCTGGTGAACAAACAGTGATTGCTCCTGAAGAAGACTATGATAATATCATGGCGGAATTTAGAAAAAATGGTGCGTATATTGTAGAGCGTGCAGAGGAAAAGGAAGCCTTAAGAAAAGTACTGTTTATAAATGGCGTGATCAATAAAGATGTAGTAGGGCAATCTCCTCAAAAAATTGCTGAACTTGCAGGGATTCAAATACCAGAGCATACAAAGGTAATTCTTGCAGAAGCAGACGGTGTTGGAGGGGAAGATGTATTTTGCAAAGAGAAAATGTGCCCTGTGATGGCCACCTTTAAGTACAAGGATTTTCCTGAAGCAGTGAAGATTGCACAAATAAATTTAGATTTGGAAGGAAAAGGACATAGTGCAGCACTTCATTCAAATCGTCATGAAAATATTGAATATGCAGGAGATATGCTTACTATAAGTAGACTGGTTGTCAATCAATCATGCTCAACAGGTGCCGGTGGAAGTTTCTATAATGGATTTGCTCCTACTACCACCCTTGGATGTGGAACATGGGGTAATAATGTTATTTCCGAAAACTTTACCTATAAGCATATGATCAATGTATCTCGCATCGGTTATTTTATGAAAGACGCGGTAGTGCCTAATGATGAAGAACTATGGGGATAGGATAGTCCAATCCTTACTGAAAAATTTAGATATAAAAAAGGGAGGAACAATAAATGGCTGAATTAAACAGACCTAAAATTATCACAGAAATACCAGGACCTAAGTCTCAAGAATTATTGAAAATAAGAGAAAAAAATGTACCTACAGGCGTATCTGGTACCGTACCTGTATTTATAAAACGAGGAGAAGGAGCACTATTTGAAGATATAGATGGGAACGTATTTATAGACTTTGCAGGAGGCATAGGAGTACTCAATATTGGCTACAGCCATCCAGAGGTAGTAGAAGCGGTAAAAATGCAGAGTGATAAGTTTTTCCATACCAGTATTAATGTGGTGCTTTATGAGCAATATATACGATTGGCAGAAAAGCTCAATAACATGATTCCAGGAAGTTTTGAAAAGAAAACGATGTTTGTAAACAGTGGAGCGGAGGCTGTGGAAAATGCCATTAAGATTGCGCGTAAGTACACCAAGCGTACAGAAGTGATTGCATTTACTGGCGCATTTCATGGTAGAACTTTGTTGACCATGACGCTGACAAGCAAAATCAAGCCTTATAAACTTGGATTTGGACCCTTTGCACCGGGAATACATCGTGTTGAATTTCCATATGTGTATCGCCGTCCTGAGGGCGTTTCTGAAGAAGAAGCTGTAAACTACTATGTGCACAAGCTTGAAAACTTTTTCTTAGAAAATGTGGCACCAGAGAATGTGGCTGCCATTATCCTAGAGCCTATTCAAGGAGAAGGAGGATTCATTATTCCACCAGATACTTACGTCAAAGAATTAAGACATATTTGTGATAAATATGGTATTTTACTAATTGCAGACGAAGTACAAAGTGGATTTTGCAGAACGGGTAAGATGTTTGCTACAAATTATTGGGAAGAATTTGGTGTGTGTGCAGATATTGTAACCAGTGCAAAGTCTATCGCGGGGGGCTTACCCCTCAGTGCAGTAACAGCTAGAGCGGAAGTTATCGATGCTGCTCAAGTAGGAGGTATAGGCGGGACCTATTGCGGTAATCCTTTAGCTGTCACGGCAGCATTAAAGGTTATAGAAATTATGGAGAGAGACAATTATGCTAAAAAGGCAAATCATATTGCCCAAATTGCCATGAAAAGATTTCATGATATGAAAGAAGAATACCAAATCATAGGTGATGTAAGAGGAAAAGGTGCAATGATGGCAATAGAATTAGTAAAAGATAGAAAGACAAAGGAGCCAGCTAAAGAAGAAACCAATCAAATTATTCAAGAATGTTGGAAAAATGGTTTAGTTATTTTATCTGCAGGTGTTCGAGGAAATAATATTCGCTTTTTGATGCCATTAGTTATTACAGATGAGCAATTAAATATGGGTTTGGATATTTTAGAAAAAGCTATAAGAAAAGTGGCAAGATAAATAACAAATTTTGTAAGGATGAGCAATATGGTAGAAAATATCGTATTGCTCATTGCTATAAGTATAGGATGAAACGATATTTCATAAAAAAACATATAAAATAAGATAGTTTCTAAAGGAAATATAAAAAATCTATCGAATAAAATAATAAAATTTAGAATAATTAAAATGTTTTAAATTAGACTGTTGATACAGAACCGTAAAATAATTACTCCGATCCAAATAAGCCTATTATAAAGGTTTAGAGGACGTTAGGGTGTAAAAAGTAATTTTTGTGCCTGCCATTGTGCAAAGGAGTTCATCGGTATTTGTGGTGATTTGTGCCCATAAATACCGATGAGCTTTTTTAAATGGTTTGCAAGTTTAGAAAAAGGGGTGAGAATATATGACACTTTTAAAAAACATTGCTCAAACAGTGCAACAAGTAGCTGAGGCTATTTCCTATGCTATTGGCATTGAAGTAGAAATCGTAGATAAAGAATTAACTGTTATTGGGGGAACAGGATTATATGCAGAGAAATTAGGACAGAAAGAAGAGTTTGGAGAATTGGAAGGTAATTTTCTTTATGCAAGGGTTTTACGTACAGGACAAACCGCAGTAGTAGAAGAAGCCCAAAAGGATTTACTCTATGACCATTTAGCCGTAGATGGAGAAACAAAGGAGTTAGCGGAGATATGTACTCCGATTAAAGTAGGGCAAAAAATTATTGGAATTATAGGCTTAGTAGCTTTTGAGAAAAAACAACAAATACATCTTATACAAAAGCAGGAAAGTATGGTGTCATTTGTGGAAAGAATGGCAGATCTCTTAGCTGCCAAAGCAACACAAAACCAATTCTTACGACAAGTGGAAAAAACAAAAAATGAAATGATTACCATTCTAGAAACCATACATGAGGGGATGCTTGCTGTGAATGGGCAGGGATATGTTACTTGCTGCAATGCCATTGCTAAAAATCTCCTAAAGCGTTCCAGGACAGAAATTATAGGAAAACATCTATCTATTGTCATGCCAAACACCCTTGCCTTAGAAATTATGAAAACAGGTAAAGGCTATACAGAAGAAGAAGAGATTATTAAATTTGAAAACAAAAGCTATCGATTTATTGTTACTGCAAAGCCAATACAAGAAGAAGAAAAGACGAGTGGTATAGTTATTTCTTTCCGAGATGTTGCAGAAGCAGAAAAACTAGCGTATAACATCAATCAGAGAAAAATCAAGTATACCTTTGATGATATTATTGGAGAGAGTGACAGAATTACAAAAGTAAAGAATCAAGCCTTACAAGTAGCAAGAGGAAGCTCTACTGTTTTAATTACAGGAGAAAGTGGAACAGGGAAAGAACTATTTGCTAGAGCTGTACATTATGCTAGTGTAAGACAAAATGGTCCTTTTATTTCCGTTAACTGTGGGGCTATTCCAGACACCCTATTAGAAAGTGAACTTTTTGGTTATGAAAATGGAGCTTTTACCGGAGCAAAAAATAAAGGCAAAGTAGGGAAATTTGAATTAGCAGATGGAGGCACGATTTTTTTAGATGAAGTAGGAGATTTACCCTTGCATTTGCAGGTGAAACTACTACATGTTTTGCAAAATAGATGTTTTGAGAGGATTGGAGGGAATAAAACTATTTTTGTAGATGTAAGAGTGATTGCAGCGACCAATAAAAATTTAGAAGAAATGATTGCACAGAATCATTATCGAGAAGACTTGTATTACCGTTTAAGTGTAATTCCCTTAAAAATACCTAGTCTTAGAGAAAGACCAGAGGATATACCTCTTTTGATGACTCACTTTCTTAAAAAATATAATGATTTTATGGAAAAAGATATTGAAGGGTTTTCTGAAAGGGTTAAGGAAATCTATCGTATATATGATTGGCCTGGGAATGTTCGAGAACTTGAAAATGCAGTGGAATATGGGGTAAACATGACCTTTACAAATGAGATTCAAATAGAAGCAGTCCCTCCTCGGGTGAGAAAATCCGATAATAATTTAGATATGAATATCCCGAATATTTCGTTGCAGGAACAAGTGAAAGAATTTGAAAAAGAAATACTCATCAAGAAAATTGCAAAGTATGGAGATTCAAAAGATGGAAAGTTAGCTATTTCCAAAGAACTAAATATAAGTAGAGCTACATTATATAGAAAATTAGCAGAATATAGAATATCTCGATCTTGAGAATATATACCTAAAAATCTCAAATATGAGATGAGGGAAAACCTGTATAAAACCACAAAAATTCCTTCCAAATAAATTTTCTTTATCAGAAATGAGATTTTTTATATTATGAATTGAGCAAAATAGCCATTATGGCAGTTACTGAACTTGGCATAAATCTTGCGATGATTTATGAATAGAAATATCCATAGAGGAATCTATTTGATATGCACAAGCGTTTAAATGATAGCAGTGATAAAGAAATTAGGATAGGAGGAAGATTATGGGGTTAAAGTTTAATAAGGAAAAATGTATCGGTTGTAAATTATGTCAGCAAGCGTGCTCAGGTGCCCATGAAAACCTATTTAATCCACTATTGGCTAGATTAAATGTTGAATCCTATTATGAAGATGGAGACTTAAAAATTGATGCGAAAGTATGCACGCTTTGTGGAGAATGTGTAGAAAGTTGTCCATTCTCAGCACTTACTATGAAAGACGGTAGATTGCATTTAGATGAAGATCTATGTAAAAACTGTGGAATCTGCAGGAAAAAATGTCCAGAAGGTGTTATCGTTCAAAAAGACACCTGTATCGGTATATGTGACCTTTGTAGCGGCTCACCTTGGTGTGTAGCATATTGCCCCCATGGAGCCCTTGTATATGAAGAAGGTCTTGTATGTGAGGAGGCGATATAAATGTTTGGCTATCAAAATAGTGTATTAAGAATAAATTTGAATACAAAACAAACTTTACAAGGACCATTGAATATGGAGTGGGCAAAAAAATACATAGGTGGCAAAGGACTAGGGATTAAGTACTTATATGAAGAATTAAAACCGGGTACAGCTCCCCTTTCACTAGAAAATAAATTGATTTTTATGACGGCCCCTTTGACAGGGACTGTTGTGCCGAATTCTGGAAAATTAGCGATTATTTCCCGTTCTC
Source organism: Clostridiaceae bacterium 35-E11 (assembly GCA_038396625.1). GTDB lineage: Bacteria > Bacillota > Clostridia > Peptostreptococcales > Thermotaleaceae. Next base: position 903,421 of record CP121688.1, read on the forward strand.
CAGCCACGGGGACAATATTGGATTGTTCTATTGGAGGGCATATTGCCCTGGAAATCAAATATGCTGGATATGATGCAATAATAATTGAAGGAGCTTTGAGTGAACCTAGTTATATCTATATAGAAGATGATCGCATAGAATTTCTTTCTGCAAAGGATTTATGGGGCAGAGGGTCTCATGAGACAGAGACACGATTATTAAAGAAGCATGGAAGAGACTGCAAAGTTATGAGTATAGGCCCTGCAGGAGAAAATCTATTAGGGATGTCCTGTATTAACTCTGATTATTATCGTCAGGCGGGGCGCGGTGGCATCGGAGCAGTACTGGGCAGCAAAAAGATTAAAGCAATTGTTGTAAAAGGCAGCGGCAGTGTGAGGGTGGCAGATATGCCAAAGGCCTTATCTCGTGTTCATGAGATATTGCGACAAAGCACGGTAACGGATGATAACTTATGGACTTATACTGATGGAACGGCTATGCTGGTAGACATGTGTCAAGCAGGAGGAATCTTGCCTACAAATAATTTCCAAGACGGTAATTTTGATAAATACCAGTCGATCAATTCAGAAAAAATGATTGAAGCTCGGTATGGCAAAAAAGGTTGTGGCAGCTGTGCCTTAGGATGTGGCAATTTTACAAAAATAGGAGATGCTATTGTAGAAGGACCAGAATATGAGACTTTGGCTGTTAGCGGTTCAAACTGTGGCATTGGGGACTTAAAAGCTGTTGTGAAATTTAACCAAATTTGCGATGATCTAGGTATGGATACGATTAGTGCGGGCGCCACCATTTCATGGGCGATGGAAATGACAGAAAAGGGCATCAAAGATTTTGGCATCCAATTTGGAGAGGTAGATGAATATTTGCAAATGCCAGAAAAAATGGCTAGGAAAATAGGTGTAGGTGCAGAGTTGGCTTTAGGAGTTAAGGCATTATCCAAGAAATATGGTGGCGCAGATTTTGCTATGCAGGTTAAGGGGTTAGAGTTTCCAGGCTATGAGCCGAGAGGATCATGGGCAATGGGGTTAGCCTATGCTACTTCAGACCGTGGAGCTTGCCATATGAGGGCTTATCCTGTAGCAGATGAAGTATACACCAGCACAGTAGATCCTTATACCAGCGAGGGAAAAGCAAAATTAGTGTATGATGCCCAGATATATAATGGGGTAAAATTTTCTGCAATCATTTGTGATTTTTGGGCTTTGGACTTGGATACCTTAGCAGAATTACTTACGATCATTACAGGAGAAACTTTTACGTCTTCGGATATGGAAACGATCGGAGAAAGAGTGATCCACATTGCAAGACTATTTAATCAAAGAGAAGGATTTACAAAAAAAGATGATACCCTGCCCAATCGATTGTTTAATGAAGCTCTTAAAACAGGTGCGGCGGCAGGCAAACGACTGCCAAAAGAAGATTTTGAAAAAATGCTGCATGAATACTATGCACTCATGGGCTGGCAGCCTGATGGAACAATTCGTCAAGAAAAAATTGAACAGCTAAAACTCTAAGAAATGAGGGTGTTATGAAAATAGTAATTAAGCTAAAGGGGCCTTTGCAGAAATATCATGATGGTATAAAGACAAAACTAAAAGACCTGCCTGTAGGAATGAGTATAAAGGAGATCATATCAGAAATGAATCTTCCTAGAGAGCATATTAGTATGGTTACTGTAAATGGTATAAAGGTGACGTTGGATTATGTGCTGCAGGAGGATGCTGAAATCCAAATGTTTCCCTATGTTTCAGGAGGATGATGATAAGCGTAAAGGGTGTATGTTGCTACAGTAGAAATAGGATGCTTAATAGATGAACAGAAAAAGAGAAGGTGGTATCGCCTTCTCTTTTGTATTTCGCAAAAAATGAAAAGACATATCTATACAGTATCAATTTTAAGAATATTATATCAATTTTGATAACGAGTACAATGCTGGTATCGGGCAAAGAATGAGAAAATAGTCTATGATTAATCTCAATATTGCGAAAATAGAGAACGGCTTAAATGATGAAAGGCATATATACTGAGAGGTTGTAGCAAGAGCATGCTAGTAAGCAAGTGGCTTTACAAAATGAAAACAGAATATTCTAAAACTTGGCATATTAATTGCTAATATATAAAGCAAGCATTATATATAGTGAATCTTTTTTAAATACATAAAAAATTTAAAGGAGGAAAATGAGTATGCAAATTAACAAGGAAGTAGCTTTGAAGGAATTGACGAAAATATGTAACTTTATCCTAAAGGATGCGTTGACAAAGGAAGAAAAGGATACTATTGTGCAAGATTCTATTAAGAATTTTAACGAGAATGTGAATCCAGGGTGGCTAGAGTATAGAAAATCTGTTTCTACGAATGCAGCCTTTGTTGAATGGGAAGATTCTGTAGAGTCATTCAAGGATATTTATGGGAATGAATTTATTGACTGTCTAGGTGGCTTTGGCATTTATACAGCAGGTCATAGAAATCCAGAAATTTTGCAATATGTGCAGGCTCAGTTAAATCGTTATGCGTTACATAGTCAAGAGTTAGTAGATCCACTAAGAGGATACTTGGCAAAGGCTTTGGCACTTTGTACACCAGGGGATTTACAATATGCTTTCTTCACAAATGGAGGAGCAGAAGCTAATGAAATGGCATTAAAATTAGCGCGTTTGGCAACGGGGAAACACTATTTTATTTCTACGGTTGCGGGATTCCATGGCAAATCATTAGGTGCAGTTTCTATGACAGGAAAGGGTACATATAGAAAACCTTATTTGCCAATGATTCAAGGGGTGCAGCATGTTGAGTATGGAAATGCTGAAGCTGCTGAAGCAGCCATTAAGAACTTAATTGCTGTGGGAGAGACAGTTGCAGGGATGATCATTGAGCCGATCCAAGGTGAAGCAGGGGTACGCATTCCACCTAAGGGATATCTGAAAAAAATAAGAGAAATATGTGATAAATATGATGTAGTGCTTATATTTGATGAGATCCAAACTGGTATGGGTAGAACAGGTACCTTATGGGCCTGTGAAGATGAAGGCGTTGTACCTGATGTATTGACATTTGGTAAAGCCTTTGGTGGTGGTATCATGCCGATTACTGGAATTATTGCGAGACCTCATTTGTGGACAGATGAAATTAAAGAAAATCCATGGATTTTAGGATCCCCTACTTTTGGAGGAAATCCATTGGCCTGCTCAGCTGCCTTAGCAGCACTAAAATTTACCATTGAAAATGATATACCTGGACAAATCAAAGAAAAAGGTGAGTACTTGATGGGTAGATTAAGAGAACTACAAGAGAAACATCCAGTACTGGTTGAGGTAAGAGGAAAGGGATTCTTAATTGGACTGGACTATCCAACGGCTGAACTTGGATGGGAAGTATCGAAAGGCCTGTTTAAACGAGGCGTGATGACTGGAGGCACATTAAATAGTGCAAAAACAAATCGTATTGAGCCACCTGGAATTATTAGCTATGAGACGCTGGATAAGATTGTGGAAAAATTAGAGGATACTCTTACGGAAGTAGAGAAGGAGTTTTGTGTTACATGGGAATCTGTAGCAGTAGCAAAAGAAAAATAAAAATAGGATAACCTTGTTCAAAGGAATTTAGCGAAATATAAAATGCTTAGTGAGAAATACCTTGAACAAAATTGTAAAAAGGGATTTCTCACTATATTTAATTATACAAGGGGGTAGATCTATGCAAGAAAGTGTTCAACTACAAATACAAAAAGGAAATGATCTTCGTAAATATATGATTACTTATCTTTGCCTAGGCCTTGCATTTATACTGATAGGATTTTTAGTTCCTGATGATGTAAATGATTTTGGACCCATCACCTTAATTCCAGCTGTATTTTTAGTGATATATATTTTTTGGACAAAACGGATTGTAGAAGCTTTAATATTTGCCACAGTATTAGGAATGATTATGGCACATAAGACGGATTTTTTGACCCATACGAATGAAGTATTAATAGGTGTTTTAATGCAAGAAGATATGGCATGGTTATTTATTGTTTGTGGATTAATGGGCTGTATTGTTGCTTTGGTAGAAAGAAGCGGTGGTGCTTTTTCCTTTGGGGAATTTGTTTCTAAGAGGGCTAAAAGTGCAAAAACAAGTATGCTTTGGACATTTCTTTGCTCTGCCTTACTTTGTATTGATGATTACTTAAATGTTTTAACAACAGGTGCAGCGATGACACCCATTAATGACCGTTTCAAAATTCCAAGAGAAATGGATGCCTATATTGTTGATTCCACAGCTGCTCCTGCCTGTGTATTAAATCCTATTTCTACATGGGGTGTATTTATTGCAGGACTTATTGAGGCCAATGCTATATGTAATCCTGGTGAAGGTGTTCTTTATTATATCAAATCCATTCCTTTTAACTTTTATGCGATTAGTGCGATCATTGTAGAAATTCTTGTAATATTAGGAGTCATTCCAATTTATGGACCTATGAAGGGTGCTTTTGAAAGAGTGAAAAATGGTGGTCCCTTAGCACCTCCAGGGTCGGAAAAAATAGATATTCGTGCTGGCGAAGCAGAAGTAGACCCCCCTGATAATTCTAAAATATATAATTTCTTTATTCCAATTATTGTACTCATTGCTGCTACCATTTTCTTTGATCTAGATATGCAAATGGGCGTTGTTTTTGCTCTCGGTTTTACTTTTGTATTCTATATATTCCAGGGATTGATTGATCCAGAAGAATTTGTTGATGTTTCCATGAAAGGATTAAAAAATATGTTAATGCCTTTATTTATGATGGTGCTGGCATTCTCTTTTGCAGAGGCCTGCGATCAAATAGGGTTTATTGATTATGTGATTGAATCTGCTTCGAAAATCATTACCCCCCAATTACTTCCCTTTGTTATATTTATCGTATTTGCTATTACAGAGTTTATCATGGGGATTAACTGGGGAATGTATATTATTGCATTGCCGATTGTTATTCCACTGACTGTACAAATTGGTGGAGACCCAATTATGAGTGTTGGTGCAGTGTGTGCAGCAGGTGTTTGGGGGAGCCATTGTTGTTTCTATTCTGATGCTACCATATTAACCTCTGCTGCAACAGGCTGTGACAATTACAGACATGCAATTACCCAAATTCCATTTGGAATGATTGCAGGATTTGTAGCAGCTATTGGATATTTAATTTTAGGTTTTGTAACCATGTAAAGCAGGAGATTTTTTCTAAAAATTGAGATAAACCCGTACTTCAACATTGATGTAGTACGGGTTTATCTATATGCAGAATGCTACTTATTTAATTTACTTAACAGAATATAGCCAAAGCTTTGATGAATGTCTTTAAATAAAGGGTATACGGTCTTAAATGGATTCCAGTAAACCATTAAATTTATATCCAATTCCTCGAACTGTCAGGATATATTTTGGATTTGCAGGGTTGCGTTCGATTTTTTTACGTAAATTGCTAATATGCACCATAACTGTTCGTGTGTCACCTTCTAAACCATAGGTTTTCCAGATCTTTTCAAAAATCTGATCTGTATAAAAGACACGGTTTGGGTTTTGAGCAAAAAATGTAAGCAATTCAAATTCCTTCGCTGTAAGAAAAACAGGTTTATCATTTACGAGGACAGAATGACTTGAAAGGTATATTTCCAGACCGGGATAACGCAATATTTGTTTTTGCTCATTTTTTCTAAATTGAAGATGGGTTCGTCGGAGATGTGCTTTCACCCGTGCAACCAGTTCTCTAGGACTGAAAGGTTTGGTGATATAGTCGTCTCCCCCTACGGTCAGACCTAGTATTTTATCGATATCTTCACTTTTACAGCTAAGAAAAATAATAGGTGCGTCGGTGGTTTTCCGCAGCTGACTACATAATTCAAGACCATCCTGTGCAGGTAAAAGAATATCTAGAATAATTAAATCAGGTCTTTCATGGTAGGTCAGTTCACGGGCTTCTTGACCGTTAGAAGCTTCAAGTACTTGAAATCCTTCTCTGTTGAGATAAAGGTAGATTAGATCTCGGATTTCTGATTCGTCATCGACTACCAGAATCTTTTCTCTGATCATTTCTAATCAACTCCTCTATGTAGATGTATTTGTTTCATTTCTATCTAGTATGGGGTCTTTTTCAGCATGAATCGGTAGTGTAAAACAAAAGGTGCTACCTTGATTTACTTTGCTGTGAACCCAGATATGTCCACCATGAGCTTGGATAATTTCTTTTGCAATAGATAATCCTAGACCACTGCCTTTAGATGGATGGTTATTTGCATTGCTTCCCTTGTAAAAACGATCAAAAATATGCGGGATCTCTTCTGAATTTATCCCACAGCCATTGTCTTGGATTTTTATGACCAATTCTCTCTTTGGAAGATTGATGAGGGAAGGGATATCTTTGGCACTGTCTTTGTATGTGCAGTCAAGAAATTTTTCAAAATAAGGTATAATTTCAAAGTACATGTTAATGATACCTCCTGGCGCTGTGTGTTTAATAGCATTAAAGATGAGATTACCAAATACTTGATCGATACGGTCAGGATCAATTGTTACGATAAGATCATGGGAAGTGCAGCAGATATTTTTTTTATAACAATCCTGATGACAACTATAGGATATGGGATGCATTTTAAATTTTAATCCTGATTTTTCGATGTCTAGTTCATATTTGTTGTGTATTTGCTCTAATAAGTCTAGCACAGATATTTCATACATTTGAAAGTCTATTTGTTTGGTCTCTAGTTGCGTAAGTTGAATCAAATCTTGAATAAGACGATTCAGTCCTAATGTACGGGTGTGAATAAGGTTAAGATATTTTGTGAAATTTTCAGTGCCTACGATTACCCCGTCTAAGATGGCTTCAATATAGCCTTGAATGGATGTAATGGGTGTTTTTAATTCATGAGAAATGTTACTTAACAGATCTCGCCGAAATTTTTCTAGCCGAAATAAATTTTCTTCTGTGAGTTTACGTTCTGTAATGTCACGAAGGATACCTTCAATAGCGATGACGTTATTTAATTCATCACGAATAACAGAATAATGCTGTTCAGTCCAAACGATAAGTCCATCTTTACGTATACGCCGTAGCACGATAGGATCATTTGATGATTTACCTGGATTTTTCAAGGATTTTTCTAAAATAGGCTGATCTTCTGGATGCACTTGACGAAAAAAGATCTCTGGGTCAGCATATAATTCTTCAGGGGTGTAATCTGTAATGCGCACTACTGCAGGACTAACGTAGTCAAATCCAGGGGTAGGTAAATAGCGGTAGCGATAAATAAAATCAGGTGCATTTTCTGCCAAAAGACGAAAGCGCTGTTCACTATCAATAAGGTCCACTTCATTTTTCTTAAAATAGATCAGCAAGATGAGAATTCCTAATATATTGGTAAGGACAGCACCTCCTACGTAGCTCCATGGAGCTAACCAAAATTCTGGTTGAATAAAGGGATAATATCCCTTATAAATACCCCAGATAATAAAGAAAAAGCCGGTAATGTACTTTTCTGTGATTTTCATTTCCCATGAATGTAAGATAAATAATAGTCCAGTCCAAATAGAGATAAAGCATATGAGAATGGAAGAGTGCAATGTGAGTGGCAGAAATAGTGAAGGAAATAAGGTAGCTGTACTAATACATAAAGCATTAAAAATTGAAAAAAATATCCAAAACTTAGGTGTGCGCTCTCCCAAAAAATCGTAGGTAGCAAATAAAAAAGATATGCTACTGATTAAGTAAGCCATCTGTTTTTCAATGATAAACACAGAAGAGTCCTGACCAAGAATTTTCCAGAAATCAAAAACAAAACTTAAGGAAAAAATTGTCCAGCTAAATCCCCAAAAGCCGATGTAGCGCTTGTGATTCTGAAAAAATATATAAAAATATACCAGTCCCAATAAGAAAGTAATACTGAACATTGCAATAATGGAATGGGTAATTAAAAGCATAAAGTACGTACCTCCGCATAATAAACTTATGAAGAAAGCTTAGTAAGTTATTCTTCAAATACAATGATTTTCCTGCGGTTTTTTATTTTCTTATTCCTACATAATTCGACAAGTACTTACAAAAAAGCTTGTTGAGAGATCGCTTTTAGAAGCAGTATAATGAAAGTAGATTGGAGAGACATAGAAGAAAAGAGGTGTGGTTATGGAAGAAGTAAAGATTGTCTTAACGCAAAAGCAGACCTTTAAGAAATATGCATGGTTTACCTTGCTAGGTTTTTCTTTGATGTATGGTTTTGTTTATAATGGAAGATTTAATATGGAATGGGCTTTGCCGCAGATGATGAAAGAATTGGATTGGTCTAAAAGTGAAATAGGATGGATCACCTCCCTTATATACTGTGGATACAGCGTAGGAAACTTTGTGAACGGTCGATTGGGAGAAATTTATGGATGTAAGAGGTTTATTCTAGCTGGAGTATTGTTAACTATTATGACCAATTGGATTGTTAGTTTTTCTACATCCATCGTCATCATAGCTGCTTTATGGGGAGCAAACGGATATTTTCAATCCATGATATGGGCACCAGGTATGAGCTTAATATCAAAATGGTGGCCTAGCCATCAAAGAGGTTTTGCAGCTGGATTTGCCCATGGTTTTTCAGGTATGGCCCATATCATTCTTTGGCTCAGTATATTGCTTACAGAGTGGATTGCGCCATCATGGGGATGGAAAGGGATTTTTAGAATTCCAGTAACCTTGTTATTGCTAATGGCATCGTTTTATTGGATGATGAGCAAAGAACAACCAGGAGATGTTTATCTTGATGCATATGAAGAACAAGATGGGGAGATTAGACAAAAAGAAAAAGACTATTACCGCTTAGTGCTTCAGAAAGGCAAACTTTTTCCTTATCGATGCTTGTTCAGTCAATGGCGATTTTGTATTTGGTGTTTGATTTCCGCCTTAGCCAGTATTGCTAGATACGGATTACTTACATGGATTCCTCTTTATTATGCAGAACAGATGCAGTTACATATTAGGACAGGTATTTTTCATGTATTGATACTACCAACAGGGATGACGATGGGAACGTTTCTCGTGCCCTGGGCTACGGATAAGTTTTTTGGGAAAAACCGAGCACCTGCTGTCATTATATGTGGGGCATTAAGCGCATTGTTGGTTTTTATATTTCCTAGTATGACGACCAGTATAACTGTTGCTGTATCAATATTTTGGGCAGGATTTTTTGTATATGGCATCAATGGCGTATTATGGCCCTATGCCATTGATGTAGGTACGAGGGCATTTGCCGGTACAGCAGCAGGTATTTTAGATTGGTCTGCTTATATGGGTGCTGCTGTACAGGCTATGGTTTTTGGATCGATTTTAGATAAGACAGAAAAATGGGCGTATGTATTTGTATCTATTGCCATACTATGTGTGTTGATTGTAATTTTGGGAATTATTGTTACAGAGCACAAAGAAGAAAACGAGATAAGGAAAGCTGCATAGATGCATAGGTAGATAAAAAGAATCAATCCCTTATAGGAGGTTTGGTTCTTTTTTTATACACGAAAAATAGCCGGGAAATAAGTTTAAAATTCTAAATATTTTAAACTTTAACAAAACTTTAAATTCTCTTGAACGTAGCTTTAAAAACCGTTGTTATAATTGTATTTAAACAAGCATGAAAGATTTCTGAATTCTATTTTCTGCATGATTTCATTTTTTATGAAAGGGGGACAGGAGAAAGATGAGACTTTAGGACAACATGGTGGCTGATAGGAGAAAAAATAAAATTACAAGGGGGATTTCAAATGTATAACAGAGCATATACTGGAAAAGTTCAATTGGCGGTTTTAGATACAGCAGGTACTTTCTGTGATGGACCACAGGATTTAAGAAATCGTTGGCCGGAGGATGATTTAAGAGGATGTAAGGCACCAGTAGTACCTTTTTATGAAGCATTTAAGCAATTTGGCATTACTTTAAGCTGGGAATCTATTAGAAAGCCAATGGGCAATTTTAAACCCACACATTTACGTATGCTTCTTGCATTGCCAGAGTGTCAAGAACAATGGATCAAAAAATATGATCGCAAGCCCAATGAAGAAGATTTTGAAAATTTATTAAAAACTTTTAGACCATTGATGACAAAATACATTGTAGATCCTGATTTGGCAAAACCCATTAAAGGGGCAAATGAGTGTATTGCAAAATTAAGAGAAGCAGGAATTTACGTTGGTTGTGATACCGGATATTATGATGGAGATTCCAAGATGTTAAACAAGTATCTTGAAGATAATTATGGCATGAAATTTGATGTGACTACAAATGCAGAAATCGTACAAGGACGCCCAAGTCCATTTATGGTATATGACTGTATGGCAAAGGCAAATGTACATAATATCCATTCAGTGGTTAAGATAGATGATACAGCTGCAGGTATGAAATGCGGAAATAATGCTGGATGCTGGACAATCGGACTTTATGCAACAGGAAGTAATGATTATGATAAGTTAGCTGCCTCAAAACCAGACTTCTTAGTTCCTTCTGTTGCATACGTTCCAGAAATTATATTTGGTCAAATTGAACCAAGATTGAGAAGAGGCGAAAGACCCGGTCAAGGGATTATTGAGACCATCTAGTGTTTATCTTTCAAACGAATAAAGCTGTTCCTTATAGGAAAGAAACAGCTGCATATAAGATTCAAATAGATAGAAGAAATAAATCCGCCATAATTGTTACCGTATAAACTCCTGTAACAATACTTTTCGACTTGAATGAAAGCGGGAGTAGAATATCTATAAAGAAACTCCAGTATACGTTGTTGTATTGCTATTCTAATGGATCCGTCGCTATAGAAAACAGCAAACATACTACTGGGGTTTCTTTCATTTTAGGATAAGAAGGCTTTTGCGTTTATCTATCTAGAAAAATAAGGGGGGGAATATATGACAACGAAGTTTTTGGGCTATACGGAGCAGGAAGCAAAGAAATTTAAAAAGTATGCATGGATGGCGCTGCTTGGTTTTTCAATTTTATATGCATTTCTTTATAATGGTCGATTGAATATGGGTTTGGCACTGCCCATGATGATGGAAGAGATGGGATGGACAAAATCTCAAGCAGGCTTACTTTCCTCAGTGTTATTTTGGACTTATGGGTTAGGACATTTGGTGAATGGACGCTTAGGAGAAATATTTGGACCCAAAAAGATTATTTTGGTAGGTTTGCTTTTATCTGCTGGTGCAAACTTAGTCATTAGTTTTCAGTCATCGATTGCAGCCATTGCTTTATTATGGGGATTGAATGGCTACTTTCAATCTATGCTTTGGTCTCCTGGGGTAAGTTTGATTACAAAATGGTGGCCTAGTAATCAACGGGGATTTGCTACAGGATTTGCCAATGGATTTTCGGGCATTGCACAAATCATTGTGTGGTTTAGTGTGTTGGCATCAGTTTCTGCCTTTCCAAGTCTTGGTTGGAGAGCAGCCTTTAGAATTCCATTAATCAGTATGGTCGCCATGGGTGCTGTGTATTGGGTAATGGTCAAGGCGAGTCCAGGTGAGGTAGGATTAAAAGAATATGAAGAGGAAGATGAAGGCACCCAAGAACAGGAAGCGGAACTAGAAAAAATCGTACAAGAAAAGGGAAAATTATACCCATTTATTCATTTGTTTCGTCAATGGCGCTTCGTCATCTGGTGCTTTATCATTGCTATATCCAGCATAGCTCGTTATGGCTTATTGACTTGGATACCCACTTACTATGTACAAGTATTAAATATGAATGTAAAATCAGGAATTTTTAGCTCTGTTGTGTTGCCGGTAGGAATGGCTTTAGGGACTTTTATTGTGCCTTGGGCATCTGATAAATTTGGTAAAAATGGGCGATTGCCAGCAGTGATCATCTGTGCAATCATTTCATCCGTATCTGTATTTTTATTCCCAAGCTTTAAGACCATGGGAGCTGCATCAGTAGGACTGTTTATAGCAGGATTTTTTGTATATGCTGTTAACGGTGTGGTTTGGGCTTATTCCACAGACGTAGGAGGTAGAGTATTTGCTGGTACCGCAGCTGGTGTGTTAGATTGGGCAGCTTATATGGGCGCTGCATTACAAGCAATAATCTATGGTAGGATTCTAGACAAGACAGGAAATTGGAATATCGTATTTACTTCTATTGCTGTGATATGTGTTTTGATGATGATATTAGCATTAATTGCCAATATTAAACCTAAGACGCAAGACACAAAGGCTTAAATAAAATAGATATTCTATGAGATCGTTGTATTTTATATTACAAATGGAAACATTGCATAAAGGAGAAGAAAAAGATAGCTGTAAGTGGGGTCATACTTCACTAGCAGCTCTTAAATAGAAAAGGAATATTTGCACAACTTAAACTACCTTACCTGCGCTAAGGTAAAAAATAAATCATTAATAAAAGGGGGATATTTTGATGTATAAAGTAAAGAGAAATGTTTTATTGAATCCTGGTCCTGCAACAACCACTGATACCGTAAAATTTGCACAGGTAGTACCCGATATTTGTCCTAGAGAAAAAGAATTTGGGGACATTATGTTAGAGATGAGAAAGGAATTAGTAAAGATTGTGCATGGAGATCTTAATAAGTACACTGCTGTATTATTTTGTGGTTCTGGAACTGTTAATATTGATGCATGTGTGAATTCCCTACTTCCAGATGGAAAGAAAATGTTGGTGGTAAACAATGGTGCTTACAGTGCAAGAGCAGTAGAAGTATGTCAATACTATCATTTACCTCATGTAAATCTAAAATTCCCTATAGACAACGTACCAGATTTAGACAAAATCAAAAAAGCGTTAAGTACAGATAAAGATATTGCAGTGGTATATGCATGTCATCATGAGACGGGTACAGGAATTCTCAATCCCATAAGAGAAATAGGAAAGATTGCTCATGAATATGGTTGTACTTTTATTGTAGATACGACGTCTACTTATGCAATGATTCCGATTGATATTGAGAAAGACAATATCGATTTCCTTATGGCTTCTGCACAAAAAGGCCTGATGGCAATGACTGGTTTGTCATTTGTGGTTGGAAACAGATCATTATTGGAGAAGTCCAAGGATTATTCTACACGCTCTTATTATACCAATTTGTATATGCAGTATGATTTCTTTGAAAGAAAGGGAGAAATGCATTTTACACCACCGGTGCAAACGGTTTATGCCACAGAGCAAGCAATTAAGGAATATTGGCAAGAAGGGGAAGAAGCTAAGTGGGCAAGACATCAAAGAATTTGGGAAGCCTTACACAAAGGTCTTGAAAGATTAGGATTTAAAGATGTTGTTAATAGAGAAATACAGTCCAAATTGGTTATTTCTGTTCAATATCCAAATGATCCCAATTGGGACTTTGAGAAAGTTCACGATTACTGCTATGAAAGAGGATTTACCATTTACCCTGGCAAAATTTCTGGTACCAGTACCTTTAGATTATGCAGCTTAGGCATAATAGATGTTCCTGATATTGAAGACTTCTTTGTTGTATTAGAGAAGGGGTTGAAGGAATTAGGCATGGCAGTACCTGTGAAATATTAATTCATGTAATGGAAAAAGTAATAAATGAGCAGCAATCTACAAGGACGCAATAGCCTTATCCTATGTTCTTGTATTAACCAAGCAGATCTGAATAAGTCTGCTTGGTTCCTATCTATATATCAAGAATAAATTGAAAATTTTATATTTATATTATGGGGGGAAACCTATGCACTTGTGTTATATTTCCACGGATGTAGGGGATGAGATGAGCCAAATAGAAAAAATGTCATTTATCCTAGACGCTGTGCATTATAATTTAATCTTTATTTTTTTAAGTGATGTTACAGGTAGTTTATATGTTTCTCAAACGGAAAACGAATAAAAAATATTGTGAAGTACTTTAGTGCAGTTTACTTTTTTGGGAATTTATTTGTTGATTGAAACAATAGAATAGATTTATAAAACCATGATAGTTCAATAATCTACATGGCTGCCATGGGATTAAAAAGATATAGATGAGAGGGAAAATGTTATGGGCAATTATTATAATCCAGTAAAAATGCATTTTGGCGTTGACCAAATAAAAAACTTATCATCTATACTAGAAGAAATAGAGGACAAAACAGACAAGATTTTATTGTTAACACGGGGAGCAGATTTTGATGAATCCATGAGTGAAAAAATAATTTTAGAAGGATTAGCATCAAGAGAAGTGGAAAAGTATGCTATTCCTTTATCGAATCCAGACATCACAGATCTATATAATATAAAACAGGCAACAGATACCTTTGCATATGATTTTATTATTGCCATTGGTGGAGGGAGTGTTATAGATATAGGGAAAGCGATGGCAGCGCTAAGGGGAATACATCTTAATAGTTATGAAGACATAAGACAAATAATGAAAGAACGAATCTACATAAGCCATAAAACGAGATGTGGTTTTATGGCAATTCCCACTACCGCAGGAACGGGATCAGAAGTTACATTTTGCGCTACCTTATGGGATAAAGAAAAGGAATCAAAATATACCATGTCTGACAAAATGATGTATCCAGACATTGCTATTATAGATCCAAAACTTACAGTAAGCATGCCTATTGAATTAACCGTATCAACAGGGTTAGATGCAATATGTCATGCTACAGAAGCATATTGGTCAAGAAATACCAATGCCCTATCTAGAATATATGCATTGCATGGGATAAAAAATATTATGGAGAATATAGAAAAATTGATTGAAGATCTTGAAAATATTGAGTTAAGAACAAAAATTGCCTACGGGAGCCTTTATGGGGGGTTAGCATTCAGTAATACAAAACTTACGTCATGTCATTCTATCTCCTATCCAATGACCGCAATATTTGACATTCCCCATGGCATCGCAGCCAGTATAACACTGGGAAAAATGTTAATACTTAATGAAAAAGCCTTGAAAGAAAAAGAAAAATTATTAACAGCCTTTGGTGTGAAAAAAGTTTATGAAGTAGATGAAGTGATAGGCAGCATATATGAAAAAGCAGGGATCCCTTATAGGCTTAAGGAGTATGGTATAAAAAAAGCTGATTTAAAACAAATTGCAAATCAGTCTTTTATAAAAAGAAGAATGGAAAATAATCCAGTAAATATAACGAGAGAAATCCTAATGAATATTTTGTACAGTGTATATTAATCCGTTGAAAGCTGGTCTATATAGATGCATATGCTATAGAAGTTGAAAACAAAAAAATCTATCTATCGTTAAGGGCGGGATCAACCGCCCTTATTTTGATGAAGCAAATCCATAAATTTTTGTGTAGCAATAGACACGGGAATGTTGCTGTTTGTCAGAACACCTATACTTCGTTGTGGGAGTTTTTCTTTTATATGGAGGATAAAAACTTCTTTTTGAAGAAGTTCTTTTTTAATGGCATCCACCATGACGAAGGAAATGCCCAACCCAATTTTTGTTAAGTCAATCAGTAAATCAATACTACCTAATTCAAATTCGGGTGTGATGCTGACCTGATGCTTCTTGACAAAATCCTCAAAAAATCTTCTGGTGGTTGAGTTTTTTTCTAGCATAAGTAGTGGATAGGCTTCTAATGCTTTCAGAGGAAGCTCCTTATTTTGTAAATAGGAAAAGGATTTACCCGTGATGAATACGTCTTGTATTTTTTTCACTTCTCGTACCTCCATGTTTGGATAAACTTCATTAGGAGCAAGGTTGACTACACTAAGATCTACGGTACCTTTTTTCAACAGTTCCACACATACAGGAGAAGGTCTATTGGTAATATGGATTTTAATATCGGGATACATTTGATGAAATTGCTTGAAATAAGGAAGAAGATAATATTTACAGATGGTATCACTGGCACCGATGCGTACTTCTCCCTGCTTTAAGGAATGAATTTCTTGTATACCCTTCTCGCCAGATTTTATAAAATTGAAGGCTTGTTCAATATGTTTAAAAAGCAGTGCACCCTCGGGGGTAAATTTGACTTGTTTTGTATGTCGAAAAAAAAGCTTGCTTCCCAGCTTCTCTTCTAATAGTTTAATGGATTGACTGATGGCAGACTGGGAAACATATAATTGCTCTGCAGCTTGAGAAAAGCTTAAATTTTTTCCAACAAAATAAAATATTTTATACAATTCAAAGTTAACATTCATATATAAGCACCTCTAATATATTAAATTAGTATGATTAATTTTATTTATTAATTTTATTATGTTACAATCAAATTGTAAATAAGCATTTTGTACGGAAAAATAGGATCAATACTAAATGGTTGAAAATATATTCATGAAAAAGGTGGGGAATGAAATGAATAAAGAGGTCAGAAGAATTTATGTGGAAAAAAAGCAAGGATTTGATGTGGAAGCCCAACATTTATATTATGACTTAAAAGAAAACCTAGGGGTGAAGCATTTAGACAAGGTGAGAATGATTCATCGCTATGATATTTCCGGAATTTCTGAGGAAGAGTATCAGCAGTCACGCAATACAATTTTTTCTGAGCCCACAGTAGATCATGTGTACGATGAAGTATTTGAAGCAAATGAAACGGATAAAGTTTTTGCGATGGAATACTTACCAGGTCAATATGATCAAAGAGCAGATTCAGCTGCCCAATGTGTTCAAATTCTTACCCAAAGTGAAAAACCTATGGTACTTTCTGCAAAGGTGATTGTTTTAGAAGGAGAGATTACAGAAGATGAATTTGTACGTATCAAGGAATATTGTATCAATCCTGTAGATTCTCGAGAAGCCTTGCTAGAAAAACCATCTACACTAGAGATAGAAACGGAGATTCCAGAGGATGTATTGATCCTAGAAGGATTTACAGCAAAAACAGAAGAAGAACTTACAAACTTTAAAGAAGCGATGGGTTTTGCCATGAGCTTTGAAGACTTAAGATTTTGTCAGGGATATTTTAGAGACGAGGAGAAGAGAAATCCAACAATGACAGAGCTAAAGGCGATTGATACCTATTGGTCTGATCACTGTCGCCATACTACTTTTTTAACAGAGATTGAAGAGGTAGCTATTGAAAAAGGTGCCTTTAGTGAAGTCATTGAAAAGGCATACGATGCCTACTTATCATCTAGAGAATATGTTTATGGAGATAAGAAAAAAGACATTTGCTTAATGGATATTGCGGTAATAGGCATGAAGGAACTTAGAAAAAGAGGAAAGTTAGGAGATTTAGATATATCCGATGAAATCAATGCATGTAGTATTGTGGTAAACGTGGATGTAGACGGGAAGGATGAAGAATGGCTCGTAATGTTTAAAAATGAGACCCATAATCATCCTACAGAAATAGAACCCTTTGGTGGAGCGGCAACTTGTTTAGGTGGTGCCATTCGAGATCCGCTGTCAGGAAGAGTGTATGTATATCAAGCCATGCGTGTAACTGGAAGTGCAGATCCAAGAACAAAAATCGAAGATACATTGCCAGGGAAATTACCCCAAAGAAAAATTACAACGGGAGCTGCAGCAGGATATAGCTCCTATGGAAATCAAATCGGTCTTGCCACAGGGCAAGTAGCAGAAGTTTATGATGAAGACTTTGTAGCAAAGAGAATGGAAATCGGTGCTGTTATTGGTGCTGCACCGAAAGAGAATGTCGTAAGAAAAGCGCCTGTTGAAGGGGATGTGGTCATTCTTGTAGGTGGTAGAACAGGGCGTGATGGCTGCGGTGGTGCGACAGGATCTTCTAAAGAACATACAGAAGAGTCTATTCTTACCTGTGGTGCAGAAGTACAAAAAGGAAATCCTCCTACAGAAAGAAAAATTCAGAGATTATTTAGAAATCCGTTGGTTAGCCGAATGATTAAGAAATGCAACGATTTTGGAGCAGGCGGTGTTTCTGTTGCCATAGGAGAATTAACAGATAGTTTAGAGATTGATTTGGACGCGGTACCCAAAAAATATGAGGGCTTAGATGGAACCGAATTAGCCATATCAGAGTCTCAAGAGCGTATGGCAGTGGTAGTGGAGAAAAAAGATGCAGAAAAATTTATGGAGTATGCCCATGAAGAAAATCTAGAGGCTGTGGTAGTAGCGAAGGTAACAAACGATGGAAGATTGAGAATGAAGTGGAGAGGAAAAACAATTCTTGATATTGAAAGAGCATTTTTAAATACTAATGGCGTGAAACAAAAAACAAAGGTCTTTGTGGGTACTCCTGCTCAAGAAGACAACTATTTTCAAAGGATACCAGAAAAGGTGCAGACAGAAATTAATGAACTGTATAAAGCTTGGATGAACAATCTAGAGGATTTAAATGTAGCCAGTCAAAAAGGATTGGTAGAAAGATTTGATAGTACGATAGGTGCTGGAACAGTACTTATGCCCTTTGGAGGAAAATATCAAGCCACACCTGCTGAAGGAATGGTGGCAAAAATACCGCTTTTATCAGGAGATACCACAACAGGCACGGTGATGAGCTACGGATACAATCCTCAATTAGCAAAATGGAGTCCTTTCCATGGTGCGCTCTATGCTGTGGTAGAAGCCGTTGCCAAAGTGGTTGCCATTGGTGGAGATTACAGAAATGTTCGCTTGACCTTACAAGAGTACTTTGAAAAGCTTGGGGAGGATCCTAAAAAATGGGGAAAACCATTTAGTGCATTGCTAGGAGCTCATTATGCCCAAAAGCAATTAGGGATCCCTGCTATTGGTGGGAAGGACAGTATGTCGGGTACATTTAAGGATATACACGTGCCACCTACCTTAGTAGCCTTTGCAGTAGACGTAGTAGACGTAAGAAACGTAATTTCACCTGAATTTAAGAAAGAAAACAGTCAAGTGGTATTGATTCCTGTTTCAAGAGACGAAAATGAATTACCTAATTTTGAGCAGTTAGATCAAAATTTTAGAAAGATAACAAACTTGATTCAGGAAAGAAAAGTGTTAGCTGCACAATCTATCAGAATCGGTGGCATGGCTGGTGCAATTAGCAAGATGAGCTTTGGAAATCGTATTGGAATGGTACTTGATAAGAGCATAGCACCACAAAAACTATTCCAAGCAGACTATGGTTCTATATTGTTAGAAATCGATGGAGCAGAAAATTTAAAAGAAATTTTTGGCGAGATAAAGTATGAAGTGTTAGGTCATACCCAAGAAAAAGAAATGCTTGTGATCAATGGGGTGAACATTCCTATTGAAGATGCACAAAAAATATGGGAGGCACCTTTGGAAAAAATATTTCCAACCAAAGAAAAAATGGAAGGAAAACCAAGGGATATTTATTATGAAATCAAAGCTAAAAAGAAATCAACTGTAAAAATTGCAAAGCCAAGGATATTTATTCCTGTGTTCCCAGGAACCAATTGTGAATATGATACAACAAAGGTTTTTGAAAAAGCAGGAGGGGTAGTAGAAAACCTGATTATAAAAAATTTATCCCCATCAGATATTGAGCAATCCGTAGACCAGATGGTGAAGAAAATAGAAAATGCACAAATTATCGCTATTCCTGGAGGCTTTAGCGGTGGAGATGAGCCCGATGGATCTGGAAAATTCATTGCCACTGCCTTTAGAAATCCAAGAGTAAAGGAAGCCGTGATGAATTTGTTAAAGCAGAGAGATGGTCTAATGATTGGCATATGCAATGGATTTCAAGCCTTAATCAAATTAGGATTACTTCCTTATGGAGAGATTAGGGAAATGGATGAAAACTGTCCTACCCTTACTTTTAATAGAATCGGGCGACATATGTCTACATTGGTACAAACAAAAATTGTATCAAATCTCTCACCGTGGTTTCATCACCTCAAGGTAGGAGACGTGCATACGGTTGCAGTATCCCATGGAGAAGGACGATTTATTGCAACAGAAGAAGAAATGGAAAAGATGATAAAAAATGGACAGGTTGCTACACAATATGTGGATTTTGAGGGCAACCCATCCTATGACATGACCCATAACCCTAATGGATCCTTTGAAGCGGTAGAAGGGATCACCAGTCCTGATGGTAGAATCTTGGGGAAAATGTGTCATTCTGAGAGAATAGGTAGTCATGTGTTTAGGAATGTGCCGGGAGAAAAGGATCAAAGAATTTTTGAAGCAGGTGTAGAATACTTTAGATAAAATAGAATTAAATAATAAATAAAATTATATAATGTTCGTATTTAGGCATATGAAAAATAAAAAATAGAAAATAATATTCGAAATAGGTATTGACGAAGCCAGACGACTTTGATATGATGAAGATACAAGGATAAGAGCAATGAAAGACAACAATTGAATTTTCAGCTCATATAATTTCGGTAATAAGGTCCGAAAGTCTCTACCAGACAGCCGTAAAATGTCTGACTATGGGTGAAAGCGTATCTAGGGTTCCGGCTTAAGTAATACGCTATCCTATAAAAATAAACCAAAAAGGTCATAATAAGAATTGGTTGGAAAGGATAGACGCAAAACAGAAGTGACTGGTCCAAGTGATACGAGTATTGCAGCCTTGTAATACTACACCGTGGGGAAAAAAACCCGGACGGGGAGGTTTCACTGAGATGAGCGAAAACCTTCCTGTTCGGGTTTTCATTTTTGATAACCAAAAGAAAAATCCCCAAAAAGAGAAGGAGGATAAAAAATGGAAATTTCAAACAAAAAACCGAATGCAGGAATGCTGGAAAGTCTATTTAAGCTTTCTACACACAAAACCAATGTAAAAACTGAAATTATCGCAGGTATTACCACTTTTATGACCATGGCGTATATTCTTATTGTAAATCCAGACATTTTAAGTGCTACAGGAATGGACAAAGGTGCCGTATTTACTGCAACAGCTTTATCTGCAGCATTTGCCACATTCTTAATGGCATTTCTTGCAAATTTACCATTTGCTTTGGCACCAGGAATGGGACTGAATGCATTCTTTGCTTTCACTGTAGTTATTAAAATGGGCTATAGCTGGCAGTTTGCTTTGACGGCAGTTCTCATTGAAGGTCTTATCTTTATTTTACTTACTTTGTTTAATGTACGTGAAGCAATCATTAACGGAATGCCTGTAACCATAAAAAATGCTGTAAGTGTAGGAATTGGGTTATTTATTGCTTTTATTGGATTTCAAAGTGCTGGAATTATTGTAAACAATGATGCAACATTAGTAGGTTTAGGGAATGTGAAAGATCTAGGTGTTTTATTAGCCTTAATAGGAATTGTAATCACGGGGATTATGCTTGTGAAAAATGTAAGAGGTGCTTTACTAATTGGTATGATTGTTACAACCATTTTAAGTGTAGCATTTGGAAGAACCGTGATGCCTGAAAGTATGATTAGTACACCTCCATCCCTTAAGCCAATTTTATGGCAATTTGTTGGATTCGATGAAATTTTTTCATGGAATATGGTTGTTGTTGTATTTACATTCTTATTTGTAGATTTGTTTGACACATTAGGAACACTAATTGGTGTTTCAACAAAAGCAAATATGTTAGATAAAGAGGGTAGAATTCCCAATGCAAAACAAGCATTGTTTGCGGATGCATTAGGTACCACTGCAGGAGCAATGATGGGAACGAGCACCGTTACAACTTATGTTGAAAGTGCTTCCGGTGTCGCTGAAGGTGGAAGAACAGGGTTAACAGCTTTTACGACAGGTGTATTATTCCTAGCATCTATTGTATTTGCCCCACTATTTACTTCAGTACCACCACAAGCTACTGCAGCAGTATTAATTTTAGTAGGATTATTTATGATGAGTCCAATCCTAAAAATTAATTTTGAAGATTTTACAGAGGCAATCCCAGCGTTTTTAACCATTATCATGATGCCTCTAGCCTACAGCATCGCAGAAGGTCTTGTATTTGGTGTAATTTCATATGTATTGTTAAAGGCTTTAACTGGCAAGACAAAAGACATACATCCTATGATGTATATTATCGCAGTTTTATTTGTAATTAAGCTCATAGCTGCTTAGAATTCCATAGCCCGAATAGATGATATAGTCTATATCGGGCTATTTCTATAAAACAATAAGGAAAAAAAGCGGGTACAGGGGGCACGGAGGCGAATTGTTAGATGTTTTTAAAGGATAACTAGATTTCCAAAAGATCCTTGCTATTCTAACACGAATACAATTGCCCAGCCGCTAAACACTAAGGAGGAGATAAATATGAAGATAGCCATTATTATGGGAAGTGATTCAGATTATAGCGTTGTTGAAAAAGGAGAAAAAATTTTAAAGGATTTTGGGATAGAAGTACAGACTAGGGTGATATCAGCTCACAGAACACCTCTTAGAGCCATGGAATTTGCTCAGAAGGCAGAAGAAAATGGATTTGAGGTAATTATTGGTGCAGCAGGAAAAGCAGCACATCTGCCAGGAGTATTAGCAGCTTTTACACCCCTACCAATTATTGGATTACCTATTAAATCTTCAACCATGGATGGTTTAGACTCTCTATTATCCATTGTGCAAATGCCAAAGGGAATACCTGTTGCAACTGTAGCAATCAATGGCGCAGAAAATGCAGCGCTACTTGCCATTCAAATACTATCAGTAAAGTATCCGAATCTAAGAGAAAAAATGAAGCAATATCGACGAGGGATGGAGCAAGAAGTGATCGCTAAGGATGAAAAATTTCAAAAGAATGCTTAATAGTCACTAACTCAAAACAAGGAGGGCGTCCTATGAAAAAATTAGAAATGCTTTATGAAGGAAAAGCCAAAAAAGTTTACAAAACAGAGGATGATAAAAGATATATTGTAGAATACAAAGATGATGCTACAGCATTTAATGGAGAGAAAAAAGGAAGTATTGGTGATAAGGGCATTGTCAATAACAAAATGTCTGCCGTATTATTTAAAATGTTAGAAGAAAAAGGAATTCCTACACACTTTGAAGAATTATTAAGCGATAGAGAAATGCTGGTAAAGGCAGTAAAAATACTACCGCTAGAGGTAATCGTAAGAAATGTTGCTGCAGGATCCCTTGCCAAAAGATTGGGATTAGAAGAAGGGACTCCAATGAAAAGCACTGTATTGGAATTTTCTTATAAAGATGATGCATTAGGAGATCCAATGATTAACGATTATCATATTGAAGCTATAGAATTAGCCACAAAAGAGCAAGTGAACACAATAAAAGATTATGCATTAAAAATCAATGAGGTATTACTGGTATTCTTCCAAGAAAAAGGACTAAAATTAATCGACTTTAAATTAGAATTTGGTGTGCATGAGGGAAACGTGATTCTAGCGGATGAAATTTCACCAGATACTTGTAGATTATGGGATATCGAAACCAATAAAAAAATGGATAAGGATCGTTTTAGAAGAGATTTAGGAGACGTAGAGCAAACGTATCAAGAAGTCCTAGCAAGATTACAACAATAGATGGGTTGAATAAGAAATTAGAAAAGTTGAAGGAAAAAGGCTGTAGCCTGCTGCCTTCAACTTTTAACCTAACTCTAGGTAGGAGGTAGCCATGTATAATGCAATAAATTTGGATAAATTAAAAGAGGAATGCGGTGTGCTTGGTGTTTATGCACCGGGAATAGACAATATCGCGCAACTAGCTTATTTTGGACTACATGCATTACAGCATAGAGGGCAGGAAAGTGCAGGAATTGCAGTCAATAAAGAAGGTCAGATTCACTACTACAAAGAAATGGGATTAGTACAGGAAGTATTTTCAGATGAGATTATTGAAAGACTTCAAGGAGATATCACCATAGGACATGTAAGATATTCAACCACAGGAGAAAGCTATGTAATCAATGCCCAGCCATTGGTGGTGCATTATAAAGGGGGCGCCATTGCTCTTGCACATAATGGAAATCTTGTAAATGCAAATATGATTCGAGAAGGATTAGAAGATCAAGGCGTTATTTTTCAAACCTCCATTGATAGTGAAATTATTGCCGCATTGATTGCAAGGCATAATGCAAAAGGGATTGAAGAAGCTGTTAAGGAAACCATGAATCTCATTCGCGGTTCCTATGCTTTAGTGATTACTTCGGGAAAGAAACTCATTGGCGTCAGAGACCCCCATGGCTTAAGACCCTTATGTATTGGTAAAATTGATGGTGGATACGTACTGTCTTCAGAGAGTTGTGCCTTTAATGTACTAGAAGCAGAGTTTGTTAGAGATGTTGAGCCTGGCGAAATTGTTGTAATTGAAAATAATCAAATCAAAAGCATACAATATGCACAAAACACAAAAAAAGCACTTTGTTCCTTTGAATTTGTGTATTTTGCACGTCCTGATAGCGTATTAGATGGACAAAGTGTATATATAAGCAGAAGAAATGCAGGAAAAATCTTAGCACAGGAACATCCAGTAGAGGCAGACTTAGTGATTGCTGTACCTGATTCAGGTACGGTGGCTGCCATAGGTTATGCAGAAGAATCTAAGATTCCCTTTGGGGAAGGACTGATTAAGAATAGATATGTAGGAAGAACTTTTATACAGCCAGACCAAAGAATGCGGGAACGTAGTGTGCGGTTGAAATTAAATGTTTTAAAGGAGAATATACAAGGGAAAAGACTTGTTTTAATTGATGATTCGATTGTAAGGGGAACCACCAGTGGAAAAATCGTAGACATGCTAAAAAATGCAGGAGCTAAAGAAGTACATGTTAGAGTAAGTTCACCTCCTGTTAAACACTCTTGTTATTTTGGAATAGATACCCCAACAAGAAAAAACCTTGTAGGGGCAGTACATTCCGTAGAAGAAATCAGAAATATGATTCATGCAGATAGTTTAGGTTATTTAAGTATAGAAGGTTTAATTCGATCAACGGGCATGGCGGACACAAGCCTGTGTACGGCTTGCTTCAGTGGAGATTATCCTATGGAAGTACCCAAAAAAGCAAGTAAATATCTGTTCGAAAAGAGATAGAGGAGGATATTATGAAAAATCAATCACTTACCTATAAAGATGCTGGTGTGGATGTACATGAAGGTGCAAAAGCTGTTACATTGATGAAGCAGCATGTAAAGAAAACACTGACTAAAAATGTACTATGTGATTTAGGGGGTTTTGGGGGACTTTTTGAATTAGATTTGACAGGCTATCAAAAACCTGTATTGGTATCAGGTACGGATGGTGTTGGGACAAAACTGAAGCTTGCCTTTCTTATGGATAAACATGATACGGTAGGTCAGGATTGTGTGGCTATGTGTGTCAATGACATTTTATGTCAAGGTGCAAAACCTTTATTTTTTCTAGACTATATTGCCACAGGAAAATTAGAAGCGTCAAAGGTTGCAGATATTGTAAAGGGCATATCCGACGGATGTGTTCAAGCAGAATGTGCTTTAATTGGCGGAGAAACTGCAGAAATGCCTGGATTTTATGAAGATGGAGAATATGATATGGCAGGGTTTGCAGTGGGCATAGTAGACAAGGAAAAAATTATTGATGGATCACAAATTCATGCTGGAGATGTGTTGATAGGCCTTCCTTCTACGGGAATTCATAGCAATGGCTATTCCTTAGTGCGGAAATTATTCTTTGATCAGTTGAAATATAGAGTCGACCAATATATAGAAGCATTAGAGGGCACATTAGGAGAAGTATTGATTACGCCTACGAGAATTTATGTGGATGTATGTATGAAAATCATTAAAGAATTTACAGTTAAGGGAATGGTCCATATGACAGGGGGCGGATTCTATGAAAATATTCCAAGAATCATCCCTGAAGGACTAGGTGTAAAAATAGATTTAGGAAGTTGGAATGTATTACCGATCTTCGAAGTGATCCAAGAACTAGGAAATGTTGAAACGGAAGAAATGTTTGGTACCTTTAATATGGGGATCGGGATGATTTTAGTAGTAGATGCACAAGAAGCACCAAAAATTATGGAATACTTAGAGAAATTAAAAGAAAAGGCCTATGTGATAGGTGAGGTAGTAGCCGGAAAATCCGGGGTGGAATTATGTCAAAAATAAAAATTGCAGTGTTTGCTTCAGGAAGTGGAACCAATTTACAAGCAGTGATAGACCATATTGAAAAGGGCAATATTTACGGCGAGATAGCTGTAATATTATCCAATAAGCAGGAGGCGTATGCCTTAGAGCGTGGGAAAAAACATGGGATAGAATCAATTTATATAGGCAGAAAAAATGTTCCGAACGAAGAAGAAAGAAATAATCATAAGATCATAGAAATCTTAAAAAGCAAAAACATTGATTTGATTGTTCTTGCAGGCTATATGAATATTTTAGGAAAAGACCTTGTAGAGGAATATAAACATCGTATTATTAATATACACCCTTCTCTGATTCCCAGTTTTTGTGGCAAAGGATTTTATGGGGAAAAGGTGCATAAAGGGGTACTGGAATATGGTGTGAAAATAACCGGTGCTACGGTACACTTTGTAGATGAAGGAACGGATACAGGACCTGTGATCTTACAAAAGGCAGTGGAAGTAAAGGATACAGATACCGCAGAAACCTTGGCAAAAAGGGTTTTAGAGGTAGAACATCAATTACTGCCTATGGCAGTGAAGCTGTTTGCTGAGGGCAAACTAAAAATAGAAGGAAGAAAAGTAAAAATTATTAGGTGATGGGTTGCAGGTGATGGATAACGGGTGACAAGACCTTAAAAACGAATCCTAAAACCGCTAACCACTAACGACCAACGACTAAGGTCAAAAGGGAGGGTTTCATATGATCAAGCGTGCTTTAATCAGTGTTTCTGATAAACGAGGGATTGTAGATTTTGCTAAGAGATTGCAGCAATTTGGGGTGGAAATTATTTCTACGGGAGGCACGGCAAAAATTCTGACAGACAATGGAATCAAAGTTATTTCCATATCTGAGGTGACAAATTTTCCCGAATGTTTAGATGGAAGGGTAAAAACTTTACATCCTGCAGTCCATGGTGGATTATTGGCAATGAGAGATAATCCAGATCATGTAAAGCAATTAGAGGATTTGAAGATTACACCGATTGATCTTGTAGTAATCAATTTGTATCCATTTAAGGAAACCATTCAAAAGGAAGGCGTAACATTGGAAGAAGCCATTGAAAATATTGATATTGGTGGACCTACAATGCTAAGATCCGCTGCGAAAAATCATAAGGATGTGGTAGTAATATCTGATCCTAAAGACTACGAAGGGGTACTGAATGAAATGGATCAGAAGGGAGAAGTATCTTATGATACAAAGTATAGACTGGCTTTGAAGGTATTTACTCATACTGCCCACTATGATACGTTGATTGCAGGATACTTAAGAAAACAGATTGAGGATGAGATGCCTCCTGTTTTAACAGTGACCTATGAAAAAGTACAAGATCTAAGATATGGAGAAAACCCCCATCAGAAAGCAGCCTTTTATAAAGAAGTAGGAAAAAATGAAGGTTCTTTGGTGAATGCTGAACAGCTTCATGGTAAGGAGCTTTCCTTTAACAATATTAACGATACCAATGGTGCATTAGAGTTACTAAAGGAATATGAAGTGCCTACAGTGGTAGGGGTAAAACATGCTAATGCCTGTGGGGTGGGTAGTGGATATGATATTTATGATGCCTATCTGAAAGCGTATCAGTGTGATCCGGTTTCTATTTTTGGAGGGATTATAGCTGCCAATCGTACCATTGACAGCAGAACAGCAGAAGAAATTAATAAAATATTTGTAGAAATTGTGATCGCACCAGACTTCGATGAGGATGCCCGAACGATTTTAACATCCAAGAAAAATATTAGATTATTAAAATTAGATGATATAGGGAAAAAACAATCACGAGATGCTGTAGATATGAAAAAAGTAAACGGTGGGATATTGATTCAAGATGTAGATCATGAACTGTTGAAAGAGGAAGATTTAAAGATTGTTACGGAAAGAATTCCAACTAAAAAGGAAATGGAAGACATGATGTTTGCTTGGAAGGTTGTAAAACATATTAAATCTAATGGAATTGTGCTGGCAAAAGATCAGCAAACGATAGGGATTGGCCCTGGACAAGTAAATCGTATTTGGGCGGTAGAAAATGCCATTAAACAAGCAAACGTTGGAATAAAAGGGAGTGTGATGGCTTCTGATGCCTTTTTTCCATTTGCAGATTGTGTAGAGGCTGCAGCAAAGGCAGGAATTACAGCAATTATTCAGCCAGGAGGTTCCATAAACGATAAAGCATCCATTGAGATGGCCAATCAATATGGTATTGCCATGGTGTTTACTGGAATGAGACATTTTAAACATTAAAAAATGGGTTTAGAAGATAGGGTAAGTAGTTTACAAAAAACATGAGATAAAGTGATTGGCTAACGGCTAACTTTATAAGGAAGGTGTTTTCATGAAAGTATTGGTAATTGGCAGTGGTGGTAGAGAACATGCGATGATTTGGAAACTAAAACAAAGTTCCAAAGTGAATAAAATTTATTGTGCTCCCGGAAATGCAGGCATAGCCCAGATGGCTGAGATTGTGAATATAAAAGTAGAAGATATTGAACTCCTTTGTGCTTTTGCGAAAAACAATGCCATTGATTTGACTATTGTAGGTCCTGAAGTGCCTTTGGTGTTAGGGATTGTAGACCGATTTAAAGAAGAAGGATTAAAAGTTTTTGGACCCAATAAAAAAGCGGCCCAATTGGAAGGCAGTAAAGCTTTTTCAAAGGATTTTATGATTAGACATCATATTCCTACGGCCCAATATGCTGAGTTTACAGATATAGAAGAAGCCAAAAAAGCTATTGGTCTCTATGGCTATCCTATGGTTATCAAGGCAGATGGCTTAGCAGCAGGAAAAGGTGTAGTGATTGCACAAAATCAAGAGGAGGCATTACATGCCTTAAATGCTATGATGGCTGACAAGAAATTTGGTGAGGCAGGAGACAAGGTGGTCATTGAAGCGTTTCTTACGGGAATTGAAGCATCGATCCTATGTTTTGTAGATGGAGAAACCATTGTACCTATGGCAAGTGCACAGGATTACAAAAAAATATTTGATCATGATGAAGGACCTAATACTGGAGGGATGGGAACTTATTCTCCAAGCTTTATCTATGATGAAAAACTTGAAAAAGAAGTAAGAGAAAAGATATTAACCCCTATTATAGCAGGCTTCAAAAAAGATGCAATTGATTTTAAAGGAATTCTGTTTATTGGGCTGATGATCGACGAAAAAGGTGCAAAAGTTTTAGAATTTAATGTAAGATTTGGAGATCCTGAGACGCAGGTAATTTTACCAAGATTGGAAACCGATCTTATTGAAATCATAGAAAGTATTTTAGAAGGCAGGTTAAAGGATCAGAAGATTTTATGGAAGGAAGAAAAGACTGTTTGTGTTGTACTGGCTTCTGGAGGATATCCTGAAACTTATGAAAAAGGAAAAGTTATTCAAGGATTAGAGGAAGTTGATAAAGACATAATGGTGTTCCATGCAGGAACAAAATCTTCAGATAATCAAATTTTAACCAATGGTGGTAGGGTATTAGGCGTGACGGCATACGGCTCTACTATAGAGGAAGCTAGGAAAAAGGCCTATGAAAATGTAAAAAAGATCCATTTTGAAGAGATGCATTATAGAAAGGATATTGGACAAATCAATAAGCAATAAGCTTCTTTAGAAAGAAAACCTCTATTTAGGACATTTATGAAAAATTGTCTACAATAGAGGTTTTATCCATGACGAGCAAATCATTATCCTATATGTGGAGATATGATCCTATGACCTTATAATTTCATACACAAATTGAGATACTAAGTGGAAAGAAAGAAAAAGGTGATAGGATGACAGAAAAAAATACTTCAAAGTACTTAGCGGTCTTATTTTCTATTTGTATGCTTATGATGCTGACTTTATTTATGCTTCGAAAACAAACACATTTTGCTTACAATGTAGTAGGCATTTATATAAGTTACTTACTTTTTTTATACTTTGAGTACAGCATACACCTTAAAATAAAAAATAGCTTTAGGGTATTGGTGATGATTACAGTTTTAGTACATCTTCTATTCGGACAATATTTTAATCTTTATGAGAGCGCAGGATGGTTTGACAATGTACTACATTTATTTGGTGGTTTTTCCTTCTCGTTGTTTTATTATGAAATCATAATTTCTACTATACCCCTTAGAATAGGATCAAAAATATTTATATTTGTTTTTATATTTGCATTAGGTGTTACAGGTGGGGTGTTTTTTGAAATACTAGAATATGTTTTAGACATGCTCTTCAAAACAACAAATCAACGGGGGTTAGTGGATACTAATTTGGATTTGATTTATAATCTACTGGGGGCAGTGTTGGCAGGAACTTGGAATGCTCTTTGCAAAAGAGATTCATGAGGAGATATTCCTCTTTTTTTTATGAAAGAATTCATGTAATATAAAGATAGAAAATAATGATGGCGAAAGGAAATGGAGCATGAACATCAACAAAGGCATTGTTTATATCATGGTTATTTTTATGGTTATTGGCGCATTAGACAAAATGTTTGGAAACAAATGGGGTTATGGAAAACAATTTGAACAAGGGTTTATGGCAATGGGTCCTCTCGCTCTTGCGATGCTAGGGATCGTATCCTTAGCGCCGGTTATTGCATGGATACTTCGTCCCATTCTACTTCCGGTATATTCTGCGATAGGTGCGGATCCTGCAATGTTTGCAGGGACTTTTTTAGCCCTTGATATGGGCGGCTACTCCCTTGCTATGGAGCTTGCGGAGACAGAAGAAGCAGGATTGTTTTCAGGATTGATTTTGGGAAGTATGATGGGAGCCACCATTGTATTTACCATACCTGTAGCCCTTAACATTATTGAAAAAAAGGATTATACTTTCTTAGCAAAGGGTGTTTTGGCAGGAATTATTACGATTCCATTAGGATGCTTTGTTGGTGGAATTACAGCGGGATTTGAATTATCGATGATTTTACGGAGCTTGACGCCTATTATCCTTGTAGCGGGATTGATTGCCTTTGGATTATGGAGAACCCCTGAAAAAATGATTGCAGGCTTTGATGGCTTTGGTAAGGGGGTTATTGGCATAAGTATGATAGGATTAATTGCAGGCATTGTCGAAGAAGTTACGGGTCTTGTTGTGATACCAGGAATGTTGCCTATTACAGAAGGCATTGAAATTGTTGGATCGATTGCCATTATCTTAGCAGGTGCTTTTCCAATGGTTTATTTTATTAAAACAACTTTTCAAACGCCTCTAATGAAGTTGGGAAGACTATTAGGAATGGGAGATGTGGCAGCAGCAGGGATGATTTCATCCCTTGCTAACAATATTGCTATGTTTGGGATGATGAAGGATATGGATGAGAATGGAAAGGTGTTAAATGCAGCCTTCGCTGTAGGGGGTGCCTTTGTATTTGGAGGACAGCTAGGATTTATTGCTGGTGTGAATGAAGCAATGATTGTTCCTGTGGTGGTAGGAAAGTTGGTTGCCGGAATTACAGCGATTGCTTTTGCCAAAAGATTAATGGTGATGTCATCGGCTAAACCAAGGCAGGACATGATATAATAAATGGTATCAATATACAAGGGAGGAGAAATGTAGTGGCTAAAAGGATCAGTTTTATTGGTGGTGGCAATATGGGTGGTGCGATTCTAGGAGGGATTCTTCATGCAAATCTAATGGCACCAGAAAATATTGTGGTCAGCGATGTCAATGAAAAAAACTTAGCGTTTCTGGCAGACACTTATAAAGTAAAGACAACGAAGAATAATCAAGAAGCAGCAAAAACAGCTGATATTTTAATTTTGGCTGTGAAACCCAATATTTATGGCAAAGTCATTGCAAGTATTAAGGAATGGGTAAAGGATGAAACCATTATTGTGACCATCGCTGCAGGAATCAATATAGAATATGTGGAAAAATCCTTTGAAAAAAAAGTAAAGGTAATAAGAACCATGCCGAATACACCTGCTTTCGTAGGTGCAGGCATGACAGCCATATGTCATAATGAAATGGTGACAAAGGAAGAACTGGATGATGTAGTACAAATATTTGAAAGCTTTGGAAAAGTAGAATTAATAGAAGAAAAGCTTATGGATGCAGTACCTGCAGTGAGTGGGTCTTCACCAGCGTATGTCTTTATGTTTATTGAAGCCCTAGGTGATGGGGCCGTGCGAAGCGGTATTCCGAGAGAACAAGCATACCGTATGGCTGCTCAAGCTGTACTGGGTTCAGCAAAGATGGTTTTAGAATCAGGAAAACACCCGGGAGCATTAAAAGATATGGTTTGTTCCCCAGCAGGAACGACCATAGAGGCTGTACATACATTGGAACAAAATAATTTTAGAGGAGCAGTGATGGAAGCCATGGAAAGCTGTACCAAAAAGGCTATTAAGATGTCACGGAATGATTAAATCAGGTATAAGAATAATGATAAGCTATATTTAAGACAGGTGGAACGATACAGGTTCCACCTGTCTTAAGTTACAGGTTATTTTTTAAATATCTTCTCTTCTAAGGGAGCATTAGAATCAAGTAGTTACCATACTAGAATAAAAGATATTTATGCATGGGTAGTGGGAGTTTTAACTTTTTGAAAATTAGGGAGTAATATTGTTAAGATATTTACCAAAATTAAAGGAATAAAAAATACTGTAGTAGCCAGCAAAAGACCATAGGAATCTGCAAACTTACCGTATAAAACAATACCTAATCCACCGATTCCTCCAGATAAACCCATAATTAATCCTGTAGCTAGATTAAGATTTTTAGGAATGAGGTCTTGGGTAATAACGATATTAGATGTATTCCCACTGCTTGCACTAAATCCAATGAATACAAAACCGATGACAACCCAGATGCTTGATCCCCAAATGAGAGGGATCAAAGATGCTATGAGCAGTACATTGGACAGCACAAATACTTTTTTATTACCAATAATATCACTAAAATATCCTCCAACCAAAGTTCCTAGTGAACTTACAAGCAAATATAAAAATAAAATGACACTAGCAGTATTAATGTTTAAATTTTTTAATAATAAAAGTTGTACACCAAAGGTCATGAGTGACCGTTGAATAATAACTCTTGTAGTTGCAATGAATACTAAAATAGAAAGCCACTTTAATGTATAAAACTCAAATTTATTATGCTGTACACCTTTATGGGATGTTCCATGAGCAAACTCTTGTTTGTGTATTTGAGCTATATACATAAATCCTGCAACAATAAATCCAGGGAACATGAGATAAGTAAGTTTACTGAGACCATGTGCTTCTACCAATGGTATAGCAACAATAGGTGCAATCGAAGCGGCAAAGCTTCCCACTGTCATAAATATGGCCAAACTACGACCCTTTGAATTAGTTCCTAAGTTTACCGCCATAGCTGAGCCTAGTGGATGGTAGAGTGCAGAAGCCAATGCACCTAAGCCTGTAACAAAGGCAAGTAAATAATAATTGGTAATTAATCCAGATATACTCATTAGAAAAGCAATCCAGATTACTGAGAAGATCAATAGCCAAGGTTTTCCTCGTTTATCAACAAAATAACCTATGACAGGTTGTGCAAAAGAACCACTGCTGGTGATCACTGCAGCAATAAAAGCCTGCTCTGTTAAACTAAGCAACATAGCATTAGCAAATAAGAACAAAATAGGGGGTATCAATGTCACATAAAAATCATTTATGAAATGGCCTATTGATACAGCGAATAATTTTGTTAGTCTACCGACTGGTTTTACGTTCATAACATTTTCCAATGTTTTTCCTCCTTATTGATATAATTACTTTCCTCAATACCCATTATATTTTATTTTCATGATGAAAGATATAGATAATGTAGACAATAATAGTCCATTGATTGTAGTATAAATGGATTTTGTCTGATTGTTCTCCGTAGGGATCGAACCAAAATATTTTAAAAGAATAAAGAGAATCTGTCAACCATTTGAAAATTTGATTCAACTTTGCAATAGGCTAAAATATCTTTACAGCTTTTTAAAAGATTCCTATCGCTTTTAAAAAAAATTTTTTTTACTTATATATTTCGACAAAAAAGGCCGCCAAGAGCATAGTATAATAGTTTTTGTTGTGGAATGCTATAAGATTAATAGAAGGAGTATAGAAAAATGCAGAAATTACAAGAGATAAACAATCAAATTACTCAGTTACGACATAAAATGCATGAACTAATCAATAAAAAAGGAGATCTTTTACATCCAGAAGTTATTTATATAAGTCAGACGCTTGATCATGTACTTAATCAATATCATCAGATCATATAATAAATTTATGATAAAAAGAACAGGTGAAAGAAAAATCCTTCACCTGTTCTTTTTATCATAAAGCCATTAAATCCAACTCCGAAATTTGATGAATATTTATTATAATTGGCATTTGACAAAAAATACAAAAGGCGTATAATATAATTAGCAAATGCCAATTATAATTGTAAATTATAACGGAGGGAAAAATTATGAATATACAGAAAGAAAAACCCCAAAAAGGAACAGAGATTCAAAAAATAATTGCAGTAATGAGTGGAAAAGGTGGGGTAGGAAAATCGTCAGTCACCTCGTTAATGGCGGTAGCTTTAAGAAATAAAGGATATAAAGTTGGAATCTTAGATGCTGATATTACAGGGCCTAGTATTCCAAAGGTATTTGGGATTGATAAAAAGAGGGCAACTGCAATCAAAGAGGTTATTAACCCTGTAGAGACGGTTACAGGAATTAAGGTAATGTCCTTAAATTTATTAATTGAAGAAGAGGATAAACCTGTGGTCTGGAGAGGACCTTTGATTGGAAGTTCTGTAAAACAGTTTTATACAGATGTGGCATGGGGCGCTTTAGATTTTCTTTTGATTGACCTGCCACCAGGAACTGGAGATGTGCCACTAACTATTATGCAGTCACTACCAGTGGATGGGCTCGTGGTGGTTTCTTCACCACAGGACTTGGTGCACTTGATTGTAAAAAAATCAGTAAATATGGCAAAGATGATGGATGTGCCGATTTATGGCATGGTAGAAAACATGAGTTATTTTGAGTGTCCTGATTGCAGTAAGAAACATTATATCTTCGGCGAAAGCAAGATTGAAGAAGTAGCGAAGGAAATGCGTATTCCTGTGTTAGATAAACTTCCCATAGATTCTGAATTTGTGGAATTATGTGATGAAGGGCGCGTTGAAGTTTACGGAAAAATCCATTTTGATTTCTGTGAAAAATTTGCAGATAAACTAGAAACAAAGCTAGGAGGGAAGAAATCATGAAACTATGTATTACCAGCATAGGAAAGGAAAAGGATGCTTTAGCAGATCAAAGATTTGGAAGATGTCCATATTTTGTAATTTTTGACACGGAAGAAAACACTTATAAAGCAGTTGAAAACAATGGCGTAGTTTCCCCACAAGGAGCAGGCATTGCTGCTGCACAGCAAATCATTGATGAGAAAGTAGACGCAGTAATTACAGGGCATATGGGACCGAATGCAATGCAATTAATCAATGGTGCCGCCATAAAGATTTATCAAGGAAAAGGTGTTACCATAGAGGAAGAAATACAACTTTTTCATGAAGGTGCATTAATGGCTATTGACCAACCTGTACCAGCACATTCTGGAATGGGGAATGGACAAAAAAGGGGTTGATTTCATGGAAATTGCGGTTTTAAGTGGTAAGGGAGGAACAGGAAAAACTACAGTTGCCACAAATCTTGCAAAAACCATGGGATGGAACTATGTAGATTGTGATGTAGAAGAACCTAATGGTTTTATTTTCCTAAATCCTAAGATTACGGATACAAGAAAAGTAGCAATACCTGTCCCTAAAATGAATCAAGAAAAATGTACACTTTGTAAGAAATGTATAGATATTTGTCAATTCAATGCATTGGCAAATGTAGGGAATCAAATCATATTTTTTGATAAGTTATGTCATGGCTGTGGGGCTTGTACCCTTGTTTGTCCAACAGATGCCATTGTGGAAGAAGATAGGGTCATCGGACAGATAGATATAGGAAAAGATGACCATAGTTCATGCATAAGAGGAATACTAAATATTGGAGAACCGATGGCAGGACCAATCATTAGTCAATTAAAATCCTTGATTGGAAAGGAGACAACAATCTTAGATTGTTCTCCAGGTAGCTCTTGTAATGTTGTAAAAGCTATATCAGGAGTAAATTATGCTATTTTAGTAACAGAACCCACCTCCTTTGGACTGCATGATCTGAAGATTGCTGTTGAACTTGCCAGAAAGATGAATATACCCTTTGGTGTTATCATCAATCGAGCAGAAAAAGAAGAAAGTTTGATTGATCAATATTGCAAAGAAGAAAATATTAAAGTGTTGGGAAGAATCCTTTTTGATCGTAAGGCAGCAGTATTGTATGCTAAAGGAAAGCTTTTGATTGAAGATGAAGACTATAAAAAAAGCTTTCAAGAAATGGGAGATAAGTTGGAGGAGGTGATTCTGTGCAGCTTGTTATCATAAGCGGTAAGGGAGGCACAGGAAAAACCACAGTGGCAGCTTCCTTTGCTTATCTCAGTCAAGAAAGCATTAAAGTAGATTGTGATGTGGATGCAGCCAATCTGCATATTGTCTTGCAGGGAAAGGACATAGAGAAGCAATCCTTTGTAGGTGCAAAAGTAGCTGTAATCGATCAAGAGAAATGTGTACAATGTGGTATTTGTGAGGAAACATGTAGATTTCATGCCATACAGAATTATAGGGTGGATCTATTAAAGTGTGAGGGGTGTGCTGCTTGTACCGTACAGTGTCCAACACAGGCTGTTTACTTAACAGATGAAATAACAGGAGAAACGATTATTACAGATACGGATAAAGGTATATTATCTAGAGCAGAGATGGAAATTGGTGCAGAAGGTTCTGGAAAACTTGTAACAGAAGTAAGAAAAAATGCAATGAAGTACAGAAAAAATAATGAATGGGTAATATTAGATGGTACACCAGGAATAGGTTGTGCTGTCATGGCTTCTGTCACAGGATGTGATGCAGCATTGATTGTTATAGAACCTACCCAATCAGGAGTGCAAGATTTTATGCGAGTTCTTTCTTTAACAAAGTTTTTCGGTGTCAAGCCTTTTGTATGCATAAATAAATATGATATTCATGAAGAAATCACCCTAGAAATGGAAACGTTTTGCCAGCAGGAGAAGATTGATCTTCTTGGAAAAATTCCTTTTGACCCGAGAGTAAAGGATGCTGTGAATGCATTAAAACCTATTGTGGCCTATGATGAAAGCCCAGCAGGTCAAGCAATAAAAAGGATGTGGGAAAAACTAAATAAAAATAAATAAGGGGTGACGAAATGGGGGAGAAGGTTAACGTAGGGATTGTTATCTGTAACCGCTATCAAAATTGTGCAGGAGGAAAATGTTTTAAAGCACTGCATAATCGAGAAGGAGCGTTTAGCAGATATGAGGGAAAGGAAGTAGAACTAGTGGGATTTACAACTTGTGGAGGTTGTCCAGGTGGAAATATTGAATATGCGCCAGAAGAAATGAAGAAAAATGGTGCAGATGTGGTACATTTGGCAACCGGATTGGTTGTAGGATATCCACCGTGTTCTAGAATAAAGTATTTCACGAATTTTATTCAGGAAAGATATGGATTAGAAGTAGTGGTTGGGACCCATCCCATACCTGAAAAATATTATAAAGTCCATCAAAAACTAGGAACGTGGGATACCCCAATTTGGCAAGAACTTTTAAAGGATGTACTAAAAGAAGAAGAAATGCGACTTGCATATGATTAATACGAGTACGGGCTGGTTTTCATATCAGCCCGAGAGGTAGTTTTAAATTTATATTCACATATGAATAATATATTATTACAAGGAGGATCATTGAAAATGAAAATTGCAATTTCAAAGGAAGGAAACCATGTATCAGCACATTTTGGCCATTGTGAGGGTTTTGAAATCTTTGAAGTGAAAGAAAACGTCATACAAGATAGAAGCTTTCTTCCCAGCCCAGGGCACCGTCCGGGATTTTTGCCCCCTTATCTTGCACAAAAAGGGATCAATATGATTATTGCAGGTGGAATGGGTGCTACGGCTCAAGAGCTTTTCAAGGAAAACAATGTTTCAGTCGTTGTGGGGGCACAGGGGACAATAGATGATGTGATTGAGCAATATGTAAATGGTACGTTGATTTCTACAGGAAGTGTATGTACAGAACATGCTCATGAAGGACATTGCAATGATTAGGCAGAATCTATAGATTCTGCTTTTTTCACTTAAAGGTAGGATAAGATAAACATGTAAGGCTCTGAAGAACAAATTCATACCCAGATTGCTTGTTTTTTGCTTCTTCCATGAACTGCAATATCAGTCTGCTCATGTTTGAACACATGTTAAAGGAATATTACTATAGAAAATTTCGCTTTTACCTAAAAGTAAGTGGAAAAACTCTTGCATATACTTCTTTTGAATAAAGATAGGGATGAAAGTTTCTACGATTTTTGGAATATCTAGAGGCAACTATTCAGATAAAATAAGTGAATGCTATTTAAATGAAAACGAAGAAAAAGTAATATCTTGAAAATTGAAATATATATAAAGACCGTTGGCGCATCCAGCGGTCTTTATGATTACTAATAAATATACATTAATTGTAGTAAAAGTGCTATTTTTATTTCATGATATATCCTATACAACAAATAAAGGTAAAGATAAATTCTTGCCCATTGAGGAATGCCCGAACATATGTTACACTATACACAATCAGCTTAATAATGTACCAAGAAACTATGGGCATTGAGATAGAGAATAATGATCATTTCGTATCCATAAGATATGACCCTCTTCTATGGGTAGTATAATAGATGCTTGGTAATTACACGAATGTTAGCGGGTACCTTTGTAGCTAAGGAATACTATATACAATGTGAACGTAAAAGATAGAACGATTATCATAAATGTGCTATGTTAGAATTCAAGGAGGGGAGATAAAGCATTATGCCTAGACCAACAAAGCCGAGAAAAATTGATTTTATGCCAGAAAACAGATATTTTATGCCTATGGGAAAGCCCAAATGCTTGATAGAAGAGATCCAATTGAAATTAGAAGAAGTAGAAGCCATGCGGCTAAAGGATATTGAGAAACTTTCACAGGAAGAATGCGCTGAAAAAATGCATGTATCACGACAAACATTTCAACTGATTATTGATGAAGCACGAAGAAAGGTTGCAGATGCCTTAACTATGGGAAAAGCAATCAGCATTGAAGGCGGTAATTACACTTTAAATATTTGTAAATATCGCTGCCAAGCTTGTGGACAGGAATTTCATGAAGCGTATGAAAAGGAAATACATGTTTGTCCTGTATGTAATTCAAAGAAAGTGACATGCATGGACAAGGGAAAATTTTGCATGAAAATGTGCAGAAAGTCTTGGTGTGAAAATAGAAAGGATGAATAACACTATGCCTGAAATTACAGGAATTGAACAGCAAAAAAAACATGAAGATAGGGTCAATATCTATGTAGACAACGAATTTTTTGCAGGCATAAATAAGGAAATCCTTTATGTATTAAGGTTAAAAAAAGGGCAAGAAATAGAAAAGGAAAAATTGGAAAAGGTTATTGATGAAGAAATGTACCTGCAAGCTAAAGAAAAAGCCCTTACTTTCTTGAAGTTTAGCGACCGTACAGAAAAGGAGATGCGAGAGAAACTCAAAAAGAAAGAATATCAAGATCATATTATCGATAAAGTCATTACGTTTTTAAAAGAATATAAGTTTTTGAATGATGAAGCATTGGCTAAGACAATGGTAATCAGCAAGTCTCAGTATAAAAAATACGGACGTAATCGGATCAAGCAGGATCTATATAATAAAGGGATTGAGCAAAGCATTATTGAAAACACCATCACAAAAGAGCTTGATCGTGAAAAAGAATATGAAAATGCTTTGGCATTGGCCTATAAAAAACAAAAAACCATTAAAGATACGGATCCAAGAAAGGTATATGAAAAATTAGGGCGCTATTTAAGCTATCGAGGATATGATTTTGAAACCATACGAAAAGTATTAAATATGATTTTAAAAGTGGAAGAATAGGAGCTATAGAAAACATCTGAAATTGAACAGATGTTTTTTTATTGTCAAAATGAAAAAAAAAAAAGAACTAAGAAGGAATTTTTGGAAATATAATGAATATATAAAGGATACTTAATTAAGTTAATTAAGTAAGTTTTCAGAAAGGAATATTTATACGATGACGACAAAGAGAAAAGGTGTAAACCATACATCCTTAAAAATACAAAATCAGATGCTATTAATCCAAGAAATTAAACATGCAAAGGGAATGTCTAGAGCTGAGGCTGCAAAAAAACTAGGTTTAAGTGCCCCAAGTGTGTCTAGCAATATAGAAGATTTGATTGACAGAGGAATTATTACAGAAAAGGGAATCGGAGAATCGAATGGTGGGAGAAAGCCGATTGTTTTAGAATACAACTATGAGTATGGCTATGTGATTGGTCTAGCCTTGAAGACAGATGTCTTATCAGGGGTGATATCAAATCTAGCAGGTGAAATACAATACAGATTAGATATAAAAGAAGATTTAACTACATTTGTGGAAGAAGAACTGTTCAATATCATTCAAAAATCCATAGACCAGATGTTGCGATCTTCGTCAATAGATAGAAAATACGTGAAATGTATTGTCTTGTCGCTACCAGGAATTATCAGTGATAATAACATACAGGTATCCAATATTTTTCCTGTTATGAAGGGAAATCATTTGTTCCAGTTTTTGAAGGATACCTATGCTACCTATGTCATGATTAAAAATGACATTAATACAGAAGCGGTAGGAGAATACTGGAAGTTACAAGATAAAAATCTTAAAAACATTATCTATATTAGTGCACAAAAGGAAGGAATCGGATCGGGGATTATTATCGACGGATGTCTGTATGAAGGTAGTAGATATGGAGCAGGAGAAATTGGGTATATGCTTTTGAATACGGAATTTTTAAGGGATAAAAAAGCTGATCATGCTCAAGATTATTTTGAAAGAGTGCTTTCCCATAAAAAAATTTTAAAGTATGCATTTGATTTGGCTATGGAAAAAGGAGGTTATATAAAAACAGTCACACAAGGAAATTTTTGTGACATGAATATGGAAATATTCAAAGGTGCTTTAGAGCAAGAAGATAAAGTGGCTTTGGAAACCTTAGATATTGTGGCAAGGTATTATACGGCTTTGATTCATAATATGTCCGTGATTTTAAATCCAGAGATGGTGATTTTGAGTGGCTTTATTCGAGAATTTGGATCAGTATTTACTAAGGCAATTACAAAATATGTGCATAATATATCCATTATTCCTATTGATATAAGATTTTCTCAATTAGGAGATATGGTTGAATTATATGGATGTATGTATTTTGGCATCGAATATGTACACAAGAATATTTTATTTATTTAACAAGGAGGAGAGGAAATGAAGAATATATTTGCAGTAAGTAGCAACACATACCATGGATTCACCTTAAATGAGGCATTAGCAGGAATTGCGCAAGCAGGATTTAAGTATGTGGAGCTGAATGCTGTGAGGGGGTACACGGAGCATGTACGGTGGGAAATGGATGATGAAGCAATCAGGGAAGTAAAAAAAGCTTTGTCAAAGTATGAATTAGAAGCCATTGCTTTAAGCGCACATAGTAACTTGATGCGTAAGGATGGCGTGGAAAATTTTATAAAGAGCATTAAATTAGCCAAAAGACTAGGATGTCAATATATTGTTACAGCGACAGGAGAGGCGCACGGTGATAAGGATGAAATTGAAGATGAACAGAAAATCATAGATACTTTAAAGAAAATTGTTCACAAATGTGAAGAAAATCAAATCACGCTGGTACTAGAGACCCATGGTAATAATTATGCAACAGGAAAGCATATGGGAGATTTAGTAAAAAAGGTGGATTCTGAATATATTGGAATCAATTATGATACAGGCAATGTCATATTCTATGGCAATGTGAAGCCAGAAAAAGATTTGGAGGATAGTATAGAAAAGGTTAAATTTATGCACTTAAAGGACAAGACAGGAGAAAACCAAGAATGGAATTTTCCTGCCATTGGACAGGGAGAGATTAACTTTACTAAAATTTTTCAGATTTTGAAAGGCAAAAATTATCAAGGACCCATTAGTGTAGAAATTGAATTTACACCAGAAGGACCCGGTTCCTTGGAGTATGTAAATAAAGCAGTAAAAGATTCTTATAGCTATTTACAGAATTTTATGTAGTCGTTTGAA
The DNA here is from genome assembly GCA_038396625.1 of Clostridiaceae bacterium 35-E11. Lineage (GTDB taxonomy): Bacteria > Bacillota > Clostridia > Peptostreptococcales > Thermotaleaceae. The sequence goes on from CP121688.1 coordinate 945,527, forward strand.
GGGGGCGTTGTATTTGATTAAAGTAGGGATTATAGGGGCAGGATTTATTGGAAGGGTACATGGTGAGGTATATAAAAAATTAGATAACGTAGAATTAATAGGGGTAGCAGATATAGGAAAAGAGTCGGGAATGAAATTTGCGAAGGATTTTCAATGCCAATACTATCAGGATGCCCTGCTGCTTATTCAGCAGCAGGAAGTGGATGTCATTGATATTTGCTTACCCACATATTTACATGAGCAGTATGTCATCTTAGCTGCAATGAATGATAAACACATTTTATGTGAAAAGCCTTTTACGTTAACCCTGGATTCTGCCCAGAGAATGCTGGATGTAGTAAAAAAAAGTGGCGTGAAATTCATGGTAGCCCAAGTGTTAAGGTTTTGGGAGGAATACGTAAAAACAAAGCAATTTTATAACCACGGATTATTGGGGGATATCAAGGTATTGTATGCCAACCGGCTTGGACAGCGGCCCAATTGGAATCAATGGTTTGATGATACGAAAAAAAGCGGCGGAGGCTTATTTGATCTTCATCTACACGATATTGATTATGCCCGTTATCTTTTAGGACCTGTGCAGTCAGTTTATGCAACAGGGCAGAAAGGACCTAGTGGTGCATGGGATCATGTTATTACCATTATGAACTTTGTAAGTGGTGCAAAGGCCTATGTAGAAGGGAGTTCTCTTATGACACAGGGGTATCCTTTTACAATGACTTTGCGCGCTGTAGGCACCAAAGGTACCTCAGAATTTCGATTTGCTGGAGGATTTAACATAGAGAACAAGGAGATGGCCGCCAATCAATTTTTATTGTATAAAAATGATCAATTACCTAAGATGATCGCAACGGAAGGGCAGGATGCATATTTTAATGAAATCAAATATTTTATAGATTGTATTGAACAGAATATAGATCCTAAGATTGTGACACAAGAGGATAGCAAGGAGGTTTTAGAGATAATGCTTGGCATAAAAAAGTCTCTTGAAACAGGAGAAGTGATTTGGTTTTCTCATTAAATATTTCTAATGGGAATATTTAAAACAAATATAAAAATGGGGGAGGACTCGTACAATGAAAAAAAAGCTATTTAAAAGCATTAGCCTGCTATTAATCATGATGCTCATGCTTACTGCATTGGGGGGATGCGCCAATGAATCTGCAGCCCCTGCTGAACAGGCAGGAAATGAAAGCCAAGAAGAAAAGAAAATGGTGTTTGGAAACATTTGTAGAAGTAGAAACGATGTATGGAACAATTATTCTATCAAAGCCTTTGAATATGCTGCTGAGCAAAAAGGGGTAGAAACCATCGTAATTGATCCTGATGGCAATATGGAAAAAGCGGTTGCAGCGATGGAGGATTTGATTACTAAAAAGGTAGATGGTATTTCTGTTTATACGATGACACCAGAGTTAGACGTTACTTTGGCACAAATGGCTAAAGAAGCAGGAATTCCTATCACATTTGAAAACTCTTTACCAGGGGAAGAAGCAGAATATGTTGGAACTGTTGCTTGTCAATATGAAGATATAGGCTATGCAGCAGGAAAATTTATTAGTGAAACTTATCCGGGCAGCAAGTTGTTTTACTGTATGGGACAGCCGGGAATGAATATTACAGAGCCCTATGAAGAAGGTTTACATAAAGCACTTGAAGCGTTTGGCACAGTAGAACTAGTGGCAACCCAACCAACAGATTGGGGTGCAGAACAGGCGATGAATGTAACGCAGAACTTGATCCAATCAGGACAAGAATTTGATGTTGTTTTTGCAAATAATGAACAAATGGCTACAGGTGTTTTAAATGCCTTAAAGGATGCAGGATTAGATGAAAAAGTAAAAATTGTTGCTACAGGAGGAGGTCCGGACGGCTTAGAAATGATCCGTGAAGGAGAAATTGATGCCACAATGAGTGCCCCTGTTTCACTTCAAGGCTTGATTACATTTAGAAATCTTTGGCAACATATAAATGGTAAAACACCAGAGAAATTTACACCCCTACCTGTTATTCCTGTAACAAAAGAAAATGTAGAAGAAGCTGTATCCTGGGAAGTATCACCTGCAGCGGTAGAGTATATTGGTGGATTAGATTAATGATCTTTGATGGAGGAAGTGTTGCTTCCTCCATCAAAATTTCAGGTAGTGGAAATCTATGATAGAAAGTTGAGGAAAAGAAATGTGTATACCACAAAAAGAATCAAAAAAAGTATTACAAACCCTTAATATTTCTAAAAGCTTTCCTGGTGTAAAGGCACTATCGGATGTTTCTTTCGAACTGCATAAAGGAGAGATTTATTGTATTGTTGGAGAAAATGGTGCAGGAAAGTCTACGTTTATCAAGATATTAACAGGAGCTTTAAAACCTGACAAAGGACAAATATGGGTAGCGGATGCAATGTTTGATGTCTTAAATCCATATATGGCGCAGAAATTAGGTATTCAAGTTATTTATCAAGAAAATATCTTGGTACGTCAGATGAGTATAGCAGAAAATATTTTTGTGGGACGTGAAAAGACAAATCGATTTGGATGTATTGACTATGGATATATGATGCGTGAAACGCAAAAGATCATTGAATCATTTGATATTCACTTAGATCCTAAGGAACTTGTGGAAAATTTAAGTGTTGCAGATCAACAGTATGTAAAAATTATTAAAGCATTGGCGTTAGAGCCAAAAGTTTTGATTATGGATGAACCAACGACGATGTTTAATGTAAAAGACACGCAAAAAATTTTAGAGCTTGTGAAAAATATTAGCAAAAGAGGGATTGGGGTCATTTATATCTCCCATCATTTGAGGGAAGTAGCTGAAATTGCAGATCGTATTATGGTCCTTAGGGATGGGCAAGTGGTCAACACTTATGATAATACGGATAAGAAGATTGATTTGAATCTATTGACTAAAGAAATGGTAGGAAGACCTGTAGACTTATTCTATCAAAAGAAGAAGAATTCAATTGGAAATACCCTATTAGAGATTAAAAATCTAAAGCTAAAAGAGAATACAAAAGCAATAAATTTTAAATTAAGAGAAGGAGAAATCTTAGGAATAGCAGGTATGGTAGGATCTGGGAGAACAGAAATTGCAAGAGCTATATTTGGAGCAGATAAAAAAATGAATGGAGAACTGATTTATAAAAATAAAAGCGTAAAAGTCAATTGTCCAAAGGATGCGATTAAGATGGGTTTGGGTTTTATTACGGAGGATCGCCAAAAAACAGGATTGGCACTCAACTTAACCATAGCTGAAAATACGACGATTGTAGGCTTAGATAAATTCAAAAAAATATTTTTAGATATTAAGAATGAGATCAATATTGTCAAAAGATTTGTTGATAAATTAGGTATAAAAACGCCATCCCTGCATCAAATTGTAAAACTTTTAAGTGGAGGAAATCAGCAAAAGGTAGTTTTATCAAAATGGCTTTTTAAAGACGTAGAGATTCTTATTTTAGATGAACCGACAAGAGGCATTGATGTAAATGCTAAGTCAGAGATCTACCATATCATGTCTGAATTTGTGCAGCAAGGAAAATCTATCATCATGATTTCATCGGATATGCCAGAATTGATTTCAATGAGTGATCGGATTTTGGTTGTAAAAAATGGAGAATTATCAGCAGAAATTTGGGGTAAGGACATTACAGAGGAAAATATTATATCAAACGCAATTGAGGTGAATGGATAATGGATGAAGTACAAGCAAAAACAATTACCCATAGGTTTGGCAGAAACCAATCGGTGTTATTAATTGGTGTTATTATTGGAATTAGTATCATTGTTTCCTTACTAAATCCAAACTTTTTAACCATCAGTAATTTGTTTGCAGTTTTTCAACAAGTAGCTGTATTAGGTATCATTACTATGGCGATGGTGCTATTATTAATATCGGGATTGATTGATTTATCTTTGGGAGCTATGATGGGATTAAGCTGTGTAATCATAGCAAAACTCGTCATGAATGGGATACATATAGGCATTGCTATCATGGTAGGGGTACTGGTTTGTATTTTATGTGGACTTATTAATGGTATTATTGTAAGTAAAAGTAAATGCGTCCCCTTGATTGTAACACTGGGGATGAGTTATGTATATTATGGCTTTGCCCTTGTGATATCAGGAGGAATGTTTCTGACGTTGGGTGGGAAATTTAAAGTATTGGGAAGAGGTAAACTTTTAGGCATCCCCATTCCCATGATTGTATTTCTTTTTATCGTGTTGGGTACCTATATTTTACTAAAATACACCAAGTTCGGAAGAAGAATTGTATCTATAGGAGGAAATGAAGAAGCTGCTTTCTTAGCAGGGATTAATATTGATGCCTATAAGATAAAAGTTTATGTAATAGGATCAGTCTTAGCAGCCTTGGCAGGATTGGTATTGCTTTCTCGACTGGGCAATGCATTGGCAGATGTAGGAAATGGCTATGATTTGAGGGCACTGGCAGCCGCTATTATAGGAGGCGTTACTTTTGAAGGTGGAAAAGGTACTGTTGGAGGTGCTTTTTTAGGCGTAATATTATTAGGAATTGTTTCAAATGCCATGAATATTCTTAGTGTTTCCTCCTACTATCAAACGGTGGTTTTAGGATTTATTATTGTAGTAGCTGTGGTGGCGAGTAATATTGGAAAGCACCATAAATAAAAAGGAAAAAGAGAAGGTGAAGATAGAATATGCACAATGTTATCAGCATAGATCTAGGGGGAACAAAAATAGAAGCCGGTGTGATCAATGCACAAGGGAAGATTTTAAAATCTATTACAACACAGACAGATGCAGAAAAAGGAAAAGAAGCAGTAATAGATAAGCTCATACATCTGATAGAATATTTAAAAGTTGGATTGGAAGTAAAAGCTATCGGTATTGGATCTCCTGGGTTTGTGGATGTGGAGAAAGGTATGGTATTGTTTGCAGAAACAAATTTGCCCGGGTGGACAAAAGTAACTCTTCAGCAGATTATTGAAAATGCTTCTGGAATTCCTACTATTGTGGACAATGATGCAAATGTTGCAGCTTTGTGCGAAGGATGGATTGGTGTGGCTAAGGAATATGATGATTTTTTAATGATTACCCTTGGGACAGGTGTCGGAGGAGCTTTTTATTCTCGAAAAAGATCTGTATGGAGGGGGCATCACTGGCAGGGAGGAGAATTTGGACATATGATTCTTTATCCTGAGGGACGATTATGTGGGTGCGGACAGAAGGGTTGTGCAGAAAAATATATATCAGGACGTGCCATCGAACAAATTTATCAAGAAAAAACTGGAGAAAAGCTAAACACAGAAAATATATTTCAAAAATATCATAGGGGGGATCTGGCAAGTAGTGAAATCATTGACGACTTTGTGAAGAATTTAGCTATCTTTATGATTAGTTTGAAAAATATTTTTGATCCTCAAGCATTCGTTATAGGAGGAGGACTCATATATGCTAAAGATGTATGGTGGTCTTCTCTTGATCAATATTTTCATAAAAAATGTAATAATAGTGAGAATACGATGATTGTACCTGCAAAATACTTAAATAAGGCGGGTGTCATAGGAGCGGCAAAATTAGCTTTTGACAGGATTGTAAATTTATAAAAGTCATTAGAGGCGTTGTATAATCAAAAAGAAAGCATTAAGAAGATAAAATGCTTTCTTTTGATATGTTTTTTTCTTTTCTTATAAGCCATGCCAATTTTAAAAGCCAGCTATCTTCAACGTTTTTTAAGTCGAAGCCTGTGTGATGATATATTTTATCAATACGATAAAGTAAGGTATTTCGATGAATAAAGAGGGCGTTGGCAGTGTCCGTTAAGTTTAGATTGTTACGAAAAAATGTTTCCATAGTACGTTCCATTTCTTTATCGAAGATTTCCACAGTCTTTTCATGAAACACCCTATAAAATATAGATTGTTTTAAGTCTTCATCCATAGTTGCAATCATACGATATAAATACATTTTTTCATAATGTAGCACAGAACCGGATAACTGAAAAGTAGATTGAAACTGGAATGCTTGAAGACAACGATGATAGCATAAATGAAGGTCTGTTATTTGATGGATTTTACCACCAATGGCAATACAGCATTCCATAAAAAGGTCTGATAAAATATTTTCTAATAAATCTGTACAAGATTGTTCAATCCCTATTTCTTTTGATAAGATAAGTATATTTTGTTGATAATCAAAAATCAGTGTTGTATCCATGGAATGCAAAATGATTTCTCGAATTGTACCTTTATCCTGCTGTGGGCATCGAAGAAGAAGTACATAACTATGTAGGAAATGTTTATATTCTTCCTCTAGTTTCAATACATCCGTATCCTCCGTATTTCCTTCTAACAGGTTTTTAAGGGTTTGGGTAGAAGATGTATCGTGTTGCAAGGCCATTGCGATCATAGATAATACCAGTTGTATTTTTTCATCCAAAAGATATCTTTCTGATTGAATGCAAATATAAAAGCTTTCATCCTTTGTCTTGATTTCATAAATATTATATCCACCATAATGCATGTGAACATGCTTTGCAATTTCTGTTAGGGAGAGGTTAAAATCAAAATCCTTTGGAAATGTACATTGCATATGATTGGAAATGATCACAATATTCTTTTTTAGAATACGATAGATTTCTGATAATATATCTTGTAGAAAAATCATTTTTTTCCCCTTTTAAGCTATTAAAAGATTGTTTTCTCTGTATGAAAATCAAATAAATGAATATGACGACCATTTACTTGAAGCGTTACCTGATCACCTATTTTTTTCGTTGTATTGGATTTTACCCTTGCTACTACTTGTTTGTTGCAGATGGTCATGTAAAGATAAGTTTCTGCACCCATCATTTCAGCTACCTCAATAGCTGCGCTAAAATTTGAATATCCATCAGTGGAAGAATTTTCCACTGCTTCTCGGATATATTCTGGGCGAATACCGATATAAACTTCTTTGCCTACATAAGCTTGTGCTTTTAAAAGTTCTTGTTTGTCCATAGGCAGATGAAAAACTTTTCCATCAGAGAGCTTTAGGAAGATTTGACCTTGCTCGTTCACTACTTTTCCTTCAAGAATGTTCATCTGAGGACTGCCGATAAATTCTGCAACAAATTTATTTGCAGGATGGTCATAAGCATTTTGTGGGGTATCGATTTGCTGTACTACGCCATCCTTCATGATAACAATACGCGTTCCCATCGTCATGGCTTCTGTTTGGTCATGGGTTACATAGATAAAAGTAGTTTGTAGTTTATTATGAAGCTTAGAGATTTCCGTTCTCATTTGTACCCTTAGCTTAGCATCAAGATTAGATAAGGGTTCGTCCATCAAAAACACCTTAGGATTTCGAACGATAGCTCTACCCAAAGCTACTCTTTGTCTTTGACCGCCAGATAAAGCCTTTGGTTTACGATGCAATAAAGGTTCAATATCTAATATTTTTGCAGCCTCATGCACCTTTTGATCAATTTCATCCTTTGAAAATTTACGAAGCTTTAATCCAAAGGCCATGTTTTCATAAACAGTCATATGGGGATAGAGGGCATAATTTTGAAATACCATAGCAATATCCCGATCTTTAGGAGCTACGTCATTAACAAGCTTATCCCCGATATAAAGCTCCCCAGCAGAAATGTCCTCAAGACCTGCAATCATCCGTAAAGTTGTAGTTTTTCCACAACCTGAAGGACCAACTAATACAATGAATTCTTTATCTTGTATCTCCATATTAAAATCTTTTACTGCGAGTACATCTCCCGGGTAAACTTTTTGAATACCTTTTAATACAACTTTTGCCATTGAGAAACCTCCTTGTTTGTATAAAACTGTGTATACGAAATGCTTTATACTATAAATATAATGAAAAAAACAATAAAACACAATTGGGAGATGTTATAAATATAGACAATACATTTTGTTATATTATACAACAAAGTGAGAACATAGGGTTCTTCACGGGAGATAGATTATGAAGTTGCAGATAAATTTGCTAGGGCTGCTGCCAGTCTTGCACCTACTTTAGCATTATTAAACACTAATTGAATATTGGATTCGAGACTTTTTCCACCAGTAATGTGCTTAACCTTTGAGAGAAGGAAAGGAGTCGCTGCTTTTCCTTTAATTCCTTTTTCTTTTGCTTCTATTAAGGCATCTTCAATCGCTTGATGAATAGTAGAAAAATCCATTTCGTATTCTCGGGGAATAGGGTTGGCGATAACCATTCCACCTTCTAGCTGAAGATCCCATTTTGCTTTGAGTGCTTTTGCCAGTTCATTTTCTGAATCCACACGATAATCAACTTGAAAACCACTTTTTCGTGTGAAGAAAGCAGGAAATGCATCCGTTTGAAAACCTACTACAGGGACACCATGGGTTTCTAAGTATTCTAAGGTTAACCCGATATCCAGTATAGACTTAGCACCTGCACAAACAACAGCTACATTGGTGTGGGCTAACTCCATGAGATCTGCAGAGATATCAAAGGTTTCTTGGGCTTCTCGATGGACGCCACCAATGCCACCCGTGACAAAAACCTTGATGCCCGCTAAAGCAGCAATAATCATTGTAGAAGCAACAGTGGTAGCACCGTTTAGTTTTTTGGAAATGATAAAGGGAAGATCTCTTCTACTGGCCTTAAGGATATCTTTTTCTTTACCTAAATATTCCAATTCTTCTTTAAGAAGTCCTACTTTTAATCGGCCTTTTAAGATGGCTATAGTGGCTGGAATTGCACCATTGTCTCTTATAATTTTTTCCACTGCATTGGCTGTTTCTATATTTTGTGGATAGGGCATACCATGAGATATGATGGTGGACTCTAATGCCACAACAGGCTTTCCTTCTTGAATAGCTTTTTGGATCTCTGGCTGTATATCTAAATATTCTTTAAACATAGATTCATCTCCTCGCACAGTTTTTTAATATTTTCCAAGGACATAGTGGGGTTAATCGTATTTTCATGAGATAATGCCAATATAGAAGCAGCCATGGCAAAACGGGCTCGCGTATCTAGTTTATAGTCATGGATGTGGCTATAAGCTAGTCCAGCCATAAATGCATCTCCAGCACCTGTAGCATTGATGACCTTTAGCCTAGGTGCAGACAAGTGCTTAGAAGAATAGATATCCTTATAGAATATCCCATCTTTACCTAGAGATATGAATACTTGTTTTACACCTTGGCTAAGAAAATAATCTCCAGCTTTCTCTAAATCCTTTTTTGTGTGAATTTTTATTCCTGAAAGGATTTCTGCTTCCAGCTTATTAGGTTTTATTGTATGGAACAATCCTATGATTTCCTTTACCTTTTTGGCTTTTGATGTAGAAACAGGATCCAGAAAAAAAGGTATTTCTTTAAAGTTGTTTAATAAATAGGCTAAGACTTCTTGAGGAAGGTTTGTATCTACGATGATTAATTGGGCATTTTTAATGACATGAGATTTTTTTCGAATAAAATCCACCGTGATTTTATCGAAAATGTCCATATCAGAAATTGCCACCTGCATATCTCCAAGTTCGTCTAAAATGGAAAGATAAGTAGAGGAAGAGCTATCCTTTAGTACCAAAGTATGCTGCATATTGATACCAGAAATATTACATTCCTCTAAAATTTTCTTGCCATACAAGTCGCCTCCTACGGCAGAAAGGAGCTTGGTTTGGATATCCAGTTTTACTAAGTTTTCAGCGATATTTCTTCCAACACCGCCTAAAGAAATTTTGACTTTTCCAGGATTAGAGTCTTTTAAAATCAAGGATTGATTTGTAAATCCTTGGATATCTATATTTGCTCCACCAATGACAGCAACATATTGTTCTTCATTTACAATATAGCCTTTTCCTGCAATATAGCCCTTCTTTATTAGATTGGCAATGTGTACTGCTACAGATGAACGGGTGATCCCTAAGTGTATAGCCAATTCTTGTTGAGATATGAAAGGATTTTTTCGAATATAATTGAGTATTTGTTTTTCGCGTATTGTCATGATAAACACCAACTTATGCTTATTTTATAAACTTATGTTTATAAATAGTATACCCTAAAATATTATATATATGAAGAATTATTTTACCCATAAAAAAATCAGGAGATAGAAAAAATTCATATCTCCTGATTTTCATAGTTTAGCAACCACCATATCCGCCGAAACCGTAGCAATTGCAAAAGATGATCACTAATAGAAGAAAGAAAAATAGTAAACTACTGTCATTCCCAAAACCCAAATATGATTTTTCAGCCATGATAGACACCTCCTTTATTGTTATGTAGCTTGGGTGTTTTACATAGTCGATTTTATCTAATATACAGTATGAAAACTTGGATAAATGTGTGCTTGCAGTAGGGGTACATGTGTAAGATTGTAAGCGCATTGAATATTTTGACTTGTTTAGACTGGTATAATTATTTGTCTTCATATATAATAAAAATATGAATGGAACAATTATTTTTTATGACGAAGCAAACAGATATCCTGTTATTGACTTTATAGAGACCCTTAGTATTGGAGAAAAGGCAGAGATTATACGCTACTTTGATTTGCTAGAGGAATATGGAATGGCGCTAGGTTTGCCCTATATACAAAGAATTGGGAAAAAACATCAATTATGGCAGCTTAAGATTCCTTACGGCAAAACTGACCTTTATTTTATTTTCTTCCATAGAGACAAGGGTGAATTAATCTTTATTCATGGATTTAAAAATAATAAAGAGGTGAATATTAAGAAAGAATTGGAGATTTCTTTAGAGCGGATCCTTCAATTAGAGAAAAGAAAGGAGGTTTCTTGGTGATAAAGTGGAAAGATTATCGAGAAAGATTAATAGAGAATCAAGGAAATCAAAGTGAGCTTTTCGATAATGAACTGCAGTATAAGCTTGTGAGAGAAATCATTCGATATCGCAAAGAAAGAAACCTCACACAAAAAGAATTAGCAGAAATTATAGGGACAAAGCAATCTGCAATTTCCCGACTAGAGTCGGGGAAACTGAATCCGTCCTTAGAATTTCTTTTAAAGGTAGCAAAGGCATTAAACGTAAAATTAGATATTCAATTTACTACTGAATAATGGATCAACTACAAATCTAACCCTTCTTTTTCAGCAATTTCTTCAAGAATATTCTTATTGTAAAAAAGTCCCCACCCCATATAAGCCATAAAAATTGCTACAAGAGGATTTATTAGGTTAAAGAATGCGAAAGGTAAATAAGTAAAAGTCGCTACACCTAAAGTAGCGGCTTGATAAGCACCACATCCATTCCATGGACACATAGGGGACCACAAAGTAGCCCCATCTTCCAATGTACGAGACAAAGTTCGCCTATCCAAATGCATTTGATCGTATAGGAAGGCATAGGCCCTGCCAGGAACAATAATAGAAAGATATTGATCGGTTAAGATAAAATCACTGATAATGCTGGTAAAGATGGTTGTTCCGATCAATCCTGTGACACTTTGTACTTTTCCAATAATGCCCTCTAACAGTACTTCTGTAAAGCGGGTTTTTTCCATGATTCCTCCAAAGGCCAGGGCAAAAATAATCAAGGAAATTGTCCACATCATAGAATCAAATCCCCCTCGGCTTAATAATGTATCTACAACATTGACGCCTGTATGAGATTGAAATCCGAAGTGCAGCACAAGAAAAACATCTTTTAATGACCTGTGTTGAAAAATGATAGACCAAATACCTCCTAAAAGCGCACCAAATAAAAGGGAAGGGATAGGGTGTATCTTTTTTATTGCTGCTAGCAATATAAATAGGGCAGGAATCATTACGATGGGTGCAATGATAAACTCATTTTGTAGGGTGTGTTGTATCAGTTCGACGCGTGCAGTGTCAAATTCACCATGGATCGATTGTATGCCAACAATACCATATAAAACAAGGGCAATGAAAAAACTAGGTAAAGTTGTATACATCATAGCGCCTATATGGGAATACAAGTTGGTTTCAGCGGTGGCAGCAGCAATGTTACTACTATCGGAAAAAGGGGATAATTTATCGCCAAAATAAGCACCGGATACAACCATACCTGCTGATAAGGCAGGGTTGACACCTAACCCAGAGGCGATACCCATGAGTGCAACGCCTACAGTTCCAGAGGAAGTCCATGAACTTCCTGTAGCAAAGGAAACAATGGCACAAATGATACAGCCTGTTACTAAAAAAATCTGCGGTTCAATCAAATCCAAGCCATAGTAGACCATGGCGGGAATCGTTCCTGAAGAGATCCATGTACCAATTAACATACCTACAATATGTATGATAACGATGGCTTCCACAGCTCGATAAACACTTTCCAAAATGCTCAATCGAATATCTGTCCAAGTATAGCCAAGCTTTAGCGCCATCATTGAAGCGATGACACATCCAAATACCAAAGGAATATGTGGCTCTAAGTGAAACTTATATAATGCTGTTACCAAAAAAACGGCTAAACTGATAACGGGTATGAAGGCTTCCCATAAATAGGGTTTTCGGTATTGTGTCATTGCTAGATTCTCCTTCAAAATTCGACTTTTCTTCAATAAAATTCTAACAAATAATAGGCTCCTCTTCAATCGTATTATGAAATATAGAAATCCTCCGTACTTTTTTTATTGACTTGATATAACATATACGGTATATTATAACATATAAGTTATATATAACTTATATGTTATAAATCATTACATATTAAGAGGGGGAGTTTTTAAATGAATCATCCACGTAAACCACAGTTGTGGGAAGCATTGGTTCCTGTATTAGGGATGACGCTGATTATTGTCGTCACCATTTTAAAATGGGGGCTAGAGCCACATATTCCCATTGTTATGGCATGTTTGCTTGCTGCATTCATGGCAAAGAGAATTGGCTGCAGCTGGAATGATATTCGTAGTGGCATGCTAGAAAGTATTTTTAGAGCTGTAGAGGCGTTGGTTATTGTGATGATTGTAGGGATGTTAATAGGTACTTGGGTTCAAGCAGGGATTGTGCCCGGTATGGTTTATTATGGGCTAGAATTGATTTCACCCAGCGCATTTCTGCTAACGGGAGCAATTCTTTGTGCCGTTGTTTCTATGGCAACAGGAAGTGCATGGACTTCGTCAGGAACAATAGGCATCGCACTAATGGGAATTGCTGCAGGACTAGGAGTAAATCCAGCACTGGCTGCAGGGATGGTCATCTCAGGCGCTTATTTTGGTGATAAGCTTTCACCTCTTTCCGACAGTACAAATGTCGCTGCCGCCGCTGCAGAAACAAATCTTTATGATCATGTAGGCGCCATGATGTACACTACTGTTCCAAGCTTTATTATTGCATTGATTATTTATGGCGTGATTGGTATAAAGTTTGGTGGTGGAGATTTTGATGCATCTAGGGTAAAACTAATACAAGAAACGCTTTTGGTTGAATTTAATATCACACCATGGATTTTACTTCCTCCTGTTTTTGTTATTATCTCAGCTGTAAAGAGGATTCCAGCTATTCCTTCTTTATTAGCGGGTTCAATCATTGGTGGAATTTGGGCAATGATTTTTCAAGGCAACAATATTGGAGAAGTTCTTACTGCATTTCACTATGGTTACAGCAGTGAAACAGGTGTAGCAGTAGTGGATAAATTATTGAGCCGTGGCGGCGTAGATTCTATGATGTGGACGATTTCTTTAATTATTTTTGCTTTAGCCTTTGGAGGGATTTTGGAAAAAGCACGTTTTGCTGAAGTGATTATGGAAAAGATTATTGTACGAATCAAAACTGTAGGTGGTTTAGTACTGGCTACCATTATTACAGGAATTGTATCGGATTTTGTATTGACAGATCAATACCTTTCTATTTTGGTTCCTGGTAGAATGTTTGCCCCAGTCTATGATAAAATGGGATTAGAAAGAAGGTTTTTATCTCGTACGCTAGAAGATGGAGGAACACTCTGGTCGCCAATGTTTCCTTGGAATGGCTGTGGTGCATACCAATCGGCTACCCTAGGAGTAGCTACTTTTGCTTATTTTCCATTTGCTTTTATGAACTTAATAAACCCAATCCTTGCAATTATATTTGCATATATGGGTATTGCTGTATTTAGAAAAAAAGAAAAAGAAGTGTCTGCTTAAACTTTCGTCAGGTGGGATAAAATGACGGTACAAACCTATTCGGGAAAAAAAATAAATGGATATTTAAAAGTGCTTCTAATTTTGTTGGGGGCCATAATGATAGGGGTTAATTTGTTTTCAAAAACCTACTACGGCGTAGGGGTAGGAATGCTACTGGTGTATCTATCTACTTTTGAAAAAGAAGTAACCATTGTTCCCAACGGAATTATGATTGATATAAAAGCTTTTCAGACGAAGCACCATCAAATGATTCATTTTGCTGATGTAAGCAATATAAGAATTGAAAACATTGGAAGTAAGACGATTCTTCACGTTATGCAAGGGCATTTAGGGCGTAAAGTATGGGTAGATACCCATACCGTTTCTCAAATTGTTGCTTGGGCGAAGGATAAAAATAGAAAAATTCATGTGGATAATATAAAGAAATAAGCATAATAAATTAATATACATTCACAAAAATAAATTTCAAAGATAAGGTGATGGGCAGTTGCCCATCACCTTATCTTAATTTGGTATTCTTTTTACTTTCAGGACTTGCTGGAATACCTTCAATGCCTAGTTTTTCTGTATCTTCTGTAGTATCTTCATAAAATCTAAAGGTATCAATATAATCTACGTCTCTTTTCATACTTACAGGCATAAGGTAAGCATTTTGTGTTTTCTCAATAATAGGGTAATCCCTGGAATTATAAGTAGCATCGATTTTATTTTGTATTTCGTTGGAGTCACAAAGTTTATTCTTTTTCTTTTCCATCCTATTCACTCCTCTATTATCTGCATAGAGATAGTATTTCACCGATGAAGAAAGATATGTGATATTTTATCAAATGGATAGTGAATTAAAATGCAGGTACGACTGCACCTTTATATTTTTCTTTAAGAAAATCTTTGACTTCTTGAGATTGTAAAGCAGCCACTAATTTTTGGATAACTTCTGAATCTTTGTCTTCTGGTCGGATGGTTACGATATTGGCATAAGGAGATTCGCTACCTTCCATGATGATCGCATCTTTTTCAGGATCTAAATTGCCTTCTAGGGCGTAATTTGTGTTGATGATACTTGCATCCACATCTTCAAGGGTTCTAGGCAATTGTGCAGCCTCAATAGGTTTGAAAACTAGGTTTTTGGGGTTTGATGCGATATCCTTTTCTGTGGCTTCAAGTCCTGCACCATCTTTTAATTGAATGATTCCTTCATGATCTAGAAGAATTAAGGCTCTTCCGCCATTGGTTGGATCATTTGGAATCGTGATCGTAGCACCATCCTTTAATTCTTCAAGAGATGTGATTTTTTTAGAGTATAAGCCAAGAGGCTCTACATGAATTTTTCCTGCACTGATAAGATCAATGCCTCTTTCTTCTGCGAAAGATTCCATATAAGGTGCATGTTGAAAGAAGTTTGCATCAATTTCTTTGCTAGATAAAGCCAGATTTGGACTTACATAATCAGTAAACTCAACAATTTCCAATTGAATACCATCTGCTTCAAGCTTTGGCTGAATTAATTGAAGGATTTCAGCATGGGGTACTGGTGTAGCACCCACCTTTAACGTTATTTGCTCATCGGCAGCTGGTGGCGTGGATTCTTGTTTTTGTGCACAACCTGTAAATACAAAAGATAAGATCAGTAAAGCAAGGATAGAAACAAAAATATTTTTTTTCATCATAAATTCCTCCTATTTTTTATTAATAACTTGAGCAATTTTATTCCCTGTACTTTGAATGATTTGTACCAATATAACTAGGACAATAACTGTAGCAATCATTACTTCTGTTTGAAAACGATGATAGCCGTATCGAACAGCAAGGTCTCCTAGTCCACCTCCTCCCACAACGCCTGCCATAGCAGAATAACCTAAAACGTTGATAATTGTGATGGTAACCCCGAGTACTAGAGAGGACATAGCTTCAGGAATTAAAACTTTTATAATAATCTGTAGTGGCGTAGCGCCCATTGCCAAAGATGCTTCCACCACACCCCAATCCACCTCTCGAATGCTTGTTTCAACCACTCTAGCAAAGAAGGGAGTGGCAGCAATGATTAAGGGAACAATGGCCGCTGTTGTACCGATGGTTGTGCCTACTACCAGTCTTGTAAATGGAATAATAAAAATCATCAATATAATAAAGGGCAATGAACGGGTAATATTGATCATATAAGAAAGTGTCCGATTTAATAAAGGACTAGGGAGAATATGATCCTGATCTGTTACTACAAGGATAAGTCCTAAAGGCAGACCGAAGATTATAGTGAAAAATACGGACACAAATACCATATACAAGGTTTCAAATAAAGGAGAAGAAAGTAATTCAATCCATTGATTCATTGTTTAAACACCTCCGCTTTCACATGATTTTGTTCAAAATAATGTATCATATCTAATAAGGTATGATCATCTACAGCGACTTGCACAGTAAGTTTCCCAATAGGTTTTTCCTGAATATATTCAATTTTTCCAGAAAGAATATTAACATCAATATCAAATTTTTTTGTCAGCCTTGAAATGATGGGTTTACTAGCACTACCCTCAGTAAAAGATAAATTTAATATTTTTCCTTCGCCCAGTTGGGAAGGAAGTTTTTGTATTTGTTCTACAAAATGCTTGGTAACATCATTTCCCGGTTTTGAAAAAATATCGATGGTTTTACCTTCTTCTACCACGTAGCCACCTTCTAGAATCGCAACACGATTACAGATTTCTTTAATTACTTCCATTTCATGCGTGATTACTACAATGGTTAAACCAAATTCTTTATTAATGTTTTTTAATAGTGTTAAGATTTGATGGGTGGTTTTTGGATCTAGGGCTGAAGTAGCTTCATCGCAAAGTAATACATCTGGATCGTTTGCTAAAGCTCTCGCAATGCCTACCCTTTGTTTTTGTCCCCCACTTAATTGTGCTGGATATACAGAAGCTTTATCTGAGAGTTCTACCAGTTTCAACAAAGCATCTACTTTTTCTTGAATAATTTTTTCCGGCTTTTTTAGGAGTCGAAGGGGAAAGGCAATATTCTCAAAAACAGTTTTGCTGTTTAATAGATTGAAGTTTTGAAAGATCATGCCTATTTTCTTACGAGCAGCCCTTAATTCTGTATTGTTAAGGGTGACCAAATTCACATCATTTACCCAAACATCTCCTTGGGTGGGTTCCTCTAATCGATTGATGCATCGAATTAAAGAAGACTTACCAGCACCACTTAGTCCAATAATACCGTAGATATCTTTTTTACCAATATCTAAATGGATGTCTTTGAGGGCAGCTACTTCGGTTCTACCTTTTGTGTAAATTTTTGATAAATTGCGAATGCGTATCATGACTTCACTCCTTTATACCGATAGATGTGTGTGATGGATAATTAACCTTTAACATATCATAAATAAAAAAACCTCTTTCATAGAGAAAGAGGCACGACATAGCGATGCTACTCTCTCATCTGCCGATACATAAGTATCGCAGGAATTGGCACCGCTGCTTTAAAAAGCCGGTTGCCGGGTTTCATAGGGCCAGTCCCTCCACCTCTCTGGATAAGAGATATCCGTTGTATTTAATTGTGTAGATCAATTAATATTGAGTATAATGATTTTTAGGGATATTGTCAATAGATTTTTTTAATTTTATTCATGTGATAAAAAGGGTATAATAGATTAATATAGAATATAAGTAAATAAAAGATGAGTTCGAGGTGATGTGATGAATTATCAATCAAAGTTTAAAAATGAGTTTACGGACGAACTTTTTGAAGCGATCCTTTTGCTATCAAGTGTGGAAGAATGCTACAGATTTTTTGAAGATATATGCACAATAAAAGAAGTGCAGGCGTTATCACAAAGGCTTAAGGTTGCAAAGCTACTAAAGGAAAAGAAAACCTATAATGAAATTGAAGAAATGACAGGAGCGAGTACCGCAACCATCAGTAGGATAAATCGCTGTCTAGTGTATGGGGCGGACGGATATAAGTTGGTATTGGATAAATTAGAAGAAAAGGAGAAATAAGTCACAAGAATGTGGCTTGTTTTTTTGGGGAAATTTTATTTTTCAATTGCTTTTTTGAAATAAAGGGGTATAATAAAGGTCAAATAAAGTCAGTTATCTATACATAAATCATTGCTTAAAAACTTATGCTAAATTATTAAAAATAGAAGGCTTGTTACAATATAGACATAGAGAATGGTATTTTTAATCATATTGAAAAGGTAGGAGATGAAGAAATTTATGAAATATCAGGATTATTATAAAATATTAGGGGTAGATAAAAATGTTTCTCAAGAAGAAATAAAAAAGGCCTATCGAAAACTTGCAAAAAAGTATCATCCTGATGCCAATCCTAATAACAAAGGAGCAGAAGAGAAATTTAAGCAAGCCAATGAAGCCTATGAAGTGCTGGGAGATGTAGAAAAAAGAAAAAAATATGATCAATTTGGAAGCAATGTTCATTTTGAAAATGGTGCAGATTTTGATCCTTCCCAATTTGGTTTTGGAACCAATGGTGGATTTCATTATTATACAAGTGGCAACAATGAAGGTTTTAGTGATTTTTTTAATATGGTATTTGGAAATAGTGATTTTGACATAGGAGATTTGTTTGGACATGGTGGCCAAAGGCAAGGAGGGTTTGGAGGATTTACATCTACACAAAAGGGGAAGGATGTAGCGTCAGAGATTTCCATTACTCTGCAGGAGGCTTATCAAGGAACAGAAAAAAGAGTAGCACTGCAAGTAGGAGGACAAGAAAAAAATATAACCATAAAAATTCCTGCCGGCATCCTTCCAGGCAAAAAAATAAAACTCTCAGGGCAGGGATTAGCAGGGAGGAATGGAGGAAAAAAAGGAGATTTATATCTGAAAGTAAGGATTTTACCAGAGAAGAATTTTGAGCTAAGAGGGAATGATTTAGATACTACGGTGGACTTAACGCCCTGGGAAGCTGCTTTAGGAAGTCAAGTAATTGTTGAAACCCTGACAGGAAAGATCAAGGTGAAAATACCGTCAGGAATACAGACAGGAGGAAAAATGAAAATTGCTCAAAAAGGCTATAAAGACATGAAAGGAAAACAGGGAGACCTATATCTGAACATACGGATTGTTAATCCTCCTACGCTTACCCAAGAAGAAAAGGCGTTGTATGAGAAGTTAGGGGAAATTTCAAAATTTTGCCCAAGGGGATAGATTGGCAACAATAAGAAAACTTGACAAACCAAACAACCCCAAATAAAATTGCTAATTGCTAACCTATGAAAAGGAAGAATACAAAATTAAAAAACCGACCTAGTGAGGGTCGGTTTTTTAAGTGCGACAGGCAGTTGCATATAGTTAGGCAGTAGCCTATCTGTTTCTATGAATTAAATTCGTTGTCAATGATATTCCCCGAATAAAAACAGGACATATAGGATTGAAACATAGGAATTCTCGAAGGTGAAAGTCCTTCCCTAGGAGTGCTGATACAACCTAGGAAGCCTAGTCTAGGGCTACATCGTGAGGTGTGGTTTGAAGGAGACGTGGAAAGTCGAGAGACCCATAGGCGGACTAGCAGACCGAAATGCAGAGGTGTGAAGTACAGGTGGCGGGGTAAACTGGCGACTATGCTTAAAAAATAGGAAGCCAATAATTCTAACCCAATGAATCAGCTGAGTTAGGATAGTTTATCATGTGAAAGTACTCGGTATGTTAGGAAGGAAAATACAATGACCCTGTGAGAGCTCTATTCAAGCCCGTAAGGGGTAGTGGGATATAAGGTTACGCCGAAGTTTCTACTACGGATAGAGCAGTCAGACAGTTTCATAGTACGGAAGTAAGTATCAGACCAAACTGGTACTGAACGGAAGGGAACTGACCTCAGTGGACCCAGCTTTAATCATGTGGAATGATAACGGTAACGTTACGAAAGTAAAAACGAGCCGAAAGAACACAAGAAAGGTGAAGGATAATAAATGAATCAAGAATTGAAACTTAAAATGCATAGCATTTATGGGCAACTGTTAGTTGAGAGAAAACTAATGGGGGCATGGAAACAAGTTAAAGATAACAAAGGATGTGGAGGTATTGATGGGGAAACCCTTGAAACCTTCGCGGAAAAAGAGGAAGAAAAGATTAAAAAGCTGCTAATTACTCTAAAAGAGAAAAATTACGTACCAAAGCCAGTAAAAAGAGTCTATATACCGAAGAAGAACGGCAAGAAAAGACCTTTAGGAATTCCCACAATAGAAGATAGAATTGTTCAGCAAAGTGTAGTAAATGTTATAAGTCCAAAATTTGAAAATGAAATATTCCATAAATGGTCATGTGGATACCGAAAAGGATTAGGTGCTGAAAGAACAATGCAAATAATTCTATGGAACCTAGAAACAGGGTACAACCACATATATGATTGTGACATTAAAGGATTCTTTGATAATATACCCCATAAGAAGCTAATGAAGATATTAACAAAATATATAGCTGATGGAACAGTCCTAGACATGGTATGGAGATGGCTTAAAGCTGGACATATGGAAGAAGGTAAATATCATAATTCAGAGTCTGGCACTCCGCAAGGAGGTGTCATTTCGCCAATACTAGCGAATATATATCTTAATGAGCTGGATTGGGAACTAGACAAGGAAAACATTCGTTTTGTAAGGTATGCTGATGATTTTCTTTTGTTTGCTAAGACAGAAGAAGAGATAAAAGAAGCAGGTGGAGTAGCTAATAGAGTAATCACTGATTTAGGATTAGAAGTATCAATGGAGAAAACAAAGTTTGTAAACTTTAACGATGATGATTTTAATTTTCTTGGATTCACCTTCGAGCATTGGAGGAAAAGAAAGAATCAAGAGGGTTCATACTTTATTGTAAGACCTACAGAAAATTCATTTAAAGACTTCAAGGCTAAAATAAAAGAGAAAACAAGAAAAAGTCTAACCCTTAGTACTAAAGCATGGCTAGATGCCTTAAATCCAATAATAAGAGGGAAAGTAAACTACTATCTAAATATCTTCAAAGCAGTTAAGGGAAACGAAGAATATGGTCAGACCAGTAGATGTATTCTAAAGGCATTCAGTAAAGAGCTACATGCAATAGATTCCTATCTTAGGCAAAGATTGAGGGTGGCAATGATACATAAAAATCCATGTCAGAGAAAAGGTTGGTTAATGACATCGAAATGGAACAATGAGTACTTTGTAAAAATAGGGCTGATACCGAGTAATTGGTTATATTACAACAAAATGTGGGGATATACCATGGAAATGTACTTAGAGAGAATAACAGCTAAAAATAAGAAAAAGTTAGAAAAGAAAATAAAGAAATTAAAAGATAAAGGTCAAGAGTATTACACTCCTGACCTAGTTTCCAAGATTAATGCTGCCAAAAGTTATGCTTGATACATTTGGAACACGTTGGTAAGCCGTATGCCTTAGTAGGGCACGTGCGGTTTGATAAGGGGGTAGCTATGAGAATAGTTACCCTACTTTATTATATATATATTTAGAAAGGACCAAATTTTATGATTTGTGCGATAGTTACTAATATGCCACCAAGAAGATATTCTAATAGGATTAAAGGTAAAATCCATTTTGCCCATTTACTCCATGGAACTTTTGCTAAAGCAAGACCTGCCATGAAATATCCTGATGTGGGGGTGAAGATGTTGGATATACCGTCTCCAAACTGATAAGCCAACACAGCAGTTTGGCGGGTTACACCTACTAAGTCAGACAGAGGCGCTAAGATCGGAATGGATACGGCTGCCTGTCCGCTACCAGAAGGAACCAAATAGTTTAAAAAGCATTGGAAGATATACATGCCTAAAGCAGCTAAGGTAGAAGGTAATTGAGAAACAGCACCAGAAGTAGAATAAAGAATCGTATCCAGAATATGTCCTTCAGTCATAACCACTAAGATTGCACGGGCAAAACCAACAACCAAAGCGCCACCTGCAAGGTTTGCCATACCATCAATAAATTTTTCTGCAAAACCGTTTAATCCAAGTTTGCCCACGATAGATACTACAATAGCCATACCAAGGAATAGAGCAGAAATTTCTTGAATATACCAACCATATTGCACAACGCCAAAAATGAGCAAGCCAATGGTAGCTAAAACGATTAAAAGAATAGATTTGTCTTTTGCAGTGAAATCCTTTAGTACACTTAAGTCCAAAACGTCTTCACGGGTTTGATCAAAATCATGCATAATGCTAAGCTTCGGATTTTTTCTTACACGACCCGCATACCAATAAACAAAGCTAATCGCCAAGGTAGTCATGCATAAATAGGCAACAACCCGAAAGCCTATTCCTGAGAATAATGGTAGTTCAGCAATACCTTGGGCAACTCCGATTGTAAAGGGATTCATAAAAGCCCCTGCAAAGCCTGCACCTGCACCAGCTAATACCATTCCTACCCCTGTTAATGAATCAAATCCCAAGGCAATCGCCAAGGTAACCATAATAGGAATAAAGGGGAGGGTTTCTTCTGCCATACCAAATACGGCACCACCAAGGGAGAAAGCAAGCATGATAATAGGAATAATGGCTCTTTCCTTACCAGCCATTGTTTTTGTTATCTTCCCTAAACCAGCTTCAATGGCACCAGTAGCTTCTACAACAGCAAAGGCACCTCCAACAATAAAGATAAAAAATATAATTTCAGCAGTTTCTGCCATACCTTTTGGAACAGATTTTAGAAAGTCAAATAGACCGAGAGGTGTAGATTCAATATATTGAAAGGAATCGGGATCTACTACTGTTCGACCACTGGCATTTTCAATCATCTCGTACTGTCCGGCAGGAATAATATAAGTCAAAATAGTACAAATTGCAATGAAGGCTAATAAGATAACATATACATGAGGAACTTTAAACTTTCTCTTTTTTTCACTTGTTTGATTCGAAGCATTACTCATTTTTTTTCCTCCTTTACCTCAATTCAAATTTTAAAAAAAATCCATGATTATAAATAGTTGTGACTATAAAGGCTTATTCTTTACAAAATTTGATGGCTGTCATGGCATAAATTAAAGATGCAGGCACAATTTGTGCGATTTCTAAAAACTCGTTGGCAGAGTGGGCACTTTCTAAATCTCCAGGAGCGAAAACAATGGTAGGAATTTTTGCGTAGCTGCTTAATAGTCCTCCATCACTCCAAGCTGGGAAGTAAGTGTGTTTAGGTGTGTTTTGGGTGATTTCTTCTGTGGTTTTTGTAATAATGTCAATGATAGGATGGTTTTTGTCAATTTCCATAGCTTCGTGGACATAGCCCTCTTTCATCACACTTACATCCATTACCTTAAGGGTACAGCGAAAATCCTTGTCTTCCCTATGTAGCTCATCAATAATATCTTGATATTCTTGCACAACTTCTGCGTAAGTTTCACCAGGAACCCATCTGCGGTCAACTTGAAGGGAACAATCTCCTGCCACAGTACTTGGTTGTGTACCTCCTTGTATGAGCCCATAATTCATTGAAGAAGTACCAATGATGGGATGTGTTTTACTTTCAATTTTTGGAATCAGCTTATCGTCTATTCTTTGGATGAAATCTACTGCTTTACGAATGGCATTAATACCTTCTTTTTGTTTTCCACCATGGACTGTTTTGCCTTGGAAATCAAACTGAAACCACTCAAGTCCTCTGTGAGCTACACATATGTTTAATTCTGTAGGTTCTCCTACTATGGCAGCATCTGCACGTATACCAGATTCGATGAGATGGATTGTTCCTTCGCTTTTATTTTCCTCGTCGATGACACCTGCAAAGATCACATCACCTTGCAAATCAATGTTTGCTCTTTTTAACGCCGCCATGCTAGCCATCATACAAGCCAGTGGACCTTTCATGTCTACAACTCCTCGACCAATTAACTTCCCTTCCTTTTCTTGCAGCACAAAGGGATCACAGGGCATATCATAGGGAGGTACTGTGTCTAAATGACCTGTTAACATGAGACTTTTTCCATTACCACTTCCTTTTAATCGTGCTACGACATTGCATCGTCCATCTACCACAGGGATGATTTCTGAAGGAATGCCTTCCTTAACAAAAAAGTCATGAATCCATGATGCCACAGAGGTTTCTTGATTTTCGACCCCTGGATAACTAGGTCTTTTGACTAACTCTTTAATCATAGTGATAATTTCCTCTTCGGATAGAGCGGATTTAAGTTGATTCATTACTGCTGTGTCCATTTTTTTCTCCTTTCTTTTTACAAAACAAATCATGTTAGATTGTGATTAAAATATTACGAGAAAACGTTCATATAATGAACTAAGTATTCAATATATGAACAATTCCATTATAATAGAAATTTAGAAGAAACTCAATGATAATTATTAAATATTTTTAACAAAATAAAAAATCAAATTTTTATACACTTTTCCGATGAATGATCGTATTAGAAAGATAAAAACGATGCATTGAAGTACTACAAGTATCAATGCATCGTTTTTTTATTACAGCGTAATAACCCATAAGCTTTATAGGATATATTTAGAAATTTTATCCTGATATTCAAACAGTAAATGCTTTAAATTTTCTAAGGTATCCTGATAATGCTCTTGTTTGAAAAAAGAAATGGCTACACAGTTAGTGACATTACCCTTGGCATTAAAAATAGGGATGCCTATACCCATTGCATGAGAGAAGGTTTCTTCATTACTAATAACATAACCCTGCTCTCTAATTTTTTTATATTCAGCTAGAATTTCTTCTGGATCGGTCAAAGTGTTTTTGCATACTTTTTCAAATTTCTGTGCATAAAGTAATTGCTTTACACGTTCTTGATCATAATAGGCCATCAAACATTTTCCGTAGCAGCCCCGATTGATAGGATAAAAGAGCCCTGGGCGATAATTCATTTTTAAAGGCTGTGCGATTTCTATTTCATATAAAGATATAATTCTTTCTTTATCTCTTACCGCCAAACCTACAGATTCTTTTGAGATAGAAGACATTTCTGTTAAGATTTCTACGAGCTTATTCTCATAGTTGAAATTATAAGGATAGATGGAACCCATATGATAAAGGGCGGGTCCAATTTTATATTTTTTCGTATCTTCATCCTTCATGGCCAAGCCATCTTCTTCTAAGGTGGTAAGAATTCGATGGACAGTGGTTCGATTAATTTCCGTAATATTACTGATATCCGTAACTTTGTAGGCATAGGGCTCTGTACTTAACAGATTTAAGATAATAATAACTTTTTTAATGCTAGATAATTTTTCATTGCAATGCTTCACAATCATCTCATCATATCCCCTTTTGTGATTTGTTTCTTTAGGTTTACCCAAATTGTAGAGTAATTAACATTATCATAAATCATTTTTGAAAATGAGGAAAGGGGAAAATGGTATAAAGATTTTAGTTTTTATAAATAACCTGCCTTTTGCATACCATTAAATTTATTTGGAGATGATTTCTTTTACCTGTGCAACATCCTTATCGCCTCTTCCAGAAAGATTAATAATAATTATTTCATCCGTTGATAAGGTTTTTGCCAATTTTATACCATGGGCAACAGCATGAGCGCTTTCGATCGCAGGAATAATTCCTTCTGTGTGGGACAGTGTGAAGAAAGCATCTAGGGCTTCCTGATCTGTAATGCCCACATATTCTGCTCTGCCAATAGATTGATAATAACTATGTTCAGGACCCACTCCTGGATAATCTAGTCCTGCTGCAATAGAATGAACGGGAAGTGGTTCGCCTTGATCATCCTGTAATGTATAACATTTAAAACCATGGATGATACCCACTGTGCCTTTCATAATGGAAGCGGCATGTTCTGGGGTATCAAGTCCCTTTCCTGCAGGTTCTACACCGATAATTTTAACGTCTTGATCTTCTACAAAAGGATGGAAAAGGCCGATGGCATTGCTTCCACCACCTACAGCAGCAATAATATAATCAGGTAATCTTCCTTCGACTTCTAGAATCTGCTTACGTGCCTCTTTTCCAATAATGCTTTGAAACGTTCTAACCATTGTAGGGTATGGGTGAGGTCCTACGGCAGAACCTAATAAATAGAAGGTATTATGAGCATTTTCTACGAAATCTTCTAAAGCTGCATCTACAGCATCCTTCAGTGTAGCAGTACCCTTGCTCACAGCAATCACCTTAGCACCTAATAATTCCATACGGAAAACATTCAGCGCCTGTCTTTTTGTATCGATTTCGCCCATATAAATGGTACAGTCCATTCCGAACAAAGCACATACGGTTGCAGTGGCTACCCCATGTTGGCCTGCTCCTGTTTCTGCAATGATTCTTTTTTTACCCATTTTTTTAGCCAAGAGTACTTGCCCCATGGCGTTGTTAATCTTATGGGCACCTGTATGATTTAAATCCTCACGCTTAAGATAAATTTTAGCGCCTCCAGCTTTTTCTGTAAGTCTTTCAGCGAAATAAAGAGGATTTTCTCGTCCAATATATTGTTTTTGATAATAAGATAGTTCCTCTAAAAAGTCAGGATCTTCAATATATTTATAAAAGTTTTCTTCAACTTCCTTCAATACATCTTTTAAGGCTTCGGGTACATAAGAACCACCAAATTCTCCAAAATACCCTTGATTATTTTTCATAAAGCATAACCTCCTAAAAATTTGTAATTAAAAAGTATACGTAAATTTTAATCATGTTTCTGCCGTGAATGAAGATCTGTGTTCACATAAAGTTTGATTGGATGCACTTGCGCATTGTACATCTTAAAAAATTCCCGGGAAAATAAAAAACCTCTATATGCATATATACATATAGAGGACGATTTTAAACGTGGTGCCACCTCAATTGATGATGAAAAAATCATCATCCACTTTTTCAGATACGGGATCTAAAACATCCGATATCCTATCTCTATAACGGGAGATGCCCGTGTCGCCTACTTTATATTTCAGCTTCCACTCATAAGCCCATTCAGTATATTCTCAAATATCGGATTTCCACCATCACCGATTCTCTAGCATTTTTAAATATACTTACTCTTCTTACTCATCGATTTATGTTTGTGATTATATTAAAACTAATTATATGTGTGGATAGTAAGTTTGTCAAGATATTTTTGTATTATTTTTAAAAGAAAAAATTTTATGTACTTGTTTTCAACAACGGAGTAGGAGGATAGGGTTTTAAAACAGAAACATCTTTTAACTTTGCTTCTAGGGTTTTTCATTCCAATGAAGAATATTCTAAAGTCAGTATTCGGAGCTCTCTCAAGTGTTACTTCTTCACGTTTCAATTCCTCATAGGTACGATAAAAACAAATGGACCAAAAAGCGTGGAGAAGCTGAAAAGAATCGTTTCAATTCCTCATAGGTACGATAAAAACGAATTTAAAGTTGCAACATTCACATCTATAGCAATGTTTCAATTCATCATAGGTACGATAAAAACATACTGACTTCCGTTTGGTTGTTTATCAATGTGATCAAGTTTCAATTCCTCATAGGTACGATAAAAACGTCTGCAACTTTAATTTCTTTATCTCTCATATTTAGTTTCAATTCCTCATAGGTACGATAAAAACCATGAAAAACGTTCTTTTGGGGGATATACAAGTGATTTGTTTCAATTCCTCATAGGTACGATAAAAACTTTCAACTATAAACACTGCAAAGGCTGTTTTAATTACAAGTTTCAATTCCTCATAGGTACGATAAAAACGATTTCTCTAACATGCTCTTTGACTATAGAATCTATATTGTTTCAATTCCTCATAGGTACGATAAAAACTTATATCTTTGAATATACATACAATACTTATGATTCAAGTTTCAATTCCTCATAGGTACGATAAAAACATTAACACATAACCACTTGTACTATCATTATCTTGGTTTCAATTCCTCATAGGTACGATAAAAACTTTAGAACCATACATACAGCGATACATGGAAAAAGATGTTTCAATTCCTCATAGGTACGATAAAAACCTCCATTTTGATAGACAATAGGCTCCGATAACTGAGTTTCAATTCCTCATAGGTACGATAAAAACGATTTTCCTTCTTATCATATATATTTACTATCAAAAGTTTCAATTCCTCATAGGTACGATAAAAACAATTAGATCATACTCGTCATTTTCATTTATTTCTTTGAGTTTCAATTCCTCATAGGTACGATAAAAACGGAATTTTGGGTGCGAACGGTATCGTAGGAGCAGGGCGTTTCAATTCCTCATAGGTACGATAAAAACTCATTTATATATTCAAAATACTATGTATTTACATTCTATATTTCTATAAAAAATCCTCCTGGAAAATCCTAAAAAGTCTAAGAATGTTGGAAAAACAGGAAATGAACAAAAACAAAATTGTCGTCGATCCCCAGAGGTTTTTGCGCTATTGGGGGTCGACGACAAATTTTATAGATTTTATTTCCATTTCTCCGATTTCAATTTTATTGGATAAACTATCAATTTTATTTCGAATTTGGTAATAATACTTTCAATATTATTCAATCTTTTATTTGTTTTAGAAAAACCTTCTTGCATTTCTCTCTATATTTTAGAGAGCAGTTCAAATCCTTTATCTGTCATAAAATTAACTTCTTTCCCTCTATCATAGCATAAAATCTAGAACAAAGTAATTAAATTTACAGATAAAAACCGGTGGACATATAGGTCCCCCTACGTGGGAGATGTGTTGTTTCGATCTCTTATAGGTAAGGTAAAAACTTTGTATAAATAAAATACAGGACTATATAGATAATCCCTCATATTATAGCGACGTTAAAACTCCATCTGAATGAAGTTTCACTTTAGGTGATGTTTTAAATATAGCTGGCTTAGAATTACTAAATGAAGCAGACGAAAAATTATAAGCATACAGCTATCTAGCTGGTTAGCAAAGAAATACTAAAGCAAAAGGGGTGGATGTTTTGAAAACACAGTCTTGGATAGAATTAGAATTTCAATACAGCCAAAGCAAAAAAGAATCAAAAACTATAAAAATTATATGCAATTCAGTGATGAGGTGCAGGACTAACAAAAAACCAAAGAAAAGTAGCCATTCTTCGACAGCAATATTCCTATACCGAGATAGCAAAATTATTGGGAGTGACAAAGAGATGCAAAACTAGTCCATAGAGATCATTGCGTCTTTTTTTGCCTTAAATACATTTAAAGGAGGATTTAATCTTATGCCTATCACTAGTATTGACTGCAACAAAGGTATTTTAAACTATCTTAAGATTTTGAATTTAAATATTTCTAAGCCTCAGTTTAACCACATTGCTACATTAATGACAGGCATTATAAACATAGATTCCAAAAGAAATATTTCCAATATATCTAGTAAAATACTGTATTCTAAAGATCGAAGCTGTGTAACGAAATTCTTAAACAATGCACCTTGGTGTGCTCGCGATATGCAGGATACCCGTATAAATCATGTTTTATCTGTTATAGAGCCGAAGGCAAAACGTATGGTTCCATTGCATTGTAGCATCACAGTTTATCACAGATAAATACTCAATAACCTTAGGATTTGAACAATATTTCAATAAAGAATACTGTATTGAAAAAGATTCTAAATTTAAAAGTAAGATTGCCATTGCTTGTGAATTAATTGAACTATATAAAAATCATGCTACGCACATTGCCAATCCAGTGTATATGCTAATCTATGCCTGGTTTACTTCTAAAAAAAGTTATTGAAAAAAGTCTATTCTCTTATAGAATTAGATTCTAAAACCATATTAGACGATTATTCTAAACGCTGGGAAATTGCAACTTCCTTTCTATATCTGAAAGAGCGACTTGGATTAAAACATTACCAAATGCGTAGACTTAAAGGTTTGACCAGATTTTGGTCAATTGTCTATTTTGCTTACACTTATCTTGAACTATGCCGAGGTAAAAAAGGGCTCAGAACCCTGAAATAACTCTTGGAGATATGATAAGACATATCAAAGGGATTACCTTTAAGTCCATAGTAGAATTTATCTACAAGAAAGCAAACAGCAACATGGAGATCGCTGAGTTGTATAAGATTCTAAAACTAACTATATAGTTTTTGCACAACTCAAGTTACTTAGTTGAAATATAAAGAATTAGGTTAATAAAAATAGAAGTTAGGGTCTAGGATATAAACGGAATTTGTAAAAACAAAAATCTTTTTATTTCAGTGGTAGGTTTTTTTATTCCAATGAAGAATATTTTACATTTATAAGGTATTTTAAAATCAATTGCGGTTTTTATGCATAATTTCTATCCTATAAGAATTATAGTATTAAACAATAAAATAATATGAAAATAAATCGACAAAGGAGGATGTTATGAAGCATCACTTAGAAAAAATTAAAAACGCTTGGAAAATGTTTGTAAATCAAAATAAAATAGATCAAAATATGAATACTCTTATTGTAGAATCATGGATGCGATGTAAAAAATTGAAAGTAGATCATAGGAATGGCCATGGAGAAGGCATCAATGAAAAAGAACTTGCAGAAATCATGGAATATAATAAAGAACTTTTAGATGTTGCCCGTCCTATTATGCAGAATTTACACAGTATTGTACTAGGTACAGAATTTGTATTGGTTTTAACGGATCGAAATGGATATATTATTGAAACGATCGGAGAAGAGAATATCAAGAAAGAAGCGGATAAAATTAATTTTACACGAGGATCTCTTTGGTCAGAGGAAGCTGTTGGAACAAATGCCATAGGAACATGCTTGGTAATCGACAAACCGATTCAAGTAGTAGGTGCAGAACACTATTGTGTTCATCACCATGATTGGACTTGCTCAGGGGCACCAATACATGATGACAAAGGAAATTTAATCGGATGCTTAGATATGTCAGGCAACTCCTATGGAGCCCATAAGCATACATTGGGTATTGTGGTGGCAGCGGCATATTCTATAGAAAATGAGATTGCCCTTTTAAGATCCCATGAACTCATTGATACAACGATAGAATCCATTTCAGATGGAATGATTATTATTGATCGGAATTATAACGTCAATAAAACCAATGACATTGCAGCGAAGATTCTTGGATTAAAAACCGATGAAATATATCAGTTGGACATTAGGCAAGTACTGAAGGACGTAGATATTCAACAAAAAATATTAAAACAAAGAAATCCACAAAACTACATTGACTGCAACTTTTATATCCGCCACAGAAGAATACCCTGTAGTGCCAATATTGCTCCCATTATTACCAAGAATGAGGTGATTGGTACAGCAATTGTATTCAAGGAAGTAAAATATTTACACAGCACAGTGAACTCAGTAACGGGAAACAAGGCCACTTATACTTTTGATGACATCATTACGGTGGATAAGAAAATGAAAAAAATCATTCAGTCAGCTAAAAAAATATCTAAAGCCAACTGCTGTGTGTTGATAGAAGGAGAAAGTGGTACAGGAAAAGAATTATTTGCTCACTCCATACACAACCACAGTAATCGGACAAAGGGCCCCTTTGTAGCGGTAAACTGTGCATCCCTTCCCCGTGATTTAATGGAAAGTGAGCTATTTGGATATGAAAAGGGGGCTTTTACTGGAGCCTCTAAAGAAGGAAAACCTGGAAAATTTGAGCTAGCTGATGGAGGAACCCTATTCTTAGATGAGATTGGAGAATTACCTCTAGATTTGCAAGCAAAGCTTCTAAGGGTGCTTGATAGTTTGACCGTAACAAGGATCGGAGGAAAGTATGAAAAGAAACTGGATGTAAGGGTTGTTGGAGCTACCAACAGAAATTTATATGAAGAAGTAAAGAAAAAGAACTTTAGAGAAGATCTTTACTATCGATTAAATGTTTTTAAACTTAAAATTCCTTCATTAAGAGAGAGAATCAATGATATTGAGGTGTGTGTAAATTATTTCTTAAATAGGCTGAACAACACACAAAGTGAAAAGAAGAAAATGCATAAAGATTTTATTGAGCATCTAAAAAATTATCAATGGAAAGGAAATGTAAGAGAATTACAAAACATTATTGAAAGAGCCTATTATTTGAGTGATGAAGCGATCATTACAGCAGAGTACTTACCAGACGAATTATTTCATGAATCCAAGTACCTAGGTGATCAATCTAACTTTTCTATAGAAAATTTGGAAAGAGAAGCCATTATCCATGCTTTGATGCAATCAAAAGGGCATGTCATCGAGGCCGGAAAGCTATTGAATTTAAGCAAATCTTCCATTTATCGAAAAATAAAAAAATACGATATCGATATTGATGCAATCAATGATTAAATTCCTAGATTTGGGACTGGGAAATTCCCGATTCTGGGAATTTTTTTATTTGTGTGTTTTCGGTATACCATCTTGAAAATAGTAGCAGTTGTTGAGATGACTAGCATAAAATAGAATAATAAAAAAATTCAAAATATTTTTTGCGTTGGCATGACCTTTGCTCTATAGAATAACGAAAAGTTAATAGAGAGGAGGTGGCTTTATTAAAAGGTTTATTGTGGAATTTGGACTTGGAACTGATTTTCATGGACAGGATGTAAATCGGGCAGCAGAAAAAGCTGTCATGGATGCGATCTCAAGAGGGTGTCTATGTGGCTTAAGAGAAATTCTTGAAATAAAGGATTTTGACAAGGAGGTATTTGTAAATGTCATAATTGCAGTTACAAGGCCGGATGCCATCGATGAAGAAAGGATGAAAAAATGTTTGCCTGTAGGAAAGAAAAAAATAAAAGCTGTAAAGGGTGGTTTAAAGGTACCAGGGCTCTCTATCCCTGAATTTGGAGATTCAAATGACAGCATAGAAGCAGCCTTAGCTTGTGTGGAGGTTGGAATAGAATAAAAATAAGGAGGGATTTGATTTGCGTCTAGATAATAATCAAATGATAGATATGTATGAAACCATGCTAAAAATTAGAGAATTTGAAACAAAGGCGATGACTCTTTTTGCCGAGGGAAGTATCCCTGGCTTTGTCCACTTATACTTAGGAGAAGAGGCAGTAGCTACAGGGGTTTGTGCCAATCTAAATGACAGTGATTATATTACCAGTACCCATAGAGGACATGGTCATATTTTGGCAAAAGGTGGAGACCTTAAATATATGATGGCAGAGCTATTTGGTAAGGAAACAGGGTATTGTAAGGGGAAAGGCGGTTCCATGCATATTGCTGATGCCACGAAAGGAATTTTGGGTGCGAACGGTATCGTAGGAGCAGGGCATAATATTGCAGTTGGAGCAGGATTGAGTGCCAAGTATAGAGATACGGATCAGGTATGTGTGTGCTTCTTTGGAGATGCTTCAACGAACCAAGGTACCTTCCACGAATCTATGAACCTTGCAAGTGTATGGAAGCTGCCAGTTGTATTTGTATGTGAAAACAACTTGTATGGAATATCCACGCATCAAAGCAGACATCAAGCAATACAAGACGTGTCAGACAGAGCTGTCGCATATAATATGCCAGGGGTTACCGTAGATGGAAATGATATTTTTGCAGTGTATGAAGCGGCCAATGAGGCAGTAAAAAGAGCTAGAGCCGGACAAGGACCAACGCTTATTGAATGTAAGACTTATCGACATAGAGGACATTTTGAAGGAGATCCAGGGGCATATAAGCCTGAGGAAGAACAAAAGGAATGGTTTGCAAAGGATCCTATTCCAAGATTAGAGAAGTTTATGCTTGAAAACAATGTTTTCACAGAAGCGAAAATGAAAAAGATTCAGGAAAAAGTAGGTAAGGAAATAGAAGATGCCGTAGCATTTGCCAATAATAGCCCTGACCCTTCATTAGAATCAGTTGTAGAAGATATTTATACAGATTTAGTAGAGGAGGTTAGAGTTCGATGAAAAAAATGACCTATGCTGAAGGGATTAGAGAAGGAATCAAAATTAAAATGAAGGAAAATGAAAATGTATTTCTATTAGGTGAAGATGTAGGTGTCTTCGGAGGATGTTTTGGAGTAACTGCTGGATTGTTTGATGCATTTGGAGAAAAAAGGGTAAGAGATACACCTATATCCGAGGGTGCCATCATAGGTTGTGCTGTAGGAGCTGCTGCAACTGGACTAAGACCTGTTGCGGAGCTTATGTTTATAGACTTTCTGACCGTTGGGATGGATCAGCTGGTAAATCAAGCCGCAAAAATGCGCTATATGTTTGGAGGAAAAATCACCCTTCCTATGGTCGTAAGACTGCCAGCAGGTGCGGGGGTACAGGCGGCTGCACAGCATTCCCAATCCCTTGAGGCATGGCTTACCCATGTGCCGGGTTTGAAGGTCGTATATCCTTCAACACCACAGGATGCACTGGGATTGATGCTTAGCTCTATAGAGGATGATAATCCCGTTATGTATGTGGAGCACAAGCTTTTATATGCAATGGATGGAGATGTTGATGATCATGTGAAGCCAATTCCCCTTGGTGTAGCAGATATTAAGCGAGAAGGCTCTGATGTGACCATCATTGCTACTGGAAGAATGGTACATGAAGCTTTAGCTGCTGCCCAGGAGCTTGTAAAGGAAGGAATAGAAATGGAAGTAGTAGATCCAAGGACTTTATATCCACTGGATAAAGAAACAATCTTTCAATCTGTCCAAAAGACCAATAAGGTGGTCATTGTTACAGAGGAGAACAAAAGGGGTGGATATGGTGGTGAAATCTCAGCTTTAATTTCTGAAGAATGCTTTGATTATCTGGATGCTCCTATAGCTAGAATAGGATGTTTAGATACACCAATACCTTTTGCACCAAAGCTTGAGAGCTATGTAATTCCTAATGCACAAGATATTGTGAATGCCGTAAAAAAGTTAGGTTAAATAAAAGAAGGGGTGACAGATGTTGCCCCTTTAAAAGGTGGTTGTGTATGGCTAGTATAGGAATTATTGCAAATCCTGCATCGGGTAAGGATATTCGAAGATTGGTATCCCATGCAACGGTAGTGGATAACAATGAAAAAGTAAATATCGTAGAGCGGATTATACTAGGGGCGCAGGGATGTGATGTTACCAAAGTCTATATCATGCCTGATACCTTTCAAATTGGCTATAGGGTCATAGACAACTTGTCTACCTCTAAGGAGTTGACGGCAAGGGTAGAAATTCTAGAGATGCCCATCAACGGAAATGCAAAGGATAGTGTAGAAGCAGCAAAACGCATGGAGGAGATGGAAATCGGATGTCTGGTGGTTTTAGGCGGTGATGGAACCAACAGGGCAGCAGCAAAGGTAGTCAAAAATATGCCCATGATTGGTCTGTCTACAGGCACCAATAATGTATACCCCGAAATGATAGAAGGTACCATAGCTGGCATGGCGGCGGCAGTAGCAGCCTCTGAAAAGTATGCATTATCTGAAATAGGTAGGAAAGACAAGAGAATTGAAATTTATAAAAATAAGATATTTACAGATATTGCTTTGATTGATGCCGTTGTTTCAAAAAATCTTGTAGTAGGCTCCAAGGCCATATGGCATATTGAGGATATGGTAAAGGTAATTGTTTCAAGAGCCAACCCTGCTTCCATAGGATTTTCATCCTTGGTAGGCTGCAAAATGATCGTAAAAGAAGAGGACGATTTTGGAGCTTGTATCGATTTAACCGATGATACATACAAAATCGTGGCTCCTATTGCTGCAGGTCTTATAAGAGAGATTCAAATGGGAGAGCCCCAGATACTCCAATTACATGAAGGGTATTCCTTTACACCAGAACATAAAGGTATGATTGCTGTAGATGGCGAACGAGAAGTGCCCTTTCAAGCAGGAGACGAATTGATTTTTAAGATTACAAGAAACGGCCCATATCATGTGGATATAAGGAAAGCTTTAGAAACTGCACAGATAAACGGATTTTTTAATAGATAAGGCAGACGATTAATTTGGAAGAAGGAGGAGAAGAAATGGCTAAATTCATAACAATGCCAAAATTAGGGCTTACGATGAAGGAAGGAAAGCTGACAAAATGGCATAAAAAAGAAGGAGACGAAGTAAAAGCAGGAGAGGTACTATTTGATGTGGAGACCAGTAAGCTTACCAATGAAGTGGAAGCAAATGAAAATGGATTTCTAAGAAAATACATTGTTAATGAGGGAGATGTTGTTCCTTGTTTACAGCCTGTCGCCATCATAGGAGGTAAGAATGAAGATATATCTACGCTTTTAGCTGAGATGGGTTCAGATGGAGCAACCAGCTCAGAAAAACAAGAAAAGAAGGAAACAATACAAACAAGCTTAGGAAACAAAGAGAAGGCTGAAGGGAAACGCGTTCTTGCTTCTCCTGTAGCAAAAAAATTGGCAAAAGAAAAGGGGATCGATATCAGTAAGGTAGTTGGAACGGGCCCTAACGGTAGAATTACTGTTGAAGATGTTGAAATTTACAAGGTTGAAGAAGAAAACACAAAGGCTACACCAATGGCAAAAAAGGCTGCAGAAAAGCTGGGTGTTAAACTTGATGACATTCATAAGGAAGAGCGCGTAAGAAAACAGGATGTGTATGATTTTTATAGAGAAAATCAGCTGGCGTCCGCAGTGAATCCAAAAGAAGAAAAAATACCAATGACTTCCATGAGAAAAGTCATTGCAGATCGAATGCAGGAAAGCTGGAGTATCTCTCCTGTCGTGCATTATAATATGAGAGTAGACATGACGAATCTTAAAGCTTTAAAAAATCAGCTAAAAACTACTGTGAAGCTCACCTATACTGATCTTCTTGTAAAGATTGTTGCAAAGGCTTTGATGGAGTTTCCATTGGTGAATGGTTCCGTAGAAGAAGATGGATTTATTTATAGAAATTATGTAAATATGGGCGTTGCAGTGGCATTAGAAGAAGGACTTATTGTACCTGTAATCAAATATGCCCATGCTAAGGGATTAAAGGAGATTTCTCAGGAAGTAAAAGAGCTTGCGGATAAGGCAAAAAACAATGAACTTACTGGGGATGAGATTACGGGAGGCACCTTTACGATTACCAATTTAGGAATGTTTGGAATGGAAGCTTTTACCCCTATTATTAACCAGCCTGAAGTAGGCATACTGGGTGTAAATACTATTGTGGAGACGCCTGTGGTTGAAAAGGGAGAGGTTGTAATAAAACCACTTATGAATTTATCTCTTACGGCAGATCATAGGGCTGTTGATGGCGCTGTAGCAGCCCAATTTCTAGCAAAGATCAAAGAATACATCGAAAATCCGGGAATGCTTTTACTGTAGGGAGGAATGAACATGAGAGTAGTCGTTTTAGGCGGAGGTCCGGGAGGATATGTGTGTGCCATCAGAGCAGCTCAGCTAGGGGCAAAGGTGACTTTGATTGAAAAAAAGCATCTAGGAGGAACTTGCTTAAATGTCGGTTGTATTCCAACGAAGGTACTGTTGCATACGGCAGAGTTATATAAGGTGATGAAGGAAGAAGCCGACAGCTTTGGGATCGGCTTAGATAATCTTCACGTGGACTGGCCTAAGCTTCAAGAGAGAAAAGATATGGTTATAGGACAGTTAGTGGGTGGTGTAGGGACCCTTTTAGATACAAACAACATAAGAATGGTTGCAGGAGAAGGAAAGTTTTTGGATAAAAGTAAAATAGAAGTAAAGCTTTTAGATGGAGGCAAGGAGATTATTGAGTTTGACAAGACGGTAATCGCAACGGGTTCAAGTCCTGTGAAAGTCCCCATACCTGGAGTAGAACTAGAAGGTGTTATTACAAGTGATGAGGCGCTTTCCCTCAGTCAAGTTCCTAAAAGTTTATGTATCATCGGGGGCGGCGTAATTGGTACAGAATTTGCGAGTGTCTATGCAAGCTTAGGAGCTGAAGTTACGATTGTAGAAATGCTTCCTGAAATCCTAGGCAACATAGACAGCGATATTGCAGCGTGTCTTAAGAATAAGCTGATGGAGGATGGAGTGAAGATTTATACGGGGACAAAAGTGGAAAGCATCCAGAAGGATGGTGAAAAGCTAAAGATTCACACAACTTCCAATGCAGACAGTTTATTTATCTCTGCTGAAAAAGTACTTTTATCTATCGGAAGAAAACCTGCTATTGATAACATCGGACTTGAAAATCTAGGGATCAAGAAGGAAAAAAATAGGATCTTGGTAGATAAGCGGATGAAGACCAATGTGGAAAATATCTATGCCATCGGAGACTGCAATGGAGGGATTCTTCTAGCCCATGTTGCCTCAGCGGAAGGTATGATTGCGGCAGAAAATATGATGGGTAAGTCTTCGAAGATAGATTTTAAAACGGTTCCCTCCTGTATTTATACAAGACCCGAGCTGGCTTCTGTTGGATTGACGGAAGCAGAAGCAAAAAAGCAGGGATATGCAGTTAAAACAGGTGTATTTCCTCTATATGCTAATGGGAAATCCATGATTATGGGTGAAGGAGAGGGAATGGTTAAATTTGTTGTGGATGCTCATAACGATGAAATATTAGGACTTCATATGGCAGGACCTAGGGCTACAGATCTTATTGTGGAAGGAGCGCTGGCCATAAGACTAGAAGCCACCATCGATGAAATCATCACAACGATTCATGCCCATCCAACAGTGGGAGAAGCGATACATGAAGCTGCCCATGCGGTACATGGGAATGCGATTCATTTACCCAAAATATAAAATACATTGTTCTTTTACAAAACAATCCATACCTAAGTTAGGTATGGATTGTTTTGTTTTATTCTTTACCCAAATAAAAAACCAACAAAACAAAAACAAAATAACAAAAAACCAACATTTTCTTAACACCCTCTTAACAGAAGAAAAATATAATAATCCATGTAAGACAACGGAGAGGAGGCGAAAATCATAAAAATAATAGACAGCCACGTGCATACAAATTTTTCTGCAGATTGTGATACCCCTATGGAAGACATCATAAAACAATGTGTGACACTAGGGGTGGATACCGTGATGTTGACCGATCATGTCGATTTTGACTATCCCGATGACATAGATTATGAAGTAGACTTTACAGCTTATAGAAAAGAAATCCAATCACTCAAAGAGAAATATCCACAGATGAAAATCTTGATGGGTGTAGAAATCGGGTATATGGGACATTTACAGGAAAAACTCAATGAGCTTATTGATACTTATCCATTTGATTTTGTCATAGGCTCGATTCATGCCTATAAAGGAAAAGAATTTTGTAAAAATGGATTTTTCAATGGAAAGACCCAAAAAGAAAGCTATCAAGAGTACTTTGAAGCAGTAAGGCATATGGTAGCAGACTATGATAACTTTGATGTTGTTGGACACCTTGATTTTATTGTAAGATATGGTGACTTTCTCAAAAAGGAATTAAGCTATAGAGATTTTCAAGAGATGATCGATGAAATTTTGATGCTGATTATTCAAAAAGGGAAAGGAATAGAGCTCAATACATCAGGAATCAGATATGGTTTAGATGTGATGCACCCAAGCAAGGATATTCTAAAAAAATACTTAGAGATGGGAGGGGAAATCATTACATTAGGCTCAGATAGTCATAGAGCAAAGGATTTGTTTCGTGACTTTGATCAAGCCATAAAGGATTTAAAAGCCATAGGTTTTCAAAAGATAACCCAGTTTAAACAAAGACAGCCACATTTTATAAAAATCTAGTCAAAAGATGATAAGGAGGATTTATACAATGAACATGAAAAAGGTACTATCAAGTATTATGATAACTGGATTATTATCAACAGCTTTGGTAGGATGCGGCGGGCAAAATGCAGCAGACATTGGATCAAAGAATGAAGCCATAGCAGCAAAAAACTTAACCGTTGAGCAAATCATAGAGGAAGCGAAAAAAGAAGGACAAGTTGTCAGTGTAGGAATGCCAGATTCTTGGGCGAACTGGAAGGGCACATGGGAAGATATCAACAAACTTTATGGACTAGAGCATACAGATACAGATATGTCTAGCTCAGAAGAAATTGCAAAGTTTGAAGCAGAAAAAAATAATCCTACAGCAGATATTGGGGATGTCGGTTGGTCCTTTGGTCCAGTAGCAGAAGAAAAAGGTGTAACCATCAAGTATAAAACATCTTATTGGGATCAAATTCCAGACTGGGCAAAGGATGATGATGGAGATTGGATGTTAGGCTATACAGGTTCCCTTGCCATCATGACCAATAAAAAATTAATTAAAAACCCTCCAAAATCTTTTCAAGATATCTTGGAAGGAGATTATAAGGTTTCTATAGGAACTGCTGAGGGAACACAAACACAAAATACGATTTTGGCAGCGGCCTTTGCCTTTGGTGGCGATGAAACAAACATTCAGCCAGGTATAGATTTCTTTGCAGAACTTGCAAAGCAAGGAAGACTTTTGCCAAATAACAATGATCTTGCAAATATTGAAAATGGAGAAGTTGCAGTAACCTTTCTATGGGATTTTAATGCTTTAAATTATAGAGACATTATTGATAAAGATCGATTCGATGTATGTATTCCTATGGATGCAAGTGTAAGAACAGGATATACAACCATCATCAATAAATATGCACCGCATCCACATGCAGCGATGCTAGCAAGAGAATATATTTTAAGCGATGAAGGACAAATCAATCTGGCAATAGGGTATGCAAAACCGATTCGTAGTGATGTAGTATTACCAGCAGAAATACAAGCAAAGTTATTGCCAGAAGAACAATATAAAAGTGTGAAAAATATTGAAGATCGAAAAGCATGGGAAGAGACCTCCAAAACCTTAAATCAATTATGGCAAGAGCAGGTGTTGGTGCATATCAACTAATGAAGTTTTAAAAAAGAGAGCGCTTTATTGTACAGAAAGGGGAACACTATGAACAAGAAAAACACAAAGCTTGTGATACAGTTTCTTTCCCCATTAATATTGGTAGTATCGATGTTTTTGATACTACCTTATATATTAATGGTACTCGACAGCTTTCAAGGAAAAGAAATAGGCTTTACTGTCAGCAATTATATAACCGCCCTTACAAATAAATTTTATCTAAATGCCATTGTAAACAGCTTGAAAATATCGATTTTATCAAGTGCCATAGGAATGACGATTGCATTGATTTGCGCTTATGCCATTACACAATTTCATAGTACCCAACAAAATAAAATCATCACGATTTTAAATATGACGTCTAATTACTCTGGGGTGCCATTAGCCCTAGGATATATATTGTTGCTAGGCAATACAGGACTGTTTATTATGTTGTCAAAGCACAATGGGTGGAGTACCTTGAGCGAATTTAATGTATATTCTTGGGTGGGACTGATTATCTGTTATGTATATTTTCAAATTCCCCTAGGGATCATGCTTGTTTATCCTGCTTTTTTAGGAATTCGTAAAGAATGGCAGGAATCAGCAGCGCTTTTGGGGGCCAATGAGCTACAATTCTGGATGAAAATAGGGATGCCCATTTTGATGCCCAGCATGATAGGGACCCTCAGTATATTATTTGCAAATGCTATGAGTGCCTATGGTACGGCAATTGCCTTAGTAGGAAAAAACTATAATCTACTAACCATAAGAATAGGCTCCATGGTGGTAGGAGAAATGATGCCTAATTACGAGTTAGCCAGTGCTTTAGCGGTGATATTAGGAGGACTGAATATGGCATTAATGGCCACAAATGAAAGAGTCAGCAAATTTATTAGGAGTGGATCAAGATGAAAAAAAAGACATTGTGGATGCATAGAGGGATTGTAGGCTTATTGATAGGCTATTTATTATTGCCTATATTGGTGACATTTTTATATTCAGTGGCGACAGCTTGGTATCATTCCATATTGCCAGAAGGCTATACATTGAAATGGTATGGTATGTTATTTAGCAATATGAGGTTTTGGGAAGCCTTGGGTAGGTCTTTCCTTGTTTCAATCATACCAATCGTGCTATGTCTTATGATGATGTTATTGGCAATATTTGCAATCAGTATCTATTTTCCTCAATATGAGAAACTCTTACAAAGTGTGGTATTGCTTCCTTATGCCATCCCAGGGGTTGTATTGGCCATATCCTTGATCAGGCTTTATGCTACCAGCTTAGGTAATTCCATAGGACTTCTGGTATTTGCTTACACCATATTTATCATACCTTATATGTATCAAGGGATTCGAAATAGTTTACGAACCATCAATATCGGGAAATTGGTAGAGGCAGCAGAATTATTGGGTGCCACAAAGATACAAGCTTTTAAAATGGTGATTCTCCCCAATATTCTTCCAGGAATACAGATTTCTATGCTTTTGTCATTTTCCGTATTGTTTGGGGAATTTACCTTTGTCAATTTATTGTTGGGAGGAAATTACGAAACCGTGCAAATGTATTTATATAAGATGTTATCAGAATCAGGACATGTGTCCAGTGCCCTTGTTGTGACGTTCTTTACCATTGTATTGATCATTTCTTATATAGTTTTAAGATTGACAAAAAGTATAGAAGTTAAAAAAGTACATGGATAGGAGGAAAA
Organism: Clostridiaceae bacterium 35-E11; assembly: GCA_038396625.1. GTDB lineage: Bacteria > Bacillota > Clostridia > Peptostreptococcales > Thermotaleaceae. The sequence goes on from CP121688.1 coordinate 987,915, forward strand.
TAGGATGAGCTTTTTAGTGGTCAAAGAGGTAGAAAAAAAGTTTGAAGACTTACAAGTACTAAAAAAAGTTAATTTAAGCATAGAAAAAGGAAAGCTGATTACCCTATTAGGTCCCAGCGGCAGTGGGAAAAGTACATTGTTAAGATGTATTGCAGGACTTGAGGAGATTAGCGGAGGTTCGATTATCGTAAATGGAGAAGATATTACCCATAAAGAGCCAAAGGACAGAGATGTTGGTATGGTATTTCAACAATATGTGTTGTTTCCAAATATGAATGTATATGACAATATTGCCTTTGGAATGAAACTAAGAAAAATCGACAAAAAAGAAATAGACAAAAGGGTGCAAGAGGTTTTAGGAATTGTTGAATTAAAGGACAAAAAGGATGCATACCCCCATCAATTATCTGGCGGACAGCAACAAAGGGTGGCATTAGCCCGATCGATTGTCCTACATCCTAAAATACTATTATTTGATGAACCGTTGAGTGCATTAGATCGAAAGATTCGAAAAAGCTTACAAATCGCCATTAAAAAGATCCAAAGACAATTAGATATTACCAGTGTATTTGTAACCCATGACCAAGAAGAGGCCATGACGATTTCCGATGAAATCTATGTGATGAATGGAGGGAAGATAGAACAAAGTGGTACTCCAAGGGAAATCTATAAAAATCCTAAGACTTCCTTTATTGCCAGATTTATCGGTGCCTATAATGTGATCGATAAAGAATCCTTTCAAAAATGCTTTCACCAACCGATAAAAGGAAAGGAAATAGCCATAAGACCAGAGGTTATGGATATCACGAAGGAAGAGGTTATTCCATCGCAAAATGATATCGTGCTGAAGAACTGTGTCGTGACAGATGTATCCATTATAGGAAATGTCATAAGATACGAAGTAAAAAATAAAAATCTTACTTTCAATGTGGATGTCATGAATAAAAATGTGGAAGAAATAGGATTAGAAGATAAAGTATCGATCATTATACCCAAAAAATATTGTGTGCACATAGCGAGCTAAGATCAAGGAGGATCCTATGAATAAGGTGATATTGATACTATTGGATGCCTTAAATTATGAAACGGCAAAAAATAGGATGGGCTTTATGAACCATCTGGTAGAAACAAAGCATGCCCAATTTTATCGGGTAAAGGGCTGTCTACCCAGTTTGTCTAGACCTATGTATGAAACCATTCTTACAGGAACAAACCCCATAGAACACGGGATATTCAACAATTTCATCAACAGAAGATCCAAAGAAGAAAGCATCTTTCATTTAGCAACAAATAAGGGGCTCAAAACAGGGGCAGCGGCTTATTATTGGATCAGTGAATTGTATAATGAATCTCCCTTTGATATAATCGATCATAGAATACAAAATGATGTATCAAAAAATATACAGCATGGCATTTTTTATTATGAAGATGAATATCCTGATAGTCATACTTTTTCAGATGGAGAATATATAAGAAGAACCTATGATCCTGATTTTTTGCTGATCCATCCTATGAATATTGATTTAGCAGGGCATAAAACCTCCTGTGATGCACCTGCTTATATGGAAGCTGTATATAAGGTAGACATCATCCTCTCAAATTACATTCCGCAATGGATAAAACAAGGATATCATATCATAGTTACAGCTGATCACGGTATGAATGAAATCGGTACCCATGGAGCGACAGGAGATACTGAGAGAATGGTTCCCTTGTTTACGATAGGAGAAAAGTTTCAGGATTGTAATGTGGAAACAGTAGATCAGCGAATCATAGCTCCTACCATTTGTAGACTGTTGGATATTAAATGGAGCAAAAAAATGATAGATAAAAAATTTAAAGGACTGAGATGATATGCAGCATTTATCTGCAGAGGAAAGAAAAGAACGGATCCTGTATGAATTAAATAACTATGGAAAAGTAATGGTAAAACAATTGGCAGAACAATTTGGGGTAACGATGGAGACCATAAGAAGAGATCTTGACTTTTTAGAGATCCAGTGTCAGTTAAAACGAATCCATGGCGGCGCCATTAAAATTTCCTATGATAAAACAGAACCCTCTCACACCCAAAGAAGAGACGTGTTTCGGGAAGAAAAGCAAAAAATAGGACATAGGGCGGCAAATTTTATCAACGATGATGAAGTCATTGCCATCGATACAGGGACGACTACCTGTGAGATATTGTATCATTTAAAAGATAAGAAAAATATTACGGTCATTCTCAATAACATTGCAGCCTTGAACATCATCATGGATTTAAAAAATAAAGGTTTATTCCATGGAAAAATTTTATTCTTAGGAGGCGAAATTAATACCGATCAACTTTCTAGCTTTGGTCCTATGAGTGAAAAAATGATGGGTGATTTTTATGTGGACAAAGCATTCATAGCAGTGGGAGGAATGAGTTTAAAACATGGCTTGACCAGCTATGACATGAATGAAGCCAGTCTCACCCAAAAAATTATGGAAAACGCCAAAGAAGTAGTGGTTGTAGCAGATCATTCTAAAATCGGAGTCAGAAACTTTTACAAAATCTGTGAGATAGAGGAGACCCATATGATTGTAAGTGATGAAAATCCTCCTAAGGAGTGGGAAGAATTTCTTGGGAAAAATGAGATGAAATGGATAAAAGCATGATATAAGACTTGTTTTAAACAGGTCTTTTTATTTTGGGTTTGAAAATAATATCGTTTTATATAGAAAATAATTTTATAAGATTTTATAGTTATGTAGGAGACTGTGCTATGATAATATTGAAAAATTTATAAAATATATTTCAAATATTACTATATAATTAATTGAAAATAAGGGGGATGCACTTTGAATATCAAACCAAAAGAATCCACAAAGCGAATCATAAAAATCACATACTGTATCCTGATGGCAGTAGCCCTTATTGCTGCTATTGTCAGTGTTAGAGATACACATAATAAGATAGCTGGCACTATATTTTATAGTATTGTGATGTTTGTATGGATTTTAAGGACGTGTTTTCCTAGAATGATATTTGAGACGAGAAAGGCTTTCTTTAAAAAATATAAAAATAAAGAAATACAAAAATATGAAATTATGATGGATCGTATTTTGGCCGTTTTTTGGCTGGTATTTTCTGTATATCAGATTAAGCGCATATGGAAGTATTTATAAGAGACTAAAAAGCTTATTTGAAAAGATTGATAATCCTTAGAAAGAAAAAATGGGTATAATTCTTTAAAAATGAAGTATGAAGAAAAAGCCTAATATTTTTTATAAAAGAATGGCTGATTCAACTAAAATCTCCTGAGACGATTGAAAAAATAAATTAACGAGAAAAACAACAATATGATAAAAACATCTTAAACGCTATATACTTCGTATTTCCCTAAATTATTTTATAAAATCCTTTTAAATGAGTCATACTAAATTTGTTTACAAACGATATAAATTTAAGGGAGGTACAAGATAAATGAGTATTGTTGGAAATGTTAATAATCAGAACATGCAAAGTTGTATTGATGCTTGTACGAAATGCTTACAAGCCTGTGAAGAATGTCTTACCTTATGTTTACGTGAGGCAGATGTAAAAAGTAGAGTTAGTTGTATAGAAATGCTTCGAGATTGTATTGATATTTGCCGTTTAGCTATTGGCTATATGTCAAGAGGAAGTAAGTATGCTGAGGAGATTTGTAAAACATGTGCAACCATCTGTGATGCTTGTGCAAAAGATTGTGAGATGTTCCAAGATACACATTGTAAGAAATGTGCTGAAATTTGCCGTATGTGTGCAGATGAATGCAGAAAAATGAGCATGACTATGGTATAAAAGCAAATAGAAAAATTTTTAAATAACTACAGTTCAAACTGTGGTTATTTTTTTGGCATAAAAGTTGCATTAGGTATATGCAGATGAAAGGGGGATGAATTTTGAAAGAAATTTTTCGTATTGGACATTTTAGTATGTATTTTTTTGGTATAACAATAGCTTTAGGAATGGTTGTAGGATTATGGATTATGATGAAAGAAGCAAAGCGAAAAAATTTAGATACCAACAAGATCTTTGATTTAGCAACTTATTCAATGATTGCTTCTTTAGTAGGTGCTAGAATGTACTATATTATTGCTTTTAATTTTGATTATTATTTAAAAAATCCAAAGGCAGTATTCTTCATACGAGAAGGTGGTTTATCTATACAAGGTGCATTGATAGGAGGCGTACTATTTGCAGTATGGTATACAAAGAAAAATAATATTTCTTTTTGGAAAGCTGCTGATGCCTTTGCTCCAGGGATCATTATAGGTCAAGCTATTGGAAGGATAGGCTGTGATGTATTTGGAATTCCAATGAAGCGTATCTATCCATGGGGAATAACAATCAATAGCCAAGTACTGCATCCAGCACAATTATATGAAGTATTTTTAGACTTAATGTTGTTTACCTACCTATGGAAAAAAAGAGGTAGAGTAAAATATGATGGACAGTTATTTATACAGTATATCATTGGATTTTCTATAATTAGAGGGCTTGTTGAGTTTTTTAGAGCAAATCCTATTGTGGCTGGATCGTTTACCATTGCACATGTTACGAGTTTCATCATTATAGGTGTAACAATGCTTATAGCTAGGTTTATAAAGAATAAACAAGAAATGAGACAGACATATGTAGCAAATGACACAGTGACTGTAGGAATTGCCGAATATGTATTTATTTTCATGATAGGAATAGTGGGTGCTTTCGTTTATTATGCTATCCATTAACCTGTAAGGAGGGAGAGTATGACGGGATGGGATAAAGTGCTCATTATTTTAATACTGATTGTAAGCATAGCAGGAATAGTATTTGTGACAGTTGCAGGTGCTAACATGGATCAAAAATATATTGTTATTCGGGTAAACAATGCAATTGTAAAGAAAATATCTATTGAAAAAGATAGTCAGAACAAAATTTATGATTTTCAATTTAATCATCATACTGGATATGTGGAAGTAAATGATGGCGCTGTTAGAATGGTAAAAATGGATAAAAATATTTGTCCTCGCAGTATATGTTCAGATACAGGTTGGATTGATAAAAAATACCAAAGCATCGTTTGTTTACCAAATAAAATCATGGTCACCTTTGAAGAAAATTCAGAAGAAGGGTTAGACATTATATCATATTAGGAGGAGATAGAATGATTGATTTGAACAAAAAAAATAAAGAATGTCAGCAAAATAATGATAAAAGACAGAAGGGATTTATGAAGCATGGATTGTTGATGATGTTATGCTGTTTATTACCGATTGTTGTTATAGCAGGATTACCTCTATTTGGTATCAAAGGAGGTATACTGTCCTCACTTGCATTCTTATTATGTCCCTTGATGCATGTAGGGATGATATTCATGATGAGAAAATCAGGTGGGAATGGATCTTGTCATGACAATAAAAAGAATAATTAATTAGATAGTGAGGGAATAAGAAATGAGCTTACAAGAGAAATTAGAAAATTTAAAACAAAGTATAAGCGCTTTAGGGAGTATGGCAATTGCTTTTTCAGGTGGCGTAGATAGTACATTTTTATTAAAAATAGCTTATGAGATATTAGGAGATCAAGTAATTGCAGTCACTGCTACATCATCAACTTACCCTCAGCGAGAATTAAAAGAGGCTGAAAGATACGCCAAAGAAATAGGGGTAAAACACATTGTAATCGAATCAGAGGAATTAGAGATAGAAGGATTTTCACAAAATCCAATAGATAGATGCTACTACTGTAAAAATGAGCTTTTTTCAAAAATAAAAGAAGTAGCAAATCAGCATGGTATAAAATACGTGGTAGATGGGTCAAATTTTGATGACATAGGGGATTTTAGACCAGGGATGAGGGCTGCAAAAGAATTAAATGTAGTAAGTCCTTTAAAAGAAGCAGAACTAACAAAGGATGATATTCGTACATTATCACGACAAAAGAATATACCTACATGGAATAAGCCTAGCTTTGCATGTCTATCTTCTAGATTTCCTTATGGAAATGAGATTACCCAAGAAAAATTAAAAATGGTAGAATTGGCGGAACAATATTTATTAGATAAGGGATTTCGTCAAGTAAGGGTAAGGCATCATGGAGAGATTGCTAGAATAGAAATCTCACAAGAGGAGAGAGAGAAATTCTTTAGTGTTCAAATGATGGATCAGATAGGACAAACCTTTAAAGATATAGGATTTGCCTATGTTACATTAGATCTATTAGGATATCGAACTGGAAGCATGAATGAAGTCTTGCGTGAAAGGGATAAAAATATAATCTAAAAGACTTTACAGCAAATACTGAATTATCAATACCCTAAGCCGCAATAGGGATAAAGGAAAAAGGAGATTAAAAGGTTCGGATAGAGGATGTCAGAGCCTTTTGATTTCAAATCTATAAATGTGTCTTTTAGCACAGCAAGTGGATGATTTCACACAAAGATAAATAAATTTTGCGTTATTACTAGATAAAGAGTAAAAAGCATGCATCCTCATAATTTCTACACAATCTTTTTATATAATGCTATTAAAACAAATCGATAAGTAGGGCATGCATGGTGGAATGATGAGGATGAAAGATTGGAATACTAATAATACATGACATGGACAACTAGAAAAAGCCAATCTCATCACGAAAAATAGAGAGGAGAGATAAATAATGCATATGTTTGGTTATGGATATGGAGGATGGGGAATAGGAATGTTTTTGATGATGATATTCTGTGTAGCCATTATCGTTGGTGTAATTCTATTGATTATGAAAATGATAAAGGGAGATGATAGTAGCAGAGGCCATGCTTTTACCCTATTAGACGAAAAATTTGCTAATGGAGAAATTAGTGAAGCTGAATATATCCAGAAGAAAAAGATTATGAAGAAAAAATAGCTAGTGATGCTACTAGCTTTTTTTATAGTCATAAAACATTAAAATCAATATCTGGCATAAAAATTGCGTTGAATATACTAGATTGAAAAAAGAGAGAAAAACGTATAGCGATCTTAAAGTTGAATCTAAATACAATACTTATTTATTGAAAGGAATTCCACCTGGGCCCATAGCTTCACCAGGGAAAGCTTCTATTGAAGCTGTACTTTATCCAGAGGACAATGAGTATTTCTATTATGTCTTGGGAGAAAAAGGGCATGTATTTAGTAAAACGTATAAGGGACATTTGCAAAATGTGAAGAAGTATAAAGATGATAAAACCCCCAAGTAAATTTGCTTGAGGGTTTTGACATAAATGATTCTTCTAAATAGATGACTATTACTTATAAGGTATTATATATTGCTTCTTTATAAGAATTTTAAGGTAGAAATGATTTCATTGTAGGAAATGATAAAGGAACTGTAGTATTTGCTACAATACATTTTATGAAATATAAAAGAAAAAGTAGTAGATTTTAAAATCAAGGGGGAGTAATATGGCACATTTATCAACACAAAAGAAAATGAATGAAAATAGTAGCTTATATCTATATTTAGCAATGTTTTTCATAGGATTTTCATTATTTTTGTATGAAGTATTATTGACAAGGCTATTTTCTGTTATTTTAAGTGTAAATTTAGTATTTTTAGTGGTTTCTTTCGCGATTCTTGGTAGTGGTATTGGAGGGATATTAACATATAAAATACTAAGAACCAATAAGAAAGTAACACCAGGAACCTTATTGAAAAAATATTCCCTTTGGATACCCATAAGTATCTTATTATCTATCATTGGAATGTACTATCTTCCTTTTATACCACTTTATATACTTTACGTTTTTATAGGCACAATACCTTTCGTACTTGGGGGTATTGTTATTTCAAGTATGTTTAAAAAAAACGCAAAAGGAAGCAGTAAATTATACCTTATGGACTTAATAGGGTCAGCATTAGGGAGTTTAGCGGTTATACAACTAATGAATAAATTTGGATTTATGCGAAGTGTTTTAGCGGTATGTATGATGTCTCTATTTGCTGCAATGTTAATTTACCACTACTATAAAGAAAATAAAAAAATGATAACTTTAGGAGTTTGTTTAGTATTTTTGGCAGGTGCTTTTATACAAGGCACTACAGTAAAGAAAATAGAAAAAGGTTTTAGTGCATATTATACAAGTCCAAATACAGTAATTAATTATTTGCAAAAATCGAAAGAAAAGTCTGTGGGAATCTCTTTTACAAAATGGGATGCTATTTCTAGAACGGATGTTATTGAGACGATTAATGAAGATGAGAAAATTATTGTTACGGATGGCGGAGCATCTGCACCTATTATCAGATTCGATGGAGATCTGAAATCTATACAGTATCTTAAAAAGTCGGTAAACTATATTCCTTTTGCATTTGGAAATAATGAGCATACATTAGTAATTGGTTCTGGTGGAGGAAAGGATGTATTGTTTGCCTTATTAGGCGAGAGTAAAAATATAGATGCAGTAGAGATTAATACTTCTACGATTGAAGCTGTGAACAATTTCAAGGAATTTAGTGGAGATATTTATAACAGACCTGAAGTGCAAATATACAATGAAGACGGCAGAAATTTCATTGAAAATACAAATAAAAAATATGATAATATATACCTCTCTATGGTAATGACTAATGCTGTAGAAAATACCATGTATTCATTATCAGAAAGCTATATATATACTTATGAAGCGGTTGAAGAATACTTTAATCATTTAAAAGAAAATGGAAAGCTAAGCTTTATGATGCATAATAGCCTAGATCTATCAAAAATTGTAAACACGGGAATAGAAATATTGTTAGATAAAGGAGTAAAGGAAGAAAATATTACAGATTATTTTGTTATTGTAAATGGTGTAGACAATGAACATAAAAATATGCATAAAAACACTGTCAGTATGCCTTTAGTTATTTTTAAAAATACGCCCTTTATAGAAGCGGAAATTAATAAAATCAAGGACACTGCAACCTCTCAAAATAGAGAAATGCTTCATTATCCAGGTAATGAAGAAAAATTATATAAGTTGATAAAAGATAAAGAAATAACTTATGAAGAATTATTAAATAAAGTTCAGTTTAATGCAAAACCAATTCGAGATAATAGTCCCTTCTTTTACAATTATAGAAAAACGTTACCTATGGAGATGAAATATGTATTTTTAGGAATACTATTAGTTTGGCTCTTAATAAGAAAAAAATATGTAGATAGAAAAGCGTATAAACAACCTGCTAAGTATTTTATAGGGTTAGGAATCGCTTATATGTTTGTGGAAATTCCAATGATTCAAAAGATGATATTGTATTTTGGGAATCCATCTTTGGCATTTAGTGTGATGTTATTTAGTATTTTAGTAAGTAGCGGCATTGGAAGTGGATTAAGTGGAAATAAAAAGGTTAGAAGTTTTACAGAAAGTTCTCCATCCTACCTGTTACTTACAGCCATTAGCATTGTAATAATACAGCTTAATATGAGTAAGATTATGAGTATGACAAGTGATTTTGATTTAGTACAAAAAATAATTACTGGATCATTAACAGTACTTCCTATGGGTGTATTGATGGGAATTCCTTTCCCAACTGGCATAGAGAAATTAAGGGGAATTACAAAAAATGAAGATATGATTCCACTTATGTGGGGAATTAATGGAATTTTTTCAGTATTAGGGTCTGTACTGGCAATTATGCTATCCATGAAATTTGGTTTTAATATGACAATTTACATGGGTGCAATGGTATATCTGTTGTTGTATGTTGTGAATCCGTTTAAAAATAGAGAAGATTGATAGAGTGGAAGAGAATATAGTAGGGGATGATCAGTAAAAAGGAATGAATGATAAATCCATAAAATATAGTCGAAAATAAGAAATAATCTATACAATCATATAAAAAGTGAAGGTCATGTAGGATTAGAAGAATGAAAAACGATTCTACAGGATCTTCACTTTTGAAATTTGGATAAAATATAGCACTACAAAATTTTAATCATTTCATATTGAATGATTCCTCTTGATTGATAAATTCGATCAAAAATTTTTACAATACCATAGGATAGGGTCATGAAAATTACCCCTAATAAAAAACTAAAGAGTTCTGCAGCGAAAGCAAGTCCTAATAATGGATGGAGATAAGAACCCGATACAATTCCAACAATGAGCATGAATAGAGGAACGATATAAGCTAAGAAAGCTGCTTTCATCACTGTTTTGGTTTCTACTTTTATCTTTACAAATTGGCTAGGAACTGCACCTAATGTATTCTCTACGTCGATATATAAACCTGTCTTGCTACATCCTCCTTTGCAACTGCTACATTTTTCTCCACAGGCGCTTGTGCGTAACATTTCGATTTTTGCAATAGAACCACTAATATGAACGACTCTTCCTATTTTCTCCATAATCATCACTCCTTCTGCTATACGTATATATGCAAAAATAATGCCAAAGCATTTGGTTTTTTAAAAGCATATCGTTAGAGTTGGCATTAAACTTGCATTAAATACAAGTGAGTTATAAATAAGGTAAATAACATTTTTCAAAAGGAGATGGTATCCTATGAGTAAATTTAGGCACATTGTGGTTTCATCAACGATTTTCTTTGTAACAATGAGTATTACGATAGGTGTTTATAGCATAAACAAATTGCTTTAATCAAAATAAATCTTAATAAAAAATGCATGAAATTTTATTGAAATATGAAAGGAGTGTTTTGGATGATATGGATTCTTAGAATAGGCTATGTTATCTTAATAGGATTTATAGTCTATCGTATGATTAAAAATGGAGGATGCTGTGGAGGACATAGCGCACATAAAGAAAATTGCTGTGATGGAAAAATGCATAAGAATACAACTCCAAAGCAGGTTATTACAGAAGAAGAAAAAAGAAATTCAATTGATATTGAATACAAAACTGAGTAGGTTTGAGGGGATATGATGGAATGTGGCATATCCTACAACGATTGTTTGAAAAGCTACAAATGAGAAAGGAGAGGCAAATGATAAAAAAAATAATCATAGGAATATTAATTTGTATGCTTCTTCTTATCACATATTTTATAAGTAATAGATATCATGTTATTTACGACAGTGCATGTGGAGCAGGTGTAAATGGGCTTAAATTATTAGGAATTTATATAGGCATATTATCACTTGTTTTAATAATCCTATGGATTAATAAGCGTAAAAGGTTCGATTATAGCTGTAAATTTTGTAAAGCTGGTCTCGATGAAAAATGGAAAACATGTCCTTATTGTGGTTTTGAGTTGGAAAGGAATGAGAAGAAACCATGATGCTTACAATACTCATTATAACTGGTATATGCATATATTCTTTTACCCAATATGATCATTCATGTGTATATGATGTAAATACAAACAATTGTTGTAATAGCTGTGGTTATTCATTAAAACAAGAGTATAATTATTGCCCAAACTGTAAAGAAAAACTCAAGAGAAAGTGCAAGAAATGTGGAAAGATGCTTGATATGAACTGGAGAAGATGTCCTTATTGTGAATCTATGGAAAATCTATAAACGAGATGATTATAAAATACAAGGGAGGAATATAAAATGAAAAAGTGGTTTGAAAATTTTCTTAAAAAGTTGGGAGAAGCAAGTCAAAAAAACTTTGGATCAGAAAGATTAGATTGCTGTGATGTAAATAAGAAGTCGAATAGCTCTAAATCTACCCAATCTAAATAGACATATCAAAATACAGAAAGATTAGAAAGTCAAAGAGAGTAGCAAACATACTGCTTAATAAAATTTTTGATTTAAGTTTGGCATAAATATTGCAAGATAAATTACTGTGCAAAAAATGATGAGGAGGAAATAAATAATGAAAAGAAAAAGCTTAATACTTTTAATGTCAGGAATCTTAATGGTAGGTGCATCAGTAGGTTTTGCTTATGCAGATGTCAAAAAAAATCAGGATCAAGAGTTAAGTAAAGTTAGTATTGAAAAGAAAGTGTGGGATAATGACGAGCAATTAGAAAATGATAATAACAACAAATATTATAAAGATATGATTAAAATTATGAAAAAAAATGGATATGAAGATGCAGCAAATTATATGAAGAATAATGATTATAAAGCTATAGATGAATTTATGAATAATATGACAGATGAAGATTATAAGAATATGATTGACATTATGAGAAGAAGTGGCTATGAAGACATGGCAGAAATGATGGAAAGCATAGATAAGGATACTATGGTTCAAATGCATAATGCTATGGGGGGCGCTGAAAATTGTCATTCAGATGCTTCTAACATGATGGGTAGCTTTTAGATTAAAATAATATAAAAAGCTCTGGTATATATTAATTACAAATGCTTAGAAACAATAATTAATATCAAATGGCCAGAGTTTTTTTATAAAAACTTTATACCCCGTGGGGGTATAAAATGAAAAATGATTTTAGGAGGTTGTTATGAAGAATCATACAGTTAAATTAAGACAGGGCAATATGCTTTGCCATAGATGTGTATTGAATGTTGTAAAAGCACTTAGTCAAATAAAAGGTATTCAACAATTTAATGTAAGTCTAGAAACGAAAACGATCAAGATTATATATAAGGGTAAAAAGCTTTCAAGAGAAATGATTATGCAGATTGTTAATGAAGCTATAACAAAAGGAAAGGTAACAAGCTTTGCTTTAGTATAGATATAAGCGAATCAGTATACTGAATTATAAAAAAATGATGAGGAGGGTATATATGCATTATTTAGATCAATATGCATATGGATTATGGGGCGCGGTTATATTTAACATTGTCATGTTTGGATTATTTGCTTGCCTAGCATTTAAACCAACAACCAAAAGAGACTGGAGAACTTTAGGAGCGTTTACGGCTTTTCTTGTAGCCCTATTTAGTGAAATGTTTGGATATCCTCTAACAATCTATATTTTAACATCAATTTTAGGGAATAAATATCCTGTACTTGATCCATTTACACATATCAATGGACACTTATGGGTTACACTTGGAGGAGGATCAACAGTTCTATTTTCTATATTACATCCTTTAAGTAATATAGTCATCTTTGCTGGACTATTCATCATTGCAGTAGGGTGGAAAGGAATACATGCAGGGAAAGGTGAATTAGTCACTAGTGGGATATATAGATTTGTTCGTCATCCACAATATAGTGGCTTTACCCTTACGATTATAGGATTTCTTATTCAATGGCCAACAATTATTACAGTAGTAATGGCACCTATACTTTTGATTATGTATAAAAGATTATCGAAAAAAGAAGAGCGGGTAATGCTAGATACCTTTGGAGAAAAATACTTGGCGTATAAAAAGGAAGTGCCTGCATTTATTCCGAAGAAAATGATAACTTTTTCTGATATGACTGAGATTGTAAGTGGTTTTAGAAGATTGTAAAATGTGTATGTTGTAAAATTAGACCGATAAATCTACAAATGACTTATAGCGGTCTTTTTTATTATAAAGATATTTTTATATACAGTTCACAAATAGATACTTCTTAAGAAATGACATGTTTTATACAACACAAAATGTGTGTGGTTTAACACACAATAGCAAATAGATAGCCATAAATACACGGGTGAATAGTTGGCATGATAATTGCTTTGTTAGTATGTAGTCTTAAAATAAATGTAGGAGGTGTTATAGAATGGGATGCTGTGGAGGAGGAAACCATAATAATTACAGTAAGAAAAATCATATAAAGCCTGATATGAAAAGTGATAAGAAAAGTCATGAAAATGGTGGCTTTTCTGGATTAATACCAATATTGATATTAGTAATATTAGGTTTAGCAGCTGTTTATTTTCTAAAATAAGTATTTTTGACTACCTTTGGAAAGAATTATGCTAGACGTTTTGAAGGCACAAAAGTATTTGAGCACATTTTTAATGGAATCTTAAAACAAGCCGTAGAGTCAGGTTTTGTGAAACCAGAAGAAGTATTGATAGATAGAACTCACGTAAAGGCAAGTGCTAATAAAAATAAACGTATGAAAGTATTAATTAAAGAGGAAGGTCGTCTCTATACTAAGCTTTTAGAAGAAGAAATCAATATACAAAGGAAAGAAGAAGGGCTAAAACCTCTTAAAAAAAACCGAAGTGAAGCAACGACAGATTAGTAAAAGTCCCGTTGATCCAGATGCAGGATTATTCTACAAAAACGAAAGAGAACGAATGTTTTGTTACTCCATGAATACAGCATGTGATAAAAATGGGTTTGTTTTGGGTGTTCATGTCAGTGCAGGAAATGTACATGATAGTGTAAACTTCAATCCAATCTTTACACAGGTGCAGGAAAGATTTCCAGAATTGAAATTTTCAAGGATAGATAGAGAGGGTTATAGATTATACTACTGGTCGGAACACCTAGAAGAAGCCAATCATTTAAGACATACAAAGTACAATAAAGAACTTTATGCATTACGTTCACAGACAATAGAGCGAGTATTTGCAGACTTTAAAGAAAAGCATGGCATGCGTTACACCCAGTACCGAGGGATTAAAAAAGTGAGTGACGAAGCAATGCTTGCTTTTACATGTATGAATATGAAAAAAATAGCAAATTAGAAATGGAAGAAGGTGGCATAGAGCTACTCTTTTCCAATTTTTGTCCAAAATTTTATAAATTTTAGGTCAAAAAGATAAAAAAAGAAAAACTCAGCTTGGAATCTTTCGATTCAAGACTGAGGTTTGTCTACAATCTGAAAGCCTGATTGATCAGGCTTGTTCCTTATTTATTCATTAATGCTCTCAACATGCTGTTCATTTCTTGAAAAAGACCTATGACCAAGACAAGTCTTGGCCATAATGAGTATTAGCAATTCAGTATTTATAATGTAACAGGATAGTCGTAAATACTATTGTACCTTAATCCCTAGTATCCTCCGAAAAATCCACCGAATCCTCCGTAACAGTTACAGAAAAGGATGACTAATAATAGGAAAAAGAACAACAATTCACTCCCATTATTGAATAATCCACCGGCGCCTCCGTTAGCCATATCTCATACCTCCCTTACTTATATCATGTAGTATCTAGGCTTTATCCTTGCCCTAGTATAAGTTATGCATAAGAACTCAAAGGTGTTACAACTATCACTTTGCAATAAATAATTTAAAGGTTGATGTTAGTATATATTTTACTTTCTTAGTCTTTAGTTTAAGAAGCATTAGCTATTAGAGTTTGTTGTTCCTAAATGGCAGTTGTATATATATGCCTAGTATTACACCTTTTATATATTCTCGCATAAATAAATATTTTTTCACAATTGTGGAAAACTATTGGTGAAATAGTTTCTTTCCTCTACAGAAAGAACAGGAAACGATAGACATATTCAAATGCGCTTCATAAGTATATTGTATGTTTTTTACCAAAAACAAAAAAGGAGTTGTGCAAAGGTATGTTTAAACATGATAAACAATTATTAAGAGAAGTAAATGTAGAAAGACCCAACCCTCAATATGCAGCATTGCTACAGGAACAGCTCGGGGGTCCTAATGGTGAATTAAAGGCTGCGTTACAATATCTTTCCCAAAGCTTTCGCATCAAAGACCCTGCTATTAAGGATGTATTTTTAGATATTGCTTCTGAAGAATTAAGTCATATGGAAATGGTAGCACAAACCATTAATCTATTAAACGGGCATAAGGTTGATGCAGATCAAACACCAGCAGGTGAAATTGAAACACATACATTAAGTGGACTAGCTCCGGCGCTCATAAATGCTTCTGGCGCGCCCTTTACGGCAAACTATGTGAATGTAACAGGAGATATTGCCGCTGACTTATTATCCAATATTGCAGCAGAGCAAAGAGCTAAAGTTGTTTATGAATATTTACATCGTCAAATAAAGGATCGATATGTACGAGAAACCATAGATTTTCTACTAAACCGCGAAGAAGCGCATAATGCCCTATTTAGGGAAGCATTAAACAAAGTACAAGATCGTGCTTCTAATAAGGATTTTGGTGTTACAAAGGATTCAAAATTGTATTTTGATTTGTCCACCCCTGGAAAGTTTTTTGAATCTCCTAATCCTACTCCCCCTAGTTTTGCAGATCCAAGAAAATCTACAGAAATACCAAATTAGCGTATAGCTTTGTATATATCAAACGAAGAATATTTTGTAAATATTCTTCGTTTGATATAAGGTATACACTTTAGGGAGGAGCAACGAAGTTGAAAAACAAAACTGTTAATTTAGTATTGATTTTATGGGTGATAGGCATATTCCTAAGTTATTTTACTATTAGACAGCAAATTTTTGATAATCATTCGTTCGTAGAAAAAATCGACACCCTTGAAAGATATGCAAAAGAAAATGATTGGGAAGAAGCAAAGGAAATTGCTCAAAACTTAAAAACAGATTGGTCGAAAATAAAACCTTGGGTTGCATTTAATTATGCTGAAGAAGATTTTTCTACTTTTGAGCATGCACTGTATAGCATCATTGGTGGGGTAGAAGTAGAAGATATGGCATTGATATTACCGAATACAATGATTGCAAAAGATTTGTGGATAAACTTTCAACGTCTTGTACCTGAACCATAAATAGGGAGTGTGAAATCATGGAGATGACTATATATATCGCCCGTTGTATCATTATGCTAATGGTTGCTTGGGCGGGCGCAAGAATGATGGGAAAGAAATCTATTGCTGAAATGACATCTTATGACTTAGTAGCCCTGATGTTATTTACTACAGTTGCTGCAGAACCTTTGGTTTACAAAATTCCTTCGAAAGCTTCAATAGGGGTAGCTGCAATTGTAATTGCTACGACTTTTATAGGAATGCTTTCTTTGAAAAAATTCTTTTATCATCTAGATACTAAGCCTATTATTGTGATTGTTAAAGGACAAATTTTAGAAAAAGAGTTACAAAGGATTCGTATGAACATTCCTCTACTTGTTTCAGAATTAAGACAGAAGGGGTATCAAAATGTAGCTGACGTCGAATTTGCTATCTTAGAACCCAGTGGGAAGCTATCTGTCATTCCTAAATCTCAAGCTCGACCTGTTCAACCAAGTGACTTGACAATCGCTACATCCCCTGTAAATCTAAGTTTTCCCATTATTATTGACGGAAAAATCAACAAGGAAAATCTAGCTTATGCGATGAAAGATGAAGCTTGGCTGATGGAACAATTAAAAATGTTTGGTGTAGACAAAGTGGAAAATGTGCTTTTGGCACAGATGGATTCTCAAAGCAAGCTATATGTAGATAAGAAACATAAAGAAGTAAAAGTCCCAAATGTATTTTAGACCATGCTATAAAAAATGGGTAAAATGTCCATATATTTGCAATTTATATTATTCATTTTTCTACGAATACTATAATATATAAAGCCTTCCATGAAGTACATCTATGGATAAAGAAGGTTGATATCTAATGAATTTAAAACATCAGCTAAATATCCATTTAAAAGATATACAGCAAGCTATTGCAGATTATGAGGTAATATTAGAAAAACCAGAAGTGCAATCATCACTGGATATGAAACATTTTGTTAAAAATAAGCTTCAATACTATACAAAACGGAAACAAGAGTATATGCAATGTTTGGCGATGTTAGAATATATTGAAGAAACGGTGGGCGCAGAGGGGTTAAGAGAAATATTGGAGGGATAAAGTATGACGGTAGATGCAAAATTTATTCTAAATTTACAAGGTAAGGATTATATAACCTATGAGGGATTATTGGATGCAGCCCATAAAAAAGGTCTTAAGGAGATAGAGACAGAGCTGATTTCCTATAATGGAGAATTACGAAAGGTTTGTACTGAATTATTAGAGAGGAGTCAAGTTTCAACGCATCTACAATAGCGAGCTTTTAAAAGGGGTAGTTTATGAAGACGCTTACCATAATGACAAAAATATGGAAGTATTTTAAAGAAAAATTATAGGTTTCCTATGATGATTGCATGAGAGGTCTCATTAAAATATTTAGAAATTATGATAGTGGATGGTTAAAAAAGACTGGTAAATTCCCTTACCAGTCCTTTTCTAACCCCTTATTGTTCAATAAACTCAACCGTTCCGCCGGCCTGTTTAATTGCATTGACCAACGTACTAACACCATTTCCTCCATTTAAAAGAGGAATTCTTACGATTAAGCATATTCCTCCTGGAGAGCTAATTTCGATGAGATTGAGTAGATTGATTACAGCTCCTGGAGGAATATTAATTCTTATTAGTGTTCCAGGTAGTTGTGGACAATCTTCTTGTTGTTGGGCGCTGACATTGTTGAGACTTACTGGAGTTACTTGCATGGATGATCTACCTCCTTTCATTTTCAATACACAGTATTCAGTTTATAGGACAAAGGTGACAAACTTTCTTGAAAAAGAATCCTTTTAATAAGGCCAGATAAATTACAACAGCACGATTCTATGATTCTCATATCAAAAACTGCTATTGTTATTTTTGTGATGTAGCTCTTAGATTGTTGATGTATCCGTTTACCTTGATTTTTAAAGTAAAGTTATTGATATATCCAGTCCAAAGCAATGTATATTCCCAGAATAAATATATTTAGATTCTATGATATAGAGGGTTAACAGATGAATTCCGAGTAGATTAGAAAGTTATACACAGTAAAAACTTAACTTTTAATAAATAAGCAAGCTAAAAGGCTGGAAAATGGGCGCAACAAAGTTTATTAAGGAAAGTTATCTAAGGCGGGAGTAATTTCTAGTATGAGTAGACTAGGTAACCCTTATAATAACGCTCTTATGGAGTCGGTTTATAAATCATCGAAAACAGGGTTGCTAATTAATTACAAATTTGGAATCCTACAAAAAGCAAAGAATGCAGTAATTGAGTATATAGAAATATTCTATAGCACCAAAAGGCTGCACTCTTCATTGGGTTATGTTTTACTAAATTAGTTTGAAATGTAATTTTAAAATATGCCTTAACCATGTGTACAGTAAACTGTAGAAAATCCAGAAGGTTTAAGGAGAATGTGTCCAAAGAACTATATTAACATTATTATTTATAATTTTTATTGCCATTTACTCTTTATTATCTCTTTGGTCATTTTGATTAAGTTTATTTTTATTATTAAAATCAAATTCATCTCCTATTTCCATATTAAAAGTAGGTTGATTTCTATTATGCATTTGAGTTTTAATATTAGGGGCAACTTCTTTGGATTTAAGTAGATATATATGGAAGAAATATTCAGCTATAGATACAAAAAGACCAAAAAAAACGAATCCAGTTGTAGTAGCCCTTAAACCGTAGATGAATGCACTTAAAATATAAGCTGTTAGAATTGAGAGCCCACCATCTCCTAAAGAAGCTATGATATTACCAAAGGTAGGAAGGATAAATAAATCTCCTATTAAATAATTTAACAACGTACCGGATATAGCGAGCAGTAGTACAAAAGTAAAGGTACTATTACCCAATAAGGTAAAGGCCGCCCAAGCAGCTCCTAGCGTTAGTACAAATTTAATTAACAAAGCAGACATAGTTTTATTCATTTCTTTAACTCCTTTCAAAACCAAATTACTCATAGATTCTATAATATTTTTCCCAGGTTTTAATTTAAAATGCATAAATATTAAAATTTTACGTATTATTCCTCAACCCCATAGATTTACAGGGTTAAGGAAAGGCTAAGAATATTTAAGCTATCTAGAATTTTGCCATGAACCATCTTTAGTACATACCGTTTTAGAACCATCTCTATTTTCAATTATTGAATCAACAGCATGTCTTTGATGATTATATATACAAAATGGATCTTTACCAGCATTCCCGATGGCTTTTTTAGAAACACTCTTCACATCATTAGGTGGTGAGATAACATTTATAAAAAGGCTATCTTGTTTCTTATGGTTTTGCATAGTATCAATCCTTTCATAGTTTTTTTGACCTAAATATTAAGCCTAGTATAAGCATGTGTAGATATCTATAAAATATTCAAATTTAAATATTAGTAACGCAGTTGTTTTTTAAAATTTTATCAATATTAGTTAAGTAAAATGCTAAAAATATATAAGTAAAAATAAGATTCAGAAAATCTTATTTGTCATATAAAATTAGTACAAAAGTTTACTACTATGCTGGAGGGAGAAAGATTGAAAGCCATAACTTATCAAGGAATGAAGAGTGTTAAAGTTAAAGATGTAAGGGACCCCAAGATAGAGAATTCTGATGATGTAATTATTAAAGTGACCTCAGCTGCAATATGTGGTTCAGATTTACATTTAGTACATGGAATGATTCCTAATACACCAAAAGACTATATTATTGGTCATGAAACAATGGGCATTGTCGAAGAAGCAGGTAAAGATGTTAAGAAATTAAAAAAAGGTGACAGAGTTATCATTCCCTTTCCCATAGCATGTGGACACTGCTGGTATTGCGAACATGATCTATGGAGCCAATGTGATAATTCCAATCCAAATGGAGAAGTAGGAGCTATCTTTGGGTACAGTAAGACATTAGGTGGCTATGATGGAGGACAAGCGGAATATTTAAGAGTACCATATGCCAATGTAGGTCCAACTATTGTGCCTGAAGAACTAACCGATGAACAGGCATTATTTTTGACAGATATACTTCCTACATCTTATTGGGGTGTTGAAAATGGAGGTGTTAAGATAGGAGATACTGTAGTAGTTTTAGGATGTGGGCCTGTAGGACTATTAGCACAGAAATGGGCTGCTTATATGGGAGCTAGTAGGATTATTGCAGTAGATAATATTGATTATAGATTAAAACATGCAGAGTTATTTAATCATGTAGAAACGATTAACTTTGAAGATTATGATAATACAGGTGAATATATTAAGGATATAACAAATGGAGGAGCAGATGTTGTTATAGACTGCGTTGGTATGGATGGCAAAATGTCGACTGTTGAAAAAATAGAAACATTGCTTAAGCTACAGGGAGGATCAAAGTCGGCCATTGTAATGGCAGCACAAGCTGTAAGAAAAGGAGGAACGGTTTCAATTGTTGGAGTGTATGGAACAAGATACAATGCATTCCCCTTAGGTGATTTCTTTGCAAGAAATATAACACTAAAGATGGGTCAATGTCCTGCCCACTCATATGTTTATCCTATATTAGATATTATAAAATCTAAAAAGATTGATCCAACAGATATTATTACACATATACTGCCATTAAATAAAGGAGAATATGCTTATGAGATATTCGATGAGAAGAGAGACAATTGTATTAAGGTAATTCTAAAACCTTAAGCATGTAAAAGGAGTTTTAGATATGGATATGAAGCATATACTACCACCAACTACTAAGCGTGTAGAATTGCATACATCAAAAACTATAAATGAAAAAATAGAGCGAGATACAATTGATAATTTAAATAGGTATAAAAATGCAAACTCTAAAGAACTATCAGAGAGAATAAAAGAATTAGATAGAGAGTGGGATACTGAAAGGATATTAGAAGCGAATGCAGCTGGGATTATTCTTATAAGCACAATCTTAGGTTTTACTGTAAATGTTTATTGGTTTATTTTAATAGGGATAGTAAGTTTTTTTCTATTGCAACATGCAGTTCAGGGATGGTGTCCACCTTTGCCTATAATAAGAAGATTAGGAGTAAGAACACAAGAAGAAATATGTAGTGAAAAGACGGTAATTAAATTTTTACGAGGAGATTTTAACAAGAATAATAGCAATTACAACAACCTTTTAGATTCCATAAAGGAATAGGATAATACTTTGGAAAAATATGTGTAACAAGTTGGAATAAATTTAATAGATAAATGTTTAATAAGAAATTCCTTAAGGAGAATGTGTAACAAGTGGTGTAAGCTTCCGAAGATGATATAATTAAAATATCGTAAAAGGAAGAAGCGTACACCACCATGTCTTTTAAAGGATTCATTGATAAAAAATTAGTAAGAAAGCTTGTGGAAGAATGTAAACTGAAAAATGTTTATGATATTCAAATACTTCTAAAAGAGGAGTTCAAAGACATTATGGAGAAAATGCTAGAAACTGATATAGACCATGATCTAGGCTATGCCCTAGGTAATAGGTCTATAATTTTTTTCAATTACGCTTTTTTTAGCAACAAGAAGAACAATAACTCACAAACAATAGATAATTAATTATCACTTATAGCACACCTTTTAAAAAGTACATTTGACAGATAATAAACCTTTAAAAACTTACATCCTACCAAGGGAGGTTTGGTGCATATAGGTTTGAAGAAGTTCCATATACCCATTAATTGTTTCGGGGTTCACAGATAGATGATCTCCTGGCACAGAGGGTAAGGCATCCGCATCTTCTTGTTTGAAAATGGTCTTTCCTGGTTCTATATAGCGTCCTTCTGGGATTTTAACTCCTCCTGTTATGTTGGCACCATGCATAATTACGCAATTGGGACCTATCTCGGCATCAAAAATAGATACATGCTGACCTATGAAGGTATTCTTTCCAACTCTACATGGTCCATGGACTGCTGAACCGTGGAGGATACTAACCTCCCCATCGATATGAACAGACCATTTATAGGCACCCACCTTCACATATTGATTTGGTTGCCCATGAATTAAGCAGTGATCATGAATACTTGTTCCAGGACCAATGAAAAAAGGGCTACCGTAATCTGCACGAATGATATTGTGGAAACCAATGAACACAGGGCCTCTAATGGTAACGTCACCAATAACAACACTGCCGGGGCCAATAAATGTATCAGAAGATATTTTGGGATAAGTAGAGTGGTGTACATGTGAAGTAATTGGATTATAAGTTATCAGTGAACCATTATAATGGGATATATTAGTATACATAGGGATACCTCCTAAATATGAAAAATATTTCTCTATATTCATAATATGAAGGATACTACCTTTTCGGAACCTATTTTATTTTTAAATCTTTTATAAGCATGAATATCTATGCTCAGAATTTCAAAATATTGATTATTGATGGTGGTAAATGTCCATGACTCCTAGGCGTTGCTATTCAACCTTGATTTTAATTTTATAAACTGCATTATATCCATATCCCTTTCTATTCCACTCCGCTTTCATAGGTTGTAAGTTACCAAATGAATCTTTAGACCTACACATAATTGAATAATCTTTCTTTTCTATAGCTTCCCATGTATACTCCCAAAATGTCCATGTATATTTTTGATTTGTATCTTGTTGTATTTTTGCTTTTTTCCAAGTAGTACCTTGGTCGAAACTTAACTCTACATCTGTAATAGCGCCCTGCCCTGTCCAAGCAATGCCATAAATATTATGAACTCCAGCATTTAATGTGGTGTAGTTCAACGGTTGTTGAATAATGGAATTTATTTTTATATTTGTAACAGTTTTTTTTCCAAGGTCATCTTCTATATGAGGATAGTATATATAATCTACAGTTTGAAAGGGTCCACCAAAATTGTGGTCAATCACTGTAACTTGTTTTAGCCATTTCACAGAAGCCATTGCATACCATTGGGGTACTATCAATCTTAAGGGACCTCCTTGTACGTAGGGTATTGACTTACCATTCAATTCGTATGCAATAATTGTATCGGGGTGTAATGCTTTTTCTATAGGAAGACTCCTCGCATAGCGAAAAATACCTTCCATATCCGTCCTTCTCCCATAATCATATCCTTCAAATAGAACCTCTAAAGCTGTCTTAGTTGTTTTTGTTATATCTAATAAGTCGCGCAGAGGTACACCCTTCCATATCCCTTGGCTAATTGCTCCGTCCTCCCATTGCTCACCATATACCCTTGGATCGAAATTACTTCTCTTATTACCTGAGCATTCAAGTACCATTGTTACGGTTCTTGATGGAAGGGATTTCAAATAACAATAGGGAAAAATAAGTGTTCTTTTTACTTCTCCTGTAACAGGAAGAGAGAAAGCATTGGGGGGAAGTATAGGATATGAAAAATGGTTTCTTCTATAAAAATATTTTTCAGGTGTTATCCAAGTTCTTAGAAAATGAATAGGTGTTTCTTGGTTCTCAGGCTGGAGACTATGGGTTTGAAAGTAAGGTTGAGTAAAATCATTAATATCAAATTTCATTGATATTCCTCCTATATTATTAATAAAAACTAACGTTGACACTATATATAAATATAATATGAGTTAAACGTAATATTAAAGAGTACTATTTGGTAGAACAAATTTTTTGAAAAGGATGATCTTAAACTAGGGTATATAGTTTAATAATCAATTTCGGGGTATGAAAACTGCTTGTGTAAGATAGGGTGAATTCACAAAAATTGTAAAGTTATATGGAGTAGTTCCAATATTTTCGATATTATTTATATTTTGCTCTTAGTAACAGCTATGCTTATAATACCTATATAAGGAAATATATTCAAGGTTTAAATTATCTACTATAAAGTAATGATTGTAACATCCTTGCATCCCTATGCATAGTTTATACTAGGGCAAGGAAAAAGCCTAGATCTTAGAAGATATAAATAAGGGAGGTGTAAAATATGGCTGATGGAGGCGTTGGCGGATTTGGAGGATTATTTAATACTGGTAGTGAATTGTTGTTCTTTTTCCTGCTATTAGTCATCCTTTTCTGTAACTGTTACGGAGGATTCGGTGGACTTTTTGGCGGATACTAGGATTTAAGATACTATCATGCCACTACATCATAAATATTAAATTGCTATTACCCATTAGACTGTCATGGCCAAGACTTACTTGTCTTGGTCATAGATTTTTTGCAAGAAATATAGTCATTAGCTTAACTAAATGTATAAATCACTTTTCAGAAATCACTTTAATATACTAAGGAGGATTGACTGACGAACGATTACTCTTCTGATGAATTTTTTTATACTTTTCTTCTATTTATAACATAAAATAATACTACCATTGGAAATATTTTTTCGTATTTATAAATATCGTTAGAAAAATTAGGAGTGTTGTTTGGATGGGTCAAAGGGAGGAAATAAAAGTCATTGAAAAGGTGTTAAATAAGCCAAGCTTTTTTCTTCACAAATCTTTTTGCAACTTTTTTAATCGTTTTTCTGATTTTCTTAACCATTTGGTATTTTTATATAACCACAAAGATATGTATGACAATAATAGATGGAAAAATTGTATATAGAGTATAAGCGTGCTGTACTCTATGTTCGATTTTTTAATGATATGCTATTTTTCATATATTGCTATAAAAGATATACATTATAAGCGTACAAGCCTACTTTGCAGAAGGCTAACATAAGCTATTAATATTATTTTTTACATTGCATAGTTTAAGAGAGCGATGAATGAAGTAATCATTCATCGCTGCTTAATTACATTAATCCTTTATTATTAGGGTTTTTATTCCCGCTTTTTTGAACTTTATTCCTTACATTCTGCATTTCTCCCTGTCCAACTGCGTTAGAGCTATTTAGACTTGGTGCTATACCTGAAGTCATTCCTTGTCCTGTAGTTGTATTGATATCTTGTTTCACGCTTTGAATTTCTCCCTGCCCAACTGCTTTAGAATTTTTTAAACTAGGAGCTTTTCCAGTTGTATTTTTCATTTTATACCTCCATAGTATTTATAAGATTGTATAGATAACTAAGTCTTACATATACTATTATTTGCACAACAGGATACTTTATTACTAGTAAATTCTTTTCTAATTTACAGAATTCTACAACATGACTACCTTGAGATCTCAATTCACTATCAACGAGTATTTTGCAATAGATAAAACTTTCTTCAGTTTGCTTGTGTTGGCATCTATTTTTTCTTATTCTTTGTTTTAAGAAGTATTAACCTTTACGATCTGTTGTTCTTAAATGGTACTTGTTGTATATATATGCTTAGCAGCATGTTTTTTATATGTTAGAAATATATATTATTGACAATAGCTTGATATCAAATTCTTTTAAGCATAAACGTGGATGCCTAAGCAAATAATAAATTTAATCTTATCAATTATGGAGGAACAAACATGAATCATTTAATAGTTTTTGCACATCCAAATCCAAAAAGTTTTGGAAAGGGAATATTAGATGCTGTAGTTAAGGCATCTGAAGAAAAGGGAACTGATATAAGAGTTAGAGAATTATATGAAATAGGGTTTGATCCAATACTTAAACCATCAGATTTTATAGCATTTCAAAACGGAAAAGTACCAGAAGATATTGCAGCAGAACAAGAGCATGTAAAATGGGCTGATGTT
Source organism: Clostridiaceae bacterium 35-E11 (assembly GCA_038396625.1). Lineage (GTDB taxonomy): Bacteria > Bacillota > Clostridia > Peptostreptococcales > Thermotaleaceae. The sequence continues at coordinate 1,013,994 of CP121688.1, forward strand.
ATTACTTTTGTATATCCTGTTTGGTGGACTTCCATGCCTGCTATTCTAAAAGGATATGTAGATAGAGTATTTTCCTACGGTTTTGCATATGAGTATGTAGAAGGAGTTCAATATGGATTATTGAAAGGCAGGAAGGCACTATTATTCTGTACTACAGGTGCCCCATATGAAATGTATGCTGAAAATGGAATGCATAAATCAATGGAACAAACTACAGACCAAGGTATATTTAACTTTAGTGGAATAGAAGAAGTAAAACATACTTTCTTTGGAGCCGTTCCTTATGTTGATGCTGAAACTCGTGCAGAATATTTAAAAGAAGTGTCAAAGATAGTTAAAGAAACTTTATAATGAAAAAAGAAGCATTAAGAATAAATTACGTTCTTAATACTTCTTTTAATTTACAAAGTTATAGTGTTTTTGGTTACTTCGCTATAATCTTACAACTGCGTAGTATTCATTTTATCATTGTCCTTAAAAATTCTAGCGTAGATATCAAGAACTTTGGTTGTTCAATAGAATTTCCATTGTGTTGCACTGAAATTTTCTTACAGCAGAGGAGTGGAGACACTAAAACACAAAGAGGAAATATATTCTATTTTAAATGTCTCCACTATTTCAACTACTCTATTTCTACACTAATGATTTTGATTCGCAAACTCCTTCTGCTCTCACTTATCTACCAAGTTTAATTATATTATCAATAAGTGCCTTACATCTTCCACAATCTTCTCCTGTACCTGCTCCTGTAACTTCACCAACTTTTTCTACAGTATCAGCACCATTTTTAACAGCATCAATTACAGTTTTAAGCGAAACTTCCTTGCAGCCACATACAGACGAAAGAATTTGCCCAAGCTCACTTTTACATCCTTCACAAGTAGTGCAGACCCCTGTCTTTTCAACTAATTCTTTTACTGTTCGTGCATCTTCACACATTGCTTTTCTAATTGTTGAGTAATCAACATTATTTGTAGTACAAATCATTCTATTTCCTGCCATTTTAAATACACTCCTTTAATCTTAAGTATTTTCTAATAATAGTTTGTGAGAAAATTTTTATATTGTATTTTAAATTATAAGACTATTGAAGGATTTGTCTCATTTTCCTACAACTACGTAGTACTTATTTTATCGTATATTTAAAACTCCTACAATAGCAGCCTTATTATACAACTGAATTAGCATTATGTTAAAGTGAATAAAATTAGTATATCTCTATTAAAATTGGATAACCTTTTAGAATAGTTGTTTATTAGGAGGCTCTTTATATGCTGTTCAATATTATTTTTGGATACATCCTTGCTTGGATATTCTTACTTTTAATTTATAAAAAAGATAAAAGAATTGTTTTTTTTATTACGCCTTTTGCAAGTGTAGTTGCTTATACAGTTAATGCATTTGGGTTGCACTTAAATTTATGGGGTTTAACTCCTATAGAGTATGGGCACTTTTCTGCACTTCCTTTTGATCTAGGATATTTTGCCTTTAGCGGAGTATTTTTAGTTTTTTTAACAAAAAGATTATCGGCAAACCCATATATGATAGTATTAGTAACTTCAATTATAATAACGCTAATGGAATATACTGCTTTATTGTTAGGGAAGGTTGTATATTATAATAATTGGAATATATTTGGAACTTTTATTTCTTATTTAGTGTCCCATACTATTGTGTATTGGTATTACTTGTGGACACGAAGATATTTTGAGTTCAAATAAATACAAAGCTCTTGGATCAGGGGCTTTTGTAATCTAATCAATTCCTATTGTGTTGCGTTAGTATTTATTATATTACGTAGCAATATAATAAATATATGAAATAGAACTTTTCAAAACTATTAGTCCTCACTTTACGGTATTATCCAATACTATTTACACTATTTACAAAATAGTAGATAAATACTGTACCTTTATAACTTTTTCAAATTGTTGTTAGCAGCAATTATTACAATTACAGCTACATCCAGAATTTCCACCTATTGTCGTATCCTCTATACCTAATATTTTATATACAGCATGACGAATGGCTTTTGCGGGAATATCCTCATATTCATTACCGTCATATGTTATTGTTCGACAGTAAGTTTTAGCTCCTAGCAAAGTTGAACAGGAATCACAGTAATTCTCTGACACCTGTATATTCAGAATTTCTTCAACAGGAACTCCATTCAATAGAATAACATTTGATTGAGAAATTTGAGAATCATCAAGCTTAGTCTCAATTAATACAACCTCAATACCCCTTGGTTGTAAAGCTCTGTTTAATCTTTTTACTTCTTGAACTAAATTCTCGCCTGTATCATAACAACGGTTACAAGTTTCCCCTTCTACATCAAGATGTTTCCATTCAATTTCAAGTATTTTCATTTAAATACCTCCTTTAAATCATAATATTTTACAACTGTATAATACTCATTTTACCATATAATAAAAACTCCTAGACCACAAGAGTTTTGTAAGTAACAAAATGTTATTTTGTATCATAATAAAAAACCTTTGGATCGCACCAAGGGCTTTACTCATGCAACAAAATTCATATTTCGTTGCACTGAAATTTTTTTATGGTAGAAGAGTGGACTATGAATAAAAAATATCTAGTAGGGATAGCGCCAACGTTGTCCGATAAAACCCACGCTAAGAAATAAAATACATGATTTTTTAATAATTCACCCCGCTAAGCTATAAAGAATCTGTATATACAGTGGTACAATTTGGTATATGTTATTGTAGAATGATAATCAAAGACGAATTAAGGGAAGCCATTTGACTTACTTTGAAAATTTATGCATTTTCACCGCTATTTTAAAATCTTTAAGAACTAAAGTTATTAATTATTATTTAGTAACAAAAACTCCTTGATCAGGCACAGCAATTTCATCAAAATTATTAACCAGCATATCTAAATGTCTAGTAAGTTCTTTGCCCTTCATAGGTTCACCATGACTTGGTATTGCTAGGTTTGGTTTTAAATCTCTAAGAATTTTTACTGAATTTTCTGCTGCTTTCCAATCTGTGGTTAAATACTTTGGAGGGCCGCTTATCCGCTCCTTATGCGTCATTACAGACATTAAAGATTCCTGTTTTGTAGTAGAAAAAGCATCTGCGACAATAAGTACACGGTCCTTTTCACGGAATAGTGAAACCTGACCTTCTGTATGTCCAGGAGTGTGTATCCATTTCCACTCAGGCATTCTAGGTACACTTCCATCCTCAGGCAGTGCTGCTACATGAGTAGTTATATCAATACTTGTATGTGGGAAGGATGGAGATAATTTTGCTACCATACCTTTGTCAACCGTAGGATCTCCCACAGGGTAGTCTTTTTTTCCTGTTACATAAGGTATTTCTAATTGATGAATATATACGGGAATATTCCATAATTCACATAACTTTATAACTGATCCTACATGGTCAAAGTGCCCATGTGTAAGAACAATTGCCTTTGGTTTACTATTTTTAGCAAACTTGTTTTTAATACATTGCAATATAAACTCTGCTGAATTTTCAAGCCCAGTATCTACAAGAATATAGTTATCAGCAGTACCCACTAAAGTAGCATTAACAATTGTAAAATTCATTAGCAATATATCTGGAGTAACTTGTAATGATGAGGTGTTCATCGCTGATAGCCCTTCTACCATCTTATTTCCCATTATAGTAACCTCTCTTTCATGATTAAATAAACTTCTCTGAATTAGTATGTACAAGTATTTTTATGCTATTCTGTAAAAGCATCAATTACTTTATCAATCAAACTGTGACCTACCTCTGGTACTCTAGCTATATTTGTATTGTCTACAGTTCTATCTTGAAGTCCTTTTACTGGATTTGACTTTGACTCGCTACAATAATCACTATTGGTTTTATCCTGATGCTGCTTAATAATCTTGTGGCTTGGCATTATATCAACATCATGATTCATATTCATGCGATCTTGATAAAAGAAGTATTCATGATCTTTAGGCAAGTCATTAATACTAATATAGATTTTCCTATTAGCAGTACGAAGAACCTGTCCTCCTAGTACTTGACGTACATAATTACGAGTATCATAGAATTGTAAAAACTTAGGGAAAGTTCCTATTTTGACAATGGAAGTGCATAATTATTTTTCTTCTTGTTATTGGCTATAGTCTTTATGGGTTCTTGCTTAGGAGGACTATTTGAAAATTATTGCAAGGTGAGTTGGGGACGGTTTTGTAAAATATTTACAAAGTTGATTTGTCGATAAAAAACAACTGAGAATTTTTTCTCAGTTGTTTTTTGTGGGGCAAGAATATGCTATAGTAATTTTTCCAATTAGTACAAAGTCCTATTTCATTAAACTTGAAATTTTATAAGCAGTCATTTTTACTTCCTTAATGATTTTATCAATATCACTAGAGTGAATTCTGGATGTTGGGCCTGATATACTTATCGAAGCAATTGCTTTGTTATCTTTATCGAAAATAGGAGCTGCTACACAAGTTAAACCAATTTCGAGTTCTTCGTTGTCGATGGCATATCCTTCTAATCTAATAACTTCTAATTGCTTTACTAATTGTTCCCAATTACCTATTGTATTTTTCGTATATATTGGAAATTCTTTTCCTTCAAGCTTTTCCAAAGCTTCTTTTGGGGAAAAGGCCAATAAACATTTGCCTACAGCTGAACAATGACTCTCACTACTTGATCCTACGGAGGGGTTTACCTGTAAACGCGTTGAACCTTCTTCTTTTAAGATTAGGATGGTTTTTGGATAATCTTGTGCATTCGTATCAAGTATTGAAACATTTACTGCTTCATTAAATTTCTGCGATAACTCAGTAGCATAGGGTTTAATAAGATGCTTTAATGACATTTTTTCTCCAACAACCATGCCAAGGGCGTAGATTTTCATGCCTAACCAATATTTACCATTTTCAGGATTTTGTTGTACGAATCCTTTGTTCTCAAGGGCAGCCAATGTTCTATGAACTGTACTTTTATATAATCCTAGATGTCTTCCAATTTCAGTAACACCTAATTCTTTTTGTACATCATATAATAAAAGGAGGATATTTAAAGCCCGATCGATTGAATTAATTGTATCCTTATCTTTACTCAAAATATTTCCCTCGCTATTCTAATATTTTAGAAACATTATCTCATAAAATCTCAAATAAATCAAAAGGATTATAAATAATGAGAAATTCTTGTAGGAAAAATCGTCATAGTATTTCCATATAAAAATCATTTATTTTAAAGAGAAAGAAATAAAAATAGAATGATATAATTGAATATTATGAATATAATAAAAATAATAAAATAAAAATATAATATATGTCAATTATTTAGCAGTGGTAACGAAATATTTTATTAGACTCAGGTGGAATAATGTACATTTAGTCATATGATTTTTAAAAGTTGTGTAGGCAAAACAATATTTTATTGGTCTTATTTAGGCAAAATAAAATATTATTTTTGGGCAAGTAAAGGAACAATGTTCCTACTAAGAGAACTGTAAAGTTGATAAAAAATAATTGATAAATTATAAAAAAAGAAAATAGCTTACTTGATAAGAGAGAAGTATCATTTACAAAAGCATCAATAAAAATGAAATATATCTAAGGTGGAGGTTTAACATGAGAAAAATAGAAAATTGCATGAAGGTTGTAGAAGAGGATATTAGGGTTATTCCAAAATTTACTAGATCTTCCTATTATCCTTTAGTAGTAAAAAAAGGTCATGGCTCAATTGTTGAAGATGCTGATGGAAACAAATATATTGATTTTCTTTCAAGTGCTGCTGTTTTAAACGTTGGAAGTTGCCACCCCAAAGTAGTTCAAGCGATTATCGATCAAACAAAGGAACTTATCCATTATACTCCTGGTTATATGTATCTAGAAGAACAAGTTGATTTAGCTAAAAAGCTTATTACAATTACACCAGGAAAATATAAAAAGAAGGTTGCCTTTGGACTTTCAGGATCGGATGCTCTAGATGGGGTTATTAAGCTGGCTAGAGCATACACTGGAAGAAATAAAATCATTTCATTCACACAATCTTACCATGGATCAACCTATGGTGCTATTTCAGTATCTACAGTAAGCTTAAATATGAGAAGAAAAATAGGACCATTACTCCCGGACATCTTTCACGCCAATTATCCAGATTGTTACCGATGTGTTTTTGGTAAAAATGAAGAAAACTGCAACCTAGAGTGTTTAGAACAATTAAAAATTAATTTTAAAAGCTTTTTACCCCCAGAAGAAGTAGGTGGAATAATAGTAGAACCTATCGCAGGAGATGCGGGACTTGTTATTCCACCACAAAAATATATGGATGAACTATATAATGTTTGCAAAGAAAATAAAATACTTTTTATAAGTGATGAAGTGCAACAAGGATTTGGAAGGACGGGAAAATGGTTTGGAATTGAGAACTATAATATTGTACCAGACATCATTGCAATGGGTAAAGGAATAGCCTCCGGCATGCCTTTAAGTGCTATTGCAGGAAGAGACAAAATTATGAAATCCTTAGAAGATCCAGCACATTTGTTTACAATGTCTGGAAATCCTATAACCTGTAAAGCAGCTTTAGCAACGATACAAGTTATAGAAGAAGAGAATCTCTTAGAATATACAAGAAAAACAGGGGCATATGTAAAAGAAAGCTTTCTAAAAATGAAAGACAAATATTCTATTATAGGAGATGTACGAGGGTTGGGATTATCAATAGGAGTAGACTTAATTAAAAATAAAGAAACAAAAGAACGAAACTATGAGGCAGCTGCTAAAATCTGCTATCGTTGCTGGGAAAAGGGACTAATACTTACGTTCTTTGCAAATAGTGTATTAAGAATTCAACCACCTCTTAACATTACAAAAAAAGAGATAGACACTGCATTAGAGATAATAGAAGAAGCTATGACGGAATATCTTAATGGGAATATTCCAGATAAGGTATTAGAAGTAGCAAAGGGTTGGTAAAGCATTTGAAAATTAACAAAGTATCTTTTTTTTAGGTAATCAAAGGAACAATGTTCTTATATGAGGAACTAAAAATTTAAGATTAATCATTGCTACATCGCGAATGAATAATATTAGCAAATTTAAAAAGGATTAAACATGTACACAAAAATTACTGAAAAACAACTACTAACCCCCGACGGAAGGTATTGAGATAAAGGACGACTGAGAGAACTCAAGACATCATTTGCCAAGTAGTTGTTGAAAAAATGTATTAAAAAAGGAGGGGAGTTTTATAAAGCAATAAAGTGAATGTGTTTCGATGAAGCAAACCATTTATTAAAAAGAGGGGGCGTTTTAAGCTATGGAAACAAAGATTAAACAAGTATGTTTTGCCAAAGCAATGATTCCTGTTATTTTCTTGATTGTAGCATTAGTAAGCACGCTTAAATATTTTGGTGGTGATCCACATATACCAATTCTTGCAGCAGCTGCAGTGGCGGCAATGATTGCAGTAGCATCTGGTCAAAAATGGGCTGACTTAGAAAATGGTATGATAGAAACAATTAGGGATTCGATGCAAGCAGTACTAATTGTTGGGATTATAGGTATGATTATAGGTACTTGGATACTTTCAGGTACTGTACCTACAATGATTTATTATGGACTAAAAATAATTTCCCCTAAAGTGTTTTTAGTTGCAGCTTGTTTGATTTGCAGTATGGTAGCTTTAGCAACAGGTAGTTCTTGGACTACTGCAGGAACAGTGGGTATAGCTCTCATAGGTATGGGACAGGGTCTAGGTATTCCTCTTCCGATGGTTGCTGGTGCCATTATTTCTGGAGCCTATTTCGGAGATAAAATGTCACCATTATCAGACACTACGAATTTGGCACCTGCGATGGCAGGAACCACATTATTCGAACATATCAGACACATGATCTATACTACTGGTCCAAGTTATGTTATTTCCTTAATTTTATATGGGATATTAGGAATAAAATATGGAAGCAAGACACTTGATACAACATCAATAAATAGTATATTAAATGCCTTGTCTAGCCAATTTGTAATATCTCCATTGTTACTGATTCCACCTATTTTAGTAATAGTGATGGTGGTTTTAAAGGCGCCAGCTATACCAGGGCTTATTGGAGGAACGGTATTAGGTGGAATATTTGCTTTTATTTTTCAGGGAGTAGGAATGTCACAAATTATTGAAGCAACTCATTATGGATATGTATCAGAAACAGGTAATGAAGTGATTGATAGTTTACTGACCCGTGGTGGATTAGACAGTATGATGTGGACATTGTCCCTTGTATTAATTGCTATGTGCTTTGGAGGGATCATGGAAAAATCAGGTATGCTTAATGCCATCGCGTCAAAGATAGTATTATTTGCAAATAATACAGGAAATCTTATCTTAGCAACTGTACTTACTTGCATCGCCACTGTTTTAGTGACAGGTGAACAATATCTTTCTATGGTTATTCCAGGAAGAATGTACAAGAATATTTATGCTGATTTAGGTCTGCATCCTAAAAATCTGTCAAGGACATTAGAGGATGCAGGAACTTTAACATCTCCGTTGATTCCATGGTCTACCTGTGGTGCTTTCATGTATACATCTTTGGGTGTGTACCCATTTGTATATGCACCCTTTGCATTTCTTTGTATAATAAATCCTTTGATAGCTATATTCTACGGATATACAGGTATTACGCTTGAAAAGCTTCCACAAGAAGTAGAGGTTTAAGAAAAACCAGCGTCAAATAGTCCTCATCTTGTGATTTAGTGAGGACTATTTGACGAACATCATGAAGTTTGATGAATGAAAATATGGACTAGAGTTGACGTTTACTTATCTACAAGAATTTGAGTAAAAAGTTTAATATGGATTTGGATTTAAATATTATTCTTCATTTTATGAATTTAGCAGCTTTTAAGCTTAGTTTTGTTATGGTCTCTAGTTAGTGGGATTACTAATTGATATTTTGCTCTTTTGGGACTGCTTGGGTCATAATAAATGCATCTAGTATTTAATAAGGTCCATAATTAATTCCGACAGCTATTGCTATAAAAATCATTTGTAAAATAAACATACATAAGAAAAGTGGTCCAAAATATTTATACCATTTCGCAAGGGGGATACCTGCTATGCCGCATTCAATGGCAACTTGTGTAGGCCAAAATAAATTTGAAAATCCATCTCCAAATTGGAATGCTAAAACTGCTATTTGTCTGTTTATGCCAAGAATGTCTGCTAATGGTGTCATAATAGGCATAGATGTAGCGGCTTGCCCACTTCCTGAAGGAATAAAGAAATTAATTAGATTTTGAAAAACAAGCATTGCTTGTGCAGTAAAAACGGTAGGAACATGTGTTAATGCAGAAGACATATAGTAAGCAACGGTATCAATAATTTGACCGTTCTGCAATACAATGAGTACAGTGCGGGCAATTCCGATAATTAAAGCACCAAATAGTATATTTTTACTTGATTCTATAAAGATATCACAGATTTGTCCTAGCGATTGTTTGTTCACAAGTCCGATAACAAACATCATAATAATAAACAAACCAGCCAGTTCTTCCAAATACCAGCCAAATTTCATTGTTCCATATACGAGTAGTATGAGTGTGAAAGCAAATAAAGTAAGGCTAACTTTATGAATACTAGTAAATTCTTGTTCCAATAATTCATCATGGGATAGCTCAGAAAGGAACGGGAAGGATATTCCGTATACAGCGCTCTTTGTTGGATCTTTTTTGACTTTATCTGCATACCTCATAGTGTACCAAATAACGAGAGTCATAAAGCATATCCAAATAATAATTCGCAAGCCAAAGCCTGAAAATACTGGTAATTCAGCAATTCCCTGAGCAATAGCGATGGTATATGGATTGATTACAGCTGCAGCAAATCCTGTTGCTACGCCTACAAAAACAATAACTGCCCCTACAAGGCCATCGTATCCCATGGCAATTGTTATGCTCATAACAAGGGGAACAAATCCGTAGGCCTCTTCATACATACCAAAAGAAGCTCCCATTGCTCCAAACGCTAACATCAGAACAGGAATAATAAATTTTTCCTTTCCCTTTATTTTATTCAGTAAAGCTCCGATTCCAGCATTGAAAGCGCCGACGTGTATTAGCATTGACATAAAAGCATAGGAAAAGAAAACGAAAAAAATAATATCTGCAGCATCTACCATCCCTGACATGATTGCCTTAAACATTTGAAAAATACTGACAGGAGATTGCTCAACAAAATGGAAGCTGTCGGGCGAAACAATGTTTCTACCAGTAACGGGATCTGTTATTCTATCATATTCTCCTGCTGGTATAATGTAGGTCAATATCATTGCAAATACAATAATCATTCCAATGACTATATAGCTATGTGGCATAGAAAATTTCCATTTTTTTGTTTTTTGGTTTCTTGTATTTGATTCCATAGATTGTCACTCCCTTTAAATTTATAGTATTAGATTACCTATTGTACGATGGAAATAATATTAGTGGAAACATTTAAAAAAAATACTTTACTTTATTTGGAAAAAAGTATATGCAAAAAACTTATTGGTAGCTTATTATGCTAATCCAAAGCTGAAATTTACCTTGTGTAGTAATTTTTATAAATAAATGACCTATTTTATTTCCTTTAAAACTTGTAGAAGAAAGTCCCATGATCTTTGTATTGACGAAATACTTAAATGTTCCTCTGGCGTGTGCAATTCATACATATTTGGACCAAAGGAAATCATATCCATTTCTCCATTGAATTTTTCCTCAAATATACCACATTCAAGTCCTGCATGAAGGATAGTTATTTCAGGCATTTGGCCGTACATTTTTGTATAAACTTTTTCGAATATTGTTCTGATTTTTGAATTGGAATTATATTGCCATAAAGGACAATTTGATACCATTTCAACTTCTGCTCCAATAATTTTTGTAAAAGCCTCTATTCGCTGGAACATTTCTATATACAGACTTTTTACAGAACTTCTAATTAAACTTAAAAATTCCACTTCATTAAGTTTAGTCGTCACTACACCAAGATTTACCGAGCTTTCAACTAATCCGTGAATATCCATACTCATAGAGTTGATTCCATTATCTATAAGATACAAGTAGTTCATAATTTTATTCTTAGTCTCTGTTGAAAATACTTTTGGAATTTCTTCTACTATGGCTTCGAAGCTAATCTCGATATTTGGATCAGCTACCCTAAATTCATATTTAAATATATTTTCATACTCAATAACCTTTTTATATGCTTTTATTTTATCGTCTGATTTTAATAATATTGTACAACTCGCTTCCCGTGGAATTGCATTATATTTCATCCCGCCATTAATAGAAGCAATACTAAATTCAACTTCAGAATTGAGAGCCATTAGAATTCGTCCCATCAGTTTATGTACATTTGCTCGTCCTCTATGAATGTCTTCTCCCGAATGGCCGCCCTTTAATCCTCTGATTTTTATTATGTGAGGAAGCAAATTGCTAGTCGAATCATTCCAGATAATAGGTATGTTTGTTTTTACAGTGGGTCCTCCTGCACAACCTACAGTAAATACTCCTTCTTCTGCAGAATCTAGGTTAATAAGAATTCTTCCATCTATATTTTTAGGATCAAGTTGCATGGCTCCTGCCATTCCTCGCTCTTCATCAGTCGTAAGAATTAATTCTATCGCCGGGTGTGTAATCTCGTTTGAAGAAAGAAGCGCCAATCCCATCGCAACTGCTACACCATTATCTGCTCCAAGTGTTGTTCCAGTGGCGTAAATCATATCATCTACAATTCTCAATTTGATTGGTTCTTTTTCAAAATCATGAATTGTACCTTCATTTTTTTCGCAAACCATATCCATATGGCCCTGAAGAACAACTATCGGTTTGTTTTCATATCCTGGAGATGCTCTTTTCTTTATAATAATATTTAATGCATTATCTCGAATATGATAGAGATGATGTTTTTTAGAAAATTCTATCAAGAAATCACTGATTGCCCTTTCATTTCCTGAACCTCTTGGAATTTCAGAAATTTTTTGGAAATATTCAAATACTTTTGCTGGCTGTAAATGATTTAATATACTGTTTGTCATTCTCTTCCTCCCTTTGATAATTTTTTATAAAGATTGTGAGAACCGTACAAAATTATCCTTATTTTTAGGATATTATAGAAACTGCATAAGTAAGAAAGCTAAATGCAAAATAGATGTTCTATAAAATCAGACAAAGTCCCTACTCAAATTATCTGCATATCGACGTCTAGCAATTTTAGTCTTCTAGAACCTTCAATTTTTAAAGTAGATATTTGTGGTGGCCACATTTCGCTACTCGTGATATTGTCTAAACCTTACTATTAAATCCCCACCATCAAAAACGTCACTAATTTCTTATGGTGTGTTTGATTATGGTTTGTTTGTTGACATACGATCACTCCCTTTGTATAATATAGTTATAAAAATAATAAAACAGAACGCTGTTCCGAAAATGAGGATTGTACCCAAATTATAATAGAATTATTCTGAATTGTCAATCTATTTTTAAAATTATTTATATATTCCATAAATTTTAAAATCTTTATAAATATTTTGTTCAAGAGGGTTTAAGCTGTAAAACCTTTTAAGGTAATTTTAGTTACTAAAATATTTGCCAGTACTATAGCAATATATTTAAATATTGATTTAAGGGGTGAACATATGAAAGAAAAAAACAAAAGGTATGTAGTTTTAGGGGCTTCTACTGGAATGACGCTTGTTTGTGGAATATTGTATATTTGGGGTGTCATTAGCAAAGCGTTGGTGGAACAATTAAATTGGACCAGCAAGGAAGCTTCTTTGCCCTATACGGTAGCTACGATTTCCTTTGTCATTGCTATGGTTATATTTGGAGACATCCAAGATAAGAAAGGACCTCGAATGATTGGTACCATAGGAGGTTTTTTAATGGGTTTTGGGTTGATTCTTTCTGGACTTACTTTAAGTCCTAAGATGTTAATTTTGAGTATGGGAATCATTTCAGGTTGTGGAATTGGAATATTAAATGTAACAACGACACCCCCTGCAGTAAAATGGTTTCCACCTGAGAAGAAGGGGATGATAACGGGTATTGTTGTAGGAGGGGTTAGTGTATCATCGATGCTTTATTCTCCACTAGCAAATTATTTAATTAAGACGCAAAGTATTTCTAAAACTTTTATCGTTATAGGTTGTATAGCATTATGTATATCGGTTTTTCTAGCACAATTTTTGAAAAATCCACCTGAAGAACATGATATAAAATCTCAAAAGGGTTTTTTATCTAATCAAGGTTTTACTTGGAAAGAGATGTTAAAGACAAAACAATTCTATATGGTATGGATGATGTTAGGTCTATCATCATCAGCTGGACTTATGATCATAGGGCATATTTCAAATATTGCAAAGGTTCAGGCAAAATGGGAAGGTGGATTTATATTAGTAATATTGTTGGCAATCTTTAATACTTTAGGAAGATTTTTAGGTGGAACAATATCTGATAAAATTGGAAGAAGTAGTTTGATGAGAATAATATTTGTAATGCAAGGGGTCAATATGTTTTGGTTTAGTCAATACAATAATGTTGGATTATTGGCCATAGGTGCAGCCATTGCAGGATTATGCTATGGAGCTACATTTTCAGTTTTCCCTGCTACGATTGCTGATGTATATGGAATGAAAAATTTTGGTATGAACTTTGGTCTTATGTTTACAGCGTGGGGATTTGGTGGTGTTATAGGTCCTATGACAGGAGCAGCGATATTTGATATGATAGGAAATTATAACACAGCCTATTTAGTATCTGGTAGTCTCTTAGTCCTTGCTTTTATAACAACTTTTATATTTGATAAAAGCAAAAAAGGGATAAAAATTTTTAGCTTTGATGCATAGACAAAAATATTCAGAAAATAAAAAATAAATTAAATTTATCATTGACGACTATCAATGACAAAGATAGAATAATAATTGAAGTGGATAATTATATAGTATAGGTTAATAAAGAAAAGGAGAAGAAAATGTCGGAAAAAGTTGTTGCCGTAGATCGAGCCTTAGATCTATTACTGTTATTATATGACGCTGGAGAAGAAGTGGGAATTTCTGATATTAGTAGAGAATTAGGTTTTCCTAAGAGTTCTGTACATAGAATGTTAACCACTTTAGAGCATAAAGGTTTTGTCCATCAAAATAAAGAAAATGGAAAGTATTGGTTAGGTCTAAAAATTTATGCCATGGGTTTACTGGTAGGTGAAAGATTGTCCTTGGTTCAACTCATCAGGCCCTATGCAAAGAAGCTTTTTGATGAATTTCAAGAGGTTGTAAATGTGTCTATTCTAGACAAGGATACACAAGATGGTTATAAGACCATTGTAGTACTTAAGGAAAGCGACACCATGAAAGTGCTTTCTGTAAATCCAAATGTTGGCGCTAGTTCTGATGCCCATGTATCATCAGTAGGTAAATGTCTACTGGCATTCTCTAAGGACATAAATTTAGATAGGCTATTTCATAACAAGTTAAAAAAATATACAGAAAATACGGTAGTAGATAAAAATCAATTGATTAATGAATTGGAAAAAATAAGGGAACAAGGATACGCAATTGACAATGAGGAACAAGAAATTGGATTATTCTGTATTGGAGCACCCATATTAGATCAGCATGGCAATGCTGTTGCAGCGATAAGCATGTCTGGGCCTACGGCTAGAATAAAAAGAGAAGACTTAAATCAAAAGATTGATTCAGTAGTCCAAACCGCAAATAAGATTACGAATGTTGTTAAGCAATTAGGGTAAACAATAGGAAATAGGTTATGCCTATTTTTTATAACTAGATTCCGGAACGATGTTCCTAAAACAAAAGGGGGTTTCTATGAGAATTTTAGTGATTAATCCAGGTGGGACTTCAACGAAGATATCAGTATTCGAGGACAAAAAGGAAGTATATAAAAAGAACATAAGCCATACCCAAGGGGATTTAAATGATTTTAAAACTGTATTTGAGCAATATGGTTATAGGAAGGAATGGATTCTTAATACTCTGAAGCAAAATAACTTCCCCAAAGAAACCTTTCACTGTGTTGTAGGGAGAGGAGGGCTGATGAAACCTATATCTGGTGGAACCTATAGGGTAAATGACAGAATGATAGAAGATTTGCGAAATGCCATAAATGGAGAACATGCCAGCAATCTAGGTTCAGTACTGGCAAAAAATGTAGCAGATGAAATAGGTGTTCCTGCTTTTGTAGTAGATCCAGTTTCCGTAGATGAGTTTCAAGACATATCTAGAATTACAGGTTTATCAGATATTGAAAAGGCCAGTTGGTTACATTCTCTAAATCACAAAGCCGTTTGTAGAAAAGTGGCAGAAAAAATGGGTGGGAAATATGAAGATTATAATTTCATTGTTGCCCATCTAGGTTCAGGTATCTCCATAGTAGCACATAACAAAGGCAAGATGATTGATGGCAGTGGCGGAAGATCAGATGGACCTTTTTCTCCAGAAAGAAGCGGTGGAATCCTTACTTATCCACTTATTAAACTGTGTTACTCTGGTAAATACACTCAAGCTGAAATGGTGAACAAGGTGAGCAATATTGGTGGAATGTATGATTATTTAGGAACAAAAGACATAATTGAAATAGAAAAGAGAATAAAAAACGGAGATTCAAAGGCTAAGCTTATCATGGATGCATTTATATATCAAATAGCTAAGGAAATTGCCATGTATGGAGCTTCACTTTATGGTAAGGTAGATAAAATTATCTTAACTGGTGGGATAGCTCATTCAGATTTGGTGACCTCTGAAGTAACGAAGAGAGTCTCTTATTTAGCTGATGTAGAAATTATACCAGGGGAAATGGAAATGGAAGCCTTAGCCTTAGGAGCCTTAAGGGTACTAAATGGTGAGGAAGAAGCAAAAATATATGAATAATAGGAGGTGTAAAAATGTTAAAAAGCTTTGATAACTTAATCCAAAAAGTACAACAACTAGGGATATCTAAAGTATGTGTAGCTGCTGCAGACGATGAAGAATTGTTAAAAGCAATAAAGATGGCTACGGATATGGGTTTTATAGAATCCATATTAGTAGGAAACAAAGAGAAAATTGAAAAAGTAGCGAAAACAATAGGATTAACGAATTATGCAATCATTCACAATGAAAATCCTGAACAAGCAGCTTTAGAAGCGGTGAAAGTGGTGAAATCAGGTGGTGCTAAGGTACTTATGAAAGGTTTTGTAAATACCAGTTTATATATGAGAGCGGTACTAAATAAGGAACATGGTCTAAGGACGGGTAGATTACTCTCCTTACTGGCAGTATATGAATTACCAGAATATCATAAGTTACTTTATTGTACTGACAGTGGCGTAAATGTTAGTCCAACCTTAGAACAAAAAAAAGATATATTAACAAATGCCTTATTGGCTTTACAAGGGATAGGATTTGATATGCCTAAAGTAGCTGCTTTGACAGCGAATGAAATGATAGACCCGAAGGTATCATCGACTGTAGATGCGGCAGGTCTTGTAGACTTGGTGGCTAAGGGAGAGATTCCAAAATGCATTATTGAAGGCCCCATAGCCTTCGATGTGGCCGTTGACAGTCATGCGGCACAACATAAGGGGATTGATAGCAAAGTTTCAGGGGATGTAGATTTATTGATATTTCCAAATATAGAGACAGGAAATGTCTTAGGGAAATCTTGGTTACACTTTAATAAGGCGAAATGGGCTGGAATAATCCTTGGAGGCTCAAATCCAGTAATACTAGGTTCAAGGTCAGATACTGCAGAGATAAAAGTGAATTCCATAGCACTAGCATGTTTGGCTTCAAATATATAAGTAACATTAGGGGGGATAAAAATGAAATTTTCTAATCGTATGGCTGAATTAAAGCCGTCAGATATTCGTGAGGTTATGAAGATGATCGCTGCAAATCCAGGAACCATATCTTTTGCGGGTGGATTACCTGATCCAAAGCTTTTTCCAGTAGAAGCAATAAGAGAGGCAACAGATAAGATTTTAAAGGAAAACCCAGGCGTTGCGCTACAATATGGACTTACTTTAGGTAGAATATCTTTAAGAGAAAAGATTGTTGGACTTATGGCAAGAGAAGGGGTTAAAGCTACGATAGATAATATAGCTATCACAACAGGCTCACAACAGGCGATAACCCTTAGTACGATGCTTTTATTAAATCAAGGAGATGTAATAATTACAGAAAACCCAAGTTATCTTGGAGCATTGGCTGCCTTTAAACCCTTTGAAACCAGCTACATAGGTGTAAATGGTGACGATAAGGGAATGTTTATGGATGAATTAGAAAACATATTGAAAAAAACACCAAAAGCAAAGATGATCTATGTAATCCCTAACTTTCAAAATCCTACAGGTAGAACGTGGTCCTTAGAAAGACGAAAAAAACTTGTAGAAATCGCTAATAAATACGATCTACCAATCATTGAAGACAATGCTTATGGGGAAGTAAGATTTGAGGGAGAGCGTGTTCCCTCTATAAAATCCTTAGATACAGAAGGTAGAGCAATTCATTTAGGGTCCTTCTCTAAAATTTTATCTCCTGGTTTAAGGGTAGGCTGGATATGTGCAGATAAGGATATCATTCTTAAATATGAACTTTTAAAAAATGGGTCAGACTTACAATCCGCTGAATTAGCACAAATGCAAGTAGATGAGTATTTAACGAATAATGATCTTGATGCACATTTAGATAAGATTAAAAAAGCATATAAAGAACGTAGAGATTTAATGCTGAAGACGATTAGAGAAGAATTTCCTAAAGAAGCAAAATACGATTATCCAGAGGGTGGTATGTTTATTTGGGTAGAGTTGCCCTCCCATATAAATACAAGAGAATTACTTAAAAAAGCAATAGAAAATAAAGTAGCCTTTGTACCAGGTGGATCCTTTTATCCGCAAGGAGATTGTGAAAGTTCAATGCGTATAAACTTCTCAACCATGGAAAATGAAAAAATAGTAGAGGGTATCAAAATATTAGGAAAGCTTTTAAAGGAAGCCATTTAAAACAGCAGAGCTTATTCTTTTCTATAAATATATTTGAGTGGGAAAAAGGAGGGAAAGTAATGGAAAGAGTAAAAACAAAGTCAGAAAGGTGCAAGCAATGTGAACTTTGTGTAGTAGCTTGCCCAAAGAAAGCGATATCATTTGGTGAAGATATAAATGGTGGTGGGTATAGATATACAGTTATTGATCATGAAAAATGCATTGCATGTGGTATTTGCTATACAGTATGCCCAGATGGCGTCTATGAAGTTTTAGGAGATAAGTAATGAATAAAGGAGGAAAAGAAAATGGCAGATATGATTAAAGGAAATGAAGCTATAGCAGAGGCTGCTATAAGAGCAGGTGCTAGACTTTACGCAGGTTATCCGATTACTCCTTCTACGGAGATTATGGAATATATGTCTTGGAGAATGAATGAAGTAGGAGGCACTTTTATCCAAGCAGAATCTGAAATCGCAGGGATCAATATGATAATAGGCGGTTCAGCATGTGGTGTTAGAGCGATAACAGCATCATCAGGGCCTGGAATTAGCTTAAAACAAGAAGGTATGACTACGCTTACAGATGAACAGCTACCAGCTGTAGTTGTTAATGTGGTTAGATATGGAAATGGTATAGGAACGCTTTTATCAGCACAATGCGACTATTTAAGAGAAACTAGAGGTGGGGGAAATGGAGACTACAGATGTATTGTATTATGTCCAAGTAGTATCCAAGAGGCTGTGGACCTGACAGTTTTGGCTTTTGATTTAGCAGAGAAATATAGAATGGTATCTGTGCTTATGACAGAAGGTGCCTTAGGTCAAATGATGGAACCTTGCGAATTCCCTGAAATGCAAGAAGTAAAAAGGTTCCCATGGGGATTTGACGGAAAATATACGAATAAAAAAATAGGTATATTTGATAGAGATAGTATGAAAGAATCTGTAGAGCTAAATGAAAAATACAATACCGTGAAAGCCAATGAACAAAGATGGGAAGATAGATATCTAGAAGATGCAGATTATGTATTTGTATCCTATGGATTACCAGGAAGATCAACGAAAGGAGCAGTAGAACAATTAAGAGTTGAAGGATTTAAAGTAGGATTGATTAGAGCCATAACAGCATGGCCTTTCCCAGAAAAAGCCTTTGAAAAAGTGAATCCAAATGTAAAAGGATTTATTTCAGTAGAATCGAATGCTACTGGACAATTGGTGGATGATGTTGCATTGACTGTAAAAAAATTAATAGAAGGTAATAAACCAGTATATTGTAAACCCCATGTATTTGGCATTCCTGCAATGAAAGCAATTAAGGAAGACTTTTATAAAGTACTTGCAGGTGAAATGAAGGAGGTGTACTAAGATGGCAAAGGCAAGAAAAGTTCCCGAATTAGTAGATAGACCTATGAGTTTTTGTCCTGGGTGTGGGCATGGTATTGTAGCTAGACTTATTGCAGAATGTCTTGAAGAACTAGAACAAGATAAAAATGTAATATTTGGTATTGGCGTTGGATGTTCAAGCCTTTTGGGTGGAGGAATAGAAGCAGATCGATTACACTGCTCTCACGGACGTGCAGGTGCTGTATGTACAGCAATGAAAAGAGTAAATCCAGACAATATTGTGATAGCCTATCAAGGTGATGGAGATGCTTATAGTATAGGCCTTGCAGAAACTACGAGTGCGGCCTATAGAAATGAGAAATTTACTACAATTATCATCAATAATACAAACTACGGTATGACCGGTGGGCAAATGAGCAATACCACCATGCCGGGGCAAAAAACAACTACCACACCCTATGGTAGAGATTGTGGTGTAACAGGACTACCAATAAAGTTCCCAGAATTAGTAGCCACTCAATTTAATGCAGCATATGCAGCTAGAGGAAGTGTACACACACCTGCTCAAATAAACAAAACAAAAGCATATATTAAAAATGCATTAGAAGTACAAAAAAATGGGGAGGGATATTCAGTAGTAGAAGTACTTTCTCCATGCCCAACGAATTGGGGGCAAACAGCTCCTGAAGCTATAGGTAGAATAGTAGAAGAACTTATTCCATACTTTCCATTAGGTGAATTTAAAACCAAGGAGGTGAAATAAATGAAAGAAATCGTTTTTGCTGGCTATGGCGGACAAGGAGTTCTTACTGTGGGATTATTGATGGCAGAGATGGCTGTTTTCAAAGGTTATCATGCAACATGGATACCTCAATACGGTTCAGCCATGAGAGGTGGAACTGCGAACTGTACAGTAAAATTCGGTGAAGATTATGTATATAATCCGTCACAAGAAGAACCAGATATCCTATTGGCCATGAATACTCCGTCATTTAATAAATTTTTTCCTTTAGTAAAACCAGGGGGAACAGTAGTAATAAATACGGATATGATAGATCCATCTATAAGCAAAAGAAATGATATTAAAGTAATTCAAGTTCCTTGCATAACGATGGCAAAAGAATTAAATCATCCATTAGGGGCAAATATCATCATGGCAGGAGTAATTGTAAAAAAAACTGGATATTTTACTGAAGAAGAAGCATTAAATGGAATGAATGCTATGTTTAGAAAAAAAGGGAAAGAAAAATATGAAGCCCTTAATTCGGAAGCATTAAAGTTAGGTTATAATTTTATATCGTTGTAAATATTTAAACTTAGTATCATTTAACAAGAATGGAAAGACTAGAAGACAATTGCTAGTCAAAATAGATCATGAGCCAGTTGAAGAAAAAACTTCTATTGGCTCATGATTTTTTAAAAATATAATTTGCATGGCGATAGATAACTAATGGCCTATTTTTGAAAAATTCCATAAAACTATTATTATAAAAGAATAAGTTGCGTTTTAAAAGGTATACTTTTAGGATGTAAAATTCATGGGTTGGTTTTTGTGAAAATTACTAGGGTTATAGTGTTTGTAAAGGTATATATAATCCTAAGGATAGGTGCTTATAATATATTTGATGTTTATATTGATGCCTTGGATCGATTAGGCAGAAATTATAATCTAGTGATTGATGGATGGAAGGATATCACCAGGAGGATAGGGGCTGACACTATCGTATTGGAAAATAAAACACTATTTGATAGCAGAAAATTCAAATCTATGGGAAATCACGGGAAACTCATGGAGGACCAATTTTTATCTTTGCTTGCTTACGTTGCAGATCAAGAGCAAAAGAAAATTAAGCAGTGCCAGGCAGAAAGGATAGCTGCAGCTAGAGCAAAAGGTAAACATTTGGGGCGTCCACGGATAGATTTAGATACATTAGGAATAGAACAAAGAAAAACACTTGAAGAAAACTATATGCAATGGAAAACTCGACAGATGAGCGGTGTTCGGTTTATGGAGCTGTTAAGACTGAAGAAGAATGTTTTTTATAAAATAATAAAGCAATATGAGGCTGCTAAAACAGAGTAATTTCTAAAGAAGGTTGATTATGAAAACAAGATTGGGGAAGGGGGAGCATTCCTGCATTTAATTTAACTATATAAAACGATAGACTTCATGGTATTAATCTTTTAAATATTTTTTCTTTGGGATATTTATGCCATTTATTCTTATTCTCAAAGTTTAAATCAAATACTTTTTTACTATAAAAATGAAAAGCTATTCTTTCCATTTCCGATGATATATTAATAGAATCTTGTCTCAAAACAACACCAAGAAACAGGGACATTACAATCTAGGTTAATATATTCTCAATTGGTATTCTTCCATCCATATCAAGATTAAAATATTCGTAAGAATTAATATGTGAGTATATAAGTGATGTGAGTGCTCTAAAATCTTTAGGATTCATTAAGTCATACTACTTTTTCTATATCAACACTTGCTGGATCATAAGTATATTGATATAGACTAGACAATTTTGCAATAGGTGTAAGCTTAACACAGCAATTTCTCGATCTTTAATTCTGTTTGTAGATATTTTTTCGCCTTTTCCACAAAAGACAAAGGAATTAGTCGAATTCCAGTTTTCAACTACACTAAGTCCTTCGTGGATTTCTTGCGTAATTCTTCAGAATGTAGGTATTTACAAAGAAAGAAGTCTTAATTGCCTTCCTAAGTTCCGCCAGAACTTGATAAGTTAGGTGCTTTAAATTATTTCTAGTAAATCTTTTAATATTGCTTCTATTTCTGCGGTACCGAGCCTAAGAGCTATTGCATACTTAATCATTTGATCGTGCTGCTATCATATGAGATTCCAATTTACTGGCCTAGTCAAGATTAGTTGCAGACTAGGAAAGGTATTACTCATTTCAATATCAGGGCGATAGAATATCATGGCCTTATAGCAATTTTAATAACATTTTCTTTTCTATTTTGAAATAATTCAAAAGCCTTTTCAATATCGTCTAGTTGCATTCGATGAGTGATTATTGGTGAAAGATCAATTTTACCGATTTGAATCATGCGAAGAAGACGTTCCATATGCCCAAGATATCCAAGACCCATTTCAATGCGAATATTTTTCATGCAAATTTCATGCATTGGAAGTGGTATACTTTGTCCGTACAATGCTATTAGTGACACACGTCCACCGACGCCTACGCATCGAACCGCTTGTTGTAAAGTTGTTTCTGATCCTGCTGCATCAATAGCGACATCTGCACCTCGGCCATTATTTAATTCATTAATTTTTTCTAAGACGTCTTCTTTTGAAGAAAGAATAGTATGAGTTGCGCCTAATTTAGCACCCATTTCTAATCGAAATGTGTCTTTATGACCTACTACAATAATTTTTTCAGGAGAAAACAACTTTGCAGACTGTACAGCAGCTAAACCAACAGGACCGGCACCAAAGATTACCACAGTATCTCCTACGCAAATATTTCCCTTTTCAGCACCGAAGAAACCAGTAGATAGTATATCACCTACAAATAGAGCTTGTTCATCGCTTACATTATCAGGAATAGGTAATAGGACATTGTTAGCAAATGGTACTCGAATAAACTCACTATGCGCACCAGAGAGATTTCCAAATTCAGCACCACTACCGTGAACTCCACCGTATAAACAATGTTCAATATGACCTGCTTTACAATTTGTACAGTGACCACAATAAGGAGCAGCTGGGCCGGCTACTCTTTGACCGACCTTGATACTTTTTACTGATTTTCCTACTTCTTCAACCACACCTACATACTCATGACCTAGAACATATCCAGGCGTGGTTGGGATATGTCCATGGACTAAATGAATATCACTGCCACAAATGCTTGTTAATGTAATATGGATAATAGCATCTGTATCATTTAGAACTACAGGTTTTTCTACTTCTTGTAGTTCTACGTGATTTAGACTAGTAAAAACTAAACCTTTCATAAAGAAAATCCTCCTATTGAATGATATTTGTATTTGATTTCCATATTCTACAGTATTATGCTAAAATCCTCTAGAGATAGACAAAAAATAAACAATCTTCATTCAATGAATTACCATCCTGTATATGGATAAGAGTAGAAGTAATCCTATTCTTTTTTATTTTCTATAAAGGAATTTGTGCATTGTTGTCAAATAAATATTAAAAATGCTTTGGAGAGGACGATATGTCTGAAGAACAAACGCCATGTATAATAGGTTCTGCTAAGTCAAAACTCTACTGGATTGTATAGAAATATTAAGTATTGGAATTGTATATTTTGTAGCTGATCGATTACAATTAAAAATTTTAAAAAAGGTAGTAGCGACATGTATGTTATTAGCTGTCTTAAATCAATTTGACTTTATGATTATATATAAAGTATTTTTATAATATGAAACAGATTCTGAAAGGATTTTAATGCTCCAAATTATAAAGAACCGATAAAAAGCTATTTACAATAATTATAATTTTGATAAAAAGGTGATAAATATGAAGGTTATAATGCAAGTAATGATTTTGTTTTTATTAATAGGCGTGGGCTATGCCTGTAAAAAATTAAAGATTATTAGCAATGATATGAATCGTGACGTGAGCAATTTACTTGTAAATGTATCTCTACCTGCTCTAATTATTATTTCCTTTGGAGATTTTGAATTCTCCCAGGCACTGTTGAGAGAAGGAGGTAACCTACTGGCAATATGCATAAGTCTTAATGCAATATACATTGTGCTGTCCTATATATTTCCTAAGATCTTAAAAGTTGAAGGGACTACTAAAGATGTGTTTCAATTTGCATTTGTATTTACCAATGCAGGTTTTATGGGTTTTCCTATTGCGTATACTGTCTTTGGAGAAATAGGAGTATTTTACATGGCTATATTTAATATGGTAAGTGATATATTTCTATGGACATTTGGAGTAAACGTGATGAGTAGACCCCTTAGAAAATCTATCAAAGGAGAAATGAATGATCAAAGAACTTCTATATTAAAGCAATTAATGAATCCATGTATTATTGCTGTTTTTGTTGGCTTTGGAATTTTTTTGACTTCACTAAAGTTACCAACTGTTATTCATGATTCACTCAAATTAATAGGAAGTATTTCTACTCCTTTATCAATGATTTTTATTGGATCTATGCTGGGAGATTTAGAGCTAAATATTATTATTAAGGATACCAAGGTGTCATTATGTTGCTTAATAAGAGTACTCGTACTTCCGCTAATTGTGCTAGCGATTCTAAAGATATTTAGCGTTGATGGACTACTATTTAGCATACCAGTACTTGCTACTGCTTTACCTGTGGCCGTAGGCTCATCAATTGTAGCTGCTAAATACGGAAATGATTATTACCTAGCTTCAAAGATAGTGTTTGTTAGTACATTAATTTCAATTGTGACAATCCCATTATTCCTATGGATAATATAAAAGAGGAGTTATCTTTCAATTATGATATGCTCCCCTTATTATTTCTTTTTTTATAATTTCCTAAGCACCTTTTATAAGTTCTAAAATCCGTACATCTTTAACAATAATAGTATCAAATTTTAGATTTTTAGATTATAGCTTTATGTAGTTTTTATATAAAACTCTATAGTGATAGATAGTGTTTAAGCGTATCGCTTAATTCATTATCGTAAATTTGGAGCAACATAGTACTTTCTTTGCTTATATTTGTCTGTTTTAATAGTTTTATTGTTTGTTTTAATTTATTGATTTCATGAAGTTCTTGCTGTGGGTCTTTTTTAATTAATTTTAATATCATAGGTTAATCCTCCTTAATTCAATATTGATAGTCATAATGACCCATTGAACATGGGACTGAAGTCTTATTTTACATTATAAAACAAATTTTGTAAAAATTCTACATAATATTATTAAATTCGACTTTTTTTCTTGAAAAGCTGGGAGAAACAAGTCAAAAAAACTTTGGGTCAGAAAGATTAGATTGCTGTGATGTAAATAAGAAGTCGAATAGCTCTAAATCTAGCCAATCTAAATAGACATATCAAAATATAGAAGAATTTAAAAGTCAAAGAACATAGAAAGCATACTGTTTAATAAAATTTTTACTTTGAGTTTTCCATAAATATTGCAAAAGTTATAAAGATATGATTAAAATAATGAAAAAAATGGATATGAAGATGTAGCAAAGTACATGAAGAATAATGATTATAAAGTGATGGATGAATTCATGAATAATATGACAGATGAAGATTATAAGAATATGATTGACATTATGAGAAGCAGTGGCTACGAAGATATGGCAAAAATGATGGAAAGCATAGATAAGGATACCATGGTTGAAATGCATAATGCCATGGGGGCGCTGAAGATTGTCATTCAGATTCTTCTAATATGATGGGTAGCTTTTAGATAAAAGGAAGTGCCTGGGTTTATTCCGAAGAAAATGAGTACTCTTCGGGATATGATGGAGATTACAAGTGGTGTTAGAGGACAATAAAATGCCCATGCTGTAAAATTAGTCCGATAAGTCTGCAAATGACTTATAACGGTCTTTTTTACTATAAAGATCTTTTCATATATGGATCATACATAGAGCACAATAAATAGACAATAGAATATGCATAATTTTTTTATTATTTACTTCTGTACTATAGTGTATGTATATTATAATGGTTAAAAAGACTAGCACAGATATAGAGATCCTATGAAATACATCCTAGGGATGTGGATCTCTGTGAAATAATCCTGTTAAGAAAGAGAGAGAAATGATGAGAACAGAAAAAAAAATTCAGGAGATTTTATTTATTAGTATTAGTATTATAGGGATCACATTGCTTCATTATTTCACCATAGCCTCAAGATGGGATATACACGACTTCTATAGAAGATTATATTATATCCCTATCATTGTTGCTAGCTTTAAATTCAGACTAAAAGGTGGGGTACTTTCATCAGTTATTATTTCTATACTTTATGCACCCCATTTATTACTATACTTTGGAAGAATCAATATAGAGGTATTGAATCAATTTTTAGAAATTATGATGTTAGTAATTATAGGAACCGTCACCGGGTTTTTGGTTGAATCAGATTTTAAAAAGAAGAAAATGTTAGAACAACAAATAAAAAAACTAACGGATCTTGAAAATTATACCCAAAATATATTGGATAGTATTACAAATGTTTTTATCGCTGTTGATAGAAATTTAATGATACAATCCATGAACAAGGAAGGAAAAGAATTATTTGAATTAGATAAAGGGTTTGTAGGTAAGGATTTAAGTTCTTTGTTTGTAGAATATGAAAATGTGGAAAAAATATTACATAACGTATTAAAATACAATAAAAGTGTATTTAATGTAGAAACCAAATGTTTCTCTAAAGAAGGAAAGGGTATATATGTAAAACTGTTTGCATATCCGCTGCGAAGTATTCGTGATAAGGTGGAGGGCATTGTAATAGTACTAGAAGATATATCTGAGATTCGAGAACTAGAAAATCAAGTAAGAAGAGCAGAAAAATTATCGGCAGTTGGAGAACTTGCATCAGGGATTGCCCATGAGATAAGAAACCCACTAGGGATTATCAAGACCATCTCCCAAACAATCTATGAAGATCTTGAAAATGAAGAGCTAGAAGAAGGTCTTGAGATCATTATTCATGAAATTGACAGAGCAAATTCAGTCATTCAGAGCTTATTGAATTTTGCAAAGCCCAATGTATATGAAAGGAAATTTCAGAGTATAAATGGATTATTACGTGATATTCTGTTAATTACGAAAAAATATGCCCAGCAGAATCATGTGGAAATGAATTATGAATTACAAGAGGATGTCAATCTATTGATCGATTCAGAAGCTTTAAAACAGGCGTTCATAAATATTATCTTTAATGCTGTACAAGCGATGCCAAAGAGAGGAAATCTCCATGTTTGTCTATCAAAAGAAAAGGATTGGGCAAAAATTACTTTTGAAGATAATGGGGTAGGAATCCCACAAGAAAAAATCGAAAAAGTACTTGAGCCTTTTTACACGACAAAAGACACGGGAACAGGTCTTGGGTTATCTATTACCCATAGAATTATAGAAGAACATAGGGGATATCTAGAGATAGATAGTGTAGTAGGAAAGGGAACAAAAATACATGTATATCTTCCTATTATAACAGCGGAAGGAGAGAAAGATGCGTAAAAAAATACTCATTGCAGATGATGAAAAAAATATGATTTGGGCAATGAAAAAAGCACTAAAAAATGAAAACTATAAGGTGATTACAGCATCTAATGGTGTAGAAGCGGTAGAAAAAGTAAAGACAGATGATCCTGATCTTGTATTATTGGATTTAAGAATGCCTCGAAAAGATGGTATGGAGGCTTTAAGGGAGATAAAGGAATTAAATGTAAATATACCTATAATCATGATTACGGCCCATGGCACGATGGAATCTGCAGTAGAAGCAATGAAAATAGGTGCAATAGACTATATCTCTAAGCCATTCGATATTGAAGAGTTAAAAATACAGATAAGAAAAGCCTTAGATATAGGGAATATGAAAGAAGAAATCGAGTTTTTAAAAGAAGAATTAAAAGATAAGACGGGAAAAGCAATCATAGGAGATAGCCCTAAAATGAAAGAAGTGCTAGAAATTGTAGATCGTGTTGCCAAAAGTACAGCTACCATTTTAATTACTGGTGAAAGTGGAACAGGAAAAGAATTGATTGCAAATGCAATTCACTATAATAGTGATCGAGAGAAGAAACCCTATATAACAGTGAATTGTGGTGCAATTCCTGAAAGCTTACTAGAAAGTGAGTTATTTGGACATGAAAAAGGAGCATTTACTGGTGCAGTAAGTAAAAAGCCAGGTAGGTTTGAGAGAGCAGATGAAGGAACAATATTTCTTGATGAGGTAGGGGAATTAAGTCCTGCTACACAAGTAAAGCTTTTAAGAGTGTTACAGGAAAAAGAAATAGAGCGGGTAGGCGGAACGGAAGTAATAAAAGTGGATGTACGAGTGATTGCCGCAACTAATAGAGATTTAAAGAAAATGACCGAAGAAGGAACCTTTAGAGAAGATTTGTATTATCGATTAAATGTTATTCCCATAGAATTGCCTCCTTTAAGAGAACGAAAAGAAGATATTCTAGCGTTAATAGATTATTTTATCCATAAGTATTGTAGCGAAATGGGAAGAGAGAAAATTTGTTTAAGTGAGGATGCCCTAGAACGTCTAGTGCAATATAGCTGGAAGGGAAATATTCGAGAACTTGAAAATGTTGTGGAAAGACTTATTATATTATCGAAAGGGAATGTAATTTATAAAGAAGATTTGCCAAGGGAAATATTATCACAAAATGAAAATACTTTAGGGTTCATAACATTACCCGAAGAAGGGATTCATTTAGAGGAAGTAGAGAAGAATTTGATAGAGCAAGCCTTAAAGAAAACACAAGACAATCAAACCAAGGCAGCGCAATTATTAGGGATTACAAGACATACTCTTATATATAGAATGGAGAAGTATAATATGAAATAAAAGGATTATTTTTAGGCTAGAAGGTTTAAGCGTGGATTTATGATTGCATCTAAAAAAGGTGTAAGGCAATGGGGCTGTCTATACTTATATTTAAAAAGAAGGAAATTCTAGGAGAATGTAGAATTGCTGGTAGTTGATAAAAAATATATAGTCCTGAATATATAACTAATGTTGCTTAGACTTTTAAAGGGAGACAATAAAAATGAAGAATGTGAATAGTATGAAAGCGTTTAAAAAACTATCCTATGGAGATCACGGGTGTCTTATATATAGTGATTTAGATGAATATAGAGAGATTGCTATTGATTATATGATTGAAGGTTTATTAAATAATGAAATGGTTGTATGCGTGATTGATGCATATCCCAGGAGACTGTTAATACAAGATTTGCAAGGCAATGGAATTGATGTAGCGCATTTTGTAGAAATAGGGCAATTATGTATTTCAAATATTAAAGAAATATATCATGGAAATGAAGGGTTTAGTCCCGATGATACGATAGAATAATGAGGATATTTACTTAATCATTCTTGTGAGAGATATTAGTGAGAGAAAAAAATCCCAGAGATTAGAAAAAGAAATTACCACAAAACAAAGAGAACTAGAAGACGCCCCAAAATATGAAGAACTCAAAAGTGAATTTTTTTCAACTGTATCTCATAAACTTAAAACGCCTTTGAATGTTATTCTTGGAACTACGCAATTGATCAATTCAATCAATCAAGAAGTTCAATCCTGTGAAAATCAAGCATGTGGTCGATACATAAAAATAATGCGGCAAAATTGATATAGATTGCTGAGATTAATCAATAATTTGATTGATATTAATAAACTAGATTCGGGTTATTTGAAATTAGAACTGAAAAACTATAATATCGTACAAGTAATAGGAAATATTACTTTGTCCGTAGTAAAATACATAAAAAGCAATAATATCAATATTATATTTGACACACAGGTGGAAGAGAAGATGATGGCCTGTGATGTAGATAAAATTGAAAGAGTGATGCTAAACTTATTGTCCAATGCTGTAAAGTTCACGAAAGACAATGGAGAAATAAGGGTAAACATTGATAGCAAAGATGAACATGTGATTATATCTGTAAAAGATACGGGCATAGGTATTCCAGAGGATATGCGGGATAAGATTTTTGAAAGATTTAAGCAAGTTGACGTTCCTCTATCTAAGAGAGCCGAAGGCAGTGGAATTGGGTTGTCCTTAGTAAAATCTATCATACAACTCCATGGAGGAGATATTAGGGTAAAGAGTGAATATGGTAAAGGAAGTGAGTTTATTATAGCACTTCCTGTAAAAATGGCTCAAGAAGAGGCATTAAATCAAGATGAAACCGCTGTATCCAGCGAAAAAAATGTAGAAAGAATACATATTGAATTTTCAGATATATACGCATAGCCTAAAAATAGTACGCCATGATGGCGTACTTATTTTTAAGGAAAAACTGCATCTAATTTTTCTTTATCAAAACCTACGATATATTCTCCATTAACCTTTACAACGGGAACGCCCATGATCCTGTTTTGCATTAATTCTTTTCTACCAGCTGGATCACTGGCTACATCGATCTCATCAAATTGAACTCCTTTTTGTGAAAGATACTCCTTCACTGTTGGACAATGTGGTCATGTTTTTGTAGTAAACACCTTTACTTCTGCCATTTTTAAAACCCCTTTCCGTAATTAATATAGTAATAAAGGACACTTATAAAGTAATATACCCATTTTTACAAAAAATATTGGATAAATAATAAAAATTATTACGATTTTATAAAATAAAAAATGTATATCATATATTATGAAGGGTTAAATAAGAAGTAAGATAAGGGTGAGGCTTGAAAAATTGATAAAAGAGGCTTTAAAAATCAATTTGTTCGGCCTGACCTTTTATTGTATTTTCGCACAAAACAAGTGTTCGATTCCCCTACTGAAAAAAAGAAAAATATGATATACTATTCTTTATTAAAGTTCTTTAAAGGACAGTGATGAAAGCAAATATAGATGGAAGCGCTTGAAAATACATATGAGGAAGGAGAAGATTTATGGATTTATCCATGCTAAATCCTCCACAGCGGGAGGCAGTTTTACAAACGGAAGGACCACTATTAATACTTGCAGGAGCAGGATCGGGAAAGACTAGAGTTTTGACCCATAGGATCGCATACTTAATAGAAGAGTTAGGGGTTTATCCTGGAAATATCTTGGCGATTACTTTTACCAATAAAGCAGCTAAAGAGATGAAGGAAAGGGTAGAGTCCCTATTGGGAAGGTATACGGATATATGGGTAAGCACCTTCCACTCTGCCTGTGTAAAAATTTTGAGAAGAGATATTGACCAAATCGGATATACAAGGGACTTTGTCATTTATGATGCAACAGACCAAAAAGTAGTCATCAAAGAATGCTTGAAGGAATTAAATTTAGATGAAAAAAAGTTTCCTGTCCCTATGCTACAGCATAAAATCAGTGAAGCAAAAGATAGCATGCTCACACCTAAAAAACTGATGACACAATATGCTGGGGACTTTTTGATGGAGACAGCAGGGCAAGTCTATGCTCTTTATCAAAAAAAGCTGAAAAAAAATAATGCCCTTGATTTTGATGATTTGATTGCCAAGACAGTAGAATTATTTGAGAAAGATCCGAAAACCTTAAGCTTTTATCAGCATAAGTTTCAATATATCATGGTGGACGAGTATCAAGATACCAATCAACTTCAGTATAAACTGGTTTCCATGCTGGCAGCCAAGCATCAAAACCTTTGTGTGGTGGGCGATGATGACCAATGTATCCTTGAAGGAATGAATGTAAATACCCCTCAGGGGTCTATTCCAATAGAGAAAATTGAGGAAGGTGAAAATGTATTTTCTGCATCAGGAAAAAGTGAAGTGATGGCAGGTACCATTGAGAAAAAAATAAAAAAACAATACAAAGGTCCCATTGTTAAAATAAGAACAAGAGCAGGTAAAGAAATAAAGGGTACACCAAATCATATTGGTTTCGTCCGAATAAATCCTCAACCAAATATGTATTATGTATATTTAATGTATAAAAAGAATTATGGGTATCGAATTGGGCAAACGCAGGGTGTCAGAAGTAGAAAACAAGAGATTACCGACGGAATGGCTGTAAGGTTAAATCAAGAACATGCGGATAAAATGTGGATTTTGAACGTATGTTTCGATAGAGAAGAAGCCACCTATTATGAACAACTCTATGCATTCAAATATGGAATTCCTACGACTGTATTTCATGGAAATAGAAGAAAAAAGATGTTGTCACAGAAGTATATTGACCAAATCTTTAATGAAATTGATACAGTATCTGGCGCCATTCAATTAATGAAGGACTTGATCATTTTTGAAGAGTATCCTCATTATCAGCCGAATGCTGTGATTAGCGGACAATCTGTAAGGCGAATTGTAAACATGACATCCTTTGGAGGAAGAAAAACTGGGATAGAAGCAGGATGGCATAGCCATAGAATTTGTTTGAATACATCTGGGGAAGCATTAAAAACAGAAGTGCAGGAAAGATTTCCTTTAAGAGATGGACAACGAAATACTTGGAGAGTGGAGACGGAGAGAAAAGAATACGACGAAGCTCTTTTATATATGAAAGAATTAGCCCAAACATATGATGCTATAGAAATTGTGAATAAGGCTAGATTAACAGAAGATCAGATCTTTTATTATATGCCCTTTGCCCATATGAAGCCAACCATGAGTATACCTATATTGGAAGATGGAAAAATTGTAGAAGATGTTATTGAGAGCGTTGAATTAGAAGCGTATGAAGGATATGTATATGATTTATCTATTCCCCATTTCAGACAATATATATGTGAAGGAATTGTCGTTCATAATTCCATCTACAGCTGGAGAGGTGCAGATATACGAAATATATTAAACTTTGAGGATGAATTTTCCAATGCAACGGTGATCAAATTAGAGCAAAATTATCGTTCGACACAAAATATATTAGATGCAGCTAACTGTGTAATAAAAAATAATGTAGGAAGAAAAGACAAAGCATTGTGGACATCCCAAAAATCTGGAGAACAATTACATTATTATCGTGCCATGACAGAGCATGAAGAGGCACAGTTTATTGCACAAAAAATAAAATACATGATCGAATCCGATGGGAGAAACTATTCGGAATTTGCGGTGCTATATAGAACCAATGCCCAGTCCCGTGTGATAGAAGAAATGCTGATTAAGGCAGGCATTCCCTATCGAATTTTTGGCGGGTTAAAGTTCTACGATCGAAAAGAAATCAAGGATATCATTGCTTATCTTCGATTGATTCAAAATCCTGTAGATGATGTAAGTTTAAAAAGGGTCATCAATGTGCCCAAAAGAGGAATTGGGAATCGTACAATAGAAAAATTAGAAGAAGCTGCCAACAAAACTGGGGAAAGTTTGTTTAGCGTATTATTAGATGATGATTTGATACAAGGATTTTCACGAAGAGTGATTGCAGGAATTAAAGATTTTGCATTACTTATTAGTAAATATGGACAAAATAAAGAAGATATTAGTGTAACAGAGTTGATTCAAAGAGTTTTAGAAGAGTCTGGTTATATGGAAGAATTGCATAAGGAAAATACAGTAGAAGCCCAAGGTAGAATGGAAAATCTACAGGAATTTTTATCTGTAGCCATGGAGTTTGAACGAAACAGTGAAATAAAAACCCTAGAGGAATTTTTAGGTACGATTTCTTTGGTGTCAGATTTGGACAATATGAGTGACGATGAAAACACCGTCGTGCTGATGACGCTACATAGTGCCAAGGGCTTAGAGTTCCCTGTGGTATTTCTCTCTGGACTAGAAGAAGGAATTTTCCCAACTTCTAGAGCTTTAACGGAGGAGCGAGATATTGAGGAAGAAAGAAGGCTTTGTTATGTAGGGATTACGAGGGCAGAAGAGATCCTGTTTTTAACTCATGCGATGATGAGAACTTTGTACGGTAGAACAAACTACAATCCAATGTCTCGATTTATTGATGAAATTGCAGATCATCTGATAGACATGAATAAGGAAGAAATACGAAAAAAAGAGAAAAAGGCATTGGCTCCGTTGCCAGGTATTTATCGAGGAAAGACCCTTGAAGAAAAGCCGCCAGCTACCAATACAGGAGCATCTCAAGAAGCAAAACCAGGAGCGAAAGCAAAACACGATAAATTTGGGATTGGAACCATCATATCTGTAAAGAAAAGCGAAAGTGGCACGGAACTAACCATTGCCTTTGACAGTGCAGGGATCAAAAAACTCCTGCTAGAATATGCACCTATAAAAATTGTCAATAGTTAGGGGATGTAAGAGAGTGACGGGTAACAAAACCTAATGGATTTACCCTATAACCACTAACGACTAACGCCACGAAGGGAGGCTTGCTATGCACGCGCAAGAAGCAGGAACTAAAATCAATAAATTAGTTGAGCAACTAAATGAGCATAATTATAAATACCATGTATTAGATGCACCGGAAATCACGGATTACGAATATGATATGATGATGAAGGAATTAATTTCCTTAGAAGAGCAGTTTCCTGAGTTTATTCAACAGGATTCCCCCACGCAAAGAGTGGGTGGGGAAGCTTTATCTAGTTTTCAGCAGGTACAGCATGGGGTACCGATGTTGAGTTTGGACAACTCTTATAATCAAGGGGATTTAGTGGATTTTGATAGAAGGATTCGAAAAAGTATTCAAGGAGATATCGAATATGTGGTAGAGTTAAAGATTGATGGACTTTCTGTAGCCCTCAAATATGAAGGGGGACAGTTTGTCCAAGGAGCTACCAGAGGAGATGGTTATGTAGGAGAAGACATTAGCCAAAACTTACGTACCATTAAAACCATTCCATTAAAACTAAAAGAAGCCATTGATATTGAAGTAAGAGGAGAAGTATATATTTCCCGGGAAAAATTTGTAGAACTAAATCAAAAGCAAGAAGAAAAAGGGGAAACCATATTTGCCAATCCTCGTAATGCGGCGGCTGGTTCTTTAAGACAATTAAATCCAAAGGTTACGGCGCAGAGACCTTTAGATATTTTTATATTTAATATTCAGCAGATGGAGAACATGGGCTTTAAAACCCATACAGATGGATTAAACTATTTAAAAAACATGGGCTTTAAAACCTCATTATATGAAGTGTGTAACAGCATAGAGGAGGTAATTCATCTATGTGAAAAATGGGCAGATAAACGAAAAACACTTCCCTTTGACATCGATGGGCTTGTGATTAAGGTGAATGATTTAAACCAAAGAGAAGCCCTAGGATCACGATCTAAAAGTCCTCGATGGGCCATCGCTTATAAATTCCCAGCAGAACAACAAAAAACCGTTGTAGAAGATATTATCGTACAAGTAGGAAGAACAGGAGCCTTAACACCTACTGCGATATTAGAGCCTGTGCGAGTAGCAGGATCAGTCATTAGCCGTGCTACATTACATAACGAAGATTATATTCAAGAAAAAGATATTCGTATTGGAGATAAGGTCGTGATTCAAAAGGCGGGGGATGTTATACCAGAAGTTGTACGTGTTATTTTTGATGAACGAACGGGAGCAGAAAAACCCTTTAAGATGCCTGGTTATTGTCCGGTTTGTCATGAAAAAACAGTACGATTAGAGGGAGAAGCTGTAATAAGATGTATGAATACAGCCTGCCCTGCTCAACTGAGAAGAGGGTTTATCCATTTTGTATCTAGAAATGCTATGGATATTGACGGACTTGGGGAGTCCATTGTGGGTTTGTTGTTAGACAATCATTTGGTAAAAGATTTTGCAGATTTATATTATCTAAAAGAGGAAGACTTGATTCCATTAGAGCGTATGGGAGAAAAATCTGCACAAAACTTAATTAAAGCAATAGAAAAATCTAAGGAAAATGATCTAGATAGATTGATTTTTGGGTTAGGCATAAAATTGGTGGGAGCCAGAGCAGCCTCTCTACTAGCTGAAGCATTTGGGGATATGGATCAGTTGATAAAAGCAAGCTATGAAGAAATTATTGCAATTCCTGAAATAGGAGGTAAAATGGCAGAAAGTATCGTAGCTTTTTTCCAAGAAGACAGAAATCTTCAAGTGCTAGACAAACTAAAAGCAGCAGGAGTAAATATGAAATCATTGAAAAATCTAGATGATAATACAACGGAAAAGAATCTAGAAGGACTTACCTTTGTGCTGACAGGTACATTGGAAAAATATACAAGAAACCAAGCCAAAGAAATGATAGAGAAAAGAGGGGGCAAAGTTTCAGGAAGTGTCAGCAAAAAAACCAGTTATGTGTTAGCTGGTGCTGAAGCAGGATCAAAACTGGATAAAGCCAATCAACTGGGCGTTAAAGTAATCAGTGAAGAGGATTTTGAGAAGATACTAAGCACGAATCACTAAGGAGGAGACCCATGTCTATTAACATAGAAGATGTAGATCATGTAGCCAATTTAGCCCGATTAAGCTTTAACAAAGAAGAACAAAAAGAATTTGTAAAAAAGTTCAACGATATTTTAGAATATGTTGAGAAGTTAAAGGAAGTGAATGTAGAGGGGATTGAAGCTACTTATCATATCTTTCCAACAAAAAATCCATGGAGAGAAGATCAGATCAAGCCTTCGCTGGCAAGAGAAAAAGTACTGATGAATACATCGGATAAACAGCAAGGCTGTTTTAAGGTGCCTAAAGTTGTGGAGTAAAAAGGGGGGAGGGTGGCAACATGGAACTGTATGATTTAACGGTCCATGAAATAATGGATAACCTTAGAAAGAAGGAAGCCAGTGCCAAAGAGGTGACAGAGGCGACATTTCATAGAATTGCCAATGTAGAATCTACTATCAAAGCCTATATAAGCCTTTGTGAAGAGAAGGCTCTTGATTGGGCAGATAAAGTTGATCAACAAATTGGTGCAGGAGAAGGAATTCCTGATTTGGCAGGAGTTCCAATGGCACTAAAGGATAATATTTGCACAAAAAATATTTTGACAACCTGTGCTTCAAAGATGTTGGAAAACTTTATACCACCCTATAATGCCACAGTGGTAAAAAAAATCTATGCACAAAAAAGTGTTTTAATAGGAAAGACGAATATGGACGAATTTGCCATGGGTTCCTCTACAGAGCATTCTGCATTTCACATCACAAAAAATCCTTGGAATATAAGCTGTGTCTCTGGAGGTTCCAGTGGGGGTTCAGCTGCTGCAGTGGCTTCGGGAGAAGCCTTTTTTGCATTAGGGTCAGATACGGGAGGTTCAATTCGGCAGCCTGCCTCTTTTTGTGGTTTAGTAGGATTAAAACCTACTTATGGATTGGTATCACGATATGGATTGATTGCATATGCGTCTTCTTTTGATCAAATCGGACCACTTACGAAGGATGTAGAGGATTGTGCATTGGTGATGAATGGGATTACGGGTCATGATAAAATGGATATGACTTCTGTAAATCGTGGAAAAATAGATTATAAAAAGGCATTGGTACGGGATATAAAAGGAATGAAGATAGGAGTAATAAAAGAAATTTTCCAAGAGAAGATGGATAAAGGTGTGCGACAATCTATTTTGAGAGCATTAGAAAGACTCAAAGACATGGGTGGCATCATTGAGGAAGCATCCATACCACATATAAAATATAGTTTGCCTGCTTATTATATCATGACATCATCGGAATGTAGTTCAAATTTAGCGCGTTTTGATGGCATAAGATATGGATATCGGGCAAAGGAATATACAGATATAAAGGATTTGTTTATGAGGACGAGAAGTGAGGGGTTTGGAGAGGAAGTAAAAAGACGCATTATGTTAGGGACATATGCTCTCGGCGCAGGATATTATGAAGAATATTATCAACATGCTTTAAAGATTCGTACCCTTATAAAAAATGATTTTGAAAAGGCTTTTAAAAAATTTGATGTCCTGATTACACCAACTACACTGACAACGGCATTTAAGCTTCAGGAAAGAACCGAGAATCCCCTTGACATGTATTTATCAGATATTTGTACAGTTCCTGCCAATATTGCCGGAGTCCCGGCCATCTCTATTTGTTGTGGATTTCAAGAGGGTCTACCCATAGGTATGCAAATCATTGGTAAACCGTTTAATGAAGGTACTCTTTTAAGAATAGCCTACACTTATGAGAAAAGTACCGATTATCATAAGAAAAGACCGAAATTATAATCTGAAATTTTAAAAATAAAATAAATATAAAGCCTTTGGCTAGGAAATCAGTTTCTATACAATTGTAACGATTAACCACTAACCGCTAACTGCGAGGTGAAGAAATGAAATATAAAACATTAATTGGCTTAGAAATTCATGCGGAATTATTAACGGATTCAAAAATATTTTGTGGATGTAGTACGATTTTTGGAAAAGAAGAGAATACCCAGTGTTGTCCCATCTGCTTAGGTTTGCCAGGGACATTGCCAGTAATCAATAAAAGGGTAATAGAGATGGCCATCAGAGCAGGATTTGCCTTAAATTGTGAAATTGCAAAAAAGAGTAAAATGGATCGTAAACATTATTTTTATCCTGACCTGCCAAAGGCATATCAAATTTCTCAGTATAATAAGCCCTTATGCACCCATGGGAAAATTACTATCGAAAAAGAAAACAAAGAGACGAAGGAAATAAGAATTAGGAGAATCCATATAGAAGAGGATGCAGGAAAATCTATTCATCCTGAAGAAGAAGGTTCATTAGTGGATTATAATAGAGCAGGTGTCCCTTTGATTGAAATTGTAACAGAGCCAGATATGACCTCTTCAAAGGAAGCCTGTCAATTCCTTGAAAAACTCAAAGCCATACTCCAATATATTGGTGTGTCCGATTGTAAAATGGAGCAAGGCTCCTTAAGATGTGATCTAAACATTAATGTTCAAGTAGAAGGGAACCACCTTGTATCTGAAATTGTAGAAATAAAAAATCTAAACTCCTTTAAAGCTGTAGGAAAGGCTATAGAATATGAGGAAAAAAGACACATTGCCCTTCTAGAAAAAAATAAAAATACTCAAAAAGAAACCAGGAGATGGGATGAAGAAAAAAAACAAACGATTTTGATGAGAAGGAAGGAATATGCAGAAGATTATCGATACTTTTCTGACCCAGACTTAGTAGTGTTGGAGATAAATGAAAAATGGGTAAAAGAAATACAAGCGCATTTGCCAGAATTGCCTGCTGATAAGCAAAAAAGATTTATAAGGGACTATGATCTTCCCCTATATGATGCAGAGATTTTAACTTCTACAAGGGAAATGGCAGATTATTTTGAAGACATTGTAAAAGAATTTGAACATCCGAAGATGATTAGTAATTGGATAATGACAGAATTATATAGAAATTTAAAAGAAAGAGAAGGATGTATAAAAGATCTAAAGTTTCAGATTCGGGATTTTGTCCAATTATTAAAATACATTGAAGAAGGAATTATCAGTAATAATATTGGGAAAAAAGTGTTCCATGAAATGTATGAAACAGGAAAAAAACCAGAAACAATTGTAAAAGAAAAAGGGTGGATACAGGTATCGGATGAGAACTTAATCAAAGAAATGGTACAAAGCGTGGTCCATGAACATCCTCAATCTGTGATAGATTATAAAAGCGGGAAAGAACGGGTATTAGGCTTTCTAGTGGGAAAAGTGATGAAAATGTCTAAGGGGAAGGCCAATCCGCAAATCGTTAACACATTAATCAAAGAAGCATTGAAGGAATGATGGATGAAGGGAAATAGGTATATTGTCAGTGCAGTATGAGAATTATAAAGCAAGATATAAAAAGCGTGAAAATAGGAGTGATTCAATTGATTAAGAAAAGTGTATCACTGATTTTAGTACTTATGCTGACACTTGTAGCATTAGCTGGGTGTGATCAGTCAAAAGAATCACAAGAAGATACGCAAGAAGCTGTATTGAAATGGAATATAGGTTCAGAACCCAAAACCATTGATCCACAACGAAATAGTGCTGCTGATGGTGGTCACGTGATCAACAACATTTTTGAAGGATTAATGAGAGAAGTAAATGGAGAATTAGTGAATGCAATAGCAGAAAGTTATGATATTTCTGAAGATAGATTGACGTATACTTTTCACTTAAGAGATGCCAAATGGTCAGATGGACAGCCTGTAACGGCACAAAATTTTGAGTATGCTTGGAAAAGAGCATTAGATCCTCACTTGGTTCCCCATCCATATGAGTATGCCTTTCAAATGTTCTATATTAAAGGAGCACAGGAGGCCTATGAAGGCAATGGTAGTTTAGATAATGTAGCCATTAATGCTGTAGATGAAAAGACATTAGAAGTTACTTTGAATGCGCCAACGGAATACTTCCTTTACTTAACAGCATTCTATACTTATATGCCAGTTAGAAAGGATATGGTGGAGCAAGATCCAGAAAATTGGGCAAAAAACCCTAAATTAGCTGTCTCTAACGGACCATTTAAATTAGTAGAATATAGAATGGGAGACAGATTGGTCCTAGAAAAAAATGAAAACTACTGGAATGCAGAAAAGGTAGCTATTGATAGAATTGAAGCATCAATGATTGTAGAGGAATCCACTGCTTTAGCAGCTTATGAATCAGGCAAAATTGATGTAAATGACCACTTACCTATTTCGGAAATTGCAAGATTGCAAGAAAATGACGAAAACTTCCAAATACTACCAGAACTAGGGACGTACTATTATATCTTTAATGTAACAAAAGCACCTACAAATGATGTTCGGGTAAGAAAAGCACTGACAATGGCAATTGATAGAAAAGCAATTACTGAAAAAATTACAAAGGCTGGTGAACTGCCGGCAACTGGATTTGTCCCTCCTGGATTAACAGATGCAGAGGGTAAAGAATTTAGAGTTGTAGCAGGATCATATGGACTTGATCCAAATGCTGCACAGGTAGAGGAAGCGAAGAAGCTATTGGGGGAGGCTGGATATCCAAATGGACAAGGCTTTCCAAAGATACAAATCATTTATAATACCCTCGAGAGACACAAAGCAGTAGCAGAAGCAGTGCAAGAAATGTGGCAACAAAATCTTGGCATAAATGTAGAGCTTGTAAAGCAAGATTGGGCTGAATTCCAAGATACAAGAAATAAAGGTAACTTTACAGTCGCAAGAGGAGGTTGGCTAGGAGACTATCCTGACTTAATGACAATGCTTGACCTATGGCTATCCTATTCGGGAAACAACGATGCACACTGGAAAAATCCCAAATATGATAACTTAATAGAAGAATCTAAACGATTAACAGGACAAGAAAGATTTCAACTTCTTTATGAGGCAGAAGCGCTTATGATGAATGAAAAAATTGTCATGCCAATTTATTATTACACAAGACCTCAGGTTGTACGTGCAAGGGTAAAGAATTGGCAAAAAACGCGGATGAGTCATTGGTACTTTGGTGAAGCATTTATAAAAGAATAAAATAAAAATATGAAAAAGATGGCGTGAATTTCACACCATCTTTTCTGTGGTAAAGACGAGGAAAATGTATAAGTAGCATATAACAAAATATTCAAATAATTAATCAAATGTGATTCTATAGAGAAAAAAGATAGATTGTTATAGGAAGCTTACTATTAACCATTGCATATTTTAGATAAAATTTGGATTTGTACTTTTAACCATTGAAGAACATCTTTTTTATTCTTAT
This sequence comes from Clostridiaceae bacterium 35-E11, assembly GCA_038396625.1. GTDB lineage: Bacteria > Bacillota > Clostridia > Peptostreptococcales > Thermotaleaceae. The sequence goes on from CP121688.1 coordinate 1,055,539, forward strand.
ATAGAGGGGGGATCTCTTCCCAAAGATTAAGATGCTTTTCTTTAAAGCCATGTACCGTCATCAATTCATCAATCAATAAGTCACGATGACAAGTAGTCTGTGTACTATTTACTTTATAACAATTCTTATCTGTATAGAACTTGTGAATCACACTGTGATTTTCCTTTACAGCCCAAGATAAATGTAAAGGAAAACCTATCTGTTTCTGGGAAATGAGCGCCATTTCATAATGATCAAAGGATTCTAAGTGATAAACTATGTTTTCAAGGTGGGTTTTGATATCATAGGGTGTTGTAATTAGTTTGCCTATACCATAAACTTCACCAAAAGGATATTGATGTGTGTGAACCATTTGTTCAATATGTTCTTTGATGCAAATATCCTTATAACTGTAATGATTTATCTGCCATAAGAAGGTACTCTGCCTCCGCTGTTGATACTGGATAGCTAGATTTCTTTCCTCAAGGTTTGGCTCCTTTCTTTTCATATAGTTATCAAATAAATCAGGAGGAATCATAGAAGAATTAAGGCTGCATGTATAGAGATATTGATTTCCTGTCTGTTCCTCAAATTCAGTGAATCGCCTTAATAATGCTAGATCTGTTTTATTGAGATAGGCTTTTATAAGTGGTGCAGCCGATGTCATAGATTGATCAAAGCATTTCCTAAGAATGGTTACAGCAGATGGATTTTTAAAATAAAAAGCGTTGTTGACTGGCGCTTCTTTACTTGTTACAAGGCAAAGTAAGGCACCAAGATTCGGTACTATGATGATATCATTACCTATAAGGGAAGGATCATATTTTTTTAGATAATAGAAAGAAACGTTCCCTTCAAAGCAATATAATTGCATATCTTCAATAAAATTTATGATAGCGTCTAAATGATGATTCAGCCGAATAAGAAAGATGATCTTCCATCCACGGCTGATTGCTTGATGAATATTTTTTTTAAACAAGGGATAATAGGCATCATCATAGGGTATACATGCTAGGGCGCTAGTAAATGTCAAGATTATGGGTTGTTTTGTATCGCAGGATGAAGAAGCCGCGGCTTTAAGAAGATCCAGTATACGTGTAAAAATCTGGTGATGTCCTATTAATAATGTATCCTGTGAAGATAATGGAATAGGCATATCCTGATCTATGGGGACAGATTCTGACGGATATGCGTAATTCTGTTCTATGGACTGCAAATTTGTAGGATGTTCTGTTTTTGGGGGATTAGTATTTTCTTTGGCAGCAGAAGATTTTTTACTGGGTGATGATTTTTCTTCTAAAGGTTTTAATTTAGCTTTTGCATTCATTGAAAATGCTTGTGCTTCTAAAAGGAATTTTTTAATTAGATTTTTTGTGCTTAAACTATTGTTGTTGATATCCATGCTATAAAGCTCTTGAATAAGGTCTTTCACTTTTTTCTCTTGAAAAGAAGTTAAAATATTTTTTGAAAGATACTCTGCGATTGCATCGATATAGTGAGAATAATAAGGAGGAATTCTTGTTCCATGAATCCAACGGCTCACTAAGGATGGATCAATATTAAGTACTTTTGCAAGCATTTTGTTACTTATATGGGTAGAAGAAAGAAGTAGGCGGAGACATTCTCCAAATTCTTTATTGACATCCATAACAGTACCTCCAATCATATTGATTTACATAAAATTTGCATAGATATTATTATACAAATGAAGATTAGAATTACCAAAGTTTTGAGCAAAATATTTTATATGCTTAATTTTTATCACAGCACAATCGATAGAAAGACATCCCCATAAAGTGATTATAAGCGATGGTGAAAAGACTTGAATGATGAGTGATGATCCGTCAATGACTAGGACATGACAAATAGGTAAAACATCTATAAAAATACAAAAATTGGGTGTATACTCGAAATTGAGACATAATTTGATAAGATAAATTTTAATATAGACTAAAATGAAGTTAAAGTACTGAAATATGTAAGATGATGCAAAAAAAACATAAAAATATCTAAAGTCAAATTTAAAAAATATAAGGTGATTATAATGAAAGATATAAAAAAGATGAAACAAATACATATTTTTGTTGCGGCCTTCATTTCCTGTCTATTGTTTTATGGGATTGTGTTTTGGACAGGAGGAACCATCTATCCATTTCCCCATTTGTTTTATCTCACGATTGTTTTTGCTTCTTTTTATGGAAATTGGTTTATTACCCTTTTTACAGCGGGCTTTGCGTCCATACTGATGTCTTACTGGTTGATGCCTATTCAAATTGAAGATTATATGCTACAAGATCACTTTAGTTGGTTATTTCGCACCATGATGTTTTTATTTGTTGCAGTCATTACAAAGCTTAGTGCAGATTTTATTCGCAATCAAAGAAGAATTGCCATGGAAAATTCTGAACAAATTATCGCTTTTCAGAAGGCAACCTTTAATGGGATTTTAAATCTTGCGGAAGCTAGAGATCCAGAAACAACGGGACAACATCTAGAAAGATTGTCCTATTTTGCAAAAATTTTATTAGAAAATATACCCATACCTTCTGCTGAAAAGACCCATATTATTTCTACCATTGCTTTTCATGATATTGGTAAAATTGCTATTCCTGATGAAATTTTACAAAAGCCTGGAAAACTTACAGATCTAGAGTTTGAAGTCATAAAAGACCATGCAGTGATTGGTGGAGAATTACTGCGTCGTATTGAAGAATCCTTAACAGATGAAGATGATTTGCATGAAATGATAAAAACGGCCCGAGAGCTTACTTACTTTCATCATGAACGACCAGATGGAAAAGGCTATCCCCTAGGATTAAAAGGAGATGAAATTCCCTTTGCTGCAAAAGTCACTGCATTATGTGATGTTTACGATGCGCTTACTTCCAAGAGACCCTATAAAGGTCCAATTCCCCACGACCAATGTGTTAAAATTATTCAACAAGGAAGAGGGACACAATTTGATGCGGAGATTGTAGATCAGTTTATGGCTGTTCATTGCAAATTTAAAGAAATTGCTGAAACCTTTAAGGATGGAAGTATATTGCTTGAAAAAAACATTTTTCTACACACAGATGAAATCATAAAAAACAAAAAGATGAAAAAAGTCAATAAAACTTCATGTATTTAGATCATCAACACAGGAAGAAGATAAAGGAGGCAACATGATGTTCAAATTTAAAAAGTTAAGAAACAAATTATTTGTTTTCATTGGACTTGCTGTATTCGTTTCATTTTCAGCTTCCATTAGTATAAGTACCATGAAATCAACTAATATGGCAAAAAAAGCTGCACATGATCAAGCTGAAGAGATGGCTTATCACTATGGAAGCTATCTTTGTGCGGAAATAGAAGTAGCCATGGATGCTGCGAGAACCTTAGCCCATACGATCGAAGGGATGAAGAAAGCAGAAAGAGTGGATAGAGCTGCTATTAATGCCATCTTACGAAATGTACTTGAGCAAAATCCTAGTTTTCTAGGAGTGGGTACTTTTTGGGAACCAAATGCCTTAGATGGAAAAGATATGGAGTTTGTCAATGCAGAGGGCAGTGATGAAACTGGAAGATTTCTTTCTTATTGGCTTAGAGATGAGAATCAAATGATGTTAGAGAATATAACGGATGTAGAAGCAAAAGAATGGTATCTTGTACCAAAAGCAAATAAAATAGAAACGATCCTAGATCCATATAAAAGTGAGTTGAACGGGAAAGAAATCCTCATGACAAGTTTGGTTGTGCCGATCCTAGATGATAAAGAATTTGCAGGTATGGTTTTAATAGATGTCTCTTTAGATACATTAACAGAATTAGTTTGTGATATCAAACCCTTTGAAACAGGTTATGCAGCTTTGATAGCAAACAATGGTACCTATGTAGGACATAGAGATCGTGAAGCGGTAGGGACTGATATGGGCAATACAGAAGAAATGATAGCAATGAAAAAAGCCATTAAAGAAGGAAGAGTTTATGAAACACATCTTAAATCAAACTTGTTCAACACAGGTGCTTATAGAATGATTGTACCTGTTAACATTGGCAAAACAACTACGCCGTGGGCTTTATCGATTAGTGTTCCAATGGCTAAAATTTTAGAACAGGCAAATGAAATAAGAAACTTTTCAGTGGTAATCGGCATCATTTCCCTAGCAATGATTTGTTTTGTGCTCATTGGCATTACAAATGGGATTACAAAACCCATCAATAATACGATTCTAATGTTAAAAGATATCGCCGAGGGACAAGGAGACCTAACAAAGAGATTAAATGTGCATACGAATGATGAGATAGAAGAATTGGCAAATTGGTTTAATGTGTTCATTGAAAAGATACAAGATTTAGTAGGTAAGGTAAAAAAGAATGCCTATACTTTATCAGAGGCATCTCATCAAATAGCTATGGTTATGGAAGAATCAAACAAAGGCATAGAAGATATTGCAAGAAGTGTAAATGACGTATCAGATACCTTTCAAAACAATGCAAGCGTTGTTCAAGAAACCACAGCCAGTATTGAAGAACTAGCGAGCAGCACAGAAGTGATTTCAGGAGAAGCAGAGAAGGTTGCTGAAGGTAGCAAGCGGATATTAGATGCCACCAATAGGGGTGGAGAAAATATAAAAGAAGTAGTAGCAGTAATCCACAAGGTACAAATGGCTACTGATGATGTTTATAAAACCATCAAAGAATTAAAGGATTCTTCTGATCAAATTGGCGAAATAGTTTCCTTGATCACAGGAATTTCCGAACAAACAAATCTCCTTGCTTTAAATGCGGCCATAGAATCCGCAAGAGCAGGAGAGCATGGAAAAGGCTTTGCTGTGGTAGCAGAAGAGGTTCGGAAACTAGCAGAAGAAAGCAAAGAGTCGGCTACCAAGATTAATGCCCTTATCCATGAAATTCAGAGTAAATCAGAAAACGCAGATCATGCAATTAAGGAAGGTCAGCAATTTGTACATATTAGTGTGGAAAAAGCAGATGATACCCATCGACAATTTGAAAATATCTTAGGGGCGATAGAACAAATCACACAAAAAATTGACATGATGTCTAATTCATCAAGACAGCAGTCTGCAATTTCTAGTGATATGACAAAGGCAATGGATGAAATATCCAATAAAACACAAGATAGTGCAGGAGAAGTACAACAAATTAATGCCGTTATAGAAGAACAAGTAAGTGCCTTTGAAGAGATCACAGCAAGTATAGATGAGCTAGATCATATGGCAAAAATATTAAAAGAAAACACGGAAAAATTTAAAGTTGAAGAGTAAGAATTTGAAAATACAAGCAAAAAAGTGACCTTGATGTCACTCTTTTGCTTGTATTTGTCATTTGCAGCAAGAAAAACAAAATCCTATCATTTGTCAACATCCTTGGGATCATCAATGAGCTGCGTAGAGAAACTCGTATAAGTTTGTTGTTTCGGTGTAAAATATACACAAGAAGGATGAGGCGTTGAAGACAAAGCTGTTACATGAGTAAGTTCACATCTTCCATCATTCTGAAAAAAACAGTTAAGGGAGCAGTTAATGTTCATCATCCGATGCATCGCCTCCTAATCATAGTATTTGAAGTAAAGAAAAATTCATGACTTGTAAATAATGTATAAATGAAAACTTAATTTAGATAGTATTGTAGAATGATTTATCATGGAACAAACTGTACAAAAAAAGGGGTGAATAGAATGCTTTTTCCAGACTATAACGAAAGTAGTAAAATATACCATGTTGTTAGCATTACAGATCTAAAAAAAACGATGAAAGAGGGAATACGTTATGATGATAAAGTAACCTACAAAACAAAATATGATGGTTTTCATCAAATGATTGACCAAGAAAAACCCCTATGGATACCCAATTGGCTTATTAGGAAAAAAGCTATTTTTGCCAGTATGAATTATCCTAAAGGGCACAAGTTTCATTCGCATACAGCAATTCTTGCCATTACAATTGATCCTAAAAGATGTTGGATTGCCAATGAAAATCGAGCCAATCAAATCTATGAACCCTATATTCTTCAAAATATCAAAGAATTTAAAGAATGTACGGGTTATTTAGAAAGAGAAGGAAAGAAAATGTTGAAAGAATATTGGGAGACATCTTTAAGCTTTGAAGAAAATTTAAAAATAAGAATGGATAAAAGAAAGGGGTATGATGCAGAAGTATTGATTGCTCATCCAATAAAACCAACAGATATTCAAGTAAAATATATTATTTCAGACCATAGGATCTTATCGGTAGAAGGGTGGAAAAAAATTTTTTGTGATGGGCAATGTGAAATTTGATCCTCCTTTATTTATCCATTATGTAATTCCTTTTAAAAGTAAGGTATAATGAATAGTAGACAATACAGTAACAGGTATGTCGACGTTTATCATGGTATAGAGAAAGACTAAAGAAAAGACAATGGGCTTATTTTCTATGTTATATTGACAAACGAGATGCCGTGAATAGTAAAGGGGGAATTAAAATGAAAGTAGGAAAATTAGACAGTGAATTGTTAAGAAAAATTGTTTTCAACAATATTACTTTACATAGAGATGAAGTATTGGTACGTCCAGGTATCGGAGAAGATTGTGGTGTGATTGACTTTGGTGAATATGCCTGTGTGATGTCAACAGATCCGATTACAGGAGCCGCTAATGAGGTAGGAAGGTTAGCGGTGCACATATCTTGTAACGATGTGGCATCTAGTGGAGTACAACCCCTTGGGCTTATGCTAACGATCATGGTACCAGAAGGCACAAAAGCCGAAGAGATTGATCTCATTATGAAACAAGCAGGTGAAGAAGCAGCAAAGTTAAATGTAGAAATTATTGGAGGACATACAGAAATTACTTCAGCAGTAAATAGGGTCATTGTTTCTTCTACGGCAATAGGAAGGCAAACTAAAAGTAAAGTGATTCATACCAGTGGGGCTAAGCTGGGGGATAGTGTTGTGATGACGAAAAATCTGGGACTAGAAGGGACTGCTATTATTGCCCATGATTGGGAAGATAAATTAAAAAATGTACTAGGAAAAGATGTGGTACAAAAAGCCAAAGATATGCTTAAAGATATCAGCGTGGTGACAGAGGGGGTAATCGCTGGAGAAATAGGGGTAACAAGTATGCATGATATTACAGAAGGAGGACTATTAGGTGCCATATGGGAAATGTGCGAGGCTTCTCAAACGGGTGTAAAAATTTATAAACATAAGGTAAAGATCACATTAGAGACAAAGAAAATATGTGATTACTTTAAAATTGATCCTTTTCGTCTTATTTCCAGTGGCTGTATGCTGATGACCGTTTCAAAGGAAAAAGAAGCAGCATTGTTAAAAGCGTTGGGGGAAAAGGGTGTAGATGCCAGTGTGATAGGTGAAGTTATAAAAGAGGAGCGCTATCTAGTAGATGGGGAAAAAGAAATAAAGATGATGGCACCAGAAAGTGATGAATTATACAAAGTCACTATGTAAAAAAATGTAAATTTTACACATGTTACATGTGAATTACAATTCTGTGAATAAAGTTGACATAAGATTCAAGAAGATGATATAACAATATTGTGAAGTAAATGCTTTACTGTTTGTTGAAATATCTTGCTGTCCTTAGAAAAAAGACTATTAGAGAAAGGAGAGCATGATAGATGAAAATTTTTTCAAACAGAATGGGACTTCGATAAAATTTTGAGTAGAGGAGGGAAGGTCATCACACTAGGGGGACAAAGAGTGAGACGTATAGCAGTAGTTTTATTTGTATTGACAATATTTTTAGGTATGATGTGTACTGCATTTGCAGAAAAACAAGAAGGAAACATTGTGCAGATTACCGATGGATTGTCTCAAAACAAGAAGGAAGTATATTCTGTAAATCTTTTGATGAATCAAAAGAATGTAGTTACAGATGTACCTGCAGTACTTTATAATAATCGTACGTTGGTGCCAATAAGATTTGTAGTGGAGAATTTAGGAGCAGAAATAGCATGGGATCAAGAAACGTATACAGCTACGATTAAAACGAAAGACAAGACAATCGTATTAAAGATAAACAGTGCTACTGCCTATGTAAATAAAGAAAAGATTACCTTGCCAGATAAGGTACCAGCAAAGCTTTTAGGTTATCAAGATAAATATCGAACAATGGTGCCTTTAAGGTTTATATCGGAACAGCTAGGCATGAATGTAGACTGGGTTCCCGAAACGACTACGGCAACGGTTGACTTTCCAAAGCAATCAATAACAGGGATTCAATATGACAAATCTAATCCTGTACCCAAGATGATAATTAAAACAACAGGCAAGGTTGCTGCAACTCCTCTTTATTTACAAGGAAGTAAGTATGGTGGTAATGACAGGTTAGTACTAGATATTCCCAACACGGTACTGGATATGGATGATGCTGGTTTTAAAGAAAATGATGGTTTGATGAAAAAAGATATTAAAAAGGATGGAATTTTAGCCATTAGAGCATCATTATTTGAACCGGAACCGAAAAATATTACCCGTGTAGTAGTGGATTTAGAAACGCCTAAAGGATATAACATTAATTATAGTCAAAATGAAATCCAAGTAGAATTTTTAAATAGCGTCAAAAACATTGCCCTTGAAAAAAAGAATAATGCGGATGTTGTGGTGATTCATGCAGAAGAACCTCCTGTTTATAAAACTATGGATTTAGGGGATCGATTTGTGGTGGATGTCTTGAATGCCAACTTGAAATTTGATCAAAGTCAAATTTCCGTGTCACGGAATGGCGTCAGCAGAATTCGAGTAGGAGAATTTACTCCCGATATGAACTATAATAAAAATGACAAAATTGTTCGCGTTGTACTAGATCTTGAAGCAGGACAGCATTACGAAAATATGTTTATAGATAGTGAAGGAAATGATATTCTTATTTATATGAATAACAAACCCTTAAAGGGACTTGATTATCATAAGGAAACTTTTACGACATCTGTACTAAAATTATCGCTAGAGGACGAAGTAAAACACTACATAGATTATGACAAATCCAGTAGAAAGCTGACTGTAGAAGTACCAAAGGATGCAATGGATTTGAGTAAATCTAGCTTGAAAATTTCTGATAATATGGTAGCGTCTATCAAGATAGAGGATGAAGATGATAAGTATTATGAAATCACGTTAAACTTGTTAGAGGGAGTCGATTACGTAGTAGAAACAGAGGATGAGAAAAGCGATGAAGTGATTATTCGCTTTGAAAACAAAAAAATCTCAGGCTCCCCATATCGTGGAAAATTGGTTGTAATCGATGCAGGACATGGAGGAAAAGATCCAGGAGCGCATAGTGTTTCGAAGACACTACAAGAAAAGAAATTAGCATTAGACACAGCACAAAGATTGAAAAAATTATTAGAAGAAGCAGGATTTAAAACAGTTATGACAAGAACAGATGACCGCTATATTGGTTTGTATGATCGGGCAGACATTGCAAACAGATTAAACGCAGATGCATTTGTCAGTATTCATTACAACTGGCACCCAGATAAAGCAGTAACAGGTGTACAAGTGTTGTATAACGGAGATGATCCTCTAAGGGATAACAAAACTTTTGCTAGAATTGCGCAAGAAGAAATGACCAAAGAACTAAATGCAGTGGACAAAGGGATTATCCATAGACCCAATCTTGTGGTGATTCGAGAAACAAATATGCCTGCTATATTAGCAGAGATGGCATTTATCTCTAATGCAACAGAGGAAGTAAAAGTGAGTATGGAAAGCTATCGACAAAAATGTGCCCAAGCTCTTTACAATGGGATTACTAGATATTTTGATGAAGTACTATTAAAGTAATAAAAACGTGAGATTGCATTCAATATGCATCTCGCGTTTTTTAACATGAAAAAACATAGTGAAGATAAAAAGAGTTATTTTAAAAAATAATGATAAAATACTTGCTTTTAAATTATTAGATACTTGTTTTTGGGGTATAAACAGGATGGAGTAACCATAAGCTGTATACATATAGTCAACAACAATTTATTAAATTAGGAGGCGTAAGACCATGGAATTTTTATTAGGATATCTATTGATTTTTTCAGCAAGGATTGTAGACGTATCTATTTCAGTGGTACGTACAATTTTAATGGTTCGAGGAAAGAAATTTCAAGCTGCTGCCATGGGTGTTTTAGAAGTATTTATCTATATTAGTGTATTGACAAAAATCATGGGGCAACTAGACAATATAGGGAATTTAATTGCCTATTCTCTAGGGTTTGGAACAGGGCAAATTGTAGGTATATATTTAGAACAAAAAATGGCGATAGGAAATGTAACAGCCCAAGTTATAACCAAGGGAGATGAAAGCGAATTAGTAGAATTACTGCGTAATGAAGGGTTTGGTGTTACAGTGATTCAAGGGTATGGAAAAGATGGAATTAAGCACATACTTAATATTGCGTTAAAGAGAAATGCGCTTCCAAGATTTAATGAGGTACTGAGAGAGTTTGACAAAGAGGCATTTGTGACGATCTTAGATACAAAAACCATTCAAGGTGGTTATATGCAAAGAATAAAAAGAAAATAAGTAAATTTATTGTTTTAGACATAGGATGGCTCTCCCACTAATATAATTTTATAAAGACTATTTGTTGGGAGGGAAATAGATGAAGATGAATAAAGTCCTATCTATTATTCTTATACTATGCATTTTGGTAAGCCTAGCTGGATGCAAAGAACCAATCAGCATGGTTAAGAGTTTGTTTGAAGACGAAGAACAGACTGCTTCAAGCATTATTGAAAGTAATGAGGAAGAACAACAAGATGAAGAATTAAGAAACACTGTACTCTATTATAAAGATGACAAAGGTTTTTTGATTCCCGTTATGAGAAAGGTGCCTTGGACAGAGGGCAGAGGAATTGCAAAAGCAACATTAAAAGCTATGGTGGATACGCCTGCCAACAGAGAAGATATTAAAGGGATTGGTTTAATACCTGTTATTCCTCCAAATACTGAAATACTGGGCATGAGTATTAAAGAAGGTTTATGTAAAGTAGATTTTACCGATGATTTCTTAGGCTATTTTAGCAAAGAAGAAGAAGAAGCACTGATCAAAGCAGTTGTATATACCTTAACAGAATTCCCAACGATTGATCGTGTTCAATTGATGATTAATGGAAAGATTCCTGAAAGTCTTTCCTATGGTACGAAAATAGCAAAAGCTATTACAAGAGATAATATTAATTATGTAAGCACAACACCAAGCAACGATAAAGTCATTGTTTATTTTGAAGGAACAGCCAATGGACTAGAAAGTTACTTTGTTCCTGTAACCAAAGCTGTAGAAAAGAAAGATGCTACACCTGTAAATATATTGGATGCACTAGATGCCTTAGTAGAGGGGCCTCCAGAAGGCTTGGGGTTGTTCAGTGAAATACCAGAAGGTACCCAAGTCATGGGTATAGATGTAAACAATGGCGTTGCTTGTATTAACTTAACAGAAGAAATACTAGAAATCAAGGAAAATCCACAAGTGGTGGGTAGTGTGGCGAAATCTTTTGGTCTCACCATTAGAGAACAATATCCAGATATTGCTGGCGTAAAGCTGATGGTAAATGGCAAAGCATTAGAAGTAGAAGAAATGGAAAAAGACGAACCTATGATTGTTCCAACCTTTGCAAATCAATATTAACATAAAAAACCAGTGGTTTTCCTCTGGTTTTTTTATTGGTGAGCAATAATTAAGCGCTCTATCGGATAGAATAATCAAAGATGTAAAAATTGTCATTTTATGATAAAATGAAGGATGAGTATCAACGATGAGAAAGGAAGATTCTAATGGGAAGATTTGATGGTAGAAAAGAAGAAGAATTGAGACCTGTTAAAATAACAAAAAACTATTTGGCTTATGCAGAAGGTTCTGTATTAATAGAAATGGGAAATACAAAGGTAATATGTACAGCATCTTTGGAGGATCGAGTACCACCATTTTTAAAGGGGCAAGGTACAGGCTGGATTACAGCAGAATATGGAATGTTGCCGAGATCTACGCAAACAAGGAAAATTAGGGAATCCAGTAGAGGAAAGGTAGATGGAAGAACCCAAGAAATTCAAAGGCTAATCGGAAGAGCTTTGCGATCGGTAGTAGATTTAAAAATGCTTGGGGAAAGAACCTTATGGATAGACTGTGATGTCATACAAGCAGATGGTGGTACAAGAACAGCATCCATTACAGGTGCCTTTGTGGCAATGGTAGAAGCAGTACATAAACTTTATGCATCAAAGCAGATTAGCCAGTTTCCAATAAAGAGCTATGTAGCAGCTGTAAGTGTAGGAGTAGTAGGGGAAAAGCCTGTTTTAGACTTGTGTTATCAAGAGGATGCCCATGCAAAGGTGGATATGAATGTTATTATGACAGATAAAAAAGAATTTGTGGAAATACAAGGAACAGGAGAAGAAGCACCGTTCACGAGGCAGGAATTGTTCAGACTTTTAGAATTAGCTGAGTTAGGTAATGAAAGACTGATTGGAATTCAAAAAGAGACACTAGGAGAGACAGGTCAATATATTGGAAATGAATTAAACCAATAAGAAATGGTGGGGAAATAAGATGAAGCGCACTGTAATTGCATCGAAAAACAAACATAAGTTAGAAGAAATTAAGGCGATTTTAAAAGATTTTCCTTTAGAAATTAAGGCAATGGATGAGGTAGGTTTAGATCATCTTGAGGTTATTGAGGACGGAGATACTTTTGAAGAAAATTCTATGAAAAAAGCTGTGGAAGTCATGGAAGCTTGTGGAAGTATTGCTATTGCTGACGATTCAGGATTAGAAGTAAAAGCGATTAACAATCAGCCAGGCGTGTATTCAGCTAGATTTTCTGGAGAAGACGCTACAGATAAAAAAAATAATGACAAATTATTAGATATGCTAAAAGCCGTTCCACTTGAAAAAAGACAAGCTAAATTTGTTTCAGTGATTTCTGTGGCATTTCCCGATGGAAGAAAAATCAGTGTGAGAGGAGAATGCCCTGGCATAATAGGGTTTGAGGAAAAAGGAGAACATGGATTTGGATATGATCCTCTTTTTATTGTGCCAGAATATAATAAGACTTTTGCGGAATTACAACCCCATGAAAAAAATACAATCAGTCATAGAGCAATTGCTTTAGAAAGATTAAAAGAAAAGTTTATGGATTTTTTTTAGGAGGAATTGTACTTGAAAATAGGTATAATCAGTGATACGCATGGTATGATCCGGATTGCACAAAATGTGCTAGGAAACATGGAGAAAATAGATTTGCTCGTGCATTTAGGAGACCATTATGAAGATGCGATGTTACTTAGAAAACAGATAGATATAGAAGTTGTAGCTGTAAAAGGTAATTGTGACAGCCATATAGATGCCCAGGATGAAATCATCCTAGAGATAGGAGCACACAAAATATTATTGGTACATGGGCATCAATATGGTGTTAAAGCAGATTTGGGAAAATTGTACTATAAAGCATTAGAAGCACAATCTGATATTGTTTTGTTTGGGCACACTCATGTACCAATAAAAATACAACATGAAGGTGTATGGATGATCAATCCAGGAAGCATAGGTCTTCCTAGAGCTGGACATAAGGCTTCCTATGCAATACTAGAGATAGAGGACAAAGATATAAAGAGTGAAATTATAGCAGTATAATTAAGGAATATTTTGCTAATAATTATAAAGGCATATGTAAATAGATGCATAGAAATAGGTGATATAAGAAGAAATAAGCAAATAAATGTAGAAAAACAAGAGAAATCATCTATAATAGGCTATTAAAACATATTATAGTTTTTGACGATATATAAAATATCAGTTATACTATTCTTTGTCAGTCAAAGCAGATCAATCACATGCGGATGTAGTTCAATGGTAGAACTTCAGCCTTCCAAGCTGATAGCGTGGGTTCGATTCCCATCATCCGCTCCATTGTGGGCTCATAGCTCAGTTGGATAGAGCAACGGCCTTCTAAGCCGTGTGTCCGGGGTTCGAATCCCTGTGGGCTCACCAAAAAACATGGTGGATGTAGTCAAGTGGTTAAGACACAGGATTGTGGCTCCTGCATTCGTGGGTTCGAATCCCATCATCCACCCCATGCGGATGTAGTTCAATGGTAGAACTTCAGCCTTCCAAGCTGATAGCGTGGGTTCGATTCCCATCATCCGCTCCAATTTGTATCTGTTGGCAATATGCTAACTTTCTCATACAATTTAATGATTTAAATATGCGTCCTTAGCTCAGTTGGATAGAGTGCTAGACTTCGAATCTAGGCGTCGGGGGTTCGAGTCCCTCAGGGCGCACCAAAAATAAAACCGTTGGAATTTCAACGGTTTTTGTTTTGCGTTTTTTGCCATAGATTCAATTATTATGGGTCTAAAAGTAACACTATAGGCGTATATTTTCACCTTTTAATCTATCTAACGTAGACAAATTTCGAAAGTTTTTGACAGTGTAACTACTTGCCAAATGAGAATATTTTCTGGTCATTTCTAAAGAAGTATGTCCAAGAATCATTTGGAGACTAAAAGCGTCACCACCATTCATAAGATAACGAGTGGCAAAAGTATGTCTAAGCAAATGAGGTTTCAATCTTTGTATTCCAGTTTTCTTTTTCAATCTAAAAAATAGCATTTTTATAACATCTTCTGAAATAGGCGTTTTCTCTTGGCTAATAAATATTTTATCCGTTGGATATTCGGGCATAGGTCTATAGCCATTAAGGTATTTATAAAGCAATTTTTTAGTATATAATCCCATGGGAACAATACGTTCTTTTTCACCTTTTCCAAATACTTTTATTACATTTTGCGTAAAATGTATGCTTTGTATATCTAATGTGATCGCCTCATTACGCCTTAAACCCGAATCTAACATTAAAGAGATAATACACTTATTTCTAAGTCCAAATTCTGTTCGTTCGTTGATTGACTTATAAAGAATTTCTATTTCTTCATCACTTAGTATTTCAATTGTTTTTTTAGGCGCTTTAGGCAATTTAATTTTAACAGACTCATTAAGATAACCTTCATCAAATAGCCAATTCATAAAGGCTCGCACATGACGAATATATGATTGTATAGTTGTTTTAGTCAATTTCTTTTTTATATCAGTCTTAAAATTAAAGTCTCTATCTTTTTCCATTAAATAAAGTTGATACTGCTTTATATCTGAAAGCTTGATATTATCAATTGCTCTTTCATATCCGCAATAATCACAAAAGAATCTCAATACATTTCCATAGGTACATATTGTATTTTCCGTATTTCCTTTAAGCTGCTGATCCATTAAAAATAATTCTACTGCCTTTCCAATTGTCAACATAGCATAACCTCCATTTAGCTAAAAAAGTATTCTAGCTTGTCTAAAAAAATCTGTTCCACTGGCATATTATCTTTCTTTTCTTCTAAGTATTTGCGTAAATCCTCTTTAAAATCATTAATAACTCTATCTAATACGATTTTTTGCTTACAAGCCCCATAGCTTGTCAAAACACCTACTAGCAGGGGAATAAGCTGTTCAGCCTTTGTATTTACTTGTTTTTCTCTTTTTATAATCGTTGTGTAACAATAATCCAAATATGCATTCTGAATATCCTTCCAACTTTCTTTAATGGTGCATCTTTCAACCCTTGAATTATCATTATTGATATAACAAATCCATTCCTTTGTTAGATATTCCCAAATACTACGCACTTTTAATACAAAGTCCTGGACACTTTCTATTCCATAATCTTTAAAAAACTTTCTGCCCACTTGAAATTCTACATTCCATACATTATCTATATCCATGTTTTCTTTTTCCCATATCTCATTAAACCATGTTTTTTTACTTGTCTTAATTTCTAATGATTTATCATAAACCCTACACATGACATTTTTTTCTTTAAAAGAGCCAAAGCTAAAGCCAGTTGTTCTTCTGTTATATGTAAAATATTCAACTTTTCTAAAGTTGCCCTTCCAACCTTCGTAAATATCATATAGCGTTTCGAATTTTAGATTATCTGTATGACAACAAAGATCAGCCCTGCTTAATTTTTCTGCTAGAATTTCACCTTTGATAACAGTTTTTAAATATTCTATTGTTTCGATATAGGCATCTAAAAACCCATTTTGCCAAAGATAAAGAGACTTTATTCTTATAGTTACAGGATAATTATTTTTGCTATTGCTCCTATTTTGTGCTAACTTTATTTCTAAACTATCATTATGCAGGATATAAGCATGAAACCTTGCTCCATTGGGCATGATCGTAAATACTTTATCGCCAAGCATTGCTCTTTGCTCATTCATTCGGTCTACTTTTGCAGACTCTTTTTTTTCTTCTAGGTAATCTAGTAATTCCCTATTGTTTTTTTCGTAATCAACGATATCCAATGAAAAAAAGATACTATCTATGTTAGAAATGACTTTCGAAAAACCCACTTTTAAAAAACCCCCTTATATAGATACTTTTATTTCAAGATGGTGCTGTGACCCCCCCTGTTAGTAAGGAAGGGGGAAGGGCTTTTTTTCTATACAAAACTTAACTGTTCTGCACTACAAAGCCCTTTTCTTTCAATAGCATTTAACTGTTCCCAAGACAATTTTTTTACGCAATTCCTACAAAAGCCTTTTCTTTCATTTGCTTTATAGATCACCATATCTCCTTGACTATGATAATTTAAGCAACATTTACAAAAGTACATAGATTATTACCCCCTATACAAACTGAATCCTTTCAGTTCTGTCTATATAATCTTTACTCTTTGCACTTTCTAACATTTGGTAACTATCGTAACTATCTCGAAGTTCGTCTGTCTGTACAAATAATTTACGTGTCTTAGGGCGTATTTTCATTCTTCTGTTTACATCTGGTGTAGATAAAAGCATTTCATAATCTTCCCAATCATAGAATTTTAGACTGGTAAGTCTGCCAAAACGAGTCTTGCATTCTGCAACATGCATAGTTAGCTCACGAAACACTTTATCAATACGATTCCACCTCTGAGCAGTATATAAGATTCTTTTTCCATGACCTTTACGATTTTGCGTAAGGAGTGTAAGCAACTCCGTAGGGAATTTCTTAAAGTCCCGAGAATTAAACTCATTTTGAACTTCATCCCATGCGAATATGGTTGGTTTATCGTATGTCTCCAGCAACATCCTCCAATTATCAAAGGGAGCGTCTTGATCTCTCCAAAAGTAATTAGTAAAGATATATATTCTATCACCATATTTCTCTCGAAGCTTTTGTAACTCGTAACTCATAGCCATTGTTTTCCCATAGCCAGGCAAGCCTAAATAACCATAGATACCATAAAGATGGATTTTTTTATTCTTTTTATTTTTAATTGCCCTGCGTATATCGATAAGCTTCCATTTCAATAATTCCAAAAACAACGGGAAACGATGATTTTTAATTCGATTTTTAAAACAGACTTTCACTTTAAAACCCCCTCAACTAAGGTGCGCCATAGCTTTTGAAATAAGCCAAAATAAAAAGCCGCAGCCTTACAAAATATTTAGCCTTCATACGCTTCGCTTTTTTCTTACAAAATCCGCTCACAGATTTATTTAAGAGAAACTTTAACACGCAGGGGATAAAACCATTGCTCCGCTACCCCCTGCGAAGAAAATTTATATAAACGCAGTTCGCTCAAATATATGTATAGATAGAACGACCAATTCCCTAAATTTAATCGACCCCAGGCAGCTTCTTATACAACCATTCAATTATCGCCCATGCCATATGAGCCATCATCCAAAAGATCACATTGCCAATCACTACAAACCATACATCAGCAGGGAAGAACATGAGTCCCTTTGAAAGCAAATTCGCAAAATCAAGTGACCATGAGGGCAATGTTGCGCCTACAGGAATGTGTACAACCAAACGATTTAATATAGCGAAAACAGGGGAAAACAACAATTCGATAATCATTTTTCAACCCCCCAAAAAGTTAATTGTTGACCTTGACCATCAGATTTACCACTTGCAGGAATATAGTCGCTACCACGTATTAAACGATATACTTGGCGATAATTGTATATAGCTAAAAGCACGAACATTACACCTTTTATCCACTTTCTAATAGTAGGCAAAACCGAATTGATAATAGATGCATCTAAGAAAACCACTTCACGCCCCATAACATTTCCTGTAATACTTGAAAATTCACTTGATTGCAGATTCTTAACAGTCTCTAGAACAGATATATATGAACTAACACTAAGACGAGATTCAAGGGTATTTTGCAACGTATTTATTTTTTCACTAAAGAAAGTATCACTTGGCACAAATAACCCCTTGATTCCATCTAACATTAGAGAAGGAAGGCTCAAAATAACGTCCTTAACAGCATTAATTCTCTCAGCAACAAAATCAAATTTACCAATTAAAAAATCCTTGAAAGCTGTAAAAACTAAACTAGGTAATTCAATAATTCTAGTGATCAGATCAGAAAACCATCCTGCTATTGAATCTTTTAATTCAACAATTATTGTAATCAAATCAGAAAACCATCCTGCAATCAAATCTTTCAATTCAACTACATTTGCAATCAAATCAGTAAACCATCCTGCAAAAGGTGCAAAAAATGTGCCAATCCTATCCCCTAAAACAGACAAATTATTTATAACAATTTGCCTTAAATTAAGAATCTTATCAATTACATCTACAAGTCCTTCACCTAAAAAATTTATTGGACTTACAAGAAATTCAATAGCTTCTTTAAAAGGGTTGGTAACAACATCAAGGATATCAAGAGGATTCCAACTCCAACCAGTATCCCCGCCTGTGTCGCCACCATCTGAGGGATATCCTCCACCGTCACCGGAGGTTGAGCCGAAAAAAAAACCTCTGTGCCTCTATAATTAGTTATATCACGTGTTGAATAAACAATTTTGCATTGTTCTTCAGACAAATATGTCAAAGTATGAACGTTCGAACCATAATCTCTTGATTTTGAGTCAAATACAGAAGTACTTTTGTCATATGTACGCTTATAAAAACTATCACCATTGTATTCTATACAAGTCAGATCACTAGTTTGAGAAACATAAAAAAAACCATTTAGATCATTACTATGACTCTCATAAATATAGTATCTAGAAGGATTCAATAAATTTTGAACAACAAAGAAATTTTTTTCAGAATAATCCGAACCATAACCATAAGCATTCAACGTCTCATCATCAACGCCCAAAATAGCTTCTAACGGATGTGCTGCAAAAGCAAAACTAGTAAACATCAAAACAAAAATCAAAACAATATAGATATATCTTTTCAAATCATTCACCTCCTAAATTCTAAACCCTAATACATAAACATGCCCCACGACGCATAGCGATTGTGGGGCATGCTGTTTTGTTTCACTACAGGAATTTATAAACAATTCTAGGAATAAGCGAAACCCCAATCATTGTGCCCATGATAGTAATTCCTACAGGTAGTAAAACGTCAAGATTGCCAGTTAAAGCAGTAGTGATAGGTGATAACATTTCAGCTGTAATCATGATACAACCTCCCTTCAAATGAAATTTTTTAGTGTTCTGTACAGAAAATATGATACAAACGCCAGTAACAAACCAACAAGCAAGATATGAAACTGGTTAGATTGATACTGAAGCGTATAGTTGACATCTGCAAGAGAATTAATTATTTCTCCTTGATTAACAATGATTTCTTCAAGCTTATTTACAACAGCTTCATCCATTTCCATGCCCTCTATGCTAGACTAAGATATAAGTTACTGTTAAACGCATTAGCATTTACTGGCATGTCAACAGGTTGGTCCTTCTTGATATCTTTAAATCTAGTCAGTTTTTCGTCAGCGACCTTCACCTTGAAGGTATCGAAACTCTCAGTTTCCACAACAACGTAATTTTTCCCATTTCTACTAATAAGACCTCTGAAATTTCCTTTTAATAACAACATTTTCTATTCCTCCTTTTTTATTGTCTATGAACGATAATAATCATGTGAGATATTAAGTGTATATGTCTGATGACTTGATCACACTATACGTGTGATTACTTTTCTTTATATTATCACACGTATAGTGTAAAGTCAATAATATTTTACACATTTTGTGTGAATGATTTTAAAATTATACATAATGTGTTAAAATATTAATATTATCGGTAGGAAGGTGTTTACTATGTTTGGTCAAAGACTAAAGGAATTAAGGAAAGAAAAATCATTGAACCAAAGTGAAATTGGGAAATTGCTAAATGTTTCTACAAGTACAATTGGTATGTATGAACAAGGTAGAAGAGATCCCGATACAAATACATTAAAATTTTTAGCTGAATATTTTAATGTTTCAGTAGACTATCTTCTAGGAAGAACAGACAAAAGGGAAATTGCAATAATTGAAAATGATGATATTCCAAATGAGCTAAGAGCAATAGGCGTAGAATATTTGGAAGTGAATAAAGAATTAAAAGAGAAAGGCTTTACTCCCGAAAGAATAAGAAATCTAATTGAATCATTAGAAAGAGCAGGATTGACGCATAAAAATAACAACCAATAAGGTTGCTATTTTTTTTTATACGCTCTATTTAAATACGTATCTTGATTAATTCTTATCAATAAAATATCTTCATCAACTATAATTATATTAATCATAACTACCCCCTGTAATCTCATTTCTATCAAATAAAGGTATCACAATTCAGAACATATGTTCTGTTAAATTATACTATTTTCTACATCAATTTACAAGCTTTAAAAACCTTAAAAAATTAGAGCCTATAGGCTCTAAAAATTAAAATGTACTTTTTTCTTCATTTAATTTGGCATTTAGACTTTCTAAATTTCTATTGATACTAATCAATAAATCCAAGATTTCCGTCAATCTCCAATACCAATGCATAAATTTCCTAGCAACTAAAAAAAGTATAGCTAAAAAAACAACAATAAGAATAAAAGAAATAAAATAATTCATAATAATATTTCCTCCAACACTTTTTACTAATATTTTACAATATTTGTATAAAAGTATCAATAGAGGATAAAAGTTACGGTTTTACAAGAACGTGCGTTCGTAGAAACTTCGAATCTAGGCGTCGGGGGTTCGAGTCCCTCAGGGCGCACCAAAAATAAAACCGTTGGAATTTCAACGGTTTTTGTTTTGCGTTTTTTGCTATAGATTTAGTTTTTAGTGGAAAATAGGTATGCTATGCCTTTAACTTTTCTTCCCAATCCTTTTCTTTAAAGCCCAATAATATGAAATCATCTGCTACAATGACAGGTCTTTTCACAAGCATCCCATTAGAAGATAATAAATCTAAAAGCTCATCCTCAGAAGCTGTTTGAACCACATCTTTTAACTTCATTTCTCTGTATAATATACCACTGGTGTTAAAGAATTTTCGGAGAGGCAGATCACTTTTATGATACCACGTTTCTAATTCTTCCTTTGTGGGATTGTCCTCAACAATAGACCTTGCTTTAAAGTTAATACCATTATTTTCTAGCCATTGCTTCGCTCTTTTACAAGTACTGCATTTAGGATAGTGAATGAATAGATACTTCATGTTTTCACACCATCTTTCTATAGATTTTTATATTCATCATTATACCCAAGAACTTCGAGGAAAAACATAAGCGAATGCACTGTCTAAAAATGAATACTTTATGAATCATCTTAAACAGTAAAATAACTACTATAAAAACAAAAAAGTGGATTTTTTCAAAATATATAGATAATATAATTTGAACAATATTTCTAGTAATACTATAATGAAATAGAAAGAGAAGAAATCATCACATAAAAAAAGAATAGGAGCGTAAAGAATGAGAAAAAAAGTGTATTATCTATTCTTTTTTCTTATACTTAGCATTTTAATCAATCAAATCACGCATATTAAATATGATCTTAATCTTTGGGAATACGTAAAGTATTCAAAACCTTTATCTGAAGAGGAAAAACTGTGGTTAAAGAATAAAGGAAAAATAATTTATGCTTCGGATAGGAATGCGCCGCCAATTTCTTTTTTAGAAAAGGAAAATGGTCAATATAAAGGGATTGTAATAGACTATGTAACAGCGCTTTCTATAGAACTAGGGGCAGATATTGAATTTCACCCATTGGTATGGGAAGAAGTTTTAAATAGTCTATTAAAAGGAGAAGTAGATGTTGGGGATGTTTTTCCCAGTGAAGAAAGAAAAAAGAGTTATAGATTTTCAAAGCCTATTTATAAGCTTAGAGGAATTATATTAGTATCTGCAAAAGAGCGAGAGATTGATAAAATAGAGCATTTGAGAGGAAAGAAAATTGCATTACCAAGAGGAGATTATGCAAAAGAACATTTAGATAAAACAATTCCAAATGTAGTCTATGTGTTTACTAAAGATATACATCATGCTTTAAAGCTTCTTCAACAAGGAAAAGTTCGAGCGGTGGTTGGAGATGAACCAGTAATTACTTATTTTACAAATCAAATGGGCATAAAGGATAGTACAAGAATTATAGAGCATCCTTTATATGAAAAAGATGTGGCTTTGGCTGTAGCAAAATCAGAAGAAAAACTTTTGAATATTTTAAATAAAGGCATATTGAGTCTTCAAAAAAAAGATTTTGTTAAAAAGATACAGCAAAGATGGTTTGGCATTTCCGCATCTATTGTAAAAAATAAAATTGCGGATAGTTTGATTATAGGTGTAAGTTTATTTTTCGTTGTGACTCTAATTGCTGTATTTTTCTTATATTTGTGGAATCATGCTTTAAAGGAAGAAGTCAAAAGAAGAACGGAAGAACTTTATCAAAGCAGAAGGGAGCTTGAAATAACCTTTGATGCATTGAGTCATTTTCTTGTAGTAATTTGTCTTGATGGAAAAATAAAAAACTGTAACCAATCTTTTCAAAATTATTTAGGAAAAAAGAGAAAAGAAGTTATTGGGTCTTATTTTTTAGATTGGGAAATTTTAAAGACCATGAACGAAAAGTTACATATTTTTGAAAGTGGCAAAATTCAGGTAATAAAAGAAGAAAAAGAAATGAGATACCGTAAAAAACACTATACTATCAATACCTTTTCATTGGAAACGATAAAACAAGAATTGCCTCAGATATTGATTGTGATCAAAGACATAACAGATTTTAAGATTATAGAGAAACAGCTATTACAAGAGAATAAAATGGTTGCAGTGGGGCAGTTAGCAGCGGGAGTAGCCCATGAGATAAGGAATCCATTAGGACTAATAAGAAACTATTGTTATGTTGTTAAAAATATTGTAATAGAAGAAAAAGGCTTAAGAGCTATTCAGGTAATAGAATCTTCTGTCCAAAAAATAGGAAGAATCATCGAGAATTTACTAGATTTTTCTAGAATTTCTGGAGATACATGGAATTATGTAGATATAGAAAACACAATCGCTAAGATTTTAGAATTAGAACAAAAAAATATGCAAAAGAAAAAGATTCAAAGTAAATTATTTTGTGATAAAAACTTGATTTATTATACCAATGAAGAAGCATTAAAGCACATTGTAATCAACCTCATAGATAATGCTATTAGTGCCATAAGCGGAGAAGGCTCTATTCATATTTTTTGTAAAAAGATAGAACAAGGCATTGTCTTAACGTTTAAAGATTCTGGAAGTGGTATAAGAGAGGAAGATGTAGAATATATATTTAATCCATTTTTTACGACCAAAACCACAAAGGAAGCAACTGGATTAGGCTTATATATCGTTTATAATGAAGTACAAAAACTTGGCGGCAAGATTAAAGTGGATAGCCAGTATAAAATAGGAACTACTTTTGAAATATTTTTACCAGAGAAAACGAGGATGGATGGATATGAAGGATTTTAAAATATTAATTGTAGATGATGAATATGAATATCAAGAGGTTTTCAAAATGATATTAGAAGAAAAAGGGTACACCGTAAAAACTTGTGGGTCTGCAGAGGAAGCATTAAAGATAAGTGAGAAAGAAAATTTTCATTTAATTTTGACAGACCTCAAAATGGAACACATGGGAGGATTAGCGTTACTTGAAGAAATAAAAAAAAGAGAGGAAAAAATAGAAGTAATTTTAGTTACAGGATATGGAACCATTGAAAGTGCAGTAGAAGCGATGAAAAAGGGAGCTTTTAGCTATTTTATAAAAAGTCACAATCCTGAAGCATTGCTTATAGAAATAGAGAAGCTGCTAAAAATGAAAAGGCTAGAAGCTGATAACAATATATTTAGAAATCAACAAAAAAGAGAAGAATTTTTATTGAGTAGCAAAAACAAAGGTTTTACTGATATTTTAGATGTTGCTACAAAAGCTGCTAACAGTAATGTAAGTGTTCTTATTCTTGGAGAATCGGGTACAGGAAAAGAGGTCTTGGCAAGGTATATTCATCAAGTTAGCAAAAGAAATAAAGGACATTTTGTAGCTGTAAATTGTCAGGTTTTTTCTGAAGGTCTTTTAGAGTCAGAGCTTTTTGGTCATGAAAAAGGTGCCTTCACTGGAGCGTTGGAAAAACGAATTGGTAGATTTGAAGAAGCAAATGAAGGCACACTTTTTTTAGATGAAATTGGAGAAATGCCCACGAGTACCCAAATAAAATTACTAAGAGCCATTGAGACAAAATCTGTTGAGAGAATAGGGAATAATAGATCTATATCTATAGATCTACGGCTTATATCTGCTACGAATAGGAATATTCCTATAGAGATAAAAAAAGGTACATTTCGAGAAGATCTTTTCTATAGAATCAATACGATAACGATAGAAATGCCTCCTCTTCGAGAGAGAAAAGAAGATTTACCATTACTGATTGATTTTTTCTTCAATAGAACACAGAAAGAATTGAAAAAGAAAATATTGAAAGTAGAAAATGGAATTCATGAATTTTTATTGGACTATCATTATCCTGGAAATATACGAGAACTTAAAAATATTATCGAAAGATTGGTGGTTCTCTCAGAAGATGGGATCATTAAGGTGAATGATCTATCGGTAGGTAAAAATCAACTACATAAAAAAGAAGATCAAAATTTTCAAATGAAATTGTTAAGGGATGCAAGAAAAGAATTCGAAATGAATTATATTCGACAAGTTTTAAATAAGTGTGGGGGAAGGATTACAGAGGCTTCGAAACATTTAGGAATAACGAGAAGGCAACTTTCTAATAAAGTTGTAGAGTATAGCTTAAAGAAGGAGTTGAAGAGGAAATAGATTTTCTGGGAATAGGAAATTTATTTCCTATATTTATTTTAAAAAAAATATACCTAGAGGAATGGACTGTTATTATATATTTGGCCCATATGGACCAACTTTATGCGCCACAATTTCAATGTTTATAAGCTGGCAAGTCTGTAAATGCGTTAACGGCAAAAGATAAAAATTTATATTAGATTAAAGAGAAGCTCTAAGGAAGGAAATTAATTTCCTGTAAGAGAGGAAACTAATTTCCTCTTTTACAGGATTTTTTTGTATGAAATGCAAAAATCGAGATAATAGATGTAGCAATCATGAGCTATTTGAAGGTATAAGTTAATTGTATATTTATTTAGAAAATTGGCATTAAAATTGCAATTACTCCTTTTATATCCCATAAAAGTCTTCTATTGATCTGTGAGGATGCAAAAATATTTTCTATATGGGATTCATTGGTTAAGGTATAAGACGATGTTAAGGTATTATGGGATAAAACAAAAAATGAGGAGGGAAAGCATAATGGATTTGGTTTATAGGGTAAATGACTGGCTAAATGGTATTGTATGGGGACCTTATATGATCACACTATTGGTTGGAGCAGGGATATTCTTAAGTATCAGGTTAGGGTTTTTACAAATTTTTAAATTTCCGTACTTGTTTAATAATACCATAAGAAAAGCTTTTATTAAAAATGATGCAGGTGATGGAGATATTAGCTCAGGACAAGCAGGATTAACATCGATTGCAGCAGTAGTAGGAACGGGAAATATTGCAGGGGTTGCTACGGCTATTGCGATAGGTGGACCAGGGGCACTTTTTTGGATGTGGGTGGCATCATTTTTTGGTATGGCAACAAAATTCACCGAAGTAACATTAGGTCTTCACTTTAGAGAAAGAAGGAAAAATGGAAACTATGCAGGTGGTGCAATGTACTACATAGAAAAAGGACTAGGACAAAAATGGATGGCAGTCTTTTTTAGTTCAATGGTAATCATTGCTTATTTTATTATAGGTGCCATCGTAGATACAAATACAATCGCTATGTCTGTACAGGAACAATGGGGAATAAAGCCGATCATTACAGGTGTCATATTTGCAATTCTAACAGGGATCGTTATATTAGGAGGAATTAAAAGAATTGGAGAGGTATGTGAATTCTTAACACCCATCATGGGAGGCATTTATATTGTGGCAGGTATTGTTATTATATTGCTCAATATAGATAAAGTACCAGACGCTATAGCCCTTATTTTTAAAACAGCATTTCATCCTATTTCAGCAACTGGTGGATTTGCTGGAGCTACAATTACAAGAATGATTACAATTGGAACTGCTCGAGGTTTATTTTCCAATGAAGCTGGAATGGGCAGTTCTCCAATTATCCACAGTAGCGCGAAGGTTGATCATCCCGTAGAACAAGGTATCTGGGGGGCTATAGAAGTATTTGTAGATACCTTAATTATTGGATCCATAACAGGATTAGCAATTGTTATATCAGGAGAATGGACGACAGGAGTTTCAGGAGCAGCTTTGACTATGAGAGCTTTTTCCAAAACCTTACCTGGAAACTTAGGTAGTTACATCGTATTGATATCAGCTATTCTTTTTGGATATTCCTGTCTGATATCAGCAAATTATTATTGTGAAAGAGCAGGAGATTATCTCTTCGGGAGTGGGGTGATCATGCCAATAAGAGTATTATGGATCGTATTTATTGTGATAGGATCTATGGGGGGCTTAGAATTTGTATGGGATTTAGCAGATACCGCTAATGGGCTTATGGCAATCCCCAATTTGATAGCCATTATTCTTCTTAGTGGAACGGTAGTAAAACTTAAGAAAGAATACTTTATGCAAGTGGAAGAAAAAGACAAAAAGCAAGAAGTGTAAGAAACTAGAAATGGAAATATCTTAGAAAAATTAGTAAAAAACTACCTTGTAAATAGAAAAAAACCAGAAAGAACTTTCCATGGAAAGTTCTTTCTGGTTAATAAGCTTAAATCACAAGTTAAGCAGGACTTGCTTCAAAGAAATTTTCTTCTAGAACATTAAAAGCAATAGCTACTTTTACTGCGAAAGCGATTGGATTTTCAATAGAAAAAAAGTGGATATACATTAGTCTTGGATCGTCAAATAACCAGTGGTTATGAAGCCCTGTTACCTGAATACCCTGTTCTTGAAGAGCACTAATGAATGGGTTGATTTCTCCTTGTAGTATAACCGTTTCTCCCAAATTAAGGGCATTGCCTTGTGCATCTATTGATTCAAACGAAAATAGAGCATTCAAGGAAAGTGGGCTTACGGTAGTTCTGCCTGCAATTGTGGCTTGAATGCTTCTCATAAACGTTACCACACATAGATCTTCACTAGATTGCAGAATATCACTGTTAAGAATTTGAGCGAACAGATTGCATAATTCACCATTGCCGTTTTGAAGAATGTTTATAGAATCATTTGTTTTATTATTTAAATCATCCATTGGACATACCTCCTTTCCACCAACATAATATGTATGTCCATAAAAATTGTGACAATGATATTGTAAAAAAAAGAGAAAGCGTCTTAATAAAATAATTGTTTGACAAAAACATCAAACTGTGTTAAAATTTTAAAAATATAATTATATCTAAAAATTCTATGAACGGAAAAAGTAGATAAGACATAACGGTTCAGAGAGTCGGGAATGGTGGAAGCCTGATACGATTATGCTTATTGAATGGTTCCATGAGAAGCGGTGTGAAATCTTTTAGAGAGTACCACTAGCCGTAGGTCTTACGTTATAAAGACAGGGTATCGAAATAGGCAAGTCTATTTCCGTACCTGAAAGAGTGAGATAGTTAATACTATCTAAAATAGGTGGCAACACGGAATATAAGCATTTCGTCCTGTATATGGGATGAGGTGTTTTTTATTTAGTGTATAGATTTTGTTACGTATTGAAGATGGTATTCTATTTAATCAGGGTGGCAACACGGAATTTAAAGCATTTCGTCCCTATTTATAGGGATGGAGTGCTTTTTTTATTTACAAATAAGGGGTGAGTATATGGCGTGTATAGACTTTGAAGAATTTAAAGAATTGGGGAAAAAATTTAATATGGTGTCTGTTTCAACTGAAATAGAAGGGGATATGGATACACCGATTACTTTATTTTCAAAACTTTGTAAGGATCAAAGTAGTTATCTTTTAGAAAGTGTTGAAGGAGGAAATAAGTGGGGGAGATATTCCTACATTGGAAGAAATCCATTTATGACAATCAAATGCTATGGAAATAAGGTGATTATAAAAAAAGGGGATGAAATAATTACTAAAATAGGGAATGTGTTAGAGATTTTGAAAACATTAATGGATGACTATCATGTTACACAAATGGATCATATGCCTGATTTTATTGGAGGAGCAGTAGGCTATATAGGGTATGATGTCATAAGAAACTATGAAGATTTAACCAATGTAAATGTTGATGATATAAAAATGCCTGATGTACATCTTTTGTTAATGAAAGAAGTGATCGTTTATGATCATGTCAGACAGAAGACAAGGATTATTGTAAATGTCCAAACATCTGGTAATCTAGAAAAATTATATAAAGAAGCAATAGATAAATTACAAGTAATTAAAAAAGAAATATTAGAAAATAATTTTCACATGGACGACGATAAAATAAAAGATCCTCCAAAAATAAAATATTTGAGCAATGAAACGAAAGAAAATTTTATACAAAAAATTTTACGTGCGAAGGAATATATAAGAAATGGAGATATATTTCAGGTTGTTTTATCTCAAAGATTGCAAGTAGAAACAGAGCTAAGTCCATTTAAGGCTTATAGAACTTTGAGAAGTATGAATCCTTCACCCTATATGTTTTATATAGACTTTGGAGCGTATCATTTGGTAGGGTCATCGCCAGAGTTGTTGGTAAAAGTAAAGCAAGATACTGTAGAAACATGTCCTATAGCCGGAACGAGACCAAGGGGAAAAAGTATAGAAGAAGATAATCAATATGCAGAAGAATTACTGAAAGATGAGAAAGAATTAGCAGAACATTTGATGTTGGTAGATTTAGCAAGAAATGATATTGGAAAGATCGCAACATTTGGGACGGTAGAAGTAAATCAATTTATGGAGATACAAAAATATTCTCATGTGATGCATATCGTATCAAATGTTGCTGGAAAGAAAAGGGATGACTGTGATATGTATGATGGCTTGATAGCTTGTTTACCAGCTGGAACTGTATCTGGAGCTCCAAAGGTGAGGGCAATGGAAATCATCGATGAATTAGAAAATAGAAAAAGAGGAGTATATGGGGGAGCGGTTGGATATTTGAGTTTTAATGGAAATATGGATACATGTATTGCCATAAGAACGATGATATTCAAGGATCGTATGGTGTATATACAGGCAGGCGCAGGGATTGTTGCTGATTCTAATCCCGAAAGTGAATACCATGAGACGCTTAGAAAGGCAAAAGTACTTATTGAGACAATAAAGAAAGCAGAGGGGGCTTTATAATGATTGTGATCATAGATAATTATGATTCTTTTACCTATAATTTGTATCAATATGTGGGGGAGATTCATCCAGAGGTTAAGGTATATAGAAATAATGAAGTGACAATAGAAGAATTAAAGAAAATGGATATTACCCACATCATTATATCACCAGGACCTAAATTTCCAAAGGATTCAGAAATTTCCATGGAGGTGATCAAAGAATTTAGAAAAGATATCCCAATTTTAGGGGTGTGCCTTGGACATCAAGCAATCGGAGAAGTATTTGGAGGACGTATTGTACATGCCCAAAATATGGTGCATGGGAAAACTTCTATCATCCATCATAATGAAATGGATTTATTTAAGGGACTAGAAAACCCATTAACGGTAACAAGATATCATTCTTTGGTTGTTGACAAGACATCTATTCCAGAGGAACTAATAATTACAGCTAAAAGCTGTGAAGGAGAAATTATGGGATTAAGACATAGGAAATATCCACTATTTGGAGTGCAGTTTCATCCAGAGTCCATTGCTACAAATAGGGGAAAAGAGCTATTAAAGAATTTTCTTGCATTATAAGGAGTGGAGGTATGTTATATGCTAAAGTTAGCAATTGATAAGGTTATAAACCATAAAAATTTGACAGAGTCTGAGATGATATGTGCTATGAATGCAATAATGGAGGGGAAAGCCACTGAATCGCAAATAGGAGGTTTTTTAGCAGCACTTCGAATGAAAGGGGAAACATTAGAAGAGATTACTGGAAGTACAAAGGTAATGAGAGATAAGGCATTAAGTATAAACATTACAAAAGATTATGCAATCGATACCTGTGGTACAGGAGGAGACGGAGCAAATACGTTTAATATTTCCACAGTGGCAGCATTTGTTGCGGCAGCTGCGGGGGTTACAGTTGTAAAGCATGGAAGTCGCTCAGTTTCTAGCAAGTGCGGAAGCGCGGATGTATTAGAAAGCTTAGGTGTGAATATTGATTTACAGCCTATAGAAGTAGAAAAATGTGTAGAACAATTAAACGTAGGATTTATGTTTGCTCCTAATTTTCATCAGGCGATGAAGTATGCAATAGGTCCAAGACGTGAGTTAGGCGTGAGAACAATATTCAATATATTAGGTCCCTTAACAAATCCTGCAAAAGTAAAAGGGCAGGTACTTGGCGTATTTGATCAGACTCTTACAGAAGTAGTAGCGGAGGTTTTAAAAGAGTTAGGGGTTGAGAAAGCGATGGTAGTGCATGGATTAGACGGATTAGATGAGATTACTATTACCACGAAAACCAAGGTAAGCGAATTAAAGGATGGCAAAATTATTAACTATTATATTGATCCTAGAGAATATGATTTGCCATTAGCGCCAACGGAGAGGCTAATGGGGGGTGAACCTCAACGAAATGCAGAAATTTTATTGAATATATTAAAAGGAGAAAGCGGTGCAAGGCGAAATATGGTTTTGTTAAATGCGGGAGCGTCCATATACGTCGGAAAGAAGGCAACCTCATTAGAAGAGGGGATAGATAAAGCGAAAGAAGTAATAGATATGGGCCTTGCCTTAGAAAAGTTAAATCGATTGGTGACCTTAAGCCAGGAGATGAGGAGATGATTTTAGAAAAGATTGTAGCCTACAAGAAAAAAAGGTTAGAAGAAGAAAAGAAAATCATTTCTTTTAACAAGATGATTTCGCAAATAGAAAAATGTGATAGAACAAGAAATTTTAAACAATCAATAAAAGGAAAAAATGGATTGAGTATTATTGCAGAGGTAAAAAAAGCGTCCCCTTCTAAGGGAATTATAAGGGAAGACTTTCATCCAATATCTATAGCACAGTGTTATGAAAAAAATAAAGTAGAGGCAATATCTGTATTGACGGAGGAAAAATTTTTTCAGGGAAAAAATCAATATGTATCAGAAATAAGAAAGCTAACATCTGTTCCAATTTTAAGAAAGGATTTTATCATTGATGCATATCAAATCTATCAGTCAAAGATATTGGGTGCTGATGCGATGCTATTGATTGTAGGCATTCTATCTAAAAAGGAATTAGTTACCTTTCAAAGAATTGCAAGGGAGATAGGATTACAGTGTCTAGTAGAAGTTCATGATCAATTGGAACTAGACAGGACATTAGATACGGGGGCAGATATAATTGGTATCAATAACAGAAATTTAAAGACTTTTAAAACAATGATAGAGACAACAGAGAAGTTAATACAGTTTATCCCAAAGGATAAGGTGATTATCAGTGAAAGTGGTATCAATACAACAAAAGATATGAAGTTTCTAAAAGATTTAGGTGTGGATGGGGTACTTATAGGAGAGAGCTTGATGCGGGCTAAATCTATAAGTGAAAAGTTAATAACGCTTAGGGGGCATTCGATTGACGAAAGTAAAGATATGTGGGTTAACAAATGAAGAAGATATTATGTATGCAAACGAGTTAAAGCCAGACTATGTAGGATTTGTATTTACCAAAAGTAGTAGACAAATTGATAAATATAGAGCAAAAGAATTATTGGCAGGATTAGATAACAACATAAAAAAGGTAGGAGTATTTTTAAATACACCCGCTAATGAAGTGTATGAAATAACGAAATATTGCGATTTAGATATACTGCAATTCCATGGGAATGAACAGCCTGTGTACTGTAATTTATTTGAGCATGAGGTATGGAAGACATTCAGAATAAAAGATATAAATAGCTTGAAAGAATTAGAAAGATACCATCGAGAGGGCGTTTTGTTAGATACTTTTATGCAAGGACAGTATGGTGGAACAGGGAAAACTTTTGATTGGGATATCGTCAGGAATATAAGCAAAAGTCGATGGGTTATTTTAGCTGGAGGACTTACAATTGAAAATGTAAAGCAAGCAATTGAAACTGTTCAACCAATGGTCGTAGATGTAAGTAGTGGTGTTGAGGTAGATGGTGTGAAAGATTTTAAAAAAATGAGAAAATTCATAGAAAATGTGAGGGATGCATATGCACGTTAGCAAAATACCAAAAAGGTTTGGAAAGTTTGGAGGACAGTTTGTACCAGAGACTTTGATGAATGCATTAATAGAACTAGAAAGAGAATTTATAAGAGTGAAAGAAGATGAAGATTTTCAAAATAAATATAGGTATTATGTAAGAGAATACGCTGGCAGACCGACCCCGTTATATTATGCAGAGAATCTAACCAAAAAACTGGGGGGCGGAAAGATATATCTAAAACGTGAAGACTTAAATCATACAGGTGCCCACAAAATTAATAATGTAATTGGCCAAGTGTTGT
Source organism: Clostridiaceae bacterium 35-E11 (assembly GCA_038396625.1). Classification (GTDB taxonomy): domain Bacteria; phylum Bacillota; class Clostridia; order Peptostreptococcales; family Thermotaleaceae. The sequence continues at coordinate 1,088,420 of CP121688.1, forward strand.
TAGCAAAGAAAATGAAAAAAAGACGTATTATTGCAGAGACAGGAGCAGGACAGCATGGTGTTGCAACAGCCACCATATGTGCCATGTTTGACTTGCAATGTGAAATTTATATGGGGGAAGAGGATATAAGACGCCAATCCCTAAATGTATTTAAGATGCAATCATTAGGGGCGAAGATCAATCCAGTATCTTCAGGCACAGGAACTTTAAAAGATGCTACCAATGAGGCCATACGAGATTGGGTTACAAATGTGGATTATACCTTTTATGTGATTGGCTCTGTCGTAGGCCCACATCCTTATCCAACAATGGTAAGGGATTTTCAAAGAATTATAGGAGATGAAGTGAAGGAGCAAATTATAGAAAAAGAAGGAAGACTTCCAGACTATTTAGTAGCCTGTGTAGGAGGTGGAAGCAATGCAATGGGATTGTTCTATCCATTTCATAAGGAAGAAGGAATAAAAATATATGGTGTTGAGGCAGGAGGAATAGGAGTTCATACGAATCAGCATGCAGCAACGATTACAAGGGGTTCTATTGGCGTAATACATGGTATGATGACCTACCTGCTTCAAGATGAATATGGACAAATTATGCCAGTGCATTCCATATCTGCTGGATTAGATTATCCAGGTATAGGTCCAGAACATGCTTATTTCCATTCTATGGGGAGAGTAAATTATGTGGCGATAACAGATGATGAAGCAGTGGATGCTTTTCAATATTTAACACAAGTAGAAGGAATTATTCCTGCATTAGAAAGTGCCCATGCAGTTGCATATTTGATGAAGCTAGTACCGAACACTGATAAGGATGACATCATCGTGGTTAATTTATCTGGTCGAGGAGATAAGGACATTCATACGGTATTAAGATTTTTGGGAGGGACAGATAATGAAGCGTAGGATTACAGAAACATTTAAGACATTAAGGGAGAATAACGAAAAGGCACTTATCACATATATTACCAGTGGAGATCCAGATATGGATACAACCTTAAATCTAGTACTGGCAATGGAGAAGGCAGGAGCTGATATTGTGGAACTAGGTATACCTTATTCTGATCCTTTAGCCGATGGGCCAGTGATACAGAGGGCAGCCCAACGAGCTTTAAAAGCAGGAATCAATGTTGATGCTATCTTTGAGATGGTTTTTAAAATAAGAGAGAAGTCAGAACTACCTCTTGTGTTTTTAGTATATTTTAATACAATTTACACATATGGCATACAAAGGTTTTTAGATAAATGCCAAAAAAGTGGTATTGATGGATTGATTATTCCAGACTTACCATTGGAAGAGAGAAGGGAGTTAAATGAAACAATAAGAGATTACCCTATTGACTTAATTGCTTTGGTTGCCCCTACATCTGAAGATAGGATAGAAAAAATTGTTTCAGATGCTGAAGGATTTGTTTATTGTATTTCATCAAAGGGAGTGACAGGAATAAGAAATGATTTTGAAGTAGATTTATCCCATTTCATAAATAAAGTAAAGAAGTATACTACACTTCCTTTAGCTATTGGGTTTGGTATATCGAGTAAAGAAGCTATAAAAGATTTAAAAGGTTTATGTGATGGACTGATTGTTGGAAGTGCGATTGTTGAAAAAATTGAAAAAGGAATAAAAGAGGAAGCTGTTGAAGAACAAGTTTTTAACTTTGTAAGTGAATTGCATAAAGCTTTTAATTAGATATTTAAGAATTTTTTGGAGGTGCTCGATAACGGATTATTGTTTTGCTAAAAAAAGAGGCACTTTTATATTAGCATTCGTATTTATTTAAGATGATGCAACTTTAAGCTACTCATTTGGAGCTATGAATAGCTTAAAGTTGTTAGTCACTAATACAAACATTACAAATAGTACCGAGGTAGGTACCTTGCATCTACGATATAAATTCTGCTGGATTTAGGTATAATTCTTGACAGATTTCGTGAACCACACGTTTCTCTATATCACTAAATTCTCCATCTGCAAATCCAATAGCACAGCACAGCCGAACCACAAGGCGTGCAGCATCTGGCTTTTGTCTCATTTTTCCGATGGCCTTTAAGGCTTCTGCTTTACCCATCATCAAATCAAATTGTAGACGCTGGGTATAGTATTGAAAACGAGAAAGTACTTGGTTGATATCCATACCCTTCATTTCTTCGCTAGTACGAAAATAGTGAATCAAGCGTTCTCTTTCCGAAGGATCAATTACACCATCTGCCATGGCCACCAAGGCACTACCAGCTACGAGGGCTTCAGTCAAATCTGCACCCATATAGCGATTCACAATATTTTTTGCCTGAGTGGCTTGTGTCTGAAGCCACTGTGCTGTATTAGAATTATTAGAGGAGTTCCATCTTTGATTGCAATCGAGACATAAGAACTCAAGATTCTTACTGCCAATAAAGCCACCCAAAAGACCCACAGGTCCTAAAAGTAAGCTTCCTACCACTGCTTTTCCAATGCCAAAGCCTTTTTTACCTGCTGTTACTCTTGAAGATTGGCATCGAGGGCAGTTAAGGTTTGTTTGCTGTCCATTATAGGAAGATGATCCACCATATCCATGCTGATTTCCATAGGCTGGTTGCCCATGCTGCGGCTGCTGATAACTTGATGGCTGATAAGATGGCTGCTGTGGATAAGAAGAAGGTGTATTGCTGGGATAAGTATTGTTTCTATTTTGTGTATAAAGTGTATTTGGTGGGGGTGTGGCGGACTGCTCTTCTTCCACCTCTAACCCAAAGTTTTTGCAAAGGGCGGCTAAACCTCCTTGGAATCCACTTCCTACGGCATTAAATTTCCATTCACCTTTGTAGCGATATAACTCTGCTGCAACAATAGCCGTTTCTACAGAAAATTCTCTGCCTAAATCATAGTGGAGAAGTACTTCATTACTTGTTGGATCTAAAACCCGTATATAAGAATTGGAGATCTGACCGAAGTTTTGCCCTTTCTTTTGTGCATCATTAATCGTAATGGAAAAAGCAATACGATCAATATTTGAGGGCACAGTCGAAAGGTCTATCGTAATTTGTTCATCATCTCCATCACCAATACCTGTTTTGTTGTCGCCACTATGGATGACAGAACCCTGTCCTCCTCGAGGATTATTATAGAATATAAAATCATCTTCGCTGTTTACCGTACCAGAACCATTCAGAAGGAATGCAGAAGCATCTAAATCGAAGCCATATGCACTCGTGCCCTGATTGGTATCCCAACCAAGACCAACGATTACCTTCTTTAAATTTGGATTTCTTTTCGTCAAATCTACCTTCTGTCCCTTGCTAAGTCTTACTGCCATTTTTATCCCTGCCTTTCTATATATATTTGGTAAGTATCACATAATAGGTCAATTATATAATATATCATAATTCTATATTACACTAAGGCAATATTAAAACAAAGATCAAATAGTAAAAAATATTGAAAGAAAAAATTTAGAATAGATGGAGAATAAAATAATATTGTGATAAATAAAGGATATAAATAAGTCCTGAAGAAAACTTAAAGAAACATAGAGAAGGAAGAATGGAAAAATCAGAAATAGCAGAGTTGAAGAAAGTAGCATGTGTAATAAATCTTTATTTCAAAACAAAAACTACAAAAAATTACAAACCTATGAGGATGATATCTCTAAAAATGCTTTGTTATTACATTTATTTAGGTGTATGATCCTTATGAGCTTGTATTCGATGATATTCACTGAGCAATTTGTCTAGCTCTTTGCTCAGGTAAATAACTCTGGAAGACAAGAGACTACCTTCTTTGTCGATGGCATCGTGCATTGCATTTCTTGCACTTTTTATATCTTCTAAAATTTTTTCCAATTCATGATTAATCATAATGGTTTCTCCAAATTTAATATAATAATTATGGTTGTTAGATGAGCGTTGTTGATAGGTCTTCTGAGGATATTCTTAATATTATATGATTATTTAATGGAAGAAGAACTACTTGATTTTTTTCAAGCAGTCTATCTTCTCGGGATGTCCAGAAAGGAACATCTATGGCTAAATCTTCACATATACTCACTAGCGCAATAAAGAATTCTTTATGCGTAGCGTATGTCATAGTAGATACTTTTACTGGTTTTGCCTGTTCAATAATTTCACCCATTAATCGTTTCATTGGTAGATCTCCTTTTTATATATTCTCCCATGGGGAGAGATATTGCCTCAACGAATAAGGCGAGGATGGTAACGGTAGTATATTTTTGTGGCAACAAAAAGCTGATTACAATAAATAGGGCTGTAACAAATAAAGAAAGGTATCGAAATCTTTTTCTTCTTTGTACGCTAATAATGGGTTTGTTGGGATGATCCACAGGAGCATACATCCACATTAAAACCATGATGAATGCAATGAGCAGAAATCGTATAGGAAAAGATAATGTGATGTTAACTCCTATAAATACAATACTAGTAAATATAAGTAAACTGGTTATAAAGCACCTCCAATAGGTTTCCTCATGATATCCTCCTGCTAAGGTTCTTGGAACACAGAAAAATAGTGCAGCAACGAGGAAATATTTGGTTAAAGAAAACATAGAAAAAAGAATAATATAGATGATGAATTTTGTTAATTCACCGATGAAGCATTCTAGCCCAAATTTAATTTTCTTAATTTGTAAATCACTTAAGTTAGGATTGTTCAGTTGAATGAAGTTCGTAAGATTCTGTGCTAACTTTTCCATAGTTATCATTCCACCTATCTAATATAATTAAAAACTCAGTTTCTGAATCATTGCTTGAAACTGTGATTTTTCCATTATTTTTTTCAATAAGCTGCTTGACGATATATAGACCTAATCCATGATCATCCCTGTTAGTATTTTTGGTAGAAAAACCGTTTGAAAAAATCCTTTCTAAGTATTCTTCAGAAATAGCAGGACCATTGTTGGCAATGGACAAGTAATACTGCTCATTTTCTATATATGTACAGATCGATATAATCTTGCTATCATCATTGGTTTTCGTCATAACTGCTTCAAAGGCATTGTCGATAATATTTCCCAATATACTGATAAGGTCATAACAATCCATAGACACTTGTTCTAATAAGGCTTCAAATTCTACCTCAAAATGAATATCATGTTCAAAGGCATAATTGCTTTTTACTGCCAATAAGCCATCTACATAATCATTGCCCGTATGATAAAAATGATAGGAAGAATGGAGATTACTGCAAAGCTTATCAATATAAGACTTTATGCGTTCTACCGTATTCGATTTGTTTAATGCACACATGGCATGGATGGTATTGATATGATTGGCGAAATCATGCTTTTCACGACGAACGATATTTAAGATGGTTTCGATATTTTCCACGTATGCTTCTTGGAGTTTATATTTATGGTGTATTCTTAGTAATTGGTATTTTTCTTTCATAGTCATAAAGGCTAGTAGGATATATAATAATAAGATAACAAATAATAATACTTCATGTTTAGTAATAGATATTTGACTATCAACAATATAATTTACTATATAAACACTCATAAGACAAATTCCAAATAAAAAATAAGAAATTGAGGTATTGTGTTCAATGTCATTTGATAATGATTTAAAAAAAGGACTATTAAACTTTAGTAGAATTAAAATAATACCAAACTGAATTCCTTTCGTCGTAATAGATAGATAAAATTTTAATGAAGGAATCTCAATAATACCTAAAATGCTAATATTTTTTATTAATGAAAAAATGAAAGCAATAGGAATTTCTGTCACCATCATAAATATTATGATAATAGTAAAACTAACAGTTGAATTGCGGATATTGGATCTTGTAACCAAAGAAAGAGTAACCATTGCAAACATGAAAATTAATAATGTATGATACCCAAGGGGTATGTAATATGCAATCCAATAAGTAAAAACAGTATATAAAATAATAAATATAATTACTCTTAACTTTTCTTTTCTTAAAAAATCTTTTTTGTGAGTAATAAATAAAAATAATAACATCATGTTCAATGCTTCGAAAGCAGCAAAGACAATTTCGTTTAAGAAAGTATATATATTCATCATATATGCTCCTTGTATGAAGTAAGAGTATATGAAGGGATATATCCCTTCATATACTCTTACTTAAGTAATTCGTTAGGACATTTAACTTGATGAGTAAAGACCATTGTTTGGGTTGTTACTGCTACAGAACCCATAAACAATCCTACAAATGTCAAAACCATTAAAGAATTACCTTTCAAAAACTGCATAACTTTTTTCATAATGATTTCCCCCTTTTCTCTTTCGTTATGGAAATGATAAACATTCCATACATATATTAACATTATAAAAATAAAAAAAATGTCAAAAACGGTAAAAAAACTTAAAAAATTTGAAAAAAATTTGAAAAGAGCTTTAATGCTGTAGATATAGCTCTTAAAATCTAGAAAAAGAAGAGTTTCTTGCACATTATGAAAAAATATTTTTCTTCTTTTAGCTTTATTTGTATATCGATTGTAAAAATACTAAAAAACAAGGAAATATCTCTGTAGAGAGGTAAGTCCTTGTTTGTGTTTAGATTAGGAAGAAATTTTTAGTTTGAGAAGAAATTTATATAGATTTTCAAATAGAAAAGAAAATCTAAAAAATAGAGAAGAAAAAGAAATGCTTTCAAGAAGGAAACAAATACAAATCAGTATTAAAGCAAATAGAGAATAAATTTGATTTTGGTAGTAATAAGAAGTTAAGGATAAAAATGCAGCAAGTATTACCAATGTAAAAATACAATAGAATTTTTTCATCTACATCACCCCACAACCATTTTACAAAGATTAGCATATCATAGAAACGTTTAAAAAATGTTAAAAATGAATTTAGAATTTGTTAAGATTTTTTTGTAAAGAGTTACATTGAAGAAGAGTGTATTGGGATTGCATAAAAGGCATTATTGTATTAATATTTTAACAGAGTAGATTTACGTTTCATTATAATAAAAAAGGATGATGAATATGTCGTACGAAATAGAAATTATTAGAAAGAATCAGCAAATAACTACTACTTGGGCAGGGGGAACAACAACGCAGCTAGCAATTTATCCAAAGGATGCCGTTTATAGTGAGCGCAATTTTAAATGGCGCATCAGTTCTGCTAAGGTAGAGTTGGAAGAATCACTCTTTACTTCACTTCCAGGGATTTGGAGATATATTATGGTGCTGGAAGGAGAAATGAAATTGGCGCATGAAAAACACCATCAAGCGTATTTAAAGCCCTTTGAACAAGATAGCTTCAGCGGAGCATGGACAACCCAAAGTTTCGGAAAAGTAACGGATTTTAACTTAATGGTGGCACAAGGATGCGAGGGAAAGCTTCAATCCATCCATTTAGAAACACAAGATTGTAAAAAAATGAATATAAAACCCCTATCTTCTTCGGGAGCGCATCAAGCAACAGAAGCCATCTACTGTGTAAAAGGCAATGTCAATGTGACAATTGATGACAATACACCAATAAATTTAGAAGCTGGGGATTTATGTATTCTAAATAGCAAGAATGAAGAAAGCGTTATAGCCATTACCCTAAGCAATGGTGGCGTTGAAACAGCTGACATTGTTAATAGTAGTGTTCTATATTAAAGGGAGGAAAACATGGCTTCTGACAGAAGTTTGATAGGTATGTGTATAAAAAATGGGACTCCTAAAAATTAGAAGTCCTTATGCTGGAATTTCTGTAACATACCTTTACAAATAGCATACAGAAGAAATGTAATGAAATGATGAATATATCGTTAATTGTTTGAAAAATATTGAGCGAAACAATATGGAAAAAAGTAGAAGGATTCCTCACTTCTACTTTTTTATGATAGGGCATGATAAAGGATTAGTTAGGGAGTTGTGTAAGCAAATCTTTTCTCTTGATTTTCCAAATACCTATCGAAACAACAGGTACAACATAGAATATAAAAAATCCCCATGTAATGGTACCATAACCTTTAGCAATTAATCCAATAAGGCCAAATTGTGCGATAAAAGTTCCAATGATGAGTAATGATATGGTTAATGTAGGAGTAATCCATGAGGGCATCCCATTGCTTTTTTCTTTATAAACGGATGCAATTCGCTCATTAACTGCAAATATAAAACCTGTACCCGTTTCAATAAGTGTACCAAATAGTATAATTTGAAATATAATTTGAAAAGCAGGAACATTGATTGTCTCCAATATATAATTTGTTGGAACGGTAACCGTTAGTATGTCTGGATAAAATCCTATCATGGCTAAGTAAAGTAAAATGCCAGGGATGATGCCTATTAATCCTGCCAATATGCCTGCCCCTACTGCTTCTTTTCTCGTTTCAATGTGGCGAACAGAAAATAATACTGCAGGGATAATGCCTAAGTTATAAAAAGCATATTTAAAGCCTCCAAGTGCCCAACCACTTTTTATATTTCCACTAAATACAGAAGCAACAATGTGATCACCAAATTTTGTAAAACATACGATTAAAAATAAAATATATACACCATAGAGAAGAAAAGACCAATAGGACAGAAACTTTTCAATTGTCTCTGAGCCGTTAAATACTAGGAAGCCTACACCTATCATCATACCTATAACACCAATATAATAATGAATACCAAATATTTCATTCAAAATACTTCCAGCTGAGGATGCAATTACAGCAAGAACGATTAGAAGAAGCACAAAGTAACATAATTCATAGAGCCACCATGCCTTACCTAAAAGATTTGAAAAAAAAGTCCTATAATCATACGCTTTAAAAGTCCTTGCAAACTCAAAGGTAGCTGCACATACTAAAGACCAAATGATAGTAGAGATGGTAAGCATAGCAATTAGTCCGCCGAGAGTACCAAAATTCAAGAAAAATTCCACTAATTCTCTACCTGTACCGTATCCTCCAGCGATCACAACGGATTGAAATATGATGCCCGGTACAAAGTATTTTTTAAAGGTTTGTGATTTGACAAAATTCATATTTGTTTTCCCTCCTTTTTTATTTAATTGCTTATCATGTATTTTGATGAATAAAATACATGATAAGCAATGGAACCATATTTGCTTTTTAAAATCATGAAAACTACCAGCCCTTTGCCATTTCTAGTACATCATCGGAGATTTTACCATCTAGATATTCTTGCATAGCATCTTCGATAATATCGAGGGCTTCTTTGAGTTCTTCCTTAGAAATTACTAATGGAGGTTGAATCCTCAACACACCATCCGCTAAAAAAATTAACAATACACCTCTTTCCCAGCATCGATAACAAATCTTTGCGGCTGCATCTCTATTGCCCGTTTTTGTCGTTCTATCTGTCACCAAATCTATACCGATTGATAAACCTAATCCCCTTACATCACCAATGATTTCAAATTTATTTTTCATACATTCAAATCTCTCTTTAACATACATTCCTAAGTCAGTTGCCTTTTGCAGAAGATTTTCATCTCTAATAACATGGATGGTTTCTAGGGCAGCACTACAGGATAAAGCATTACCGCTCATAGTAAAAAGATGAGCAGGGGGTTGTAGGCTATCCATAATTTCACTCCTTGCAACAATAGCACTTAAAGGAACACCAGAAGCCATGGATTTTCCCATGATGATCATATCAGGTACGATGTTGAAATGTTCAATACAAAACCATTTTCCTGTTCTTCCAAATCCTTGCTGGACTTCTTCACTGACAAAAAGGATATTATTGGCTTTACACAAATCATAAATTGCTTTTATATATTTATAGGGTGGAACAATGAGGCCAGCATCACCAGCGATCGGTTCAATGACAACAGCAGCAATTTCATCAGCAGGTAGATAGGTTGACAAAGCCATTTTAAAATCATTTAAACATTCAATATTGCATGTATCTTTATCGCAGTGATAAGGACATCTATAGCAGTTAGGATATTTTATGTGTTCAATTTCTGGCAGTGTAGGACCTATTTTTCTTCTCATGTTCAAGCTGAGAGCAGAAAGGGATAATGCACCATAGGTTGAACCATGATAGGAACCTACATAAGAAATAATTTTTTTTCTTCCCGTAAAAGCACGAGCAATTTTGATCATTCCATCGTTTGCATCGGAGCCAGTGAGCCCAAAAACTACTTTTTTGTCAAAATCGCCAGGTGTTATCTGACAAAGTGCTTCTCCCAATTTGACTAAAGGCTCAGAAAATGTGTATGCAGCAGTATAACTGATATAATGATTCATTTGTTCCTTCATTGCTTCTATAATTCTTGGGTTACTATGACCTGTGTTTAGAGATGAAGCACTGGCAAGCAGGTCAATGTACTTGTTTCCATCAAAATCTTCAATAATTGCGCCATAGCCTTTTTTTATCACGATGGGATAATATGGAATTCTAGCAAACCCAGGATAAATTTTGCTGTCTCGATCTAAAATTTCTTTACTACTTTGATATTGAAATTGCATCTTCAGTCCCCCTTTAGCACATGTAATCCGTTATTTAAAGCCTACTTTCTATTTCACTAAAAACTTTCATTAATGAATCCATAGAAGAAGAAATTCTTAATCGTACGAAGCTCTTATCAAGACCAATAAATCCTTTACCTGATATAGTGAGAATATTATATCTTTTTAACATTTCCTCGAAATCTATTTGAGGGTCAGGGTGCTTAATAGTCATAATAGGTACATCAAAATCTGTTTCTAAAACAATCAATTTATGAAGCTTATGCATGAGCTGTTTTTTAGCCAAACGTATTTTCTGTCTGCAGTCATTGAGGAATGTTGTGTCTTTTAATGCAGCGGTAGCGAGATATCGTGCAATGCCATTCATGCTGTAGGGATTTGATATTTTGGCGTAATAATCTGCTAAAGCTTTTGAAGTAACAAGATATCCTGCTCTTATACCAGCAAGTCCTAATCCCTTAGAGAAGGTTCTCAAAACAAACAAATTGTCATAATTATTTAAAAGGGACATGGCTGAATTTGATTGATCCATAAAATCACCGTATGCTTCATCGATAATGACACAAATATCTAGATCATGGGCTTTCTTTACAATCTCTTCGATAGCAGATACAGGAATAATTTGTCCCGTTGGATTATTAGGATTATCTAAATAAATGAGTTTGTACTGTTTGTTGATCTTCTCTAAAAACAGCTTAGGCATAAATTTATAGTTGTTTTCCATTGTCATTAATTGATAATCATAGATCCCATCATAGCTTTGTATATCGTCAATAAAGTCCGTAAACTGGGGAGAATATCCTAATACCTTAGATTTATAATCCAAAAACAATTTGTTGATTTTATAGATGATATCTATTGAACCATTTTCAAGTAAGATATGGTTGTATTGTAAGTGGATGACATTATGCCAATAGTTTATAATGGCTTCTTTTAAAGCTTCATTTGATTCAGGATAAGCATGCACAAGCTCTGGAGAAAGATTTGTTAGTGATTTTTTTACTTCTTCAGAAAAACCGAATGGATTTATGCCTGAAGAACAATCAATACACGTATAGGAATTGACTGATAAAGCGCTTTCATTTGCGTAACTATTTTTATAAAGACTTAAAATACTTGGTTTTATAGCAAAGTTCATTGTAGACACTCCTTTTACCGATGGATCTAGTATTTACTCATTAGCTTAAAGCAAAAGAAATGCCAAATAGAAGAAAAGAGGTACCCCATACAAAGCATTAAAGTGTTATATGAGATTAGAATGTTGAAAAAACTGTGTTTGAGGATTGAATAAATATCAAATAAAATATATAAATAAAAATGAAATAAAGAAAATTATCTATAAAGTGTTGATTTGTCAAAGGAATTTTGCATATACTTATAGATAATGTTACAAAATGTAGCATGGCCTATAACTGAATAAATATTAGCTAGTTTCTAATAATGATTGAGAGGATAAAAATTGTCTTCATAACTTTTTATAAAAATGTGTGTGTAATGAGGGGAGGTGAGATAGGGTGAAGTAGCATGAAAAGTTGCAAAAAAGAAAATGAACGAACATGTACCAAAAAGTTACATGTGAAAATATAAGATAATATATAGCATAGGTCTATTAAATGAATCGATACAGGAAGTAGGTAGGTGAGTAAAATGAAGGACAACACGCTGAGAAAATTTTTAGATAACAATACCAAAACATCAAATAAAAACAAACAGTTAGATCATTCTAGTCAATTAGGGAAAGTATTTTTTGATATGCTTTCGTGTATGATCTTAGAAGCTCAAATAATGGTCTTGCTCATAGATGATGCATACAGGATAAAAAGTATTTTTTCTAATGATGAGAAAAAATATGATTGTTTTACAGATAGAAGACTCCTATTGAAAGATTGTATGTGTGAACAAAGTTTGTTGTTAGAAACATATGAGCATACCAATATCTATGCTTATATTTCAAGATTATTTTCATATCATTGTCATAAATATCGCTTTGTTATTATTGCACTAAAAGAGGAAGAGCAAAAACATAAGCTGCTTATTGAAAAATTAAATAAGGCGATGACCCGGTGCATAGCATATCATAATCATACATATGCTTCATATGAAAATTTACTAAAGTATCTAGATGCTATTGATGATGGCATTTCCGCCTGTGATAGCAGTGGAACTTTACAATATATCAATAAATCAGCATGTAGTATGATTGAAGGAGAAAGAGAAGAATTGTTGCATCAAAGAATAGATGTATTAACATCTAATGCTATTTTAAGTCAGGTGATTAAAAATAAAAAAGCCTATATGGATTTTGAATATTTTCTTCAATATAAAAATAAAACCTTTCACCTTATGAATTCTGCATATCCTGTATATGATGAAAATAAAAAGCTAATAGGTGCTATTGATATATTTAAAAGAATTAAAAGATCTATGAAGGTTGCCAATGAATTGGCAGGATATGAAGCTGTCTATAGATTTGAAAACTTTATTGGTAAAAGTAAAGTTTTTCAGGAGCGTATAGATCTAGCAAGAAAATTTGCACAAAGCAATAAGAATATCCTCATCATCGGAGAAAGTGGAACGGGGAAAGAACTTTTTGCCCAAGCAATACATAACTTCAGTAGAAGAGGGAATGGTCCTTTCGTAGCAATTAATTGTGCAAGTTTTCCAAAGGATCTCTTTGATAGTGAACTCTTTGGGTATGATGAAGGTGCATTTACAGGAGCGAGGAAGGGAGGAAAGGTAGGTAAGTTTGAACTGGCGAATGGAGGTACTCTGTTTTTAGATGAGATTGGAGAAATGTCTATTCATTTACAAGCTAAGCTACTAAGAGTATTAGAAACGAGATCCATCAGTAGAATAGGGAGCAATAAAAAAATAGATGTAGATGTTAGAATCATTGCAGCAACGAATCGGAATCTTGAACAGATGGTTAAAAATAATAATTTTAGAGGAGATTTATACTATAGATTAAGAGTATTATACTTAAATCTGCCTCCTTTAATAGAACGAAATGAAGATATTATTGAATTAACCAACTATTTTATTGATAAATTTTCAAAGGATGCCAATAAAAGAATAAAGGGGATAGATGAAGAAGCAAAGCATCTATTAAAATCCTATAGATGGCCTGGTAATATTAGAGAACTTGAAAATATTATAGCTTTATCATTATTCTTTTGTGAAGGTCAATACATAACAAAGGAAGATTTGATAAGAGCTGGCCTAAAAAATATGGACAATCATTTTCAAAATCAAGAAAAGAATGTTTCGAAATTATCAGATATAAATAAAGAACTTATACTACAAACTTTAGAGAACACAAATGGGAATAAAAGAAAAGCCGCACAGATATTGGGTATTTCGCGAAATACGATATATAGAACTTTAAAGAAATATAATGAGGAGAGTAAATAGACGCATAAGCAGTAGCTGATCCCTATGAAAATCTTTTGAATTTTAAAAAAATCTAGATTTAAAGAGTTTTTTTTGCTATAATACTAAGTAAATAATGTTGTATATAAGAACAAGGAGGAATAACTGTTTGTTGTATGAAAAGAATACAGTTTATATCTTAGGAACCTCAAAGATCAATAAAAATGATCCAATTGCAGCAATGTATGATATTTTTTTTATTGGCATTATTGTAAAAAAAGACACTAGTGAGATTGTTGATGTGACATGTAATATGGTCAGAGATGTTACCAGTGATTTTATTAAGTCCATATTATTAGGATATCAGTTAGCAGAAGATATAGAAAAGATTGCAGATGAAATTCAAGATAGATTTTATGGTATGGCACAAAAGGCTGTGATTGCAGCTGTAAAGGATGCGCGCAACAAATATATCATGATTAAGAATTCTAAAAAAGATATAAAAGCGTAGCCTCAAAAAACAATATAGAGTATGTTTTGTTCGCTGTGTATATAGATTCACCTCTATATATAAAGGTAAGCAAGACCCAGTTGACATTTTGTTGAACTGGGTTTTTTTATATTTTTGACAAGAGGGGGAAGAGAAAATGTGCAATATGGATTTTGCTAAACCATCAGAAGTAAGACAAATGATCAGAAAAAGTACATTTAAACAGCCTACGGCGGGTATTTGTAGAGGATATGCCCAAGGAAACCTAGTAACTTTACCTAAAAAGCTCGCTTATGATTTTTTGCTGTTTGCGCAAAGGAATCCAAAGCCATGTCCGATATTGGAAGTTACAGATGTGGGTTCTAAAGAGTTCAAAGACTGTGCCCCAGGATCAGATATCACTACAGATATTCCCAAATACCGTATATATGAAAAAGGAGAGCTTGTAGGAGAATATGAGGAAATCCAAAGGTTTTGGCAAGATGATTTTGTATCTTTTTTACTTGGATGCAGCTTTACCTTCGAAGCAGCTTTGATAGAGGAAAATATAGAGGTACGTCACATACAGGCACAAACCAATGTACCTATGTATATAACCAATATCCAATGCAAACCAGCAGGTGTATTTGCAGGACCTATGGTTGTAAGTATGAGGCCAATTCCTTTTGATCAAGTGGTAAAAGCAGTACAAATTACTTCAAGATATCCTAGTGTCCATGGCGCCCCTGTTCATATTGGAGACCCAAAACATATAGGCATTCATGATATTTATGCGCCAGATTTTGGTGATGCTGTAGAGATAAAAGAAAATGAGATTCCTGTATTTTGGGCATGTGGTGTTACACCTCAAGCAGCAGCCATGTATGTAAAGCCAGATATCATGATTACCCATGCTCCGGGACATATGTTTATTACAGACATAAAAAATCACACATTAAGTGTGCTTTAGTGAGAAGCCCATATAATAAAAGACGTATGACATGATCATACAAAAGAAGGAGCTGAGGGATTTTGGAGCAAAAACATTTCTACCAAATTGATACTATTATGAGGAAAAATCTAGAGCAAAGAGGGATGGAGAAAATTTATTTAAAGGGAGAACTTGAAAAAGCTGCTAAAGAGCTACTAAAAAGTCACACAGTCTTTATTGTTACAGGTTTTTGTATAAGGGATACCCTCACAGGAGAGACAGACGGACCCATTGGAGCTGTGTCCTTAGCAGGGGCATTAGAGGCATTGGGAAAAAAAGTAGTGCTTATAACAGATAAATATTCTAAGGATATGCTGTATCGATGTTGTGAAGTCAAAAAATTAAAGGCACCGATAGAGATTGTACCCTATGAAGAGGCAGAAGGATTTTGTACCAAACTATTAGATCAGTATCAGCCCTCCCATATTGTAGGGATAGAAAGACCTGGAAGAGCGAAAGATGGTCACTGTTATTCAATGCGGGGAGAAAGTCTTCGTGATATTGTACCAAACACAGACATCTTATTTAAAGAAGGAAAAGCAAGAGGGATGATTACATTGGCTGTGGGCGATGGGGGAAATGAAGTAGGTATGGGGAACGTGTGTAAAGAAGTAGCGCAATTTGTAAATAGAGGAAGTCAAATATGTGCAATAGAGTGTGTGGATTATCTTATTGTGACTGGTATATCTAATTGGGGAGGACATGGTTTGACTGCCGCACTTTCTTTATTAACGAATAGAATGCTTTTGCACAATCAAAGTATAGAAATAAGTTTATTGAAGCATATGATTGATGCAGGGGCAGTGGATGGATGTACGAAAAAAAGGGAATTAACAGTAGATGGATTAAGCTTAGAAGAGAATCTAAAAGTCCTTGAAGCATTAAGAACTATCGTTGAAGTCGGATTATCTAATCATCATGACAGTGCAATGGTAATATAAAGGAGAGCTTCTGAAAATAATTTTAAAAACTGGACAGCTTTTTGCTGTCCAGCAGTCTTTAGAGAAAACTTTGAATAAATGTAAAAAGTCCTTTAGTCAACTTGTTGATAAGGATAATGATTCCGAACATGAGCGTGAAGATAATAACCAGGATAATCTGCATTAACGAGCGCATCATAAATAAAGGAAGGTACATTATAATGATGATAAACCTCGCCAGAAATAAATTTGATTTCTAGTACTTGATTGGAAGGATCGTAACCAATAAAATCAAGGTTGTTTGCACATATTTTCGTTTGCTTCATGACAGGCCACTCCTTTTCATCTTTTAATGTATTTACGAATAAAGCTAAAGAAATTATATCAAATGCCCATTAAAAAATATGTAGAAAATTGTTGCGGTACACAAATTCCTTCAAAACAGAAACAAATAAAATATTTGGAAAATTTCATATTTTAATTGACTTTTAGTAGGAATCAATTTAAAATAGAAAGAAAGTACATACTAATTTTGAATTTTGCGCAAATAGAAAACGATTTCTATTGAGTCGTGGAGTGGGAATAAGAAATAAGCATAGGGATGTTGAATGCATATATTTTATACGACAATAAAATGCTGCTCATCAGAAGTTGTTGAAAGTAAGGGGGACAGATAATATGCAAAAAGGATCCAATAAATGGAGCAATGATTGGGAAAACATTGATTTATTACATAGAAATCGTTTGGCAAGCAGAGCTTACTATATATCTTATCCCAATAAGGATGCTGCGTTGACTTATGAACGTGGAAACGCACAATGGTTTCAGCTCCTGAATGGCAATTGGAAATTTTTCTTTTCTTTAACACCGCAAGAAGCACCTGAAAATTTTTTTGTTGAATCTTTTGATGATGAGGTTTGGGATGATATTAAGGTACCTGGAAATTGGCAATTACAAGGTTATGGACAGCCACATTACACAGATTTGATTTATCCTTTTCCTATTGATCCACCAAGAGTACCAACAGAAAACCCGACAGGTATATACAGAAAAAATTTCTACATATCAAAAGATTGGGATGATAAACAAATATTGCTTAGGTTTGAAGGCGTGGACAGTGCATTTCATGTATGGGTTAATGGATATGAAGTAGGATATAGTCAAGGAAGTCGTTTGCCTTCAGAGTTTGATATTACATCCTTTATTCGAACAGGTAAGAATACCCTTGCAGTTAAAGTATATCAATGGTCTGATGGTAGCTATTTAGAAGATCAAGATATGTGGTGGCTTAGTGGTATTTTCAGAGATGTATATTTATTGGCAAGGCCGATGATGCATTTAAACGACTTTTTTGTTCAAACGGATTTAGACGCAATATATGAGGATGCTACACTGCACATACAGACATCTTGGGAAAATTATCTACCCAAAGATATTGTCAACTATCAAGTGGACTATCATTTATTGAACGATCAATATGTTGAGATAACATCGGCAATGCAGAAGGAGCTTTGTATCAAACAGGGAAGTAAAATAGAAATGACCATAGATATCCCGGTGAAGAATCCGAGAAAATGGTCTGCAGAAACTCCTTATCTATATCATCTGTGTATTACACTCAAAGATGAGAAAGGCAATACGGTAGAAGTGATTCCTACAAAAGTTGGTTTTCGAAAGATTGAATTAAAGAACGGCAATTTCCTTGTAAACGGGGTTCCAATCATGATAAAGGGTGTGAATCGTCACGAGCACCATCCCGATTTGGGTAGAGCCGTTTCTTTGGAGTCTATGAAAGAAGATATTCTGTTAATGAAGCAGCATAATATTAATGCTGTTCGTACCGCACACTATCCCAATGACCCAAGATTTTATGATTTATGTGATCAGTATGGATTATATGTAATGGATGAAGCAGACTTGGAATGTCATGGCTTTGAGTTAATTAAAGATATCAGCAAAATCAGCAATGATCCTCAATGGGAAAAGGCCTATGTGGATCGAGTAGAACGTATGGTACATAGAGACAAAAACCACCCAAGTATTATTATGTGGTCTCTTGGTAATGAATCGGGATTTGGCTGTAACTTTGAAGCGATGGGTCGTTGTTGCCGCGAAATCGACTCTACACGTTTAATACATTATGAAGGAGATACAGAAGCAAAGGTGGCAGATGTAGTAAGCACTATGTATTCTTCTGTAGAGAAAATGATCGAATTTGGGAAGAAAGAAAATATGGAAAAACCCCATATTCTTTGTGAATATGCCCACGCTATGGGCAATGGCCCTGGAGGACTTACGGCCTATTGGGATGCCTTTTGTACTTACAAAAGATTACAAGGCGGATTTGTGTGGGAGTGGATCGACCATGGTTTAACCCAATACACAAAAGATGGCAGGGCTTATTTTGCCTATGGAGGAGATTTTGGTGATGAACCGAATAATTCCAACTTTTGCTGTGATGGGCTGTTGTTCCCTAACCGAATACCTTCTCCGGGACTATATGAATATAAAAAGATTATTGAACCCGTAAAGGTGGAGGTGATCGATTTATTAAAGGGAAGGATAAAGGTAAAAAATAATTATGATTTTATTTCTCTTGATCATTTATCCATGAACTGGAATGTAATGGCGGATGGTATGGTACTGCAAAGTGGTCATAGGGATATAAAAGATATCAAGGCAGGAGAAAGCAACGAAACATTTATCCCTGTAGACTTACCTCTAAATCCTGCACCAAATACAGATTACTGGTTGAATATTCAATTTACGATGGGAGCGGACACTTTGTGGGCGACAAGGGGACATGAAGTTGCATGGGCACAGTTCCAATTACCCATAGAACCACAAAAGGATATCGAGATCAATACAAAGGAAATGCCATCATTGACCTGTAAAGAAGAAAGAAATGAGATTAGCGTTAAAGGTATGAACTTTGAGATTCATTTTGATAAAAGAAAAGGTGTAATGGATGCATGGAAATATGCAGATGTAGAGTTGATAGAAAAAGGTCCGAAGCTGAATTTGTGGAGGGCGCCTATTGATAATGAAATGTATGTGGTAAATGACTGGCGTAAAAAATATCTGGATAAGCTACAACACAGGATTGATGAAATAAGCTGGGAGCAAGTAGCAGATCATTTGGTGAAAGTCTATATAGCTGCTTATATTGCTCCACCCACATTAGACTGGGGTGTACAGTGTCAATATATATATGAAGTTTATGGTAGTGGAGATGTAGTTTTGGAAGTGAAAGGATCACCTCGCGGACAATTGCCAGAAACTTGGCCGCGCATCGGATTACAAATGCAGCTGCCCAATATGCTAGATTATGTGTCATGGTATGGTAAAGGACCTGGAGAAGCATATGTTGACAGTAAAGAGGCAAATCCATTTGGAATATATAAAAATCGTGTAGAAAGCTTATACACTCCTTATGTGTATCCTCAAGAAAATGGGAATCGAACAGAAGTGAAATGGCTTTCTTTAACAGATGCTAGGGGTATGGGATTATTGGCGATAGGCATGCCTAAATTTGACTTCAGTGCCCATCACTACACCATGGAAGATATAGAAAAGGCAAAGCATACTTCTGATCTTGTAAAGCGGGATCAAATTACTTTGAATTTAGATTATAGACATCATGGTCTTGGCAGCAATAGCTGTGGACCAAAGCCTCTACCAGAACATCAACTGATTCCAAGTAATTTTGACTTTACAATAAGGCTTACACCTTATTCGATGGATGAGATATCTCCAGTAGCATTAAGCAAAGTAAGGTTTCCAAGATAATGGGCGTTATGGGGTTCGGATCTATTCGTCCGTAACCCATAATCCCTATATAAAATCCTTGTTTTATTAGAAGGCCAGAATGTTCCCATTAGAACAAAATGTTTTCTAGAATTATGAATCGAGTTATAAAATTTTGGAAAAGAAGGGGAAATATGATGCAAACATTGAGCAAAACACAAGATCAAACAGACCCGAAACCCAAGAAAAACTCGGAATCTAGGGTTGTAAATTTTTTAAACAAGCTAAAGCTAACGAAAGATACGGCTCCCTATTACTTTTTATCACCCATTATCATTATTTTTTGTATATTTATGATTTATCCTATTATAAGCTCTCTGATCCTGAGTTTCCAAGAGTTTAAATATGGGGAATACAATTTTATTGGTCTAAGAAATTATATCATGTTAATACAAGATCCTATTTTCTTAGTGGCCCTAAAAAACACTTTGTTATATTTGATCATTCAAGTACCCATTATGATTTTATTTTCTTTGGTATTTGCAAATTTTTTAAATCAGCAATATTTGAAATTTAAAGGTTTTTTTAGGATTTCCATTTTTATGCCTGCAATTACAGGTCTCGTGGCTTATTCCTTAATTTTTAAATTACTACTTAACAATGATTATGGATTGGTAAATCATATACTGGAAGCGTTAGGAATCCAAACGGTAGATTGGTTGAATACACCTTTAGGCGCAAAGCTTTCATTAATGATTGCCATTACTTGGAGATGGACAGGATATAATATGGTGATTATGATTGCAGGTCTTCAAAAGATACCACAAGAGGTTTACGAAGCTAGTGACATAGATGGTGCCAGTGCATGGCAAAAGTTTTGGAAAATCACCATGCCTCTCATGAAACCTATTATATTGTTTTGTGCGATCACCTCTACCATAGGAACATTACAGCTATTCGATGAATCCTATATTTTAACGAATGGAGGACCAGATAATGCTACAATTACAGTGGCACATTATTTGTACAATCAAGGATTTAGGTATGTAAATTTCGGCTATGCTGCAGCAATTAGTTATGTACTAGTTTTGATTATTGGTCTTCTTTCTCTAATCCAATTTAAAATGGCAGGGAGTGATAATGAATGAAGCGCAACAGTAAAAAACCAGATGGTACCAATTTATCCTTAAAGATTTTCACATATGCTTTTTTAGGAATTGTAGTATTTATGTCATTATTTCCATTTTATCTGATGTTTGTATCTGCTACTTTATCTAATAACGAAATATTAAGTGAAAGTCCAAGGATGATATTTGGAGCAAATTTGATGCAAAATATTCAAAACTTAAATGAACGTATTGACATTGTAAAGGTATTGTTTAATTCAATTTTTATTACTTTAACCTATACCGCCTTGTCTTTGATTCTTCATTCTATGGCGGGTTATGCGCTAGCAAAGTTTGAGTTTAAAGGAAAGACCATTATTTTTGGTATTATCCTAGCAACGCTGATGATTCCTTTTCAAGTACTACTTATTCCTTTGTTTAAAATGATGAACGGCATTGGGTGGCAGAATACATATCAGGCAGTAATCATACCAGCTCTTGCCAATGCATTTGGAATATTTTTAATGCGACAAAATATGTTATCCTTCCCAAATTCTTTAATAGAAGCAGCCAGAATAGATGGATGTGGAGAATTGTCTATATTTTTTAAAATTGTACTACCTACGATGAAGCCAGCAATTGGTGCTTTAGGAATTTATAATTTTATGGCCCAATGGGGTAACTTTATGTGGCCACTAATTATATTAAGCACAAAAGATAAGTACACCTTACCAGTAGCGCTAGCCGCATTAGAAGGTCTGCAAAGAAAAGATTATGGAATGATTATGTTGGGATCAACCATTGCAACCATACCAATTATGATTATATTCTTGATTTTCCAAAGACAGTTTGTTTCAGGTATGTTGGGTGGATCTGTAAAAGGGTAAGCACTTTAAGTTAAGACATAAAGTGAAATTTAAAAATTAAGGGGGAAAAAAAATGAAAATGAAAAAATTATTATCACTTTTACTGGCAGTTGTACTGTTGGTGTCACTAACTGCTTGTGGCTCAAAACAAGAGAGCACAGATACAGCAGAATCAGCTGCACCTGCTGGAAATGAAGAGTTATCAGGAACAATTGTAGTTTGGAGTTGGGATGTTGCTTTAAAATCTTTACAAGATTCTGCTGAAAACTTTAAGAAGCTTCATCCAAATGTAGAATTTCAATTTGAAGACATGGGAACTGGCCAGATTTATGATAAGATGCTAACAGGTCTAGCATCAGGTACAGGCTTACCAGATGTAGTATCTTTTGAAGGTGAACGTGTTCCAGCGTATGTTGCAAAATTCCCAGATGGTTTTGTAGATTTAACGAATGAAGTAAATGTAGATGATTTCTTACCGATAAAAATATCTGAAGTAACTGTAAATGGAAAAATCATGGCTTATCCGTGGGATGGAGCGCCTGCAGGATTGTTCTATAGAACAGATTTATTTGAACAAGCAGGTATCAAAGCAGAAGATATTAAAACATGGGATGATTTTATCGAAGCAGGTAAAAAAATGGATGCAATAGGCGTGAAAATGTTACCTTTAGCTGCATCTAAGGACAATACCGTTTATCGATTAATTCTTAACCAATTGGGATCTTTTTACTTTGATGAAAATGGCAATACTGTATTAAATAGTGAGGCTTCTGTAAAAGCGATGACACTTATCCAAAAGATGTTTGATGCAGGCATTACCTATGATAATGTAAACTGGGATGGTTTGGTTACATCTTCTAAAGAAGGTAAAGTTGCTACAGTACCAAATGCAGTTTGGTGGGCAGGTTCATTACAAGATGAATGTAAAGATTCTAGTGGAAAATGGGCAGTTATGAGATTACCAGTTGTTGAAGAAGGCGGAAGCACTGCAGCTGTAAATGGAGGATCAAATATTGTAATTCCAACTGCTGCACAGAATAAACAGGCTGCAATAGAATTCGTAAAATTTGCGATGACAGATAAGGCTTCTTTAGTAAAAGGATTTGCTGACTATGGATTATATCCATCCTATATTCCAGTTTATGAAGATCCAATTTTTGACGAAGAAGTAGAATATTTTGGTGGACAAAAAATCTGGAAACTATTTGCAACGATTGGATCAGAAATTCCAAAATTAAACTTTACAGAAAACTTTGTTGAAGTGCATAGCTTAGTAACAGATGCACAGGCAAAGGTTACGTTGAAAAAGGCAGATGTAAAAGAAACCTTGGATGAGCTTCAGAAAAACGTTGTTGCAAAGATTGGAAAGTAAGGAATTTACTTTGATGATCAACCCTCATAGAAAGTGAGGGTTGATTCTATCATCATCTACAAGCAAAATTTTATAAAAGTATTTGAAAAATACAAATCTTTTGTTATGATAGTAGGGAAGTATGTTGGAATGGAAAAAAAAGAGGTGGAGCAATGTCCGTTACCATCAGTGATGTAGCGAAAGAAGCAGGGGTTTCTATTACGACTGTATCGAGGGTATTAAATAACAATTACCCTGTGAGGAAGGAAACCCGGGAGAAAATTGAAAAGATTATCAAAGAATTAAATTATAAGCCCAATGTAGCAGCAAGGAGTTTGATTCTCAAAAAAACTTCTATGGTGGGCGTGATCGTTCCAGGGATTACGAACCTGTTTTTCCCTACCATTGTTGAAGAAATCAATGCCTCTTTAAAGGATAGGGGCTACAGTATTTCTTTATGCAATACGGGTGGAGATTATCAGGTAGAAGCGGATTTGGTTGAAAATATTATTGCTAGAAATATGGATGGCATGATTGTGATTGACCCTTCATTGGAAAATTTAGAAAAGGGCTATTATGAGGAAATCAACAAAAGGATTCCTACCATTATTATTAACGGGAATACCAATGGTTTTCGATGTAATTTTGTCTCCTACGATGAAGAGGTTGGTACAAAGGAAGCCTTTGATTATTTTTTAAAGCTGGGACATCAAAAAATTGCTTTTGTACGTGGAGACCGAAGTGTTTCCTATAATGTTAAAGAAAAAATTTATCATGCATTTATTCAGGATCAAGCGTTGTCTTATAAAAAAATTATTAATGTAGGTAAAGGAAACAGCATGGATGTTGTAGAAAAAGCACAAACCATCTTTGAGAATGTGCTGTGCAGTGAAGAAAAACCTACAGCTGTTTTTGCTTGTAATGATCTTATGGCTGTGGGAATTATCAATGCTTGTCAAAGGCAGGGATTAAATGTACCCGAAGATATGTCTGTAATTGGATTTGACAATACCCTTTTGTCGAATATTACTCACCCTAAGATTACAACCATTGATCTGCATATGAAAGATATTGGAAAAACAGCGGCGGTAGAGTTGATAGATATGATAGAATACGGAAAAAAACACAGGAGAAATCTTGTGTTTGATACCAAACTTGTGATTCGAGAAAGCTGCTGTCCATGTCCAAATAGATGATAAGTACGGAGAAACAGGTACGATAATTTTTTTTAGTATAATAGAAAAGGTTTTCTATCCTTTGAAAAATTTAGAGGTAACGGAGAATGACACCTGTAAGACTTAATTGTAAGACAAGGAATTGGGAACATCTACTAAATATAAATGAGTAGTTTTATTTTTTGCTAAATTTAATGAATTGTAAAGGGGGGCAAGACATGGCAGAACTTAGATATAATCCTCTTTTAAATGATTGGACGATGGTGGCATCCCATAGACAAAATAGACCACAGATGCCTAAGGATTGGTGTCCTTTTTGTCCAGGATCCGGTAAGGTTCCAGAAAATTATGATGTGTATAAATATGACAATGATTTTCCAGCATTAATGGAGGTACCACCTGAGCCGGATGAAGTGGGATCTGATTTATATAAGACAAGGAAGGCATACGGAAAGTGTGAAGTGATTCTGTATTCTCCTGAGCATACGATTACATTACCTGAACTTTCTGCAAATCATATTCGTAAGTTAGTGGATTTATGGCTAGATCGATATGTTACTTTATCGAAAAATGAAATGAATAAATATATTTTTATATTTGAAAATAGAGGAGAAGCGGTAGGAGTTACAATGCCCCATCCCCATGGACAGATCTATGCCTATCCACATATTCCATTAAAAATCCAAATAGAACTTGAAAATTGTAAAAAATTTTATGTGGAGAATCAGCAATGCTTAATTTGTAGGATGAATGAAGAGGAACAAGCTTTTCAAAAGAGAATTATTTTAGAAAATGAAGATTTTATTACTTATCTTCCTTTTTTTACGGATTACCCTTATGGGGTCTTTATTGTGAGCAAAAACCATAAGACCAATTTAATCCAGTTTTCAGATCGAGAAAAAGATAACTTGGCAAAGATTTTAAAAGATACTACCGGTACGCTAGATGCATTGTTTGATGATAAATTTCCCTATATGATGTGTATGCATCAATCTCCTGTAAATAGTGATAATGTAGATGATTATTATCATTTTCACATAGAATTTTATCCTCCCATGCGATCAAAGGATAAGATTAAATACAATGCCTCATCAGAAACAGGTGCTTGGGCTGCATGTAATCCAAGGGCAGTAGAAGAGACAGCTGAGGAGTTAAGAAAAGCCTATGAAAAATATTTGCACAAAACAAAATGATACGGAGGAGGTGATAGGTGTGACATTACAAAAAGAATTTATCAAGCGATTCGGAACCGCAAGAGAACCCATCAAGATTTTCGCTTCTCCGGGAAGAGTTAATTTAATCGGTGAACATATTGACTATAATGGGGGGATGGTATTTCCTGCAGGATTAGATATATCTATGAAAATGGCCATCAGAAAAAGAACAGATAATGTCTTATCTTTTAAAAGTCTTGATTTTGACGAGGATGTAAAGGTATCATTAAATGAAACGATTGAATATAAGAGAGACTACAAATGGGTGAACTATCTCCTAGGTGTTTTAAAGGAAATGATGGAAGGAGGCTGTTTGATAGATAAAGGTTTTGATGTTTTGTTTACTAGCAATATTCCAACAGGAGCAGGACTTTCATCATCGGCAGCTTTGGAAGTAGCTTTCGCCTATGGGATAAGTGATTTATATGCATTTCCCATGGATAAAATACAGATAGCGACCCTATGTCAAAGAGCCGAGAATCGGTTTGTAGGTGTTCAGTGTGGCATTATGGATCAATTTGCCGTTGCAATGGCGAAAAAAGATCATGCAATCATGTTGAATTGCCATACTTTGGATTATCAGTATGTTCCATTATTATTAGGAGACTATAAAATTGTAATTACCAATACCAATAAAAAAAGAGAGCTAGTGGATTCTAAATATAATCAAAGACTAAAAGAATGTCAATATGGTCTTGAAAGGATACAAAAGTATATGGATATCCCTAATTTATGCAGTATGACATCTAAACATCTCGATGGATACATGCAGTATATAGACGACCCTATTGTACAAAGAAGAGTTCGCCATGTCGTTAATGAAAATGAAAGGGTAAAGCATGCAGCAGAGGCATTGAAAAAAAATGATTTGATGCAATTCGGAGCGTTAATGGTATCATCCCATATTTCTTTACGAGATGATTATGAAGTGACAGGGTTTGAATTAGATACATTATTTGAAGAAGCAAGCAAGATAGAAGGCTGTATTGGAACAAGGATGACGGGAGCAGGGTTTGGCGGCTGTAATGTAAGCTTGGTACATAAAGCCCAACTAAAAGATTTTCAGCAGCGTGTTTATGAAAAATATACGGAAAGAACCCAGTTAGAACCTCTTTTTTATACATGTGAAGCTGGAGAAGGGGTAAGACAAACGGAATAGGAGGGAGAAGTATGGCCGTATTAGTTACTGGTGGTGCTGGTTATATAGGGAGTCATACAGTATGGAGGCTCCTTGAAAAAAACGAAGAGGTTGTAGTTGTTGATCATTTAGGTAAGGGACACCCAAAATCCCTAAAGGGAGGCAAACTTTATGTAGGAAATCTGCAAGATCAAAGTTTTCTCAAAAAAATTTTTAAGGAAAATGATATTGAAGCGGTAATCCATTTTGCGGCCTATTCACTGGTAGGAGAAAGTGTGCAAATTCCATTGAAATACTATGAGAATAACGTAGGTGCAACGATTCAGCTCCTAGCGGTGATGAAGGAATTTGGCGTGAAAAATATTGTTTTCTCTTCAACGGCAGCAGTATATGGAGAGCCAAAAAACATACCGATTTTGGAAACAGATCCAACGAATCCGACCAATCCTTATGGAGCATGTAAATTAGCTGTAGAGGAAATGTTAAAATGGGCACAGGAAAGCAATGATATTCAGTATGTCTCCTTAAGGTATTTTAATGCTGCTGGTGCACATGAAAGCGGAGTAATTGGAGAAGATCATGACCCAGAAAGCCATTTGATCCCTATCGTGTTAAAGACAGCACTTGGACAAAGAGAAAAGATTGCTATTTTTGGAGAGGACTATCCTACAAAGGATGGTACCTGTGTAAGAGACTATATTCATGTGATGGATTTAGCACAAGCTCATGTATTAGCTTTAGAACAATTAAGAACTACAGGGAAAAGTGGTATTTATAATCTTGGAAATGGCAAAGGTTTTTCTGTAAAAGAAGTGATTGATATGGCAAAACAAGTCACAGGAATACCTATAGAAGTAGAAATTGCTCCAAGAAGAAAGGGAGATCCAGCAATCTTGGTAGCATCTGCTGAGAAAGCAAAAAAAGAATTAGGATGGAAACCGAAATACGATCAGTTGCAAAAAATTATTGAAGATGCATGGCGTTGGCACAAAAATAATCCTAGGGGATTTGAAGATGAATAAAGATTACAAGGTGTATAAAGGAAAACATTTGAATATGAATGCCATTATTATGGAAAATGAAAAAATTAAATTAAGCTTATTACCTGAATTAGGTTTTAAAATGGCATCTATGATTTATAAAGATAAAAACAAGGAATTATTTTTTCAACCTACAGAAAAACAATATAAAAAACCAAGCTATGGTGATGCCTTTGCATCCTATGATACTTCTGGCTGTGATGAAATGCTCCCTACTATAGACCCATGTATATATAAAAATGTGCAATGTAAGGATATTTTGCTACCAGATCACGGAGAGGTTTGGAGCAGAGCATGGGATGTAGCCATTTCAAATAATCAGATACGGGGATGTATTCAATTACAAAGCATACCTTTAATCTTTGAAAAGAGCGTACAATTTGAAGGAAATCATATTATAAAGATGGATTATGTTTTGACAAATCGAGAGGATACAGAAATCCCTTTTATTTGGGCACTCCATGGATTACATGTTTTTGATGAGGATACTGCTATGCTACTCCCCCCAGAAGTAAAACAAATCATCAACGTCCATGCAAATGAAAAATTAGGAAATGTAGAAAACGTGCATACTTTCCCACTTGCAAAAAATATGGATGGTGATATATGGGATTTGAGAAATTTAAAGGACTATCAAGATAGAAAATCTTACAAATATTATATTCTAAACGAGATCCAAAATGGGCAGGTAGGTTTTTACTATAGAAAGGAAGAAATTGCTTGTCTCATCCAATTTGATCCTGTACAAATACCCTATGTAGGAATTTGGGTCAACAAGGGAGGATTTAAAGGAGAATATAACTGTGCCTTAGAGCCTACAAATGGTTTTTATGATGATGTAAGTACAGCCCAAAAAAATAAAAAGGTACAGTATATAAAGGGAAAAGAAACATTGAAGTGGACCATCTATTTAAAGGTAGGAAATACAGAAGAGGTTGATATAAAAATGTTTGTATAAAGAGCCCTTCCAATTCGGAGGGTTCTTTTCATTATAATGAACAGCAAGAACGATCAAGATACTTTTTAATCAATGGGATGGCAGCGGCAGATGGAGGAAAAACATTTTCCATTGTCTCTATATCTTCCATTGAAAACCATCGAAAGGATTTCATTTCTTTTGGGTTGATGTCTACATCACCAGAAAAGCTTGCACATGCAAAAATATGGGGCTTTACCTTTTGATTCTTCCCTTTAATGTAAGCTGTAGCACTTACTTGTCCTATATACGTTAAAGAATGGGCAGTGATGCCAAATTCTTCAAATAATTCTCTTTTTGCACACTCCTCTTTGGACTCGCCATCTTCTAACTTCCCCCCTGCAAGGGACCAACCCTGTCCATCGGTTCTTAAGCCAAATAATAATCTATGTCCTTGAATTACTGCAACACCTGTAGCCTTATCAAACATAATACCATCCTTTCTATTTTGTGATAGTAGCAATGGGCATTGATCTTATTGTAACATAAAGAAGATAGAATCCAAATACAAACGATAGAATCTTATATTGATAAAGTGTTTATCCTTCCTATATAATGGATAGGTATAGAATAGGTAAGAATAATCAATGTAAAAGCTTGAGATGGCTTTAATGGTTAAACTGTATGAAAAAAGCTTATGATAAATGGCAAAAAATTTGAATCTATCAATAAAGGAGCAGAAAATGAAAGAAATTATTTTAATTTTATTGTTACAGTTGGTGTACGTCCCAATTTTTACCTTGAGAACGATTTTTATGGTGAAAAATATGAGTGTGATGGCTTCGGCGTTAGGGTTCGTAGAATCTATGATTTATGTATTTGGCTTATCACTTGTTTTTTCAGGAGAAAAAAGTGTGGCAGCAATGATTGTTTATGCTGGAGGGTTTAGTGTAGGTATATTTATTGGAGGGTATGTGGAAAGAAAATTAGCCATTGGCTACACCAGCTTTGTTGTTAATCTAATGGATAAAAATGAAGCAATGATTATGCATCTTCGCAACGAAGGCTTTGGGGTTACCGTTTTTGAAGGAGAAGGTCGCGATAGCAAAAGGCATCGTTTAGATATTCTAACCAGAAGAAATCGAGAAGAAGAATTGTTCCAAATTATTGAAGAATATGATCCTCGGGCTTTTATTATCTCTTATGAGCCACGGAAGTTTAAAGGTGGATTCTTAGTAAATGCCATGAAAAAAAGAGTGCAAAATAAGAAAAAGTAGCATATAACATGGAAAAATCCCTATCCTTATGAAATAAGTACAAAAATAAGGATAGGGATTTTTTATGCTAAAAATTTGGCAAAAAAAAAATTAAAAATATACTTGCATACAATTGACAAAATTGCATACAAGTATTAAAATATAATTAAATACAAAAACTAAAATTGTGGAGGGAAAATATGAGAACAGATAATTATAATAAAGAAGTAATGAACAATTTAGAAAAATGTGGTGTGATTACATGTATCCATTGTATCGATGGTTTCTGCAGCAACTGTAAAGCATGTGAATTATATGAAAGAACCTTTGTACAAGAACATTAATCAATAAAAATAGTAGGGATAATATTTGGGGAGGAAAAAATATGAGAACAGATAATTATAATAAAGAAGTAATGAACAATTTAGAAAAATGTGGTGTAATTACATGTATTCATTGTATCGATGGTTTCTGCAGTCATTGTAAAAACTGTGATTTGTATGAAAGAGTTTTGCTACAGGAATATTGATGCACAATAAAATGTGTTTATGACATTGGGAGGTCAGGTTATGCAAAAAGATAATTATAACAAAGAGGTCATGAACAACTTAGAAAAATGTGGCGTCATTACATGTATCCACTATATCGATGGCTTGTGTGATCGCTGTAAGCAATGTGATCTTTATGAACGATTACTTTTACAAGAATATTAATCAAACGAGAGAAAAGAATAGGATGAAAAGAGGAATATGATACTTAAGAGAAGTATGAAAAGTATATATAGAGATAAATTTTACTGATAAAAGCAGAAAGAGTATTGATTCTGCTTTTATTTATATTTATAGGAGTAGACGGTGCATATACAGAAAACGATGAAACTTTATCTATGGAATCAAAAATTTTTTTAAAAAAGAATTTTCTAAATCATGATTATGAGGGTACCCAAAAACTGCTTGTATAACTGTACAAATAATTAAATTTTATGTATGATAATGGTATATAAAAACATATCTAACAAACAGTTTAAGCAAGACAAATCGCAGCAATAAATAAAATAGAAGCTTTAAATTATATAAAAATTTGTACATTGCCTATTTTGTATGCATTGAAAGGATGAAATGCGTATGTTTCAAATGAATGATTCCCTAATTGTTCTTACCATTTTGACCCTCACGATTTCTTTGTTTTATTTCCATATTTTTATGAAAAGTCATGAAAGATATATTCACTATTGGGGACTCAGCTGGACAATGTACGCCATTAGCTTAATATTTAGTATTTCTCTTTTAAAATACCCTGATACAAATCTTTTCATTGCTTTGCGTCAAGTGTGCGATCTCTTTAGCAGTTTGTTTTTATTAGCAGGAACCTATGTATTTATTGACAAAAAAATACCTATGTATTGGATACAATTTACCATCGTAAATCTTTTGTGGATTGGACTAGCTGTCTATTACAACTTATCTTTTATTACCATTACACTAATTGCTTCCATTTTTTTTAACATTATTGCCATTGTAACAGGGATTATGCTTTTAAAATACTGGAAAATGAGCATAAGAGAAAAAATTATTGTAGGAACAATTTTTATGGTATGGGGAGTTCATAAAGCCTATTATCCTTATTTATATCCAGAATTTTGGAATTCTCCATTGGGCTATATGAGTGAAGTCATTCTTGCCAACATCTTAAACTTTTGTATTCTCATTATTTATCTACAAAAAATTCGAAATCAGCTAATAGAAAGTGAAAAAAGATTTCGTTTATTAGCGGAAAACGCTAGGGACTTGATCTATCTTTATCGACTCCAGCCAATGCCTGTTTTTGAATATGTCAGTCCTTCAGCTACTACCATCACAGGGTATACGCCAGAAGAATTTTATAGAGATCCCATGTTTTTTGAAAAACTAGCACATCCAGATGATCGTCCCTTACTCAATATATTGAGAGAAGAAAGGTCTATACCTACAGAACCAGTTATTTTACGATGGCTACATAAAAATGGTAATTACATTTGGACCGAGCAGCATCACACAGTGATCTATGATGAAAAGGGGACTGCTGTAGCCCTTGAAGGAATCCTAAGAGACATTACAGATAGAAAGCGTGTGGAAGAAAATATGAAGCAAGCAGAAAAGTCTAAACAATCACTGCTGGCGAATATTTCTCACGAATTGCGGACACCCATTACTTCAATTTTAGGATATGTGACGGCTATGTTAGATGGAACAATTAAAGGAGGTCAGACAAAAGAAAATCATCTACAGCTCATTCGATCTAAGGCATTGACCCTACATCGATTGATTCAAGACTTATTTCAGCTCACTCAGCTGGAATCGGGACAGATATTTTTTAACTTTTCTCAATTGACTATTAAAGAACTCATTGATGATATTGTTGAAAAATATAGATGGGATGTTCAAAGAGCAGAAATTCATTTTGATTTATTTTTAGAAGACATACAAAAAGATTTTCATCATGATTTGATTGTAGATATTGAACGAATGAATCAGGTTTTTTCGAATTTGATTTTTAATGCAATTAAGCATACACCACCAAAGGGAAATATATCCATATATATTCAAAAAAGTAAAAAAAACGAGCAAGAAAGTGTACTGTTTAAGATTACAGATTCAGGGGAAGGTATTGCACAAAAAGATTTAAAATATATTTTTGATCGTTTTTATAGGGGAAAGAATGCAAATAATGTGACGCTTAGGGGAAGTGGCCTAGGCTTAACTATTTCCAAGGAAATTATTGAATTTCATAAGGGAGAAATTTGGGCAGAAAGCAGTCCTGGTAAGGGAAGTACTTTTTGTTTTACACTTCCCATATATCGTCCATAAAGAGATGCAAATTTTTATATCTAGGGAACAGGGAGGAGAGCACTATGGCAAGGGAAAAAATTTTGGTGATCGACGATGAAAATGAAATTAACGAATTAATAAAATCGTATCTATTAAAGGAGGGCTTTAGAGTATATACTGTTGACAATGGACGCAGTGCATTAGAGGTGGTGCGTCTTGAAAAACCCGATATGATTCTTCTTGATATTATGTTGCCTGATATAGATGGTATAGAACTATGTCTTGAAATTCGAAAAGAATCCAATGCACCGATTCTTTTTTTGAGTTGCAAATCTGAAGAAATAGACAAAATTTTGGCATTATCAGTAGGTGGAGATGATTACCTAACAAAGCCTTTTTTACCAGGGGAATTAGTGGCAAGAATTAAGGCACACCTTCGACGAAATCGACTTGTGATGCAGGCAAAAAAACAACCTCGAGTAATTCGTTATCCTGGTTTAGAAATCAATCTAGACAGCCATGAACTTTGGGTGGATGATGAACCAGTAGTATTATCAAGTAAGGAATTTGATATATTATCTATATTGGTCCAAAATCCTAAAAGAATTTATAGTATGGATCAATTGTTCCAGATGGTATGGCAAATGAATAGTTTAGACGGAGACTCTAGAACTGTTATGGTCTACATTAGCAATCTAAGAAAAAAAATTGAGAGAGATCCTTCTAATCCTCAATATATTATCAATGTAAGAGGGGTAGGATACAAATTTAATCATTCCTTGTTTGAAAATCAAAAAAAATAGTCAGGTTATAAGAAGATCTTCAATAATCAATGATTGTTGTTAAAAATATTTCTTTGCTCTTCAAACTTAGCCAAAATGGACGCATTGCGCATAGGTGTTACGAAGCTTACGATGATAAACAGGAGTGTATTGAGAAACAAAGCTGCTAAACCTGGATGAATTTCATAGGGCAGATGGATTGCAGGAACAAAAGTAAATAAGCTTAAGCAGATGATGCCACCTAATAATCCAGCAAGGGCTCCTTGTGCAGTAGACCTTTTCCAAAAAAGCGCCCCAGCGGTAGGGACGATAAGTTGTGCCGTTCCACTTAAGGCAATCAATCCAATCTGTATTAATAAACCTGGAATATGTATGGTTAAAACATAGGAAAAAATGGTGAAAATCAATATGGACCATCGAGCAATGCGAATGAGATGGGTGTTGTCGATGCCTTTATTAATGTATCTCTTGTGAATATCCATCGTATATACAGAAGCAATCGCATGGATTTGTGAATTTGAAGTAGACATGGCAGCAGCAGCTCCACCTGTGAGGATGAGCGATGCAAGAGTAAAAGGAGCATATTGAAATAGCATAACAGGAAGCAGGGAATCAGGTTTTTGTAGATCAGGAACCAAAAGGATACCTGCATTACCTATAAGCATAGGTGCAATATTGACAATACCGACGAAACCCAATAGAAAAGGCATCAAATTAAAAACCTGTGGTGAATTTACTGCATACATTCTTGTCCATAAAGGGGGACCCATCATCGCTCCGATAGGTACCAATAAAAACATAGAAATCCAAAGCATAGGACCAGCTTCACCTGTGGGTCCAGGGAGTGTTAATGCTTCTGGTGCAGTTTCTTTTAAGGTGTGAAATAAAGTGTGAATACCACCAACCTTGGTAATAATAAAAATACCACCTAGAATAGCTCCCAGTAAAATCAAAACTTCATAAAAGATATCTGCCCATGCGACCGCCCGAAGTCCACCTGTCCAAACATAGATAATGACTACAACACAAAAAATAAATCCGCCCATTTCCCAAGGAATCAATTCTTTAGAAGCAATTTCTATTAAATAGGCTACGCCAGCTAGTTGGATTTGAAGGTAAGGCATTGTAAAAAGTACTGTAATAAAGGTGACAAGATTGCCCAAAAACTCCGAGCCATACATATCTCTAAAAAAATCAGATGCGGTAATATAGTTATTTTTTTTACCATAGAACCATATAGGCTTACCGATTAAAAAAAATAGAATACCAAAAAGAAAATCCCATGCAATGGTAGTCCAATAAACTGGGCCTTTTTCATAAAAGTATGCATTAGAACCAAAAAAAGCAAAGGTACTCCACCAAGTGGCTTGTACAGTAAAAAACACGGCTAAGGGTTTCATAGATCTGCTTTGGACAAAAAAGTCCTCTGGTGTTGGCAGTTCGTGTTCACCTGCTTTAGCACCGATCCAAAGAGGGATAAACATATAGATACCAATAATTAAGAGCGGTAAAATATTTTGGCTCAAAGGGCGTAATCTCCTTTCTAGATTGTTAGCCAGTTTAGAAATGGCGTTATATTTTAATAAATTGTATCACAATTTGAAAATTCAAACAAATAAAATACAAAACAAGCCCTCCCTTTTAAGAGAAAAATGGAGGGCTTAAGATATGTTAAGGAATAGAAGTTTTTTACCAAAATACTTTACTGCTGAATCATGTTATCTACAAAATCCAAGGTTTTATCCATGATCCCCATAGCTTCTGTTAACTCGTCTTCTGTGATCACAAGAGGAGGTGCAACGATTAAGATGTTTTCATGACTATAGGTCCAAAAGCCTTCGCTCTTTAGAATAGAAAGAATTTTTTTCATTGTGCCTTCTGGATCTTTGCCATAAGGCACAAGAGGTTCTTTGGTTGATTTATCTTTTACCAATTCAATAGCAGAAAAAAGACCAATATAGCGTACATCTCCAACACATGCATGCTTTTCTTTGAGATCTTCTAATATTTTACCTAAGATAACACCCATTTTTTTACTATTTTCAATCAAATTTTCTTCTTTATATACATCAATGGTTGCACAAGCTGCTGCACAACCCATAGGATGACCACTATAAGTTAATCCACACCAAAGGGTATTCTTATCAAAGAATTTTGCAATTTCTTTGCTTACCATTGTACCACCTAATTGCACATAACCACAGGTTACACCCTTGGCAAAGGTGATGATATCAGGTTGTACATTCCAGTTATTTACGGCAAACCATTCGCCAGTTCTTCCCCAACCAGCCATAACTTCATCACAGACCATCACAATATTAAACTCGTCGCAAAGATCTCTTACTCCCTGCATCCATCCTTCTGGAGGAATCAAGATACCATTACTTCCAACAACAGACTCTTGAAAAATTGCTGCAATTGTTTCAGGACCTTCATATTCAATTTGTTCTCTTAAGAGCGTTAGATAATAATTTGTAGCTTCTTTTTCTGATTTAAATTCAATAGGACCTCTATAAGGATATGGACCGACAAATTTTACAAAACCAGGGATACCAGGTTCACTAGCAAATCTTCTGGGTTCACCAGTGAGGTTTGCAGCACCATAGGTTGCACCATGATAGGAACGATAAGCAGAGAATACTTTATATTTGCCAGTATACATACGCGTAATTTTAATAGCATTTTCATTAGCTTCTGCACCAGCATTTGTAAAAAATACTTTGCCCATATTGTCTGGAGCGACTTCAATTACTTTTCTAGCAGCTTCTGATTTTACATCTACAGCAAAAGCAGGGCCTATGAAAGGTAATTTTTCAGCTTGCTGTTTAATGGCTTCAATGACTTTTTTATTGCCGTGGCCGATATTTACATTTACCAATTGGGAAGACATGTCAAAGTAACGTTTACCATCTTCATCCCAGAAATAAATACCTTTTGCCTTTGTGATTACAGGTGGATTCAAGGTTCCTTGAGCACTCCAAGAGTGTAGGTTATAAGTTAAATCATCGGTTTTAATTTTACTTGCCATTTGTATTCCTCCTTTATAAGATGGATAAGAAATCATGTTAAATAGATTGTGATAGTCAGTGTTAGTATTACTTATCTTCTAGCATAATGTCGCCAAACAACTCTTCATCAGTTGGCACAACAGGATCAAAGTGTCTAGATACCCAAGTGGTGTTAATTAAATGCTTCCAAGTAATATTTTCTGAAGCAATATTTCCTCCCCAAGTTCCACAACCAAGACTGGTAGTGAAGGGCATACCATTAAACCAGTTTCCTGTATTAGCTAAGGCTTGACCTTGTCTAACATTCATACGGCTCACCTTTGTATTTAAAGCAAGATCCATAATATGATCTTCATTGAAAGAATGAATACCACAGGAATGCCCCATTCCTTGATATTTTGTGACTTCATTTACTTTATCTATAGCTTCTTTAAACTTGTTATATTTATAAAGGGCTACAACTACTGAAAGCTTTTCACCAGAGAATGGATAATCTGCACCTATGCCTGTTTCTTCTACCATTATAAATTTTCTGTCTTCAGGAAGTTCAATATCTGCTACATTTGCAATGGTTTGAGCAGACTGTGCGATGATTTTTGGATTTAAATGGCCATCTACCCATACAGCTTTTTGAAGCTTTTCTTTTTCTGCTACATTTGTCAAATAGCCGCCTTCTGCCTTGAGTGCTTCAATGAATTCATCATAAATACTTTCTTGAATGATCAAAGAATTTTCTGCAGAACAGCTAGTAGCAAAATCGAAAGTTTTGCTAAGCATGATTTTATGGGCAGCATCCTTAAGGTCAGCAGTTTCATCAACAACGATTACTGCATTACCTGCACCTACGCCATAGGCTGGTGTTCCTGATGAATAAGCAGCTTTTACTAGACCGGCTCCACCTGTAGCGAAAACTAAGTCAGCTTGCTTCATTAATTCATTGCTGATATCCATCGTTGGTTCTTCAATGCCGATTACCAAATCTTCAGGAGCACCATATTTCTTTAAGGTTTCTCTCATAAGGTTTACGATAAAGGCATTGGTTTTTTTCGTACGAGGATGGGGAGATAAGATAATTGCATTTCTTCCCTTAAGTGCATGAGCCACCTTTACAGTAGGCGTTGCTTCAGGATTTGTACAAGGAACGAGGGCACCAATCACACCTACAGGCTTGGCAATTTTCATAATTTGTTTCTCTTCATCTATTTCTATGACACCAACAGATTTTTTTCCAATCATATCTCGAAGTGCACCCTTAGACTTTGCCATAAGCTTGTTATATTTACCTTCAAAATTTCCCATTCTAGATTCTTCTACCGCAAGTTTGGATATTTCCTGGGCAGGACCGTCTTTTACAATGTTCCACACAACAGCAGTTACTAATCTGTCAA
This sequence comes from Clostridiaceae bacterium 35-E11, assembly GCA_038396625.1. Taxonomy (GTDB): domain Bacteria; phylum Bacillota; class Clostridia; order Peptostreptococcales; family Thermotaleaceae. The sequence continues at coordinate 1,126,346 of CP121688.1, forward strand.
CTTGCTCCTGTGTATAACTATCGATTGCTTCTTGTGCTTTTCTTGCTTTCTCAACCAGTTGCGCTACAAATTCTGCAGCATTTTGATTCATTTCATTTGTCATAGTAAATCCTCCTTTTAAAAATGTTATTTTCATAGAATATATTAAGTTTCACTTTATGTAGTACGTACACCAAATGATAATTGCAATTTCTATGCCAATACATATTTAGGGAATTGAATTTTATTACAATTTCTTTATGCCTATAAGCGTGCATTTATTGTTTTCAGAAAGCGTGTATCTCTAATAAAAGTAGGAATGCTTAATTTGGTTGAATCCGTTTACTGAGATTTTTATAGAATGATGGCATAAAAAAAATGAGGATTTTGATACAAAACTGTATCAAAATCCTTCATCAGTGAGAAAATATGGTTAAATTTTCTAAAAATTGCAAGCGAATGTCACGATGGATAAAAAATTAACGTTTGATTCAATCAAGAATCATATTGATTCAAACAAGAATCATTTGCTTTGATCTGGTATCTATTCATTTTTCGAACAATAGTAGGTTGACTAACACCCAATGCTTTAGCAACTTCTCTGGTGGTTTTATGCTTTATAACTGCATTTTGAATAATTTGCTTTTCCACCTCTTCAATCGCACTTTTAAGATCCATCATAACAGGGATTCTGATATTGGCATCATCTTTTTTATCCTGAAGAATATAATTGGGTAAATTATGGGGTAAAATGTTATCGTCTTTTGTGGTAATAACCAATCGCTCTATAATATTTTCTAATTCCCTTACATTTCCAGGCCAAGTGTATTTGATTAAATAGGCCATGGCATTAGGATCAATTCTCTTTTTTTCATTGAATTTTTCATTATACTTTTGTAAGAAATAGCGTGTAAGAGGAAAAATATCTTCTTGGCGTTCTCGCAAAGGAACAATATGGATAGGAACAACATTTAACCGATAAAATAAATCTTCTCTAAATTTCTTTTCATCTACCATAACCCGTAAATCCTTATTTGTTGCTGCAATAATCCGAACATCTACATGAATAGGTGATATGCCACCTACACGTTGAATTTCTTTGTCTTGAATGACTTGTAATATTTTTACTTGAAGGTGTAATGGCAATTCACCGATTTCATCTAAGAAAATAGTTCCTTGTTGTGCCAATTCAAATAAGCCCAGCTTCCCCTGCTTTTTTGATCCAGTAAATGCACCATATTCATAACCAAATAATTCTGACTCCAAAAGAGATTCAGGAATTGCGCCACAGTTGACTTTTACAAAAGATTTACTAGAGCGCTCACCTAATTCGTGAATATATTTGGCGATAACACCTTTACCAACACCGGACTCTCCAGTAATTAAAACAGTAGAATCAATTTGTGCCAGTCTTTTGGCTAATTGAAGGACAGATTTCATTTTATAACTTTTGATGATAACGTTGTCTATATGTTCTTGATGCTGTTCTTTTAATTCTACCAACTCGTTTTGAATATCTTCCAATTGATTTTTCAAATGAATAAGTTCTGTAATATCTCGAGAAGTACTGATGACTTTTCTGATGGTACCTTTTTCATTCACAATAGGTGTACCCGTAGTTAGAATTTTTTTGCCGTGTTTATTGCTGTGAAGAATGCTGACCTCTTGTTTCTTTTCAAAAACCAATCGTGCAACAGAAGGAGAAAAGATCCCTTGGTTCTCAAGGACATCAATATGTTTACCGATAACTTCTTCTTTTTTAATTTCATAAAGTTTTTCGCAAGCCTTGTTAATCCATTGCGTATTGCCATGCATATCATCGATAAAAATGGCATCCTGTGTAAAGTCAAGTATGGCTCTAAATTCTTCTAAGGTAGTATCAGAAACAAAGGTACGAATGTGATTTAAGTCATAAATGACAATGCCATAGAAAATAAGATCATCTGTAGTATCTAATCTTTGTGACTTTAAAAGGAATTCTTGTCGATTGAGAGTGATTGAAAAAGGATTATTTTCTAATGTGGATTTTAATATATCATTGGCGGGGGCATAGGTTTGAAGATATTTACCGTATTGACTTAAAAAATGTGCCGCTTTTTCATTGGCATAGGTGCATTCATTTTTACTGTTAACGATGAGAAAGCCCATAGAAATCATATCTAATAACTTTTCTAAATGTTTTATAAAAATCCCTCCCTGTAGCTGAGCAAATTTAAACGATACATTCTATTTCATATTTCAACAGCGTTCTTAAAAATCCTTCTGATTTTTAAGAAACTCATTGTTGGGCAATCGGTTTAATTTGATAAATAAATAGAGAATATGAGTAGTAGTGGATAAAGTCAAAAGAAATTCATACAAATTCACAATATTTTTAATGCAAATCATATAAGTTTTTAGTTTACATTTGATTGGATAATGGTATAATGTATAGTAAGATAAAAACATAAAAAAGACCAATGGATGGATCCATTGGTCTTTAAAGTGTTGAATAGATTTTTAGAAGATGGCAAAAATCACTAAATAAAAAATAATATATAGATTATATTATATGTAATACAATGGAAAAAATAGTGGACAAATCATTTTTATGGTATAATATATAAGGTTATAGAACACCTACATATAAGGAGTAGTCTATGTATAAACATTAAAGATATAGAGGAGGAACAAAGTCAATGAACGCAACAGTGGTAAAAAAAGAGAATAACGAAGTAACTTTAAAAATTGAAGTCAACGCGGAAACTTTTGAAAAAGCAATACAAAAAGCTTATAATAAAATGAAGAATAAGTTTTCCCTTCCTGGTTTCAGAAAAGGAAAAGCGCCTAGAAAACTTATTGAACTTCATTATGGAGAAGGCGTTTTCTATGAAGAGGCAATTAATGAAGTATGGCCACAGGCTTATGAGGCTGCGATCAATGAGCATAATTTAGAGCCAGTAGATAGACCTTCCCTTGACATAGATGAAATCAACAAAGGGGAAAATGTAGTATTTACTGCCACCGTTACAGTAAAGCCTGAAGTAAAGCTAGGGGATTATAAAGGTATAGAAGTAGAGAAAAAAGAGTATAATGTAAAAGAAGAAGATGTGGAAAAAGAAATTGAACAATTAAGAGAAAGAAATGGAAGACTGGTTGCTGTAGAAAGACCTGTAAAAGATGGGGATACAGTAATTATTGACTATGCAGGATTTGTTGGAGAAGAACAATTCGAAGGTGGTACTGCAGAAAAACAGACACTTGTTATCGGATCAGGTCAATTTATTCCAGGATTTGAAGAGCAATTAATAGATGCAAAAATCGGGGAAGAAATAGAAGTAAAAGTAACTTTTCCTGAAAAATATCATTCTGATGAATTGGCAGGAAAGGATGCTGTTTTCAAAGTAACCATTCATGAAATAAAGGAAAAAGAATTGCCAGAATTGGATGATGAATTTGCGAAGGATGTTAGTGAACATGATACATTAGTAGCATTGAAAGAAGACCTAAAAAATAAACTAGAAGAAACTGCAAAAAAGAGAGCAGAACAAGAATTAAAGGATGCACTTATAGAAAAAGTAGTAGCAAATACAGAAATTGATATTCCAGAGGTTATGATAGAACATCAAATAGATGATATGTTAAATGAATTTAGCTATCAGCTACAATACCAAGGATTAAACTTAGAAACATATCTGCAATATACAAACACAAAGATGGAAGATATGAGAGAGCAAATGAAAAATGATGCATACAATAGAGTAAAAACGCAATTGACATTAGAAGCAATTAAAGATATAGAGAATTTTGAAGTAGCTGATGAAGAAACAGATGCTGAAGTAGAAAAGTATGCAAAACAATATAACACAGATGTAGAAAAATTTAAAAAATCATTAAGACCACAAGATTACGAGAACATAAGAGAGGGTATTAAAATAAGAAAGGTAGTAGATTTCTTAGTAGAGAATGCAAAGATCGCCTAGGAAAACATAATGCGATAAACTTTTACAATTGGGAGGAATGAGATTATGGCTTTAGTTCCAATGGTAGTTGAACAAACAAATCGTGGAGAAAGGTCCTATGATATATACTCCAGATTATTAAAGGACAGGATCATATTCTTAGGAGACGAAGTGAATGATCATACTGCTAGTCTTGTAGTGGCCCAGCTTTTATTTTTAGAAGCAGAAGATCCAGATAAGGATATTATGTTGTATGTTAATAGCCCAGGGGGTTCGATAACAGCTGGAATGGCAATCTATGATACGATGCAATACATCAAGCCAGATGTTTCAACAATTTGTATTGGTATGGCGGCAAGTATGGGTGCATTTTTGTTGGCAGCAGGTGCGAAGGGCAAAAGATTTGCATTGCCTAATGCAGAAATTATGATTCACCAGCCTTTAGGAGGCACAAGAGGCCAAGCAGAAGATATTCGTATTCATGCAGAGCGTATCATTAAAATGCGCAATACCATTAATAAAATCTTAAGCGAAAGAACAGGGCAGCCTTTAGAAAAAATTTCTAGGGATACCGATAGAGATTTCTTTATGGAAGCGGATGAAGCAGTCGCATATGGTTTGATAGACAAGGTGATCACTTCTAGGGAATAAGACGAAAAGAGGTGAAGGAATGTCAAGATTTGACGAAAAAAAACAATTAAAATGTTCATTTTGTGGAAAATCTCAAGATCAGGTAAGAAGATTGATTGCTGGTCCTAGTGTATATATTTGTGATGAATGTATTGAATTGTGCCAGGAAATTATTCAAGAAGAATTTGATGAGCATATTGAAGTGGAAATGACGGATTTGCCAAAGCCACAAGAAATAAAAGGTGTGCTAGAACAGTATGTAGTGGGTCAAGAGAGAGCAAAAAGAGCATTATCCGTAGCCGTATACAACCATTATAAGAGAATTAACCATCAACCTAAAAACGACGATGTTGAACTTCAAAAAAGTAATATTGTAATGCTTGGACCTACAGGATCAGGAAAAACATTACTCGCACAAACCTTAGCAAAAATATTAAATGTTCCTTTTGCTATTGCAGATGCAACTTCTTTAACAGAAGCAGGGTATGTAGGAGAAGACGTTGAAAATATTTTGCTAAAGCTGATTCAAGCAGCAGATTATGATATTGAAAAAGCTGAAAAGGGGATTATTTATATTGACGAAATAGACAAAATTGCTCGTAAATCTGATAATCCATCGATTACCCGCGATGTAAGTGGGGAAGGTGTTCAGCAAGCATTGCTGAAAATCTTGGAAGGAACAGTTGCTAGTGTTCCACCTCAAGGAGGAAGAAAGCATCCGCATCAAGAGTTTATTCAAATTGATACCACAAACATACTATTTATTTGTGGTGGTGCCTTTGATGGATTAGATAAGATTATTCAAAAGAGAATAGGGCAAAAGTCTATGGGCTTTGGTGCAAACATCCAAAGCAAAACCGTCAAAGATGTGGGTGAATTGTTAAATAAAATTCAACCAGAGGATTTGCTACGATATGGGCTTATCCCTGAGTTCGTAGGAAGATTACCAGTGATGGTGACATTACATGAATTGGATGAAGAAGCCTTAATTCAAATATTAACAGAGCCAAAGAATGCTTTGGTGAAGCAATATAAAAAATTATTTGAAATAGATGGTGTAGAGCTTGAAATGGATGAGGATGCATTAAAATCCATTGCGCAAAAAGCCATTGAAAGAAAAACAGGCGCAAGAGGTTTAAGAAGCATTGTCGAAAGTATTATGCTAGATGTAATGTATGATATTCCATCGAGAGAAGATATCCAAAAATGTGTCATTACCAAAGAAACTGTTGAAAATAGTACAGAACCAACACTGGTGATTGCAGAAAATAAAAAGAAAAGATCGAGGAAGAAAAAAGAAGAAAATGCATCTTAAAAATAGGCGAGTGGATATGCTCGCCTATTTTTTTACCTCCCTGAATTTTTGTGAATTATATGATATGGTAAATTCACATACTATAGAAAAAGAAAGTATCTTAAACATATTATTAGACAAAAAAGGAGGGGAGAAAAAGCTTAAGTGCTGGATTTAATGTCAAATGAAGTTAGAATCATGTGCCAGTAAAGGAATATATTGAAAAATTAAGATGCTTTATATATAATAGTATATTGTAGGAAAAAGCTTTAATCATCAATGCATAGGGTATATATATATTGAATACAGAAGAAAATATAGACATGCATACCACCGAAAATATTATAGGTATCCTTATGACAAGGAGTTGATAAAGAGATGAGTGACAAAAAAGTGAAAAAAAACAAATTACCCCTTATTCCCCTTAGAGGACTTTCCGTTTTTCCATATATGGTGCTACACTTTGATGTTGGTAGAGATAAGTCTATTAATGCATTGGAAGAAGCGATGATCAATGATCAATTAATATTTTTGACCACGCAAAAAGAGGCGGATACAGACTTGCCTACAGTAGAAGACTTTTATGAAGTGGGAACCGTATCAAAAATAAAACAAATGTTGAAGTTGCCAGGTGATGCCATTAGAGTTTTGGTTGAAGGCATTGCAAGGGGGAAAATTGTAGAGATTTTACAGGAAGAGCCCTATTTTGAATGTGAAGTAGAAGAGGAAATGTATGAAGAAGAAATAGAAGTAGATAGGGAGCTAGAAGCATTAATGAGAACCACGATTAATGCCTTCGAAGATTACATAGGAATCGGCAACCGTATTTCTCCTGAGATTTTTATCACGGTTACTTCTATAGAAGAGCCAGGTAGATTGGCAGATGTTATTGCTTCCCACATGATTTTGAAAACTGAACAAAAACAAGAAATTTTAGAAGCATTTCATCCAAAACAACGTTTAGAAGTACTTTATAAAATTCTTTTACGAGAGATAGAAGTTTTAGAGATTGAAAGAGAAATTAATAATCGTGTAAAGAAACAAATTAATAAAATTCAAAAGGAATATTATTTAAAAGAACAGCTCAAAGCAATTCAAGAGGAATTAGGAGAAGAGGGTGGCTTAGAAGATGACATTCATCAATACAAAGAAAAGATGAAAAAAGCCAAACTTCCTCAAAAAGTAGCAGAAAAGGTTTCGAAAGAATTAGACCGTCTTTCTAAACTATCACCCCATTCAGCAGAAAGTGGCGTGATTAGAAATTATGTAGAGTGGATTCTAGATTTGCCATGGACAAAACAAACAAAAGACAGATTAGATATTAAAAAAGCTAGAGAGATCTTAGATGAGGATCATTATGGACTAAAGGATGTTAAAGAAAGAATTCTAGAATATTTAGCGATTCGACAATTGGCAAAGAACATGAAAGGACCTATTCTATGTTTAGTAGGGCCACCTGGAGTAGGAAAAACTTCTATTGCCAAATCCATTGCAAGATCTCTAAATAGAAACTTTGTGAGAATGTCCCTTGGGGGCGTTCGTGATGAAGCAGAAATCAGAGGGCATCGAAGAACGTATGTAGGGGCCATTCCTGGACGAATTATGTCTGCTGTGAAAGAGGGAGGTTCTAAGAATCCTGTATTTTTATTTGATGAGATTGACAAGCTAAGTCATGATTTTCGAGGAGACCCTGCTTCTGCATTATTAGAAGTACTAGATCCTGAGCAAAACAAAGAATTTACAGATCATTATCTAGAGGTTCCTTTTGACTTATCAAAAGTGATGTTTATTACAACAGCAAATAGCTTAGGAACGATTCCACGGCCGTTGCTAGATAGAATGGAAGTCATCGAAGTATCTGGATATACAGAAGAAGAAAAACTGAATATTGCACAAAGATATTTATTACCAAAACAGAAGAAGGAACATGGTTTGAAAGAAAATCATCTTCACCTGTCAGAACAAACCATTCGAGATGTGATTAATTACTATACAAGAGAATCTGGTGTGAGAAATTTAGAACGTCAGTTGGCCACATTGTGTAGAAAAGCAGCAAAACGAATTGTAGAGGAAGAAGTAAAATCAGTTCGTATCAATACAAAAACCTTGAGCGGTTATTTAGGGACAAAGAAGTTTCGATATGAAAAGATCAAAGATCACCACGAGGTAGGGATTGCCACAGGTCTTGCATGGACAAGGGTAGGAGGAGATACGCTTTCCATTGAGGTTACCACCATGAAGGGCAATGGAAAACTAGTATTAACGGGTCAATTAGGGGATGTAATGAAGGAATCTGCAAAAGCAGGACTTAGTTATATTCGATCCAAAATAAACGAATTAAAAATACCAGAGGATTTCTATCAAGAACTAGATATGCATATTCATATTCCCGAAGGAGCCATACCAAAAGACGGACCATCTGCAGGGATTACGATGGCTACAGCCGTTATTTCAGCGCTTACAAATACTCCTGTCAATAAGTATATAGCCATGACAGGTGAAATTACATTAAGAGGTAGGGTACTGCCTGTAGGAGGCATCAAGGAAAAAGTTTTAGCAGCGAATAGAGCGGGAATTACCAAAATCTTATTGCCAATAGATAACAAGAAGGATTTAGAAGAGATCCCTGATCCTGTAAGAAAAAAAATAACCTTTGTTTTTGTAGAAAACATGGATCAAGTGTTGACCCATGCATTAGTGGAAAAGGAAGAGAAAGATGATAATTAGAAGTGCAGAAATTGTTATGAGTGCTGTGAAAATAGAACAATACCCACAGGATGATCTACCAGAAATTGCATTGGCTGGAAGATCCAATGTGGGAAAATCCTCTCTCATTAATATGCTGGTGAATATGAAAAAGTTAGCAAGAACAAGTTCAAGCCCTGGAAAAACCCAAACAATTAATTTTTATGATATCAATCAGCAGTTTCGATTTGTCGATTTACCAGGCTATGGATATGCAAAGGTATCTAAGGCAAGTAAAGAAGCATGGGGAAAAATGATGGATAACTATCTTAACAATAGAAAAAACCTGTTAGATGTCCTGCAGCTTGTAGACATTCGTCATGCTCCTACACAGCAAGATAAGCATATGTACAGTTGGATTAAGCACTTTGGCTTTAATGGCATTGTTATTGCTACAAAACTGGATAAAATTAAAAGAGGACAACGACAGAAACAGTTAAATATAATTAGAAAAGAACTGCAGATGACCAGTGACGACATTCTTTTACCAATTTCAGCGGACAACAGAGAAGGGAAAGAAGCACTTTGGGAAATCATTGAAGAAATTTTTAAAATTAATGGATTTGATTTTGAGGGAAAAGTAGAGAAAAAATAAGCGCACCGAAAGGTGTGCTTATTTTACATTTTTGTAGGCTGTGCTTTGGGCTTGAAAAAGGGTAATTTAAGGTCTAACTCAGCAAATATCATTGCAGAAATAATTAGAATCCCTCCTACGATTCCCCGTGTACTGAGGAGTTCTCCTCCTAGCAAATAAGCAAACATGGTAGCAAAAACAGGTTCACCAGTAAAAATTAAAGCCGTATGGGTAGCTGTTGTATGTTTTTGTACTGCATTTTGCACAATAAAGGCACCAGAAGTACACAAAAGACTTAAAAATAACATATCTATCCAGGCAGTAGTAGTAGTAGGGAGCGTAGGGGTTTCCAATAGAAAACTTGCGATTGTACTTAAAAGTCCTACGATACAAATTTGTAAAATTGCTAAATTAATAGGATCTACTAGTACTGCATACTTTGCAATGGCCAATACTTGAAAAGCAAATAGAATGGCACTAAGGAATGTATAAAAATCTCCTATATTTAACCTTACATTACCGTCTAAGGTAAGTAAGGCCAAGCCAATAGATGCACAAATTACCCCTAAAACCACAGAAGGTTTGGGAGATTGTTTGAATAGCCATGCAGAAAAAACAGGAACCAAAATTACTGCTAAACCTGTAATGAATGCAGATTTAGAGGCTGTTGTGTAATTTAGTCCGATCGTGTTTAGGGCATAGCCAGAAAACATAATTCCCCCAATAATCCATCCATATTTTACCGTGCTTTTATCTAATTTTAAGAGACGTTTATAAAAGATGAAAATACATGGAATTCCTGCTACCCAAAAACGGAGTGCTAAAAAGTTAAAGCTAGATAATACAGCCAATGAGTTTTTGGTAAGAATAAAGGATAAGCCCCAAGCTAATGTTACAGCGACTAAGGCTAAATCTGCTAGATACTGCTTTTTCATTTTCTATCCTCCTAGTGAAAATTTGTTCTTATCCAATATTTTACCACAAAGTCATAAAAGCTTCTATAGAATGATTCTATAGAAGCTTTTATGAAAAAATATATTATTCTTCAACTTCAAACATATCTTTACCAACACCACAAACTGGACATACCCAATCTTCAGGAATATCTTCGAAAGCAGTGCCAGGAGCGATTCCTCCATCTGGATCTCCTACCTCAGGGTCATAAACATAGCCACATGGTATACATCTGTATTTTTGCATGAAACATTCTCCTCTCATTATTAAAATAAAAATTGAATCTAAGCTAATTTTACCCACTTTATGATAGGCCTAAACAAAAACATTGAAATAATCTTTTGATTTATATAAAACGCTTCATAAATATTGAAATCTTTGGTATGATAGACAATAGTGAGAGAAAGGATGGATAGATGTGAATAAGCTTATAAAAATGTTTTTTATTTTTATAAAAATAGGCACCTTTACCCTAGGGGGAGGATATGCCATGATTCCCTTGATACAAGAAGAAATTGTTAAAAAAAATCAATGGATTGATGAAGAAGAATTTATCGATATCATTGCTTTATCCCAAACAATACCTGGCGCACTGGCAATTAATAGTTCCACCTATATTGGGTATAGGTTATTTGGTTTTAAAGGAGCGCTGTTAGGGTGCTTGGGTACCATGCTCCCTTCCGTTGTAATCATTTTGGCAATTGCTATTTTTTTTACACAATTTAGGGATATGGCATTTATCGAATCTATATTCAAGGGAATTCGCCCTGCTGTAGTAGCATTAATTTTGGCAGCAGTTCTTAAAATGGGCAAATCTGTGGAAAAAAATATTTTAAATATAGGATGGATATTGGGTACTGTCTTGGCAATTGCTATTTTTAAAGTGCACCCGATTATTATTATTGTTGTTTCAGGAGGCATGGGATACAAACTGTTTAAAGGAGATTTTTCCAATGAAGATCATTGCTGATATATTTTTTACTTTCATGAAAATAGGCGCCTTTAGTTTTGGTGGAGGATTGGCCATGCTCCCGCTGATTGAAAAAGAAATCGTCCATCAGCATGGGTGGATTACGGCACAAGAATTTGTAGATATTATTGCCATTGCACAAATGACGCCAGGACCCATTGCCATTAATTCCTCAACTTTTGTAGGCTACAAAGTAAAAGCCTTTGGGGGTGCATTGGCGGGAAGCATGGGGGTTGTGATTATTTCTTTTACACTCATCACAGTATTGGCAAAATATTTCCTGAAGATAAAAGACACACAGGGTACAAAGGCTGTATTTAAGGGTATTCGTCCTGCTGTACTTGGACTGATTCTTAGTGCAGCTATATCTGTGGGACAAACAGCTTTTATAGATGGAAAGAGTATGATGATTGCAGTTTTGGTGTTTTTAGGCTTAACAAAACTGAAACTCCACCCCATACTAGGGATTGTATTAGCTGGAGTTATGGGGATGCTTTTCTATTGAAAAACCGTAGTGTTGAATTAATTATGATGTGGATGCAGGATAAGGATATAGGGACGTATTGTGATGCGTCCCTATATATTTTGTACAATACTATTAATTACCATCCCTCAAAGGCTTTAACATAAAATAGAATACATATATAATATAAATAGACATGCAGTAGCTCAGCAAAGGGGGAAATCAATGAGGAATAGAAATAAATTAGCGTTTATAATGATGTGTTTCTTTATAATGATTGGTGCTATTTGGGGTGCTATGGCGTGGGAGAATGAAAACGATGTTTTTCTTCATACAAAGACGAAGCTAATGGTAAATGGTGAAGAGATCGATGAACAGGGAGAGCCCTATATTGACGATAAGGAAATTTATCTACCTTATGAAGTAATAAAAGCGTATTTATATGCAGATCTTATGTTAGATGAAGCATATAATAGAGTTTTGATTCCCTTAGGGAAAAGTCCAGTATCTTTAGAAGATGAAATCTTAACTGATTTTATAAAAGAAAATAGAATTACCATTAATGTGCCATTTAAGGAAATAGGGGGGATACCCTATGTATCTGCAAGTTTGTTGGACAAGATCTTAGGAATAAAGATTCGCTATGAAGAAAGTGATCAAACAGTCATTGTGGATACCCATAAGGATACACCTACAGTACTAAATCAAAAAAGAGAGCCTTTTAGGATACAAAATGAAAAAATTAACATTGTGTGGGAATATGTTCATGAAAAATCACCAGATCTATCGAAAGAAGACAAAAAAGAAGCCTTAGATGTTATTGTGCCTACCTGGTTTCATATTGTAGATCATGAGGGAACTGTGGTGAATAATGGGGACAGAAAATATGTAAAAGATGCCCACCAAAAAGGATATAAAGTATGGGGCCTTGTGAGTAATAGTTTTGATCCCGATTTAACATCTGCTATACTGAATGATCCTCAAATACGGAAAAAAATTATTGGGCAGTTGGTCACCTATGCAAGTTTATATGATTTAGATGGGATCAACATTGATTTTGAAAACATGCATTATGAGGACAAAGAAAAGCTTGTAAAATTTGTAGAAGAAATGAAACATTATATAAAAAGACAAAATTTAGTACTTTCTATTGATATCACGGTACCATCTTCTAGTGAGAAATGGTCCAAGGTTTATGACAGAAAAGCACTAGGAAAATTAGTCGACTATGTGGCTGTGATGGCGTATGATGAACATTGGGCATCTAGTCCTGTCAGTGGCTCAGTTGCATCGATAGGATGGGTAGAAAGAGGTATTGTCAATAGTCTTGAATGGATTCCAGAGGAAAAAATATTGTTAGGGCTGCCCTTTTATACAAGACAGTGGAAAGAATACCTAGATGAAGATGGCAAACTAAAAGTGGAATCTAAGGCAATTTCCATGGGAAAGGCCCAAGAAATTATAGATAGTCAAAATGCAGAGATCCTATGGAATGAAGAGATGGGACAGTATTATGCCCAATACAAGGAAGCTGATGCAGTATATAAAATCTGGATGGAAGACCCTCGGTCTATTGCAAGAAAGGTAAGTCTCGTAGAAAAATATAATCTAAGAGGTACCGCTGGATGGCGCAAAGGATTTGAGGATGAAGAAGTATGGGCTGTTTTAAAAGAAATAATAAAAGATGGAAGAAAATATACAGAATTAGTATTTAAAGATAAAAAGAAAAGCATCTAGGTGCTTTTCTTTTTTTGAAGTAATTTTTGAAAATTTGCCTATTGCATAGGAAAATCAAGTGAACATCTCTAGATACAAATGAATATCTTAATAGCACAGAATAGGGAAATGATTAGTTTTGGAGGCGATTTTGTGCAAAAAGATTTTCATTTTTATACCATTTATACCCTTTGTCGCACAGCTGGATTAGATACAAAGACATCACAAGTTATTGCATATGCATCTCAATATACAGATGATGCAAAATATGGAAGTGTTTTAACATTTCAACATGGTGGAAGATATAGACAAATTATGACTGCCCACAGATTTTTGGATATTGGTGCACTGTCAAAAGATACATTTTACACCATATTTGTGCCATTTCATTTTTTACCTGGAATGGTCCCAAAACCAGAAAGTTTTTATGAAAAATTAGTATGCAAGGCAAATAGTCAGATTGCCCAGGAAATGATGGCAGAAGTATTGAGTGCTACTTACAAACCTTATTTTTTACATCGATTAGGGATCGGACTGCATACCTACGCAGATACATGGGCTCATCAACATTTTTCTGGCGTATTGAGAGAAGAGAACAATATTAAAGATATTGATGATCATGAGGAAGAAACAACTTTGAAGGATTATTTCGATGAAGCTTGGATGCAGGTAAAAAGTGATTTGATTCCTGCAATTGGACATGGCAAAGCCGGAAACTTACCGGATATTCCTTATAAAACATGGCGATATGTTAACGATAAACAACAGGTCATTGAGGTGAATAATAAAGAAAGATTTTTAGAGGCGAGCAAAATGATTTTTGAAATATTATGCACCCTTTCGAATCAGCCACCATTATGCTCTTGGCAACAATTAGAGGGAAGAATAGAAAGGGCATTTGCATATGAAGGAAGCTTAAAAGAGCGAATAGAGGCTTGGGAAGCTTGGATTGAAAAGGGCGTATTTTATATTCATGATGAGCAAGTAAGATATGATGAAAAAGCATGGTTTCGTGAAGCTGTAGAAGTAATAGACAGCCAAAATGGTATCTTTGCAAAGAAGGAGCATTTTTCGGTGAGTAACTGGAAGTATTTTCAAGATGCAGCTGCAATACAATTGTTTTATATCTTGCATGAGCTATTGCCTAAATACGGTATATTTTGTGGATAATTAACCATATTATGGACTAATTTAGATTGCTATTATATGAGAAATTTAATATCAAATAAAAGTAAAAACCCCCAGTATATCCTACTGGGAATTTTTACTTTTAAGAGGGGGATTTATTATTATTTTGAAACACTCTTTTTACTTGGATGGGAGGTTTGTTGCAAATAGAGCATAGATTGTAAAATAGCATTTATTTTCACTATATTTGAGGTAGTCTTAATTTGTTTTTTCATCGGATCACCTTCCTTAGATGAAATATAATGATAATCAATATCGATTAAAACTTTCTATTTATTATTTACCAAATATTTTTGCCTTTAAACATGTAATCAAAAGAAAATAGATAAAAAGACGTATGTTTTACATACCTATGCATTGTTTTGAATTATTTAAAAAAGGTGAAATGATGAAATTGTAAGAAAATATATTGACATAAAATTTAATTCCAAGTATAATCAAGATATAAATTTTGATATAAATTTAACAAAAAAAACTCTACAAGGCAGTGGTAGATTCTTTATTATTATTATATATATGCCTTAATTTAAGGAGGTTTTATTTAAAAAAATTTTTTGAATTTATGAAAAACGTTTTCAACAACATAAAAAATAGTAAAATTCCTATTTTTTTTATAATAAAAAGTTAAAAAAATAACAAATTAAAAGGGGGAATACAATGATGATCACACAAGAACAAGCATTGAAGGTCAATGAAATTGTTGAAAAACACAATTTTAACAAGTCCGCATTAATCTCTATTTTACAAGATATTCAAGATGCGTATCGATATCTACCAGAAGATATACTTATGCATGTTTCAGAAATAATGGATATTTCTACTGCCAAGGTTTTTGGTGTGGCAACCTTTTATGAAAATTTTTCATTAGAGCCTAAGGGAAAATATGTCATAAGAATATGTGATGGCACTGCATGCCATGTTAGAAAATCTATTCCGGTTTTAAAAGCATTACAAAAAGCATTGAACCTTAGTGATGAAAAAAATACTACAGCAGACTTATTGTTCACTCTAGAAACAGTTTCCTGCCTGGGAGCCTGTGGCTTGGCACCTGTAATTACCATTAATAATCAAGTGTATGGAAAAATAACACCTGAACAGGCAGTTACAATCATTAATGAAATAAAAGAGGAGGAGAAAAAATGATTTTTTCTACAGTAAATGCGCTTGATGACAGTAGAACAAAATATAATAATTTACTGGAACTGCAAAAGAAAAAAGTGTTGATTTGTGCTGGAACAGGTTGTGTAGCAGGAGGATCACTCCTAATTTATGAAAGAATAAAGAAGCTAGTAGAAGAAAAAAATCTTCTCATAGAGATACAGCTGCAGGAAGAAAAGGAAGGAATAGGCGTTAAAAAAAGTGGATGTCATGGATTTTGTGAGATGGGACCCTTATTAATCATTGAACCAGAGGGATATTTCTACATAAAGGTACAATTAGAAGACTGTGAGGAAATTGTTGAAGAAACCCTTATAAAAGGGAAAGTCCTAGAAAGGTTAATGTACAAAGAAAAAGATAAGGTGATTCCTTCAGCAGATAGTATTCCATTTTATAAAAAACAAACAAGAAAGGCTTTGGAAAATTGTGGGCGTATTGATGCAGAATCGATCCAAGAATATATTGCCAAAGATGGCTATAAAGCTCTTGAAAAAGTTATCAGTGAAAAGAATCCACAAAGGATATGTGAAATGGTTACAGAGTCGAAGCTAAGAGGAAGAGGTGGTGGAGGATTCTTAACAGGCACAAAATGGACACAAGTATTCAAACAAAATAGTCCTGTAAAATATGTAGTATGTAATGGGGACGAAGGAGATCCAGGTGCCTTTATGGATAGAAGTATCATGGAAGGAGACCCTCATAGAGTGATTGAGGGAATGTTAATCGCAGGATATGCAACCAAAAGTACAGAAGGATATATTTATGTAAGAGCAGAGTATCCATTAGCTGTAGAACGATTAAAGAAGGCAATTGCACAAGCAAGGGAATATGGCCTATTGGGTACAAATATCCTTGGTTCGGATTTTCACTTTGACATTCATATTAACCAAGGGGCAGGTGCTTTTGTATGTGGAGAGGGAAGTGCCTTAACAGCCTCTATAGAGGGGAATAGAGGGATGCCAAGGGTAAAGCCTCCTAGAACGGTAGAAAAAGGATTGTGGGAGAAACCAACGGTATTAAACAATGTAGAAACATTTGCAAATGTTCCGCTGATTATTTTAAATGGTGTGGATTGGTATAAAAGTATTGGGACAAAAAATAGTCCAGGAACCAAGGCATTTGCTTTAACAGGTAATGTGAATCATACAGGCTTGATTGAAGTTCCTATGGGGACTACTTTACGAGAAGTAATTTATGATATTGGTGGCGGCATACAAAACAATAAAGAATTTAAAGCAGTACAGATTGGTGGACCTTCTGGGGCATGTTTAACAAAAGCGCATTTAGATTTACCTATGGATTTTGATTCGCTTAAAAAGATTGGTGCTATGATTGGTTCTGGCGGTCTTGTAGTAATGGATGAAGATACATGTATGGTTGAAGTTGCAAGATTTTTTATGAACTTTACCCAAAATGAATCTTGCGGCAAATGTATTCCCTGTAGAGAAGGAACGAAAAGAATGTTGGAGATTTTAGAAAATATTGTGGCAGGGCAGGGTAGATTAGAAGATATTGATGTGCTTTATGACTTAGCAGATACGGTCAGTCATACTGCACTCTGCGGTTTAGGAAAAACAGCAGGTAATCCCGTTGTAAGTACATTAGATTATTTTAAAGACGAGTATATTGCCCATATTGTAGATAAAAAATGCCCTACAAAAAATTGTGAGAAACTAAAGGTGTTTGAGATCCATCCAGAAGCATGTAAGGGATGCAGTAAATGTGCAAAGGTATGTCCAGTTAATGCCATTGAAGGTAAAATAAAAGAACCATATAAGATTGATGTACAAAAATGTATCAAATGTGGTGCTTGTGTTGAAGCATGTCCATTTTCAGCAATAGAGGGGGTATAAAGAAATGAAGGGGAAGATGCAAATAAACCAGCAAATTGTACGTTTTGATGATGAGAAAAACCTGCTTGATGTAGTAAGAAAAGCGGGGATTGATTTACCTACCTTTTGTTATCATTCAGAACTAAGTATATATGGAGCTTGTAGAATGTGTATGGTTGAAGACGAAAGAGGGCAAATGCTTGCGGCTTGTTCAACACCGCCAAAGGATGGTATGAAAGTATTTACAAACACGCCGAAAATTCAAAAATATAGAAAAATGATCCTAGAATTACTGCTCTCCAATCATTGTGGGGATTGTACAGTATGTGAAAAAAACGGAAGGTGTAGACTACAAGAACTAGCCTTAAAACTTGGATTAAAGAATATACGGTTTAAAAAGCCACAAGAAAAGTATGCAATAGATGAAAGCAGTATTTCTTTAGTTAGAAATCCAAACAAATGTATTGTATGTGGAGACTGTGTGCGAATGTGTCAAGAGATTCAAGGAGTAGGCGTATTAGGATTTGCATATAGAGGTGCACAAATAGAAGTAACACCGCCCTTTAAGAAAAAGCTGGCGGAAGTAGATTGTGTTAATTGCGGCCAATGTGCAGCCGTATGTCCTACGGGTGCCATTGTTATAAAAAACAATGTAGACGAAGCTTGGAAAGTAATGAATGATGTACATACAAGGATTGTTGTACAGATTGCCCCTGCAGTGAGGGTAGCATTGGGAGAAGAATTTGGTATAGGCTCAGGAGAGATTGTAACAGGAAAGATTGCAGCGGCTCTTAAAAAGATGGGGGTTGATGAGGTCTACGATACAAGTATTAGTGCTGATTTGACCGTGATGGAAGAAACAAGAGAATTTCTAGATAAAGTACTCAATCACAAGGAAAAATTGCCTCAATTTACTTCCTGCTGTCCTGCATGGGTAAGATTGGTTGAGCAAAAACTACCTGAGCTGAAAGGAAATATATCTACATGTCGTTCTCCCCAACAGATGTTTGGTGCAATTATTAAAGAACACTATACAAGAAGAGATGCAGTAGAAGGAAAAACAACAATTATGATATCCATTATGCCTTGTACAGCAAAAAAGTATGAAGCAGATAGAGAAGAATACAGAAATCATGGGGTCAAAGATGTTGACATTGTATTAACAACCCAAGAGTTGGCACGAATGATTAGAGAAGCAGGAATTGTGTTTGAAGAATTGGAGCCTGAATCTTTGGATATGCCTTTTGGCTTAGCCAGTGGCGCAGGAATAATATTTGGTATAAGCGGTGGTGTTGCCGAAGCGGTAATTCGACGATGCAGTAAAGACAAAATATCCAATATGGATTGTGTGAGTGAAAGGTTTAGTCCTGTTGAAGGCTTAAACGATGTGCGGGAAGCATGTATTTCTATTGATGATAAAGAAATTAAAATTTCTGTAGTGAATGGATTGAGCAATGCCCAAGCGTTAATTAAGCAAATGAAGTCTGGAGAAAGAATTTATGATTTTGTTGAAGTAATGGCTTGTCCAGGAGGTTGTATAGGAGGTGCAGGACAACCTATTTCAATGGATAGTCATTCTATCAGAGATCATAGAACAAAAGGAATGTATAAGGCAGATAATATATCTCAGATTAAAAAATCAGAAGAAAATCCCATCATTATTTCATTATATAATGGTATATTAAAGAATAATAGACATATACTGCATAATCCTAAAATCAAAAAAAATAGGGGCGTGAAAATATGATCATAAAAGTGTGTGTGGGTACGGCATGTCATTTGAATGGTTCATATGATATTATTCATAGACTTCAGGAACTGATTGAAAAGCATGAATTAGGTGAAAAAATATCTGTCAATCCTGTATTTTGTTTAGGTGAATGTGGTACACCGGTGTCTGTAGATATCGATGATGGTGAGATTTATTCAGTAACTGGAAAGAATATAGAAAGTTTTTTTGTCAACACGATTTTGCCAAGGATCCATGAAGTATAGAATATGTCTGACAAAAAGGTAGTAGGTGGATAAAATAATCATCCACCTACTACCTTTTTGTTTTTTGAATAGTTTACTATATAATTGCCAATAATCCTAAACAGACGAGATTATTAGGAGGTAGTATATGAAAATAAAGGTAGGGATTCCTAGAGCACTTTTATTTTATGAGTATGCTCCATTATGGATTAATTTTTTAGAGGGCTTAGGGGTAGATGTGATTATATCCGAAAAAACAAACAAACAAATTTTAGGGGAAGGAATTAGAAATACAGTGGATGAAGCTTGTGTTCCTGTTAAATTATTTCATGGACATGTTTTAGATATAAAAGACAAGGTAGATTATCTTTTCATACCTAGAATTAAAAGCCTATATAAAGGTGAATATATTTGTCCCAAATTCAGCGGACTGCCGGAAATGATTCAACACACAATAAAAGATCTTCCACCCATTATTAATACGGAAATCAACTTTTTTGAGTCGGATAAACACATAAAAAAAACGGTATATGCAGTTGGAAGCTATTTTTCTAAGGATAAAAAACAGATTATAGATGCCTATAAAAAAGCATATGCAGCCTATAAAAAGCATAAAGAACAGGTTCAAGATCCAAATAACGTAATCAATAGATATTCGAAATTTAGTCACAAAAAAAGAATTATGCTTATGGGTCATCCCTATAACCTATATGATCCATACATGAACATGGATCTATTGGATAAGCTAAAAGCGCTGGAGATAGAAGTGATTACACCAGAAAGTTTAGATCATAACAATATTGATTGCTATGCAAAACAATTTGAAGGACAGTTGTATTGGACGTTTGCTAGAAAGCTTATTGGAACAACGCTCTATTTATTAGATAAAAAGAATGTGGATGGAATCATTTATATTTCGTGCTTTGGATGTGGTGTAGACTCTGTCGTGGCAGATATTGTTGAAAAATGGGTACGCAGAAAAAGTAATATACCATTTATGCTGTTAACCTTGGATGAACATCATGCAGATGGGGGAATGAATACAAGAATAGAAGCTTTTGTAGATATGGCGAAATGGAGGGGTAAAAGTGAAAATAACATTTCCGCACATGGGTAATACTTATATTGCTTTAAAAACCGTTTTCGAAGAATTAGGAGTAGAGGTAATTGTTCCACCAAAATGCAATAAGAATACATTGGAACTTGGTACCAAATATTCTCCTGAACTCATGTGTGTACCCTTTAAAATTACAGTAGGAAATTATATTGAAAGTATCAAAAATGGTGCAGATACCATGTTCATGTGGGGCGGCTGTGATGTTTGTAGAATAGGATATTATAATATGCTTCAAAAACAAATATTAAAGGAGTTGGGCTATGCTATCGACATTATTGCTGTAGAGCCTTTTCAAAGCATCAAAGAAATACAAAATTTTCTTCATAAATTAAAGCAAGTATCTAATATTAGTAGCTATTCTAAAATTCTTATTGCCTTTATAAGAGGGATAAAGTTGCTAAATAAGGTGGATGCTTTTGATGATTTGGTTCATCAAATAAGGCCTAGAGAAATAAATATAGGGGAAGTAGATAGATTCTATCAAAGCTTTGAAAAAGAAGTGAAAGCTGTGAAAGGATATCAACAAACAGTACAAGTCATTGAGAAATATGAAAAAATGCTACAAAATGTAAAGATTGACACAAATAAAGAAGTATTAAAGATAGGCATTGTGGGAGAAATTTATACGGTTGTAGAGCCTTTTATCAATTTAGAACTCATAAAAAGATTAGGAAATATGGGAGTTGAAGTCCATCGTTCTGTAACTGCCAGTGCGTTTATCAAAGAACAAATTGATTTTATACCCTTTATTCAATCAGATAAAAAAACAGTACATCATGCTGCAAAGTCTTACTTAGATACAGAGATTGGAGGGCATGCACGGCATACCATAGGAAATACAGCGTTATATGGGGAAAAGAAGTTTGATGGTGTCATTCATTTATTACCCTTCACTTGCATGCCAGAAATTGTGGCACAAAGCATACTGCCTACAGTAGAAAAACAAAAAAACATACCTGTTTTGAAGTTGGTATTAGATGAAATGACAGGAGAGGTAGGCTATATGACGAGAATAGAAGCCTTTGTAGAATTGCTAAAACAAAGAAAAGAAAAAAGATATGCCTTAAATATATGACTTTATTAGATAAGAAAGTGGCAAAATAGGATTACTGAGAAGCAATCCTATTTTGCCATTTTATATCTATCATTATGATTGATCGGCTAATTGCCTTTCAGCCATTTCAATTAAATGTTTTACCATATATCCTCCAACATAACCATTCTGCCTAGAGGTCAGTTCGCCTTTATCAATTTTATCATAATTAGCAATCCCTAATTCATTCGCAACTTCAATTTTGAATTGATTTAAAGCTTCTCTTGCTTCAGGAACGACAGCTTTATTTCTAGCCATCATATCAACTCCTTCTATTCAAAATATATTAAGTTGTCAATCTTAGTATATGTAATTGTAGAGAAAGGATGTATTACAATTTTATGAAGTAGCGGTAGGATAAGAAAATGAATACTATTTTGATTACCCTTAAATTACCGTGTATGGAAAAGCAGTATCTACAAAAAATATCAATAATAAAGAATATAATAAGAACTTAAAAGAGGTGAAGTGAATTTGACAAAAGGACCAATTGATCCCAATGCGGTAAAAGCGTTGCATCAAATGAAATATGAAATTGCCAATGAATTAGGTATAACAGGTCATCTTTCTGATCATAAAGGAACCTTGACAGCTGGACAAAATGTATTTTTCGGTGGCTATGTAGGGGGGCACATGACCAAGAAACTAGTGGAAATGGCAGAAAGAGAGTTAGCACATAAAAACAAACAATAGGAGTGCAACAAATAAAATATTACAGTACTATGATTCGTATATCTTAAAATATAAATGATAGAAAACTATAAAAAATTCTCTGTAAGAACAGAGAATTTTTTATAGTGCTTTTACTGCTGTTGATTATATTGTGGTTCTTCATTTTTTACGTAATCAAGTCTACTTTGAAGCATTTGTGTAGTATTTTCCATGGTTGTAGCTAATTGATTAAACATTTGTTTAGCTTGCTGATCATCAGTATCTAATCCAAAAGTTTTTAGTTGTGAAGCCAAACCTTTAGCGCCTGCTAAAGCTTGTTCTAACTTGTTTACAGTTGTCAAGTAAATTACCTCCTTTAATATTCATTGTTTTTTGCATGTAAAACCTATAGAAGATGTGGAAAATAAGTTTATTTCCATAACATGTTTCATATAATAGATCCTTCGTAATTTACGACAGGATGTATTCCTAGTATAGTATGTACAAATTTGAAAAAAATATGAATGAAAAGATGATGCATTTGAATAGCTAATTCTGAAAAGAGAGTAAAAATTTAAAAGGAATTAGCTACACGTTACAGAATGCTGATATATAAAAGTGGTTTTTATTTTTTCCAAAAATAATATTTAATAAAAAGAGGTGTTTGAAGGATGAAAGTAACTGTATTAGGAAATTGTGGTCCTTATCCTAGGGCTGGTGGTGCTTGTTCAGGTTATTTGTTTGAAAGCGAACAAGCGAAGATACTCATAGATTGTGGCAGTGGTACGTTTAGTAGATTACAGCAAATCATAAAGGACGTAGCGGCTCTAGACAGCATTATCTTAACCCATTTCCACAGCGATCATATATCAGATGCATTGGTGCTCAAATATGGAATTGGATTTGGTAGAATAAACGGAAAAATTCCTCATTCTATTCCTTTATATACCCCTGCAACACCTAAGGACTATCTTGATAAGCTTCAATTTCAAGATGCTTTTACAATGAATAAAATCACAGATAATCTCAAGGTGGGTTATAAAGATATAGAAATTGTGTTTAAAAAAATGAATCATTCCATAGAATGTTATGGTGTGATGATTAAAAATAAGGAAAAAAAATTTGTCTATTCTGCAGATACAAAATATTGCAATCCTATCCTCGAATTATCCCAAAAAGCTGATTTATTATTGTGTGAAAGCAGTGTATTAGAAAAAGATAAAACCCCAACAACTTCCCATTTATCACCAAAGGAAGCAGGAGAGATTGCACAAAAAAGCAATGTAAAAAAACTTATACTAACACATTTTTGGCCAGAGTATGATTTGCAAGAAATTATGAAAGAAGCGAAAAGTACATTTGATGGAGAATTGGAATTAGCAGAAGAGATGAAAAGCTATTTCTTATAATATATAAAGGAAAGTTAATTTTGTGGAAAAATCCTTTAAACCTCCTACGAAAACAAGAGGATTTAAAAGGATTTTTTTAGCAAAAAAATAGGAAGTTGGAAGAAATATGAAAATTATTTTTTGCAAATAGTTGTAATAATAAAGGTAGAATGAGCTTTTCAGAAAAGGAGGTTGGTAAGCTTGACTATTGCTGCTCAAGTAAAACAGACATTGGCTACTTTAAAGGGGAGCCAAAGCACTTTAAGAATGTATGCATTACAATCGCAAAATCAGGAAGAGAAGGATACTTATTTACAAGTATGGGATGTAACAAATGAAATTATTCAGGATTTAGAAGAGAGAATCAAGACATTAGAATTTGAAGAGCCCCAATATAAAGGGTACTAAATGGAGGAAAAAAATGAAGGAATGGATGAAGATACTGATAAGGTCGATTGGTTTATTTTTTTTAACCTTTGCCGCAATACGTGTAATGGGAAAAAGACAGCTTGCAAAAATGCTGCCCTTTCATGTTGTCAATTATATGGTAATTGCTATAATAGCAGCATTAATTTCAGCAAATATAATAAAAAATTTTGCGTTTGGTTTAATTAGTTTTGGGGTGTGGATTTTATTTTCTATGGCGCTAGATTACGGAGCATTGAAAAGTAAATGGGTACACGATTTGATTAACGGGAAAGAAACCGTTTTAATCAAAAGTGGGAAAGTAATGGAAGAGAACCTAAAGCAGATGCGTCTTACAGGAGAAGAATTGTTGAGAGAGCTGCGATCTAAAAATGCCTTTCAGTTAGCAGATGTGGAGTTTGCTGTAATGGAGGCAACGGGAGAATTAAATGTTTTATTAAAAGCAGATAAAAAAACCGCTACTCCTTCTGATTTAGGACAGATAGTGGCACCACAGGATGCCCCCCAAACAATAATTTTAGATGGAAATATACTTGATGAACCCTTAAGCAGTATAGGACTCAATCGAAACTGGCTAAATATCCAACTTGAAAGTATGGGGATATCCTTAGATAATGTTTTTATAGCACAGGTAGATGCTTCAGGAGATCTATACATAGATCTATTTGATGATAGTATACAAATATCTCAACCGAAAGTGAAAGAGATGCTTTATGCCAATCTAGAAAAAAGTCAAGCAGATCTCTTAAAGTTTTCCTTGGATACAGAGGATGAAACGGCAAAAATGATGTACGGTAAAAATGCAGAACAACTTCAAAATGCCTTACAAATAATAGAACCCTATTTATTAAAATAGAAATAGAAGGTGATGAAAAGATGTCAAGTAATAAAAATAAAAAATTAACACCAACACAACAGCAATATCAAGCCTTTGCTCAAGCTAGGGAGCCAAAACGAAGGGTATTGGTGAATGCAGTTCGGGCATTTTTGGTGGGAGGCATTATTTGTACTTTTGGGCAAGGATTACAGTGGATGTTCATCACTTATTTTGACTTTACAGAAGTAACAGCAGGAAATCCCACATCAGCAGTATTGATTATGATTTCTGTATTGCTCACAGGTTTAGGTGTGTATGATCATATTGCCCAATGGGCTGGAGCAGGGACGGCTATTCCTGTTACCGGATTTGCAAATACTGTGGCTTCAGCTGCCATTGAACATCGTAGTGAAGGATATGTACTAGGTGTGGGTGGAAATATGTTTAAATTAGCTGGATCCGTGATTGCCTATGGTGTTTTTTCAGCATTCGTTGTAGCATTAATCAAGATTATGATCACGTCTTTAGGGGGGATGTAAATGATTCAAGGTCATCAAACATGGATTTTCCCCACCAACCCCGTTATTCTTTCGTCTGCCGCTGTTGGTGGACCATTTGAAGCAAAAGGAGCTTTAGCAGAAGATTTTGATATGCTTCATGAGGATATATGGTTAGGACAAGATAGCTTTGAAAAAGCAGAAAAAAAATTATTAGAGCAAGCCTGTGAAAAAGCCATTGAAAAGGCAGGAAAGAAAAAAGAAGATATTCAATTTTTCCTAAGTGGAGATTTGATGAATCAAATTATTTCTAGCAGCTTTGCTGCCCGTACATTAGGAGCACCTTATTTAGGGATATTTGGGGCATGCTCAAGTTCTATGGAAGGGCTGGCATTGGCGTCTTTGCTGATAGATAGTGGATCTGCTTCTTACGTATTGGCAGGTGCTTCTAGTCATAATGCTGCTGCTGAGAAGCAGTATAGATACCCTACGGAATATGGAGCCCAAAAGCCTCCCACAGCCCAATGGACAGTAACAGGAGCTGGCGTGGCGTTGGTGGCACAAGAAGGAATGGGACCCCGTGTTACATCAGCTACGATTGGGCGTGTGATTGATATGGGGCTTTCAGACCCCTTTAATATGGGGGCAGCTATGGCACCAGCAGCGGTAGATACTATTGAAGCACATTTTAGAGATAGGAATCTAGATCCTTCCTATTATGATGTGATTGCTACAGGAGATCTTGGGCGTGTAGGACATCGTATTGCAGGAGATTTATTAATAGAACACGGCTTTAAGATACCTCCTGAGATATTTACAGATTGTGGGTTATTAATATATAAAAAAGATCAGCCTGTTATGGCAGGTGCCAGTGGATGTGGTTGTTCTGCTACTGTAACCTATGGTCATTTTCTCAATCGTATGCGAAAGAAAGAGTTAAAAAGAATTTTGATTGTAGCAACAGGAGCATTATTATCGCCGATGTCCTACCAACAAAAAGAGAGTATTCCCTGCATTGCCCATGCTGTATCAATTGAAATGTGAAGAAAAGGAGTGGGTTTTATGGAAAAATTTATTTGGGCATTTATAGTAGGAGGTGCCATATGTGTGGTAGGACAGCTGATGATGGATGTATTCAAGCTTACACCAGCGCATACTACCAGTACACTAGTAGTGGTAGGAGCGATATTAGGGGGATTAGGTCTATATGAGCCACTAATAAAATTTGCAGGAGCAGGAGCTTCTGTACCTATTAGCAGTTTTGGCAATGCTTTGGTCAAAGGAGCTTTGGCAGAATCTCAGCGACATGGTATTATTGGTGTACTTACGGGTATATTTGAAGTAACTAGTGCAGGCGTTTCTTCCGCCATTGTCTTTGGATTTATGGCAGCATTAATATTTAAACCAAAAGGTTAAAAAATCATAGACAGACCAATTGACCAGGAGGGATCCTGGTCAATTGTATGATGCATTAATGACGGGAATTTGTGCCTAGTCCGAAGCCAAAAAGTCCACCACCAAAGAGGAAGAAGAGAACAATAATCCAGAAAAATATACCGAGCCCTCCAAAGCCAAAACCAGGAAATATTTCTTTATGGGGAGCATTTGATTGAATAGAAACATTTGAAAATCCTTCTGCCACAGGAATCGATGAAGTTTCTTCGTCTATGGGGATAGAAATAGGCGGATGTTGCATTTTGTGCATAATTTGATCACTTCCTTTTGAAATGCATAACAGAAATATAGGGATATTGTTTGTACAGTATATTATATTATTGTTATAATGGAAGTGTTACTATAGATTTAAATTGAAATAGTAGGGGGCTGTTATGGCGTATACATATATTTTACAATGTGCAGATGGGAGCTTTTATACAGGATGGACTACAGATATTGCTAAAAGACTAAAGACCCATAATGCAGGAAAGGGTGGAAAATATACAAGAGCAAGGCTGCCTGTGGAATTAATTTATTGGGAAGAAAGTAATACACGACAAGAGGCACAAAAACGTGAAGTGCAAATTAAAAAATTAAGTAGAGACAAAAAAAAGAAGTTGATAGAAGGAACAAAATAATATACGCAGCAGCCACAGTAGGATCAAAGTAATGTAAGGGATGTTTTTATGTGTTGAAGATCAACTGTAAATGTATGAGAAGTGGAGTGTCAAAATGAGTAAAGCATTGTTTATAACGGAAAAACCAAGTGTTGCAATGGAATTTGCAAAAGTGTTAAATATAAAAGGGAACAAGGGTAATGGCTTTATAGAGTCTGAGGATGCAGTGATCACATGGTGTGTGGGGCACTTAGTGAACATGAGTTATCCAGAAAAGTATGATCCAAAATATAAAAAATGGTCTTTGGAGGACCTTCCTTTTTTACCTAAAATTTATCAATATGAAGTCATAAAAAATGTTAAAAAACAGTTTGAAATTGTAAAGAGACAAATGAAGAGAAGAGATATAAAAACAATTTATGTATGTACAGACTCTGGACGAGAGGGAGAATATATCTATAGATTAGTAGATGAAATGGTAGGCGTAAAGAACAAAGTTAAAAAAAGGGTATGGATTGATTCACAAACAGAAGAAGAGATTAGAAAAGGCGTAAAAAATGCAAAACCACTAGAAGCCTACGATACATTATCGGATGCAGCCTATTTAAGAGCAAAAGAAGATTATCTAATTGGTATTAATTTTTCAAGATTATTAACCTTAAGTTATGGAAGGAGGATTAGTAATTATTTAGGGAAAAAATACGTCGTCATTGCAGTTGGAAGAGTGATGACTTGTGTATTAGGAATGATTGTTCAAAGAGAACGAGAGATTAGAGCGTTTGTAAAAACTCCCTATTATAAAATCCTTTGTAGTTTTCAATTTCAAGAAGCCCTTATGTATGAGGGGGAATGGAAAGCGGTAGAGGGTTCAAAGTATAATAAATCTACTTTACTATTTAAAGACATTGGATTTACTAAAAGAGAAGATGCTGAAAAATTTGTACAGGAGCTGAAACAAGAAAATCCTGAAGGAATCGCAGAAATTGAAGAAATTCAGAAAAAAAAGGAAAAGAAAAATCCTCCTTTACTATATAATCTTGCAGAATTGCAAAATGAATGTGCAAAAAAATTTAAATTAAGTCCAGATGAAACTTTAGAAATTGCTCAGAGTTTGTATGAAAAGAAAATGCTTACATACCCAAGAACGGATGCAAGGGTTTTATCAACAGCTGTAGCAAAAGAAATTCATAAAAATCTAAAAGGACTGATACATTTTTCTAAAGTTTGCAAAGTTGAAAAGAAGGATCAAGAAATTGATACATTTGTCCAAAAGGTAATAGAAGAAGAATTATTTAAAAAGCTGAGTAATACAAAATATGTAAATGATAAAGGAATTACAGATCATTATGCCATAATTCCTACAGGACAAGGGCTAGAGAACTTTAACAAATTATCTGAGAATGCAAAAAAAATATTTTTATTGATAGTAAGACGGTTTTTAGCCATTTTTTTCCCCCCAGCCATTTTTAGTAAATTATCGATTACAACAAAAATACACTCAGAATATTTTTTTACAAGTTCAAAGGTTTGCACCTCAGAAGGGTACTTGAACGTTTTAAGTGAAGAAAAAAAAGATCAACTTTCCAAAATAGATAATGCAGCAATACTTAAGCAATTAAAAAAGCATCAACAAGTAAAAATACATGCATTTGCCATCAAGGAATCAGAAACAACACCGCCTAAAAGGTACAACTCAGGGTCAATGATTTTGGCAATGGAGAATGCAGGCAAGCTCATTGAAGATGAAGAATTGCGAGAACAAATTAAAGGAAGCGGTATCGGAACCAGTGCTACCAGGGCGGAAATATTGAAAAAACTCCAGAAGATTCAATATATAAAATTGAATAAAAAAACCCAGATTTTAACGCCCACTGTCATGGGAGAAATGATTTATGATGTAGTTAGTCAATCCGTGACTTCACTGCTAAATCCAGCATTAACTGCTAGTTGGGAAAAGGGTCTAACGATGGTTGCCAATGGAGAAATCGTGCCCAATGAGTACATGGAAAAATTAGAGACTTATATAAGAAAAAATACACAAAAAGTATTGAAATATAACAACACCTCTAATTCATGCAATTTCTTTTCTACCATTCCAAATAGCAAAGAAGAAATAAAGCTTTCCCCAAAAATAAACAAAAGAAACAGCAAAGACTTTTTAGGAAATTGTATAGCTTGTGAGAATGGAAAAATTCTAGAGAATCGTAAGGCTTTTTATTGCAGCAATTGGAGGCAGGGGTGTAAGTTTAGTGTATGGAAAAATAGTTTAGAAATCTATGCACAACAAGTTACTGCATCAATGATCAAAGCGTTGCTTACAGAGGGGCGTATCAAAGATATAGATATAATTTTACCCCAGACCCATGAAAAATGCAAAGCATCCCTCTATTTTAGAGAAGATAAAAGCGGAGCTTTAGAACTTAAGAATGTAACACGTATATTAGAAAAATAATCAAAGTGGACTGCATTTAGATGTAATTAGAATTTTATCTGAATGGGGTCCATTTTGAGGTATACGAGGAAAGGCATGCAACAATTTTCTAGCTCACTTATTGGAAAATTTAAAATAATTAGTATGACAGAGAAAATATAAGCATTTTTGAGGAAAAACCAAATCAATTTTTAATTTGGAAAAATCTGAAAATTGATTCATAAGTTTATTTGTAATATAATATAGTATCAATAGCTATAATTTTATTTTTATGCCAAAGGAATCTACGGGATAGGAGGTGAAAGACAAGCAATGCCGTAGATAAAATTTTCAAAATATTCTATAAAATATTTTGATTTGAAATCATTTTTGTTGAAAATGAGAAGAAAGGGAGGGAAATATTGAATGGAAAAAACAGGAAATAAACAAAGGGAAAATTGGGGTTCGCGAATTGGTTTTATTATGGCAGCTGCGGGTTCGGCCGTTGGACTTGGAAACATTTGGAGATTCCCTTACACGACTGGTGAAAACGGTGGTGGCGCATTTATTGCTATTTATTTATTCTTTGCTTTAGTGATTGGACTTAGCATTATGATTGCTGAATTTGCTGTAGGTAGAAGAAGCAGTCTTGCAGCTGTTGGTGCGTACAAAAGCTATAGTGACAAATGGACTTTTGCTGGAGTATTAGGTGTTCTTAGTGCATTTTTTATCATGGGATTTTATCCCGTAGTTGGTGGATGGGCACTGGCTTATATCGTTAAATCCGTTTCTGGAGTGCTCACTGCTTCTGAAGCAATAGGAGATGTATTTGGTGGATTTATAACAAATCCTGTTCAACCACTGATGTGGATGCTTGTTTACTTGGCATTAAATGTAATAATCGTTGCAAAAGGAATTGCAGGTGGTATTGAAAAAGCAGGTAAAGTATTAATGCCTACCCTTTTTGTGTTACTTATATTTATTGCAGTAAAAAGCATGAGTCTTCCAGGTGCAGGAGCGGGACTTGAATTCTTGTTTAAACCGGATTGGACAAAAGTATCCGGAAAAACTGTTTTAGCTGCATTAGGGCAAGCTTTCTTCTCACTTAGCCTTGGTATGGGTTGTATGATTACCTATGGAAGTTACCTAAGTAAGAAAGAAAATCTTCAGAGCAATGCATTAATTGTTACTATCATGGATACGGCTGTTGCTATTTTAGCAGGTCTTGCGATATTCCCTGCATTGTTTGCATTTGGTATGGAACCTGCAGCGGGTCCTGGTCTTGTTTTCGTAGTAGTGCCATCCATATTTGCTGAAATGGGAGGCGCAGGGGTATTATTCTCTACTATATTCTTTGTGGCCTTGACAGTAGCGGCGCTTACTTCTTCCGTATCTCTACTAGAAGTAGTAGTTGCATATTTAATTGATCAACGAAATATGCAGAGAAAACCTGCGGTTTATATTGCTTCTGCAATCATGGTCGGAACAGGTATTTTGGCGTCATTATCTCTTGGTAGTATGTCTGGCGTGAAGCTATTTGGCGTTGGAGTATTTGACTTCTTCGACATACTAACTGACAAAATATTCTTGGCAATCGGCGGAATGCTAATTGCAATATTTGTTGGATGGGTTGTTAAGAAAGAAGATCTTAAAGATGAATTGACAAATGGTGGAACTGTAAAATTTGGACTATTTGAAATATGGTATAATTTAGTGAAATATATTATACCAATTGCAATTGCCTTTGTTGCATTTATGGGAATTAAGTCAATAGAACAAACAAGCTTAATGCTCTTTGGTATCGCTATTATCGTGGTGCTTGCCATCTTCTCTAAAAAATTATAAAAATAAAACCTATATACAAAAGGGTTTGGTGTATAAGCTAGACCCTTTATTCCATGGAAAAAGATAGATCACTCAACAATAGAAAAATTTTTACTTTGACAAACAACTAAAAATATGGTAATATATGTATTGTAAAAGTAAATAAGAAATGCATTAGGTACCTTTTTTAGGTATAATAGGGAAGTTCGGTGAAAGTCCGATACAGCCCCCGCTACTGTAAGTGATGACGAAACCTCATGATGCCACTGTGAAAATGGGAAGGTAGAGGAAGTAGGGTGATTCATAAGTCAGGAGACCTGCCTATTGTATAGTTAACTGCCTTCGGTGGGAAGGTCAGGAATCATTAGTGATGTATTTGACAATCATAAGTTAATGAAACCCTGTCTTCTAGACGGGGTTTTTATTATATTGATCTATCCATTATCTTTCTTGCAAAAAGGTCTGGTTAGATTTCAAACACATTTTTCCTCTAATTTTGTAAATCTCTCAATGACGAGAGATTTTTTTTGATATAATACAATTAAAACCTTCATATTTTATAACAAGTATTTTTCTCTTGAGTGCTTGAAAAGAAGACGATGAAACTGGTGTCACTAATAAGATGAATGCTTGCGACTGTAATTTGTTTAGAAGAAACGAGGTGTTTAATGAATCAAGAAGCTATAATACGAGTAGAGAACATCAATAAATGCTATAAGATGGGGGAAGTGACTGTCAATGCCTTATCGTCTGTAAATGTTCAGTTATATAAAGGGGAATTTGTAGTGATTTTAGGACCTAGTGGTTCAGGTAAGAGTACATTGTTAAATATGATAGGCGGAATGGATTCACCTACAGAAGGAAGAATCTTTGTTCAAGAAGAAGAAATCACAAACTATACAGATAAGCAATTGACACAATATAGAAGGGATAAGATCGGTTTTGTATTTCAGTTTTATAACCTTATGGCGAATTTAACGGCCCGTGAAAATGTTGAACTGGCTACAGAAATTTGTAAACATGCCCTAGATGTAGATGAAATTTTGACAGAAGTAGGGTTAGAAGACCGAAAAGCGCATTTTCCTGCTCAAATGAGTGGTGGGGAACAGCAAAGAGTTGCAATTGCAAGAGCAGTGGCAAAAAATCCTTTGTTGCTGCTATGTGATGAACCTACAGGGGCATTAGATTTTGAAACAGGTATTATGATTTTATCTTTACTTCGAAAAATCAATAGAATGTTTCATAAAACAGTTGTTATTATTACCCATAATATGGCTATTGGAGATATGGCTGATCGTGTAATCAAAATGAGAAGCGGTCAAATTGTTGAAACAAAAACCAATAACAATCCCATTGCACCTGAAAGGATTGAATGGTAATGAGAAAATTAGATCTTAGGCTCTTACGATTAATAAAGTATACCAAAGGTCAATTTTTATCCGTAATTATGGTGGTGGTTCTGGCTTTGTGTATTTATGTTTCCTTTAGCATGACAGCCATGAATTTGAAAAATACGGTAAACTACTATTACAATCTTACGAATTTTGCAGACATATCCATACAGATACTCAAAATTTCTCAAGGGGAGATAGAGAAATTAAACAACATAGAGGGAATTGCACAGGCTCAAGGCAGGATCCGATTTGAAGTACCTTTACAGGTTGCAGATCTCCATGAAAAAGTAAAGATAAGAATTATTTCCATTCCTCAAAAGAAACAGGAAATCAATAAATTATATATGCTTAAAGGAAATCCAGTGAAGCATCAATTACAGGGAATTGTATTGCTTGAACAGTTTGCTAATGCAAGAGGGATAAAGATTGGAGATCAAATTACTCCTTATATAAACGGCAGGCGTTATACTTTAGATGTTATAGGAATCGCTGCAAGTGCAGAATATGTTTATCTAATGGAAAATGAGCAAAGTCTCCTGCCAGCACCAGAAAAATTTGGTATCGTGTACGTAACAGAAGCATTTGCGCAATCAATTTATGGATATAAAGGAAGCTATAATGAAATATTGATAAAAGTAAAAGATCAAAGGAAAATAGATCAGATCATAAAAGAAGTAGAGAAACGATTAGATAAATATGGCGTTCAGCGAATTATTGAAAGAAAAGATCAATTAAGCAACCGAATGCTTATAGAGGAAATTAAACAATTGGAAAAAACATCTACTGTTGTGCCAATCCTATTTCTTGCAGTTGCTGCTTTTATTCTTTACATGATGCTACATAGAATGGTAAAAAATGATCGAATCAATATTGGTATATTAAAAGCATTAGGTTATAGCAATAGGGCAATTCTCTTGCATTATATCAAATATACTTTACTAATTGGAATTGTAGGCGCTATATTAGGAATACTAGGTGGGATTTTTCTATCGGGTATGTTAGCAAATCTATATATTCAATACTATAATATCCCAATATTAAAACTAGACATTTATTATGATTATATTTTTTATGCGATTGGATTAACGGGGGCATTTTGTGTGCTATCAGGAGTACTGGGTGCCAAAGCGGTGCTGCAGATTATGCCTGCGGATGCTATGAGACCGGAAACTCCTAAGATGGGAGGAAGAATATTTTTAGAGAAGATACTATTTTTATGGCAGCGCATAAGCTTTAGTTGGAAGATTGTGATTAGAAATATTGTAAGAAGAAAGAAGCGATTTGTTTTTCTTGTGCTGGGGATTGCTTTGACCTATGGGATTAATACAGTACCGATATTTCAACAGGATGCAATGCTGTCTATGTTTTCATTACACTATGGAAGCTTTCAAAAAATGGATTACACCATTGATTTTTCTCATCCAATGAACCGTAGGGCAATGAAGGAGCTAAAACATATTGTTGAAATAGATACAATAGAACCCAAACTAGAATATCCCTTTGAGCTGAGCAATGGATGGCGAAAGAAAGTTGTCAATATTGTAGGAATTCCTTATAATACAGAATTTTATGCTTTCGAAGATATTACAAAGAGACGAATCCATCTGCCTCAAAAAGGCATAGTACTTACAGAAGGTCTGGCAAAAAAGCTGAAGGTTAGACAAGGAGATTTTATTAAGATTAAGAATTTTATTCCTGGAAAAGAGGATATAAAGGTAGAAGTAAAAGGAGTAGTTAAGCAATATTTAGGAATTAATGCTTACATGCATATCGGAACCATGGATAAGCTTTTAGCAGAAAAAGGGATGATCACAGGAGCAGCTATTACTTCAAAAGACGATGTAGTGCAAAAACTAAAGAATATTAAAAATATCTCTTCTGTACAATCAGTAGAAGATATGGAAAATAGCTTTTTACAGTTTTTGGATTCTGTGATGGCGGCAACGGGAATATTAATGCTGTTTGGAGGGGTTTTAGGTTTTGCCATTGTATATAATGCTACCATCATTAGTATCTCTGAAAGAACCATGGAATTTTCTTCTTTGAGGGTAATGGGATTTGATAAAAAAGAAATTTTTCATATGATTACAAAAGAAAATCTAATTATGACGTTGACTGGAATTGTCATAGGCATACCCATTGGTTGGGTGATGTGTAATGGAATTGCTCACGCCTTTAATACAGAAATCTATACTATTCCTGTAATTTTGACACCAAGGACATTTATTATATCTGCTATTACTACCCTTGGTTTTGTCATAATCGCGCAATTAGCGACCTTAAAAAAAATCTATCATCTCAATTTTATTGACGCACTAAAAAACCGTATTTCCTAGAAAGGGTGAATCATCATGAAAAAAAAGTTTATATGGATAGGTGCGGTTGTACTGAGTTTGCTATTGATCATATATCTTTTAGGTAATATGAATAAAGAAATCCAGGTAGAACTTTTTCAAGTAACAAGAGGAGCGGTAAGCAAATATATTGAGGAAGTAGCGACGATAAAAAGTGAGAACACGAGAAAGATATATGCAAAAAACTCGGGCACAGCTTCTAAAATCATGGTAGCGGTAGGAGAACAGGTGGAAAAAGGGGAACTGCTAGCTGTGATAGATGGGGATAGCTTGTATAAAGAAAGAGATGCTTTAGAAGCAGAAAAAATGGCATTGTCTGCTCAATATGATGAACGCATGGAAAAATTAGAAACAGAAGAGAAAAAGGCATTAATCCAATGGGAGGAAGCCAAACGCAAAGAAGCCAGTGCTAAAAAACTTTATGAAGAAGGCGTAATCAGTGAGGATGCCTATAAAAAAGCCTTGGCAGAACGCAAACTCCAAGAAGCAAACGTAGAAAGCATTCAAAAAAATTTGCAGGCATGGACGAAAGGGACTCGTAATAGCATAAAAAAGCAGCAGGAGGCACAGCGTCGAGAAATTCAATCCCAAATGGATATTTTAGATGAGAAAATAGCGGATTTGTCTATTACAGCACCTATAGATGGAAAAATATTTACAAAGTATATTGAAGAAGGAAGCTATATTCAGCCGGGAATGGAAATCATTGAGATTGGAGATGCCAATCAGCTTTATATGGAAAGTGAAATTTTGGTTAGTGAGGTAGGCAATATCCAAGAGGGCGATGAAGTAAAAATTACCAATGAAGATTTAGACATAGAATCCTTAAGGGGAACTGTAAGAAAAATACATCCCCGTGCATTTACTAAAATGTCTGATTTAGGTATTGAGCAGAAAAGAGTTATTGTCGAGATTGACTTTGAACAGGGGACAGCAAAACTTAAGCCTGGTTATGATATGGATATAAAGATCCTTACGAACCGAATGGAAGATGTCTTATTCATACCTGAGGACGCTATATTTGACTATCATGAAGATACTTATGTATTTATCAATGAAAATGGCATTGCGAAGCTTAGAAAAATTCAAAAGGGAATGGAAGGCATCGATAATGTAGAAATAAAAAAAGGACTTATCGAAGGAGACATGGTAATTTTATCTCCTAATGAAGATCTAAAAGAAGGAATGAAAGTAAATCAACGCGTTCAGTGACACTGGACGCGTTGATTTATTGGATATGGCTACATTTTATCTATTTAATAGGCTTCAGCAGTTCTTTCCATCGTTGTTGCATATTCAATAATTTCATCTCTTGACATTTCTGAAATACCTAGTTTATCTAAATTGTATCCATCTTCTATATAGTTTTTGTCATGTAGTGCAGATGCTAAATTTATACATATATCAAGCAAAGGTGCTTCAAGTCCTACTTTTTCAGCCAATATAGAAGCATTAAGGAAAGATGGTCAAGGATGCATCACTGCATTTAGATTAGACAAGCTGGTTTCCAATACATTTTTTGCACCAATGATTTGAGAGAAAGCTTGACTTAATTTCCCTACTATCTCCTCGGTTTTATTGGATGGAAATGCTGTCACTTTAAGCTGAAATAGACGCGGTTCCAGGTTTACAAGCATAAAGCAGGGATAAAGCTTCCGCAATAACAACATCTGCTGTACATCCTTCATCATCAAATGTTTTTCTAAATTCTAAAGCTCCAAGGGTTGCACCTGGATGTATAAAGATGACTTGCCCATCTTTTAAATGTGGAGCTAAGTTCTTAGCGATGGCTTTATGTGCTAATGCTGGAGCCACTACCATAATGATGTCAGCATCTAAAACAGCTTCCTTAATGTCGATGGTAGCAAGCTCTACCTTGCTAACGATTGTTGCTTTAGATGTAATTTTACTTGTTGTTTTATTAATGTTCAGTATACCGTTACCCTACTGTTTTGGAGGGGCACTGGTTTTTATGGCGATTTTTGGTGGTGCTTCGATGAAGAGTATGATGCTATGGGGCTTTAATCAAATGATCAGTCCAGTTTTGGTAGCCAGTCCATTATTCATATTAGCTGGTATGATTATGGGAAGTAGTGGTATCGCGAAACATCTCTTAAATTTTGCAGATATCATCGTTGGAAAAATCAAAGGAGGAATAAGTGTTGTTGCAGTTATAACTTGTGAAAGGCGAACAACTGAAACAAATCGTAAATGAATCAGCAACTTCTATAGATGCAATTATGACGATGATTTTATTTACTTTGATGCTGAGTCAAACATATGTGTTACTACAAGTACCGCAAGTACTAATTGAAATATTATTTAATGTAACAACCAATAAAGTAATCTTGTTAATAATGAAAGTATTGCATAAAAAACCATATGGTTATCTAAAAGATAACCATATGGTTTTTTTGTATTTGAAAAGCAAAACGTCATTCTATGATGTGATCCCTTTTTTCTTTATAAGCATCATCATGAGAAGGGAACCGACAATCGCTGGGGTAATCCAAGCAAATCCCTGTCTAGCGAGTGGAAATGTTTCAATGATATTTGTAACCGCAGAAATCTCTATTCCTAAAGTGGCTAGCGCATCAAACAAACTGACAAATAATGCGCCGAATACAGCACCTGTATAGGCTGCTTTATTGGGAATATATTGATCAAACAAATTCATTACAATTAAAAGAATGGCTATTGGATATACCGTAACTAATAAAGGCACTGAAAACTTTACAATCGTATTTACACCAAAATTTGATACTATGGCACTAAATACAGTAATCGCAGTAACGGTGGTTTTGTAAGGGAAAGATCCTTTTGAAAGATGGTGAAAAAATTCACCAACTGTAGCGGTCAGTCCTACAGCAGTGGTTAAACAAGCCAAAGATACGGCGATGCCAATAGATATCTTGCCTACGCTTCCCAATATTCTGTTGGTTATAGATATCGTTAAATCTGTTTTTGCCATATCCATAGGGAAAACACTACTACCTGTAGCCCCTAAATACATAAGCCCTCCATAAACAGCAGCTAATCCAAGTGCGGCAATGACCCCTGCCTGTATTGTTACTTTGATTTGTTCCTGTCTTTTTTGATAACCCTTTGCGATTAATGAATTGATAACAATTCCTGCAAGGACGATAGAAGCGAGGGCATCCATGGTTTGATAACCTTCTGTAAATCCAATAGTAAATGGATTGGCGAGACCATTGTCAATCGGTGTTCCTATAGGACTAACAATGCCTTTATAAATCACAAAAAATAAAGTAACAAGTAAAGCTGGTGTAAGAATCTTACCAATTCTATCAACAATACTTGAAGGTTTCAGAACAAAAAATAAAGTAATTGAAAAATAAATAATAGATACAATCCATGGACTTAGGCTAGGAAATAAAGGCTTTATACCCATCTCAAAAGTAGTGGCTCCTGTGCGCGGTATTGCTAAAAGGGGACCAATAGCTAGCATAATAATCGTTCCCAATACTTTACTAAAGGTAGGGCTCACTTTATCTGCCAAATCGTTCAATGTGCTACCTACTTTAGATACTGAAATAATACCTAGTAAGGGCATGCCTACACCTGTGAGTAAAAATCCAATTAAAGCTAGGGGCCAGCTTTTACCTGCCATAACACCAAGTGACGGTGGGAAGATTAAATTTCCTGCACCAAAAAACATAGCAAACAAGGCAAAGCCAACGATAAATACATCTTTTCGTTTTTGATTCATAAACATAACTCCTTTATTGTAGAATATAGTAAATTTTTTGACACATAAGATTGAAGAATATGAAAAATTCACCAAGAAGAGACAATACGAAATTTTTCGTACTGTTGAAAGAATTATCCCTATTATTGAAATTGAAAGAAAATAATTTGCACACTTGAAAAAAATGATACCATGAATGTCGAAAAAAGTCAAAAATTATTTTTTTCCAACAATGGGAAAATAATAAAAACGATAAACCAATGATATGGGGTTTATCGTTTTTATGGTGAAAATTTATTGTGAAAACAATTTTTCATACAATTAATGTGGCAGTCTGTTATTCTCTAGGATTCTTTTATAAAGAGGATTATCTCCCATATATTTTTCTAAATAATTCACCAATTGGTCTGGTTGTGTTCCGGCATACTCAAGCATCTTATCAGCAATATAATCAATGACCTCAGGTTCTTCGCACTCAGCGATTACTTCAAAGATTTCAGAAATATGCTGTGCCAACACTGCATCAAAACGATTGTTTTGTTGATAATGCTTATCAGGAACAATATTGTTTTCAGCCATCGTGTGAATAGCATCACATAGAATCCAGCCCGTACCTTCCACTGCTTTTAGCAGATTGTGATAATGCTTTTTGTTGTCTATTTCATGTTGCATCCAAAAGCCCCTCTCTTATCGGCCTACAAACATCTGGGTACACATTTTACCATATTTAGAACCTTCTTTTATGCCAATACCGATATGCGTAAAATTAGGATTCAAAATATTTTTTCTGTGCCCCTCAGAATTCATTAAGGATTCATGGGCATTTTGTACAGATGGATTACCCGCTAGATTTTCGCCAGCATAAATATAACTGACACCAAATTTTTTCAACATATCAAAAGGGCTTCCATAGGTAGGTGAATTATGACTAAAATAGTTCTTATCAATCATATCTTGAGATTTTAGTCTTGCTACCTTTGTAATTTCCATATCTGCCTTTAAAGGATTTAAACCGTTTTTGGTTCTTTCTCCATTTAAAAGACGCAGCATTTCTTCTTCGTTGGGGGTCAATTTTGCAATATTTGCTTCTTGATTTGTAAGTTTTGGTGCTTCTACATGGGGCTGTACTTGTGCTGGGTCTACTGCACCTACTTCTCCTTCATCAGTTTGTACGACATACCAATTTCCTAATTCCCCAACAACATCATAAACTTTTCCCTTAGGGAGTTGTTCAACGACAGGGTATTGTGCCCCTTGCCCTGAGCGGCAGGAAGCGTTGTCTGTGGTCACCTTTACCTGCTTTACATCGCCTTTTTTGAAGATGGATGAAGCCATTGGTGTGGTTCTAGGTTTCTGTTGGGGTGTCGTACAGGCTGTTAATGCTAATGTTAATACAATGATTATGGAAAATATTTTTTTCATTTTATCATCACCTCAATAATATTATTTCCCATATTTCCATAATCATTTATGCATATAACAGAAGCCATACATAAATATGTTGGAAAAAATGTAAAAATTTAAGCATAGAATATATCTACGCTTAAATTTTATATTTTTTCAATTCAGTTTTTAAGTTTTTGGTCAAGGTTTCTAACTGATGAATATAGTCAATAAGATCCTTTATTTTATTGGAATATTGAATGACATTGGCACTCATTTCTTGAGTTGCAGCAGAATTTTCCTCTGCAATAGCCGCTAAGGAATGGATATTTTGAAAGACATCGGATATTTTCTGGGTTTCACCCGATAACGCTTCTACTAATGCAACGATTTGATTGGAGACAGTGGTAATTTCATTGGTGGCATTTTCATTATCTGCAGCAACGCTATCCAAAATTTTATTGCTCTGCTCAAGACTATAAAACTGTTTTGCTACTTGTTCAATCATTTGTTTTACATCGGTAGTGAATATTTGTAGACTTTGGTTAATGGTTTTTACTGCATCTTTAGAATCTTCAGCAAGACCTCTGATTTCTTCAGCAACTACAGTAAAACCACGCCCCATTTCCCCAGCTCTGGCTGCTTCAATAGCTGCATTCAGTGCGAGAAGATTGGTTTGATCAGAAATTTGTTCTACAGTGGTTACAATATCAATAATATTTTGTGCCCTTTGAGATAAGTCTTCTCCCTGGTTATTTACTTTGGCAAAGTCATTTTTAATTTCTAATAGCTTTGCGGCAACATTTTGAACCTCGTGGTAAGATTTACGAATGTCAATTACCGCTTTTTCTAATTGTATTTTACTTTGTGCTTCTTGCTCTGCCAACTGATTGAGGTTTTCAATATTTTCATTCAGCACATAAACAGAATGTTCTGTTTCTTCGGCTTGATGAATGGCACCATCAGCTACTTCTTGGACTAAATCTGATATACCATCAGAAACATCTTTCATATTATTAGCAACATCAGAGAATTTTTGGGTGAAATTGTGCATATCATCCGTTCCACCACGGAGAAATAAAAAATCTTTTTGAATATTTTCTTTGATCTGATTGATGTCAGAAATGTATTTTTCAAATTGATCTCCAGTTTTCAATTCTACATTTCCAGCAAAATCTAAATCCGATAGTTTCTGTAATTCTTTTCGAACCGTGTTGAGGGGAGAAAGCACAATATGGCTAATCCCAAAAGTAGCACCGAAAATAATAGCAGCTTTAATAAGATCCTTTGCCATAAAAGAAGATTCTAAGGAGAGAAGCAAGGCAATAAGTCCTACAGAAAAACTAATTTTTAAAGACAAATTTTTAATAAAGCCATAAGAAAGCAATTTATTAATAGGAAAGCTTTGAATGATTTTATTGTCTTTTTCGAGCTGAATTTCTACTTGCATATAATGCCGACCATCGTCATACTTTCCCTGCTGAACAATCTTTGTATCAATTTTTTCCTGAAAAAAAGCAGCGCTGCCTTCAAGTAACCCGAGAAAATAATCAAACATACCTCTTTTAGAGATATAGAGAATTTCAATTTTTTTGTGACCTAAATCTTTAGCAATTAATCGAGGTGGATTGGCGCCTTTAATCATTTTTGTTAATTGTGCATGCACATTGTCCATCATCATCAAAAAACCTTTTAAGCTATAGCGTTCAAAATAAGAAGGAAACCATGAACGAAAGGTTTCGATATTACTTTTACCTAGACTTCTCCAAATGACAGATGATGATTGTCCCACATTATGAGCAATAGCATCAATAATTAGGATAGGTTCATGATCTGGAATGTCTTCTAAGGGTGTAATGACTCGATGATCTTCCCAGCCAGCTTTTCTTGTGGCTTGATTGACGACCTCTCCTCCATAGAGTTTTTCAAGCGTACGAATCCATGTAGATACTACGGTACCTTTCATATCTATAGCCTCCTAAATTTTATCCTGTTGTGTTCCATAACATGGTAATTATTTAATTATACTTATTATATTATAGAAGGAACATTACGACAATGTTTTACAAAAAATATATATCCATAAAAAATTTTTTCAAACAGGTATAAAAAAAAACATATGGGCAAAACTGTAAAAGAAGGAAATTAATTATGGTTTAAAAGTCAATTGACTTTTAAATACACCTTATTCCCACCCACAACTCATCAAAAGAAAAGGACAGCAATGAAGTTGTCCTTTTCTTTTGGAGCATATAGAAAAAGCATGAGCAATACTTTAAAATACAAATATCTAGTATTTCAGTTTCATATAAAAGCCTTGACAATCAATCATCATTTCAATACAATTGTAACGACTAATGAGAATAGGGGTGCATAAATGGGAACAATTTATCAAAATCAACATCAAATTTCATCTGAAGAGATAAGCAAATTGATTCATGAAATGACCGAATTTGATGTACTAAAGGATATATCATCAAGAACGAAAAGAGAAGACACATTGGCGTTTATTTTACAGTGTGATGCAGTTCCTTTGAAAAAAGAATTAGCAGAAGACTTAGACATCACCATAGAAGAGGATGAGGAAGCTTACATATCAGAGTTAATGAATAGGGCAGATGAATATGCTGTAGAAATTGAAGAAAGTTTGCCAGAAGAATGTATTGCATACTATTATGCCTATGCATATGATGAAGATGAAAATACGATAAAAACCATATTGGTTGTAGCTTTTGAAGAGTTAGGAGAAAAAAAGCTTAGGGATATAGGAAATAGATTGATTACAGTGGCAGAAGATGAATAAATATAGAAGTGGTGCTGTTTTAAAATATTTTTTAAAACAGCACCACTTTTTTTATTCATAAATTATTTTTACATCACAATGTATATCTATATAATCTGTTTTTAACAAAATAGGAGAAA
Source organism: Clostridiaceae bacterium 35-E11 (assembly GCA_038396625.1). Lineage (GTDB taxonomy): Bacteria > Bacillota > Clostridia > Peptostreptococcales > Thermotaleaceae. The sequence continues at coordinate 1,169,803 of CP121688.1, forward strand.
CGAGGGCATCGTGGAAATTTTTAGATTCACCTTTGGATTCTTGAATCGTTACATTAAATAAGAAGCGATCTTCTTCTCTTGAAATGTCAATTTTTTTCACAATATAGTTTTTCCGATTTCCTAAGCTAATGAGTAAATAATGATCTGACTCAAATTGCGTTTTGTATAAACCTGTTTTTTCTTTTTTAGGGTTGACCCAATCCTGTATTTCTTGATCGAGCTTTGTGATGTCATGAATGATTTGAAAACCATCTATATTTTTAGGAATTTTGTTCATGCTACACCCAATAAAGGCAGTAATTCCCAATGCACTACATAAAAAAAATAATAAAAGCTTTTTCATGTTTTCTTCCTCCTATCCTATATTAGACAAGAGAATAACAGAAAAAGTTTCATCTTTTTCCACAAAAATCATGAAAAGGGTGAAATTTTTCACCCTTTAGTCTAAGTCAGGCGGTATCAAGTCATCACGATACGCCATATCTTTAGAAGCATTTTCTATTAATCGTTTGGTCATTTCTCCGCCTAATTTTCCACCCATTTGACCAGCTTGTCGAGAGGTAATGTCACCAGATACGATGGTGTTGGCAGAAGAAATACCTAATTCATTGGCAATTTCTTCTTTAAATTGATTTAAAGCCATTCTTGCTTCTTTCACTACAGGTTTCTTGGTCATAGAATCCACCTCACTTTATTAGATTAATTCTAGTATCTGCAAAAGAGAGGTAAAATCATTCTTCTTTTTATATAAATTCTTTCATTAAATGATCGAATGTATCGCCAATATTCAAATTATCTTTTGCCAATCCCAGACCTTTTTTGCCCATTGGTACAGGATAAGGAGATTTTTCAATATTTTCATAGAGGACTCCTGTAAAGATACCATCGGTTTCGAGATACATATTCATGGCCTGTTGAAAATGTTTTGTATCATAATCCTCCAATGCATCAATGTTCTTTAAATTTTCTCTAAACCATTGGTAGGTGTTGGTTTTATTAAAGGTTACACAGGGACTGAAAACATTGACAAAAGAAAAACCTTTATGATGAATTGCCTTCAGGATGATCTCGATGAGCTGATCCTGAAAACCTGAAAAACCTTGAGCAATAAAGCTAGCTCCTGAGGCTAAAGCAAGAAGGCCGGGTTTTAGAGGTGCATCTACGGATCCTTGAGGGGTACTCTTTGTAATAAAACCCGTTTCGCTTAAAGGAGAAGTATGCCCTTTTGTAAGTCCATAAATTTGATTGTTCATGAGAATGTACGTAATATCCATATTCCTTCTCATGGCATGAACTGTATGGGCAGTGCCGATAGCAAAACCATCTCCATCTCCTCCAGTTGCAATTACTGTCAAATTAGGATTTGCCATTTTTACACCTTGGGCAATAGGCAGTGCTCTACCATGAATGCTATGAAAACCATAGGCGTTCAAATAACCCGAAATTCTACCAGAGCATCCTATTCCTGAAATCACTGCTAAATCATGGGGAGCAAGGTCCAAATGGGCAGCAGCGGCTTGAATGGATCGAAGTATAGAGAAATCTCCACAGCCAGGGCACCAGGTAGGGGTTGTTTGATTAGAATAATTTTTTGCAGTTCCCATTATATCAACTCCTCTATACTAGACTTTATTTCTTTAAGGGTGAAAGGATTGCCATCATATTTTAGTAAACTAAATATTTTATGGTGACAGCCTGCTTCTTGTTTGATGATGGAAGCCAATTGGGCAGTAGCATTATTTTCAATCACAAGGATTTTATCATATTTTTCAACTAACCTTTTCATTTGTGTTTCTGGAAATGGCTTAATTCTCTGAAATACACCATAAGCTACAGGATATTGATGTTCTTCTATAGCACGTTTAGTGAGCCCATAGTTTGAGCCAATAGTTAAAATTAAAAAAGGACTATCTAATGTACCAAACAACGCAATACCATCCTTTGCTTTTAAAGAAGCGACTTTATTAAGTCGTTTGTCCATCATACGCTTTCTATTTACACTTTCTTCACTAGGCTTACCTTCTTCTACATGCTCAATTCCTGTTACGTGGTGTATACCAAAGGGTTGTCCTGGAATAGATCTAGGAGAGATTCCTTGCTCAGTAAATCGAAATCGTTTAAAAAATGCTTCCTTTATTCCATTCAAATCATGATCAGAAGTCATTGCACCTCTATCAATGAGAATCGTACTTTTATCTAAATCATCAATTGTTTGACGAGACAAGCCTAACATCAAATCACTTAAAATAAATACAGGACATTGATATTGATCTGCGAAATGAAAGGCCTTTATAGTTTGATAAAAACACTCTTCAACGGTATAAGGAGCCAAAATAATCGAAGAAATTTCTCCGTGGGGTCCATAATACAAAGAATGAATATCACTTTGCTCATGTTTTGTAGGCAAACCGGTACTAGGACCTCCTCTTTGGACGTCAACAATTACCAGTGGAATTTCTCCCATGCCTGCAAGGCCAATTCCCTCCATCATTAAAGAAATACCAGGCCCAGAGGTAGCTGTCATACTTCTACAGCCAGCATAGGAAGCTCCGATTGCCATGGTGACAGCAGAAATTTCATCCTCTGTTTGCACCATAGCACCACCATAGCTAGGAAATTTTTTTGTTAAATATTCCATAATCTCAGAAGCAGGTGTAATAGGATAAGCAGACATAAAACGACAGCCTGCAGCTAAAGCACCTAGGGCAATGGCTTCATTACCTAGCATAGAAGCTCGGTTTCTACTATGTGCAATATTTGGTAAGTGATAAGCTGTAAATTTAGATGCGTTTCCTAAATGAACTGCATAAGCTTCCTTTAGGATGGATAAATTTTTTTCGATAATTTCTGTACCTTTTTTCTTGAAAATGGTGCAAATGATTTCTTCAAGGTAGGAGATAGGGAGTTGAAGTAATTTTCCCAAAAGACCTACGGTAGCTGAATTTTTCATTAAGGTAGAACCATATTTTTTTGCAATACCTGTCAAGGGAGCAGAGAAAATATGGATGTCTTCTTGTGATGCATCACTGATTAGATCTTTAACTGTAATGATATCGTCATAAATAAGAAGGCCATTTTTTTTAAGATTTGCATAGTTCAATTCAATAGAATCCTGGTCAAAAGCTACCAAAATATCTAGTTGATCCTTGGTACTGAATATTTTGTCTGTATGGATATCGATCCTATAATTGGTATGGCCCCCTTTGATACGGGAAGAAAAAGTTCTGCAGCCATAAGTATAGTATCCTGCGCGAGAGAGTGCACGAATTAGTATATTTCCTGTGCTTACAATTCCCTCTCCCTGTGTTCCTCCTAACATAAGGGTTATACTTTTTGTCAAGGTTATCACACTCCTCATGATGATCAATTGTTAGTATTTATAAGCATGGATAAACAACTATCTCTATCCTTGTAAATTTACCCCATAGATGAATAGCTTATATTTACTAATCTATTTATATGTACCAATCTATTTAGAAAAATAATCAAGAAAATTGTTTTAAATGAATATTAGTTTACAAAGGAATAGAAATAGATATTAAATCTCTAACAACTTAGTATAAAAAGTGAGAAGCTTGACCAAAATAAAATTGTATCACTAACAGATTTTGAATCATATGGCATCCATACATAAAAATAGCTATTAAAGCAAATACTGCATGTATAAAAGAAAAAGGAGGTGTTATGAATGGCAGAAAGAAAGAGAGAAGAAACTGGAATGGGAATAGGAGGCATGATTATTAGAATCATTGTATCCATGGTGGTGCTGGCAATTGCGGCTTTCTTTACACCGTATTTCGCTATTACAGGATTTGTCCCACTACTCTTAGCTGCAATTACTATTGGTATTGTTGACTACTTGATTGAAAGATTTACTGGCTTTGACAGCACGCCCTTTGGAAGAGGTGTTACAGGATTTGTTGTATCTGCACTGATTATTTACTTAACAGGCGTGCTAGTTACAGGTGTAAGCGTAAATGTATTAGGTGCTATTTTGGCGGCTTTAGCCATAGGCATTATTAACATGATTATTCCAGGAAAAAGTGTATTTTAAGATAAAGCTCAGAGATGCTCTGAGCTTTAATTATTTTTTTGATGTGGGACACACTTTCATGCATTAATGAATATAGTTATAGTGCAAAAATAAATATATCTAGAGAGGAGAATGACTATGCCGGAAAGACTACCACAGTATCCATCACCCTATTATGGGGGATATTATCCGACACCTTATACAAATCCTGGTCATCAAGCCAATCTTGTAGATACAATCCAAAAATGTGAAGAGACCTGCGAGCACATGACCACATTTTTGAAAAGAAAGGCAGACGTGCATCAGAGAAAGAGACAGCTTCAATTGCTACGGGATTGCGCAGATATTTGTACGCTAACCGCAAAATATATCGCACGCAATAGTGGTTTTTCAAGATGTATTGCTAATTTGTGTGCCTATATTTGTGAAACTTGTGGAATAGAATGTGCAAAATTTCCTGATCCAGAATCACAAAATTGTGCACAAATTTGTTTGCACTGTGCAAGAGAATGTCGCGCTTTTGCTATGACATAAGATAGGAACATAAGAAAATCATAAAAAACGCAAAGAAAGACATTGTGATCATCACAATGTCTTTCTTAATAAAAGCAATCAGCATTACATCATTACGTGGGCAAGAATACCTGCTGTTAAAAAAGAAATCACAAAGCTGCCTACCCAGATAAGAATGGATTCTCTTAAGCTTCTTTCTTTGAAAACCACCATGATGGCAGCAATACAAGGTACAAATAAGGTAATAGCAACCAATGAAATAACAACTTGAAGTGGACTTAAGAGTCCTTGTGCAGCTAAGCCATTTAAACCGGCAGCGCCAAAATCTCTTCGAATAATACCCATAATAAAGGTTTGGGCAGTTTCCTTAGGAAGTTTTAAAAAACCTACAGTGATAGGTGCAACAGCATTTGAAATGGCATCAAGAGCACCCGTATATTGCAATATCGTGATAATCACGGCACCTAAGACAAACAAGGGGCCAGCTTCAGCAATAAACATTTTTGATTTCACATAGGTTTTACGTAGTACATTTTTTAAAATAGGCAATCGAATAGGTGGAAGATCTATAAGTAAGTCTGTAGATTGCCCAGGCATAATTTTGTTTAAAATTGTTCCCGTTAAAACAAATACAATAAAGATGGTGAGAGAATACAATAAAAGCATTTGGCCACCTAATGGAGCAATCAGTCCAATAATAACGCCTAGCTGTGCAGAGCAAGGAATTGCTAAACCTAAAAGCATTGTGGCAATAAACCGCTCTCTTTTAGACCCTAATAAACGTGTGGTAATTGTGGCCATGGTCACACAGCCAAAACCGAGAATCATAGGAATGATAGCTCGTCCATTTAATCCCAGACCTGTAAGCAGACGATCAACTAGGGCAGCAATTCTTGGAAGATACCCTGAATCCTCCATAAGCGAAAGGATAAAGTAAAAACCTACTACAAGAGGAAGTAATAATCCAAATAGATAAATGGGTGCCATTGTTAATATACCAAACTCTCCAATCAAAACCTGTCCAATAAAACTTTCTTCACTTACAAGTTTTGTCATAATGTTCATGATAAAATGATAATAATAATCACCCATAATGACTTCTTCTGTTATGCCAACAACGGTTTGTGCAACAAATACCCCAATGAGTTGATAGGTTAGATACAAAGCCACAAATAATATGGGTATTCCTGTAATAGGTCGGAGCATCCACCTTCCTAATTTGGTTTTAAAGGAAGCACCTTGATCAGTTTCAGATACAATCTGATTGATCACATTATCAATACGATTTCTTCTAAGTTTATAAATATGTTCTCGCTGACCATATTCATTTTTCAGATTATGCCTATTTAATACATTCTCGTCTTCTTCTACTACGAGCAGGGCTTCTGCTTTTACATCTACTTTATCGATGACTTTTTCCATCAATTGTTGTACCTCAGGGATACCTTTGCCTGTACGTGCTTTACGCAAAGCAGCTTTGATGGCATCAATACCTTCTTTTTTGATAGCAGTTGTAGGAATTACTTCTACCCCCAGCTCTTCAGAAAGTTTTTGGATATCAATTTTCAATCCATTTCTTTTTACTTCGTCCATCATATTTAATGCAACAACAACGGGTATACCCATATCAATAATTTGTTGTGTTAAAAACAGATCTCTTTCAAGATGAACGGCATCCACAACATTTAAGATGACATCTGCAAATAAGATAACATCTCGGGCAACTCTTTCTTCGTCATTAAAAGAGGATACACCATATACGCCAGGAGTATCCATAACAACAGCATCTCCATATTTTCCTACACTAATATCTACTGTAGTACCTGGAAAATTTGAAACATCTACATATAAACCCGTCAAGGCATTAAAAAAAACAGATTTACCCACATTGGGATTGCCGACTAAGACAATTTTTTGTGACCCTTCAGGTATATTCATACTTACAACTGGATTATGACAATGCATGAATAAAATGACCTCCTTATAAGAATAAGATTTGACGATTAGATGGATTTAATAGCTATTTTTTTTGCTAAGTTTCTTCCTATAGCGATTTCTTGCATTTTATTTTGGAGAATAACAGGGCCAGCAGGCAATTTCTCTGAACATAGAAGCTTTGCACCTTCATAGATGCCTAAACGAATGGCCTGAGCACGGATGTTAGCATCAGGAATATGAATAATTTCTAATTTTTGGCCCTTTGTTACTAGATCAAGTGTCATATGTATACCTCCTTAGGGTAAATAGAAATAATTAATATAGCGAAATAATATTCATTATCAATAACATGATAAAAAGTATATTTTACCTCTTACAAAAAGAATACAATAAATGATAATGATTGTCAATGCCACAAATAAAAATATCTTATGCATGAGAGCACAAGATATTTTTATTTGTATAGAGGCAACTATGTTTATGGGATAAGAATTATAAAAAAGAAATTAAATTTGTGTTTATGATATTGTTGCATGCAGTAATATTATATTGCGCATTGATACATGGATGAAGTGTTCATCTTAGCAGGTTTATAAATAAAATCATGGACCAGTGTTTTCTCAGCTTCGTGGGTAAAAGCTTTTGTTACGCTGCCACCAAGAAAAATAGTCATTATTACCAACAAAACCGATATGTTACAAATACGATTCATGACTCATCCTCCTTCTTGGTATGTCATCAATAAAGTTTACTATTATTATTCACAAATGATAAAAAATATATAAAGACAGTTTTAGCCATTTTGGGTAATAAAGAATACATCATAAAAAGAATAACATATTTGTAAATATCTAAAAATAAAGTAAATACCGAACAAGAAAGTTAATTCATTCACAAAATAAAAATAGATATAAATTATGATATAATGGGTTTATTAGTATTTTTTTGGGTTTGAGGAGGAAATAGCAAATGAAAGTCAAAGATTATACAGCATATAGCACAATATCTGTTGAGGAAAAAGGAAAAGTCATAGATATTGTTTCTAAATTTAAAAATGATCATATAGGGTTTATTCCAGTAGTGGATGATAATCGTTGTGTTCAAGGCGTTGTGAGCAAAGACAATCTATGTAATATTGTATTAGACCAAAAACTTTCATTTGACAGCATTGAGGGATTACAAGAAGACAAATTCATGATTGTAAACGAAGAAGAGCCAATTGAAAAAATTCTTCCATTTATAGATCAACATATTCTTGTGGTAGACAAGGAGAAACGATTTAAAGGATTTATTGAAAAAAATAGAATGCTAAAGGATTATTTTCAAAAGCAGCAATATTTAGCGAATGAATTTGCAGCGATATTAGATTCTACCTATAATGGTATTATTGCTATTAATAAAAATGAAGATATCATTGTTTATAATCATTCCGCAGAAAAAATCTTGGGACAAAAGGCCGAGGCATGTGTAGGAAAAAAAGTTTATTCTGTATTACCTAACACGAGGTTACCAGAGGTACTAAGAACAGGAGAAAAAGAACTAGGGAAAAAAGAAACCTTTTATGGTAGACCATTGATTATCAATCGAACACCAATTGTAAAAGACAATGAAATTGTAGGAGCAGTGGCAATATTTCAAGATACTACAGATATAAAGAGAGTAACAAAGGAGCTAGAGTATGAAAAAAATCTTTCAGAAATTTTAAGAACGATTTTAGATAATGCATATGAAGGTATTATTGTGGTGGACGAACAGGGATACATTATGATGATTAATGAACCTTATATAGAATTTCTAGGGAAAAAAGAAGAAGAGATTATCGGAAAACATGCCACAGAAATTATTGATACAACACGATTGCATATAGTAGTAAAAACAGGAAAAGAAGAAATTGGAGAAGTGCAAAAGGTAAGAGGTAAAAACATTGTGGTGATGCGTACGCCGATCTACAAGGAAGGAAGGGTAGTTGGCGCAATAGGTAAAATTATGTTTAAAGATTTAAAGGAAGTGAATGTACTTGCTTCAAAAATTAAAAGTATAGAAAATGAATTGAAATATTATAAAAATGCTTTAAAAGAGGTAAGCAACGTAAAATATAGATTTGAAAACATTATCGGTGTTAGTGATAAATTGAAAGAAACAAAATTCTTAGCAGAAAAAGCCACCCATACCAATTCTAATGTATTAATTCGAGGAGAAAGTGGAACGGGGAAAGAATTGTTTGCCCATGCCATTCATGCCGAGAGTAATCGTGCAATGGGCCCTTTTATAAAAGTGAATTGTGCTGCTATACCAGCAGAACTCTTAGAATCTGAGTTGTTTGGATATGAAGAAGGGGCTTTTACAGGCGCAAGACGTGGTGGTAAGATAGGAAAGTTTGAGTTAGCCAATGGAGGCAGTATCTTTTTAGATGAAATTGGTGATATGCCCCACAGTATGCAGGCAAAATTACTAAGAGTCTTACAAGAAAAAGAAGTAGAAAGAGTAGGGGGTACAAAAAATATTCCTTTAGATGTACGAATTATTGCTGCTACCAATAGAAACCTTGAAGAGATGATTGAAAAGGGAGAATTTCGAGAAGATCTTTATTATCGGCTAAATGTAATGAGCATCAATATACCACCTCTTCGTGAAAGAATAGAAGATCTAGAGCCCATGGTTCATTATTTACTGACGAAAATATCTGAAGAGGTAGGAAATTATGTGACCAAGATAGCGCCTAAGGCTATGAAATATTTGGAGAGTTATACTTGGCCAGGAAATATCAGAGAATTAGAGAATGTATTGGAAAGAGCAATTAATCTTGTAGATTACGGCAAAGAAATTCAAGTAAATCATTTACCGATGCACTTAAGAAAAGCAGAGGTCCACGTAAAAATACGAGGAGATAAGGACTTAAAAAGTATTTTGGAAGAAGTAGAAAAAGAAGCAATTTTGGACTGTCTTAAAAGAACCAATGGTAATCGAACAGAGACTGCAAAAATACTTAATATTAGCAGATCTAGCTTGTATGAGAAATTGTGGAAGTACGGGATAGAATGAGACGATTCCAGAAATTTTCAAAAATATTTTGAGTATTTTAAAGAATAAGAAGGAGTTTAGTAAGCATCGTAGAATATAGATATCAAGAAAGAAAATACTCCTTTCTTTCAAGTTCGGGAACTGCTATAGAAAATGGGCACTTTCATGTGCCCAAATTTTTTGTCTATTTATTGATGCAAAAAGGCTAAAGGATATATTTATTTTAAACCTTCTTCTCTTTTCTTTTTTTCTACGACAGCTTCGATCATATCTCCATCAGAAACATGTTCTTGGGTGAAGCTTATACCAACACCTGTTTTTTCCCTATGCTTGGTAGTGGGTACTTTTTTACCCACAATACCTTTTCTTGTTTTTTGTGTCATAAATATCCTCCTTGGTAGTTATTGTTTTATGAATAGAAAGCTTTATTTTTAATGCGTAGGATTCATTATTAGCAGTGTTTAACTTTGTCTTATCAAAAGCTGCGTGATACATTGTGATTTCGTGGATCAAGCAAATACTTTATATCTATAAACACTGGACTAGTATTAATATGTACGAAAAAAGCAAAAGTATTCATTAATACAAAGAAGACAGGGATCATGAAAGTAATACAATAGGATGCAAGCGTTGAAATCTAAAAATGGAGCTAAAAGATTTCAACGCTTGCATCTAATTTATAAATAACGTCTTTTCTTTCAATAATAATGGCAATCTTTCTACTGATTTCATCATCAAGTTTAATGTTTTGGAGTAGTTCTTTGGTGGGATTAATGGCAATGGGATAGCCGACCATCTGCAGCATAGAGAAATCACCGTTTGTATCTCCATAAGCATAACTTTTCTTCATATTAATATTATATTGTTCTTGAAAAGAGAGTAAAGATTTTTGTTTGTTCTCCGCATCCCACATTTGTACAATTTCCCCAGTAAAATAACCATTTTCATCTATAAGATATTCTGTTCCTTTAAAGTCATCTGCACCGTATTTTTTAGCCATCTTAGAGACAAGATAAGATGGGCTGCCTGAAATAAAAATTACTTTATGACGCTGCTGCTGATGCCACTTAATTTGTGCTCTCGTATATCGATACACACGATCGCCTTTGAGTGCAATGACTTGATTAGAAATAAAATCCATATTTTGATGGTTAAGGCCTTTGAGGGATTCGATATAGATTTGAGCAATTTCAAGGAGATAATCATCGTAGTTTCCTTGTCTTTTGTCCCAATTTAAATAGGCGTGTTTCGCATGGTTATGCCATAGAGAGGAATCAATAACTTCATATTTTAAAAGTTTTTTAAAATGTTCCACCATTAAGGAATCTCGATATAACGTACCATCGATATCGAAAAAAGCAGCGATTGTCATAAGCGGTACCTCCTGTCGTATAGAAAAATTTTGAGTACGTATTGCTATTATTATAGTATATGTATGCCCATTATTATTTGAGATTAAAAAATTTACATATTAGGGCATTTATAATAGATACCCATATTTTCACTGTATTTCCCTAATATAATAAATTTTTCTTATCCTTGTATTATAAATTATAATTGGATTTTATGATCCCTTCGTAATAAGATAAAAATAAGGGCGTAAGAAATAAAAGAATAGAGCAGTGGATGAAGGAGCAGACATTTATTAGGAAGGAGACGATTAAAAAGATGAAGAATAGATTAAAGGAATTAAATAAGTTGCTTCCTGGACTTTTATTTGTATTTGTAATTGCCATTTTGTCTATTTATATGAATGATGTCTTAAAAAGCAAAATCAATTTAGAGGCTTTAACGATTGGTATTATCATAGGCATGATTTATAACAATACAATTGGTTTACAAGAAAAACTAAAACCAGGTACGAAGTATTCATTGAAAACATTATTAAAAGTTGGGATTGTATTGCTGGGATTAAAACTAAATTTTCAATCTCTATTAGCATTAGGACCAAAGGCATTACTGATTATTCTCCTATTTGTCCCTACAGTCTTATTTCTAGCTCGCTTTTTAGGCAAACTATTCCATGCGGATGATAAATTGGCCACATTGATAGGGGTAGGCTCTTGTATTTGTGGGGCATCAGCTGTAGTCGCTATGTCTCCTTGCATTGATGCACAAGAAGACGATGCCGTAGTGGCTGTTTCAATTGTAAGCTTTCTTGGTGCCATTGGTGTGATTTTATACTCCTTTGTAGGGTTTGCATCTACTATGAGCAATATTCAGTATGGTTTTTGGTCAGGAATTTCATTACATGGCGTTGCCCATTCGATTGCAGCGGCTTTTGCAAGGGGGAGTGAAGCTGGAGAAATAGGAACCTTTGTAAAAATGGGAAGAGTGGTGATGTTAATACCTGTTGCCCTAATCTTAAGCTATCTCTTTCGAACACAAAAACAAGAGAAAACAAAAGTTGAATTTCCAATCTATATTTTATATTTTATTTTAGCAGGGATCATAGGCTCAAGTGGATGGATGCCAGCATTCTTACACACAAGTTTTACCCAGTTAAGCAGTATCTTTATTCTTATGGCCATGATTTCCATGGGATTATCTGTAGATTTTAAAGATATTAAAAATAAAGGGATGAAAGCACTATGGATTGGGATGACTTTATTTATGATTACGTCTATATCTACTTATTTTATTGCCATAAGTTCTATGAATTAAATGTGATGAAAACTTTACCAACGCATATTTATAAAATATGATATAATGAGAGAACACGGCAATAAGGGGTGATAGTGTATGTTAACAACAGAACAAAAACTATTATGTGGTGTAGCACACTTAGGATGGATTGTAGGATTCCCTATTCTTGCGCCATTGGTAGTAATGCTGTTGGCAGGAGATGGGTTTGTAAAAGGTCAAGCCAAAGAAGCCCTCATCTTCCAAATAGGACTTGTTGTACTAGGTGGTATATTTGGACTCCTAAGCATTTTGCTAATCGGTATACCTTTTTTGATTATTATTGCTATCGGTGCATTGATTTTTCCAATCATCGCGGTGATCAAGGTATGTGACGGTATAGACTATTCCTATCCCATTACTGGTGGCTTTGCTAGAAAATTATAGTCAATACATTGGAGTAAACTGAAATATAGAGTGTAAGATAGGGTCTTAACCTACAATCTGAACGAAGATAAATGGATCAAGTAAAAAATACCTGCAAGCAGAAATGTTTGTGGGTATTTTTTTATTCTAAGAATAAACTATTGACAAGATTCCTAAAATTCATTATGATTTAGTTAAAGGTTTTACGAAAACGTTTAACTAAAACGTTTAACTAGATAAGGAGAAGATATATGGCTGTTACGATAAAAGATATTGCACGATTAGCAAATGTCTCTACTACCACAGTATCTCGTGTGATTAATCATAAAAGTGAAGGTGTAAGTGAAGATACAAGAAAGAAAATTTTAGATTTAGTAAAGGAGCTCAACTATCAGCCAAATGCTTTGGCAAGAGGGCTGGTTACTAAAAAAACCAAAACCATTGGCTTGATTATCCCAGATATCTCAAATCCCTTTTTTCCTGATATTGCTAGAGGGGTAGAGGATAGTGCCAATAGTCATGGATATAATGTTTTTTTGTGTAATACGGATGATAACTTAGATAAAGAAAGTGAATATATCAATGCATTGAAAGAAAAATATGTAGATGGCATTATATTTACCCTTGCTTCTATTCCAAAGTATGAGCATATTCTCGATCTAATAAAAAGTGGCATTCCAGTGGTCATGATGGACAGGCTGATTGAATCTAAAGATATTAAAGGTGTGTTTTTAGATAATTTTCAGGGAGGATATATTGCAACCAAGCATTTGATTGAATTGGGGCATACCCAAATTGGTTGTATAACAGGTCCTTTACATACGAAAACAGCCATAGAGCGATATGAAGGATACCAAAGAGCTTTAATGGATGCCCATATCCCATTCGATAAAAGTTTGGTTATTGAAAGTGACTATAAAAGGGATGGGGGCATAAGAGCAGCAGAGCAATTATTAGAACAAAAAAAAATGACAGGTTTATTTGCGTGTAATGACCTAATGGCCTATGGGGCATATAAAGCTATAAAGACCCGTGGATATAAAATACCAGAAGATATTTCTATTGTAGGTTTTGACGATATACAAATTTCGCAAATGTTAGAAACCCAACTAACAACGATCAAGCAGCCTACTTATGATATGGGTGCCACGGCGGCACAAATGCTTATTAGCTTAATTGAAGGAAAAAGAATTCCAAAAAAAATGGTTCGCTTTGAGCCCCAGTTAATCATACGCCAAAGTACATGCGCTATTGATGGGAGGTAATACATTGAAACAGATATTAGTTGTTGGGAGTATCAACATGGATATGGTCATAAGAGTTCCTCATATTCCAGCAGTTGGAGAAACCATACTGGCAAAGGACATCAAAAGATTTGGAGGTGGGAAAGGCGCAAATCAAGCGATTGCTGCTGCCAAATTGGGTGGAGATGTTCATATGATTGGTAGAGTCGGAAAAGATGAACATGGTGAACAGTGTTACGAAAACTTGAAAAATAGTGGCGTGCATGTAGAGGGTATCGAATTTGACGACGATACACCCACGGGTACGGCTTATATTTATGTAAGCGATAAAGGAGAAAATAATATTGTAGTATATCCAGGTGCCAATAATAAATTGAATATTGATCAAATCAAAAGATTTGAGCATTTGTTTAATATAGCAGCATTTTGTGTTGTTCAATTGGAAATTCCTTTAGAGGTTGTGAATTTTGTTGTAGATTTATGTAGGCAAAAGGGTGTTAAGGTTATCTTTAACCCTGCTCCTGCATGCAATTTAAATGATGATCTTTTAAAAAATACATATATATTAACACCAAATGAAACGGAACTAACGATTCTAACAGGTGAAAAGGCAGATACCATTGAAGAAATGGAGATGGCTTCTCATAAAATATTGGAAAGAGGCGTACAAAACATTATTGTCACTATTGGAGAAAAAGGCAGTTTGCTTATAAATAAGGATAAAAAACAGCTTCATAAGGCAGTGAAGGTTGCTCCGATAGATACAACTGCTGCAGGGGATTCCTTTACAGGGGCATTAGCAGTTGCGTTAGCTGAAGAGCAAGAGATAAATAAAGCAATAAACTTTGCAACTCATGTAGCTGGGATTACAGTGACAAAGGAAGGGGCACAATCTTCGTTACCTACAAGGGAAGTGGTTGAGGATTTCATGAAAAAATTACGAAAAGAATTTGATTACAGCATAACAAAAGGTTAATCAATTTTTAAAACAAATGAGGAAGAGGAAAAAGTTGGATTATTAGCATGAGCATTCATGATAATAAATATTTATAGGGAGATAAAACGACCTATAAAGTGATCTAATTATGAAAAGGGGGAAAAAAAATGAAAAAAACAAAAGCGATTGCATTATTCATGGTACTTCTATTGATGGCATCAATGCTTGCAGGGTGTGGTGCAAAAACAGAGCAGGCAGATACCGCACAAGAAAATGAGCAAGCTGGTGAAGCAAAAGAACCTATGAAAGTAGCATTGGTTTTAGCAGGATTCTTAGGAGACAAATCATTCAATGACTCTGCGTATGAAGGAATCTTACAGGCAGAAAAAGATTTTGGTATTGAAGTGAAGGTTATGGAATCTAAAGTACCTTCTGATTGGGAATCTAACCTAGTAGCTATGGCAGCAGCAGATTATGATCTTGTCATTGGTGTATCTACACAACTACAAGATATTATTAAAAAGCATGCACCAGAATTCCCAGATGTAAAATTTGGTATTATTGACGGTGTGGTAGACGAGCCAAATGTTGTGTCTGCAATCTTTGCACAAAATGAAGGATCTTTCCTAGCAGGTGCTGCAGCAGCAATGTTTACACAAAAAACAGAGATCCCAAATGTAAATCCCGAAAAGATCATAGGATGGGTTGGGGGAATGGATATCCCTGTACTTCATGACTTCTTAGTAGGTTATGAGCAAGGAGCAAAACATATCGATCCAGAAGTAAAAATTTTAACTTCTTTTGCAGGAACATTTAATGATCCATTAAAAGGAAAAGAATTAACATTAGCACAATACAGCCAAGGTGCAGATATTGTAATGAACGTTGCTTCTAATACTGGAAACGGTATTCTTGAAGCAGCTAAGGAAACAGGTAATTATGCGATTGGTGTTGATTTAAATCAAGATGGCGTTTATCCAGGAAGCATTCTTACTTCTATGTTAAAGCGTGTAGACCGTGCCAGCTATTTAATGGTTGAATCTGTTGCAAATGATGCATTCAAAGGTGGAGAGGTTACACACATGGATATTGCCAATGGTGGCGTTGGCTTAACAGACATGACTGTTATGAAGGAAGCTTTAGGAGACAAATTCCCACAAGATATTCTTGATAAGATTGTAGAATTAACAGAAGAAGTAAAAAGCGGAAACATTAAAGTAGAATCTTATCCAGGTTTTGAGAAAAAGTAATACAGAGGTATTACAGAATAGAAAGTAATTTAGAATACATTGATAAAAAAATAAGTGCATACGCATAAAAAATAAAAATGCAATGATTGAAGTGATTCTGAGTAGACAATTCTTCTTAGAATCACTTCAATCTAATAGCAACTTTGTAACGTATCTATTTTTGATCTCGTTCTCATAGAAGAAAGAACGAATAGAGTTGGAGGGACTAAATTGGTAACGAAATTAGTTGAAATGAATGGAATAAATAAAAGTTTCCCCAATGTAAAAGCGATCGACAACGGTAAATTTGATCTTTATCCAGGAGAGATTCATTCGTTAATTGGAGAAAATGGTGCTGGAAAATCAACCATGATGAAAATATTATATGGAATGTATACACCAGACTCAGGGACAATTCATGTAAAAGGAAATACTTTGGAGGCATTAGATCCAAAGCAGGCAATTGATTACGGAATTGGTATGGTACATCAAGAGTTTATGCTGGTGAAAGAGCTGACTGTTTTAGAAAATATTATCTTGGGATTTGAGCCGCAAAAACATAACAAAATTGATTTCGCAAAAGCACGTGAAAAGATTCAATATTATGTAGAAAGCTATGGGATGGAGATCCAGCCCAATAAAAAAGTAATAGATATTTCTGTAGGAGAAGCACAAAGGGTAGAAATTATTAAAACTTTATATAGAGGAGCAGAAATTTTAATCCTCGATGAACCTACAGCAGTTTTGACGCCACAGGAAACTGTAAAGCTCTTTGAAATATTAAATTCTTTAAAGAATGATGGCAAGTCTATTGTATTTATTTCCCACAAATTAAATGAAGTAATGGAAATCAGTGACCGGGTGACAGTAATGCGACATGGAAAATATATTGACACTGTTAACAAAGCAGATACATCCATTCCAGAACTTGCAAAGATGATGGTAGGTAGAGAGGTGTTTTTAAATATAAAAAGAGAAGTACCTCAAATAGGGGATACAGTGTTATCTGTAAAGAACATCTATGTTTCTGGCGAAAAGGAACTTTCAAAATTAAGAGATGTGTCCTTTGAGGTGCGTAGTGGAGAGATCGTAGGGATTGCAGGCGTAGATGGGAACGGGCAAAGTGAGCTTGTGGAAGCAATAACAGGATTGCGTAAGGTGGAAAAAGGAGAGATTCACCTGAAGAAACAGTCCATTAAAAATCTATCCCCCCTAAAAGTAAGACAAGCTGGAATTGCCCATATTCCAGAAGATAGAAATGTCAGAGGTGTAAATAGAGACTTTAGTATACAAGAAAACTTAATTGGAATGCGTTTAAATGAAAAGCCCTACACTACGGGGATTAAGATGAATTACAAAGAAATAGGTAAATACGCAGAGAAGTTGATCAAAGACTTTGATATACGTCCTGCCAATAAAGAGGTCTCTGCAAAAAATTTATCGGGAGGAAATGCACAAAAAATTGTTGTGGCAAGAGAAGTGGATATGCATGCAGATTTATTAATTGCGGCACAACCTACCAGAGGGGTAGATATTGGAGCCATCGAATCGATTCGCAAGACATTAAATCGAGTAAAGGAATCAGGAACAGCAATTCTATTAGTTTCTGCTGACCTAGAAGAGATCCTTTCCTTGTCTGATCGCATTGTTGTCATGTATGAAGGAAAAATAACAGGAATCATCCCAGCTTCTGAAGCAACAGAAGATCGGGTAGGACTGTTGATGACTGGAGGGAAATTAGATGATCAAAAATCAATATCTTAACACCTTGTTTACCATCATCATTTCGCTTCTGGTGGGAGCTGTTGTAATTATCTTCATGGGGTTCAACCCGATCGAAGCCTATATAGAGCTGTTTAAAGGAGCCTTTGCTGGAAAATTTAATTTTGGTGGGACCTTAGAACGTTTTGTGCCCTTAATGCTTACTGCATTGGCTTTCGCAGTATCTTCTAAGGTATCTGTGTTTAACGTAGGTGTAGAAGGAGAACTGTACTTGGGTGCCATTGCTGCAGCATGGGTAGGCTATGCCATCGTTGGATTGCCTGCAGGAATGCATATGATCCTGTGTATTGTGTTTGCTATGGTGGTTGGGAGTCTTTGGGCTGCTATTCCAGGTGCATTGAAGGCATACTACAAGGTAAATGAGGTATGTACCACGATTTTACTGAATTATGTAGCCATTTTCTTAACATCTTATCTTGTAAACAATCCACTGTCTGCAAAAACAGGAATTCCCCAAACACCGAATATGGAACCTACAGCGTTATTGCCAAGAATGCTAAAACCCAGTCGTGCAAATGCAGGATTATTCATTGCCATTGCTGTGCTCATATTTGTATATTGGTTGATTCAGCATACAAGTGTAGGATATCGCTTAAGAAGTGTAGGGTTAAATCCTGATTATGCAGACTATATGGGATTTCATGCAAAGAGAACGATGGTAATGGGCATGATGATGAGTGGTGCCATTGGAGGATTAGCGGGAGCGATCGAGGTAATGGGAATCTATGGACATTTTTTAGACAATTTCTCACCAGGAATTGCCTTTGATGGTATGTTAGCTTCATTGATTGCAAGAAACAACATAAAAATGGTTCCAGTTTTGGCATTGTTCTTGGCTGTTTTGAAATCCGGAGCATTGGGAATGGAAAGATTTACAGGTGTCCCCAAGTCCTTAGTAGATGCAATTATTGCAATGTTTATTTTACTGGCAGCGATGGAAGGTCTTTTTATGATCAAAAGACGAAAAAAGAATAAAACTGTTCAAACCGATAATGCCAAAGCGGATATATAGAAAAGTGAGGCGATACTATGTTAGATAATCTATCTTTGATATTTGATTATACCTTGATTCATGCTACTATCAGGGCTTCTACCCCTATACTATTTGCAGCCTTAGCCGCAATTATTACACAACAGGCAGATATCTTAAATATCGGAACAGAGGGAATTATGCTTTTCGGAGCTTTTACGGCGGTAGCGGTCAGTTATTTAACAGGTAGTTGGGTGCTAGCCTTAATTATGGCAATGATTGTAGGCTTGGTAATTGCTGCTATTATGGGATTTGCCCATCTGAAATATAAAGCAGATATTATGGTTGTAGGGATAGCCATTAATATGCTTGCATTAGCATTAACAAGATTCTTACTAAATGAGATTTTAAACACATCAGGAAGTTTTTATTCTGACAAAATTATTGCTTTTCCAAAATTTAAATTTGATTTTTTAAGTCAAAACCCTGTCATGAATAGTCTTTTGAACAATTATTCCGTATTTGAAGTGGTAGGGATCATGATGGTACTTGTACTGTGGTATATTCTGTATCGAACGGTATGGGGATTGAGACTGAGGAGTGTAGGGTTATTTCCTATGGCTGCAGAAACAGCGGGGATTAATGTCTATAAAAGAAAGTTTGAAGTAATGCTGTATTCAGGACTTCTAGGAGGATTGGCTGGAGCCCATTTATCTTTAGGATATTCTAATCTTTTTGCTGAAAATATGACAAATGGACGAGGCTTCATGGGGGTTGCCGCTATGTTCTTTGGAGGTGGAAATCCTGTACTTGCATGGGTTGGTTGTTTGATTTTTGGACTTACAGACTCTATCGGTTCTAGATTACAGTCCTATGGACTGCCCTCACAATTTATTTTAATGATTCCTTATATTGCTACCGTGGCAATCTTGGCCATATCCATGGCACGAAAGCTGCGCACAGAAGAAAAAATGAAGAGTTCACTATAAAACAAAATCTATATAAAGGGGATGAAATATATGTCAGAAGCGATAAAGAGAAAAAAAGTAATACTGGACTGTGATCCGGGCCATGATGATGCCATTAATATTTTGTTGGCAGGAAAAAGTCCTTATATTGATTTGCAAGCCATTACTGTTGTAGCAGGAAATCAAACCCTTGAAAAAACAGCAAAAAATGCTTTGAATATTTGCTCTGCTGTGGGTATTACTGATGTTCCAATTGCAGCAGGCATGTCAAAACCTATGGTGAGAGAGCAAGTTATTGCAGATGATATTCATGGAGAAACAGGCTTGGATGGTCCAAGTTTTGATGAACCCACAATTCCGTTAGATCCTCGGCATGGGGTAGATTTGATTATTGAATTACTGATGAAATCCGAAGGAGATATTACCTTAGTTCCAACAGGTCCTTTGACGAATATTGCCATGGCAATGAGGAAAGAACCCAAGATTGTCTCTAAAATTGAGCAGATTGTTTTAATGGGAGGTGCCTATCAATTAGGAAATGTTACACCAGCTGCAGAATTTAATATTTATGCAGACCCTGAAGCAGCTCATGTAGTATTTAGTTGTGGCAGACCTGTTGTGATGATGGGACTTGATTTGACACGTCAAGCTTTAGCTACACCGGAAGTGATTGCTAAGATGAAGCCCATAGGCAATAAAGCTTCTAAGCTTTTTGTAGACCTTATGGAGTTCTTTACCAAGACACAGCACGAGGTATTTGGATGGGATAGTCCTCCTGTACATGATCCTACAACTGTTGCGTGGTTGATTGACCCTAGTGTGATAGAAACAAAGCCCATGTATGTAGAAGTGGATATAAGAAGTGAAAGAAGTTATGGAAGAACCCTTTGTGACTATTTTGGTGTGGTAGGGAAACCTGCCAACACAGAAGTAGCTGTAAAACTCGACTTTGACAAGTTCTGGAACATTGTATATGAAACACTTAAACTATATGAATAAAATATTTTCAAAGGGAAGTGCAAAATACAATGGATAAAATATTAGCACAGATGCTTGACCAAAATAAGGAAAAGTATATCAATTATCTTAAAAAACTTGTAGCCCTCGACACCCAAGTAATAGGACATGGCATCGATGGAGGTCGTGAAAAAAATGGACAAGTATTTTTAGAAAAAGTATTGTTAGAAATGGGTGCTGAAGTAAAAAGAGAACCTTTAAGTGAAGAAATTATTCAAAAAGGCATAAAATTATTTAACGAAGGAAATCCTGGACATGATTATACAGATAGATATAATCTTGTGGCAGATTTCAAGGGAGACAAAAACGGCAAATCGATTTTATTTAATGGTCATGTAGACACCATGCCTCCTGGTGATATCAGCCTTTGGGATACAGACCCATGGGAGCCTGTAGTAAAAGACGGAAAATTATTTGGCTTAGGCGTCTGTGATATGAAGGCAGGATTGATGGCGTCTATTATGGCAGTAAAGCTTTTACAAGATGCAGGTATTCCTCTTCCAGGAGATGTGAAAATCACTTCCGTCATCGACGAAGAGGGAGGAGGCAATGGCAGTCTAGCTGCTATGCTCAATGGACATAGAGCAGACGCGGCAGTAATCTGCGAACCTACGGGACAGCATCTTACCATAGGACATATGGGATTTATATTCTTTCAAGTAGATGTTACGGGCATTGCGATTCATTCGGGAACAAAATGGAAGGGTGTCAATGCCATTGAAAAGGCAATCATCTTAATCGATGCACTACAAGAATTAGAGCATCAGTGGCTTATGCTTTATAAGCATCCATTCTTACCTTCTCCTACCTTAAATATTGGAGTGATTGAGGGAGGGAGTGCAGGTTCGACCGTTCCAGATCAATGTACGTTTAAACTGTGTTTGCACTATCTTCCTAATGTGATGAGCCATGAATCAGTAGTAAAGGAAGTAACAGAGACTTTGTTGACACGGGCACAAGGAGATGTGTGGTTGAGAGAGCATCCACCCAAGATTTCTATTTATCAAGCAGGCGGGGCCTTTGAAATCAATGAACAGGACGCTTTTGTGCAGATAGCAAAACACACAATGAATCATGTTTTAGGAAGACCACCAGTGGTAAATGGTTCTAATGCAGGTAATGATGCAAGACTTCTAAAAAATATTGGCAATATGCCTGCACTAGTGATGGGGCCAGGTAATGTAGAGCAGTGTCATGTAATTAATGAATACATTTCTATAGAAGATTACTTACAGTTCATATTAATTTATGCGGAGCTGATTCAAAATTGGTGTTCAAAAAAATAAAGGGAGGAATTATTGATGACAAAAAAAGTATTAATCGCCGGTGAGTCATGGGTAAGTTATACAACGCATATTAAAGGATTTGATACCTTTTATACTTCTACCTATGAAGAAGGTGTAAAGTGGTTAAAAGAAGCTCTGGAAAAAGGAGGATACGAGGTAACCTTTTTACCGAATCATCTTGCTCCTGAGAAATTTCCGTTTACACTTGAAGAAATCCAGCAATATGATGCAGTCATTTTATCAGATATAGGGTCAAATACTTTACTTTTGCCCCATGCGACTTTTACGAAAAGCGAAAAAAGACCCAATCGTTGTACGTTAATTAAAGAATACGTGGCACAAGGCGGAGGATTTTGCATGATCGGTGGCTATATGTCTTTCACTGGAATTGATGCCAAAACTCGTTATGGTGAAACAGCTATTGCCGATATTCTGCCAGTAAAAATGATGGATAAAGATGACCGTGTGGAATTGCCAGAGGGAGTGATTCCAGAAACAATAAAAGATCATGAAGTGCTAGCAGGTATTCCAACAGAATGGCCATTTTTCTTAGGATACAATAAGACCATAGAAATTCCCGAAGGTACAGTAGTAGCAAAGATTAATAACGATCCGTTTATCGCTATTAGAGAATACGGGAAGGGAAAAACAGCAGCATTTACATCAGATTGTGCACCACATTGGGGGCCACCAGAATTCGTAAACTGGGAATATTATAATACATTATGGGCAAATCTTCTAAACTGGTTAACCAAATAATCCATTTCCTCTATTGAAGCTTTGATATTCAAAAATGAGAAATAAATTAAACGTATCGGAATTTCATCCGATACGTTTAAATGCTTTGGGCAAATTGCTTTCCAAATGCAAGACATTTTTCAAGGGTTTCTGTAGAGGGACTGAACTTCTTTCCAAGAGGCTCAAAAGGAAGTTTAAATCCCATTTGTTTTAATAAGCTGTGGGCCATTTGAATGCCTTCTCCCCCCCAGCCATAGGAGCCAAATACACCAGCAATTTTCCCCATATTGGCCATAGGGTCAATAATAGATAATACATCCCAAATAGGTTTTACCATTGTCTTATTAATAGTAGGAGAGCCTAAAATAATGCCCTTAGAGGAATTAATTACTTCGTGTAGTAGACGAAGATCTTCCTTTTCTGCATCAATATAGATGACCTTTGCATCAGAAGATTCTAATCCTTCTTTGATTTTCTCCGCCATTTTCTGGGTGTTTTTATAGGCTGAAATATAAATAAGGGCCACCTGCTTCTGATTTCTCGCTGCCATTTCTTCTTCTGACCATTGTAGATATCGTTCCATATTCAACTTTGGATTTTCTGAAAGAATAGGACCGTGAGAAGACAGGATCAGCTGAATATCTAGATCTTTGATTTTTTCATGAGCTTTTAAATAATGTTGAGCAAAGGGTTTCATGATTGCATTATAATAATGCTTGCGTGCATCTTCATAGGCTTCTTTATATACCTCCTTTGGGTCGATAGCACAGTAATGAGAACCAAAGCCGTCGCATGTAAATAGGGTTTTGTCCTGTTCACTATACACAAACATGGTATCAGACCAATGGAGAAAAGGTGCTGTGATAAAGGTAAGCTTGCGGCTACCAGTATCTAGTACTTCGCCATCGGTGATTGGATGAACGTTAAAATCTTGATTCAATTGTTCCTTTAAAAAGATATTTGCAGCTTTTGTACAATATACCTCAACATCAGGATTGATTTCTAATATATATTTTAGGCTCCCTGCATGGTCTGGTTCTGTGTGATTAATAATGACATAATCAATTTCTTGGATATCCGTTAACTTTTCTAGTTTTTCAAGAAATTCTCCTTTAAAGTTAGGTTTGACCGTATCAATCAGAACTTTTTTCTTATCATCGAGAAAATAAGCATTATAGGTGGAACCATAGGGAGTTTCCATGATGATATCAAAGGTTCTCAATTCTGGGTCAAAAACACCTGTCCAATAAATGTTATTTTTAATTTCAAAAGCATTCATATTGGAGACCTCCTTTTCTTTAGAATATTTACCCCATTCTCGTTATTGATAAACACTATTAACAACGAATTATTGTCAATTAAACGGACAGATATATGATTCCTTGAACCAAAAGCTCCATGAGGATACTATGACACAATATAGAAAATTTATATCCTAATATTAGGATGTCAGATTGGAAGAAAAAATATGAATTGTATTATCCGTGTACAACAAAACTTAACTTTTTCTTTGCCAAATTTGCAGGATGTGGTAAAATCGGATTAAAACCTACAGACACAAGGTAAACTAAATAAAGTAAGAATAAATCATAGTAAAGGTGGAAATAAAAGATGATAGAGATAGGAAAATTTCATAACTTGAGAGTTGCAAGCATTGTGACCATTGGTGCTTATTTAGATGCGGGTACAGAGAATCCAAAGGATAATATTCTACTTCCTAATAATCAATTACCTGAGAATGTGGCGGAAGGTGATACCTTAGAAGTATTTATTTATAGAGATTCTAAGGATCGCTTGATTGCAACAAGAAAGAAACCTTTCGCACAGGTGGGAGAATTGGCTTATCTAAAGGTAGTACAGACAAGTAAAATAGGTGCGTTTCTAGATTGGGGATTGGAAAAAGATTTGTTTTTGCCCTTTGGAGAACAAAAATATAAGGTGCAAGAAGGAAGAAGTTATTTGGTATATATTTACGTAGATAAAAGTGATCGATTAAGTGCCACTACGGATATTGAACAATATCTCAAAACCCATGCCCCCTATGATAAAAGTGATAGAGTAAAGGGTACGGTTTATATGGTTAAAAAAGATATGGGTGCTTTTGTAGCTGTAGACAACCAGTACAAAGGATTGATCTCTAAAAATGAATATTTTCACGAAATCAGGAATGGAGATCAAATAGAGGCAAGAATTATTAAAATTCGAGAGGATGGAAAACTGGATTTGTCTCCAAGAAGAATTGCACACAAGCAGATATACATCGATGCAGAAATGATTTTTGAAAAAATGAAAACCAATAATGGATTTTTACCCTTAAATGATGACAGCAGTCCTTCAGCAATAAAAGATCAATTAAAATTAAGTAAAGGTGCTTTTAAAAGGGCAGTGGGTAAATTATTAAAAGAAAATAAAATAGAACAAACGCAGGAGGGTATACACTTAAAATAAACATAAGAATGAATCGTTTGTTTCTATACCTACTTAACAAGTTTTTTACCTAAAATTCATATAATTTACCATGAAATTTTTTAGAGAATAGGATATGCTAAAGAAAATGAAAAAAATCATGGTTGCAGTAGGAGAAGGAACAATGAATTTTAAAAAGGGAAATACTTTTTTGAACAATGTAAGCACAAGGATGATTGTTATTTCCATTCCTTTATTTCTTATGTTTCTGGTTGTTTTGCTATTAAAGAATATAAATCTGTATTATCAAGTATTGGTGATTTTTAGCATTACAAGTGTATGGATCTTGTTGGCAAGCTTGCTATTAAAACAAATATACATAAAGCCTATTGAAGATTTAGGAAGACAGATCTCTCTAATGATTGAAAATCAATCTTTTATCCCAATAAAAGAAAAAGGGAGCAAGGAGATAATTCATCTCATAAAAGGATTCAATCATTTTATTAGCCGTATGCAGAATCAAGGCCACAAAGAAGAATATTTCTCTAATTTATCCAATATAGACTGCTTAACATCCTTATATAATCACAAATATTTTTATGAATGCTTGAATGAAAACATTGATAGAAGATGCAAAGCCGCGGTTCTTTTATTTTGTGATCTAGATAAATTTAAAATTCTTAATGATATTTATGGTCATGGGATTGGCAATAAGGTTTTAGAAGAAGTAGCCAATATTTTAAAGCGTTCTGTACAAGGAAATGGTAGGGTATTTCGATATGGTGCAGATGAATTTGCAGTGTTGCTTGAAAATACTACCGTCAAACAGGCTTATAATGTTGGGGAGCATATAAGACTAAACACACTACACTTTAACTGGCTAAAAAGATATAAAATTTCATATCCTATTACGATTAGTGTGGGGATTGCTGCCTATCCATATCATGCTTTAAGTGTCCAGGATGTAGTGGTACAAGCAGATGAAGCCATGCGTTTTGTGAAACAAAATGGTGGAAATCAATGTTGTGTCTACGAAGAAGGATGTCAGAACTTTAAAAATAGAAGATCGCAATCAAATACCCCCATCAATGCAGCGATTGCATTGGCAGCAGCGATTGATGCAAAGGATTTATATACGGGCAAACATTCTGAACTAGTGGCGAAATATGCCCTTCTTCTTGCAGAAAAATTAAGTTTATCTGTACGAGACAAGCGTATTTTAAGAATTGGTTCTTTACTGCATGATTGTGGAAAAATAGGTATTCCTGATGCGATTCTTCGAAAACCCGATAAATTAACGGAAGAAGAGTTTGATATTATTCGCAATCATACGATATTAGGTAATAATATTGTAAAGCATATTACTGAGAATTCATCGATTATTTCCTGTGTCAGAAGTCATCATGAAAGATGGGATGGAAAGGGATATCCTGATCAATTGGCAGGTGAATCCATTTCACTTTATGCCCGAATTGTATGTATTGCAGATGCATATCATGCCATGACATCAGATCGACCCTATCGTAAGGCTTTAACAGAAGAAGAAGCATTGAAAGAATTAAGAAAAAATAAAGGATTACAATTTGAACCAAAACTGGTAGATAAATTTGTTGAGGCTATTGAAGGATATATGGCTTATGAAATGATATCAAGATAAAAGTATTTAGGTCACAACCTGTGGCCTATTTTTATTGAGCTAAAAACAGGAAGGAATAAGTCTATAAAAAATAGAATGTATACCTTGGAAAGAATATATTGCTTTGGAGGTAGCAAATGAAAAAAATTAAAATTCTTCACTGTGGAGATTTACATTTTGATACACCTTTTACAGAGTTGTCCAGAGTAGAAGCGGAAAAGAGAAAAGAAGATTTACGAGAAACCTTTGGTCAAATCATTGATCTAGTCAAGAAAGAAAATGTGCCGATTTTGCTTATCAGTGGAGATTTATTTGATAATACAAAGGTAATGAAAATGACGCTGGATTATATCATCAGTAAATTTAATGAAATTCCAGAAACGCGAATTTTTATCAGTCCGGGGAATCATGATCCCTATACGCAGCGATCCTTTTATTCTATTATGGATTGGCCTTTGAATGTTCATATTTTCGACACAGCCATAGGAAAAGTGAAAATTCCTGAACAAAATGTTTGTGTATATGGAATTGGTTTTTCAAAATCCCATGAAAAACAGTGCTTGATTGAAAAATTTTCTGCGGAGGATGACAACTGTATCAACATTATGGTCCTTCATGGAGAGGTGGTGAGTCTAGGACAGAATAGTGACTATCATCCTATTCCCTTAGAGCATATTGAAAATAGTAAATTAGATTATTTGGCTTTAGGTCATCGTCATACCTACGAAGGCATTCAAAAAACAGGAAGTACTTTCTGGAGTTATAGTGGAAATCCAGAGGGAAGAGGCTTTGACGAATTGGGGTCAAAGGGTGTGGTACTTGGAGAGATTGGGAAAGGATACTGCGCCCTGAACTTTCTGCCTATCAACAAAAGAGAATATGTTGTTAAAAAGGTAGATATCAGCGGCGTATCCACCTATGAAGAAGTGGTCCAAGCCATTTTTAGAGATATTACAGATGCTGCACAACAGGATAATCTATACAAAATTATTTTGACAGGAAAGGTGTCTTCAGAATTTACCATCCAGCGACAGGTACTGGAAGAAAAAATAAAAAAGAATTTTTATTTTGTAAAAATCCAGGATGCTACGCAAATGGAAATAGACTATGATCGTCTTGAAAATGAATTTTCCCTAAAAGGTTTGTTTGTAAAAAAAATGAGGAAAAAAATTCATGGTGCTGCAACAGAATTAGAGAAAAAACAATTGTTTCATGCTTTAGAGATAGGAATCAAAGCCCTAGAGGATGAGGAGGTACCCATAGAATGATCATAAAGAGATTGCGGGTCGGGAGCTTTGGGAAATTAAAGAATGTAGACATAGAACTACATAATGGGTTAAATGTAATCTATGGAGAGAATGAAGCGGGCAAAAGTACACTGCAGACTTTTATTAAAAGTATGCTTTATGGGATGAATTCTCAAAAGAAAAAGATTCGAGAAAATGATCGAAAAAGATTCTTGCCTTGGAGTGAAGAAAATGCCAGTGGAGAACTTTATTTTGAGGATGACTATCATAATCGCTATGTCATAAAACGAAGCTTTGGACGAAGAAAAAGAGAGGATGAGGCGATCGTCTTGGATGAAGTTACAGGAAAGGAAGTACCCTATATAAACCAAGAGATGCCTGGAATAAATGTGTTGGGCTTAGGAGAAGAAGCCTTTGAAAATACAGTTTTTGTAAGACAATTGATGTGCCAAGTGGTCAGTAACAAAGATGATGAAATCATCAAACGTCTTTCGAATCTTCAAGAAAGCGGTGATGAAAACATATCCTACCATAAGGCGATGAATCATTTACAGAGGATGAAAAAACAGTTATATACCCAAAGAAGAACTGGCAAACTAGACAAATTAAAAGAACAATATATCCAATTACAGGAAGAATGGCGACAAGGGCAGCAACTGTATGAAGAAAATAGGGAAGATCAGATAAAACTTCATCATCAAATTAAAGAAAAAGCTGCATTAGAAAAAAACATCCTTCATTTAGAAGGGCAAAAAAGAAGAGAAAAAATTCAAAAGCTGCAAGAAGAATATAGAAAATTTGAGGGCTACAACAAGCAAATCAAAGAACTAACCCAGAAAAAACAAAAACTTATGGAAACATTAACTACAGAAGAGGGGGTCATAGATGAGACTTTTGTAGAAAGTGTAAAGAAACAGAAGTTGATATGGATGCAGGAAGCAAAACAATGGGATGCAATGGAAAATGAAAAAGTACAACTTGAAAATAAGATAGAGAAAAAAAGGGATCTTTTAGAAGCATTTCAAGGGTATGAAAAATTGGATAAAGATATTGAAATAAAGCTCCACCGCTGGATCCATGAAAAAAACAATCTTGCTGAAAAACTCCAGGAAGTCAGAGAAGTGCAAGAAGCACGATTAGATTTAGAGAAACAGCTAAGCAATGAAAGAAATCATCTAGGAAAATGGGCACAATTTGAATTCGTAGATGAGGAAGTAGAAACTGAAATTTATAGTCTTGAAGAAGAATTGAAGACCCAAAGGCAAGTATTAACCCAAGATAGCAAAAGAGATAGTTTACTACTAAAAAAGGATTTTTTACAAGACCAATTAAAAGGGATTCAGTTTAGAGGGATTCTCAGTGGACTTATTTTTATAGGAGGCTGTATAGGTGCATGGATAAAATATGATAGGCTATATATTTTATCTATACTAGGACTAATAGGAGGGATTTATACCCTGCATAAAAGAAATAAAATTATTTTACGATTGAAAGATATTAAAGAACAAATGATCGCCCATGGAGATAGGAAGGATATCCAAAGGGCAATCGAACGCATTAGCAGTAGATTGCAGGATCACTACAAATCATTAGGCATCGATGGATATGAAGATTTTAGAACAGGGTTGAGAAAATACACGCAACAAAGAGCGCAAATCAATAGACTAAAGATAAAAATTGAAGAAAAACAAAAGCAGATGGAAAAAATGGCGGTTACCACAATTCAAGAAAAATATGGGGAGATTGCTAAACTTATTGATACATTGCTAACCCAATGCGGCTGCGTATGTATTGAAGATTTCTTGACAGGATGGAAGGAGTACAGTAGCTTGTTCCTTGAAAAAGTAAGTCTAGAAAAAGACTTAGTAAGGATTCAAGAACATTTAAAAATACAACAAAATCTCCAAAGGGATATAGAAAAGAAATTGCGATTCATGCTGCAACCTTTAAAAATACAAACAATTCGAGTAGAGCAGATAGACCCTTTCATCATTCAATTAGAAAGCAAGTTAAAGGAGAAAATTACATTAGAACACAAACTCGCTTCTTTGGAAGAAATTTGCACAACCTTCCAACAAGGGAAGGATATAGAAAATATGAAAAAGGCTATAGAAGAAGATATAAATCCGCAAGAAAGGAAAGTAAATGATATAGAAGGAGACATCGAAGAAGAATTAAGGGAAGCTCAGCAAGAATTAATAGCCCTTGAAAAACAAATTAAGGATACGGAACATAGAATACAAAGAAGGTTTTATCAACGTAAAAGCATTAGTGAAATAGAAGAAGAAATACAGCGTTTCAAAGAGACGATAGGACATTACGAAGAAGTTTACGTTTCTTTGGATATTGCCACAGAAGGGTTAGAAGAGGCTTTTAGAGAAATTCAAAAAAATTTTGGACCTAGACTGAATCGTGTAGCTGGAGACATTTTGAGTACTATTACATATAATAAATACAATGCCTTAAAAATTTCTGAGGATTATGAAATCAAAATGATAGATCCTGTGGCAGACAAAATCAAAGAAATTGATTATTTTAGTAATGGTACGTGGGATCAGATTTATTTTGCTTTGAGGATGGGCATCATCACATTGATTGGGGATAATGAGAATGTTATTCCCTTGGTTTTAGATGATGCCTTTATTCAATATGATGATAGTCGATTAAAGGCAGTATTAGATTATTTATGCAAATATGCCCAAATCCATCAAGTAATTTTATTTACCTGTCAACAAAGAGAAGTAGATATTTTAAAAGCGTATAAAGAGGTATATTTTCACATGCTATCTTCCAATGAAGAACATTAAATATTGTCTTTAAGGATATTTATAAAGTTTTTGACAATTCTTGCGGTCATACCCCAAATAATATGATTTCCATAGGCATAAAATAATACGGGATGTTTACCAGTTCGCCAGTGATAGTCTTTACCGTTTTGAATCATATGAAATGGAAATCCTTCATCCACATACGTCCGAAGATCTACGTAATGTTCTAAAGGTGGATTATCCATAAAATACTTGATAGGAACGGTAAAAATATCTGAAACCTCATCTCTATTAAACTGGATCTCTTCAACTTTTACATTCATAAGAGAACCTGCATAAGGGTAGAGAATAAGGTTATAAGGCATTACTAAATAGTCTAATCGACCTAAGATTTCGATATTATTGGAAGTTAGATTTAATTCCTCACAGGTTTCTCGGATGGCACAATGTTGCGCCGATTCATTTTTCTCGATTTTTCCTCCAGGAAAACATATCTCCCGGGGTTGTGTTCTTAATGTCTCTGAACGAATTTCAAACAAAAGTTCAAGTTCATCCTTAACTTTAACAATGGGAACAAGTACAGAAAAACGGCGATATCGTCCTTCAGGACGGGCCTTTCTACCTTGAATTTTGCTTTTAACGATTTGAATATCCATGATGATCACCTAATTTCATTTGTAATAACGAGTAAATATATTCAAGCTCACGTTGAACTTTAACAGGAAATACGATCTCCTAACAATAGTATATAATATTGGGACAAATTATAGAATCTTTTCTTATGGAAAAAATTCTCTGATGTGAACAACTATTACTTTATTCTCTGTATAGATTTTTAAAATTCTGCTCAAAATAGCTAGAGAAATCAAACAAGGAGTGATAATGATGGATCATTTAAGTGTAATGAGTATTAGGGTGGATCATCGCACCGACGCAGCACCTCAGGTGCAAGACATCCTAACCAAAAACGGAGATATGATTCTTGGAAGGTTTGGGATTCATGATCCGGGAGAAGTAAATCATGGTTTAATTACCTTAAACTTAAGAGCAGATATGCAGAGAATACACCGTATGATGGAAGATTTACAAGGATTAGACGGAATAAAAGTAAATCATATGCAAGCATAATCAAGAGCAGATGATGTTTTTCATCTGCTTTTGATTTGCCTCCTCAATACGGCAATACCTAATAAAAG
This sequence comes from Clostridiaceae bacterium 35-E11, assembly GCA_038396625.1. Lineage (GTDB taxonomy): Bacteria > Bacillota > Clostridia > Peptostreptococcales > Thermotaleaceae. The sequence goes on from CP121688.1 coordinate 1,201,780, forward strand.
TAAAGGAATGATTATTTCAAAGAGAGCCCCATAATAAGGAGAAACTTCTTTACTCCACTGCAACATATCAGAAAGATTATCAAAGATCCAGATAGACAAAGAAACCATAAGTGCACTGATAGGCAGGACAAAGGGTTTATAATCCGTTAAACGAAAAAGCTGAATCATTCCCACAAGCGCTGCATAGCTACAAATTACTATTTTGATTCCACCCGTCACAATCAAATTAACGGAAACAAAGGGTTGAATGATTGCGTCGGGAAGAAGTGTTGTGCTTACATCAAGGGGAAATACAGTACGCACTAAGAGCTGAGGACCAAGAATAAGCAAACTACGCAAGACGGTGCTTAATAATATTAGACCAGCGATCGTAAGAGCGATATAAGTGGCCTTTAGCATTTTTTTCTGACGATTGAGGGCTGGAAACACCATTAAAAAAACTACTGCATCTCCAAAGGGGAAGCCTAAGACATGAAAGCTTTCCTTGATGACAGGCATCCAACCTTGCCCTAAAATAGGAAATAGATGATTCCAATCATATAACCCTATAAAGACAAAAAACAAGAATAGAATACCAAGCATGACCAAAGGGATCATCAACTCGGCTGTTCTTGCAATTACTTCTAATCCAGCCCGTAATGCATAAGCTAAAACAAGGGCAAAACAGACCGTAATAAAAAGAAGGGGTGTTTCGGGATAATTGACAGTCGTCATATATTCACCGAAGTTTCGAAATACCAGAGCGCCTAAGTGCATGAAATACCAAATATATAGTAGACTGATGATACTGCCCAACATTTTTCCAAACACGTCTACCAATATTTCAACCAATGCTTTGGATGGATGTAATAGGGCTATGGCGACATAGATCCCTATTAAAACATAGCTACCGAACCATCCAAGGATATAAGCTAGCCATGCATCCTGAGAGGCATTTGTTCCTGGAATCAGAACTGCTGAGCTACCAAATAAAAACCCCATAAGTAATATGGTTAGTTGTGTTGAAGAAATACTAATCTTTTGCATATGTATTCACCCTAGGGCATCCATATCGTTTGGATGATTTTTTTTATGACATCTGAAGGACTAATAGGGGCTTTGTCGATGATTTGAAGCAAGCTAATAATAAAAGCTGTAGAGAATAGAAAAAAGTATAGAAACATTATTTTTCTACGCTCTTTGGCTTTCAATAATTGTGGTAAATCAATGAGAGCAATGATCAAAAAAAAGACAAGTAACCCGATAACCATGACAGATATCCTTTCTTTATTTAGCTTGTAAGGGCTTTGTAACCAACCCTGTATTTTTGATTTTAAAATCCACTTGAATCTCTACAACGATATCAGAAAAATAGTCATGCCAATCATCTGAAAGATCATTCCAAATATGTGGATACTTTTTATATAGTTTCTCACCAAAGCCAAAAATATCACTTTTGTATTGCTTCTGGGCTAGATGGATAACCTGTTGGATTTGTTGTTGGATCGCTGCTCCTGCTTCTTTTTCCAGTACATGTAACATCTGCTGGGTTGTTAAATTCCCTAGTCCCTGCTGTTCTCCTAGCGTTCCTTGTGCATCAATGCTTACAAGCCATTTTAAGTGATGATCTTGTGATAATTGTACATCGATTTTTCCATCAGCCGCTGTTCTTTGAATGGAAATGAATTTGTTTTTATCCAATGGATTTGGGATGTTGATAATCCCACTTTTTACCTTGTTTTGAGTATAAAGGTATCCCATCGTTTCTATAGGTTTTAACCAACCTATCAGTCGATCTTTTTTAAAAACAGCAGAACCGTGGACCTGTAGATCTTTGATGTTTAAAGGAGAAGCTTTTTTTACAATTTCGACGACTCCTATGGTTGCACTCTGTCCTGGTGTACTAAGCTGTTTAAATAAATTGATTAGATCCACTTCTTCAATAACAGGGTTGGCTTGGATATTTTTCATAATATCGCGGATATGGCTAACGGGAATGTCTTCTAATTCGCTTTTTGCAGTAAGTATTTCTTTTGCAGTAGTTCCTTTTGCAATTAGAATACCAGAAGACAATACAGGTTCGTAATCTCTTTCAAAAACATCTAATACATCTCCAATTCCTTCTTTTGCCAATTTTTCACCTATTATTATTAATTGTACATGGCTGTAAAAGGGCTTTCGATTGACGGTAGTCAATTGGCTTCTAACGGCTTCAAAAACAGTATCGCCTTTGGTAGAATAAATCCATACAGGAGATTCTGTTGGTTTTCCTCCTTCTTTGGCTCCTACTACAGCGGGTTTTACGATCTGTAATGTGAGCTCAAACTTATTATCCTCTGTTTTATCTAAACCTACACCGGTTACAAAAGCCATTTGTATTAGATCCTTATTACTCCAGCAACCAAAGAGGTAGAGTAGAGAAAAAGAAAGAATAATCAGCAGTGGCCACTTTTTTGATCGATGTATCATGATTTAATCCTCTTTCTTGATAATTGTTTTTTCCATTCTATACTTTGCTGTATCTGCATTGTTCCATACCAAAGCTTGAGGTCTTGTGTACAGCGTCCAAAGAGGCATCCGTATGAAAGTATCTTTTAAATCTACACCGTTAAGTGGTGCGAGAGGTGCCATAAAGGGTACGCCAAAGGAGCGTAAGGAACATAAGTGGATCATCAATACCATGGTAAGAAATAGAATGCCTAAATATCCTAATATATTTGCTGCAATAAGCATGGCGATACGAAGTATCGGCATGGCATCGCCTAATGAGGGGATGATGAAGCTGCTAATCGCTGTGAGGGAGGTGATAATTACCATAACATTACTGGCGATCCCTGCTTTTACAGCTGCTTCTCCAAGCACAAGAGCACCTACAATACTTACCGCTTGACCAATAGGTCGAGGCATTCGAACACCTGCTTCCCTTAGCAATTCAAAGACAATACCCATCATCAAAGCCTCTGAAAAGGGAGAAAAAGGAATCCCTTCTCTTGATGCACTCATGGTCAATAGCAATTTAAATGGGATACTTTTGGCGTGAAATGCGATGGAGGCAACATAAACTGCAGGGAGTGTAGTAGATATTATCAAAGCCAAAAGCCTAAACAATCGAACCAAAGATGAAAAAACAGGTCGAGAATAATAGTCTTCGCTTATTTGAATAGACTCAATGAATAATTTAGGTACGGTAAGTACAAAAGGCGTTCCGTCACAGAGAATTGCAACCCTTCCTTCTAGTAGCTTGGCAGCAACAATATCAGGTTTTTCTGTATTACCTACTGTCGAAAAAATAGAAAAGGGTGCATCTTCAATAAATTGCTCAATATATCCAGATTCTAAAATGGCATCGATCTTGATTTTTTTTAATCGTCTCCTAACGGTTTCGATAATATCTTCGTTAGCAATGCCTTGCAGATAGCAGATACATACATCTGTATTGGTTTGTGTCCCTAAAGTCATACTTTCAAACTTTAGTTTTGGATTTTTAATTTTTCTGCGAATTAAAGAAGTATTGGTTCGCAATGTCTCGGAAAATCCTTCCCGAGGACCTCTTACAACGGCTTCTGTGTCGGGTTCTTCAACACCTCGAGCTTCCCATCCCTTTGTTCCTGCCCTAAAGGCAGTATTTTTTCCATCTATATAAATGACTGTATCACCTGAAAGAATGATATCAATGGTCTGTTGAAAATCTGTTACGGTTTCTAGTTCACAGGAGGTTAATATGTTTTCTTTTAATAGGTCTAAAATATTATCTTTATTAGAATTATTAGTTGAATGAAAGATGGGCGATTCTAGCATTAATGGTTTTAATAGATCGGTATTAAGTAGATGATGGTCGATCAATCCATCGATAAAGGCAATGAGAAATTTGACTTGTTTTATTTGCCCTAAAGTTACTTCTCTTATTATAAAGTCACTGCTGTTGACAAATACAGCTTGCAATTTTTCCTTTACATCTTTTATGGATTTTGGAATATTTTCTGTGGGTTTCTCAGTGGACATCTTGTTATTTTCATGATCATTGATAACTTTAAGTTTCAAATAATGAACAAGTTTTGATAGTTTATGAAACATTCATTTTACCACCTCAATCTATAGAATATTATATCCACGAAGGAATCAATAGCGTCGTACTTTATTGTTTAGTATTGATTTGTTTTAAAAGTTTATGCAGAAATCAGCGCATTTTTATAATTTTTTTATGCCCGTGCTTAAAAAGAAAAAATGTTTCGAAAAAATAAAATATTTTGCATAAATTCAAAAAAATCTATATAATTTAAAAAGGCAGATCAAAAACTTGTTTCGATATGCCTTTCATAAATGAAATTCTATTTTATTGGAGAGAAAGATATGGAAAAAACACAACGGGCGTCAGAAAAATTTTTAAAATCCAATGCTTTATATCGGTATCAGCTACAAATATTTTTTTGTATGACCACGCTTTATACCTTTTATTTTGTTGCAAACAATAACCTAGGACCAGCGATAAAACCCATGCAAGATGAACTGGGAATATCTAGTGCAAGAATTGGTATCTTATTTACAGTGTTTACATTGTTGTTTGCTACAGGACAGTTTTTCTCAGGATATATTGCGGATCGATTTAGCCCTAAAAAAGTTATGTTAATTGGTGCCATAGGTGCGACCATTGCAAATATTCTTTTTGGAATTTCTAATTCCTTGCTGGCATTTACATGCTTCTGGGGGATGAATGCATTGTTTTTGGCAATGGGGTGGTCACCGGGATGTAAAATTCTATATAATTGGCTTCCACCAAAACGGTGGGGGCTTTTTATGGGGATTTACAATGCTTTTTCTTTTTTAGGTGGTGTGATTGTGTATCCTTTCGCAGGATGGGTGATTATTAGATGGGGATGGCGTGCAGCATTTATCGTTCCACCCCTCTGTTTAGCTATTTGGGCAGGTGTTTTTGCAAAAGTTGTAAAAAATACACCACAGCAAGCAGGATATAAAATAGAATGGAAAACCAATAATAAAGCAAATGATGATGGTGGTATAGACTGGCATGATTATAAAAAGGTGTTACTAAATCCACTGATGAATCTTGTGTGTATATCTGCTATTTGTAGTCAGTTTGTACGTTGGGGACTGGTGAATTGGGGTGTAAAGATTTTAACAGAGCCTTTAGGAAGTGGAGGATTCGGATTGACATTAGTATTGGCTACAGCATTGGCGTCACTAATGCATTGGGGGGGTGCTTTGTTTTCAATTGTATTAGGCTATGTATCAGATACGCTATTTAAGGGACAGCGCTGGCAATCCATATGCATTGGGTTTATATTAAGTTTTATTGCATTAATTCTTTTATATCAAATAGGGGCAGATATTTTAACACTGCCTGCAGGTTTATTGCTATTAGGTTTGATCCTATTTGTTTCAGGAGGATGTATTCAGGGGTTACAAGCACCAATTTTTAATTTGCCAGAAGCTATTTTAGGAAGTAGGCTAAGTGGCACAGCAACGGGGATCGTAAACGGATGGTCATACATAGGCGCCTCATTATCAGGAATTTTTTTAGGATGGTTATTTGATGGATATGGTTTTAATATGGGTATTTTGTTTATGGCAATCATTTCACTCATAGGAGGAATGGTCATTTGTTTGGTTAGAAGATAATACTGATGAGAAAAGCAACTGTCGAGGATGATAGACAGTTTCCACATTGACAAAAAATCTGGGAAGCCTCTTGGACAGGGATTATTTTGAAGAGGCAATGAAAGGTAAAACCATTATTTCTGATCTAGTTATTTCAAAACCCACAGGGAATCCGATTGGTGTCATTGCTGCGCCCATTTGGAATGAGGAAAGACAAGTAATTGAATTAATAGGTGTTTTACTTGCAAGTATTATAGGAAGAGCTATGGCTAAGACCATTTCCAAACCCATCATTGGATTAAATGAAGTTTTTATGAAGACAACTGGGAGAGACTTAACAGTTCGGGCAGATATATCTATGGAAAATATTAAGGGATTCTGAAGAATCCCTTAATATTCAATAGATTGAAGGATTTTTAGGGTTTCCTCTTTAGAAAAGGGACATCTCAATTTATAATGAATACTGTTTTTAAACCAAGATACATGGGTTTTATGATTTTCAAAAGCAATGACTTGATAAAGTGTATCCTCCCAATCCAAAGATTCAACGGTGCCATATTTAGGGTTTACATTGGTAGAAGATGCAAAGTCGCCTACAATAAGATCCTGGGTCAATTCAAATGCTTCCTTGCCGTTTGCATAAACAAGCTTAATCGTATTTATTTTTATATCTGTATCAAATATAAGTACTTTACTTAATGTATAACCTTGGGGGAGATAAGAAGGTTTTTTTATTTGAAAATCAATTTTTCTTTGGGCTTCCTCCCAAGAAACTTCCTTCCATTCTAGCGTAAAGGAATTTTCATCTGTAGAAGATGAATCGATAGAATTTTCTGGTGAAGAGCGTTTTACTTCATGCAAAACCGTTTTATCTGAAAAATACTGAACAATGGATTGAAAAAAATCTAATCGCTGAGCATGAATTTTTGGTTCAGGCATCAAAAAGTTGGCACAGGACAATAATCCAATGATCACCAATACAGCAGCAGCTTTTATGTATAATCTTTTAGAAGATCGTTTTTTCTTCTGATATATTTCAAAAGAGATACTGTCTTGCAGCTGTTTCCAGATGATATCCTTTGATTTCATCATGAACGCCTCTTTTTCAATATCGGCTAAATCTCGGGTTATGCTTTCTTTTATGATATTTGCTAAGATATCTGTTCTATCCATTGACTGTCCCCCTGTCTTCCGTCTGCGTGTTGTTTTGTAGAATATTTTTTAGTTTTTGCCGAGCACGATACAATCTTGTTTTTACCGTATTGATATTTAAATCTAGTACGGTACAAATTTCTTTATATTCTAAATCAAGGTGATAGCGTAAATAAAGAATCTGTTTATAGGGGAGAGGCAGTGTATGGATAGCTTCATCAACTTCTGTATAAAGCTCTTTTTCAATGATGAGATCACATAAGTCTGTATCAAAATCATTACTTTGAAAATCAATGATTTCTACAATACTTTCATCAGCATACAAGTGCCTGTTTTCTTTTTTTATATATGTTTTTGTAAGATTAACCGCAATCGTGCAAATCCAAGGTCCAAACTTTTTAGGGTCTTTTAGTTGATCAATTTTTTTAAAAGCTTGCAAAAAAGCATCATGAACGATATCTTCAGCAGCATGCTGATCCCTTAAAAGATAAAAAGCAGTACTAAAAACTTTCTTGTAATAGTTTTCGTAAAGGATTTTATACAATTGTAATTCTTCATGAGTTGCATCGGGTAGAGCAGATATAAGTAAAAACATTGATACCTCCAAAATGATGTAAGATTCTACCACTATGATACTACATTCTAGGGTTTTTGTGTATCTTATAGATAGAATTTATGATTTTATAACTTTAATCTTAATCTACGAAATAAAGAATAGGGATAGAGTAGAAAAAACCCTAGCAGAATATGCTAGGATTCTTTCTACTGAATATCAATGCTTTTTCGCTTAGGTGCATTTTTATCTTTTGGCAGTATTACTTTTAATAAGCCGTTCTCATATTTTGCTTGAATACCTTCATGCTGAATGTTTTCTACATAGAAGGATCTGCTGGTTCTACCAACGCTTCTTTCACGTCTTATATAGTTTTCCCTTTCTTCATTGACTTCGTTGACATTTTCAACAGATATGGTTAAATAATTATTTTGATAGTCGATGTTGATTTGGTCCTTATTAACCCCAGGAACCTCTGCTTCTAATAGATATTCACTGTCTAACTCCTTTATGTCTACCTTTATATCTGTTACAGAAGGGGAGAGATCAAAACTTTCATGAAACATCTTATCAAGGAAACTTTCCATATCTCTTGTATTTTTTACAAAAGGAACTAAACCTCTAAACATATTCAACACCTCCAAGTGTATATTTGATTTGATAATTCAATTATAAAGTTAAGGTCAAAGAAAGTCAAAATATATTCTTCTTGATTAATAAAGATTTTCGATGATAAAAGTCAATGAGTGAAAAAAATCAAATATTTTCTAACATTTTCTTAAAATTTCTTATGATAGTTTTGAATTTTGATATAAAATATTCATTGAACAAATATTTGGTTACAATAAAGAATACATATTCTAAGTTAAACATATTGGGATTTTTCATGAAAAAACAGGCATAGAAAAATTTTCAATAAACTTCCAAAAAACATTATCAAAATAAAGAGAAAGGAATCAATGATGAAAAAGCTGCAACGCACATTTTACGAAGAAGATACCTTAAAAGTGGCCTCAAATTTATTAGGAAAAATTTTAGTACACAGATATAAAGGCATAGAAGTGAAGGGAAAAATTGTGGAAGTAGAGGCTTATATAGGAGCCATTGATAAAGCTGCTCACTCTTATAATAATCGAAAAACAGAAAGAACAAAGGTGATGTTTGGACCTCCTGGATATGCTTACATTTATCTTATTTATGGAATGTATCACTGTATGAATGTTGTAACAGGTAAAGAGGGAGAGGGAGCGGCAGTGTTAATTCGTGCTGTAGAGCCAGTGGAAGGGATAGAACAGATGGCAATGCAACGTTATGGAAAAAAATTAGAAACATTAAAAAAGAAAGAACGAATACATTTAACCAATGGACCAGGAAAATTATGTAAAGCCTTTGGCATTACCAAAGAAAATTACGGAGATGATTTATTAGGAAATAGACTCTTTATTTGTGCTCCTGTATTTGAAGAATCCTTTGAAATAGAAAGATCTAGAAGAATCAATATTGATTATGCTGAGGAAGCAAAGGAATTTAAATGGCGATTTTTTATTAAAAACAATCCTTATGTATCTAAATAATATGTAGTGTTATTATTAAAATATTTACTAATAATGGCGATATGTTCAATGGCTGACAAATATTGAGGTTTTTCTTCATTTCTCATATTCGATATACTTATATATAAGGGGGAATGTGAAAATGAAAAAGATTTTAATTGGATCAACCATAGCCCTTTTATTAGCGGTAACGGTAAATCCACTAGGTGCTGAGGCCAGTAGCCGTATTCATTATGTGGCATCTGGTGATACATTGTGGAAGATTGCACAAAGATATCAAGTAGGTTTATCTGAAATCATTCAATCCAATAAGCACCTTGAAAATCCCGATTGGATTTATCCAGGAATGCAGGTACAGATCCCAGATGTAGAATCGGGAAGAGCCTTTGAAAAAGAAGTTGTGAGATTGGTAAATGTAGAGCGAGCAAAAGCAGGATTACAGCCTTTAAAAGAAAACTGGGAACTGTCCAGAGTGGCAAGATACAAATCAAAAGACATGATGGAGCGTAAGTACTTTTCCCATACTTCACCGACTTATGGATCACCCTTTGAAATGATGAAAAACTTTGGTATTTCATATGCCTATGCAGGTGAAAATATTGCCATGGGACAGCGAACGCCTGAAGAAGTCATGAAAGGATGGATGAATTCACCGGGGCATCGGAAGAATATTTTAAGTCCGAACTTTATACAAATCGGTGTAGGTTATGCGGTTAATGGAAATGGTACAAAATACTGGACCCAAATGTTTATAAAACCAAGACAATAACATATAGAATCATAAGAGATACTTATAGAAATGCAATATAGATCATTATAAAAGTGCATCGACCTTTTCGAGGGCGGTGTGCTTTTATTTTGCATAATATTGTAATATAATAGAAAATATAGAAAAATAAAGTGTCACAACACCGAGACAGATCAACTGAAATACCCTGTATGATAGATTTATAAACAAGGAGTGAGGGAATGAATAAGTTTAAGATAGGCGTATGTCAAATGCAGGTGGAAGAAAATAAGGATGCTAATATAAAAAAAGCAGAAAAGCTCATTAGAGAAGCAGCTGAGAATGGCAGTCAGTTGGTGGTACTTCCTGAAATGTTTAATTGCCCCTATGAAAACAAATACTTCCCATTATTTGCTGAAGAATATCCAGGAGAAACAACGACTGCATTGGCAAAACTAGCCAAGGAATTAAGCATCTATATTGTGGGAGGATCCATACCGGAGAAGCATCAGGATGTGATTTATAATACTTGTTTCATCTTTGACAGAGATGGAACTTGTATCGGAAGACATCGTAAGATGCATTTATTTGATATTGATGTAGAAGGAGGCATAAGATTTAAAGAGTCAGATAGTCTAGGCTATGGAGAAGATGTGACTGTTGTAGATACGGAATATTGTAAGATCGGTGTGGCAATTTGTTATGATATGAGATTTCCTGAACTGATGCGATTAATGGCATTAGAGGGAGCACGGGTAATTTTAATACCTGCAGCATTTAATATGACAACGGGACCAGCCCATTGGGAACTTTTGATAAGAGCCAGAGCTTTAGATAACCAAGTATATTTTGTTGCTGCGTCGCCCTCACGTAATATGCAGGCTTCGTATCATGCCTATGGACATTCAAGTATTGCGAATCCTTGGGGAGAAGTAATCAGTCAAGCAGATGAAAGAGAATGTATTATTTATGGAGAAGTGGATTTACAAATGGTAGAAAAGACAAGGAAAGAACTGCCCTTATTAAAGCATAGAAGAACAGAATTATATGAACTTCGAAAAAAATAATGATAAAAATAGATCGTAAGCCCCAGATGTGGGCTTACGATCTATTTTTTTGCTCTTCGTTTGATTTCTTCGGCAACTGCTTTGTGGTCTTTCGTACCTAATATGCTTTTAGTAGATTCTAAGTCGATCATCCTAGGGGGAGATAAATGATACTTATTCTTTACACGGATGACCCTCAGCACAGAGGCATCGATACGATTCTCAGATAAGCGGTGATCTTTCACTGCTTTTTTAATAATTCGTATGATTTCTTGCTGTATATTGTAGCTGTGACAAACTAAAAATACGTCAACACCTGCGTCAATAGATTGTAGTACAGCCTCTTCCAGATTTACTTGATTATCAACATAGGCACCCATTTCTATATCATCTGTAATCACAAGCCCATCAAACCCTAGTTCTGTCCGTAACAGATTATGTAATAAAATACGAGATCGACTGGCGGGCAAACCGCTAGCATCAATCATGGGCAGGGCAATATGACCGACCATAAGGGCATCAATACCTTGATGAATGACAGCTTTGAAAGGAATCAACTCCCTACTCAAAAGCGTTTTTTTATCGATCATGATTTGAGGCAATTGGGTATGAGAGTCGATGGTGGTTGCACCATGACCGGGAAAATGCTTCCCTACGCCAATCACCCCCTGTGCTTGGAGGCCCTCGATGAACTGAAGACCATGTTTTGCCACCAGCTCAGGAGTATTCCCAAAAGAGCGTTTTACTAATAATTTGTTACCCTTAGAAAAAACGATATCTAACACAGGGGCATAATTGAGATTGACACCAAGAGCCTTCAACTCTTTTCCTATGACGATACCCATTTGATGCGTAAGCATCTCCTCATCAATTTTTCCAAGTAATGGTGCGTCGGGAAACTGTGTGCCTTCTTGAGGAATACGAGAGACACTACCCCCTTCTTCATCAATAGAGATAAAAAGAGGTAAAGGATTAGAGGTATTCCATGCATTTACCTGATTAACCACCTGGACCATCTGGTCTACGTTGGCATAATTTCTGTTAAATAACACAATACCGCCAATTTTACCTTGTTGGATGACTTCTTGCACCTGCTGTGTGGGGGTGGGTTCTGTATATCCAACAATGAGCATTTGTCCAATTTTCTCTTCTAAGGTCATGGATTGTAATAAAGCTTCATTTTTATCGATCTTGGGCACAGGTTCTTTCTCTATATTTTTACTTCCATTGGAAGGATCTAAGGGAGTATTTTTTCTTTCTTCAGCATGTTGAAATTGAAAAAAAATCAGTAGCCCCATACAACATAGAATGGCTGCTACAAAGAACAATATCTTTCTAAACAAAGCTTTTCACGTCCTTTATTAGATTACGGTCTCTTTGCTTCCTTCAGTTTTGACCCATAGCATTCCAGCACAGGAAGTACAAACATGAAACCAATACCGGGTTTGTTGATATGATCTAATTCGTCATTGATTTTATCAATGACGGCTCTCAGCTTATCTTCTTCTCTGATTACACTAATAATTGTTTTGTTATAGGGTTTATTTCCTTCCACCAGCTTTCGTATACCAGAAAAAATGGGAATATCGATTTCATGGTCTAGCAGTACCTTTCCCATTCCTACGCTGTCCATGGTGGTGGCGCCAACGCCAAATTCATAAAAAATTTCATGAATTTGGTCTAATTTTCGGATGTCATTCAATATTAAAAACAAAGCATACATCATGAAAGTTCCTCCTTGATTATAAATTCGCTTCCTTCGCTTTGATTATAGCACTTTTTGTCGCCATTGGGCCTATAATTTCTGTAAAAATCGTGGTAGATAAGAGAATGGTGATCACAAGGGAACCCAATGCAGTACCAGGAAATTCTCTACTTACTACAATAGCAAGGCCTACAGCAACCCCTACTTGAGAAAACAATCCAAATCCAATATATTTTTGGACAGAAGGAGGTGCTTGAGAGAGTATACCGCCTATGGACGCACCTAATATTTTTCCCATCATTCTCGCGATTAAATACGCAATACCAATTACACCGATGTGTGGAAGCAAAGATATATCAAGTCTTGAACCTGCCAAGGTAAAGAATGCCGCAATAATTGGTGGTGAAAAACTTTCAATACTGGCAAAGGCTCTTCGACTGTTGGAAGAAATATTTGCTACCATAACCCCTAAAGCCATTGCAGATAGTAATGGAGATAAATGGAACTTAAGGGCCATTCCCACCAAAAGAATAATAGTTCCTGTGATAAAGGGGAGCAATTCTCCTTCTTTTTTTGATAATTTTAGTAAATAGGTTAATAAAATACCTAATAGTGTGCCGAGAAGAATAGATAGTACGATTTCCATAATAGGATGCAACAAAACCTTATAAACAGTAATCACTTCATGCTTAATAAATACCTTTGCGATAGACGAAGCAATGGCATAAATCATGAGGCATATGGCATCGTCAATGGCGACAACACCAAGAAGGGTACTGGTTAAAGGCCCCTTAGCCTTGTACTCTTTTAACACCATAACCGTTGCTGCTGGCGCTGTAGCAGAAGATACAGCACCGAGTATTAAAGCCGTAGAGATATCATGCTTTAATAATAAAACTACCCCTGTTACCAATATAAACGTAATAGATGCTTCGAAAAAGGCAATGATAAATATGGGTTTACCAAGTCTTTTGATAACAGATACTTGAAGCTCACTTCCGATATTAAAGGCAATGATACCAAGCGCAAAATCACTTAAGAAAGATAATTTTTCGATGATTTCTCCATTGACAATATTCAACCCAGAAGTTCCCAAGAGAAGTCCTGCAATAACATAGCCTGCAACGGCAGGGACTTTAAAGCGATTCATAAGCTGTCCAAATAAAATTCCCACAATCAAGGCAATGCCTAAACTAATAAAAGGATTCATTATAAAACACCTCTTTCCTGTATCGATATATAAAATACCTAAGTTTTAGGATCAACGTATATATCTTATTCCTAATGGAGAGAGAAGTAAAACTTCATTTTTTGCTGTAATATGCAGTCAGTGATGCTAAAATGCATTCACTATAAACTATGTATGATGTATACAATACTACGCTAAATTCCTTCGGTTTTTAACAGATATTAAAGAAAGTATAACAAAATTTATAAAAAACGAAGAGCATCTCCAAAAGGAAATGCTCTAATAAGATGGTTTATGTCTATGCAGATTTTTTTTCTGAGTTTGTACTGTGTTTTTTTAATCTTACCTGAGGTTCAGCAGGTAAGCCGAACAATGGTACCAATCTATCTAAGCCTGTTAACGTTAAAATTAGGATGGAAGCCACGGCTACCATTGCCATAAAATTAAATTTGATGATATCTGTTGGTATAAATTCATGCAATGGATATACTGCAGAGGCAATACCTACATAAAAGCCAATATATACGTGCCATGGGATCAGCTGAGAACCAAATACGCCTAATGCATCGCCGAAAGTAGCATTTCGTAGACGAAGCTTGTACATATCTTCTTCACTGGCTTCTACATTGTCATCAGTTAAAGATTTGATGATAGGGCCAATTGTAACAATTTGTGCCATTTCATCAGCTAAAGCGGCATTTCCAAGGACAGAAAGCAATCCATTGGCAAACATAAGCTGTCTTACACTTCCTGCAATTCTAGCGATAAAGTTAGATAATGGCGCAAAGGCTTTGATCTTGCCCATGATTCCACCAAAGGCGCCAACCCACATCATCATGACGATAACCCAGCTTCCTGCATCGGAAAATCCTGTATAGATAAGATCTAAGAAACTGTTTGCAGATTCGATCGTACCTGTAGCTAATCCTAATACAAAGGAAGTAGCAATACCAAGTCCAAGACATGCAAGGGTGGGTAATCCTTTAATTGCTGCAGCTAAAACCAGTAAAAGCGGAACAATCATATAAGCAGGTACCCCTTCTTTTACTTGATTTAGAAGGGAAACTGCTGAAGGTCTCGCTTCATTTAAGTTATCCCATACTTCTTGAGGAATTTGACTGATTGCATCTGCAGCATTTCCTACCGTACTTGGCAATCCCATTCCTATGCTCACAAAGAAAATGATTACTGCTGTTACAACTAAACATAATATAGACCAAACACCTTGATGTTTAATTCTGTGGATTACTTCGACTCTTTGAATACCAGAGCTTACTACTGTAGTATCAGAAATCAATCCTATATTATCACCAAAGCAGGCACCACCTGCAATGGATGCAACCGTTAATAATATATTCCCATCTACGATATGGTTTAACCATAAAAAGATAGGTGCACAAGCTGCAAACGTTCCCCAAGAAGTTCCAGTTGCAATAGAAAGGATAGAAGTAACAAGAAATCCAGTTACAGCAACTGTTTTAGCAGTCATTCCTAAGCTTAAAGCTAAATTAATAATGGAAGCCCCCACACCTGTAGCCATAAAAGACTCAGCCATAGCATAAGCTGCCATAAGGATAAAGAAAACAAGCTGCATTTCCTTTACATTTTCTACTGCACAATCAACGATTTCTTGAAACTTAAGTTTTTCTGTAATGACAGCGATAATTGCTGCGTAAAGTGTTGATAATGGTGCTGCCAATAATGCGTCCATGCCAGAGATCATTAGCCCCGCCATTACAAACACAGGTGAAATTTTTAAAAATCCCATAAAAATCCTCCTTCTTAAGTTTTGATTTTGTTGTTCTTAGGAATATACATATCATGTGCTTAAAGAAAAAAACACTGGTGAATGATCCTAATAATTCCTTGTGATTCATGTGATAGATATGTACTTCCTAGAATTGATATATTTGTGACAATACATAGTATAACACTATTTAAATTCATTCCGTAAAATCAAAATAATTTACAAAATTCAAAAAAAGCGAGCTGTAAATGCCTATACAGGGCTAAAAATACTGCAATATAGAGGGTAGATAAAATGTTATACAAGGAAAAGGTTTGCAAATGTTAACAAATCTTAATACTACTGATAATTTATAAAATTTTATATATTGCGTAATTTACAAAAGGGTTTTGCTTGTGCTTTATGACGGTTTAGTACCCATAGAAAGGGCGAAATGCACTTTACATTAGATATAATTTTGATTAAAAGAAGGATAGGAAGGGTAATAAATATTTAAAGTATGTAGCATCGGTGATAAAAGTTTTATTGTTTTTACTTCTGAATTTAAAATAGTTATTCTAAGTTGTTTGCAATCGATTCCTATTCTAAAAAGGCAACAGAAGTGCAATGAGTCTGTTGGTTTTTCTTTATTATTACAAAAACTTTCATGGAAAATTCTTGCCTTATAGCTTTCAAAACTTCGTAATAGAGAATTCCAGAATGAATTAATCAAAAATGTATTAGAAACTTTCAATAGAGAGGTACATAAAATAAGCTGATAGAGGTATTTCTTCCTAAGAAAAGGACATCTGCAGGAGAGGATGAAAGATGATGGGTAAAAAAAAATTCAAAAGTAATGCTCGAGAGAAAAATAATATGGATTATGTGATGGAGAATCAAAAAAAACAACCGTATCAAATTTTATTTCAAGAATTACCTGATGCAATATTTATTATAGAGAAAGATAAAATCGTCAACTGTAATGAAGCAGCTATTAGGATGTTTGGATACGAATCTAAAGGGAATTTATTGGGACTTGAACCTTTTGAGCTTTCTCCACTAAGACAGCCAAGCGGAAGATACTCTTTTGAGCAAGATAAAGAGTATATTGAGATTGTACGAAAGAATAGAAATATTCGATTTGAGTGGATGCATAGAAAAAAAGATGGAGAAAGTTTTTACACAGAGGTGATATTGGTTGTTTTACCTATTAAAGAAGAAAATCTCGTTTGTGCTGTTATAAAAGATATAACAGAATGGAAAAAAATGAAACAGATGCTAGAAGCAAGTGAAAATAAATATCGTAGCATGTTTGAAAATAGTCATGCCATTATGCTTTTAATTGATCCAGCAACTGCTGCCATTATGGATGCGAATCCAGCAGCTTGTTGTTATTATGGATATGAAAAAGAAGAGATCAAAAAATTAAGCATAACGGATATCAATATATTGACAAAAGAGGAAGTAAATCAGGAAATGCAACGGGCTAAAATGGAAAAAAGGAAACATTTCTGTTTTCGCCATCAGCTTGCCAACAAAGAAATAAGAGATGTAGAAGTATTTAGTGGTCCCATTGAGATCAATGGAAAAATCCTGTTGTATTCCATTGTTCATGATATCACAGAAAAACAAGCAGTTACCGAAGCTTTAAAAGAAAATGAAAAAAAGTTTGAAAAATTATTTAATCATGCCCAAGATGAGATTTTTCTCAGCGAAATTGACGAAGAAGGGAATCCCATTGGGTTTATAGAGGTCAATGAAACAGCATGTAGAAGGTTAGGGTATACGAAAAATGAATTAATGAGAATGAATTTTAAAGATATTCTCTTAGCAGAGGACTTAAAAAGATATGCTAGCGCTATGGAAAAAATTTCAAAAACTGGGCATGCCAAATTCGAAGTAATCCAAGTATGCAAGAATAAGAATAAGATACCTGTAGAAGTCAATGCACATGTATTTGAACTGTTCAATAAAACTGTGATGTTGTCCATTGCGAGAGATATTTCTGAAAGGAAAATATTTGAGGAAAAATTAAAACTTCAAAAATCATATTTTCAACAGTTATTTGAAAATTCCCCAGAGGCAATTGCACTATTAGATAATCATTCAAAAATCGTAAACATCAATAAAGGCTTTGAAGTTTTATTTGGCTATGCATTAAAAGAAGTCTTGGGAAGAAGAATCACAGAAGTGGTATGTCCAAAAGACTTTTATGAAGAATCTAGATTAATGACGGATACCATAGAAAAGGGAGGATTTATTAGAAGAGATGTGGTAAGAATCACGAAGACAGGTAGATTGATACATGCTGCTTTACTGGGATATCCTATTTTCAACAATCATGAGCAAATAGGGATTTATGTCATCTACAGTGATATTACAGAAAGAAAAATGCGAGAAGACAAACTAAAACTATTTGCAGAGGTTTATAACAACAATACAGAAGGCGTTGTGATTACTGACCGTAATGGAAAGATTGAATGGATCAATAGAGCTTTTACGCAAATAACAGGTTATACAGAAGATGAAGTAATCGGGCAGAATCCTAGAATTTTAAAATCGGGAAAGCATGAAGAAGCATTTTATGAAAATATGTGGAAGTTGATTATCCACAAAGGGAACTGGCAAGGAGAAATTTGGAACAAAAGAAAAGATGAACAAATATATCTTCAGTGGTTAAATATTTTTTCAATACGGGATGAACAAGAGAATATAACACATTTTACAGCCATTCTGAGTGATATTACAGTACATAAAGAAAAAGAAGATCAAATAAAACATTTGGCATATTATGACAGTTTAACAAATTTACATAACAGACCTTATTTCTTAAATATCCTTGAATATGAAATCTCTAAGGAAAATAGAGCACATAATCCACTAGCAGTTGTATTCTTTGATTTGGATGGCTTTAAAAAAATCAATGACAACTTAGGTCATAGTATCGGAGACAAAGTGCTCCAAGCTTTTGCAGCAATGTTAAAAGAAAATATTCAAAAATGTGATATAGCGGCTAGGATTGGTGGGGATGAATTTGTCGTATTATTGCCCCATGTAAAAAACATAAACAATGCACTACATACTGGAAATCAGGTTTTAGAAAAATGTAAAGAGGAATTGTATATTGATGGGTATGAAATAAACTTATCCGTAAGCGTAGGGATAGCCCTATACCCAGATGATGGAATAGATGCAAATACTTTGCTAAAAAATGCCGATATGGCAATGTATAGAGCAAAAAAACTAAGAAATAATCAGATTGAGATTTATTCTCCAATTTTAGATGAACAAGCAAAAGAAGCCTTTATGTTGGAAAATCATTTGCGTCATGCCTTGCATAAAAATGAACTTTTTTTATATTATCAGCCTATTGTAGATGTAAATAATAGGAAGGTTGTAGGAGCAGAAGCATTGTTGCGATGGGATCATCCGAAGTTAGGATTTGTGTCACCTATGAAATTTATTCCTATTGCAGAAAATAACGGTATGATTATTCCTATTGGAGAATGGGTTATGAGAGAAGCCTGTACCCAAAATAAAGCATGGCAGGAAAAGGGATATAATCCTATATTTATAGCTGTAAACATATCGATGAAGCAGCTATATCAGAAAAACTTTGCAGAACAAGTTATTAAAATACTAAAAGAGACGGGGTTAGATGCGCGCTATCTAGAATTAGAAATTACTGAAACCGTGTATATGGCAAATGTTGAAGAGATAATACATAATTTAAAAATATTAATGGATACGGGTGTGAAATTAGCCATAGATGATTTTGGAACAGGCTATTCATCACTGGGGAAGCTGAAGAAATTAGACATCAACAAGTTGAAAATTGATAAATCTTTTATAAAAGATATTTATGAGGACAGAAATGCTGCAAAAATTATTTCTGCAATAATTTCAATGGCGAGAAATTTAGGACTAGAAATTATTGCAGAAGGTGTTGAAACCAATCAGCAATTAAGATTTTTAAAAAAACATAAATGCAAAATGGTACAGGGATATTTGTTTAGTAAACCTATGGATGTTGAAAACTTTGAAGATTATCTAAAATATGATGCAGGTAATGAAACGATAAGTTTAAAAACATGAATAAAAGGAGCAACGATAGATGTGTTCTTATTGTTGCTAGGAATACTACAGAAAGGAAAAAAGAAATAAACCCATAATATGTATCAGAGAACAGCAGTAGCATGAGGTGTTTGGGGTGCGTATGGGAAACGGGAAAGACTACCATAAAAAAACACGTAACAAAGGAACGCATAAAATGTTCCTTTGTTTGCTTATGTCTTGGGATTAGCGATAAAAAAAATTTCATTATAGACAAAGCACTTGTTAAATTTTTTTATAAGGTGTGTTGTATATTTCTGTTGATGAAAAAGATTTAAATAATCCATTTCACTACGAATATAATTTCCCTTATCAAAACAAGACATATACCAGTTGCGAAGATATGAGCCCTCATAAAAACATGGCTCAATCACAATGACTTGACCATTAGGTTTTAATATTCTTTGAAATTCTTGCAAATATTTTGTTACAGAAATAGAAGGAATATGGTGTAAAACAGCCATGATCAACACGTAATCTATACTATTATTTTCAATACATAGTTCGCTGTCTTTTGATGTGATGAAATTGTAGTTGGAATATAAATATTTTGCATATGCTATTCTTCTTTCATCACAATCAATTCCCATATAATAATTAGGTTGAAACATAAAGCTGCTTGATCCAATCCCACAACCAAAATCCAAAACAAATTTGTTTTGAAAAGAAAAAGGAGATAAAAGGGTCGTCAGTCTTCGATTAAAGTAGAATTTTGAGAGCAATGGTGGACGTACAAACAGGTGATATAGTCTAGGTGACAATTCCATAAGATTTTTTTTTCACATCCTTTTCTATTATACAAATCCAACTATCTATTAATATTGTCTTTAAAAGATGAATTTATAGATAGTATTTCTATGAATATATGGAAGGTTTAGGCGTATATAGAAGAACAACTATTTGTAACGTGTATAGAGTTATTCCAATGAAATTGCCTTTTTCATAACGTTTTTATATTATTTAACCCTAATGATCTTGCTGATGCAATAGCGCGAGAGAATTCCTGTCTTGTAATACCTCTTTTTAGTTCTTCAAACCCATATGCCTTATGGGCTGGATAATACTGGGCCATGATATTTACATAGGTATCTTTAGAAATTTCATCGGCTATAAATTGCATGATTTTTTTTGTGTTTGCGATATTTTGAGGCATAACCAGATGACGGATCATTAGGCCGCGATAGGCGATATGGTGTTCATCTGTTGTTAGGCTGCCAACCTGTCTATACATTTCTTTTACAGCATTTTTCGTAATGGTGTAGTAATTTTTTACGCCCAAATACTTTTTAGCAATTTGGTCGTCTGCAAACTTTATATCAGGCATATAGATGTCTATAATGCCATCTAATAACCGTAAGGTATCTGTTAAATCATATCCATTGGTATTATATACAATGGGGATAGATAATCCTTTTTTTGCAGCAAGAAAAATTCCCTCTACAATCTGTGGAACAATATGTCCAGGAGAAACAAGATTAATATTATGACATTTTCTATTTTGTAGATAGAGCATCATATCTGCTAATTCTTCAGTAGTGATCTCTTGCCCCGCACCGCAGTAGCTAATTTCATAGTTTTGGCAAAATACACATGCTAGATTACAATGAGAAAAGAAAATGGTACCTGAACCATATGTACCTATTAATTCCTTCTCTTCTCCAAAATGTACTTCTTCTCCTGATACAACCGCGTTACTTAAAGTTTTACAATAACCTCGTTCTCCCTTTAATCTATTTACTTGACATTGATGAGGACACAGCACACAGTTCTCTAACATAGCTTTAAGTTTATTGCTTCGATCCTTCAATTCTCCACTTTTTAATAATTTCAGATAGCTTGGCTTATACATTATTTTTCTCACCTTCTTCAAAAGAATTTAATTATAGGATTTCCTTTATTAGAAAAGGTTATGAGTAGTTAAATTGGATAGGGTTTGAAGTCCATGCAAATTCGTGCTTTCAAATTGCCTGTCATGCAATAGGAATGGCATAGCAACAATTTATGATGAAGGATATAGAGCATGAAGCGTACAGGGGCAAATCGAATATTAGTTTTATTCGGATAATAAAATATGGAGTAGAATCGCTATCTTTAAAGAGGAGGTAAAAATCTCCTCTTAGAATATATCTATTTGAAAAGTATGGGTACAGTATATAAAAATAAAAGCTAAATATATCACGAATAAATTTATTTTAAAGGTAAATAATAAGCATGAAAATTTAAAATAAAGGAGTGGAAATATGGCACAATTAAATGAACTTGAACTTCAAAACTTGAGACATCTTATTGGTTCACATGAAACAGCTTATCAGAAGTTATCAAATTATGCACAACAGGCTACTGACCCCCAAATTAAGCAGTATTTTCAAAAATCAGCGCAAGATGCACAAAACACTAAACAACAGTTATTATCATTTTTAGGATAAAGGAGGTATACTGCATGAAAGAAAAAGATATGGTAAATGATACACTTTCAATGCTAAATAGTAGCATTACGGGTTATGCAAATGTGATAGCCCAGGCAAGCAATCAGCAACTTAGACAAGCCATTCAACAAATAAGAAATAATTGTGAACAAAGTCAATATGAACTTTATCAAATGGCAGAACAAAAAGGATACTATCAATCTGCTGCACAGGCTAGACCAGAAGAAATTCAACAAGTAAAATCTAGTTTTAATCAATAAAAAAGCAAAGAGAAGAGAGGGTTTTAGAAGCCTTAAGGGTTTTTAGATCCTCTCTTTTTTTCATTTGATAAATGCATGGAATTTTGCAATGGGTTTGGTTGTGTATTGTGAATAATAGGAATATAGATTTTGTCTTTTTATAATGCGTATAAAATCTCTTCTTTATGGAAGAAAATATATTGAGTCTATATTTAATTTACATCATATACCAAGAAAAGAAACCCCATCAAAGCAATCATATATTTTAAAAAGGAGGGGGAGCATCTGCATTTATTCGATCGAATTAGAAGCCTTATTAAAAAAGGTGTAAAAGATGAAGAAAAGCTTTTCAAATATGAAGAATTTGAAAGAAAGGGTGTATCAAAGGACCTCCAAAATAATCAACAATACCTTCAGGAAATCTTTAAAGATACCAAAGATATTGTTTTTAGAAACATGACGATACGAGAGACTCAACAAAGATTGATGCTTGTCTTTGTGGATGGAATGGTGGATAGAAGCCTTGTAAATGACCATTTAATCAAATCGATAATGATAGACATGGCTACAGAAAATTATGGAAAAAATTTATCCCTAAAAGAAGTGCAAGAAAGCTTTGTTGCCGTTTCAGCAATCTATGCAGCAGAGACCTTCGATGAATTGATGCTTCAATTATTATCAGGGGATACCCTATTATTTATGGAAGGAGAAAAAAAGGCATTAATTATTGGCAGCAAGGGTTGGGAGAGCAGAGGAATTGATGAACCTACCACGGAACTGAATGTAAAGGGGCCTAAGGATAGTTTTATCGAAACCTTAAAAACCAATATTGTTTTAATTAGAAGAAAATTTCGTGACCCCAACTTGGCAATAGAGACATTGAAAGTAGGACGAAGAAGTAAAACCGATGTGGCATTGGTATATCTTAAGGGCGTTGCCATGGATGGACTCGTGGAGGAAGTGAGGGATAAGATCAAAGAAGTCGATGTAGACACCCTCATTGACAGCAGTCATTTATCTCAGCTTATTGAAGACAAAAACTGGACCATTTTTCCACAGATGATCCATACTGAAAGACCGGATAAAGCGGTAGCAGCCATTGCAGAAGGAAGAATTACCATTTTGGTAGATGGGTCTCCTTTTGCTATATTGGGACCATCTACATTTTCCATGTATATGGATGCACCGGATGATTACCATGAAATGCCCATTATAGCGTCTTTGATTAGAATTACCCGATATATCAGCTTTTTTTTATCGGCGACTTTGCCTGGCATTTATATCGCCATTACCAATTTTCATCCAGGAATGCTTCCCCCAACATTTGCTTTGACAATTATAGCCACAAGGGTGGCCTTGCCTTTTCCAAGTTTTATGGAGGTATTTATTATGGAATCCATCATAGAAATTATGCAAGAGGCAGGCTTGAGGCTACCCCCATCCATTGGGCAAACGGTCAGTATCGTAGGGGGGATTGTAATTGGGCAAGCTGCAGTTCAGGCAGGACTTGTTAGTCCCATTGTTACGATCATTATAGCCTTTACAGCCATTGCTTCCTTTACTTTGCCAAGCTATAGCATCAATCTAAGCAGTAGAGTACTGCGTATTCCTTTTGTTGTGGCGGGTTCAACCCTAGGCTTCTTTGGCATCATTATGCTAGGCTTGGCGGTGTTAGCCCATATGGCATCTATCGAAAGTTTTGGCATTGGATATTTTGAGGACTTCTCTCCTTGGCGCTTAAATGATTTAAAAGATACTGTAATTAAGGTGCCTTATTCCTATATGGAAAAAAGACCAGAATCATTAAAGCCTCAAGACACCATTAGAATAGCTCATAAGAACAGCAAAAGGGAGGATCAGGATGAGAAATAGACGTAAATTTGAACTCAGTAGTATTGATATGACAACTTTTCTCATCATTTCTCTTTTAGGGGTGCGGTTATTGACACTACCTAGAGATTTAGCAGGACATACAAAATTGGGGGCATGGGTTTCGGTTTTAATAGGCACAGCCACCATTTTCATTCTGTCCTTTATGATGTATTGGCTCGGGATCAAGCACCCAGAGAAAAATGGTTCTGAAATTGTTTTGAGTTTATATGGAAAGTTTTTGGGGCCCCTAGGCATTCTATTAATCAGTATCAATACTTTGGGTGCTGCAGGCCTAGGCATGCGTTTGTTTGAAGACACCATTAAGATGTACTTATTGCCTCAGACTCCTTCTATGGTGATTGCCATGGTGATGCTGGGGGTTGCTTTCTATACATTTAATTTAGGACTCAAAGTCATTACATCCTTAATAAATATTCTAATTCCTCCAGTTTTATTGTCTATAATATTCATCATGCTATTGCCCCTAAGCAGAGTAGATGCAGAAAATTTCATGAATCCCTTTGGTTTAGGGATATTACCTGTATTTGAAGGTTCTTTAGAAGTATTAGATGCATTATATGGTTTTACCCTTATTACATATCTTATGCCCTATTTTAAGGAACGAGAGAGTGTAAAAAGATGGGTTACAGTAGGGATATCTATTCCATCTATTATTTATTTCAATGTGGTACTGCTTTGTATCCTGGTATTTGGAGATGCAGAAATGGGTAGGATGCTGTATCCTACTGTTACTTTAGCAAAATCCATTTAACTGGAGTATCAACTTTTTGAAAGAGCAGAAAGCTTGTTGGTAACCCTATGGATCATCAGTATTTATTTTGCCTTAGTATTGTCTTTGTATGTAAACGATCAAAACATAAGGGCATGGATTCAAGTGAAAAAAGGAACATGGCAAGATAAGTTTCTACATTATGGGCAGGTAATCCTTATAGCAATCATCTCAATGCTTCCTCAGAATGTGGTACAGCAAGAAGTTTTTGAAAGATATATAAGCTACGTTGGTAGAACACTTACGCTAGGGTTTATCCCACTTTTAGTTTTATTGACCGTTTTTAAAGAAAGGAAGAAAAGCCATGGGAAATAACAAGATTCTGATGTTACTATGTACAACCATTATATTAACGGGATGTTGGGATAGTGAAGAAATACAGGATAGGGGCTATATATTGGGTATTGCCATTGATAAAGCACAGCCTATTCCAAGAGGGCACGAAGAAAAAGAAAATTATCTCAGTGAAAGGGAATTAGAGCAAATGCCCTTGCAAAAAGGAGAACCCAAGTATGCCTATACCCTGCAGTTACCTATACTAGCTAATATCAAAAATAAGCCTTCGGGTGCAGGAGGGGGAGGTGATGGAGGTGCAGGTAAAGAGGCTGTTTGGGATGCTACTATGAGAGGAAATTCCTTTATGGAGGCAAATCGAGAATTTTCTACTCGTCTAGAATTTCCACCTTATTATGAACATCTTCAAGCAATTATCATGAATGAGGATGTGGCGAAGAAGGGACTAAGTCATGTCTTGGATATCTTTTTAAGAGACCATGAGATGAGAAGAAGAACGAGGTTGGTTGTGACGCCCCAGGAAGCCAAGAAGATATTGGACGTAAAGCCCCAAATTGCAGATTTTTCTTCGTTTTATTTAGCAGAACTACCCCATAATGCCGATAGAACATCACGGCTATTACATATAACGGATTTAGGTGCAGTAGCAGAGAGTATTCATCAGAATTCAGATTTTGTTCTTCCCAGAGTTATAGCAACAGAGGATGAAATTAAGGATGCAGGATGTGGAGTTTTTAAGGGAGATAAGCTTGTGGGATGGCTTGGGGAAGTGGATACAATTTATCTTAAGTGGATCAGAGATGCGGTAAAGGGAGGGGTACTGGTATTGTCTATGCCCAATGAAGAGGGAATGGTTACTTTAGAAGTAAAAAAAGCAAAAACAAAAAAGACAGCCATTATACAGGAAGATACAATAAAAATAAAGATTGATGTGAATGTTTCTTTTGATTTGGCGGAAAGAATGGATGCTCATCACGGGTCAGCTTTGGATGAAACATTTATTAAAAAAGTGGAAAACATTGCAGAAACAGAACTGAAAAAGAGGATGATAAGCACGATTCAATATGTTCAAAAAAATTTTGGTGCAGATGTATTTCATTTTAATGTGCCGATAAAGAAAAAAAATTACCGATATTGGGAAGAGATTCAAGATCAATGGCATGAGATTTTTCCCCAAATTGAAACGTTAGTAAATGTTAAGGCTGAAATTCACTCTATCGGCACGATGAAATAGAGTTATAGGTGACGCAGAAAACATGTTTATAGCTTTTTTCTTTTTCCACTGCCCTCTATAAGAATAAGCAATACTTTTTTATTGTTCTTGTAAAGGTTCATTGATATAGCCTGTATGTAAAACCTTTGCTTCTACATGAATATGAATAGGGATATTTGGAAAAATGTCCTTCCAATGAGTTTTATAGAATTGATTCCATTCTCTAGGATACTGTCTAAAGGTTTGAAATCCCATCCCAAATACATCCGCCCTAATTTCTTTTTGCACTTTTCTTACAGTAGCTTCGACATTTTCTTTGATTGCAGCCGCAATGCTTTCTTCGATCTTTTGCACCACAGCAGGGTCATTAAAGTCATCGGTAAGATTTAATTCATCAATAGAGCATTTGACATTTATATTTACATCGATAGATAAATCATCATCGATGTGTACTTTTGTTTTTGATGTGTTTTTTAAGATGCGGTAGGTCAAATACTCTTTTTCTGAAACATGAATACTTGTAAAATCTTGGACCTTTTTATTCATGATTAAGCCCCAACCTCTACTTTCCTTTGCATTTAACCATCCCACAAGTTTAAATCCATTAAATAGAGCCAAACCATCTATTTCTACTTCTCCCTCAAAACGTTTTATCATCCCTTGATGTGTCTCGTTTTGCACCTCATTTTTTTGTGTAATTAATTTCTTAACACTGACGGTTGAAGCTACGGGTTCGTATCCCTCAATAGAAAGTGCACTATAAAAATCTTTTAACATAATGGGGAAAGTAGCGCCTGTATCTTCTGTTGTATTAAAAATCTCATTTAATGAATTGCTAACACTTTTCTCTTCATAGGTATTGACAATGCTGAGTAAGTCTGAAGCCTTGCCTGGAGTAACAATAATGCGTGAGGACATACGCATCGTAGGGGAAGTGTCAATATAGTTTAATATCTTTTCTATATGGGCAATGGCTGCTTTTTTGCCTACGATCACGATGGAAGTGTAACCGAGAAAAATCTCTCTACTCATCATTTGCTGCATGTGATCTACAGCCTCTGGGATGGTTTTTCCATAGGCTGTAAATACAATGTCTTTTATCTCTCCTTCACTACTGCCCCCTGGTTTGCTTTTTTCTACTGAAGGGGAAGTGCGTGGATAAGCTATGGTTAAAGTAATGTCATTTTCATTGGGTTCTATATCAATCCCTATGGCATTAATCAGCAGCATATCTTCATACTCTGTATAATCCCAGCATCCTGTTAATATGAGAATAAAAAATATACACAGTGCAATAACATTTATTTTGTTTGCTTGATAAAAATGCTTCATATGCTGTGTTCTCAATATTCTTTAACACCTCTTTTATTGATTTTCTTTTTCCATAGCCATAAACTTATTGAAACAATAATCATCACCACGATGCAAAAGGGTAAGAAAATATAGGTAGAGAAAAACTCTAGATAATAAAGTACTTTGTTATAATTTTCTATAAAAAAAGATGCAACAAAAATAAGCAAAGAAATACATACCATATTGATCCGAGAGCCTTTGTAATTGAAAATCTGTAAAATTCCCCTAGAGGCGCATACCAATAAAATAGGCAAATAATAATATGCCCATGCAAAATAAGATAATAGGGTAAATATTTCTAATCCTTGTACAAAATCCCCTGCCTTAAAAAGGCGTATGACATTGACAGAACCAAACGCAATGCGCGTCCCTTCATGAACTCCTAAAATACCATAAATAGAGGCTACAGCTAGCATGAATATGATTCCTGATAAAATATTTGCGCTCAAAATAAGAGTGTAATTTTTCTGAGGTTTTTTCAGAAAGGCGATGAATATCATTGCCATCAAAACCCCTACGGATCCTGCCCCCAGTCCAAAATAGATTCCCTTTGATAGGGAGTGTTGTCCAATAAAAATGGGGAACAGATTACGAAGCTCCATTTGATCTACAGAAACAATCAAAGAGCCTAGGTGGAAAATTAAATTGTCCACTAAATACAAAATAATGGCCATTCTTCCACAAACCTCAGCACCGCTACCTGCAATAAGTGCAGCTAACAAAATGGTGGAGAAGTTAATAATCCATGGAGGAGTTCTTTGTAATAAAAAAATATTGATTAAAGTCGTAAAATAGTTGAGCCAAAGTAAAAATAAAAAAATAAGTAGGATGCTATATAAAAAAGCTAGTATTCTAGCAATACAAGGTCTAGTGGTTGTTTCTATGATTTCAAAAATTGTTTTTCCCGGCATCTGACTGCCGATATAGAGGATCCAAAACAATAAAGGAACTAATAATATTGTAGAAAGCAGTTCTGCAACGCCACTTGCTCTACCGGATAATTCTATAAACATATTGTGCAAAATAATATAGATGCCCCCTATTGCTGCATACAATATTGCACAAAATTGTAACCCCGAGATATATTCTTTTGTTCTCAAAATAACACCTCTCTATCTTATTCCTCTTTTTTAGGATTTCTCGTTCCGGGTCTTTCTAGACGAATGTTTTTGTCCATAGTATACTTGTTAGTAGGTGCAAATAATTTTAGACGTTTATTTTTTTTCCACATAGGCATTCGGGTAAATACCTGACGCATACCATAAAAATCGATTGGGGCAATAGGATAAAAAAGAGGAATCCCAAAGGATCTTAGGGTAGTGATTCTCCAAAGGATTAAAATCATTCCCCAAGCGGCACCATAGATACCTAGCACTCCGGATAACAAAATCAAAAAATAATTGGTAATTCGATTGCTGTTGTATAGGGCTTCTGAAGGAATGGAATATGAGGATATCGCCCCTATAGCAACAATGATAATGACTGCAGCACTTACATATCCAGCTTCTACAGCAGCCTGACCAATGACAACCGCCCCTAATATACTCGTAGCGGAACCAATATTTCCCGGTAATCTTTTTCCCACTTCTCGCAAAAGATCTACAGCAAAAGTAAGCAGCAATATTTCAATAATGGTGGGAAAGGGGACATCTTTTCGACCTAAAGAAATATGCAGTGCTAGATGTGGAGGAATAATGCCATGATGATAAGCAACAAAAGATATATATATTGAGGATATGGATGTAGATATCATAAAAGCACTTATTCTAAATATTTTTAATAAAGTTCCCACAATGGGTTTTTGGGAAAAATCATCCATCGTTTGTATATGCTGTGTAATCACGGTAGGAGCAATAAGGACAAATGGATTGCCGTCACAAAAAATAGCAAATTGTCCACAGCTTAAGTTATATGCAACCACATCAGGTCTTTCTACTAATTTATATTGAGGCCATAAGGATTTTGGATTGTCTTCAATAAAATCAGCCAACATGGCGATATTATGAATACAATCGATATCGATTCTTGCAATTCTTCGTCTCGCTTCCTCAATGATCTTCTCATTTGCGATTCCCTCTAACCATCCAAGTCTTATGGATGTTTGGGATAGCCTTCCTATTGTAAAAGCCTCAAGTTTAAATGTAGGAGTCGGTAGTCTCCTTCTTACCATCATGCAATTTGTTTCAACATCTTCAACGAAAGCCTCTTTAGGCGCATAAATCGTTGATTCAATCTCAGGTTTTTCAATTTTTCTCGTGTCAAACTTTCGTGTGTTGATAAGGGTGGCTTCATTGATGCCATCCACCAAAAGACAAGTATGCCCTTTTAATACGGCTTCACATACCTTTTCTAATCCCTTGGTTTCTTGTATAGGTACACCTCTAAAAAATTCCTTCATCTTCAGTTTAAGATCTGTAGATTTACTGTTTTGTATACAAGTAGCGTCCTGTTTTTCACTGTTTAAATACTCTGATAAGAGAGTACGTATAGTTGATAAATCCGCCATTTTTTCTAAATACACTATGCCAGCCATTTGGTTAGCATTTACAAATAGAAACTTTTCTGTGATAATACCGTTATTTTCGCCTAAAACACCAGAAATATAATTTAAATTTTTATCGAGATCTTTAGAAATGGATGTTTTTACGTCATCATGATGTACTTTCTTATAGGATAGATTGTGTTCTTTATGAAAAGGATTAATAAAAAGGCTTTTCAAATAACGAATGATATTTTTCAAAACAACACTTCCTTATAGG
This sequence comes from Clostridiaceae bacterium 35-E11, assembly GCA_038396625.1. GTDB lineage: Bacteria > Bacillota > Clostridia > Peptostreptococcales > Thermotaleaceae. The sequence continues at coordinate 1,232,085 of CP121688.1, forward strand.
ATTAATAAAAGACGAATGCATGAAAACAGATAAAAAATACTATCTAAGGGAGAGTAGCATTTTATATTAAATCCTTCCCAATTATTGTTTTTTAATACGTGATTTTGGACAATTCATTGGATTCTCTTTCTTTTTAAGTTAGTTTGAAAATATGGCTTGTAATATTTTTCTGAAGGGAGCTGGTTGTTTTTCGTTTTTCATTGTATATTATGAGTAAATAAGTTTTTTGAAAGGAGAAAAGCTATAGACATGACATATATCATAGCGCACAGAGGCGCCTGCACACATACAAAAGAAAATACGTTAGAGGCATATCAAAAAGCTATTGAAATCGGAGCAGATATGATTGAATTGGATGTTCGTAGAACAAAAGATCGTGTGTTCATTGTCTTTCATGATGAAAAAATAGATGACCAGCCAATTGAGAAAATAACCTATGAAGAGGTACTTCGATGTTCTCAGAAACATGGTTTTCAAATTCCAACGCTGGAAGCGATATTGAAAATAACTGTAGGGAAAATAATGTTAGATGTGGAGCTGAAAGAAAAAGGATATGAAAGCGAAGTGATAGAACTGGTACAAAAATATTATAAAGAGGATGAATTTGTCATGACTTCATTTCACGATGTATCCATTAAACAAATTAAAAGTATCTTTCCCCAAGTAACAGCAGGTTTACTTCTAGGTAAGGGAAAATCTAAATTTCTCCTTTTCACGAGAATAGCTGAATTATTTCCAATGATACGATGTTTCAAGGCAAGAGCTGATTTTTTAGCACCGAATTGGAGATTGCTGCAATTGGGTTTCTTAAAAAGAGTCCGATGCTGTCAAAAACCTGTTTTTGTATGGACTGTGAATGATGAAAAGCTCATGAAGAAATTAATAAAAGAGAAAAAAGTGTACGCATTGATAACGGATAAGCCGGATGTAGCGATTCATATAAGAGATGAAGTGCCTTTTAAAAATAGGAGGAGATAGCAGATGATTTATACCAATGGAAATTTTTATATGGAAAGTGATTTTGAAATAAGAGTGGTGAGAGATGTGGGGGAAGATGTTGACTTATTGATTCCTATAGAGAATAGGACATTGAATTTGTATGTGGACAATCTACCTGTTTATTTAAGCAAAAAGATACAGTTTCCTATGATCCAAAACATATTGATTCGATTTTGTACATTGAAGAATTATTCTATTTGTACTATTCATCTCTTACGGAGTATTGATATCCATTCTTCTATTGTTAATTTTGAAATGGATTACAGTAATCATTTTTTGCACATTCAAAATGAAGAATACGCTGTAGTATTACAATTCAAAAAGCTGTGACTTATTTAAGGGAACTTAATATGTGTGTAATACGTCGAATGAATTGATAAGTTCAAAATAAATGGAGGAATTTGAAATGAAAAGATACAGCATGGTGCTACTGGTCTTTGTGATGGGATTGGCTCTTGCAGCTTGTTCGCAGTGGACAATGGATTTGAATGGGCGTAATGCTAATAGAACAGAGGAGAGTAAAAGTAGAATTTTGACGGCAAAGGTCATGGACATCGATGGAACATCTATTTTACTAGCAGACATGACAGAAAATGCGGATCAAGGGGGTATCTACAGCGTAAATGTAGATAAAACAGATATTATCAGAGCTGATGGAAGTACCCTAGATAGTAGCGTTTTGCGGCGAGGGATGCTTGTGGATGTAGCCTATGACGGCAGCATACAGGAAAGTTTTCCAATGGAGCTTGGAGGTATAACGGATATATATATTAAGGAACAGGGTGATGATATTGTAGGGCTCTACAAGACAGTGGTGGATGATTTATATGCGGTAGATTCCGGATTGAACAGTGGTGCTGAAATTCTAGCATTTGACCTTACTGGCGTTTCAAATCTGAGCCAGACAGAAAAGATCGCATTTATTTATCTACTAGGCAATACTTACAAGAAGCAAACCATGAAAGGCACCTTCGAAGAGCTGTGTGAGCAGGGCTACATCGACAAAGATAAACTGTATTTTAAAAAGGGATTGCTTTTCACCATTAAAGATACAGAGCTGTCAGGTGGCAGATTCACCTTCGATGCCAGAAAATGGCGCAGCGGACTTGGCGCATACTTTTACATCGACTGCACTGCTAAGAAAACATCGGCGGGCTGGAACTATACTATTGGCTCTGAAGCGATTTCTTAAAGCCTTAAATTCCAATGAATTGAACAGGGGACGCTCCCCTGTTCAATTTGTATTAAATTAATCCCTTAACAAACATTTTGCTAAATCTTCTGTATCTGTCAATATAATCATCTTATCATTTTCATTACATCGTATCCCTCATGTCATTTAGTAGCTGTTTTATTCTGTCATCTATCCACCATTAAAAATATTATTCCAAAAGAATAGGGTAGATATAATCGGAGAAAATATAAAGGTAAGTAAGTATAGAAAATTTTAAATATAACAAGGAGGTGATGCTTTATGACTAAGAACAGACAACCCAATAGATTAATCCATGAAAAATCACCATATTTACTGCAACATGCCTATAATCCTGTAGATTGGTATCCATGGAGTAGTGAAGCTTTTGACCAAGCAAAACAAGAAGATAAACCTATCTTTCTATCTATTGGGTATAGCTGACTTAGTTTCACAAAAGAACTTGTCATTGGTGTCATGTAATGGAACGTGAGTCCTTTGAGGATGAAGCGGTAGCGAAGGCATTGAATGATGATTTTGTCTCGATCAAGGTAGATCGAGAAGAAAGACCTGATCTTGATGCAATCTACATGTCCTTTTGTCAAGCTTTAACGAGGCATGGTGGATGGCCTTTAACCATCATTATGACACCCGATAAAAAACCTTTTTATGCAGGAACTTATTTTCCCAAAACCAGCAAGTACGGACAGCCAGGGTTAATGGACATTTTGCAAAGGTTTGCGGACATATGGAAAAGCAAAAAAGATGAAATTCAAAAATCAAGCCAAGAGATTCAGCAGGCAGTGAAAGATTCTGTTGTTTCCAATGTAAAATCAAATATTTCCAAGGAAATAATTCATGAAACCTATGAGGAATTGAGACATTTTTTTGATCCTATATATGGTGGATTTGGAGATGCCCCTAAATTTCCTACATCTCATAATCTCTCTTTTTTATTGAGGTATTATAAAGCTACAGGGAAGAAAAAGGCTTTAGCAATGGTAGAAAAGACATTGGATAGTATGTATCAAGGTGGAATTTTTGATCATATTGGCTCAGGTTTTTCTCGATATTCTACAGATCAAAAGTGGCTCGTTCCTCATTTTGAGAAAATGCTGTATGATAATGCATTGCTTGCAATTACTTATTTAGAAGCGTATCAATTGACAGGAAACAATCGATACAGTCAAATTGCAGATAAAATTTTCACCTATGTCTTAAGAGATATGACTGCTATAGAAGGGGGTTTTTATTCTGCAGAAGATGCAGATTCAGAAGGGGTAGAAGGAAAATTTTATGTATGGGATGCACAAGAGATCGAAAAAATTCTAGGAAAGCAAGATGGTACTGTATTCTGTAAATACTATGACATAACACAGAAAGGCAATTTTGAAGGAAAGAATATACCCAATTTGATTGGTACTTCCTTAGATGATATTGAAGAGGATACGGCGTTAGAAGAAAAACTAGATGAATGGCGGGATAAACTGTTTGAGCATCGACTCGAAAGAATTCACCCACATAAAGATGATAAAATTCTTACTGCATGGAATGGATTGATGATCGCTGCTATGGCCTATGGGGGAAGGGTGCAGAATAATGTGGCTTATGTTCATGCTGCAAAAAAAGCTGCAGGGTTTATTTTGAATCATTTGGTAAGAGAAGATGGACGACTCATGGCAAGATATCGAGATGGAGAGGCAGCTTATATTGGAACGATTGATGATTATGCGTTTCTAATTTGGGGATTGATCGAATTATATGAGACTACCTTTGATCCAATCTATCTTGAACAGGCTGTGGCGTTGAATCAAGATATGCTGTATTACTTCTGGGATGAAAAGGAAGGGGGTTTTTTCATTTCTGGCAGTGACAGCGAAGAATTAGTTATAAGACCCAAAGAAATATATGATGGGGCCACTCCTTCAGGGAACTCTGTAGCTACCATGAATATGTTAAGACTTGCAAGAATTACAGGAAATCAAGAATTAGAGGAAAAAGCATTATCTCAATTTCATACCTTTGGAGGGAATATCAAGCAAAATCCTAATGCTTATACACATTTCATGATGGCATATCTATTTGCGAGTGTACCTACAAAGGAGATCGTTATTGCAGGAAATAGAACTGGGGAAGATACGCAAAAAATGCTAATGAAGATAAATGAGCAATTCTTGCCATTTGCCAGCGTAATTCTAAATGATGGTAATGAAGAGTTATATAAATTAGCACCTTTTGTTAAGAATCAAAGGATGCTGGATAATGCAGCAACAGCTTACGTATGTGAGAACTTTACTTGCAATATACCAACTTCTGATTTGAATCGATTTATGGATTTGATATTGACTGATAATGAACAAATTCTATGAATAACATTTATTCAATACTCAAAAAATATAAATGAGTAAGAACCGCTAAAATAATAGAATTAGAGAATTTTATATCAATGAAAAAGAGAAAGGATGTAGAGGAATGGAAGATAAAAGAAATTTTCAGGAAATCATTCATCAGGTGAATGGTATTGATAAAAACAATCTGAATAACATGGAATATGTCACCAGCATAGATCTACTATTAACTTCTGATAATAACGGAACAGTAAAAGATCATAGGATATCAGACCAATTCCATCAGCTAAAAGAAAAAATGGAGGAAACAAATAGAGCTACAAAAGAATTTGTAGAAATATTAAGGAAAAACGAGTAGATATGCTTTACAATATTTTATTTAAAATGTATAAGCTTTCAATGGTAAATGATTAAAATTGATTAAACAGAGAAGCAAATAAATTTTAAATGTCTTCTAAAGGCACTCGAAAATGAGTGCTTTTTATATAAAAATCATAAGCAAGCCTTCCTAAAACTTGCTTATGGATATCAAATGTTACAATATTAAATATAATTATTTTGTTTTAGTGTAGATTGAATATCAGATGATGATACTTTATGATCATCATAATCGACAGTGACAGTATTGGCAAATGAATCTATCCTTACAGCATTTATGCCATTCAGTTGAACGATAGAATCATGAATAGATTTGGCTTGCTTTTTTGCATCACCAGTGAGTTTAAATTTTGCTGCTTTCATTGTATCACCTCCATATAAAATAGTATTTGCTTTTATAAAATAAAATTGCTTTATAAATGTTTGAAGATATTGTAAATTTTGGAGTGCTTTGTTTGTTTTATGGAGATACTATAAAATAAATATATTAAGGCAAATTAGCATAGATAGGTAATTGTCTGAATTTAATAAAAAAGAGAGGTGAAAGGTTTGGAGGTAAAGGATAACATTATTGTAGCACTTGGATATGGTAAATTTGTACGTTCAGATCGGATTGTAGCGCTTGAACCGATAGAAGATGATCGTGGACCCGGTAGAAGGACCCATGTATATATAGAAGAAATGAAAAATCCCATGATAGCTTCCCGAACAGAAAACGCTATTTTGGCAAACATCGTAAAAACACCTAGAGAAGTGATGGAGGCAACAGCTGCGTTAGAATTATTGCAAGATATATTAGACGATGTGCAATCTGTTGGACCAATGCTTCGAAAAAGCATAAAAAAAGAAGCAGGAATTGATCTAGATAATATTGAAAAGAAAATAGAAGAAATTTTAAAACATGAAATAGATTTTGATTTAAATTAGAAATGTGATGAAACTCCATACATCCTTTATAGTTATGGTCATAAAGATGAATAAGTTCTGTATCGGCTTCTCGAGAAGCCGCCCCCTCTCTCAATAATTAACTATTACCAAATTATAGTTAAGGTTCAAGCTGCTGCCCATATGCGGTGACTTTGGTATTTAAAGACACTGTTAAAATCCTCTGGTGTGTACCAAAAACTCAATTTGGAACTTAACTATTCCTAAAATAGTAGTTGGATTTTAAAGTGATACTTTAAAGAAGTTGTTCTTGAAAATTAACACCCATTTTTTAAAAAGTAATGGAAGGTATAGTAATTTTTTATATTTTGATGGTTCTTCTGTGATAAATGAATTAATTAGCAGCAACCCTCGTCTCACCTGGCACTCCCGGCAATTACTTTTGATTCGGCATAACCGTGAGTGAATAGCTTCTCAGTGCAAAATGCTTCCTGATTTTTGCTTACCAACAGTGAAAATAAAGAACTATTATAATTAAGATATAGGGATATATTAATAATAACATTTAAGACCTGTATTGGTTTTGGATGTTGGTAGATTTTTGATTTTTAAAATAGAAAAAGATACATTTTAATCCCTTTCTTTAATTGTTAATCCTGTTTTTTGAGGGTTAACTTTTTTTATTAGATAAATAGCAAGGAGAAGACAGGTATGATGTATAAATGTTAAAAAAACAGTAAAATAGAAAAAATAACTGAAAAATTACAGAATTATAAGAAAAATATTGACAATATAGCATGATAAATGGTAATATTATACCAAAATACATCATACGTATTACGTCGTATGTATTTCGATAATAATGGAACAAAATAAAGCTATTATTCAGATCGTATAGAAATAATGATTGAATACATCAGCAACATCTAAACCTTGAACGGCATAGATGCTACTCTGTGTCATATGCCTGTTATATGGAAACGAGATACAGAAAAATAAGGAGGGTCAATTATGCATGATATAATTCGTAAAATATCTTTAATAGGTATAGTTCCAGTTATCAAAATTGAGGATATTGAAAAGGCAGTACCTCTTGCAAAATCTCTATATAAGGGCGGAATTCCTGTCGCCGAAATTACTTTTAGAACAGCACAAGCAGAAGAGGCGATTGCGAGAATTAGCAAGGAGTTGCCTGACATGCTTATAGGTGCAGGTACAGTTCTTACAACGGAACAGGTGGACAAGGCAGTTAATGCAGGAGCTCAATTTATTGTAAGTCCTGGATTGAACCCAAAAGTGGTTGAGCACTGTATGAGAAGACAGATACCTATAACGCCGGGTTGCACAAGTCCAAGTGACATTGAGAAGGCTATAGAGCTCGGGTTGGATGTGGTGAAGTTTTTCCCAGCAGAAACGTCAGGTGGAATCAAAATGCTCAAGGCTCTTGCAGGACCGTTTGGTAATATAAAGTTTATGCCTACCGGAGGAATTAATACAAGCAACCTTAATGATTATCTATCCTTCCCAAATGTTATTGCCTGCGGAGGAAGCTGGATGGTGCCGGGAAATCTTATAAAATCAGGAGACTTTGAAAAGGTTACAGATCTTGCAAGGGAAGCAATAGAAAATATGCTTGGTTTTAGGCTTGCACATGTAGGTATAAACTGTGAAAACGAAGAACAGGCAGGTCAGGTTGCATCAGAGATTTCAGGTTTGTTTAGTTTAAAACTCAAAAACGGAAACAGTTCAATATTTGCAGATAATATGATTGAGGTTATGAAGACACCTTATAAGGGAACACATGGACACATAGCAATTAAAACAAATTATATTGATAGAGCTGTTAATTATCTCAAACACAAAGGTTTTATGTTCGACGAATCAACAGCAAAATATGATGCAAGCGAAATTCTAAAAGCTATTTACCTAAAAGAAGAAGTGAATGGCTTTGGAATACACTTAATACAGTAATTTAGGAGGGAAATGAGAATGAAAAAGGTAGTGACTTTTGGAGAATTGATGTTAAGGTTGGCACCTGAAGGATATTTAAGATTTGTTCATTCGGATAAATTTGAAGCAACTTATGGTGGAGGAGAAGCGAATGTTGCGGTATCTCTTTCAAATTTCGGATTAGATGCAAAGTTTGTCACAAAGCTTCCGAAGCATGAAATCGGTCAGGCTGCTGTGAATTCATTGAGAAAATATGGTGTAGACACTTCAGATATCGTAAGAGGCGGAGAGAGAGTAGGGATATATTATCTGGAGAAGGGTGCTTCGCAAAGGCCTTCAAAGGTAATCTACGACAGGGCATATTCGTCAATAGCAATGGCTGCGCAAGAAGATTTTGATTGGAATAGGATATTCCATGGAGTAGAATGGTTTCATTTTACAGGAATTACTCCGGCGCTTAGTGACAGTATAGCAGACATCTGTCTTACGGCATGCAAAAAGGCAAAAGAGAAAGGCATAACCGTCAGCTTTGACTTGAACTACAGAAAAAACCTCTGGTCAACCCATAAGGCCCAAGAAGTTGTCACAAAGCTTACGCCATATATAGATGTATGTATTGCCAATGAAGAAGATGCAGAAAAGGTTTTTGGCATCAAAGCGGAAAATACCGATATTACAGGAGGAAAGATAAGTCACGAAGGTTACAAGCAGGTTGCTGACAAAATGGTAAAACAATATGGCTTTAAGATGATTGCAATCACCTTAAGAGAAAGTATTTCTGCAAGTGACAACAACTGGTCGGCAATGCTCTATGACGGTAAAGAATTCTATTTCTCGAAGAAATATAATATCCACATTGTAGACAGGGTAGGTGGCGGTGATTCCTTCGGAGCAGGACTCATCTATGCGCAGTTAAATAATTATGCACCGCAAGAGGTAGTGGAATTTGCGGTTGCCGCAAGCTGCCTGAAGCATACCATTCAAGGAGATTTCAACATTGTGTCTGTATCTGAGGTTAAAACCCTTGCGGGAGGAGATGGTTCTGGAAGAGTGCAAAGATAAAATTTGAAACGGGCGGGCAAGCAAGTGTGAAAGCAACAATAATAAGAAAAATCTTATAGGTGATAGTTTGAATAATCAACAAGCTATAATTTCTATCGATTTCTAGAAATAGATGTATGATGTATTTTAATAGCGAATAATAATAAAGGACAAATATCATCAAAAAACCTAAAAAATTTGACGTATAAAGTATAAAATGGTAGCATCACATTAAAGGAATAGCAGACGTATGATGTAGTACATATTTTAATGTGAAAGAGGTGTATATTTATGGAACTTATAAATGATGCTAAGGGAAAACCTTTAGCTGAAGTAGTTGCAGACAGTATTAAGAGTTATATCATAGATAATGATTTAAAAGTGGGTGACAAGATTCCTAATGAAATGGAACTTTCAGAAGCATTGGGCGTAGGAAGAGGCACCATTAGAGAGGCTGTAAAAATTTTAGTTTCAAGAAATATATTGGGAATTCGTAGAGGAGTCGGTACTTTTGTATCTGAAAAACTAGGAATTGTGGATGACCCATTGGGATTAGTATTCATGAAAGATAAACAAAGTCTTGCAATGGATTTATTAGATGTTCGTTTGATGCTGGAACCTAAAATAGCATCTTTGGCTGCAAAAAATGCAACGAATAAGCAAATTGAAGAATTGAGAATTCAGTGTAATAAAGTTGAGGCGGCTATTAATAATGGAGAGAATCATACGCAGGAAGATATTTTGTTTCATAAGATGATTGCTGGATGTAGTGGCAATGCTGTAGTGGGAAAATTAATCCCGGTTATTCATTCATCTGTTTCTGTTTTTGCCAACGTAACGCATAGAAAACTAAGAAATGAAACGATAGAAACTCATCGTCAAATAATGGAAGCTATTGCAGAACACGATATTGAAGGAGCAGAATTGGCTATGATAATGCACTTAGGCTATAATCGTCGCTTAATTAAAAAGATGCAACATAATCAGGAGAATGATGATTGAGGAGATAATGTAATTATGATGCGTAAAAATGAAGAATTTCAAAGTCAAAAAATTCGTAGGTTGGCGCCTGAAATAGATCCACTCCGCATGGGAATGGGATGGAAAGTAGAAGACCTTTCAAAGCCACAGATAATTGTGGAAAGTACTTTTGGTGATAGTCATCCGGGAAGCGTTCATCTTTTGAAGTTTGTGGAAAATGCAGTAAGAGGAATTGATCAAGATGGCGGTAAGGCTGCCAGATACTTTGCAACTGATATTTGCGATGGAATGGCACAAGGCCATGATGGAATTAATTATTCTTTGGCATCAAGAGATACGATTGCACATTTAATTGAGATCCATGCCAATGCAACTACTTTTGATGCTGGAGTATTTATTGCTAGTTGTGATAAAGCAGTTCCCGCACATTTGATGGCCATTGGTCGTCTGGATATTCCGGCTATTGTTGTTACTGGTGGTGTCATGGACGCTGGACCTGATTTGCTTACTTTGGAACAAATAGGGGCTTATAGTGCTATGTTTCAACGAGGGGAAATCAGTGAGGATCAATTAACCTATTATAAACATCATGCCTGTCCATCCTGTGGAGCTTGTTCTTTCATGGGAACGGCATCTACAATGCAGATCATGGCCGAAGCATTAGGCCTCATGCTCCCAGGAAGCGCTTTGATGCCTGCAACCTGTGAAGACTTGAATATGGTTGCATACAAAGCTGGGAAACAGGCTGTCAAATTGGCTCAGATGGGATTAAAGTCATCTGATATTGTAACAATCAAGTCTTTTGAAAATGCGATTATGGTACATGCTGCCGTATCAGGTTCTACCAATGCGCTCTTGCATATTTCGGCTATTGCCCATGAATTTGGATTAAAAATCGATTCGGAGAGTTTTGATCGAATTCATAGAGGAGCCAATTATTTATTAAACATTCGTCCAACGGGAGAATGGCCTGCACAGTATTTTTATTATGCAGGTGGTGTTCCTAGAATTATGGAAGAAATTAAAGGCAAGCTTCATTTGGATGTAATGACTGTAACTGGTAAGCGATTGGGCGAAAATCTAGAAGAATTAAAACAAAACGGATTTTATGAAAAATGTGATGAATACTTGAAAAAAGTAGGGCGGAAACGTACTGATATTATTCGGACATTTGATAATCCAATCGGAACGAATGGGACGATTGCAATTTTGAAGGGAAATTTGGCTCCAGAAGGTGCTGTGGTTAAGCATTCTGCTGTTCCTAAGGAAATGTTTCAAGCGTTATTAAAGGCGAAACCATTTGACTGCGAGGAAGATGCTATTGCAGCTATAATCCAAAAGAAAATTAAGCCGGGAGATGCTGTGATCATTCGTTATGAAGGACCAAAAGGAAGTGGGATGCCAGAGATGTTCTATACAACGGAAGCCATTTCTACTGATGAAGAGTTGGGAAAAACGATTGCTTTAATAACTGATGGAAGGTTTTCGGGAGCTTCAAGAGGTCCAGTTATCGGACATGTATCTCCTGAGGCAGCACAAGGAGGACCAATTGCTTTGTTAGAAGAGGATGACTTAATTCAGTTAGATATCCCAAATCGAATGATTCAAGTGGTTGGAATAAAAGGAGTAAAAAAAAGCCCAGAGGAAGTTGCTGCCATATTTACTGAAAGAAAAAAGAGATGGAGTTCAAGAGAAGAAAAATACAAATCGGGTATTCTTAATCTATTTTCTAAATATGCAGTATCCCCGATGAAAGGTGGCTACATGGAATGATGAAATCTCAATAGTAAATAGCATTCCATGACAAAATAAGTATCACCATATGTAAACCAAAGGAATTATATAGATGCATGGGCACTTGCTATGTGGGATCATTCCACATGACATAAAAAAATATCAAAGGGAGGAACAAAGATGAAAAAGGTATTAGCAATCTTGATGGCGGTAATAATGAGCTTTAGTATTGTTGCGTGCTCATCAAACAGTGGTTCAAGCACAGACACAACACAAAATGAAGGTGCAGAAAAGACCGAAGAGAAGTCGAATTACAAGATTGGCATTATGACTTCCACTGTATCCCAAGGAGAAGAGCAATATCGTGCTGCCGAGAAGTTAGCAAAGACATATCCAGACATTGTAACATTAGTAACCTTTCCAGAAAAATTTACAACTGAGCAGGAAACATCTATTTCAACAGCATTAAGCCTTGCAGCTGACCCTGATATCAAGGCAATTGTATTTTGTCAAGCAGTTCAGGGAAGTGCAGCAGCTATGCAGAAAATTAAAGAAATCCGCCCTGACATCTTATTAGTAGCAGGAGCAGTTCAAGACGATATCAGTGTTATTTCGTCAGTAGCTGATGTTGCTTATCATATGAATATACCTGATTCAGGAACACAGTTGGTTCACGAGATGTATGAATTAGGTGCTAGGACTTTTGTGCACTATTCTTTTCCACGTCACTTAGCATTTCAGCCAACAGCTGATAGAAGAGAGAACATAAAAAAAGCTTGTGAAGAATTAGGGATGACATTTGTTGATGCAACGACACCTGATCCAACATCTGATGCCGGTGTGTCAGGTACACAGCAGTTTATCTTGGAAGATGTTCCTCGAAAAGTAGCAGAGTATGGGAAAGATACAGCATTTTTCGGAACAAACACAGCGCAGCAGGAACCGATGATTAAGGCTGTTCTACAAACTGAATCTTTTTATACAATGCCGGCTGACCCATCACCATTTGCCGCATTTCCAGGTGCTTTAGGAATTCAAATTCCGGAAGATAAGATGGCAGATGCAGACTATATGATGGAACAAATTAGTATTAAGCTTGCTGAAGCAGGAATGACAAACCACATGGGTACATGGAGTGCTCCTCTAATGACAATGTTCCTTAACGGTGGATTCAAATATGCAATGGCGTTCTGCGATGGGGAAACCAATGGAGAAAAATTAGATGTAGAAGTATTTAAAAAATATATGGCAGAAGCTGCAGGATCTACTGTTGAATTTGTTAATTATAAGGATAAAGCAACAGGGAATGTGATTGATAATTTCTTCTATATCTTAGCTGAATATGTTCCACTATAAGATATAATTATTGAATAGAATGCACAGTGGGGACAGAAGAAAGTGAATGTATTTTCTGTCCCTTTTGTACTTATAAGGAGAATTTGATAATAACTTAAAAAGAAGGAGACGCAAAATGTCCAGTGAATATTTATTGGAAATGAAACATATAGAGAAAGACTTCTATGGCAATCAGGTTGTTAAAGATGTCAATATTCGAGTTCGGCCAGGTGAAATTGTAGCCTTGATAGGAGAAAACGGTGCTGGTAAATCTACTATTATGAACATACTATTTGGCATGCCAGCTATTACCCAGACTGGTGGATATAAGGGAAAAGTATTATTGGATGGAAAAGAAATACTTGTTAAGTCTCCTGTAGAAGCCATGAACTATGGAATTGGAATGGTTCATCAGGAGTTCATGCTAATTGATGGTTATAATGTTGCAGAAAACATAAAGCTTAATCGAGAAGTAACAAAGAAAAATATAGTAAGTCGATTGTTTGGAAAAAGCATGGAAACTGTGGATAAAAAATCGATGAAACAAGAAGCAAAAGTTGTTTTGGATTCTCTAAATATCGATTTAAATGAAAATGCAAGGGTAGGAAGCCTTTCGGTTGGATATAAGCAGTTTGTTGAGATTGCACGGGAACTAGATAAAAAGAAAATAAAATTGATTGTATTAGATGAACCTACGGCTGTATTAACAGAAACAGAGTCAGAACAGTTTTTACGCTGTGTAAGAGAGGTTGCTGCAAAAGGAATTTCATTCATATTTATTAGCCATAAATTAGAAGAAATTGTAAATAACACAAACCATGTTTTTGTATTAAGGGACGGAGAAATGGTAGGTGATTATGATACAAGTCATTTGACTGCCGTTAAAATGTCAGAATTAATGGTAGGAAGAAAGGTTGAAATTATTAATCGAGTTATTGAAAAAAAGCAAGATGCACCGATAGAAATGGAACTGAAAAATTTCTCTGTTAAGATGCCTGGAGAAATATGTAAAGGAGTAAACTTACAGATTAAAAAAGGAGAAATATTCGGTATTGGGGGGTTGGCAGGACACGGGAAAATTAGCATTGCCAATGGCATTATAGGTATGTATCCAAGTACTGGGCAAGTTGTTTATAAAGATCAAGTAATTGATACGTCCAAAACGAAAGATAATTTAGAAAAAGGAATTGCATTTGTATCTGAGGACCGCAGAGGAGCTGGGCTAATGTTAGATGAATCTATTGAGCTAAACATGGTTATTGCCAGCCTTAAAATTAAAAACGGATTTATGAAAAAAGTATGCGGAATGTCATTTTATAATAAAAAAGAATCACTACAATATGCTAAGAAGCTGATCAAGGAACTAGATATCCGTTGTACAGGATCTGATCAAGCGGTGAAAAACTTATCCGGCGGTAATCAACAAAAGGTTTGTATTGCAAGGGCTTTGATATTGAACCCGGAGATCTTATTTATCTCTGAGCCAACCAGAGGAATTGACATTGGTGCCAAGAAAATGATTCTGGACTATTTGTTATATTTGAATCAAGAAAAAGGAATGACCATTGTCATTACTTCTAGTGAATTAGCAGAGCTAAGAAGTATATGTGGTAGAATTGCAATCATTACAGAGGGACAAGTAGCTGGCATATTAAAAAATAATGATCCGGATTATAAATTCGGGTTATTAATGAGTGGATCTAAGGATATTAGTGAAGAGGTGGTGATATAGTATGCAGGGAATGAAAAAAGCAATATCATTTATAGGCATTTCTAGGCTTATTATGATCACTTTTTTATTTTTACTTGTTTGCCTTATGTACGGCTTAGGCCTTAAAAGCAATATGATTATAACCGATTGTTTTGTACGAGTTGGCATGAATGGTTTCTTTGTTCTTGCAATGATGATTTCTATTGTTTGCGGGGCAGGATTGAATTTCGGACTTCCAATTGGGATCGTCTGCGGTCTGTTAGGCGGTGCGATTACTATGCAAATGGACTTGAAAGGAATGCCCGGTTTTCTTACAGCATGTGCATTATCTGTACTATTTGCTTCGATTGTAGGATACTTTTATGGCCAGGTGCTTAATAAAGTTAAAGGCTCAGAGATGATGGTGGGTAACTATCTTGGGTTTTCTATTGTATCTCTAATGTGTATTTTCTGGATGTTGGCTCCTTTTAGCAACCCTAAAATTGTATGGCCTATGACTGGTTTTGGCATTAGAAATACCTTAACACTTGAAGAAAATTATGGCGTAGTGTTAGATAATTTTTTTGCAATAAAATTAGGAGAGGATTTAATCTTTCCAACGGGTCTTTATATTGTATTTTTAGGTGGATGCCTAATTATGTGGTTATTTCTAAAAACAAAAGTTGGTGTAACATTAAAGTGTGCTGGGGAAAACCCTATCTTTGCGAAAACAATCGGCATTGATGACAATAGGGCAAGAATTATTGGAACGGTTATTTCTACGGTTTTAGCTGCTGTTGGTATCAATATTTATTCACAGAGCTTTAGTTTTTATCAATTTTACAGTGCACCACTCATGATGGCATTTCCGGCAATTGCGGCAATATTAATTGGCGGAGCAACGCCTAAAAAAGCCAATGTATTTAATGTGATATTAGGTACGGTGTTGTTTCAGTCTATTTTGACCATCGCGATGCCTGTAGCGAATAAGATGGTAACAGTAGGTAGTTTATCAGAAGTAACACGTGTCATTGTAAGTAATGGTATTATTCTTTATGCACTTACAAAAATCAGCAAAGGAGGAGGTAAATAATGAATGCTATAAATAAAAATGTAATCGTAGATGCAATAAAAAAGAATATGGTACCTATTATTTTCACAATCCTTTGTATATTAAGTATTTATTATTCAAGGCAACCATTTGCCTATATTTTAACAGAGACGGTAGCTCGTATAGGTCGTAATGCAATACTCATTTTATCGCTACTTTTACCTGTCATGTGTGGTATGGGTTTGAACTTTAGTATTGTCTTAGGTGCCATGGCTGGAGAGATTGGACTGATTTTAATTACTCATTGGAGTATGGATGGCCTTTCGGGTATTGGAATAAGTGTGATCATTGCTACGATATTATCCATTATCTTTGGGGTATTAACCGGTCAGCTATTTAACAAGACGAAGGGACAGGAAATGATTACCGGTATGATTTTAGGATTTTTTGCTGTGGGTGTCTATGATTTAATTTTTATCTTTATGGTAGGTTCTATTATTCCAATGAAAAATCCAGAAATCATGCTAGCAGAGGGAATCGGATTGAGAAATACAATTGAATTTCATGAAAAAACGAAATATGCAGTAGATAAAGTCTTGAAATTATCATGTGTTACACTGATCCCTTATCTTTTAATGGGATTTGCAGTTGTTTCAATCGTATTAGTACTCTTTAAAATGAAAAAGTATAAAATGACTTTTAAACAAGCAATGAAAGCTATCTGGAAATGGATCGTAACGACTGCGATATTTTTGGGACTTCAAATACTCACGCTTGTTAATATAAAAGTAAAGTTTGCTTTGTCTATGGTACAAATACCTATGCTTACTGTATTCGCAATTGTTCTTGTATGTTGCTTAATTGTATTTATTACAAGAACTAAATTAGGTCAAGATATTCGTACTGTGGGACAAAATATACATGTTGCAACAGCAGCAGCAATTAAAGTTGATAAAGTTCGCATTATCTCTGTAGTACTATCAACCGTTATTGCTTCCTGGGGACAAATTATCTTCTTGCAGAACATGGGAAATGTAAATACCTACAACAGCCATGAACAAGTAGGTACCTACGCTGTGGCTGCTTTGCTAGTCGGAGGAGCTTCCATCAATAGAGCTACGATGGCGCAAGTATTTACAGGAACAGTGTTGTTCCATATTTTGTTCTTTGTATCTCCTTTGGCAGGGAAAAATTTATTTAATGATTCTATGATTGGTGAATATTTTCGTGTATTTCTTTGCTATGGAGTAATTGGAATATCTTTAGTATTATATGCTTGGAAGAGAGTAATGAGCGAACGTCAGATACTTGAAAAAGAAGCAGAAGAAAAAATAAATACGATAACAGCGAAGGAGAGTGTGTGATGAGTATATTAGCACAACAAATGGTTAAAGACATAGAAGATCAAGTAATTGCCTGGAGAAGAGAATTGCATCAGTACCCTGAATTAGGAATGAAAACAATCGTAACTGAAAAAATCATTGTCAGAGCATTAAAAGAAATTGGGATTGAAGAAATTATCACAGGAGTCGGTGGAGAAGATTGTCACGGTGTAGTAGCAATCATTCGCGGAGAGCTTCCGGGAAAGTGTTTGGGAATTCGTGCAGATTGTGATGCATTGCCTATAAAAGAAGAAACAGGTCTACCTTTTGCTTCTAAAAATGAAGGTTGCATGCATGCATGTGGACATGATGGACATACTGCAATGGGACTTGGCATCGCTAAAATTATTTTTGAAAATAGGGATAAACTTCGCGGAACAGTAAAAATGATTTTTCAACCAGGAGAAGAAGGCGAGGATGGTGCTGAAAAAATGATTCGGGACGGCGTTATGGAGAATCCTAAGATTGACGCTATGATCTCCCAACATTCTGGTACTAGCCGTTTTCAGGAAATTAATCCGGGACAAATTGGATGGACATCAGAACCCTCATCATTCTGTATTACCGGTTTTAAAGCTACTTTCCATGGTAAGAGTGCCCATGTCGCAGAACCTCACCTTGGCGTAGATCCAATTATGATTGCATGTCATGCAGTTACACAAATGCAGACGATATTAAGTAGAGAAATTATGCCGTGCAAACCAGTTATCTGTGCAGTTACAATGTTTCATGCAGGAGAAAAGAATAATATCATTCCTAGCAGCTGTGAGGTGGAAGGTTCTATTCGTTCCAACGAAGATGAGGCCCAACAGCACTATTATGAACGTATGAAAGAAATCTTTGAAGGAACAGCCAAAGCCATGAGAGGAAGCGCAGAAGTAGAAATCACACACAAACTTGCCACTACTGATAATGACCCTGAGATGATTCGAAAATTCTTAGTTTGTGCGGAACGTGCAATTGGCAAGGAAAATGTCATTGAAGTAAAGTTAGCGATTCCTGGTGGTGAAGATTTTTCTGCATTTACAAAATTAGTACCATGTGTATACTACTACCATGGTGGAAATTTTGGTGATGAAAGAGATTTTCCACAGCATTGTTCTAAATTTGATTTAAACGAAGAGACACTTTGGTCAGGTGTTGCGACAATTACTCAATTTGCTTTTGATTGGCAAACGGTTTAATTGTTTTGAAGGAGGCTTAAGTCCAACTTTCTGTTTGACGAACAGAAACTACATAAAAGTGTAAACAAATCGGTGAATGGTCCCTGTACATAAGGGAACATACATGTGCGTCTCTAACTGTCGTAAAAAGACGAAAAAAATTTTCAGCATTAGTTACATTAATTCTTTTGCATTTTTGTATGAATACTAATTGATAGAATAAGTCCGTATTCGCTTATTCTAAAAGTCTCAGCTGTACAAAAATTACACCTGAATACTTTTATTTCTAAAACCATAATGATATAATCAGCTCCAACAATATCTTTTCAAATTCAACAAAAGGAGACACGGAGATGAAGTATAAATATATCTTTCTAATAGTGTTGTTAGTCAAAATGTTATGCAATCTGATGAAGTAATAATACTTTATACTTTAAAAGCAGAAATGGCTTTGGTATATTTTACAAGAATTGTAATTCTAACACCTTTAACGGAATCAGAATCACGATTGATGGGTAATGATTTAATAATGAATAATCCTATACTTGAACAAAGAGTATTTATACTTAATGAGGGAGATTGAGTTAATCTCAGGTTTAGCAAATTTTTAAATTAAGCTTCTATCAGGTGTTCTATCTTGTAGGATATTTATAAATAACTATCCGCTACTTATAGACCATATTTTAAGAGAAGCAAATCATTATTTAAGGCTATTTAAAATATTTAATAAAGATATTTAATAATAATGAGATCCAAAATAATAAAGTAAGGGGTTTATAATTCCCTCCCTTTATTATTTTGGACTTTTTCTATTTTTAATGTTTTAGCAAGCTATTATTTGGAATCAAAAATAAAGATACAAATAAATCTGTGTTAGCTATGAGAGATTAGGATATTACTTGAATAAGCATATACATATTTTCAGATACTATTGCTGAAATAAATAGGAAGGGAGCGTGATAACATGCCAAATGAAAATATGCATAAGCATGAAAACAGATTGGCTAACGAAAAATCTCCATACCTGTTACAGCATGCATATAACCCTGTGAATTGGTTTCCCTGGTCTGATGAAGCCTTTGCCAAAGCAAAAGCAGAGAACAAACCCATATTCCTTTCCATAGGGTATTCTTAACTGTGCAAGTTGTCAACTTGTCATTGGTGTCATGTAATGGAAAGAGAATCTTTTGAGGATGAAGAGGTAGCGAAGGTATTGAATGATTATTTTGTGTCGATCAAGGTTGATCGAGAGGAAAGACCTGATCTAGATGCAATCTATATGTCCTTTTGTCAAGCATTAACGGGGCATGGTGGATGGCCTTTGACGATCATTATGACACCAGATAAAAAGCCTTTTTATGCAGGAACTTATTTCCCCAAAACAAGTAAGTACGGACAGCCAGGATTGATGGATATTTTACACAAGCTTGCTGACGTATGGAAAAGACAAAGAGATGAAATCCAAAAATCAAGTCAAGAAATTCAACGGGCAGTGCAAAATTCTGTAGTTTCCAATGTTAAATCAGATATTTCTAAGGAAATAATCCATGAAACTTATGAGGAATTGAAGCATTTGTTTGATCCTATATATGGTGGCTTTGGAAATGCACCTAAATTTCCTACATCTCATAATCTTTCTTTTCTACTAAGGTATTATCAAGCTACAGGAGAGGAAAAAGCTTTGGAAATGGTAGAAAAGACATTGGATAGTATGTATCAGGGTGGAATTTTTGATCACATCGGCTCTGGGTTTTCTAGATATTCCACGGACAAAAATTGGCTCGCGCCTCATTTTGAGAAAATGCTGTACGATAATGCCTTGTTGGCAATCACTTATTTAGAAGCTTATCAATTGACAGGAAACAATCGATATAGTCAAATTGTAGATAAAATTTTCACCTATGTCTTAAGAGATATGACTGCTACAGAAGGTGGTTTTTATTCGGCGGAAGATGCAGATTCGGAAGGGGTAGAAGGAAAATTTTATGTATGGGATGTAAAAGAGATAGAAGAGATTCTAGGGAAGGAAGATGGTGCGGTATTCTGTAAGTATTACGACATAACACACAAAGGAAATTTTGAAGGAAAGAGTATACCAAATTTGATTGGCACTTCTTTGGATGATATTGAAGGAAATGTGGCATTAGAAGAAAAACTGGATGAATGGCGAGATAAGCTGTTTGAGCATAGACTCCAGAGGATTCATCCACATAAGGATGATAAAATTCTTACTGCATGGAATGGATTGATGATCGCTGCTATGGCCTATGGGGGAAGGGTGCAAAACAATGTGGCTTATATCCATGCTGCAAAAAAGGCTGCAGGGTTTATTTTGAATCATTTGGTAAGAGAAGATGGACGACTCATGGCAAGATATCGAGATGGAGAAGCAGCTTATATCGGGACGATTGATGATTATGCGTTTCTGATTTGGGGATTGATCGAATTGTATGAAACTACTTTTGATCTAATCTATCTTGAACAGGCTATGGCCTTGAATTAAGATATGTTGTATTACTTCTGGGATGAACAGGAAGGTGGTTTTTTTATTTCTGGCAGAGACAGTGAAGAACTGGTCATAAAGCCAAAGGAAATATATGATGGCGCGACCCCTTCTGGGAATTCTATGGCCACTATGAATATGTTAAGACTTGCAAGAATTACAGGAAACCAAGAATTAGAGGAAAAAGCATTATCTCAATTTCATACCTTTGAAGGACCCATGTATATATAGAAGAAATGAAAAATCCCATGATAGCTTCCCGAACAGAAAACGCTATTTTGGCAAACATCGTAAAAACACCTAGAGAAGTGATGGAGGCAACAGCTGCGTTAGAATTATTGCAAGATATATTAGACGATGTGCAATCTGTTGGACCAATGCTTCGAAAAAGCATAAAAAAAGAAGCAGGAATTGATCTAGATAATATTGAAAAGAAAATAGAAGAAATTTTAAAACATGAAATAGATTTTGATTTAAATTAGAAATATGATGAAAATATAATACTTTTAAAATCTAAAAAGGATAGTACTCCAATCAAACGTGGAGAACTATCCCACCTCATTAATCATGCAACTGTTCTATTCGATACATATAGTATTTTTCTTCACGAATCATATGATCAGGAAGTAAAGGAGATATGGTTCCTAATATACTGCATTTTGATCGTAAAGCTTTAATTTTTTCTAAATAACATACGAATTTATCAATTTCCTCTGCGACTTCTTTATTTAGATAGGTTAAAGAACTATCCTTAAAGCCTGTTCTTTCATAGATTTTAGACAGCTCAGAAGTTTTTTTCACTAGATTATCGAATCTCTTAGCAAATTCTTGTGCACATTGAATAAGTTCTGACTCTACAGCATCTAAATCTGATGCAATAGCCGAGGCATGACCCGAGGCATCAGGAAGCCATATTCTATGCAATCTAAGATTTTCTAATGGTTGATCAAAAGGAATACTCCCCTGTATGAAACATAGTACCCTATAATACTCCATGGCTTCATTAAGCATGTGATTTATGAAAGAAGGAGGCAACCCTAAGTGAATATTACATTTCATAAGGCGCCGAAGAAGAAATGTTTTAAATTGAATAAAATGGGTGAGGGCTGATGTATTTTTGTTTACAAAATTATTGATTTCTATAGAAGAAGCATTGGTAGGAAATTCATTTGCTTCTACATGTAAACGATGAAATAGATTTATAAAATACTTTGTCATTTTAATAGATTCAGATTCTTGTGGAGCTAGAGCATCATGCTGGAATTTTCCATGATCTCTCATAATCTCTGTCCAAAATTCCACTTCTCTTGCAATATCAAACATAAAATGTCCCCCTTTTTTAAAAATACATTAATATATTATATGTTTGATATATAATTTGTGGGATGTGTTAAAATTTAATTATTGGAATGAAATTATTTAAGCATATTTAGAACCTCCACTTTCTAGTTTTTTTACTTTCAAGAAAGAGTCTGTTACTGCAAAGGTGTTGAAAGTTGATTTCTCCCTAATAACTCAGCGCATATTTTTCGTATTTCTTCGTTAGTAGCTTTATTACTTAAATATTCAATATAGCCTCGATCCTTTTCAAGAACCTCCACCAATGTTTGTCCCTTATATTTTCCAAAGGATATGACGGTATTTTCATTATATGCAGGGGATACATTTGTTGTATAGTCAGTATCATCTCCCCCAAGCTCTTCAATGGCCGCCATGCCTATATTCGTAAGATCCCTTAATGCCCTTGCTTTTGCTCTGGTTTCTGCCATCCTAATGATATGCTTTTGGATCATACTATTTACGTTAGAAAAATCAGCATCCCCATAGCCTGTAAAACTTTGATTTTCGGTTTTAGCGATAGCTTTAAATATAGTTTGTCCATTGTCCCCATTATAGGAAATCAACTCTGTTTCTATTCCTGTGAGACCTTTTTTATGAGCCGCATCCAATAGACCCTCATAGGTTATATAATCCTTGCCTTGTAAGTTTAGAATAAATCTTCTATCAACTGGCATACTTCATACCTCCAATATTTCTCTTAATTTTTCTGAGCCTAACGTTTTTTCAATATATTCTAACATAGCCAAGCATTGCATATACTCTTGTTTTCTTTTTTTATAGTACTGAAGCTTATTTTTAACAAAATGTTTCATATCCAGTGATGATTGCACTTCTGCTTTTTCTAATATTACCTCATAATCTGCAATAGATTGTTGAGCAGATTTTAAATGAATGTTTAATTGATGTTTTAAATCCATTTGATATCAACCTTCTTTAGGCATATATGTATTTAATGGAAGGCTTTATATATCATAGTATAAGTAGGAAAACTAAAAATATAGATTGTAAATATAGGGCAGATTTATGTATTATACTAACTTATCCAGTATTAGGTATGATCTACTAAAAATATCAAGAGAGAATCAATAAGCTAGATTAGTAATAAGCGTAAAAAAATAGTGTGAAACAAATCACACATGAAAGAGATGGCTGGATTAATGAATTTTTTTATGAATAATCATATTTTGAGGGTATTTTTTATTGGTATAACTTCTATATTGTGCAGTAATGTGTTGCATTTGTTCTGCACATTTATCATATAATGCTTTTGCACTTGTATTCTCTGTTTCTATACTAAAAGAAAGAAAATCAGCATGAACTTTTTCAAGTTTTGCAAGCAGTACAAAGTTTGAAGTATCTGGCTTGAGATCATCTGCATACTCATCATAAAGGTCAATGTATAATTTTCCAGCGGCATCCACTTGAGCAAACATCACTTTTGATAAATCATAGATACCTTGTTCAGCAAGCTTGCTCATCAGCCAAGAACGTGTGAGACCAAATTTTTTCAACTGTTCTCCTTGAATCATGCCCTCTCGAACAACCAAGGTACCGATTCCGGTATATTCTACGGGGATACGAAAGTCTGAAGGTGTCATGGGTTGCTTATGAGGTTTTTTCATTACGCTGATTTTTCCATCTTGCTCTAAAAAGGCGAATTCCACATCTGCTAGGTTGAAAGTATTTTTTTCTCTTAATTTTGCATTGAGTTCATCGATGTTCATTCGTGTTTTTAATAAATTCTTTTCTAGGACTTTTCCATGTTTAATCAACATTGTAGAAGTGCCATCTGCAATTTTTCGAAAGGTAATACTTTTTAAAGACAAATAAGCAGATGCAATTTGGAATATGGCAAATATTAATAGAGCAGGTAAAATGGCAGTGAATTTCTGAGAATTATCTAAAGCAAGATAAGCCGTCATACTACCAATTGTAATGCCGACGATGTAATCAAAATAGGTCATCTGGGAGATTTCTCTTTTTCCCATGATTCTTGCTAGTAAAAATAAGGTGAAGTATGCCATTATCGATCTGATAATAATATTCATATAATTAGGCATCTATTCGTTCTCCTCTCGGTATTGAGGTTCTTCTTTTTGCATTTCATCTATTCTATCTTTAAATGTATGCAATACATTTTCTGTTTGTGTAACTAAGGACTTAAATGTAGTTTTGGTCTGAATGTCAGAGGCTTCCATATAAGACACTTTAAAATCTGCTAGAATCCCTTCTAGTGTTATAAGGGTAGTTTGTAATTTTTTAGATACAGTCATTGATATCACTCCTAGACTTAAAACTTCATGGGGGGACTTGTCACCATTGTCCCATAAGTTGAATAATATGAATTGAAAACGAAAGGAGGTAGATCATCTATGCAAGCAAGTTCAATAAGCGTTAACAATACTAAGACGCAACAGCAAGAAGATTGTCCACAATTACCAGGAACATTAATTAGAATTAATATTCCTGCAGGAGCTGTAATCAATCTACTAAATCTTATTGAAGTGAGTTCTCCAGGGGGAATATGCTTAATCGTAAGAGTACCTCTTTTAGATGGAGGAAATAGTGTTAGTACGTTGGTCAATACTATTAAGCAGGCCGGAGGAACAATTGAGATCGTTCAACAATAAACTGTTAAGGAAGGGTCGGTAAAGCAATTTACCGACCTTTAACCTAAGTCTACCATGATTTCGTTTTGCTTTTTATTATTGTAATTGAAAAGATTGCTCAACAAGTTGATAAACTTGCCCTGCTGTATTTAAAGTAGATTGAGGAGCAGGTTCTAAAGGATAGTAGCCTTTTTTTACCATCCACTGCCATACATCGAAAGCGTGATGAGAACTCATTTGAAATGCGGACTCTAAAAAGCTACGTATCTCTGGATTGCTTGCTTCCATGGCAGCCCAGGCATATTCTCTTCCTGCTCTTTTTAGGGTTAATAGATATCCAGTGGCAATTTCTCGATCATTGAATTGCTGTACGCTAGTCCTAGGCGTAACTGGTGGATACTGACTCGCAGGTGATTGAGTATAGGATTGAAGCATTTGATTAATATTTGGAATGGGCAGTTTTGATGTAGCGCCATTGGTTTTCTGCATGTACTCTACCTTCATATTATAGTCTTGAACATGAAGGGGAAAATGTTTCTCAATCATTGAACGTAATTCTGGATCTTGTGCCTGATTCATAAACATAGCCATATTCGTAATTGAATTTACACAGCTCAATATTAATTCATGTAGATCATGTGCTTCATGGGCTGCTAATTGCATAGAAATTCCTCCTAATTATAATTTTATTTCCTATATATTTTGACCTAGTTTATATAGAACTATGCGCTGTATATTTAAATTCATTTTAAAGAAATGGGGGAGTTTTTTATGCTAGTTATCATCTTCAAAAGGCTTTTTTTAGGAAACAAGACTACTTTGAATTTAGTAGATGCAATCCTTTCTGTAGATACTGAGCGCAGCAGCCAAGTTAGCACCGAATATATCAAATATTAAATCTAAGTTGGTATCGATTAATCCGGCTTGATTGTTGGTTTTAAAAATGAAATCTAAAACGAATTCCATAATTTCATAAATGGCGCCAGAAGCAATGCCTAGTGAGGATAAAAAAATAAACATAAGCATTTTAGAATGAGAAAATATACCTGTCCATAACTGAATGAGTCCACAATAAAAAAGTGTCAATGAAAAAGATCCAAAGAAATGCATAAATTTATCAAACCAATGATTTGTATCGTAAAGGTTCAAATAAAATCCTCCTACAACATCTAAGATAATTGTAATCATCATCAGTATCTTTATATCTAATTTTACTTGATCTTTCTTTTTGCTTTCAAAATACAAAAATAATTTATATGCAGCATATAGAAAGATGACATAGTAGACAAGAAATATTTGTTTCTTAATAAAAAATCCAATACAAATAATAAACATAATAGCATCAAAGATAAATCTAATAAGTTTTAACATAAGATATTTATTCATGAAGGATTACATTTCCTTTCTATAATGATAGGTATTTGCCATTTTGGTGTTTGCATAGGTATAGCATTTCCTTATTGAAATTTTTTCGGTGTTTCTATGGCGTGGGATTTTTGTCTGACCTCAGTAAATAAGTTGAAATCTTCCTGAACGTTTTGCTGCTGATTGTGCTGAATAATAAGGCTTGCTAGCATCTGTTCCATCTCTCCAATGGTGACAGGTTTGGCATGGCGCATCAGCTCATAGCCTAATTGTCCATTCGGTTCTAAGGTCGCTGTTTTTACATCAGATATTTTACTAATTCCCTGCTGCCGAAGACGCATTTCCAGCTGATCTATCGTTATTTTCATTTTTTTTAGATTTTCTGGCAGGATATTGCCATCTTCAATAACAGTTTTTGATTTTCCACTTAATAGAGCTTCAATGAAATCAAATTTAAGCTGCAGGTATTCTATCAGAATAATAAATCCAATAAAAACAGCAGCAGACAGGATGGTATTTGACAAACTTTTATTAGCAATTGGCTGGACAATAAGGGAGCCAATAGATATCATAATAACAGTTTGAGAAATAGTCATTTGGGATATAGATTTTCTTCCTGAAATTCTTAAGAACACTAAGCCAACAGAAATAAGAATCGCTGCTTTTAATATAAGGTTCATGATAAATTTCCTCCAAAGTTCATCCAAATATATTTTCTTGCTCATATTTTGGCTTAATTTATAGACATCTATACAGGATATCTTTAAAAGACAGGGCAGGAAGAGAATATGTAAAAAATGATCACCTGCTGTTTTTGATGAAAACAAGCAGGTGATTCTTTTTAAAAGAGGCATATTCAAATAACCGATAAAAGGTTGTTTGATTTGTGATATCGTTGGATTTTTTTAGTAAGGTGGCTAGCTTTCGTTAAAAATTGGGATATGAAACGGTAAGTCTATACTAGTAGCCGCCAAATCCACCAAATCCAAATCCACAGTTACAGAAGAGGATCACTAATATCAAGAAGAAGAATAACAATTCACTTCCATTGTTGAATAATCCACCATAGCCACATTGTTTGTCAGCCATTTATTTCACCTCCTTTACTATAAAGCATGAAATGTTGTCTATTTCTAATATAAAATATGCAGAATGGAGTATAGGTGTTACTGATAAAATGATAGGATGATTAGTAGAAATAAATTTATGATATTTATGTATGTAGAATTGGGTTTTAAACCCAATTCTTAACCTATACTAGCATCCTCCACCATAGCCACCAAGACCAAATCCGCAGCTGCAGAAAATAAGAACCAACAAGAGGAAGAAGAATAGTAACTCACTACCACTTTCAAATAATCCACCAATTCCGTAACTCATTATTGAGACCTCCTTTATAAATATGCATGAACACTATCTTTTGGACTTGAAATTTTTTCTCGTCCTAATATAAAGTATGTAATGAAAAATAGATGTGTTACTGAAAATAAAGAATATCCTTGACCACAAATTGTAAATTGGATTTATTAAAACATAGATAACCCCTGAATATCAAGATATACAGGGGTTTAGACATGAATGGAAATTTTTATTCAATATTTTTTCGCAATTGATCGATAGCCATATCAAATACTTTATCAGCATCTCCGGCTATCCGTGGTTTATCAACATTGGGATTATCTAAATCTCCTCCCATATCTTTAAGGATTTGTTTTGCAGTAGCCATATTATCTGAATCTACTTCTACAACAACTTTACAATTGATATCAGCAATTTCATTTAATCGTCCTATGCCACTAACAGAAGGGTCGGCAGCAGCTAAAGGAGCCTTGCTTCTATCCTTGACTACTGTAGCGCCAGACCCTAAGACTAAATCAGATAAGCTGGAGCCATTTTCTGTACCAGGTAAATTTGTTTTTAGATTTCTTGTTTCTTTATAATCATCAACTAAATCCATAAAAGCTACTTTAAAACCCTGTTTTTTCAATTGGGATACTGCGTTATTGGCATGCTTAATATTATCAAAAAAGCCTTCTACTTTCATGTTGATACCTCCAAATAAAAGAATTAGTGAAGCATTTAATCTTATTTTTTCACCGATTTTTTCCTTTATACTTTATGCAAAGAAGATTTAAATATAAATTGTTGTAAAGAAAAAATATAGCGGTTGGCTTTTGAAGGGTATAGTTTTTTAAAATGAGAAAATACTAAATGGGTGTATGATAAGGCATAATGTGGAAAAACTTAAAACAATAGAGTCATAATAGACGGGAGGAAATACATAATGATGTATCATCAGAACACATACCTTGTAGTGATTGGGGGTGCAGAAGATAAAACAACAGATAAAGTTATCCTTAAAAAATTAGTTGAGTTAGTGAATAAAAAAAATCCCCGTTTTGTTATTATTACTACAGCTACCCAACATTCTGAAGAGGTTGGAAAACAATATACAAAAGTATTTAAAAGCTTAGGTGTAGATACGACGCTTGTATTAAGTATAAACAATAGAGAGGATACCCATAAACAGGAAATCATACAAGAAATTGAAAAAGGAGATTGCATTTTCTTTACAGGAGGAGATCAACTAAGAATTTCCAGTATCTTAGGGGGCACACCTGTTCACGAAATACTACATAAAATTATCAAGGAAGGAAAAATTATTGCTGGAACCAGTGCAGGTGCTTCAATGATGAGTGAAATTATGGTGGTAGAAGGAAAAGATGAAGAGGCGCCTAGTAGGTGTACCATCAAGATGGCACCAGGAATGGGGATGATAGAAGGGGTTATTATTGATCAGCATTTTAATCAAAGGGGTAGGATCGGGAGACTCTTATCAGCCATTGCACAAAACCCGCATTCAATTGGAATTGGTATCGATGAAAATACAGCAATTGTAGTAGATCATCAAAATGAGTTCCAGGTGATAGGGTCAGGCGTTGTCACAATTATTGATGGAAGAAATATTTCTTATACAAACTCATCGGAACAATATCCCAATGAACCTTTGGCCATTACAAATGTGACCATCCATGTACTTCCAAATGAGTATGGATATAATTTAACCAAAAAAATACCAGTTTTACGATAAATCTGTGATAAAAATTTTTTGCAAACATTTAATATTTGGAGGAATATCGATGAAAATAATAAGTATCAGAGCATTACCAGGAAGAAACGCATATAGCCATCATTCTGTTATTAAAATGACTGTAGATTTAGAAGTGCTCTATCAGATACCGACAATGGAAATACCAAATTTTAATGAAAAACTAATCAATATTTTACCAACACTTAAGGAACATAAGTGTTCAGAAGGTTATAAAGGAGGATTTATTGCCCGCCTACAAAGAGGAACGTATTTAGCCCATGTTTTAGAGCATATTGCCATTGAACTTCAAAACCTAATGGGTTATTCGATTTCCTATGGAAAAGCAAGAAGAGATAGCAGTCCAACGGTTTATAATATTATTTTTAGCTATATGAATGAGGTAGCAGGCATAGAAGCAGGAAAATTAGCTTTTAGAATAGTCAATGAACTTATTGAAGGCAATGAAATTACGATTAAAGAAGAGATCAAAAATATCAAGAATAAAGCCCTAAAGATAGAATTAGGGCCTAGTACAAAGGCGATTGAAAAGGCAGCACGCCAACGAGAAATTCCTGTCATGCGCATTGGAAAAGGTAGTTTACTACAGTTAGGATATGGGGCTAAGAGTAAACTGATTCAGGCGACACTTACAGAGAACGCAAGTTGTATTGCTGTAGATATCGCTTGTGATAAAGAACTGACAAATCATTTATTGCATCAAAATAATATTCCAGTACCTATGGGAGAAATTGCATATACTGAAGAAGATGCAGTAGAGATTGCAAAAGATATAGGGTATCCTGTTGTAGCAAAACCTTTTAACGGAAATCAGGGCAAATATGTTTTTTTGAATTTAAATACCGATGAACAATTAGTCAAAGCATATAAGACAATTTATGGACAAGTATCCTATCCATTGATAGAGAAACATATTTATGGAGATCATTTTCGCATTTTAGTAGTGAAGGATAAGGTAGTTGCTGCGGCACAAAGAATTCCAGCTCACGTAATTGGAGACGGGATCCACTCTATAAAAACACTTATAGATATAGAAAATGAAAATCCCAAAAGGGGAGAAGGCCATGAAAAAGCTTTAACAAAAATAAAAATAGATGAAGTTTTATTATTTTTCCTTAAGAAAAATAATAAAACTCTTGCGTCCATTCCATACAAGGGAGAGACGGTTTATTTAAGAGAAAATGACAATTTGAGCACAGGTGGCACTGCTATTGATGTTACGGATAAAGTACATGAGGATGTCAAAAAAATTTGTGTAAAAGCAGCAGCGATTATTGGATTAGATGTAGCGGGGGTAGATATTACCACAACAGATATAACAAAACCTTTAAGTGAAACAAGAGGAGCTATCATTGAGGTAAATGCAGCACCTGGTATTCGTATGCATCATGATCCTTCTTTAGGAATGGCAAGAAATGTTGCAAAAGAAATTGTAGCATCTCTATTTTCAGAAGAATATGAACCTATTCCTGTAATATCTGTTTCGGGCACTAATGGAAAGACTACCACCACAAGAATGATAAGACATATTTTAAAGGAAGCAGGATATAACGTTGGAATGGCAGTAACAGGGGGGATTTACATTGGTGATGAATGTGTTGAAGTAGGAGATACAACAGGACCTAGTAGTGCAAGACGCATATTAATGGATAAGACTGTTACGGCAGCTGTGCTAGAAACGGCAAGAGGTGGCATTATCAATAGAGGACTAGGCTATGACTTGGCGGATATAGGGATTATTACCAATATTACAGATGATCATTTGGGAATAGATGGCATCGAAACCTTGGAAGAAATGGCACATCTAAAAGCAGTGGTAGTAGAAGCCATCAAAAAACAAGGTTATGGCATCCTCAATGCAGATGATCGCTACTGCTTGGCTATAAAAGATCGTGTTTTTGGAAAGCTTATTTTATTTTCTAAGCATGCGGATAACATCCATATACTTAAACATTTAGAAGAAGGAGGCAATGCAGTTTATTTAAAAAATCAGATCATTTATTTAGCCAATAAACAAGAACAAATTCCTGTTATGAATATTAAAGATATTCCTGCTACTTATGGAGGGATATTGATTCATAATGTTGAAAATAGCTTAGCTGCTATTGCAGGCGCATGGGGAATGGGAATAGAGATAGAGAGGATTCAAACAGCATTGAAGAAATTTAAAAGCGATGAGAGACAAAACCCAGGTCGGTTTAATATATATGACATAGGGGATTTTAAAGTTATTGTAGATTATGGACATAATTATGAAGGATATAAAAGAATCATCGAAGGATTACATAAAATGAAAGCCAATAAGTTGATTGGTGTGATTGGCGTACCCGGAGATCGGCTGGATGCAAATATTTATGACATAGGTATATTATCAGGGAAAAGCTTTGATCACATATTTATTAAAGAAGATAGAGACTTGCGAGGAAGGAAACCTAGAGAAGTAGCAAATTTACTGTATCAAGGTTGCATAGACAATGGAAAAGCAGCACAGCAGTTAGAAATAGAACTATTGGAAGACATCGCATTAGAAAAAGCTATAAACATAGCCAAAGCTGGGGATATTATTGTTGTTTTTTATGAAAAAAGAGAAAAAATCATGGAAATCATCCATTTTTATCAACAGCAATATGATATGGCTTCTGGGTCAAAAAAAGAAATCTTGATGTCCATGTAAAAATGGCGATGATGACAGGCTACCTTTGTGTGCCTTTATAGACAAGATTTGAATGCATTAGAGTAAAGAAAATGATAACAGAAATCCTACAATTCGACGATTTAGAGACGATAAATAAATATACTATTGATAAAATCATTATCGTTTATGAAAGATAAAAAACAGAAAGGATTGATAGGATGGATCACAAGAGTTATTTAACACCCCCAGAAATTGCAGCCGCAACCATTCAAACAGGGATTAAAAAAATTAGTTTACCTGCTGTAAAGCAGCTAATATTGGGAATATTAGCAGGAGCATTTATTGCTTTTGCTTCAGAAGGATCCAATATGGCTGCATTTAACCTTTTTGCAAATCCAAAAACCTACGGGTTAGGGAAAGTTTTAGCGGGATCTATTTTTGGAACTGGACTGATGCTTGTCTTATTGGCAGGAGGAGAGTTATTTACAGGAAATACGCTGATTTTTATGGGTGTTTTAGACGGAAAAGTAAGATTAACGCAAATGCTAAGAAACTGGTTTTTTGTATATGTGGGGAACTTTATAGGTTCGGTATTGGTGGCATTTATGATGACACAGTCAGGATTGTTTAGCAGTGGCGCCAATGTTTTAGGAGCGGTTACGATTAAAATTGCTGCATATAAAGTAGGATTGCCTTTTATGCCAGCAGTATATTTAGGAATTATGGCAAATTGGCTTGTCTGCTTAGCAGTGTGGTTAGCCTATGGTGCAAAGGACATGACAGGAAAAATGCTAGGTGTTTTCTTTCCAATATGGCTTTTTATTACGTCTGGATTTGAACATAGTATTGCAAATATGTACTATATCCCGGCTGGAATTATGGCAAAAAGCAATGCAGAATGGGCAGCAGCATCTCATCTTTCTCCAGAGCAGTTAGCAAATTTAAACTGGAGTACGTTCTTTACAAATAACCTTATACCTGTAACACTTGGAAATATTATCGGTGGAGCATTATTTGTAGGAGGCGTATATTGGTTTGCTTATATTAGAAAAGAAAAAGCACAAGAGTAACCATGATCAAAGAATATAAAGAGACAAAAATTTTTAAGAAGCAGCCCTTAGACTGCTTCTTTTTCATAGGATTATGCTTCAGATTTGATTTCATAAGTGACTTCGGCACCCTTAGATAAAAGTGCACTTACGCCACAATATTTTTCCTGAGATAATTGAACCGCTCTTTCCAATTTTTCCAAGGGTAAATTCTTTCCTTGAAATGTATACGTGAGATGAATTTTATGATAGTACTTAGGATGTTCTTCTGTTAATTCACCATGAACTTTAATATCAAAACCTTCTAATTCTACGCGCATTTTATTGAGAATTGATACAACATCCATACCAGTACAACCAGCTAAAGAAGCCAATGTTAAAGGTTTTGGCAGAGGACCTCTATTTTCCCCACCTACTTTTGGAGAGGCATCCATTGTTAAGGTGTGACCTAGAATGTCTGTTTCAAAAGCCATATTGTTTAACCATTTACAATTTACTTCATGTCCCATATAGCATCCTCCTTGTGGTTTTATAAAATGAACTGTATTATGTATTGTCTTTATTATAGCATATCATAATTTTTTCACAATTATAGTATATTAAAAAGAGAGAGACCTTTATTCCAAAAATTTTAAAAGGAATAAAGGTCTTTTTTTAAGATTCTAGCTCATAGGTAAATGGATAAACATCTTCGGCTTTTTTATTTAAGCGTTGTGCAAAACTACTGGCATCGATTTCTTCTACTACGTTATTTTCTTTGAAAACTCTCACATTCCAAACCTCTCCATCTGATTTTACAAGAAGTTCAGCAGGATAAACAGTACCATCATCAAATCTTATTTTACCACGTTTCCAAGGCATAAAAATAGTCTCTCCTTTCGTGAATCTAAAGTTATTATATGTACCTATGAACAAATTATAATCTTTAAAATCATCCAATATATATAATTTATGTAAGAAACTCATATATTTTAAGAGGACTAGATTTGAAATACTTTGAATTTTAAAATCTTTAGGAGGGAAAAAGATGTTATCACCAAGTTTAGAAGATTATTTAGAAGAAATCTATCAATTATCGTTACAAAAAAATGACATTAGAGTTCGAGATATAGCAGATCGGTTGAATGTTTCATCACCATCAGTAGTGAAAGCTTTAAGAAAGCTCCATAGAGAAAATTATATTGAGTATAAAAAATATGAAGGGATATACCTAACAGATGAAGGAAGAAAATTAGGAAATTTATTGGTAAAAAGGAATAGTGTATTACAAGAATTTTTGTTTGTAATCAATAGCAATTGTGATATCGCACAAGAAGCAGAAGCTATGGAACATTATCTAAGTGCACCTACAATTTCTGCCATAGAAAATTTGGTGGCATTTATGAAAGGTGATCAAAATATGATGGAGAAGTTCAGTAGGTTCCAAGAATGTGAGGAAGGTAAGCATTGGAGTGAAGAAATTAGCGAATAAAAAGCTGAGGAGTGATCATATTCCCCAGCATTTGTAATCAAAGCATTTTATATAAGTCCTACAAGTCTAACAATTTGAGTAATTAAAAAGCATACGCAAATTGCAATCGTTGTAGGCATAAGTGCTGCAAATAAAGTCCACTTCATACTACCACATTCTTTTCGAATCGTCCAAAGTGTGGTCCCACAGGGAAAGTGAAGCAAAGAAAAAAGCATAAGATTTAAGGCAGTCAGCCAGGTCCATCCGTTGGCAATCAATAGCTCTTTCATGGCTGTAAGGCTATCTAATTCTAACATAGCACCCTCTGACATATAACTCATTACCAAAATTGGCAGTACAATTTCATTGGCTGGGAAGCCTAGAATAAATGCCATTAATATAAAACCATCTAGCCCAATAAGATGAGCAAAGGGTTGTAGTAAAGAGGCTCCGTGGGTTAAGATACTTTGATCACCGACAAAAACGTTGGCGAGTGTCCACGTCACTAAGCCTGCTGGAGCAGCTACCACCACTGCACGGCCTAATACAAAAATGGTTCTGTCAATTAAGGATCTATATAGGATTTTAATTACTTGTGGTTTTCTATAAGGGGGAAGTTCTAGTGTAAAGGAGGAGGGTACTCCTTTTAATAGGGTTTTAGAAAGCCCCCAGGATACAATTAAAGTAATGATGATCCCAAGCAGAACCAATATAGATACAAACAAAGATGCAATGATTGTGTTGTATTGGCTGGCAAAAGCGCTGCCGACAAAAATAGATGCGATAATGATTAAGGTAGGAAAACGACCATTGCAAGGAACAAAATTATTGGTCAAAATAGCGATCAGTCGCTCTCTAGGAGAATCAATAATTCTACATGCAATTACACCAGCGGCATTACATCCAAACCCCATACTCATGGTCAAAGACTGTTTACCGTGTGTACCGGCTTTTTTAAACAATTTATCTAAGTTAAAGGCAATACGAGGAAGATAGCCCAAATCTTCTAATAAGGTGAAGCAAGGAAAAAATATGGCCATAGGAGGAAGCATGACAGAAACTACCCAAGCCAAAGTTCGATACATACCTAATACAAGGATACCATGGAGCCATGCAGGCGCATGAACAGCCATAAATAAGTTTGTCAAATGTTCCTCAATACCAAACAATAAATTTGATAACATACGAGAAGGAATGTTAGCACCTGTTACTGTGATCCAAAATACGAGTCCTAATAACAAGAACATGATAGGATACCCTGTATATTTAGAAGTAAGGATGTCATCTAATTTATGATCCCAATAGTATTTTATTTGATTGTTTCTATGAACGACTTTTTTAGAAATATCTTCTGCATGTGCATAAATACTACTTACCATACTGTCCCGCAATAATTGTTGATGCTCTTTGTTGAGTTGCTCTTGTAGTGAAACAAGCTCTTGATAGGCATTGAGAGGATGACTCATAGGCTGTAGGCCACCTCCTGTGCGATATTAGGATTTGCTTCGCTATATAAAAAACCATAAATAGAATCGAGAATCGTTGGATCTCCTTCCAAGAGCTTTAATGCTACCCATCTAGGATTTAGCTTATCGCCTAGAATGTTTTCTAACTGAGGCAGCAGTACATCGATTTTTTGTTCAATTTCAGAAGAATACTTCAATTGTTTAGGGGTAGTAGTAATGAAGCCCAAGGCAACATCATGTACTTTATCTATGAGTTCGTCTAAACCCTCGCCAGTTCTGGCAGCAGTACTGATTACTGGGATACCTAGTTCTTTTTGCAACATATTCATATCTATAGAAATTCCTTTTCGTCGTGCTTCATCCATTAGATTGACACATAGAACGACCTTGTCTGTTAACTCCATAACTTGTAGTGCAAGATTTAAATTTCTTTCAAGGCAAGTTGCATCTGCAACAACAATGGTGGCATTAGGTTTGCCAAAACAGATAAAATCTCTTGCTACTTGTTCTTCTACAGAATTTGCTAAAAGAGAATAGGTGCCAGGAAGATCAACAAGTACAAAATTTTTATTTTTATGCACAAAGTTTCCTCTTGCATTGGAAACTGTTTTACCAGGCCAATTTCCCGTATGTTGGTTTAATCCTGTTAGCGTATTAAACACGGTACTTTTTCCTACATTTGGATTTCCAGCCAGTGCGATGACGAAATCATTGTCACTGGATAGCTTCACATTAAATTTTTCAGTTAATACAGATTTACCACAAGATTGACAGGTTAAGCCCATAAAAATCTCCTCCTTTACGACTATGATGTGGGTCTCACTAAAATTTTATCGGATTCTTCTTTTCGAAGAGCAATGGTAGCACCTCGTATATGATAGGCGATGGGGTCGCCTAAGGGACTTTTTCTAAGCACTTGGATGAATGTTCCTGGAACAAGTCCTAAATCTAACATTCTTCTCCTCGATAAGCCTGTATTGATTAACGCTGAAACCTGAGCACAACTGCCCACAGAAAGCTGAGAGAGTGGAATAGCATTCTGAGATAAATGTTTTTTTTCCATTGGTTTCCTCCTAACTATAGCACAATCTTTTTTTGTTAGCCAAGGCTAAGAAATAACCTTTTCTAATTCATAGAATATGCTTAAAACAATTATTTGGTGACGATAACATAGGAAAAAGTAAACTTATTGGGATAAGTTAAAATATAGGGCAAAATGCGGAGGGTTTAGCCTTAAAATCAGATCAGAGGGAATCTCACTATGTGTAATATAGCAAGTTACGATTGTTGAATCCGTTATAGAAATCTACTATAATGAAGTTACATGCGTCCTATGATGAACAGAAGATAGAATACAATCATTTACAACTCTTAGAGGAAGAAAAGCTAAGAGATAAGGAGATGAGAAGTTGGAAGATCAAAATACAAGAAAATTGATTCATGGCAAAGTATGCGTAAAAGATGGGACTGAAAGATTATTTATTCCAAAGCGAAATATTATTATGTTTGTCAAGAATGGCAGAAAAACTGATATGCACACCACAGAGGGTGAAATTTTTCGTATTAATGCTAGTTTAAATAGCATAGAGAAGAAACTAGATAATCGTCATTTTTTTAGATCCCATCAATCCTATATTATTAATTTGATGATGATTCATAAGGTTGTATCTACAGATTTGGAAACTTATATTGTTATGGAGCATACTGATGAAAAAGCTTTGATAACAAAACAAAATGAAAAAAAATTATACCATTTTATCGAAGTGTTTTGATAAAACGAAGAAAATAAGCAGTAAAATTAAAAAGATAAACAAGAAATCATTGCAAATAAGCTTTATAATTTATGAAATTTGCAATGGGGTTGTATAATCCATGACAGTCTAATATAATGATTAGTGAAAGTTAAATAAAAATGTAGGTGCCTTTTTAAAGAAAGGATAATAGGGAAGTTCGGTGAAAGTCCGATGCAGCCCCCGCTACTGTAAGCGAATACGAAACCTCATGATGTCACTTGGTAACAGGGAAGACGAGGGAGTAGGTGAAAGCGCGAGCCAGGAAACCTGCCTATGTTTAATGATTATGCCTTCGGAGGGGAGGGACTACGAATCAATATCACCAGTTATGAAGATATGTTGTCGTAAATCTAACCCTAGGGTTAGATTTTTCTTGTTGTTGATCAATTTGTATGAGGAGGAAAGAGTATGTTCAAAAAGAAACACATATTGATGACATCGGTTTTTGCTTTTTTAGGAATAATGTTGGGACAAAGAGAAGTTTTTGCTATGCATATTATGGAAGGATTTCTACCACCAATATGGGCAGCAGTATGGCTTGCCACATCAATCCCCTTTATCTTCTTAGGGATAAAATCTATCAAAAAATTAACGCAAGATAATGGAAATATGAAAATGCTTCTTGGTCTATGTGGTGCCTTTGCATTTGTCTTATCGTCTTTAAAATTACCATCTGTTACGGGAAGCTGTTCTCATCCCACAGGTGTAGGTTTGTCTGCGATTTTATTTGGTCCTGGTGCTACCAGCGTGATTGCAGTTGTTGTTTTATTATTTCAAGCCTTATTATTGGCACATGGAGGTATATCTACCTTAGGTGCGAATGTATTTTCTATGGGAATTGCAGGTCCTGTGGCTTCATTCCTTATTTATAAATTTCTAGATAAATTAGGAACATCCAAAAGAATTAGTGTGTTTTCTGCCGCAGCATTAGGAAATCTGATTACTTATATCGTGACTTCATTACAATTGGGTCTAGCCTTTCCTACAGAAGCAGGAATAATGGCTTCGATCTTGAAATTTATGGGAATCTTTGCTGTAACACAAATTCCTCTAGCAATTAGCGAAGGATTGTTAACAGTGGTTGTATATAATCTACTGACCAGTTACAATCAAGAAGAATTAAATGAATTGGCATTGGCAAGGGAGGGACGATAATGAGTTTGACAAAGAAGAATTTATTACTTTTAACGATGGTTGTGATCCTCGCAATAATCCCTTTGATTTTTAATAGTGGTGCAGAATTTGGTGGAGCAGATGGCGCAGCGGAAGAGATGATTACGGTTTTACATCCTGATTATGAACCTTGGTTCCAATCTATATGGGAGCCTCCAAGTGGAGAAATAGAAAGCTTATTATTTGCATTACAAGCAGCCATTGGTGCAGGTTTTATCGCATATTTTTTCGGTTATCAAAAAGGAAAGAAAAACGCAGGAAGGTGAATGATGGATGCTTTCGATTGATCAATACGCATATAGTAATGCATTAAAAAATATACATCCTATGGAAAAGTTTTGGTTTGCATTGATGACATTAGGGATTTGTTTAGTAAGTCAGTCATGGCAATTCCATATGATTGTGATTGTAACCATGACAATTTTGACAGTAGGTAGAGCAAAAATCCCATTAAAATTTTATGGAAAATTGGCAGTCGTGCCAATTTTCTTTCTTGTGCTAGGGGTATTGACCATTACCTTTGTTATTACAAAGGAAAGCAGTGTTGTACTATATGGCGTATCTATAGGTGATTATGTCATTGGAGTAAGCGCACAAGGGCTGAGACAAGTAGGGGTGATATTTTTTAGAGCGTATGCCGCTGTCTCTTGTTTATATTTTTTAGCCTTAACCACGCCTATGGTAGATTTAATTTGGGTACTGAAAAAATTGAAGACACCAACAATATTGACAGAATTGATGATGATTATCTACAGATTTATATTTGTACTTTTAGAAACCGCATCATTGATGTATATTTCCCAAGACTGTAGGTTAGGTTATATATCCCATAGGCAGAGCTATCATTCTCTAGGGAAGCTTGTATCTAATTTGTTTTTAAAAGCCTTTTATCGTGCTAAAGAATTATTTATTGCACTCTCCACTAGAGGATATACAGGAGATATATTGGTCTTAGAAGATGCCTATTGTCTATCTGTGAAAAATATTATCTGCATCACATTAATAGAGATCCTTTTCATTTTGATGGCGATTTTGGTATAATGAGATAGAAACTTTATACGGAGGAGATTTTTTGAAAGAATATATTGTTGAAACAAAGGAAATAGATTTTCAATATCCTGACGGAACGTATGCTTTAAGAAAATTATCGATCTCCTTGGAAAAAGGAAAGAAAATCGCCATTGTTGGTTCCAATGGCGCAGGAAAGACCACGTTGTTTTTAACTTTAAATGGTGTATATAAGCCCAATGCTGGTAAGGTCTATTTTCAGCAGAAAGAAGTAAATTATCGGAAAAAAGAGATTTTATCTTTGAGAAAAAATATGGGGATTGTTTTTCAAGATCCCAATACACAGGTGTTTTCTGCCAATGTTTTTCAAGAAGTATCCTTTGGACCTATGAATTTGGGACTATCAGAAGAAGAAGTTAGAAAAAGAGTCAATGATGCCTTAGAAAAAACAGAAATAAAAAATTTAAAAGACAAACCCACACATTTTTTAAGCGGGGGACAAAAGAAGAGAGTAGCCATTGCAGATATTCTGGCAATGGATCCAGAAGTTATTTTTTTAGATGAACCTACAGCATTTGTAGATCCTAAAACCAGCAAAGATTTAATGGTTTTTTTTAATCAATTAAATGCTGAGGGAAAAACCATTGTTTTATCTACGCATGACATGGATAAAGTTTATCCTTGGGCAGATTATGTGTATGTTATGCAAGCAGGAACTGTTATTGGAGAAGGTACACCACAGGAAATATTTAGAGATGAAGCACTTTTGCAATCTGCCGATTTAGACAAGCCTTGGATCATAGAAGTTTATGAGGAATGGATCAGCAATAGACCTCACTTGAAGAATAGCAAGGTGCCAAGAAATCAAGAGGAACTCTTTGACCTTTTAAGAAAATAACAAAGCGTATTAAGAGATATATGAAACAGGATAAAGAAATAGAATCCTATAGATACATTTGAGGATCGTTCAAAAGACGATCCTCAAATTATATTTCATCATCATATAAATAGATTTTAGGATAAGCAATACGTATATTGTTATCTTTAAAAACTTGAAGAATATATTCATAGGTGCGGTTTCTTAAAAACCATTGGGAATGAGGATGAACTACACCTACGAGAATGTATTTAGCGCCACCGTATTTACCATTTAAGGAGACGACGCCGATAAGATCAAATTCTGAATAATTGACTGTACCAATCTTATAAAGCTTGTCATCGTATTTTTCATTGATATACTGACAAACTTGCTTTAATATTTGTTCTACGAGTACGTGATCCTCTTCAAAGGGAACAACTACTTCTACAATGACTCTTGCTTTTTCTTTGTAATAATTCTTTAAGGTTTTAATTTCTCCGTTAGGAATGTAAACCTTTTTCATAGACCATTCTCGAATAGCTGTTGAGCGTAGACCAATCTCTTCAACGGTTCCTACGTATTGATCATTAATACGAACAAAATCTCCAACTTTCATTTGTCTTTCAAATAAAATAAAAAAACCATTAATAATATCTTTGATAAGATTTTGGGCGCCAAGTCCTGCAATGACTGTAATAATACCTGCACCCGTTAAAATGGTAGATTTATTAATGAGTCCAAATTCACTTAATATATTTAAAATAGCTAGTGTCATAATGAAATAAGCAAACAAGGAATCAACGACACTTTTTATGGTTTGCTCTCGCTGTTCGTTAAACTTGGTTATTTCTATAATTTTTTCTGTAAGAAACATAACAAAACGTATAAGACAGAAGGCGATAAACAATATAAATATAGAAATAATAAAGGGTCGAATATTACTAACCAAAGTGATCTTCTTAATCAGTGCCAAATCCATAGTTTTTGCCTCCATTTAAAGTGTTAATAAAATATGTTCCCTTATTATTTTCTACAAAGATACCCTAACCTATTCTTGATTTTACACCCTTAGAACCAATAAAAAATGCAACAAATGTATCGAAAATATAGGGATTTTAAACAAGGGATATTGCATTTTTATAGAATATTATGCTAAAATACTTAAATAGAATAAATTTTTTTAATTTTACAACAAATAGTTCAAGAAACTTTATCACTGGGGAGGGGATAGAAGGAAATTCTTAATTTTATGATATGAAATTAAAGAAAATAAAGGGGGAGAAATGGATGAAAAAATTTGGTAGAAAGTTTAACTTAATGATGGCAGTAATGCTAATTACTGTATTGGTACTAGCAGGATGTGCGAAAACAGAGCCGGCTACTACTGAAGAGCAGCCAGCAGAACAAGCGGCAGCAGAAGATGTGATAAAAATAGGTGTATTTGAACCATTAACAGGTGCAAATGCAGCAGGTGGCGCGATAGAGCTTGAAGGAATGGAGCTAGCAAATGAGCTTTATCCAGAAGTATTAGGAAAGAAAGTGGAACTTGTTGTTGTAGACAATAAGTCTGATAAGGTGGAAGCTGCAAATGCTGCCGCAAGATTAATTGAAAAAGAAAAGGTAGCTGCAATTATCGGAAGTTGGGGAAGTTCATTATCGATGGCAGCTGGAGATGCAGTGAGAAATGCAGAGGTGCCAGCCATAGGGGCTTCTTGTACTAATCCATTAGTAACATTAAACAATGATTATTATTTTAGAGTTTGCTTTATTGATCCTTTCCAAGGTACAGTTATGGCAAACTATGCGATCAACAAGTTAGATGCCAAGACAGCAGCAATTATCCAAGAGATATCATCAGACTATTCTGTTGGACTTGCTAAATTCTTTACAGATGCATTTAAAGAGCTTACAGGCAATGAAAATGCTATTTTAGGAAGTGCCAGCTATAACACTGGAGATCAAGATTTTACTGCACAGCTTACAAATATCAAACAATTAAATCCAGATGTTATCTTTGCTCCTGGTAACTTTACAGAATCTGCGTTATTGATTAAGCAGGCAAGACAGTTGGGTATTGAGATTCCGATTCTTGGAGGAGATACTTGGGAAACACCTGAATTCATAGAAATTGGTGGAGAAGCTGTTGAGGGCACTGTATTATCAACGTTCTTTACATCAGAAGTACCAATTACCGAAATGTCTAAGGAATTTTTAGATGCCTATAGAGCAAAATATAATAAAGAACCTGCTTCTGTTACTGCACTTGGATTTGACGCATATATTATGCTTCTAAATGCCATAGAAAAAGCAAATTCTACAGATCCAAAAGCAATTAGAGATGCCTTAGCAGAAACCACAGATTTTATGGGGGCAGCAGGTATTATTACACTTGATGAAAATGGAGATGCCGTGAAGAGTGCGGTAATAAAAGTTGTAAAAGACGGTAAATTTACATACCTTGATACTGTTGAACCAATTAAATAACGATAAAATTAAAAAATCCTCTATGTATATTTTGCATAGAGGATTTTTTAATTTTATAGAACATTTCTGTGACCATGTAATATTATATACTGCAAAAATGAGATGAATGGAAAAGACAGGAGGTGAAGAGATGATAGGTTTCAAAAGCAAGGATCGCTCTATTATGGTGCAGGTGTTATTGAGCTATCTAATCCTATCCATGGTTTTTGTTGGGCTTCTATTTCATAAATTTGATTTGATTTATCATTTAGAAAAACAGACTTATGAGGAGATTGCCAATAGTATAGGTCAGAATATTGAATATAGTGAATTGAATGGAGAATTAGAAGAGATCATGCGTACCTTTGAAGATGAAAAACAAGTTATTGAGAAAAAAACGATTTTCAATTTCATTACAGGATGTCTTGTAACCATAGCAATTAGTCTAGCAAGTCTCAATAAAATCATTAAAAATTCCAAGAGTCTATGGAAGGAGTTTAATCATTACAAAGAAAGAATACAAGAGGATGAGGAAAAAGAACCTGATCGTAAAGAATATCTACATGAAAAAGAGATGTGTTTTAAAATAGATGAGACAACCTATACTTGTACGGAAATAAAGGAAATTATCCAGCAAATTCATGAATGCAAGGAAGATAAAGCAGAATTAAAACATGAGGAGACAATGATTGAAGAAATGACATTGATGCTGATTGATCAATTTATTCAAATACTCAGTCAAACCACCTATTATACGCATCAAATTTACCATGACAAAGAACAGCTGGCTACTGCAGTAGATGAGATTAAAAAAGGCATCACACAAATTTCACAAATACGTTCATTACAGGAAAACATAGAGACTGGCTACAAGGATGAAGAAATGGTTGTAGCAGTTCATCAGATGAATTCAGGCATTGAAGAAATGAATGAATTATTAATGCAGCTAGAGAAAAAAATAAAGGGACTAGAGAGGAATATACAGAAATATCATCCACCTAAATAAAATTCAGATGGAGTAAAAACTCCATCTGAATGCTATTTTATAGAACTTCGAATAGATTTCTTTTGTAAATAGTATATAAATCTTTTAGTTCGTTGATTTTGCTGGCCATTTCTAACTGTAGTCTAGATGCAGCCGGATAATCCTGGGTATCTATAGCTTCTCTAATCTGCGTAAACAAAGATTTTTTGTTTAGACGATCTTTCATCAAATAATATCTCAGATGATTAATCTTTTCCCAATTTACTACGTCTAAATCCGAGGCGTTTTCAGTTTTGTGTAGTTTTTTACAGTTTCTTACAAAATCCATGTTATCAGGAATAATTCTATTATACAACTCCGTAGCCCATTGAGATAAGATACCCACTTTGTAAGAATTAATGATTGCTTCATTAAAAACATTTCCTTCAAGCAAAACAGATTTTTTTTCTGGATATTGGTCAAAATGAACAACATTATCCCATACTGTTGCTGGAGGTGTACCAAATAAAGCATTACGTTCTTCTTCTGTATAGTCATCAAATACATTTTCTTCGCTTCGATAGGCTCTATCTTTTTCTAGATAAAAGCTTGGTTCTCCAGCTCTTTTAGAGAAATCTGATTCTAATTCTGCAGAAGTTCTGCCATTTTTTAAAGCAACTTTTATACCATCTAACATGGCTTGATAAGCAGAAGCTAATACAAGATACGTATTACTTGTTGGGTTTGGGGAACGTAACTCAAACCTTGTAGCCATAGGATTTGCCATATCTCGTATCAAACCTACTAAAACTGTTCGATTTCGTGAAAGAGTATCTGCCGAATGACCTACAGAAGCAACGATACATACGGGAGCCTCAAAGCCTGGTTTTAAACGGTTGAATGCATCGTTTGTGGATGTAACAAAGGGGTTGATTACTTCATAATTT
The DNA here is from genome assembly GCA_038396625.1 of Clostridiaceae bacterium 35-E11. Lineage (GTDB taxonomy): Bacteria > Bacillota > Clostridia > Peptostreptococcales > Thermotaleaceae. The sequence continues at coordinate 1,276,948 of CP121688.1, forward strand.
TTAAGCAATCCAAGTAAGGCACCCCATCCAATAGGATTCATAAAGTCTTTTTTCATATCAACAGGGGCAAATAGATTCTTTATTTTCCCATTTTTTAGTTTAAGAGCGACACTGACATGGGTGTGTTCACCATTTCCTGCAACACCTTCAATAGGTTTAGCCATAAAAGTTACATCTAATCCATTGGCAATAAATACATCCTTTACTACATCACGGGAAATGAGTTCGTTGTCCGCTGCTTGTAGTGCAGTACTGTATTTCCAATCGATCTCAAGCTGTTCCATAATATGATCAAAACTTCCGTTTCCTGTAAGCTTAGCAGTAACGCCGCCTACTTCTTTATGTCCCATTTCTGCATCTAATCCATAATAATCTAAAAATAATAGGGACTGCTCCATTGCAGTTCGTACTGGGCCGATTGTTCTTTTCCAATATTGTTCCTTCAATACTTGAGAAGTAGACAGTTGTTCGATATCTGCTTTGTCATCGGGTGTTTTTACCCAAAACTCAAGCTCAGTAGCAGAAGTAAGTACGATATCCTCTATGTCATCAGGCGATTGAATTTCTAAACTTTCCCAAACATAAGGTGAATCTTTTATCAATGCCAGTAATTGTGTTTTAAAATAGTTGATAGCTTTTGAGAGGATAGAGCGAGAGTCGACTCGGTGAACACCGTTGTGAAGAAGAAAAGATGGAATTCTAAGGGTGCCGATAGGAAGGCCAGTAAGTGTATCAAGATGATCAAAATTGTAGTCTACAAACCAATTCACAGAGGGATCTGGAATCAAATCAACCTTTGCGTTATTTAAGGTAGCAATTTCAGGAAGGACAACACTAGAGCCATCTGTTTGCACACCATAGCTTAAGAAGTCGTGGATATCTTTGAGAAATAAGCCCACTGGTATTTTTTCATCGGTATCATTTCCGCCTAAGTCTACACCTACCAAAGAAACAAACTTAATTTCAGGATGTTGTGTCAATATAGAAGTAATTTCTTCTGGTGTATGCTGCGTTGGAGGAATAAGAAACAATAATTCACTATAATCGGAACATAAACAGGATTTTAACATAAGATCACCTCTTTGACGAAATTTTTACTATATTGAATGATTATAGCATAAATTAGAATTTTGTAAAGGTTTTAAAATAGGTAAAATCGTTTTCATAACGATAAAATTTATACATCTAATTTGTATAGAGAAATTTATATGGAGAGGACTTTTCTGTGGAAGACCTGTAAATGATTCTATGCAGAATATTTTGCAGGGAAGGACTTATAAGCTTTCTTAAAAACACAGATAGAAAATTGTGATTACGTTATCCATAGAATACAATAGACAAAATAACAAATTTTGTAAATAAATAATTTTTTATTCATAAATATGAATAAAAAAACATTACTAAAACACGAATATTCTAGATAAAAATATGATAATGATACGGAATGCGAAGGAAAACAATATCTAGCTACGGCATAAAAGTATTTGTATGCTTATAAAACAAATTTACTTTTGTTTCCAAGTGGGTATCAAATTGATTTTTTGTAATGTGATAAAAATGATGACCGTGATAGGGCCCATAATTAGTCCCCAAATACCTAGAAGCTTTAGACCCACATACATAGAAAAAAGTGTGACAAGAGGATAAAGACCAATTGCTTTTCCTAAAATTTTAGGTTCAAGTACTTGTCTTATGACAATGATGATCCCATATAAAATGCTAATATGAATGGCTGTATCATAATGACCTGATAGCCCATGGAAAAGAATGAGTGGTATATAAACAAAGCCAGTGCCTAGGATAGGCAGTGCATCAATAATACTTGCTATAAGGGCAATGAGTACAGCGTAATCTAGACCAATGATGATAAGACCAATAGAGCTTTCTACAAAGGTAATGAACATTAAAATAACCTGTGCTTTGACATACCCCATAAGAGCAGACCATAGATCCTGTTTAAGAATTCTTCCTTTATATAAGCTGCTACGAGGAATGTGTGCAATGAAAAAGTTTTTAATTTGTCGTTTATCTCTAGCAATGAAAAATGTAGCAATGATGGTTATGACAAGAAACAATAAAAAATTTGGGACACCGGACAAAAAACCTAAAAGGGAAGAAATAAATTTTCCTGTAAAATATGTAAAATTATCTAACAGGGTATAAAAGCCTTTAAGTATAGATAAAGCAATATCAGAAGGTAAATTAATATAGAAAAATTCCATTTGTTCAGCCAAATCTTTGCTGTAAGCATAGATTCTTTTAGAGTATTCAGGAAGCTGAATGGACAACGCTGTTAATTCCATAATGATAATTCCACCAATCAACACAATAATAGATCCTATAAGAATCACAAAACCAGTGATCACAATAAAAGTAGCAATATTACGAGAAAGTTTGAATCGGTCTGTCAAAAAATTAATGACAGGCTCTATCATGGATGCGATGAGCCATCCTAAAATAAAAGGGAGCGTATATTGAATTAAGGTGGTACATAGAAAATAAGCGCCTATAGCAAGTAGACACAGCATAAAAATCCTAAAAAAAATCGGCAAATATTTTTCGAAATGCTCATTCATAATAACACCTCTGGAGGATTATTTTGTGTTGCTTTAAATAAATTTTATTTAAAGAAAACTAACAATCAAAAATAAATGAAAAATAAGCTGTAAAATAGTTTTTTTATCATTATATGTTTCAGTGATATAGATAGAAGTAGGATGTAAAAATCTTGAAACTAGAAGAAGAGATACTGCCATCATAAATAACTATTCAGAAATTTAGGTTAAAAAACTGCATGATATATATTTAAAAATATCAGACTATAAATATGCTAATACGATTTATGATTTATGGATTAATCGGTTGGTGTATAGAAATTACATGGACAGGCTTAGGATCAGCTTTTTCTGGAGACAAAAAGTTGACAGGATATACCTATTTATGGATGTTTCCCATATATGGTCTAGCAGTTCTCTTAGAACCAGTACATGACATGATTGTTAACTGGCCTTGGGTTTTGAGAGGAGGGATATGGATAGGGATGATTTATTTGATTGAATATATTACAGGTTGGCTAATACAATCATATACAGGTAGATGTCCGTGGGATTATGGAAATACAAAATATGCCGTAAAGGGATTGATACGATTGGACTATGCACCGGCATGGCTTTTAGCAGGTCTTTTATTTGAAAGAATACATGTTTTTTTAGATAGAATATTTCCTGTTTAATCAAGAAATGAAAAAAATCCAGGAGCATAGCATCCCTGGATTTTATTTAGATCCTAACGTTGGTCTTTGGCATCTAATATATCCAAATCAAAATTTTTAAAATCAATTTTAACATCTTCTTTACCAAAAATAGAAGCAATCATATTGATAAAGTTTTCCGATAAATCACTGGCATAAAATATATTATCAAAAGCTGGTTTGTCTGCTAATAAGTCTTTTTCTTCTAATGTCGCTTTGACACTGCGAATGATTTCAAAAGAAGGATCGATAATGTTTAATTGGGGATAAAGCTTTTCTATTGTAGGTCGAATCAAAGGATAATGGGTACAGCCTAAAACGAGAGTATCTAGATTGTTTTTAGTAACAAATGCATCTAGATAATGTTTTACAGATAATTCCATAATATCATGATCAATAATCCCTTCTTCAATCAAAGGCACGAAAATGGGGCAAGGCTTATCAAATAAATGAAGCCTAGAATTATACCTACAAATAGATTTAATATAAGTTTTTTCGCGAATTGTAACTTTTGTACCAATGATGCCGATTCTGTGATTTGGAGAACAAATTTGTGCAACTTTATAGGCAGCAGGTTCAATAATGCCTACAAAGGGAATATCCTTATATTGTGCAACCAATTCCTCAAGACAGGTAGAGGTAATGGTATTACATGCAATGACAATCATTTTTACCTGATTATGTATTAAAAAATCTACAATTTGTTTTGTAAAACTTTTAATGGTGGACTTTGCTTTTGAGCCATAAGGGGTTCTTGCAGTATCCCCGAAATATATTAGCCTTTCATTAGGAAGTTCTTTTAATATATGAGGTATTGCTGTAAGACCGCCTACACCAGAATCAAAGACGCCGATAGGACGATTATCCATAAAATTCCTCCCTCCAAATTATGACAATTGCTAGGATGTAAGCATATTTTACAATATAAATATACTACATCATTCTATTCACATAATCAATATTTTATGTAGATAGACCATAAAATCTTAAAGGAAAGAAAAAAAGAGGCAAATGGTTACATTATACCTCTTTTATATCATTAGCATCCTGAATATCACATTTTTTTTGGCATTCATTGAGTAAATCCTTTACCTTATCTCTAAATAGAATGATACAGTCGTCTAAATCAGAATAGCCTAAAACAATGTCTTCTGCAAGAGCCCTACAGGAAGGAGAGCCACAAGCACCACAATCTAAGTCAGGTAATAATTTACATAAATAGTCTATTTTTTCCATCTTTTTCATAGCTTCCACAAAGTCATCGTCTAGTTTATGAACATTTTTAGGAAGAATTTTTTCTCTCAGTAAAAAATCTTTTATGGTTTTATTCAGCTTGATTTCTTTATTTTTCATATATTTATCTGAGAGTCTTCGAATTCTATTTCTAGCGACGAAGGGATTCTCCACTGTAAGAGATCCTCCCACACAGCCATTGATGCATGCTAAGCATTCAATAAATTCAATACCCTGCAGTTTCCCATTTTCTACCTCATCTAAAATGCTAATAACATTTTCAATACCATCTACACATAAATAATTTTTGATATTTAATGAATAGGTTTCTCCACCGGCTCTTGCCCAACCAATGGCTTTACCAGAATCATAGAACTCCGTTTGAGAATTTTCTGGCTGATTTTTTAAATTTTTCTGTATGCAAGGATATACAGATTTAATTGAAATAATGCCATCCACATTGGTGTGAAGATTTCCTAAAGGATTTTTTACAGCTGTAATTTTAGCAGGGCAGGGACTAATAAAGAAGACCCCAATTTCTTTAGCAGATAGGCCTGTTTTTTCAATGCTTTTTTGCCTTGCTAACATAGCAGCCACTTCCATGGGAGACTCGATAGAAACAATGTGATCAATTAAAGTAGGAAATCTAACTTGAATGAGGCGTACGATGGCAGGACAAGAAGATGAAATCAATGGCAGTTTTTTTGCAGTCTTTAACATTTCACTTGTATAATTAGATACAATGTCAGCTCCTCTAGAAACTTCAAAAACATCATCAAAGCCCACCATTTTTAGAGCAGATAAAATATTATGTGGATCAATACTTTCTTCAAATTGACCTAGCAGCGTGGGCGCAGGGAGTGCAACCTTGTATTTAAACTGGTGGATACTGTCTATCGGATCGGTAATGCTATTTTTTGCATGCTGTGGACAGATACGAATACATTCTCCACAGTCAATGCATCGCTCTTTGATAATTCTAGCTTTTCCATTTTTTACACGAATGGCTTCCGTTGGACATCTTTTAATACAATTGGTACAACCAATGCATTTATCTTCTTCCAAAACAACAGAATGGAAATATTCGCGCATATAAGCTCCCCCCTATTCCCTTAAACCGTGACTATATAATAACCCACAGCATTTAAATAATTTATATTCTGTACTGAGTAATGCAATACCGTTGATAGATGCTAAACGGATCATTTCTTGCGAAGGTTTTTTATTTCGTACAAAGACAACTGCTTTGATATCCATCATTTCTGCTGTTCGGACAACTTGCAAATGATTTAACCCTGTTAGCAAAATAGAATGATCAATAGGATTTTTTAATACATCACTTAACAAATCGGATGCCTTACAGCTTTCGATGGGTATATCTAAATCTATAGGATCACTATGAATGGTTGCAGATAAAATATCTATAATTTCTGATAATTTCAAATTGAAATACACCTCCAATACAATTATTATACTAATAGGTTTATAACTAATCAAATACTTTTCAAAAGTTTATTATTTATCAAGGAGATATAGATGAAGAATGCAAGTAGAAAAAACATTAATCATTGGAAAAATATGATAATATGTGTATAATATAGAATAAATTTATAAAATTTTTATTATAAATAGATGGAAGTGGTAATGCTATTGAGAAAGAGAATAAAGAAAGGAGTAAGAGAGAAAAGATGGATAATAATAAAAAGAAAGATATTGTGCAAAGAAAAGATATATCAGATACATTTAAATGGAAGCTTGAAAAAATGTATGAAAGCGATGAACAGTGGGAGCAAGATATAAAAGAAATAAGAGAAAAAATAAAAGCACTTTTACAATATAAAGAACAACTAGGTGCATCCTCAGAAAATTTATTTCATGCATTACAGCTAAATGATGAAATCTCACAGAAACTTGAAAATGTATTTGTTTATGCAAAAATGCGTAAGGATGAAGATAACAGAATTACAAAATACCAAGCAATGAGTGACAAAGCTCAAGGATTGGCGGTAGAGGTACAAAGTAGCTTGTCATTTATGATTCCTGAAATCATTAGCATTTCGGAGGAAAAGATCAAAAGCTATCTACAAAGCAATGAGAAGTTACAACTATACACCTTCTTTTTTGAAGAGCTGTTGCGGCAAAAAGATCATATTCTTTCAAAAGAAGAAGAACAAATTTTGGCTCAGATGGGTGAATTGGCTACAGCGCCTAAAAATATATTTGGAATGATTAATAATGCGGATATTAAGTTTCCTGTTATTCAAGATGAAAATGGAGAAGAGATAGAGGTCACAAAGGGTAGATATATAAAATTAATGGAGAACAGTAATCGAAGCGTTAGAAAGAATGCTTTTGAAGCGTTATACAGTGCCTATGATAAACAAAAGAATACCATTGCGGCAACCTTGAACTACAGTGTAAAAAAAGATGTTTTTTATGCAAAAGTAAGAAAATATGAATCAGCGATAAAGGCATCATTGGATGGAGATAATATTCCCATCACTGTATATGACAATCTTATTGAAACGGTAGAAGAACATCTAGATACAATGTATCGATATGTAAGATTAAGAAAAAAGGCATTAGGTGTTGATGAATTACATATGTATGATTTATATACGCCAATGGTACAGGAAGTAAAAATTGACGTACCCTACGAAAAAGCAAAGGAGCAGGTGTTAAAAGGCTTAAGTCCTTTGGGATCAGAATACATAAAAGTTTTACAAAAAGGATTTGATGAAGGCTGGATTGATGTCTATGAGAACGAAGGAAAAACCAGTGGAGCGTATTCTTTTGGAACCTATCAAAGTGCTCCTTACGTACTTTTAAATTACCAAGATTCTGTGAATGATATGTTTACCTTGGCACATGAAATGGGGCATTCATTGCATTCCTACTACTCCCATGCCAATCAGCCGTATATTTATGGGAGTTATACAATATTTGTGGCAGAAGTAGCCTCAACTGTCAATGAAGCATTGCTTATGGAGTATTTGCTTAAAAATACGCAGGATAAGAAGGAAAAAATGTATTTGTTGAATCACTATTTGGAACAATTCAGGGGAACTGTGTATCGTCAAACCATGTTTGCAGCTTTTGAAAAAATCATTCACGAAAAAGTAGAAAAAGGAGAAGCATTAACGCCAGAGTCCCTTTCACAGGAATATATGGCATTAAACAAAAAATATTACGGCCCAGATATTGTATTAGATCAAGAGATACAGATGGAGTGGGCAAGGATTCCACACTTCTATAATGCATTCTATGTATATAAATATGCTACTGGATATGCTGCGGCAATTTCATTGTCTCAAGGGATTTTAAAGGACAATGAGAAGGCAGTACCCAAATATCTTGATTTTCTTAAAGGTGGAGGTTCTGATTATCCTATTAACCTTTTAAAAAATGCTGGTGTAGATATGACTACAACAGCGCCTATTCATAAAGCATTGGAGGTATTTAGAAATTTAGTCGATGAAATGGAGAAAATACTTTAAGTAAAAGGCAGCGTTCGGTCTAGAATGCTGCCTTTTATTATTGTGAGATAGATTGTTAAATGATTACAAATGCATGTTTTTAAAAAAAGGGGGTAGAAGTATAGTAAATAAAACTTGAGGAGTGTATGCGTTGAAACATCTGATTTTTATTTATGACTATACTTGCCCCTATTGTTACGTGATGTTTTCAGAGATGAAGCGATTAAAGGCTAAATATGCAGTAAAAATTTACTGGGTACCCATTGAAATTTTTACCCAAGTTCCACAGCAAGGCATTGCACTAGCCAGTATATTTAGTCCAAGAAAATTGAAAAAGACACAGGCTTTGATTGAAAATATTGCTCACGAAAAAAACATTCCCTTCTATCAGCCGAAACAATTATATAACACAAGGATTGCAAATCTACTGACAGCTTATGCTGGGAGGAAGAGAAATACGACAGAAGTAGTAGAGGCGCTATTTAACAATGTATTTGTTTACAATAAAAATATTGGTGACTTAGAGACTATTCGAAAGATTTGTATAGCAGTAGATATTGACTTTGAAAAATTTGAAAGCGAAATGCATAAAGGGTTGCTAGATGAAATAAATAAAGGATGGAAAGATCAATTTCAAGAAAAAGAATTTCAAGTAGTGCCTATGATGATCACAATGGAAAACACTTTGATTCAAGGGGTATGTAGTTTTGAAGAACTGGTTAAAATGATAGAATAGGGATATTCTATGGAGAAGAGCAGATGTAAATCTTGCATAAAATGATTCTTTTGTGGGCGATTATCCTGTATAATGGTATCATAAAATAAAGTATAAAAATGCAGTAGGTGATGAAATGTTCAATCTATTATCATTGATATTCAGGTATCTATTTATATTAATTATCTATCTATTTATTTTTGGCATTATTCGAATGATTTATTTGGATATCAAAAGCATGAACATAGGAATGACAAGCAATCATCCATATTTGAAACTAATTAATCGTAAAGATCGCTTGCCGTTTAAAGTAAAAGAGGTCTATATGTTAGATCGTACAATAACCATTGGAAGAAAAAATGAGAATGATATTGTTATCAAAGATCCCTATATTTCTAATATGCATTCGAAAATAACATTAGATGAACAGGTTTTGTTTCTAGAGGATTTAGATAGTGCAAATGGAACCTATTTAAATGGAGATCGTATTATGGATGTTGTCGAGTTGAGAAATGGAGATCGAATCAAGCTTGGTCAGGTAGAGTTTTTATATGTAAGTAATGACTAAAGAGGTGCGAAGATGATAAAGAATTTTTTTAGCTATAGGATGCCTCAAAATTTGATACTTTTGGTAAATACCATGGCACTATTGTTACTTTATTTTTATCAGGACAGTTTTGACAAATTTACTTTTATTTCTGGAATACTATTAGTTGTCCTCATCTATGGTTCAAACTTTATTCTTTTAAAAGTATCTACTGGGGATCATTATATATTTTTAATTATGACCATGCTGGTAAGCATTGGTATTATCATGATCTATCGAATTGATCCTTCGTACGGGTTTCGTCAAATCTTGTGGTTCGGTATTGGTATGACCAGTTTTTTTCTTAGCTATTATATTGTGAAAAAGGTGAAGGGATGGGAAAAATGGACAAAGGAATATGTCATTCTGTCCGTCCTTTTGTTTTTGGCTACTTTAGTTTTTGGTATGAAAGTAAAAGGTGCGACCAATTGGATCAAAATTGGAGACTTTAATTTTCAGCCAGCAGAAATGATTAAGCTATTGTTTATATTTTTTTTGGCATCTTATTATGTTCATAAAGATAAAATTAAAAATCATATCTATTTCTTAGGCATTGTATATAGTTATATTGGTTTTTTATTTATCCAAAGAGATCTGGGTACGGCGATGATATTTTATTTTGTATTTATTACGATCTATTATATCTATGAAGAAAATAGAAAGAGTATTTATTATAATTTAATAGGGGCGTTTATAACAGCTTGTTTGAGCTATTTGGTAGTCAACCATGTGAAGATAAGGGTATTAACATGGTTGGATCCATGGAAGTACATTGATAATAAAGGATACCAAATCACACAATCTTTGTTTGCGATTGCATCAGGAGGATTTTTTGGTACGGGAATAGGGCTAGGATATCCGGAGTTTATTCCTGAAGTGCATACAGATTTTATATTTTCGGCAATATGTGAAGAAATGGGGATATTTGGTGGTATTGCAGTAATTATGCTGTTTTTAATTTTAGTATATAGAGGGTTTAAGATTGCATTAATACAGAATCATCAATTTTTTAGAATTGTTGCCTTAGGGATTACAACAATGCTTGGATTTCAAGCATTCATCATTATTGGTGGTGTAATCAAGATGATTCCCTTAACTGGAGTGACATTACCTTTTGTAAGCTATGGTGGCAGTTCATTGGTATCAAGCTTTGCTGCATTAGGGATACTTCAGGTAGCCTCTGAGGACCTAGACTGGGAACAGGAGGAAAAACATGAATATAGAATCGAAAAGGATCATTAAAGTGTTAGTCGCTTTAAGCGGACTATTGATTAGTGTGATTATTTATTTGAGTTATTTTGAAATTTTTAGAGCAGACCATATAGTGGGAAATAATTATAATAAAAGACAATGGATCAATGAGGAATATGTATTGCGGGGGATGATTGTAGATAGAAATGGAAAGATCTTGGCAAAGAGCGAAAAAGTTCAAAATGGTCAAGTAAGGCAGTATCCCTTTGGAAATTTATACAGCCATACTGTAGGCTATAGTGATAAAGCCTATGGAAAATCAGGATTGGAATCTTCCTATAATGAAAAGTTATTAAATATGCATGGGAATAATCCCTTCAAGGAAATGAAAGAAAAAATAACAGGACCAAGGGAAAATGGGAATAATTTAATTTTAACTGTTGATCATGATTTGCAACGTTATGCAGAACAACGCTTGAAAGGAAAAAAAGGCGCTATTATATTGATGAATCCTAAGAATGGAGAAATCTATACAATGGTAAGTAAGCCTGACTTCGATCCATCCTCCCTAACAAAAAACTGGAAAGACATTACGGAAGATCAAGACAGCCCTCTCCTCAATCGAGCGACAATGGGACTGTACACACCTGGATCTGTATTTAAGGTCATAACTGCTACAGCAGCATTAGAGCATGAAGATATAAAAAAGAAGTATGCGTGTGAAGGTGCCGTTAATATAGATGGTTATATATTAAGAGATTACAAAGAAAAGGCCCATGGAGAAGTGGGATTAGAGGAGGCAATGGTAAGTTCTTGTAATGTAGCATTTAGCCAAATAGGATTAGAGGTAGGGGAAGCAACGTTGAAAAACACAGCAGAAAAATATATGTTCAATAAAATTATCCCCTTTGATTTGCTGACAAAAACCTCTTCATTTCCACAAAGTGGTAGAATGTCAAGACCTGAATTAGGCGCATCTGCTATTGGACAAGGAAAAATATTGACGACACCATTGAATATGGTCATGACAGCATCAGCTATTGCTAATGATGGCTTAATGATGAAACCTATTTTAGTAAAGGAGGTGATTTCTCCTGAAGGAAAGACCATTTCGATAAATAATTCTAAGATATTATCAAGAACAAGCAGTGCATCAACAGCAAAAGAAATTAAAAATATGATGATAAAAGTAGTGCAACAGGGAACAGGAAAAAATGCCAGCATAAAAAACGTAACTGTGGCGGGAAAAACAGGTACAGCTGAGAATGAGTCAGCCAAAGAGCATGCTTGGTTTATTGGTTTTGCCCCTGCAGAAGATCCTAAGCTAGCGATTGCTGTAGTATTAGAAAATATAGGATCTACAGGAGGCACAAGTGCAGCGCCTATTGCTAGAGATATTCTGATTACGGCATTGAAAAAGTTAAAGTAAATTGTATAAAAAATGTGCTAGTAAAAATTTTCTTTTGATGAAAGGGCTACAGGCTATAAAATAAAACGCTATAGATAAGTGCCAAATACCATTTACCGTTAACGAAGATTGGCTCTGTCGATACAAAAGAGCATGCAAAAAGTAAATTTTAATAGCACATATCTATATAGTAAGATAGGTGAGGAAAGGGAGAGGATATTATGCATACATTATTGAAGGACAAGAACATATTGATCATGGGGGTTGCAAATAAATGGAGTATTGCCTGGGCGATTGCACAAGCCTGTCGTAAAGCTGGAGCAAGGCTGGCTTTTACATATCAAGGGGAAAGAAGCTTAGAAAATCTACAGAAACTTACAGAGGATGATTCAGAAGCTATATTAATTCCTTGTGATGTAACTAAGGACGAGGAATTGGAAGCAGCTTTTGGACAATTAAAAGAAAAAATGGGTGTGCTCCATGGGGTTGCCCATTGTATTGCCCATGCCAAAAAAGAAGAGTTGGAGGGAATGTACCTAAATACTTCAAGACAAGGATATCTTATGGCACAAGAAATTAGTGCATATTCTCTAGTGGCAGCTACCAAATATGCAAGATCTCTTATGAAAGAGGGAGGGAGTATTGTAACCTTAACGTATTTAGGTGGCGAAAGAGTGACCAAAAACTATAATGTCATGGGGGTAGCGAAAGCAGCATTAGATGCTAGTGTAAGATACTTGGCAGTAGATTTGGGAAAAGAAAATATAAGAGTTAATGGAATTTCAGCGGCACCTATCAAAACGCTGGCAGCCAGAGGAGTAAAAAATTTTACAACCATGCTAAAAGACTTTGAACACAAAGCACCCATTGGTAGAATGGTGGAAGCAGAGGAAGTAGCAAATACAGCTGTATTCCTTTGTAGTTCTTTGAGTAGTGGAATTAATGGTGAGATCATTCATGTGGATGGGGGCTATAATATATTAGGGTATTAAAAAAACGCATGTTGCAGTTTTTGCAGCATGCGTTTTTTTAATGATCAGCAAAGATTTTTTGTGAATGTAGGCTTAATAAAAATTCAACAATATCTTTTGTTGCATTGGGCTTTTTCAATCTTGCCATATTCTGTTTGAAGACAGCATATTTTGCTTTGTCTTCTTTCAACAGATTAATACATGAAATAAGAGAATTAGGGCTGGTTCCAACCATGCCGATGCCATTATTTAATATGAACTCGGTATTTCGTTCTTCCTGACCCGGTAAGTTCCAAGTGACAAGGATGGGAAGCTCTTTATTGAGGGATTCTGTAACGGTGATGCCTCCAGGTTTGGTAATAATAAGATCCGATACACTCATAAACTCATCAATATTGTTTACAAAACCGAATACCTTTAAATTAGGTCGATCAATTTTGGAAAGGTAACGATACAACTCTTCATTTTTTCCTGCAATAACCAAAAGCTGAATATCTACATCATATTCAAATAAATAATTTAATGTTTCTGTAATATTTCCCAAACCAAGACCACCCCCCATAATGAGGGCAGTAAAAGTATTTTCAATCGCTAATTTTGTACATAAAGCATTACGATCACAAGTCATATTAAATTTTTCATCTACTGGAATCCCAAAAAACCTTGCTTTTTGAGATGGAATTTGCCAATACTGAAATTGATATGCAAAATTTTCTGAAGGAAAAATATAATAATCCACTTCTTTGTTAATCCAGCTTGGGTGTATGGTGTAATCTGTCAAAATCGTTACTAATGGCATATCGATTTTTCCTTTTCGCTTCATGGCAGAAAGTGCCTCTGCAGGAAAAGGATGAGTACACACAATTACATCTGGTTGAAAATCAGCCAGCAATTTTGCTAGCTTTCGTGAGAGCACCACTTGATTTAAAAATTCACTGACATCCATGATAGAGCTATCAGATACCTCAGATCGTTTATAAATAAATCCATATAAAGCAGGTGTATATTTAATAGATTTTATATAAGCTTCAATAATAATTTTGTGAAGATGAGGACTAAGATAGCTGAAAGTATCAATGATTTCTACGTTATGTTCCGCATAATGAGTTCTAATGTAGTCTGCTACTGTTTTTGAAACTTGATTATGACCTTCACCAGCAGATACGGTAAATAATAGTATGTTCATCTATTACACCTCCTAGATAAATATTATATCACTTTTAACACCAATTTTATCCATCACATGAATAATTGTACAATAATTTATAAAAAATACATAGGATGAATAAGCATAAACAAGCATATCAGAATGATTTTGATATGCTTGTTTAAAATGTTCTATGAAGACAGGATCCACTTAGCAGCTTCAAGTAAGTTTTTTACTGTGTGATCTGCATGCATACAGGGTTTTCCAATTTTTATGGTTTTACATCCTGCACGATAACCTGCTTGAATATCCATTTCGCGATCACCTATCATATAAGAGGATGGAAGATCAATCTTATATTTTTCTGCCAATTGAAGGATCATACCAGGAGCAGGTTTACGACACGTACATTTTGTTTTAAAATGGGGGCAGTAGGCAATGTCATGAATGACTATATTTTCTGCATGAAAGATATTGCGCATCTCTTTATGAGTAGCATCTAGATCTGCTTCGGAAAAGTAACCCATTTCTATTCCTCCTTGATTGGTAACGACAAAAACAAAAAAACCGGCTTCATTCAATATTCTTACAGCCTGTAATGTCCAAGGAAAAAGTTTCAAGTCTTCGGGTTTATTTACAGGTTTTTTATTATCATTGATTACACCATCTCTATCTAAAAAAACGGCTTTATTCATAACATCCTCCCTAGATTGATAGATTTGTATTTATAAATTTTTTATTGGATCACTATTTTGTTTAAAATTTAGTGTCATATTACCTAAAAATCAAACGTATAGCTTTGTATAGTATTTTAAGCAAGTGTATGATAAAATATGTTCTATATTTTAGTCAAAGGATACTTTTGAACATAATTACGAGAACACTTAAAAGACTTTCATTATGATTATATTACAAAAAAATGGTGGTGAAGAAATGAAAGATATTGTTTTAGAAAAAATATCCACAGCAGCATTAGAAAAAATACTGGATATCAACAATTTGGAAAATATTCACTGGATATGGATGAATCGAGAAATTCTAAGAGATACTTTATTAAATTTGGAACTGGATAAAATGTTTGGGGAAGAATCCTTAGAAAAATGTATAGATGAAATAACAGATGAAGAATTTGTACAAGCATTGCTGCCTTCTTTTAAAGGAAAAAAATATTTCCCCATGAATCAATATGAATTTGCAGAATTAGAAAAAGAATATAAGCCAACCACAGATATTGAAACAACCATATTTGTGAAAGATAAATACAAAAGGCAGCTATTAATTCGACAAATCAACGAATATGCCTGGATGTTAAAAGCGATGGCCATAGATACGTATCTTAGAATGGGACTAGACTACAAAACCCTTCAAGAAACCTATGAAGAATTATATGAAGAAAATAGCCGTATTCTTCAGGATATTTTATGGAGTGGAGAATATGTGTTTTCATCAGGGAAATGGAAATTCATCAAAAAAACGAAGGAACTGTATTTCTATAAGGTGGACAAGTTTTATCATGCTTGGGCAGAGGGAGAAGTCCTTTCGAAGTTTGAAGAAATGATAAACTCATAAAAAATTTGCATGCTGGATAGCATGCAAAATTTTTTATACGAAAAAATCTTTAGATACAGGGCCATTAGAGTGCACAGCTTTTTTTAATATAATCATATCCATATCATGTTCGCTTTCGATGAGATGGTCAAAAACTTTTTTGCATTCATTACATTGTACATATTGCTTAAAATCTGTTTGCTCTCTGTCGATAAACAGATAGGAAGTATACCCTTCGGGATCCTGCCACTTCACTTTTCCATCATCGGCGATATCGTATACATATTGATAGGTGACTACATCCTTTAAAAGTAATTTTCCGTCTTTACAATGGGGACATTTCATTGGGACTTTCCTCCTGTTTTATGGTGTATAACTAAAGTATGTGTAGATTGTTTCTGATGTATTCTTATGGAATATGCTTTTATAAAGAGAAATACCATACCTTGCATAATAGAAAAAGAAAGCACTAACAAAAATTAAATTTTAACATCAGATATGGATAGTGTTATAATAAAAAAGGACAGACAGTAATGATGGTGGGGGATTTTTTTATGAAAGTGAATGTACATGAGATAAAAAAGATTGCAGACCAAATCGAAAGAGTGAAAATGCTAGGAAATAGAATGATGATGAAGAAATTACTAGATGATATGATTGGTGTTTGCCACGACATAAAGAGGGAATTGGAAGAGACGGAAAAAATTAATGAAAGTATGAAATTGCAAAAAATCAATTTGATTCCTTTTATTTATAAACCAATTTTAAAGAAAAACTACTATGAAGGTACATATTTAGAGGAGTTTGCCCATAGGAGAACAGCAGACCTAAAAGAAGCCAATGCACTGGATATACACAATAAGTTTTGGCAAACCCATGAAGTATTACGGGGAAATGTATTTGGATCTATGCCCGTGGAGTTAATCACTAATAATGCAATACACAAACTGCAGAGACTTGGTTGGGATAAAGTAAAGGTAAATATTTTGGAAATACAAGAGCGTAAATGTTCTATGAAAGAGATGGTGGTATATTGTGAAATGAATTATAGACATTTTCTAATTGTAAATGAAAAATCTACAGGTGCTGAGTTGGTATTGCATTATGATGTTTAATAGGTAAAGGCTAAAACAGCCAATGGAAATATATTTCTGTTGGCTGTTTTTGATTGTTTCAAAATCACTCGTTTCCCAGGACTGACGAAAATTGAGAAATGGAAAAGAATATGGATAACATTTTATTCTGTTTAGCTATAAATTACAAGGGTATATAGGTTTATTGGCAAAGGGGCTAGAAAGGACAATGGAAGTTCGTGTATTTCCAAACATTTTAATCTCATCAATTAATTTTTCCAGTTCCTCCATATTCTGTGCAATTACCTTTAATGTTACGCAATCTCCACCTGTAACATGATGACATTCAATGATACTATTATTTTCTACAGCATATTTTAAAAAACGTTGATATTTTTCTGCAGCCATGGCTACATCAATAAAGGCTTTTACATTGATATTTAGTTTAAAGGGATTAATAATTGCTTTATATCCTTCAATTACACCCATTTCTTCTAATCTTTTTACTCTTTCAGAAACAGCAGGAGAAGTAAGACCTACCATTTTGCCTAGATCTTTCATTGAAATCCTTCCGTTGTCTTGCAATATTTCGATAATTCTGCAATCTGTAACATCCATAGGACAACCTCCGTTAAAAAAATTAATTAAAATAAAAAAAGACTTATATTATTAAAGCAATATTATTATATCACTATTTTAAGTTGCTGTACATGCAAGAAATTACTTGTTAAAATAACAGTAAAGAGGGAAAAATAATATATTTTGCAAAGAATAAACAATAAACCTAGTTTGTATATATAGCGTCTGATTTTCTACATACTAAAAAAGAAAGGGAGGAAGATCATGGGTAGCGTAAAAATAACAGAAACGATTTTAAGAGATGCACATCAATCCTTAATTGCAACAAGATTAACGACAAAAGAAATGATGCCTGTACTTGAAAAACTAGATAGTGTAGGGTACTATGCGCTTGAAATGTGGGGTGGTGCCACCTTTGATGCCTGTCTAAGATTTTTAGATGAGGACCCATGGGAACGACTACGAATCATAAGAAAAAATGTAAAAAATACAAAACTACAAATGTTGTTACGAGGACAAAACATTTTAGGTTATAAAAATTATGCGGATGATGTAGTAGAAGAGTTTGTAAAAAAATCCATTGCCAATGGGATTGATATTATAAGAGTTTTTGATGCATTAAATGATGTGAGAAATCTTCAAGTAGCTATTGAAACCACAAAAAAGGAAGGAGCGCATGCACAGGCTGCAATTGCCTATACAATTAGTCCGGTACACACTACAGAAACATATGTAAAATTAGGAAAAGAAATGGAGGCTATGGGTGCTGATTCTATATGTATCAAGGATATGTCGGGATTGCTTACACCTTATTACACCTATGAACTGGTAGCAGCTTTGAAAAAAGCAATTAAAGTTCCTTTAACCCTTCATTCTCATGCTACCAGCGGTTTGGCAAGCATGACCTATTTAAAAGGAATTGAAGCAGGAATTGATATCATTGATACAGCGATTTCACCCTTCTCATTGGGTACTTCACAACCCCCTACTGAATCTATGGTAGCAACACTGAAAGGGTCAGTATATGATACAGGTTTAAGTATCGAGAAGTTAAATGAAATTGCTGCCCATTTTAAACCAATAAGGGAAAAAAACATTGAAAATGGCATGCTCAATCCTAAAGTGCTTGGAGTGGATATTAATACCTTGATCTATCAAGTACCTGGAGGCATGTTATCTAATTTGGTTTCACAGTTAAAAGTACAAAATGCCCTTGATAAATTTGATGAGGTGCTCAGAGAAGTACCAAAAGTAAGAGAAGATTTGGGTTACCCACCTTTGGTAACCCCTACAAGTCAAATGGTAGGTACCCAAGCAGTACTCAATGTAATTACTGGTGAGCGATATAAAATGATTCCAAAAGAAGTAAAGGCCTATGTACAAGGTATGTACGGAAGACCTACCGTACCAATGAAAGAGGAGATTATCCGCAAAATTATTGGTGATGAAAAGCCTATTACTTGTAGACCAGCAGATTTAATTGCCCCACAGCTAAATCATATACGCAATGAGATGAAAGAATATCTTGAGCAGGAAGAGGATGTATTATCCTATGCCTTATTCCCACAAGTGGCTATGAAATTTTTTAAATATCGAGAGGCACAGAAATATAAAATTGATAGCGAATTTGTAGATAAAGAGCAACAAACCTATCCTATATAAGGAATAGAGATATCAATATTGTTTTAATGGTAATTTGTATGCATAGGTCATAAGGTTGTTGATGATGCTTTTAAGGAGAGGTGCAGCATGAGGTACAGCATGCTGTGCCTCTATAATATATTCTCGTAAAATATTAGAGTATACGTATGAAAGTTTTCTTTTAAACAATAAATCTGTTGCGTTTAAAATAGAATTTCAGCACCACATATCCAAGAGCATTGTCAAATTTAGACTTGTGCTTTATGATAGAATGAGTAATAACTTGGTAGACTACAAAGAAAGGAATGAAAGATATGAATTATTTGTCAGAGAAAAATAAGGGAATATCTCCATCTATCACATTAGCGATTACAGCCAAAGCAAAAAAAATGAAGGCAGAAGGAATTGATGTGATCAGCTTTGGTGCAGGAGAGCCTGATTTTAATACCCCAGAGCATATCAGAAAGGCAGCGATACAAGCAATCGAAGACGGTCTTACAGGTTACACTGCTTCTTCAGGATTGCCAGCGTTAAAGCAAGCAATTTGTGACAAGCTGCAAAGAGATAATGGTTTAGCATACAGTACTGAAGAGATTGTTGTATCCAATGGAGCGAAGCATTCATTATATAATACTCTTCAAGCAATATGCAATCCAGGAGATGAAGTAATCGTACCAGTACCTTATTGGGTGAGTTATCCTGAATTAGTAAAATTAGCAGATGCTGTTCCAGTTTTTGTGGAGGCATCAGAAGAAAATGCTTTTAAATATACGAAACAAGATCTATTATCTGTTATCAATGAAAAAACAAAAGCAATTATTCTCAATAGCCCTAACAATCCTACTGGTACAGTATATACAGAAAAAGAATTGAAAGAAATTGCAGAAATTGCAGTAGCCCATAATATTTTTGTCATTGCCGATGAGATTTACGAAAAATTAATTTATGAAGGAGAACACATTAGCATTGCTTCATTAGGGGAGGAAATCAAGGAATTAACCATTGTTGTAAATGGAATGTCAAAAGCTTATGCCATGACGGGATGGAGAATTGGTTATACTGCATCTACCAAAGAAATTGCGAGTATTATGACGAATGTACAAAGTCATGCTACTTCAAATCCCAATACTATTGCACAATATGCTAGTATTGAAGCGTTAAATGGAGATCAAGCACCTATTGCCCATATGATCGAAGCATTTGATGAACGAAGAACCTTCATGGTGCAGAAAATCAATGATATTGAAAATTTATCTTGCTCAATGCCAAAGGGAGCCTTCTATGTAATGGTGAATATATCAAAATTAATCGGAAAAACATTAAAAGGTTTTGAGATAAAAAATTCTATGGATTTTGCAGAATATCTGTTAGAGCATGGAAACGTAGCCGTGATACCAGGGGCTGCTTTTGGAGCAGACAATTATATTCGACTGTCCTATGCTACTTCTCTTGAAAATATCAAAGAAGGATTACATAGAATTGCAGAGGCGATTCAGTAAGGATTTTCTATATAGACCTAATATAAAACGAGCAGGAGATAAAGCATGTGTTTCCTGCTCGTTTTATATTAGGTCTATATATTACAAAAACTTTTCTTTTACTTTATTCCAAAAATCATAATCGTTTAAACGAAGTAATTGACATGTTAAATCGGACATTTTAATATAAATTTCTTCAATATGATTATACCGATGTTCTACGCCATCTGTTACAATAAGAATAGAGTTTTCAAATGCATATTCGGGAAAAATCTTTATGGTTGATTCTTTTGGTACGATAATACTAGAAGTAAAGGATCGATAGGCGGTAGTGGTAATAGGAGCAATAGGCGTAATCTGCAACAAGTTAAGCCGAGGGTCTACAATGCTACCTCCTAAGGAGTAGTTATAGGCTGTGCTTCCTGCAGGAGTAGCTACCAATATGCCATCGCCACTAAATTTTTCTAAAAAGCTATCATCTAAGGAAATATTCATATGAACCGTTCGAGATTTATCACCTTTGATACTGATTTCATTAATACCCATGATCTCAATACAGCTGGTCTTTGTACATACTAAAGCTTCAACTGGTTGAATTTCTTGCAAGGTATAATCCTCTTTTTCATAGCGAAAAATAAACTCATCTAGTTGATAAGGGGATAATTCTTGAAAAAATCCTAAGTGCCCTGTATTGACACCAATGATAGGAATCGGAGGAAAATGGTATTCATGGAGTGTGCGAAGAAAAGATCCATCGCCCCCAACACATATAATTAAATCTGCCGAAAGATCAAATACTTCAGGAATATAATAACCATTTTTTTCAAGTTTTTGCTTTAGAATTCTACTTGTTTCTCTAGAAATGGGTCGGTCATTTGATACGATATTAATGATACGTGTTTCGCCATTTGTCATGAAATGCACCTCATTTCATTGTTCTTATGTACTCTATACATTTTAACATATTTATTATGTTCGATAAAGACAAGAAAAATCCCTTAAGAATGGGTATAAGCCCTAAGATCGAGAAAGTGAAAGAATAGAATATGAATTCTAAAATGAGAGGTGAAGAATGTGTTGCCTTTAATTGTTACAGCAGGTATTATCAGAAGAGGAAAGAAGATATTGATTGCACAACGGTATGTACGCAGTGAAGATACCTTTAAATGGGAGTTTGCAGGAGGGAAATTAGAAAAAGGAGAAACACCAGAAGCATGTCTAGCTAGGGAGATTCAAGAAGAATTAGATCTAAAGATTCAAGTAAAGGATATTTTTAAAGTGGTTTACCATCCATACAAAGATAAAACCATTTTATTGTTATGCTATTTATGTGATCATCTAAAGGGTGAGCCCAAAGCAATTGAATGCACAGATTTTAAATGGATTGACCTGCAAGAATTGCAGCAGTTTGATTTTGTAGATGCAGATAAGCCCATTGTAGATAAGATTATTACAATGAAAAATCAAATTTTTGAAATTGACGTGGAGACTGTGTAATTATATAATAGGATTTGATTTTGTGATAAAAGGGTGTCCGTCAACCCTATGCATATTTTAATATTGAATTTTACGAAGCTATATCCATCATAAAGTAGGTGAATAAAGTGAATCATCCAGTAAAGGAAATGCATACAAATACATTGGTATTTGATGTAGATGAACAAAATCAAGGGTTAGAATTAAAAGAAATACTGTATGATAAGATGCAATTGTCTAGCAGGTTGGTAAGAAAATTAAAAAGAAAGAAAAATATCTTGGTAAATGGCAATAAGATTCCCTTTCATGCAAAGTTGAGAAAAGGGGATCGGGTAGAGGTGATCATGGAGGAGGAACCCAATCAGTTCGAAGCTGAAAATATTCCTATAGAAGTAGTCTATGAAGACATGGATTTGCTTATCTTAAACAAAGAACCTGGGATTGTTGTGCATCCCACAAAAGGGCACCCTACAGGAACCCTAGCCAATGCCTTAGTTTATTATATGCAACAAAGGCAGGAAAAATTTAAGATACGATTTGTAAATCGATTAGATCGTGATACCTCTGGATTAATCATTGTTGCAAAAAACCCTTTTGCACAGCAGGAATTATCTAAGCAAATGCAGGCAAATACAGTTGAAAAAATATATCTGGCAGTTGTAAAGGGGCATATACAGGATAATGAAGGCACGATTGATGCTCCTATTGGTAGGCCAGATCCTGATGATATTCGCAGAAGAGTCTGGGAAGAAGGGCAACCTTCCATAACCCATTATCAAGTGATGAATCGGTTAAAGCAGAAAGCTACCGTTATCCAAGTAAGATTAGAAACAGGAAGAACCCATCAAATTCGTGTACATATGGCTTATATTGGACATCCTCTCGTGGGAGATACCTTGTATGGAGAAGAGGAAACTTTGACTGGAAGGCAAGCCCTTCATGCCCAGACATTGATTTTTTCTCAACCAAGAACCCATAAAAAAATAGCAGTAACTGCCCATATACCAAAAGATATTAAAGCATTAATTTCTGAATTAAGTTTGTAGATAGGTATTGACAATAAAACAAGAAATCTTTACAATAGTATTGTAAAGATTGATCTGGGGCATTGGCGCAGCTGGGAGCGCGCTTGACTGGCAGTCAAGAGGTCAGGGGTTCAAGTCCCCTATGCTCCACCAAAACATTGAAAAGCCTTACAGTAACAGTGCTGGAGGCTCTTTTTTTATGCCTGTGTTGAACACTTGACTAATCTATTTAAAAAGGGGAGTCAATTGTTTATGGCATTGATAAAAATGAACAATAAATTAGAGGAAAATTTAGATACTGGATTTAAAATGTTTATTGAGGATAGAGTTGCTCAAAATTTAGCAGAGGCAACAATAAAATCATATAAACATCATTGGAGGCAGTTCTGCTTATGGTATGATGGAACAATTCCACAGATAAATGAGAAGGCTATTATTCAGTATAAACAACATTTAAAGAGTATTGGATGGAAGGATGTATCAATTAATTCCAACATAAAACATCTTAAAGCTATATTTAACTTCTGGCATAATGAGGGAATGATGGAGAAGGTTAAAATTTCATTTCTTAAAACACAAGAAGAACCAAAGGACACATTTACATCTGATGAATTAAAAGTCTTGCTAAAGAAACCTAATGTAAAGGGAGTATCCTTTTCAGAATATAGAACATGGGCAATTATTAATACTCTAGCTGGTACTGGTATGAGGGTTGGAACATTAGTTAATCTTAAAATAGAGGACTTAGATTTTGAATCTGGATTAATAGGATATAGACATACAAAGAATAAGAAGTATCAACATGTTCCTATGTCCCCAGCTTTGATAAAGGTTTTAAAAGCATATTTAAAGCACAGGGGAGGAAGTCAAGGAGAGTATGTATTTCCTAGTGAGAACAATACTAAACTGTTAGAGTCTAGTGTAACTCACAGGATAAAGAAATATTGTATTGCCAGAGGCATAGAAAAAGGAAACTCACATTTATTCAGACATACATTTGCTAAACATTGGATATTGTCAGGAGGAGAGGGGCTCAAACTCCAAAAGATACTAGGGCATAGTGACATGAAAATGGTTCAGCATTATGCAAATCTCTATGGAAAAGATTTATCTGTAGGATTTGATAAACATGATTTGTTATCAGCTAATACTGTTGAGAGAATTAAACTATAAATTATAAATATAGAGGGCTTGGAGCTAGACTCCTTGCCCTTTTTTAGTTTACTTGACATTATTGTTTAATACAAATTACACTTATTTTATGATTTATATACTATATCTCTGAAAGGCTTTAAATGACCTTAAAGTATATAACATGTAATATAGGGGGGTACCCTTCAAAAATAAAAGTAGTTAGATGAGGTAGAAGGAAAGTAGAATTTTTCAAAATTTGAATGAATAACCTCTACTTTTTGAAATTTCACAAACCTATGAAAAAATATGAAATATACATATTTATAAATAAAAAGGATAAAACTCTTTTATTACTGTCAAGAACCCTTATAATTTGGAGTACTATAAAGTACTAAATCTAAGAGTTGCATAGGATAATATTATAATGTATATACAAAATAGAAAATAATAATGAAAATTATACTGGGATTTACTGAATAGCAGAATTATATTTCTTAAACAAACAATAGATTGTTTCTATTCTCAAGACTCTAATTTTATATTTTAGGAATTAACTATCAAGTTCATCAAGACACTTATCAAGTGTACTATGATATTTACTATAATCCTGTTCATGAATTTCAATGCCATCATTTTGTGATAGAACTTTAAAATCTCTTTTTTTAATTGGCTTCTTTTCTTCAAATACTTCAGGTAATTCTAGATAATGCTTAACAATATGAACTAATCCACCATTAACCTCATATATATACCCTGTATTGCCTGTAGGGTGATTTTTGTAACCAGCAAACCTAATATATCCAGCATTGACTAATGTAGAAATATGCTTAGATACTGTTTGTCTTGCTATACCAACTATATTAGCTATACTACTATGTGTAATATAAGTTTTGCCTTCAGCATCTATAAACTGTATCATTGTTTGAAATACTAGAAATGGCATTGCTCCAATTTCATCTAGTATTGTAAGTTGTGCTTGTTGTGGTATAACAACAGCCTTAGTTCTTTTGCCATCTTCCAAATAAAAAAACCTTATGTTTATTGCATCACCCTTTATTGTGTTTGTATCTATATATTCTTGGATTTGTTCTATCATAACAATACTCTCTCCTTCATAATTTTTATTATTTAACAATAGTTAATTTTGTTGTTGTTAGAAAAATTCCCTTAATAGTCTTCTTATTCTTTTTATTCTTTTTAGTCTTTATAGTCTTTATGTTAGATTTTTTTACACTATCTTTAGCAACCTGAGAATTTGTTGGTGGAATAGATGCAACTCAATTGTTGAATATAAATAGGACTTAAGAAAGTATAGGCTATTAACTTATTTCTCATCAAATCCAAATGACAGATTATTCAAGTTGTGACTATGAATACCTCTATACTATGTAGTTACAGTTCAATTTAACATTTGTGACATAAAAGTTTTAGTGAATTATAAATGTAAATAAAAGATGGATGAAAATGGTCAAGGAAAGTAAATAATAATTTATTAGAAAAGCTAATACTTAGAAAAGATTTCTATTAATAATAAAATTATGATGTTTAACATACCCTGTGGAGGTTAGTACATTGTATATAATTAAGTAGTATTTATCCTTCTTATCAACTAAAAGCTATATTAGACTATGTAGACATTAGAGTATTGTTTTGGTAGAATATTCCTATAGGCTGTATGGTATAAATTCAGAGAGAGGAGAATACAATGACTGAAGAAAACATTCAATTAGAGCAACAGGAAATGTCTGAAGTTGAGCTTAATGCCATTATTGAGAGGGCTAAGGATTTTTTTAGAAATGAAATTGTACCAAATCATATTGCTAGGACAGAACAATGCAGAAGTTTAAGCAACTTTAGATTAAATCCTTTTCTTGATAAATATAAGGCTACATTTATTACAGGAAATGATGACCCAATAAGTATTGCTAAGGCTTTAGTTTATCCTAGAGTAATTGGAACATCAATAAACACTATTTTTGGAAGTAAATTACAAAAATTCTGTAGTGAGGTATTAGAGGGTTTTGCATCAACAACAGGAGGTATTGATATTGAGTTTATAGACAAGCTAGATGGCAGAAGAAAATACTGTCAAGTAAAAGCAAGTACAAACACAATAAATGCTGATGATGTTGAAACAATAAGAGGGCATTTTTCAGGTGTAAGAAACCTTGCAAGAACAAATAATCTCAATATTGGTTTAAATGACCTTATTGTTGGTGTTTTTTATGGAGAACATGATGAACTTAGTGGACACTATAAAAGAATTGAGGAAGAACATCCTGTAATTGTTGGAGCTGAGTTTTGGCATAGACTTACAGGACATTCAAATTTTTATCAAAGAATAACTGATGCAATTGGAGATGTTGCATTAGAATATGATGGTTCTGAATTAGTTGAAAGTGTTATAAACCAACTAGCAGAGCAGATAGAAGAGTCTTTAAATCCTAATAATGAGCAATAATTCTATTGAGAAAAGAAAAAAGGAGATATTCAACATACCTCCTTTTGTTTTTTTATTTTTGATTATACTTTAATCATTCATTTTATTTAAGTTGATTTAAAACATTAACAATAGATAATCCAATAGCTTTAGCCATGTTTACAGGAACAGCATTTCCAATTTGTTTGTAAGCATTAGAAAGGGAACAGTCAAATTCCCAATTGTCAGGGAAACTTTGAATTCTTGCATATTCCCTAACAGTAAAAGGTCTTGTCTCATCAGGATGGCATCTTTCAGTCTGCTTTTGTGCAGGAGAACAGGTTAATGTTAAAGAAGGTTCATCCCATGATAATCTCCTAGCCATTCCTGTCCTTCCTCCCCCTGAATAATAGCTCTTACCCATATAATCTTTAGCAATATCATCAGGTAAATCTCTCCAATAACCTCCTGGAGGGACTAGGTCTAGTACTTTCTTTTTTGATATAGGATATTTAGCACCTTCAGATTCAGGCACATCCTTTAGAACATCTTTTAATGTAAGTTCATAGCCAAAGGGTTTAGGAAAAGAGTAGTGCAAATTATGATTGGTAACTAAATCATTTCTAATCCCAACAAGAACTATTCTCTCTCTTTTCTGGGCTACATCATAATCTAAAGCTCTTAATATATGCCATTTTACTGTATAGCCAATTTCAGAGAATACTTTTAACATTAAAGATAGTGTTCTACCATTATCATGATTTACTAAACCTCTAACATTTTCAGCTAAGAACATCTTTGGTAAAAGCTGTTGTAGAGCTTGGGCATAGTAATAAAACATTGTACCTCTAGCATCAGATAGACCCATCTTCTTTCCTGCATAGCTGAAAGCTTGACAAGGATAACCTCCAGATAATAAGTCAAGCTCTCCTATGGGAACATCTACATAATTTCTGATACCTTCCTCAACCACTTCAATTATATCCTTTTCAATTACATTCCATTTAGGGCTGTTCTTTCTTAGTGTTTGACAAGCATATTTATCATTTTCTACTAACCCCTTAGAGTGAAAACCTGCATTCTCTAGTCCAAGAGCTAAACCTCCTGCCCCTGCAAATAGCTCAACTACAGAGTAATCTTTCTTAGCTGTTATTCCTCTTACTTCAATAAAATCTTGCCCTTGGTAGGCATCTACATCAATTTCATCATTTTGTATCTGTTCTTGAAAGTTTTCTGTACTATTAAAAGGCAACTCAATTTGTTCAGATACAATAATTTCTTCAAAGTTTACATCTAGAACTTCACATAACTTTAGAGCATTGGTTTTTATAGGGTTAAAGTTAGGAGATAGTATCATTGACAACTGATTTTTACTGATACCTAATTGTTCAGCAAGTTCCTTTTGAGTAGTCAATCCATGTTTTTTCATATGTATTCTTACTTTATCTTTACTTATAGTATACAATTATTTCATCCCTCCCTAGAGTTAAAAAAATATTTAACTTTCTAATGGTTATTATGAAGGTTTGGCTAGTAAAAGTCAATATTTTAATTGAAATAGCTCATTAATACAATACAATGTATCTTATATATATTATTATAATATAGAACATATGTTCTTGGCAATGGATTAATAAAATTTGAACCTAAAAGGTATTTAGTTAGTTATGTAGTATAATTTAATAATAAAGGTAATAAGGGGTAAAGTCTGTCTTAATAATGTTCAAGTTCAGAAGGGGGAATTAAGAGTGCAAAAACAAAGCAAAAAGGGGTTTATAGATTGGTTAAAAAAGAATACAAACATAAAGGTATACTCAGTAAATAGATATGCTAATGCAATTGATACCATATCAGCAGAGTTAAAAAGTTATGGAGAAAATGAGGTTAACCTATTTAATGTAAATGATACAGCAGTTATAGATAAAATAATTAACAATCCAGAATTTCAGGAGAAGAACAATAGAGGTAATAGGATGTATAGTGCTGCTCTAAAACATTTTAAAGATTATGTGAAGGATTATTATTATGAATTAGAGGCTGAACTAAAATTAGAGCTATTTAAAGAGGAAAGAGAATTTGAGGAATACCTTAAAGATAATGATGTTAGAAAAAATATTGAAATAGTGGACAATATTAAAGAAAGACCTATCCATAGAACAATAGGAAACTATAAAATATGGAGTAGAAATCCTAAACTTGCTAAAGATGCTCTAGCTTATACTGGTTACCTATGTGAATTTAATAGCCAACATCTTTATTTTAATTCTAAGTATAATCATCAGAATTATGTTGAGGCACATCATTTAATACCTTTAGAATTTCAGGAGGAGTTTAAGAGTAGTTTAGATAATTATGCAAACATAGTATCTCTTTGTTTAGTATGCCATAAACAACTACACTATGGATATTTTAATGAGAAGAAAGAGATATTAGATAAACTATTTAAATCTAGAAAAGAAAGGCTTAAGGCAAGTGGTATAAATATAGCAATAGATGACATTTACAGATATTATCAGGATTAAATTAGAATAACAGATAACAAGTTATTGTGACTTTTGGAATTCAGTATAATTGAATTTGATAAAAATTAACATACATAAAATCCTTTTTTTGTTGTGGAGTCCATGGTATAATATAGGTAGACAAGTGTTCAATACAAGTTAATAGTCAAGTGAGGCTATTGTAAATACAGCATTTTACAGGAATAAATAGGTGATTTGACTGGCAGTCAAGAGGTCAGGGGTTCGATCCCCCTATGCTCCACCAATAGGAATATAAAAAAACAAGGGATTTGTAAAAACAAATCCCTTGTTTTTTTATGCCCAGAAGTAGGGGAGAGGCCCATAGTCAATGCTATAGTAAAATCATACAATATAAATACATCAGAAAGATATCCCCAATAGCTTATTAGACATATATTTGTATAAAAGAAAAAGGAGGATGTATTATGAATAAACCAATCTTAATCATAGACCCTGGTCATGGTGGAAAAGAAGACGGTGGTGGTACCAACCAATATTGGAAAGAAAAAGATTTTAATTTAAAAATATCATTATACCAATATGAAAGATTTAAAAACTTAGGAATTCCTGTTGTATTGACTAGAAAAGAAGATATGTATTTAGATGCTTTAGAAAGAGTCAATATAGTAAAGGAATCAGGAGCAAAATATTGTATATCTAATCATATCAATGTTGGTGGGGGAGAAGGGGTAGAAACCATCCATAGCATATATAATGATGGAAAATTGGCAAATAAACTATTAGATAAAATTGCACAAGCAGGACAAAAGAAAAGACGTGCGTTTTCTAGAACATTGCCCAATGATCCTAAAAAAGATTATTACTATATGCACCGTGAAACTGGAGCAGTAGTAACTACAATTGTAGAATATGGATTTGCAGATAATAAAAAGGATACTGAAAGACTTCAGCAATATTGGTATAAATATGCAGAAGCAGTAGTAAAAGGGTTTTGTGAGTATACAGGAATCATGAATTATGAAGAAATGATTGCAGAAAAGACTGCTGAAATAGAGAGATTGAAACAAGAGAATCTTATGTTAAAAAATAAAATAAATAGGGTAAAAGAAATTCTTTCTTAGAATTTATGGAGCAGAAAGCAACTTTTAGCATAAATTTCAAGATAATAAATTTACTTATAGGCTGTTTAATAAAAGGCAGAATAAGGTATGTGCATAGATATGAGAGCAAGACACAAAGAAATGAGGTAGAAATAAAGGGACTTAAATGCACATTGAAATAGCTAAAAGTATATTATGTATAGAAGATACCTCATATATGAATATAAAAAGAAAGGGGATATTTTGAATGTATATGCAACCACCCTATGTATCCTATGTATCCTTATACGCCAATGATGGACGCTAAGTACTATGTAATGCAGGTGAATCCTGTAGTGCGATACGGTCTAAAAGAAGCAAAAGCGACAGGTGTACAGCATGCAATGACAGAAGTTGCTTTGATTAGTTATTTAATGGGAATGGGTTATGATTATCAGCGAGCCTATGCACTCGTTGAATCTTGGGAAATAGATGAAGCGTTTTCTAGAAAATAAAGACTATAAGTGAAAGGACATAACAAAGAGCTTTGGATGACCAAAGCTCTTTGTTGTATCTAAAATTGAAAATATTATGATTAGGCACCTTGCATCCAATTATTCTCTAATTCTACAGGAATCAAAGAAGGAAATGCATAAATATTTAATGCAAGTTCTTGAAGCAGTTTTATAACATCTTGAAAATTTTCAGCAAGATTTATTTGATTTTCCATAAGAGCATGTTTAAGAGATAGGTTCTCCCATTCTACCCACTTCGCATAGCGAGAGCGTTCTTCGATATATGGTTTAAATTGATCTTGTAAAATAGGATTTTCAAGAATATCGCTGCAGATAAAAAAGTTGCAAACAATTGTACGAAAACGAGGAGGTAATGTACATCCTGATCCTTCAAGAACAAAAGGACATGTTCTATAAAAGATAGTTTGATCTTCAACGGTTCCTTCACCTAGTAGCTGACCCTTTGCTAGGTCATGATCATATAACTGCTGATCAAAGGATCCTTTGGCATGGATAATATAAGAATGAATGACTGTTCCTGGTTGTTGGCGGATGTGCTCTAAAACTTGTAAACCATCGATACTTTTTACCATGCGCTGAATGTCTAATAAGGTAAACTTTGGATAATACCAACAGCAACCTCTATTTTTTATGGTACACAAGCTTTTTCCCCAAATGCTTTGACAATGATAACAAAAGGTACAGGCATAACGGGGTATATCTTGATCAAAAGCAACAAAGACTTTATCCATAGTGTTTTTCTTTTATCCTCCTTCATCTATTTAGCATAGTCCTATTATAGCTTTGTTAAAGACGCTTAACAAAGTCAGTATCAGGCGTGAATTTTTGATTTTTTCACGAAAAATGAAAACTGCTTTCTCTGAGTAATGAAGGCTTACTGTGACGTGAAATATTGATAAAATATTTTTGCTTTCTGTAAAGAAACACGAAGTTTTTAAATTTAAAGGTTGGGTGTTTCTTTAAACGTATGTTTTAGTCGATATTCTGCAATCAATAAATCTACCATTCTACCGTAGCTGTAAATCCCATCTCTTTGCATATTGGATTTGAGGTATGCATTATTTAATTCAGAAGAAAACCTTTCAATAGGACCTTCATACTGGTGCCAAAATTCTGTAAGGGCAGCCAAATCCCTTTTTACGCCTTCGTGATAGGCTGCATAGAGTTGGTGATAGGCTACAGGATCGTGGGTATAAAGTGCATTCATGGCATGGATCAATCCTAAAAGTGTACCGGAATATTGAAAGTCTATGTCGGGATGCAAATTACATGTAAGATAGGCGATATAATTGGCTTCATCTTCTCGAGCAAAACCCCGTTGATGCGCCATCTCATGACATGTTGTACTGGGAAGCATGAAATCTGGCACGAGGGTATTTACATTGGCTTCTGCAGTAAATGGAAAATAGATACCTGATATTCCTGCATAGGACATGAATTTTGAAAAAAATACGCCTTTAGGTTGACCATATCTACCATCTAATACAGCGTAGTCCTGTGCTGCTTCCATGTATCCTATAGAAGCACGTTTAAAAACAGAAGAAGGACCATGAGGAATATGCATGACACCGTTTTTGTCCTCAGCTAAAGCAGTTCGTAGTTGATGGGTGCGATGGATAAGGTCTTCACATAATGCTTTTAACTCATGAACTGATGAGGACTTCGTATCAAGGCCAGTAATATTGCCAAAGGGTAAACGGTGATAATTCAATCCCCATATCATGATGAAACAAAAATAACCGAGACTAATAAAAATCATGAGGTTGCTAAAAAAATCTAAAACTTTATATTCTTTTAGCATTGAAGCTTTGGTAGATTTGGCGATCATGATGAACAATTTTATAATAAAAAATAGACATACAAAAACAATTAACCACTCTGCAATAGAAATGGGTAAGAGGCCGGTAATAAGACTTAAGAGTTGACCAATAAATAGATAAATCCCCTTTGAATAGATGCTTTCAATAAATTGTGGCACATAAGATGCATAATAGGATAGTAATAGTGCAATCGGTAAAAACAGAATATAAAAAAGCTTTTTATTTTTAAAAGATAAACGCAATCTTTTAATCATAGCATTCCTCATTTCCTATTAGATTCTACTTTATCACTAATATACCTCATCATTATAACAAAATATACTATGCTTTTATACAACCAATGAGGATATACCTATAGCGTAAGATAGAATAGAATTTAAAGTGTCAATAAAAGTATTTGTAATTTGTCAATGCTGATTTTAGCGATGTTTTGTGCTTATAATACAATTTTATATAAAAAAATCAACTGTTTTACATATTTTCATCATTTATTAAAGGATTTTTCTGTTTTTTGTCTAATATAACCTACTATGTCTATTTTTCATTAAGGGAGGTATTTCAGTGATCATAAAGTTTTTAAAAAATATGTCTATTCTAGGGATTCTTTTGTATAGCGTGATGAGTTTCTCTATAGCCGCTTATGCAGAAGGATCAGTAGAAGGCATTGTCATTGACAAAGACACAAAATTAATGAAAGAGCCAAAAACAAGCACACAAACTGTACAGCAGCTATCTATAGGGGAAATTGTGTACATAGAAGAAAATCAAGGAAAGTGGTATAGAGTGTCTACTAGCAATGCAATGTGGGGATGGGTACATAGCGCATCGATATTAATTACAGATCAAGAAAGCCGGCTGATTGAAGAGGGTATTGTGAATGTAGGATCTTTAATTGTCCATGAAAAACCAGATATCAATGGGAAGCTTGTAGGAAGATTAGCACTGGGTTCAAGAATAAGCATCGTAGGAAAAGAGGCAGACTGGTACCATGTAGCCATAGGGGATGAAATGATAGGATGGGTTTCTAAAGCATCCATAATTACAGGTCCGAGTTATCCTAAGGCGCAAGTAACTACTGAAAAAACACAGGTTTGGTCGCAAATATCAAAAGATAGCAAAAAGAAAGCAATCCTAGAAAAAAATACGGTGGTAAAAATCAAAAACTTTCAAAAAGACTGGTTTTATATTACATGGGGTGAAAACTTAGAGGGATGGATAGAAGCAAAGGAAGTGAAGGTAATTTATTCTAATAGATCAAATTCAGCTAAAGCACAAATGTCCAAAGAGACGCAGACGAATGATCTCGAAAACTTTGATGATATAATTGCTCGAGCCACATATTTAGGAGATGCTTATAAAGCTACAGCCTATGATTTGTCGATAGCTTCCTGTGGAAAAGCAGTGGGAGCAAAATATAGAGGTATGACGAGTACAGGAATTAATCTGAATGGTAAATCTTGGAAAGATGCAATGGTGATTGCTGTAGACCCTGGACAGATCCCTTTGGGTAGTGAAGTGTTGGTATTGTTTGATGAGAAGGATTGGCGTTCTGCTTATAACGGTGTTTATCTTGCTGGAGATACAGGTGGAGCTGTAAAAGGAAAAAAGATTGATTTATATCTTGGAGATATAGGGAATAAACAAATGAAAGAGGTAAGAGATTTTGGCACTGCAACAAATGTAAAAGTATATCTTTTAAAATAGTTTTTCTAGAAAAATAATGATAAAAAATTAACTTGGATAGGAAGAAATACCTATCCTTATTTTTTTGCTTATTATGTTGATATAAAAACAAGAAGATCTGAGAAATTCAATAAATAAGGATATAACCGCAATTTATTCTATAACTCTAAGCAATATTTAGAAAATTTAAAATAAGGGTAAAAACATTGAACAATATATGTAACTAATGTATAATGTTGGTAACTATCGTTATATTTTTATCAATATATAATATTTTTTCAATATTATTGTATAAACAATGTAACGATAGTACAAATTAATCAATATCAAATACAAGTATATGATGGAAAAGGAGGAAACACGTATGGATTTACTGTCATTAGTTAAGGGGATTAACAGTGTTTTATGGGGTTATGTGCTAATCTTTTTATTATGTGGTACAGGGCTTTATTTTACCTTTTCTTTAAGATTTGTACAAATCAGAAAGTTTGGAGAATCATTCCAAAAGGCTTTTGGAGATATTAAATTTGGAAAGAAGGCAGGAAAGGAAGGAATGACATCCTTTCAATCCTTAGCTACTGCCATTGCAGCACAGGTTGGAACAGGTAATTTAGCTGGATCAGCAACGGCAATTGCTGCTGGAGGACCTGGAGCAATTTTTTGGATGTGGATCAGTGCTTTCTTTGGAATGGGTACTATTTTTGCTGAATCTACCTTGGCACAAAAATTTAAAACAAAGGTAGATGGAGAAGTAACTGGAGGACCTGCCTATTATATTGAAAAAGGCTTAGGAAGTAGAAAGTTGGCCTCTTTCTTTTCTATAACAATTATTATTGCTTTAGGATTTATAGGCAATATGGTACAATCCAATTCAATAGGGGAAGCTTTTGGTTCTGCTTTTAATATCAATCCAGTCATTATAGGTGTAATTGTAGCGATTTTAGGGGGATTGATATTTATTGGAGGAGTTAGCCGTATTGCTTCCTTTACAGAAAAGGCAGTGCCACTGATGGCGCTATTATATATTATTGGAAGTTTATTTATCATTATCACCAATGGTTCTCAGATTGGAAGAGCATTTAGTGATATATTTGTAGGTGCGTTTAATCCGTCGGCTGTAGCAGGAGGTGCACTTGGAATTGGCGTGAAGGAAGCAGTTCGCTATGG
This sequence comes from Clostridiaceae bacterium 35-E11, assembly GCA_038396625.1. Lineage (GTDB taxonomy): Bacteria > Bacillota > Clostridia > Peptostreptococcales > Thermotaleaceae. Next base: position 1,312,066 of record CP121688.1, read on the forward strand.
TGTTGCAAGAGGATTGTTTTCTAATGAAGCAGGTATGGGATCTACCCCTCATGCGCATGCAATCGCAAAAGTAAAACATCCTGGAGAACAGGGATTGGTTGCAATTGTTGGTGTATTCGTAGACACATTTATTATTCTCACCTTAAATGCATTAGTTATTCTAACTACAGGTACATTTACGCAAAACGCCCAATTAGCAGCTGAAGAGCAGTTAACAGGGATCGCATTAACGCAGCAAGCTTTCGTGAACGGCATGGGAAGTTTTGGTATGTATTTCATTGCTATTGCCCTTTTATTCTTTGCATTTTCAACCATCATTGGCTGGTACTTCTTCGGAGAGGCAAATATCAAATTTCTCTTTGGAAACAAAGGGTTGACAGGATACAGGGCTTTAGTGCTTATATTTATTGTTCTGGGTGCAGCACTGAAGGTTGATTTGGTGTGGGAGTTAGCAGACACCTTTAATGGTTTGATGGTAATTCCTAACCTTATAGGATTATTGGGGTTGGCAGCTGTTGTGAAAAAAATCTTACAGGAATATGAAAGCGGCGAAAAAGATGTACAATAAAATAAAAAATGCAGTGAAAACCCATATAGGCTGATAGAACCTGGTTAGCAAATTGAATAGATATACTTTTGGAGCACCATAGAAAGGTGCTCTTATATTTTGTTTGGAAAAGTGAAATTTCAATAGCAAAAACTGCTATTTTTTTATGTTTCTTGATAACTTTCGAGATTTACGGTAACATATTGTTGGGAATAGGGAAAGGAAGGTGAAATGATGGAAGAAGAAATGATCTTACAGGAAGAAACAGAAGATAAAAAAGCACAGGGAAGAAGAAAGAAAAATAACAATAAAAAAATTTGGACGAATGTATTGATTGTGATCATGAGCGTGAGCTTTTGGGGAGCAGCTGTATATTATGGCTATCATTATGCGAAAGACTATATTGATACATCCATCAAAAATGTGCAACAAGAAAATGCTTTAAATATTCAAGCCTTAACAGAGCGCATAGAATCGTTGAATCAGGAAATTCACAACTTAAGAGATAGCATAGAAAATACGGATTCAACAATTTCTAATTCCGCGGAGGTTCAAGAACGAATTGACGAAAAGTTAGAAGCTTTAGATAATCAATTAAAAACGCTAGAACGAAGCTTGCAAATTCTGAAGGAGGCACCAAATGTTCAAAATTAATCTTTTTTTGCTCTTTTTGGCTGCACCGTTTTTAGCGCTTTTTCTTGTCAGTCATGATTTTGTAAATGACAGCAAATTGCTGGAGTTTCCTGTTGATAGGATAGAGGAAACAGTAGAAGAATTGTATGATCAAACCAATCGACTACAAGAAAAGATTATTGAAATTGATGTTTTGGCAGAAGCACAAGAAGAAGTATTTCATTATCAGGATGAGCAACTAACTCATTTATCTGAATTAAGTGGTTCTCAAAAAAAATTATCAGACGATATCTATGAACAAAAAATATTAGATATGCTAGGCCCTGCAGTAGAGGCACATATCACGAATCGTACAGAAATTAAGATTTTTAAGCTTGCTGAATTAGGCTATCGTGGTTATATTGCAAAGGTAAAGTTATTTGATCCTAATGCATTTAAAGTTGTGTTAGCAGGAGATACATTAGGAAAATTAGAGACTACATCCCATGCAGCCAAAAGAACAAAGGGGATGTTAGCCATTAATGGGGGAGGTTTTTATACAGAAAAACGAAATGGAAGAACCTATGCCCAAATGATTGGAAATACAGTAATCAATGGAAAACTTGTAGAACCTTTCAATGGATATCCCGGGGATCTATTTTTTGCCGGTATTAATCGACAAGGTCAAGTGATTGGGACTGTACCAAAATCCGAATATGAACTCATGGGTTTACAGCCTTATCAAGGCGTCAGCTTTATTCCTGTGCTACTCAAGAATGGTAAGAAAGTAGATATTCCTGCTAAGTGGAAAAAAACAAAGCAGCCAAGAACCATTATTGGAAAATATGCCAATGATGATTTAATTATGATTGTGATAGACGGACGACAAGGAAACTGGAGTGTGGGGGTTACCTTAGAAAGATTACAAAATAAGCTGTTGGAATTAGGTGTCAAAGAAGCATATAACTTAGATGGTGGTGGTTCGAGCGTCATGTATTATAACGGAAAAATTTTAAATAAACCTTCTGATGGAAAAGAAAGGCCTGTAGTCAATAATATCGTGATCTTACCATAACCATAGGCTAACATAAGGCTAACATAAAAGAAAATAAAACGAGGTAGTTTCTTGATTATGCGAAATTTTAGGAATTCAATCAAGGAACTACCTCATTTGTATTTTGCAATGCCTCATAAGAATGCTACTTAAAAGTCTAATGGTTTTATTATAGGGACAAGTATAGAAAATCTTAATAATCAAGACTAGTTGATGCAACATAGAATAATAAAGAGGATATAAGATCAAGGAGGAGATGTAGAATGAGACTAAAAGATAAAGTTGCAATTATTACAGGGTCAGGGCGAGGAATCGGTGCAGCTACAGCATTGAAGTTTGCCGAAGAGGGAGCAAAAATTGTAGTATCTGACCTGAATATGGAGGATGTCAGAAAAGTGGTTGAAAAGATAAAAAAAATGGGTAGAGAAGCCATTGGTGTAAGGGTGGATGTAACAAATAGGGAAGAAGTAAATGAAATGATGGAAAAGACTATAAATAAGTTTGGAAAGGTAGATATTCTTATTAACAATGCAGGGATTACCCTAGATGCGAAGTTCGTCAAAATGACAGAGGAGCAATTTGATAAGGTCGTAGATGTGAATTTAAAGGGTACGTATAATTGTGGGCAAGCAGCTGCGAAGCTCATGATAGAACAAGGAGAAGGTGTTATATTAAATGCGTCCTCGGTGGTAGGCATATATGGCAATTTTGGTCAAACAAATTATGCAGCTACAAAATTTGGCGTTATTGGGATGACAAAAACATGGGCAAAGGAACTAAGTCCTAAAGGCATTAGAGTAAATGCTGTGGCTCCTGGGTTTATTTTGACACCTATGACTGAAAAAATGCCTGAAAAAGTGCTAAAGATTATGGAAGACAAGGCGGCACTCAAAAGATTAGGCAAACCAGAAGACATAGCCAATGCATATACATTTTTAGCATCTAATGAAGCAAGCTTTATTACAGGTGCAGTTCTGGAAGTAACTGGAGGTGTAGTACTTTAAAGTATTCCTAAAATAGAAAAGAAACGATGGCATGATCACTTCCATCGTTTCTTTTCTGTTTTTTGCTAACGAGAGGTGTTTTTGATTATGGCTATTTGAGGAGGTGCCATTGTTTTGCTTTTGCAAATACATAGAAATTATGTATACAGAATTGGGAGGAGGACCCCAATTCTAGGACTTGATTCTAGCAAGAAAATCCAAATCCACTGCCAAATAAAATGATGAGCAATAAGAAGAAGAAGAGTAGACTGCTTCCCTCATCACCATCAAAACCTCCACCAAAGAATGCCCCAAGATAAGGGCCACAGAACAATAACACAAGAAGTAGGAAGAAGAATAACAGAGATGCATCATCTTCAAAGACATTTAAAAAACTATTTTGTGTTTCACTCATATATGGACACCTCCTTTATAGTTTATGTAGAGGATTTTATGCTTCCTCTATTTTTGCATGCTAATATAAAATATGCATGTAAAGATAGATGTGTGACACAAGAAGAGACATTCGTAGTAAGAAATTTGTAAAAGAAGTATATTTATTGGAATAGGAGAAAAGAATAGGATATAGAGATAAAAAAATAGAAAGGAGTTCTAAAATGATAGAAGATCAAGATAAATTAAAACAGCAAAACCTAGAAACACAGATATCTCAAATGAATAGCGGCATACAGCAAAAGGTAGATAGTAATAAAATATTGACTAACTACGGGAGCTATCAAGTACTTAATAACGGTGTAAAAATATTTTCAGCAGAAGATTAAGGACCTTGAGCTTTAGAAAGTCTTTTTTAGAGATATATATAAAAAAAATAATACAAAAAAAATAAAGAATATAAAAAAAAATAATAATGTTGTTGACGAATGGAAGGATAGATAGTAGAATAGATTTAATTCATTTAACTGAAAATTTTAATAGTTATGATGGAGAGAAAAATGCTATTCCTTTAACTACAGAGAGCTGACGCTTGCTGAAAGTCAGTGTTAGAGCGGCATATAATAATCACTCCTGAACTGCTGCGTTGAAACGAGTACTCGTAGTAAACAAGGCCGGATCTCGTGCCACCGTTATATGGCTAGGGTTAAAAGGAAATTCCTTCGACTTGAAGAGGCAATTCATGCAAATGAATTGTAAATTAGGGTGGTACCACGGGTAAATCTCTCGTCCCTAGGATACAAATAGTTGTGTCTTAGGGATGGGAGATTTTTTAATTGAAGAATTCCGAATTTTTTTAACCTGAGCACTACACCTATATTTATTTTTGACACTTTACAAGGAATAATTTTACAAAAAAGGAATAAAAAGGAGGTAATGGATGTGCATAACATGTTATTTGTTGTTGTTAATAATGAACCGGAGGTATTGATGCGTGTGACAGGTCTTCTAAGAAGGAAAGGAATCAATATAAAGAGTATTCGAATGGAAGAGTCAACCAATCCTTCCTTTGCTCATCTAACCATTCTAACAGAAGACAATGAGTGTATGGAACAAACAATGACACAAATGGAAAAGTTTGTAGATGTGCATGAAGTGAAGAAGATAGATCATTTTACAAAGTTCCAAAGAGAATGGGAAACGATGAAAACAAAGGCAAGAGAAATGAACCTACACGAAGTTTTACATGTGATGGATCATGTAGATAATACACTTCTTGGTCAACATACGATGTTAGGAAGTATGGCAACCAATTCCATTTAAAGAAATTAGGCGCAAAAAGCACAGGATGGAAGTTCATGCAATAACCATCTACTATGTGTTTTAATAATATACATCATATAATATACCAAACTATACCATAAAGGGGAGAACAAACATGACAAAAATGTACTATCAAGAGGATGCAAATTTAGAATTATTTCAAGGAAAGAAGGTAGCTGTAATAGGATTTGGAAGCCAGGGGCATGCCCATGCTTTAAGTTTAAAAGATAGCGGTGTAGATGTAGTGGTAGGACTTTATAAGGGAAGCAAATCATGGGAGAAAGCACAAGAAGGCGGATTGGAAGTTATGGAAGTTGCAGAGGCAGTAAAGTGCAGCGATGTAGCGATGCTACTTGTTCCTGATGAAAAACAAAGAGAATTATATGAAACAGCGATCAAACCAAATCTAGAAGAGGGAAATGCTTTAGCATTTGCACATGGATTTAATATTCATTTTAATCAAATAAAACCTCCTGCAAACGTAGATGTTTTCATGGTTGCGCCTAAGGGACCAGGACATCTTGTGAGAAGACTGTATGAAAGTGGATCAGGAGTACCTGCGTTATTTGCAGTTTATCAAGACTATACAGGCAAAGCAAAAGATTTAGCATTAGCTTATGCAAAAGGTATTGGAGCAACAAAAGCGGGTGTAATCGAAACTACATTTAAAGAAGAAACAGAAACAGATTTATTTGGAGAACAAGCAGTATTATGCGGTGGTGTAACAGAGCTTATTAAAGCTGGATTTGATACTTTGGTGGAAGCAGGGTACCAGAAGGAAGTTGCTTATTTTGAATGTCTACACGAAATGAAGCTAATTGTAGATTTATTGTATGAAGGCGGCTTTGAGAACATGAGATACAGTGTAAGCGATACAGCAGAATATGGTGACTATATGGCAGGCAAGAGAGTGATTACTCAAGAAACACGTAAGGAAATGAAAAATATTTTAAGAGAAATACAAACAGGAGAATTTGCAAGAAATTGGATCATAGAAAATATGACAAATAGACCTGGATTTACTGCAACAAGAAATGAAGAATTAAGACATCCTATGGTTGGAGTTGGAAAAAAACTTAGATCAATGATGTCTTGGATACAAAAATAAATATTTTAAACAAATAAATTTAGCTATTGGTTTACACAACAAAAGTGTGGTTTTAAAAAGGTGACATGGGGGACGGTCAAGCGTCATGGAAACGTAAGAAAGAAGAGACGATGAAACTGTCCCTCATGTTTTATAAAGAATATACATGAAACATATGTGTGATATTGAGAAAGAAAACAGGAGGTAGAAGAAGATGAAGCTTACTGGGGCAGAAATTGTATTAGCATGTCTAAAGGAACAGAGTGTAGATAAAATTTTTGGATATCCGGGTGGTGCAGTAATTCCACTATACGATGCATTATATGATCAACGAGAACAATTTACACATATACTGACTTGTCATGAACAGGGTGCATCTCATGCGGCTGATGGATATGCAAGAACAACAGGAAAGGTAGGCGTTTGCTTTGCAACTTCTGGGCCTGGTGCAACCAATACCGTAACAGGTATTGCAACGGCTTATATGGACTCTGTTCCTTTAGTAGTTATAACAGGGCAAGTACCCTCAAATTTGTTGGGAAAAGATTCTTTTCAGGAAGTAGATATTACAGCGGTTACTTTACCGATTACGAAACATAACTACTTTGTAAGAGATATTGAAAAGTTAGCAGATGTGATAAGAGAAGCCTTTGAAATCGCCAAAAGTGGTAGACCTGGTCCTGTACTAATTGATATTCCCAAAAATGTTTTTTTAGAGAAAACAAATTACTATCCTAAAACAATGGAGTCCCCAAAACATACGACAGAGTATCATCTAGAGGATCAAAAACTAGTGGAAGCAGCAAAACTTATCAACGAATCTTCTAAACCTGTGATTTATGCAGGGGGAGGGATTATATTATCTAGTGCTTCAAAAGAACTTTATGAATTGATCACCAAGGGAAATATCCCTATTGTCAATACGCTAATGGGACTAGGAAGTTTTCCTAGAGAACATCCATTATCTTTAGGATTGGTGGGAATGCATGGCTTAAAGGCTGCAAACTTAGCTGTAAGTAATAGTGATCTTATTATTGCAATAGGTGCAAGGTTTAGCGACCGTGTCATCGGTATTGCTGATGAGTTTGGTCCAAAGGCAAAAGTAATTCATATCGATATCGATAAATCAGAGGTAGGAAAAAATAAGGCAGTAGATTTATCCATATTGGGCAATATCAAGAGAATCTTAGCTGATTTAACAAAACGTGTTGCAAATAAGGATAGAAAACTGTGGTTTGATGAAATCAACCAATGGAAAATAGGAAAACCACAATCTGAAACAACCTTTACTGCTAAAAATATTCTTGATTGTGCAGGTGAGGTGTTAGGTGAAGATAGCATTGTAACGACGGAAGTAGGGCAACATCAAATGTGGACAGCACAGCATTGGAAGTTCCACTCACCGAGAACTTTTGTTACTTCGGGAGGATTAGGTACAATGGGTTATGGATTGGGAGCAGCAATCGGTGCTCAAGTTGGGAACCCTGATAAAACCGTATTACACATTGCAGGAGATGGAAGTTTTAGAATGAACTGTAATGAACTGGCTACGGTTTCTAAGTACAAATTACCAATTATTACATTGTTATTTAATAATAGCACATTAGGAATGGTGAGGCAGTGGCAGAAGCTATTTTGTGATGAACGATACTCTGAAACCGATATAACAGATGATGTGAACTATATAAAATTAGTAGAGGCCTATGGGTTAAAAGGCAAGAGAGTCGATAACTTAGTGGATCTCAAACTAGCGCTGAAAGAAGCCGTAGAAGAAGGAAAAGGACAGATCATTGAATGCGTTTTATCAAAGAATGACAATGTATTTCCAATGGTCCCTCCAGGAAAGCCGATCCATCATATTATTCTAGAATAAAGGAGGAAAATTCATGGCGGATTCCTATGTGTTTTATCAAGGAGAAATTGTAAAGGAAAGTGAAGTAAATATTAGCATGCGGTGTAAAGCCTTTAACTATGGGTTAGGATGTTTTGAAGGGATTAGAGCTTACTGGGATAAAGAAGAAGGACAGCTCTATGCTTTCCGGTTAAAAGAGCATTATGAAAGACTACTTCAATCTTGTAAGGCACTATATATGCCGATTCCCTATACAGCACAGGAACTCTGTGATTGGACGGTTGAATTGTTAAGAAAAAATAATTTTAAGACAACCGTGTATATTCGACCAGTAGCTTTTAAAGGATCCAATGAATTATATCCAACTTTACTAGATGATGATAACCGGGTATTAATATACTGTCAGCCTATGGGGAATTTTGCAGGAAAAGAAGCTTTTCGTGTAGGTGTATCTAGCTGGAGACGTATTTCAGATACCATGCTTCCACCAAGAACTAAAGCAACAGCAGCGTATTTAAATTCGGCATTAGCTTCTTTGGAGGTATTGCAAAATGGTTTTGATGAAGCAATTTTGTTAACGGATGATGGCAAGGTTTGTGAAGGACCGGGAGAAAATGTGTTTATTGTGAAAAATGATCAACTGATCACACCTCCTCCATCGGATAATATATTAGAGGGAATTACAAGAAATACCGTTATGCTTCTAGCGAAAAATGAACTGGGGATGGAGGTAGTGGAACGTAGTATTAGCAGAACAGAATTATACAATGCCCAGGAAGTATTTTTTAGCGGTACAGCTATGGAAGTGACATCTGTCATTGAGGTGGATCATCGCCAAGTAGGTACAGGAGAACCTGGAAAGGTATGTCAGAAGATTAAAGAGCTCTTCTTTGGCTTGACAACGGGTAAAAATCCCAAATATAAGGAATTTTGCACACCAATATACAAGAAATAATATTTCGCTTGACAAATAGTGTGTATGGGTGTAGTATGGAAAATAAATAAATTTGAATATTGCATTTACTTCTTATCAAGAGAGACGGAGGGACTGGCCCAAAGATGTCTCGGCAACCTTCAAACCATGTGTTTGAAAAGGTGCCAATTCCAGCAGAGTTTTAATTCTGAGAGATGAGAAGAAGAGCTAGAGATATAATTCTTAAGCCTTCTCCATTGATCAGGAGAAGGCTTTTTTGTATTTATTTATAAGGGAGGTTCAATGATGAACAAAAAATGGAGATTTTCAACATTAGCTGTACAGGGAGGATATACAGTAGATGAGACAGGTGCAAGGACATTGCCTATCCATCAAACAGCATCTTATCAAATGCAAGATGCAGACCATGCGGCTAGATTGTTTGACTTGCAGGAACAAGGTAATATTTACACAAGAATCATAAATCCCACAACTTCAGCTTTTGAGGAAAAAATCAATTTGCTGGAGGGTGGCGTAGGTGCCTTGGCAACAGCTTCAGGGCAGGCTGCCATCACCCTTGCCATCTTAAATATATGTAAGTCAGGAGAGCATATTGTGTCTGCCAGTACTTTATATGGTGGTACCTATACCCTTTTTGACCATACCTTTAAAAAGATGGGGATAGAGGTTAGCTTTGTAGATCCTGATGCAGCTATTGAAGAAATAAAAAAACAGTTTCGACCCAATACAAAAGCTTTATATGCTGAAACCATTGGAAATCCAAGATTAAATGTTCTAGATATCCAGAAATTTTCACAGGTTGCAAAAGAATATAAAGTGCCCTTGATTATAGACAATACCTTTGCTACTCCTTATCTTTGTAGACCCCTTGAATATGGTGCAAATATCGTCGTTCATTCTGCTACTAAATACATAGGCGGCCATGGAAATAGTATCGGTGGTGTAATTGTAGATGGGGGAAATTTTGACTGGAAAAATGGAAAATATCCTGAATTAGTAGAGCCTGACCCAAGTTATCATGGCATCAAATATTTTGAAACATTTCACAATCAAGCCTATATTGTCAAGGCGCGGGTGCAATTGTTGCGAGATATAGGCTCTTGTTTAAGCCCATTTAATGCTTTTTTACTTAGCTTAGGGTTAGAGACTTTGCCCTTAAGAATGGAAAAACATAGTGAAAATGCTTTGAAATTGGCAAAGTTTTTACAAAATCATGAGAAAGTATCTTGGGTAAATTATCCTAACCTTCAAAACTATGATTACTACTGTTTAACTCAGAAATATTTATCAAAGGGTAGCGGCGGGATGCTTGCATTTGGCATTAAAGGTGGCACGCAAGCAGGGAAAATATTCATTAATGCTGTAAAACTAGCGACCCTTGTACCGAATGTGGGAGATGCCAGAACCCTGGTCATTCATCCAGGAAGTACTACCCACAGACAACTAACAGAAGAACAACAGTTATCTTCAGGTGTTACCGCAGATTTAATACGAGTTTCTGTAGGGATTGAAGACATTGAAGATATTATAGAAGATTTTGATCAAGCATTAGAGCAAGTAAAATAGCAGCAATATATCAGAATATAAAAAGGAGTGTGATCCAGGTGCCAGTAATTATTCCAGAGGAGCTTCCAGCCTCAGAAATTCTTGTGAATGAAAATATATTTGTGATGAATGAAAAGCGTGCCCTACATCAAGATATTCGACCACTTAAAATCGCTATTTTAAACTTGATGCCTACAAAGATTGAGACCGAAACTCAGTTACTTCGCTTAGTAGGAAATACACCCATACAGATAGAAATCGAATTTTTACATCCCCAAAGTTATCAATCTAAAAACACACCTCAAGAGCATATTCTTACATTTTATAAAACATTTGAAGAAATCAAAGAGCATAAATTTGACGGGATGATTATAACGGGTGCTCCTGTTGAACAGATGGGGTTTGAAGAAGTGGATTACTGGGATGAATTAAAAGAAATCATGGATTATGCAAAGAAAAATGTGACTTCTACTCTTTATATTTGTTGGGGGGCCCAAGCTGGACTATATTATTATTATAATGTTCCAAAGTATCAACTAGATAAAAAAATGTTTGGTGTTTTCTCCCATAGAGTGAATACAAAGAAAAACAAGCTCTTAAGAGGATTTGATGATGAATTTTATGCACCCCATTCGAGGCATACAGAAGTAAGAAAGGAAGATATTCAAAAACATTCCCAACTAGAGGTGTTAGTAGAATCAGAAGATGCAGGTGTGTACATTGTGGCATCTCAGGATGGAAGACAGATTTTTGTAACAGGGCATTCAGAATATGACATAGATGTGTTGAAAACAGAGTACGAAAGAGATAAGGCAAAGGGATTGAATATCCATGTCCCCAAGAATTATTTTCAAGACGATGATCCTCAAAAATCTCCTACAGTAAAATGGAGAGGACATGCAAACTTATTATTTTCAAATTGGTTGAATTATTATGTGTATCAAGAAACACCCTACGACATCAACCAGATCAAGTAAAATGCAGCCAAAACAATTGTTTTGGCTGCATTTTGCGTTATAATATAAGTAAATTAATGTACGATATTAAAAGAAAGCTTGATCATAAAAGAAAGAGAAATCAATATAAAAATAGGTTTGATGAGTTTAGATCCATTTTTAATAGCCAATTTTGTGCCTAAGAGAGCACCAAGCATCATGGCAATGCCCATAGGAATGCCTATGGAGTAAATGATTTTGCCATGAAAAGCGAAAACCAAAAAGGATGTAATGCCGCTACAAGCGTTTAGTACCTTTGCATTCCCACAGCTATATAAAAAATTAAATCCTAAAAAAGTAATAAATGAAAAGATAAGAAAAGAGCCTGTCCCAGGTCCAAAAAATCCATCATAAAAGCCTAAAATGAATGCAATAATACAGCCAATGAGGATATTTTTTTTATGGATACCCGTAAAGTTGTCTTGGCTGCCCAAGTCTTTTTTGAAAATAGTATAAAGACATACAATCGCTAGCAGTACGATAATAATCCCATTAAGAATTTTTTGGTTAATCATTAAGACGGTATTTACCCCGATGATTGCACCTAAAATGGTACATGGAATCATGTACTTTAATAGGGGAAAATATACTTTCTTCGATTGGATAAATTTCATGGCACTGGAAAACATGCCGAACATAGCACCAAGTTTATTTGTCCCTAAGGCATAATGGGGTGGTATACCGAAGGCAAATAGTGCAGGAATGCTGATGAGACCGCCTCCGCCCGCGATTGCATCAATAAATTGAGCCAGAAAACCAAAAAAACATAGATAAATAATTTTTATGTCCATGAAGATCACGCTCCTGTCAGTATGTACGCTACAATTTATTGTAACGAATAAAACCAAAAAAGTCACGGGAAAAATCACAAATAAGAGATCAAAAATAAAAAGTGAATGAAAAAACAGATTGTGAGGTAAGATCTTGCTAAAAATGATAACCATATGGGATACAAGTGAATAAAATAATATGAAAGAAATTTTAAAAAAGAAGGTGAAGTAATGGCAAATACACCTAGTATAACCTATATTGTAAAACCAGGGGACTCCTTGTATCAAATTGCCCGTAAATTTAATACAACAGTAGAAAACATTGTGGCGTTTAATGGTTTAAGTAGTACAAGTCTTAATGTGGGTCAAGAACTTCAGATTCCTGTTGGGACAGAGTATCGTGTTCAGCCGGGAGATACCCTATATACTATTGCACAAAAATTTAATACAACGGTAGGAAGTTTAGTTGCCTTAAATGGTTTGACAAGTACCATGTTAATGATTGGACAGATGCTTAAGATTCCTTTTTACACAGAAGTAGTAGTTACTGTAAATGTGGCAAATATTCGCACAGGACCGGGAGAGAATTATCCTATTCGGACACAGATGGATAGAAATGCGCATCTTCCTGTGATAGGTACTCGGCGTAATTGGTATAGGGTAAAATTATTTAATGGCACAGAGGGCTGGATTAGAGATGATTTGGTAGAACGCTTTGTATATGGAGGCGAAAAACCAATAGTAGGAATTTTAGGGTTTTATACCCTAGAGGAAGGACCTGCCTTGCCTAGTTCCTATGAATCCTTTGTTAATCATACCTCGTTAATTTCTGGAATAGGATTGTTTATGTTTAGAATGGATCAGCAAAATCCTACACAAATTGAGAAATTTGGAGAATTTACAGATCAATATGTTAAGGATTTGGTTTCCATTGGTCATAGGCAGAATGTAAAAGTTCTCGCAGTAGTTCATAATCTTCTCTATCGACCAGGAGGTGTTGAAGCATCCAAAAATGTGGTTAGAGAAATGCTTGCCACTAAAGAGACCCGCCAGACTTTCATTCAAAATGTGATTCTTCTTATTGAAAAATATAATTTTGATGGTGTCAATATAGACATTGAAGATGTGTATATTGAAGATAGTGAGAAATTATCCTTATTCTATACAGAGTTGGGAGAGGCATTAAGAAGAAAAAATTATTACCTGTCTGCTTCTATTCCTGCTAGAGTAAGTGATGAGCCCTTTAATCCTTTTTCTGATCCATTTAATTATGATGTGATCGGAAAAGCTGTAGATGAATTTGTAGTAATGCTTTACAATGAGCATGGATGGCCTGGAAGTGGACCAGGGCCTGTGGTTTCTATAGGATGGATGGAAAGGGTGTTAAAGTATACTATTAGCAAAATGCCCAATGATAAGATTGTGGCGGCGGTATCTGTATTTGGATTTGATTTTAACTTGACCACAGGTAAAAACACCTATGCAACTTATGAAATGGCGATGAATTTAGCCCGAAAATATAATAAAGAAGTTATGTTTGACAAAGAAACACAGACACCTATGTTTGCTTATCAAGATGAGCAAGGAAATCAGCATGAAGTATGGTTTGAAAATGCAGCAAGCATCTATGCAAAGGCGAAGTTAGCCTGGGATTTGGGAATTAAGGGTATTGCGTTGTGGCGTTTAGGAATGGAAGATCCTAACATATGGACAATGCTTGAAAGAGATGTAGTTGTAAAAAAATATATAAGATAAAAATTTAGGGCGAGATACTCGCTCTAAATTTTTGATTTGAATGACAGAAGAAGTTAAAGGTATTTTGAAATAAGAAATAGAATATAGAAAATAATCAATCTATATTTTTGTGATAAGAGAAGCAGAGGAGGAATCAAAATGAAAAAACCTAAAATATATGTAACGAGAGATCTGCCAGGAGATGCGATCTCTTTTTTGAGGAAATACTGTGAGGTAGAAGTCAATATGGAAGATAGAACATTAACCAAAGAAGAACTTTTACATAATATCCAAGAGAAAGATGGTGTTTTATGCCAATTGTTGGATGTTTTAAATGAGGAAGTTTTAGAACAAGCAAAGCATGTGAAAGTTTTTGCTAATTGCGCTGTAGGCTATAACAATATTGATGTAGATGCTGCAACCCAAAGAGGGATTTTGATTACCAATACCCCAGGTGTTTTAGATGATGCTACTGCAGACTTAACATGGGCACTTTTGTTTGCAGCAGCAAGAAAAGTCCCATCGGCAGAGCGATATATAAAAGAAGGAAAATTTACTAACTGGAGCCCGAATTTATTCTTGGGACGAGATATTACAGGAAAAACATTAGGGGTGATTGGCGCTGGACGAATTGGACAAAACTTTGCTCGTAAAGCAAAGGCTTTTGGTATGAAAGTTTATTATTATAATCGAAATAGAAATCGAGGATTTGAGGAGGAAACAGGAGCGATCTATGCTAGCAAGGAAGAATTGCTGCGTATTGCTGACTTTGTTACATTACATGTGCCTTTGACAGAGGAAACCCATCATTTTATTGGAGAGAAAGAATTTGAAATGATGAAAAAAACAGCCATACTAATTAATGTAGCGCGAGGCCCTGTTGTAGATGAAAAAGCATTAGTAAATGCATTAGAAACGGGACAAATAGGGGGTGCTGGACTAGACGTTTTTGAAAATGAGCCTAAGGTAGAGTCAGCCCTATTAGATATGGAAAATGTAGTTGTAACGCCTCATATTGGCAGTGGTACCATAGAAGCAAGAAGTAATATGGCAATGATGGCAGCTAAAAATGTATTAGCAGGAGCAAGAGGAGAACTACCTCCAAACTGCCTAAATCCAGAGGCGTTGAAATTTGTATAATGTAGGTGATTAAGTAATGAGTAATTTATCTCAAATTTAAAATGTAGTGCAACAATTTGATGAAGCAGCAATTGAGCATGAAAACAAAACAATAGATGCTATCGGAATTGTGGCGATAAATGATGAACAGGTGGAATTTATTGAATACAATAACTATGCTATGTTAGATTTTGTAGATAAAATTGCTAAACTAATTAGTACAAAGGTTCAAGAGCATGAAGTGCTTAAGCAAGTACGAACTTATGCAGAATTAATGACCACAGTAATTGATAACATTAATAAAGGGATTGTAATATTAAATAAGAATTTTGTGATTATGAATATTAATAATTATTTGGTAGAAAAATTGTGGCTCACAAAACATACATTAAATGATCATGCTGAGGTCATTAAAACATCCTATTCTAAAATTGATGATTTTAAAAAAATATATAAATTGCAGTGGCATAAACCGGATATGGAAGGGATTTTGTTAAAGAAGACATTAGGAATTAGCAAATATGTTTTAAAGTTTCATCCTGTTAATTTAGAGGGATTAATAGATTGGCTAAAGGAATGGACAAATGAAGTTTATCGTGTAAAAGGATTTTGTAAGATAGATGGCCAATACTATTTCATTAAAGCAGTTCAAGGCCACATTCATGCAGAAAAAATAGATCAGGAAAAGAAAGAGAATTTTCTTGTGGTATTAGGGCCAAACCGAGATGAGATTAAAAATAAAATAAAACGAAGCTGGGTTGAAAAGTTTGAAACAGAGATAGAGATTGTATAATATCAGTGATTGGTTTATCCGTTTCATTAGGGGCAAGATAGAAGTTGTAGATGGGTATTGGATATAATGAGTAGCAGAATGTAAAAAAGATATAAATCAAAGTTAAGAGAAGTGATACCTTCATAATACCTATTAAATCTTTTAGCCAACCTTTCATTTGAATGGCTATGAATTTTCAGTACATTTGGTATATAATGTTGATAAAAGAAAGGTATTGGCATGTATTCTAAAAAATTAGAAAAACTGCTTCTGATGAAGGGGGAACAGGTATGTGTGCCATGAAGCTAAAAGATTTGGAGTTAAATTATGTAGATGGAATTATGATTGTTGATGATACCGGTAAAATTGTATATTCTGTTCGTTATAATCCAAGGTTTGATGAGAATTCAGAAGATCAGGAATATAAAAAGGTTATTAACAAAAACTTTTTAGAAGTTTATCCAAGCATTTCTGCAGAAGATAGTACAATTATTGATTGCATAAAAAAGGGTATTCCTATTTATAAAAAACAGCAAGGCTTTTATGATTATAAAGGAAGATTAATCCATTCTCAAAACCTGACGCTACCTATTATTAAGAGAGGAAAAGTACTAGGTGCGATTGAAATTACAAAGGATATTACAAATATTCAGGACCTTTCAGAGGAGTACAACCAGTTTCAACAGATCAAATCCTATGCCATAGAAAATACAAGTAAAAATAATGATATTTCTGTGCAATATTCTTTTGAGGATATTATTACGAAGAACAGGCAAATGCTTGAAAATATTCAAAGGGCAAAACTTATGGCGAATAGTAGTTCTTCCGCATTGATTTATGGAGAAACAGGAACAGGCAAGGAATTGTTTGTACAAGCAATCCATCAGTATGGTGCAAGAAAAGAAAAACCTTTTATTGCACAAAATTGTGCTGCATTACCAGAATCCCTATTCGAATCCATACTATTCGGGACTGTAAAGGGTGCTTTTACAGGTGCATTAGATAAACCAGGTTTGTTTGAAGTGGCTGATGGGGGAACATTGTTTTTAGATGAAATCAATTCCATGCCTATGAACTTGCAGGCAAAACTGTTAAGAGTTTTACAAGATGGCGTTGTAAGAAGAATCGGAGAGCATAAGGATAGAAAGGTAGATGTTAGAATTATAGCTGCTATGAACATAGATCCAAAGGAAGCCATTGAAAAAAAATATATACGGAAAGATATTTTTTATCGGTTAAATGTAATGAGTATAAAATTAGTTCCTCTTAGGGAAAGAAAAGAAGACATACCATTGTTTGTGAATTATTTTATTGGAAAATATAATATAGAATTAGAAAAGAATGTTCAAGGTATTAGTCAAGAAGTTGCTACTCTTTTTCTACAGTATGATTGGCCCGGTAATGTACGAGAACTGCAGCATGTTATAGAAGGGGCTATGAATATCGTGAAATCAGAAAAAATTGAACTTGCACACCTTCCAGTTTATTTAAATGATACAAATGAAAATGCCTTCTATTTTGAGGATACAGAAGATATCCAGCCCTTAAACGATGTAATGGGAGCTGTAGAAAAGAAAATGATTCAAAAAGCATTGCTAAAAGCCAAAGGAAATGTTTCTAAAGCTGCAAAGTTACTAAATGTACCAAGACAGACGCTGCAGTATAGAATTATTAAATACAATCTCGTAATGAATAAATAATCAAAAGAGAGAATCCTAATTTTAAAAAGGGTTCTTTTTTTGTGAGAATTGTTGAAAATTAGGCAAATCACTTGCCTAAAATTAGGCAAATTAGAAAAATTTAATAAATTCAGTAATATACAGATGATCTTTAAAAAAGGATATTACTAGGATTGGGGAAATATAAGAAGATTTTATTAGGTTGGCATATAATTTGCTATTAATAATTGAGACGAATAGATAGGAGGTTTCTAGATGAAATTGGAGTTAAGAAAAATCAATATCAAAGATGTTCAATTTGGCAAAGCAACAAAGGTTATGGACAACATCCTGCAGATTAACAAAGAAGAAGTCATAAGACTTTTAAAAGAAGATGACAGGATAAAAGATGTAAAAATTGATTTGGCGAAACCAGGAGAATCGATCCGAATTGTACCAGTAAAAGACATTATTGAACCGAGAGCCAAATTAGAAGGAGAAGCATTTCCTGGAGTAGACGGCAAAATGAAAGAAGTAGGACGGGGAATAACCTATGCTTTAAAGGGGTGTACCGTTGTTACTACAGGACCCATTGTTGGATTCCAAGAAGGAATTATTGATATGTCAGGTCCTTTAACTGAATATACGCCCTTTGCACATCTAAACAATATTGTTATACACATTATTAAGGCCGATGAAGTGGCCCCTCATGAGCACGAAGAAGCAGTGAGAATTGCAGGGGTTAAAGCAGCACATTTCATTGCAAAACAAGTGATAGATTCCACATATGATGTGGTAGAAAATTATGTTTGGGAAAACGTTTATAAAAAGGCACAAAGGTATCCGGACCTTCCTAAGGTCGTGTATGTATACCAATGTATGAGTCAAGGATTGCTGCATGATACGTATTTTTATGGCAAGGATTCAAAGAAAATATTACCCACACTAATTTCTCCATTAGAAGTGATAGACGGAGCCATCGTAAGTGGAAACTGTGTATCACCAGGCTCTAAAACAACTACTTTCCATCATCAAAACAATGCTATTCTTCAAGAGTGTTTTAAAAGAGATGGGAAAGAAATTAATTTTATTGGGGTGGTGCTCAATCCGTTGATGACAACGTTGGAGGACAAATATAGAAATACTGCATTGACTGTTAGAATGGTTGAAATGCTTGGAGCAGATGGCGTAATTCAATCTCAAGAGGGATTTGGAAACCCCACAACAGATTTAATGATGATATGCAAAAATCTAGAAAATAAAGGAATCAAGACGGTTTTAATCAGTAATGAGGATGCAGGTGTAGATGGCAAGTCTGAGCCATTACCCGATGGGACTACAAAGGCAGATGCTATTGTATCCACTGGAAACAGCAATGCTACCATCAAACTGCCTCCAATGGAGAAGGTACTAGGAGAATTTAAAGCGATCGAACATATAACAGGTGGTTTTGTAGGCTCTATACAAGAAGATGGGGGACTAGTCATAGAGATCCATGGAATTATGGGGAGTCACAATCTTCAAGGCTATGGCAAACTAAGTGCAGTGACAATCTAGAAATGGAGGGAAAGGAATTGAAAAAGATCTTATTTTATACAAATCAGTTTTTTGGTCAGATTGGAGGGGAAGATCAAGCAGGAGTAGGTCCTGAATTAAGAGCAGAGGTTGTAGGGCCAGCAAATTTATTAAAAGATAAAATAAAGGATGCAGAAATTGTTGCTACGGTTATCTGTGGAGATAATTTTTATGCAGAAAATATGGAAAAGGCAAAAGAAATGATTTTTAAATATGTGGAAAAAATCCAGCCGGATATATTTATTGCAGGACCAGCCTTTAATGCTGGAAGATTTGGAATAGCTTGTGCAGATTTATGTGCAGCAATAGAGGTACAATTTCAAATCCCTACAATCACAGGGCTTTACATTGAAAATCCAGCAGTGGATATGTATAAAGACAAAACTTATATGATCGAAACAGGAAAATCTGCTGCATCTATGAGGAAAGCCATTACACCAATGGCGAATTTAGCAAACAAGCTTATTCATAATGAAAAAATTGGATTCCCAGAAGAAGAAGGATATATCCCAAAGGGAATACGTGTCAATGTATTCAAAGAAAAAACAGGTGCGCAGAGAGCTTTGGATATGCTCATTGCGAAAATGAATGGCAAACCTTATCAATCAGAAGTGCCTATTCCAACGTATCAATCTATCCACCCAGCTAAAGCTATTGAGACATTGAAGCATGCAAAGATTGCTATTCTTACAACGGGTGGCATTGTACCTATGGGTAATCCAGATCATCTACCAGCGGCAACAGCAAAGTTTTATAAAAAATATGATATTTCTAAAATCCAAGCTTTAAAGGAAGGGAAATATGAATCCGTTCATGCAGGCTATGATCCAGTATATGCAAACCAGGATCCCAACCGAGTTGTACCAGTAGATGTATTAAAGAAATTAGAAAGAGGAGGTGAAATTGGAAGCCTTTATGAATACTTTATTTCTACAACCGGTAATTCTACGTCTGTAGCCGATGCTACGAGGATGGGAGAGGAAATTGCTCAAGAACTAGTAAATAATGGTGTAGAAGGTGTCATTCTAACAAGTACCTGAGGTACTTGTACCCGTTGCGGCGCAACGATTGTAAAAGAAATAGAAAAGATAGGCATACCAGCAGCCCATATATGTACTGTTACCCCTATATCAAAGACGGTGGGTGCAGTGCGGATTGTAGGGGCAGTAGCTATTCCCCATCCAGTTGGAGATCCAGACTTGCCTCAGGATAAGGAAGAGGCATGTAGAGAAGAAATTATTCAAAAGGCATTAAGATTATTACAAACAGACTTTTCCTAATTCCAACAGATCAAAACTAATTTAAGGGGGAGCTTATATGGTTGACACGGTAGTACACTTTGGCTTTTTATCCATTGTACCTGCATTAATAGCTGTTATTTTGGCTTTTGTTACAAGAGAAGCTACTTTTTCCTTGTTATTTGCATGTATTGTAGGATTGTTTATAACAGGTGATGGCTTGATGGGGGTACCAGGGTTATTTGAAAATGCCTTGGGCAATGCAGATTTCATATGGGTTTTGTTAATAGAAGTGTTTATTGGAATACTCGTTGCTTTTTTTCAAAAAACGGGATCTACGCAAGAATTTGGAAGAGTAGTAGAGAAAAAAATACAATCAAGAAAAAAGGTTCAATTATTCGGATGGTTTTTAGGAATGTTTATATTCTTTAGTGATTATTTTTCACCATTATTTACAGGACCGGTTATGAGAAATTTAACAGATAAAGCAAAAATCTCAAGAGAGAAGCTTGCCTATATTTGTGACTCAACATCAGCACCTATGTGTGTATTAGTGCCTTTCAGTGCGTGGGGTGTTTATATAGCAGGACTCCTTGTTGGTAATGGACCTATCCAAGATAATGCAATGGCAATGGATGTATTTATGAAATCCATAGGTTTTAACTTTTATGGACTATTGGCAGTAGGAATGGTTGGTTTATTTGCAGCGGGATTAATACCAGAGTTTGGTCCAATGAAAAAAGCGGAAGAAAGGGCTTTAAAAGAAGGAAAGGTTATTGCAGATGGTGCTACACCTATGATGGGAGTAGAACTGTCTGAGATTCAACCTGCAGAGCAGATTCAAACACCTAGATTGTTTATCAACTTTATATTACCCGTATTGATTATTATTGCAGTAGCTGTAGGAACTTATTTCGTAATGGGTTCAACGAAGACTTTAGAAGCATTTATGCTTGCAGTGTTAGTATTAGGTATTGCCTTATGGTTACAAAAAATACCGATGAAGGATATTTTTAGTACAGCAATACAAGGAATTAAAGGAGTAGTGCCAGCCATTATTATTTTAGCGCTAGCTTATAGTATCAATGCAGTAAGTAAGCAATTGGGAGCAGCGCAGTATGTAATAGAAGTAACTGAAAACTGGTTAACACCAACTTTTTTACCACTATTAGCCTTTGCATTAAGTGCATTTATATCCTTCTCTACGGGGACGTCATGGGGTACTTATGCGATCATTGTCCCCATAGCAGTGCCACTGGCATTAGAATTTAGTGGGGGAGCTTTGAGCACATTGGTTTTTGCAACCGTAGGAGCGGTTGCAGGTGGAGGTGTATTTGGTGACCACTGTTCACCATTATCTGACACAACGATTCTGTCTTCTTTTGGAGCTGCTAGTGACCACATAGATCATGTAAAAACGCAGCTTCCATATGCTAGTGTGGCAGCAGGAATTGGATTGATCTTATATTTACTGATAGGAATTTTTTAAATTGTGTTTTAAAAGGTCAATAGGAGATTGTTTTTATCTAGATAAACTGATGCTTTTCAATTGTTTTCATAAATGGATGATACGTATCATCCATTTATTTTTTATTAGATACGATATACATATAAAATTTAAGGTGATAAAATAGATCATATATAGGATGAAGTCTTTATTGTTTTAGGAAATAGCACTGTCAAAAAATATCTAAGAAAAAGAAGAATTTTATAAAAGGGGGAAGCATACATGACTGCGAAAAAACTGAAACGTATGGATGTAGATTATGTAGATGCTATATTAATTGTAGATAACAAAGGAAAAATTGTATATTCTGCTCGTTACAATCCCCGATTTGATGAAGATTTTTATAATAAAATAATCAATACAAATTATTTGGAAGCTTATCCTACTTTGGCTTCAGAAGAAAGCACGATTACCCAATGCTTGGCCCAGGGTGCTCCTGTATATAAAAATAATCAAGTATTTTATGATTATGCAGGAAGATTATTTAACACGCAAAATCTCACAATACCCATTATACAAAGTGGTAAAGTTTTAGGAGCTGTAGAGCTTTCAAAGGATATAACCCGTATACAGGATTTGTCTGAAAAACATAAAAAAGTACAGTCAGTAGAAGCTTATCTTATAAAAAATGCAAATCATAATAGGAAGTACTCTAATGCAAAATTTAGGTTTGAAGATATTATTACCCAAAACAGAGAAATGCTTGAGAATATAAATAAAGCAAAATTAATAGCAGATAGTCCTTCTTCTGTATTGATATACGGAGAAACAGGAACAGGAAAAGAATTGTTTGTGCAATCTATACATAATCAAAGTTCAAGAAGGAGTATGCCATTTATTGCTCAAAATTGTGCTGCTTTACCAGAAACCTTATTTGAATCTATACTATTTGGGTGTGTGAAAGGTGCATTTACAGGAGCTGAAGATAAACAAGGCTTATTTGAGATTGCTGATGGAGGAACTTTATTTTTAGATGAGATTAATTCCATGTCGATGAATTTGCAGGCAAAATTATTGAGGGTATTGCAGGACGGGGTTGTTAGGCGAATAGGAGATGCCAAAGATAGGAAGGTTGACGTACGGATTATTGCAGCAATGAATATGGAGCCCATGGATGCCATCAACAAGAGATACATTCGAGAAGATATCTTTTATCGTTTGAGTGTTACTAGCATTAAGTTAACACCTTTACGAAAAAGGAAAGAAGATATACCTTTATTTGTTGATTATTTTATCAAAAAATATAATACAGTGTTAAAAAAGCGGGTAAAGGGAATTAGTAAAGAGGTTGAAACACTTTTTTATATATATCATTGGCCTGGAAATGTAAGGGAGTTACAACATGTAATTGAAGGGGCGATGAATATTGTAAAAGGGGGGAATATTGAAATGAAACATCTTCCTGTATATCTAAGTGAGACTGCAGAAAACGTAAGTTTTTATGAAGAAATAGAGGACATACAGCCTTTAAATGAAGTGGTAGAAGTGGTAGAGAAAAAAATGATTTTAAAAGCACTAGAAAAAGCTGGAGGCAATGTTTCAAAGGCGGGAAAATTATTAAATCTTCCTAGACAAACCCTACAATATAAAATTACAAAATACAAAATTGAAATAGAATAAATAAAAAATGCTAATTATCCGTAAAAATTGCTGAAAATTCAGCAAAATAAAAAATGATAAATAAATTTTATCATTTTTTATTTTGCACGTTTTTAAAATCTTTCATTCCTTGATGAAAACGAATTGCTAAAAATATAAAGTGAATTTTAATTCAGATGGAGTTTTAATGCCATCTGAATTTTAGTTTTGCAAGTGCCCTTTAGGGTAAAGTGCCCTTTAGGGTAAAGTGCCCTTTAGGGTAAATCTATCTAAGAGGAGTATAATCTTTATGTTGTGCTAGGAGGAATATGAAGCGTTTGCTGGAAATTAGGCAAAAAAGTGTGGATATATACATGTTTTAAACACGATAGATAAGCTAAACTCACTGTATTGAGGAGTTAACTGCCTTATATCAAGTTGGCATAAGATTTGCTAATTTAAAAATAAGAAATCGATTTCTTTAGTAATTTTGTATAAAAATTATTTTTAATGAAAGGAGGAGAAAAATAAAAACAAGTAAAGTCTTATAAAAGGGATCATATAGCAAATGTTTTAGATCAAATTGAAAAAGGAGGAGCTATAAATGACTGACCCAGTAGTACATTATGGTTTTTTATCAATTATCCCAGCGCTCATGGCGGTAATACTGGCATTCATTACAAGAGAAGCTACGTTTTCACTGTTAATTGCTTGTATTGTTGGTTTGTTTATTACCGGTGAAGGATTATGGGGAGTTCCTGGGCTATTTGAAAAAGCTATGGGCAATGCAGATTTCATATGGGTACTTTTGATAGAAGTTTTTATTGGTATATTAGTAGCTTTTTTTCAAAAAACTGGCTCTACTCAAGAGTTCGGAAGGATTATGGAAACAAAAATTACATCTCGAAAAAAGATTCAGTTATTTGGATGGTTTTTAGGAATGTTTATTTTTTTCAGTGATTATTTTTCACCCTTGTTCACAGGGCCTGTTATGAGAAACTTGACGGATAAGGCAAAGATCTCAAGAGAAAAACTAGCTTATATTATTGATTCTACCTCTGCACCTATGTGTGTATTGGTTCCCTTTAGTGCTTGGGGGATATATATAGCGGGACTTCTTGTAGGATATGGACCTATCAAAGATAATGCAATGGCTGTAGATATATTTTTCAAATCTGTTGGATTTAACTTCTATGGCATTCTTGCTGTAGTAATGGTTGCACTATTTGCATTAGGTATTATACCCGAATTTGGACCGATGAAAAAAGCTGAAGAGAGAGCTTTAAAAGAAGGAAAGCTAGTTGCTGATGGGTCAACGCCAATGATGGGCGTAGAATTGTCAGATATACAGCCGGCAGAACAAATCAAGACACCTAGAATCTTTATAAATTTTATATTACCTGTACTTGTAGTTATTATCTTTGCTCTTGGAACCTATGCTGTAATGGGTTCAGCGAAAACACTAGAGGCATTTATGCTAGCGGTGTTAATATTAGGTATTGCATTATGGCTCCAAAAGATTCCTATGAAAGAGATCTTTAGTACAGGAATACAAGGTATTAAAGGGGTTATACCTGCAATTATCATATTAGGATTGGCTTATAGTATTAATACCATTAGCAAGCAGTTAGGTGCAGCACAATATGTAATAGAGATTACAGAAAACTGGTTAACTCCTTCGTTGTTGCCGATGTTGGCGTTTGCGCTAAGTGCGTTTATATCTTTTTCAACGGGCACCTCTTGGGGGACCTACGCAATTATGATTCCAATTGCTACACCATTAGCATTTCAATTTAGTGGTGGCGATATAAACTCTTTAGTATTTGCAACGATAGGAGCAGTAGCCGGTGGAGGCGTATTTGGAGATCATTGTTCTCCATTATCTGATACGACAATTTTATCATCCTTTGGAGCTGCTAGTGATCACATTGACCATGTAAAAACCCAGCTTCCCTATGCTTCAGTAGCAGCAGGAGTTGGTTTACTATTATACTTACTGATAGGAATTTTTTAGGAGTTTCATTTAATATCTAAAACATATATAAACTTTTAACATATTAAACAATGATGAAGGAGGTCTATAAGATGAAAATTACGGTATTGGGTTCTGGAAATGGAGGATGTGCAGTTGCCTTTGATTGGGCAAAGGCAGGGCACGATGTATTTATGTTTGATTTTGAGAAATTCCCTAAAAGTATTGATGCCATCGCAAAAAATGGAGGCATATTTTCGGAAGGACAACTTCAAGGCTTTGCTAAGATTCAATATGCTGGTCATGATATTGAAAAAGTAGTGAAAAAAGCAGATTTGATTTTCGTTGTAGGACCCGCATACAGTACTCAGCCCTTTGGAGAAGCATGCAGACCTTACCTGGAAAAAGGTCAAATCGTTATTGTTTGTCCAAGTTCCTGTGGAGGAAGTATCGTATTTAAAAATGCTTTGGATTTAGATATTGCCAGTGAAGATATAGTTATTGCAGAGTCTTCCACTTTACCCTATGCTGTTAGATTAATGGAGCCAGGAAAGATTCACGTATACTTGAAACTAAAGGGAGGACTATTGCTAGCTGCTCTGCCAAGCAAATATACAAATAAAGTTATAACATTAACACAGGGAGTTTATCCCTGTATGGTTGCCGCAAAAAATGTTTTGCAAACAACGCTTCAAAATGCCAATCCTGTGATTCATCCAGCAGTTACTTTACTAAATGCAGGATTGATTGAAAGAAGTAAAGGAGATTTTTTCTTTTATGAGGATGGGGTAACGCCTGCTGTAGGAAACTTAATGGAGACTATTGATAAAGAGCGTATTGCCATTGGAGAAAAGCTAGGATTTGAAGTGATTCCAGATCCTGTGTTAGGAATGCAGCAGGGATATATGCAGGAGAATACCTATGATGCAGGATATTCGAAAGCAGAAGGCTTTAAAGGAATCCAAGCCCAAAGTAGTTTAGATTATCGCTACTTTCATGAAGATGTAGGATACGGATTAGTATTTATGAGTGAATTAGGACGACAAGTAGGCGTTGCTACGCCCACTATGGATGCTGTGATTCATATTGTCTCTGCCATAATGAAGAAAGACTATAGAAATGAGAAAAAGAGAACAATGGAGACACTAGGTTTAGGAGGATACTCTCTAGGAGCGTTAAATGATATATTATAAAACATCATAAGGGGGAAAAAGACATGATTATAGGAACACCGAAAGAAATTAAAAATAATGAATACAGAGTTGCTTTAGCACCTGATGGGGTAAAAGCATTTATACAGCATGGTCATCAAATACTCATTGAAAAAGAAGCTGGCGTAGGAAGTGGTTTTAGTGATGAAGATTATAAACATGCTGGAGCGCAGATTGTTAGCAAGGATGAATTATTTAAAAGAGCAGAAATGATTTATAAGGTAAAAGAATTCTTGCCAGAGGAATTTAAATATCTTCGAGAAGGCATGGTGGTATTTACGTATATTCACTCAAATGCTTTTAGAGAACAAACAGATGCTTTTATTGAAAACAAGGTAGTAGGGATATCCTATGAAGACATTGAAGATGAAGCTGGTAATTTTCCACTATTAAAGCCAATGAGCGAGATCGCAGGTAAAGGTGGCATGCTAATGGGGTTACAGTATGTACAAAAAATCAATGGTGGAAATGGAGTAATGTTAGCGAGAGTACATGGTGTAAGAACACCAGAAATTACAATAATTGGTGCTGGCGCTGCAGGATTAGGTGCTGCAGAGATTGCATCCAATTTGGGAAATAAGGTAACAATTCTTGATATTGATCTAAATAGATTGGAAAAGGCACAACATATACTGCCACCCAATGTAGAACTTTTATATTCGAATGCAAAAAATTTAGAAGCATGTTTAGAGAGAAGTGATGTGTTGGTAAATTGTATTTTATGGCCTAAGTGGAGAAAAGATCATCTTGTAAATCGAGAAATGTTGAGAACGATGAAACCTAATGCACTCATTGTTGATGTGTCCTGTGATGAAGATGGAGCCATTGAGACCTGTAGAGCAACATCTCATGACAATCCTGTCTATGTAGAAGAAGGGATTATGCACTATTGCGTAGATAATATACCAGCGGCTTTTCCACAAACTTCTACTTATTCACTTTGTAATGCGACACTTCCTTATGCCTTAGAAATTGCAGACAAAGGTTATAAAAAAGCCTTAATTGAAAATAAGTATTTAAGAAAAGGTTTATCTTTCTATTTTGGAGAATTAACGCTAGAAGAAACAGGAAGGAAGCAAAATAGGCCATGTAAAACTCCAGAAGAAGTGTTGGGGATAAGATAACATATATATGAATAAGCTTTTAATGAAAAAATCCATGGGTCATTCATGGATTTTTTCGTTGTTTTTTGCCTAAATAGAAAACATGGATCAAATATGCTTAACAGTCAGAAAAATCATCATACCTATTGATGCAAATAGACGTGCGAAGTATTATTTAAAAGAATATAAGATGTATAATCATTACATAGGATTACAAAAAAATGGGACTTTGATAATATTATGAATTTACTGTCAAAAGATAAAGGAATTTAAATTTTTATGTAGAAATTAATGTATACAACGTGAAATGGTAATATTTTCATGGGTCGAGTTCATCATCATATAAATACAATTCTTATGGAAGAAATGGAATGATGATATCTAATCTAAGAACAATTGGAGGGGAAGACAATGAAATCTTTTAAACCTTTTATCGTAATACTTGTAAAGATAGTATTAGTAATTGGCGTTCTTTTTTTAACTAAAGTTTATAATGCTATAGCAATCTCTGTCATTGGAGGTACTGTTTTGTTGATGGAGCTTGCATCCTATTATTTTTTGAAATCAGATCGTACTTTGACTGAATTTGCATTAGGAATTAAAGAGGTGGCTGAAGGAAATCTTACGAAAAAGTTTACTGCAAGCAATGGCAAATATAAAGATGTAGCTGAAAATTTAAATAAAATTATCCATAACTATCGAACGGCTTTAGCGCAGATCGTATATAACGCAGAGGGCATTTTTGGAGTGACCAAGAAGCTGGCGGGAGTTACTGACGAGACCAATAGAGCTGTAGAGGAAATTGCAAAGACCATAGAAGATATTGCATCGGGGGCTGGAGAGCAAGCTAGTGTAACAAAAGATGCTTTGATGAAAAGCAATAAATTAATAGAAATTTCTATAGATACCACAGAAAAAACACAGAAGGCACAGAGCCAATGTGAAGAAACCATGGAACAATTGCAGAAAAGTAGGGAAGCTTTTAAGAAGCTTATTGCAAGAATGATGGCGCGCACAGAAAAAAATCAAATACTGTCTGAAGAAACAAAAAAAATATCGAATCAAGTCAGTGAAATTGGAACGATCATACATATGGTAAAGAATATTTCTGAACAAACCAATCTATTAGCCTTAAATGCAGCTATTGAAGCAGCACGGGCAGGAGAAGCTGGAAGAGGATTCTCTGTAGTAGCAGAAGAAGTAAGAAAGCTTGCAGAAGGTTCTGGAGAAGCGGTGGAACAAATTAATACAATGTTATTAGCATTTGAAAAAGATATTATGGCATTAGTACAAAGTTTGGATGAGGGCATCAAGCAAGAAAAAGAAGATGCACAAACAGCACAGAATACAGAAAATGATTTTGATGCAATGGCAAAGTCTGTAGAACTTATTACAATGACAGTTGAAGAAACCTATCAAAAATCAGAAATGCAAAAGGAAGAAGTAAATAACATACATAAATATTTAGAAAAAATAACAGAAATTACTGAATCTGCTGCTGCAGGAACCCAAGAAGTATCGGCAGCTACGCAAGAACAAACGGCAATCATTGACGAAATTTCCAATGAGGCGTTATCCCTCGATAAAATGAGTAAAGAATTTCAAAAGATTATTCAAGAACATTCAAAGATTAAGATAGAGCCGAATAAACTAAAAGAAATTCAAAAAAGATGCGTAGATTTTACCAATAATCTTTTGAAACGACCAGAGATGAAAAAATTAGACCCAAAGACACATACCCAGCTATTTAAAAAATTGGTAGCAGAAAATAAAAACATACCCGTGATTTATACTTATAAACCTGACAGCAGCAGGGTGGGATGTAATCTAGACCATCTTCCACCTATTGACTGCAGAAATAGACCTTGGTTTATAGCGGCCTTTAAAGGAGAGACTTTTGTTTCAGATTTATATATTACATTAGATACCAAAAAAGTATGCTTAACTGTATCGGTACCCATGTATGATGATGGTGGAAAAATCATTGCAGTATTGGGAGTAGACTATGAAGTGGAAAGCTGATAGAAAGCAAAAATGTATAAACCCGAGTATATTCAGGTCACGGATGGTTATGTAAAACGAAGGCAAAAAAAAGCTTCAGCAAACAAGAAGAATGATTGGTATGCTTATTATGCTTTCGGTTATGTTATATATTTTTTTAAAAATCAGGTAATGTGCCTGATTTTTTTATAGGATTGTATTAGAGAAAGCAAAAACGAATGTGTTATAATACAGTATAAAGATAAAAACGAGCATCATGAAAAATTTGGAGCTGATTGTATTGTTTGAGTTGATGAAGCATTTTATAAACAATCTAGGGTATGTTATTGTTATTGCCTTTTTTATTTCAAGACTCAATACTTTTCGTCAAATGGTTCAAAAACAAGCAATCAAGCCTATAAATGCCATCGTGTTATCCCTTATTTTTGGGGGGCTTGGTATTATGGGTACTTATGTAGGGATTGATGTAAAAGGAGCCATTGCGAATACTCGAAATATTGGGGTCATTGTAGGAGGGATTCTTTGTGGTCCCTTTGTAGGGATGGTGGCAGGAATACTGGCTGGTGTTCATAGGTTGTTTGTGGATATTGGTGGCATTACAGCGTTACCCTGTGCCATAGCTACGTTCATTGGAGGATATTTGTCAGGAGTAATTTATCAAAAGTCAAATACCAAAAATCGTTGGTTTTATGGTTTTATAGGTGGCGTAGTGGTGGAAAATTTAAGCATGCTTTTGATCTTACTGCTTTCGAAACCATTTGAATTGGCTTTTAGCATCGTAAAAGAAATCTATGTACCTATGGTGCTGATGAATGGACTGGGTATTGCGATTGTCATTATGATTACGGAAAATATTTTTGAAGCCAAAGAGGAGATTGCTGCAAAACAGGCGAAGCAAGCACTAGATATTGCCAATCAAACATTACCGTATTTTCGGGATGTGAACAAAGACTCGTTAAAAAAGGTTTGTGAAATCATTAAGGAGTCTGTAAAAGCGGATGCAGTCTCCATAACAGATAGAGAACAAATTCTTGCCCATGTAGGTAGCGGTGGGGAGCATCACACCGTCGGAAAATCTATTTTAACGAAGGCAACAGAAAGAGTGATTCAGGAGGGAAAGATTGAAATTCTGAATAAGAAAAATGAAATAGATTGTATGGAGGAAAGTTGTCCCTTGAAAAGTGGGGTTATTGTACCCCTAAACAGTGAGAATAAAGTTATTGGAACGCTGAAAATTTATTTTAAAACAGAAAACTATATTAGTTTTCGAGATATAGGTTTGGCAGAGGGATTGTCCCAGCTTATTTCCACACAGTTAGAGATTAGCAAACTGGAGAAATTAAAGGAGATGGCAAATCGATCGGAAATTAAAGCGCTTCAAGCCCAAATAAATCCTCATTTTTTATTTAATGCATTAAACACTATTGTTTCTTTTATGCGAATAGATACAGATAAAGCGAGGGAGCTAATTATCAACCTCTCAACTTACTTGCGCTATAACCTAGAAAAAGGAGAGACATTGGTAAGCTTAGATAAGGAATTAGAACAAGTAAAGGCCTATGTAAAAATAGAGCAGGCACGGTATGGGGATAAGCTTCATGTTGTTTATGATGTTCCCGACGAAATGCATATAAAGATTCCAAGTCTTACGATTCAGCCAATCGTAGAAAATGCGATAAAGCACGGAATATTAAAAGATAATCAAGAGGGAGAAGTAAAAATTTGTATTAAAGAAGAAAAAGAAACAAATAAAGTAAGTATTGTCATAGAAGATGATGGCATTGGGATTGATGATGAGGTTATTGAAGGGATCAAAGAGGGAAAGGTAAGGAATGGAAGTATAGGACTTATCAATGTACACAACCGGCTAAAGCTTATTTATGGCAAGGGGCTAGAGATTAAGAAATTGAAAAAAGGAACAAGTGTGGCTTTTGAAATTGACAAAAATGATTAAGGGAGGTGTCGCCTATGCAGTGTATAATTGTGGAGGATGAATATCCATCCAGGGAAGAATTAAAATACTTTATTAACAAATACAGTGCTATTGAAATCTTGAAGGAATTTGAGGAATCTTTAAGTGCATTGAAGTTTTTAGAAAATAATAACATAGACGTTATATTTTTAGATATTAATATGCCGAACTTAGATGGAATGTCTTTTGCAAAGGTGGTAAATAAGTTTGAGAGAAGACCGATCATTGTGTTTATAACAGCCTATAAAGACTATGCAGTGGAAGCTTTTGAAATCAATGCTTTTGATTATATCTTAAAGCCCTATTCAGAAGAAAGAATGATTAATACCTTAAAAAAGCTTGAAAATAGTGAAGAAAGATACTGTGAAAAAACACATAAATGTGAAAAAATTATTTTATGGAAATGTGATAAAATGATGGTGGTAGATCCTGAAGATATCTATTATTGTGAAGCTAGGGAACGAGAAACACTGGTATATACAGAGGATGAACAATACGTGGCAAATATGAATATTTCCAACTTTTTTCATAAACTACCACAAGAGCATTTTTTTAGAAGCCATCGTTCTTATATTATTAATATTAATAAGATACAAGAGATTATACCTTGGTTTAACAATACCTACAATATTAAGCTTGAAAATATTGAAGCAGAGGTACCTGTGAGTAGAAACAATATAAAAGAATTTCGAAGGATTATGGGAATATAGCTATCACAATGAATGCACGAATAAGATTTCGTGTTTATTTTTTGCACTTATCAAACACTATCGATAATAAGTATGATTATTTACTTGGGATAGTATGGTCCGTAGATACTGTGAACGTCCTTGCTGTGTCTAGCACAGTAGGGACGTTTTAATAATTTGTAAGGATTAGGAAGAGGGATTCTTTTTTTTCTTGTCACCCAAATTCAAATCTTCAGCAGTGATGGTGTTCATATCAATTTTAGGCTCCATATGAAAATTATAGGTTTTTTTTACCTTTTTGGATTTTCTATCAGAAAAATTATTTTTAGACATAGGTAAGCTCCTTTCCTATAGAATGCGTACTATTAATAGAATAACCAAATTTTTTTTATATATAAATGGTATTTTTATGTTGCTGAATTACTATAGATTGCATGGAATTGTTGGTGGATAAAATTTTCTTTGTTGAGTAACACAAATTGTAAAGTACACATAGTATATATTAGACAAAAGATAAGCAATAGCGTTTAAAAAATAAAATTTTACATGATGCGTAAAAGGAGGTATACAGCATGGCTGATGGATATGGATTATTTAATAATGGTAGTGAATTATTGTTTTTCTTCTTGCTGTTAGTAATCTTATTCTGCTCTCCATATTTCTGTGGAGGATTATTTGGAGGTTACTAAGAAAAGAGGATGAGTTGGGAAAATATTCCCAACTCTTAGTACATAAAAGATGCTTTAATTATGTAGTAATTAAAAAGAATGTGTGATAAACTAATGTTGGTTGACATCGCAAGAGTCAAACCATAGGAGTGTATGTTGTGCTGGATCATAAAATCTATACAATCCTGTAATTTATTTTGCACTGATCCTTTTGGACAGGGACTGAATAAGTTATGGATAGGAAAGATAAATCATTTTTGATATTTCCTACTAAACTTGTGAATCAAAATACCCTATCTTTGTCCAAAAGAAAATTTTGGATAGAGACTAGGGTATTTTTTCGTGCAAAATAGTTCTTTGGTAAACATAGGATAACAAGAGATAAAGGAGGCATTACAAATGAGAATGATTGCTACAATTAAAGATGTAAAAGCAGAAGTTAAAAAGGCAAAGCAAGAAGGAAAAAGCATAGGCTTTGTACCAACGATGGGTTTTTTACATGAAGGACACCTTTCGTTAATCAAAAAGGCCAGAGAAGAAAACGACTTTGTAGTTGTAAGTATCTTTGTAAATCCTATTCAATTTGATGTGAAAGAAGATCTAGAAAGTTATCCAAGAGATTTGGATAGGGATTGTAAATTGGTAGAAGCAGCAGCGGTGGATGTGTTATTTATCCCTTCTATGGAAGCCCTTTATCCTGAAGGCTATAGCACGTATGTAGAGGTTACGGGGGATATGACGAAGCAGCTATGTGGAAAATCAAGGAATGGACATTTTAAAGGTGTGACAACAGTGGTCTTAAAATTATTTAATATTATTACGCCAGATCATGCATATTTTGGACAAAAGGATGCTCAACAAGTGGCTGTCATCAAGAAGATGGTAGAGGATATGAATATGGATGTAGAGATTGTTCCCTGTGATATTGTAAGAGAAAAGGATGGATTAGCTTTAAGCTCTCGAAATGTATTGCTCCAAGACAAAGAACGACAGGATGCCACGATACTCTCAAAATCTTTATTAAAAGCAAAAGAAATGATCATAAAAGGAGAAAGAGATGCTGCAAAGATTAGGGCTTCGATCATTGAGAACCTTTATAAGATAGAAAAAGCACAGATTGATTATGTAGAAGTGGTCAATGCCAAAACCCTAGAAAGTATTGAAAAAGTTAAGGGAGAGATTTTGATTGCTGTAGCCGTAAAAATTGGAAAACCTCGATTAATAGACAATATTCAAATGCATATATCGTAAATGAATAAAATACACATGCTGGTATCACAGCATGTGTATTTTTTAAGCAAATAAGTTTTTCAAGGTTTGAGCAGCCGCCTTAGCATCTCTTTGGTTGAGAATAGCAGAAACCACTGCAATACCAGAAACACCTCGATTTACAATAGTGGCGGCATTTTCTAAAGTAATGCCCCCTATAGCTACAATGGGAATGGTTACAGCAGATTGAATGGCAGCGAAAACCTCTTCTGAAATTCTTTGTGCATCTTCTTTTGTACTTGTAGGAAATACAGCACCTACGCCTAAGTAATCTGCCCCTTCTTTTTCCGCTTTTAGAGCATCCTCAGTAGTTCTTGCAGAGATACCAATGATTTTATCAGGGCCTAAAATTTTACGTGCAACAGACAAAGGCAGATCATTTTGTCCTAGATGAACACCATCTGCATCTACTGCCAAGGCAATATCTAATCGATCGTTAATGATCAATGGAACTTGATATTCTTGACATAGAGGTTTTACAGCCAATGCATGTTCATAAAAGGTTTTTGAAGAAGCTGTTTTTTCTCTTAACTGTAAAAGACCGACACCACCTTGTAATGCAGATGCTAATTTTTGGTACAAAGTTTCAAAATCTAGCTTGGAATCGTCTGTAACCAAATAAACAGTTTTATTCATTTGAAAAGACATATTGTATCTTTCCCTTCTTTTTTAATATTTCAGGTGTCATATGATAAATTGCATCCATTAAATATACCTTAAAGCTTCCCATTCCATCATGGGGCGTCATTCGTGCGGCAGCTTTTTCCCCTGCTAGTCCCATGGTTAAAATGCCTGCTGT
This sequence comes from Clostridiaceae bacterium 35-E11, assembly GCA_038396625.1. Taxonomy (GTDB): domain Bacteria; phylum Bacillota; class Clostridia; order Peptostreptococcales; family Thermotaleaceae. Next base: position 1,347,026 of record CP121688.1, read on the forward strand.
AGTTGCGAGAAAGAAATCTTTATTGGCTCCAAGATAGCACCCAATCAAAGAGGTCGTCATACAGCCTGCACCTGTAATTTGTGTTAAATATTTGTGTCCATGGTCTAATAAACAGATAGTGCCCCCATCAGAGATCACATCTGTTTTTCCAGTGATTGCAACAATGGTGCGGTACTTATTGGCCAGTGTCATAGCAATTTTGGCGCCATCAGGATCGTCATCTGCTGAATCTACCCCATGATTTTTTGTTTCTAATCCAGCCAATAATTTGATTTCTGACATATTGCCTCGAATGACATGGATGTCTAATTCCTCTATTAATTTTAAAGCACTTTCGTAACGAAATGGTGTGGCACCAATGCCAACAGGATCTAAAACAATAGGAATATGCTTTTGATTGGCAATTTTTCCTGCTAATGTCATGGCAGTAACCGTTTCAGGGCGACAAGTACCCAAATTCAATACCAAGGCATTGGCGCGAGCTGTCATATACTCTACTTCAATGGGTGCATCCGCCATGACAGGAGATCCTCCTAAGGCTAAAACAGTGTTGGCAGAATCATTGGCGGTTACATAATTGGTAATATGATGCACCAATGGTCGGGTGTTCTTGACTTGGGTCAGTGCATGGCCTATTCTTTGGCAGTGCTCTGCTGAATCCATGTTTATATCCCCATAAATGGGATTTTGAGATATCATGAGTGGATGCCAGCCTTTTGGTAGAGTTCGTAAAAATGATGGGTTGGTCCCACACCGTGGCCAATGGAAAAACCATGGGAAAGGGCAGTTGTGATATAGGCTTTTGCTGCTTTTACCGCTTCCTGTATCGCCATTCCTTTTGCCAAATTGGCAGTGATCGCTGAGGATAAGGTACATCCTGTGCCATGGGTATGGGTGGTGTCAATGCGCTCTTGTGTAAATAAGTGAAAAATCTTCCCATCATACAGTACATCGGTGGCATCATCAGCAAGATGACCTCCCTTAACCAAGACATAATTTGGTCCTAAATCATGCAATTGCTTTGCTGCTTTTTTCATATCATCTAATGTTTCAATCCTTTGACCTAAGATCTCTTCCGCTTCTGGCAAATTAGGCGTAATCAAAGTAGCCATTGGTAAAAGCATTTCAATCAAGGCTTGTTTTGCCTCTGGCTGAAGTAAGTCATAACCGCTTTTGGAAATCATTACAGGATCTAAAACCAAGAAAGGCAAAGAATATTGCTTTAAAGTTTTTGCAATGGCTTCAATGGTTTTTGTTTGTGATACCATCCCGATTTTTACTGCGTCTACACGGATATCATCAAAGATAGCTTTGATTTGAGCCATAATAACTTCTGGTGTTATATCCTGCACATCAAAAACACCTTGCGTATTTTGGGCAGTTACTGCTGTAATGACACTCATTCCAAAGGTGCCATGAGCGCTAAAGGTTTTCATATCTGCTTGAATACCTGCACCACCACTGCTGTCAGAACCTGCAATGGTTAAACAATGTTTCATCTATAGTTCCTCCTCTCTTATCTTTGCAATGGATTTTTTAAAACTTTGGTTTGTAGTAAAAGTCCTGCAATAAAGCTACCACCTAAGGTGCTCGCCATAAAAGGTACCACAAAGAAAAAAGCTGTAGCCTTAGAACCTAGTAAAAACTTAGCGATAGGAAATGCCAAGAGGGCACCTAGAATTCCTGTCCCAAAAACTTCGCCGAAAATAGCAAATAGATGTTTTTGAAAACTTCGATACAGCCATCCTGCTAAAAAGGCACCAATCATGCTTCCGGGAAATGCCAGTAGTGACCCCGTACCTAAAACATTTCGCAACAGCGAGATCATGAAAGCATTTCCTACAGCCATCCAAGGCCCCAGCCATACAGCAGATAACACATTAATGGCATGCTGTACGGGAAAGACTTTGGCTACCCCAACGGGAATGTAAACAAGATGCCCTGTAAGTGTTCCAATGGCGATAAGCAATGCAGAAAAAGTTAATTTTTTTGTGTTCATAGACACTCCTCTCTTGAGCTATGGGGAAAATGGTATAAAAAAAACACAAATCCAACATAGGATTTATGCAATATGTACTAACATTACCACAAAAACAATGCTTCCCTACGCTGGTATTACCCAGATCAGGTTTAGGGTCAAAGAATAAATCATTCTTACTCTCAGCTGGTTTCACCAGCTCCCCTAGCTCAGATCATATTTGATTTGCCTTTATGATACTACGATTTTTATAAATTGACAAGAGAGAATTTTATTTTAAAAAGTGATTTATATGGCATATAATAAAAGTAATGGTTTTAAAATTTAAAAAAATTAGGTGATTTGATGCGCGTATTCATTGCAATTACATTAGAAGATGAAATGAAAAAATATATTGCACAAAGACAAGCCACGGTAAAAAATCTTAGTATAAAGGGTAATTTTACAAGAACAGACAACTTCCACCTTACCCTACGGTTTATAGGAGAAGTGAATGAAAACCAAATACAAGCAATCAAAAAAGCAATGGATGATACAGCCAATGCAATCAAACCCTTTGAGCTACGATTAGGACAGCTTGGACAATTTCCGAGGAGAGAAAAGAAAATAGTTTGGATTGGCATCCACGAAGGAAGAAAGCCACTGCAGGATTTGTTTGAAAGTATAGAATCTCATCTTGAGAAAGAGGGATTTGAACGAGAGGGAAGAGGACTCAAGCCCCATATTACCCTTGGAAGAGAAATACGATTGAAAGAACCCTTCGAAGCCTTGATGAATGAGATGCAAATCCAAGGGAAGAAGATCCCTGTGGAAAAAATCGCACTCATGGAAAGCAAGCGTGTGGAAGGTATATTAAAGTATATACCCATTTATACAAAAACATTGAATGGATAATAAAGATAGTAGGTAAGGGCTAAAAAGGAAACGAAACGCATATAGAGAGGATGATACGATGAAGTTTAAACAATATACATATAAAAGACCAGATATGAAAATCTTTGAAAAGCAATTTAACGAGTTCGTTTCTGCATTTGTGGATGCAGAAGATGCTGCATCCCAAGATGCATTCATGATGAAGATCAATCAATTAAGAAATGAGTTTGAGTCCATGGAACAAATTGCTTATATACGACATACCATCAACACTAAGGATGCCCAGTATCAAGGAGAACAAGAGTTTTTTGACGAACAAGGCCCTATTTATGAGGGACTAGTGTCCAAATATTACAAGGCATTGACAAATGCAAAGCATAAAGAAGCTTTGCGAAAAAAGTGGGGAGAGCAGTTGTTTACTATTGCTTCTCTAAAACAAAAAACGTTTTCTCCAGCAATCATAGAAGATTTACAAGTTGAAAATAAATTGATGAGTGAATATACAAAATTGCTATCCTCAGCTCAAATTTTCTTTGAGGGAGAATATCGGAACTTACCACAAATGCGTCCCTTCGAAATGTCAACCAATAGAGCGATACGAAAACAAGCCAGTGAAGCAAAATATAACTTTTTTAAAGAGAACGAAGCAAGATTTGATGAAATCTATGACCAATTGGTAAAAGTAAGAACCAAAATGGCACAAAAGTTAGGTTATAAAAATTTTATTCCATTAGGCTATGCAAGGATGCTTCGATCCGATTATACCCCAGAAATGGTAAAGAAATTTAGGGATCAGGTAAAAAATGATATCGTCCCCTTTACAACCTTATTGAGAGAAAGACAGCGTACGCGATTAAATCTAGACAAATTAAGATACTATGATGAAGTTCTAAGTTTTAATAGTGGGAATCCAAAACCCTGTGGTGATGCGGATACAATTCTTGAAGCAGGAAAAAAAATGTATGAGGAATTGTCCCAAGAAACAAAAATTTTTTTTGATTATATGAAAGAGCATGAATTAATGGATTTGATCAGTAAGGAAGGAAAATCACCAGGAGGATACTGCACCTTTATTAGTAAATTTGATGCTCCTTTTATTTTCTCTAATTTCAATGGAACAGCCGATGATATTGATGTATTGACCCATGAAGCAGGTCATGCTTTTCAAATGTATGAGAGTAGAACGTATAGAGTACCAGAATACCAATTTCCAACATTAGATGCCTGTGAGATTCATTCCATGAGTATGGAATTTTTTGCGTGGCCTTGGATGGAGCTGTTTTTTAAAGAGGATGCTGAGAAATATCGATTTGCCCATTTAAATGAATCCTTGCTTTTCATTCCCTATGGGGTCACTGTTGATGAATATCAGCATTTTGTTTATGCCAACCCTCAGGCGACACCAACAGAGCGAAAACAAGCTTGGAGACAAATCGAAAAGAAATATTTACCCCATAGAGATTATGAAGATGAAGAATATTTGGAAAAGGGAGGCTATTGGCATCAGCAAGGACATATTTTCAAAGATCCTTTCTATTATATTGATTATACATTGGCAGGCATTTGCGCTTTTCAATTCTGGAAAAAATCTCGGGAGGATTGGGAGCAGGCATGGAAAGACTATGTTACATTGTGCAGGGCTGGGGGAAGCCAACCTTTCTTAAACCTTGTGGAATCAGCAAAACTTATTTCTCCCTTTGAAGAGGGTTGTATTAAAGCGGTGGTAGAAGAAATAGATAAGTGGTTAGCGGCAGTGAACGATGGAGAACTGTAAATGATGTAAATAGATATATAGATAAAGGGTAGCATGGCTAAAATTGTTGGAAAATACTTTCAGTAATAATAGAACTATGGTAATATTAGGAATAACATTGTTAAGAAAGGAAGGAAATAGCATGAATAAAAGATATGCATTGGCAGAAATAACCCAGGAGTTGGTGGCAGTAGCCCAAGGAAGAAAGCCAGCAGAAATCCTTATACAAGGCGGTAAATTGGTAAATGTCAATACTGGAGAGATTATTCCTAATATAGATGTGGCGATTACCCACGGAAGAATTGCTTTGGTAGGAAATGCTGCCCATACCATTGGAGAAAATACAAAAGTCATTGATGCAAAAGGATGCTATATTACCCCTGGATTTATGGATGGACATATTCACGTAGAAAGCAGTATGATGTCAGTTCGAGAGTATGCCCGTACCGTTGTTCCATGTGGTACCACTGCCATATACATGGATCCTCATGAGATTGCCAATGTGCTTGGTATGGACGGAATTCGTCTAATGATTGAGGATGGAAAAGATGTGCCTCTAAGGGTTTATACAGCGATGCCTTCCTGTGTCCCTGCAGCTCCAGGGTTTGAAGATACCGGTGCAGCCATAGGACCTAATGAAATTCGTCAAGCGATGGATTGGGAAGAGGTTGTGGGGCTAGGAGAGATGATGAACTTTCCAGGCGTGATTTATGGAAATGATAGTATTCATCAAGAACTGCAAGCTACATTAGAAGCAGACAAAACCATTACAGGACATTATTCTATGCCAGAGACAGGGGCTGGGTTAAATGCCTATGTTTCAGCAGGTATTCGCTGTTGTCACGAATCCGTCAGAGCGGAAGATGCTTTGGCAAAGATGCGTTTAGGCATGTATGCCCAACTGAGAGAAGGCTCTGCATGGCATGATGTAAAAGAAACAGTAAAAAGCATCACAGAAAATCGCATAGATACACGCTATGCCACTTTGGTAAGTGATGATACGCATCCCAGCACCCTTATCACAAAAGGACATCTAAATCATATTGTAAAGCGAGCCATCGAAGAAGGGGTCGATCCTATTACTGCCATACAGATGGTAACCATCAACGTGGCACAATGCTTTCAGATGGATAGAGACCTAGGAAGTATTTCACCGGGACGGTGGGCAGATATTCTATTGATTTCAGATCTAACGAAGGTAAAGATAGAAAAAGTATTGATCAATGGAGAATTGGTAGCAGAAGAAGGAAAGATAGTTGTAGAGATTTCACCTGTTACTTATCCAGATTTTGCGAAACAGTCTATGCATTTGGCTGATAAGCTAAAACCAGAAGACTTTACAGTTAAAACCTCCAACAAAAATGCGGTAAGTGTGACTGCACGTGTTATGGAAATCATAGAAGCAAAAGTAGGAACCTATGCAAGAACATGCAAATTACCTGTGACAGAGGGCATGGTGCAGGTGGATTTGGATCAAGATATTATTAAGGCGGCTGTTGTAGAAAGACACCATGCTACTGGTACCATGGGCAATGGATTTGTAAAAGGCTTTCGTCTAAAGGAAGGAGCTGTGGCATCTACCGTAGCTCATGATGGACACAACCTATTGATTGTGGGTACCAACAATGAGGATATGGCATTAGCAGCCAATGCATTGGCCGAAGCAGGAGGCGGCATGGTTGCAGTGAAGAATGGAGAAGTGCTGGCATTATTGCCACTGCCCATCGCTGGATTGATGTCAGATAAACAAGCCCACGAAATTGCAGCAGTAGTAGAGCAATTAGACGAAGCATGGAAAACCCTAGGATGTGACTTGGTTTCACCCTTTATGACCATGGCATTACTGGCTTTGGCTGTGCTACCAGAACTAAGATTGACCAATCGAGGACTGGTAGATACGGTAAATTTCAAATTTGTTGATCTGTTGATTTCGGAAGAGGTAGAGGGATAAAGTTTAGTACTGTATTGGAAAATAATGAAATAGACTAAAAAAATACATACCTAAAATCATGGGACTATAAACTTAAAAAGCTTTAAAAATAGAAGTTAAATAGGGGGAGATCATCTATGATCTATAAAATAAAACAAAAAGTTTTTAGTCTAGGTGCAAAATTTAATATAAAAGATGAAGCAGATAGGGACGTTTTTATAGTGCAAGGAGAAGTGTTCTCTTTGGGTAAAAAGCTACGGCTAATGGATTTGGAAGAAAATGAACTGGTATATATCGAACAAGAGTTTTTTCGTTTTCTTCCTCTATATAATATCTATAGGCATGGACAGATTGTAGCCACAGTTAAAAAGAAATTAACTTTATTTCGAACAGAATTCATGATAGAAAGCAGCCAAAAAAATTACACCATGGAAGGCAATATCATGGCCCATGAATATACAATTTTTTCTGATGATGGCCTTGTAGCAAAGATTAGTAAGGAATGGTTTACCTTTGGAGATACCTACGGCGTAGAAATCAATGATGATGAAGACCAAGCATTGATATTAGCTTTAGTCATTGTGCTGGATCAGGTTTGTCATGAAGGATAAAGAGATGAGCAGAATACCATAAAAAATACAAAAAGTAATACTCGAACGTTGGTGATTGTATTAGATAGAAAAATACGATTGCGCAGGAGACGAGTATTATTTTTTTGTTTTGCTGAAAGGCTGAAAAAGGAGTTTGAAAAGATTAATTATAGGATTTTATTTTAAAGCAAATCAATATTTCAACATAAAGCTAAAAATTGCCCTAAAAAAATCTTTTTCTACCATTTTTTACTTTTTGTGACAAGCGTATTTTGTACAATAGAAGTAGATAAAATACCTAAGCAAAACATTTAAAGGAGGTGTTTCCATTCTTAAATGAGTAAAGTAGGGAATGCATTACGGATGTTCATCATACTTCAAAGCAGAGGCAAAATGAAAATAAAGGATTTGGCAAGAGAACTTGAGGTAGATGTGCGACAAATAAGAAGATATAGGGATGACTTAATGCAGGCAGGGATATATATAAAATCCGATACAGGAAAATATGGAGGATATTCTATTGAAAATAATAATGCAATATTAAGAATTAATTTAACAGAGCAGGAATATATAGCATTGATGATAGCAAATGAAGAGCTGAAAGAAACAAATCATTTGGTTGTTAAAGACTACACTACAGCGATAGAAAAAATTAGTGCCATGCGTAAAAATCCTTATACTGACTTTGAAAATCAGTATAATTATGTGATAAAAGGTGCAATGGCAAATATAAATTTTGAAGAGGAAAGGAAAAAATTAATTGATGTGTATGCTGCTTCTATCACTAAGAATAAAGTAAAAATAAGTTACACATCATTAAGTTCAGGATTAACAGAAAGAGTGATAAGACCGTATGCTACTTTCAAGTATAAAGGTGATATGTATTTCACGGGATATTGTGAGAAGAAAGAAGCGGTAATAGATTTTAAATTATGTAGGGTAAAAGGATATGAAATACTTAAAGAAAAATTTATTATGGACAAGTCTTTTAACTTGGAGGAGCGCATGAAAAATTGTATAGGTATTTTTAAGGACGAAGAAATTGATGTAAAACTAATCATAAAACATCCTATGTCTCAAATTGTGAAAGAAAAAATATGGGTTAAAAATCAAAAAATTAGAGAAAATGAAGATCAATCTATTGTATATGAAGCCACAATGGAAGGCTTAAAAGAAATAAAAAGTTGGATTTTGAGTATGGGAAGCAGTGTGAAAGTAATTACACCTCAAAAATTAATAGAAGAAATAAAAAAAGAAATAGAAAATTTGAAAAAAATTTACTGAAAATTTATATGTGCCATTTTATGCCCACATATACCATTATAATGAAGATGGAGGTGAAATTATGCGATTGAAGTGTGAGTATAAAACAGACGAAATACCTTTTTCTCACAACATGTTGTTTGTTAGTCTCATCAAGGAAGCTTTAAAAAGATCAGATCCAGATTATTTCAATCATTTATATTTTTACTATGGACATGCGAATAAACAGAGTAAAAACTTTACTTTTGCAGTTTATATAAAGGATTATGCTATGGTGGAGGACAAGTTCAAAGTAAATGACAGAGTTGTATTCAATATTAGTTCTCCTGATTTGGAATTTATGATTAAACTCTACAATGGATTGTTAAAAATTCATGAATTTGAATACAAAGGATTCATACTGCAAAAGTTAAGAATCGAGTTAGTAAAAGAAAAACAAATATCTCAAAATGAAGTGATATTCAAGACATTAGCGCCTATATGCATTAAAAACAAGAATAATTATTTCATGAAGATTGAAGATGAAGGATATATTGATGAATTTAATTATATTGCAGATGTGATATTAAAAAATTATAGGGGAAATGGTTTGAGAAAGAGACTTACATTTATTCCAGTAGACATGAAAAAGATTGTTGTGAAAGAAAAGATAAAGGGTTTTAATGATAGAACCAATAAAAATCATATGCATGTAAATGCTTATACAGGAATTTTTAAGTTAAAGGGTAGTAACGAAGATTTAAAAGATTTGTATATGTTGGGAATTGGGTTTAAGAGGAATCAGGGGTTTGGAATGGTGGAGGTTATAGGATAGGGGGTGATTAAGATAGAAAGAATTAGGTTAGAGTTGGAAGATTGGTTGTATAATGCTGGAATAGCAGGTATAGCAAATATTTTAGACGCTAATGATGTGGCCTATAAAAGAGGTATAAACTATATAGAATTTTATGAATCAGCATTAGAAGATTTTGAAGAAAAGTATTTTAAATACTTCATTGAAAAATATAAAACTTTTACTTCATGGTATAACATAGTTAGCTATGAAGATTTAATATCAAATTTTAATGAAGAAAAGATAGATGAAAAATACTTAGATAGCTTAAATAATCAAATAAAGTATGTTAAAGAGAAGCTAAAAAGTGATAGCTATAAGAGTGCATATACAACTATTAAAAACAAAGAAAAAGATTTGTTAAAAGAAGAAAAGAAACTAAAAAGTATAAGCCAAAAGAAAAAACAACAAATTCAACAGCTGGTGCCTAATGTACAAAAACAATTAAATCACATGCAAGAAATTATTGATTATTTAAAAAAGGATGACGTAAAGAAGATAATACTTGCTAAAAATGTTATTTATGATGTAGTAGCAAAATTTTGGTCTGGAGTAAGCTTTCTTAATACTAAGAAAAGTAAGAGCAATATGTATGAAGAGTATAGAATTTATTTCATCGATACTATTAAAAACTATATAGAAGACGATAACAGTGGTTATTATTGCTTTACATGCAACAGAAAAATAAAGTCACTATCAGGTGCAAATGGCTTATCGTGGATTAATAACATAGGTGTGGATATGGTAAAGAAATCCTCACATTTTTGGAAAGCTAATAAAGATGCGCACATATGTCCCATATGTAACTTTGTGTATTCTTGCATTCCAGCTGGATTTACTATTATAAAGGGGCAAGGATTGTTTATAAACCAAAATACGAATGTAAATGATTTAATTGCTATTAATAAACATGCCTTAGAGCATAATGTTACTTTTGAAGAATTAGAAGAGGAAGGCTATTTTAATATAGTGAAAAATATTAATCAAAATAAAATAGAACAATTTAATAAAGAAATTGAAAATATCCAGGTCATTAAGATGAACTCTAACAATACAGTAAGACCTTATACTTTTAATATCCTTTCTAAAGATAGATTAAAGGTAATAAAAAACCATAGAAAGATGCTTGGGGCTATGATAAAGGCTCGAGTAAAGGTGAGTAAAAAAGAATATATAAATTTATATAAAGAAGTGGTTACTAGATTATATGAGGGTAAAAATCAGTTTGATTTAATCAATAAGTTATTTCATTTTACCTTAGATAAAAAATTTAATAGACTGCACTTTATTGAAATCATTATAAACATGAACAACAACTTTGTAGGAGGGAGTGTGAAAGCAAAAATGGTACATTACAAAGATATCAATAAATGCAAAGATTTTGGATTAAACTTAAGAAAACATTATGTTGAAAAAAAAGTAGAGAATAAGTTAAGTGGCATTAGTTATAGATTATTAAATGCCTTAAAAACGAAAAACACAGCAAGGTTTATGGATACCATATTAAATGCGTATATGTATTTAAACAAGCAGGTACCGACAATTTTTGTTGAAGGATTAAGAGATGTTGAAAAGTTTCAAACTCTAGGATATGCATTTTTATTGGGATTGCAAGGAGAAGAAATAAAAGAGAGTAAAAAAAGTGTTCGTGAGGAGGATGGTATACATGAATAAAAAAGGATTAACAGCTAGTTTCATATTTGAGGCTGAAAGTGGGAATTATGGGGAAAGTGTAGGAAATGTTACATCTCTAAAAAAATTATCAAGAGGTACTGGAGATAGTTATACTTATATATCAAGGCAAGCATTACGATATAACATTATTGAACAAATGGGAGAAAACAGAACGCCGATTGATGCTGTTGGCGATGGTAATTCAAAAGTTTTGCAGTTTAAAAAAGAAGCTACTATAATTAATTATCCTGAAATAGATTTATTTGGATATATGAAAACCAAAGACGAAGTAAAAACTCGCTCAGCAATAGTAAGATTATCAAATGCAGTTTCATTAGAAAGTTTTAATGCGGACATTGATTTTTTAACGAATAAGGGACTGTTAGATAGATATAATAGCCAAGGGGATGAAACAATGGGTGGAGGAAATATCGCCCAAAGTGAAATTCATAAATCTTACTATACCTATACGATAGCCATTGATTTGGATAAGATAGGGATTGATGAAAATGGACAAGATAAAAATGGAAACATTTTAGAGATTATGGCGGAAGAAAAAGTTAACAGAGTAAATAAATTGCTAGATACCATTAAGTTTCTATATAGAGATATTAAAGGACGAAGGGAGAATTTATCGCCAGTATTTGCAATAGGTGGAGTATACGACATAAAAAATCCTTTCTTTGAGAACAGATTAAGAATTAGAAATAACAGGGTGGTTATTAATGCGATTAAAAACGTTTATAATTTGGATAGTACAATTGTACAGTCAACTTGTGTTGGACTAGTTAAAGGAATATTTAGTAATGACAACGCAATCGTTGAGGAATTAGGTGCTGAAGGAATTGGGAGTTTTTTCAATAGCTTAAAGGATGAAGTAGAGAAATATTATTTAGGAAATAAGTAGGTGAGTTGATGAGAGCAATACGATTAAAATTATTTCAAAATTTAGTTAACTATAGGAAACCTACAAGTTTTCAATTAAAAGAAACATATCCATTGCCACCCTATTCAACAGTTAGTGGAATGATTCACTTTGCTTGTGGGTTTCAAGAATACAAAGAAATGGATATTAGTATTCAAGGAAAATATTATTCAAAGGTTAATGACTTATATACTAGATATGAATTTGCATTCAATAGTAATACATATGATAAATATACTATTTGTAATGATTGTAAGAGGATACAACAGGGAAATAAAAAGGAATGTAATAAATGTGGAAGTCAAAATATTGCTTATAAAGATAAAGCAAGAGGAAGTTTTTTAAGTAGACAAGACATCTTAGGAGGAAATTTTAATAATAGAAACTTATATAAAAATATTGACTATGTTGATAGCAGTGAAAAAGAAAATAAAGGTACTGCCATAATTAAAGGGGTAGCGACTTGTGAACTTTTAGTAGATGTAGAACTTTTAATACACATAAGACCAAAAGATGAAGAATTAATAGATATTATCTATGAAAGTTTTAGAAAGCCCCAAGAATATTTATCTCTTGGCAGAAGAGAAGATATTGTGAGAGTGGATGAAATAAAAATTGTTGATATAAATGAAGTGGAAATAGAAGAAGATATAGTTTTAGAGTATGATGCATATATTCCAATTGAAATGTTTGGGATAGATGATTTTAATTCAAACGCAACCACATATAAGTTAAATAAGAAATACAAAAAAATTGAGATCAAAAAAGGGACAACTATTAGACAATGGGAAAAAGTACAAGTGATACATGGTGTTATGAATATAGATGAGCTTGCTCAAGATGCTATTTTATATAAAGATGAAGATAAAAAACTTATTTTCTTTGCTTAGAGGTAGGGCAGTTCCTATCTCTAAACTTTCTATAAGGGAAGGTGAAATGGTATGAAGAATCCGTTTTTAGCAAAAACAAAGAAGCAAGAGACGATTATCCACCATACTGAAAATTTGCTAAAAAGATTAGAGCAACTTAGAGAAATATATCCTCATATCAACAATCTTGATTGGGATATATTAAAATTGGCTTGTCTATATCATGATTTAGGAAAAATGAATACGAAATTTCAGAATAAATTAATAAAAAAACTAATACGGCACAATGAAGACACAGGAGAAGAATTACATGAATTAAAAGATGGACTTATACAAATAGAAGAAATCCCTCATGGATATTTAAGTCCAGCATTTCTACCCTTAGATGAGTTAAAGAAAAAATATAGCAATGATGAATTAAGGATATTATATCAAAGTATATATTTTCATCATTCAAGAGAAAAATTAGAAAATCATGATGAATTAAAGAAAATAGTTAAAGAAGATCTAACTAAATATATTGCTGATTTTAAATTTAATAAAATACAAGAAATTAATAAATTAAATGAATCTTTTGTGAGGTATATCAAAAGGAGAATTCCGGACCAAAATGATAGTTATCAAACAATTTATCAATATATTATGACAAAAGGTCTTTTAAATAAAATAGACTATTCAGCTAGTGGAGAAGTGCCTGTTGAAATAAAAAATGAAGACTTATTTGAAAAGACACATAATTATTTAATTAGTGCTGGATTTAAACCAAATGAATTACAGGAATATATGATTGCAAATCAAGATAAAAATAATGTCGTTATTGCATCTACGGGGATAGGCAAAACAGAAGCATCATTACTTTGGATAGGAAACCAAAAAGGATTTTTTACACTTCCTTTAAGAGTATCGATAAACGCAATTTATGATAGAATTATTGATAAGATAAAATTCGGAAAAGAAAATACTGGATTATTACACTCGGAAACTTCAGCAGAATATTTGAAAAGAAATAACAATGAATTTGATATTGAATACTATGACAAAACGAAACAATTATCATTACCACTGACAGTTTGTACGTTAGATCAGCTAGTAGATTTTATATTTAAATATGAAGGATATGAGTTAAAATTAGCAACCCTTAGTTATTCAAAACTGATAATTGATGAAATACAAATGTATTCACCAGAATTAGTAGCATTTCTAATAGTGGCATTGAAATATATTACAGAATTAGGAGGAAAATTTAGCATAGTAACAGCTACTTTACCGTCAATTTTCTTAGACTTTATGAAAGACCAGAACATACTATTTAATCAGCCATTACCATTTTATAAAAAAGTTCATGGAAAAGTCCAGATAAGACATAGATTAAAGGTGTTAGAAGAAGACATTAATATTGAACACATAAAAGAAAATTGGAAAAACAAAAAAGTGTTGATTATTGTAAATACAGTCAAGATGGCTCAACAGATTTATGAAGAACTAAAAATGAAACTCAAGAATGAGAAGATAGCTTTAAATCTTTTGCACAGTAGATTTACAAAGAAAGATAGAATAGAAAAAGAAAATATGATTATGAAAATGGGAAAACTCCAAACAGAACAAACAGGCATATGGATTGCCACTCAGGTTGTAGAAGCAAGCTTAGATATTGATTTTGATGTATTATACACTGAACTTTCAGATATTTCGGGATTATTGCAAAGAATAGGGAGAGTATATAGAAATAGAAATTTGGAAGACGATTATGTTAATATATATGTTTATGTAGGAAAAGAAAAATTACCTTCAGGGATTGGAAACGGAGAGAGATCAATAATAGACAAAGATATTTTTGAATTTTCAAAGCGATGTTTATTAGATTTTACAGAGAAAGAAACTAAAGAGATAGATGAAAGAGATAAAATGAAATTAGTAGAAAAAGTTTATTCAAAAAAGAATCTTGAAGGTACTAGATATTATAAAAAAATAAAAAAAACCATTAACGATGTCATGGATATAAAAGCATATGAATTTCTAAAAAAAGAAGTTGATTTAAGAAATATAGAGACAAAAACAGTCATCCCTAAAAAAATTTATGAAGAAAAAAAAGAGATCATATGTAAAAATCTGAAGATAATTGAAAATGCATTAGACTATAGCGAAAAATTAATTGCCAAGAACGAAATTAAGAAATTTACAATAAGCATGCCTAAATATCAATACGATGAAGCCTATAGAAATGGATATATAGAAGGTGAAAAAATAGAAATGGATAAATATAACCATATACCTATACTTGCTTATCCGTATAGCTTTGAAAAAGGTTTGACAAAACCCAAAAAGTTAAATCAATTTGACGAGAATTTACAGATTATTTAAAAATGAAGGTGATACCATGGACTTCGAATTCAAAAAATTTAAAACCCAAGGGGTAAAGATCAATTACTATTATGTTTGCAAGCGAAAACTATGGTTATTTTCAAAAGGAATAACCATGGAGGATAACAGTGATAGAGTCTTGAGCGGAAAGCTTGTTCATAAGAATTCGTACTCAAGAGCCAAAAACAAAGAAATACTAATAGATAACATTTTGAAAGTAGATATATTGGATAAAGATTATGTTAGAGAAGTAAAAATTAGCAGTAAAATGACATTACCCGACAAAATGCAGTTGTTATATTATCTTTATTATTTGAAGCAGTTAGGGATAGAGAAAAAAGGTGTCATCAATTACGTAAAAGAAAAGAAGCAAGAATTTATTGAATTAACAGATGATATGCAAAAAGAAATTGAAGATACACTGATTGATATTAACAATATTATACATAGCAAAAATCCTCCAAAGGCAATTAAGTTACCTTATTGCACAAAATGTGCATATTATCAGTTTTGCTATATAAAGGAGGATGAAATATAGTGGGAAGAGATTATTATATTTTTAGTAATGGGAGATTAAAGAGGAAGGATAATACGATTTATTTTGTTGGCTGTGAAGGGACGAAAAGATCTTTACCAGTAGAACAAATCGATAGGCTTCATTTGTATGGTGAAATCGATTTAAATTCGAAACTTTTAAACTATCTATCAAAGTATGGACTTCTATTAAATTTTTATAACTACTATGGTTTTTATTCTGGAACATATTATCCAAGGAAGAAAAATGTATCTGGATTTTTACTTGTAAAGCAGGCACAATATTATAGCGATCACACAAAAAGAATGTACATGGCAAAATGCTTTGTAGATAGTGCAGCATTTCATATTTTGAGAAATTTGAGAAGGTATAAGGAAGCAACACAAGATTTTATTGATACTATAGAAATTGAAAGAAAAAATATTAATAAAGCACAAAAAATTGATGAACTTATGGGGGTAGAAGGTAGGATAAGAAATATATATTATCAAGCTTTCAATAAAATTTTAAAAAATGACTTTAAAATTCTTAAAAGAGAAAAAAGACCACCCACTGACCCAGTAAATGCGCTCATATCTTTTGGAAACAGTTTAATGTATACAACAGTTTTGGGAGAAATATATCAAACACAGTTGGATGCAACAATAAGCTATTTGCATGAACCATCAACTAAAAGATTTTCCCTATGTCTAGATATATCTGAAATTTTTAAACCACTAATAATTGATGCTGTTATATTCAGTATGCTTAATAATAGAATGATTCGGCAGGATGATTTTAACATAGAAGAGGGAATCTGCTTCTTAAATGAAGAAGGTCGCAAAAAATTTATCAAGGAATATGAAAAAAAATTATCTACTACCATAAAACATAGAAAATTGAATAGAAAAGTCTCATACAAAGGGCTTATAAAGCTAGAGTGTTATAAAATGATAAAATATTTTATTGATGACGAAGTTTATATACCTCTAAGGGCGTGGTGGTAAGTATGTTCGTTATTTTGACTTATGATATAGAAGTAAAAAGAATTAATAAGGTCAGAAAAATTCTTAAAAAATATCTGATATGGACTCAAAATTCTGTTTTTGAAGGAAAAATCACAGAAGGTAAATTACATCAATGTTTGACAGAAATAGGAAAAATTGTTGACAAAAGAGAAGATTCGATATATGTATATAGAGTAGGGAATCATAGAAATGTAACAAAGGATGTCATTGGACAAGAAAAAAGTTTTGATGATTTATTTTTATAGTTGCCGCAAAGCTAGTTTTAAAGAAATCTTATGTAGGGTATTGATATTATTAGCTTAGAAGTATATTGAAAATTAATATCATTTGCATTGTTTAAGGATTACTGCATGACAACAGTATTTCAGGATTCCCTTATATGCCTTGATTAAAGTAAAATCAAGGGTTTTAGTGATATGTCTAAGGTGGGTTTTTCCTTAACTATGTGGGATGTAAATAGATTATTTAAAGCACTTAATTTATCTTTCTTACCCGTTTTTCCTTAACTATGTGGGATGTAAATAGTTTAGATTTTATTTCATTACCTACAGGGTTTATGGGTTTTTCCTTAACTATGTGGGATGTAAATACGGTATAGGAATAGGAGGTTTAAATATGAATCTAAGTTTTTCCTTAACTATGTGGGATGTAAATAAGCAACTTTCCCTTGATATTTTCAATCGTGATCCGGTTTTTCCTTAACTATGTGGGATGTAAATTAAAGATATATGATTCTTGAATTTGGAAAACTTTTTGGTTTTTCCTTAACTATGTGGGATGTAAATAATAATTCACTTAGAGATTCATTTATTGATATCATTAGTTTTTCCTTAACTATGTGGGATGTAAATGTACATAATCTCCATCAACTATTCCAGCCTTAACCAGTTTTTCCTTAACTATGTGGGATGTAAATTCGATCAGTAAGAGTTAGCGTTTCGGTGTTTCCTGCGTTTTTCCTTAACTATGTGGGATGTAAATTATGCTAAAAAATGATTCTAAAGTAAAAGTACCTGGAGTTTTTCCTTAACTATGTGGGATGTAAATGGGAACAAAATTGGATTAAAGAATTTTGTCACAAGTGGTTTTTCCTTAACTATGTGGGATGTAAATGCAGGAGAAGAATTAAGAAGTCTCCTCGGTGGCATTGTTTTTCCTTAACTATGTGGGATGTAAATAGAAACACAAATCGACAATATGATTGCATTGTTACCAGTTTTTCCTTAACTATGTGGGATGTAAATTATATTGATGTAAGTGATGGTACTGATTTGATGACGTTTTTCCTTAACTATGTGGGATGTAAATAAGGCTAGACAGCTTATATACTCCATTATCGACAGCAGGTTTTTCCTTAACTATGTGGGATGTAAATTGAAATTCAACTACTGAATCATTACCATACATTCGTCGTTTTTCCTTAACTATGTGGGATGTAAATTCAAACTTAGTGAGTATAAAGATAATATCTTCTTTTGTGTTTTTCCTTAACTATGTGGGATGTAAATACATTGATTCATTAGCTCTCTTATCCTTCTTTTAACGTTTTTCCTTAACTATGTGGGATGTAAATATGTTTTCTTTGTACACACTGCCCTTGTAGGTCTAGGTTTTTCCTTAACTATGTGGGATGTAAATCAGCTAAAAGTCCCATAATACCATGCCATTTTCTAGTTTTTCCTTAACTATGTGGGATGTAAATTAGATTTTACATTTTTTACTGGATACTCATATTTTTTGTTTTTCCTTAACTATGTGGGATGTAAATTCAATTTTGAGTATCTTCTCAGTCCACCTCTGCTTTGTTTTTCCTTAACTATGTGGGATGTAAATGTTGTAGAGTCATCTGCATTGTTTGCTTTATCTACTGTTTTTCCTTAACTATGTGGGATGTAAATATAGCATTAAAAGTCCTTTCAATATCTCCTGTTTTCGTTTTTCCTTAACTATGTGGGATGTAAATCCAAAATACAATCTTGCAGCTTCCATTGCGATTTTGTGTTTTTCCTTAACTATGTGGGATGTAAATTTTTCTTCAAAGGTATCTTTTATATAATCAAGTATTTCTGTTTTTCCTTAACTATGTGGGATGTAAATCTGATAAGAATTTAATTCCATAATCCACTGAATCTGGTTTTTCCTTAACTATGTGGGATGTAAATGCTATAAGCATATAGGAAGCCCCTGCACTCTTTACCGTTTTTCCTTAACTATGTGGGATGTAAATATACTTGCTATGTGGCATTAACCTTTTTTCTAATATAGTTTTTCCTTAACTATGTGGGATGTAAATCTATCATCTTTATATCTACTTTGAATAAAATATTTACTCGTTTTTCCTTAACTATGTGGGATGTAAATGGATATTTGGCATCATTAAAGGCATCAAATTAGGGTGTTTTTCCTTAACTATGTGGGATGTAAATAGAATCAAATTCATTCGCTGTATTAGTAAAACACATCGGTTTTTCCTTAACTATGTGGGATGTAAATATAAGAAAATCTACAATAGCACCTAAATCTATAAGGTTTTTCCTTAACTATGTGGGATGTAAATACAGTATGGGGATTATGAAGCTTTACTCGAAAATTGGTTTTTCCTTAACTATGTGGGATGTAAATAGGTTTAGACGGATCTTTTTTAATATACCCTTTCTTTTCGTTTTTCCTTAACTATGTGGGATGTAAATAGACCTATTGAATCAGATTAAAGAAGCAGAGATAAAGAGTTTTTCCTTAACTATGTGGGATGTAAATGTGCTTCATATAAGCAAATTACCAAGTCTGCAGAAGATAGTTTTTCCTTAACTATGTGGGATGTAAATTACACATGGTATTTCTTAAAGAACTCTTCTTCGCCGGTTTTTCCTTAACTATGTGGGATGTAAATCTGATCAGCTTTGCTGCAGTTGGCACTTGGTGAACCGTTTTTCCTTAACTATGTGGGATGTAAATTTATCTGATGCAAATATATATTTTCAGCAATACAAAAGTTTTTCCTTAACTATGTGGGATGTAAATTATTATAGATTTTATTAAGTTCTAACATTATATTCCCCGTTTTTCCTTAACTATGTGGGATGTAAATTCGGTAGGGACTGTAGGTTCACTAGGTTCTCCACCTCGTTTTTCCTTAACTATGTGGGATGTAAATGGTAAAGACCGTGAATGGAAAAAAGAAAGAGCATTTTCGTTTTTCCTTAACTATAGCACTAGTTTTGATAGGAGTAATAATTGTCCTTAAAAGAAAAAAGAATAAATATTACAATTAGAAGCTTGTCAACTCACACAGAATAGAAGAAGGCAAAAAAGGCAGATGGAATATATGCACTACCTCATCATATATTTGACATAAAAAAGGAACTCCTTTTTATTTAAGGAATTCCTTTTTTATACATGATTAGTTTAAAAATGTCTGAATTGCTGAAAATAGACTACTAGTACCTAGAATGATTGTAATGCCAGAAATGGCAACACCAACAACTTTTGCAAAGGTGGAATTTGTAAATTCGCCAAGGAGCTTTTTGCTACTTGTTGCATAAACAAGATAAATGACTACAACTGGTAAAATAATGCCATTTAATGCCTGTGCTAATACAATGATTGTTAAAGGATTAAAGCCTGTTGCAGATACAAAAATTCCTAATACGAGAATTCCAATATTGACTGCTAAAAATCGCTTATCTTTTTTACTGTATTCCCAACCGAATAAACCTGCCAGTACATAAGATGCTCCAAGAGGGGTTACCACAGCAGAGGATAATCCAGCGGCTACAAGTGCAATACTTAAAAATATTTTTGCGGATGAACCCAGTAATGGCTCTAATTGAATAGATAAATCAGCTGCAGATTCTACTGTAAAACCATACATTACAGTTCCAGCAGTTATCATGATTGCTGCAGTAATTAAACCACCAACACCAATGGATAAATAGATATCCCATTTTGAAAGCTCAAGTTTATCGGTGCTATCGAATGAATTCTTTGCTGAAACAGCATGAATGAAAAAATTATAAGGGACAATGGTTGTTCCGATTAACGCAATGCACAGCATTAAACCATTCTCAGGAATTATTGGGATAAGACCTTTTACGATTCCGCCTAAATCTGGTTTTACAATAATCATAGTAATGACAAATATCGTAGCCATGAGTGCAACTAAAAACGTTAGTAATTTTTCTAACCAACGAATAGATCCACGAGTAATAATGAATAAAATAACTACGCCCATAATAGGGCCTAAAATTCTATTTGAAATACCAGTAATTGTGGATAATCCAATTGCAGTACCCGTTAAGTCACCACCCATATAAGCAACACACCCTAAGGTTATGGAACTTCCTACTAGTACAACGCTAAGTGTCTTTAAAATAGGATCATCAAATTGTTTTTTAATGGCTTCGCTTAATCCTTCTTTTGTAACAATGCCCAATCGTGCAGCCATCTCTTGCAGTATAATCGTTGCAACGATTGAAAATACTATAGTCCAAAGTAATGAATAACCAAAACTAGCACCTGTTCGAGTAGCAGTTGTGACGGTACCTGGTCCTATAAATGATCCAGTAATCATTGCGCCAGGGCCAATAGCCTTAACTTTATCTTTCCAAGTATATTTTATTTTTCCGGTTTTAGTAGTCATTGAAACGCTCCCCTCTTTTTTAATCACAATCAAGTATAAAGGTGTGAATACAATAATTGCTTGTAATGACACGCATATTCAATAAATCTTCTAAATCTTCCCTGATTTCCATTGCTCTAAAATTTGTGCATGATATAAAGCATAGATCCGCTTCAGTTTGCTTAAGATCATTTCTGTGATTATGAATAAAAGTATATATATGGCTTGGCTTAACCTTACAAATTTCTGAATCATTGATTAAGCCAAGTCCATTTGAATAAACAACATTGACACCAAAATCCTTTAGACTATGAATCATAAATTGATTGACAGTTTTGGTATAGGGTGTAAAGAGGGCAATTTTTTTAGCTTGTAGTTTATTCACTTCTCGTAATACACCACCAAAGGCTGAAATAGATTTACAACCTAGCTCATCTGACAATTGTTGTTCAATTCTTTTTAATCCTTTAATGCCATAAACTGCAGATGCAGAGGTACAGCCAAATATAGCAGCATCAAATGCAGTAATGTCTTTTAAGTATTGAATGCCTTTAGGCAGATCTATATCTACCATTTTTTTCTCAGCAAATTCGCTTACATCATCAAGCCATATTCTTTGTGTATGAATTACATAATGATTAGGCAAATAATTTTGCAAGTCGGTTTCTAATGTAATATCAGTATGTGGAATAATTAAAGCAATTCTTTTATGATTCATAATAGTTCCTATGTGTCGTATTGTCAATTGTATAATAATTATTTTAAATGCTTGTACTTAACCAATCCACATAATGTATATAAAGTCATCCATACAGCGTTATGGCTTGAAACATTATTTGCATCCGATGGCGGATAGATTTCAACAAAATCAAAGCCATCAATACCTTCTGCTGCAACACCGTGTAAAAATCTAGCAAGTTCATAGCTTGTAAGTCCACATGGATCAGCGGGTCCACCTGGATTATATGCTACATCTAAAACATCACTGCAAACAGTAACATAAACGGCTTCGGTATCTTTTTTAGCAACTTCTAGCGCCTTCTGAATAGCATAATCAACACCTTTTTCTTTGAATTCGAAACTTGTTATTAATGAAGCACCAAAATCTTTTATGGCTTTCATGCCGAGTGGGTTATTTCTTGGTCCACGAATGCCCACATGAATAATATTTTCAGGGTTGATGTCATCGATTTCATAAGACCTGTGTAGCGGTGAGCATCTAGCGTATTTGCTGTCTCCATAGGTATCCATATTATCAAAGTGTGCATCCAAATGAATAATCCCAATTTTGCCATTATGCTTTTTTGCTAATGCCTTGATAATAGGATACGCAACCGAATGATCTCCACCGAAGGATATAGGGAATACACCTGCTTCAATAATTTCTGTTGCTTTATTTTCAATATTTTGAAGGGTTTCTTCAATATTTGAAGGGTTCGTTGGAGCATCGCCATAATCTGCAGCTGTAAAGTAGTCAAAAACATCACAATCATATTCAGGTAGGTAGCCACCATATCGAATGGAAGCAGCTCTTATCGTTTTTGTTGCGAGTTCACATCCTGAAAAAGATCCCCAAGTACAAATGCCTTCCCATGGAGCTCCCATAAAAGCGATATCATATTGACTAAGCTCTGATTTGTTTTCAATTTTAGGTAGTCCCATAAAAGTAGGTATTCCACTATATAATTCTGGAATTTCTCGATCTTTTACATAACATACGGGTTTGTTTTTCATTTTGGGTCCTCCTCATATTCTGAATGGGTATAGTGATGTCGTTTAATAGCCGGCAAATATATTATTAAACGATTATACTACATTAACAAATATCATTTGTTAATGTAGTATAATAATAACATAGAACAGAATTGTCAGTCAATTAAAAATTGTTATAATCATTTAATTTTTGATAATGTCAAACGAAAGCAAGTTTTATGGGTTATTTTGTAAAAAATTACTATATAGATGTTTTTAAAATGATATAATATAAATAGCTTAAAAATAAAAATCATCGAAAGGATGTAACATATGCTGAATGAAAAAACAAACAAACCACGGGTGATTCAATCGGTTCAAAGAGCTTTAGACATTATTGATTGCTTTGATCAATTGAATAGAGAGTTGTCATTGAACGAGATTAGCCAGAAGTTAAATTTAAATAAAAGTACAGTGCATGGTATCATTAATACACTAAGTATGAATGAATATATAGATCAGAATAATAATAATGGCAAGTATTTGCTTGGTAAAAAACTCATGTTTAAGGGCCAACTGGTCTCGGATAGTATTACTGTAAGAATGAGAGAAATTGGTGAATACTACCTAAAGGAAATCAGTGAAAAGTACAAGGTTACCAGTCATATGTTTTCTTTTAAAGATCAGAAACTATCTTTCTTAGATATGGTTAAGCCAAATAATGCATATTATATCGTGAGTTCTGTAATTGGTAATCCTATGCCTTTACATGCAACCGCTTCAGGGAAAATAGTTTTGGCACATATGGAGGAAGAGAAGTTAGAAAATTATCTTAACACAGAAGCATTAACGAAATTCACTGAAAAAACACTAGTAGAAAAAGAGGCGTTAAAAGAGGAATTGGTAAAAATATACAATGGAGGATATTGCATAGAAGATGAAGAAGTAGAGTGGGGCGTATTGTCTATGGCAGCCCCTATATATGATCACCAAAAAAATTTCATTGGGACAATTAGTCTGACGGGACCTGCTGGAAAAATAAAAGGGATGACAGAACAAATGGCAATAGATATCAAAAACTTCAGTAAAAATATTACAAAAGAATTATCTGGGATACAATAAAGATCTCGCATATAACAAATTATATTAGTTGTGGCTAAAAGCTTTGTGATTTTGTTTGCAAAATCACAAAGCTTTTATGTTTTTGAAAAGCAAATGATAAAAGCATTGTCTTAATATAACGTATGTAAATGAAATGAAAATTAATTTAATAGAAATTTTCAAAAAAGTGTTACATTAATGCAAAAACATGATAAAATAAAAACAAAATACTATATTAACAAATGATATTTGACAATATAAAATAAATAGCATATAAAACACTAAGATCATTTTAATAAATCTGCAAAATAGATCAGTGAGTATGTATAAACAATTAGGATCAGTGTTATTATGTATCACCATAAATAATTATAAAGGAGGAATATATAGTGAAATATGACTTTGACAAGGTGATCAACAGAGAAAAAACCAATTCGATAAAATGGGAAAGGATATTCATTGAAAATCGGTTTGGGTATAATGATCTTCTCCCAATGTGGATTGCAGATATGGATTTTAAATGTCCCCAGCCAGTGGTAGATGCACTTATTAAGAGGGTAGAGCATGGCATCTATGGGTATAGTCAAGTAGATGATGAATACTATCAAGCAGTTGTAAACTGGAATAGAAAAAGGCACGGACTGGAAATAAACAAAGATTGGATTGTATTTGTTCCAGGAGTTGTTCCAGCACTTAATTATTTAATCAAGACATTTTGTCTACCAGGCGATAAGGTTATCATTCAAAACCCTGTATATTACCCTTTTTCAAATGCTGTTTTAAACAATGGCTGTCAGCCTGGATATAATGCATTAAAATGCAAAAATGGACGCTATACCATGGACTTTGATGACTTAGAAGAAAAAGCAAAGGACCCACGTGTTAAGCTGATGATCCTATGTAATCCCCATAATCCTGTGGGTCGGGTATGGAAAAAAGAAGAGCTTGAAAAAATGGGTGAAATTTGTATCCGAAACAATGTAATCATTATTGCTGATGAAATCCACTCAGATTTAATATTAAAAGGATATAAGCACACCCCTTTAATGAGTATTTCAGAAAAGTTTGCCCAATCTTCTATTATCTGTACAGCACCTAGCAAGACATTTAATCTTGCAGGTATGCAGACTGCAAATATAATCATTAAAAATGAAAATATGCGTGCATGCTTTTATAAAACATTAGAAAGCAATAGTGTTGGATGGACAAATCCATTTGGGATCGTAGCACTTATAGCAGCTTACAATGATGGAGAAGAATGGTTAGACCAAGTATTAAAATATTTAGAAAACAATGTAGATTTTATGGAAACGTTTATACAACAAAAGATACCAGAAGTGAAATTTGTAAGACCAGAAGGAACTTATCTATCTTGGCTAGATTTTAGAACTGTTACAAAAGATGAAAAAAAACTTGAAGTAATTATGCGAGAAAAAGCAAAAGTCGCATTGGATGAAGGACATATTTTTGGTGAAGGTGGGGAAGGCTTCGCAAGGTTAAATTTTGCTTGCCCAAGATCTGTCCTAGAAGAATCATTACATAGAATAGAAAAAGCAATTCATAGTTTATAACCATAGATTACTTAAATTTCATAATCATGAAGTTAAAGAGCAAACTTATTATTCCCTAATAAATATTTCTTAGAATTACTTAATGCATAAGTGGATGTTTTGGTTTATGTAAATATTGAAGAGGAAGGATGATAAATATATGAAAGATTTGTTAGAGGCAATTGTTGAGAGAAATAGATATTGGACAAAATATGGGAATGTTGCTATGTATATACCTGAGCTTTCTAAGGGAAATCCTGATGCATTGGGCATGTATGTTTATGATATGGATGGAAATGAGTATTTTGCTGGGGACTATGATGTAAAATTTACAATGCAAAGTATCTCAAAGATTGTTTCTTTTATGTGTGCACTTATGGATAATAATCTAGAAAAATTATTTAGGAAAATTAGTGTATCACCTACGGCAGAAGGGTTTAATTCTATTGTAAATCTTGAAACCAAAAATGCCCATAAACCCCTGAATCCTATGATTAATTGTGGTGCTATTGCTACAATTTCCATGGTAAAAGGCACTACTCCTGAGGATAAATTCAATAGAATTTATGATTTTATAAAGAAGATTACAAATAACGCGGACATAAAGGTTAATTATAATGTTTATGCTTCTGAAAAAGGTACAGGGGATAGGAACAGAGCACTTGCCTATTATATGAAAAGCACAAGAATTATTGAGGATGATGTGGAAGAAATACTAGACGTATATTTTAAACTTTGTTCTATTGAGGTAACTTGTAAGGACATAGCTTATATAGGGACTATGCTTGCTAACGACGGGGTGATAACATATAGTGGTGAAAGGGTAATTACCAAGGAAATCGCCAAGACAGTAAAAGCTGTGATGTCTACCTGTGGGATGTATGATGCTTCAGGGGAGTTTGCAATAAGTGTTGGTCTGCCTGCAAAAAGTGGAGTCAGTGGAGGGATCGTTGCGGTTGCGCCCAAAAAGATGGGCATAGGGGTTATCGGTCCTGCACTGGATAAACAGGGAAATAGTATTGCAGGGATACGTGTTCTTCAAGAATTATCGGCTGCAATGGAACTCAGTATTTTTTAAAACTTAAAAAACAAGATCATCTAAAAAGACTTGTAATTTTTACGAATAAAAATAGTTAATTTTATTAAATAATACAAAGGAAATTCAAATAAAAAATTGAATAAATGTAGATAAAAGAAAAACTATCGAAATAAACCAAATAGTTTTTCTTTTTTTATACACCAAGAAAATAAGGGGCATTAGCTTGTACAGGTAGACCGATAAAATAAAGGAGAGATGTAAAAATGAAAATCAAAGATTTTGGCGTTGAAATGTGGATGAATGCCTATGAGACCAAATGTGACTATAACTTGGCAGAAACCTGTGTAGAATCGTTAACGGTTGAGGAACTGCTAGATCTTTCGGGAAACAAAGAAAAAATTATGGAAGAAATTTTAAAAATGCAGCTTACCTATGGAGATATTGAGGGGTCAGAAAAACTAAGAAAAGGGATTGCCAGTCTGTATAAAGATGTGGATATAGAAAATATCTGTATTACCCATGGCGCCATAGGGGCAAACTTCTTGGCTTTAACCACATTGGTTGACCCAGGGGATCGGGTAATTTCTGTAATGCCTACTTATCAGCAGCTGTATTCCATTCCAGAATCCATAGGAGCAGATGTAAAAATTTTAAGGTTAAAGCCTGAAAATAATTATTTATTAGATCTTGAAGAATTAAAATCCTATGTGAATGAGAAAACAAAAGTAATTTGCATCAACAATCCCAATAATCCTACGGGGGCATTAATGGATGAAGCATTTTTAATGGAGGTTGTTGAAATAGCAAAGTCTTGTGGCGCCTATGTTTTATGTGACGAAGTATACCGAGGGTTAACCCATGAGAAAGAAAATTTCACCACATCCATTGCAGATTTATATGAAAAAGGAATCAGTACGGGAAGTATGTCCAAGGTATTTTCTCTAGCAGGCATACGACTTGGCTGGATTATAGGACCTGTAGATTTTATCCAACAGGTGAATAAGTTTCGAGATTATAATACCATTAGCTGTGGGATGATTGATGATCGATTGGCTGTGGTGGCATTAGAAAATAAGGATAAAATTATGAAGAGAAATTTAGATATTATTACAAACAATATAAAAATATTGGACAAATGGGTTCAAGCTGAATCTGCCATCAGTTATATCAAACCAAAGGCTGGTACCACTGCATTTTTGAAATATGATTTGGATATGCCTTCAGAAGAATTTTGTCTAAAGCTTTTGAAAGAAAAGAGTGTGTTCTTAGTACCAGGGAAAGCACTAGATATAGAAGGTTTTGTGAGAATTGGCTATGCTAATAATCCTAAGATTTTGGAGGCAGGCTTGGAAAAAATCTCTGAATTTTTAAAAGAGCTTAGAGCAATGGCACAGGAATAATGATTGATCCATGACTAGTAAAAAACTTCAAAAAGTAGAAAACTGTTGGAGACACTTTGTTCCAACAGTTTTTTATTAGAAAGACATAGTAAAAAGAAACAAGTAGATAGATATTCATTTTTTTATGACATGAAAGAAAATCTGTTATACTAAAAAGAAACAGATATTTGTCAAGAGGGAAAAATATGATTGATATAAAACTAGTAACCTTTATTACAGTAGCCAAAACTAAAAACTTCACCAGGGCTGCAGATATTTTAAACATTACACAGCCTGCCATTTCACAGCATATAAAAGTATTAGAAGAATATTATGGTGTGAAGCTTTTATACAAAAAAGGCAGACAAATGGAATTAACAGAAGAAGGCAAGCTTTTATTCAAGAGGGCATTAAAGCTAGATCGTTTGAGTAAAATCATAAAATCTGAATTAAAAAATCAATCTTCTTTCATAAAAAGATACAATGTAGGGGCAACACTGACGATTGGAGGATATGTTCTGCCAGAAATAATAGGACAGCATAAAAAACAATATGAAAATATTGATATCATCCTCTATGTAGAGAATACAGAAATTATCATTAAAAAATTATTTGCAGGAGAGATTCATTTAGGGGTGATTGAAGGTCCATTCAATAAAGACAAGGTAAAATATCAAAAATTCAAGGACGATGAATTGATATTGGCAGTTTCCCCTTTACATGGATTTGCAGAAAAAGAATTTGTAACGATTGAAGAAGTACTAAAGGAAAAGTTAATTTTAAGAGAAAAGGGCTCTGGAACGAGACAAGTTTTTGAAGATTATTTATTGAGAGCAGGTTACAGCCTAGAAAATAAAGACATTTATATGGAGATTGGAAACATCACGGCATTAATTTCTTTAGTAGAATCCAATGTAGGGTGTACCATTGTTTCCAAAGAAGCCATAAAAACTTCCTTACAAAATAATACATTAAAAACCATCCCCATTAAGGATTTGAAAATGATGAGAGCATTTCATTTTATCTATTTAGATAAGACCCATGAAGAATTTATTCACCATTTTATGAAGTTTTGTCGAGAAAGTTTATTCCATAACCAACAAGACTAATGCGCCCGCTTTCACAGGCGGACGCTAGGAAGTGTATTGCTACTAAAATGAAGTTGTATTTCATAAGACTTCTAAAGGACGTCCTATCTTTTCTATTTCTCCCTTATGCAAAATCACAACGCTGTCTGCAATGCTTATGGCATCCTCTTGGTCATGGGTTACAAAAATCGATGTAATTCCTGCCTGGGAGAGAATTTGTTTTAATTCTTGTCGAATTCTTGATTTAAGATTAGCATCTAGGTTGCTGAAGGGCTCATCTAATAACATAACTGCAGGTTTGGGAGCGATGGCACGAGCCAAAGCTACTCTTTGCTGCTGTCCACCGCTTAATTCATGAGGATATCTATTTGCATAACCTTCTAAGTCTACTAATCTTAATACTTCGTTTAGACGCTTTTGTTTGTCTACTTTGGATATATTTTTTAAACCGAATTCAATATTGCTGGCTACCGTCATATGGGGAAACAGAGCATAGTCTTGAAATACCATACCAATACCTCTTTTTTCAGGTTGTACAAATAACTGATCAGATACGAGCGCTTTGCCTGCCACCTTTATGAAACCACTTA
This sequence comes from Clostridiaceae bacterium 35-E11, assembly GCA_038396625.1. Lineage (GTDB taxonomy): Bacteria > Bacillota > Clostridia > Peptostreptococcales > Thermotaleaceae. The sequence goes on from CP121688.1 coordinate 1,376,673, forward strand.
AAGGTTCTTCAAGCCCTGCGATTAACCTCAACACAGTGCTTTTTCCACTGCCACTCTCACCTAAAATAGCTAAAATTTCACCCTTTGGAATATGAACACTAAAATCTTTCAATGTAGCTTCTTGTGCATTTTTATATCGAAAATTTAGATTTTTAATTTCAACAAACATTAATCGACCTCCTTACTTTCTGTCCTATAAAAGAAGTAAATAGAAATGACACTGATGATGATAATAATTAGTGAAGATATTGCAGCCTCATGAACCATTTCATCATTTGCATATTGAAAAGATTTTGTTGCTAATGTATGAAAATTAAAGGGTCTTAAAATCAACGTAAGGGGTAACTCTTTTAAAATATCTACAAAAACAAGAATAAAACCACTAAGGATTGCAGGCTTGATCATTTTTACATCAACGGCAAAAAAGGTTTGGGTAATATTTTTGCCTAATAATCTAGAAGCTTCAAAGAATTTTTTTCCGATTTTATCAAAGCCTGATTCGATGGAATTATATCCTATCGCTAAGAAGCGTACGATGTATGCAAATAGAAGCATAAAAATACTTGTACTCAAAACTAATTTACGAGGATGGTTATGAAGCATTTGGTAAATCCAATACAATCTTTGATCTAAGCCAATAAAAAATATAATCACGCCAATAGCAATCACTGCAGCTGGAATAGAATAGCCGATTACTGTGATTTTTGAATAGATTTTAGCAAGCCAGTTGTTGTTTATTCTACAGTAATTTGCAATAACGAGGGCAATTATAATAATGAGCCCAGAAGCAACAAAAGCCATTGCTAAGGAGTTAAGAGCTAGAGTTAAAAACTTAATATTTAATATTTTTTTATAAGTAAGCAAACTCCAGTGCAGCAATTGCAGTGTTGGGATGAAAAATCCAAGACTCAAGACAGACAAACAGAAAAAAGATGCCAGCAATGCACGGATTCCTTTTAAGGGCTGACGTGTAATGGGTCTAACTTTGGTATTGCTATAACTAAACTGTTTTCTTCCTCTTAGAATTTTTTCCACAGCGAGTATACACAATATCAAAAACATTAAAATAGAAGATAATTTTACAGCTGAATCTAGGTCACCCATGGCAAACCATGTTTTAAAAATAGCTGTACTGAATGCTGGAATCCCAAAGTATTGGACTACTCCATAATCATTCAATACCTCTAAGACTACTAAACTAACGCCTCCGACGATGGCTGTTCGTGAGATGGGAAGTATAATATACAAAAAGATTTCAAACGAATTTCTTCCCAATAATCGCCCATTCTCTATTAAGGAGGCAGATTGTTTTTCTAAAAATGATCTTGTAATCATGTAAACGTAAGGAAATAAGAAAAAAGTGAAAATAAATACAGCTCCTGGCATAGACATGATATCAAAATATTTTTGATGGACTTGCATTTGTAAAGTATTTCTTAGTAATGTCTGAATAACTCCCGTATAGTTTACAATGCCATGATAAGTATATGCTGCCATATAGGGTGGTACGGTAAGGGGGAGGATGAGTGCCCACTTTAGAAATCCTCTAAATGGAAAGTCATATACAGAAATCAGCCAAGCTAAAACAACACCAATGAGTACCGTGCATATTCCTGTAAATAAAATGAGTATCATAGAATTTATAATATAATCTTTTAAAAGATATGTTTTGATATGAATCCAGTTTTCATTTGCTTTATGAAAAAGGCTACCTAAAATACTTAAATTAGGCAGTAGGATGAATAATATGAATAGAGAGCTTAAAAGGGTCCAAATATTTAGATGATGTTTAAAACTTCGTATTTTGATCAAGTTTTGCACTTCCTTTTTTAGAATTTAATCCTCGAAAAAAGAAAAATCCTGTTACATAGATAGCCATTATATATAAGAAGCAGCCTCATAAAGGCTGCTTTTATAGCTTTACTTCCAACCAATTTCATTAAAAATTTCTACAGCACGTTGATTTAATTCACCTAATTTAGATAAATTAATAGACTGCGGTTTAAATTCTCCCCAAGATTTTAGCAAATCAGATGGTTCAACAGTTGGGTTTACTGGATACTCAAAGTTTGCTTCAGCAAATTGTTTTTGTGCTTTTTCTCCAGATAAGAACTCCATAAATTGCACTGCGTTTTCTTTGTTCTTTGAATGTTTAGAAAGGCCTACACCGCTTACATTTATATGGGTGCCATTTCCATCCTGATCAGGGAAGAATATACCTATCTGTTCAGCCACCTTTACTTCTTCAGGATCAGAAGAGTTTAACATTTTTCCAACGTAGTAGGTATTCATAATAGCAATGTCCCCTACACCTGCTACCACACCTTTTGCTTGGTCTCTATCATTTCCTTCCGGTTCTCTAGCCATATTCTCTACAATACCCTTTGCCCAAGCTTTTGCTTTTTCTTCACCATTTAACGCAATAAGTGAAGCCAATAGGGATTGATTGTAAATATTTGAAGAGGATCTTACCAAAATTTTACCTTTCCATTTAGGGTCGGTTAAATCTTCATAGGTTGATAAATCAGCAGGATTGACGCGATCCTTAGAATAAATCAAAACTCTGCCTCTTACAGTTAATCCAAACCACTGATTATCTACATCTCGTAGATTTGTAGGAATATTTTTAGATAGTACTTCACTGTCCACAGTTTGTAACAATTCTTGTTCCTTTGCCCTATGTAGTCTACCGGCATCTGCTGTAATCAGAAGGTCTGCCTCTGTATCTTGTCCTTCTCTTGCAAGTCTTTCGATCAATTCATCTGACTTTCCTTCAACAACATTTACTTTGATTCCTGTTTCTTTTTCAAATAAAGTATATAACTGTTGATCCGTATCGTAGTGTCTGTCGGTATACAGATTTACTACATTGCTTTTGTTAGTTGAAGATTCATCGGTTGTAGCAGGCTCATTATTGGTGGAACAACCTGTTAGTGCAGCCATCATAAGTGTTAATACTAGAATGAATGATACAGCAATTGTTTTTTTCTTCATTACAACAATCCTCCTAATAATTAATATTTGTTTTCAATAAATAATAACAACTAATTGACAATTGTTATCACGAATACTATTATAATTGATAATAATTATCATGTCAACAATAAATTTTTACTTATTACTGTAGAAAAATTACAAATAAAACACCTCCCACAAAGCATAAAAGGTGAGAGGTGTTGTTATAGATTCTCTATAGAAATTTTTTGATTAATTTGTATTTGCTTCTTTGATTAGGGTAGCGACTGCTTGGTTAACATACTCAGATGCTTGAATCTGGGTTTTAGATAAAACATCTAGCTGATTTACTTCATCATAAATTTGCCTCATTTCTTTTGACAAGTGCATCAGTATATTGTCAATTTCGTTTGCAAATCCTGAACTGCTTTGGGCAAGCTTTTGTACTTCGTTTGCTACAACAGAGAAGCCTTTACCATGATCTCCAGCTCTTGCGGCTTCAATTGTTGCATTAATACCTAAGATTTTTGTTTGTTTTGCAATGTTATTGACATATTTAATAATATTATCGCTTTCTTGTATATACTTGGTGGAAGCCTGTGTGGAAGAAATGAGTGTTTTGCTGATCGTATGTAAGGTTTCTATAGAGGATGAAATTTTTTTTAGCTGTTCTTCAACAATTTCTGATGTATGATGAATGGCTTCAAATTGTGTATTTAATTTAGCAAGTGTTTGAATGTCTCGTTCTACTAAGGACATAATCAATCGTGCGCCGTGAGAATCGATAATCTTGTAGCGTGTCCCATATTTTTCATATAATAAATGCGCAACCTTATCTTTTCCTGTAGCCTCAATAATGGTGTCAACAGAAAACTTATCCATATCATCTAAAGTGTGACAACACTGAATCCCTAGCTTTTTTGATAGACATATACCTGGTGCATCTATATTTGTATCTATTACAACGATGATATGCGTGTCATCTAGCTTAGATAAGGACTGAATAAGATTTGTTCCACCCTTACCGGCACCAACAATGGCGATATTCAAAAGAAATCTCCTCCTAAATTATAAAATAAAAAGAAATAAGTCCATACAGCCATATTGTATACTAAAGAAATATAGTATACAATATTTTCTTAAAAAAATATATAATCATAATTTTCAAATCATTATATTCTAAAGGAGATTTTGACAGCAATAGAATTGTTTTTAATAAGATACTGTACTAGGGATAAAGCAATAAATTGTAAAAATGTGTAAAAGTTTTACTGAAGTTATGTTAAAATTGTATCATAAGATTTAAGGAGGGGTATTATGCAGAATTGGTTTGAGGACAAAATATCAAATGCCAAGGTACTGGATTTTTCTATGGAGATATATAGAAAAAAGTTTAAGAGTTTAATAGGATATCAAATACTATTTTCTATTATTTCTATTCTTTTAGTGGTAGCTGGGGGATTGATTTTAATTCCTATGCTATCTTTAATGCATTTGAGTGGTGTTTTTGGATTCGTAGTTTTTGCTTTTATTACGTTTATTGCTTTTAGTGCTTTTGTGTGTATTAATAAAGCAGGCGTTTTTCATATGGCACACAGCTATATTAAGGGAGAAGATATGGGTGCTTCCGAAGCAGTAGGAAAGGCATTTGGTAGTTTTAGACCCGTGGTGAGGGTGGTAACAGCTTTAGCGCTTTGTCTAGTTCCTATTTTTGTTATATTGGGTATAGCAGGAGTAACAATCACATCGATCACAGCTTTGCAAAGCAAATTAGCTTCTAGTACGATCGTAGCACTTTTGGTCAATGTACTATTTTATGCTGTTATTGCAGCTACTGTAGGAAGCTACTTATTTTATTCATTTCATATTGCGATTTTTGACAAAGCAAAAGGCTTTGAAGCCATTGGCAGAAGCATTCACTTTGCCAAAGGGGAAGTTCTTAAGAATATCTTTAGGGTATTGAGTATATCTATGTTTGAATGGGGTGTCAATCTATCTGTATATGGTGCTATTGCAGCGATGAGTGGCTTGTTATATTTTGTATTAGGAAAGATGCAAGGGGGAGCATCCATCGTGACCCAAATCATGCTATATGGAGGAAAGCTAGAACCTTTTGTGAATTTTATCGTAGGAACTTTAATTGCACCTATTGGTCCTATCATTTGGACATTTTATTATATTAATATGAAGTATAGGAAAGAAGGTTTGAAAATGCATCATATACTTGACAGACTGGAACAACAGGATGTAGAAGAATATCCTAAAAACATCGATATAGTTCATGAATAGAGGGGAAAAGAAGTGAAGCATATTTTGCTGTCAGATCAAAAAACTTTTCAAAAAGCGGTAGATGAAATCATAAATAGTCCTAAATATATCCACTTAAAACCAACGGAAAATATACTGGATCAAATACTAGAAAAAATAATAGAAATGTTAGATAAAATATTTGATCATGGCTACAAACCTTCAACAATCAGTTCTACGGGTGCCCAAAACGGATTTATGGTGGTGGTGGTCACCGCATTGATTGTTTTGTTATTTTATTTTTTAAAATCAAAGGAAGCTAAGGTAAGACAAAAGAAAGTACTTTATGGAGAAACCATTGACGGGGATACCACCTACGAGGGTTTGTATCAAAAAGCATTAGCTTGTGAAAAAGAAAAAAATTATCGAGATGCTGTGCGTCTTCATTTTGTGAGCATGCTCTTTTATATGAATGAAAAATCCTTATGTTTTTTGGATGATGCCAAGACCAATGATGAAATTGTGTGGATGCTCAAACAAAAAGGATTTAAAGCAGTAAATATTTTCAAAAATATTGGGGATTACTTCCAGTATATTTGGTATGGAGACAAAGAAATACAGGATAAAAGATTTCTTTGGTATAAGGAAAAAATAAAAGAATTGTTTACGGAGGTTCATCGTTATCATGAAAAGAAATAAATCAATGATGATCTTTGTCATCCTCATCATTATATTGATAGGCGTCAATGGGAAATTTCAAATTCTCGATAAAAGCATTGGAAAGAACAATAAAAATCAGGCAGCCTTACCACTGAATACTTCTTACCAAGGAGTCTCTATTTTTTATGATACGCTAAAAAATTTGGGGTACAGCGTAAAAATTGATGCAGAAAATTTTTTAGAAAAAAGAAGTGAGGACATATATATTATCACAGAAAATGAGAATCCTAGTGGTTTTAATCTAAAAGAAGCAGAACGTTGGATCAACCAAGGTGGAAAACTCGTTTACCTAACAGATCGATACAAGGAATATACCTATGCAGATAGCATTGATCAATATAAAGAGCAAGCTTATTTTTATACATTGGGCAAAGGAAAGCTATTGGTAGGAGATATACATTTAATCACCAATAAAACCTTACTTAAAGAAAAAGAAGGTGCCTATTATATTTTTGATTGTATCGATCAGCTAGAAGGAAAGATCTATTTTAATGAATATCATGGATTTTTACAGGGAGAGATGCCGTCGTTATATAAAAATATTCCTTTTCCAATAAAAATCCTGCTTCTTCAATTATTATTGGTATTGATCGGCAGTATCATTTATTTTGGGAAAAGATTTGGAAAGGCAAAAAGAATTATGGAAGAAATTGAAAGAGATGAAAATGAATATCTGTACGCTGCAGCTAATTTTTATGAAAAGGGAGGATGTATGGATACAATTTATGATCATTTTTATGATGCTTTTCAAAATGAATTAAAGCGCACCTTTAAGATCTCTACAGCTACGGATAGATGGTTGGATTTATGGGAAAAGCATAATCTTCCTGATAAAGAGCAGGCAATGAGAATATTTTACTATGAACGAGAAAGAAAAAATAAAAACAGCAAAGAAACTTTCAGTATTATAAAAGATATGGATCAATTGATACAAATGTTGATGCAAAGGAGAGAAGTGGGTTGGAAGAGATTAAAACAAAAACATTTATAAGAGGGATAAAAAGTGAGCTGCGAAAAGTCATCGTTGAACAGGAAGCAGTTATAGATTTTTTATTAATTGCTATTTTTACAAAGGGGCATGTGCTGCTAGAGGGTGTACCTGGACTTGGAAAAACATTACTCATTAAATCTTTAGGCAAAACCATGGGGATGGATTTTAAAAGAGTACAATTCACACCGGATTTAATGCCAACAGACATTACAGGGGCAAGAATTTACAATACAAAGGAAAGGGAATTTCAATTTATCAAAGGACCTGTATTTACCAATCTTTTATTAGGGGATGAAATCAATAGAACCCCTCCTAAAACCCAAGCAGGACTTTTAGAAGCTATGGAAGAAGGTATGGTGACCATAGATGGAGAGACTCATAAACTATCAGAGCCTTTTATCGTTTTTGCTACTCAAAATCCTGTAGAATATGAAGGAACCTATCCTTTGCCAGAAGCACTTTTAGATCGATTTCTCATGAAGGTCTATATAGATTATCCCTCAATAGAGGGGGAAGTGGAAGTTGTCAAAAGATATCATGGGGGTTTTGATAAAACCCTAAAGACTGTGGACATCCATCAAATTGGGAGTAAGGAAGATTTGTTAGACTGTCAAAGGGAAACAGAAAAAATTACGGTGGAAGATTCTTTGCTGACATATATTGTGCAGATCATACAAAAGACAAGGGAATTGCCCTTTGTAGAAATAGGCAGTAGTCCTAGGGGCTCGATCGCTTTACTACAAGCTTCTAAAGCCAATGCATTATTGATGGAAAGGGATTTTGTGATTCCTGAAGATATCAAAAAAACGGCGTATGCTGTATTAAGACATAGAATCCTGCTCAAGCCAGAAGCTTATGTAGAAGGAATCAAAACAGATGATGTTATCCATGAAATTTTATCGAATGTAAAAGTTCCCCGTTAAGGGTGGTGAAGAAGTGACCGTTACCTCAAAATTTTTAGCATTCATGCTCTTAGGAGCTGTGCTGATAGGAATAAGCATACCCTTTCATCTATATTTAGAAGTCTTTATTGTGTATAATATGGTTTTATTGTTATTGGTGATTGTTGATTATGGGATTACCCCTGTGGGAGATACCTTTGAGGTAGAACGAATAGGGGAGAGGAAATTATCTTTGTTAGAGGAAGAAATCATACAGTTTAGAATCTACAACAAAAGCCATTTTACAGCAGAGATAGAGGTTTTGCAGGAGCTGCCAAATACTTTTGAGTGTAAAGAAAATCGATTGACAGAAAGCATTGCTCCTTATTCAAAAAAAACATTCACATTACATATAAAACCCAATAAAAGAGGGGCTTTTCTTTTAGGAGAAATTTATGTCAGAAGAAAAGGGCGATTGGGTTTGGTGAGAAAAGATAGGTTATTGAAGAATATGGAAACATATAAGGTATATCCAAGTCTTAAGAATTTGAAAAAGTATCATATGATGCTTCGAAAGGATTATTTTTTAAAGGGCGGCAAACATCTGCTCAAAAAGAAATCAGATGGGAGAGCGTTTGAAAGCTTGAGAGAATATGTGAAAGGAGATGATATAAGGAAGATTAACTGGATGAAAAGTGCCAAAGAAAACAAGTTAATAGTCAATCAATATGAACCCGAAAACAACAAACATATCTATATTCTCCTAGACACAGGGAGAACCATGAGTTATTGTGTCAATGAATACACTAAGCTAGATTTAGCCATTAATGCGGCTTTGTTTTTATCAGACGTGGTTTGCTATAACAAAGATCAATCTGGTTTATTGATATTCAATACGAAGGTAAATACTTTTATCAAACCTGCAAAAGGAGATAACCATAGAAATTTGATACTAGAAACCCTTTATCATGTAGAGGGAACAAAAGCCACGTCTAATTATGAGGAAGCATTGCTTTATCTTAGTAAGCAAGAAAAGCGAAGAAGCTTAATCTGTATATTTACAGATATAGATACACTGCAAGAATTGGATTATTTAGAAAAAGCCCTCACCTATGTTGCTAGAAAACACCATGTACTAATGCTGTTAGTAAAAGATGCGCTGCTGGATCGAGCAGCGGATAGAAAGGTAAAAGACAAAAAAGATGCCTTTGTGAAAGGCACCGCATACAAAATGAAAAGTGAAAAGAAAAAAATTATAAAAGCCCTGCGGGGAAAAGGAATTACATGTATGGAATGTGATCGAGAAGATATTGTTTATAAAGCAGTCAATGGATATATGTATATCAAAAATAGAGAAATGATATAAGAGGTTATCCATTGAATCTTGTTACTTCTTAGAAATATTGATGTAGAGTATGATTCCTAAGAGGGTCAATAAAGCAAAACCTAATTTAATGATGGGTGATATAGATAGTGGTGTAAAAAAACCTTCTATGAGGGCAGCAACAACAAGGAAAAGAATACATCCCAATAAAAGATAAATCCCTTCTTTACCACTTTTGATCACATAATCGATACGTTTGTATTTCCCGGGAATTAATAAAGCCTTTCCCAAAAGCAATCCTGCTCCCCCTGCAATAAATATAGCGGTTAATTCCAATATGCCGTGGGGAAGGATCAAAGAGGCATATTTTAATAAATCTCCGTTGATAGAAACTAATGCAGTGAGGGCACCTAACAAACACCCATTAAGAAATAGGATATATACCGTTCCTATACCAAAAAACAAACCATAAACAAAAGCCTTTAGACTCACGGTAATATTATTCACCATAATCATGCTAGACATTAAAGCATAATCCCATTCTTTTGCTTGAAAACTGTAATCAATGGCGTCTATGGTTTTCTGTGGTATAAAATATAAGCTGTTGGAGGTGTCCTGAAGGACCATATAAAAGCTCAAGAGCATACCAAAGAAGAAAATAAAAAAGCTAGATAGAATAAAAAGATAGTGTTGGCGTACCTTTTGTGGAAAAATATCTATCATAAAATTTTTAAAATCGTACCAAGGATTTTTTCTAACAGTATACAAGTGGTGATGGGCAGTGCCAACTAAGTGATTTAAATAATTTTCAAGTTTGGATTTAGGATAATGGGTTCGGACATAGGCGAGATGGTGACTAACAGCACGAAAAAGATAAAGAAAGCGTTCAATTTTGTCAGAACCCAATTGTGCAATCCTATTTTTATCAAATACATAGATCAGATCTTCAAACTCATTCCAATAAGCGTGGTTCTTTGCAATAAAGAGATCTTCTTTCAAAATAATCACCTCACAACTATTGTAACAAATTTTATGATTAGGAAAAAGGAGGAAAAAAAGTGAAGACGATTACGATTACAACGCCAGAAAACATAGAGGTAGAATATCGACTGGCAGGAGTAGGAAGTCGTGTAGTTGCAGCATTTTTAGATTATTTCATTCAAGGAGTCTTATATGTGATGATTCTCTTGGCTGTTGCAGGGATAGATAATCCCATACAGTACTTAGAATCTAAAAGCTCCTATGTTATCGCAATGGTGATACTCATGATGGCGTGCATCAACTATGGATATTTTATCCTATCTGAAATGACTATGAATGGGAAAACATTAGGTAAGAAAGTTCTAAGACTCAAGACCATAAGAAAAAATGGACAGCCAATGGACATCAAGCATTCATTAATCAGGAATTTATTCAGAGTATTTGTAGATAACTACATGATAGGAATATTGATGATCTTTTTTAAAAAGAATTATTCAAGACTTGGAGATGTAGTAGCTTCTACCATGGTCATAGAAGAAGAAAAACAAGAATTTTCTTTTTCAAATGATGAATTAACAGAAGCCCTGCAAAATAAGATCACAGAAGAGGAAAAGGAATTGTTGACAACCTATATACATGAAAAAGAAAGCATCATGATAGGAAAAGAGACCTTGAAAGAAAGAATGCTTGATTATTTTAGAACAAAGTATGATACCATAGATCCAGAACTGGTTCGTTGGATAGAGCAGCAGATTAATGAGGGAGTAAAATAAAAAAATTTAAACCTTGTGATTTTTTCAGTATTATCACAAGGTTTAAATTTTGACCATTACTAAGCTAAAAGAATAGTGAATCAATAAATAGATCTACGTATTTTATCACATGTTATTTACTTAATATTTCTTTTACTTCATCCTTAGAGGGTACTCTTCCAGAAACTTTTACTACATCATCTACCACTAATCCAGGAGTTTTCATAACCCCGTGGGCTAAGATTTCTTTAAAATCTGTAACTTTTTCTACATTGGCGTCGATGCCCAACTCCTGTACAGCTTCCTCAACGTATCCAAACAATGTTGTGCAGTTTTTACATCCTGCTCCTAAAATTTTAATATTCATGTTATGACCTCCTTATAAAATAATATTAAACAAATAGCCAACAATTATAATAGATGTACCGGTGATAGCTACAAAAATCCCAATTAATTTGGGTTTCATTACCTGTTTTAAGAGAATCATTTCAGGTAATGATAAGGCCACTACGGACATCATAAAGGATAGGGCTGTTCCAACCCCTACACCCTTATGAATCAAAGCTTCAACAATAGGGATGGTTCCTACTGCATTAGAATACAGTGGAATTCCTAATACAACTCCCATGAATACGGCAAAAGGATTGTTTGGGCCTGCATATTTTACAAGGAAATCTTCAGGAGCGTATCCATGGATGCCAGCACCAATTCCTATACCGATAATGACATAAATCCATACTCTTTTCACAATATCTTTTACTGCATCGAAGGCATACTTTGTTCTTTGTTTTAGATCCATTTTTTCAATATTAGATTCACCCATGTGCATTTGAAATACATATTCTTCTACCAAATGGGTGAGATTAAGTTTTTCAATGGCCATGCCGGCAACAATACCGATGACCATGCCAGCAACTGTATAAAGGATAGCAATCTTTAAGCCAAAGGTAATGGCCAAGAAACCCAGTGCAATTTCATTGACAATAGGTGAAGTAACCAAAAACGTAAAAGTAACCCCCAGTGGAATACCCGATTCCACGAAGCCTATAAAAATAGGCACTGTAGAGCATGATCAGAAGGGTGATAATACACCTAAAACAGATGCCATAAAATGTGCACCCAATCCACCAAATTTTCCTAAAATCTTTTTCACCTTTTCAGGTGGAAAATAGCTTCTTACATAGGAAATGGTAAAAATCATAAAGCTGAGCAATAGTATGATTTTTAAAGTATCATAGATAAAAAAATCTACGCTATCTCCTAATCTAGAATGTAAATCTAATTTCAATACTTTTTCTACCACAAAATCTGCGAATGCTTTTAACATCTATAAATCCCCCTTTCTTAGTGTGTCGTGGGCTTCCTGTAATTGTGCTAGTAATATTTCTTTTACAGAACCTAAAATTTCATAAATTTTAGGTTGGTTCACACGATACATCACCATTAAGCCATCTTTACGACTCGTTAGTATTCCCTGATCCTTAAGTACCTTTAAATGCTGAGATACATTGGATTGCTCTAGGCCTAAATCCTCATATATATGACATACGCATAATTCATCCTCATTTTTTAATCGTTCAAGGATCTGAAGCCTTGTAGGATGTGCCAGAGCTTTTAAAAAAGAAGCAGATAAATCAAATAACATTTCTTTCATCCATGCACCTCCTTAAATTATTATATTAGGATATTCTAATATAATTATATTGATACATAGAAAGAATTGCAAGGTTTTTTTAGAAAAAATATATTTGATGAAGTACATAAACAATTAACACAAATTTAACATATTGATATATTTACATATGTCAATATAATGATGTACAATAATAGTGAAAAAATAATGACATACTGTAGATAAGGAGGGGATACTTTGAATGTGGTTATAGAAATGTTTAAAGCCATAGCAGATGAAAATAGATTAAAGATATTAAAGATATTAAGCCAAGGTAAGCTTTGTGCCTGTGATATTTTGGAGAATATGGACTTAAGTCAGCCAACGGTGTCACATCATTTGAAAATACTACAGCAGGCAGGATTAATTACTGTAGAGAAAAAAGGAAGATGGAACTATTATTCAATCATAGATGAAAAAATTGAGGAAATGCAAACGCTATTGGAATCTATTAGGAATAAAGAAATAGATATTAAAGTAAAAAAATGTGATTCTGATTGTGATGGAACAAGAGAAGGATAAAAAGAAAAAGGAGTGTGTAAGAATGGCAAGAAATGAAAAAAATAAAGAAGCACTAGGCGTTTTTGGTCAATATCTAACTGTTTGGGTGACGCTGTGTATTGTTGCTGGCGTAATAATTGGTCAAGTTTTTCCAAGCTTTCCGAATACTTTAAGTAAGTTTGAATATGCACATGTGTCTATACCCGTTGCCATACTGATATGGCTTATGATTTACCCAATGATGCTAAAAATTGATTTTTCAAGTATTATTGAAGCGACAAAAAAACCAAGAGGGTTAACAGTAACTTGTGTGACAAACTGGTTGATTAAACCCTTTACGATGTATCTATTTGCATGGTTATTTTTCAAAGTAATCTTTAAAGCATATATTCCAGAGGGATTGGCTTCTGAGTATTTAGCAGGCGCTGTGCTTTTAGGTGCTGCACCGTGTACCGCCATGGTATTTGTATGGAGTCACCTTACAAAAGGAGATCCTGCGTATACAGTAGTACAGGTAGCTGTTAACGATCTAATCCTACTGGTAGCTTTTACACCGATTGTTGCCTTTTTATTAGGGGTTAGTGATGTAGTTGTGCCTTATGACACGTTATTTTTATCTGTAGTACTGTTTGTTGTAATTCCTTTATTGGGAGGGTATTTATCAAGAAAATATATCATTCAAAACAAAGGAAAAGACTATTTTGAAAATGTGTTTTTAAAGAAATTCAATGGGATTACAGAAGTAGGACTTTTACTGACCTTAGTTATTATATTTTCTTTTCAAGGAGAAGTGATCCTCAATAACCCACTGCATATTGCACTGATTGCCATTCCATTAACGATACAAACTTTCTTTATTTTTATTATCGCATATGGATGGGGCAGGGTATGGAAGCTACCACACGATATCGCAGCCCCTGGGTCGATGATTGGAGCCAGTAACTTTTTTGAACTTGCTGTTGCGGTGGCTATTTCTCTATTTGGCTTAAAATCTGGTGCTGCATTGGCAACTGTGGTAGGTGTTTTGGTGGAAGTACCCTTAATGCTGACATTAGTAAAAATAGCGAATAATACAAGACATTGGTTTCCAAGTACAAAATAAGCTTTAAAAGAATAAGAATGAATAGCAGTTAAGGAGGAGGTTTTATCATGAAAAAGAAAGTAGCTTTTGTTTGTGTACACAATTCTTGTCGTTCACAAATGGCAGAAGGCTGGGCAAAGGAGTTGGGTTCAGAGGTGCTGGAGGTATATTCAGCAGGAACAGAAAACTATCCAGAGGTGAAGCCTTTAGCGGTAGAAGTTATGGAAGAAGTAGGAATCGATATGAGTACTCATTATCCGAAGCTTTTAACAGATATACCAGAAGAAATAGATATACTGATCACGATGGGATGTGGTGTAGTATGCCCCTTCATCCCTTGTAAGCATGAAGAAGACTGGGGACTAGAAGATCCGTCGGGCGGTCCCATAGAAGGATATCGAAAAACAAGGGATCTAATCAAAGAAAAAGTAGAAGCATTAATTGAGAAAATAAAAAAAGATGCATTGTAGATTATAGTAAGAAAGAAGAAGGGAAAGCTTAGCCTTGCCCTTCTTCTTTTGTTTATGGAAACTTTAAAAATATGAATAATGGAGGTTTACAATTTTGTAAATTAGCGTATAATAAAAGAGAATAAAATATTCGCTTTTGGGAGGAAGATATGGTTCAATATAAAAAAGATGATATTAAAGAAAAAATTGATAAAGCAGCATTAACGGTATTTGCAGAGAAAGGATATCGAAATACTAAGATTTCTGATATCGCAGATTGTGCTGGTGTGTCTGTTGGCAATATATATAGGTATTACAATAGTAAAGCAACAATTTTTCATACAATTGTTCCTGAAAGTTTTTTTGCTTCTGTAAAGCAGCTATTATACGATAAGATTTTTGCAGCAAAAAACAAGAAAATAGAACGCATAGAAGAGATCGATCAATTTTGGATGGTAAATCATGAGGTAATTCGGTTTATGGTTGAAAACCGTGAGCGAATGCTTATTGTATTTCAACGTAGCCAAGGAACGAAGTTTGAAAATGCAAAAGAAGCCTTGGTAGATTTTCTTATCAAAATTGCAAGAGATCATTTTATAACACAACACAATCAATTATTAGGAGAGGATACAGAAGATGTTGTGTTAAAGGTAATTTATGAAAATCTTATGCATATGACCTTGAGGATCTTGGAGGAAACGAAGGATTTGAATCAAGTAATAAGGCGCTTAAAATCTATTAATTCCTACCACTTATTTGGTATTACAAGCTTGTTTCAATAGAAAAATCTTGAAAATCCATATTGGTTTTGGAGGGATAATTTTATGGAGAAGTATCAACAGATTTTTGAGGAGGAAAAGGCATATCTTCATAAAGCCTTAGGATTTATAAAAAACGAGCTTAAGAGGGAAATTCAAATACTGTCCAACAGAAGAGAGGAACTTCTAAACAGTAGAAAAGAGATGTGGGAGAATACGGTACATTTTTCTACAGATTTTGAAAGATTAACAGAGATCAGTCAATATCTAGCTATCTTGAATAGTCATACCACCAGCTATGGAAGTACCTTTCAGCAGATTGAGAAATATAAAAAGCTATTAACAGCACCCTATTTTGGAAGATTTGATTTTGTAGAAAGTGATTCAAAGGAAATTGAAAAGATATATGTAGGTATGCATAATGTGATAGATCCTCAATCCTATGAAATTCTTGTATATGATTGGCGTGCCCCTATCTCAAATATTTTCTATGCATATGAACTAGGGGATGTGGCCTATCGCGCGCCAGAAGGTATGATCGAGGGAAAGGTACTGCTCAAAAGGCAGTATAAAATCCACAAGGGTGAACTTGTGTACTATTTTGATTGCAGTGTTAAAATAGATGACGAAATTCTTCAACAGGTATTGTCTCACAATGCATCTCCTAAAATGAAAAACATCGTTAAAACAATTCAAAAAGAACAAAATGTGATTATTCGAGATATGGACAATGAACTTCTAATTGTTCAAGGTGTGGCAGGAAGCGGCAAAACCTCTATTGCGCTGCATCGAATAGCATATTTACTTTATCATGGTATGAATTTAAAACTGAGTTCAAACAACATCCTTATTGTCTCACCCAATGAAATTTTCAACAAATATATTGCACATGTTCTTCCAGAGCTAGGGGAAGAAAATGTAACACAGATAACCTTTGATGATTTGACAGAACAACTCTTGGGACAAAAATTTAAAATAGAAAAAAGAAAGCATCAGTTGGAGACTCTGATTAACTGCAAGGATGCAGAGGCATTAGAAAAGGAAAAGAGGAATATGGATTTTAAAGGCTCAAGGGTATTTATGGAGATTTTAAATAGATGGATGCAATATTATGAACGAAAGATCATTTCTTTTAAGGATGTATATTATGATGGGAAAGTTATTGAAACAAAACATCTTTTGAAAAATCAATTTCTCAATAACAAAATAGGCAGACCTGCGGCAAAAAGATTAAGAAGAATGGAAAGTATGATGTTGAATAAAATTCATCCATTACGAAAAGAAAGGCTGAAAAAAATTGAAAAGCTTGTCCAAAGAATGGATGGACATGAATTAGAAGTAAAGTCTTTTAGCAGGTTATTGTCCATAAAGGAATCTAAGACCCTATTAAAGAGCATGCGAAGCTTTACACAGATTGATTTTTTTGAAGTCTATCATTTACTATTTAAGGAAGATAGGCTGTTTCTTAAATTTGCAAAGGATTTGATGCTTCCTGAAGAGATAGCAGAAATTATAAAAACTACTCAAGAAAATCTAGAGAAGGGTTTCATTGCCTATGAAGATTGTGGGCCGCTGTTATATCTTAAATTAAAGATAGAAGGAAATGACATTTTTTCAGAAATCAAACAGGTGGTGATTGATGAAGCGCAAGACTACACACCTATACAGTATGGGGTTTTTAAGCTGTTGTTTAAAGAAAGTCGTTTTACTATACTAGGAGATATCCATCAGTCTATTGATAAGGATGTGGAGGTTTCTCTTTATGATGTCATTGATGAAATTTTAGATAAAAGCAAATCGGTTCATTTACATCTAAACAAAAGTTATCGATCCACCTATGAAATTAGCAGGTTTTCGCAAAAAATATTGAATCTTCCACAAGACTGCGTCAGCTTTGAAAGATATGAAGAAAAACCTGTTGTCCTAGTAGAAAACAGCATCGAAGCTATGGAAGATGCCATTGTAAAAAATATACAAACCTTCACTAAAGAAGGATACGAAACCATCGCCGTAATTTGTAAAACCATTAAAGAAGCCCATCAACTCTATCACCGAATGAAAGAATACTTAGCTATTAGATTGATTAGTTCCAAAGAGGATGAGGTAGAGACAGGGGTGATGATTCTTCCTGCCTATGTGGCAAAGGGTTTAGAATTTGATGCTGTGATCGTTTATAACACATCCAGTGAGCGTTACCTCAATGAAATAGATAAAAAGCTTTTATATATTGCTTGTACGAGAGCCCTTCACAGATTGGCACTGTATTATGTAGGAGAAAAAAGCAGGTTTATACCTGAACCAGAATTATATTGCAGCAGGCGATAAAAAATGCAGGGGGTTCCCTGCATTTTTTATCGCCATTTCATCAATTTTTTTTCTAGCAAAGCCACCCCTTGATACATGATAGCGGCTAACACAGCTAAAATGATAACACTGGTCATTACCAAATCTAGCTTGAAAACTTGACTTCCATAAACAATCAGATAACCGATTCCTGCCTGAGATACCATAAATTCTCCCACGATGACACCAACCCATGATAAACCTACATTAATCTTAAGGGCATTAATAATAGTAGGAATGCTTGCGGGAATAATCACTTTGCGCAATATTTGCATCTTACTGGCACCAAAGGTTTGAAGCATTTTGATTTTATCTTCATCAACTTCTCTAAATCCTCCGTACACACCTAGGATGGTAACGACAATGGATACGGTCATTGCAGTAACAATAATTCCAGTAATCCCTGCGCCTGCCCACAGAATAATAATGGGTGCTAGGGCTGTTTTGGGTAAGGCGTTTAATACCACCATATATGGATCTAATACCTCTGAAATAAAATCAGACCACCATAATAACACGGCGATAATGGTACCTAGTAAAGTACCCAATACAAAACCAATGACTGTTTCAAAACTGCTAACACCAATATGTTTCAGTAATGAACCATCTTGTGCAAGTTTGATAAATAGATGCCACATTTGAGAAGGATAGCTAGTGAGGAAGGTATCAATCCAGTTCAACTTTGCTGCCAGTTCCCATAGTGCAAATACAAGAACAATTAAAAAAATCTGTGTAAAGAAAATGAATCTTTTTCTTCTTTTATGCTTGCAAATAAAAATAAAATGTTCCTTAGAAAATCCATAATCAACGTTTTTTTCCAATTGATTACAATTAATTTTATCGGACATGCACATCCAGCTCCTTCCATATAGTATTAAAATAGTGTCTAAACTCAGGAGCTTCTCGAGAAGAAAGTGGCGTTCTTTTATTTTCAAGGGTTAATTGGATTTCGTGGGTACTTTTTACAGAAGCAGGCCTTTTGGTTAGTACAATGATTCGATCTGCCATAGATATAGCTTCTGCTATGTCATGCGTCACCATAATGGCAGTTTTCTTTTCTTGTTTTAAGATGGTTCCGATATCATCTGCCACTGCAAGCCTCGTTTGATAGTCAAGGGCAGAAAATGGTTCATCTAATAATAGCAATTCTGGTTCTATAGCTAAGGTTCTTATCAAGGCAACCCTTTGGCGCATACCACCAGATAGTTGGCTGGGATAATGAGATTTGAATTCCCTTAGTCCATAGGTATCCAATAACTTTTCTGTTCTTGCTCTTGTTTCTTCGCTTAATTTATCTTGTATTTCTAATCCGATCAATACATTATGGAGTATGTTTCGCCATTCGAATAAATTATCTTTTTGAAACATGTATCCTATGAATTTACTAGTGCCTATGACAGGTTCCCCATTGACAAAAACTTTTCCAGAAGATGGTTTAATCAATCCTGATATAATCGATAGGGCTGTTGATTTTCCGCATCCACTAGGACCTACGATTACCACAATCTCACCTTTGTAAACATCAAAAGATAAGTTTTGAAGAGCAAAGGTTTCACCTTCTAATGTATGATAATTCATAGATACATTTTTAATTTCAACCACCTTTTCTTTTGGCATGCGTATTCCTCCCTGTGTTGAAAATTCAATATAGTTTATTGTATTCAGTGAGAAAATATTTGTTACCTTAATTGTAAAGAAGAGAAATTTCGGGAGTAAACCCCTATGATGAACTGCGATCATTTTACATTTTAAATATTTTGGAAATGCTAGAACAAAGATAAATGAAGTATAAATTATATGAGATTAAAAAAAATAATAGAGAAAATATTTAAGAAATGAATAATATTATACAAAATTCTGTAAAAACTGATTAATTATATCAATATAGAACTAAAAAGACAAAGTGAAGATTTTGCAAGAAAGACTACTGAAGTCAAAATGGGTAGTGAACAGGTTGCAGCAGCTATGCAACAAATAGCAGCGGGTGCATAAGAGCAAGCAGCATCCTCTATCGAAATTACAAACGACAGTAAAGAATTAAGTACACTGATTGAAGCATCTAATAGGGAGAATCTAAATCAGTAGCTAATTCATTAGGAAAAGGATGCATAGAAGCAGAAAAAGGAACAGGTCAAATAAAAGCAACGGGAAAAACATTTGAAGAGATCACTTTAAAAGTTTCTGAAATGGCAGAAAGCGTAGAGGTTGTGTCGGGCAATCTTAGAAATATCGCTGAAAATAGTAATAAAATTGACAATGAAATAGAAAAAATGTCTTCTATAGCAGAACAAAACTCTGCTGCAATAGAAGAGACCGCTGCTTCTGCACAACAGCAAAATAGTGTCATAGCAAAAGTATCTCAAAATGCAGATCATCTATCAGCATTAGCTGAGAAATTAAGTGAAATGATTGGGGGATTTAAACTATAAACAAAAAATTATATAAAGTTAGCATAAGGTTGTATGGCAATTTCTTATGAATTGTTATACAACTTTTTTATATATAATTATCAAAGAATAGACAAGATCGAACCTTCGTTAAAATTGAATATCATTTATTTTATTCAGTGAGAAAATATTTAGGATGTTTTTGTAAAGGCAGACTTTGGGGAGCAAATTCGTCAATCATGCATATTATATCAGTAAGTTTAATGTCGGAAAGGAGATAGAATATGCATTATTATCCAATGTATTTTCCAAAAAATATGGGGATGAATTCTACAAATGGGTATATATTAGATTTTAAAAAAGGAGATGTCAATGGGGACGGGGTCATAGACTATGTGTATTTAATAGGAAATTTACCCTATGGAACAGGAAGTCCATTCAGAGATCATATACGACTAAAGATTATAGATGGAAAAACCAGCCGTGAGACCACCATTCAGCTGAAAGAAAATGCAGGTTATGGGCCAACGCTATTTTTAGGAGATTTTACAGGAGATAAGGTAGATGATATTCTTATCAGCATAGATTCTGGGGGAAGTGGAGGGTATGCTTTTTATTACATGTATTCATTTGTAAAGAATCAACCTAAGATGATCTTTGATTTTGAACAATTTAATGCAGCATATATATATGAAGTAAATTATCAAGATAACTATAAGGTAGAGATTATTAGTAAAAATACGAATACTAGATATATAATTGATATTACCTACAAGGGAAAAGACTATTTATCAGAGATTTACGATAAAAATGGTAAATTGAAAGAACCCATTAAAGGATGGGTAAATCCATTGGGAGGATTATATCCTATTGACTTTCAAAGAGATGATGACTATGAATTATATGCAGAGCAGCGGATTGCAGGAAGATACAATGCAGATGGACTAGGATATGTCCAGACTTCCCTTGAATGGAAAGGGCAGGGGTTTGTACCGTTCTTCCAAACCGTAGGAATATACGGAGAAGATTTGACCTAGAGAAAGACTAAACAACAAAAATCCTCTATTTGTGTGTTTGCAAATAGAGGACACGTACTTATTGTTCCATATTTTTTGGCAAGTCTAAAGGATTTCTTTCTTCAATATGGAAACCACGTAAGATAGGATATTTCTCCTGAAATTCTTCCATTTTTTTCTTTGATTCATCGAAGCTTGCGAAGTATTTTACTTCTACACAGAATTTCCCTTTTTCGTCTTTTAAAATCCGTTTGTCTTTCAACTCAAATAATGTTTCCTCTAGATGGCCTAATGTTTCTCCATAATCATAGGAATCACTTCTTATAGAATAAACCTTTGCATTTTTTATTGGACCTTGAACACTTTAAGGAAATAACCACTTGTGCAGGTTCCTTTAAAGCTACAAAGCTTGCCTCATCTCCCTTGATAGCTTTTTTGACAATTTCAATACTTAATTCTTCACTTTCTTTCAGAAACTAGTTTCTATTTATTAGACAAATAATCGTATCAAAAAGTTTTAGGAATATGATTTAAATCTAAAAATAAAAACAGGATTTTTCTCCTGTTTTTATTTTATCAACTATTCTTCTTTATAAACAGACATCACTAGATAGTCATAGCCTGTGAGATAATAGAATACATCATCTTGTTTCCATACGATATAATAGTTATTGGTTTCACCACCCTCATGTTTTTCTCCTTCACCAAGATATTTTGAAATTTGTTCAATGAGTTGATCATCATCAGTGCCTTTAGCGAATTCAAAGTTGATACTCGTAATTTGATCTTTGGTGGGTCCATCTCCTATACCATAAGTAGCTTTCACCTTTTCATTCCAATCAAACCACTTTTCTTCGTAAATTAAACCTATTAAGGCCTCTCCCATATATTCTTTTTCTCCTAATCCTTTTTGTTTTTGTAGTTCTTTGTAATTTTTTCCTAAAATCAGCGATACATCTTCGGGTAACATTGTTTCATTTTGGGCTGCTGTTTCTACTTCTACAGCCTTTTCTTCTACTTGTTAGGAAGCGTTAGGTTCTTTATCTGACACCTCTGTTTTTGTACTACATCTTGTTAAGATGACCGTAGCTATTAACAAGAACATCATCGACAAAACAATCCATCTTTTCACTTGTATGTCCTCCTTTGAAAATAAGTCTTTATTAATTAGACGAGTAATCCTAGTAAAAAGTTTAGAAGAACTATAATTTTTTAGATACATTTTTTAAACGATGGATAGCATTTACAAAGAAAGGTTATACAAAATAGTGCTAGTTTGCTAGTCAAATCCCAAACCCATTCTGAGTGATGAAATCATTACAAAATATTCAAAATTTTTTTAAAATTATAATACAAAATAGTATACAATGTTGTATACTAATGTTATAATGAGATTACACATAATTATTATTGAACTTATACAAACAGAAAAAAGTACTTTGTTTTACGAGCGCATAAAAAATAGTGTATTAATGCCTTAATTTACTATACTTATAATAATCTATTCAATAATAGTTCATCTACTATATTTTTAAGACTTAGATATTCTAAATATAATTTTTATAAATAGGATGTGATTTCATGCAGGAAGAACAAGTAAGACCTGAAGATTATATATATACACTTTTAAAAGACAAAATCATCAGAAAAGAACTATTTCCCAACTCTCCCATCGTAGAATCTCAACTAGCAGAGAGTACAGGTATAAGCAGAACACCTATCAGAGCAGCACTGAAGCGACTGAATTATGAAGGAATTGTTACGATTATTCCTAATCATGGAGCGTTTGTATCAAGCCCTACACGTGAGGAAGTAAAAGCCGTATATGAATGCAAGAAAGTCATTGAATCTGCGGCAATAAGGATAGCCTGTACAAATCTCACTGATGAGCAATTAAAAAGACTAGAAGAACTTTTACATCAGGAGATTGAAGCACATGCGCGCAAAGATCTCTATCAATTTATAAAAATAAATGATGAGTTTCATATGACCATTGCAACAGCTTCAAAGAACACTGTTTACCAAAAATATATTTATGAGCTTATTGAAAAAAGTAATGTATACCTTATTTTTTACGACAACTTTATGTTTACGTCAACAGATGATTCGGATGCCTTAAAAGAGCATACCCAAATCTTAAATGCATTAAAGGCTAGAGATGTTGATGCTAGTGTGGAAGCCATTGAGAGACATAATCAAACAACATTAGACCAGTTGAGTTTGAACGGTATAATACCATAATAAAAAGAAAATGACCTTGACCTATATTTAGCTTGGCGGCAGACATACAGGAAAAGATCATCTTCAATGACTTGTCTTTTTATTATATATTATACCTTCATATATATCAATACTTTTTGCTATGCAAAAAAATATTAATGTATTGGAGGTAAAATGATGAAAAAAGTAGAACTGCGTTACCTATCACAAGAAGACATCTTATCTTTAGACATTGGCTGGGAGGAGATTATTAAAAGGGTAGAGATGGCCCTTAGTGAACAAGCTAATGGTACCATTGAAAATCCTCCTAAGCGTGGTGTACACACTCGTCAGGACGCTTTTATCCACGAAATGCCTGTATTTCTAAAGGGCATGGATGCATGTGGCATCAAATGGGTAAGCGGATATCCCGAAAACTACAAGCATGATTTGCCGCAGATACTAGGTGTCCAAATCATGAACTGTCCGATAACAGGTGTACCGACAGCTGTCATGGATTGCCGCTGGATTACGGCTGTTAGAACTGCTGCTGCTACAGCTGTCACGGTAAAATACTGTGCCAAAAATAATTCCAAAAAAGTTGCCATAATAGGGGCAGGTGTACAAGGTAAAATGCATTTGCTTGCTATTAAGCATGTATTGCCATCCCTTGAAGAGTGTCACATATTTGACATTAAGGAAGAGGTACTTGATGATTACGTTGCTAGAATGCCTCAAAAAAGTAATGTTAAGGTGAAAAAGTTTACCTCTATTGCTGAAGCAGTAGAAGATGTAGACATTATTGTTACTTGCACACAAAAACTACATAAACCTATTATTCCAGCAGAGGCATTAAAACCTGGAATGCTTGGTGCTGGTCTGGAGGCGGGGCGTGCTTGGCCTGCAGAAATTATACATGGATCGGATAAGGTCATTACCGATGATCTTAATCAGACATCCTCCTATGCAACAACCGGTGCTTTTGCCGGTGGGCTACCATCATTCTACTGTGAGCTTGGTGAACTTGTTAATGGTAAGCCTGGTAGAGAAAATGATCGTGAAATTATTCTAGCTTTTAACGTTGGTATTGCAGCTGAGGACATATCTCTCGGGCAGTATATTTATGAAAAGGCGGTAGAAAAAAATGCAGGTATCGTGTTGCCTCTTATGGAGACAGATTTCTAGATAACTTAGACAATAGAGGCTAGTAAAATGACTACTAGCCTCTATTCAGTTATATGATGATACACAAAAGAAGACTTTAAAAATATCTAATGCGTGATTAAAATGATTGAAAGGAGCGTAATGATATGTTTAAAAATAAAAATATAAAAGAATCTGAAACTCCAAGCACACCGAGAAAAGTTACATTTTCTGAGGCTATGATACTGCTTATTGTTATTGTGGGTATAATGATTTGGACGGCACTGATTGCAAAAGCGCCAACTGCCATGGGGGTTTTATACTGCGCCATTGTCTGTGCTGTTTATGGTATATTATTAGGTTTTAAATGGGATGACATGTTTGTAAGTGTATTAGATGTTGTTAAAACAGCAATGCCTGCTTTATATTTTTTAATGCTAGTTGGCTTTGTTAGTGCATCATGGATCGCCAGTGGTACAATTCCATACATGATTTACATGGGCCTAAAAATTATTCATCCATCTATATTTTTGTTTGCAGCCTTCCTATTGACGGCAATTGCTAGTATGGTTACTGGATCTAGTTGGGCGATTCTCACCTCTCTTGGTCTTGCTCTTGGAGGTATCTCTACAGGTATTGGTATTCCATTGCCCATGGCTGCAGGAGCTATCGTATCGGGCTGTTTCTTAGGGGATAAATGGTCTCCACTTTCTGATACGCCCAATCTTTCTGCTGCATCTACTGGTCAGCATATTATAAAATTGTTTGCGAATATGATTCCAACTTCGGGATTTGGTGCAATACTTGCTGGTATTGGATTTCTAGCAATGGGATTTATACTTTCAACAAGTCAAAGCGCTGATACTACGGCTGTTGCCGAATTAATGAATGGTCTTTCTTCAAACTTTAATTTTAACATTTTACTACTAATTCCAGTTATCTTTGTATTCGTGATGGCTGCTCTAAAATTTTCCATACTTCCTGTACTTTCCATAGGTGTTGGTATAGGCATGGTAGAGGCTATGATATTCCAAGGAAAAACCTTTGCAGCTCTTACAGGTATCATTTGGAAGGGGTATGTTTCAGAGACGGGAATTGAGGTTATTGACTCTTTGCTATCTAGGGGAGGTGCAATGTCAATAGCAGGGCTTGTTATGTTATTGTTTGCGGCCTTTACCTTTGCGGGACTTATTGAAAAAATTGGTGTGCTTGATGCCATCATGGAAAAACTGTTTAAAATCATTAAGAGCACTGGTTCTCTCATATTGTGTTCTCTCATTACTTCAATAGCTACGGTATTTTTAAGTTCGAGCGTTTATGTATCTATTATTTTGAATGGTAGAATGTATGAAAAAGCTTATAAAAGGAAAGGACTAGATATCATAAATCTTTCTAGGACAATAACAGAAGGTAGTGCATATTTTGGAGCAATGTGTCCGTGGAGTGGCGGAGCTCTTTTAGTAATTTCATCATTAGGTGTAGCACCATGGTCATATCTTCCCTTTGTATTTGGCTGCTGGGGATCACTTTTCTTTACAATCCTTTGGGGGTATATAGGAAAATATCTGCCCAATGCAGAATATGACGAAGATGGAAATTTGATTGATGACAAACAACTCGTCTCTACAAAGGCATAGGATTTAGGCAGTCCAAATTAGAATCTTAGCAATTGTGATGCAGTCCTCCTGTCCAAGACCAATTCTTCATGATATCATTGGACAGAGAGGGAAAAACATCGACTTTTCCAGCTATTAATTAATAAATTTTTAGTATAATATAAAATTTACAATCCAGCAAGAGGTAAATAATGAATAAATTCATTTCAAGATAATAGCTGTTAAAAATAATTTTGATCCACTTGAACGAATATCTTTGCTGGCTTATCCAATCTACCCAATAATATAAAAATCATATTTTAAATATATTGACATTAGCAGAAGAGGAAATATAATTAATTTGTATACAAAAATAAAAATATTTAGGGAGATGATAAGAATTGAAAAAAACACTATTAATTATTTTGGTATTACTTTTGGCAAGTGGATTTGCTATAAGTGTTAATGCGGATCAAAAGGTAAACGCTGATGCTAAGAATGGAAAGGCTCAAACTGCTTCTGAACAAAACACAGATAAATTAACTGTGGATAATCGAATCGCTTATCCCGAAGGTTATGATACAGAAACCTCAGGATCTTCAGCATATAAAAATATGGGAGATCATGAGGACTCCAAATATTTTACACATCTAGACTATTTTCATATGAAGTCTGATGAAAACCTGACAATAATTGAAGCATTTCGTACATATCAGCAAACTACAGAATGGTCCTGTGGGCCAGCTTCTGCTTTAATGGTACTAAATCATTATGGTGTAGCAGAATGGGATGAATTAAAGATCGCTGAGATAATGGAAGCACATAAGGATTTGGATGGAGATAATACAGTAGAACCTGGAGTTGCCAATGAAAGAGGAGAATGGGGAACATCTACGGATAGAATGGTTAAATTTTTTGCCCATATAGGATGGGATGTCCAATCAAGTCTTACAGAGGGCAAGCTAGAAGGTGGTTATACATTTGATGACCCAACAAAGTTTAGGGATTGGGTGATAAAAAATCTTAAAAGCAACACACCTATCATGATAGAAGATATAGATTGGGGTGGGCACTGGAAAGTGCTTATAGGGTATGACACCATGGGAACGGAGCATTTTGGGGATGATGTAATTATATTTGCAGATGCCTATGATACCAGCGACCACAAACAAGAGGGCTATTTTATCGTACCAGCTGAAAGATTTTTCTATATGTGGTTTGATGGACATATCCTTCCAGAAACTCAGTCCAAGCAACAATGGTTGATTGCAAAACCACAATAGTAACGAAGAGGAAAGCACCTCATCATTGACATGGTGAGGTGTTTTTGTTTTACATAAAACTTATATCTCCAATGTTGTTTTGTCTATCCATTGCCAATCAGGCTTTAATGTCTTTACGTCTTCTACTAGTTTATACAATGCGAGATCTTTCTGTTTGGCTTCAATCATGACATCAATATTCTGATCATAAGACTTACACTTTTCAATAAAGTTAATAAAATTATGGGGAACAATATAGTCAGCATGCTTTCTATCTTTTCCCCCTTCCTTTGGACTAGAAATATGTATTTTAGGTGAAAAAAATTCCCCTTCCCAAGTTTTAAAGAATTGGGGCAAAATTTCTTCTAGAGCAATATCCTCGTTGTTACAAAGATGATGATGAATGTCTAACACCATAGGTACTTTTACAGCTTGACAAACAGATAGTACTTCTTTTACGGTAAATAGCTTATCATCATTTTCAAGTATCAAGCGGCGGCCAACAGCAGAAGGAAGGGTATGAAAGTTATGGATAAAACGTTCTATCGCCTTGTCTTTTCCACCTTGACCACTGCCTATATGCAGAACCATTTTACCTTGAGGATAATACATATCTTCAAACAGATCATGATGAAGCGCTAATTCTTTTTTTGTTTTTTCCACCACATCTTTATTAGTACTATTCAACACGTTAAAATGATCAGGGTGGGTATCTACCCGCATGTGATGCTGGGTGACCAGTTCTCCGATTCTTTTAAAATCTTCTTTAAAATAGGTTCTGTATTTCCAGTTTGTTACCTCAGGATGAGTAGCGAGGGGTATGAGTCTTGAGGTAATTCGATAAAAATGAATATGGTTTTCTACATTATATAAAAGGATTTTATACAAATCTTCTACATTTGACCGTGTAACTCTTTTTAATTCATTAATTTTTTCATCTTCTAAAAGTAGTTTTTGATATCGTGCATAAGTCAACTGACTTGAAGATGTGATTTTAGGAAGCTTTAAGGCAATTGCAACATATCCTAATCGTACGCGCACAGACATCCCTCCTTTTAGTTAGTATTTACCCCAAAATAGAACTTCACTCACATAAGAAAAAAAATTCCAAAGAAGATGTAAAATAGAGCATATTTAAATATTGAAAAATTTAAAATTATGGAATAGAGGAGTAGAGCATATTTGCTACGATAGAAGGGTTTACGTTGGTACTTTAAAAAAAAACTTTTAAAATAGCCAAATAATGTGGAAAATTATTAAAATTTGTAGTATTATAAAAGCATAACTGGTATACCACATATCACATATCATATATTACATGCTTACATCATGTAAGCTCAATTAATTTGTTTTGGAGGACCGGTCAAATGCAAAAAATTGAAAAAGCAATATCATACAAAGAAAAAGTGTATAAAGAATTAAAATCAGCAATTATTGCGCAAAAAATTAAACCAGGTGAATTACTGAATGAAAGGAAATTAGCAGAAGAATTAGGCATCAGTAGGACGCCTGTAAGAGAAGCGCTGCAAATGCTAGTAAATGATGGCTGGGTTATTGTAGAGCCCTGGAAAGGGGCTTATGTAAATCCTATTACGGAGAAGGCACTCACTGAAGTTTTTCAAGTGAGGCTGGCATTAGAAACGCTTGCTATAGAGCTTATTGTAGACAAGATTACTGAAGAGGAACTAGAAGCCCTCTCGGATGTTCTTTTAAAACAAGAAAAGCTACGTGAGGATTATCAAGCAGATGCTTTTATCAAAGTGGATAGAGAGTTCCATATGATAATTGCCCAAATTACTGATAATAAATTATTAATTGATATGCTAAATAATTTAAGTGACACAATAAGAAGGATAGGTGTTCAAGCTGTTAAAGATGTCAATCGATATATGGAGACACTCGATGAACATACTTACATTTTGAATGCACTAAAAGAAAGAAGTAAAGAAAAAGCGATCAATGCAATGAAAGAACATATTCTCCTAACAAATGATAATATCTCTAAGAGATTTCAAGAAAGTCAAATGCAAGAAGAAGCTTAAATAAATATCAAAAAAGAGGGGGGCGTGCTGTGAAAAAGAAGATTTCATTAGTTCAAATGGATGTTGCTCTTGCCAATCCTGATAAAAATAGAAAAAAGGTAGAAAAAATGATAGAGGAAGCTGCAAAGGAAA
The DNA here is from genome assembly GCA_038396625.1 of Clostridiaceae bacterium 35-E11. Lineage (GTDB taxonomy): Bacteria > Bacillota > Clostridia > Peptostreptococcales > Thermotaleaceae. The sequence goes on from CP121688.1 coordinate 1,406,104, forward strand.
ATCCTGATATTATATGTTTATGTGAAACCTGGAATGTAGGATTCTTTCCTAAAGAAAACCTATTGGAGTTGGCAGATGTTAATGGGCGACAGGCGATGAAATTATTAAGTTGTTTAGCGAAAAAACATAATGTGAATATTGTAGGTGGTTCAGTCGCAAATAATAAAGACGGAAAAATCTATAATACTGCCTTTGTATTGAATCGAGAAGGTGAATGTGTAGGTGAATATGATAAAATTCATGGTTTTTCACCTTCAGGAGAGCATACATATTTTGAAGGCGGAACAAAGGTATGTACTTTTGAACTAGATGGTATCAAGGCAGGCATTATAATCTGCTATGACATAAGATTTGCAGAGCTTGCCCGGACTTTAGCTTTAAAAGGAATCCAAATTCTTTTTATACCTGCACAGTGGCCCCATCCAAGGCTAGAACACTGGAAAACGCTGGCACGAGCAAGAGCTATTGAAAACCAAATGTTCGTAGCAGCAATTAACGGAGTAGGCAGAGCAGGAGACTTAAAATTCTGTGGAAATTCCATGGTTATAGATCCGTGGGGAAATGTATTAACGAATGGAGAAGAGGAAGAAAAAGTTGTCACAGCAGAAGCAGATTTCTCGATTGTAGAAGATATACGAAACAGAATCAATGTATTTAATGACAGAAAACCTCAATATTACGAACTATAAGGAGCGATAAACATGAAGGCAATGGACTTTACTTTAATTACAAAAGAAGGACAAAAGGATATTAGTATAAATTTTGATAAAGTGTTAGCCATCGGGTTTGCTGGCAGAGATCAAGAAAAAGTTATGGAGCATATCCATGAATTAGAAGAAATTGGTGTAAAAGCACCAGAAAGCATTCCAACGCTTTACCCTTGTGCTGATTTACTGGTAACCAATGATGACTACATTCAAGTACTTGGAAAAGAATCTAGTGGTGAAGTGGAGTTCGTTATTATCTTACAAGATGAAAATGTATATATAGGTTTAGGTAGTGATCATACGGACAGAGCTTTAGAAGCTGTAGGGATTGCAAAATCAAAACAAATTTGTGCAAAACCACTAGCAAAGGAATTATGGTTATATGATGAAGTAAAAGACCATTGGGATGATTTAAAGCTTATTTCTTGGCAAATCCATAATGGAGAAGAATTATTATACCAAAATGGGAAAATCAGTGAGATTCTGCCGGTAGAACAAATCCTTGAAGAAGTGAAAAAATCTTATTCTGACATGAATAATATGATTATGTTTTCAGGTACCGTTCCTGCACTTAATGGATTTGTATATGGAGAACATTTCAGATGCGAATTGAAAGATGAGGTTTTAGGAAGAAAATTAAGCCATGAATATAAAATAGAAGTAATTGGTGAATAAGCATTGCTAACAAAGAATGTAGTGGATTTTAATGATCCATTATAAGTAAATAATATGAAGGGGGAAATACTTATGAAAAAAATAAGAATCATTGCTCTATTAATGGCCCTAGCATTATTGTTTGGTACAGCATGTTCAAGTTCAAACCAAGCTCCAGCTGCATCAGAAGATCAAGGTGGAGAACAAAAAAGTGTAGAAATCAAATATGCCACAGTTGGTCCGGATGAACATCAGTACACCATTGCTGCAGCAAAATTTAAAGAAATCATTGAAGCAAAAAGTGATGGAAGAATCAAGGTTACATTATTTCCTAACGCACAGCTCGGCGGTGAAAGGGAAATGGCAGAAGGCGTAAAAATGGGAACAATCCAGATGACAACAGTAACATCGGACGGAGCTCTTCCAGCATGGGTACCAGAGACACAAGTATTTAGCATTCCTTATCTATTTAGAGATAGAGAGCATGTATATAAAGCATTAGATGGTGCATTATCAGAAGAATTAAATCCTAAATTCGAAGACAAAGGATTTAAACATCTTGGCTTTGTTGAACTTGGCTTTAGACATTTTACAAATAACAAAACAGATATTAAATCAGTAGCAGATATGAAGGACTTAAAAATAAGAGTACAGGAGGCACCTATCTGGTTTGCATTAATTGAAGAACTAAAGGGGACTGCAACACCTATTCCATTCAATGAATTATATACGGCATTACAGCAAGGGGTAGTTGATGGACAAGAGAACCCACTAGCAACAATTCACTCGATGAAATTCTATGAAGTACAAAAGTATTTAACTTTAGATGCCCATACATATGCTCCTGGTAGCGTACTAATGAATAAAGATTTCTTTGATGGATTATCACCAGAGGATCAAGCATTGGTTCAAGAGGCAGTAGATGAAATGAAGGTATACCAAAGAGAGCTAATTGCGAATCAAGATGAAGAGCATATTAAATTCCTAAAGGAACAGGGAATGGTTGTCACTGAGCCGGATAGACAAAGTTTTATAGAGGCAACAAAAGATATTCCGACTCTAGATAAAGTAAAAGACATTGTACAACCAGAATTGGTAGAACTTGTGAAGGGCGTTCAATAACATTCTAAATTGGCACCACAGGAATGTGGTGTCAATATTATAATAGCGGAGGTGGACGACATTGTCTAAGTTAAATAGCGTAGTAGACAAAATATTGGATGCAGGTTTGGCCCTGTCAGTTGCAATCGTTTTTGTTGTTACCTTTTTACAGGTTATTTCAAGATTTGTATTTAAATTGGGTATCCCATGGAGTACCGATATAATTCGTTTGGCTTTTGTCTATACGGTATTTCTAGGGGCTGCATTAGGCATGAGAGAAAAAGGTCATTTAAATGTTGATGTTGTATTTAATGCGCTTCCAGAAAGAACAAGAAATATTGTTGGTATTGGGATTAATATGTTGCTGTTGGGATTCTTTGTATTCTTATTTGTTTTAGGAATGCAGTTTACTCAAACTGGACTAACGCAAGGAGCACCTTATGTCCAGATGCCAATGTCCGTATATTACTTCAGTGTTCCTCTAAGTGCACTATTAATGTTTTATTATCTTATCCAGCATATGGTGGAACAATTTAAACAACTTAAGGCAAAGAGCTAGAAGGGAGGAGCAGATATGGGTGTAGGTATCATTTTTATATTATTTATTGCATTTATCGTTGGCATTCCTATTAGTTTTTCTTTAGGACTTGTGTCTCTAGGCGGTGTAATAGCAATGAAGCTGCCATTGATGGTTGTAGTACAAAGAATGTTTACAGGAGCTGACAGTTTTCCACTTGTAGCAATTCCATTGTTCGTTTTTGCAGGAGGGCTTATGTTTCAAGGGGGTATGTCAAAGAGACTGGTTAGTTTTTCTGATGCATTAATTGGACATTTCCCTAGTGGCCTTGCCATGGTAAGTGTATTAGCCTGTATGTTTTTTGCAGCGATTACAGGGTCAGCGATAGCTGCTACAGCAGCTATCGGAGGACTTATGATTCCTTTGATGGTTCAGCAAGGATATGACGCAGAATTTGCAGCTCCATTATTAGCTACGGCAGGTTCTATCGGTCCTATTATACCACCGAGCATACCACTCTTGTTATATGGCGTTATTGCAAATGCCAGTGTAGCAAAATTGTTTATAGGTGGGTTTGTACCTGGAATTTTGATGGGACTTGCTCTAATGGTGTTTAGTTACATTATTGGAAAGAAAAGAAATTATCGTGGTAGAGACAAAAGAGCGCCATTAAGTGATATTATAAAATATGGGAAAGATGCATTTTTAGCACTGCTAACGCCAATTATTATTATTGGTGGGATTATGAGTGGCGTATTTACAGCAACAGAATCAGGAGCAATTGCAGTAGCATATTCCTTGGTAATCGGACTCTTTGTATATAAAGAACTAACAATGAAAAAGATTTATGAATTACTATTAGATACAGCAAAAACAACAGGTATTGTTCTTATTGTTGTAGCCTTTGCATCATTGTTTACATGGGTACTTACCATCAATCAACTACCTCAGCAGGTTACTGCCTTGCTTGGAGAGGTGGCACATAATAAGATTATATTATTGTTAATTATTAATATCATTTTATTGATTGCAGGAACATTTATTGATACAGTAAGTGCTTTAGTAATATTTGCACCATTATTTCTACCGTTAACTACAAAATTTGGAATAGATCCTATACATTTTGGATTGATTTTATCAGTGAACCTGACCATAGGAATGTGTACACCGCCTTTAGGTGTTTGCTTGTTCGTATCGAGCTCTATTGCAAAAGTATCTTTAAAGGATATGATGAAAGATTTAATTCCTCTGTTGATAGCACTTCTTATTGTACTAGCAATGGTTACATATATTCCACAAACGGTTTTATGGCTACCGAATTTGTTAGTAAAATAAACTAGATATTCCTTACATTTATATGTAAATACTTGTAAAGTAGAAGAAGGGATTCCGACTTTCTTCTACTTTTGTGATATAATCATTTATACTTAGGATAATAGACAATGAACTATGAAAGAACTATAAAAAATCCTCAAAGTGTTCATGAATAGATTCTAATATAGAATTAAATGCTGATGAATATTTTTCTAGAATGGAGGTAGAAAACATGAAAAAGAAGAAGTTAGGTAATACAGGTATAGAAGTGACGGAATTATGTTTTGGTGTTTTACCAGTCGGACCTCTTCAAAAAAATCTTCCTGTTGAAGAATCTGCTGAGATAATTGCTTATGCCCTTGAAAATGGCGTCAATTTTTTAGATACAGCACAGATGTATAAGACATATTCCCATATTAAACTGGCTATAGAAAAAACGAATATTCGTCCCGTAATAGCCTCTAAGTCTAATGTTGCTACATATGAAGAAATGGAACAAGCGATAGTAGAAGCACTAGAAGAAATGGGGATAGATTATATTGAAATTTTTCATCTTCATGCAGCAAAAGTACAAACAGATGTTTTTGAGGTGCGTAAAGGAGCTTTACAGTGTTTGCTTGATTATAAAGCCAAAGGCATTATTAAGGCTGTAGGCATAGCAACCCATAATGTAAAAGTTGTAGAAATAGCCGCTCAAAGAAATGAGATAGACGTGGTATTTCCACTAATTAATAAAGTGGGTCGTGGAATTATAGAAGGATCAGCTGAGGATATGAAAAGGGCAATAAGCTTGTGCGCTCAAAATGGAAAAGGTATTTATCTTATGAAAGTTTTGGGAGGCGGGACCTTAATAGATGAATATAACAGCAGTGTGGATTTCGGAAGATCAGTAGAGGGTTCCCAAGCTGTTGCGATAGGCATGGTTAGTAAAGAGGAAGTGTTATATAATATAAAGTATTTCAATAACGAAAAGGATTTAGAAGGGATTATTGGTATTAGAAATAAGAAAAATCCAAGAGTTTTACAGAATATGTGTATTAGCTGTGGGAAATGCATAGGCATCTGCCATAGTGAGGCCATTGACTTTGATGATTCTAATAAAGCATCAATTGATCTATCTAAATGTATACAGTGTGGATATTGTATGGTTTCATGTCCACAATTTTGTATACGGATTATATAAAATAGAGATAGGATGAATATAGGTTAGAACGTTATACACTTTCCCTTAAGTAGATATATAACAATATATTTTGTAGCTACTTAAGGGTGTTTTGGTTAGAATTTTAAGAACTACTGTTTGTTTAAAGTATGCTAGAAAAAATAGTGAATAACTGATACGTAAAAATCTGTTGATGATGTGGTATAGATATATATCAAAAATGAGTCCAAGTGAATTCTTGAGCTTTTATTGAAATTGATATACTAGTTATGTTAAGATAGTAATGTGATGGTATCATAAGAACCATACACCATAGATTTGCAATGTAGCTTTATAAAAAACTGAAAAGAATTTCGTTTTTCTGCTTTGAGCCTTACAGGACAGAGACAGAGGTATAAGTAGTTCATGATACCTTTTTGACATTGCTCAAAAAGGTTTTTTTATGGGCTTATTAACGACATTTAGCCTCTTTCTATCTGATTTTTAAAAAGTAGAAAGAGGTTTTTTGATGAAAAAATACTTTGAGAGGAGACAAGTAGGTTATGAGCAAAAAATTTACAGTAGCATCTTTTCTAGAAAGTAAAAAAAGAAATGAAAAAATAACAATGTTAACAGCCTATGATTATTCAATAGCTAAATTAATTGATGAAGCAGGAGTAGAGGGAATTTTGGTAGGAGATTCTCTAGGCATGGTTGTGCTAGGCTATGAATCCACCCTTGAGGTGACAGTAGATGATATTATTCATCATTGTAGAGCGGTTGCAAGGGGCGCAAAGAACAGTTTGATTGTTGGAGATATGCCATTTTTATCTTATCATATTAGTATAGAAGAGGCTGTTAGAAATGCAGGAAGAATCATACAAGAAGGGAAGGCACATGCAGTAAAATTAGAGGGAGGTGTTGAAATGGTAGACAAAATAAAAGCCATTGTTCAGGCACAAATCCCTGTGATGGGACATTTAGGTTTGACGCCTCAATCCATTAATATGTTCGGTGGATTTAAAGTGCAAGGAAAGAGTGAAGAACAGGCTAGAAAAATTATTGAAGATGCCCTCGAACTAGAAAAGGCAGGGGTATTTGCCATTGTTTTAGAAGGTATTCCAGCAAAATTAGCTGAAATCATTACAAAAAAGCTTACAATACCTACCATAGGAATAGGTGCTGGAAATAGCTGTGATGGGCAGATTTTAGTAACCAATGATATGCTGGGGATGTTCTCAGATTTTACGCCCAAGTTTGTTAAAAAGTATGCTAATTTAAAGGAAAGCATTATAGATGCTACAAGAGAGTATATAACTGAAGTCAAAGCGGTGGAGTTTCCAGCTGATGAGCATACCTTTTCGATCAATGAGGACACATTAGCAAAACTTTACTAAAGATGATAACAATAGATCATATTTACTTGGAGGTACAATTATGCTACTTACGATGTTTAAATCGAAAATACACAGGGCGACAGTAACAGAGGCAAATCTTAACTATGTGGGCAGTATTACAATTGATAAGGCACTCTTAGAACAATCTGGAATACTCCCAGGAGAAAAAGTGCAAATCGTAAACAACAACAATGGCGCAAGACTTGAGACCTATGTGATTGAAGGAAAGAAAGATAGTGGTACTATATGCCTTAATGGGGCAGCAGCTAGATTGGTTCAGCCTGGGGACAAAGTGATTATTATTGCTTATGGTCTTGTTGATGAAGAGGAAGCAAAAAATTTGAGGCCTAAAATTCTAATTTTAGATGAAAAGAACAAGGTAATAGAATTGATGAATCAAGAAATTCATGGGGATATCAAATAGACAGATTCAATAAAGAAGCAAAGAACGGACAAGCTTAGCAGTAGGATTGTCCGTTCTTTATGATTTTATAGCATAAAGTAAAGAAAATTTGATATTAAAGATACAAATGAACCATATAAATGATCAACATTGTTGCGTAAGTTAATGGAAGAATCAATATATAATTTTTATATAGATCTTTGAGCTTTACCTCGAAAAACTCTAATGTCAGTACCTGACAAAGATGTAGCGGTGAAATATAATAAAATATGAATGCGTTTGTGTAGATAAACATGGCATATAAAAGCTTCATATCATAATTGGCTGCTAAGGGCAAAATCATAGGATAGAGTATTGCAACACCTGGTTGTACAGAGGATAGCGGAAAAGAAATCATGGCAGCAGCAATAAGGATTAGCAGCTCTAAGGGGATACCCTGATCTAATAAACGATTAAGTTGTACATATATTTCATCTATATCATTTACTACATTCTTAAAAATCATAATACCAATGACTGCGATCATCATAGAAGGCTTAATACCTTTATAAATGGTTTGAAATATATTTTCATTTAATTTATATTTCTGATCCTTCTTTTGATCATAGATATTGATAATAATGCTTAATAGAATACCTAATACCAGTGAAAAATGAAAAGGCAAATGAAATAGAACAACACCTAATAAACTGATTAATATTGGGGATGCATAAAGTAAAAATTCCATAATAGTACGTAAATATTGCTTGGCTTCTATTTTTTCAATGGATGGTTCCACAGCATTTCTCAGATAGAAAAAATACCCAAATACATACATTGCCAATGAAATAGGAAATTGGAGCTTGATGAAATCCCAAATATTGTAATTTCCCAACTCAGCTGCCAATATCATAGTGGGAGATAGGGGATAAACGAAATAAAGGGCATGTCGGAAGATCAGATTAATAGCTGCTCTTTTATCCTTAGAAATATGAATTTTCTCTCCTAAATTTTCTACAACAGGACAGGACATCAATGCCCCTCCAGTTACAAGAAGCGTACCAATAATGGCAGGAGCAATCAGGATCGTATTCTTTGCACTCTTTAGCATTTTTTCTAGGGCTTCAATCATACGATCTAAAAGAAGATATTTTTCCATCAGATGACCAAGAATGGTAATGAGTAAGATTGTAACAGTCAAAATGATCGTTGCGGATTCAGATAAGGTTCGCAACAATACCTCCATAAAATAAATAATATTTTTTCCATTGAGCAGTGCTAATACCAAGGCACCAATTGTCAAGGAAAAGCCGATGTTTAGCTTCTTGCTAACCAAGAAAAAAGTAATTCCCATAGAAATGATTAAAGTTAATATAACCATCATTATCACCTTTTACTATATAGATTTTAAGCATTTTAATGACTTTTAAAAGACCACATTATTATATCATATTTTAGAATCAGATAGTGGTTCGATTTTACTTTTTGGAAACATTTGGGTATAATAATGTATAGGTATATAGACAGAAAGCATCATACAAAAGAATCTTAAAGCAAAAGTGAGGGAAGGCATATGCAATTTAAAAAAATTGGTAGCAAATACGTTGTAAGACTAGATAAAGGCGAAGAAGTTGTAAGCACTTTGAAGCAGTTTTGTGAAGACAATAAAATCAAATTAGGAACCATTCAGGGCATTGGTGCAACCAATCAAGCAACGGTTGGCTTATTTCATACACAAACCAAGGAGTATCATACCCAAAAGCTTATGGGAGATCACGAGATTACAAATTTAACGGGAAATATTTCAACAAAGGATGGAGAAGTATATCTTCATATACATATTAATTTAGCAAATACAGACTATCATACCTTTGGTGGACATTTAAGTGAAGCTTTGGTAAGTGCTACTTGTGAACTGATGATTGATGTAATAGAAGGAGAAGTTGAGAGAGCATTCAACGATGAGGTGGGATTAAATCTGTATCAATTTGAATAAGGTAAAAGTATATCATCTCTTTGTTATTTACCTATAGGTGAAATAAAAGGTTGTTATTTTATCCTAGGGTATAGTTTCTGACTAGCCGTATCATAATAATCTAGATAATGATTTCTTTTAAGGTTAATCAGCAATTTAGGAAAGGGATGATGTAGCGTGAACAAACAAATGTCACCTTCAGAGTTGGAACGACATATTTTAGATTTTTTAAAAGAACACAAGAGTGCAGCTTTAGCGACCTGTATGAACAATATTCCACGAAGTAGTCCTGTGCAGTATTTTATGGGTAAGGATATGGAGATGTATATACTTTCAGCAGGTGGAGAAAAATTTAAGGCTATTGCACAAAATCCCAATGTTTGTTTATTGGTCAACACAGAGTATATAAATTATCGACAAATTAAAGGCGTACAAGTTTTTGGTCAAGCAGTTACCAGTATGGACAAGATAGATTTATATCAAGAAGCACAGGCATACTGCCCAGAACCGTACTTAATGGAGCATGAAAGGGACAACTTAAAGGTCATTAAAATTATACCAAAAGAAATTGTATATTTAGATGCCTTAGAAAAAGGTGATAGAACAAAACAAGTTCTTAAAACTCATGAAGTCGTCTTACAATAAAAAAGATTTTCATAAATCAGGTAGAAGCATGAGCTACCTGATTTATTCATGAGATACCACAAAACGGTCTTATCAATAGAAAAAAAATTTTATATGTGCCCAGCATGGGTAGATATATTTAAGTAAGAAAATTTTTGTGAAGGGGAATGAACATGATTAGAAGATTTGCAAAATATTATGGTGCACATCTGCCGTTGTTTTTTCTCGATTTTTCCTGTGCCTTTGTTATGGCAGGGTTAGATTTGATCTTTCCAACGGTTGCAAGAAAAATGATTGACGACATTATCCCTGCAAGAAATTTTTCACTGATGTTATGGGCAGGAGCAGGACTATTACTGATTTATATATTAAGATATGTTTTGCATTATATCGTAAATTATTGGGGGCATGTATTGGGTGTAAGGATCGAATATGATATGCGAAAGGATCTCTTTCATCATATACAAAAGCTATCTTTTACCTATTTTGATAATACGAAAACCGGACATATTATGTCGCGGTTAGTAAACGATTTAAATCAGATTTCAGAGCTGGCACATCATGGACCTGAGGATTTATTTATTGCAACAATAACATTATTAGGAGCCTTTATCATCATGCTTAACACCAATTGGCTGCTGGCATTGATTACCTTTTCCATTGTACCCATCATGTTGGTTTTTGCAGTGGCAAAAAATAGACGTATGCAAAGGGCTTTTAGAGATATGCGCTTAAAGGTTGCTGATATTAATGCCCAGATAGAAGATAGTATCTCTGGTATAAGGGTGGTAAAGGCATTTAGTAATGAATGGTATGAGCAAGAAAAATTTGAACAAGGCAATTTTAATTTTAAACAGTCTAGAGAAAATGCTTTTCAAGTGATGGCACAGTTTTTTTCTGGGATTACTTTTTTTTCTAATCTTATTCACTTAGTTGTATTGATCACTGGGGGTATTTTGATTTACTATGGACAACTGACAAGTGGAGAATTAGTGGGATTTTTACTTTATGTATCTTTATTCTTACAACCTATTCGTCGAATAACAGCGCTGGTAGAAAATTATCAAAAAGGAATGGCAGGGTTTAATCGATTTATTGAAACCTTAGATATAGAGCCAGATATTTTAGATGAAAAAAATGCAAAAGAGATTGGCAGAGTAGAGGGAGAGATTCACTTTGACAAAGTTACTTTTAGCTACAATAATAAAGAAACAATTTTAGAAAATATAGACCTTACAATCAAACCTGGAGAGACAGTAGCACTTGTAGGCCCTTCCGGTGGAGGAAAAACAACTATCTGCAGCTTAATTCCTCGATTTTATGAGGTGGACAAAGGAAGTATTCGAATCGATGGTATAGATATCAAAAACATTACGCAGCAATCTTTACGTGAAAACATAGGAATTGTACAGCAAGATGTATTTCTTTTTTCAGGCACGGTTAAAGAAAATATTGCTTATGGAAAAGTGGATGCTATGGATGAAGAAATTATAGCTGCTGCAAAGATGGCCAATGCCCATGAGTTTATTATGACATTAGAGAATGGCTATGATACTTATATAGGAGAGCGCGGTGTAAAATTATCAGGGGGACAAAAGCAAAGAATCTCTATTGCGAGGATATTCTTAAAAAATCCACCTATTTTAATTTTAGATGAAGCTACCTCTGCTCTTGATAATGAAACAGAAAAGGCAATCCAGCAGTCTCTTGCGATACTTTCTGAAAATCGTACTACTTTGGTGATTGCCCATCGCTTGACTACTATCAGAAATGCTGACCGTATTATGGTCTTAACAGATGAAGGGATCATAGAAGAAGGGAATCATGAGACCTTGTTAGAGCAAAATGGTGTGTATGCAAGACTGTATAAGGCGCAGTTTGATGGGTTTATTCCAGATGCAGTATAAGTGACGAAAAAGAGTATTGAGGATAAAGATACACAGGAGAGCAAGAAATTCCTGTGTATCTTTAAATTTTTACATAAATTTATAAAAAGTAATTGCTAAAAATCTAAAAATGGAATAATATATACATAAACATATGAATGAATGCTCATATATTCATAGAAAGGATGATAGAATGTCAGTAAATCAAATAAATTCTGATACATGTAATTGCACTATAATTCATGAGGATGTTGTAAATAAAGTGAAAGAGATAATGCCTCAGGAAGAAAAGCTTTATGATTTGGCGGAACTCTTTAAGGTGTTTGGGGATACTACAAGGATTAAAATAATTTGTGCCTTATTTGAAGAAGAAATGTGTGTCTGTGATATAGCAGCATTGCTTGGAATGAACCAATCTGCTATTTCCCATCAATTAAGAGTGCTAAAACAGGCAAGACTGGTAAAGTTTAGAAAAGAGGGGAAGGTAGTGTATTATTCCTTAGATGACGACCATATTAAAAATATATTTGATCAAGGTTTCATGCATATTAGTCATAGCTAGAAGGAGATAAGGGGGAACTTTATATGAAAGATTCAAAGATTGAACTTATACTAGAAGGATTAGATTGTGCTAATTGTGCTGCAAAAATTGAAGTGAAAGTAAATGAAATAAGTGATGTAAAAATAGCTACCATGAATTTTATTACAAAAACATTAGCCATTGAGATGCAAGATGTTCATAAAGTTGAAGCAGTTATAGAAGAGACAAAAAAAATTATAAATAAATTTGAACCCCATGTGATTGTAAAGGAAAAAGTGATTGATAAATTATCCAAAAAAGCCTTGGTACTTATAGGATTAGCTTGTGCCAGTTGTGCAAGTAAAATAGAAAACAAGGTACGGATGCTAAAGGGCGTGAAGCATGCCTATATAGATTTTGCCACAGGTAAATTGGTCATAGAGGGAAATAAATGGGATTTAGAAAGAATTAGCAAGGAAGCTGTGGCAATTGTAAAAGAGATAGAGCCCTATGTGGAAGTAATGGATGAACATGATCAAACAGATTTCCATAAACCTATGAATCATCATGACCATAGTCACGGTGGAGAGGATAATAAAAAAGAATTGATTAGACTAGTAGTAGGGGCAGCTTTTTTTGCAGTAGCTGTAGCATTTCAATTTTCAAATATTATTGAATTTGCCCTGTACTTTATAAGTTATGTGCTTGTAGGTGGAGAAGTATTGCTTAGAGCAGGTAGAAATATAGTAAGAGGACAAATCTTTGATGAGAATTTTTTAATGGGGGTGGCTACAATTGGTGCCTTTGCTATTGGAGAGTTCCCAGAAGGGGTAGCCGTTATGCTTTTTTACCAAATTGGTGAATTCTTTCAAGGTGTAGCTGTAAATCGTTCTAGAAAATCTATCGCCACACTAATGGATATACGACCAGATTACGCAAACCTTAAAGGAGAAAATGATATCATAAAAATATCTCCTGAAGAGGTAAATATAGGTGATTACATCATTGTAAAACCAGGAGAGAGAATTCCTTTAGATGGCAAAGTGGTAGAAGGTAAATCTATGATTGACACCTCTGCACTAACCGGTGAGTCTGTACCACGAGAGGTAGAAGCGGGAAGTGATGTGTTAGGGGGATTTATTAACAAAAATGGATTGTTGACCATTGAAGTAACGAAAATTTTCGGAGAATCGACTGTTGCTAAGATACTGGAACTTGTTGAAAATGCAAGTAGTAAGAAGGCACCAACAGAAAACTTTATCACAAAATTTGCAAGATATTATACACCAGTAGTGGTATTTTCAGCCCTAGCTCTAGCAATTTTTCCCCCACTTTTTATAGAAAATGCTACATTTTCTGAATGGGTATATAGGGCACTTATATTCTTAGTCATTTCGTGTCCGTGTGCATTGGTTGTATCTATACCACTAGGCTTTTTTGGTGGGATTGGAGGCGCATCTAGAAATGGAATATTGGTAAAGGGCGGAAATTATTTAGAAGCTTTAAATGATGTGGATACAGTGGTATTTGATAAAACTGGAACCTTAACCAAAGGCGTATTTAAGGTGACAGCGATTCATACGACAGGAAGCTTTTCAAAGGAGGAAATACTGGAATATGCTGCCTACGCAGAAAGTCACTCAAATCACCCCATTGCTATATCCATATTAAAAGCTTATGGAAAAAGAATAGATGAAGAAGTGGTTTCACGGTATGATGAAATTTCTGGTCATGGAATTAAAGTAAATATAAAAGAAAAAGAAATACTTGCAGGTAATGCTAAGTTAATGAATAAGGAGAAGATTGCTTACCAATCTGTTGAAGCAGAGGGAACAGTAGTATATTTAGCTGTTAACAATGCATATGCAGGAGCAATTATCATATCCGATGAGATCAAAGAAGATGCACAAAAGACAATTGAGGAACTAAAAGCTGTAGGGATAAGGAAGACGGTAATGCTTACTGGTGATAGCAAGGCTGTAGGAATAAAGGTAGCCAATCAACTTGGCTTAGATGAAGTTTATGCGGAACTATTACCCGATCAGAAGGTAGAAAAGGTAGAGCAATTAGAAAGACAAAAACCACGAAAGAAAAAGGTTGTTTTTGTGGGTGACGGCATTAATGATGCACCTGTATTAGCTAGAGTAGATATTGGTGTTGCAATGGGAGGTTTAGGTTCTGACGCGGCGATTGAAGCGGCAGATGTGGTTTTGATGACCGATGAACCCTTAAAACTGGTAAGTGCTATAAAAATTGCAAAACGAACAAGAAACATTGTATGGCAAAATATTGTCTTTGCCTTTGGTGTAAAAGCCTTTGTACTATTGTTAGGAGCTGGGGGGCTTGCAACCATGTGGGAAGCTGTATTTGCAGATGTAGGTGTGGCTTTAATTGCAGTGTTGAATGCAATGAGGGTACTAAATGTTAAGCGTATATAATAGCGTTATATTAGGGGGGAGATTGATGAATCAAGAAAAATTAGCACAGATGAAAGAAAATATAAAACTTTTTTTAAAGGGCGCTTTTGATATGCAAGATCGAGCTACGGCTTTGATGAAGAAAGAAGCAATGGATGAATTAGATAATTTTATGCTTTTATGTTACGCAGACCTTCTAGGTCTGCCTATTCCTACCTCTTACTATACTTTGGAGATGCTTCCATATTTAGCAGAGGAATTAGAAAATTGGGAGAAACGAATTTTAAGTAGACAAAGTGTAGTTGGTGATAGATGGGGAGACTTCTGCTGCTAAATGATTCAAAAGAGGGATGGAATCAATAGATTGGTTCACAAGGGGGGAAAGAATATGAATAAATTTGTATTTTTTGGAGGAAAAGGAGGCGTGGGAAAAACCACATCTTCAGCTTCCTATGCATATCGTTGTGCAAAACAAGGACGCAAAACTTTGGTTGTTTCAACAGACCCTGCACATTCACTTTGTGATATATTTGAAACAAAGATTGGATCGGAGATGAAGCAGCTTACAGATAATCTCTATGGGCTGGAAATTGATCCGGAACAAGAGAGTATGAAATATATTCAAAAAATCAAATCCAATATGTCTAAGACGGTAAGTCCTGTTATTATTTCAGAGATAGAAAAACAACTGGATGCAGCATCTGTATCTCCTGGCTCGGAAGAATCAGCAATATTTGATAAGTTAGTTGAAATCATTAATACATATGGCAGTGAATTTGAAAAAGTCGTCTTTGATACTGCCCCTACAGGTCATACCTTAAGACTGTTATCACTACCAGAATTATTAGGAGGATGGCTTGATAGACTATTGGAAAAAAGAAAGAAAGCTTTAGACTTGGTGGGAATGGCACATAAGAAGAATAAGGATATGCAGCAAAAAATTGCTTCTGATCCTATCGTTGAGATATTAAGTCAAAGAAAAAATAATTTAGAAAAGGCAAGAAAAACACTTATTGATCATAAAATGATTAGCTTTGTTTTTGTATTAAATCCTGAGAAACTTCCGATAGAAGAGACAAAAAAAGCTGTACGAATACTAGAAAAATACAATATTCCTGTAAATGATATTGTAGTAAATAAAATATTACCAGATACATTACAGGATGAGTTTTGGAAATCAAGAAAAGCATTGGAATCGAAATATCTAGAAGAAATTTATGAAGCATTTGTGGGAAAAGAAATTATAAAAATACCATTATTGAACTCTGATGTAAGAGTTAATGATATTCAACGAATTGCTCAATACTTTCCATACGAAACACGATAATCTATCCCATGAAATAGGAAATTTTTCATGTAGGTTAAAGTATGATACTATAAGAAAGAAAAAAATCCAAATTAATGTTGACTTTTTGAAATATCTCATTTATAATTATTCAATAACAATGAAATTACTGAAAATAAAGACTATGATGAGAAGAGTAGATTTAGGATGTAGTTCAAGCGAGTTGGTGATGGTGAGAGACCGACACGAAGCCTATTTTGAAGAACATCTCGGAGTTGCTAACTGAAATCCTTTGGGAGAGTAGGCTTAGACGGACCCAAGCCGTTATCTATTGGACAGTATCGAATTTTGATTCCGTACTGATAAGAGTGAGCCATAAAGCTAATTTGGGTGGTACCGCGGAAGTTTGACCTTTCGTCCCTTTGTAGGGATGAAAGGTTTTTTATTTTTATCTATTCATTTGTATAATATAGCATGGCCATGCTAATTTTATAGAATAATAAACTTAGAAAGAGAAATGATAAGGTTTATCATTATAGGGAAAAATATTCAAGGAGGACAAAACATGGAAAGTTTAACAGAAAGATTGATTATACCAAAGGATTATCATCCTCAATTAGACATAAGAGAAACAGAAGTAGCGATTAAAAAGGTAAAAGATTATTTTGAAAGAAGATTGGCTGAACAACTGAACCTAACAAGAGTTTCGGCACCGCTGTTTGTAATACCTGAAACAGGAATGAACGATAACCTCAATGGGGTTGAAAGACCTGTTGCTTTTGATGTAAAAGGGATTGGAGGAAAGGAAGTCGAAATTGTACATTCTTTGGCAAAATGGAAGCGTATGGCATTATATCGATATGGCTTTCATGATGGAGAAGGTTTATATACAGATATGAATGCCATCCGTAGAGATGAAGATCTTGATAACTTACATTCTATTTATGTGGACCAATGGGATTGGGAAAAGGTCATTGAAAAAAAAGACAGAAACATAGACACATTAAAAAATATTGTAAAAAATATTTATAAAGTATTTAAGGATACGGAAAACTATATCAGCAGTGAATATGCAGTTTTTAAAAAGTTTCTTCCTGACGAAATCACTTTTATCACCACACAAGAATTGGAAGATATGTATCCAATCCTATCTCCTAAGGAAAGAGAAAATAAGATTTCGCAGGAAAAAGGCGCCGTATTTATTATGCAAATTGGATGTGAATTAAAATCTGGGGAAAAACATGATGGAAGAGCGCCGGATTATGATGATTGGATGCTTAATGGAGATATTATCTTTTGGAATCCTGTTTTAGAAATGGCTTTTGAATTGTCTTCCATGGGTATTCGTGTAGATGAGGAAGCCTTAGAAAGACAGTTGAAGCTTGCAGGTTGTGAAGATCGTAAAGAATTTGAATTCCATAGATTATTACTAGATAGAAAACTGCCTTATACCGTTGGTGGAGGTATAGGACAGTCTCGAATTTGTATGTTTTTTTTGCAAAAGGCACATATTGGTGAAGTACAGGCAGCCATATGGCCTCAAGATATGATTCAGATATGTGAAGAAGCCAAAATTCATTTGCTATAGGATATATTTCCTGGGAAAACGAAATATGAAATTACAGAAGGGTATCATAAAAAATCTCTCATTCATAAAATAATGTATGGGAGATTTTTTATGCCTAAAATTTAAAAAATGGAAAATATAGACGCTTTAGAAATAAAGTAAATTGCAAAAAATAAATAAGGATCGAGAAAGAGGTGATACTATAAAAAAATACAGAAAGATGTTTCAATGGATTTTTTCAGTATTCTTTATCTATGCATTGATGGTATCTATATCTTTATTAAACTTTTCAGCACTATCTAGTGAAGAGATAAAAGGGAATTATGAAAAAAGTAATCAAGAAGAAAATCTTAGATTAAGGAACATTGCTGCATTTCAATCAAATGATATAGAAATTCTTGATTCAATAAAACATAATAAATTTATTGATATTATTACATCGGATCAAGTAAAAGAGCGGATTGATTATCCTAAGTATAAAGCATATCTAGATCGAATTAGTGGAAGCAAGGATAACAAGTTGATCCAAGAACAGAATGAACAAGCAGAAAAGGAAGCAGTACAAAATATTCTATTGATTGGAATTGACAGCAGACGAAGAGACTTTCAATATGGTAGAGCAGATACGATTATGATTGCTTCTCTAAATAAGTCAAAAGAGACAATAAAATTAATCTCTGTAATGAGAGATACTTACGTAAAAATTTCAGGATATAGAAATAACAAAATCAATGCCACGTATAATTTTGGTGGTGCAAAGCTTTTAAAGAAAACTTTAAACAGCAATTTTCAATTAAATTTAGAGAAATATGTTGTGGTGGATTTTTCAGGGTTTGAAAAAGTAATCGATGCCATAGGTGGTTTAGATGTGAATATTAAAAAATATGAAGTAAATGAATTAAATCGATGTATTACTGATTTAAAAAGAAGAAAAGTAAAGTATATCAAAAAAAGCGGAGAAAATCATTTGAATGGTATGCAGGTGCTGGCCTATAGCAGAATAAGAAATGTAGGGGACAGCGATTATGAAAGAACGGAAAGACAAAGAACGGTAATTAAACGAATGATAGAAAAAATCAAAGATCTTCCGTTGAGCAAGTATCCAGGTATATTGACAAGTATATATCCCTATGTAAAAACCAATTTGACAATAAAAGAATGTTTAGCTTTAGCAAAAGATTACTATGATGTAGAGAATTGGAATATTTCAGGTATGCGTATTCCTACAAAAGAATCAGGAAGACCTAAAAAAATAAATGCCATGTGGGTAATTGATCCTAATATAAAAGAATGTACACGCATTATGAAAGAATTTGCAGGACTATAAGATAAGCCTATTTGATGATAAAAAATTTCATGTATAGTAGGAGTATAAAAAAGAAGGAAAGATACATTTCCCTTCTTTTTTATTGGTAAAGCAAAAAAAGCATTGGGATGGCGTTATTTCAGTAAATTGATTGTCTCAGAAATTTTGGGGATTACTTGTTTCTTTCTGGAGATAATATTGGGTACGAATACACCTTGTTCAGAAGTTGAGTTAAAGGCGGAAGGAATTAAATGCTTGTGATTGCATTTGAAAATTAAATAAGAGCCTTCTTTTAAAATATCTGTAACAAGGAGTAAGGTCAAAAAATAATCTTTGTTTTCATGAATGTCATAGATATATTCAATAAATGCATCTTTTCGATTTAATACATCTTCAATATCTAAGGTAAAAACTTGTCCAATTCCTGCTTTATAACCTTCTAATAGAAACTCCTTAAAATCCTTATAAAATATCTCTTCAATGCTTTGCCCCTCAAGGGAAGTACCTGCTTTAAACATTTCCATGGAAAACTTTTCTAAATTCAGCTGTAGCATATGGTTAAGTTCTTCAGCTGCTTGTTTGTCAAAGGGAGTAGTAGTAGGAGATTTAAATAAAAGAGTATCAGATATAATTCCGGATAAAAGTATCCCTGCAATAGTTGGACATATCTTTATACCCTGTTCTTTAAACATCTGATAGACAATGGTGCAAGTACTACCCATAGGAATATTTCTAAAATAAATAGGGGTAGCAGTACAGATATCTCCTAATTTATGATGGTCAATGATCTCTAGTATTTCAGCTTCATGAATACCTTCTGCACTTTGACCATATTCATTATGATCTACAAGAATTACTTTTTTCTTGCTAGGTGTTAATATATGTTTTCGATTCATGAAACCTAAGAATATATTTTTATCGTTTACGATAGGATAATTTCTATAATTGGTATTGATAATTTCTTCTTTTATTTCCTCCAAGTATTCACTTTCGTTGAATTTCACAATGTCTTTTTTCTTCATAATAGAGGATACATAATTGCACTGATTAATTAACTTGGAAGTGGTATAGGTATCCATAGGAACAGAAATAACAGGGACATTTTCAGTTTCAGCTAATCTCTGATATACAGGGGGCAATTCTGTGCCTCCTGTGAGGATAATGAGTTTTACTTTTGATTGTATAGCATGTTCGATAATGTCATAGCGATCTCCAACAATAATAATATGCTCTTGATCAAGGGAGCCTTCTAAGGTTTTATAATAAAGGGCAATAACAGAAATTTTGCCCTCTACGAGAACATTTTTTCCCACCAATATATCACCCTCTAAGTCATTTGCGATATTGGACAAAGAGGTATGCAAATGATAGAAATCACCCTTGATTAATTCTACAGCAATATCATTCATAGTAATAATTCCTATTAATTTATTATCTTTATCTAATACGGGTAGGGTTTTTAATTGATGTGCCACCATCAGTTTATAAGCATAAAGTATGGAGGAATTGGGACTAATCCCTGGAACTTGATCATAATCTAAGTCTCTGATTTGGGTTTTTACATTTTCAATATAAGCGGGTGTAGGTAAATCAAAATAATCTAATATATATTGAGATTCTTTATTTATATTCCCTAGTACACAAGGAATTGTGGAAAAACCCAATTGATTTTTTAAATACGAAAATGCAATGGCCGAAGCAACAGAGTCAGTGTCTGGATTCTTGTGGCCAAAAACATAAATAGACATGGTAGGCCTCCTTTATATTTGTACTCTTAAGGTATTATACCAAAAGAAATGCAGTTATTGAGGAAAGAATTCTATACTTACGTAATAAAGTATATTATTTATAAAAAAGGATATATGTACTATCTTTACTGCACAATGCATGAAAAAAATTCGAAAAATTTACGCGATCGTATTGAGGATTTTGAGAAGTTGCAATACAATAATAAGTGTACATACAAAAAGAGGGGGACTAGAAATGAAGAAAATAGATTTGAGAAGTGATACTGTCACAATGCCTACGCAAAAGATGAGGGACGCAATGTACCATGCTGTTGTAGGAGATGATGTTTATGAAGACGATCCTACAATAAGGGAATTAGAGGAATATGCTGCACAGGTAGTGGGAAAAGAAGCGGCGTTATTTGTGCCAAGTGGTACCTTTGGTAATCAATTAGCAATTTTTAGCCATTGTAAACGGGGGGACGAAGTAATTTTGGGAGATGACTGTCATGTTGTGGCACATGAAGTAGGAGCTGCTTCTGTGATTGCAGGAGTACAGTTAAGAACCTTAAACAGCAATAAAGGTGTTTTAGATCCAGAAGAAATCAAAAGCAAAATCAGGATAGAAGAAGATATTCATTTTCCATCTACTGGCTTAATTTGTCTTGAGAATGCACATTCGAATGGTAGGGTTATACCAATTGATAACATGCAGAGTATTTATAATATAGCCAATCAGTACAGTATCCCTGTACATCTTGATGGAGCTCGATTGTTTAATGCAGCAGCAAGCCTAAATGTAGATGTAAAAGAGATTACCCAAAACTGTGATTCTGTGATGTTTTGTCTTTCAAAGGGCCTTTGTGCACCGGTAGGATCCATGGTTGCTGGAACAAAGACGTTTATTGCAAAGGCAAGAAAAGGTCGAAAACTTATGGGTGGAGGATTAAGACAAGCAGGCTTTTTAGCAGCTGCAGGATTGGTAGCATTAAAGGAAATGCGCCTAAGATTGCAAGAAGACCATCAAAATGCTTTATTACTTGGAGAAGAATTAGCAAAGATTCCAGGAATAAAAGTAAACTTTGAGGATATTCAAATTAATATGGTGTTCTTCAATATGGATGAGACGGGATATGATAGCGATCAGCTTGTAGAAAAAATGGCTCAAAAAGGAATTATCATCAATCCAGTCGAAGATGGACTCATGAGATTTGTGACAAACTATTGGGTAAACAAAGAAGATGTTTATTTTGTGGTTGAGACTATGAAGGAGATATTAAAAGGAGGCAGATAATTTTATCTACCTCCTTCTTCTATTCTATGGCTGTACTTGCTTTAAACTTAGAAATTGGTTTTGTATCAAATATAGGTACGAGTAAAAATGTTATAGTACAAGCAATCCATTCAAGATAAATGACATGGGGCAAAACTCTTATAGCAGGAATAAACTGCCACGCAATAAGTATAATAATTCCAACAACTGTTGTATAAAATGCAGATTGCTTCCTGCAAAGCCCTGGTGTAAATATGGTAAACAAGAATACAACGGTAAAAGCTGTGGATAAACTTAAAGCAATTAATAATGTTTTGAGAATCCCTACAATCGTTAAAGCAAGAATAAAAGTAAATATACCTAATACAGCTACAGAAATTTTTGTAATCAATGTAAACTGTTTTTCGTCAATATCTGGATGAATAAATCTTTTATAAATATCCTGTGAAAAAAGAGTCGCAGCACCTAACAATAGGTTACATGCCGTAGAAACATCTGCTGCCCATAAAGCTGCAAGGGTCAAGCCTGCGATGACAGGATGTAAAGACATAATGATTTTTGGTAAAGCTAAGGTAGCACTGATATCAGGAAAAGCGGCTTTAGCAGCAATTCCCATAAGCGCCGATAGAAATCCAATGGGTAGAATTAGGAGACCTCCAATAATAAAACCATTACGTGCTGATTTGGTATCTTTTGCACTACAAGAAATTTGTACAGAATACTGCATCGATAAACTTTGTGTAACCATTACCACAATCCAACTAAAAATGGCTATCCATCCTAATCCATTGATTGGATGAAAATAAGGTACATCAGCAGGAAGCTTCATCTGGATAGGATGAAGTCCCCCTTGAGAGAAAATGGTAGTGATGGTAGCAATGATAATACCTATATAAATTAAAGTTACGTTCAGTAGGTTAGATAAACCTGCAGACCACATACCACCAATAAAAGTAATACCTATAAATACTACAGCACTGGTAATCATACCTGTCTTAAAGGTAAAAATTTCAGGCAGCATAGAAGCAAGTATGGCGCCACCTGCAACGTATTGAAGAGACGTGGCAGCCACTTGAATAATAATTTGTCCTACTACACAAATAATACGGCCTTTTGTATCATAAAATCTTTCAAATAGTTCAGGAACCGTAGAAATATTTAAAGAACGGTACTTACCAGCAGCGATTACGCCCATAACAATTGCCCCTGCAGCCCAAGCTACGTTGTACCATCCAGCAGCCAATCCCACGTTATAGGCTTGCTCTGAAACACCAATGGTAGAAGCACCACCTACCGCTAAACCAGTGATTGTAACAGCAATTAATGGGGTTGTGAGTTTGCGACCTGCCAATATAAAGCTTTCTGAACCACTTGCAGCTAATTTTCGAGCATAGGCACTAATTCCGAATAATACAAAAATATAACTTATTACAATAATCAAGGGAATATTCATGATTATACCTCCAATAATGTTTGAATTTTAATAAATTGTGATGAAAATATGCGAATTTTTTATATGAATCTTATCCCGGGATTTTACAAATAAAAAAAATACATGCATCCAAAAAGGACGAATGTATTCGTATTCGCGGTACCACCTTTATTGATCTATCTATATGAAATATAAATAAATCCACTCATGCTTTCCTGTAACGTAGGAGACACGGCGCAGCCTACTCATCTCATTGCTTTCAGCCTGCAGTTTAGGAAGGAGTTCACTATGTACGTCAGCTAGTTCACACCACCCACTAGCTCTCTGCATGATTTCCATAATTACTGGTTTCCGTCATAACCTTTGATGCTATGAAGTTATTTATGCTACATTATACAGATGCATCAAAGGGGAAACAACTGGAAGGAAAACGTTACTTTTTGAGTTTACATGGCATAATGTACAAATAATTACGAAATGCTCAATGAATCAGAATATTTCTTATAAAATGAAAGGGATTACTTTTCCAATGAAAATCATGGTTGACAGATGAAAGAATAAGCCGTACAATGTATAACAAAGTTAAAGCAGTGAATACAGAATACATTTGTTTGGACGACTAGGAGGCATTTAATATGCATACAATGAATATGAAATATGGCAGGGGAACCGTGGCAGTTTCTGTAGCTGAAGAAAATTTATTAGGAATTATAGAAAGTAACAGCAATAATAAGGGATGTAAAGAAGAGAAAGACGTTATATTAGACGCATTAGCCAATCCCATTGCGAGTGCAAGGTTAGGTGAATTAGTACATCCAGGAGAGACTGTATGTATCGTGATTTCTGATGTGACACGGGCATGGCAGAAGATGAGTACATATCTTCCCTATATCGTTGAGGAGCTTAATAAAGCTGGTATCCAGGATGAAGATATTTTATTTCTTTGTGCTACAGGTTCACACAGAAGTCAGACGAAAGAAGAACATCGAATGTTATTGGGAGACCAATTGGCAGAAAGATTTGAAGTGCTAGACCATGATTGTCGTGATACAGACAATTTGGTTTATTTAGGAGAAACTAGATTTAATACACCTGTTATTGTGAATAAAAAAGCAATGACATGTGACCATATTATTTTAACAGGAGCGATTGTATTCCATCTTTTAGCAGGATGGGGAGGGGGAAAAAAATCCGTTTTACCAGGTATTTGTGCCTATGACACGATCATGAAAAATCATGCCCTTTCTTTGAGTCCTAATCCTGGAGAGGGAAGCAATCCGTTGGTAAGAAGTGGAAATGTAATAAACAATCCACTGCATGAAGATATGTTAGAGGCTACAAGTTTTGTGAAACCTTCTTTTATGTTTAACGTGATTATGGATACAAAGGGCAAGATTGCCCATGCTGTAGCAGGAGACTATATTAAAGCCCATGAGGCAGGATGTATGCTTGTAGATGAAATGGATGGTGTAGTGATAGAAGAAAAGGCGGATTTAGTGATTGCTACGGCAGGAGGATATCCGAAAGATATTAATTTATATCAAACCTGTAAAACCGTCATTAATGCCAAAGAAGCGGTTAAAAAAGGTGGCGCTATGATTATTTTAAGTCAATGTTCAGAAGGTTTTGGAAATGATGACGTGCAAGAAATGATTCAAAATTATGATACCGTTGCTCAGAGAGAGCAGGCATTAAGAGAAGATTATTCCATTGCTAGGTATATTGGCTATTTTATGAGTGAAGCTGCTCAAGATTTCCTATTTGTTTTGGTAGGAGATATGGATCCTGAATTAGTGAAAAAAGCAAATATTCATGTAGTGAAAACCATAGAAGAAGCATTAGCATTGGTTTATCGAGAAAAAGGGCGCGATCTCAAAACTTATCTGATGCCCTATGGTGCCAATACGTTACCTAAATTAGAGAAATAGAGGGATTGATGATCCTTCTATTTTTTTTTGAATGAAATAAAAAACAATTCTATTTAATGCTTTACAAATTTAACACACTAAAGTATAATAGCATTTGAAGAAAATAGATGAGGGGGCAAAACAAATGAAAAAGAAAATAATGTTATTACTAATAGGTATCATGATGTTATCGATATTGATGGCAGGATGTGGCACAAAAGAAGTAGCTACAGAAGCTGAGGATCAATCTTTGAAGGAAATTCAAGATAAGGGAAATTTTATATTGGGGCTAGATGACAGCTTTCCACCAATGGGATTTAGAGATGAAAAAGGAGATATTGTAGGGTTTGATATTGATTTGGCGAAAGAAGTGGCAAAAAGGATGGGTGTAGAACTTAAGCTGCAACCTATTGATTGGGATGGAAAGGTTTTAAGTTTAAATAACAAGGACATTGATGTTATTTGGAACGGCTTAACCATTACAGAAGAAAGAAAACAAGAAATTACTTTTTCAGATGTATATTTAGCTAATAGACAAATCATTGTTGTGCAAAATGATTCTGATTTAAAAACAAAGAAGGACTTAGCAGATAAAGTTGTAGCAGTCCAATTGGGAAGCAGTGGGGAAGATGCATTAAATGCAGATACCGAAACGGTAAATACTGTAAAAGAGGTAAGAAAGTTTTCAAACTATACAGAGGCATTATTAGATTTAAAAGCAGGACGTGTGGATGCAGTAGTTGTTGATGAAGTGGTTGGAAGATATTATATTGGAAAAAGACCAGGAGAATATAAAGTTGCAGAAGAAGATTTTGGGAAAGAAACCTACGGCATAGGCTTTAGAAAAAATGATATTGCTTTTAGAGATGAGGTCAACAAAATATTAAATGAAATGAAAGAGGATGGAACAACCAAAGCAATATCTGAAAAGTGGTTTGGAGAAGATATTGTTAGTAAATAAGGGGGGACTCTAAGTGTCGTACATTATAAATATAACAGGATTTATTCTAAAGGGAAGTGTTATTACACTAAAATTATATGCAGTAACGACGATCTTTTCTATCCCGTTGGGTGTTGTATGTGCACTTGGAAAAATATCTAAATACAAATGGTTAAAAATTTTATTAGAGCTATACACCTGGATATTTAGAGGAACACCTTTATTGCTTCAACTTTTCTTTACCTACTATGGACTACCTGTATTTGGGATTAAGTTAACGCAGTTTCAAGCAGCTGCGTTAACCTTTATATTTAACTATGGTGCTTATTTTACAGAAATATTTAGAGCAGGAATAGAATCTATAGATAAAGGTCAGTATGAAGCCGCAAAGGCTTTAGGAATGAATTATCACCAAACGATGGCAAGAATTATTCTTCCTCAAGCAGTAAAAAGAGTGCTGCCGCCAACAAGTAATGAAGCCATTACCCTAATAAAAGATACAGCATTAGTAGCAGCCATAGGAATGGGAGATATTCTAAGGGCTGCAAAAGAAGTGTTAACGAGGGATTTTAAGGTTACATCATTCATTATTGCTGGGATCATTTATCTGTTACTGACATCTATTATTGTACTATTTTTTAGAAAACTTGAGCAAAAGTATTCTATATATGAGTAGGAGCATAGAGATGAATATTATTCAAACGAGTAATCTATATAAAAGATTTGGGAAATTAGAGGTACTCAAAAATGTAACATTGGAAGTAAAAAAAGGTGAAGTGATTTCCATTATAGGACCTTCGGGATCCGGTAAAAGCACTCTATTAAGATGTTTAAACAACTTAGAAAAAATTGATGATGGTGAAATCCAAATAGAAGGAAAGACCATCGCATCTTTTCAAAATGGACAAAAGCTGCCCATTCCTGAAAGTGAAATAAGAAAACACTGCAAAAAGATTGGCATGGTTTTTCAAAACTTTAATTTATTTCCACATAAAACAGTACTTGAAAACATTATCGAGGCACCAGTCACCGTAAATAAAGTAGCGAAAGAAGAAGCCACAAAACGAGCAGAAGTTTTGCTGGCAAAAGTAGGGCTCTCTGATAAAAGGGATGCGTATCCTTCACAGATATCAGGAGGGCAGAAGCAAAGAGTTGCCATTGCAAGGGCTCTTGCAATGAAACCTGATATTATGCTCTTTGATGAGCCTACATCAGCTCTTGATCCAGAATTGGTTGGAGAGGTGCTAAGCGTTATGAAAGATTTAGTAAAAGATCATATGACCATGCTGATTGTAACCCATGAAATGGGTTTTGCTAAAGAGGTATCGGATAAAGTTGTTTTTATGGATCAAGGGGAGATTATAGAACAAGCAAGTCCACAAAAACTATTTAACAATCCTGATCACCCTAGAATCAAGGCTTTTTTAGAAAAAATGCTGTAGCAATATAGAATGTTTATTCCATAATGCAAATTTGAAAAAGTAAAAGAACTCTTTCATTGACAAGGGTTCTTTTGTTTTGTAAGAAAAGATAAGCTTATCTATTGTTACATCTGAATTACAATTACAGCAACAACATTGACGAAAGATTTGATAGAATGATATAACTGTATATAGAGCAATGTTGTCGAAAGAAAAAAGTTTTTGTAGGTAATTTTTCAACTTTCGACAAAAGGAGGAATGCTACTTCAATAGGGGGACGAGTGATGAAAAGAGGATTATTGATTTTATTGGTGTTGACTATGTTTTTTTCCATGGGATTGATAGCTTTTGGAGAGGAGGAGCCAAATCCTATACAAGTAACAAATGGGACTACAGGAAAGACAGAAAAAGTATATAGTGTTAACCTTGTGATGGAAGGAGAACCGGTACGTACAGATGTACCAGCTCTTTTATATACTATAAATTGGAAAAGTCGTACATTGGTACCTATTGGTTTTATCGTTGAGAGTTTAGGTGCACAAATTGAGTGGAATCAGGAAAAGAAAGAAGCCACTATTGTTACAGATGAAAAAACGATTGTTCTAAAAATAGATAGTGCCACTGCCTCTGTAAATGGAAAAGATGTTTTATTGCCTAATGAAATTCCAGCAAAATTATTAGGATATAAAGGAAATTATCGAACGATGGTACCTTTAAAATTTGTTGCTGAACAATTAGGAATAGAAGTAGGGTGGATTCAAGAAAGTACTACCGTGACGATGAATCTACCACAGTACGTGGTTCCATCAGAGTTTATTACAGCAATTACATATGATGATACAAAAACACCTCAAATACTTATTAAAGCTACAGGAGCAGTAGATGTCAAGACTACTTATTTAGAAGGAAGTAAATATGGAAGTTATGATCGACTCGTTTTAGACATGCCTAATACAGTTTTAAACATAGAAGATTCTTCAATAGAAGAAATCGATGGGGTTATTAAAAAAACGGTCAATAAAGATGGTATTATGACCATACGAGGCTCTCTATTTGAACCTGCACCTAAAAATACAAGTCGTATTGTAGTTGATCTAGCTATGAGAAAAGGATATCATGTCTCCTACGACAAAGAAAAAAAAGCTGTTAAAGTAGAATTTTTAAATAGTGTCAACAACATAAAAACAGAAAAGAGAAATCTTGTAGATGCAGTAGTGATAGAAGCAGAGGAAATGCCTGCATATAATCGAATGGATTTAGGTGGTAAAGTAGTTGTAGATGTATTAAATGCATCATTAAAATTTAATAAAAGCGAAGTACCTATATCTCAAGTAGGTATTAAAAGAATAAGAGTTGCTCAATTTGATCCTGATCAAAATTATGAAAAAGATGATCGAATTGTCCGTGTTGTATTAGATTTAGATAGTATGCACAAGCCAGAAGATGTATTTATAGAACAAGTAGGAAGAGACATTGTCATCTATACGAGTCAAAGACCTGTAGAGACAATGGATTATGAAAAAGAAAATGAGGGTCAATCTTTCCTTAAACTTTCTTTAAAAAATGAGAGTAGCTATGATGTAGATAAAATGTTTAATGATAATGTATTACTTGTGACAATTCCTAAAGATGAAATTGACTTAGAAGAAGCACTCCTTGAAATAGATGATAAGATGATTCAAGTCATTAAAGTAGAGGAACAAGAAGATGATTACCTACTGATTATTACAATGAAAGAAAACACAGAATATGCAGTAGAAAGCAAAGCAACGACAGATGAAGTTAAAATAAGGTTTACAAACACAACAAAACCTTTCCTAGGAAAAAAATTAATTGTCATTGATGCAGGTCATGGAGGAAAAGATCCTGGAACAAAGAGTAAAAATCCATTACAATATGAAAAGAATTTGGCGTTAGATACTGCTAAAAGACTAGAAAAACTTTTACAAGAGGCAGGGTATGCTACGCATATGACCAGAAATGATGATACTTATATCGGTCTTTATGATAGATCGGGAGCTGCAAATGCTTTGAATGCAGATTTGTTTATAAGCGTTCACTACAATTGGAATCCAGATCCAGGGATTAGTGGCGTACAAATGGTATATGTAGATTATGACCCTAGAAATAATAAAGCCTTGGCACAAATTATGCAAGAAGAATTAGCAAAGGAATTAAATGCAGCAGAGAGAGGACTTCTTCATAAACCAAGAACGGTGGTTGTTCGAGAAACACAGATGCCAGCGGTATTGTGTGAGATAGCGTTTTTATCCAATGATCAAGATGCACAAAAGGCAAGCAATCCAGAATATAGACAAAAGGCTGCACAAGGTATATTAAATGGCATAACAAGATATATTAATGAAGTACTGGACAAATAAAAAAAGATGCTATGAGGTGCACCCCAAATATTAGAGTCTAATCTAATATTTGGAGGTGCATTTTATTTTGCTTAAATATCTCGGAGAAGAGAAGGTTTTAAAAAGCAAAGTGAGAGAGTTTGTGGTTTTTAAATAAGGAATGGTTATAATAGGCAATTTCCTCGAAGTCAACTTATTCCGTTATGTTTTGTGGCTTAAGGGAAGGAAAAGGAATGGATATAGTTATAAAAAATGTACATTAAAAGAAACTTAAGAGTTGTGCAGATGATATGGTGCTTTTCGACAAACCTTGTTATACTTTACATAAGAAGAGAGAAAGAAGGTATAGCTAAGGGAGGGTCATCATGAGAGCAAGATCTTTTGGATTCAAAATTACTGTACTATTTCTAGGGACGATCATATTTTCTTTTTTTGCATTAATTGGTTTATATATTCATGATAGCCAGAAGATGATGGCAAATGTTATGGAGGAAGATCTTCAAAAGCTTATTCATGAAAAAAAAGTAGTGTTAGATTTACATCTAAAGCAAGTAGAAGCAGAGACAAAAGAGCTAGGTATTTGGCTGGCTAGGTATCTTCAAGAAGTCCATGAAATAGATGAAAATTTTGACGAACGATATGAAAAAAATTTGAATGGGGTTCTTGTTAGCAAAGGAGGTAGTAATACTAGTAGCATTTATGTCAATGCCAATATTCCTATAACAGAAAAACTTATAAGCCAAGTGGTTGCTACAGAAAAATTAGAGTTCAATTTTACGAGATTATTGGAACAAAATCAAGATGTTGTGTGTACTTATATCGTCACAGCAAAAGGATTATTGCGCTTGTATCCCTATTTAAACCCTAATTTATATGAAGTTTCTCACGATTTTAGACAGTATAACTATTATCAGATTGCAACACAAAAGAATAATCCTGAAAGGAAAGCTGTCTGGACTAAAGTCTATAACGATTGGGAAGGAAGAGGCTGGGTAGTCACCTGTTCTTATCCTGTATACATAAACAATAAATTAGAGGCAGTTGTATGTACAGATATAACTGTAGATTTTTTGCAAAATATTATCGCTGATTTTCAAGTAGCGAAATCAGGTTTTGGTTTCTTACTAGACCAAGATGGAAATGTTATTTATCATCCTTACTATATTAAAAATGCAGAAAAAAGAGGAGAGGTCTTTGCTAAAAATCTTATTGTAGAGGCACAGAACAATCAATATAAAAAAATAATCCACAACATGTTAAAACGTAATGAAGGACAGGATTTTTATTATAATAGCCAAACAAAATCTCAGCATTTAATTACCTATGCACCAATTAATAATGTGGGTTGGAGCATAGGGCTTGAAGTTGATGAAAGTGAATACAAAATTAGTCTTGTAGAATATTTTGAAGATTATTTTTTATTTTCTTTTTTGCTTATTGTGATGATTTCATTTTTAGGAACGATGTTTTTAAAAGGAATTTCAAAGCCGATTACAGCGTTATCCATGAATGCCCAGAAAATTGCAGCAGGAGATTTAGATAAAGTGATGGACATCAAAACAAAAGATGAAATTGGCAGCATAGCAGAATCACTAAATGCTATGAGTATGACCATGAAAGAATATATGGAAAATCTTATTAAAAACAAAAATCAGTTAGAAACAGTGATAAATAGTATTCGTGGCTTTCTATCCATTCGTAGCCTAGACTATCGGATACTAATGACCAATAGTCAAGGAAAATATCTTGCAAAAAAAATGGGTAAAGAAATGATAGATAGCCCATGCTATACGTTTTTTGAAG
The DNA here is from genome assembly GCA_038396625.1 of Clostridiaceae bacterium 35-E11. Lineage (GTDB taxonomy): Bacteria > Bacillota > Clostridia > Peptostreptococcales > Thermotaleaceae. The sequence continues at coordinate 1,437,760 of CP121688.1, forward strand.
GAAGAGACAAGCCCTGTGAAAACTGCCCTATGGTAGAGACGTTGCGCACAGGAAAAGAAGGTTTTTCAGAAATCTTGTCAGGTAATGATATTTTTCATGTTTGGAGTTCCCCTGTTTATGATCGGGCAGGAAAATTAGAAGAAGTAGTTGTGTATAGCGTGAAGGTTACGGAAAAAATTGTATTAGAAAAAGAGTTTTTTCAAAAAGAAAAATTAGCTGGCATCGGGCAAATGGCGGCAAGTATTACCCATGAATTAAAAAATCCCTTAGCAATCATTAAAGGGAGTACTTATCTTTTAAAAGAGATTTTAAAAACACAAAATTTGGAACAAGAATTGCATTATGAAATTGAAGAAAATCTTGAAGATATAGATAGTAGTGTAAAACGTTCTGAACAAATTATTTATCACTTGTTGGATTTCTCTAGAAGATCTTCGTTAAAAAAAGAAAAGATAGATATGGTTGCTTTAATTGATCAAATTTTGATTTTGAAGAAGAAGACAACAATAGAGAATTATGTGGAGGTATCTACTAGCTTTTCAAAAAATCCTTTATATGCGTATGCTTCTTTGGATTCTATGAGACATGTGTTTTTAAATATTATTGATAATGCACTTTATGCCATGCCGAATGGAGGGTATTTAAAGATACAAGGTATAGAATCAGAGGAAAAGAATCAAATTATTGTGCATATTACAGATACAGGGATAGGGGTTCCACAATCCATACTACAAAAGGTATTTCAGCCATTTTTTACAACAAAACCACGGGGAACTGGAACAGGGATAGGGCTTTGGCTGGTACAAAATGAAGTCAAGAAAAATTTAGGACAAGTTCAATTGATTAGTGAAGAAGGAAAGGGTACCAGAGTAACAATTATACTACCTATAGAATCTGAGAATCCTGTGTACGAGGGGGAAGAACATGAAGAAAATACTCTTGATTGATGATGATGTTAATTTTCTGAAAGTATATAAAAAAATTCTCATCCAAAGAGGATATGATGTAGCAACCTTAGATATTCCATTGGATACCTTAGCACTGCTGAAAAAAGAAAATTTTACATTAGTGATTACAGACATGATGATGCCAAAGATAAATGGATTAGAGCTTCTGCGAGAAATTAAAAAAGAATTCGAAGAAATTGATGTAATTATTTTAACGGGAGAAGGTTCTGTGGAATCAGCAGTTACAGCTATGAAAGAGGGTGCTTATACCTATCTTACAAAACCAGTGAATATAGATGAACTATTGATGGAAATTGAAAAATGTCTCTATCTCCAAAGCTTGCGCGAAGAAAACAAATATTTAAAGGAGAAAATTTTACAGGGACAGGATGAATTTTTAGGAGATAGTATTCAAGTAAAAGAAATTAAGGAAAAAATTAGGATTGCAGCTCCTACTGATGCAACGATTCTTATAACAGGAGAAAGTGGAACGGGCAAAGAACTTGCAGCGGAATTGGTGCACAATAACAGCAATCGCAAAGATAAGTCTTTTATCAAAGTGAATTGCGCTGCATTAGTTGAAAGTGTGCTAGAAAGTGAACTCTTTGGCCATGAAAAAGGAGCCTTTACAGGGGCTTTGACAGAACATAAAGGAAGATTTGAATTGGCAAACACGGGTACCCTGTTTTTAGATGAGATTGGAGAAGTCTCCTTGAATATGCAGACCAAATTACTTCGAGTCCTACAAGAGAAAGAGTTTGAGCGGGTAGGAGGTATGAAAACAATCAAAACAAATTTTCGATTAATTGCTGCAACCAATAAAGATTTAAAAAAGGAAGTAGAAGAAGGAAGATTTCGAGAGGATTTGTATTATCGTTTAAATGTAATTCCTATTCATTTATCACCCTTAAGAGAAAGAACAGAGGACATTCCACTACTGCTTCAGTATTTTTTAAAGAAATTTTCAAAGGAAATGAACAAAAACATTAAAGCATTTGGTTCTGATACAGAATTTTTACTGAAGCAATATGCTTGGCCTGGAAATGTACGAGAATTAAAGAATATTGTGGAACGACTTGTAGTCTTTACCCAGGGAACAGCAATCATTGACGTACAATATTTGCCCTCAGAAATATATTCCAAGGATTGTGCTCCAAAAAGCCTTTCTACGTTTCAAGAAGCACGGCAGAAATTTGAAAGATCGTTTTTGAAAGAATCTTTAAATCGAAATGGATGGAATATTTCAAGAACAGCTAAGGAAATTGGACTAGCAAGAAAAAATTTGCAAATTAAAATCAAACAATATCAATTAAAAGATGTGGAAGGTGCTACCTAAGGGTTACATGTGATGCTACTTAAAGGTAGCAGATAAAATAGGACAAAAAAAAGCAACGGTTGTGTTTTTTATCAAAGTGCTACGTTAACGTAGCACTTTGATAATTTTTTTTGACAAAATAAATAGATAAAAATGTCTGTGAATTTTATAAAACGCTAAATTGCAACGGATAATAAGGGGCGCAGAAAAAATAAAATATTGGAACAAGATTTGCAATATATAAATTCCGAAGCAAGGATATAAGAAGGTTTAGAAGTTAGCCTATGTAGTCTAATCAATAGAAGGAGGGTTATTTATGCAAGCGTTACAAAATAGTGTCAGTCAAAGAATGTATGAGGATCTAAAGAAATTAGTTGGGTGTGGAAATCGTTTTGCTGGTTCTGAGGCAGAATGGAAGGCAGCGGAATTTGTGAGAGAAACATTCAAGAAATCTACATTTTCTGTGGTAGAAGAAAAATTTCCTATTCAAGCATTTGAAGAAATGAAATCTTCCGTGGAAGTAGGAGGAAAAGAATTTTCATCTCGTACGATGTTTTACTCTATCGGTACGCCAGCTGAAGGAATAGAGGGAGAATTAGTATTTGCTGGAATAGGAAGGGAAGAAGATTATATAGATATAGATGTGAAAGATAAGATTGTCATTATCCATCGGGACAAAGAAACAGAAAAAGATCAGTTTTGGCCTGAGGTATGTACTGCAGCAAAACGAGGAGCAAAAGGCTTCATTTTGATCAATTTTGATCCATGGGTGTTTATTACCACACTTGAAACAGGTTTTTTCAAAAAAGAAGAGCGTTTCTTACCTATTGAACCAAATCCCATTCCTGCATTGATTGTAAATAGGGATGATGGAGCAGAAATTCTTAGGATGATGGATAAAGAAGGTCAAAAAGCATGTATAAAGGCAGAGGTATTTAATGGAGAAAGAGAGTCAGTAAATGTACGCGCCATAAAAGAAGGAACAGAAATGCCAGAAGAAAAAATTTTAGTTTATGGACATCGTGATTCCGCTGGGACACCGGGTGCGAATGACAATGGCTCAGGGACCGTTATTATGCTGGAAATAGCCCGATTGCTAAAGGATTTACCTATGAAGAGAACAGTAGAACTGGTTTCATTGGGTGCAGAAGAACAGTTGGGTTCTGCTGGGTCTGATGCATATATTATGGAGCATAGAGAAACCCTTAGCAATATTAAAGCGGGCATTGAGTTGGATATGGTTGCTGCAGGAAGTCCGGTATGGGTTATGGAAGGTGGCAATTGGCCAGATTGTAAGATTCAATTTGCCAAAGGGATTTGTGACTATGTGGTAGATACTGCAGAAAAAATGGGCTATTACATGGAAAAAGGCTTCTGCGCTTTGGGTACGCCAGATTCTGGAAGATTTACCCATTCAGGGGTTTCGACTACTTGGATTTGGGGACCAGGAGACATACATTATCATAGTCCTGAAGATACTTTAGACAAGGTAGATCCAAATAAATTAAAAGTGGTAGCAGATGTGATTGCAACGGCTGTTTATAATCTAGCCAATAAAGAATGCTTAGAGGACATGAAGTAGACAAAAGGAGGAAGAAAAATGGGGCAATTAAAAAAAGAATTAACCTTATCTCAGGTTATATCCATGGCAGCAGGGGGGATGATTGCTGCCTGGATGGTAGAAATGATTTATTGGTTTGAACTCAGCGGCTCTGGAAGCTTATGGGCACTTTTGACTACTGGAATACTTGTCTTACCCTTAGGGTTGGTATACTCAGAAATGTCAAGTATGTTACCCTTTGCAGGTGGTGGAAACGTGTGGATATCTAATGCTTTTAACTGGGATATCGGATGGTATTTTAACTGGACCTTATATTTAATGTATATTTTGGCAATGCCTACGGTGGCTTATGGAATTGTAACCATGTCGAATTACTTCTATCCCCTATCCTTTATGCAGGTGAAAATAATTTCTTTGTTTATTCTTTTGACTTGGTTTGTTATTAGCTATATGCGGGTAAAGGTATTGGGAAAAGTTCAAAATATTCTTTTTTGGCTCATGGTAGCAGTATGTGTTTATGTGGGTGTAAGTTTTATTACTAGTCCACAATGGAGCTATGACACTTTAACACCTTGGTTTCCAAAAGGGTTTTCTGGTTTTAGTGCAGCGGTAGGGATTCTCATTTTTAAATTTATTGGTTTTGATATGATTCCTCAGCTGGCAGAAGAAGCTAACTTTCCTAGAAAATCACAATGGAAGGCTTATGCAGGGGCGATTGGTCTAACGTTTTTTGTTTATGCTTTAGCAATTATTAGTAATGGTGGCATTGTTTCTGTAGAATGGATTACACAGACAGATATTATTGATCCTCGAGTGGCAGATTTAATTGGAAAACATCATTTAGCAGTTTTAATTGTTGTGATTGGCATTTTGGGAACGGTTACTACGTTAAGCGGTTTTTGGCTGAGTGCTGCAAGGAATTTATATGGTGCAGCAAAGCAGCGCCAACTTCCAGCTGCTTTTGGAAAGTTAAATAAAAATGGACAGCCAATATATGGAAACTTAGCTGTGGGCATTTTCTCTATTTACTTTACGATTTTTGCTCCTGAAGCGTGGGTTGAATACATCTATACCGTATATGCATTTATAGCAGGATTGGTATACTGTATGGTTTCCTTATCCTTTCTTAGGATTCGAAAAAAATACCCTGATTGGGAGAGACCTTTTAAGGTGAAATATGGTATACTGATAGGAACCTTATCTTTGTTATTCACACTATGGATTATTGGCGCTTCTATTTCAGAAATCGCACCGAATGCGCTGGTTATTTTAGGTGGTTACTTTGGGGTTGGGGTGGTGTTGCATCTATATGCAAGACATATGCAAAAAGTGAAACCTAAAGAATGGACACCGATTATTCTTACACCTGATGACATTGAAGTAAAAGAGACAGCATAGATAGCAGAATAATACCTATGAAAAACAAAACAACTCCCCAAATCTATGAGGAGTTGTTTTGTTTTTCTATTGACGACTTATGCAATTGTAGAACTTGTTTTCATCTTTTTTGCTCGTGCCAAGTGAGAAAATAAGAAGATTGCCAGTAGAGATATACCGATTGCATCAGAGAATAGTCCAGGTTTCACCAAGAGGATTGCTGCTGCAAATGCTAAAATTCTCTCATATACTTTAAGTTTATCCATAAAGTAATTCTCTGCTGCAGCGGCAAGACTGATAATCCCCAATAAGCCTGTTACAATGGCTAGAATTAATTTCCAAGCCACCACATTCTGCATTAATAAGATCGGGGAATAAACAAACATAAAGGGAATCATAATGCCTGCAAAAGCAAGCTTAAATCCGCTAAAGGCCACATCAGTTGGATTAGCACCTGCAATACCTGCTGCGGTATAGGATGTAAGTGCAACCGGTGGTACAACTGCTGAAAGTGTTCCATAGTAAAATGCAAAGAAATGCGCTGCAAGGGGTTCAACACCCATTCTTACCAAAGCTGGCGCTGCAATACTTGCCGTAATAATATAACATGCAGAAGCGGGGAGACCCATACCTAAGAATATGGAAGCCACCATTACTAGAACTAATGCCAACCATAACTGTCCAAATGAAAGCTGCATAATATTAAAGGCAACAACTTGCCCTAATCCGGTCATTGAAACTACACCTACAATAAAGCCAACAACACCGCATGCTGTTGCAACGGGAACAGCACTCTTAGCTCCTTCTTCAAGTGCTTCTAAGAACTTTGTGAAATTCATTCTTGTAGATTTTCTTAACATACTTGTGGCAATAACAGCAATTAATCCAAAGAATGCTGCAAATAAAGGGGTTAATCCTTTTACCAACAATATTAATATAATAACAATCGGTAGCATTAAATGACCTTCATTTCTGATGACATTTTTAAGGTTTGGAAGTTTGCTTTTATCCATTCCTTGCAAGCCGATTTTTCGTGCTTCAAAATCAACCATTGTAAAGATTGCAAAGTAATAGAAAATCGCTGGTATAATTCCTGCGTACATTACTTTAATATAAGGGATGCCTAGGAAAGAAGCCATCATGAAAGATGCTGCGCCCATGATAGGAGGCATTAAAATGCCACCTGTGGATGCCGCTGCTTCAACAGCTCCTGCAAATCTAGGTTTATAACCTACTTCTTTCATAAGAGGAATCGTAAAACTTCCGGTTGTAGCAACATTGGCCTGGGAACTACCACTAATTGTTCCCATAAGTCCACTGGCCATAACAGCAACTTGGGCTGGACCGCCCCTAAGTCTTCCTGCAAAAGCCAAAGCAAAATCGTTAAAAAACTTTGCAGTGCCTGTTTTATTTAGAAAAGAGCCAAATAGTATAAACATAAATACATAGGATGCTGATACCATAAGGGTAACACCAAAGATGCCGCCATCTGTTAAATACATTCTTGTTAGGATTCTAGACCAAGAAAAACCTTGGTGTGCAAGTTTTCCAGGAAAAAGATAGCCAAACTTTGCATAAAGTATAAATCCTATGGAAAGAAGGGGTAAGATATTTCCTACTGTTCTCCTTCCTGCCTCTAATGTTAGTAAAATGGCAATTACTGCAAATCCATAGTCTAGGGTATTGGGGATTAAGGACCTTTCAACTAAGCTATCATAAGTGAATAGTATATATAGACCAATAGATACACCAAGGACACACAAAATCCAGTCAAGGATAGAAGGCTTATCTTTGGAAGATTTTTTGGACGCAGGATACATCAAAAAGGTCATTCCCAGCATAAGACCCAAATGCAGTGCATTTTTTTTAATGGCAATCATAAGGCTGGCACTGTTAATCCATACATGAAATAATGAGGTAAATACTGCAAAGATAGTAACAAATGCTGCCACTCTGCCAGCTAGTTTTCTTTCTGTTATTGGTTCTTCTTTGGTTTTATTCTTTTTCGTTATCATAAAATCCCTCCTTTATGCTGTCAAACAAATGAATTGTGATACCCGACCAAATGATTAGCCGGGTATCGCATTGATTATGGTAATAACTCTTCTGGGATTTCTATTCCTTTTTCTTGATAATATCGTACTGCGCCAGGGTGAAGTGGAACTGGAGGGAGACCTTTAATTGCTTCTTCTAATTTTACAAATTCTAATGCTTTATGAGAAGATGCTATTTCATCATAGCTTTCATAGATAGATTTTACTAATTCATAAACCAAGTCTTCATCTAAATCTGCACTAGCGATTAAAGCAGACTTGATGCCTACTGTTTTTACATCTTTATCTAGTTTTGAATACAATCCACCAGGCACTGTAAATTGACCATAGTAAGGTGCGATTTTATGCAGTTTTTCATAGTCTGCATCACTAAACTCTAACATTTTTACAGGGGTTTTACTTGCAAATATTTCTGAAACCGCAGAAGTAGGAAGTCCACCTTCTGCATTCATACCATCCAATTGACCATTTTGCATGGCACTTGAAGCTTCAAAATAGCCCAGGTGTTCTGTATTAACATCATCAAATGTTAAACCACCTACATGCTCAAAAATAAGCTTACAGCTATACTCTGTTCCTGAGCCTGCACCACCAACATTAATTTTTTGTCCTTTAAAGTCACTAATGGAATTGATGCCAGATCCTTCTGTAACCACAAATTGTGTAACATCAGGCCATAAAGCAGTTACAAATCGCACATCTTCAAATTGATTTCCTTCAAATTTGCCTTCACCTTCATGGGCGAATAGTGTTAAATTTGCCATGGCGATGCCAAGTTGTGCTTCTCCAGACTTTAGCATATTTAAGTTTTCTACGGAACCACCGGAGGATTGAACAGATGCTACTACTCCTTGGTCTCCTAGTTTTTCATTCCATAAAGTAGAGAAGATTGTTCCTACAGGATAATAGGTACCTCCAGTAGATCCTGTTACAATGGTTACATATTGTGTTGTTGGTTTTTCATCAGAACTTGTTTCAGTTTTTTGGCCACATCCAGTTAAAGACATGATTAAGAATAGAGATACTAAGAATAATGCCAATATTTTTTTGTGTTTCATTTTACTTCCCTCCATTTTAATAGTTTTTTATTACGCTTAAATTAGGATTATTGCAAATATTATGCCAAATATTAAAATTAAGATAATGACCATTGATATTTATTTTTCTGAACAGTCCAAAGGTAGCAAAATACGAAGGATATAATAGGATGGATACAATAAATATTGATATAGAGATGAAGGGAAATAAAGATGTAGGATTCTTTTCAAAAACCAAAAACACCCTGCAAAATTTGCAGGGTTGAAAAAATTTCCTATTCTTTCATATATTCTTTCAACTTATACCTTAAAGCTCTTTCGCTAATGCCTAAAACTTCTGCAGTTTTTCTTCTATTTTGCTCCATAGCTTCTAAAGTTTTGAGTATTACTTTTTGCTCTATATCAGATAGAGAAGTTCCGATTTCAATAGGAAGAATGTTGCCATTGTTTGCGTGCTGATGAAGTTTATACCTTTCAACTAAATCTTCAGGAAGGTCTTCTATCTGAATATAGTCATGATCTGTAAGGGCTACAGCTCTCTCAATAATGTTCTCTAACTCTCGAACATTCCCTGGATGATCATAATCTTCAATGATTTTTAACGCTTCTACTGTAATACCTTTTACATTTTTGTTCATTTCGTGTGCATATTTTTTTAAAAAGGATTCACATAGTAAGGGGATGTCTTCCTTTCTATCTTTAAGATTAGGCAGCTTGATTGGAACAACATTTAATCGAAAAAACAAGTCTTCTCTAAAATTGCCCTTTTGTACTTCTTCTTTTAAGTCCTTATTGGTGGCTGCAATAATTCTAACATCTACTTTTTTTCCTTTTTCAGCACCAAGAGGGAAGACCTCCTTTTGTTGGAGGACACGAAGGAGTTTTACTTGTAAGTTTAAATGTAAGTCACCAATTTCATCTAAAAAAATGGTTCCCTCATGGGCAAGCTCAAATCTCCCTTTTTTTCTATGGTTTGCACCTGTAAAGGCACCTTCTTCATATCCAAATAATTCACTTTCCAGCAAATTTGCTGGAATTGCACCACAATTCAATACTTCTAAATTTCCTTTTTTTCTTTTTCCTTGATAATGAATTGCTTTTGCTACCAGTTCTTTTCCAGTGCCGCTCCCACCTTGAATTAACACACTTACATTGAGATCTTTTACTTTATCTATAAGATGAAAAATATCCTTCATCTTTTTAGATTTACCAATAATGCCGTTCTTTCCATACTTGCTATAAACTTCATTTTCTAAATAATTTATTTTTTCATGCAAACGCTTATACTCTGCTGCTTTTTCTAATAATACCATTAATTTAGGTATATCTAAAGGCTTCATAATATAATCATAAGCCCCTTTTTTCATAGCCTTGATAGAAGAATCAATGCTTCCGTAGGCAGTCATCATAATTACCACAGCATCATTTTGTGTATTTTTCACATTTTCTAGAATATCAAGCCCACTTATATCACCAAATTTTAAATCCAACAAGACAATATCGAAATGATGGTTTTTTAGATGATTTTCTACTTCGAATATATTGGTAGCTGTATGAACGTCATAGGTATCTTCAAAAGCAAAGGATAAAGAAGAACAGATTGATTTTTCGTCGTCTACGATGAATAGTTTATTCATTGGTGGCACTCCTTTTGTATTCAAATAGAGGTAGGCTCATGTCGATGTTTGTCCCAACTCCTAATTCACTATAGACGGTAACATCTCCGCCATTTTCTTTGATAAATTGATAACTTATTGATAGGCCAAGACCTGTGCCATGATCCTTTGTTGTGAAAAACGGTTCAAAGATCTTACCTGTATCTTCGGATGTAATGCCACATCCATTATCTTTCATTAAGATGTGTGCAAAATCTCCTTGGACTTCTCCGATGATATAAATCTGTGGATTTTTTGTGTTTTCAAAGGATTCGATGGCATTTAATAAAAAGTTAATTATAATTTGTTTAAACTGCTGCTTGTCTACATAAATACATAGATCCTTTTTTATCTGTAGAAAGAGTTGAATGTTTTTGTTTTTTATTTGACCGCTAAAAAATCGAATAATTGATGCGATCTCTGTATATACATTTAAAATTTCTTTGTTAGGGATCTTAGGTTTTGCGTAGTCCAATAAATTTGAAATAATGACATTTAACCGTTCGATTTCTCGTGGTACATCTTCTGAAATTTTTTCTCGAAACTCTTTTTTTTCATATTTATAAGGAATCAGTTCGATATACGTTTTAATAGAAGTAAGGGGATTGCGGATTTCATGTGCAATTCCTGCTACTAAACGACCCAAAGATTCTAGTTTATCTTTCATAATAATTTTTTCTTTCATCAACTTTTCATGAGTTATATCTTTAAAGGTTAAAGTGGTTCCATAAACATCCTTTTCTGAAAGAATAAGGGGATAAATATTGTATTCAAAGATTTTATAACTCCCATTGTTATTTATTTTTTTTTCAACACTCATTTTTTCTTTGCCAGTTTCCAATACTTCATAGAAATCTTCCTCGAAAAAATATTCTTTTACGCTGGTATGTTGAAAATGCTGGTTAATAAAGTTTTCTACAGGCATATTTAAAAAATATGCAGCCTTTTCATTGGCAGATAAAATCATTCCTTGATTATTAAAGGTAATAACACCGCTAAATATACTGTTCAAAATTTGTTCTTTAAAAACAGCCTCTCTTTTTAACTGCTGTGTACGAGTGTTGACTTCTTTTTTCAATAAATAATTCCATCGATAAAAAATGAAAATACCAATTGTTGAGAAGAGTAAAATGCCTACAGAAAAGTATAATATTTTTTTTATATAGCTATAGGAAGGGTTGATAGGTTCACCAAACCATTTTTTATAAATTTTGTCATAAGTACCATTTCTTTTTATCCTTGCAATACCTTCGTTAAAAGTTACAAGCAGTTCTTTGTTGCCTTTATTGACCACCATCCCATAGCTTAAGGGGTTGATTTCTTCTCCTACGATTTTCACATAATTTCGATAGCCATTTTTTTGAGCTAGATAAAGTCCTGTTAAGCGATTTCCTATATAGGCATCTACTTCTCGATGGATCAATTTGCTTAAGGCAATTTGTTGATTTTCGGCTTCAATGATGACAATGTTTTTTATAGTTTTTAATACGTCTACCGCAATATCATTTTTTTGTATGGCAATTGTTTTTCCTTCGAGGTCTTCTAAATTTACAATATATTTATTGTCTACGTGTACGAAAATAGATTGTGATGAAATAATATATGGATCTGAGAAATCGTAAAAATAGGTTCTTGAGGTTGAATATTTCATTCCTTGTATGGCATCTATATTTTTTTCGTTAAGCGCCATGATTGCTTCATACCAAGGCATAGGCTTTACTTCAATATCCATACCCATTTCAATTGCAACGGCTCTCATAATATCTACATTAAATCCTTTATATACACCATTTTTATCCACATATTCAAAGGGCGGGAAATAGTTGTCACCGCCAATCACAATGGTTTTTTCGTCCCTAAAGCCTTGCGTTTCGGCATTTATATCCATAGAACAGATAGAAATGATCAATAGGATAAAGATATATAATATTTTTTTTGTGCGAGAATGTATCATTTTTTTCTCCTTGTAAAAATAAATTTATTAGATAATTGGAACGAGTATTCATAAATTCATCATAATATCTTTTTTGTAAAAATGCAAATTTGCTATGGAACTATCGATGACATTGTAATAATTTTGTAAAAAAATATACTTTTTTACAAAATTATTACAATATAAGAAGGAATTTTTCAATAGATGTATAATTGTATCAATATAACAATAGAAACTTTGTGGGGTGAAAGTATGAAGAGCATTGATATGGGGGAATTATGTGGCGTAGATGATAAAGATACCATGGTAGATTTAATGAAGCAGTTTTTAAATTTTGCACAGGAGCTATTGGAAAAAGAGATAATTACACAGGCTACTTATGATGAAATAACCTATCATAAAATAAAGTTTCTACAAATGATAGAAGCAGAACTTTGTTTGAATGAAGAAGCTTTAGCACTGGAAAAAACCTTTTCTGAAACGTTGAATCCTTATATGTAAAAGACCTCTCTATACTGTATAAGTATAGAGAGGTCTTTTATAATTAGATAAGTAAAAATACAATACTATTTTCCAAGTTTATGCCCGGAAATTCTATTGACAACGAGTGCAATAGCACCGTCTCCAGTAACATTACATGCAGTACCAAAGCTATCTTGTGCCAAATATAAGGCAATCATTAAAGAAGTTAAGGTTGGTGTAAAACCTAACATAGATTCCAATAATCCTAATGCAGCCATAACAGCTCCTCCAGGTACTCCAGGAGCCGCCACCATTGTAACACCTAGCATCATAATGAAAGGAAATATGCTAGCAAAGGATGTTTCCAAGCCATTTAACATCATAACTGCCATTGCGCAGCTTGTAAGGGTAATGGTGCTTCCAGATAAGTGAATCGTTGCACAAAGAGGAACAACAAATTCTGCTACGCCATCATCTACGCCGTTTAGTTTTGTTTGTCTAAGTGTAACAGGGATGGTTGCTGCAGAAGATTGCGTTCCAATAGCTGTAAAATATGCAGGTATCATATTTTTAAGTAGCCTAAAAGGATTACCGCCAGTAACACTTCCTGCAATAAGATACTGTATAATGATAATTGCCATATGAAGAATGATAATCATCACAAATACTTTGGCAAAAACAGACATGATAGTTGCAACCTGTCCTGCAAAAGTCATGTTCGCAAAGATGCCTAAAATGTGAAAAGGCAACAATGGAATAATAATGTTTGAAATAAGTTTTTCGATAATTTGCTGGAAATCATTCATAAATCTTTTTATGCTATCTCCTTCAATCGCAGCAATACCTAATCCTAGGGTAAATGCGATTAAAAGCGCTGTCATAACCCCCATGATGGGAGGCATATCTACCTTAAAGAAAGGTGCTACCAATGACTCTTCGGGATTTGCCGCATCAATTACTAAACCGCCAACTTGTAGAAAATTAGGAAGTACCATAGAGCTGGTAAAATAAGCTACAGAGCCTGAGATGATAGTTGATAAATAAGCAATTCCAGCAGTAATTGCCAGTAATTTTCCAGCACCATTACCTAGTTCACCAATACCAGGGGCTACGAATCCTATAATGATAAGAGGAATAACAAATCCTAAGAAATTTCCAAATATGCTATTGAATGTAGCGAGCAACTGGACAAACCAGCGTGGTGCAATGTTGCCAAATAAAATACCTAATGCTATGGCAATCAAAAGTTTAGGCAATAAACCTATTTTTTTCATTTACATCGACTCCTTTTAGAAAAAATTGTTAAATCTTATGACTCATACAGTTTCTCATTATAACATAATAAATGACAAAAGCTAATTTTTAAAAGGTTTAAAATGTTTATAATGTTTTTAAAAACAAATTTTGTACATTATTAGATTTTTGCACTGTAAAATTATTATTACCAAATATCAAAAAAAAAACAGGAAAACAATAAAATTTTCTTGCTTCTTGACATGTTTGGTTGCTGGCTCTATAGTTGTAACGTTACAAGATCATAAAGTCGTCAAAAAGAAAAGGATCATCGTAATTGTTATCAATTGATAAAAAATTGCATAAGAGAATAAATGCCATAAAACATTTGAAAAATAAGGGTTGCGAAAAAATAAAAAACAAATATAATAGAGTATAGTTATTTCAATTGAAAATGGAGGAGAGGGTATGCACATAATAGATATAAATAATGGGGATCGTATGAAACTGGTGGATAAGGTGATACGGACCACGATTATTTTAAATGTTTTGTTGACAATGATTAAAATAGGAGCAGGTTATTTTGGCAACAGTAGTGCGATTATTGCTGATGGTCTTCATTCTGCTTCAGATATTGCTACGTCTGTAGGGGTCGTACTAGGCATGTTGTTTGCATCGAAACCGAAGGATGAACAACACCAATATGGTCATGAAAAAGCGGAATCTATAGCCGGTTTTATATTGGCAGCAATTTTAATCTTAACAGGAATCAATATAGGCTACCAATCCTTAAAGACGATCTTTATGCAGACCTACCAAATACCCCAAAGCTATACAGCTATTGTGGCACTTATTTCTATTGTAATTAAGGAATATCAATTTAGAATCACGGCACAAGCAGCAAAAGAATTGAATAGCAATGCCATGATGGGAGATGCTTGGCATCACCGATCAGATGCTTTTTCCTCCATTGCGGCGTTGGTAGGTATTATCGGTGCAAGATTAGGCTATGCTTTTTTAGATCCGTTGGCGGGAACCGTTGTATCCGTGATTGTTGTAAAGATAGGGTTTAAGCTTTTGCTTGCAACTGTTGATGAATTAATGGACGGAGCTATTGATATAGAGCAGATGAAGTCTGTTGCCGAAGAAATAAAAATGATTCAGGGTGTTAAAAGTATTACAGAGTTTAGAGGAAGAAAGCATGGTTCAAAGGGATACATTGATATAAAAATCTGTGTTGATGCACGTATTACAGTTCATAAAGGGCATACTATAGGAGAAAAAGTGGAACAATTGATTTTAGATAGAATTGTAAATATTAAGGATGTTGTTGTTCATATAGATCCATGTCACGAAAATAAAGACAATATAAAGTGTGCTTCAAATTGCAAAGATTCTTGCCATTGATTTTTTATGTCGAAATCATATATAATACATTACAGCACTTAATAGCATTGTTCGATATGAGATAAGAAATAGAAAGGTCAAAGTGACCATTAACGTTGTAATTTGCTAAGGAGGAGAAAATATGGGGTTACATGCATTTTCGCGTACTGAACTGATTATTGGTACAGAAAATCTAGAGAAACTAAAAAATAGTAAAGTAGCCGTATTTGGAATTGGTGGAGTCGGAACCTTTGCAGTCGAGGCTTTGGCGAGGTCAGGAATTGAAAATTTTGTATTGGTAGATGATGATGATGTATGTTTAACAAATATTAATCGACAAATTCACGCTTTAAGAAGTACAGTTGGAAAACCAAAGACAGAATTAATGCAAAAGCGTATATTGGATATTAACCCGAAAGCAAAGGTAGACGCGTACAAAATGTTGTACACTGCAGAAACAGCAGAACAACTTTTATCAGATGATTATGACTATGTGGTGGATGCCATAGATATGATATCTGCAAAATTAGATTTAATTGAAAGATGTTATAAACGAAATATCCCAATTATAAGCAGCATGGGGGCAGGCAATAAGCTAGATCCTACTAGATTTGAAGTGACAGATATATATAATACATCTATTTGCCCTATGGCAAAAGTGATGAGGAAAGAGTTGCGAAGAAGAGGAATAGAAAAGTTAAAGGTTGTATATTCTCAAGAGGAGCCTCTAAAACCAAAAGTTATTGGTGGAGACTGTAAAACGGATTGTATATGTTCTAATAAGGATAGGACTTGTTCTGCTAGACGACAAATTCCAGGAAGTATTGCTTTTGTACCTTCTACGGTAGGGCTTATTCTTGCTTCTGTAGTTGTAAGGGACTTGATCGACCTATAAAAAACTTAATCGCTATGGGCGATTAAGTTTTTTTGTATGATTTTATTTCCATAAGACGACAATAAATACATAAAAGTTTCATGTAAATTTTAGCAATACTGTAAAAAATCTTGATTTATGTCAACTATAAATGATATAGTTAGAACCATGAAATAACTAGAAATCATTTATTTTACGGATAGGATGATGTATGTTACAATACCCATTCGAAAATAAGGAGGATGAAAATGAAAAAAATACGAAAAACACTGGTTATTGGCGCTTTGATTGCAGGATTAAGCGCAAGTCCTGTGGCAGCGCAAAGCTATATCCTTTCTCAAAACATATACAAGCCTACAATGCGACATAGTGATATTCAAGTATTGCAAAGTGCGTTAAAAGCAGATGGAGTGTTTACTTATGGCAAGACGACTACATATTATGGACCGATTACAAAAAAAGCTGTTGAGACATTTCAAAGAAAATATGGTTTAACAGTTGATGGAATTATTGGAAAACAAACGATTGGTAAAATGCAAAGCTTAGGATTGATTAATGGGAAAGTGGAGACGATAAGTAGGGGAACATCTAGAGAAAATACAGGTGAATATTTAGATTGGTGGGCCCAAGTTTCAAATAAGATCATTCATAGGCAAGATGTATTGCTTATCAAGGATGTAGCAACAGGTAAAACCTTTAAGGTAAAAATGACAGCCGGGACGAATCATGCAGATTGTGAAGCTTTAACGAATCAGGATACATTAATTATGAAGCAGATTTGGGGAGGTTTTAGCTGGACTAGAAGACCTGTACTCGTATATAAAGATAATCGTGTGATTGCAGCATCTATGAGTAATATGCCACATGCAGGAGTGGAGAGTAAGCCTGCAGGTCAAACGGTATCTAATAGAAGTGGGGGATTTGGAACGGGCTATAATTATGATACTATCAAGGGTAATGGTATGGATGGTCATGTTGATCTACACTTTAAAAATAGCCAAAGACATAAAGATAATAAACCAGATCCTCAGCATCAAAATGCTGTAAAAAAAGCGGCAGGAATAAGATAAATATACAAAAGCTGGCGAAATGCCAGCTTTTGTATATT
The DNA here is from genome assembly GCA_038396625.1 of Clostridiaceae bacterium 35-E11. Lineage (GTDB taxonomy): Bacteria > Bacillota > Clostridia > Peptostreptococcales > Thermotaleaceae. Next base: position 1,454,702 of record CP121688.1, read on the forward strand.
TATCATTGTTTTTTGTTTTTCGTAAGGATTTCTTTTTCGATGATACGGCATATTTCTTTTAAGGTAGATGTATTTTCTTGATTGATTTTTTCATAAACCAAGAAGAGATGATTTTCAATGTTTTCTTTTTGGATTTTGTGTAACTTGGAAGGACCTTTATCAAGTTGGTTTCTAAGATGGATTAATTTATCAACACTATAAACCAATTCACTTATCATATCTGCACTATGATGATGAAAGGATTTATGATGAAGAATATTTAAGACCTTTTCGATTGCTTGCTCCGAGGCAAAGAGTAACCCCATATAGGAACTAGACTCATCGATTAAATCTTCATAGTCTTTATTTGCTAATAGTAAAGTGTCAAATTGATTGGATAAATCGTCATGACTGTAAGCCAAAACATCAGATTGCACTTGATTGTCATTTAAAGAATTGCTTAGGTCCTTCATGGAGCTTGTCATTTGCTTAGAGATATAAGCAATACTAATAATGCCAATGATCATAATAATAAGACTGCTAACAAAGATTTCTTGCATCATGCTTCTTGTCTTTTTATAAATCTTTTCTTCTTCAATAATCCCTAGTACTTTCCATCCCGTTATAGGGTTCGTTGTATAGGTAACATAATAATTGGTGAAATCTGATTTCATGTAAAGTCTGCCAGATTCTCTTTGGAAAATATGGTGAATCCAGTCGGAGGTAAGGATTTTATCGAATTGCTGATTTTGTATATCCTTTGATACAAAAAAGTATTTTCTCTGATCTTTTCCTATAATGAAGGCATATCCTTGTTTAAAGGCCTTGAAATTTTCCACCTTATTAGATAAATCATCCAAAAAGAAATCAATTGCCATAACACCTTTAAAGATATGCTGGGCATTGGTGACAGTTTTTGAAATTGTGATAATAGGTTTTTTGGTAGTTGCATCTAGATAAGGTTTTGTCCAAGCGATTGTGCCTTGTGACTTTACTGCATTGATGTACCAAGGTCTTTCTTGAGCAATCCAATTTGTATTTGCCAATGTTTCTGAAGTATCCGGCCATGTAACAAGTTTTTTGTTTTTGAAGATAACTTTATTTGGAGCAAAATAAGCAAAGGCTGTGGCGGAATAAGATTGTTGAAAAGATTTAAAAAGTTCCATTGTAGGGAAATAATACTGCTTAGGATCATCGGAAACTTTTTGTACCATCTCGTTTTGTGAAAACATTTCCAGTGCACTTTCGAAAGTGGAAAAAAACTCAGCAACAGAATGATTCAATTGTTGGATAGACTCATCAAAAGATGAGATATATTGATTTTTTAAAATGATTCTTGAATTATCAAAGAAGAAAACGCTAATCAATGAAACCACTACGATAAATAAGATGATAAGCCACAATATAAATTTATGTGGAATATTTTGCATAATATTCTCTCCTTGTATTTGTTGAGATGCTTTGCTCTTATTCTAACAAATAATCAAAGAATTTTAAATGCATAATAGGCATAAACAAAAAGCGATTTCATGATAAAATATGTTTGAATGATAAAATAATGATGGATAGAAGTTGGAGATGAATCTATGAAATCGGGTATAAAAAAGAAAATTATTTTGCCACTATTCTTTTTAATGATAATGCCTATTTTTGTTTTGGGAGGATTGAGTTTTTGGAATGATTACAAGCTAATTCAGAACAATGAGATAATGCATGTAGACACAATATTAAATGATCTACTAATTTTACTGGAGAATATAGACTATCCTATTGATCAAAAGGGATTTGTGCTAAATTATATTAAATCCATGGATAAAGAAAATATGTTTATCATTGAGAAAGACAAATTTGTATATTACCATATTCAGAATGAAGATATTGATGTAGATCAGATACGAAAAGCGATTAAACAGGATACCCAGATACTACAAAGATATATTCTACGATATCGTGTCTATCGTCAATGGGATTGGAAAATTGGATTTTTAATTGATAAAAAGCAAATACCTTCTAGGACGTATGCCATTAATGCCTATCTTACACTACTAATTCCTTTGTTTATTTTATTCTCTTTAGGTGCGATTACAGTAATTACTGAGAATTTTTCTAAACCTATAGAGATTCTTTTAGATGGCTATAAGCATATGCTTACTGGTAATTTTAAAACAAAGATTAATATTGAACGCAAAGACGAACTAGGCTTATTAGGACATGCCTTTAACGATATGAAAAATGAAATCGCGGATAGGACCAATAAATTTATCCAAATGAAAAATTTTAATGAGGATATATTAAGGAGTATTGCAACAGGTATTATTACCACGAATGTTGCTGGAAAAGTTATAAAATATAATCAAGCGGCAGTAGAGATTATTGAAAAAACGACCCAGTCAAAAGAATCACATCCAGCGATTGTCAAAGTGTTATTAAAGCAGATTATGAATACGCTGCAAACAGAAAAAACAATGAATTGTATAGAAAGTTTTTTAAGCAAAGAAGAAGGAAAAAGTATCTATTTAGATATTACGACCGCCCTCATGAAAAAAGAAGATGGCACAACAATCGGTGTAATATGCAGTTTTAATGACATTAGTAATAGAAAAAGAATTGAAGACAAGATAGAGCGTATCAATCGCTTAACTTCCTTAGGACAGCTAACTGCTGCTTTAGCGCATGAAATTAGAAATCCTTTAGCAGGGATGAAAATGAGTGCACAAGTATTAAAAAAAAGATTGTGTAAGCACTTAAGTACAACGGATGAAAAATTATTTGATGCAACCATTCATGAAATAGATCGATTGAATGATTTAATCACAGACTTGTTGGATTTTTCTAAGCCACATTTACCCAAAATTCAAGTAGTAAATGTGGATGAAGTGTTAGAAAATGCACTACAATTTTCCAACAAAATTATTTCTCAAAAGCAGATCAGTGTACGAAAGGAATATTGGAAAGCATCTGTGTCTGTTTATTTTGATAAGGGGCAATTAGCACAAGTTTTTCTTAATCTGATTTCTAATGCTGTAAAAGCCATGGATGCACAAGGCATTTTAAGAATTCGTATGGAACCTATAGAAGAAACAGAAAGAATACGTATCATATTTGAGGATAATGGATGTGGCATAGAAAAAGAAAATCTTTATAAAATATTTGATCCCTTTTATACTACCAGCGAAAGTGGGACAGGATTAGGCCTATCTGTTGTGCATAAGCTAATCACTGCCAATAATGGTGAAATTGATGTAGAAAGTCAAATAAGAAAAGGAACAAAAATAAAGTTATGTATACCGTTGTATAGGAGAGATGAAGATGAAGAAAAAAGTACTGATTATTGACGATGAAGAGATTATTCGCTTATCATTAGGAGAAGGATTAAGAGATTTTGATTATGAAGTAAAAACAGCTCAAAATAAAAAAGAAGCAATCGACAAGGTACATAGCTTTCGTCCAGATGTCATCCTCTTAGATCTAAGGCTAAAAGGAGAGAATGGCTTAGATATTGCAAAATATATCAAACAAATAGACGATTATATAGAAATTATCATGATGACAGCTTATGGAGATATCAAGACAGCGATTCAAGCCATCAAATTAGGCGCTACCGATTACCTAAAAAAGCCACTGGATTTAGACGAAGTGAATGTATCTATTTCAAAAGCAATGATGAATCAGTGTATCAAAAGAAAGCTTCAGATTTATCAAGAAAGGGAAGCAAAAGCAAATGATCAGTTTATCGGAGAAGATCCGGTCATGCAGGATACGTTAAAAAAAATGGAAATATTATCACAAAATGACTCAGTTACTGTATTAATTCAGGGTGAGACAGGTACGGGAAAAGAAGTAGTAGCTTCTTATATTCACAACAATAGTGCTAGAAAAGATTCTTTAATGCTGAGTATCAATTGTGCAGCAATTCCAGGTCAGTTGCTGGAGAGCGAATTATTTGGATTTGAGAAAAATGCTTTTACTGGTGCAAATGCAAGGAAAAAGGGTTTATTAGAACTTGCCGATGGAGGAACTCTATTCTTAGATGAATTAGGTGAAATGCCACTAGATATTCAAGCCAAGCTATTAAGGTTTCTAGAGACGAAACAATTTCAAAAAATAGGGGGATTAGAAACAATAGAAGTAGATATTCGTATTATTGCTGCTACGAATAAAAATTTAGATGAAGCCATTGCTAGAAAAGAGTTTAGAGAAGATTTGTATTATCGATTAAATGTAATCCCGATGGTGATTCCGCCCTTGAGGGTAAGGGGGATGGATGTCTTAAAAATTGCAACGTATTTTTTAGATATTTACGCCCATAAGTTCAATAAATCATTCGTCGGTTTTTCAGAAAAAGCAAAGGAGCAGATGCTGGAATATGATTGGCCAGGTAATGTACGGGAATTAAAAAATATCGTGGAGAGAATGGTCATATTAAATGAAGGTGAAATTTTGGATGTAGGACATTTGCCTATTGAACTACAAAACAGAATGGCGTTATCTACTAAGGAGATGAAGGAGGAAGAAATAAAGCTAAAACAAGGATTTTCGTTAGAAGCGAAGGTTGCAGAAGTTGAGAAAAAGTATATTATGAAAGCACTGAATGAAGCCAAAGGAAATCATTCAAACGCTGCAAAACTTTTGGGAATTTCTAGGTTTGCTTTAAAAAGGAGATTAGAGAAGTATTTTGAATAAAACGTGCGAAATCTAACATAGGGTGCGATTTAGCACGTTTTCTATGTGCGAAATATAACATTTGTTTCAATTCAAAATATTTTTTAAAATAGGAAATCAGCAGTATCCATACTTTTAAGATGCATTGTTTTGATGAAGAGTTGGCATGAATTTTGCTTAATAGAATCAATAAGTTTTAGAACAAATAAAAAATATCACGAAATTTATCATGGTTGGAGTGATGTTAAATGGAAAAACTATTGGCATCGGTCATTGAAAACAATAGAATTTGGGCACAGCAAGGAGAAGTTGCAGCTTATATACCAGAACTTGCAAAAGCTAATCCCAGTGCTTTAGGAATTCATATTGTGGATTTGGAAGGGCATGAATTTTGTGCTGGAGATGATCAAACGAAATTTACAATTCAAAGCGTATCCAAAGTTATTACATTGATTTGCGCTTTGATAGACAAAGGAAAAGAAGTGGTATTTTCAAAGGTGGGATCAGAGCCCTCTGCAGATTCATTTAATTCGATTGTAAAGCTCGAAACTAGAAACTCTCACAAACCATTAAATCCTTTTATTAATGCAGGGGCAATTGTTTGTACGTCTCTGGTAGCAGGAGACAACGGCATTGAAAAATTTGATCGTGTTCATCAGATGATTAAGAAAATGGCCAACAATCCCCACATAGAAGCAAATTATCATGTTTACAATTCGGAAAAGCTGACAGGTAATACCAATAGAGCGATTGCCTATTATCTTAAAGGAGCAAACATTATTGAGAGAGATGTAGAGGACGTACTAGATGCTTATTTCAAGCTATGTGCCATAGAGGTTACGGTAAAAGATGTTGCAAATATGGCTGCAGTTATTGCTAATCAAGGAGTAGCGCCTTGGTCAAATGAAAGACTTATTCCCCAAAAGGTCAATCAGATTGTTCAAGCAATTATGATGACTTGCGGGCTATACAATGCTTCAGGAGAGTTTGCAGTTAATGTTGGTGTCCCTGCGAAGAGTGGTGTAGGTGGGTGTATTATGGCAGTTGTTCCCAAAAGAATGGGCATTGCAGTCGTGGGACCTGCTTTAGATGAAAGTGGAAATAGTAGTGGTGGATTAAAGGTGTTAGAGGAACTATCACAAAAGCTAGTACTTAGCATCTTTTAGTAACTATGTAATAGAATAGGTGATCTCAAAATTCTTGTTCAAGTAAATTTCCATATGACCAGATGAAAAAAAGATGGATCACCAGCGCCTAGATGGATTGGCGTTGGATAACCATAGATAAATGATAAGAAGGGAGTTTATGTCTTTATGTTAAATTTTTTTGAAACTATTATTTCAACAGGGAATACTTGGCTATGGTCTCGTATACTCATTGTACTATTAATTGGATTTGGACTTTATTTTACCGTACGATCAAATTTTGTGCAGTTTCGACTTTTTGGAGAAATGTTTAGATTGATGGGAGAAGGAGCAGGAACTGCTCTTACTGACAAAGAGAAAAAAGGCGTTTCATCATTTCAGGCATTTTGTATTAGTACAGCCTCAAGGGTGGGAACGGGAAATCTTGCAGGAGTGGCGATTGCTGTATCTGTAGGAGGTCCAGGGGCAGTATTTTGGATGTGGATGATTGCGTTGATAGGCGCTGGTTCAAGTTTTGTAGAGAGCACATTGGCACAGATTTACAAGGTAAAAGATGAACATGGCTTTAGAGGTGGACCTGCATATTATATGGAAAAAGCCTTAAACATGAGATGGATGGGTATTATTTTCTCTATATTAATTACTATATGTTTTGGACTTGTATTTAATTCAGTACAAGCAAATACCATCTCTTTCGCATTTGAAGAAGCATTTGGTGTACCAAGATTGGTAATGGGATTAATTATTACTGCAGTGACTGCCTTAGTTATTTTTGGAGGCGTCAAAAGAATTGCGAAGGTTGCAGAATTAATTGTTCCTATTATGGCGGTAGCTTATGTATTAGTGGCTTTATTTGTTGTTATCAAAAATATTACAGCGATTCCAAGTATATTTGGGCTAATTGTTTCTAACGCATTTGGAGTAAAACAAGCAGTAGGTGGAGGCATAGGAGCTGCCTTGATGCAAGGGATTAAGAGAGGACTTTTCTCCAATGAGGCAGGGATGGGAAGCGCGCCTAATGCTGCTGCAACTGCTGAAGTAAGTCACCCTGTAAAGCAAGGGTTGATTCAGACATTAGGTGTATTTACAGACACGATTTTGATTTGTAGTGCAACTGCATTTATTGTACTACTTTCTGGTGCTTATACAACAGAAGGATTAACAGGTATTCAATTAACACAAACAGCCTTGAGCTCTCAAGTAGGTCTTTGGGGAAATAACTTTATAGCAGTATGTATTTTGCTATTTGCATTTAGTTCGATTGTTGGAAACTATTATTATGGAGAATCGAATATTGAATTTATAAATGCGAGCAAAACTTGGGTATTTATTTATCGATTAGCTGTGGTTGGTATGGTAGTTTTTGGATCTGTTTCTCAAATCCAAATCGTGTGGGACATGGCAGATTTATTTATGGGATTAATGGCGATTATCAACCTTATTGCCATTGGTATGCTAGGTAAGATTGCTTTTGCAGCCTTAAAAGATTATGAAAGGCAGAAAAAGGAAGGAAAGGATCCTGTATTTCACGTAAATCATATTGAAGGTTTACAAAATGTTGAATGTTGGGGAGAAATCAAAAAGAATCAATAACGATTGAATTGAAAAACAAATAAAATAGAAGGACTTTGGTCCTTCTATTTTATTTGTTTTAGTAGGCTATCTTAAAGGTAAAAAAATAGCTAAGATTTTATAAAAATACTATTGACCAGAATAAATATACATAATATACTTTAAAAGAATACGTAGCTTAAAGTATAGAGGGGTGAAAACCTATGAAAACAATAAAAATGAAATATGGAACAGAAGTCTTAGATGTTTTTGTGCAAGAAAAAAATTTATTAGGAAAGATTGAAAGTAATGGAATGAAAAAGAATAAAACAGAAGAAGAAGTGATTGTAGATGCATTAGCCCAGCCTATTGACAGTGGTCGATTAAAAGATATTGTTAAACCCGGTGAAAAAATTTGCATCATTATTTCAGATATTACGAGGGCTTGGCAGAAAATGAGTCGATACCTTCCTTATATTGTGGAGGAGTTAAATCAAGGTGGAATCAAAGATGAAGATGTGGTATTTCTTTGTGCCACGGGAACCCATAGAAAACAAACGAAAGAAGAACATACGATCTTATTAGGAGAACAATTGGCACAGCGCTTTGAAGTGATAGACCATGACTGCCGCCACAAGGATAGCTTGGTTTATATAGGAGAGACAAGCTATAAAACTCCTGTGATCATTAATAAAATGGCCCTAGACTGTGATCATATAATTGTTACAGGTGCCGTTGTATTTCATGATTTAGCTGGATGGGGTGGAGGTAGAAAATCTATTTTACCTGGCATTAGTGCCTACGAATCGATTATGGCAAATCATGCTTTAGCCTTAAACAAAAACATTGGGGAAGGCATCCATCCAGGGGTAAGATGTGGGAACGGTATTAACAATCCCATCCATCAAGATATGGTAGAGGCTGCTAATCTTGTAAAGCCATCCTATATTTTTAATGTGATTATGGATGACAACGGGGATATTGTGAAGGCCGTGGCAGGTGACTACCGAAAAGCCCATGAAATTGGACAACAATTAGTGGAGGAAATTGATGGTGTAGCAATTAAAGATAAAGCAGATTTAGTCATTGCTTCAGCAGGAGGATATCCCAAAGATATCAATTTATATCAAGCTTCAAAGGCTTTAAGCAACGCAAAGGAAGCGGTGAATAATGAGGGGATCATCATTCTATTGAGCCAGTGCATAGAAGGCATTGGAGATCCTGATGTACAAGAAATTATTGAATGCTATAAAAGCAACATCGATAGAGAATGTTCTATCAGAGAGCATTTTACTGTAGCAAGGTATATTGGTTATATGATTGCTGAAATAGCAAGTAGGATTCAAATTATTCTTGTATCAGATATAGAACCTGATTTGCTCGAAAAAATAAATATTCAAGTGGTAAAAACTGTAGAAGAAGCACTAGATATTGCTTATACAAAAAAAGGAAAAGATCTTAAGACGTATGTTATGCCCTATGCAGCTAATACTTTACCTAAAGTCAAATAGATAAAATGGAGAAGGAGCAAAAAAAATTTTCAAAAACGTATTGTATAAATATAATACAAGGTGTATAATATTACACATAATCATCATTTATGAAAAATAAAGGGGAGAAAACATATGTTTACAAAGCGTACAAAAAAATTTATGGCAATATTACTTATGATATGTATGGTGTTTGCTTTTACAGGCTGTACAAAAAAAACAAGTCAAGCAGATGAGGAAAAAGTAGAAGCACAACCACAAACTAAATTAGAAAAGATTAAGGCTTCAGGAAAATTGGTACTAGGAACAGCAGCGGATTATCCACCTTATGAGTTCCATAAAGTAATCAATGGCAAAGATGAAATTGTAGGTTTTGATATTGAAATTGCTAAAGAAATTGCAAAAGATCTTGGTGTTGAATTAGAAATTAAAGATATGAAGTTTGACGGATTATTGGCTGCTTTGGTGGCAGATAAGATTGATATCATTATTGCAGGAATGGTACCAACAGAGGAAAGAGAGAAAAGTGTTGATTTTACTAAGCAATACTATCAAGCAGAACAAGGATTGTTGATAAGAGCAGAGGATGCAGATAAATTAAATACGACTGATGCGTTTAAAGGTCTTGTTGTAGGCGCTCAAAAATCAACGATACAAGAAGAAATTGCAGTCAATCAAATTCCTGGTGCAGAACCAAAATTGCTTAGTAAAATTACAGATTTAGTGTTAGAATTAACTAATAAAAAAGTTGATGGGGTTGTATTGGTTTCTCCAGTAGCAAAAGCATATGCAGAAAGCAATCCAGCACTTAAAGTAGCAGATATATCTTTTGGTGCAGAAGAAGGTATTGCTGCAGCAGTAAATAAAGGAAATGAAGATTTTCTTGAAGCAGTGAATAAAACATTAGACAAATTAATGAGTGAAGGTGCAATTGATAAATTTATTGAAGAAGCAACAAAGCTATCTGAGCAAGAATAAATAAAAAATAATCATAGACAAAAGATGGCACTACGATCTGCCATCTTTTGTTTCCATGTATGATGCGAAGAAATTTTGTTGGCAACATGAGAAAATTGTAAAAAGTCATGATACAAGAAGAAATATATTGAGTTGCTAGGAGGGTGGCAGTATTGGATTTAGCATTTTTGACGAAGTATTATAAATTTTATATAGATGGGACATTGATCACTTTATTTCTGTCGTTTTTTGGTGTGATTTTAGGTGTTGTTATAGGTGTGTTTTTAGCATTGATGAAATTATCAAAGGTTTCTTTTTTAAATAAAATTGCAGGAGCTTATATAGAAATTATTAGAGGAACGCCTTTGTTGGTGCAATTACTTTTAGTATATTATGGGCTAGATAAGCTTGGGTTACAGCTTCCAGACTTGGCATCTGGGATCATAGCCGTATCTTTAAACAGTGCTGCGTATGTAGCAGAAATTATTCGTGCAGGTATCCAATCCATTGATAAGGGACAGATGGAAGCAGCAAGGTCGTTAGGGATGCCTCATAGTATGTCCATGAGATACATTATTATTCCACAGGCATTTAAAAATATATTGCCTGCTTTAGGCAACGAATTTATTGTTCTTATCAAGGAATCAGCTATTGTTTCTATTGTGGGAATTCATGATTTGATGTACAATACCGATACCATTAGGGGAATATCATTTAAACCATTTACACCTTTGGTAATTGCTGCAATGATTTATTTTATTATTACATTTACATTATCTAAATTATTAGCAATCGTTGAAAGGAGGATGAGAACTGGTGATCAAAATAACTGATTTACACAAAAAATTTGGTGATTTACATGTACTAAGAGGAATTGATGAACATATTGATCAAGGAGAAGTTGTTGTGGTGGTTGGACCTAGTGGATCAGGAAAAAGTACTTTTCTCAGATGTCTAAACCTCCTTGAACATCCTACAAGCGGAGAAATTGTTTTTGAAGGGACTTCTATCACAGATAAAAAAAATAATATCAATAAGCAAAGAGAAAAGATGGGGATGGTGTTTCAACAATTCAATCTCTTTCCGCATATGACGGTTTTAGAGAATATTACATTAGCTCCTATGAAATTAAAAAATTTAAAAAAAGAAGAAGTAGAAAAAATTGCATTTGCATTATTAGAAAGAATTGGCTTAAAAGATAAAGCCAATAATTATCCTAATCAGCTATCAGGAGGTCAAAAGCAAAGAATTGCTATAGCTAGAGCTTTGGCGATGTCACCTGACGTAATGCTTTTCGATGAACCTACCTCTGCCCTAGATCCAGAGATGGTAGGAGAAGTTTTAGATGTTATGAAGGAGTTAGCATCTGAAGGCATGACAATGGTTGTAGTTACCCATGAAATGGGTTTTGCAAAAGAAGTAGGAAATAGGGTGCTCTTTATGGATGAAGGAAAAGTCATTGAACAGGGTACACCTAGTGAAATATTTGGCAATCCAAAACATCCTCGAACAAAGGATTTTTTAGGAAAAGTATTATATTAAGAAAATATGTGGCATTGGCTAAATTCTTAAGCCAATGTCTTTATATATATATAAAGATACTAGATACAAATAAGTGTAATGAAAAAAGCAAGTAGGTAAAATGTAGGATGCTTTATCTGTAAAAAATTAAAAAAGATTTCATGCTAGGACATATTCTAAAATGATTATTGTAGGTATAAAATATTAGGGCAGAGATCAAATAGAATCTTGAAATCTAATGCAGTATGTACACAATTGACGATCTATAAAAGAATTTGTAATATAAATAACATTGATTATTAAGGATGGTTTGTGGTATATATATAGTGGGAATGTTTTGAGGGGTTGTATGACAATTTTTTAAATTGAGGAGGCATAGGGGGTTTAATGATTATTTTGCAATAATATGGTCAATAATAGTAATGTTATTATAGAATATTTTGAGTTAAGGAGAATGGATATGAACAGTTTAAAATCTTTAATAGTAGGATCGATGTTTTTTGTATTAATATCAAGCTTTGCAATCGGCATTACCAATATAAGTAAAATGTTGATTCGATAAAATAATGGCCCTTTGGCCATTATTTTTATAGGGAGCATTATGAATATAAAAATAGCAAAAAACAATCAAGTGATTAAGTTATCTAACGAAAAAAGTAGTTGGTGGCTAAATGCTGAAGTAAAAAAAGACAAACCAAAGAAGGTTTCCTAAAAAAATTGTAGAATATTTATCAAAATAGGTTTAAATAGATATCAATGGGTATATATTGGCTGAGAAAAAATAAACAGAGGAGTTGATGGATATGTCAGCAAAGGAGATAAAAAGAGGAATATACTGGGTTGGAGCTGTAGATTGGGATATTAGAAAATTTCATGGACCTTCTTACCATACACATAAGGGAACGAGTTACAACGCATATTTAATAATAGATGAGAAGGTTACTTTAATAGATATTGTGGATGTAGATTTTGTAGATGAAATGATTGAAAATATCAAGCAAATTATTGACCCTTCTAAAATAGATTATGTGGTGATCAACCATGTGGAACCAGACCATTCAGGTGGCTTTCCTAAAATTATGGAACATACACCGAATGCAAAAGTATTTTGTTCAAAAAATGGTAAGGATGCAATGATTCATCATTATTTTGGAGACTATCAGTATGAAATCGTAAAAACGGGAGATGTCATTTCCCTTGGAGAAAAAAGCATTAAGTTTATTGAGGCTCCAATGCTTCACTGGCCAGATAGCATGTTTTCATATATAGAAGAAGCAGCACTATTGATGCCAAATGATGCTTTCGGGCAACATCTCGCTTCTTCCAATTTATTTGATGATCAAAATGATATGTGTGAAGTTATGGAAGAAGCAAAAAAATATTATGCTAATATTTTAATGCCTTTTAGCCCACTAGTAGTAAAAAAGATTGAAGAAATTGTAAAAATGGAATTAAAGATTGATATGATTGCACCAAGTCATGGAATCATTTGGAGAAGTCATCCTGAAAAAATTATTGAAAAATATATGAGCTGGGGTAAAGGAGAGACAGAAAGAAAGGCAGTAATTGCCTATGATACCATGTGGCACAGTACAGAAAAAATGGCTAGAGCCATTGTGGATGGTTTAGTGAGTGAGGGAGTAGAAGTAAAACTGTATAAGATTTCTACCACAGATGCTAATGATATCATTACAGAGACATTAGATGCCAAAGCTGTATTAGTTGCTTCATCGACGATTAATAATACGATGATTCCTCATGTAGCTTATTTCTTAGAAGAATTGATGGGATTAAAACCTCGTAATAAAATAGGAGCAGCATTTGGTTCCTATGGATGGGGTAAAGGAGCAGTAGCAAATATAGAGAAGAAAATGAAGGAAGCAGGAATTAAATTGGTAAAAGAAGGGCTACAAATAAAATATGTGCCTACGGAAGAAGATTTAAAAGCTTGCTTTGAATATGGAAAAGAAATTGGTAAAATGATATAATCATATAAAAAATTTGCAGAAGGGATATCTATCCCTTCTGCAAATTTTTTATTTTTTGAACGAATTGTATTTAGAATAATTCAATCTTTTCTAACAGAAAATAAGTAAAGAGTATGTTAGGAGGGAAAGATGATGAAAAAATCTACAATGTTAATATGCTGTACTTTGATTATGACTATTTTTACAGGAATAATATGGATAGACACCATTTATGCGGGGAGTCTTTCATGGGGTTCTAGAGGAAATGAAGTTAGACAAGTACAACAAAAGCTAAAAAACTGGGGATATTATAAAGGAAGTGTAGATGGTGTTTATGGTGCAGAAACGTATCGGGCAGTAGTACGCTTCCAAAAGAAAAATGGATTAACGGTAGATGGAAAAGTAGGAACCCAGACAAGGCGCGCCATAGGGGTGACAACAACAGGAACTGCCTCAAAATATGACAATGTAGTAAAAGCAGCTCAGCAAAAATTAAAGCAGTGGGGTTACTATAATGGTCGTGTAGATGGTATTTATGGTTCTAAGACTTATAGTGCAGTCACAAGATTTCAAAGGAAAAATGGACTCAATGTAGATGGTGTGATAGGTCCAAATACAAGAAGTGCATTAGGTATAAGCAGTGGAGTTGCTAAAAAGGCTTATAAATCTACAAGTAGAGGTGTTTCTAGAAATGATGATGTCCGATTACTAGCAGCAGCCATACATGGAGAAGCTAGAGGAGAACCGTATGTAGGACAAGTGGCAGTGGGTGCAGTCATTTTAAATAGGATGAGACATCCTTCCTTTCCAAACTCCATTGCGGGAGTTGTTTATCAACCCAGAGCCTTTACAGCAGTAGATGATGGTCAAATTTATATGAAGCCTAATAATGAATCTTATAAAGCAGCGAGGGATGCATTAAATGGATGGGATCCCACAGGTGGTGCGATTTATTATTGGAATCCTGCTAAGGCTACCAGTAAGTGGATATGGACAAGAAAAGTATCATTAAAGATTGGCAAGCATTTGTTTGCACATAAGTAGGAAGGGGTTGAGAACATGAAAAAGGGCTTAATTGCTTTACTAAGTGTAGTGTTTGTCGGTATGGGGATATGGGGGTATGGCCAATATCAACAAAATAGAGAACATAATATCTATCTAGAAAACCAATTTCAGAGGATGTTCCATGATATGCTGGTGGATGTAGAAAACATACAAGTAAATCTTGCAAAAACCATGGTTACAGGAACACCAAAACAAAATGTAATGCTGTTTTCGGATATCAGGTATCTTTGTTATGATGCACAGGAGAAACTCACCCAATTGCCCATTGATCATGGAAATGTGAGCAGAACACAAAAATTTTTAAGTCAAGTGGGAGATTTGAGTATGGCATTTGCTAGAAAAAATCTTGAAGGAAAGCCATTAAATCAAAAGGAAATGGATACCATTGAAGAATTACATAATTATTCAAACTATCTATCGCAACAATTAATTTCTCTACAAAATAATCTTGCAGATAAGGGCATGAAAATTGGTGAGTTAAGAAAAAAGGCAAATCAAAAGTTAAAAGATACAAATGAAAATATGATGACCACAAGTTTTGTTAATGTAGAAGAAAAGATGCAAGAATATCCTGAGTTAATTTATGATGGACCTTTTTCTGAGCATATAAAAAAACAAAAGCCCTACTTGACGGGAAGAACCATCAAGGAAAATGAAGTCAAAAAAATTGCTGAAGGTTTTATGAATAATGGCATCAAATATGAAGCAAAGCTCATAGGAGAAAATGATGCCAATAAAATACCTGCATATCTAGTAGAATTAAAACCTACAAATAGTAAAAATAGAAAATCAGTAACCATGGCCATTACTAAGACGGGTGGCAAGATTGTATGGATGTTAGATACTACAGACATAGGAGAAGCAAAATTATCGGAAGAACAGGGAATTACTATTGCCCAAGATTTTCTGAAAAAAACGGGCTATGAAAATATGCTTCCAACCTACTCCATAAAATATGATGGACAAATGGTAATCAATTTTGCTTATACGCAGGAGGATGTAATAATATATACAGACTTGATAAAAGTAAAGGTAGGCTTAGATAAAGGAGATATTGTGGGATTTGAAGGAGAAGGCTATCTTTTTAATCATCATAATAGAAAGATTGATCCTCCTACTATCGCAAAGGAAGAAGCAAAGGAGAAAATAAGTCTTCTTGCAGAAATATCAGAGCCTCGTTTAGCAATTATACCTACTGAAGGAGGCAAAGAAGTTTTATGCTATGAGTTTAAGGCACAATACAAAGAGGATACTTTTTTAATATATATCAATGGAGATACAGGAGAGGAACAAAAAATATTACAGATGATTATTAAGGATGAAGGCGTGTTAATGCTATAGCTTGTTTTAAAAATCCGTGACGAAGGTTACGGATTTTTCATTTATGTTAGCTTTTATATTAGAGAAATTATAATTACAAGGATTAAAGGAGATTTTTATATTCAAACATGAAAATCATTAAAGGAAATGATAGATATTTGAAGGATTTTGCATAAATATGTAGAAGTATAAGAAGGCTTTAAAAAACTGTTATATTATAGGAGGAACATCCATGCATGAATTACTTACGACATATATAAATATTGCAAAATATGTAAATGACTTTACAGAAGATGATTTGGCTGTTGCAGTAAGTGATAGAGAAAAGGTGTTAAAATATGTACCAGGTGAAGAAGCAGACATCCATATGCAGGAAGGACAAGTACTAAAAAAAGAAACTGTATTATTTCAATGTATGCAGCAAGAAAAAAAAATTACTAGATTTATGTCAAAAGAATTATATG
This sequence comes from Clostridiaceae bacterium 35-E11, assembly GCA_038396625.1. Taxonomy (GTDB): domain Bacteria; phylum Bacillota; class Clostridia; order Peptostreptococcales; family Thermotaleaceae. The sequence continues at coordinate 1,470,823 of CP121688.1, forward strand.
GTGTACCTATGTCTGCAACCGCAACACCTATAAAAGATGGAAATGGTCGGATTATTGGGGCTATTGGAACAGCAAAAAATATTCGTGACAGAGAAGAACTTTTAGATATTATTAAAACACTAGCAAATTCTTTAAATGAAATGACAAAGACCACTACTCAAATTTCAGCAAGTGCAGAGGAAATTGCATTTTCAGGAGAAGGTATTATTAGTTCAGTAAATGCTGCTTTAGCCAAGGCAAAGGAAACAGATCAAGTGGTTGGATTTGTTCAACAGGTGGCAAAACAGACAAATTTATTAGGACTAAATGCAGCCATTGAAGCTGCAAGGGCTGGTGAAGCAGGAAGAGGTTTTCAGGTTGTAGCAGAGGAAATACGAAAGCTGGCAATTTCTAGTAATGAATCTGTAGATAAGATTTCTTCTGTACTAAAAGAAATTCAAGGAAGTGTGACACAAATATTAGAAGTTGTAGAGAAAAATGGTTCTTTGACACAGGAGCAGGCGGCTGGAACAGAAGAAATTACTGCAGAAATTAATGAGCTGTCCACGTTAGCAGATAAATTAAATGAATTTGCGCATAAACTATAAAATTAGGTGAAAACCTAATTTTTTTTTTCGTAAAATTCCAAGGGAGTTTATTAGACAAACAGTAACCAATATAAATGTAATGCATAATATGGTAGTGTAAGAAGGCTAAGACAAAGGAGGGATACGATGCCAAGGGACATGAGAGACTTTAACAAAAAATTGACGCAAATGGCTGGAAATATACAACCATCCCAAGGAGAGTTAGATCAATTCGGAGAATTGTATAAAAAATACAAAAATAAGTCACAAAGAGAAATTGAAGAAGAAATGAACCACTTGATGGGTCAGTTTTCTCGTACAGAAAAAGACAATTTAGTAAGAAAGTTATATAAACTAAAGGAAATGGAAGGATTATTAGATGATGCACAAAAAAGAAAAGTAGATATGTTTATTCAACTGTTATCTCAATAAAAGTTGAAAGAAGCAGGTTGTTACTACTTGCTTCTTTCAACTTATTTGTTTATTTACGAACTTTTTCTCTTTCTCTAAATAAGAAACTAATTGCGTAGGCACCAGCAAGCCCGACAAGGGAATAAACGATTCGACTTAGAATAGAAGCTTGCCCTCCTAACAAGGCTGCAACCAAATCAAAGCGGAATAGACCAATAAGTCCCCAATTTAGTGCCCCTATAATCACTAACAAAAGAGCTAACGTATCCATAAACTCAACTCCTTTTGATTTCTAGATTCATCTATTATTATTCCAAACATAAAAAGAAACATACCATTTTTTTAAAAAGAATACATTTGAAACAATGATCATACAAAGTGCAACTATTTTTGTGTGAAAAATATAGGTGTTTCAGTAATTCTTCCATTTTCATAAATAAATCTCATTTTTTGTAAGACATATTATAATCAGAAATGCACACAATATTTAATGTAAGCGTGAAAGCTTACCAAAATTACATGTGGAGGAATGCCGGATATGAATAACTATATGGGAAACGTTCCTAGCTTAAAAAATTCAAATGCTGTAGGTCAAAGCGAAATACAAAAAGCAAGACAAAAAATGGGTAACTACGGAGGAACAATGGGACAAAGCTTCACATCAGGCATGACAACTGGTGCAGGGAATATGACAACTGGAACAGCAAACATGACAACTGGTGCTGGTACAAATCTTAGTAGTTCTACCTCAATAGGACAGTATGAGATCAAAGAAGCTAGAGAAAAAGTTCAAAATAGTGGCTTCCAAAATACCACATATAATACTTTATCGTAATTTTAGGACAACCTAGGACAGTTTATTGTCCTAGGTTATCTATTAGCAATATGAAAATATTGACATAAAAATGTGTGCGTATTATAATAAAATTGAATTGATAAGAACGTGCGGGCATAGCTTAATGGCAGAGTCCCGGCTTCCCAAGCCGGTTGTGCGGGTTCGATTCCCGTTGCCCGCTCCAAAGAAGTGAAAATCAATATTTTATATAAAAACACACTATTGATTTTGTAGAAAAAACTATGAAGCTGATGGTGTGTTTTTGTTCACAACTTAAGTTTCAAAGAGTAATATAAGTGAAAAATATAAGCCAAAGGATATTTAGTAAATTAGGAAAATGCTATAGGAATATTAATCTTTATAACTGTCAATGTGACGAGTTATTGAGCACTTACACTTATTAATAATTCAAATTTACAACAGGATATTAGCATACCAAGAGTAAATATAACTGAAAGAGGTACAATAGTCGTGCCAGACGAGGAGAATGGTGTGACTTATAATGTGGATGAAGGAACTATTGAAAAGCTCACAATTGAAAAAATTAGTTTCTAGTGTGAAATTTAATTTATTGTAAACACTGGAAAGATACTATATAATTGTAATTAAGGAAATAGGAAAAACGAATTCTATAAAATTATCAATAAGCTCTACAGGGGACGATCTGTAGGGCTTATTTCCTTAATTTACAATATATAAAAAGAAGGGAGATTTTTATGATACTCGAAAGATTTGTTGTAGGGATGCTAGAAACAAATGGCTATATTGTATACGATGAAAATACTTTGGAAGCCTTGGTGATTGATCCAGGAGATGAACCTCAGACATTTATGCAATATATTAATAAGCATCATTTAAAGCTTACACATATTTTATTAACCCACTATCATTATGATCATATTGGCGCAGTAGAGGAACTAAAGAAAAAATACAATAGCATTGTATGCATTCATAAAAAAGAGGTAGAAGGGCTAAAAGATCCTAGTGTAAATTATTCGATGAATACATTTCGAAAATCTATTTCAATAGACCCTGACCGATTGCTTAAAGAGGGAGATACGATTGAGGTAGGGAATATGACCTTGGAAGTTATTCATACACCGGGGCATACACCAGGAGGAATTTGCTTTAAGGTAAAGAATGAAGATATTATGTTTACAGGAGACACCATCTTTAATATTGATTTAGGAAGAACAGACCTAGATGGGGGAGACTTTATCGCTATGAGAAACTCTATTAGAAACAAAGTTTCAAAATGGGATGATTGTCTTACCATATATCCAGGTCATGGTGACCCAGCAACAATGGAATATGTTAGAAGAAAAAATATAGAATTTTTAGAAACATTAGGAAAAAGATAAAAAGCTATTATTGATATTTTTAGCTTTTTATCTTAATAAAGATACATAAAAATAGTGTGTTGAAATTTTATCTTTCCATTACCATAAAATAAACTTCTTTTCCAAAGTTATCGTTAAATTGTTTTTCAAATTCTCTTAACTTCATTTCTTGGTCTTTTGATAGGTTTGCATAATTTAGTTCTTTTAATGGATTGATATATTGTTCTTGCATGATAGACCTCCTTTATTCTTTTATAAAAGTATGCGTAGTTTATATCCATTTCATGCAGAGAAAAAAGGGTATAAAATAGAAAGAAAAATGAGAAACATAAAATATAAGTTTCATGTAGCTAAAGCGTAAGAAAGCAATAGGATTTTTAATAGATGGAGTAGGAGTGATGGGTATGCAAAAGGTTGTAGAAAGATTTTTAAGGTATGTGCAATATGATACACAATCTCGTGAAGATGCAGATACTTTTCCAAGTACATCGAAACAACTTACTTTTGCAAAAACGTTAGTAGAAGAACTAAAGGACATGGGATTAAAGGATGCCTCGATAGATGAGAATGGCTATGTAATGGCAACTCTTCCTGCCAACATAAATAAAGAGGTACCGATTATAGGATTTATAGCCCATATGGACACCAGTCCTGATATGTCTGGAAGCAATGTATGCCCTAAAAGAGTCATCAATTATGACGGGGGAGATATTGTATTAAATTCAGAAAAAAACATTATTTTATCCCCAAAAGATTTCCCAGAGCTTATACAGTATGTAAGGCAGGACCTAATTACTACTGATGGAAATACACTTCTAGGAGCTGATGATAAAGCAGGAATTGCTGAGATTATGACCGCAGTAGCGTATTTAACCAAACACCCAGAAATAGAGCATGGCACCATAAAAGTAGCCTTTACACCAGATGAAGAGATTGGAAGAGGGGCAGATTATTTTGATGTAAAGAAATTTGGTGCGGAATTTGCTTATACCATGGATGGAGGCGCCTTGGGTGAATTAGAATATGAAAATTTTAATGCTGCTTCTGCAAAAATAAAAGTCAATGGAAGAAATGTACATCCTGGCTCTGCAAAAAATAAAATGAAAAATGCCTTACTGATAGGTATGGAATTTAATGGGATGTTACCGACAAATGAGATACCAAGATATACAGAAGGATATGAAGGTTTTTACCATTTAAACCATATGCAAGGAGACGTGGAAGAGGCTTCTATGTATTATATTGTTCGTGATCATGATGGGGAAAAATTTCAGATAAAAAAAGAATATATAGAAAAAATCGCAAATCATTTGAATGATAAGTATGGAAAAAATACGATTGAATGGGAATTGAAGGATCAGTATTATAACATGAAGGAAAAAATAGCATCTGTCATGCATATTGTTGAAACTGCGAAAAAAGCTATGGAGGAAGTGGGTATAAAACCTATTATAAAGCCTATACGCGGCGGTACAGATGGCGCAAGACTTTCCTATATGGGTTTGCCCTGTCCCAATATTTTTACGGGAGGACACAACTATCATGGTAAGTTTGAGTATATTCCAGTAAATTCCATGGAAAAAGCAGTGGAAGTAATCGTAAAGATTATACAATTGAATGCACACTAAAAAAGATTGAGTGACTTACACTCAATCTTTTTTAGCACTTATAGACAAATCACTTGATTATGAAGACTTTATGTATGCTTGATCATTTATGAGGGATACTAAAATAAGACATCAAAATGCTGTCTGAGAATAGATGAAATATACACGTTATCGATCAAGTAAGGAGGTAAAAAATGAATAAACGCTATGTAGTAAGAACGGATGCAGTGATTTCTGAACCGATGACAAGGGAAGAAGCCATAAAACAAGTAAAAAACTATGATCAGCAAGGAATATCTGCTTATATTGTTTCTGAGGAAGAAGGACAACGATTGAAAAATAGCGAGTTTCATACCCCGAAATGGAGCTAAGATGACTATAAAAATATCATGTCCCTTTAAAGATATAACTGCCCATCCTTTTTAATGGATGAGCAGTTATATTTGTATACGTTGCTATTGAATATTCTTCATTGCTTCTTCTGCAAAGCTTGTAGTAACGATTTTGTCATAAGGTGCTCTTTGATCTAACTCTCCAGCAAGCTCAATAATATTCATCATATGATTTAACCCTTCTTCAGTTAAGATTAAATCAGGCTTCCAAGTATCTTGATCTTTATATCTTTTAGCTACCTTAGTAAGAATTTCTAAATCAGCATCTGGAAATTGTGGTGCGATGGACTGCGCAATCTCTTCAGGGCTGTGACTTTCAACCCATTTCATACCCTTATAAATAGCATTAGTAAATTTTTGTATAATTTCAGGATTTTTTTCGATAAAGCTTTTCTTGGCACTGTAGCAAGTATAAGGAATATAACCTCCTGCTTCTCCTATAGAGGCAACAATATAGCCGGTACCTTCTTTTTCAAGACTTGAAGCAACAGGTTCAAACAAGGTTACAAAATCTCCCTCGCCTCCTATAAAAGCACCTGCCATTACAGCAAATTGTATATCTGTACGAACATTCACGTCTTTGCTAGGATATACGTTGTTTTCTTTCAATACATACTCCAGCGTCATTTCAGGCATACCACCTTTTCGTCCCCCGATAATGGTTTTACCTTTTACATCTTCAAAGCTGAAGTTTGGCATAGGCTCTCTAGCTAGTAAGAAAGAACCATCTCTTTGGGTTAATTGTGCAAAGTTTACGGCATAGTCATCCTTTCCTTGGTTGTATACATATACAGATGCCTCAGGTCCCATAAAACCGATGTCTACTTGATCAGATAAAAGTGCAGTCATAGTTTTATCAGCGCCTTGCCCATTGATTAGCTCCACGTTAAGGCCTTCTTCTGCAAAAAATCCTTCTGTAATGGCTACATATTGGGGTGCATAGAATACAGAGTGAGTTACTTCTGCCAATCTGACAGTGGTCAATGATTTTTCTCCACAGCCTGTTAATGCAAGTGACAGCAACAAGATAAGAGATAAACCCAAAGCAAGTTTTTGCATTCTTTTCATGTGAAATCCCTCCAAAAATCATAAAATCGTTTATATAATTTCAATATATTCTATAAAGAAAGAATGGTGACTCTTAATGAAAAGAATTGGAAAAAAGTTCTTAAAGAGAAATAAGTGGATGTCCTTTAGCAAAACAATAAAAAATTAAAGGACTTTAAAAAAGAATAAAGAATTACTTACTAAATAGCGTAAATAAATTCTAAAATCAATATAAAAGAGGCATTTAAAATGGAAAAGTTAATCTATGTAGGAATTGGAGGATTTGTAGGTGCATCCTTAAGATATCTGATCTCTATATTTTCCGCCAAAATTTTTAATGGGCATTTGCCCTATGGCACCTTAATTGTAAATATCATGGGTGGACTACTCATTGGACTAATCATGGAGATGAGTGGTACAACAAAAATGATTTCACCAAATCTAAGACTTTTTTTGACCACAGGAATGTTAGGAGGTCTTACGACTTTTTCTACCTTTAGCTATGAAACAGTGATACTATTTATGAATACCTATTATCTATGGGGTATGATAAATATTTGTCTGAATCTATTCTTGAGTCTCGCTGGTGTTATAGTAGGTAGAATGATTGTACAAATGTTTTAAAAATATTGGTGATTTTCTGAAGGAATTAAAATATCTTATTTCATTTAAAGTAAAGATGTAGATATCTTATTTGATATAGGATATGTAGATAGACTTATTTAAAAGTGTGTCAGTTACATAAACCATCACTTGATACGCTCTCATCAATGATTTGTCTAAATGGGAGAATAGGATGGTTTTTTTATTTTCAAAAAAATGGAAACAAAAAAACTTCTTAAACATGTATTTTTATACAATTGATATATTGACAATATATAAGGGATGGTTTAATCTATTTTAGTTAAATTGAATTTATTTTTGTTAAAGAAGGTGGTGGATGATGTTACACGATCAAAATAAAACTCCATTATTTGATGCCTTAAAGGCATATCATGAAAAACAGGTGATTCCTTTTGATGTTCCAGGTCATAAACATGGCGTAGGGATACCAGAACTTGCAGAATTTGTTGGAAATAAAGTGCTAGAAATAGATGTTAATTCTATGAAACCACTTGATAACATTAGCAATCCGATTAGTGTGATTAAAGAAGCGGAAGAATTGATGGCACAGGCTTATGGTGCACATCATGCCTTTTTTTTAGTAAATGGTACTTCATCGGGTGTACAGGCTATGATTATGAGTGTGTGTAACCCTGGAGATAAGATGATAATACCTAGAAACGCCCATAAATCAGCGATTAATGGATTAATATTAAGTGGAGCTTTACCGATCTATATACAACCTGAGACCAACGATGAACTAGGGATTGCTATGGGTGTATCGGTAGAGGCCGTAAAGGATGCGATTGATAAAAACCCTGATGCAAAGGCAGTTTTTTTAATGAACCCCACTTACTACGGGGCCATTTCGGATTTAAAAGAAATTATTCAATTAGCCCATAAACATGATATGGCTGTTCTTGTAGATGAAGCCCATGGAGCGCATTTTCAGTTTCATCCTGAATTTCCACAAGAAGCTATGAGATTAGGGGCAGATATGACAGCCGTAAGCCTTCATAAAACTGGCGGTTCTTTAACACAAAGTTCAGCGTTATTGTTAAATGAAGGATTGGTGGACAAAAACACCGTAAAAACCATATTGAATTTAACACAAACTACGAGTGCGTCGTATTTGTTGATGGGAAGTTTAGATATAGCAAGAAAAATGTTGGCAACCCGAGGACAAGAAGTTTTTTCAAACATTTTACAGATCACAAGAAATGCTAGAGATGAGATTAATCAAATTGATGGACTCTATGCCTTTGGTAAGGAATTGGTTGGACAACCAGGGGTTTTTGATTTTGATGAAACGAAATTAGGCATTCATGTAGCAGGGCTAGGTATGACAGGGTTTCAAGCCTATGATATCCTGAGGGATGCATATAATATTCAGGTAGAATTAGGTGATACTTTAAATATTCTTGCAATTGTAAGTGTTGGAGATCGTGAACAGTCCCTAAGAGCGTTAGTCGACGCTTTAAAAGATATGCGCCTAAAATATGGCAGTAAGGAAGGACAACAAATTAAATATGCTAAAATTGCATTAGAAAACCCAGAAGTAATTGTTTCTCCAAGAAATGCTTTTTATACTGCAAAGAAGCTTGTGAAGTTAGAAGAAGCGGAGGGAGAAATTAGTGGTGAATCGATTATGGCATATCCTCCTGGGATTCCTATTGTTTCTCCGGGAGAAAGAATTAGCAAAGAAATCATTAACTATATCAAGTTTTTGAAAAATCAGCACAGTATGTTAACCGATACAGAGGACCCTGAGGTTGAATATGTGAAAGTATTAGGAATGTAGTATAAGAATCTATTTTTAGCACATATATAAAGAGATAGGCTTATTGTCACAATAAGAACCTATCTCTTTTTAACTAAAAAAAAATAGAAATTTTATAAAAAGATATTGACAATCTCTCAAAAAACAGTATATTTATTATAGGTAAACTTTAAGTTTAGATTTAGTAAATAAATTTTCAGAATAATGTAAGTAAACTTTTGGTTTACATTTAGTAAATTAATAGCATAAAGGTTGATGAATAAAGGGACTGAGTTAATGTTATTTTAAAAAAGCTAGTAATAAGACATGAAAGTCATTAAGATACAATGATATTTAAGTCATAAAAAGCAAATAATAGTCTTTGAATAGGGGTGCCATAATGGAGATTGGTAGTAAATTGAAAAGTCTTAGAATATGGAATGAATTAACCCAGGAAGAGTTGGCTATACGAACTGACTTAACAAAGGGGTTTATTTCACAAATAGAACGAGACCTAACTTCACCATCTATAGCGACTTTAATGACTATTCTTGAAGCATTAGGGACAGATATTGAAACTTTTTTCAGCAAACCTGAAAAGGAAAAAGTTGTTTATACAAAAGATGAAGTTGTTTCAAGCGAAAATGAGAAATTAGGACATTCCATAGACTGGCTTATTTCGAATGCACAGAAGAATAGTATGGAGCCTATTCTCATCACAGTGGAAAGTGGAGGAACAAGCAATATTGAGACCCCTCACAAAGGTGAAGAATTTGGATATGTTTTATCCGGAAGTATACATGTATGCTTGGGGGAGAATCAATATAAGGTAAATAAGGGTGAAAGTTTTTATTTTAAGTCTGATCAAGAACATTATTTAAAAAATGTATCTAAAAGAAAGGCTGTTGTATTGTGGGTGTCTTGTCCACCGTCATTCTAGGCTTTCAATTGTACATTTATTCTTTGTTTTAAAGGTTTATATGGCATAAAAAATAATGATATAGTATTATGTGATGAAAAGGAGAGGTATCAATTGAAAATTGAACAATTAGGGAGACATATTTTAGTGGAGTTCTATAACTGCGATAAAGAGATCTTAAATGATCATATTTTGATCGAAAAATATATGAATGAAGCAGCAGAAGCAGCAAAAGCTACAATCGTAAAAAGTGTGTTTCATCTGTTTAATCCTTGGGGAGTGAGCGGCGCAGTTGTGATTCAAGAATCTCACCTAACCATTCACACATGGCCTGAATATGGTTATGCTGCTGTAGATTTATTTACCTGCGGGGATGAAGTAAATCCGTGGATTGCTTTTGATTATCTCAATGAAAAATTAAAAGCTGAAAAAACAGAAACTACAGAGGTACCGAGAGGTCTTACAGACAAAATCAAACATTTCTCGAATAACGCATACGAAGTTATAAAATTTAAACCAGATCATACAAGCGAAAGTGCATAGGCTAAAATAGGAGGTATAAATAAAATGGAATTATGGTATACGGAAGAGCATACGGAGAATACAAGGTTTTCTATGAAGGTTAAAAAACATCTATATAGTAAAACAAGCCCATTTCAGCAGATTGATGTGATCGATACCTATGATTTTGGAAGAGTTTTAACAATTGACGGATTGGTAATGGTGACAGAAAAGGATGAGTTCATCTATCATGATATGATTACCCATGTAGCTATGGCCACTAATCCCAATATCAAAAAGGTCTTAGTTATTGGGGCTGGGGATGGAGGAACTGTTAGAGAATTGACAAGATATGAAACAATAGAAAAAATTGATATGGTTGAAATCGATGAAGTAGTAGTTGAAGCCTCAAGAGAGTTTTTTGACATTACAGCATGCAAATTAGATGATCAAAGAGTGTCCTTATATTTTGAAGATGGTATTAAGTTTGTAGAAGGAAAAGAAAATATTTATGATTTGATCATTGTGGATTCTACAGATCCTATAGGACCTGGTGAAGGACTGTTCACTACAGAATTCTATCAAAACTGCTATAAAGCACTTACGGAGGAAGGCATTCTTGTGAATCAAAATGAGAGTCCTTATTATGAAGAAGATGCTAGGGAAATGATCAGAGCCAGCAGAAAGATTAAGAACATCTTCCCGATCGCAGAAGTATATCAAAGCCATATCCCAACGTATCCTTCTGGTCATTGGTTATTTGGTTTTGCATCTAAGAAACTGCACCCTATAAAAGATCTAGATGCTGACAGATGGAATGCTTTAGGTCTAAAAACCAAATACTATAATACAGATCTTCATGTAGGTGCATTTGCATTACCAAATTATGTGAAGGAGATGATTGAAACTGGAACGTTGTAAAAATGTATTGACTTTTTTAGGTTTTGACAATGAATATAAGGAATCTAAAGTTGTAGTTTTTGGAAGCCCCTTCGATGGAACAACTTCTTTTCGACCAGGTACTCGATTTGCCCCAAGCATTATGAGAAATGAATCCTATGGGCTTGAAACATATAGTCCATATCTTGATAGAGATTTGGAGGATGTCCGAGTATTTGACGCAGGAGACTTAGAATTTCCCTTTGGGAATACTGAAAAAGTATTGCAGATGATTAATAAATTTACAGAGGATATTGTAAAAGACAATAAAGTTCCAGTTATGATTGGTGGAGAACACTTAGTTTCACTGCCAGCGGTTGAGGCAGTATATGCAAAACATAAAGAAATGGTTTTATTACATTTTGACGCCCATACAGATTTGAGAGAGCATTATATGGGAGAAAAATTATCTCATGCAACGGTTATTCGAAGAATTTGGGATTTTATGGGAGATGACAGAATTTATCAATTTGGCATCCGATCAGGAGAAAAGGAAGAATTTGAGTGGGCCAAAGAACACACAAAACTGACAAAATTTTCATCGAAAACCCTTGTGGATGCTGTGAAGGAAATTGGAGATAGACCTGTCTATGTAACTATTGATTTAGATATCTTAGATCCATCTATTTTTTCAGGAACAGGGACCATTGAACCTGGAGGAATATCCTTTTATGAGATGATGGAGATTATTCAGAACATAAAGAACTTAAATATTGTGGGAGCAGATATTGTAGAATTATCGCCACATTATGATACCAGTGGTGTTTCTACTGCTGTGGCTTGCAAGATATTAAGAGAATTAGTACTAGCAGTTACCTATTAAAATAAAATCCAAAAGATTTATACTCAATATGAAAAGCAGCCAAAAGTGGCTGCTTTTGTAGATTATAAAGGAAAAATGATAGTATTAAAATAATTGTAGAAAAATGAAAAAAAACCATGGTTTTTCTAGAATAAATCATTTACTCCAGGCATATAATGGAATAGATACCATTCTATAAGAACATGGAGGGAAAATACATGGAAGAGAGATACATGTTGATTGAAGTAGTAGAAAAATTTCTTGCGTTATGTGATGATTTATTTGCAGAAGGAAAAATTTCTGAAGATGTATATATACAATGTACCAAAAACAAAAGAGTTTTTTTAGGAGGTATGGAAGTACAAAAGGTAGACGAATTTTAATGGTCTACCTTTTGTATGAAGTGGGTATAAAGATTACATAAGAAACACGATTTTGATCTAGATTTCATGATGAAGATAATTCAATATGAGTAACAAAGAAAAAACAACTGCTGCCAAAACAAAAATATAACCTAAGATATGATATAAAGTTACTGCATGATAAAAGGTTGAGATTAATAAAAGGATGCTCCATAATATTACCGCGATTCTTATAAGAGATTGTAGATGATGCCAATGATAGAGCAGTTGTAAGGCTGTAATAAAAAGTAGATAAGCTAACAAAATAAATCCAACAAAGCCTAAAAAGATACCTGCGATCTGATGATTGGCTAGATGTAAGAAAAGCATAGCATCTTGTCCGTGTAGATAGGAATTCATATATAAAGTACTTCGAGGAGAAGATACTAGTTTATTGCCTATAAAGCTGCTAAATAGACCCAGGATGAACTGCACTATGTATAAATGCTTATTAAATATTTTCTTCATAGATAGCCTCCCTTTAAAACGAACTCTATTAATCATATGAAACCATGCAAATAAATATCAATAAATGGGAATAATAGGAGATATATTATTTATTTAAAAATTAATAAAACAAAAGAAGAGATGTTTGAAGGTGAGGGTATATGGAAAATTATAATATAAAGATTGATGAAGGAAAATACAAACATGGATATTTAAGGGGAAGAGTGAACAATTTTTATTGGTATGCGTTGGTACATAAGGAACAGCTTGAACATGGGATTAATCCTGATAGTTTGCAATGTGGACAAGGGCGTGTTACACGATTATGCATCTATAGAGAAGTCGTAGAGCATGGAGGCAATCCTCATTTGCCAACCTCGAGCATAAAAAGATATATCTATGCCAATTATAAAAAAGAATGGGAAGTGTTAAATAGAAATTATATAGAAATGACAAAGCAATTGATTCATTATCTAGAAAGAAGATATTCTTTGAGACTCATAAAATAATAGGAGGGGAACCAAAGATGAAAGAAAATGATATCAAAGTAGGACTTAGAAAGATTACGAATCCTATTGGATTGGTAACAGCACAAAAAGACAAAAAAAGGGATGTAACTACCATTGCATGGATGTCAAAGGTATCAAATCATCCGCCATTGATTATGATGAGCATTTCTCCTGAAAGATATATTCATCATCTTATTCAAGATACAGGTGAATTTGGATTAAGTATTCTAAGTGAAAAACAAGAGGATTTGGCATTATATTGTGGAACGAAAAGTGCCTATGAAGTAGATAAATTTAGGGACGCACCCATTGAAACAGATCAAGGAGCTACGATTAAAGCACCTTTGATCAAAGAATCCGTTGTGAATTTTGAATGCAAGGTTGTGAATACAATGACTGCAGGAGATCATACGTTGTTTATAGGGGAAGTATTAGCTGCTTATTATGAAGAGGATAAAAAGCCGTTGGTCATGACTGACAAAATGGGCACCTTAGAATTTTAATCTAAAAAATAAAAATTTTACAGTATATATTGACTTTTTATGTTATTACTATATATAATAGTGGAAAATAACATAGGTTGATTACGTTGAAGAAGAGGAGTAGATAACATAGCTTCTAGTAGAGAGAGAGATCCGTAGGCTGAAAGATTTCTTAGAAGGATGTTATTGAAGGTAGCTTCGGAGTTGCTGAGTTGAGAAACATTGGAAGTAGATTCAGCCGGGAAATCCCGTTATAGATTGAGAGCGCCCGTAGAGATACTGGAATTAAGGTGGTACCGCGAAATAACCTTTCGTCCTTATGATTATGAAGGATTGAAAGGTTTTTTTATGTAGAGGTGAAAAGCTATGTTTGTAATAGGATGTATAGTGCTTATGATAGGGGCAATGTTGGTCTATAAAACCCAATATATCCTCAAGTTTTTGGGAAAGAAATCAGTGCATCATCCTATGGTTGTCAAACTCATGGGACTTGGAATAGCAGTAGTAGGTTTCTTGATGATATTATATGGAGAATTTCCCAAAAGTCTAGGGTTTATGAGAATATTTTAAATAAAGAAGGAGTGTTATCATGACGGTAAAAAATTTGGATAAAACCTATAATCCACAGGAATTTGAAAAGAGAATATACGATTATTGGATGGAAAGAGATTACTTTAAAGCAGAGGTAGATCCTGAAAAAGAACCATTTGCGATTGTACTTCCTCCACCGAATATTACAGGGCAGCTTCATATGGGACATGCGCTTGATCATACACTGCAAGACATATTGATTCGATGGAAAAGAATGCAGGGTTATGAAACTTTATGGCTCCCTGGAACAGATCATGCAAGTATTGCTACAGAAGTAAAAGTAGTAGAAAAAATATTGGAAGAAGAGGGCAAAACAAAAGAAGAAATTGGGAGAGAAAATTTTCTACAAAGAGCTTGGGCATGGAAAGAAGAATATGGTGGTAGAATCGTAGAACAAATGAAAAAACTTGGTAACTCCTGCGACTGGTCGAAAGAAAGATTTACAATGGATGAAGGTTGCAACAAAGCAGTAACAGAGGTTTTTATAAGACTTTATGAAAAAGGGTATATTTATAGAGGGAATCGTTTGATTAACTGGTGTCCAGATTGCAAAACTTCTCTTTCGGATGCAGAAGTTGAGCACAATGAGATGGATGGACATTTTTGGCATATTAAATATCCAGTAAAAGACTCTGATGAATTTCTAGAAATTGCTACTACGAGACCGGAGACTATGTTAGGAGATACTGCGGTGGCAGTACATCCAGAAGATGAAAGATATGCTCATCTTATTGGTAAAACTTTAATACTACCTATTGCAGAAAGAGAGATTCCAATTATTGCTGATGAATATGTAGATAAAGAATTTGGGACAGGAGCAGTAAAAATTACTCCTGCACATGACCCAAATGACTTTGAGATAGGATTAAGACACAATCTAGAACAGATTACTGTTATGAATGAAGACGCTAAAATGAATCAACATGCTGGGAAATATGCGGATATGGATCGCTATGAATGCCGAAAGGCCTTAGTGAAAGATTTAGAAGCACAAGGATATTTAGTGAAGGTAAAAGATCATCAGCATAGTGTGGGCGCCTGTTATCGATGTAATACAGTGGTAGAGCCAAGGCTGTCTGATCAATGGTTTGTTAAAATGGAAGAATTGGCAAAACCGGCCATTGAAGCTGTAAAAACACAAAAAACAAAGTTTGTGCCAGAGCGCTTTGATAAGATTTACTTCCATTGGCTAGAAAATATCAAAGACTGGTGTATTTCTAGGCAATTGTGGTGGGGTCATAGAATTCCTGCTTACTACTGTGAAGATTGTGGAGAAATCATGGTATCAAAAACGGCACCAGCAGGTTGTCAAAAATGTAATAGCAGTCGTGTGAAACAAGATGAAGATGTCTTAGATACTTGGTTTAGTTCAGCTTTATGGCCATTTTCAACACTTGGGTGGCCTGAAGAAACAAAGGAATTAAAGTATTTTTATCCGACAGATGTATTGGTTACAGGCTATGATATTATTTTCTTCTGGGTCGTGAGGATGATGTTTTCTGGTCTTGATCAAATGCAGGAAATACCTTTTAAATATGTATTTGTACATGGTCTTGTACGAGATGGTTTAGGAAGAAAAATGAGTAAATCTCTAGGGAATGGAATTGATCCATTAGAGATCATTAACCAGTACGGTGCCGATGCTCTAAGACTTACATTGGCAACAGGCAATAGTCCAGGAAACGATATGCGCTTTTATATAGAAAGAGTAGAAGCCAATAGAAATTTTGCCAATAAATTATGGAATGCAACCCGTTTTGTGATGATGCACTTAAATGAAAGTACCTTTGATGTTAAAGCTTGTGAACCAAACTTTACTCTTGCTGATAAATGGATTTTATCTAGAATGAATCAAGTGACTAAAGAGGTTACGGATAACCTAGACAAATTTGAATTAGGAATGGCTGTGCAAAAAATCTATGATTTTATTTGGAATGAATACTGTGACTGGTATATTGAATTGGTAAAACCTAGGTTGTATGGGGAAGAGAAAGACACAAAGGAGACAGCATTATATACACTGACTGTAGTGTTAGAAAACATTTTAAAACTCTTGCATCCTTTTGCACCTTTTATTACCGAAGAAATATGGCAGCATCTACCTACTACGAAGGAAGACAGCGTAATCATTGCATCATGGCCTAAGTATGCGGGTGGTTTTTGCTTTGAAGAAGAAGAAAATAGTATGGAAGTTATTATGAATGCTATTCGAAGCATCCGAAACATCCGTGCAGAAATGAATGTAGTTCCTTCAAGAAAAGCAAAAGTTATGGTAGTAGCATCATCTCCTGAGGCTTACACCGCAATAGATATGGGAAAAGAATATTTTGTTACCCTTGCAGGTGCTTCTGAGGTGGTACTTTTAAAGGAGAAAAAGGATATTTCGCAGGATGCCATGTCAGCAGTGGTAGTAGGGGCTGAGATTTTCTTACCATTGGCTGATTTGGTGGATTTTGAAAAAGAAATAGAAAGATTAGAGAAAGAAAAAGCCAAACTAGAAAAAGAATTACAAAGAGTAAATGGAAAGCTTTCTAATCAAGGCTTTTTAGCAAAAGCTCCTGAAAATGTAATAGAAGAAGAGAAAAGCAAGCAAGCAAATTATCAATCTATGATGGATAAAGTCATAGAAAGATTAGAAACCATGAAGAATAAAACAAAATAAATAGAAGCCGGGTTTTATTGCCCGGCTTTAAATAAGAAAAGATAGGTTGATCGGAGGATAAAATATGAACTATCAAGAAGCACTCAACTATATTCACAATACTTATAAATTTGGCAGCAAGTTAGGACTTGAAAACATTACTTATTTATTAGAACTTATGGGAAACCCACAGGAAGAATTAAAAGTGATTCATGTGGCTGGAACCAATGGAAAAGGTTCAACGTCATCTTTTATTCATTCTGTACTGATGACACAAGGCTATAAGGTAGGTTTGTATACTTCACCCTATCTAGAAGAATTTACTGAGAGAATGCGCATCAATGGAAAAAATATTCCGAAGGAAGTATTGGCAGAAATTACGACATTTATAAAGGAAAAGGTTCAAGAAATGTTGGCAAGAGGAATGCAGCATCCTACCGAATTCGAAATCGTTACAGCTATAGGCTTTGAGTATTTTAAAAGAGAAAAAGTAGATTTTGTCGTATTAGAAGTTGGATTAGGCGGAAGAGGAGATTCCACCAATGTGGTAAAATCCCCACTAGTATCTGTGATTACCCCTATTGATTTTGATCATACGGATTATTTAGGAGATACCTTAGAGAAAATTGCTTTTGAAAAAGCTGGCATTATCAAAGAAAATAGCTATGTTGTTTCGTATCCACAAAAAGAGGAAGCGATGAAGGTGATAGAAGATGTATGTACCGCTAGAAATGCTAAGTTACGAAAAGCAGCTATAGACGCGATTGCAATCATAGAACAATCAGATAAGGGACAAGTTTTTCATGGAAATTACGGAGATGAAACATTAGAAAATTTAGAAATAAGGATGCTAGGGGCACATCAGGTCCAAAATGCTGTACTAGCATTGACCGCTTTGTTTACCCTAGAGAAAGGGCATCATATAAAGATCTCAAAGGAGGCACTGTATGAAGGATTGAAAAACAGCATTTGGCCTGGTCGCTTAGAGATTATGCAGCAAAATCCTATCGTATTGATTGACGGGGCCCATAATGTACACGGTATCAAAGCATTGACAAAAGTATTAAAGGATTTATTTAAGGGAAAGAATATTATTTTAGGTATAGGTATTTTAGGAGATAAGGATGTAGATCCTATGCTTGCTGAAATAATACCGTTGGCGACAAACGTTGTATTAACTGAGCCTGACAATCCTCGGGCATTAGCAGTAGAGAAATTAAGTGAAAAAGTTGCAAAATATGAAAAAACTGTTTCGAAAAAGAAAAAAATATCAGAAGCGGTTGAAACTGCACTATCTTTAGCTAATGAAGAGGATGTTGTTGTATTTGCAGGATCATTATATATGATTGGAGAAGTAAGACGTATATTAAGAAATCTGCAGTAAAACCTTTTAGGAGATGTTTGCGATGCTTGAAAATAAAAGCTATATAAAGCAATTTACTGAGTTGATGGCAGAAGGTTTTATTTTTATAGATACACAGGGAATCATTCAGGTGTATAACAATAAGGCAAAAGAAATATTTGGGATCGTTTCACAAGAGGGCATCGGTCATGAAGCAGGAAAAATCAATGCAGGAGATATTGTGATTATTGCCGACAATGCTATAGGAAAAGATGATGGTGGATTAATGCCTGAAGACCTAATGTGTATTGGTGTGGATGATCAAAAGATCCATCGTGAAGATGCCTTTATAGGTATCGGGGCGTATAAAAACAGTAAAATTAAGCCTGTATATAAAAGTCTAGCAGCTAAGAATCATGTAGACCATCTGACCTTAGACACTGTTTTTCAAGATATTCATTGCAGCATACAGATAGATTTTGTAAAACATCTTATTTCCATCAGAGTGTTGGATCAAACCTTTAGCATGTCTTATTTCAATGCTATAGGACATATAGTTATCGTAGATAAAGACACCCCAAAAATAAAATTTTATCAGGCAGTAGGCTATACTGCCCGTGGGGAAAGTATAGCGAATTTATTATTAGGAAAATCCTTTCACGCCAAGGGGAAAAAACAAGATATATTAGATGTCCTTGGAAAAAATATATTTGAAATTCATGAGCGAGGGGATACCATTCAAGTATTTTATGAGGTAGCAAAAGGAATGGATATTCGCTATAAAGATAAGTTTACGGAAATTAACGGTTTTCCTACACTATGTACCTTAGTTCCTGTGAGCATAGATGGAAAACGTGTAGGAGCTGCCTTAAAAGTAGAAGATATATCCATGCTGAAAAAGGTTATAAAAGAAAGAGATGAGGCTTTATTCCAAATTGAAAAAATAGAAGAGAAAATGAAGGAAGAGAAAAGAAGCCAAAATCTATTTTCAGAGATTTTAGGAGAGAGTGAAGCCATCAATCATGTAAAAAAATTAGCTTATAAGGCTTCAAGATCTAATTCTACTGTATTAATATTAGGTGAAAGCGGCACAGGAAAAAGCTTACTTGCCAAAGCCATTCATAGGGCAAGTGCAAAAAAAGATCATCCTTTTATCCATGTGAATTGTGGAGCCATTCCTGAACAGCTATTGGAGAGTGAATTGTTTGGCTATGAGAAAGGTGCTTTTACAGGAGCGAGAAATGAGGGAAAAATAGGATTTTTTGAGCTTGCTCAAGGTGGAACGATATTTTTAGATGAAATTGCGGAGATCAGTTTATCACTGCAGGTAAAATTATTAAAGGTACTGCAAAGTAAAACTTTTTTTCGGGTAGGTGGGACAAAAGAAATCTTCGTAGATGTCAGGATTATTACAGCCACAAACAAAAACCTAGAAGAAGAAATGCAAAAAGGGAGATTTCGGGATGATTTATATTATCGGATTCACGTTTTTCCTATTTGGGTGCCGCCTTTAAGAGAAAGAAAACAAGATATACATTTTCTTGTACATAAACTTCTTCCTGAAATATGTTATCGACTAGAGTATGACGAAAAAAGAATTTCTGGCGAAGCTTTATATCGTTTAGCACAATATGAATGGCCTGGAAACGTGAGAGAATTGGAAAATATTCTAGAGCAAGCAGTCAATCTCACAGAGGGCAATATCATTGGTGTGAAACATCTTATGCTACATAAGCATAAAAGAGACAGAGGAAAAGAAAACTCGCATATACAGCCTTTAAAGCATGCATTACAAGCTTATGAAAAAAAGGTGATCGAAGAAACTTTAAGATATTATGATGGCAATAGAACACAGGCAATGAAAGCTTTACAGATTGGAAAAACTAGTTTCTATGAAAAATTAAAGCAGTATCATATTAAATAGCCTATCTTTATGAAGGAACTTAGAATACACAGCGCAATATACTTTCTTGCAGTATTTCAACGACGAAGAGTAGCATTAAAGAAAAAGGCAAGAATGCAAACAAAAAAATTCTAAGGGTAGTTTGTAGACTTTATTATGAAAAAACATATATCATCGTTCCTGTTCATATATTTAAATATAGAATGGGGGCGATTTTATGAAAATACTTCGCTTTAGACCTTACAAAAGATACGCAGATGAAATGTTACTAGAGCATATTTATGAAGTATTTGAACGATTGAATAAAGAACAAAGCATCAATCAACAATCCATAATCCAATGTGATGAACTTATTCTAGAAGCAAAACATAGAAATTTACATTGCCCAAAGGAAAGACTATATAAAAAAGTTTTATTTCGATAAGGATATTTACACTTACAAAGTACATCCTTCATAGATATTTAGAAAGCGGCCAAGGGCCGCTTATATCTTTTTATGCCATAGAATTTTGAAAAGAGATTAAAGCTTTTGCAAGCTGGTCAGGACAGGAAGTGGATTTGCTTCCACATGTAATGCCTTGAAGTTTCTCAATAGCTTCTTGAATATGGAGACCTTCTATGAGTTTACTTACGCCTTGTAAGCTGCCTGGACATCCTGCATAAAATTTTACTTTCTTAATAATATGATCTTGTACTAAGAATTCAATTTCCTTAGAACATACACCTGTTGTCTTATAGCGATACATTTATACCATCCTCCTTGAAAAATATGCCTACAAACTATAGTAATACAGTAAGAAGAAAAGGTCAATAAAAAGAATTCACAACATATAAATAGCTGCATACAATGATATAAAGCAAATCTAACGAGGTACTAACTGGCTTTATAGGGGTGAAGGGATGGGAAATTACTTTGAAAATATTGTTTTTATAGCAAATATGGGAGAAGACACAATTTCTATTGTGGACTTGCTAACGATGAGAGAACAAGACAGGATTCATTTGAATAATGGCTTTGGGCATAAAGCAGCAAAAAAGCCAGCTTTAGGACCACATCATGCCATTGTGGACTACAACAAAAAATATCTTTATACTACGAGTTCGCATAATGCAAGTATTGGAATTGTTGATTTAATTCAAAACAAGATGGTTGATAATATTTATGTAGGAAGTTGTCCTAGTCATATTGCAATCTGTAAAAGAAACAAAACCATTTATGTATCCAACACAGATTCTAATTCTATTTCAGCTATTGATTTGAGTACAGGTGGATTATTGACACAAATACCTGTAGGAAGGATGCCACATGATATTAAGTTAAGTACAGATCAGCATAAGCTATATGTAAGCAATGTAGATTCAGGTACATTATCTGTAATTGATACAACAACAAATTATCTTGAGAAGACTATTGATGTTTTTCCAAATCCATATCATCTTACTTTAAACAAAGCAGGAACTTTATTGTTTATTGTAAACACGAGCTTTTCACCAATGGAAGAAGGAAGTATTACTATTTTAGATAGCCAAGAGATGCAAACTGTAGATAGAATAAAAATAGGAAAAATGCCTATAGAAGCAGTTTTGGACAAAGATGAAGAAAATTTATTTATTACAGATGCAGAATTAAATGCAGTAAATATTCTTGATATCAAAGAGAGAAAGCAGGTCGAAAGAATATGCGTAGGGAGAATGCCTGGCAGCATCGAAAAGGATACAAAAAATCGATATATGATTGTGGGCAATATACAGGATAACACAGTGACAATTATAGACGCTGTCACCCTAAAAGTATTAAAAAATATTGTTGTAGGCATGGAGCCTAGCGGAATATCTTGCATGTAAATCCCCTTTATTTATACAGAAATAAAGGGGATTATGGTTGTATTAGCAGTTGAATAATATCTCCATACAAGGTGGGGGCTTCTTTTTTCCATTTTTCACAGATTTGTTTTGCTTGTTTGTTTGAAACAACGTTTAAATTTAAATCAATCAAAGTAATATTGTTTTCGATCACCTTTAAATCGACGATATATTCATTTTCTTTCTTTTTTGTAAAGTCTGCCATGATTTGCATTTCTTTTAAAAATGTTTGCTTTTTGGCTTCAATAGATTTTTGTAATGTAAGCTTCAACTCATTAGATAACCTGTCTTGAAAATATTCTAATGTTTTTTTTCCTTTTTCCGTTAATAAATAGAAAAAATTATTGTTACTTTGACTATATTCTAACATACCTGTATTCACTAACTCTCCGAGAAATTGCTGTAATAAAAAATAATTCATATAGTCTTTTTCCATCACCAATTGCGTGATTTGTGTGTTTGTAACAGGCATGGAGAATTGATCAAATATGTATAGCAATATAAGCTTATGCTCTGCTAATTGTTGTGTATTATTAAAAAACATATCATCACCTACTTTATTAAAATGTAAACATAGGAGATCAAGACTGTCTATAATGATTATAGCATATTCTTATAGGAAAAGTGTATAAAATAAAAGGAGAAATGGATTTACCACTTCTCCTTTTATTTTATTTATTATTATTTGCCTGCCATGCTTCTTTCAGCAGCTTCAACCAAACGTTTTGTTATATATCCACCAACATAACCATTTTGTCTAGAAGTTAGTGTTCCTTTATCAATAGTTTCATAATTTGTAAGTCCAAGTTCGCTAGCAATTTCAGCTTTCATTTGATTAAGCGCCATTCTAGCCTCAGGAACTACAGCTCTATTATTATTTGCCATCTATTTTCCCTCCCAAAGATTTTTAGTGTACAACATAAATGATGTTGTACTATTAATTTAACCACTATGATAGAAAAATATATATAGTATATTATGTCAGGATATATAATAAATGGTGAAATTGGATTATGTCTCAGTAACCTCAAAAGTACAAAAAAAAGAAGGACAGCGCATGCTGTCCTAAGTTAATTTTCTGTTCATTTTCACTTTTACATCTTTTCTCGTGCCATGTTGATGACTACTTTCTAATTGGGATTTTTGAGATTTAGCTTCTTTTAGAAAATGCCTGTCTTCTACCTTGAATGTTCTTCTACCTAATTCGACTCTTTCACCTTTGATATTTGTATATTGACTTCTTATTATAGACAATATAAACACTCCCTTAGATGAAAAAATAATATAAATGTAGAAACATTCTATCTTTATTATTCGTCTAATTAGAAGAAAATATGTTTGAAAAATTTTTAAAAGAAAGATTAATTATGAAGAAATATCAATATTTAATAAATTTATCTATGTAGATTATAGGCATAACATAGTATATAATGATAAATAGACAACTACATATATTGATAAATGATGATAAAAACGTACATGATTAGACAGGGGGATTTACAAGTGAGGATAAATAAGAAAACAATCGCATTATTGGTTTCAGCAACAATCATGGCAACAGGTTGTAGCCCAACAATTTCAGCAGACTCTCAACCACAAGAAGAAAAAACTGTAGTACAAACACAAAATCCTCAAAAAAGTGATGAAAGCAATGGGGAAAAAGAAAAGAAAGCAATAGACCTGCAGGAAGTAAAACCAAATGAAGCAGGACAAGTGATAGTGTTAATGTATCATAGTATTGCAGAACTAGAAGCAGAATTCACACGAACACCCGATAATTTTCGAAAGGATTTACAGTATTTGTATGAAAAAGGTTATAGACCCATCAGCTTAAAAGATTATGCCACAGGAAATATTACAACAGAAGCTGGCTATACACCTATTGTACTAACTTTCGATGATGGCTGGCAAAATAATTTTAATCTTATTGAAAATGAAAAGAAGGAATGGGTAGTAGATCCAAATTCTGCTGTAGGAATACTGGAAAAATTTCATGAAGAACATCCAGATTTTCCTTTAGAAGCTACTTTTTGTGTCAATGATAATGTTCCCTTCGGACAAGAAGAGCATTTGGCATATAAAATGAAATATATTGTTGACAAGGGCATGGATATAGGGAATCATACAGCTACCCATGTAAATTACACAACGACAGACGCCGAAAGAATCCAAAAAGAATTGGCAGCAGTAGTTAAGCTGATAGCTCAGTATTTACCTGATTATGAAGTGAATACCCATGCATTGCCCTTTGGTTCGAGACCGCAAAATAAAGAACTGTATAAATACTTAGAAGCTGGAACCTATGAAGCTGTATCCTATCAGAATGTGGCCATCTTAGAAGTGGGATGGGATCCTTATAAATCTCCTTATCACAAGGATTTTAATCCTTTAGCCATTCATAGGGTGAGAGCTAGTGACCTACAAAAATATGTACAAGGAGTAGGAATGTATGATTGGTTGGCACATTTTGAAAAAGGAAATAGGACAAGATATATATCTGATGGAGATCCAGATATCATAACAATCCCTCAAAATTATGAGGAAGTGATTGATCTGCAAAAGATAGAAGACAGAAAGATAAGAACTTATGTATTGGAAAAATAATAAGATAGGCGACAGCCTACCTTATTATTTTTTTTGAAAGAAATACAAGGAAGGGAATAAAAGGAAATAAAATTAGTGCATTGATGATATTGAAAAAGCTATGAGCGTTGGCGATTTGCTTTACGGCATTGAGGGGAGTGAAATGAAGAATAAAATTAGAAAATATGCCGATGAAAGGATAAAAAATAAATACCCCTATGATATTAAATAGTAAGTGGATGAATGCAGCCCTTTTGCCATTTTTGTCTGCTGCGATGCTTGAAAAAAGACTTGTAGTACAGGTTCCAATGTTTTGGCCCATAAGGATGGGTATAGCTTGATAAATATTGATCAGTCCTTTAGAAGCGAGGCCTTGCACTAAAGCAATGCCTGTACTGCTGCTTTGAATAAGAGCTGTAGTAATAGCTCCAAGGACAATGCCCTTAAATTGTTGTTGTTCTATGGAAAGCATAAAAGATTTAAAGTGCATCAAGTCTTTCAAAGGGGTCAAAAAATAGCTCATTATTTTCATGCCAAAAAATAAAAAGGAAAAACCAATGAAAAATTTACCTATATGTTTCGTAAGGGGATTCATATTTAAATAAAATAACAGAATACCCAACATTAAAATAGGAGGAATCATCTCAAAGATATTGAAGGTTACGAGCTGCCCCGTAATAGTAGTACCAATATTTGCGCCCATAATTACGCCGGTAGCTTGATAGAGGTTCATAACACCAGAATTTACGAGACTTACTACCAATACAGAAGTGCCACTGCTGCTTTGGGTCAATCCAGTCACGATAATGCCTACAAAGATACCGAATACAGGATGCGTAGTAAGAAAAGCAACAATTCTTTTAAGTTTTTGGCCTGAAAGAGCTGTTGTTGAATGGGTGATCATGATCATGCCTGTGAAGAATATGATCATCCCTAATATTGTTCCTATGAAAATGGAAATTAGCATATTTTTCTCTCCTCTGTTCATTTTATCCAATACTATGTTTATCGCATTAGAAATTAGACTATGCCTATAAAATGAAAATTTTTATAGGCATATAAGGACAATTTTAGAATAAATTTAATATTATAATGCATAGGTGCTAATAAAGGGGGAGAAGAAATGAAAATATGGATTGTTCAACGAAAGATTATTTTTAGCACACTGTTGATCGTAGTATTGGTAGGATTGGCCTTTGTGTATTTAAGTGATTTTGGGGATATGATTGTTGGCGTAATGAATAAGGACAAAGTTTTACCAATATATTGCGTAAACACAGAAGAAAAAAAGATTGCCATAAGCTTTGATGCAGCTTGGGGGGATCAATATACCAGCGGCATATTAGATACTCTTGATCAATATAATGTCAAAACAACCTTTTTTTTAGTAGGATTTTGGGTTGACAAATATCCAGATATGGTAAAAAAAATCCATGAGAGAGGTCATGATGTTGAAAATCACTCAAGTACACACCCCCATATGTCCAAATTATCTTCTGAGCAAATAGCACAAGAGCTAAATACAACAGGAGATAAAATAGAGAAAATAACAGGTAAAAAACCTATATTATTTAGACCACCTTTTGGAGATTACAATAATCGATTAATTGAAACAGCGAAAGAGAATGGTTATTATACGATTCAATGGGATGTAGACTCATTAGATTGGAAGGAATTGGGTGTACAGCCAGTGGTAGATAGGGTTACAAGAAATGTGAAGAATGGATCGATTGTATTATTTCATAATAATGCAAAATATGTTTTAGAATATTTGCCTTTCGTCATTGAGAGATTGCAAAAAGAGGGTTACCAGATTGTACCTATCTCTCAATTAATTATAAAAGATGATTATTATATTGATCATACAGGAATGCAAAAAAAACGTAGTAATGATGATATATAATATCATGTCATTATAAGTAGAGCGTTTGCGTAAATGTATTTCCGATATTTTGTAATGATCACTAGATGGTGATAGCATGTAGATGCTAGGTCATAGGATTTACTACGTTATTTCGTAAAATTATTTTACTGAAAAAATTACCAATGGCAATAGATCAGATCGAGGTATGGAAAAATTTTTATACCTCGATTTATTTGTACATATTTAATGGATAGCTGAGAAGAATATAATAAAGAAATAGGACTACAAAATAGGAGAGAGTGTTATGCTGAATTATGATGATACAATAGAAAAATTAAAAATTATTGGCGTAACCGGAACTAATGGAAAAACGACAACAGCTAAACTTCTATGCCACATTTTAGATGAGGAAGGTGTACGTGTAGGGTTTATCAACAGTGAAGAAATAAGTATAGCAAATAGAATTATCTCAAGGGGAGAGACCAAGGATCTCTACCAACACCTACATAATATGGCACAAAAGGGTATAGAAATTATTGTAGTAGAAATAAATGACCAATCTTTTTCGATTGAAAGTTTAGAAAAGATGAGATTTGATGCAATAGTTCATACCAATATAGAAATAAGCCATATAAGGGAAGAAGAGGCAAAAAAATATATAGCATTTCAACAAAGAATTTTTAGCCGCCTTACAGAAAATGGCATAGGTATTATTAATATAGATGACAAAAACAACATAAAATTATTGGAGAACATAGGTAACCGATTGATGATCACCTATGGGCTTTGTACAAGAGCAACGATTACTGCATCTAGCATAGATATTGCTCCTACCATTAAATTTAATTGTTGTATCCAAAGAGGTATCACCAACTGCAATGAGATTGAAATTGATCCCATGGAATTTCCAGTCTATATTCATTTGTTGGGAAGGCATAATGTATATAACGCATTGGCAGCAGTTACGGCAAGCTTGATGTATGGTGTTTTGCCAGAAAATGTTGGAAAATATATAAAATCTTTCGAAGGGCTAAAGAGAAGAATGTATTTGGTATACGATCAAGAGTATAAGATTATTGATGACATGAGTCACAATCCTCCAAGCTATGAGGCAGCGTTAGAAACGATTCAGGGAGTAGATTATGAGAGACTATATATTGTGAATGCCATTATGGGAAATAGGGGGGTCACTGTAAATAGGTATAATAGTCTTGCTTTATGTAATTGGATAAAAGCAATGAAGTATGCCAAAATTGTGATCACGAGTAGCCAAGATTCGGTGAAAGAGATAGATCAAGTATTAGAAAAAGAAAAAGAAATAGTGCATCAAACCTTAAAAGAAAATAATCTCACTTATGAATATAAAGATAAGCTAAGGGAAGCAATTCAACTTACTCTTTCAGAGGTAGGAAAAAACGATTTGGTGTTACTGCTAGGTCAGCGAGGAATGGATGAGGGAGAAAACATCATCAAACAATTGTTGTAAACAATAGGTTTTAAAGCATATAAACCAAAAGAGAAAGCTTAGAATTCTCTTTTTTTTTGTTTAATAATCATAATCTCGTCCGAAGCTGAATAAATATAGTTGTAGATTAACCCTGAAAAAATACATAAGAATTCAGGAAGGAGCGTGGGGGGTTAGATGTCAGATAAAGTGATTGAGACGAATATGGTTACAATTGTGGGAGATGTATATTCTCCTTTGGTTTTTAGCCACGAAATGTACGGTGAGGGTTTTTATACCTTTGATTTGAAAGTGCCTAGACTGAGTGATTATAATGATGTACTACCGATAACTGTTTCGGAACGGCTGATCGTAGATTTAAATTTAGATATAGGAAAGACGATAAAAATTCAAGGACAGCTGCGATCCTATAACAAATACGTAAATGGTACGAATAAATTGGTATTAACCGTTTTTGCCAGAGATGTAGCAATTTATGCTGAGGAAGAAGATGCAATTAAGAATCCAAATCAAATTTTCTTAGATGGTTATATTTGTAAAAATCCAATATATCGATCGACACCTTTTGGAAGAGAAATAACGGATATGTTAATTGCAGTAAATAGACCGTATAATAAGTCGGATTATATTCCATGCATCGCATGGGGCAGAAATGCTCGTTTCTCAGAGAAACTAGAGGTAGGAGATCACATTAGAATTTGGGGCAGGGCACAAAGTAGGGAATATCAAAAAAAAATAAATGAAGAGCAAACAGTGACAAAAGTAGCCTATGAAGTTTCTATATCGAAAATGGAAATTTGTGAAGACGGCAATAATAAAGAATTTAAATAAGTGATGTACAATAAAAATATGGAATGCCTTCAGCAGAAGATAGATAATATAAAAAAGAAGGATACAAAACACACTTTCTAGTAGGCGTATGGATAGATTCAATACTGCCTATTAAAAAGTGTGTTTTTGCATATAAGGAACAAAGGGGAATGATTGCCTCTTATCCTTTACGGAGGTATAAAAAGCCATTATAATGAAAGTAAAAACAATAAGTAAGGAAGTGATAAAAATGAACTATTGGATGATAGGGTGGGCCATTCTTTTGATTATATTAGTTTCAATACAATATTCTCTTAATAAGATTATTATGCTTTTAAAAGAAATAAAAAATGTATTGTATAGATTGAATGTAAAAGACTAAATAAAATTGATAAACTAGGATTGTGGTAGTATAGGATTGTAGTGGGAAATTATATAAAATAAGTATAGGAGTGACAAATAAAACTGCTTCTTTTGTCGGTATATGTGGTTTAAAGGAAAAAACTCTTTGCAAATAGAGACATTTATGTTTATAATAGATGTGTATCTTTTTGTTATTTAGTATATTTAACAGCGTAAGAAGGGGATTATATGATTACTACAGTTACCTTGAATCCTGCAATTGATCGGGCATATATCATCAATAATTTTAAACCTAATCAAAAATACCGAGTAGATGATGTTAAAATTACTGCTGGGGGAAAAGGTTTAAATGTAGCGAGAGTGGCATCAATTTTGGGGGAAAAAGTAAATGCAACGGGTTTGCTTGGAGGATATTCTGGAAAGTTTATTAAAGAAGAATTAGATAAGCTCAACATTCATACTTCCTTTGTGTCTATTCATGAGTCTTCTAGAATTTTTACTGCAATTGTAGATCCATTTAATAATACAGAAACCATTGTAGGAGAAGATGGACCTGTAGTAACCAAAACCGAATTAAATGCATTTGTAAAAGAATTTGTAAAAATTTTAAAATATAGTGACATCATTGTGGCAGCGGGGAGTGTACCAAAAGGACTGCCAAAGACGATATATGGAGATATGGTAAAAATTGCGAAAGACAATAATGTTCGCATGATTATTGATGCTTCAGGAAGTTATTTGAAAGAAGCGATTAAAGCAAAGCCTTTTATGATTAAGCCAAACTTAGAGGAATTAAAAGAATTGGTAGGCTATGAACTCGACAGTGAACATAAAATTATCTATGAATCAAAATATATTTGTAGACAGGGTATTAAAGTAGTAGGAATTTCGCTGGGGGAAAAAGGTGCTATTTTTACCACAGAAGATGGTGTTTACAAGGTATGTGCTCCTAAGGTATCTCCAGTAAATTCGGTAGGATGTGGAGATGCTTTTGTGGCGGGTTTCGCAGTATCTCTGTATAGACAGAATAATTTAGAAGAAGCTTTTAAATTAGCAGTAGCAGCAGGAACAGCCAATGTTGTTGAAGAGAAAATTGGTTATATAGATCAAGAAGAGGTTAGAAGATTTTATGATGAAGTGAAAATGATAAGGTTGGATTAATATGCCAACCTTTTTCTGTACAAAATAACTAGTGGAAGATAGAATCTTATTTTTATCATGATAAGGAGGTGTAGAAGATGCATCTCACAAAAATTGTTTCGACAGTTCAAAGTGTTGCAGAGGCAATAGCAAGCGTTATAAATGTGGATGTAACCATTGTAGATCATTATCTTTATAGAATTGCAGCCACAGGGCGCTATAAAAATGATATAGGTGCTAAGGTGAGTGAAAACTCTGTTTTTGGGTTTACGTTAAAACGTGGGAAAAGTTTTATTATTGAAAACCCTAGAAAACATGAGGCTTGCTTAAAATGTGAAGATAAACTAAGTTGTAAAGAGCATGCAGAGGTTTCCTGTCCTATTAAAATTAATGATCAAACCATAGGGGTAATTGGACTAATTGCATTTGAAGAAAAGCAGAAACATGCCATGATGGATAACCAAACAAATCTAATGGCATTTTTACACAGAATGGCAGAGTTAATTGCTTCGAAACTGTTAGAACAAGAGAAAACAGACAGAATTAAATTACTAGCAAGGGAATTGGAAATTGTATTAGATTCTGTGGATACAGGAATCATCGCAGTTGACGACAATGGAGATTTTCTACATTACAATATTAAAGCAGTTCAACTCTTTCAAATTGATGAAAAAAAAGCTGCCACCATGAATATAAAAGAATTACTTCTCAATTTGAATATAAATACTTTGATGAAAAAAAATGTGGCTATAAAAAATAAAGCATTCACCTATAAGAAAAATACATATCACTTTCGAGGAATTTTTAATGCAAATCCTATTGTTATAGGAGATAAAAATGTGGGTATGGTTTTTACCTTTAGTAATATTTCGGAGATGCTTAACGTAGTCAATGATATTGCTACAGGGACGATCGCAACTAGCTTAGATCATATTATTGGCAATAGTACGGAGATAAAAAAGGTAAAGGAAAATGCGGCAAAGGCAGCCAAAACAACTTCTACAGTTTTAATTCAAGGAGAGAGTGGTACAGGAAAAGAGCTATTTGCCCGAGCCATCCATTTTCATAGTAACCGATCAAAAGGACCCTTTATTCCTATTAATTGTGCAGCGATTCCAGAGCAGTTGTTGGAAAGTGAACTCTTTGGTTATGAGGAAGGAGCTTTTACAGGATCTAAAAGAGGTGGTAAGACAGGAAAGTTTGAGTTAGCCAATAAAGGAACTTTGTTTTTAGATGAAATAGGAGATATGCCCATTCATTTACAAACAAAGCTATTGAGGGTTTTACAAGAATACATGATTGAAAAAGTTGGTGGAAAAGACTTAATTCCAATAGATGTACGAATTATTGCAGCTACCCATCAAAACCTAGAACAAAAAGTACTCGAAGGAGAATTTAGAGAAGATTTGTTTTATCGTTTAAATGTGATTCCTTTAAATATTCCACCTTTAAGAGCAAGAAAAGAAGATATTGTTATTTTAGTAAAAGAGTTGCTGGAGAAATGTAATAGAAAATTAGAAAAGCATATTTTAGATATTGATAGGGCTGTACTAGAAATATTTATGACCTATCAATGGCCTGGTAATGTAAGAGAATTAGAAAATACAGTGGAATATGCAGTAAACATGTGTATAGGTAATGTGATAAAAGAAGGAGATTTGCCGAATCGTTTTAAGTGTATAGAGATTGTCTCTATGGAAACGAAAACAGAATCCATTACACCGATAAAAGAATTAGAAATAAGAGAAATACAAAAAGCTTTAAATTATTACGGTAATACAAAGCAGGCAATCAGTAAAGCTGCAAATGCTTTAGGAATGGGAAGAGCAACCTTGTATAGAAAAATCAAAGAGTATCATCTATGACTGTCTCAAAATGATAAAAATTTCTCATAATGGGACTGTTGTAGATGATTTTTTCTCGTTTTGAGAATGCTATCATAAAATACTAGGAAATTCCGCGCTTTTTTTGTTGGCATAGATATTGCGAAATAGTGTAATAGAAGAAAATAAAGGAGGAATTTCCGTGGAATTAAAAGGTAAGATTGTTGAAATCTTGCACAAAGAGGTTGTCCCTGCAATGGGTTGTACTGAACCAGTAGCAGTAGCTCTAGCATGTGCAAAATCTAAGGAATTGCTTGTCTTTAATACAGTAGAATATGTAGAAATTTGGGTCAGTGCAAATGTCTACAAAAATGGGTTATCTGTTGGCGTCCCCTATACAGGAGAGTCAGGATTACCGATTGCCGGTGCATTAGGGATTGTGGCAGGAAAAAGTAATAAAGATTTAAGTGTGCTAGAAGGAATTTGTGAAGAGGAATTAGAATTAGCTAAAAAACTGTTAGCTAGCAAGAAACTATCTATAAGAATAAAAGATACGGATGAAAAAATATATGTGGAAGTAAATTTTGTAACAGATGGAGGAAGTGCAAAAACGATTATTCAGGGAAAGCATAATCAGTTTACTTATTTGGAAAGGAACGGTGAAATATTACTTGATCTACAAGACATAGATCAAGAGAAAAAAGAAGATGTAGAAACAATATATAACTTGAAGATTAGAGAGATTATTGAAGTCATTGAAAATATACCTTTTGAAAAGATTCGATTTATGTTAGATGGATTGAAGATGAATGAAAAAATTGCTAAGGTGGGACTAGATCATCACAAAGGCATGGGTGTAGGGGTTGCTATTTATGAGAGTATCAAACAAGGTATTTTAGCAGATGACTTAATGAATAATGCTATGATGCTCACGGCGGCTGGTTCAGATGCAAGAATGTCGGGAGAGACGATGTTGGTGATGAGTAGCAATGGAAGTGGCAATAATGGATTGACAGCTATACTTCCTATTGTTGCTTACAAAAACAAATTCTATGTAGAAGAAGAAAGACTAGCCAAGGCATTAGCCATTAGTCATATGATCAATAGCTATATAAAATATTATATAGGAAGATTGTCAGCATTGTGTGGTTGTGGCGTAGCAGCTGCAACGGGAGCAAGTGTGGCACTCACATGGTTAATGCAAGGAAATAAGGATCAAATAGATGGTGCGATTAAAAATATGGCCGCCAATATAAGTGGTATGATTTGCGATGGTGCAAAAGTAGGATGTGCTTTAAAACTTTCAACAGCAGCTTCTACGGCTGTACAGTCAGCGTTATTAGCAATCAATAATAAAATTGTGCCCTCGAAAAATGGTATTGTTGCAGAAACAGCAGAAGAGACTATAAAAAATCTAGGGACTTTATCAGTAGAAGGAATGGCGATTACAGACCATGTAATATTACAGGTTATGGGAAATATGCAGTCAGTGTCGTAGGGAATATATGAAAAGGAAAAATCATGGTGTGATTGTATAATAAAAGCATGTTTTGTTTTCTCTCAAGAATAAATAGGCTTTGTTGAAAAAGGGTAATATAATTGACAAAGAAATAGATATACATTAGAATATTGATAACATATTCTAGCGTAGTTTGTAGAAATGTGTCGATATAGACGGAAACTGGAGGGAAAACTAAGTATGGATGTAACGAAAAAACGAAAAGAGGTATTATTCACAAGAGAGGATATTAATAAGAGGGTTGCCGAATTAGGAAAACAAATCACAGAGGAATATAAAGATAAAAAGTTAATGGTAATATCTCTTTTGAAAGGAAGTTTTATTTTCACTTCTGATCTTGTAAGAGAAATAGATGCTCCTGTAAAAATTGAATTTATGGCCACTTCTAGCTATGGGCATAGTGAAGAATCATCTGGCAAAGTAAATATATTGTATGATTTAAATGCGGATATTCAAGGCTATGATGTGTTAGTAGTAGATGATATTGCTGATACAGGGATAACTATGAAATTTGTTTTAAAACATTTAGAAGCGAAAGCGCCAGCAAGTATAAAATGTTGTGTTCTTTTAGATAAACCTTCTCGAAGAAAAACTGAATTAGAAGCAGATTACGTTGGATTTACCATACCTGATAAATTTATTGTAGGCTATGGATTGAATTATGGGGATTATTATAGAAATGTCCCTTATGTATTTGCTTTTGTAGATTAAAGAATAAGACCAACGGCTTTTGTAGCTGTTGGTCTTATGTTTTGAAGTGAAAATGATAACGAATGAAAATTTATTAGACAATAAAGATAGTTCGAAAATATGAACTGAAGTTCGTTATGTCGGAGTAATCCTAGAAAGCTTGCAAATCCCTATTTTAAAAAGATTGTTGTACCTATATTATTATGCGGAAAAATAAAATTAGTTCAAATATACGGACTCGATAAAATATTTCTGATAGATGCATTAGTGAATATCCAATCTTAAAATTCACCAAGAAATAAATATTTAAGATAATATTGAAAACCCATATAGCAGTAGGTATTCAAATTGCAATGTTTAGGAGAAAAAAACCCGATAATTCCTTTATTGATAGCTTTGACAATAAAACCTTATCACAGACATATAAAATGCGGCATGAAAATTGCAATAGTATCATGATAGAATAAGTTAATTGCAATTTAGAATATGAGGAGATGAAATAATGGAAAAGACAAATAGAAGTGAGAGTCGATTATATTTTGGTGGATGTGATACAGTAAAATTGGTTAAAACCTATGGAACCCCTCTTTATGTGATGTCTGAAGAATATATTATGGATCGTTGTGAAGAAATCAATAAAGATTTTATAAGGAAATATGAAAATACAAAAGCAGTTTATGCAAGCAAAGCGTTTTTAACTTTAGAAATGTGTAGAATTATTGAAAGAGAAGGATTAGGAATGGATGTGGTCTCTGGAGGAGAACTATATACAGCAATCAAAGCAGGATTTCCTATGGAAAAGATCATTTTTCATGGAAACAACAAGACTTTAGATGAAATAGAAATGGCTGTAAAAAATGATGTAGGTAGATTTGTGGTAGACAATTTATATGAACTAGATATGCTAAATCATGTGGCGGAGATATTAGGGAAAAAAGTGAAAATTTTGTTTAGAATCACACCGGGAGTGGATAGTCATACCCATAAGTACATCAGTACAGGACAAATAGATTCTAAATTTGGTATTCCTTTACAAGAAAACATGATCAATTGTGGGATTGAAAAGGCTTTGAACGCTTCTAATATTGAACTAATGGGATTTCATTTTCATGTAGGCTCTCAATTATTAGATAATACCTCCCACATAAAAGCTGTAAAAATACTGGCAAAATTGATGAAAGATGTGAAAGACCAATTAGGATTTATTACGCAGGAGTTAAATACAGGAGGAGGATTTGGGATATATTACGCAGAAGGAGATCAACCAAAGCCTTTATGCTACTTTACAGATGCAATTATGGATACTCTTGGGGAAGCATGTGACCATTATCATCTTGATAGGCCTACTGTCATCATAGAACCAGGAAGATGGATTGTGGGGGAAGCTGGTATTACTTTATATACTGTGGGATCGATTAAATCAATACCTGGAGTAAGAACCTATGTAGGAATTGATGGAGGAATGCCTGATAATCCTAGGCCTGCATTATATAGTGCAAAATATGAAGCGGTAGTGGCCAATAAGATGGATCAGCCTAAAAATCAACTAGTAACTGTAGCTGGAAAATGTTGTGAATCTGGAGATATCTTAAGGTATGACCTAGAAGTTCCTGAATTAGATCATGGGGATATATTAGCGTTTAGGAGTACGGGAGCGTACAATTATTCTATGGCAAGTAACTACAACAAAATTCCGAAACCAGCAGTAGTTATGGTAAATCAAGGAAATCATAGAGTGATTGTAAAAAGAGAAACTTATGCAGATTTGATTAGAAATGAAATATAAAATGGTATAAACCTCATCTACACAGAGGTTTAGAGATGGACATCTTAAGTCTGAAGTGGGAACAAAAACAAACAACACTGCATATTTATAGAAAGAAGGAAAAATATCATAATAAACGGTTAAGAAATATGAAAAAACAGTACAAATACACAGCATAATGTAATACTATATTAATAGAGAAAGTGATATTGAAGACAAGGGGTGATAACAGTGCAGTTTGCAAAAATGGAGGCATGTGGTAATGACTTTGTTTTGATTAATGGCCTCGTTTATAAAATTGATGATTATGGACAAATGGCCCTCAAAGTATGTGACCGACACTTTAGTGTAGGAGCAGATGGAATGATGGTTTGTGAAACAAGTGATAAAGCAGATATCAAAATGATTTATTATAACTCTGATGGGTCTAGAGGAGAAATGTGTGGGAATGGTATAAGATGTTTTGCTAAATTTGTTTATGAAAATGGAATTGTAAACAAAGATATTTTTACGGTAGATACTTTGGCAGGAATCAAAACACTATGGTTGAAAACAGAAAATAAAAAAGTAACATCTATAAAAGTAAATATGGGAAAAGCAGTATTCGATCCACAACACATTCCAGTAGATATAAACAAAGAAAAAATATTGGAAGAAGTGATTGAAGTGGATGGGGAAAGTATCACATTCTCCTCATTGCTAGTTGGGGTGCCCCATACAGTTATATTCGTAGATCGATTAGAAGAAGTGGATGTTAATAAAATAGGTAGAGAAATAGAGAAGCACATTATCTTTCCAAAAAAAACAAATGTAAATTTTATTGAAGTGATTAGCCGAGAAAAAATTAAAATCGCCACATGGGAAAGGGGTGCCGGCAGAACCCTAGGTTGTGGAACGGGTTCTTGTGCTAGTGTGGTTATTGGCTATATGTTAGGAAAGTTAAGCGAACATGTAGAGGTTCAAACAGAAGGAGGCTTATTAGAAGTAGCATTACAACAGGGGAATGAAATATTTATGAAAGGAACTGCTTCTACAATTTGTGTTGGGGAATTTTATAATTTATAATTCAATCTACTTTAATGATTAATGATTTTATAAATTTCTAAAAATAGGGGGTAGAAAAATGGATAACATTAAAAAGCAAAGTTTATGGGAAGCCTATAGATTTCCTATCATATTATTAACAGGGATCGTATTAGGAAGTATTGCTGGAATTGTAATGGGAGAAAAAGCCAGTATCTTTAAACCTTTTGGGGATATTTTCTTAAATGCTATGTTTACCATCGTTGTACCACTGGTTTTTGCCACGATTAGTAGTGCTGTATCCAATATGGCCAATTTAAAAAGACTTGGGAAGATATTAGGGAATTTATTTTTGGTGTTTGCAGTAACGGGTCTTATTGCTTCTATTATTATGATTGTAACCGTTAATATATTTCCACCAGCAGAAGGCGTTAATATTAAAATGAAAGCAGCTGAAGCCATAGAGCCATTTAAAACAGCTGATCAAGTAGTTGCTGCAGTGACAGTAAAGGATTTTCCTGACTTGATCTCTAGAAGAAATATGTTGCCGCTGATCGTATTTTCTATTTTCTTTGGACTCTGTGTAAGCATGTTAGGAGAAAAAGGAAAAGTCATTTCAAATGGACTCAATGTGTTATCAGAAGTGTTTTTAAAGATGGTATCCTTGTTAATGTACTATGCCCCCATAGGGTTAGGTGCTTATTTTGCATCTTTGGTAGGAGAGTTTGGGCCAGAACTATTGGGTTCCTATGCAAGAGCCATGGCCATTTATTATCCTATATGCATCATATATTTTTTTGTAGCATTTACTGCTTATACTTACTTTGCAGGAGGCGTAGAAGGTGTGAAAACATGCTTTAAAAATATTGTATCTCCTGCTGTAACTGCAGTAGCTACTCAAAGTAGTATTGCTACCCTACCAGTGAATCTAGAAGCAACCAAGAAAATGGGTGTTCCCAAAGATATTCGAGAAATTGTATTGCCAATAGGGGCCACCATGCATATGGACGGTACGTGTCTAAGTTCCATACTGAAAATATCCTTTATGTTTGGAATTTTTGATATACCTTTTGAAGGAATCGGTACTTATATTAGTGCCATTATACTATCTGTATTAGGCGGCGTGGTCATGTCAGGTGTTCCTGGAGGAGGATTAATAGGAGAAATGCTGATTGTCAATATGTATGGATTCCCAGCAGAAGCCTTTCCGATTATTGCAACCATTGGATACTTAGTAGATCCTCCTGCTACAATGATCAATGCTTCAGGAGATGCAGTAGCGTCTATGATGGTAACAAGATTGGTAGAAGGTAAAAATTGGATGAAGAAAAAATTAGATGCTTTACAAGATTAGTAGGAGTTACATTGGTTTAAAAAAATCTAGTACGAGAAGGTGTATTGACTTTACTCCTTTATTATGAAATGATATTCTTTAAATAAACACTACCTATGTTTTTGTAGTCTATTTGGAAACTGTAGCGAAGCCATGTTGTTTTAGAGCATATCGCTACAGTTTTACAGATGCAAGGGTTGTACTGATGTGAAAGAATGAAGGAGGCGCAATGGTGAACATCATTGATCTACACTGCGATACCATTTTAAAACTAATGGAGGACAAAGAAAAATTAGAGCTGAAACAGAATCCATTTAGTGTGGATATTGAGAAATTAAGCAAGGCTTCTTCTTTAGCCCAGTTTTTTGCATTGTATATTGACTTAGAAGAAGCAAAAGATCCTTTAGAATATTGCTTAGAAATGTTAGATAAATTTTATATAGAAATGGAAAAAAACAAGAATGAAATTAGGATCGCTAGAAATTATGAGGAAATGCTAGAACATTATAAACAAGGAAAGATTTCTGCATTTTTAACAATTGAAGAGGGCGGTGCGTTAAAGGGAGAGCTATACCATTTAAGAAACTTTTATAGACTCGGTGTAAGACTAATTACCTTGACATGGAACTATCCCAATGAGATTGGTTACCCCAATTGCACTGCAGAATTTACAAATAAAGGATTGACGGATTTCGGAAAAGAGGTAGTATGTGAAATGAATCGATTGGGGATGATGATTGATGTATCCCACTTGTCTGATCAAGGATTCTATGATGTTGCAAAAATATCTTCTAAACCCTTTGTAGCCTCCCATTCTAATGCTAGAACCATCAAAGATCACACAAGGAATCTTACGGATCCAATGATTGGAACTTTAGCAGACAAAGGAGGTATAATGGGGATCAACTTTGCAAAAGAGTTTTTGGGAGAGGCGTCAATAAGCAAAGTAGAAGATATGATACGTCATATTCAGTATATTCACAATCAAGGAGGCATTGAAGTGATTGCCTTAGGAACAGATTTTGATGGAATTAGCCCTGGGTTAGAGATTGAACATATGGGAGAGATGTATAAGTTGATAGATGCATTACAAAAGAGTGGCTTTTCAGAAGAAGATATTGAGAAAATTTGTTATAAAAATGCTTTAAGAGTCATAAAAGAGGTATTGTAGAAAAATATAAGGGGGCAAGGATATATGATAAATTTACCTGAGAAAATTTCTCTAGCAAGCTTACCAACAAAAATAGAGAGGCTTGAAAGATTTTCTAAAAAACTGGGAGGTCCTCAAATCTACATTAAACGAGATGACCAAACGGGAACAGAAATTTCGGGGAATAAGATTAGAAAGTTAGAATTTGCTGTCCAAGAAGCATTAGATCAAGGTTGCAATCTGTTGATTACCTGTGGAGGAATTCAATCCAATCATGCAAGAGCTACAGCTGCTGTTGCTGCAAAAATGGGGATTGCTTCATGCTTGGTACTCAGAACCAATAAAGAAGAACCTGTAGAAGGGAATTATTTTTTAGGCAAGGTATTAGGGGCACAAATACGATTTATCACATCAGAGGAATATAGTAATAGAAGAATAGAGATTATGGAAGAAATAGGGGAACAAATGAAAAAAGAAGGCTATAAGCCCTATATTATTCCTGAGGGTGCTTCTAATGGAATTGGTACTTTTGGTTATTATGAGGCAATGAAAGAAATTATGATGCAAGAAAAAGAAATGGGGATAAAATTTGATGCCATCGTTATGGCAGTTGGTTCAGGAGGAACCTATGCAGGATTATTACTTGCAAACAAAGCAGTAAATCATCATGCGCAAATCTATGGCGTAAACGTCTGTGATGATGAAAATTATTTTAAAGATAGAATTCATGAGATATTACATGAAAGCTTTCAATACACCAATCTAGAGGTTGCGTTTTCTAAAGATGAAATACATATTTTGGATGGCTATGTGGGAAAAGGTTATGCCCAAAGTCGCCCTGAAGAACTGGATTTTATTTATCAATTAGCTAAGGAAGAAGGCGTAATTTTAGATCCTGTTTATACAGGGAAGGCGATGTATGGCTTAGCACAAGAAATCAAAAAAGGAACCTTTAAGCACTGTGAAAATATACTATTCATCCATACAGGAGGTTTGTTTGGATTGTTCCCGAAGAGGGATATGTTTTCCTTTTAAACTGCATGAAAAAAGAAATAAAGCTGAAGCGAAGTGCTTCAGCTTTGATTATGTTTAACCTCTTAAATCTTCTAATAATTGGGTTTTATCTGCTGTTTTTTGGTCTTTTGCTTTGATGATTTTAGCAGGTGAGCCTGCTACAACGCTGTCTGCAGGAACATCCTTTGTTACTACAGCTCCTGCAGCTACAACAGCATTTTTTCCCACTCTGACACCTTCCAAAATGACGGCGTTTGCACCAATTACAACATTGTCTTCTACAATTACAGGTGTTGCACTAGGAGGTTCTAACACGCCAGCAATAACGGCACCAGCACCTACATGCACGTTTTTGCCAATGGTTGCGCGAGCACCAAGTACTGCATTCATATCAATCATAGTGCCTTCTCCAATTTCTGATCCTATGTTAATAACTGCACCCATCATGATTACAGCATTTTTTCCAATTTGTACTCGATCCCTTATGATCGCACCAGGTTCGATTCTAGCTTGAATATTTTTAATATCTAACATGGGAATAGCAGAATTTCTTCGATCATTTTCGATGACAAAGTCTTCAATCACTTCCTTATGCATTGCTAGATAGTCGGCAATATCAGCATGTTCTCCAAACAGTATCCAAAAGCTTTCATGACCGAATTTTTTAATTTTATTCGTTGGAGCGTTTTGCAGATTGCCAGTAATATAAACTTTAACAGGTGTAGATTTTTTTGCTTCTTTAATGAAACGAGCAATTGCATAAGGGTCTGTAAGATCCATGTGTTCATTTGTTTTTCGCTTTTCTGTAGTCATTGGTAAAACCAGTCCTTTCACTTTATTTACATGCATGTTTATAGGATGTCATTCATATTATAAAAGCCTGTTGTTTGATTTGCTAAGAATCTTGCAGCTTTGATAGCACCTAAGGCAAAGATATCTTTGGAAAGGGCTGTGTGCTTAATTTCTATAATTTCGTCGGGACCAGCAAAGATAACAGTATGTTCTCCAGCGATGGTACCACCACGAATGGCATGTATTCCAATATCAGTATTTTTTCTTACGGCAGCTTTTCCATGCCTTCCATACACAAATTCTTTTCGATCTTCTACAACCTCATTAATACCATTGGCAATCAAGTAAGCAGTACCACTAGGAGCGTCAACTTTTTGATTATGATGTTTCTCGATGATTTCGATGTCAAAGGTATCCCCTAGAGCCTGTGTAGCTTTTTTGGCTAAACCTGTAAGGACGTTGATGCCTAGGGACATATTTCCTGTTTGAAATATTGGTATGGAATTGGATGCATCTAAAAGATTTTTAGAAATTTCTTCATCTAAGCCTGTGGTTGCTACAACCAAAGGCGTTTTTGTACATAAACAATAGGTTATTAGATCAGGCAGTGCACTATGATGAGAAAAATCAATGAGTACATCAGCCTTTTCTTTACAAGCAGAAGCATCAGCATATACGGGGAAAGGGTGTGCATATCCTTCAGCATTCTTATCAATTCCAGCTACAACAGATAAATCCTTTTGATCAGCAGTTATTTTTGCTAGAACTTTGCCCATTTTTCCATTACAACCACTAATTATTATTTTAATCAAAGAAATTCCTCCTTTATTTGAGTAAATGGCGCTCTGTCATTCTAGCTTTGAGGATATTTAAATTTACATCAGACATTTCTGTAAGTGGCAATCTTAATGGACCTACTTCAAAGGCCATAAGATTCAAGGCAGTTTTGACAGGAATAGGATTTACTTCAATAAATAGTGCATCAATCAAAGGCTTAAGTTGTAATTGTAAATCACAGGCGCCCTTTATATCCCCGTCAATAAATTTTTTTACCATGTCATGGGTGTCTTTAGGAGCAATATTAGCTACTACAGAAATAACCCCTGAGCCTCTTAAAGACATTAAAGGCACAATCATATCATCATTTCCTGAGTAAATATAAAAGTTCTCTGGAACAAGTCGTGCAATTTCTGCAACCTGTGCAATATTGCCACTGGCTTCTTTAACACCGCGAATATTAGGATGTTTGGCCAACTCTGCTAAAGTGGCTGGATGCATATTCATTCCTGTTCTACCAGGAACATTGTAAACAATTATGGGAATTTTTACTGCATCTGCAATTGCGGTAAAGTGAGCGATTAAACCTTTTTGTGTTGCTTTGTTATAATAGGGAGTAATGACCAATAATCCAGCGGCTCCTACTTTTTCTGCATATTTACTCATTTCAATGGCATGAGCAGTACAGTTGCTTCCAGTTCCTGCAATAACTGGAATACGTCCATTGATTTTATCTACAGTAAATTTTATGGTTTCTTTTTGTTCTTCCTCGGTCATTGTAGATGCTTCACCTGTAGTTCCACAAATGACGATGGCATCTGTACCTTGCTCAACATGCCAGTTAAGCAGCTCCTCCAATTTGTTAAAATTCACTTTTTCATCCATAAAAGGAGTAACAAGGGCAACCCCGGAACCGGTGAATAAACTCATAAATCAATCATCCCTTCCAAAATATTTTTAAAAGATACATAATATATTCTATGTTTATTATGCGAAAGTCGGAACTAATAACTCAGCAATCTGAACGGCATTTGTTGCAGCACCTTTACGAATATTGTCTGCAACAACCCAAAGATTCATGCCATTTTTTACACTGAAATCTCTTCTGATTCTTCCCACATAGACTTCATCCGTACCAGCTGCATTACGTGCTAAAGGATATACATTAGAAGTAATATCATCCTGTACAGTGATTCCAGCAGCATTTTTTAAGATGTTTGTAGCTTCATCCAAATCAAAAGCATTTTCAAATTCTAAGTTAATAGACTCACTATGACTATTCATAACGGGGACTCGTACCGTGGTGGCAGTAATACTCAAATCATAGTTATTGAAAATCTTTTTTGTTTCTTCTATCATTTTTATTTCTTCTTTTGTATAACCATTTTCTAAAAATACATCAATATGAGGAAGGCAGTTATTCGCAATAGGATGTGGATATGCTTTCATGATATCATTGCCTTTTAAACCTTCTTCTAAATCAGCCACGCCTTTTACTCCTGATCCTGATACAGCTTGATAAGTCGAATAAATAATACGTTTGATTTTGTAATGATCATGTAAAGGCTTTAGAGCTACTACTGCTTGGATGGTAGAACAATTAGGGTTTGCAATAATCCCTTTGTTCCAAGATATATCCTGTGGATTAACCTCAGGAACAACGAGGGGAACGTTCTGATCCATTCTCCAAGCACTACTATTATCTACTACGATTACACCTTTAGAAGCTGCAATGGGAGCAAATTTTTTGCTGATATCTCCTCCTGCTGAAAATAAGGCAACTTGAATATCCTTATCAAAAGAAGCTTCTGTTAACTCTTCCACTGTATATTCTTTGCTTTTACATGTCACCTTTTGACCAGCTGATTTTGCAGATGCAAAGACATATAAATTTTCGAAGGGGAAATCTCTTTCTTCTAATACCTTCAAAAAAGTTCTTCCAACCATACCAGT
The DNA here is from genome assembly GCA_038396625.1 of Clostridiaceae bacterium 35-E11. Taxonomy (GTDB): domain Bacteria; phylum Bacillota; class Clostridia; order Peptostreptococcales; family Thermotaleaceae. The sequence continues at coordinate 1,514,787 of CP121688.1, forward strand.
GGCTCCTACTACTGCAATATTGATTTTGTTCATGTTATGATACCTCCTATGAATAATTATTTAAGTATATATAAATAGTGTTTTATGCCAATGAATTTCCAATCTCTACATGAATGCCTAGTTTTTCCATACGCTTTAACTCATCTGCATTGGCTTTTTGATCAGTAATAAGCATATCGATTTTGTCAAGGGAACAGACTTTTGCAAAAGTCACTCGACCGATCTTTCTGTAATCTGCAACCACAATATTTTGTCTACTACATGCAATGACAGTTTTTAGAAAATCGCTGCTGTCAATGGTGGAAGTGCTAACGCCAGCATGGGCTTGAATGCCTGCACAGGGGATGAATGCCTTATCAAAATGATAATTTTTTACATCATATATTGCCCTAGATCCCAATATATTGCCCTTATAGTTTTTAACCTGCCCACCAATGAGAATGGTCTCGATGGTAGAAATAGCAGAAAAATCTTTTGCTACATCTAGGGAATTTGTAACAACAGTGATGTTTTTGTCTTTAAGGATAGGGATCATCAATATACTGATCATGCTTCCTAAAAGCATGATTGTATCACCATTATCAATCAACTGTGCAGCTTTTAAGGCAATTATTTTTTTTTCGCTAAGCGCAATGTTTTTTTCTTCTTCCATGGAAGGAATCCATTTGGATTTTTCTATTCTGATGGCGCCACCATGGGTCTTTTTTAGTAATCCTTTTTTTTCTAAAGCAGTAAGATCTCGTCTTATTGTGTAGATAGATACATCAAAGGCGTCAGTTAACTGTTGTAGATTTACGATGCCTTCCCTTTCCAGTAGTTCTAAAATCTTTTTTCGACGTGCTTCTGTAATCAATAGGCTCCCCTCCGTATTCATAGATCACATGATTAACTTTTGCTAATATTATTATAATCTATTTGCAAACAAATGGTTACATTTATCATAGCTTATTAGAAAATATTTGTAAATAGTAGGCGATACTTATTTCATGAAAGATATTGATCCAAATATAGATTTCATATTAGCAAAGATATAAGAATACGGTGTGGAGAAAAACTAAAGCTTTCTAGTAGCTAAATAATTTTGGATATAAAAAAAACGGCAAAAGCGTAAAAGGTACCCTTAGCCGTTTATAAACGTCAGTAGAATACAACTTTCACCCTGTGTGAAATAGCTCATCATCCATAGACTGGGTTATCTATTGATGACAGTACCATGTTTATTCAACATAGCCCCAGCAGTATATCTAAAGGGGATAGATATATGCTTCGGCGATAACACCTTTCCCTTAAACCTAGCGGCTCCCTTTGCCTATTTTAAAGTACTTATTGTCTATCGCAACCTCTAAAACACAACCTTAGTTGAGTCGTAAATATTCATTTTAACGTATCTTAACATAAGGGGACGGGAATGTCAACTAACATCTTTTAAATTTTCCCCTTTTCTAAAAGGAGAAAAAAAGATAGAATTACTTTATAGTAAAGAAATGTTTATAACATAAGATATGGAGTGACAGTGTATGATTGACATTGAACAAGAAGTAAAAGATCTTAAAGAAGAAATAGTGAATATTCGAAGGACACTGCATCAAATACCTGAAGTTGGATTTGAAGAGATAAAGACTTCGACATTTATTATTAGTAAATTAAAAGAATATGGAATAAAGAGCTATACCCATATTGCAAAGACAGGTATCGTTGGATATTTAGAGGGGCATATAGGAAAAAAAACCATTGCTTTTAGAGCGGATATGGATGCTTTGACAATAGAGGAAAAAACTGATTTGCCTTATCCTTCTAAGCATAAGGGGATGATGCATGCTTGTGGACATGATGCCCATATGGCTATTCTTTTAGGTTTTGCAAAATTCTTATGTAAAAATAAAAAGAATTTAAAAGATAATATTGTTCTTGTATTTCAACCTGCTGAAGAGGGACCTGGTGGGGCACAACCAATGATTGAAGAAGGCATTGTTGAAAAATTTCATATTGATCAAATCGTTGGACTACATGTTTTCCCTGAAGTAGAAGAAGGGAAGATTGGGTGTAGGTCAGGAGCGATGATGGCGCAAACAGGAGAATTTGATATCAAAATTTGTGGACAAAGTGGTCATGGTGCTATTCCACAAAATGCAAAGGACGCAATTGTCATTGCAGGAAACCTTATATCAACCTATCAAACGATTATCAGCAGGAATATCAATCCTATGGAAGGTGCTGTACTAACCATAGGAAAGATGTGGGGTGGAGAAAGAAGAAATATTATTGCAGGAGAAGTGGTTTTAGAAGGGACATTAAGAGCATTTCAAGAATCGACCTATAATAAAATAAAAACTAGAATGCAAGAAGTAGTAAAGGGCTTAGAAACCATATATCATTGTTCGATAGATGTGGTATTTAGAGATATGTATCCTGCCGTAGTAAATGATGAAAAACTTGTGCATACATTGGTGGAGGCAATTGGAAAGAATAATATGGATTGGATAGAGCCCCAGATGATTGCAGAAGATTTTTCTTACTTTCAACAGAAAATACCTGGATTATTTTTCTTCCTGGGAATAAAAAATAAGGAAAAAGGATATATTCATTCGCTTCATAATTGTCAATTTATCTTCGATGAAGATGTACTTTTAACAGGGGTTCAAGTATATGTGAACCTGCTTAGGCAGATGAAAGGCTTAGAGGGGAGATAAAGTAGTTTTTGAAACATAGAGAAACCGTAGAGTTGATCGAAAGACAAAAACAGATATGCATAAAGGAGTGAATGGGTTGGAGGACAGAAAGAAAATAGGAATTTTAGGTGTAAATATGGTTTATTTGATTACGGCTATTTTACTCTTGACGGTAGGTGCTTATGTGCAACGGAATGAAGTAAAGTCGGGGTTAATTATTACAGAATATATATTGGTTTTACTACCACCTATTATCTATGCAAAGATAAAACAGGGGAATTTTAAGAAAATTTTTCGACTCAATAGACTATCTTTAAAACATGGTTTATTAATCATATGTATTACTACACTGGTTTACCCCGTGGCATTGTTTTTTAATTTGATAGTGATGACATTATTAAGTACCTTAGGAAAATTACCACAGCCACCCATTCCTACGGCCAATAATATGGGAGAGTATTTTCTTTTGATGATGATTATTGCCGTGTCTGCAGGAATATGTGAAGAAGTATTTTTTAGAGGCTTAGTTTTGCGTGGCTATGAAAAATTGGGTCAAAAATACGCTGTAATCATCTCTGCAATACTATTTGGGTTATTTCATTTTAATTTACAAAATTTTGCAGGACCTACTATACTAGGGCTTGTTTTTGGATATCTAGTATATAGAACCAATTCTTTATGGGCAGGAGTGATTGGGCACATCACCAATAATGGTGTAGCCGTAACATTAGGATTTATGATCAATGTGGTGAATCAAAAACTCATCCAAAACGATGTGCCTACAGTAGAACAAATGCCCGACACCATTCAACTAGGTGCTGCAACTTTTTCTGTGGGCATAATTGCCTTACTTACAGGAACTGTCGCTTATTTTTTGCTGAGAATCATCATAAGAGACACACAATACCATCAATATGATATGGGGTTTGTGGATCAAGAAGAATGGATTACAGAAGAAAAGACGAAAAGTTCTCTATTAATAAGAGTGTTGCCTATCTTAATTACGGTGATGATTTATTTTTATGTGGGTTATCTACAGATAAAGTATATTATGAAATAACAAAGCTTTGACGAATCTATATGGTTGTATTATAATCAAAGTGTCAATAGAATAGCCAAAGGGGAGCTAAAGACAATTTGGCTGAGAGGGAACTATTTTGTTCCGACCCATAACCTGAACTGGGTAATGCCAGCGGAGGGAAATAAAAATGTTGTACAATACCCTTTGTCTAGCCAGGATAAGGGGTTTTTATTTTAAAGGAGGATGGTATAGATGGCATGTGTAAATTTAAGTCTTCAAGTGTTGCCCAGGGTACCTGATGAAAAAATTTATCCAGTGGTAGATGAGGTCATAAAATTAATACAAGATTCAGGGTTTAAGTATGAGGTAGGTCCTATGGAAACAACGATAGAAGGGGAATTGGATGATTTATTGGAAATCGTAAAAAAAGCCCAGGAAATATGTATTCAAGAAGGAGCAACAAGAGTCTTATCTGTAATAAAGATTGATTACAAGCCAGAGGGCGTGACAATGGATGAAAAGATTTCAAAATACAGGGAATAACATTCTTCCTATCGGTTTTGTAGCAATATTCTGCATAGTATGGGAAGTAGTATCAAGGATTTTTGTGGTACCTGCATTTATTTTACCGGCACCTACAAAAGTTATACAGACATTGATGAAAACTTTTCCAACAATGCTGAACCATCTAACGATTACATTATATGAAGCTTTAGTAGGCTTTGTTGTAGCGATAATATTGTCTGTGTTGATTTCAATAATGATGGATAGCGTTTCTATTCTGAAGCAAGCATTTTATCCTATTATTATTACTTCACAAACAATTCCCATTATGACATTAGCTCCTTTGTTCGCCATATGGTTTGGATATGGATATCTGCCGAAAATCGTGGTGGTGGTGTTGGTTTGTTTTTTCCCAATAACCATCAGTTTATTAGAAGGCTTAGGGTCTGTAGATAAAGAACTGCTTGATTTATTAAGGGCAATGGGAGCTAATAAAATGCAGATTTATAGAATTGTTAAATTACCGTCTGTTCTGCCTAATTTTTTCTCTGGATTAAAGATTGCAGGTACCTATAGTGTGATGGGTGCAATCATAGGAGAATGGGTAGGAGGCAAAAAAGGTTTAGGTGTATATATGCTTCGGGTGCGACATTCCTTTGCTACAGACAAGGTATTTGCAACAATTATTATTATCACATTATTAAGTATTCTCCTGTTAAAGGGGATTCATCTGATTGAAAAAAAGACTATGCCTTGGATGCAATACCTAAATAAAGAGGTGGAGGAGGAAAAGAAAAGGTGAAAAAATATTTGATTACATGTTTGATTTTATCTTGTATGTTGGGATTGATTGCTGGTTGTACATCCCAAACAGAGACACCACAATCTGTTGAAGAAGGAAAAGACTTGAAGAAAGTGACGGTAATATTAGATTGGGTACCGAATACCAATCATACGGGTTTGTATGTAGCAAAGGAACAAGGATATTTTGCTGAAGAAGGGCTAGAGGTTGAAATCATTCAACCTACAGAGGGCGGTAGTGCAGATTTAATTGCGGCAGGTCAAGGAGAGTTTGGTATAAGCTATCAGGAACAAGTTACATATGCAAGAACAGCTGAAACACCGCTGCCCATAAAAGCTATTGCTGCGATTATCCAGCATAATACATCAGGGTTTGCTTCACCAGTAGATAAAAATATAAAATCTCCAAAAGATTTTGAAGGTAAGAAATATGGTGGCTGGGGTTCCCCTATGGAAGAGGCAATGCTGAAAGCTTTAATGGAAAAAGAAGGAGCAGATTTTGAAAAGCTTGAAATGATTAATATTGGTGCGTCGGACTTTTTTACAAGCGTTGAAAAAGATGTGGATTTTTCATGGATTTACTACGGCTGGGATGGTGTAGCAGCAGAGCTTAGAGAGTTTCCTTTGAATTTTATAAAATTACAGGACGTAGATCCTCATTTAGATTTTTATACTCCTGTGATTATTGCTAAGGAAGACTTATTAAATAATGACCCTGATTTAGTCAAAGGATTTTTGAGAGCAAGTACAAAAGGTTATGAATATGCCATGGATTTTCCAGAGGAATCAGCCAAGGATCTACTTAAAAATGTTCCAGAACTGGATGAGGAAATGGTCATTGCAAGTCAAAAATATTTGGCCGATGAATATCAAGGGGATGCACTAAGGTGGGGAGAGATGAAAGAATCTGTATGGGTTACTTATGCAAAATGGATGCAGGAAAGAAATCTTCTAGAAAAATCACTAAATGCAAAAGAAGCATTTACAAATGAGTTTTTACCTGAAAAAGAGCAATGCAGACAAAGGTAGAAGTATCTAACATAAAGAAGCGATTTGGTGATTTAGAGACATTAGAAGATGTATCCATTTGTCTTGAGCAAAATCAATTTGTAAGTATTTTAGGACCGAGTGGCAGTGGGAAAAGTACTTTATTTAATATTATTGCAGGGTTGATCAAGCCTGATGAAGGAATGGTGTTGATTGAAGGGGAAGATAGCGCAGGTAAAACTGGAAGGGTAAGTTATATGCATCAAAAAGATTTATTGCTTCCTTGGAAAAATATATTAGATAATGTATCTATTCCTTTAATTCTTAAAGGAAAAGCCAAGAAAGAAGCTAGGGATGAGGCAGAAAAATATTTAGATTTATTTGGTTTAAAGGGGTTTGGATTACATTATCCCTCACAGCTTTCAGGAGGAATGCGACAAAGAGCTGCATTGTTAAGAACTTATTTGTTCGCCAATGATATCATGCTATTGGATGAACCATTTGGAGGACTAGATGCTATTACAAAAAGAAAGATGCAGCATTGGTTATTAAGTGTGCTAGAAAATTTACAAGCATCCATTCTGTTTATTACCCATGATATTGACGAAGCGATCTTTTTGTCGGACAAGATTTATATCCTTTCCGAAAGACCTGCAACAATAAAGACAGTAATAGATGTGGATATTAGAAGACCGAGAGATAATAAAACCTTTACCAGTCAAAAATTTAATGAGCAAAAAGAAAAGATTTTAAGTATCCTATAGGTGGTGTTGACAATGGCCATATTTGATGCTATTGCGTTAGATTATGATCAATGGTATGAAAGCAAAATGGGAAAGTTTGTAGATAAAGTGGAAACAGCATTGGCATTTTCGCTGTTTCGCCCTCAAAGGGGAATGAAAATTTTAGATGTAGGATGTGGAACAGGAAACTTTAGTATTAAGTTAGCGGAAATGGGTTGTGAAGTAACAGCAATAGATATTTCAGAAGAAATGCTTCAAATCGCTCGAAAAAAAGCAGAAGAGAAAAAATTAGATATTACATTTCAGAAGATGGATATTTATAATTTAAAATTTAAGGACGGTTCTTTTGAAGCAGTGTTTTCTATGGCAGCATTTGAATTTATTGAGGAGCCTAAAAAAGCCTACGATGAAATGTATAGAGTATTAAATAAGGACGGACAGTTATTAATTGGTACAATACATAAGGATAGTCACTGGGGCAGATTATATTTGTCAAAAGTATTTCAAGAAAATACTATATTTCAGTACGCGCATTTTAAATCAATGGAGGAACTAAGAGAATTAGATCTTAAGCATTTAGTAGATAGTGGAGAATGTTTGTTTATTCCTCCAAATACTGCAGAAGAAGATATCACCATGGAAAAAGAACAAAGGTTTTCTAAAGAGGGAAGAGGTGGATACATATGTGCCCTTTGGAAAAAAACAGAATAGCTTCCTGTGAAATCACATATTTTCCTATACAGAGTGAAAACTATTTAGAAGATATTCATAAAGTGTTAGAACTGATTCAATCCTATCCTGTAAATTATGAAATTGGTGTATTATCTACAACGATAAGAGGGGATAAGGATACGCTTTTTAAGCTAATCAAGGATATCTACGATAAGATGGAAGCAGATGGATGTTATTTTACTATAAGTGTGATGATGTCCAATATATGTGGGTGCCAGCTATAAAGAAGAATGAATAAAAATACTTAAAGTTTTTTCATAAAATAAAGGATACATAGGTATAAAAAGGCTACCCCTTACCAACAATATGTAGTAGGGGAGGGGTATATATGTCGAAAAAAAATAGTGTAAAGAACAAAAAGAAAAAGATTGAAACTATCGAAGATCAATGGAAATATGAAATTGCAGAACAATTAGGTTTGGCAGAAAAGGTAGAGCAATTTGGTTGGGGAAGTCTTACTGCGAAAGAAACTGGAAGAATTGGTGGACTCATTACGGTTCGAAAAAGACAATTGCAGAAAAATACAAAGGTAGAGGGATAGGAAAGCTATCCCTTTTGTAATGCGGTGTGTCCAACCTTTTTCGTTGTTTCTTTCGAAAAGGAGGAGATTAAGTTATAATAGGATAGAAGAACACAAGCTAGAATGTATTTGGGGAGATGAGAAGGTTGGATGAGAAGATTCAAAAAGCAGTACAGCTTATTAGAGAGAGTAACAAAGTGATTGTATTAACAGGTGCAGGGATATCTACAGAAAGTGGCATACCTGACTTTAGAAGCCCTGAAACAGGATTATGGGAAAAAATTGATCCCATGAAGGCACTATCTACGAATATCTTATTAAATAATCCTGAACAATTTTATGCATTAGGATTTAAAATTTTAACTTCTATGCTGGACGCAAAGCCAAATAAAAGTCATGAAATTTTAGCCAAGATGGAAAGAGAAGGCCACATATCTACTCTGGTTACGCAAAATATTGATAATCTACATCAAAAAGCGGGTTCGCAAAATGTCTTAGAAGTACATGGACATATTCGAGAGGGATATTGCTTAAATTGTCATGCAAAATTATCTTTGGAAAAAATAAAGGAAAAGGTAGAGCACAAAGAAGTGCCTCCAAAATGTATGCTTTGTGGCGGCATTGTGCGCCCTAGCGTCGTTATGTTTGGAGATCCACTTCCTTCGTGTTTTGACCAAGCGTGGAATGAGACGGAAAATGCAGATTTACTTATAGTAATAGGATCAAGTTTAGAAGTGGGACCAGTAAATTATTTAGCGCACATATGTAAAAAACTAATTATTATTAACTTAGCCCATACAGCATATGATCATAGAGCTGCAGTGTGTATCTCTGAAAAAGCCAGTGAAGTCCTCAATAAAATTTATCAGTTACTTAAAAATAATTAAGGGAGAGATAAGATGAAAAGCTATGGTGCTTTTGCTTATGTATATGATCAATTAATGAAGGATGTAGATTACGAAGGATGGGTAGAATATATTGAAAAAATATTTAAGAGATATAAGCTAGTGCCTAGCAATATAGCCGAACTAGCTTGTGGAACAGGAAATATTACAAATAGATTAGCGGCAAAAGGATATAATCTTTTAGGTGTGGATATTTCAGAGGATATGCTTTCTATGGCTCAAGAGAAAGCAGCCGATATGGATATAGAAGTTATCTATTTAAATCACGATATGAGAGAGATGATGTTGCCCACAGAACTAGATGTTATTTTGTGTATTTGTGATGGCATAAATTATATTGTAGAACCCAAAGACTTGACAAGGGTTTTTGTCGCTGTGTATCAGCATTTAAAAGAGAATGGATTGTTTATATTCGACATCAGCTCTCACTACAAACTGAAGAACATTCTTGGGAATCACACGTATGCAGAAAATTTGCAGAAGGTATCTTACATATGGGAGAATTATTTTGACGAAAAAAGAAACATTTGTGATTTTGATTTGACAATTTTTGTAGAAGAAGGTCGGCTTTATAAAAAATATGAAGAAAGTCATAGCCAGCGTGCATATAAAGAAAATGAAATCATAGAGAAGCTGATGCAAACAAACTTTCGAAAGATAGAAGCATTTGATGCTTTTACATTTGAAGAACCTCGAGAAGAAAGTGAACGTATTTATTTTGTATGTCAGAAATAATTGAATATTTATGGCAATTATAGGTTATTCTAATTGACAGAAGAGAATAGCTATGATAAACTTTAACTGAGCATAAGAAGTTGCTTGAGCATGATATTTGTTAGGAGGATTGTTTTAATGGAAAAAGGTACAGTAAAATGGTTTAATGGTGAAAAAGGTTATGGTTTCATTTCAAGAGAAAATGGGGAGGATGTTTTTGTACATTTCTCAGCAATTGACATGGAAGGCTATAAAACACTAGAAGAAGGTCAAGAAGTACAATTCGAAGTAGTGCAAGGTGAAAAAGGACCTCAAGCTACTAACGTTAGTAGAGTATAATACATAATAGTATTTATGCAACGCATGTAGCTTACAAGCGCCCTGATTTGAGTCAGGGCTTTTATTATGTTTACACATATAGATTCTAAGTTTAAAATATAGGTATAGCTTTATCATTAACAAAATCAAAAATGCTGAATGAGGTATTGAATACTTACTATATTTAAGTAAATTGTGGAATTGATTCATCGTTTTAGAATAAAATGTTCAGATAAGCTACCTAAGATAGAAAATTATGGAATGACTGATATAAAATAATGCAAAAATTGATAAACTAGATGAGAAAAGGAAAGTTTTAAGGTTATAGATAGATACAAGGAGGATGCTTCTATGAAAGGTTATATAATTCGAGCTGTGGCAGCCAATAAAAATATAAGAGTTTTTACAGCAATTACAACAGATTTAGTAGAAGGAGCAAGAAAGATTCATAATACAGCACCTGTTGCAACGGCAGCTTTAGGTAGAACACTTACGGTTGCTGCTATGATGGGATTAATGCTAAAGGGTGAAAAAGACAAACTATCCATACAAATAAAAGGTAATGGACCTTTGAAACAGATTTTGGCAGTTGCAGATGCCAAAGGGAATGTTAAAGGATATGTAGCGAATCCGTATGTGGAGCTTCCCTTGAGAGAAGATGGTAAGCTGGATGTTGGTAAAGCGGTAGGTAGGAATGGAAAAATTGTCGTTATAAAAGATCTAGGTTTAAAGGATCCGTATATCGGACAGTTAGATTTAGTTTCTGGAGAAATTGCAGAGGATATGACTGCGTACTTTGCTTACTCGGAGCAACAGCCTTCTGCTGTAGCCCTAGGGGTTCTTGTGGATAGAGATTATTCAGTAAAAGCAGCTGGTGGATTTATCATTCAAGTTTTGCCAGGGGTAGAGGAGGAAGTAATTACAAAACTGGAAAATAGACTGAATCAGTTACCTCAGATCACAACGATGATTGAAGAAGAACAGGATGAAGAAAAGCTAATAAACAAGATATTAGAAGGCTTTGATGTAGAAATATTAGATAAAACAGAAGTACATCTTGCATGTGATTGTTCAGTTGAAAAGCTTGAAAGAGCTTTAGTAAGTGTGGGAGCGGAGGATTTAAAAGAAATAATTGAAGAAGATGGACAAGCGGAATTAACATGTCATTTTTGCAATACAAAATATCATTTTGATAAAGCACATTTAGAAAGATTGTACAATGAAGCTCTTTAAAGAAAATAGAAGAAAATGATATCAAATAAGAGAAAAAATGTAGAAAAATCTTATTTTGAGCAATAATCCGTAATGATTTCTTTGGATACATATTGACAGATTTTTTAAAATGGTGTAATATATATTTTGTCAGTTTGATGACAAAGGGCGCATAGCTCAGCTGGGAGAGCACCTGCCTTACAAGCAGGGGGTCATAGGTTCGATCCCTATTGTGCCCACCATATTTTAGCCCAGATAGCTCAGTCGGTAGAGCAGGGGACTGAAAATCCCCGTGTCGGTGGTTCGATTCCGCCTCTGGGCACCAAATATAATACAAGGCAACTCAACTACGCTGAGTAAGGAGTTAAAACGAAATCGAAGATTTCTGTAACTCCATTAACTGGCTCAGTGGTATAAGTAGAGAACCAAAACCTATGATTTTGTGTGAATCACTTAGTTGTATCGTTACGAGAACGTGGCGAGTAAGAGCGAAGTAAAAAGTGTAAATTTATGCGGAAGTGGCTCAGTGGTAGAGCATCGCCTTGCCAAGGCGAGGGTCGCGAGTTCGAATCTCGTCTTCCGCTCCATATTATGGCGGCATAGCCAAGTGGTAAGGCAGAGGTCTGCAAAACCTTTATTCCCCAGTTCAAATCTGGGTGCCGCCTCCAATAAATGAAATAGACTGATTTTAAAATCCTAGTTAAAGCTAGGATTTTTTGTATTTAATAGGCTTGTTAGGTATAATGAAAGAAGAGCTTTTAAAGTGAATGAATAACGAGAGGTAGGAGAATGGATTGAAAGTAAAAGAGTTAATGACACCAAAGCCTATTGTACTACGTAATAAGGATACGATTATGGATGCGGCAGCAGTGTTTGTAAAATGGCACATTGATGGAGCGCCTGTACTAAATATAAAAGATGAAATTACGGGCATTTTTACAAAGACAGACTTAATGAAAGCTTTCATAGATCGCGTATCTCCTCTTACACCTTTAGTAGAAATTGCATGTAAAGCTGTGCAAACCATTGAGCAAGAAGCTGATATCATGGATGCTTGGAATATTAAAGTAGGACGATTGCCTGTTGTTGACAGGGCGGGAAAGTTAGTGGGCATTCTCACACGTACGGATTTAAGCAAAAAGCTTTTAAGCAAAGAAAAACAAGAAGTAAATGAATTAAAAGCTATTTTAAATTCTTCTAACAATGGTATTGTGATTATAGATGAGACAGGGAAGATTACGCGTTGTAATCCCTCGGCTGTTAGAATTTTAAATTTAACTTCAGAAGATAGCGTTATAGGGAAAAACGCACAACGTATTTTGCCGGAGCTTAGATTGTATGAAACCATTGAAAAAGGCTACAGTCAATATACTGAAAAAATAAAGTTCCAGGATAAAACCTTAATTGGAGATCGTATTCTATTAATTCAAAATGAGAAAATAACTGGCGCAGTCAGCGTATTTCAAGATAGTTCAGGTCTGCAAAATGTAATTGATGAATTAAATGAAGTACAGAAGATATCTCAAAGGTTAGATGCAGTCATAGAATCCTCTTATGATGGTATTTATATTACTGATGGAAAAGCCAACACTTTAAGAATCAATAAATCCTACGAACGGATTACAGGGGTTAAGCGGGAAGAAATGTTAGGAAAAAATATGTTAGAGTTGGAAAAAGCTAGCTATATTTCAGAATCAGCTACTCTGAAAGTGTTAACAACTGGTAAAACTACTACCATACATCAAAAATTTCGTACGGGAAAGAATGCTCTTGTTACAAGCACTCCTATTTTTGATAACGGTGGAAAAATTAGTATGGTGGTGACGAACGTAAGAGATGTTACAGAACTGGCACATCTGAAGGAACAATTAGAAGCAAATAAGGAATTGGCGAAAAGATACTATTCAGAAATTAAGGAAATGCGGCTACAGATTCTCAACACAGCAGACCTTGTTGTAGAGGATGAAAAAATGCTCGAAACCATGCGTATTGCTAAAAGGGTAGCTAAAGTAGATACAACGGTACTTTTGTTAGGAGAAACAGGGGTAGGGAAAGAAGAAGTAGCAAAATTCATCCATAAGAATAGCCATCGAAAAAAACATCAATTTATAAAAATCAATTGTGGAGCCATTCCCGAGAACCTCATTGAGTCAGAGTTATTTGGCTATGAAAAAGGTGCTTTTACAGGCGCCAATAAGGAAGGAAAAGTAGGTTTGTTTGAAATTGCAGATGGAGGAACGTTGTTTTTAGATGAAGTGGGGGAGTTATCTTTAGATATGCAGGTTAAGCTTCTGCGTGTATTGCAGGAACAAGAAATAAAAAGGGTTGGAGGTATCCGGTCCATAAAAATTGATACGCGTATTCTGGCGGCTACAAACCGCGACCTAGAAGAAATGGTAAAGACAAAGCTTTTTAGGGAAGATCTTTATTATCGCTTGAATGTAGTGCCTTTAAATATTCCACCTTTAAGAGAGAGAAGGCAAGATATCCTTCCATTGGTGCAGCATTTTTTATCTGTATTAAATGAAAAATACCAATGGAACAAATTCTTCCACAAGGATGTACTAGATACTTTGTATGAATATGATTGGCCAGGTAATGTTCGAGAACTAAAAAATATTGTTGAACGGGTATTCATTATGAGTAATCAGGATAATATAACGGTCGAAGATTTACCTAAATCTATTTGTGCAGAGCGAGAAGATAAGGGATTGATTAAAACAGATCAAATCATGCCGCTAAAGGATGCAGTAGCCCTTGTGGAAAAACAATTGATCCGTAGCGCTTTTGAAAAGCATGGGAATGTCCGAAGTGCAGCAAAGGTTTTAGGAATAGATGCATCTACTTTTGTTCGAAAGAGAAGAAAATATGAAGAAACTTAGATGTTGCATAAATGCAACATAGTTGCAATAATACAACTAAGCTGTAAAAGGTTAAATAACAACAAAAATTTGTTAAAAAATTATTTTTCAGCAAATTTTTGTTGTATTTATGCAACAGAATTTTGTTTTATGGATGCATGAAATTAAAAATAAGTAAGCCAAAAGACGAAATAAAATTGAATTTATACTGAAATACCAGGGAAAAACGCAACTATAAAAAATGGCGAAAGTTTATAACATAAGTCTTTAAAACATGGCATGTTTTTTGCTTGTATATTGAGATAGATTTGAAATTATATTTTACGTTAAGTATATAACATTATTATAAAAAGGGAGATGGGTTTTATGGCATTAATGACAAAAGAACAGTATATTGAAAGTATGCGCAAATTAGATGTAAAGGTTTATGTCTTTGGAGAGTTAGTTGAAAATCCTGTAGATCATCCAATTATTCGCCCGTCGCTGAATGCTGTGGCGATGACTTATGAATTAGCACAACATCCAGAATATGAGGATCTAATGACAGCTACATCAAACTTAACAGGAGAAAAAGTTAATCGTTTCTGTCATTTACATCAAAGTACAGATGATCTAAGAAAAAAAGTAAAAATGCAAAGATTACTAGGCCAGAAAACAGCTGCTTGCTTCCAAAGATGTGTAGGTATGGATGCATTTAATGCGATCTACAGTACGACTTATGAAGTAGATAAAGCACATGGTACCAAATATCATGAAAACTTTAAAAAATATATGGAGTTTGTACAAAAAAATGACTTAACTGTTGATGGTGCGATGACAGATCCTAAAGGTGATAGAGGATTATCACCTAGTCAGCAAGCTGATCCAGATTTATTCCTTCGTGTGGTAGAGCAAAGACCAGATGGTATCGTGGTAAGAGGTGCTAAGGCTCATCAAACAGGGTCTATCAACTCTCATGAGCATCTAATCATGCCTACAATTGCTATGAAGCCAGGCGATGAGGCCTATGCTGTTTCCTTTGCCGTTCCAACAGATGCAGAAGGTATTTTTATGATTTATGGTCGTCAATCCTGTGATACAAGGAAAATAGAGGAAGATGCAGATATTGATGTAGGAAACAAAGAGTTTGGCGGACATGAAGCATTAGTGGTATTTGATGATGTATTTGTACCGAATGAGAGAATCTTCTTAAATGGAGAAGTAGAATTCTCAGGTATGCTTGTTGAAAGGTTTGCAGGATATCATCGTCAAAGTTACGGTGGATGTAAAGTAGGTGTAGGTGATGTATTGATCGGTGCGTCTGCATTAGCTGCAGAATTTAATGGTGCAGCAAAAGCTTCTCATATTAAAGATAAACTGATAGAAATGACACATTTAAATGAAACTTTATATGCTTGTGGTATTGCTTGTTCTTCAGAAGGACATCCAACAGAAGCTGGTAACTATGAAATTGATATGCTATTGGCAAATGTATGTAAACAAAACGTGACAAGATTCCCATATGAAATTGCTAGATTAGCAGAGGATATTGCCGGAGGATTAATGGTTACAATGCCTTCTGAAAAAGACTTAAAACATCCTGTTATCGGTAAGTATGTGGATAAATATTTCAAGGGTGTTGCAAAGGTTTCAACAGAGCATCGTATGAGAGTTCTTCGTTTAATTGAAAACTTGACTCTAGGAACAGCAGCGGTAGGATATCGTACAGAATCTATGCATGGTGCTGGATCTCCTCAAGCACAAAGAATTATGATTGCGAGACAAGGAAATCTTGAGCATAAAAAAGAATTAGCTAGAAAAATTGCTAGAATTGATGAAGAATCTATTGCAAAAAGAGAAGCTGCTGCTACGAAATAATGATAAATATATTTCGTTTAAATCATTGAAAGTGATGGAGGTGGCTAAAGTCACCTCCGCTATAATGGAGTGATCATATGTTTGACAAAGTAAATGAAGTTCTTAAGAAAAAAGTAAGACCCCACTTGTATGAACATTATGGAGATATTAAACTAGTAGCCGTAGAGGAAGGTGTTGTGCAAGTAAAACTCTTAGGGGCTTGCAAAGGATGTCCTTCGGCGAAAATTACTATTGAAGAGGTTGTAGCAACTGCGTTAAAGAATGAAATACCAGAGGTTAAAGAAGTTGTTTTAGTAAACGAAGTGAGCCAAGATTTGATTGATATGGCAAAAAAAATATTAAACAAAAAAGATTAAGGAGAGATAATTTGGTAGTTGGCGTAAAATATTGCGGTGGTTGTAATCCTCGATATGATCGTACAAAATTCCTAAAACGTTTAATAGATGCGTTAGGAAGAGATTATACTTTTGAAACTGTTCAATTTCAAAAAACCTATGATATTCTTTTGATATTAGGTGGATGTCATAACTGTTGTGCGAATTATGCTGATATAGGGACAAAGCAGGGAGCAATTCGTGCGATAGCAGAAAAAGATTTTGAAAAAGTTTTTGGTCGATTACAAAGAGAATTTCCTAACGATAATAAATAGAAAGGATGAAGTTGATGGGTTGGCAGGAGATATATAAACAAAAACTGGTATCTGCTGAAGATGCTGTAAAACATATCCAATCAGGGAATAGAGTTGTTACGGGTCACGCCGTTAGTGAACCAGTACAGTTAGTTGATGCAATGTTAAAAAATAAAGATCAGTATGAAAATGTAGAAATTGTACACATGGTAGCTATGGGCAAAGGAGAATATACCAAACCTGAAATGGCACCACATTTTCGACATAATGCATTATTTGTGGGAGCAAGTACTAGGGAAGCTGTTCAAGCAGGAAGAGCAGATTACACGCCGTGTTTTTTTACAGAAATTCCACGTTTGTTTAAAGAAGGATATTTGCCTGTTGATGTAGCTTTAATTCAGCTAAGTAGACCAGATGAACATGGTTATTGCAGCTTTGGATTATCTAATGATTATACAAAACCAGCAGCTGAAAATGCGAAACTAGTGATTGCTGAAATGAATGATCAAATGCCAAGGACCATGGGAGATTCATTTATTCATATTTCAGAATTAGATTATATTGTTGAGACATCCTATCCTGTGATTGAATTAAAACCTCCTAAAATTGGAGAAATAGAAAAGGCCATTGGAGAACATTGTGCTTCCTTGATTGAAGATGGTTCAACGTTACAATTAGGAATTGGTGCAATTCCAGATGCAGTTTTACTATTCCTTAAAGATAAAAAAGACTTAGGGATTCACTCAGAAATGTTTTCAGACGGAGTTGTAGAGTTGGTAGAAGCTGGTGTTATTACAAACAAAATGAAAACCTTACACAAGGGAAAAATGGTTGTAACCTTCCTAATGGGGACAAAGCGACTTTATGATTTTGTGGATAATAATCCTTCTGTAGAGTTATATCCTGTAGACTATGTAAACAATCCTTGTGTGATTATGCAAAACTACAAAATGGTTTCTATCAATTCGTGTATCCAAATTGATTTAATGGGTCAAATTGTTTCTGAAAGTATTGGTCTAAAACAGTTTAGTGGTGTAGGTGGTCAGGTTGACTATGTACGAGGTACGAGCATGGCGAAAGATGGAAAGTCCATCATTGCGATACCTTCAACAGCATCAAAAGGAAAGGTTTCTCGTATTGTACCATTTTTAGATGAGGGTTCAGCGGTGACAACATCACGCAATGATGTGCATTATGTGGTTACAGAATATGGTATTGCCCATTTAAGAGGCAAAACGTTAAAAGAAAGAGCAAAGGCATTAATTGAAATTGCTCATCCAGATTTTAGAGAGCAATTAACAGAAGAATGGAAAAAAAGATTTCCTTCAAAAATCTAGATATGTGATCACATATCTAGATTTTTTTATAATGATTTCGTTTTTTTATAAAAGTTTTGGATAAATAAAGGGTATAATGATTTTGAGAAAGCATGAAGGTTGGGTAGTAAATATGAAAAAAAAATTTATAGATGTACCGTTCCTACCAAAGGAAGATGTTGCTACAGTGATCGTTGATGGAAGAACTTCTAGCACAATTATGAATAATTTATACAATAAGGCTATACATATAATAAAAACTCCATTGTGCAATGATATATACGATGCAATTAAGGGGCATCCTGATCTTTTGTTACATCCAGTTACTTCACAGGATATTGTTGTTGCACCTAATGTTTATAAACAATTGAAGGATCCTTTGGAAGCGCTTGGCTGTAATATAATAAAAGGAAGGACGGTATTAAAGAGGAACTATCCCGATAATATTGCATATAATATAGCAAGAGTTTCCAATTTTGCAATACATAATTTTAATTACACCGATCGGTGCACATTGGAATTACTCGAAAGAAAGGAAATCAAACGAATTCATGTAAAACAAGGATATTCAAAATGCTCTATATGCATCGTCAATGATCACGCAATTATTACTTCTGATAGGGGTATTGCAAAGGCAGTAGAAAAACATGGAATAGAAGTATTAACCATAGCTCCGGGATACATAGATTTACCTGGGTTGGATTATGGTTTTATTGGTGGTACTTCAGGTCTGATTGGTAAAAATAAATTAGCATTTTCTGGATACTTGGAGCATCATAGTGACTATGCTGAAATTTTATATTTTTTAAAAAGACATAATGTAGCAGAAATTTTTTTATCCAAAGATAAACCGATGGATATAGGTTCCATTATACCTCTTTTAGAAATGGTATATTAAGAAATAAATGTAATCGTGTATTTTGAATATCACTTCTTGTTACACATATACTACTAATACAGTAGAAAGGAGTGAAGATGATGCACCTGATTTCCGTAGTACTTAAAGAGTGTTCAGAATATATTTACGATAGATTAAATAAAGAAATAGACTTTTTTAGAAAAGAAGGAATTTGTATAGAAAGAAAATGTTTTAAGCAAGGAAAAGGAATTTGTGTGGAATATCATGTGAATGAAAGTGATTTAAAAAATTATACATGCAAAGACTTTGAAAACTTAGTCAATCATTATATGGCAAATGCATTATCAGATATCATTATAAATGAACTGGAAGAAAAAATTGTGAATAAGATGATATCAAATCATTATTATTATTTTATGCCAAAAGAAAGACAATTAATCTTAAAACATCTAAAAAGCATACAAGAAAAGGAAGCTTATCAGTACAAAGAAGGCGTCTATTATGCCATCAATAGAAAGGCCAAAATGCTACATGCTATTTTGGAATATCTAAGAGAAAACAAGACAATTCATCTAGAAGGATTTATTCAATTTAGATTAAAAAATTATTGGGAAGAATTAGAAAATAATATAGATAAAGCTGTTGAAGATTTTTTGATGGAAAAAGAGTACAATGAATTTATAAGACTGCTAAGATATTTTGTGGATATTCAAGAGGCAAAAATTGACGTAGTAAATGTACTTATGAATGATGAAGGAAAATATCATTTATATGACAGAATGCATAGAATGCTGAATAATGAATACCTAGAAGATATTGCCTACGAAATGGCAGACAAGGACATTAGTTATGATGATTTGCTAATTAGTTCATTAATTACATTAGCACCTAAAAAGATTGTCATCCATTTTTCGTGCAATATAAAGAAAAGGGAAATTATTGACACGATTAAAAATGTATTTGCAGATAGAGTATATATGTGTAATGGTTGCGAATTTTGTTTACCTGCTAAAAACGTAAAACAAGAGTAGAGAAATTCTCTACTCTTTTAATGATTTGTAATATTGTTTTGAGGGTTTAAGTATGCTATACTGTAAAACGGTAAATATAAAATCATCACCAAATTGTTGAATAAAAAACCATATAAGTCTAGATATATGTCTATTTTACAAAAGATAAATGTGTAGAGGTGAGGGATATTGTTTTGGATAAAGTTATTGATTTTAGCTACAGTGGGAACAATCATTGGTTGGATTACAAATGTTCTAGCAATCAAATTTATATTTAGACCGTTAGAGCCTATAAATATTCCCGTTTTTGGTGTGAAAATACAAGGACTCATTCCTAAGCGAAAAGCTGAAATAGCTAAAAGCGTGGGTGAAATTGTGGAGGGTGAGCTCGTGTCAATGGAAGAGATCATCGACAAGATGATTGAAGGTGAGAATAAGAGTGAAATGATTTTTGCCATTAAAACAAAAATTAAAGGGATCGTGGAACAAAAGTTGCCTCAAATTATGCCAAGTGCTATTAAAATGATGATTTTAGATTATATTGAACAAGTGATTGATAGTGAAGGTGAAAATGCTATTATAGAATTAACAGAGAAGATGGTACATAAGGCTACGAGTAAAATAAAAATTTCTGAAATCATTGAAGATAAAATCAATAATTTTGAATTGGCTAAATTAGAGGAAATTATCATTGCTATTGCAAAAAAAGAATTAAAGCATATTGAAATTTTAGGTGGAATCATTGGGTGTGTTATTGGTTTATTACAAGGATTTATCCTATATTTTGATTAGAAATAAAATAAGCCATGAAGTTTTTGATTTAAGCATACTGATTTTATGTATAAAAAAACAAAACTTGAGCAAAATTATTGACAAATATTAAAAATATTTTTATAATGAAAAAAAGCTTTTAATAATGAAGGGAAACTAATAAACTTTTTCTGATAGATATACGAAAATATATTACAATAATGATGAAAAGCTATGAAAAGGAAAAGTACTATAGACCCAATCAATAGAGAAGGAATGCCATAGGCTGAAAGCGTTCTTGGATATGACTATAGGAAAAACTACCTTGGAGCTATGTCTGAGTAACTAGAAAGTGAAAAGATAATCGGTTCGACAACGTTACTGTCGAAAAGTGGATTTTATCAATTTGGGTGGAACCGCGGGAGAAGTCTCTCGTCCCTTAGCTTGTGCTAGGAGATGAGAGTTTTTTATTTATAAAAAAGCTATGAATATGATTGAATATTTTCAAGGAGGTATTACAATGGAACATATAAAAGTTACTTTGAAGGATGGCTCTATCAAAGAAATGCCAAAAGGAGCCACTGTATTAGAGTTAGCCAAGGAGATTAGTGGTAGATTAGCGAAGGAAGCTGTAGCAGGTGAGGTGAATGACAAGGTAGTAGACCTTAATTACCTACTTCATGAAGATGCAGAGGTAAATATTTTAAAGTTCGATGATGAAGAAGGACAAGATGTGTTTAGGCATACAAGTTCGCATATGCTGGCACAAGCAGTAAAAAGATTATTTCCAGGAACAAAGCTAGCCATAGGGCCTGCTATTGAAAATGGATTTTATTATGATTTCGATTCTGAACATAGATTTACTGAAAGTGATTTAGAAAAAATTCAAAAAGAAATGGATAAAATTGCAAAGGAAGACTTAGGACTAGAAAGATTTGAATTGCCTAGAGATGAAGCAATAAAATATATGGAAGAAAGAAATGAAAACTATAAAGTTGAATTAATTAAAGATTTACCCGAAGATGCTATTATTTCTTTTTACAAGCAAGGGGATTTTGTGGATTTATGTGCAGGGCCCCACTTACCATCCACAAAAGCTGTAAAGGCTATAAAACTATTAAGTCTTGCAGGTGCATACTGGCGTGGAGATGAAAAAAATCCTATGCTTCAAAGAATTTATGGAACATCTTTTCCAAAGCAAAAGCTATTGGAGGAATATATTCATAGACTTGAAGAAGCGAAGAAAAGAGATCATAGAAGGTTGGGAAAAGAATTAGATTTATTTAGCCTGCATGAAGAAGGGCCAGGATTTCCGATATTCCATCCTAAGGGAATGGTGATTCGAAATATACTAGAAGATTTTTGGAGAAAAGAGCATACAAAAAGAGGATATGACGAAGTTAAAACGCCGATTATTTTAAATGAGCAATTGTGGCATACTTCTGGTCATTGGGATCATTATAAAGAAAATATGTATTTTACAAGCATTGATCAAATGGATTATGCAGTAAAACCTATGAACTGCCCTGGAGGAATGTTGGTATACAAAACAAAAATGCACAGCTACCGAGATTTTCCAATAAGAATGGCTGAATTAGGATTAGTGCATAGACATGAATTATCAGGTGCATTACATGGATTGATGAGAGTTAGAGCTTTTACGCAAGATGATGCCCATATTTTTATGCTACCTCATCAAATCAAAGATGAAATTAAAGGGGTCATTGAGTTTACCGATTATTTATATAGTATTTTTGGGTTTAAATATCATATGGAATTATCCACAAGACCAGAAAATTCTATGGGATCTGATGAAGATTGGGAGATGGCAACGAACGCTTTAAAAGAGGCATTAGAGGAAAAAGGTTTAGATTATAAACTAAACGAAGGAGACGGTGCTTTTTATGGACCGAAAATAGATTTCCATTTAGAGGATTGCATCGGAAGAACATGGCAGTGTGGTACGATTCAATTAGATTTCCAAATGCCTCAAAGATTTGATCTAACATATATCGGAAGTGATAGTGAAAAGCATCGACCTGTAATGGTGCATAGAACTATTTTTGGAAGTATTGAAAGATTTATAGGTATACTCATCGAACATTTTGCAGGTAAATTCCCGGTGTGGATTTCCCCAGTTCAAGTGAAGATACTACCAATTGCCGACAAATATAAGGATTATGCACTGAAGGTTGCTGCAATGATGAAGGAAAAAGACATAAGAGTGGAGTTAGATGATAGAAATGAAAAAATTGGTTATAAAATACGGGAAGCACAGTTAGAAAAAATTCCTTATATGGTCATTGTAGGAGAAAAAGAAATGGAAGGCAATACAATATCTGTTCGTGCTAGAGACCATGGAGAATTAGGAAGCCAAGATATATCAAGCTTTATTGAAAAAATTGAAGAAGAAGTAAGCAATAAAAGTTTATAAAGAGTAATATAAAAAGAGTGGTTTCTAGAAGCCACTCTTTTTATATTACTGTACCATATGAGGATTCGATGTTTGCTGTTTTAATGATATTTTCTAATTCCTCACCTGTAAGTGTTTCCTTTTCATAAAGTTCTTCTGCTACGGTGGTAAGCAAGTTTCTATGATCTTGTAGATGCTTTAAAGAATCTTTATAGCATTCGTCTATAATTTGTTTAATTTCTACATCGATCATTCCATAACAATTCTTTACAACAGAAGCATCAAAAACCCTGTTACCTAAGCTGCTCATACCATATTCACAAACCATTTCATAGGCAATAGTGTTGGCCTTTTTTAAATCATCACGAGCACCTGTAGAAATTTCTCCGAAAACAATTTGTTCTGCAGCTCTACCGCCTAATAAGACTTTGATTTTATTTTTTAATTCTTCTGTTGTAATTAAATAGCGATCTTCTTCAGGGGTGTACATCACATAACCCAAAGCCTCTCCCCGTGGAACAATGGATATCTTTGATATAAAATCTGTATTTAAGAATTTGCCCACTAAAGCATGACCTGCTTCATGATAGGATACAGATTTTTTTTCTTTGGTTGAGATGACTGCATTTTTTCTTTGTAACCCTGCTACTACCTTTTCGATGGCTAAATGAAACTCTTCAATGCCAATCGTAGTTTTGTTTTTTCTTACTGCAAGAATAGCAGCTTCATTGGCGATATTAGAAAGGTGTGCTCCTGACATACCATGGGTTCTTTTAGCAAGCTTCTTAATATCTACCGTTGCATCAATAGGTTTATTTTTCACATGTACCTGTAGGATTTCTTCTCTTGCACGAACATCAGGATTACCGATAAACATATGCCGATCAAATCTGCCAGGTCTTAAGAGTGCCTCGTCTAACAGATCTAGACGATTAGTGGCACCAATGACAATCACTGTTTGATCTGTATTAAATCCATCCATTTCAATAAGAAGCTGATTTAAAGTTTGGTCTTTTTCATTGTTACTCTCAGTAGTTCTCTTGGCACCAATGGCATCAATTTCATCAATAAAAACGACACTGGGGGCTTCTTTTTTTGCCTTTTCAAAAAGGGTACGTACCCTTTTTGCACCGACGCCAACATACTTTTCAACAAACTCCGACCCACTGGCAGGAAAAAATCCTGAATCTGTTTCTCCAGCAAGGGCTTGTGCTAGTAAAGTTTTACCTGTTCCAGGAGGACCATAAAATAGTATACCTTTAGGAACTTTTGCACCCATTTTATGATATTTTTCAGGGTTTTTGATAAAGTCAATGATTTCTACTAATTCTTCTTTTACTTCATCAAGCCCTGCTACATCATCAAAACGAGTAGCTGGTTTATTCGACTTGTTGTTTTGCTTATCTTCTTTTTCCTTTTTATCGCTTTTTATATGCACAGGCTCTAATTGAGGTGATTTATCTAATTTCATATAGTAAATGAATAAAATGGAACACGTTGAAATGAAAAACAATTTATTTACACTACTAATACCTGTAAAGTGTAGATTACCACTATAGGATCCAAGAATTGCAATCATTGTAATAATTAAACTACAGCAGAGTAAAGAGAAAACTATTTTCTTCTTCACGATAGTACATCACCTTCTTTCTTCATTTATACATGATTAGTTTACCCAATGTAAAAGAAAAAATAAGAAAAGATCTTAAATAGAATTGTGAATTTCTTTCATTTATTTTCCATAAAAGTGGATTTGACTTTACATATAAAACAGCAATATATAATTATTAACAATAACAAAATACATGATTTTTTATTTTTTAAAAAAATGCAATGAGGTATTTAATGCGATAGAATATGAAAATCAAAAAATTCATAAAATAAAAATAATTATGGAAAATTAAAAGGATTTTTAGTAAATTTGGCGAATGCTATATTAAACAATTGTAAAATAATTCTAAAAGTGGAATTTTACATATAAAAATTTGATAATTATGTCAGTAGACATGGCAGCTATGAAATGCATGGTAATATCCATATTGTACTTTTTGAATATATTTCTATTGAAAAGAAAAGAATTTCATAAAAAATATGGAATGAAAATGGACATCAATGGCATAGAAATAAATTAGGCATTTGAATTTTATGGAAAAGAAAGTGTGCGTTGTATAACACTGGGAAACCTTTTCCTTAAAAGAATAAAAAATTATGGGGGGAATTTAAATGCTAAAAAGAGTTTTGACGATTTTTTTAGTTCTAACAATGCTATTGAGTTTAGCAGCTTGTGGCGCCAAGACGGAATCTGAAGAGCTAGCACCTGAAGAAACAGCAGCTGAACCTGCAGCAGAGCAAACTGCTGAAGAAAGTTGGAAAATAGGAATTATGACGGGCACAGTATCTCAAAATGAGGAAGAATACAGAGCAGCAGAAAGAGTTCAAGCCAAATATGGTAAAGACAAAGTGTTGCTACAAACTTATCCTGATCAATTTATGAAAGAACAAGAAACAGTGGTAGCTAATGTGATGAGTATGGCCTCTGACCCAGATGTAAAAGCGATCGTGATCGTTCAAGGAATACCAGGAACTTCTGCAGCGATAGATAAGGTAAAAGAAATGAGAGATGATGTCTTATTTGTAGTGGGTACTGCTGGTGAGGACCCAGGAATGATCTCATCTAAAGCAGATGTTGTATTCCAAATGGATGAACTAGGCATGGGGAAAGCTGTGATTGAGCAAGCGAAAAAGCAAGGTGCTACAAAGTTTGTACACTATTCATTCCCAAGACATATGTCTTATGCATTGCTAGCTGCAAGAAGAGATTTGTTTAGAGAAAACTGTGAAAGACTAGGGTTAGAATTTATTGAAGCAACTGCTCCTGATCCAACTGGAGATGCGGGTACAGCTGGTGCGCAGCAATTTATTCTAGAAGATGTTCCTAGAAAAGTTGCAGAATTAGGAAAGGATACAGCGTTCTTTGCTACTAACTGTTCAATGCAGGAACCACTTATTAAATCAGTATTGCAAGAAGGCGCAATATTCCCACAGCAATGTTGTCCATCTCCTTATCATGGATATCCAGGAGCGTTGGGGATTGAAATTCCTGAAGATAAAAAAGGAGATGTTGACTTTGTTGTAGAGGAAATTACAGCGAAAATTGCCGAAGGTGGCGGTACAGGCAAATTTTCTACATGGCCAGTGCCTATGAATATGATGTTTGTTGAAGCTGGAGCAGAGTATGCAAAAGCCTATATTGAAGGAAATACTAGCGGAAGCCTTGATGTTGATAAAGTTGGAGAAGTTTTTGAAGTATATGCTGGTGCCAAAATGAATATCGAAGCATATACAGATGAAGAAACTGGAAAAACATATGATAACTACTTAATGATTCTATCTGATTTTATCGATTTTTAATGAATATTACATAAAGAAGGTTGCCGCCTCATACGGCAGCCTTACCTTTTGTATCGTTATATTTTACATAAAGAGGGGGCTGGACAAATGCAAGAAAGCTATGTGTTACAGATGAAGAATATCGAAAAAGAATATTTTAAGAATAAAGTCCTCAAAGGTGTAAACCTATCTGTAAAGCCAGGAGAAATACATGCGCTGTTAGGAGAAAATGGAGCAGGGAAATCTACTTTGATGAATGTTTTATTTGGGATGCCTGTGATTCATTCAACAGGAGGATATGATGGAGAAGTAATGATAGACAACAAAAAAGTTGATATTAAATCTCCTAAAGAAGCCATGGAACTGGGGATAGGAATGGTTCATCAAGAATTTATGCTGGTTCCAGGATTTACGATAACTGAAAATATAAAGCTGAATAGAGAAAATACCAAGCATAATGTTATAAGCAAAATATTCGGAGAGAAACTAAAAACCTTAGATTTTAAAAAAATGAATAAAGATGCTAGAAATGCGCTCGATACATTGGGAATGAATATAGATGAATGGATAAAGGTTGCAGGACTACCTGTTGGATACATGCAGTTTATTGAAATTGCTAGAGAAATAGATAAGAGCAATGTAAAGTTATTGGTATTTGATGAACCTACTGCAGTTTTGACAGAAAGTGAAGCGGAAAATTTATTAAGGGCTATGAAACAGTTGGCAAATACGGGTATAGCGATTTTGTTTATCACTCACAGGTTAGATGAAGTTATGGATGCAGCTGACAATGTTACGATATTAAGAGATGGAGAATTGGTGGCTACCCTAAAGAAAAAAGATACTAATGTTACAGAACTTGCTGAATTAATGGTAGGAAGAAAAATAGAAAAAATAGGAAAGGCAGAAGAAGTGGTGCAGATAAAAGATGTACCACAAGAAGAATTACTATCTATTAAAGACTTAAAAGTGAATATGCCTGGAGAAGAGGTAAAAGGAATAAATCTAGAGGTGAAAAAGGGTGAAATACTAGGAATAGGTGGTTTAGCTGGACAAGGAAAGATTGGTATAGCCAATGGCATTATGGGACTTTATGAGTCTACAGGAGAAGTTTTTCTAAAAGGAAAGCAATTAAGGCTGAATGATCCTCGTGAGTCAATTAAAAGTGGGATTGCTTTTGTATCAGAAGATAGAAGAGGCATAGGACTACTTTTAGATGAATCGATTGAGCTTAATATTGTGATGACTGCTATGCAAATGCAGAAAAAGTTTATTAAAAACTATGGTTTGTTTACCCAGATAAATCGTAAGGAAACCAAAAAACATGCTTTGAAGATGATTAAAGATTTAGATATAAGATGCAGAGGACCTCAACAGCTCACCCGAAGACTTAGTGGAGGCAATCAGCAAAAAGTGTGTATTGCCAGGGCATTGACCTTAGAACCAGATATTTTATTTGTCTCTGAGCCTACAAGAGGAATCGATATTGGGGCTAAAAAGCTAGTATTAGATTTGTTGTATAAATTAAATAAAGAAATAGGGATGACTATTGTGATGACCTCTAGTGAACTAGCAGAATTAAGGTCTATTTGTCATAGAATTGCCATTGTCAGTGAAGGAAAGCTAGAAGGCGTTTTAAAACCAAATGATAGTGATGCTGACTTTGGATTAATGATGGCAGGAGAACACCGAAAAATACATGAAAAGGAGGCTTTATAAAATGACAGAGACAATTAAAAAAGTTACCAACCATGTAGGGCTTCCAAGAATTATTATTACTTCATTTTTTGTATTTTTATGCTTTCTTGCTTTTGTATTAAACTTGCCAGTAGATATTTTGTTTAAAGATACACTGGTGAGAATGGGAATGAATGGAGTTTTGGTATTAGCGATGGTACCAGCAATCTTATCGGGTATAGGACCAAATTTTGGGTTGCCTTTAGGAATTGTTTGTGGTTTATTGGGTGGGTTAATCAGTATAGAATTGGATTTAATAGGAGGGTATGCCTTCTTTATGGCTATACTTATTTCTATCCCCTTTGCAGTAATCGTTGGATGGATGTATGGATTGTTATTAAACGGTGTAAAGGGATCAGAAATGATGGTGGCCACCTATACAGGGTTTTCTGTGGTTTCATTGATGAGTATTGGCTGGCTGTTAATTCCTTTGAAAAGCACAGAAATGGTATGGCCTATAGGGAGAGGTTTAAGGGTGACCATTTCTTTAGGATCTAGATATGCTAAGGTTTTAAATGACTTTTGGTCATTTTCAATAGGTGGCGTAGAAATTCCAACAGGTTTAATTCTGTTTTTTTTAGTACTATGTCTTGGGGTATGGATATTTTTAAGAACAAAAGTAGGATTAGCTATGAAGGCTGCTGGAACGAATCCTAAATTTGCAGTTGCATCGGGGATTCATGTAGATCGATGCAGAGTGATGGGATCTATATTATCTACGGTTCTTGGAGCGATTGGAATTATTGTTTATGCGCAAAGCTATGGCTTCTTCCAGTTGTACCAAGCACCACTTATGATGGCATTTCCAGCGGTAGCAGCTATTTTGATTGGTGGGGCATCTGCACAAAAAGCAAAGATATCCCATGTAATTATAGGTGTCTTTTTGTTTCAAGGGCTTTTAACTGTTGCATTACCCGTTGCCAACAAGATTGTAAGCCAAGGAAATCTTGCAGAGGTATTAAGAATGATCGTGCAAAATGGTATTATACTCTATGCATTGACAAAAGTAGACGGGGGTGAATAATTTGACAGATAGAAAGCATGTAACAAAACAAAGTATAAAACAGGACAAGGGAAATTTTAAAGAAAAAATTGTGAAATCATTGTTTAACAATATGGTAACAGTTATCTTTGTTATATTATGTTTAATTGGTGTAAAGCTTTCTCAGTTACCCACGGCATTTATTGTAAAAGAACTAGTGACGAGACTTGCAAGAAATTCATTTTTGGTATTGTCTTTGATTATTCCTGTACTGGCAGGGATGGGATTGAATTTTAGTATTGTAGTAGGCGCGATGGCAGGTCAGATGGCAATTGTTGCAGTAACCCATTGGGGAGTAACAGGACTACCAGGATTTCTTTTATGTGTTGTTTTAAGTATGCCAGTGGCGTTGATATTTGGAAATTTAACAGGAAGATTATTGAATAAAACCAAAGGGCAAGAAATGATTGCCAGTATGATTGTCGGTTTTTTTGCTAATGGTTTATATCAACTAATATTTTTATTTTTGGTAGGAAAAATCATTCCAGTAAAAAATCCTGTGTTGATTTTAAATGGAGGTGTAGGCGTAAGAAATACCATTGACCTATCTGGGGGTGTAAAGCCTACGGGTATTAAGTATGCATTAGATAGTTTATGGCAGCTCCCTGTATTTCAGGTGGCGTTAGTTGGAGCTTGCTTAACAATCTTATACTGTATCTATAAAGCTATAGTAGAGAAGAAAAAAAATACAGAAATATATAATCTATTTAAATATGGATTTACAGGAAGTATTGCTTTGATAGTAGGAATTGTAAGTGTTAACATTCTTCAGGGAAAAAATTTATTAAAGATGATCAAATTGCCAGTAGTTACAATATGTGTGATTGGGGGACTATGCCTATTTAATATATTGATATTAAAGACAAAGATTGGTCAAGATTTTAGAACTGTTGGTCAAGACAAGCATATTGCAAAGGTTGCAGGGATTAATGTAGACAAAACAAGAATTTTAGCCATTACAATTTCTACACTACTTGCAGCATGGGGACAATTAATTTTCTTACAAAATCTGGGCACTTTAAATACTTATGGAAGTCATGAGCAAATAGGCATGTTTTCTATTGCAGCACTGCTTATTGGTGGTGCATCAGTTTCCAAGGCTACCATAGGGCAGGCTTTACTAGGAACAGCCCTTTTCCATACACTTTTTATTGTATCGCCACTGGCAGGAAAAAATTTATTTGGGGATGCACAAATAGGAGAATTTTTTAGAGTATTTGTAGTATATGGTGTAATAGGAATTTCATTAGGACTCCATGCATGGAAGAAACGTATGACAGCAAAAACGAAAATAAGAGCATAAAAATTTAAAATCACGTTGACAAAAGAAAAAATGAGTGATAAAATAATTGAGTATTATGAAGAAGAAGTAATCCGCTTCTCACCTTACAACATAGGTTCGTAAGGTTAATATGAGCTTTTACTTGCTAATGAGCAAGTAATTGATTGAGCTTGTGGGGCGGATGTTTTATACATCCGCTTTTTTTATATATGTTAACATTCTATGATGTTACTATGCGGCAACCATTAATAGGAGGTGTAAAACTATTATTAAAGAAGTTGAAATTAATGAAGAAATTAGAGACCGTGAGGTTAGACTAATTGATGCAAATGGTGAGCAACTTGGGATTGTTTCTGGAAAGAAAGCACTAGAAATTGCAGGAGAAAGAAGACTAGATTTAGTTAAGATAGCACCCCAAGCAAAACCACCTGTTTGTAAAATTATGGACTATGGAAAGTTTAAGTTTGAACAATCCAAAAAAGAAAAAGAAGCAAAAAAGAAGCAAAAAGTAATTAATGTAAAAGAGGTTAGATTAAGTCCTAGCATTGAAGCCCATGATTTGCAGGTAAAAGCTAATCAGGCCAATAAGTTCTTGGCTAATGGTGACAAGGTAAAAGTTTCACTAAGGTTTAAGGGAAGAGAAATGGGCCATACAAAATTAGGCTATGATGTTATGGAGAAATTTTCTCAAGCTATTTCTGAAGTCGGTATGATAGAAAAAAAACCGGCTATGGAAGGTAGAAATATGACAATGGTGTTAGCACCTAAAAATGCTTAGATGATAGAGGGGAGGACATAATTATGCCAAAAATGAAAACACATCGTGGAGCAGCCAAGAGATTTAAAATAACAAAAACAGGTAAAGTGAAAAGAGGAAAGGCTTATAAAAGCCATATCTTAACTAAAAAATCTCAAAAAAGAAAAAGAAATTTACGTAAAGCTGGTATTTTAACACAAGCAGATGAAAAAAGAATTAAAAAGATATTACCATACGCATAAATAGGATTGCAAAGGAGGTAGAAATACATGGCAAGAGTAAAAAAAGCGGTAAATGCTAAGAAGAAGCACAAAAAAATATTAAAGCTTGCAAAAGGATATTATGGAGCAAAAAGCAAGATTTTCAGAGCTGCAAATCCAGCAGTAATGAGATCTTTAAGATTCGCATATATTGGACGTAAATTAAAGAAAAGAGATTTTAGAAAACTTTGGATCGCAAGAATCAATGCTGCTGCAAGAATGAATGGTATATCTTATAGTAGATTAATCAATGGATTAAAAATGGCAGGAATCGAAGTAAATAGAAAAATGTTATCAGAAATGGCCATTCATGATGAAGCAGGTTTTGCTCAATTAGTAGATGTAGCAAAACAAAAACTGAATGCATAAAAAATAGACTCATTCATGAGTCTATTTTTTTCGATTATTGAGGGAAATATGGTTACAATATAAAGATATGCTCAAAAATATAGGGTATATGTAATGACGTAGCAAGGGAATTTTTTTATCTATTCATAGACTTACGGCAAATTGCTTAAAATAAAGGCAGAGCGTTTTGTAATAAGATTGCTTTTAAAAAAAGATAGATAATGCTATAATAAAATGAATCATTAACAAATAGGGAAAATTTGGACAGGGGTGATTATAATAGATATTAACAAAGGTATAGATAAATTCAAGCTCAACCCTGCACAGATACTGGCTTTAGGATTTGCTAGTGTAATTTTAATAGGGGCTATCTTATTAAGTTTGCCACTTGCATCTAAAAATGGACACAGCGTAGGTTTCATCAATGCATTCTTTACAGCAACTTCTGCGGTATGTGTGACAGGATTAGTAGTGGTTGATACTGCCACCCATTGGACTGTCTTTGGACAAACTGTTATTATACTATTAATCCAAATTGGTGGTCTAGGATTCATGACAATGGTTACTTTAATTGCTTTAGTTTTTGGAAAAAGAATTACTTTGCGAGAAAGATTGGTTATGCAAGAAGCATTAAATCAATTTAATATATCAGGCATTGTAAGATTGACTCAATCTATTTTAGTTATGACTTTTGCCATTGAAGGGATTGGGGCAATACTTCTCTCCTTGAAATTCATACCGATTTATGGTGTCTCTAAAGGGATAGGCTTTGGGATTTTCCATGCGATTTCTGCTTTTTGTAACGCAGGCTTTGACTTGATCGGTGATTTTAGAAGTTTAACACCTTTTGTAAATGATGCACTAATAAATATTGTAATATGTGCTTTAATTGTTACAGGAGGTTTGGGCTTTACTGTGATATTGGATGTAGTACATAAAAGAAAATTTACAAAACTTTCTCTGCACTCTAAGATTGTACTTTACATTACAGGTATTTTAATTATTCTTGGATTTATCATGGTATTTGCAATAGAGTATAGTAACCCTGATACATTGGGCAAACTCACCTTAAAGGGGAAAGTATTGTCAAGTATGTTTCATTCCATTACGCCTAGGACCGCAGGATTTAATACATTGCCGACAGACAAGCTAACAACAGCAACTCTATTTATGACCATTGTGTGGATGTTTATAGGAGGGTCTTCTGGTTCTACCGCAGGAGGTATAAAAACTACTACGGCAGGTGTCCTTGTTTGGACTATCATTTCTGTTATAAAAGGAAAAGAAGATACGGAAGTGTTTAAAAAAAGAATACCTAGAGATATTGTGAACCGATCTTTAGCAGTAATAGGAATTGCAATGGCTTTAATTATCTTGGTCACCATGATTTTGTCTATAACAGAAACGAACTTTAGTTTTATAGAAATATTTTTTGAGGTAACTTCAGCTTTTGGTACAGTAGGGTTGTCTTTAGGAATTACAACGAAATTAAGTTGGATTGGTAAAATTGTTATATCATTAACAATGTTTGCTGGAAGGGTAGGACCTTTTACAGTAGCTTTGGCTTTAGCAAGACAGCAGCAGAAGAAAAAAGGATTAATCAAATACCCAGAAGAAAAGATTATTGTAGGATAATATTTTTAAAGTATATTTTATTCAGCTTTAGTGTGGTACATCTACAAATCTAGAAATATTTGCACATAGAGTAAAGGGGTGTTATAATGAAACAATTTGTAGTAATAGGCTGTGGCAGATTTGGCTCTAGTGTAGCAAGAACACTTTATGGATTGGGGTTTGATGTATTAGCTATTGATAGAAATGAAGATGTTATACAAGAAATAGCTGATACGGTTACCCATGCAGTCCAGGCAGATGCTACAGATGAAAATTCTATTAAGTCTCTTGGTATGAGAAACTTTGATGTAGCAGTTATTACAATAGGTTCTAATATCCAGTCCTCAATTATGGCTACATTGATTGTGAAAGAATTAGGGGTGAAATATGTAGTAGCAAAAGCACAAAACGAGTTGCATGCAAAGGTACTTTACAAAATAGGAGCGGATCGCATTGTATTTCCGGAAAGAGATATGGGGGTTAGGGTTGCCCATAACCTTGTATCTTCCAATATATTAGATTATATTGAATTAGCGCCAGATTACAGTATTGTAGAGATATCGGCCCTTCGAGAATGGGAAGGAAAAAACTTAACGGAATTAAATATGCGGGCGAAATATGGTATTAATGTCATGGCAATAAAACATGGAACTGAAATTAATATATCTCCTAGTGCTTCTGATGTTATTCGAAAAGATGACGTATTGGTAGTTATTGGTCATAATGAAGATTTGCAGAAGTTAGAGAAAAAAGCATAGGCTGTGAGGTGGAATATTTGATTTTTAATATACATTCCCATGACAACCCAGTGGTTAAGCGGGTGAAACAGCTTCATAAAAAAAAATATCGAACAATATATAAGCAATATTTGGTAGAAGGTGTACGTATTATTGAAGATGCATTAACAAATCATAAAGAAATAAGGGCTGTTATATTTTGTGATGAATTATATAAGACTGCTGGTGGAGAAAGCTTGTTGCAGAAACTGGAGAAAAAAAAGATTGACGTTTACTGTGTCCCTGACAAAATGTTTATGGAGCTTTGTGATACACAAAATCCCCAAGGAATCATAGCTGTATTACCTTGCGAAGTATATGATTTAGCACATATAATAGATAAAAGCAATGGTTTTTTTATTGTACTAGATCGAATTCAGGACCCTGGAAACTTAGGGACGATTATACGGACAGCAGATGCTGCAGGCGTTGATGCTGTATTAATGGGAAAAGGTTGCGTAGATTTATATAATGCAAAGACCATAAGATCCACCATGGGTTCCATTTTTCACATACCCATTCTTGCCCTTGGCACTACAGAAGAAATTGTTAGGATATTAAAGGAAAAAAATGTAAAAATTATCACTACAGACTTAGAAACAAAGGAATATTATTATGAAATTGATTATACAGATAAAATGGCACTAGTTGTGGGTAATGAAGCAAATGGTGTGTTACCAGAGGTATTAGTAGATTCTGATCATATTATTAAGATTCCCATGATAGGAAAAGCTGAATCACTAAATGCTTCTATTGCAGCATCTATTGTCATGTATGAGGCTGTTAAGCAAAGAATCAAAATCAGAAAATTTTAAAAATATTACATAAAATAGGTAGTATATTTCTTGTAAACCAATTTCCCCTATGCTATAATGAATATAAATAAGGTATCGAAAAGGGGTGGGAGCAATGATGATTTCCTCAGCAGATTTTCTTTGGAAGCTTTTTATGTTAACTGGAAACATCAATGCATACTTAGGATACAAGGAATTACTGTCAAATTGTTAATATAGAAATCAGTTATGATGGAGAAAAGTATGTTACAGATTAATTTACAGAGAAGAAATGTTAAGAGCTGAGAGCATTTCTAAAATTCAACGTAACAGAAGTTCACTCCGGAACTATAGGATTGAAATTATAGTAGATCCTATCGGTGGATGCCGTTAATTCAAACAAGTGGCTGAAATTTTTTCAGTTATTAGGGTGGTACCGCGGAGAAATCTTCGTCCCTTTTTGGGATGTAAGATTTTTTTATGTTTTTGACCTATTTTATTAGACTTATGTAATTTTCAAAACTGAAAGGAGAATCACGATGAAAGATAAACTGCAACAAATACAAAATTTGGCAGAAACTGCAATTCATGAAGCAAAATCGATGCAAGAACTTGAAGAAATTCGTGTTAAATACTTAGGAAAGAAAGGAGAATTGACGCAAGTTCTAAGAGGCATGGGCGCTTTATCTGCTGAAGAAAGACCTGTAGTAGGCAAAATCGCCAATGATGTAAGAGAAAAAATCGAAACATTGCTGGAGAATGAAAAAACACAAGTAAAACAAAGAGAGAAAAATGAAAGGCTGGCAAAAGAGACAATAGATGTAACGATGCCAGGGAAAATTAAGGCAGTAGGACATAAACATCCTCTTACATTGGCTTTAGATGAAATCAAGGAAATTTTTATTGGGATGGGATTTAAAATTGCAGAAGGACCTGAAGTGGAAACTGTTTATCATAATTTTGATGCCTTAAATGCACCGAAAAATCATCCAGCTAGAGACTTAACGGATACCTTTTATATAAATGATGATATCTTGCTTCGAACGCAGACTTCTCCTGTACAAATTCGAACAATGAAGAAAATGAAGCCTCCGATTCGAATTATATCCCCAGGAAGATGTTTTCGTTCGGATGCACTAGATGCTACCCATTCTCCAATGTTTCATCAAATAGAGGGATTAGTTGTTGATAAACATATTACCTTGGCAGATTTAAAGGGAACATTAGATTTATTTGCAAAACAATTATTTGGCATTGGAACCAAGACCAAGTTTAGGCCACATCACTTCCCTTTTACAGAGCCAAGTGCTGAAGTAGATGTAACATGCTTTAAATGCCAAGGAGAAGGATGCCGCGTATGTAAAGGAAGCGGCTGGATCGAAATCTTAGGAGCCGGAATGGTTCATCCTAATGTATTGAGAGAATGTGGCATTGATCCAGAAGTTTATAGTGGATTTGCCTTTGGGATGGGTCTAGATAGAATTACGATGTTAAGGTATGAAATTGATGATATCAGATTGTTCTTTGAAAATGATATGCGTTTTATCCAACAGTTTTAGATAAAAGAATGGAGGAGGAAGAAATTCATGTTAGTACCTTTGAAATGGCTGCAGGAATATGTAGATATTGATGATATAGAAATTGAAACCTTAAGAGATAGTTTAGTAATGTCTGGGAGCAACATAGAGGAAATTGAGAATTTAGGAGATAGAATTAACAAAGTAGTTGTAGGAAAGATTTTAGAAATAAAAAAACACCCTGACGCTGATAAACTTGTGGTAACACAAGTAGATGTAGGAACAGAGGTACTCCAGATTGTTACTGGTGCAGAAAATGTTAGAGAAGGTCAATATATTCCTGTTATTCTAAATGGAGGAAGATTACCAGATGGAACAAAAATAAAAAGAGGAAAAATAAGAGGTGTATTGTCCAATGGTATGATGTGTTCTGGTGAAGAATTGGGTATTGCTGATAAAATTTTACCAGCCCATCAAACAAAAGACGGGATATATATTTTAGATCAACCGTATCCTGTTGGGGCAAATATCCAAGAAGTTTTAGGTATTGAAGGACATGTTATAGAATTTGAAATTACACCAAATAGACCAGATTGTCTTAGTATGCTTGGAATGGCAAGAGAAACTGCAGCAACCTTTAATCGTAAGGTAAAATATCCTAAAGTAGAGATTAAAAATGAGGAAGGGAATATAAAGGACTATGCGTCTGTTGAGGTAGAGGATACAAAATTATGTAATCGCTACGTTGCGAGAATCATAACAGATGTTGAAATCAAGCCATCTCCTGATTGGATGCAAATAAAATTAATGCAAGCAGGTATGCGGCCGATTAATAATATTGTAGATATTACAAATTTTGTCATGTTAGAGCTAGGGCAACCTCTTCATGCATTTGACCTAAAGCATCTAGCTGGAAATAAGATTGTTGTAAAAAATGCGCAAGATGATGAAACATTTACAACATTAGATGAAACGGAAAGAAACTTAGATAGCAATATGCTGATGATTTGCGACGGAGAAAAACCTGTAGCTTTAGCTGGTATTATGGGCGGTCAAAATTCTGAGGTAACAGAGAATACAAAAACAATTTTGTTAGAATCAGCGAATTTTAATGCTGATAACATACGAGCAACATCGAAAAAACTAGCTTTAAGAACAGAAGCCTCATCACGTTTTGAAAAGGGTGTTGATCCAAATTTGGCACACATTGCAGCAAACAGAGCCTGTCAATTAATTGAAACATTAGGTGCAGGACGTATTGTACAAGGGGTTATTGATATATATCCTAATAAATTAGAGAAGCAGACAATTGAACTTAGACCAAAACGTGTAAATCATTTATTAGGTACCCAGTTAACCAAAGAAGACATGATAGATATTTTACAAAGATTAGAAATGGAAGTAGAGGAAAAGCCTGATACATTCATGGTGACAGTACCTACCTTTAGACAAGATATTGAACAAGAGGTAGATTTCGTTGAGGAAATTGCAAGAATATATGGATTTGACAAAATAGCCATGACCTTACCTCAAGGAAATACTCAGGGAGTAAAAACTAATGGGCAAATGATTGAAGATATCTCAAAATCCCTATTGAATGCAGCGGGATTAAATGAAATTCAAACCTACTCTTTTGTGAGCCCTAGAATTTTTGATATGATTCGTATGCCAGAAGATAGTTTTATGAGGAGAGTTGTAAAACTCATCAATCCTTTAGGA
The DNA here is from genome assembly GCA_038396625.1 of Clostridiaceae bacterium 35-E11. GTDB lineage: Bacteria > Bacillota > Clostridia > Peptostreptococcales > Thermotaleaceae. The sequence continues at coordinate 1,552,822 of CP121688.1, forward strand.
GAAGAAAATAGTATTATGCGAACAACTTTAATCGCCAATATGCTTGATGTATTGGGGAGAAATTATAATCGTAATGTTGAAACCGCAAGGGCATTTGAAATTGGAAACATATTTATGCCAAAAGAGATTCCTGTAAAGGAGCTGCCAATTGAGAAAAAGGTACTGAGTCTAGGGATGTATGGAAGGTCAGAGGATTTTTATACACTTAAAGGAGTCGTAGAAAACTTGCTTAATAAGTTGGGGATTGAAGGTTATGGATATGTACCAGAAAAAAATCATCCTACTTTCCATCCAGGTAGATGTGCAACCATTACTTATGGAAACCATATTCTAGGTACTATTGGGGAAGTCCATCCAGATGTTGCGGAGCATTATGATATCAACACCAGAGTATATATTGGTGAAATAGACTTTAATATTATCATGCAAATTGCACAGATGGATCGAACTTATAAGCCTTTACCCAAATATCCTGCGATGACACGAGATATTGCATTAATCGTAGAAGATGATGTATATGTAAAACAGATAGAAGATGTTATTTGGGAAAATGGAGGAAAGATTTTAGAAAGTGTAAAACTATTTGATGTATATAAGGGAAAGCAAATTCCAGAAGGCTATAAAAGTGTGGCATATTCATTGGTATATAGAGCATTAGATCGTACATTAACAGACGAAGAGGTATCGAATGTTCACAATAAGATTATTGAGGCATTAGGAGAGCAAGTAGGAGGCGCGTTAAGAGAATAAAAGAAACAATTAGAGGAGCCATGATAAGCTCCTCTGATTTTATGTACAATATCAAAAGAATCAAGATAGATGCTTTCTTTTCAAGCAAGTACTTCCATGATTTCATATTCAGGAGATGTCAATAAATCAATAAATTTATTATCTATCTTAATTAAGGGTTTCGTAGGTTCCTGCTTATTAATTAACACGACTTCACCAATTTCTCCAGAATTAAGTTTAACAATATTTCCTGAATAAAAATTAGAAATATTCCAAAGGAATTGATTAGCAATATAAGGGTCTAGTATGCCAAATCTGTTTTGGGCAATTAATTCAGCAACTTTAAAGGGAGATTGTTGTTCTTTGTAGATTCTCTTAGATGTCATTGCATCAAAAATATCGACAATAGCAATAATTTTAGCAAATTCATGGATATTTTTTCCCTGCAATCTTGAAGGATACCCACTGCCATCTATTCGTTCATGATGCTGTAATACACCACAGCAGATATCAGCGTCTAAGATATTTTGTTGTTGCAAGAGCTCGTAACCAAAGGTTGTATGTTTTTTGATGACATCAAATTCTTCTATAGTTAATGTAGTGGGCTTATTTAAGATTTCTAATGGAATTTTACACTTCCCAATATCATGCAACAAGCCTGTCATTGCCAGTTTGCGTAAATCGGTTTTGCTATAGTTAAGCCATTTTCCTATCATTGCAGATAAAATACATACATCGATAGAGTGGGTATAAGTATAGGTGTCTACTACGTTGATTTGTTTTAGCCTACCCAATATGTTATTGCTTTTGATTACTTCTTCAATTAAAGCGTCTACTGATTGTTCTATGATTTCACATTCAATCTTTTGTCCTAGCCCTATTTCTTCATAAATGGTTTTAAAGGTAGCTAAGTTTTTACTGTATTCTTTATTTAACTCCTGATCAATAGAAGTATTAGCTGGTAAAGAAGTTGGCGTAGCGCTATTTTCCGTTTCTTCATATATATAAATATAGCTTAAATGCATTTTTTGTAGACGTTGAATATGGTCTTGGGTGAGTATGGTACCTCTTGTTAAAAATATTAAATCATAATTACCAATAATATCTTGAGCAAGAATCATACCTTCCACTAGATTGTTTGTATGAATACATTGCATGAAGTGTATCCTCCTTTGTAAGAACATATACAAAATCAATAGAATTTTAAAATAGGACTATGTAGATAATTCTTCAACAAATGTAATATTCCTCCAAATTCTCAGGGAATATTTCGAATTTTTTAAAATAAAGAATGATTAACTGCTATGCTATTCATATAAACATGTTAAAGTGGAGATAGGGTTATGCTTTAAAAGGTGGTAATGATACATATCCTACATGTTCTTGATAATGAAATGAATAAGTATATAGTATTTGTTTTATTGCTACTGTATAATAGAAGTATATTTTATACGAACTTTATATATGGAGAAGAAGGAAATTGATTATTTTTCGAGAATGTATTATATAGAACTCCAATCATTTTAAGGGAGAGATATGAATGAGCAATAAAAATAAGGTGATTGTTAGAATATATGGCCAGGAATATACAATGGTTGGATGGGAATCTAGGGAATATATGCAAAAAGTAGCAAACTATGTAGATGATAAGATGATCGATATTGCCAAAAATAGCAAAAAGTTGAGCACTGCCATGGTAGCAGTACTGACTGCCTTGAATGTTGCAGATGAATATTTTAAAACAAAGGTCGAGGTAGAAAAGCTAGAGAAAGAAGGCATACAACCGTTAAAAGAACTAGAACAAGCCCAACATCAATTGGAAACGATAAAACAAGAATTTCAGGAAAAGGAAACAAAATATGTAGCGACCATTAATCAATTGGAAGAAGAGAAAAAAAATAGAGTAAAAAGTGATGAAATATGTGATCGGTTTAAAAAGGAAATCGAAAATTTAAAAATAGAACTAAGGCTTAAGGAAAGTGAATTAAAAAAAGCAACAAAAACAAATGAGGAATTGCAAAATAAATTATTTGATAGTCAGATTAAGTATGTGCAGGTAAAAAAAGAACTAGATGCATTTATTGAAACCTTTGATGAAGAGAAAAAATAAAAAGACGGTCATTTGTAATCCTATCATAGAAGTAGTGATATAATAATATTACTACTTTTTTTCACGAATAGAATAAAACAAAAAGTACAAATTATGTAGTTATTATAGGAGATGATTTATGTGCAAGATATTGAATTATTAGCACCCGTGGGAAGTTGGGAGGCATTAGAGGCCGCGGTGCAGAATGGTGCAGATGCTGTATACTTAGGAGGAAAAGCATTCAGTGCAAGACAGCATGCACAAAATTTTGATGAAGAAGAATTGAAAAAAGCTGTAGGATACTGTCATATAAGGGGTGTTAAGGTATTTGTTACAGTGAATACCCTAGCATCTAATGAAGAATTGGGAGAACTCACAGCGTATTTGACATTTTTATACAAGATAGATATAGATGCAATCATTGTACAAGATTTAGGCGTTGCCAAACTTGTAAAAGAGCTTTTACCAGATTTTGAGCTTCATGCAAGCACACAAATGTTCATACACAATCTTGATGGGGTAAAACTCTTAGAAGAAAAAGGATTTCAGAGAGTTGTATTAGCACGAGAGATGTCTAAAGAGGAAATTGCATGGATTCAAAAAAATACAAAGCTAGATATTGAAGTTTTTGTTCATGGAGCACTTTGCATTGGATATTCTGGACAATGCTTAATGAGTAGTATGATTGGAGGAAGAAGTGGCAATAGAGGGAGATGTGCACAGCCTTGTAGAAAGGATTATGCCCTTGTAGATATGCATAGTGGCAAAGAAATGCACAATCCTTTAGGGACCTACTTACTAAGTCCTAAAGATTTAAATACATTAGAGAATATCCATGAAATCCTGGATACCGGAATAAAATCTCTAAAAATTGAAGGAAGAATGAAAAGACCCGAATATGTTGCAACTGTTGTGAAAGCCTATAGAAACGCTATTGATCAATATAAACAGCATGGTTTAAAACCACAAATAGATAAGGCAATGCAGAAAGAGGTTGAACAAGTATTTAATAGAGGCTTTACGAGAGGATACGTTCTTGGAGAAAAGGGTAAAGATATCATGAGCTTTACAAAACCGAGCAATAGAGGCATAAAGATCGGAAAAGTAATCGATTATGATAAAATGAAAAAGAGGGTAGTGATCCAATTAGAAGATAGTTTATCAAAAGGAGACGGTTTAGAAATATGGTCTGATAAAGGAGATAATCCGGGGACGATTGTAGGAAATTTATTTGTAAAGGGTATAAAAAAAGATGTGGCACAAGCTGGGGATAAAATAGAACTTCAGTTTAAGCATGTTGTTGCCATTAACAGTCCCGTATATAAAACCTCTGATGTAGATTTATTAACAAAAGCTAGGGAGGGCTATGAAAAGAGCGATAAGGGTATAGCAATATATGGACATTTTAAGGGAAAATTAGGACAGAGGATTATGCTTCGATTGTGGGATGATAAGGGAAACTATGTTGAGCAGTATACCGATTATATTGTAGAGAAAGCCTTAAAAACACCGATTCTAAAAAAGCGTATAAAGGAACAAATCTCAAAGCTAGGAAATACACCTTATCAGTTGGCTCAATTAGAGGTAGCGTTAGACGAAGGGATTATGATTCCTATTGGAGAATTAAATCAATTAAGAAGAAATGCCATTGAAGATTTAAATAAGATCCGTGAAAATTATAATCACAGAAAAGAGGTTTCCACTAAAGAGATTTGTCATCAAGTTCAAACTTTCTTTCACGCTAAAACAGTGCAAGAAAAAAGTGACATAAATTTGCGGGTTTCTGTTCATAATGTAAATCAGCTAAAAGCCGTGTTAGGGTTTGATATTAATAGAATTTATTATAGTGACTTAGCAACCCTTGAAGAAGCACTCAAAATTACACAAAAACAAAATATTCAATTAGTACCTGCATTTTTTAGAATTACTGAAGACAATGAATGTATAAAAATTCAAGAACGCATGCAATCACTAAAGAATATAAAGGGTATAATGGTGGGGAATCTTGGATTATTGCATGCACTAGGAAATCTTAACAATACCTCTATTATCGCAGATTACTCTCTTAATATATTTAATAATGCAGCGATAACATTTTTAGATCATGTAGAAGAAGTGACATTGTCTCCGGAACTCACATTAAAACAGATAAGAAATATCTTAGAGAACACATCGGTTCCTTGTGAAGTGATCGTCCATGGAAATTTGCCGTTGATGGTGAGTAAATATTGTCCAACGTCTGCTGCGTTGAGTGCAAGAGGTGAAAAAGAGCATTGTTCGTTGTGCAACACAAAACAATTTGGGTTAAAGGATCGGTTGGGGATGATATTTCCTGTTGTAAAAAGAAATCATTGTAAAGTAGAAATATTAAATGCGCAAAAATTGTGTATGATTGAACATATGACAGAATTAATCAATGCCAATATAAAAAATATAAGAATACAGTTTACAATAGAAGATGAAGTGGAAATCAAGGAGACACTAAATGCTTATCTAGAAAAGATAAAAAGTGTGTTAGAAGGATATCCTATACAAAGTCAGTCCACAACTGATTTTATCACTAAAATGAGAGAACAGGGATTGACAAAGGGACATTTTTATAGAGGTGTCATGTAAGGATAGAACAATTGCGTTATCATGAGAGCATAGCATAGAAAATAAGGAGAGTTGAAATGAACGAAAGGACAATAAGAGTATTAGAATTTGAAAAAATAAAAGACATGCTTCTAAAAGAAACAGAATCAAGCTTAGGCAAGACATTAGCTACAAAAGTACAACCTTCGATCGATTATCATGAAATTGTAACATGGCAGCAAGAGACACATGAAGCAACTACTGTGATAATACAAAGAGGAAATATCCCTTTAGGAGGGATCCATGATTTATCCTATCATTTAAAGCGAGCAACTATTGGGTCGTATCTTTATCCTGCTCAACTATTAGAAGTATCGGATACATTAAGAGCTGCAAGAAGACTAAAAGGTTTTATGAAAGAAACAAGAGAGGGTCAAAGCAATTATCCTATGATTGAGGCGTATATGCAAAATCTGCAGACATTTAAATTTATTGAAGATCGCATCAACGAATGTATTGTGGGGGAAGATGAAATATCAGACAATGCAAGTCTTGCATTAAGAGGTATCCGAAGAAGTATGGAATCTAAAAACGCTTCAATCCGAAATCGACTGAACAGCATCATATCCTCCAGCCAAAATCAAAAGTTTCTTCAAGATGCAATTATTACGATACGCCAAGACCGATATGTTGTACCAGTAAAACAAGAATATCGTAGCAATATACCGGGTCTTGTACATGACCAATCTGCCAGTGGAGCCACACTGTTTATTGAACCAATGGCTATCGTAGAACTCAACAATGAACTAAAAGAGTTAAAGCTAAAAGAGAAAGCTGAGATTGAAAGAATTCTTGCAGAATTAACAGAAATGGTAGGGGAAAATGCAGATGTCATTGGGTCCAATCAAAATATATTGGCTCAATTAGACTTTATATTTGCCAAGGGTAAGCTAGCTGTGAAAATGCGCGCTGTAGAGCCAGAGATGAATAAGGATGGATATATCAGAATAAAAAATGGGAGACATCCCTTGCTAAATGCAAAAGCTGTTGTGCCTACCAATATATGGATTGGAGATGAATTTAGAACATTAGTGATTACTGGTCCAAATACAGGGGGAAAAACCGTAACTTTAAAAACAGTAGGTTTATTGACTTTAATGGCGCAGGTGGGCTTACACGTTCCTGCTGATTATGGTACGAAACTGTCTGTTTTTGAACAAATATTTGCAGATATTGGAGATGAACAAAGTATAGAGCAAAGTTTAAGTACATTTTCATCTCATATGACCAATATTGTAGAGATATTAGATAAAATTCAAGGGAATGCACTAGTGCTGTTAGATGAATTAGGTGCGGGAACGGACCCTACAGAAGGAGCTGCACTAGCCATAGCCATTTTAGATCATTTGTATAATATGGATATACGAACAATTGCTACAACACATTATACAGAACTAAAGCAATATGCGCTTACCACCAAGGGCGTACAAAATGCTTCGGTAGAATTTGATGTAGAAACGCTCAGCCCCACCTATCGATTATTGATTGGGGTTCCAGGAAAATCAAATGCCTTTGAAATATCTAAAAGGCTAGGTTTAAGTGAATATATCGTAGATAAATCAAAACGATTGATTTCAAAAGAAGATATTGCTTTTGAAGATATTCTGACAACCATTGAGAAGGATCGACGAAAAGCAGAAGAAGAAAGAGATGAAGCTGTAAGATTAAAGTTAATGGTACAGCAACAAAAAAATGAATATGAAAGAAAAAATGAAAAATTAGATATACAAAGAGAAAAAATATTGAGAGAAGCACGGGAAGAAGCAAAAAAAATATTAAGAATTGCCAAGGAGGATGCAGATCAAACCATTAGAGAATTAAGAGAATTAGCTAAGGAACAAGAAGAAAAAGAACGCAATAGAAAAATTGAAGAGGCGCGAAAAAGGCTGAAAAATCAATTGGATGAGATGGGAGATACCCTATCCTTGCATATGAATACGGCAGTCAATACAAAACCACCAAAGCGATTGAAAATTGGGGATACAGTGATGATTTTAAGCCTCAATCAAAAGGGAAATGTTTTATCAATACCTGATGAAAATGGTGACTTAACAGTACAAGTAGGGATTATGAAAGTAAATGTGAACATTGAAAATTTAAGATACGATAAAGAAGAAAGAGAAAACATAAAAAAAACAGGTACAGGAAAAATCGTGAAAGCAAAGGCACAGAGTGTAAAAAACTCCATAGACTTAAGGGGTCAGACCTTGGAAGAAGCCATGATAGATACAGATAAATATTTGGACGATGCATATATTGCTGGACTTGAAGAAGTCACGATTATTCACGGAAAAGGCACAGGAGTGCTTCGTGAGGGGATTAAGCAGCTATTGAAGAAACACAAACATGTAAAATCTTTTAGAGATGGCACTTATGGAGAAGGTGGAACTGGGGTAACGATGGTTGCATTAAAATAGAGGGAGGAAAAAGAATGCTTGGTATTTTAGGAGGATTTGTGTTGCTATTGGTATCTTTTTATATATTATACCTTGGCTCTACAGTAGAAAGCACCTTGTTAACCATAGGTGGCGTAGTGATAGGCTGTATATCTGCTGTGGTTATTTTGATCTGTAGGATGAAGTGCAATATGAATTTATTAGAGATTTATAAGGCAGCCTTAAGAGAGCTAAAAAAGAACCCTCAGGATTCAGCTTTAAGAGAAAAAGCATATCAAGCAGGAGTGGACTACTATAAAGATAGGAGGGATAATCGGAAACTATTGCCTTATGATGAACATCGAATCCAGCAGGATATTTTAAGGGTTACAAAAAAATAAGGGTAAGATGAATGTAAGAAAATGAGGGGATCAACAATGATATTAATTAGTGCTTGTTTAGCAGGTGTACATTGTAGGTATGATGGAGGTAATAATGAAACAAAAGAAATGGTAAGATGGGTTCAAAAAGGAAAGGCTATTTTGGCTTGTCCAGAGCAGTTAGGAGGCTTATCTACTCCAAGGCTTCCCTGTGAAATCGTTGATGGAGATGGAGGAGATGTACTGTGTAATAAAGCAATGGTTATCAATAAAGAGGGACAAGACCAAACGAGATACTTTATAAAAGGCGCTGAAGAAACTCTAAGAATTGCCAAATTATATGGTGTGAAAACTGCCATTCTAAAAGCTAGGAGCCCATCTTGTGGCAGTGGGTGCATATATGATGGAAGTTTTTCTGGTGGAAAGAAGAAGGGGGACGGAATTACTGCAGCAATTTTAAAACAAAATGGTATAAAAGTGTTAGATGAAGAGAATTTTAGGGAATATATAAAGTAATAAAGGAAAGTAGAAGTTTATAAAGGGGGAACTTGGTGATGAAAAAAAAGATGATCATATTACTTTGCTTTGTAATGGTATTTAGTGTTTTTATAGTGGGCTGTAGTAAAGCAGACAAAGAGATAAATAATGATACAGATACGGTAAATACAGATGTAGAGAATAATGGGCAAGATGATGAAAAAAATTTAGAAGAAAAAGAAATAGACTATGTTTTATATTTAAGACATAAGGACAAGCCTTTTTTATTTGATGAGGCTTATAGTATAAAAGAGAAAGATGAAAAACTGCAGAATGTCAGCATGGAAGAGTTTATTGTAAAAGAATTAATTGCCCTAGAAGGATATGGAGAATATGTCAATCCAGTTCCTAAGAAAACCAAATTATTATCCGTAACAAAAGATAATGGAACTGTGATTGTAAATCTTTCAAAGGATTTTGTAGAGGGGCAAAAAGGAACTAGCAATGATACATTGCTAGCCCTTGCAACGATTGTTAATTCTCTTACGATCATGCCTGATAATGAACAAGTACAGTTTATGATTGACGGAAAGATTGTCTATGAGGTGAATGGTATTGATATAAGTAAACCTATGGAATACATCCAAGGATTCTATCCAGATAAATAAAAAATTCCCGTGTTGCGATAGCAATGCGGGAATTTTTTGTTATTATTCATTTTGGATATCTCTTAAAAGATTTTTTGACATTGTATCATCTGGATCTAAAATTAATGCTTGTTCAAGCAAATCAATTGCACGGGTAGAATGGCCTTCTTTGTAATGGATATAAGCCAAATAGAAATAAAAATGGGATATATTCGCATTCTTTTTTAATCCTTTTTCAAATTGTATCTGGGCATCTTTTATATCTTCAGCTTCAAGATACAAAAGTCCTTTATGAAGATGATATTCCCAAGATTGCTGATGGATATGGACCCCTGTAAAGAGTAAGACCATGATGATGATCATTATTGAGAGCTGCATGATGATACGCTTCCCTTGAAGTATTTTCTCGTCCTTTAGTCCTAACGACCAGCTAGCAAGGTACCCACCAATCAATCCCCCAATATGTGCGAAATTATCAATATTAGAATTTGTTAGACCAAAAACAATGTTGATCAGTAGTAAAGTAATTAAATTCATGCCATAGCGAGCAGAAAAAATGGTTGGACGGCGCATGCCAAAATACAAATAAGCACCCATGAGGCCGAATATTGCACCGGAGGCACCTGCAGATACGGCACTGCTAAATAAAAAGCTTCCTAAACTTCCAAAGATACCTGCTATGAGATAAATGATAGTGAACTTTTTCCAACCGTAAATGGTCTCAACATCTTTTCCAAGCATTTTTAATGCATAGGTATTAAACAATAGATGAATCAAGCCAATATGAATAAACATATTGCTGATAAGTCTATAGTACTGACCAGCAGCAATTAATGGGTTGTATTTTGCTCCAAAGGCAATCAAATCATAAATACTTGTAGTGTTGCCTTTGATAGACATATAGATAAAAACAAAGATATTAATGCATAAAATTAATTTGGTCATATAGTTTTTGTTGTTTTCAAGATAATAGCCCTTACGGTGTCTTGTGTTCTGTTCTATTTCTATAAGATCCATAGAGGTAAATTCCTCATTTTCCATTGTATTGATAGAGGTATGAATAAAATGTTGGATATGCTGTTTATCTTCAAAATTTGAAAAAATAGACTGCGTAGTTAAGGTAGGAAGATGGACGAAAATAAGATGAATGTTTATTCCTTTCTTTGTTAACCAGTCAAATAACTCCTGTAAATCATTGGATGCATCAATTAACGAATGATTTTCAACAACAATGATTTTATAGAAAGATATTTTTTTAAATTTATGTTTATCTTGTATCTCTCGATATTGATTGTAGATTAGACTTTTTTTGTAAGTGGTGGATGCTTCAAAAAAATGATCTCCGTTGACAAAATCGAGGAAATAATCATAAAACCAGATAGATTTATGCAACATAATATCAAAGATTTCATGTGCTGGTTTATGAGGATACAAAAAGAATTCTTTTTCTTCAATGACATGTTTCATTAATCTTGCAATATTCATTACATTCACAGGAATTTCCTCCATATGCATAGGTGAATTGGTTAATAACCATTTGGTTTTTACGAATGGATGTACACACACTATTTTAAAGAAATAGCTATAAGATAAAAGCCAGCCTTTATAGGCAAGGTTATAGTATCATTTTATCATAAAAAAACAAATTCATAAATTCAATGATAAAAATACTTGATTTCGATAAAAATATATGGTACATTATTAGACAAAATGAAGATGGTTGTTGATGATGAGGAAAGTAGGTTTTGGGATGTATGATAGCGAGTCGGAGTTGGTGAAAGTCCGATATACTACCAAGATTGAAACGTACCTCGGAGATTTTTGCTGAAAAAAGTAGGCAGGACGAGGTCCCTACGTTATAAGGGAATAAAGTGGATACCTTGTGTATCAATAAGAGTGGTAACACGGGAAAAACTCTCGTCTCTTAATTTAGAGATGGGGGTTTTATTTTTTTATTTAAGATAAGGAGGAAATAAGCATGATTGATTTCAAAGGAGAAATCGCCAGTATTCTTTCTACAAAAGTAGAAAATTTAGACAAAAATGAAATTCTTGAGATGATAGAGATGCCACCAAATCCTCAGATGGGAGACTTTGCTTTTCCATGTTTTAAGCTAGCAAAAGTATTAAGAAAGGCGCCCAACATAATTGCAAAGGAAATTGCAGAATCAATACAGGAAAATACCCTTTTTGAAAAGGTTGAAGATATGGCAGCCTATGTAAATTTTTTTATCAATAAAGCTGTTTTTGCCAAAACAGTAGTAGAGGAAGTGTTAAGTCAGAAAGAAACATTTGGTGCTTCAAATATAGGGAAAGGAAAAAAAGTTATTGTTGAATTTTCATCCCCTAATATAGCAAAACCATTTCATATTGGCCATATTCGAAGTACAGTTATTGGAAATGCAATATACAAGATTCATGAATTTTTAGGATATAATACAGTGACGATCAATCATCTAGGAGATTATGGGACTCAGTTTGGAAAATTGATTGTAGCTTACAAAAACTGGGGAGATGCACAAGCGGTTGAGGCAGACCCTATTCCGACGCTATTAAAACTGTATATCAAATTTCATGAGGAAGCAGAGCAAAATCCTGAGTTAGAAGATGAGAGTAGAATGTGGTTTAAAAAATTAGAAAATGGAGATGAAGAAGCACTAAAGTTGTGGCAATGGTTTAGAGATGTGAGCTTAAAAGAATTTAATAGGGTTTATAATATGTTAAATATTTCCTTTGATTCTTATGCTGGAGAAAGCTTCTACTCAGATAAAATGCCTAGAGTATTGAAAATGATGGAAGAAAAGAATCTGCTTACAGAATCAAAACAAGCAGAGATCGTTGATTTAGAACCATATGGGATGCCACCTGCTCTTATAAGAAAAAGCGATGGATCAACATTATATATTACAAGGGATATTACTGCTGCAATTTATAGAAAAGAGCATTATGATTTTTACAAAAACATTTATGTCGTAGCATCCCAACAGAACTTACATTTCCAACAGTGGATAAAAATTGTTGAGCTAATGGGTTATGAGTGGGCTAATGATTGTATTCATGTACCTTTTGGTCTTGTAAGTCTTGAAGAAGGAACGATGTCTACGAGAAAAGGTAGGGTTGTATTCTTAGAAGATGTGCTCAATAAGGCAGTTGAAAAAACAAAAGAAATTATTCAACAAAAAAACCCAAATCAAGAGGGAATCGATGAAATTGCAAAACAGGTAGGCATTGGTGCTGTGGTATTTCAAGAGTTATCTAATAATCGTATAAAGGACTATACATTTTCATGGGATAGAACATTAAACTTTGATGGAGAAACAGGTCCCTATGTGCAATATACTCATGCTAGGGCTTGCAGTATATTAAGAAAGGCGACGGTTGCATTAGATCAGGATATAGACTATAGCTTATTGCCAAATGAAGACGCAATGAATTTAATAAGATTGATCCAACAGTTTCCTGTAATTGTAAAAGAGGCTGCAAGAAAATATGAACCGTCTATTGTAACGAGGTACATTGTAAATATAGCTCAAGCTTTCAATAAATTCTACCATGATACCCAAATCATTATAGAAGATAAGGATTTACAAAAAGCACGATTGGCTCTTGTATATGCTGCAAAACAAACTATTGAAAATGGGTTAGGATTGCTGGGCATTGCTGCACCAGAAAGAATGTAAGGATTGGGGGAAGGAAATATGAGATATGAAGGAAGTGTATATAGACCTCCTAGCGAGGCATATAGCTTAATTATTCAAGCCACCATAGGGTGTTCACATAATGAATGTACTTTCTGTAGTATGTATAAAGATAAAAAATTTAGAATCCGAAAGCTTGAAGAAGTAGAAAAAGATTTGGAGATCGCTAGAGGACACTATAAGAGAGTAAAACGCATTTTCTTAGCAGATGGCAATGCATTGGCACTTAAAACAGAAGATTTAAAAAAGATACTGATAAAAATTCAGTCATTATTTCCAGAATGTGAGCGTGTAGGTATATATAGTGCACCTAAAGATATACTCAGAAAAAGTGTGGAAGAATTATCACAACTGCATAAGTTAGGCTTAGGCATTGCCTATTTAGGGGTGGAATCTGGAAGTGATGAAATTCTAAAAGCTATCAAAAAAGGTGTGACAGCAGAAGAAATGATCAAAGCAGGTCAGCATTTGATGAAATCAGGAATTCAGCTATCGATTACCTTGATTTCTGGATTAGGAGGAAAGAAAAAATGGTTGGAGCATGCGAGAGAATCTGCTAAAGTCATCAATGCAATCAATCCTAATTATTTAGGCTTGTTGACCTTATTGATTCAACCAGGGACAGAAATGTATGAAGCTGTGGAAAATGGCAGCTTCGAATTATTAAGTCCAAAAGAAGTAATTATGGAAACGAAAGAATTGATTGAAAACTTGAGTGTGCAGGATTGTATTTTTAGAAGTAATCATGCTTCAAACTATGTAGCCTTAGCGGGTACGCTACCCGAAGATAAACAAGCATTACTCCAGCAGTTATATGAGATGATGGATGATCCTTATGATGTGAAAGAGGAAATTTTTAGAAGATTGTAAGAAAAAAGTTTTTAAAACTTATATGTTTACAATAAATAATCACAGCCTTTTTGTTCTAATGCTGTGATTATTTTATTACAATGAAATTTTAATCATAAATATAAAGTATTGTAATAGGGGTATGAGGATGCTATTTTTCTAAATAAACAAGAAAGTCTTCTTCAGTCGTTTCAGCAAGAGCGCATAATTGCTTGAGAATACTGTCTTTTAATGAGATAAAAGCATTAATATGGGTATTTTCTCCTGTATATTCAAGGGCCTTAAGTATCATCAACATATCTTTCTTAGAAATTTCTTGGATTGATATTCGGTCAAAGTTTTCCATAAGTACCACCTTTCCTATTTGAATGATAATCGACATGCTATTTATAATTCGATAAAAATCTCCTAAAACCTTCAAAGTATGATAAAAATAAATATCTTTTTACAATTCCTTCAAATAAAAGAATGAGAAAATGTTTATCATTTTCTCATTCTTTAAAACTAGCAGGTTCTGTTTTATAATACACTCGCTTACTTCGATTTTTAATTGAAAAGATCTCATGGGCTAATTTTTCAACATCTGTTTTTAATAACGCAATATCTTCTTTAGAAATATTGTAATACAAATATAAGTCTTCAAAAGATCGCATAATTTTTGTCAAATCTTGATCTATACCTACAAAGGCATTAAAGTTTTTACTATGCACGGCATTCATAAACTGATCAATATCTGTTTTAATGGTTTCGATAACGTTTTCCTCAACCTTGTACTCACCAATGACTAATGGGTAAGGTTTAATTCGTTCAAGCAGATAAGTTTTATTGGTGTGAAGATGGTAAATATATTCGATATGAAGAGGGTGTTGATGATATTTGACAAAAAACATAATGCCTTCCATATCAATAACCTCAGCACCAATTTTTCTTAATTCCTCTACACAAAATTCATGTCTTAGCAGTCGAGATGAAAAAATGGCCATAAAAATCGCCTCCTTATCCTCTTTCATATATTATATCATAGGATCATGAAAAATAATCCAATAACAACAAGATGTGTGAAATATTTCATGAAATGAATGACAATTTACAAACATTTTTCATAAATTATAAACAAGAGGTGATTTTATGGATCAGATGCAAGAAGATAATCTTTATCCCTATGATCGAACGGCAGCTGTAGCATATGCGAGAAAATGGGCAAGGAAACGTAATCCACGCTATGGCGATTTTGAAGAAATGGGAGGAGATTGTACAAATTTTGCTTCACAAGTACTACATGCTGGAGGATGTCCCATGAATTATTATAAATATGGTTGGTATTACAATAACCTAAATGATAGGGCACCAGCTTGGACGAGTGTGAAATATTTTTATGATTTTCTTATAAATAACCAAGGAAGAGGGCCTGCGGCAGAAGAAACAGATGTGGATGGATTAGAAGTTGGAGATATGGTACAATTAAGTTTTGGTAGGGATGGTGAGTACAATCATACACCTGTGATTGTAGCAATAAAACCCGGTGTGAGAAGCTTAGATAAAATTCTTATTGCTGCCCATACGATCGATAGAATTGATTATCCTATATCCAATTATCTGTTTAATGAGATTAGGTTTCTGCATATTAAAGGGTTTAAGAGATAGGAATTCCTATCTCTTAGTATTGAATGGACAATCTTTATGATATAATGAAGGCATCATGATTAAAAGTGTGTGAATTGGATGAGAATAATAAAAGAAACTGCATAGACAAAAGAAAGGATATCATAAGATGAAAATATTACTAACTACCCTTAACTCAAAATATATACATACAGCTTTATCGTTGCAATATTTGTATAGCTACTGCAAAGATGATTTTAACAATATGAAGATACGAGAATATACCATTAACCATCATGTAGATTATATTTTAGGAGAAATTTATAAAGGACAATTTGATATTCTATGTTTTTCCTGCTATATATGGAATATAACAAGTACGCTTGAAGTCGTGAAAAACCTAAAGAAGGTAAATCCAAAGCAAATCATTGTATTAGGTGGCCCAGAAGTAAGTTTTGATCCAATAGCGCTGATGAAGCGAGAGGAAAGTATAGATTATATTGTTTTTGGTGAAGGAGAAGATACATTCAAGGAATTATTACATATGCTTATCAATGAAAAAAAAGCACCAGAACAGATTGAAGGAATTGTATATAGAAAAGGCGAGGATGTTTTTAAAAATAAAGATAGAGCTCTTATTACGAATTTAGAGAAAATTCCATCCCCCTACTTAGAAGCCCTAGAAAAGCAGGAACAAGAATATGAAAATAAAATTATTTACTATGAAAGTTCTCGAGGCTGTCCCCATAATTGTAGATATTGTTTATCATCAACCATCAAAGGTGTAAGATTCTTTCCTTTAGATCGTGTAAAAAGAGATTTAGATTTGTTTATAGGAAAAAGAGTAAAACAAGTAAAATTTGTGGATAGAACTTTTAACACAAAAAAACACCATAGTCTTAGTATCATGAAACACCTTGTTGAAAAGGATAACGGCTATACCAATTTTCATTTTGAAATCACAGCAGATTTACTAGATCATGAAATCTTGGATTTTCTATCAACTGTAAGAGAAGGATTGTTTCAATTTGAAATAGGTGTACAAACCACCTATGATAAAACCATGAAAAGTATAGACCGAAGGGTGGATTTTGGAATATTAAGCGATGTGGTGAGGAAAATATCTAGTTTTAAAAATATTCATCTGCATTTAGACTTGATTGCTGGATTACCCTACGAAGATTTTAATCGATTTAAGCAATCCTTTGATGATGTGTATCGATTAAATCCAGAAAAATTGCAGTTAGGGTTTCTCAAACTGTTAAAAGGATCAGGGATCAGAAAGGATAAAGATTTGCATGGCTATATATTTCATGAGGAAGCGCCTTATGAAGTTTTATCTAATCAATACATGCGTTATGATGATATTTTAAAGCTAAAAATGATAGAAGAGATGGTAGAACACTTTTATAATTCCCATAGCTTAACAAACGCTATAAACTATCTATTGACTAATTTTTATAAAAATCCATCAGATTTTTATCATGCACTGGCAGATTACTGGGAAGAAAGAGGATATCATCATATCTCTCACAGCAAAAAAGCTTTGTATGAAATATTATTGTATTTTTATAAAGAAAAAGAATTTGAGAATGAAGCGGTTTTTAAAGAGATTCTTAAATTAGATTATTTTGCGCAAGGCAGGGGTTCTTTACTTACTTGCTTTACTAATGTTGAAAGAGAAAATTTTCAGCATAGGATTCATGAATTTTTACATGATGAAAAAAATATTGAAAAATATTTGCCACAGTACAGAGGTGTTCCTGTAAAACAGATTTTGAAAAAAGTGCATTTTGAAAACTTTCGATATGATGTAGTATCGATTATAAATAATCCTACTGGTGATCAAATTAAAGAAAAATTAACGACAATTTTGTTTCAGTATGAATTAGAACGAAAAGTTTTTGTGAAAGCAAAATATAATCAAATTCCTATGTAAAGGAGGAAGGGAAATGAATGTTTTACAAGATATTTGGGAGACAAATCGCACCATTATTCCTAAAAGTATTCGATTAACGTTGAACAATTGGCCTATTATATTTACTGGATTAGTGTACTCCATTCTTTTGGGCGTTTTATTGCGTGTAGCATCTCTATTTTGGATTTTGGGAGGTATCATAGCTACACTCATTCAAAGTGCCGTGATTTCCAATTATTTATATCTAATAGAAAATATTATTCGACATGGCAAGATAAGCTTTGAGGATTTTAAGTATGGATTTAAGGTATATATTTGGAAAATATATGTGGTGATGATTGTTATATGGTTTGTGAATTATGGTGCTAGTCTTTTCTTGCGTCCAATTCTTAATATAGGAATAGGACCTATTTCATTGTGGCTATTCTTGCAGGGAGCAGCATTCATTCTTTTTAATTGTTTGCCTGAGGTTATTTATCAAAAAGATTATATGGTTGGTGACAGTTTTACTTATTGTATTGATTTTGTGAAAGAAAATTGGATAGATTGGTTTATTCCTAATATTATTTTAGTCATATTCCTGTATGTTATGATGGGGAAGAGGTTGCTATGGGGGTCATTCTTAGGCAGTATATCGTTTCTATCATTATCTAATGGTTTTGTTTTTTATGTAATTGGGCAAATTCTTTTATCCTTTGCCATGGTCTACAGAGGATTATTATTTGATATTTTAAGTGGCACATCAAGGCGAAAAAGAATGTTTATGAGAAATATATATAAATAAGGTGACCATAAGGGCCACCTTTTTTTTACTAAAATTCAGGGAACGCATCTAATGTGTCTGGTACGTTGATAAATGCATTTGGAAGCAAGTATTCTTCACCATTGGCATTTAATTCGATACGGACATTATCAATGAATCCTGCTTTGGTAGCTTGAATGGCTCTATCAATAGATAGAACATTGCCATCATTTAGCTTTACACTTTCAATGGTGCCGTCAGCATACTTTCTTACAGCAACGATTTCTGTTTGCATAAAATCACCTCTACTATTCAGTATCTCTAAAGTATTAATATATATGTAATAAAAAAACATTATATAAGCAGGATGAACAAGGATAAAATACAAAAATATGTTAAAATATCGATTTAAAAAAAACATAAATAAATAGGAGATTGGGTATTAATTGCAATATTTTATGAAAATAGGATATAATCTAAAGAAGAATAATCATTTGGGAGGCCGAGAATGTTTAAACGAATAGAAAAATATCTTAAAAATGAATTAGATCAGGTTGTGTTTATAGAGTTAAAAAAAGATGCTCATGTAGAAGCATATAATTTTGAGGTTTTGAAAGATATTCCTATTCCTATTCATATCAAAGAACTAACAAAGACGATAAAAGATGAAAAAAATACGTCAGATATTTCTTTAGCCAGTATGGCTAGAGGAATGATCTACTTAATGGGATTAGATAGCGAGTTTAAATACATACCATCTTACAAAACTTTTTTATGCAAATTTGACGAAAAGATCAAAGATTATATCTGTTATGAAGGACTTAAACTAGCAGAAAAAGAAAAGTTTTTGGAGGCTCTTCTTTACTTTAAAGCATTACTTTTATTAGATGAAAATAATATCAATGCCTTATATAACTATGCTCGATGTTGTGAGGATATTGCTAAAAAGTCAGAGGATGTAGATGCCAAAAATGATTATAAAAAGGAAGCAGTGGAAGTACTAGAGATTATGATTGAAAAATATCCAACGTTTTATCAAGCTTATTATCATTTGGGCTTTCACTATGCAAATCAGCAATTGTTTAAGAAGGCAGAACTGACTTGGGAAGAATGCTTAAGCTTAGAGATTCCTGAAGAAAAAAAGAATGAGGTGCTTTTTCAACTGGCGTCTATTAAGGATCAGATACAATATGAAGAAGGCTACACCTTTATTCTAAATAATCAACCTGCTTTAGGCATTGAAAAACTAGTCCCCTTACTTGAAAAATATGCTGAATGGTGGAATCTTTTGTTTTTTATTGCGTTAGGATATAGACAATTAGGGGATGTGAATAGAGCTATAACGTATTTAAAAAAAATATTGGCAATAAAACCAACGCAAGTAGATACTTGGAATGAGTTAGGATTATGCTATGCTATGTTAAACGAATTCGACAAAGCAGAGAAGCACTTTCAAAAAGCCCTTCGTTTCAAAGGTGATGATAACGAAATATTGTCAAATTTGGGTATGCTCTACATGGAACAAGGCAAGTTAGAATTAGCAAAAGAAGTTCTCGAAAAAGCCATGCAGCTGGATCCAGAGGATGAGGTTACCCAGCAATGTGTGAAAAAATTAGAAGCATTGGATCGAGGAAGAAAACACCGATAATTATTGGTGTTTTCTTTCTATCAGGAAAGGTCTAGCATAATTGCAAGAAATATAGTATAATAATTCTGAAAACAAAGAATATGATGTTTGAAAAAATTTTCAATTGAATACGCTGAGATTGTGTAAGTACATAAAATTTTTTTAATGGATATTATTAAAAAATTTTAACCATCAATAAAAATTTTATAGAGAGGTGATGAAATGATTAAAAATTTTGAAGCACTGTTAAAAGTAGCACAGCAACAATCAAAAATGAAGCTTGCAGTAGCTGCTGCACAAGATGAAGAGATTTTAGTTGCAGTTTGTAATGCAGCAGAATTAGGAATTGTTGATCCTATTCTTGTAGGGGATCTGGAAGAGATTCAAAAAATTGCAAAAGAGCATAAATTGTGCATTGATCAATATAAAATAATGGATTGCAAAGAATTTGATGAAGCAGCAAAAACAGCAGTATCTTTGGTAAGTTCAGGAAAAGCTGATTTTGTCATGAAAGGATTGCTAGATACGGCTATTTTATTAAAAGCAGTTCTGGATAAAGAAATTGGTCTTAGAACTGATAGGCAGCTAAGTCATGTAATGGTTTATCAAGTTCCTGCTTACCACAAATTGATATTTTTAACAGATGGGGGTATGAATATCGCTCCAAACTTAGAAGAAAAAGTTGACATCACAAAGAATGTTATACAAGTGACAAAGGCTATGGGAATAGAAACTGTAAAGATCGCATGTTTGGCAGCTAAAGAGAAAGTAAATCCTAAAATGCCAGCTACCATTGATGCAGATGCCTTAAAACAAAAAAGTAGAGATGGAGAATTTGGTGAAGATGTAATACTTGATGGACCTTTAGCACTTGATTTAGCTATATCAAAGGAGGCTGCAAAAACCAAAAAATTTGATAGTGAGGTAGCTGGGGATGCAGATGTTTTGCTAGTTCCTACCATTGAGATGGGAAATGGCATCGGAAAAGCGTTGACGTATTTTGCCAATGCAGAATCAGCAGGAATTGTTATGGGTACGAAGGCACCTGTTGTTTTAGTTTCAAGAGCTGATACACACAAAGACAAGTTAAATGCAATTATGCTAGGAAGTGTTATTGCACAAAAAAATAGATCTATTAAAGGGGAGTGAAAAAATGAAAGCTTTTTTAACAGGAAATGAAGCGATTGCTCGTGGGGCATATGAAGCTGGGATTACTTTTGCATCCGCTTATCCTGGAACACCTAGTACTGAAATTTTAGAAAATGTAGCATCTTATAAAAAGCACATCTATGCCGAGTGGGCACCAAATGAAAAAGTAGCTTTGGAAGGAGCTGTTGGGGCATCTATAGCTGGGGCAAGATCTTTAGCAGCTATGAAGCATGTTGGTGTGAATGTAGCTGCAGACCCATTGTTTACTTATGCTTATACAGGTGTTAATGGAGGATTGGTTCTTGTATCAGCAGACGATCCAGGGATGCACAGCTCCCAAAATGAACAAGACAATAGATATTATGCTAAGTTTTCAAAGGCAGCTATGGTTGAGCCTAGTGATAGTCAAGAAGCAAAAGACTTTGTAAAAAAGGCCCTAGAAATCAGTGAAACCTATGATACACCAGTATTGTTTAGAGTAACCACAAGAATTTGTCACAGTAAAGGTTTGGTAGAATTTTATGAAAGAGAAGAAGTGGGGATTAAACCTTATACCAAGAATATACCAAAGTATGTAGCAGTACCTGCAAATGGCCGAGTGCTCCATGTGAAGGTAGAAGCGAGATTAAAGAAACTAGAGGAATTTAGTAACCACACTGATTTAAACAAAATAGAATGGAATGACAAAAAAATAGGAATTATTACTTCAGGTGTTGCTTATCAATATGCCAAAGAAGTTTTTGGAGAAAAAGCATCCTTCCTAAAGCTAGGATTTACTTTTCCATTACCTATGCAAAAAATCAAAGAATTTGCCGAGCAAGTTGAAACGTTATACATTATTGAAGAATTAGAACCTTATATTGAAGAACAGGTAAAAGCAGCAGGTATAGAATGTATAGGAAAAGAAGTAATTCCAAGGGTGGGAGAGTTAAACCCTGATATTATTGCGAAAGCTATATTAGGAGAAGAAAGACCGACGATTCAATACAGTGAAGCAGAAGTAGTAGGACGACCACCAACAATGTGTGCAGGATGTCCACATAGAGGATTCTTCTATATGCTAGCAAAGAAGAAAAACGTAATGATTACTGGGGATATAGGATGTTATACATTAGGGGCATCTGAGCCATTGGCGGCAATGGATACTTGCATTTGTATGGGTGCTAGTGTTAGTGCAGGACATGGTGCTCAAAAAGCCTTTGGTTTTCATGATGTTGACAAGAAGGTTATAGGCGTGATTGGAGATTCTACTTTCTTTCACTCTGGCGTTACTGGCTTAATGAATATTGTTTATAATCAAGGAAATGCTGTAACCGTCATATTAGATAATAGAATTACGGGTATGACTGGGCATCAGGAAAATCCTGGTACAGGATATACACTTGGAGGAGACAAAACCCATTCGATCAATATTCCTTTACTTTGTGAGGCAGTAGGCATAAAGAAAGAAAATATATTTGTGATTAATCCATTAGATTTAGAGGCTTGCAAGAAAACCATTGATGATGCATTAAATAGTACAGAGCCTACGGTAATTATTACAGAATGGCCATGTGTATTGAAAAAGCCATCTCCTGAGGATATTAAAAAATTTGGGCATCAAAGAGTGATCTGTAAAGTAAATGAAGAAAAATGCAGGGCGTGTAAAATATGTACCAAAACAGGGTGTCCCGCTATTTCCTTTGATAAAAAATCAAAAATTGATCAAGATATGTGTGTAGGGTGTGATGTTTGTCTTCAAGCATGTCCATTTGATGCCATTGAAAAGGTGGGTGAATAAGGTGTCTGATGTTAAAAATGTTTTATTAGTTGGTGTAGGAGGGCAAGGTATTATTTTAGCCAGTAAAATTTTGGCTCAAGGTTTAATCCGTGCTGGTTACGATGTAAAAATGTCTGAAGTACATGGAATGGCACAACGTGGGGGAAGTGTTACGACACAAGTGAGGTTTGGCGAAAAAGTATATTCTCCAATTATTGGAAAAGGGCAAGCAGATGTTGTAGTTGCATTTGAAAAAATGGAAGCATTAAGATGGTTAGATCATTTAAGAGTGGGTGGGAAGGTTGTAGTAAATGACTATGAGATTCCTTCAGCACCCATTTTGGTAGGCAGTGCTCGATACCCTGAAAATGTTATACAGATATTAAATGAAAAAGCAAATACGACAATTTTTAAAGCTGCTAATATAGCAAAAGAATTAGGCAACATCAAAACAATGAATGTAGTCATGGTGGGTGCTCTTGCAAAAGCTATGGGGTTAGATGAAGTAAATTGGGAAGAAGTTGTAAAAGATAGTGTTAAGGAAAAATTTGTGGAAATAAATATCGAAGCTTTTAAAAAAGGTATGGAGCAGATTAAATAAAATTGCATAGGGGCTTATTGCACCAAAATCAGATGACAAAAGCTATTAAGGTTCACGTAGTCTGTATGCGTGGACCTTTCCAATTGTATGTAAAAGTTTATAAATGCGTATTTCATTGGGTGTATTTAGCTTTGTTGACCATGTGTATAAAAGAGAAAAAAATGTATATACTAATAAGGATATTTTAACCTACCTAAAATCAATAAAGAAAATCACATAAAAATATTGACGTGCATGAAAATTTATGTTAACATATGTTTTGTGCCTTTTCAAAATGCCAATTTACCACAAGAATAAATTACCAGTTGATTTGAAGTCATATACATGGTAAAATGGATTTTGTCGTCACTACGAAGGACTAGATAAGAATTACTAAAAAAAGTGATTGACACAAGATGAAAAACATGCTAAGATAGATGAGTCGTCAAAATACGACAAAACAAAATTGGTCTTTGAAAACTACACAGTGTAAGAAATTAAGCCAGCAATTTATGAAATAAACCTCGAAGATTTTTTATGAGAGTTTGATCCTGGCTCAGGATGAACGCTGGCGGCGTGCCTAACACATGCAAGTCGAGCGAATGAGTCTTAATGAAAGCTTCGGCCGGAATTAAGATGAGTTAGCGGCGGACGGGTGAGTAACGCGTGGGCAACCTGCCCTATACAGGGGGATAGCCTCGGGAAACCGGGATTAATACCCCATGATACAGATAGATCGCATGGTGTATCTGTCAAAGATTTATCGGTATAGGATGGGCCCGCGTCTGATTAGCTAGTTGGTGGGGTAAAGGCCTACCAAGGCGACGATCAGTAGCCGACCTGAGAGGGTGATCGGCCACACTGGAACTGAGACACGGTCCAGACTCCTACGGGAGGCAGCAGTGGGGAATATTGCACAATGGGGGAAACCCTGATGCAGCAACGCCGCGTGAGCGATGAAGGCCTTCGGGTCGTAAAGCTCTGTCCTAAGGGAAGAAGTATGACGGTACCTTAGGAGGAAGCCCCGGCTAACTACGTGCCAGCAGCCGCGGTAATACGTAGGGGGCAAGCGTTATCCGGAATCACTGGGCGTAAAGGGTGCGTAGGCGGCCGATAAAGTCTGGGGTGAAAGGCTACGGCTCAACCGTAGTAAGCCTTGGAAACTTATTGGCTTGAGTGCAGGAGAGGAGAGTGGAATTCCTAGTGTAGCGGTGAAATGCGTAGATATTAGGAGGAACACCAGTGGCGAAGGCGACTCTCTGGACTGTAACTGACGCTGAGGCACGAAAGCGTGGGGAGCGAACAGGATTAGATACCCTGGTAGTCCACGCCGTAAACGATGAGTGCTAGGTGTCGGGGGGTACCACCCTCGGTGCCGCAGCTAACGCATTAAGCACTCCGCCTGGGGAGTACGGTCGCAAGACTGAAACTCAAAGGAATTGACGGGGACCCGCACAAGCAGCGGAGCATGTGGTTTAATTCGAAGCAACGCGAAGAACCTTACCAGGACTTGACATCCTCTGCATGAACCTTAACCGGTGAAATCCCTTCGGGGACAGAGAGACAGGTGGTGCATGGTTGTCGTCAGCTCGTGTCGTGAGATGTTGGGTTAAGTCCCGCAACGAGCGCAACCCTTGTCTTTAGTTGCCAGCACTTCGGGTGGGCACTCTAGAGAGACTGCCGGGGATAACTCGGAGGAAGGTGGGGATGACGTCAAATCATCATGCCCCTTATGTTCTGGGCTACACACGTGCTACAATGGCTGGTACAACGGGCAGCGAACCCGTAAGGGGGAGCCAATCCTAAAAGCCAGTCTCAGTTCGGATTGTGGGCTGCAACTCGCCCACATGAAGCTGGAGTTGCTAGTAATCGTGGATCAGAATGCCGCGGTGAATGCGTTCCCGGGTCTTGTACACACCGCCCGTCACACCATGGGAGTTGGGGGCGCCCGAAGTCAGCTATCTAACCTTTTGGAAGAAGCTGCCGAAGGTGAAACCAATGACTGGGGTGAAGTCGTAACAAGGTAGCCGTATCGGAAGGTGCGGCTGGATCACCTCCTTTCTAAGGAGAATTGGCTTAACTTACACTGTATAGTTTTGAAAGACCAAGTCTTTCAAATGTGGGGATGTAGCTCAGCTGGGAGAGCACCTGCCTTGCACGCAGGGGGTCAGGAGTTCGATCCTCCTCATCTCCACCACAAGCATCTTTTAAATAGGAAGCTCAGCTAACGCTGAGAAAGGAGTTACAACGAAATCAAAGATTTCTGTAACGTCCATTTTGTACCTTGAAAACTGAACAATGTAGAGAACAAGCAAAACATACAATTTCTGGTCAAGTTAGAAAGAGCATAGGGTGAATGCCTTGGCACCAGGAGCCGAAGAAGGACGTGGTAAGCTGCGATAAGCCTCGGGTAACCGCAAGCAGGTTTTGATCCGGGGATTTCCGAATGGGGAAACCCATCTAGGTTAATACCTAGATACCGTCTACTGAATAAATAGGTAGGCAGGAGGCATACCAGGGGAACTGAAACATCTAAGTACCCTGAGGAAGAGAAAGAAAACTCGATTCCCTAAGTAGCGGCGAGCGAAAGGGGATTAGCCCAAACCTAAAGAATTTTTCTTTAGGGGTTGCGGATATACTCATTAAGAAAGAGGCTATTGTAATCGAAGCGGTCTGGAAAGGCCCACCAAAGAAGGTAACAGTCCTGTAGATAAAACAAGAAGACTTTCGAGTATAATCCAGAGTACCACGAGACACGTGAAACCTTGTGGGAAGCAGGGGGGACCACCCCCCAAGGCTAAATACTACCTGGTGACCGATAGCGTATAGTACCGTGAGGGAAAGGTGAAAAGAACCCCGGGAGGGGAGTGAAATAGAACCTGAAACCCTATGTTTACAAGCAGTGGAAGTTCCTTATGTGAACAACCACGTACTTTTTGTAGAACGGGCCAACGAGTTACGGTATGCAGCAAGGTTAAGTAGTTCAGCTACGGAGCCGCAGCGAAAGCGAGTCTTAATAGGGCGTTTTAAGTTGTATGCCGTAGACCCGAAACCGGGTGACCTATCCATGAGCAGGTTGAAGCGGAAGTAAAATTTCGTGGAGGACCGAACCCATGTCTGTTGAAAAAGGCTGGGATGACTTGTGGATAGCGGAGAAATTCCAATCGAACTCGGAGATAGCTGGTTCTCCCCGAAATAGCTTTAGGGCTAGCCTCAGAGGTTGAGATACGGAGGTAGAGCACTGAATGTCCTAGGGGCCCTCACCGGTTACCGAAGACTATCAAACTCCGAATGCCGTTATCTTTACTCTGGGAGTCAGACTATGGGTGATAAGATTCATAGTCGAAAGGGAAACAGCCCAGACCGTCAGCTAAGGTCCCTAAGTACAGATTAAGTGGAAAAGGATGTGGGATTGCACAGACAACTAGGATGTTGGCTTAGAAGCAGCCATTCATTCAAAGAGTGCGTAACAGCTCACTAGTCGAGTGATCCTGCGCCGAAGATTACCGGGGCTCAAATCTGTCACCGAAGCTACGGCTTGTCACAGAATCATTGGTATTCTTTAAGAAATCCCTAACGGGAGGTAAGCTTTGCGAAAATTTTCCTTGAACTTATTACAATAAAATTTTCGCCAGATTGTCAAAAAGCTCAAATCATACGTTAGAGAATAGCAATGATTCTGTGGCAGGGGTAGGGGAGCATTCTATACGGGCTGAAGCTACACCGTAAGGAGTGGTGGACTGTATAGAAGAGAGAATGTTGGCATGAGTAGCGAGAGGTAGGTGAGAATCCTACCCGTCGAAAACCTAAGGTTTCCTGAGGAAGGTTCGTCCTCTCAGGGTTAGTCGGGACCTAAGCCGAGGACGAAAGTCGTAGGCGATGGACAACAGGTTGAAATTCCTGTACCACCGAAAATCGTTTGAGCAATGGGGTGACACAGGAGGATAGGTCAAGCGCACCGTTGGTTGTGTGCGTCTAAGCCCGTAGGGAGTCTAGGTAGGCAAATCCGCTTAGACAATCCTAAAAGGTGATGGGGAGCGAAATTTAAGTAGCGAACTTACTGATTCCACACTGTCAAGAAAAGCCTCTAGTTAGATCTAGGTGCCCGTACCGCAAACCGACACAGGTAGGTGAGGAGAGAATCCTAAGACGAGCGAGAGAACTATTGTTAAGGAACTCGGCAAAATGACCCCGTAACTTCGGGAGAAGGGGTGCCACGTTAGGGTGTTAAAGCCTGAGGTGGCCGCAGAGAATAGGCCCAAGCGACTGTTTAGCAAAAACACAGGTCTCTGCTAAGTCGAAAGACGATGTATAGGGGCTGACGCCTGCCCGGTGCTGGAAGGTTAAGGGGACGTGTTAGAGCAATCGAAGCACTGAACTTAAGCCCCAGTAAACGGCGGCCGTAACTATAACGGTCCTAAGGTAGCGAAATTCCTTGTCGGGTAAGTTCCGACCCGCACGAAAGGCGTAACGATTTGGGCACTGTCTCAACAATAGACTCGGTGAAATTGTAGTACCGGTGAAGATGCCGGTTACCCGCAGCAGGACGGAAAGACCCCGTGGAGCTTTACTGTAGCCTGACACTGGATTTTGGTATTACATGTACAGGATAGGTGGGAGACTTAGATCCTTGGACGCCAGTCTGAGGGGAGTCGTCCTTGGGATACCACTCTTGTAATACTGAAGTTCTAACCATAAGCTGTGAATCCAGCTTTGGGACACTGTCAGGTGGGCAGTTTGACTGGGGCGGTCGCCTCCCAAAAAGTAACGGAGGCGCCCAAAGGTTCCCTCAGCGCGGTTGGAAATCGCGCGTAGAGTGCAAAGGCAGAAGGGAGCTTGATTGCGAGACATACAGGTCGAGCAAGGACGAAAGTCGGGCTTAGTGATCCGGTGGTTCCGAGTGGAAGGGCCATCGCTCAACGGATAAAAGCTACCCCGGGGATAACAGGCTTATCTCCCCCAAGAGTCCACATCGACGGGGAGGTTTGGCACCTCGATGTCGGCTCGTCTCATCCTGGGGCTGAAGTAGGTCCCAAGGGTTGGGCTGTTCGCCCATTAAAGAGGCACGCGAGCTGGGTTCAGAACGTCGTGAGACAGTTCGGTCCCTATCCGCTGTGGGCGCAGGAAATTTGAGAGGAGCTGTCCTTAGTACGAGAGGACCGGGATGGACGTACCTATGGTGTATCAGTTGTTCCGCCAGGAGCATGGCTGAGTAGCTACGTACGGACGGGATAAGCGCTGAAGGCATCTAAGCGCGAAGCCCCCCTCAAGATAAGATTTCCCATCGCGTAAGCGAGTAAGACCCCAAGTAGACCACTTGGTTGATAGGTCGGAGGTGTAAGGGCAGTAATGTCTGCAGCTGACCGATACTAATAGGTCGAGGACTTGACCAGAAACACTCTAACATTGTTCAGTTTTGAAGGTACATGTTGCTTCACAAAATGTACCGGCGCCAACTAAATTCCAAAATTATCATTTTGAAATTTCGCTTGCTTAAAGGTATATAAAGTTTGAGAAAAACACAAAATATATCTTGACAAAACAAAGCATACATGGTAAGATATTAATTGTCGTCGGTTAAGATAAAACATATTGACAAAAGGTTAAAAATGTGTTAATATATATCTTGTCCCACGAAACTATATCCAGTGACAACAGCGAAGGGGTCACACCTGTTCCCATACCGAACACAGCAGTTAAGCCCTTCAGCGCTGATGGTACTTAGGCGGAAGCGCCTTGGGAGAGTAGGTCGTCGCTGGTTTGAACTTTAAAGAAGAATCCAGAATGAATTTTTTCATTCTGGATTCTTTTTTTAAAAAAATTTATAATTTAATTGATATATATAATAACTTTTCTCTTATAGATGTATGTTGTATGATAAGAAAAGAAACATGTTTTAGAGAACGGGTTGGAAAACTCTTTATGGAGGTAGAATTTCATGTTGAGTAAGTATTTAGAGCAAATATTAGGGTTGTATGAAAAAACAGATGCTGTCTTAATTACAGATAGAAATGGATTTGTTGAATATTCAACTATGATTTCATCTGATATCAATAACTTTAAAAATGCAGAGGTAACAGGGAGACATATTTTAGAAATATACCCCAATCTTACGGAAGAAACTAGTAGTGTTATGAGAGTCTTGAAAAATGGTAAGCCATTGATTAATGAGAAACAGAAAGCTATTAACTATAAAGGTGAAACGATTTATCTATTGAACGCCACATTTCCTATAAAAGCAAACCATGAAATAATCGGTGTAATAGAGGCATCTGTTTTTTTAGATGAAGTCTTTAAAAGTGATGTGATTCAGACAAAGGATCTGAATGTAAAAAGTCAAACAGATCTTTATACACTAGAGGATATCATTACAAATAATGATAAGTTGCTTGATATTAAAAGTAAAGTGAGAAGGATTGCAGTGACAAATTCTCCGGTTCTGATTGTAGGAGAAACTGGAACAGGAAAAGAATTGTTTGCTCAGTCTATTCATAGCCATAGCAACAGATCTGAAGGACCCTTTGTTTCTCAAAATTGTGCCGCGATTCCTAATTCACTTCTTGAAAGTATTCTCTTTGGAACTGTTAAAGGTAGCTATACGGATGCACAAGACAGAAAGGGGCTATTTGAAATAGCCAACCATGGAACTATTTTTCTTGATGAAATTAATTCTATGGACATTGCTATGCAGTCAAAAATATTAAAGGTTCTTGAAGAAAAAAAGATAAGAAGAGTGGGAGAATCTAAAGATATTTATATAGATGTAAGAATTGTTTCTGCAATGAATGAAGATCCTATAAAAGCAATAGAAGCAAATAAAATTAGAGAAGATTTATTTTATAGAATTGGAGTAGTACAAATAAATCTGCCACCTCTTAGAGAAAGAAAAGAAGATATCACAATTCTTTCAGATTACTTTATAAAAAAATATAATTATGAAATGAGAAGAAATATTTTTGGTCTAAGTGACTTAGTAAAAAACTTATTTGATAGCTATAACTGGCCAGGAAATGTAAGAGAGTTGAAAAATATTATAGAAGGTGCTTTTAACGTAGCACAAGCAAATATCATAACTATGCAAGATATTCCAGAATTTATGTTCAACCAACGCGCAAAAGAAAATGATCTTCATAGCATAACTAATAATCTTTCACTACCAGAGCGAATGGCTAATTATGAAAAGAAAATGATCGTTATGGCAATAAATGAATCAAGAAATTTGATAGAAGCAGCAAAAAAGCTGAAAATTTCAAGGCAATCACTTCAGTATAAACTAAATAAATATAATCTTTTAGACAAATTTAAAATTTCTATAAAAAGGTAAAAATTTTCTAATAAAGGGTAAAAACAAGGCAAATTTTTTTTATAATTTAAAAAAAAATTGCCTTGTTTTTACCTTTTCCTTAATTTGTTTAATCTATTAGTTTTAAAAAATAGGGCCCAAAAGCATTAGAATATAAGGTTTTTAATTTATTATATATAGTGTAAGTTTTCAAAGTAAAAATGGCATGTTTTTTGCAATAATAACATTAAAGTAAAAATAAAAAACTTATACGATGCACTTAAAATTTTAAAGATAAAGAAGCGTATTTTTGATATATTTTTATAAATTATGATTCTTTACACATTAAAATAATTTTTATGCAATAAATTATCTATTATAAACAAGGAGGAATATTATATGTATTTGAACTGTTATGAAGAAGTAAAAAAAATTACGAAAGAGTTGGTTGCTATACCAAGCATCGTAAGAGAGGGCAAGGGAGAAACAAATTGTGCACAAAAAATATATGATTATTATATGGAACTTGATTATTTTAAAAAGTATCCTAATCAAGTGAAAATGGTAAAAACTATAGATGATTTTGTGGATAGACATAGTACATATGCGTATGTAAAAGGTACAAAAGGGCAGTCTAACAAAACGATTATACTTATTGGACATATAGATACCGTAGGAGTAGATGATTTTGGAGAAATTAAGGAATATGCGTTTTCTCCTGATAAATTACCGGAATTACTCCTTGGGATGAACGTAGATGAAGAAGTAAAAAAAGATATATTATCTAAAGAATATATGTTTGGGCGGGGAGCTCTAGATATGAAATCAGGGGTTGCAGGTCATATGTATTTAATTAAATATTTTTCGGAGCACCCTGAAGAACTTGATGGAAATATAGTGGCCTATGCTGAATGTGATGAGGAGGATAATTCACATGGAATTCTTACGGGATTAAAAGAATTTAAAAAATTAAAAGAACAAGAAGGTTTTGAATATATTGCATGTATTAATGCAGATTACTCAACAGGATATAATCTAACAGATATTAATAGATATGTATACTTTGGAAGTATAGGAAAGCTCTTGCCATCTTTCTATGTAATAGGGAAAGAAACACATGTGGGTCAAGCATATGGAGGACTTGATCCTAACTTAATCATTGCAGAGCTTACAAAGCTAATAGAGTTAAATACAGAGCTTTGTGATGAAGCACAAGGAGAAATCACCATTCCACCTATTTCATTAAAACAATCAGATTTCAAGGAAGGATATACGGTCCAAACAGCTTTAGCTGCTTATGCTTATTATAACTTTTTTACCCATAGCATGTCTCCTGCGGATGTCATAAAGTTGTTTAGAGAAAAAGCAGTAGAAGCTTTTGAGAATGTGATAAAACATGTAAATGATTCATATAAAAAATATTGTCAAAAAAGTAAAGTTAAATACATTAAATTGCCTTGGAAGAATAGAGTATATACATGGCAAGAAATGTATGATGAATTACAAGAAAAACATGGAGAAAAATTCACAAATTATATTTTTGATTTTGCTAAAACACTTAATCAAAAAGAACCAACATTGGATTTAAGAATATTTAGTACAAAGGTTATTGAAGAAGCATGGAAATGGATGGAAAACAAATCTCCTGCAATTATTGTATTCTTTGGATCTGTTTTTTCTGCACGAATCGAAATGACGGGCAAAACTGAAAAAGAAAAGATGCTTTTGTCTGCAGTAAAACAATCTATTGAAAAAGTACAAAAGCATTGTCAAAACCCTATCAAAATACGAATGTTTTATCCTTATATTTCAGATTCGAGTTTTATGGCATTGAGTGATGATGTAGAATCTATTGAAACTCTTGGAAAAAACATGCCATCATGGAAAACAAAATATTTCTACGATGTGAATGATGTATTGGCCATTAACGTACCTGTTGTAAACATAGGAACCTTTGGAAAGGATGGGCATAAGATTACAGAAAGAGTTCATATGAGATACACATTTGAAAACGTGCCTAATATGACTTATATAGCGATCCGACAGTTATTAAAATAATGAGAAATAAATATAAACTTTAAAGATATAAGCGGTATAAGCTAAAAACCTAAAGAGGCTTTGCCGCTTTCTCTATATAAAATAAAACTTAACTCAGATGGGACTTCAATTTGATCTGAACTGCAGCTCTGTAAGTGCCCTTTAGGGTAAAGTGCCCTTTAGGGTAAAGGTATTTAGGGGTTATACAACACTTGTTTCTTCCCTTAAAGTAGCGAAAATCTTAGAGTTGTTACTTATTAAACAACAATTGTACTATAGATATAAAACATATATCAACAAAAAATAAGTTGACAAAAACTAAGTTAGATGGCATAATAGATTTTGTCCCTTTAAAAGGGATGGGATAATATAAAATTAAAAGAATAAATTAACAGTTGACTTCAAATAATATACATGGTAAGATATATCTTGTCGCCGCAAAAGAGCAACACCTAAAAATTAGCAATAAAAAAGTGGTTGACATAAAAGAGAAACTATGTTATGATAAGTAAGTCGTCAAAACACGACAAAACAAAATTGGTCTTTGAAAACTACACAGTGTAAGAAATTAAGCCAGCAATTTATGAAATAAACCTCGAAGATTTTTTATGAGAGTTTGATCCTGGCTCAGGATGAACGCTGGCGGCGTGCCTAACACATGCAAGTCGAGCGAATGAGTCTTAATGAAAGCTTCGGCCGGAATTAAGATGAGTTAGCGGCGGACGGGTGAGTAACGCGTGGGCAACCTGCCCTATACAGGGGGATAGCCTCGGGAAACCGGGATTAATACCCCATGATACAGATAGATCGCATGGTGTATCTGTCAAAGATTTATCGGTATAGGATGGGCCCGCGTCTGATTAGCTAGTTGGTGGGGTAAAGGCCTACCAAGGCGACGATCAGTAGCCGACCTGAGAGGGTGATCGGCCACACTGGAACTGAGACACGGTCCAGACTCCTACGGGAGGCAGCAGTGGGGAATATTGCACAATGGGGGAAACCCTGATGCAGCAACGCCGCGTGAGCGATGAAGGCCTTCGGGTCGTAAAGCTCTGTCCTAAGGGAAGAAGTATGACGGTACCTTAGGAGGAAGCCCCGGCTAACTACGTGCCAGCAGCCGCGGTAATACGTAGGGGGCAAGCGTTATCCGGAATCACTGGGCGTAAAGGGTGCGTAGGCGGCCGATAAAGTCTGGGGTGAAAGGCTACGGCTCAACCGTAGTAAGCCTTGGAAACTTATTGGCTTGAGTGCAGGAGAGGAGAGTGGAATTCCTAGTGTAGCGGTGAAATGCGTAGATATTAGGAGGAACACCAGTGGCGAAGGCGACTCTCTGGACTGTAACTGACGCTGAGGCACGAAAGCGTGGGGAGCGAACAGGATTAGATACCCTGGTAGTCCACGCCGTAAACGATGAGTGCTAGGTGTCGGGGGGTACCACCCTCGGTGCCGCAGCTAACGCATTAAGCACTCCGCCTGGGGAGTACGGTCGCAAGACTGAAACTCAAAGGAATTGACGGGGACCCGCACAAGCAGCGGAGCATGTGGTTTAATTCGAAGCAACGCGAAGAACCTTACCAGGACTTGACATCCTCTGCATGAACCTTAACCGGTGAAATCCCTTCGGGGACAGAGAGACAGGTGGTGCATGGTTGTCGTCAGCTCGTGTCGTGAGATGTTGGGTTAAGTCCCGCAACGAGCGCAACCCTTGTCTTTAGTTGCCAGCACTTCGGGTGGGCACTCTAGAGAGACTGCCGGGGATAACTCGGAGGAAGGTGGGGATGACGTCAAATCATCATGCCCCTTATGTTCTGGGCTACACACGTGCTACAATGGCTGGTACAACGGGCAGCGAACCCGTAAGGGGGAGCCAATCCTAAAAGCCAGTCTCAGTTCGGATTGTGGGCTGCAACTCGCCCACATGAAGCTGGAGTTGCTAGTAATCGTGGATCAGAATGCCGCGGTGAATGCGTTCCCGGGTCTTGTACACACCGCCCGTCACACCATGGGAGTTGGGGGCGCCCGAAGTCAGCTATCTAACCTTTTGGAAGAAGCTGCCGAAGGTGAAACCAATGACTGGGGTGAAGTCGTAACAAGGTAGCCGTATCGGAAGGTGCGGCTGGATCACCTCCTTTCTAAGGAGAATTGGCTTAACTTACACTGTATAGTTTTGAAAGACCAATGTGTTAGTTGTTAAACATTTAGAAGTTAGTCGTAAAAGATCCTCAAGAAGGATTTCGATAGCACTAATGACTAACCACTAACTCATAAAGTGTACCTTGAAAACTGAACAATGTAGAGAACAAGCAAAACATACAATTTCTGGTCAAGTTAGAAAGAGCATAGGGTGAATGCCTTGGCACCAGGAGCCGAAGAAGGACGTGGTAAGCTGCGATAAGCCTCGGGTAACCGCAAGCAGGTTTTGATCCGGGGATTTCCGAATGGGGAAACCCATCTAGGTTAATACCTAGATACCGTCTACTGAATAAATAGGTAGGCAGGAGGCATACCAGGGGAACTGAAACATCTAAGTACCCTGAGGAAGAGAAAGAAAACTCGATTCCCTAAGTAGCGGCGAGCGAAAGGGGATTAGCCCAAACCTAAAGAATTTTTCTTTAGGGGTTGCGGATATACTCATTAAGAAAGAGGCTATTGTAATCGAAGCGGTCTGGAAAGGCCCACCAAAGAAGGTAACAGTCCTGTAGATAAAACAAGAAGACTTTCGAGTATAATCCAGAGTACCACGAGACACGTGAAACCTTGTGGGAAGCAGGGGGGACCACCCCCCAAGGCTAAATACTACCTGGTGACCGATAGCGTATAGTACCGTGAGGGAAAGGTGAAAAGAACCCCGGGAGGGGAGTGAAATAGAACCTGAAACCCTATGTTTACAAGCAGTGGAAGTTCCTTATGTGAACAACCACGTACTTTTTGTAGAACGGGCCAACGAGTTACGGTATGCAGCAAGGTTAAGTAGTTCAGCTACGGAGCCGCAGCGAAAGCGAGTCTTAATAGGGCGTTTTAAGTTGTATGCCGTAGACCCGAAACCGGGTGACCTATCCATGAGCAGGTTGAAGCGGAAGTAAAATTTCGTGGAGGACCGAACCCATGTCTGTTGAAAAAGGCTGGGATGACTTGTGGATAGCGGAGAAATTCCAATCGAACTCGGAGATAGCTGGTTCTCCCCGAAATAGCTTTAGGGCTAGCCTCAGAGGTTGAGATACGGAGGTAGAGCACTGAATGTCCTAGGGGCCCTCACCGGTTACCGAAGACTATCAAACTCCGAATGCCGTTATCTTTACTCTGGGAGTCAGACTATGGGTGATAAGATTCATAGTCGAAAGGGAAACAGCCCAGACCGTCAGCTAAGGTCCCTAAGTACAGATTAAGTGGAAAAGGATGTGGGATTGCACAGACAACTAGGATGTTGGCTTAGAAGCAGCCATTCATTCAAAGAGTGCGTAACAGCTCACTAGTCGAGTGATCCTGCGCCGAAGATTACCGGGGCTCAAATCTGTCACCGAAGCTACGGCTTGTCACAGAATCATTGGTATTCTTTAAGAAATCCCTAACGGGAGGTAAGCTTTGCGAAAATTTTCCTTGAACTTATTACAATAAAATTTTCGCCAGATTGTCAAAAAGCTCAAATCATACGTTAGAGAATAGCAATGATTCTGTGGCAGGGGTAGGGGAGCATTCTATACGGGCTGAAGCTACACCGTAAGGAGTGGTGGACTGTATAGAAGAGAGAATGTTGGCATGAGTAGCGAGAGGTAGGTGAGAATCCTACCCGTCGAAAACCTAAGGTTTCCTGAGGAAGGTTCGTCCTCTCAGGGTTAGTCGGGACCTAAGCCGAGGACGAAAGTCGTAGGCGATGGACAACAGGTTGAAATTCCTGTACCACCGAAAATCGTTTGAGCAATGGGGTGACACAGGAGGATAGGTCAAGCGCACCGTTGGTTGTGTGCGTCTAAGCCCGTAGGGAGTCTAGGTAGGCAAATCCGCTTAGACAATCCTAAAAGGTGATGGGGAGCGAAATTTAAGTAGCGAACTTACTGATTCCACACTGTCAAGAAAAGCCTCTAGTTAGATCTAGGTGCCCGTACCGCAAACCGACACAGGTAGGTGAGGAGAGAATCCTAAGACGAGCGAGAGAACTATTGTTAAGGAACTCGGCAAAATGACCCCGTAACTTCGGGAGAAGGGGTGCCACGTTAGGGTGTTAAAGCCTGAGGTGGCCGCAGAGAATAGGCCCAAGCGACTGTTTAGCAAAAACACAGGTCTCTGCTAAGTCGAAAGACGATGTATAGGGGCTGACGCCTGCCCGGTGCTGGAAGGTTAAGGGGACGTGTTAGAGCAATCGAAGCACTGAACTTAAGCCCCAGTAAACGGCGGCCGTAACTATAACGGTCCTAAGGTAGCGAAATTCCTTGTCGGGTAAGTTCCGACCCGCACGAAAGGCGTAACGATTTGGGCACTGTCTCAACAATAGACTCGGTGAAATTGTAGTACCGGTGAAGATGCCGGTTACCCGCAGCAGGACGGAAAGACCCCGTGGAGCTTTACTGTAGCCTGACACTGGATTTTGGTATTACATGTACAGGATAGGTGGGAGACTTAGATCCTTGGACGCCAGTCTGAGGGGAGTCGTCCTTGGGATACCACTCTTGTAATACTGAAGTTCTAACCATAAGCTGTGAATCCAGCTTTGGGACACTGTCAGGTGGGCAGTTTGACTGGGGCGGTCGCCTCCCAAAAAGTAACGGAGGCGCCCAAAGGTTCCCTCAGCGCGGTTGGAAATCGCGCGTAGAGTGCAAAGGCAGAAGGGAGCTTGATTGCGAGACATACAGGTCGAGCAAGGACGAAAGTCGGGCTTAGTGATCCGGTGGTTCCGAGTGGAAGGGCCATCGCTCAACGGATAAAAGCTACCCCGGGGATAACAGGCTTATCTCCCCCAAGAGTCCACATCGACGGGGAGGTTTGGCACCTCGATGTCGGCTCGTCTCATCCTGGGGCTGAAGTAGGTCCCAAGGGTTGGGCTGTTCGCCCATTAAAGAGGCACGCGAGCTGGGTTCAGAACGTCGTGAGACAGTTCGGTCCCTATCCGCTGTGGGCGCAGGAAATTTGAGAGGAGCTGTCCTTAGTACGAGAGGACCGGGATGGACGTACCTATGGTGTATCAGTTGTTCCGCCAGGAGCATGGCTGAGTAGCTACGTACGGACGGGATAAGCGCTGAAGGCATCTAAGCGCGAAGCCCCCCTCAAGATAAGATTTCCCATCGCGTAAGCGAGTAAGACCCCAAGTAGACCACTTGGTTGATAGGTCGGAGGTGTAAGGGCAGTAATGTCTGCAGCTGACCGATACTAATAGGTCGAGGACTTGACCAGAAACACTCTAACATTGTTCAGTTTTGAAGGTACATGTTGCTTCACAAAATGTACCGGCGCCAACCAAATTCCAAAATTATCATTTTGAAATTTCGGTTGCTTAAAGGTATATAAAGTTTGAGAAAAACACAAAATATATCTTGACAAAACAAAGCATACATGGTAAGATATTAATTGTCGTCGGTTAAGATAAAACATATTGACAAAAGGTTAAAAATGTGTTAATATATATCTTGTCCCACGAAACTAAATCCAGTGACAACAGCGAAGGGGTCACACCTGTTCCCATACCGAACACAGCAGTTAAGCCCTTCAGCGCTGATGGTACTTAGGCGGAAGCGCCTTGGGAGAGTAGGTCGTCGCTGGTTTAGGTATTCCTGAGTAGCTCAATGGTGGAGCACCCGGCTGTTAACCGGTAGGTTGAGGGTTCGAGTCCCCCCTCAGGAGCCAAAAATGCCGGGGTGGCGGAACTGGCAGACGCACAGGACTTAAAATCCTGCGGTCCTTCAAGACCGTACCGGTTCGATTCCGGTCCCCGGCACCAATTCCTAATAAAAAATCATAAGGAAACTCAGCTATTGCTGAGCAAGGAATTAAAACGAAATCGCAGATTTCAATAATTTCATTAATATCGCGGAGTGGAGCAGTTGGTAGCTCGTCGGGCTCATAACCCGAAGGTCACAGGTTCAAATCCTGTCTCCGCAACCAAATGGCGGCGTAGCTTAGCTGGCTAGAGCGTCCGGTTCATACCCGGAAGGTCGGTGGTTCGAGTCCACTCGCCGCTACCATTAAATTTATAAGGCCCATTGGTCAAGCGGTCAAGACACCGCCCTTTCACGGCGGTAACCCGGGTTCGATTCCCGGATGGGTCACCAAAAATTGGGCGCATAGCTCAGCTGGGAGAGCACCTGCCTTACAAGCAGGGGGTCATAGGTTCGATCCCTATTGCGCCCACCAATTTTGGCCCGGTAGTTCAGTTGGTTAGAATGCCAGCCTGTCACGCTGGAGGTCGAGGGTTCGAGCCCCTTCCGGGTCGCCAATTTAAAATTAAAATAAGATCATAAAGTAATTATGTGCTGGTGTGGCTCAACGGTAGAGCAGCTGACTTGTAATCAGCAGGTTGGGGGTTCGATTCCCTTCGCCAGCTCCACAAAACAAACATGGAGGGGTTCCCGAGTGGCCAAAGGGGGCGGACTGTAAATCCGTTAGCTGAGCTTTCGATGGTTCGAATCCATCTCCCTCCACCAAACATGCGGAAGTGGCTCAGTGGTATAAGCAGAGAACGAAAATCTACGATTTTGTGTGAATCGCTTAGTTGTATCGTCACTAATGGGCAATAAGCAAGAAAGAAGTTTTAAATACAAATTACATGCGGAAGTGGCTCAGTGGTAGAGCATCGCCTTGCCAAGGCGAGGGTCGCGAGTTCGAATCTCGTCTTCCGCTCCACAAAACATGCGGATGTAGTTCAATGGTAGAACTTCAGCCTTCCAAGCTGATAGCGTGGGTTCGATTCCCATCATCCGCTCCATGATATGGTGGATGTAGTCAAGTGGTTAAGACACAGGATTGTGGCTCCTGCATTCGTGGGTTCGAATCCCATCATCCACCCCATTTAAAAATATTGGGGTATAGCCAAGTCGGTAAGGCACCAGACTTTGACTCTGGCATGCGTAGGTTCGAGTCCTGCTACCCCAGCCATATGACCCATTAGCTCAGTTGGTAGAGCACTTGACTTTTAATCAAGGTGTCCCGCGTTCGAGCCGCGGATGGGTCACCAAATTACGGCGGCATAGCCAAGTGGTAAGGCAGAGGTCTGCAAAACCTTTATTCCCCAGTTCAAATCTGGGTGCCGCCTCCATTTTTTTATTAAGATAAATATGCGCTCATAGCTCAGCTGGATAGAGTGTCTGACTACGAATCAGAAGGTCGGGAGTTCGAATCTCTCTGGGCGCACCAGTAAAATCAAGAGTTCCAAGACATAATGTCTTGGAACCTTTTTGGGTTCTATGTCAATAGTTGGGGTGGGTATTCTCTAGAATGCCTGCCTTTTCTATTATACAATGATACTAGAGCGTCCTGAATTTCCTTTAAACTCATCAATGGATAGTACCTCCGGTAAAGAATGAAGAGAATACTGAATGTGATTAAAAATTCGATTAACAGTATGCATTGAAATGTTAAGTCTATTAACTACGCTAAGGACAGTATAATTATTTTTTAATTCTGCTATAGCATAAGCTACTAAGCGATTTGTCATTCTGTGATAACGAGGAAGAAAATCGAGATGTTCATAAAACTTTTTACCACAAGAACAAACATAACGACGTTTTCTGAAAAAAAGATAAGTATTTTTAAATTGAATAGGTAGATCTTTGATACGCTGAGATCTATAGTGGTGTATCTTAGTAGTTACTAACCCACAAACAGGGCATTTATGAGGACGTACCTTTGTCTCAATATGAATTTCAATATGAGAAGAATTGTTAATGACTTTTTTTACAAAAATCCCTTTTAAATTTAATAGAAAATTGATATGATTATTATGCACTTATTGAATGCCTCCTTTAATTTGGTGTGAGCAACTATATTTTAGCAGGCATTCTTAATAAGTGCTTTATTTTTTTGCAAAAAGTAAATGTTAGGGATTTATTACCCAACATTTATTATAGAACCTTTATTATGAAAAATTCTGGACAGAAATAAACCAAATATAACTTAACTAAACAGAAAAAACAACAGTCAAACAAATAATTTAATATGCTTCCCTTTTGATGCGTGTATAGATTAGTTAATTTATGGACTGAATTCGATTAGGTAGACTGATCAAATAGCCTATTTAGTCAGGTTCGGTCCAAAATGCTTTTCTTTAAGAGATTTGGTCAAATTGATGGAAACGTCAAAGGTATAATTTAAGGAAGATGGAAGTAAAAGTCGAAACTTGCTATCGAAATATAAAGGATACTCTTGTTCTGTAAAGAAATATTAAAAGCAGAAAAGGATGAATAATATGGTATTTAAACGTAAGAAGACGCTAGTGTATAATCTAACGTTAAATAAAATTTAAAGAAATTTTTTAGTAATTTTTATTTGGATAGACCTTGATAACAAGTTTTTATAAAGAGGAGCTAAACCAAGAAAAATTGTGAAAACTTGCGAATGATTGATATAAGATGTTTTTCTTACATAGATGATTTTAAAAATATCAAGGGGGGATTATTTTGATTAATAATGTTCAATGGGTAAATATAGTTTCAGGAATTATTATACCGATAATTAGTATTTTTTTGGGATATTTTACAGCAATGAGAGTGAATAAGTATAATAGGGAAAAGGATCTAGAAAGAAGATTTCAAGAATCAATAAAAAAATTTAGAAGAACCGTTATAAGAAAATATTCTGATGTGAAGCATGAAGGGCAAGCATATATCGATTTAATTGAAAAAGCGGAAGAGCAAAAAGAGTTTATTGATTTTGTAGATTATCGTGATAAGTTTTTGTGTCCAGTTAATGAGAAAATCAATGATAATACTAAAAAAGAATATATAAAAATTCAAGAATTCTATGATGAAAAAATTAGAGCTTCACAAAATGGAGAAAGAGACTTTGTATATGCAGATGAATATTTAAAGTTATTACAAGACTTGAAATTAGATAAGGAAATTGAAGATATAATTAAGAGTAGAGAGCCATAACTGGTTCTTTTTTCATTTTTTAAATAAACAAATAGCATATAGTGTTCAGGTGGTGATATGGAAAGAGTAAGAAGTTCCAACAGTATAAAAACTGAAGAAATATATCTAAACAGTAAGAGTAAAATAGAATCAGTTGAGATCAAAAACATGAAAGAATTAGGTGTTAGCCAAAGTAAAAACGAATAATAGATTAACTGAAAAAAGTTCTAGCAACTTTAAAGTAGAAGAATACAAATATAAATTCTAGTTGCATAGGATAGACAGACTACTTATTTATAAGCACAATCAAGAGCAATGGTAAAATTAGAAGTATGATTAAGCAGTATGAGGAATTATGCAAGTCAGATGCGATCACAGAAAAAGAAAGATTAAGAATTGAGAGACAAAGTTAAAGATGGAGAGAATAATAAACCAATGGATGAGATATAGAAGAAATTTAGTATAAAGATAACTATTTAAATACACTCTGTAAAAATAGCAAATAATGACAACATGACATATTTATATAATATACCAGATAATATGTTTTGAAAAATAAGCAATTCATATTGAGGACACCAAAATCTTGTCGAATGGTAGAATAATTCAAATAAAATCATATATCTTAATGGGAGTTTCAAAGTCAAAATGATTGGAGGATATTATAATGGATATCATTAGTTTTGTATTAGAGCAAAATATAATTATAATAGCTGTCATATATGTGTTAGGTGTATTCTTGAAAAATTTAAGAATGATTGAAGATAGATTTATTCCATTTATTCTATTGGGAATTGCAATCGTTTTTTCTTTACTAACAAGCGATATATCTACTACTAAAAAAATCGCAAATGCTATTATGCAGGGAATCTTAGTGACAGGGACTGCTGTACTGGGAAATCAAATGTGGAAGCAAAGCAAAAAGAAAAATATACTAGATGATGACAAAGATAGAGAGAAAACAGACTGTTAAAATGTATTTTAAAGTTTTTATGTAAGCAATTAAATTCATTTTATATTTACAACTTACAGGTATTTAGATTCCTGTATTTTTCTTCTGTTTGCGTATTATGAGTAAAAGCTAGGATGATTGTAAAAGTTTTGATGACAAGAGTTCCTCCTATGTACATAATATAGAAATATGTCTAAAAATAGAGAAGTTATGATTATGAAAAAGAGCATAAGTCAGTAAAAAATTATAGAAGAATTTTAATAAAAAATGTTTGAAACCAATTATCAATTTATCCTTAAATTGTCTTGTATGATAAACTTGTAATGACCTAAAATAATAACTGAATCATAAAAAATTTAGAGAGAGGTGAATCAATATTGAATAAAATACCTATCAATCCTAATGCACGAGAAGCTTTTAATAAAATGAAAAATGAAATGGGAAGTGATATAACCATTGATAAAGGAAAGTTACCATCACGTCTATTTAGTTTTCATGAAAAAAACGAAAATAGACTTAATGTAAAAAATTCTGATTAAATAGAAGAAAAAAATAATGAAATAGCGTTTTAGAAAATGTTAAAAAATTTCCTAAATCAATAATGAAAGATAAGATAGTAGGGTTTTAAGAATGATTGTCATAAACCTACTATCTTACTTATTAAAGTATTTTTCAAGATCATTGAAATGTTGGTAATTGATCTAAGTTATCTTCTTGTGCATGATTAGGATTAGCTCTTAGGAATTCTCGTCCATTTTTAGCACGTCCTACATTTACCCCTTCTATAATTCCGTCTTTCGCCATTATATAGCGTCTTCAATGGAATAGATATTTCCATTCTCCATCATTACATCTGTAAGATCGCCATGTGGATTTTTTCGAACCTTTATAATCTTGACTGTGTTTCTCATAAACATCCCTCCTATAGGGTAGTGTTTGAAATATTTTGAGCAATATGCATTTATTTGTAAAAAATAAAATATAATCAAGGGGTGAAGGGAAATGATATAGTAAAATTTTATAATACAAAAAAATAAACGAAGGAATAAATTACCATTTGACTCCAAGTAATATACATGGTAAGATATATCTTGTCGCCACAAAAGAGCAACACCTAAAAATTAGTAATAAAAAAGTGGTTGACATAAAAGAGAAACTATGTTATGATAAGTAAGTCGTCAAAACACGACAAAACAAAATTGGTCTTTGAAAACTACACAGTGTAAGAAATTAAGCCAGCAATTTATGAAATAAACCTCGAAGATTTTTTATGAGAGTTTGATCCTGGCTCAGGATGAACGCTGGCGGCGTGCCTAACACATGCAAGTCGAGCGAACGAGTCTTAATGAAAGCTTCGGCCGGAATTGAGATGAGTTAGCGGCGGACGGGTGAGTAACGCGTGGGCAACCTGCCCTATACAGGGGGATAGCCTCGGGAAACCGGGATTAATACCCCATGATACAGATAGATCGCATGGTGTATCTGTCAAAGATTTATCGGTATAGGATGGGCCCGCGTCTGATTAGCTAGTTGGTGGGGTAAAGGCCTACCAAGGCGACGATCAGTAGCCGACCTGAGAGGGTGATCGGCCACACTGGAACTGAGACACGGTCCAGACTCCTACGGGAGGCAGCAGTGGGGAATATTGCACAATGGGGGAAACCCTGATGCAGCAACGCCGCGTGAGCGATGAAGGCCTTCGGGTCGTAAAGCTCTGTCCTAAGGGAAGAAGTATGACGGTACCTTAGGAGGAAGCCCCGGCTAACTACGTGCCAGCAGCCGCGGTAATACGTAGGGGGCAAGCGTTATCCGGAATCACTGGGCGT
This sequence comes from Clostridiaceae bacterium 35-E11, assembly GCA_038396625.1. GTDB lineage: Bacteria > Bacillota > Clostridia > Peptostreptococcales > Thermotaleaceae. The sequence goes on from CP121688.1 coordinate 1,597,229, forward strand.
AAAGGGTGCGTAGGCGGCCGATAAAGTCTGGGGTGAAAGGCTACGGCTCAACCGTAGTAAGCCTTGGAAACTTATTGGCTTGAGTGCAGGAGAGGAGAGTGGAATTCCTAGTGTAGCGGTGAAATGCGTAGATATTAGGAGGAACACCAGTGGCGAAGGCGACTCTCTGGACTGTAACTGACGCTGAGGCACGAAAGCGTGGGGAGCGAACAGGATTAGATACCCTGGTAGTCCACGCCGTAAACGATGAGTGCTAGGTGTCGGGGGGTACCACCCTCGGTGCCGCAGCTAACGCATTAAGCACTCCGCCTGGGGAGTACGGTCGCAAGACTGAAACTCAAAGGAATTGACGGGGACCCGCACAAGCAGCGGAGCATGTGGTTTAATTCGAAGCAACGCGAAGAACCTTACCAGGACTTGACATCCTCTGCATGAACCTTAACCGGTGAAATCCCTTCGGGGACAGAGAGACAGGTGGTGCATGGTTGTCGTCAGCTCGTGTCGTGAGATGTTGGGTTAAGTCCCGCAACGAGCGCAACCCTTGTCTTTAGTTGCCAGCACTTCGGGTGGGCACTCTAGAGAGACTGCCGGGGATAACTCGGAGGAAGGTGGGGATGACGTCAAATCATCATGCCCCTTATGTTCTGGGCTACACACGTGCTACAATGGCTGGTACAACGGGCAGCGAACCCGTAAGGGGGAGCCAATCCTAAAAGCCAGTCTCAGTTCGGATTGTGGGCTGCAACTCGCCCACATGAAGCTGGAGTTGCTAGTAATCGTGGATCAGAATGCCGCGGTGAATGCGTTCCCGGGTCTTGTACACACCGCCCGTCACACCATGGGAGTTGGGGGCGCCCGAAGTCAGCTATCTAACCTTTTGGAAGAAGCTGCCGAAGGTGAAACCAATGACTGGGGTGAAGTCGTAACAAGGTAGCCGTATCGGAAGGTGCGGCTGGATCACCTCCTTTCTAAGGAGAATTGGCTTAACTTACACTGTATAGTTTTGAAAGACCAAGTCTTTCAAATGTGGGGATGTAGCTCAGCTGGGAGAGCACCTGCCTTGCACGCAGGGGGTCAGGAGTTCGATCCTCCTCATCTCCACCACAAGCATCTTTTAAATAGGAAGCTCAGCTAACGCTGAGAAAGGAGTTACAACGAAATCAAAGATTTCTGTAACGTCCATTTTGTACCTTGAAAACTGAACAATGTAGAGAACAAGCAAAACATACAATTTCTGGTCAAGTTAGAAAGAGCATAGGGTGAATGCCTTGGCACCAGGAGCCGAAGAAGGACGTGGTAAGCTGCGATAAGCCTCGGGTAACCGCAAGCAGGTTTTGATCCGGGGATTTCCGAATGGGGAAACCCATCTAGGTTAATACCTAGATACCGTCTACTGAATAAATAGGTAGGCAGGAGGCATACCAGGGGAACTGAAACATCTAAGTACCCTGAGGAAGAGAAAGAAAACTCGATTCCCTAAGTAGCGGCGAGCGAAAGGGGATTAGCCCAAACCTAAAGAATTTTTCTTTAGGGGTTGCGGATATACTCATTAAGAAAGAGGCTATTGTAATCGAAGCGGTCTGGAAAGGCCCACCAAAGAAGGTAACAGTCCTGTAGATAAAACAAGAAGACTTTCGAGTATAATCCAGAGTACCACGAGACACGTGAAACCTTGTGGGAAGCAGGGGGGACCACCCCCCAAGGCTAAATACTACCTGGTGACCGATAGCGTATAGTACCGTGAGGGAAAGGTGAAAAGAACCCCGGGAGGGGAGTGAAATAGAACCTGAAACCCTATGTTTACAAGCAGTGGAAGTTCCTTATGTGAACAACCACGTACTTTTTGTAGAACGGGCCAACGAGTTACGGTATGCAGCAAGGTTAAGTAGTTCAGCTACGGAGCCGCAGCGAAAGCGAGTCTTAATAGGGCGTTTTAAGTTGTATGCCGTAGACCCGAAACCGGGTGACCTATCCATGAGCAGGTTGAAGCGGAAGTAAAATTTCGTGGAGGACCGAACCCATGTCTGTTGAAAAAGGCTGGGATGACTTGTGGATAGCGGAGAAATTCCAATCGAACTCGGAGATAGCTGGTTCTCCCCGAAATAGCTTTAGGGCTAGCCTCAGAGGTTGAGATACGGAGGTAGAGCACTGAATGTCCTAGGGGCCCTCACCGGTTACCGAAGACTATCAAACTCCGAATGCCGTTATCTTTACTCTGGGAGTCAGACTATGGGTGATAAGATTCATAGTCGAAAGGGAAACAGCCCAGACCGTCAGCTAAGGTCCCTAAGTACAGATTAAGTGGAAAAGGATGTGGGATTGCACAGACAACTAGGATGTTGGCTTAGAAGCAGCCATTCATTCAAAGAGTGCGTAACAGCTCACTAGTCGAGTGATCCTGCGCCGAAGATTACCGGGGCTCAAATCTGTCACCGAAGCTACGGCTTGTCACAGAATCATTGGTATTCTTTAAGAAATCCCTAACGGGAGGTAAGCTTTGCGAAAATTTTCCTTGAACTTATTACAATAAAATTTTCGCCAGATTGTCAAAAAGCTCAAATCATACGTTAGAGAATAGCAATGATTCTGTGGCAGGGGTAGGGGAGCATTCTATACGGGCTGAAGCTACACCGTAAGGAGTGGTGGACTGTATAGAAGAGAGAATGTTGGCATGAGTAGCGAGAGGTAGGTGAGAATCCTACCCGTCGAAAACCTAAGGTTTCCTGAGGAAGGTTCGTCCTCTCAGGGTTAGTCGGGACCTAAGCCGAGGACGAAAGTCGTAGGCGATGGACAACAGGTTGAAATTCCTGTACCACCGAAAATCGTTTGAGCAATGGGGTGACACAGGAGGATAGGTCAAGCGCACCGTTGGTTGTGTGCGTCTAAGCCCGTAGGGAGTCTAGGTAGGCAAATCCGCTTAGACAATCCTAAAAGGTGATGGGGAGCGAAATTTAAGTAGCGAACTTACTGATTCCACACTGTCAAGAAAAGCCTCTAGTTAGATCTAGGTGCCCGTACCGCAAACCGACACAGGTAGGTGAGGAGAGAATCCTAAGACGAGCGAGAGAACTATTGTTAAGGAACTCGGCAAAATGACCCCGTAACTTCGGGAGAAGGGGTGCCACGTTAGGGTGTTAAAGCCTGAGGTGGCCGCAGAGAATAGGCCCAAGCGACTGTTTAGCAAAAACACAGGTCTCTGCTAAGTCGAAAGACGATGTATAGGGGCTGACGCCTGCCCGGTGCTGGAAGGTTAAGGGGACGTGTTAGAGCAATCGAAGCACTGAACTTAAGCCCCAGTAAACGGCGGCCGTAACTATAACGGTCCTAAGGTAGCGAAATTCCTTGTCGGGTAAGTTCCGACCCGCACGAAAGGCGTAACGATTTGGGCACTGTCTCAACAATAGACTCGGTGAAATTGTAGTACCGGTGAAGATGCCGGTTACCCGCAGCAGGACGGAAAGACCCCGTGGAGCTTTACTGTAGCCTGACACTGGATTTTGGTATTACATGTACAGGATAGGTGGGAGACTTAGATCCTTGGACGCCAGTCTGAGGGGAGTCGTCCTTGGGATACCACTCTTGTAATACTGAAGTTCTAACCATAAGCTGTGAATCCAGCTTTGGGACACTGTCAGGTGGGCAGTTTGACTGGGGCGGTCGCCTCCCAAAAAGTAACGGAGGCGCCCAAAGGTTCCCTCAGCGCGGTTGGAAATCGCGCGTAGAGTGCAAAGGCAGAAGGGAGCTTGATTGCGAGACATACAGGTCGAGCAAGGACGAAAGTCGGGCTTAGTGATCCGGTGGTTCCGAGTGGAAGGGCCATCGCTCAACGGATAAAAGCTACCCCGGGGATAACAGGCTTATCTCCCCCAAGAGTCCACATCGACGGGGAGGTTTGGCACCTCGATGTCGGCTCGTCTCATCCTGGGGCTGAAGTAGGTCCCAAGGGTTGGGCTGTTCGCCCATTAAAGAGGCACGCGAGCTGGGTTCAGAACGTCGTGAGACAGTTCGGTCCCTATCCGCTGTGGGCGCAGGAAATTTGAGAGGAGCTGTCCTTAGTACGAGAGGACCGGGATGGACGTACCTATGGTGTATCAGTTGTTCCGCCAGGAGCATGGCTGAGTAGCTACGTACGGACGGGATAAGCGCTGAAGGCATCTAAGCGCGAAGCCCCCCTCAAGATAAGATTTCCCATCGCGTAAGCGAGTAAGACCCCAAGTAGACCACTTGGTTGATAGGTCGGAGGTGTAAGGGCAGTAATGTCTGCAGCTGACCGATACTAATAGGTCGAGGACTTGACCAGAAACACTCTAACATTGTTCAGTTTTGAAGGTACATGTTGCTTCACAAAATGTACCGGCGCCAACCAAATTCCAAAATTATCATTTTGAAATTTCGGTTGCTTAAAGGTATATAAAGTTTGAGAAAAACACAAAATATATCTTGACAAAACAAAGCATACATGGTAAGATATTAATTGTCGTCGGTTAAGATAAAACATATTGACAAAAGGTTAAAAATGTGTTAATATATATCTTGTCCCACGAAACTAAATCCAGTGACAACAGCGAAGGGGTCACACCTGTTCCCATACCGAACACAGCAGTTAAGCCCTTCAGCGCTGATGGTACTTAGGCGGAAGCGCCTTGGGAGAGTAGGTCGTCGCTGGTTTAGGTATTCCTGAGTAGCTCAATGGTGGAGCACCCGGCTGTTAACCGGTAGGTTGAGGGTTCGAGTCCCCCCTCAGGAGCCAAAAATGCCGGGGTGGCGGAACTGGCAGACGCACAGGACTTAAAATCCTGCGGTCCTTCAAGACCGTACCGGTTCGATTCCGGTCCCCGGCACCAATTCCTAATAAAAAATCATAAGGAAACTCAGCTATTGCTGAGCAAGGAATTAAAACGAAATCGCAGATTTCAATAATTTCATTAATATCGCGGAGTGGAGCAGTTGGTAGCTCGTCGGGCTCATAACCCGAAGGTCACAGGTTCAAATCCTGTCTCCGCAACCATTAAATTCATAAGGCCCATTGGTCAAGCGGTCAAGACACCGCCCTTTCACGGCGGTAACCCGGGTTCGATTCCCGGATGGGTCACCAAAAATTGGGCGCATAGCTCAGCTGGGAGAGCACCTGCCTTACAAGCAGGGGGTCATAGGTTCGATCCCTATTGCGCCCACCAATTTTGGCCCGGTAGTTCAGTTGGTTAGAATGCCAGCCTGTCACGCTGGAGGTCGAGGGTTCGAGCCCCTTCCGGGTCGCCAATTTAAAATTTAAATAAGATCATAAAGTAATTATGTGCTGGTGTGGCTCAACGGTAGAGCAGCTGACTTGTAATCAGCAGGTTGGGGGTTCGATTCCCTTCGCCAGCTCCACAAAATAAACATGGAGGGGTTCCCGAGTGGCCAAAGGGGGCGGACTGTAAATCCGTTAGCTGAGCTTTCGATGGTTCGAATCCATCTCCCTCCACCAAACATGCGAAAGTGGCTCAGTGGTATAAGCAGAGAACGAAAATCTACGATTTTGTGTGAATCGCTTAGTTGTATCGTCACTAATGGGCAATAAGCAAGAAAGAAGTTTTAAATACAAATTACATGCGGAAGTGGCTCAGTGGTAGAGCATCGCCTTGCCAAGGCGAGGGTCGCGAGTTCGAATCTCGTCTTCCGCTCCACAAAACATGCGGATGTAGTTCAATGGTAGAACTTCAGCCTTCCAAGCTGATAGCGTGGGTTCGATTCCCATCATCCGCTCCAAAGTGGGCTCATAGCTCAGTTGGATAGAGCAACGGCCTTCTAAGCCGTGTGTCCGGGGTTCGAATCCCTGTGGGCTCACCAAAAAAATATTGGGGTATAGCCAAGTCGGTAAGGCACCAGACTTTGACTCTGGCATGCGTAGGTTCGAGTCCTGCTACCCCAGCCATATGACCCATTAGCTCAGTTGGTAGAGCACTTGACTTTTAATCAAGGTGTCCCGCGTTCGAGCCGCGGATGGGTCACCAAATCTATGGAGAGGTGTCCGAGTGGTTTAAGGAGCTGGTCTTGAAAACCAGTGACTTCGAAAGGGGCCGTGGGTTCGAATCCCACCCTCTCCGCCAATGTGGAGAAGTACTCAAGTAGGCTGAAGAGGACGGTTTGCTAAACCGTTAGGTCGGGTAACTGGCGCGCGGGTTCGAATCCCGCCTTCTCCGCCATAAAAAGGGCCTTTAGCTCAGTTGGTTAGAGCGTCCGGCTCATAACCGGCAGGTCCGGGGTTCGAGTCCCTGAAGGCCCACCATATTTCCTAGGGGTATAGCTCAGTTGGTAGAGCAGTGGTCTCCAAAACCACGTGCCGAGGGTTCAAGTCCTTCTACCCCTGCCAATATTCTCTAAATCAATCGGGGTGTAGCGCAGTTTGGTAGCGCATCTGGTTTGGGACCAGAGGGCCGCGGGTTCAAATCCTGCCACCCCGACCATTTATGAATATGGGCTTGTAGCTCAGGTGGTTAGAGCGCACGCCTGATAAGCGTGAGGTCGGAGGTTCGAGTCCTCCCAAGCCCACCACAAAACCAAGGATATGGGCCTTTAGCTCAGTTGGTTAGAGCGTCCGGCTCATAACCGGCAGGTCCGGGGTTCGAATCCCTGAAGGCCCACCATATTTGCCCAGATAGCTCAGTCGGTAGAGCAGGGGACTGAAAATCCCCGTGTCGGTGGTTCGATTCCGCCTCTGGGCACCAAAGATAGAAATAGCAAGCATAAATTTATGCTTGCTATTTTTTTATTAACTTGTAAGTGTATTTATAATACATGAGATCAGCTTTTTTATAAAAGAATACATTTCAGTGGTTTTCACAGCTCTTCCTTCTTTTAAGAGGAGAATATTTTGAGGTATGGAAGAAGGTATTTCTTTTTTTACATAACTGAAAGGAAAATCACCAGCATTAATATATAAGCATACTTTTCCCGAAGATAGGTTTCCTTTGTATAGAGGAATTCTTATAGAAAATTTAAAGGTAGATTGATCATAGTGAAAACTAAAACCACGTTCGTGGATGATGCAGCTATTAGTGCTATCAGTTTTATAGATTCCTTCTACTTCTAGCGTGCCATGTTTTATAATGGCATTAGCAATATAGATATTTTCATCTTTTTTCACATGAAATATTTGGGGAGAAGCATTTATAATATTTTCATAAGAAATATTATCTAAAATATTTAAAGATTTACCCAAATAATATAAATCATCAAAGTTATGTAATAAAATGATTTCCTTCTGTTGTGTATTTTTCGTCTTTTCAAATTGATTATACAATGCAACACTATCTTTTCCAGAAATCATATCTGTTCTTTGAATACCCAGATATTCTTCAATAGATTTTAATTTATAATTTTCAAGATTCAATTCTTTTTTTACTCGTCTTACTAATTTTAATAAATCAAAGCTTTTATAAGATCCTATAGAATAATTGATTCCATGTTTTGAAAATCTTTGATTTAAAAAAGGAATATCAAATGTATTTCCATTGTAATTAACAAGAAGATCAAAAGCCTCAATTTTTTGCTTAAATGAAGTTAATAAGTCTTTTTCTTCACTTCTGTGGTTACAAAAAAACTGTTCTATGATTACTTGATTGTTTTTGATATACAAAATGCCAATAAGAATAACATGGTTTAAATTTGGATTTAGACCAGTGGTTTCAATATCAAATATAGCGTAGTGAATATTTTCATATAAGCTTATAAATTTTTTAGGGAACTGTAATCCTTGTTTAAGCTGATGCTGAATAATTTCCAAAAACCCACCTCCTGATTAACTTTTCTCTATCATTATAATATATCTAATACAGAAAGACTAGGAAACTTCTTAAATCAAATTTAGACTAGCTTACAGTATGGAGAATAGAGATGAGGATATGCGAATTTTATCCATATTGAATATAGTAGTAGTAGAAGGAGGGGCTGTGTATGGATTTTATGGATAAGCTTGTTCAAAAAGTATCGGAAGGTACAAAAGTGTTATCACAAAAAACAGATGAAATTATTGAAATAACGGAACTAAAAGTGAGTATGAAAAAAATGGAAGCCGATATTGAAGAAATAAAATTTATGATAGGTGATCTTGTATATAATTATTATTTAAGTAACAATACGAGTATACCAACGCTAGAAATTAAAGAAAGATGTAAAGAAATTCAAAGATTAGAACAAGAAGTGAATAGAATAAAAGTCAGGGTAAATCGATTAAGAGGATTAGCGTATTGTAGTTCTTGTGGAGAGTTTCTAGAAGAAGAGGAAAATTATTGTCCAAAATGTGGTCATAGAAATACAAGATACTAGTCTAAATAAATTTGGTAAGAATCAGAACATCAATATGTCCTGATTCTTATTTGTAGAAATCTCTTTCAAAAATATCTTTGATCACGTCTCTATTTTCTGTAATACTTAAAGCCAACATCAGTCTAATTCGTGCTTTTTGTCCGGGTAAATTGCCACCTAAAATTACACCAAGATTTCTTAATGTTCTTCCTGCTCCTTCATATCCATAGGTATCCAGTACCCTTCCCATAGGGCATCTAGAAGTCATAACGATGACAACATTATGTTGCAAAGCATAGCTTATACCCTCTACCATTTGTGGAGGGATATTTCCACGGCCCATGGCTTCAATAACAATACCTTTAGTACCAGTATTTACACAAAATTTTATGAGTCTAGAATCCATACCTGCTACACATTTGATTAAATCAACGTTCTCTTCTATAACCTCTGTGTCAATATGGGGATGCTTCATAATATCACGATAAAAAATCACTTCATCATTATCCACAATGCCTAAAGGACCAAACTCCATAGACTTAAACGTATCTAAAGATAAGGTATGGGTTTTGGTAACTTCGCTTGCTGCATTTACTTCATTATTCATTACCACCAATACACCTTTATTTTTTGCTTCTTCCGAAATGGCTGTACATATGGCAGCAGATAAATTACTTGGGCCATCATAGCCTAATTCGGAGCCACTTCTCATAGCACCAACTACAATAATAGGCTTAGTACTATTGATCGTTAAATCTAATAAATAAGCCGTTTCTTCAAGGGAATCAGTACCATGAGTGATGACAACTCCTGTAATATCTTTTCTTATTACTAAATCCTTTACAAGCTTTGATAGGTCCATCATTTTTTTTGGTGTCATATGTGGCCCTGGAATCCTGTCAAAGTTTACGATTTCAATATCTGCAAATTTGTCGATATTTGTTACCATTGACATGATTTCTTCACTAGATAGTGCCGGAATAGCTGCGGATATTCTTGGATCTATTTTCATAGAAATTGTACCACCAGTAAATATAACAGCTACTTTATTAGGATTTGCCATATAATTATCCTCCTTATAAAATATGGAATAAACTATGCAGAAACAATAGTTAGAATGTCTCCACAAATATGATATCAGATATCAATAAGCATAACAAATATATAAATCAAATTTAATTGAAAAAGAAAAATATGCAAACAAAAATCTCAGTCATTCCGAATGACTGAGATTTTTGTTGGTTTACGTTCAAAAGGGGTATTGGGAATAGAGATTATATTATCGAGGTTATCAGGGGGATAACCACTAAACAAATTATAACAAAATGCGACAAACTTTACAAGTTTTTTTCAAAAAAAGTTATATAAATTTTACAAAAAATTAATTTGGAAATATTTAAAAGCATATAAAAAAAGATTATTAAAACTTTAAAATCTTGTAAACTGATGCAATATCTTGAAGCTATATTGATAATAGCGTTCATATTTTCCACACTATTTTTGAGCCTAGAAGGTAATAATAAGTTTATAATGGGAAGAACTTTACAAAGAATCTATATTCATATAAAATATGGAAAGGTATAGTGAAAATAATAATAATGGAGATGTTAATTATGGAAGTATATTTAGATAATAGTGCCACAACAAAACCTAGTGAAGAGGTAGTCGATATAATGATGCAATCTCTTACACAGTATTATGGAAATCCATCTTCCTTGCATCGAAAAGGAGTAGAAGTAGAAAAACAAGTAAAGAATGCTAGAAGACAGGTGGCCAAAGCACTAGGAGCAAATGAACAAGCAATTATATTTACATCTGGAGGAACGGAATCAAATAATTTAGCAATTATAGGCGCCGTAGAATCCCAAAAGCGAAAAGGAAATGTGATTATTACTACTAAAATAGAGCATCCATCAGTATTAAACGTATTTAAAAGTTTTGAAAACAAAGGATGTCAAGTGATTTATCTGAATGTAGACCGGTTTGGTGCAATTGATGTGGAACAATGTAAATATCATTTATCAAAAGATACTATTTTAGTAAGTATTATGCATGTAAACAACGAAGTAGGAACGATACAGCCTGTGGATCAAATTGGAAAACTTATAAAATCTTGTGACACCAATGCTTTGTTCCATGTAGACGCAATACAATCTTTTGGAAAAATTCAATTTACTCCTAAAAAGATTGGAGCAGATTTTGTATCCATTAGTGGACATAAAATCCACGGACCAAAGGGAATTGGTGCGTTGTATATAAAGAAGAACCTACATATAAAACCACTAGTCTATGGAGGAAATCAGGAAACGGGTATACGCTCTGGTACAGAAAATGTTCCAGGAATTTTAGGGTTAGGCGTAGCAGCAGAAGATGTGTATAGAAATATAACCCACCATATCAATGCCATCAGGTGTTTAAAAAACAGATTTATCCAAAGAATAAAAAGTGAAATAGATCATATTAAAATTAATGGATTAGAAGAGGAAGGAAGTGCCCCTCACATTGCTAATATTAGTTTTCTAGGAATAAGAGGAGAGGTATTATTACATACACTAGAACAGGAAGGTATTTATGTATCTACAGGATCTGCCTGTTCGTCTAATAAAAATTCAAAGAGTCATGTATTAAAAGCAATGGGAATGAAGGATGATGAAATAGAAGGAGCGATACGGTTTAGCTTTTCCTATAACAATACGATAGAAGAAATTGATTATACAGTTGAACAACTAAAAAAGCATGTTGTAGCATTACGAAAGATTATGATGAGGTGATAAGATGAAAAGAGTACTAATTGTAAGATATGGAGAAATTGCTTTAAAGGGGCTCAACAAATCTTATTTTGAGAATAAGCTTGTAGCCCATATACAATCGAACTTAAGAGACTTAGGTACATTAGATGTAAAAAAGTCAGGAGGGTTAATCTTTATAGATATAGATAACTATGACGAAGAGGAGGTCATTGACCGTGTCATAAAAGTATTTGGCATTGTATCTGTTAGCCCTGCTTATGAATTTGAAAGTGACATAGATAAAATTTGTGAAGCTGCACTAAAACATACAATGGAGAGAGTAGAGGAAGAGCATCTTGAAACTTTTAAAGTAGAAAGTAGAAGAGGGGATAAAAAATTTCCTATGAAATCACCTGAAATATGTAGAACTGTGGGTGGATATATTTTGTCTCATGCAAAAGATTTAAAAGTAGATGTACATGAGCCAGAATTAATGATTCATGTAGATGTAAGAGAAAAAGCATATGTTTATTCAAAAAAGATACCAGGATATGGAGGATTGCCTCTAGGAACAAATGGTAGAGCTATGCTCTTGCTATCTGGTGGTATAGATAGCCCTGTAGCAGGGTGGATGATTGCGAAAAGAGGCGTAGCAATAGAAGCCATACACTATCACAGCTACCCTTTTACGAGTGAACGAGCAAAGGAAAAAGTAATTGAGCTTGCTAAAATATTAGCCCAATACTGTGGGAACATAAGACTTCATTCTGTTAATTTATTACCTATACAAAAAGAGATTAATGAAAAATGTCCAGAGTCAGAAATGACTATTTTATCTAGACGATTTATGATGAAAATCGCAGAAAGAGTGGCTCAAGATAGACAATGTAATGCTTTGGTTACAGGAGAAAGTATAGGGCAGGTAGCCAGTCAAACGATACAAGGTTTGACTGTAACCAATGCATCTGTAAATATACCCGTCTTTCGCCCTCTTATTGCACTAGATAAGGTGGATATTATGGAAATTGCAAAAAAAATAGACACTTATGGGACCTCTATTCTTCCTTACGAAGATTGTTGTACTGTATTTTTACCTAAGAGACCGATTACAAAACCAAGAGTAGATAGAATACTTTTATCTGAAAAAAAACTAGAGGTAGAAAGGCTAATTGAAGAAGCAGTGGCAAATGTAGAAATTATAGAAGTATCTGTAGAAGCATAAATACTTTCAAATATAAGCAATGTAAAAAAGTGATGATATAATGAAAATCGTCACTTTTTTTCAATTTGTGATAAAAAAAGTTAGAAAACTTACAAAACTAGTGCAATTTCATCAAAGGAAAAAAAAAGATAGTCAAGAATATGTAATAAGATAAATGATTATACTAGGGGGGATTAGATTGCGCATTCATTTTGAGACAATAGATAACAATTTAATCATTGCATTAAATGGAGAATTAGATCATCATTCAGCGGAAGAAATGAGAGAAGAAATTGATAAAAAAATCGATAGTAATCACATTAAAAATATTATATTTGATTTTAAAGATATGAATTTCATGGATAGTTCAGGGATTGGTGTTGTTATAGGGAGATATAAGAAGGTCAGCAAATTAGGTGGACAAGCTGCAGTAATCAATATCAATAACCGAGTAGAAAGAATTTTTAAGATGTCTGGTCTATTTAATATTGTTAGAAAATTTGAGAATAAACAGCAAGCAATAGAAAGCTTATAAAGGGGTGAAGAAATTGACAGCAAAAAATCACATGAAATTAGAGTTTTTAAGTAAATCACAGAATGAAGGATTTGCAAGAATTGTGGTAGCTTCTTTTGCTGCACAGCTAGATCCTACGATTGAAGAACTAGCAGATATCAAAACAGCTGTATCAGAAGCTGTAACTAATGCAATTATTCATGGATATGAAGGAAGGCTAGGAATGGTTACAATTGAGTGTAGCTTGAATGAGAATGAAATAGAAATAATTGTAGAGGATAAAGGGAATGGTATTGATGATATAGAAAAGGCTAGAGAACCACTTTATACGTCAAAACCTGATCTGGAACGATCTGGAATGGGTTTTACGGTTATGGAAACGTTTATGGATATTGTAGAAATTGAGTCCCAAAATGAGACAGGGACAAAAGTGCGGATGTTAAAGAGGTTTCAAAGCTGCAATATTGAGAGGTAGATGATATGAATATGATGGCATTATCTGAGGATCAGGGGAGAATACTGGATCATGAAGAAACTTTGGAACTTATTAAAAAAGCGCAAAGGGGAGATGAGAGGGCTAAAAATATATTGGTAAGACATAATTTAGGTCTGGTAAGAAGTGTATTAAAACGATTTGCAAATAGAGGATATGAAAAAGATGATTTGTATCAATTAGGGTGTATAGGATTAGTAAAAGCCATAGAAAAATTTGATTTTAACTATGATGTAAAGTTTTCTACTTATGCAATACCAATGATTATTGGTGAAATAAAACGATTTTTAAGAGATGATGGTATGATAAAAGTGAGCCGGTCATTAAAACAAACTGCTGGTAGAGTAAAAATGATGAAAGAGTCTTTATTCAAAAAATATGGAAGAGAACCAACGCTACAAGAACTATCGGATATATTAAATATACCGAAAGAAGAGATCGTAGTAGCACTAGATTCTAATCTCCAACCAGATTATTTGTATGATGTAATACACCAAGATGATGGTTCACCCGTGCATTTAATTGATAAAATCGGCGAAACAAAAACAGCGGATGAAAGTGAAGTAATTGATCGCATTGCATTATTAGAAGTGTTGTCTAAACTTAAGCCTAGAGAAAGAAAGGTCATTGTTTTAAGATATTTTAAGGATAAAACCCAGACAGAAATAGCAGAAGTATTAGGAATTTCCCAGGTGCAAGTGTCCCGAATAGAAAAAAAATTACTTAAAAAAATTAGAGAACAGCTCGAAAAGACATGATAAAAATACATGTCTTTTTGTTTTGCATGAAATCTTCATTTGAAATTTAAAGTATTTTAGAAAGTTTAATGGAGAATACTAAAAGTAAAGAAAGATTGTAAAGAGGTGATAATAATGCAATTGTCAAAAAAGACCTATTGGATTTTAGGTATAATTTTTCTAATGATTATGTGTGCCTCCTGGATTATTTTTAATCACAGACCTAAGGCTAGTAAATATACGAAAGCAAAACTTGTATGGGAGCTTTCCTCACCGGTTCAAATGATAGGGATGTGAAAACATGAACTTACAAAATACCATGTATCTCCAAATGAAAGATGGATTTAATGCAAAACCTGGGAAAATTATACAGGTAAAAGATTTAGTTATTGTTCTAGCAGATCATACAGTAAAAACGGAGGTACTCAATATAGAAGTTTTAAAAATTGCTAAAAATGCCAATGCACATATTGTTGTCTCAATATTAACCATTATAGAAAAAATAAAAGAAATATATCCTCAGGTTAATATATTTCCTTTAGGAGATTCAGAAATATTAATCAAAATTAGCAATTTGTCAGAAAAAGAAAACAAAGTATGGCTAATCATTCGACTTACTATAGTTTGTAGTATTCTTTTTGTTGGTGCTGGTTTGGCGTTGATGAATTTCCATGCCGATGTAAATATGCGACAGGCACATAAAGAAATATACAAAATGATTACCGGTATAGATAACAAAAAACCATTGATTCTGCACATACCTTATTCTCTAGGAATTGGTTTAGGTATGGCAGTATTTTTTAATCATATTTTACCCCAAAAATTTAGCAATGAACCGAGTCCAATGGAAGTAGAAATGGCATCCTATAGAAAGAGTATGGATGAGTTTATATTGAATAATGAAAAAAATACAGAGGAAAAATGATAAAGATAGGCTGGTGAACAAATTTGAAATCTGCTTTTGTTGTTGCTTTCATTGGGTTATCCGAAGGTGTGGTTGTAGGAACAGCATTGGCAGCGTTTTTAACCATACTCGATATTATACCGAGATTAGCGCAACTTACAAATACAGAACATAAGATTAAAATTTATGAAGTAATGATTGCGCTAAGCGTCACCCTAATATCATTATTACATTTTCTTGAAGTAAATATAGTATTAGGAAAGATCACAGTTGCAATGATTGGTTTGTTAATGGGAATGTTTATTGGCTTATTAGCCTCTGCGCTAACGGAAGTGACCAATGTAATTCCAGTAATTGTAAATCGATTCAAACTACATGACCATGTAAAATATCTTTTTATTGCATTAGCTAGTGGAAAAATTATTGGCTCTTTAGTATTTTGGTTGGCAATGAAAGAATAGGAGGAAAGATATTAATGGACAGAACATATTATGAATGGCTTAAAAAGAAAAATATTTTATTAGACAATATAGAGAATAACGAAAAAAGGCATAACATGGAACATGTATGTGTTGGAAGAGATATTATTGATAGTAATATCAATACAAGCTTAGAGCAAATGAGAAAATAATAAATTTAGGATAAAGGAGTGTACACAGTGGAAAATAAAAAACTTCAAAGCCTAAATAAACAGCAGGAATATAATCTTTATGTAAAGCAAAAATGTCCTAAACCTAAATTCTTAAAAAATACATTGTGGGCTTTTTTCGTTGGTGGGCTGATTTGTATATTGGGACAGTTTATTTCTAATTTTTTCAAAAATAGAGGTCTTGATCAACAAGAAACTGCAACTGCCACAGCGATTATATTAATATTTTTAGGTGCATTTTTTACCGGCTTAGGGCTTTATGACAAATTAGGAAAAAGAGCAGGGGCAGGATCTATTGTACCCATTACTGGATTCGCAAATTCCATTGTGTCACCTGCTATGGAGTTTAAAAGAGAAGGATTTGTATTTGGTGTTGCAGCAAAAATGTTTAGCATAGCAGGGCCTGTTTTGGTTTATGGATTTGGTAGCTCTGTTGTTGTGGGATTATTGTACTTCTTTCTTGTAAAATAAGGAGGTGTCATAAGTGGCTATTAAAAAAATAGGAAAACAAACAGTAAAATTTACGGCTCCTCCATATGTGACTGCAACAGCGACGACGGTGGGACCAAAAGAAGGAGAAGGACCATTGAGAAATTATTTTGATACCATTTTATCAGATGATTTATATGGTGAGAACAGTTGG
The DNA here is from genome assembly GCA_038396625.1 of Clostridiaceae bacterium 35-E11. GTDB lineage: Bacteria > Bacillota > Clostridia > Peptostreptococcales > Thermotaleaceae. Next base: position 1,613,385 of record CP121688.1, read on the forward strand.
GAATTGGCAGAAAGTAAAATGCTAAGAGAATCAGTAAAATCAGCTATCCAAAATGCAGATAAAAATATTACTGATATGGATTATATGCTTTCTGGCGATCTGCTGAATCAACTAATGTCTGCTTCTTTTGCTGCACGAGATTTAGGGATACCATTTTTCGGATTGTATGGAGCATGTTCTACCATGGCAGAATCTTTAAGCCTAGGAGCCATGCTCATTGATGGAGGCTATGCGGATTATCTAGTAGCCGTTACTTCCAGCCATTTCAGTTCAGCAGAACGACAATATAGATTTCCATTGGAGCTAGGAAACCAAAGAGCACTAACAGCACAATGGACAGTGACAGGATCAGGAGCAGCTGTTTTATCAAATATAGGACAAGGACCTCAGATTACTCACGTCACCACAGGAAAAGTAGTAGATTTGGGTATTAAGGATGCCAACAATATGGGTGCTGCTATGGCACCTGCAGCTACAGACACAATTGCAACACACTTTCAGGACACAGGATTTGATCCAGAAAGTTACGACTTGATTGTGACTGGTGACTTAGGCGCTATAGGTAAAGAGATTACAGAAGAAATGGTGTTTGACAAAGGTTATAATATCACCAAAGTATACAATGACTGTGGATTGATGATTTTTGATAATCAGGCACAAGATACGCATGCAGGAGGAAGTGGTTGTGGATGCTCTGCAGCAGTTTTTTGTGGATATATATATAAGAAAATGATGGAAAAGAAATTAAACAAAGTATTGCTTGTTTCAACAGGAGCTTTGCTGTCGACTACAAGCAGTCAACAAGGGCAATCTATACCAGGAATAGCTCATGCAGTAACTATAGTCAATACGAGAGAGCGTTAGGAGGATGAAGATGGATTATATTCGTGCATTTATTGTTGGAGGAATCATTTGTGTGATTGGACAGCTCTTAATGGATGGAACGAAACTTACGCCTGCGCATGTACTCGTTATTTTCGTGACATCAGGAGTTATCTTGACAGCATTAGGAATTTATGAGCCAATCGTTAAATTTGGTGGTGCTGGTGCCACAGTTCCATTGCCAGGTTTTGGATATTCCTTAGCAAAAGGAGCCCTTCAATCAGTAAAAACAGATGGGCTATTAGGTGCATTTACAGGAGGTGTACAAGCAGGCGCAGGGGGCGTGGCAGCAGCTGTGGTATTTGGATATCTAATGGCTGTGATTTTTAGTCCAAAATCTAAGAAATAAAATTGAAATGGAAAGGAATTAGCATATGGAAAAAAAGAGAAGAATTATTTTGGTTACAGATGGAGATTCAGTAGCACAGAGGGCAGTGGAAAGAGCAGTTATGAATATTGGAGGAAGATGCATATCCCGTTCTGGTGGAAATCCTACCCCTTTGTGTGGAAATGAAATCGTTGAATTAATAAAAACAGCAAAAAATGACCCTGTAGTTGTGATGGTAGATGATAAGGGTTCGTCACGAACAGGCAATGGGGAATGGGCTTTATATGAGATTGTTAATCATCCAGACATAGAAGTATTAGGGGTAATTGCGGTAGCCTCTAATACACCCAATGTAGAAGGAATAAAGGTTGATTTTTCCATAACTTGCGATGGGAAAATGATTGAAGGAGCGGTAGATAAGGAAGGGTTCCCTCAACAAGGAAAAATACTTTATGGAGATACAGTAGATATTATAGGAAAATGCGAAGTGCCATTAGTGATTGGAATCGGGGATATTGGAAAAATGGATGGTAGAGATGATTGTGAGATTGGCGCCCCTATTATAACAAAAGCTATGGATGAAATATTAAGTAGGAGTGGATATTTGAATGAATTTAGAAAAGGATCTCAAACAAAATCTAAAGATTTTAGATGAAGAATTAGGAATATCCAAAAGTTTCGATGTTGTAAATCGTGAGATAAGAATTAGTAATAAAAATGCTTCTCTCATTTTTATCGATGGTTTTGCGAAAGATGATATTATGTTGTTTATTATGAAAACTTTGCAAAGCATAGAACATGAAAATTTTAGAAGAGATGTTATTCAAAAATTAATGAGAGAAAAAATTGCTTACCTAGAAGTAGAAGCATCAAAAGATATAGAACAAATTAAATTTATGATATTATCTGGTGCTTTGGCAATTTTAGTAGATGGAGAAGAAGAAGCCATTATACTAGATGTTCGAACTTATCCTGTCAGAGGGCCTGAAGAACCTGATTTAGAAAGGGTAACAAGAGGTGCTAGGGATGGATTTACAGAAACGATTGTTTTTAATACAGCCTTAATAAGAAGGCGTGTAAGGGATCCTAAGCTGCGATTTGAAATGACAAAAATAGGACGAAGATCACAGACTGATGTGGTGGTGGCATATATTGAGGATATTGCAAATCTGAATCTTGTTGAAGATATTAAAAGAAAACTTGACAAAATAGATACAGATTCCCTTGAAATGGCAGAAAAAAGTTTAGAAGAGTTTATATTAGGAAGAAACTGGAATCCGCTACCTCAAGCGAGATATACAGAAAGACCAGATGTGGCAGCAGCACATTTGGTAGAAGGACATATTCTTGTGATTGTAGATACAACACCTAGTGTGATGATTTTGCCTGTAACATTATTTCATTTCACTCAACATGCAGAAGACTATTACCAAAATCCTGCAATAGGAACATACATGAGATGGGTGAGGCTACTGGCGATGTTTTTATCTCTCATCGTACCCCCATTGTGGTTAACTCTGGTATACAATAAAGGGATACTCCCAGATTCATTGGCGTTTATAGGACCAAAAGAAATTGGAAAGATTCCATTGTTTATACAATTTGTTCTTTTGGAAATAGGAATTGATATTTTGAGGATTGCTTCGATACATACGCCAAATGCTTTAACTACATCATTAGGTATTATTGGAGGATTAGTTCTTAGTGAGTTTGCTGTAAAAGTAGGCTGGATTATTCCTGAAACTGTTTTATATATGGCAGTAGCTGGGATCGGTATGTTCGCTACACCTAGTATTGAGTTTTCTCTATCCATAAGAATTTTTCGTTTGATTTTATTGCTTAGCACAGGCTTATTCAAAACGGTAGGTTTCTTTGGAGGAATTTTGTTTATAATCATTGTTTTACTTAATACAAAATCATTAGGAGGAGTTAGTTATTTATGGCCATTAATTCCTTTTAATAAAAGAGGTATTTCAACTGTGTTATTCCGTAAGCCTATTCCAGAAATTCGATTGCGACCAGATTTTTTACAAACTCAGGATGCAGATAGTGCACCTCCTAAGGATGAAACACCAAAATAGTCAAAATAAAAGAAGGCTTTGTATTGGCCTTCTTTTATCAAACCTTAATTTATTGCACTGTCAATGATTTCATCTTCACTAGGATCTTCTGAGGTATCTTCATTTATATCTTCCATATCTTCATCTTGATTTTCTGGGATCGTATTCTCGTTACCTGGTAACGGAAATGGGGTAAAATCATCTGTTGGAAAACCTTGATTATATTCATTGTGCACATCACATTGTTCTGTAGGTGCTTCATAGATATAGTCTTTGGGCACGATGCCATTGTTTTTTGCAGGGTTATAAGGTATAGGTCTTCTGGTAAATACTCGTTTTTCTACAAGAGTCGGAGGACAATAAGGAGTAGCTAATTTATTGGTGGTTGTATCAACCTCTAACTCCACATGGACATCATCATATTCAGTTGGCTGTGTGCCTTTTACAAAATATTCACTTCTCACTCTGCTGCCTCTAGGGTCTCGCATGCCTATTTCAGTGGGAAGCTTTCCAGACTCTTGATCGATTCTTACAGAAATAACATTTTCAGGTTTCTTAAAGCCTTTTGGAGGCAAGTTTTTATGCACTTGTGCCATTACTGTTTTCCAAAGCTGTGCACTCATGGCACTACCGCTGTCTAATTCCATATGAACGTCGTTACCAATCCATACGCCACCTACGTAGTAAGGGGTATAGCCTACAAACCAAGCATCATAATTATCAGAAGTGGTACCCGTCTTTCCTACCACTGGAATAGATGAATTATTTCTGTCTAATCGAGCTCGTCGGCTTGTACCTGCATCTACTCCACTTTTCATCATATCCGTGATGATAAAGGCTACTTCAGGACTTACTACGCGATTTTTAAAGCTGGTATTTTCTAATATAAGATTTCCTTCTCTGTCCGTAATCTTTGTAAAGGATTTAGGTTTTATATATACGCCCTCATTGGCTAAAGAAGCATAAGCTGCAGTCATTTCTAAAGGGCTAACGCCTTGTGTCATACCACCTAAGGCCATAGCAGAAAGGTTGGCATCATTGGATCTTCCAGTTTCTTTAACTGTAGTAATTCCCATTTTTTTCAAATAATCCATAGAGGTTTGAATACCAATTTGTTCAACAATTTTTACTGCCATAACATTCATCGACCATTGAACTCCTTCCCGCAGGGTAGACAGTCCATAGAAATGGTTATACCAGTTTCTAGGCCATAATCGACCATTCTGGTCGTAGTTTGGTACATCATCTACAATACTTGCAGCAGTCCAACCATTGTCAAGGGCAGGAGTATAAACAGAAAGTGGTTTGATAGAAGAACCAGGTTGTCTAGGATTTACAGCTCTATTATATAACTTCCTTCCTTTTACATCTCGACCTCCCACAAGTGCTTTGATTTCACCATTATGATAATCCATAATGACCATAGCTGATTGAGGCTGGACGGCTCCTTTATTGCTGATAGAATAGTTGTTTTTTTCTACCAACAGATTCCCATAGCTATCTTTAATGAAAAATTGCGGATTTGCAGCTAAAAATCCTTGATTAACAACAAGGTTTTTGTTTTCATCGTATTTCTTATATTCATTCGGAATTTTTACAATGCCACCCTTAAGAATAAGTATTTCTTTTTGAGCATTTTGTGTATAAGCATCCTTTAGAGAGGCTCGAACACCTACGATATCTCCATTTTCATATAATGGGTCAAAACTCAAACGGCGTCCTTTTAAAAGAATTAAGTTGCCAGCATTATCATACTTAAAATCTCCTTTTGGGATCACTAGTTCCTCATTGGGATTGATAAGATTTTCAACTTTGTACAATAAAACTGATTTACTTTTACTTAAAATATTTCCAGATTTATCTTTTCTAGCAACTAGGTTAGGAAAATTTTTATTATCCTCATATGCTTGCTCTACAATTTTCTGCATTTCTAAATCAATAGTACTATAGATTCTAAGCCCTTGATTATATAACATATCCATAGCTTCTTCTTCGCTTTTACCTAATTCTTGCATCAATGCTTTTACAACATCATATTTCACCTGATCCACAAAGAAAGAAGAAATTCCATGAAGTTCTTGACTGCCTGGATCTATATGGTCTTTTAGATCTTCATTGAGTGCTTGATTGTATTCTTCTTCAGTGATCATATTCTCATTTTTCATCATTTTTAAGACCAATTGCTGTCGTTCCTTATAGCGTTCATCATAGACCATTGTATAAATTTCATCGTTATCGTCTATAATAAAATGCTTGCTAGGATCTACATCCTCTTTCTTCAAGGTCTTAATGGGTGAGTATCTTGAAGGATTTTTCGTAATACCTGCCAATAAAGCAGATTCTGCGAGATCTAATTCATTTACATCCTTTGAAAAATAGGTGTAAGCTGCAGCTTGTACACCTTTTGCACCGCCGCCCATATAAGCAGTATTTAAATAAGCTTCAAGAATCTGTTCTTTTGTTAACTGCTTTTCGAGCTGAAAAGCGTAATACATTTCTTTGATTTTTCTTTCGATTTTTTTGTCATGGGACAAATAAAGGTTTTTGGCTAACTGCTGGGTAATGGTACTTGCGCCTTGTACAGGAGCGCCAGCTTTAATATCTTCCCAAAGCGCTTTAAGAATACGTTTAGGATTAATGCCGTTGTGATTAAAAAAATCTTGATCTTCAATAGCAATAAAAGCATTCTTTAAATCCTCAGGAATTTTATCATACTTCACAATCGTTCTTAAACCGTCACTTTGTACTTTTTCGATAAGGTTTCCTTCGTTGTCTAAAATAAAGGAGTTTTCATCAAGTAACGTATAAACTTGGCTAGGATCGATTGGTTTGGCTGATTTGATTGTAGCAATGACCATTCCTGTAAGGGCACCACCTCCAATAAAACCTGCCAACAAGAAAATTAGAATAAATATTCGTAGAATACTAATTTTCTTTTTTTTCTTTTTCTTTTTTGAATTACGCGTATTGCGTTCATTATTCTCTGTCAAATTAAATCCCCTCCTAAATACAAAGAAAAAGGCACAAAAATCATAGGCATAGATATAAGTAATTATATCACATTCTATATGATGATGTTAGAGAAAAGTATAAATAAAAAATTCCTATGCTGTCCAGGACAGTATAGGAATTTTAATAAGATATTATAAAGTACATAACTGGCATAAGACTTCAGTTAAATCAAAGCTGTATTTTACTGTTGATCTTGCATTTGAGCAAAGAAAGCCATTGCCATTTCAAGCCCTTTGACAAGTTCTGTTTTGATAAGTGCTATATTTTTTTCTTCTGTACCTTCCTTTACAGTAACTCTACATATGTTTTTTCCGACTTCTAGCTGCACGAAGTCTTCTTTTAAAAGGTTTTGTGCGCTTTCTTTAATCATTGATTTTATTTTTGGATCTTGTAAGTAAGACTCAAATTGATTTTGTAGAGAAATTAGAATTCTATTTTGTTCATCTAATTGAACATACTTAACGAATTGATTAAAAGTATCCATGGTCATCTTCCTTTCTAAAAATAGTGTGTTTTTCAATGTACTTTTTAAGTATGCAAGGTATTATAGATAAAAAATGTAAATACATGCTAAATAAACACCTTACACGTAGATTATAAAATGGAAGGCATTATTATTATAACATTTTTCTCTTTAAAAATCCTTAGACTATTTTAACAATGAAAGAGAGCTATCATTAAATTTTTTTAACCTTGTAATCAAATAAAAAAGGTGCTATAATAGTATAAATTGCAATGTAAATCTTTAAAGCAGTCCTGAGAGGCTGGCAAGATTGGGTTTTATATACTTCTATGATTTTATAAGTATGCGTATGACTTCTTGCCTGCCGGTAAGAAGTTTTTTTATTATGAAAGTAACACCTTTTAATTCGGTCCTGAGAGGCTGGAAAAGGGGAAAAAGTTGTATTTTTTCTCCTTAGTTTTGTAAAAATATAAAGGAGGTTTTTTTATGACAGAAAATGTGTTTACAAAATCTAATGTTGAAGTAAAGAGGGATGCCACTTTGATAAATTCATCTAAAAAGATTATACTGGCGATCCAACATTTGATTGCCATGTTTGGTGCCACTGTTTTAGTACCTATACTTACAGGATTAGATCCGGCAGTTGCATTATTTTCAGCAGGTGTAGGAACGCTTTTGTTTCATTTCACAACAAAAGGAAAGGTACCTGTATTTTTAGGATCATCATTCGCTTTTATACCCGTTATTATTACTGTTAGAGATATGTATAATGGCGATTTAGCTTATGCTCAAGGTGGAATTATGGTTGCAGGATTATTATATGTGATGATGTCCTTGCTCATTAAGACAGTAGGGGTTGAAAATATAAGAAAGTACCTACCTTCTCAAGTAGTAGGACCGATGATTATTGTTATTGGATTAAATCTTATCCCTGTTGCCTATGGGATGGCATCTAACAACTTTGTAGTAGCAGGGATCACACTTGCAACGGCGCTACTAATTACTTTAAAAGCAAAAGGTTTTTTAAAGCAGTTGTCTATTTTAATCGGTGTAGTGGTTGGTTATATGATTTCATGGAAAATAGGGATTGTTGATACCAGTGTTATGCAAGAAGCACAATTACTAGCAGTACCTAATTTTTCACTTCCTAAATTTGAATTAGGAGCCATTGCTATTATTGCACCAGTAGTGCTTGCCGTTTTTATGGAGCATATAGGCGATATTACTACAAATGGTGAAGTCGTAGGGAAAAACTTTATCGAAGATCCAGGATTGAATCGTACCCTTTTAGGGGATGGATTGGCTACTTTATTTGCAGGATTTGTTGGAGGACCAGCAAATACAACTTATGGAGAGAATACAGGCGTATTAGCAATCACAAAAAACTATGATCCATCTATATTAAGAATCGCGGCTGTATTTGCAATAGTGTTAGGTTTTATAGCTAAGATTGGCGGCTTTCTAAGTTCTATCCCAGTTCCTGTAATGGGTGGAATAAGTTTGATGCTTTTTAGCATGATTTCTTTAGTGGGCGTACAAACCATAAAGAATAATGAAGTAGATTTTGATGTAAAGAATATAATCGTTATGGTAGCAATTTTGATTCTAGGATTAGGGTCAGCATATATAGAAAAATATTTAGGAATTTCTATTGCAATTCCTATTACTTCTAATGTTAGCATTAGCGGATTAAGTTTAGCGGCAATTGTCGGAGTTGTATTAAACGCTTTATTAAATAAGAAAAATAAGTAAATAGATTTTCATCAAAACAAAACACCTTTTGCGATAGAGCCTTACCTATCGTGAAAGGTGTTTTTTAAAATCAAAGTATACTAAAAATAAAAATTACACATAGAAATTGAAGATTAAGTAAATCAAAAACATACAAATCAAAGGTTCAGCCATAGTACCAGAAGCAATCACCACCACAAAACGATACCGCTTATGAAGAAACGGATAAAAGAGACGAATGCCTTCTACTGTCATCCAGTCTCCTATAAGATGGGAAACCAGTCCCGTGATAAAAGACATGATGATTGAATAAGATATAACGTTTTTTAGGGATGAAAAAATCACAGCAGATATAAATAAGGTGCCGACAATACTGTGGGTAAAACTTCGGTGCTGGGAAAAACCAATGAGGATTAACAAAATGCTTATTGAGAGTATGACTTTGTTTTCTAACCCATAGTGCTTAAGTAAAAAAAATCCAATGCCACTATAGAATAACATTTTACCGAATTTGTTTTTCATAGGAAGAACAATTTGATTAATTTTTGCCCTCGGATGATCTATATCGGGAATCAATGAACCTAGTATTGCAGCTGCTACTGTGGTAAGGGTAGGTTCATATCCTAACTTAGGAAGAATATACAAGCTAGCCACCGAACCAAACAATATATGGGTTTTGCCATTCATTTTTAAAACATCCTTTATTAAAGATAGTAATAAACACACATTAGAAACGTATGTTCTGCTATATTATAACACAATTTCGCAGAATTGTGTTGGAAAATGTCGAAGCATTTGTGTATACTGCGGATACTTTACAAAAGTACATAAGATGGTATAATATGATACGTAGCATTAATACCTAGTACTAAAACCAGCATATAAAAACAGAAAAAGACAAGAGAGGAGACTACTGTATCTTATGGAATTAAAGCAACTTTTTACAGTACAGAATATTATTGAAAATCATATAAAGAAACTTGCCAGTATGGAAGAAAACATATTAGGGGAAGAAAATATTTTTCATTTAAGGTTTTTGGCACTTCAAGTAAAAACCAGTGAGATCGCCAATCTCACAAAGTGCTATAAATACTCCAAGATAAAAGAAAACATTCCAAAAGAAAAGCTGATGATTCGATATATGGATGCTATGAAGCTCTTGCTTTCCATAGGGAATGTACATGAATTCAATATAATCAATGAAGATGCCATATGTGTTGTTGATAAAGAACAGAATATTATCAAGCTATTTTCCTATATATTTGATGATATTACAAGCTTAAAACATGCTTTAGAAAAGGATAACTATATTGATTCCTTATCAATTTACACACGTTTATTTTCAAATTTTGTAAACCTAGGAGAACTGTTAGGTCTTAATTTTGAAGAAGTTTACAATTTTTATTTACACCAAGTAGAAATTTTAAAAACCCATGTTTAGCGAATATAATGCAACGCTATAGCAATACCTAAAAGAAATGAAGAGGAAAAATGTATGTATTTTTCCTCTTCATTGATATTCTTAACAGATAGATTAAAGAGAATAAAGAAGCTATCGCGTATTTAAGATATCATTTTCTAAGCCTACTACTTCTTGTAAGTCATCCTCGGATAATCTAGAGGAAATTTCTTTTCTAAATTTGTGACTTAATTGAATTTTATCCTTGATATCCTTTTCTCTTAATTCACTCCAATATATTTTTTTACGTTTATAATAAAGATCTAAATCTACGATCCTTGTGCCATCCTCTAAGTACTCTAATCCTAGAAGAATTTTTTTGATAAATTTTGGTTCAAAAAAAGTAAAGAATTTGATTTCATAAACCCCCACAGAATAAAAGACCGTTGCTGCATCGGTTCCCCAAGATTCTCCAAGAATCATTCCTAATTCTAAACTTTCGATAACCTTGATAAGCCGTTGATAATGAATGAGATATTCGCCATAGCTGTCATAGATTTTAATGGTTAAAGCATACCATTCTTTATTTTCTAAACCTATATTTAGATACTTTAGATCATGTACTTTTAACTTTTTTAGAAGAGTAGCATAATTTTCTCTTACAAATAAAGAACTTTCGTATACATTAGAAAGACTAATAGGCTTTGTTAAACGACTTTCTGTGAAGGTAATAATGGTTCCTTCTCCGTGTGTTTCTAGCATATTTGCAATACTTCCAATATCCCCAGCATAATCCTTTGATAGCTCATTAAGAACTTTTTGAGTATTTCCAAAGATACGCATGATGATCGTTCTAGGTCCCATTCTTGAACAAGATATTAAATCATACTTCTTATGGTTTAATAGATGGCACAACACCCAATCCACTTCCTGCTCGATTAGTAAGACTTCCTTTATGTCTTCAAATTGAATACTTTCTTTCATTTTTTCTGTTAACAAAACAATGATAGATCCTTCGCTAGACTTCTCAAAAGCCGTATCTAAATCACAGTGAAAGGCGTATAAGTTTTTTTCTAAATAAGTACATAGACTTCCAATAGAATTGCTCTCTAGAACTAGAATTCTTGGTCCTCCTCTTACAATGGACAGCATGAAACATCCTCCTATTCCTTAAAAACCTATTTTTGTCTTGCCTAAACGGCTGTCATTTGTGCCATAAGGATAAGCTAATGTAAAGATTTTTTTGCTCTCAAGTGTCATAATATATATACCCAATAATCCATTAAGATAGACTTTTTCATCCTTGAGTATACTATGAAGGGTTAGATCATGGCCAAATAAATTAAAGGGTGAAGGTGATTTTATGATTTCGGTGGGAAAATGGCTGATGTTTATTTCCAGTCCCTCAATTGTAATTTTACGACTCTTTTCGATTAAATGACTTCGTTTGCATATTTCCGTAACAATGTTTTTATTGTCATGATTCCCTAAAGCGAGGTAAATATTTTGTGCAGAAGAGTTTTCTAATAGTTCAATTAAAACTTTGACTCTCTTTTTGTACTCTTTTGCACGATTAGGGTAAATTTCAAGTTTAATATTATCCACAAGATCTCCAGTATGGACAATGTAATCAGGTTTTAGTTTCTTTATAATGGCATGCAGTGGTGAAAAAAAACTTGCAGGTGTATCGGATATGTGTAATAAAATTTTTTCGTTACAATGTAATATATGATCAGGAATATAAACACTTCCTATCATATAAGAAATAATTTTTTTGAGCTTTATCATATGTATCCTTCCTAATTCTAAAATTTAGATAAACCAAATAATACTATTATAGTAGTATTATACAATATTTCATAAAAATATTTTAGAAAAGTATAGATTTTACTGGAAAAAGGAATTAAATAGAGAATTGTAACGATACGATAAGCAAGAAAAAAGACATTGTATCGTTAAATGAATTGGTATATAATAATGCATGTAGATACAAATAAAACAGGAGGGGTACAAATGACAACGAAGACGATTGCAACTTCACAAGGAACGAATAAAACAAAAGATATTGTTTTGTCAGGAATTTTAATTGCTTTGGTGTTTATTGCTACAAAATTTATTAACATTCGACTCCCTATTTCCATCAATGGAGGACTGATTCATTTAGGCAATGTTATGCTTTTTATGTCTGCGATTCTATTTGGTAAAAAGAAAGGGGCTATGGCTGGTGCTGTAGGAATGGGTTTATTTGATATTGTATCGGGATGGATGGCATGGGCGCCCTTTACCTTTGTAGTCAGAGGAGTGATGGGTTATATAATTGGTAGCATTGCATGGAGTAACGACAAAAAAGGCAATTGTTTTGGATGGAACTGCATAGCTATTCTAGTAAGTGGTATTTGGATGCTAATAGGGTATTATATTACAGAAGGTGTTCTTTATGGAAATTGGATTGCCCCTATGACGTCAGTGCCTGGGAACGTAATCCAAATTGTGATGGGGGCAGTATTGGGACTACCTTTGGTTTCAGCGTTGAAAAAGACAAAAGTATTTTAATAAATAAAAATGTAACAAGTGTTATGAAATGATAATTTTTAAAAATAAAATAAAGGAGGATGTATATATGAAGAATCCTTTGATTATGAGTCCTGGACCAACAAGTATCCATGAGAGAGTAAGAAAGGCGCTATCCAAAGAAATTACAAATCCAGATTTAGATCATAATTTCTTTGGGTTTTACAAAAAAACTTGTGAAAAATTACAGCAGCTTTTGCATACAACCAATGAAGTATTAATTTTAAATGGAGAGGGCATATTGGGATTAGAAGCCGCATGTGCTTCATTGATTGAAAAAAAAGATCGTATTTTATGTATCGATAATGGTATCTTTGGAAATGGATTTGGTGATTTTGCGAAAATGTATGGCGCAGAAGTAGTATACTTTCAGTCTGATTATCGCAAAGCCATTGATGTGGAAGCATTAAAAGTTTTTTTAGAAAAAGACCATGATTTCAAATTTGCAACATTAGTGCATTGCGAAACACCATCGGGTATTACAAATCCTATCGACAAAATTTGTCCACTGTTAAAAAGTTATGGTATTCTTACGGTAGTAGATTCTGTTTCGGCAATGGGTGGTGAAATATTAAAAACAGATGAATGGCAAATAGATATTTTATTGGGAGGCTCACAAAAATGTTTGTCCGCACCTCCAGGCTTGACAATCATGAGCATCAGTGAAGAAGCTTGGGATAAGATATTACATAGGAATACATCTATTACAGGATATTACTGTAATTTAGCACAGTGGAAAGATTGGGAGCATAAGAAATCCTTTCCCTATACCCAGCCTGTTAGTGACATTTATGGGTTAGATGCAGCGATAGAAATGAGGCTAGAAGATGTGGATGCCTTAAAAAGGCATCAAAACATTGCAGAAGCAGTACGAAAAACCTTAATAGCTGGAGGTTTAACATTATATGCTGAAGATGGTTTTTCTAATACGGTGACGACATTTTATGTTCCAGAAGGTACTTCTTTCAAAGAAGTTTATAATATAATGCTCCATGAACACAATATCTTGATTGCAGGAGCCTTTGGATTCTTACAGGATAAAGTGATTAGAATAGGGCATATGGGAGAAAATTGTCGCGAAGAGAAAGTCTATCTAACATTAAAGGCATTAGATCAAGTACTTAGAAAGTTGGATATTAAGTTACAAGATGTGCTGCATAAGGTTTTCGTCTCACTTGTATAATAGATGATGAATAAAAAAATTATCCTTTCTAAATAAATAAAGGGTAATTTTTTTCTTTTTTATTATGATATACTGAAGGAAAAGTAGCGTAAAAGGTGATTGTTTTGAATAATATTTTTTTTGAGTGTAGGACGTATACAGAAAAATTAAATACTCATTCCATGATTTTGCTCAATTAATTTTACCGCTTAAAGGAATTCTTGATATACAAACAGGCCATAAAAACCTTAAACTAGATGAAAAATCCGAGAAATAGTTAAAGAATAACTTGATTCTAAGAAAAACATTTCTTTGTAATAATATAAAATCAAACATAAGGATGGTATAAAGAATGAATGTTTAAAAGCGAATAGATCTATCTTTGTTTTAAACCGCTTCTATAATGATTTAATAAACCTGGGAATAGTCTATAGGGAAGAAATAATTGAAGGGAGAGATGTTTGATGAAAACAAAATTGGAGGATTTCATAAAGGAATATGTAAGAACCTATCCTGTATACAACCATACTGTGACAACATGGGGGGAACCATTAATCGCATATGCAAGAGCAGATAATCCCTTGTTTTTTGAATTGAAGAAGGTAATAAGCGCTACCCACGCCTTACCTACAGATTTACTGAATGATGCAAAAACTGTGATCACTTATTTTTTACCATTTCATAAAGATATCTCTAAAAGTAATGTGGGTGGCAAATTGAGTTCGGATCAATGGGCAGTGGCCTATGTGGAAACGAACAAACTAATTAGTGAATTAAATAAGGCAGTCCATGAAAAATTGAAAGAATTTCACTATCATGCTACATTACTTCCTGCAACGCATAATTTCAATCAAGAAGAATTGATTAGTGATTGGTCCCATAGACATGTGGCTTATATTGCTGGTTTAGGGAAGTTCGGACTCCATCAGTTATTAATTACTGAAAAAGGTTGTTGTGGTAGAATTGGTAGTATCGTCACAAATATTGAAATTCAAGCAACGGAAAGGTCTGAAGAAGAATATTGCCTTTATAAACATAATAAAACTTGTGGCAAGTGCGTAGAGGAATGTGTGAATGACGCATTAACGATAAATCATTTTGATAGATATAAATGCTATGAGAATTGCTTAAAAAATGCAGATCATTATTCAGAAATAGGATTAGCAGATGTATGTGGTAAATGCATAAGTAATGTTCCCTGCTCTTACATCAATCCTGTTATGAAATTGAAAAAATGATCAAATTCAATTGCTATTTTCTCAAGGATTTCATTTTTATGATGGATAACTTACTTTGCAAAATATTGATCTAGTTAATTGTATATTTAGAAATTTTACAAGTTGAAGATCTTCATGCTCCGAATTCAAGTATTCTTTGATTGGAAAAACACTTGAATAAGTGGCGAATTGAAATTCAACTTGTAAAATATCTTATAAAATCTAATGATGCAATTCTTTATTTATGAAATAGACTGATTAAACTTTTCTATTTTGCTCTCATTTGAATTTTTTTCAACAATTTTTAAGAACTTTTCAATGCCATTAATATTATGGCAATGTAATGGTGAAACTCTTACACAACCATCAAACTTAAGAGAGCGAAGCATCCGTGAAGAGTATGGACTGGAAATCACTCGTTCGAAAGAAATCACACCTTCTGATTCAAGGATACTTACTGCTTGTTTATGATTCATGTTGTCAAAGCCAATGGCCATAATGAAATCTCGCTTAGTAAGGTCTTCATAATCCAAGTAGACGGTTACCCCTTTAATATCTCTCAAGCCTTTGCATTTTGCTGTACCGTTTAGCATGGCAAACATTAATGCTCTTTCATGCATTTTGATACGATTTATACCCTCTACAAACAAAGTTCTTCTATTATCTGTTTTGATGAACGCAGCACCGAACCAACAAATATAATCAACATAGGCACTAATTGCTGCGAAATGACCAGAGGCTGGGCTACCAAGCTCCCAAATACTTTTGTCTTTAGAAATAAGTTTGTCATGATCTAATGCTGACATGCGATCGGATACATAACCAAAACCAATGCCTCTTGGACAGCCACATTTATATGGTGCCATATTGATAGCATCTACAGGTATTCTCATCAATAAGTTCAGTGATGGATTCTAGGTCTACGCCCCCTGTCTTTGGATTGGTTTCTGCCACACGAACTTCTTTTCCCATTTTTTTGCATAAATCATCACTGAGTCATATGCAGAAGGATGTTCTAAGGCTGTCGTTACAACATTTGTGCCGGGTACGTTTTCAATAATTGCTCTAGCCATATCGAACATCACCATAGATGCTGTGAGGGATGTTACAATACTTCCTGACTATGGTTCGAATATCTTCATATGCTCTTACCTGCATTTTATGAAGAGCAACTGCACTGCTGTTGGAATGTTCTGGACAATCGGGTATTTCGTCGATCTTTTTAAATGCATCATTGGCACTTTTCAGTCTTAAAGCACCCCCTGCATTATCAAAGAATATTCTTTCTTGCTGTGTCAATGGATCAATATGAAGATGATAAAACTGATCTCTAATTTTTTCCATTAATGTTTCATTAAATAATTTTCCTCTTATATCGTCTAAATTCATCATGA
Source organism: Clostridiaceae bacterium 35-E11 (assembly GCA_038396625.1). Taxonomy (GTDB): domain Bacteria; phylum Bacillota; class Clostridia; order Peptostreptococcales; family Thermotaleaceae. The sequence goes on from CP121688.1 coordinate 1,629,604, forward strand.
CCCCTCCTGAAAAATTAAATCCTTTTAAAAAATAGATATATCAAAAGTAATACCTTTAGACAGTTAATTGAGTAAGGCTTATGATGAAATATATAAATATGCAAAAGTCTTTCTGGCTTAGAGAAAATCCAGAAAGACTTTTGTTTTAGTACCAATATCGCCAATAAGATGAAGGTTGATCGACTTGTATAATAACCCCACAAGCTAGACGTTTACCGGCATTTCCAGCAGGCTGTGAGCGATAGTCATCTGGATTTTGATGGATAATGATGCTTTTTCCTATGACATCTTTTGACTTAAATCGATCGGTAAAAAAAGACATGATGGCATAGCCATGATTGGAAAATAATACAGGAAAATCTCCTGCATGATTTCCATGAGGTTGATTATCAGGGTTCCAATGCTCACCAGCAGCTTGAAATGGATTTTCAGGATCACCGATGGCACAGTTTCCATTTTCATGGATGTGAAATCCATGGGGTCCAATAGGTGCTTTGTCATTTTCAGCTGGTTGATAGGATGGAAGACCTGAAATATTTGCATAGATCACTGTACCACCAGGAACATCTCTAAAAAAAACATAACCTCGGATTTCAGGGGCTAAAGGACCACCTGTAATATTGGCTCTTGCCATTGTAGCAGAAGTACGGATATTCATATAGGCTCGCCTCTTTTACTGTTAGATTTACAGTATATAATACGTGATTGAATGCGAATATGTGTCAAGTCTATATAATGATATGTAAACGATGATAGCTATGAAAATTACTGCAATAAAATGTAGATATTTGGGGATTATATGAAAGAAATCTTTTTAGAAATAAAAGCACTGTTGATTCAATTCTGACAAGATAAAGAGAGAAAAGAAAGGATGATGTCACATAGATGTAAGATTTAAAGAATTTCAAGAAAAGCGAATGAAGATATTTGGAGAAGTTGTAAAAAAGTATTGGGATGGGGAATTAAACGATAACAAAGATTTAAATCAATTGGTACATCACATAAAAGATCAGTATGATTTTGAAGAAGAAGACATTCCCTTCATTCAAGATCATATCAGAGTAGCAATGGGCCTAGATCCTAAAGGAAACGATGAATTTCATGATGAAATAAACATGATCAAAAAATCGAAGGAAGTAAAACAACCCATTATAGCAAAAATAGATGGTCTATGTGAGTATTGTGATGATGAAGCATGTAAATGTATGGATGCTTGTAAACACGAAGCGCATATATACAGAAGAAGTAAAGGTCCTATCATAGAAAATAATAAATGTTTAAGTTGTGGTCAATGTGTTACGAAATGTGATTTTGGTGCTTTAGCCGATAAAATTGAATTTATTCCCTTGATTGACTACCTAAAAGATCCTGATACGACTGTTTATGCTACGGTTGCACCATCTATTGTAGGGCAGTTTGGAAAAGATGTAACAATGGGACAAATAAGAACAGCATTAAAGCTCTTAGGTTTTAAAGATATGGTGGAAGTTGCTTTGTTTGCAGATATATTAACCATTAAAGAAGCGTTTGAATTTATTAAGCTAGTAAAGAGTGAAGAAGATTTCTATTTGACCAGCTGCTGCTGTCCTGTGTGGTTTAATCTAGTCAAGAAAAATTATGCCAAACTCTTTGAACATATGCCGCCATCCGTTTCTCCTATGATTGCTTCGGGTAGATTCTTAAAGAAACTTTATAAGGATGTGAAAGTAGTTTTTATAAGTCCGTGTATTGCCAAAAAGGCAGAAGCAAAAGAACCAAATTTAAAAGGAGATATTGACTTTGTGCTAACTTTTAGGGAATTAAAAGAAATATTTGAAATCCTAAAAATTGATTTAAAAGAGCTACCCGATGACGAAAAAGATCAAGCTTCATTTGGTGGTAGGGTGTATGCAAGAACTGGAGGTGTGAGTTTCTCGGTAAAAACAGTAGTGAATAGATTAGAACCTAGAAGGTTAATTAAATTGAAAGCAAAAAAAGTAGATGGAGCTAAAAAATGTAAGCAATTATTGGATCAATTGTCCATTGAAAAAGAATTGAATTATAACTTTGTGGAAGGAATGGGTTGTGAAGGCGGTTGTGTAGGAGGACCAAGAACAAATGTAGATGTAGAAAAAGCAATTGGATTTGTCAATGAATTTGGAGAAGATTCATTGATTATGACCCCTTTTGACAATATAAACGTAATGAAGATACTTAAACAATTTGGAATCAAAAGTATTGAAGAGATATTAGAAAATGATGAAGTTTCTAAAATGTTAAAAAGAGAATAGCATTAAAACCTCTAGGCTCCAAAAGTGAGTATAAGAGGACCGACAATAAGCAGGCGATTGGCAAGCCTGCTTTATCAATGATGTACATTTTTTTTTGCGATCAATTCTCTAGTGACAATCTCATCTAAAATTTCACCTGCAACATATATAATAGGGTTGCATCCTTCTTCTTCCGTTTTGTGCATTTCCTTTAACTTCCTACAATTTCTTGATCCCATTTGTGTTTCGAATTTGTTGAAAAATTCTAATGTAAGCTCTTTCAAATGATCACTTTCATGAGCAACATTGTTTGTAAACAAAATTCCAAGAATAGCCAAAGATCCAGTGATGGCGCCACATACTTCCTCTACCCACATACCACCACTAAAAGGGGCCATAGCTTTAAAAAAATTTTTGTCTAAATTTAAATTATATGCTTCATTTGCAGCATAAACCATTGCTTCAGAACAGCTTAAATCGTAATTTGTCTTGTCTCTGTATTTTTTTATTAGTTCTACGAGCATTTTTATTGCCTCCTACCTTAGAGATCATTATATGTATAGTCTAACAGATATAACATGAAGATACAAAAAAGTTTTTGTGCAAACTTTAGATATTTGATTTTATTATTTTCATATTATTATAATAAGGAGGGCCAAATAATAAAAAGCGAAGATGATCATGTTATACATATTCCATTAGAAAAGTTGAGTCGTGCTAGGAAAGTAATTGCCATATGCACTGATGCAAGTGTTGATGCAATTATTGGTGCCCTTAGATCGGGATTTATTACGAATATTATTACAGATGAAAGAACAGCTACAGACGTTATAATGAACAAGTAATAAAACAGAACAATGACTCTAACAACCTTATTTTTTATCATAAATAGCTACTAAACCACAGACTTCAATTTTATTGATATAAGAAGGATTGTTTTTTTGCTTTGAAGGATAAGATATCACCATAAAATTCACACAAGTATGAAACTATTTTCTACATATTAATGTCTAAAAGGCAAAGGGGTGATTTTATGAAAAAGCTTATAGTAAGTATTTTATTGGCTAATGTTATGTTATATTTTTTCACTACGGCTTTTGCCAATTCTGGCCCTGTATTTTGGCAGGGATATCCATCTTCAGATATTATGTCAATTGAAGATAACTCACCAATTAGGGTGGAAAATGAAAGTCTAGTTTTTGACTTTTCTGATACGGATAACTCTCCACATACCATTAGTGGGAAGGTTACTGCGACCTATGAAATGTTTAACCCAACAAATGAGCTGCGATCCGTAGAAATGGCATTTCCTTTTGTAGAAAGGCTTGATCGTCTTTTACCAGAAGACGTTGTTATAACTGCTGATGATCGTGCACTGTCTTATGATATATATATCGGAGATGTGGTGAACAGCTACGGAAACCTTTTGGAAGAAGATAAAAAGGCAAGCTTTGATTTTGCTAGCATTGTAAGCACCATTACAGATAATCTGTACACAGCAAAGCATTTCACAGAAAATGAAAAAGGCAGGCTCTATAGCATTAACGTAAAACCGACTACTGATCAAAGAATAAACTTTGCCATTGATTTTAGTCTTGATTATGAAAAAACCAAAGTTCTTACAAATGGATTCAATCGTTATGAACGTGATGATATAAAAACCAAAATTGCTGCTTGGTGCTATGAACCCGAGATTCTAGAAGTTTTTGTTCTAGGTGAAGATATTGAGCTAAAGATCAATGCCTATACAGATGGAGAGCTTAAGAAAAAAACGGACTTATTCTCTTACCAAATCTCTACACAAGAGGTAGAGGTTAAACCATATTTGATGGAGTATATAAAAAATAACACCAACGGGCAAAACGATGGTATGATTTCGGATGCCCAATTATATAATCTGTATGCAAAATCTCTTGATAAATACTTCACAAAAAATCGAGGCTATAGTTCTGAGCATGACCTGATAGCACAAGAGAATTACGAGCGAATATTAACGCTAGTTTATACTGTTCAGTTTCCTCAGAATAGCAAAAAAGAGGTAAGCGTAAGTTACAGGACATCCGGAACAATGGATAAGACTGAAACTGCAAAACCCCTTTACTCATTTGATTATATTCTGAATCCTGCTGAAAACTGGAGTGATTTTAAAAATTTAAATATTGAGATTATCCCACCACAGGAGGCACCTTATATTGTAAAAAGCAATATTGAGTTACTAAAGGGAGAAAATAAGGTTTATACAGCAGCCTTGGCAGATTTACCAGAGGAGGACTTGTCTTTTACGCTCTATGGGGATGAAAAAATCACAGGATTGGATAAGGCTAATGGAAGTTTGCAGAATCGTTTTGGATATTTTACTTCCCTTGTGATAGGTGCAATAGCGTTGCTTATTATTGGAACAACTATGGTGGTGACTGTCCTTAAAAGAAATATGCGCTCATGACGACCTTCCTGTTTATCATTAAAGAAGTTTAGGACTTAAATGTAACGATAAGGTGTTTCATGAAGGTATTCATTGCTTCGTTTAGATCGTATTGACCATCATGTAAGCACCAATCGTATACAACTCCTCTTGCTACAATAAATAAGTATTCTGTAACTTTTTCTGGGGTCATATCTATGCATATTTCATTTTTTTCTTGTCCTTTTTTTATAATATCTTGTAATACGGTTTGCATAAATCTTCCGTGCTTAATGAACATTTTGTTGTTAGGATTATAGAGTTGCTTCATTGTATCAATACCACAGGTGGTGTTATAGGTAGCGTAATGATCAAAATATTCAATGATTTTATCTAGGGTATTATGTTCTTTTAAATTATTAGCTACATTGTTATAAAAATAATCATCAGCTTTTGTATAAATTTCAATGAAGATATCATACTTCGATTTAAAATAGTGATAAAAAGTACCTACAGAAACTCCTGCTTTTTTGCATATCTCTTCAATTGTAATATTATCATATCCTTTTTTTTCCATCAAATTAATGGCAATCGTATATATATTGTTTTTGGTATTTATTGCTTGAATTTGTCGCTTCGTCATTTTTTGCATTTCTATTCTCCTACGTTTAATGATTTTTTTATCCTATCAACAATTATATTAAATATTAATTTATTGTCAAATGATGTACATTATTATCTATTGGTTAATAATATTCGATATTGACAAATAAAAAACAGTGAAATATACTAAATGTATTCAATGAATGCATTCGGTGAATTAATTTAGTGAATGAGCTTTGTGTATTTTAATAGTTATTTGTATTAAATTTTTCAAAAAAAAGGGGGAGCGTTTATGAAAGATCAGTACAAAAATCTATTTGAACCAATAAAAATAGGTAGTTTAGAAATCAAAAACAGGTTTGTAATGGCGCCTATGGGACCTGGTGGATTGTGTGATGCAGATGGTACATATAATGCCCGTGGCGTAGAGTATTATGTAGAAAGAGCAAAAGGTGGCACTGGATTAATTATGACAGGTGTAACAATGGTGGAGAATGAGATTGAAAAATGTGCTTTACCATCTATGCCTTGTCCTACACTGAATCCCTATAACTTTATTAAGACGGGGAAATTGATGACAGAACGGATACATGCCTATGATGCAAAAATATTTCTTCAATTATCCGCAGGGTTTGGAAGAGTAAGTATTCCTTCAATTGTAGGAAATACTGCTGTAGCTCCTTCTCCAATACCTCACAGATGGATCCCAGGGGTTACATGCACAGAATTGACCGTAGAACAAATCAAAACCTATGTTAGAAAATTTGCAGATTCAGCAGAAATAGCAAAAAAAGCGGGATTTGACGGTGTTGAAATCCATGCGGTACATGAAGGCTATCTGCTTGATCAATTTGCAATTTCATTCTTTAATCATAGAACAGATGAATATGGTGGAAGTTTAAAAAATAGATTAAGATTTGCTATAGAGATTGTTCAGGCAATAAAAGAAAGATGTGGGGATGATTTCCCAGTTTCCCTCCGCTATAGCATTAAAAGCTTTATTAAAGACTGGAAAGAAGGGGGATTGCCAGGTGAAGAATTTGAAGAAAAAGGAAGAGACATAGAAGAAGGTATTGAAGCAGCTAAAATCCTTGAAGAAGCAGGCTATGATGCATTTAATGGTGATGTAGGCTCATATGATTCATGGTATTGGAGTCATCCCCCAATGTATCAGGAAAAAGGGTTGTACTTACCTTATAATGAAATATTGAAAAAAGTATTAAAAGTTCCTGTAATTACGGCGGGAAGAATGGAAGATCCAGATCTTGCAAGCACTGCCATAAGAGAAGGCAAGACAGATATGATAGGATTAGGAAGACCTTTGTTGGCAGATTCTCATATACCCAATAAAATTAAAAAAGACAAAATCGAAGGTATTCGTCCTTGCTTGTCATGTCAAGAAGGCTGTATGGGTAGATTGGCTGCATATGCTACAATATCTTGTGCGATAAACCCTGCTTGTGGAAGAGAAAGAGAATATGGCATAGACCCTGCACAGAAAATAAAGAAAGTAGCCATTATAGGTGGCGGTGTAGCAGGATGTGAAGCTGCAAGAGTGTGTGCAATAAGAGGACATAAAGTAACTTTATTTGAAAAGACAGATAGGCTTGGTGGAAATTTAATACCAGGTGGAGTCCCTGATTTTAAAGAAGATGATATAAAACTGGTTAATTGGTATGAAAGAGAACTTAAAAATCTAGATGTAAATGTACATTTTAATCGCGAAGTTACCAAAGAAACCGTTGAACAATCAGATGCCGATGTAGTAATTGTTGCCACTGGCTCAATGCCTAAGATGCTAAATATTGATAATTGTGATAAGGTATATACTGCTGAAGAAGTGCTACTTGGTAAAAAAGATGTTGGCGATGCAACAATTATTATCGGAGGAGGACTTGTAGGCTGTGAGACCGGCTTATGGTTAGCTGATCAAGGTAAAAATGTAACGATTGTTGAAATGCAAAAAGATATTTTAGAATGTGGTGGACCATTGTGTCATGCAAATACGGATATGTTAAAGGAATTAATACCATTCAAAAACATTGTACTTAAAACAGGCTCAATAGTATCTAGTGCTACAGATGAGGGGTTTGTTGTTACAACGAATGATAAAGAAGAAGTTATAAAAGCTGATTCAATAATTGTATCTATTGGATATAATTCACAAAAGCAACTATATGATGAAATCAAGAACAGCTTCCCAGAAACTTATTTAATTGGCGACGCAAGAGAGGTACAAAATATAATGTACGCAATCTGGGATGCCTATGAGGTTGCTAAAAATATTTAAGAGAGTGACGTACTTGCGATTGTATGGGTATGGAAAATCATACATGATTTTAGTAATAAAATTCATGCTATAATGGAACTAAATCACCCCCTGAAATCATATTTATATATGAAGGGGGTGATTTTTTTGCTTCGAAGGAGGAGATATCGCCGTAAGAAAGGAAACCTCAAAGCTTTTATAGGTATCATCTTTTTATCTTTATTACTTATTTATAGCTTCTTATTTATTGATAGAAAAATTAAGCCTGCAGTGCTTGCAATTGCGGAAGTAAAGGCTAGAGAAATTGCTACCAGATCAATCAATAAATCTGTTAATGATAGAGTTGCAGAAGATATACAATATCAAGATCTAATTTTCATAAGAACAGATAATGAAGGAAATGTGACGATGATGCAGGCAAATACCATGATGATGAATAAGTTGGCTTCGGAGGTTGCTTTATCTGTTCAGGACAACATCAAGCAAATAAAAGCGTCCTCGGTGAAAGTTCCGTTGGGCACAGTGTTTGGAAGCCAATTGCTGGCTCAACATGGACCTAAAATTAATATTAATGTAACGCCTATTGGGATGGTAAGTGTGAATTTTAAAACAGAATTTGAAGCATCAGGCATTAATCAAACAAGACATAAAATTTATCTGGTCGTGAAAACTCAAGTGAAGATTATTGTGCCTTTTTCATCTAATACTACAGCGGTTGAAACATCTGTACCTATTGCAGAAACAGTGATTGTAGGTAGAGTTCCCCAAAATTACATCTTTGTTCCAGAAGACGAAATTCTGAACTTAGCGCCCAATGACATGTAGTGGATCACTAAGCAGGAAAAATAGATTTTAAGATAACAATAAAACTACAAGATGTTTTGAGGAATATGAATGTACATGATATAAAGCCAAGAGGGTCATAACTTTGTATTAGGGCGTTAATAAACAGTTAATGGGCAAAGATGTTTCCATTAGCTGTTTATTCGTTTTATAGGGAGTACGTGGGTACCGCAACTTGTTATTCTATGAATTCTGTTACCTTGTCAATAAAAAGTATCCCATCTAAATGATCAATTTCATGGCATAAGCACTTTGCCAAATCGCCTTCTCCAGTTATAATACATTCCTCTCCCTTTTCATTTAATCCCTTTACCTTAACCCTTTTAGGTCTTATTAATTTTCCCCATCTACCTGGAATACTTAAGCAACCCTCTATGACTGCTTGTTCTCCTTCAGCTTCAACTATTTCTGGATTAATTAGATATATTATACCTTGACCCATATCTATTACAATAACTCTTTTTAAAACACCCACCTGTGGTGCTGCTAATGCCGCTCCATTTTCTGTATGATGCAATGTATCTGCCATATCTTCAAGTAAAGTTAAAACTCTATCATCAATCTTTTCTACTTGTCTGCTTTTTTTTCTTAATGCATCATCGCCCAAAATCCGAATATTTCTTAATGCCATTTTTAAAACCTCCGTTTAATTCATATTTTAAGAATAATGTGACTCCAATCTAATTACACATTGTTCTTCTTCTTTAATTTTTGAGTAATTAAATCAAATAATGTTTATCTCCAATATAGTTTTCATTCCTAAGCCTCCTCATATAAAAGTGTAAGCATTTCTTGTAATTGATCTAAAGATATATTTAAAACTTTACTTTCTATTACTACCTCTGCAAGCTTTTCTTCTATGATTTTTAGTCGCCTTTCATTCAACATTTCTTTATTTTGATAAGCTACAAAGGAGCCTTTTCCTGCGACAGTTTCAATAAAACCTGATTTTTCAAGCTCTTCATAAGCTCTTTTTGAAGTAATAACACTGATTTGCAGTTCCTTTGCCAAATTTCGTATAGAGGGAAGTATTTCTCCGGATTGAAGTGTTCCCTTTAGAATCAGATTTTTTATTTGTGTTGCAATTTGTACATAAATTGGATCTTGTGAAGTATTTGAAATGACAATATGCATAGCATCCCTCCTTTAATTTTTAACTGTATATATTGTTCATATACAGCATATACAAAACCAACTTTGGTTGTCAATTAATTTTTAAAAAATTCTATATGTAGATTGGAAGGTTAGGGCTGTTAGAAGTAATTTCAATAGAAATAGTAGGGACTGTATTATAAGGGGTTGATAACTCGTTATGTGGGTAGCTATTCATTGCTTATAAATAGACTATTATTGATGAAATATTCATATAAAGACTGTAACCGTCTTTAAATCAGACAAAAAAGAAATAATCATCCAATATGAAATGTAACATATGCTGCATCAGAGAGATCAAAATATGAACTGATAAATAAATGGAAAAAATATTTGGAATCAGTAGTGACACAGTATAGTACAAGATTAAAAGGGATAAGCAAAAAACATTAATGGTTAGGTTATTGCTAATGAAAGAGGACCTCTATATAAGTAGAAGTCCATGAAATCGAGATTTTATGAAATTGACGGATTAGCAAAACCTATAGGAAGTCTTTGGTTAGAGCGAATGCGTTTAGAAAAAAGCAGATTCTAAGATACTGTTCTTATTCGTAGCTTATCTAGTTCAACGCCTAATGCATCTGCTAATCTTTCTACTATAGAAAAGGTAGGGTTATTTTTATCACCTCGTTCTAATTCTTCTATATACGACTTTGAAACATTGGTGATTATGGATAAATCACGACTTGTGTAACCTTTAGTGATACGAATTTCCCGAAGTTTCTTTCCGTTTAACATGAAAAAACCTCCTTTTCGTTGTTGAAAGTTATTATTAAAACTTATAACAGAGCTTTCTCTTTTATTTTACCATAAAACTATATAACAAAATCTTTAAGAGAGGGTTAATAATATTAAAAAATTATATGAAACATTATAAAGCTTAGAGTTAAACAAAACAGAAAAAACATTTTTAAATAATATCATGATAAATAACTCCTATTTAAATAATATTTAATATTTTATCAAAAAAGAAATAAATAGAAAAAATTTTAGTGAGATGAATATTATGGAATAGGTTGCTTTTTAAAAGAGATAAAAGAGGAAAGATACGAATGTTTAGGAAAAGAGGGGAAAGGTGTTTTTGCAAAATAACCAAATTCACCAAAAGGTGAAAACAGGATTTTTAATTTCCTAGACAATTTGTTTTATCGAGGATAAAGGAGATAAATATAGATTTGCAACAAATGAAGATTTTAACGGAGTTCTTTGGGAATAGATACTAAATAAAAATAAGAAAAATAAATTGTACTAGTTATTGAAGATGAAGGTATTGCCTTATCATAAACATAAGTCAATATAAATGTAATTGCCAAAGTTAATGTTATAAGTATGATTTTATATTTAGTGGTGGACCCAAAGAATTTGATTAGTTTTGCCTTATACGAGTACTTTCTTTCAAACATATAGAGAAGGAATATGAAGATGACTGGATAAAGAAATACTGATAAAAAATTCATAAAACACACAACCCCTCAAGCTATTAAATGTTACTTTAAATTTCAAATTACTATTCAAATCGAATGTTTTTTATTTGGAATTATTTTCAAATTGAATTATATAACATAATCATCTATTAAGCAATGTAAAATACAGGATATATTCGTAGATAAAAGATTCGTTTAATGATTAGAATGTTCAATTTTTATTGTTAGGAATATGCTTTAGTAGCTTAATAACGCGCGTATACTACAAATAAACAATTGAATATTGATCATATAAAAGTCAACATACTATTTACCTCCCTATTTTTTACATAAAATACATACTCAATAGACATTTAGAAGTTATAGATACAGCAGATACATAAAGGTTTAGAAACCATTAAATATAAGATATGCTTATAGGAAAATTTAATTTGGCAAATTTTAAGAATTATGTGCAGTAAAATGTACAATTTATATGATTGAATTTGTGTAGTAAATAATAACCATCAAACAGTACAAAATAATATAGGATATATTATTACTAATTCATAAGGAGGTTATATGCATTCAGTATTTATAACAATAGTTAGAGGGTTATTAGGATTTTCAATATTGTTTTTGCTAACGAGAATGCTAGGCAAAAAGCAGATAGGACAGCTAACACACTTTACCTATATTACAGGTATTGCACTGGGAAATATTGTTGGAGATATGGTTGTACACCGTGATATTAAGCTTATAGATGGCTTTGTAGGTGTAATATTATGGTCATTACTCACATTATTATTGGAATATATAAGCTTAAAATCTTCAAAAGCAAGAGTACTATTGGATGGTGAACCTGCAATTGTTATTAAAAAAGGAAAAATTCAACAAAAAGTATTGGCTAAATCAAAACTAAATATTGATGATCTATCAATGCTTTTACGTAATAAAGATGTTTTTTCATTTTCTGATGTAGATTATGCTATTTTTGAATCTAATGGAGAATTAAGCGTATTAAAAACACCTGAGGCTGAATCTCCAACTAGAAAAGATCTTAAGATACTAGTTCCTCAAAGGTTACATATACCTACTGAGATTATTGTAGATGGTAAAGTAGTGTCGCGAAACCTAAAGGAATTTAGTTTAAGTCAAGAATGGCTAGATAATCAATTAAGAACTTATGGAATAGAATCAGCAAATGATGTGATTTATGCAGAGCTGCAAAGTGATGGGAGACTGTACATAAATAAGCGAAAAAGAGAAAGTGATTAAAAACAGTCGTAAATGCAAGGTTCATAGAGTATAACCTAGTATAATGAAATCGAGTTTAATTTAAGGGATGCACAAACGGACACAATCTTATTGTCATTTCATGGCGAAACTTGCGAAAAATTAATGCAGGATTCTTTATTTCTATAAATAAATATGCAAATAGAGGAGGAGATATAGATGGATGGAGAAGAAAAAGCTTTACAGGAACAAAGTGGTATAAATCTGGAAGATTTTACTATATTTACAAGCTATCAAATACTTGAAGACGGAACCAAAATATTTTCAGCAGAGGATTAGCTATGAAAAAGCACTCAGGGATGGGTGCCTTCTGCATTATTCAAGATAGTCGCATAGTACTGAATTTGAAAGCGTATAAAAACTTTTTTATATCCTGATATGCTCCCCTTATAGTAGACAGTTAAAATAATATAACTATTTATTATGAGGGGAGTTTTATTATGGGGAAAAAAAGAAAAAATCATGCAGTATTTTTATTAGAAGATGCAGTGATTTAAGTTTGTACAATATGAATCAAACCTCTTTTTGTAACAAGTGCTTTTGTTATGAATATATTGAAATAGGCAAACGAAACATATGTTATGCTATTTTGGAAAGGAGGACGAGGAGAATGTACAACTATTATAGCTATAATGATTACTATAACTGGTATCAGTATCAGCAAATGAACCATATTCATAGATACGAAGGGTTTACAACATTAAATGATGAGCATAGGCATAAATATAGTGGTTATACAAGTAGAACGATACCTACCTATGGGAGCCATGTTCACTATTATCAAGGATATACAACTGTAGATGACCAGCATAGGCACGAATATAGTGGATATACAGGACCTGCAATACATGTACCCGGAGGGCACGTACACTTGATGAGAGGAAAAACAAGCTTTGTAGATGAACATGACCATGGATATGAAAATAAGACATTAGAGCAGATGAGATAAAAAAGCAGGGGAGGCAGGTTTTCTCGTACAATAATCTAAGCGTAAAATTGCATCACTTGACAAGACTATAGGCATCTAATGGAGAAGATTTTTTCCATTAGATGCCTATTTGCAGTCTTAAAATATATGTGCAAGGACTATTTTAAATCTGGGAATCTTTTCAAAAATTTTCGTGCAAGCTAACTATTTTAATGGTTTGAGAACACAAAAATTATTTCATGTTTTCTTAAGTCCCCATTATTAAATGCATTATACAATAACCCTATATGGTTGATAAAATCGGCATGCTATAGTAATCCAATAGTCTTTAGCATAGCATAAAAGCTAGGGGATATACCTTCTGCTGCCTCAACATTAGGGATATGCATGGTGAAACGAAATAAAGAATCTTCAATATTTATTACAATGATATTTTTAGAAACAGTAGGGTTTGAAGCGTGTAAAAAAAACGTAGCTGTTCGGAAAAAAGGATCAAATATTGCTTCGCCCTTTAATTCTTGAGGTATACCAATAGCTTGTAATTCTGTCATTGCATTAGCTCTCAATTGACCCATCGCTACATTACGAGGAAGTTTTTCTATGCGAACGAAGAAACGATCGTCAAAGGTGGAGAATAACAAATCTTTTCCAGGTTCTTCTGGAGTAAACTTAAAGTTATCAAGAACATAAAGATAATATTTTTGGGGACTTTTTTCTAACACTGCCCTACGGTATTCCGTCTCTCCTTCAACGAATACTGGAATCTCTCTTGTAGCAGGCAAGGTTGCAGTTGCTTTAGGAATACATATAGACTGACCTACTAGTAGCGTTTGAGGATTAACAGTAGGATTTAGTTTTTGAATTTCAGCTATCGTCGTGTTAAATCTTTGTGAAAGCTTTGCGAAGGTATCTCCAGCTTTAACTATATAAGTTATAGAGCCAGTAGGACATTTCACAGGGGGCGTGGCCAAAGGTATACAGATTGTTTGACCAATAAGCAGCCTATCAGGATCAATCATAGGATTTGCTTCCAGTAAGTCATCTAATGAGATATTAAACGTTTTAGCAATTTTGTAGAATGTATCACCTCTCTGAATTACATATGAATTTCCTTCTGGACAAGTAACTGGAGGTACTGCTAAAGGAATACAAATCACCTGTCCTACTACTAGAATATATGGATTGATTCCTGGATTAGCTTCTATTAAATCATCTATAGATATATTATAAGCACGTGCAATGGCATAAAGGGCATCTCCAGAGCGTATGGTATAATAATTTCCCTCTGGACAGGGAGGATATATTTGTTGTCTTGGAATGCAAAGAGTTTGACCAATAAAAAGATTACCGGGATTTATAGATGGATTTGCAGAAATTAACGCAGATATAGATGTATTATACTTTTTAGCTAAACCATAGAAAGTATCTCCAGGTTGTATGATATGTGGGACTGTGCCTAGAGGACATTGTTTCCGAAAATACGAGTACATAAAACTCACCTCTTCTAATATGAAATACATAGGTGTATTTAGTAGAAAATATTACTAAAGCCTATACACTATATTATATTAATAAGAATGCTATGTGGTTCCCTTAGAATGAATGGAGGCAGGCTTGAATAAGTGTGGGAGTGATGTCTACCATTTGTCTTGAATTTAAAAAGGAATGGTATACATGAGGAAAGAATACAATTCATATTTGTTACTTAAATTGAAAGATATTCTACATTAGTATAAGATAATACTATCGATAAAACTAAAGGGGGAAATGATGTGGCAGAGCTAGGTGCAATTATGAATTGGACATTTATGCAAGAAACAGAAGTTCCATCGGAAGTAAAGGAGATACTAATAGATGGAGAAAAAACAGAAATAGCTTATAAAACAATTAGGGATGTAGCTGTTATAACAAACAAAAGGATCATTATAGCTGATAAACAAGGTATTATTGGAAAAAAAGTTGAAGTATATACCATACCCTTTAAATCAATTGTTATGTACTCATCTGAAAATGCGAGCAAACTAGATTTAAATGCTGAAATCCAATTATGGACTAGGGCAGGAAAATTCAAGCTAAATCTTAAAAAAGGAATTGATATACGCAAGTTAGATAGAATAATAGCACAACATATATTATAAGCCATAATGGGTAGGGTATTGCCCACTATTTTGGATGACACCAAAATTAAATTTAGCATGATATTAGGGTAGAGAACACTTACCCTTTTTTACATGGCTTATAGGTTGACCAACCTAGCATATCCAAGACAACTCAATATCCTAGTATTCCTTCAATAATTAGGAAAGTGCCTAAGACTATTCTTATTGTCCTATCTATATTGCCTACATTTCTTTTAAATGAAATCTTCATTATTTACTCACCTCACAATATTAGTTTGCTTTTTTTATTTAAAAGCATGCATTCTCACTCAAATAATATTTTTAATGCACAACTTTATGTCATTTATTCTAATGAGAAGGTATGCAAAATTTATTAGTGGATTTTAGTCATACTAGCAAATCGTAAAATTTATCTAATCGTGAAAATCCAGGTAAAGATTATTTCTAAAAAAGGATATATAGTAAAAGGAAGTTCACGTATTTTGGCGAATAAACTAGATAAAGAACAAATAAGATTTGAGTGAATACATAAGGAGAGAATTGTATGAATATCAGATGTCAATGGGCAGGGAAAGATCCATTATATGTTCACTATCATGATCATGAGTGGGGTGTCCCGATTCATGATGATAAAAAATTGTTTGAATTTCTTATTCTTGAAGGAGCACAGGCGGGGCTAAGTTGGATAACCATTCTTAAAAAAAGAGAGAATTATAGAAAAGCCTTTGATGACTTTCATGCAGAGAAAATAGCTTGCTATGATGATCAGAAGATAGAAGCGTTGCTTTCAAATAAAGGAATTATACGCAACAGAAGAAAGGTTGAAGCTGCTATTGAGAACGCCAAAGCTTTTTTAGCAGTACAAGAAGAATTTGGTAGTTTTGATAAGTATATTTGGCAGTTTGTAGAGGGGGTCCCCAAAAAAAATGCATGGAATACAATAAAGGCGGTACCAGCGGTAACCAAAGAATCACAAAAGATGAGCAAAGATTTGAAGAAAAGAGGATTTAAGTTTGTGGGTCCAACGATTTGTTATGCCTTTATGCAGGCAGTGGGCATGGTTAATGATCATATAATAGATTGCTTTCGCTATGATGAAATATAATGGAAGTCTATTGAAAAAAGCATATTCTCCTAAAATGCTATGGTGAATTTCAATGATTTTGGCGTATAATAAATAGGATAGAATAAATTAAGGTTGGTGATAGGATGCAACTTAATGAAAATAATGAAATAATACATACGTTAGAACAAAGAGCAATATTAGTCGGTTTACATACAGAAAGCAAACAGGAGATTATGACGATCGAAAATTCTCTGAAAGAACTGGAAGAATTAGCTTATGCAGCAGGAGCTAAAGTGCTTCATACGGTAATCCAAAACAAGCAAAGGATTGACACAACCTTTTACATAGGAAAAGGAAAGGTAGAAGAGATCAAAATACTCTGTGATACATTAGATGCAAACCTCGTTATTTTTAATGATGAACTTTCTGGGGCACAGATTCGAAATTTAGAAGATTTCATAGATGTTACGGTGATTGACCGAACTACATTAATATTAGATATTTTTGCCCAGAGAGCACAATCAAAAGAAGGAAAGCTACAGGTAGAACTTGCTCAGCTAAGATATAGGCTACCAAGACTCATTGGAATCGGCAGATCTTTGTCCAGAACAGGTGCAGGTATTGGCACAAGAGGACCAGGAGAGAAAAAATTAGAATTAGATAGAAGACATATTCTCGATAGGATCAGTGACATAAAAGGACAGCTAGAAGAGATCAAAAAGAATCGAGAGGTTCAACGTACAAAAAGGCGAAAAAGTGAAATACCCATTGTGGCTTTAGTAGGTTATACCAATGCTGGAAAATCTACATTGATGAATAAGTTGATGGAGATGACGGGGGAGCCTCAAGAAGATAGGGCGGTATATGTTGAAGATATGTTATTTGCCACATTGGATACAGCACATAGAAAAATGATTTTACCCACTAAAGAAGCATTTATTTTAATTGATACAGTAGGATTTGTCAGTAAGTTACCTCATTCATTGATAGAAGCTTTTAAGGCGACATTGGAAGAAGTACAATATGCGGACCTATTAATTCATGTAGTGGATGCAACAAACTCTAATTACGAGATGCAAATAAAGGTAACGGAAAAAGTGTTAGAAGAATTAAATGTGAAGGATAAGCCAACGATCCTTATTTTAAATAAAATAGATAAGATTGAATCTGAAGATTTGTTGATTCCACCGGATGAAGATGTACTTGCCTTATCAGCTGTAACAGAAATAGGAATAGATGAATTAATGAAAAAGATCAAAGAAAAAATCTTTAGCTATATGAAAAAGACAGTGTTACTTTTACCTTATGACCGTGGAGATATTGTGTCCTATTTATGCGATAAGACAAAAGTGGAGAAGACAGAATATAAGGAAGATGGGGTTTTGCTTGAAACTTATTTAGGACCGGCAGATTACAATAAATACAAGGAATATATTTGTTTCTAATGAACCTACCAGATAAATTACGGAAAGATTATGATCCATGTGCCGTATCCTGGAAAGAGATTGACAAGCTAAGTGAGCCTTTGATTACGTATCTTTTGTACAAAGAGGGTAAGAGTATACAACTTATTGCAAAAATTAGGAGAATGTCTGTAGAACAGGTAAATCAACAGTTGATTAGGGCAAAAACACAAAGTTTTGCGCCAAAGATTCAATCAAAATCTATTCTTGAAAGAATGTTAGAAGTTACCAAAACTGATAGGCAAATCATGCTAGCGAATATGTCACAGAAAGAAAAAAATGTTTTAGGTAAGGAAATTTACCGAAAATATTCCCTCATGACGAATCCAGAGGATAAGATGGTCATAATTTGGATTATCGGGGAATTAGGTATAAAGGAATTATTGCCTTTTATTTATAAAGATGCGAAACATCCACATGGGAATGTTAGAAGATTAGTATGTTCTGCTATGAATAAAATTGGAGATAGCAATAGTATACCTTATCTACACAGAGCTTTATTAGATATAAAACCTCAAGTACGCCAGTATGCAGCAAAAGCTTTATCAAAATTAGGAGATCAAAATTCCATCGTAAAGCTAGGAGAACTTCTAAAAAAGCCCTATGAAAAAGAATATGTAAAAAGAGCTTATCAGGAAGCGATCTTAAATATTGAGAGGAGACTAGAAAAATGCTAATGAAGCTTTTTCTTTGTCTCCTCTACAATTTTTACAAGATCCTTATAAGCAGATAATGTACCTCTGGTAACAATTGGTCTGCCAAATTGAATCCACTTTAACCTTCTGGATGAAAAACCTCCTATTCTCATGAGCCAATTTACACAAGGAAGTGTATCAACAATGAAAAGTTCTTCCTGTTTTCTTCCTAAAATGTGCCACATATCCTTGATGGAGGGAATGACTAGATGGGGTGCAAATTGTCTGCTTAGTGTATATACCTTATTATCAAATTCATCAGTTCCTCGATAAATAATTTTGCCTATGTCTGTTTTTTCTAAGGTATCATAAAATGGAATATTCAATACATCATGTTTGCTAGGTATATGATCTACGGGAAGCATGTTTAAATGAATAGCAGCAGCAATGGGAGATGAATGTGCCCCACCTACACAGTGATATATAATGTGCAAAAAAATCACCTCCAAATCTTTTTCCGTTAGTATGTGTGAAAAAGATAATAATTATTATGGGAGGTAATGCATGTTTTTTCAAATAAAAGGGACAATAGTAGTAAAGCAAGGAAATAATTTGTAAATAAATATACCTAAGCAAAAAATTCAGAATAGTCTTGAAAAAATAGGCTATTTGATATATGATAGAATTATACAATCTGAAGGGAGGAATGCCCCATGCTTTTTAGAAATTGCGCTGGCGGCGTAGTATTTTTCGAGGACAAGATTTTGCTTTTGAAAAATGAAAAAGATGAATGGGTACTACCAAAGGGTGTAATTCGTGATGGTTATCTTTCGAGAGATGTTGCTGTAAACCGTGTCAAGGAAGAAGCGGGTGTAACAGCAGATGTGATCTCTTCTGTGGGAGAAACTTGTTACGAATTTTTTTCTTTAACAAGACAAAGGCCAGTTTGCAATGAAATAACTTGGTATTTGATGACAGCTAGTAATGACAGATATGGTATAAATAAAGAATTGGGATTTAAAGATGGAGGATTTTACAACATTTCACAAGCGCTAGATATGATTACATATAGTCAAGATCGTTCTTTAGTGAGCCTTTCATATAGAAAATATAAAGAGCTAGTTTCAAGCGAAATAATGGTATAATGAAAAGAGTAGCTTAAGCTACTCTTTCATCATTTTTTGGAGGTAAGATTATGATCAAACAATATAAAACCATATTACAATATGCAGAAATTGAAAATATTGTTGAAAAATCAAAGTTTATAGGATATGCAAAGCCAGTAGAAAAGGAAGAAGACGCCATTGAATTTATTGAAATGATTAAAGAAAAACATAAAAATGCTACCCACAATGTGCCAGTTTATATCCTTGGACAAAATAATGAAATACAAAGATACAGCGATGATGGAGAGCCTGCTGGTACAGCAGGAATCCCGATTTTAGACATGCTTAAAAAAGAAGACCTAAAAAATACTGCTATTGTTGTTACAAGATATTTTGGGGGCATCAAATTAGGTACGGGTGGACTTGTACGGGCATATACTGCTACAGCTAAAATGACTTTGGGCGATGCCAAGGTCATCGAAAAAGTTTTGCATGATTTGATTAAGGTGAGAATAGAGTATACTTTATTAGGGAAAATTCAAAATGAGGTATTAAACCATGGGTACATAATTAAAGACACTGTTTTTGATGATGCTGTAAATATGTATGTCTATTCTGATGTAGATAAAACTGAAAAGTTTATTCAATTAATGAACAATATGACAAGTGGAAAAGGCGATGTATCTATTCAGGACACATTGTATCTTAATAAATGGAATGGAGGCATCTTATAAGAAATTTTAAAGACAATGAATGATGGTCATAAAGATGGGTAAAAATGGACTATGAAATAGCAGAGGAGGTAAGAAAATGGATATGGAACAACTTAAAAAACAAATGCTAGAAAAAAAAGTATGGGCTGTTGTTGGAGCTACACCCAATAAACAAAAGTTTGGAAACAAAATATATAATAGGTTAAAAAGTAGAGGTTACGAAGTCTATGGCATTAATCCTAATTATGATGAAATAGAAGGAGAAAAATGCTATCATGGCATAGAAGATATTCCTAAAAAACCTGACTGCGTAAACATGGTAGTTCCACCTCAAGTCACTAAGAAGTTTATTGAAGATATTGCGAAAGCAGGTATTGAAAACCTATGGATGCAACCTGGTTCTTTTGATGAAGAAGCAGTAGCTTTAGCAGAAAATAAAGGTTTAAATGTAGTGTTTTATGATTGCATTTTGGTTGCCTTAGGCTAGCATAAAAGTCGTACCTTTTGGTACGATTTTTATGTGCAACGGATATTGTTAGAACAAAACTACATGTTTTTTTTGCTTTTCCAAAAAAATTCATATAGACCCATACCTAATAAAAAAAAGCCAAATAGTTTCTTTAGTAGATCCGATGGTAGACCTACTGCCATAAGAGAACCACAAATAGATCCTAATATTCCTAGTGCAATAAGGGGCAAACAGACAGCGGCTTCAATATTATTATTACGAAAGTGTGTAAGCAATGCGATGCATGCTACGGGAATAAAGGATAATAGATTGACACTTTGGGCTTGCTGTTGTGTAAGAGAGGTAAAGAAAATTAACGATGGAATTAAAATTGTTCCTCCTCCTATGCCCATTCCACCAATAATTCCTGATAATAACCCGATGAAAATAAAAATCATTAAAACACCATCCTTAGTGCAGCGACAATCATGAAAACGGCAAAAATCTTACGAAGTATGCCTTCTGGAATTTTGGGCAGTAAGTTTGCACCTATATAGCCTCCGATGATACCTCCAAGTACAATTTTAAGTGTAACATCCCAAACAATAATGCCATGCCTTATATATATAAAACTGCTAACAAGTGCAAGTGGTAGTATGATAGAGATCGCCGTAGCATGAGATTTATGTTCAGATATACCTAATAAAAAAAACATTCCGGGTACTAACAGGGTTCCTCCTCCAGACCCGAATAATCCATTAACTACTCCTGCTATAAAACCTAATAAAACCAATCGCAAAGAAAAAATTTTTTTGCCCATGATATCACCTAACATTTTGTAAATTATATATTTTTCATATAAGAGAAATTATATTAAGAGATTCGTCTATTATATATTGTGGGCATTCCTCAGTATTTTATCCAATAGGAATAATCAAAAAGCTGAGGAGAAAAATGGTACAAAAGTTTTGAAAGATTGAGTTATAACTCTATTGACGAAGGAAATAATATATTATACAATAAACACATAAATTCCGATAAAAAAACATGGGATTGGAGGGACTTAAATGAAAGTAGTAAATAACATTATTGAATTAATTGGAAATACCCCTATGGTGAAATTAAATAAGCTTGTAGGGAAAGAAGATGCAGAGGTTTACTTAAAACTTGAATTTTATAATCCAGGAAGCAGCATTAAAGATAGAATTGCTTTAAATATGATTGAGATAGCTGAGAGAGAAGGAAAGATCAAAGAAGGTTCAGTCATTGTGGAGCCAACCAGTGGGAATACAGGTATTGGATTAGCCATGATTGGTGCCGCAAAAGGGTATAAGGTGATTTTGGTGATGCCTGAAACGATGAGTATCGAAAGAAGAAAGCTATTAAAGGCTTTTGGAGCAGAGCTTGTATTGACGGATGGTGCAGCAGGCATGCAAGGAGCAATTGACAAAGCAAATGAAATCGTAAAACAAAATCCTTCTTATTTCATGCCGCAGCAGTTTGAAAATCCAGCAAATCCTGAAATGCATAAAAATACTACGGCATTAGAAATATTAGATCAGATGGATTATAAGCTAGATATGGTGATATCTGCTGTAGGAACTGGAGGAACGATTACGGGTATTGGAGAAGCAGTAAAACAAAAGATAAAGGATGTTAAAATTGTGGCTATTGAGCCTAAAAAGTCTGCTGTGCTTTCAGGGGGACTTCCAGGTCCACATAAAATCCAAGGAATTGGAGCAGGATTTATTCCTAAGATACTCAATACTCAAGTGATTGATGAAATCATTCAAGTAGAAGATGAGGATGCTATGGAAACGGCAAGAAGTATAGCCAAAAAAGAAGGGGTATTGGTAGGAATATCTTCAGGGGCCGCGATCTATGGGGCAATACAGAAAGCAAAAGAATTGGGTCCAGGAAAAAGAATCGTAGTGATTACACCAAGTTATGGTGAAAGGTATTTAAGTACCCCCTTGTTTGACTTTGAATAAATACCGTGAAAAGACGCATAATTTTATGGTATAATAAATTATCGTAAAAAGATGAAAGGCTTTGACTTCTAAAGAAAAGGAGTAGTTTATGTGAGCAAAAACATACAAGAAAGAATTGATCTAACTGTCAATTGGCTGCGCGAAAAAGTAGATGTATCCAAAACCAACGGATTAGTTGTAGGAATATCTGGAGGAATTGATTCTGCAGTGGTTGCTTTTTTAATTAAAAAGGCATTTCCTAACAATTCATTAGGTGTGATATTGCCATGCAAAAGCCATCCTGTTGATAGAGAAGATGCTTTAAAAGTAGCAAAAGCATGTGAGATAGAGCATGTAGAAATTGAATTGAGTAATGTACATGATGGGTTATTCCATGATATTTTGGATACAATGGAAGCGAAAAATTTAGTGAATAAAAATCAAAATTTGCGATTAACAGATGCAAATTTAAGGGCAAGGCTTAGAATGAGTACGATTTATGGGATTGCAAATCTTTTAAACTATCTTGTTGTTGGGACAGATAATGCAGCTGAAGTTTATACTGGATACTTCACCAAGTATGGAGATGGTGGTGTAGACATTTTACCTATTGCAAACCTTAAAAAACGAGAAGTATATGAGTGGGCAAGACATCTTGGTATACCTCAAAGTGTCTTAGATCGTCCTCCATCAGCTGGTCTATGGGAAGGGCAGACAGATGAAAAAGAAATGGGAACATCTTATGATATGGTAGATGATTTGCTCGAAGGAAAAAGCATTCCTCAAAGAGATAAAGAAATTATTGAGAGATTACATATGCGCTCAGAACATAAAAGAAAAATGCCTGATATACCAACAAATTTCTAAAATCGATAAAAGCACCCTCAAGGGTGTTTTTTATTGCATGGGATTAAGGAATTTTGTACTATTTATAAGAAACAAGAGCTTTTACTGCAGGAATATAGTGTTTTATGTCGTATTGTTAAACTTATATGAGAAAATTGGACACTTAATTGTAATGGAGGATGCTATGCGACTAATTAGTTTAAAAAACGCAGCTCCGGAGATGATTGTAGGAAAGAGTATCTATAGCTGCGACGGAGACAAATTATTATCAAAAGGCGTTAAGCTCACAAATTATATTATTAAAAGACTGTATGAGCGTGGAATTTATGATATATATATTGAGGATGAGATATCCACAGGAATAGAAATAGAGGATGTTATCAATCAAGAAACGAGAAATAAGGCAAAAAAGTCTCTCGTTGAAGCAATAAAAGACTTAAAAATTAATAAAAATTTTGATGCAGGAAATATTAAAAAAGTTATTAATAAGATTGTTGATGAGCTCTTAGCCAATGAAAATATTATGATTAATCTATCAGATCTCAGGAGTGTAGATGAATATACGTTTGCACATTCTGTTAATGTAGCAGTGTTATCGATTGTAGTAGGAAAAGCTTTAGGATATAATCAGTTACGATTGAGAGATTTAGGTGTGGGAGCCATTTTACATGACATAGGGAAAATAGATACACCCAATGAAATACTGAATAAGCCTCAGAAACTAAACGATGATGAAATGAAAATTATGAGAGAGCATACAGTAAAAGGTTATGAAATCTTAAGGAAGTGTGAGGATATGAGTAGCTTATCGAAAATAGTTGCCCTTCTTCATCATGAGCGATTTGACGGAAGTGGTTATCCTTTCGGTAAAAAAAATTCAGATATCCATGAATTTGCAAAGATTGTAGCCATTACTGATATGTATGATGCTATGACATCTAATCGTGTTTATAAAAAGAAGATCAATCCGAATCAAGCTATAGAGTATTTGATTGCAACTAGTACTACAATATTGGATTATGATATAGTAAAAGTTTTTTTAAATCACATAAGTGTATATCCCATTGGAACAATCGTTCTATTAAATACAAAAGAAAAAGCAATTGTGATTGATAACAATCGCTCTTGCCCCACAAGACCCATTGTGAGAGTCTTTAACGATAAAGATATAGGAGATGGACGCTACAGAGAAATTGACTTGCAAAAAAACTTAACAATTTTTATAGAAAAAATATGTGACGAATAAAAAGCTTATAACTGACACATAATAAAGTTGTACAGGATCATAGGGAAAGCGAAATAGAAGGATTTAGTCCGACTTTTTTAGCGGTAAGAATTATAAAGACCTTTCTCTATGAATCCTGTTTTTGTTGTGAAAAATTTAGATATACTGATTTAGTTTGTTTCTCAATAATATATAGGTTAATATAGACATATAAAAAAGCACTACAACAAAATAAGCATCATTCACTCATGATGCTTATTTTGTTGTAATGTTTTTTAAATCCTCCATCATTAACATAACATTCTTCATTACAATGCTTGCATTAATTTTGATAAGATTGAGATCTTTTTTGTCAAGAGATTTTTGTGAATTTAAAATAGATGCATCAAATTTATCTGCTGTAGATTTTGCTTTTTTCTCTATTAGTTCTGATTTTAAACTTTGGCTTTGTTCTTTCATTTTATTTAATGCTTCTTGTGCCATAGAATATTGTCCAATAGCACTATTTAATACAACACTTCGTATGTGGTATTTTAATGTATAAGTAATTGGTGATATTTCTGTCTTAAAATACGACATAAACTTAGGAAGATATGCTGTGAGTCTATTAGCAGATGATAAAGTATCAAAATAATTTTGATCTATTCCATATTTTGTTAAATTGTCTAATGTATCTTCAAATTCTTTGATAGTTTCTGGTGTAATATTTTGTTGTATAAGCAAAGGTTCTAATATATTCCATTTGTAGTGTAGTCCTTTGATAGAGGTATTGATTTTTTTCCAGACTTCAGCAATATCCTTAGGAGGTTTTTTGGTTTCAGAGGCATTAGATGAAACTTCTTCTCTTTTTAAAACATCTGTAAGGATGCTTTCAGCAATGGTCATTGGTTTAGGCTGTTCTTGTGATGAAGACATCTCCTTGGGTTTCTCTTCAGGTTTTTGATCATTTGCATTTTCGGCTGGTTTTGACATTTGCATTTCTTCTATTTTTTTATCTTCTTCTATTTTCTTTTTTTCTACAATCACTCTTTCAAAATATGGAACCATGTCAGCTTGATTCATAATTTTTAAAGTATCCTTTTCTATTTCCTCAATTACTTTTGGCATAGGCTTGAGTCCATCTTCTTGCTTTTCCTTTGGTTTTTGAGGTTTTTGTGTACATGAAGCAGAAAAAATGATGCAAACAGTCAATAAAAGAAGAATATGTTTTTTCATGATTTTCATAGGATCACCTCTAAAATAGTATTACCACAGTCTATCTAAAGCATACTGAGAAAGTTATATGCCATCAAAAGAATTTTGAGGATCTATACAAATGCGTGATGTTAATACCGATTTATTTATTCACATTCCATGTATTTGTTTCATAAAATATAACTAAGTGAAAATTTACATAAAGGAATATATGAAAAAGGAGCCGATAGCATGAGAATAGGTATAGATGCAAGAATAGCTCGATGGCATACAAATTCCAAAATGTCGAATTATACAAATCAAATTCTCACATATATGCAGCATATAGATAAAGAGAATAAGTATTTGCTGCTATTTCCTTCTGAATATAAAAAGAAAAAACGATTTGATGGTTTTAGGCATGAGATAGAAAATAATTTTAAAAAAAATCTCTGGGAAGAAGCTTTAAAAACAAAGTGGGAAGAGGATGTGCAGGTAGATATCTTTCATAATACAGCCAATGGGATTGGTACACCAAAGAATGGGAAGCACAAGTTAGTTGTAACTATACAAGATTTAATTCCTTATATTATGCCAGAAACAGTAAATAAACAACATTTAGAGTATGCTTTGAAGTATACCTACGATATCATAGAAAATGCAGATAAAATTATAACCGTTTCTAACCATACAAAGAAAGATTTGAAAAGATATTTTGGACTTCCACAGGAAAAAATAGACGTTATCTATTATGGGATAGACAAAATTTTTAGGCCAATGAACAAGCAAGATGCGCAAAATATCATTAAAAAGAGATACGGTATAGGAGATAAGTTTATCCTACACGTTGGTGGAGTAAATCCTAGGAAAAATGTTGCAAGGCTTATTCGAGCATTCCATATGATATATAATGAACTAAATGAAGAATATAAACTGATTATCTTAGGAAAACCTGACGAATCTTTTGAAAATATGATGAAGTTATCAGAAAAATTAGGAATAAAGGAAAAAATAGTATTTATCGATTTTGTGCAGAAAGATGTGTTGCCGTTTTTTTATAATGCATGTGAAGTATTTGTATACCCTTCATTATATGAAGGATTTGGGTTAGCGCCATTAGAAGCAGCTGCATGTGGAGTACCGATTGTTGCTTCAAATACTGCATCTATACCAGAGACTATGGGTGATGCGTGTGTTTATATATCACCACATAATATTGTTCATATGGCTCAAGAAATTTATGATACGATTATGAATAAAGATCAAAGAGAAAATCTATCCATAAAAGCGTTCAAGCAAAGTAAGAAATACTCATGGAAAAAAGCATCAAAAGAAACATTAAAAGTATACAAGGACTTAATGCAATGAAGGCACATACGAATGCATGTGCCTTTGGGTTAATCAATCATTGTCATGATTTCTTCAATGGGTTTTCTAGGAGGACTAGATAACTCACTTTCTTCAGGAACACCGAGTGGTGTCATAGCTGCAAGAAAAAATCCTTCCTTATGTACGCCTAGATAATTTTCGATTTCTTTAAAAGCATAGACAGGGCCTGTCATCCAACAAGTTCCATAACCTAAAGAAGCAGAAGCAAGCAAAAGATTTTCCATAGCTGCAGAAATGTTTTGAATGGAAGGAGCTACACGCATAAGCCCATGGAGTTCTTCAGGAGATGCTTTTTTTTCTTTATATACTTCAACAGCCATTTCTCGATAGGGACCAGCATATGCAAAAATCATTACTGGTGCACCCTTAAATATGGTATGGTAATGTTTGAATTTTGTAATTTCTTTTTTTAATTTTTCATCTTCTACCCAACTGGCTAATTGATCATTTTTGTCAGCTACGATTTTAGCAATTTCTTGGATTTTTTCAGGATTTTTTAGTATAACAAAATGCCAGCTTTGTACGTTTTTACCCGAGGGAGCTTGGACCGCTGCCTTGATAATCTCATCAATATGAGATTGAGGAATGTTTTGGTTCTTAAATTTCCTTACACTATGTCGTTTATAAATAAATTCTAATTTTTCCATTTTTTCCTCCCTTTTTAAATTAGTAGATTTGTTAACTATATTATCGCAAAATAACAAAATAGACAAGGGATGAATCAAAAGAAAAAGATGGACTGGGCGCCCATCTTTAAATGTTATGCTTAACCAAAGAAATTCATGAAAGTAGTGATAATACCTGCATTAAAGAAATCGATGAACAAGCTTCCTACCAGCGGAATGATAAAGAATGCTGCAGGTGCTGGGCCATAATTACTTGATATTGCTTCCATATTTGCAATGGCATTAGGTGTAGCACCCATTCCGAAACCACAGTGCCCTCCAGCAAGAACAGCTGCTTGATAATCTCTACCCATTACATTAAAGGTTACAAAGTAAGCAAATGCTGCCATAAGCACGGTTTGTGCAATTAGCATAATAAGCATTGGAACTGCTAGATCTGCAAGCTGCCATAATTGTAATCCCATTAGTGCCATGGATAAGAAAAGCGATAATGAAATGTTTCCTAATATATTGATTTCTTCTTCTGCAATCTTATAACTATTTGTAACATCAGATATATTTCTCATAATTGCTGCTGCGAACATTGCGCCAATATATGGTGGGAAAGTCATACCTGTCTTTTCCAGTAAACTTGAAAGAATTGTTCCTAGACCCATAGCCAAGATGATCTGAATTGCTGCTAATGAGAAGTTTTCTGGAATTAATTTACTAAATGTATTGGTTTCAGCGGTAGTAGATTCTTTAGACATATTTAAAGAAGAATCTTTTTTACTACGATCTAGAAGATTATGCTTCTCAATAAGTTTTTTTGCGATAGGTCCACCTAACATACTACCAGTGATCAATCCAAAAGTTGCTGCAGCCATTGCCACCGTTGTAGCTCCAACCGCACCAGATTGCTCAAATAAGGGAGCAAATGCACCTGATGTACCATGACCACCTGTCATAGGAACAGAACCTGTGGAAAGTCCAATTAATGCATTAAGATTGAAAACCTTTGCAAGACTTACGCCAACGATATTTTGAAGTGTTACAAGGGCAACTGCTAAAATAAGAAATATGAAAACTTGTAATCCACCTTTTTTCAATAATTTAAGACTAGCTGTAAAACCTACAGTTGTAAAAAAAGCTGTCATTAATAGTTTTTGAAGTGTAGCATCCATTTGAAATTCTAGAATATTGGTTTGCTTGAAGATCAAAGCAAGTATTGCAAAAATCAATCCACCAATCACGGGTGCTGGAATACAGAATCTTGTCAAAAAGTCTATTTTCTTTCTAATAACTTGTCCCAAAATCAAGACTAGTACTGCTAGTGCAATCGTT
This sequence comes from Clostridiaceae bacterium 35-E11, assembly GCA_038396625.1. Classification (GTDB taxonomy): domain Bacteria; phylum Bacillota; class Clostridia; order Peptostreptococcales; family Thermotaleaceae. The sequence continues at coordinate 1,658,851 of CP121688.1, forward strand.
TGCACCATATCGAGTTGTAATACCATTATTATACCTCCTCTTTATAATTTTAAAATAGATTTGATAAGTACAAAAATCTTATAAGTTTATTATAAAGGACATGCTACACAACCCGACATATTACAACAATATGCTACATGAAAAAGTTTTTATTTTTCAATTTATTAATAGCAATGCAAAGTAAACTGCATTATTCTAAAAATTCAGTCTCGATATAATTCCTTCAATAAATTTCTTAATATTGATCTTTCCTCTATCTTCATTAGGATCATTAATAAATCGAATCTCTTGTTTTACTTGTTTAAAGTCAAATAATCTTGTACTGTATTCAACGAATTTATTATTATAATAATCGTCATTGCCTAATTCTGCAATATTTTCTAAAGCTTTGAGGATTGTTCTTCTGATTCTTTGTTCAACGGTTCGTGCACTGATTTTTTTATTGTTTAGGGAATTTTCTTCAGAAGCAATTTCTTGATAGATGTCCTGTAATTGATATTGTATTGTAGGCATTTTCTTTTTTAACGAAACGACATTGAGAATAACATCTGTTAAATCTTTACTTCCAGATTCCCCAATAATTCCGATATCCGTAAATAAATCTGCTATTTGATCTTCTAGATTAGGGGTAGATACGGGATGCTGGGTTTGGTTTATGTTGAAAACGGCATTTTTGATAAGGGCAACGGATTTTTCCAACTCAATATTATGACACACCCCTTTTATAACATTCATTGCTTCAATCATGTTAATAGGTTTATGGATAAAAAATACAATACCCTGTTCATAAGCTCTTGCAATCATATGATCATCTTCTACTTGAGAAATCATAATGAATTTTCCAAGATAATTTTGAGATTTTGCTGATTTTATGATTTCAAGTCCATCTTTTACAGGTAGTAAAAAATCAATAAGTACAATGTCTGGATGATAAAAGATAATCTCTTCTACAGCGTGTTTTCCACTATCTAGTTCCTCTACAACCTTACCTAAATGATTCTTTGCAATTAAGTGCTTTAGCATTTTTCTAATATTAATATCATCATCAATGATTAAAAAAGTGTTTGACATAAACATCACCTGACCAATGTATTTTTTGGAAGTGTAACTTTAAAGGTAGTACCTTTATTTACATGAGATATTACATCAATGGTACCACCAAAGTCATCCACGATATTTTTAACATGAGCAAGACCGATACCTGTAGAGGGTTCACCACTATTTTCATCGTATTTTGTAGTAAAACCTGGGTTAAAAATATAGGGAATCATATCTTGTTCAATTCCTTCTCCATTATCTTTCACGTAGAAAAATAAAGAATCTCGATTACTTTCTTGTGTAATTTCAATAATTCCTTTATTTTTGCAAGCATCAATGGCATTAATAATTAAGTTGTTGATAATGGTAAATAGATTATAATATTTTTCAAGTTCAAGATTATCTTTAAAATGAAAATGAATGGATAAATCTTTGTTTTTTTCCTTAAGATATCGATAGGTATTTTCTCGAATAATCACTGCCATATCTGATAGTCGCATTGTACCATTTTTTTCAAAAGAATCTAAAAAGTCACCAAATCCATTGAGGACTCTATAGTAGTCTTTTTTGATTTCATGAACCTCCCGAGCAATATCTAGGGTAGATTCTTTTAAAATCTCATCTTCTTTATATTTTTCATATAATTGATAGCTTTTACTCATAACTTTTTCTATGTCATGCATAGACTTCTTTAGATAAAACATTTCTGCTTGAATATTAGAAACCAAGATATTTAATTGAGTATAGCGCTTTTGATGCTCACGGGTTGATATAAGTAACTCCTGTTTTTTATAAAGTAGATAGATAGAATAGGCAATGATACTACGAGAAATGGCTACCAATAAAAGGAGTTGTACGACTGACAATGCAAGACCTTTATTTCTTATGATGAACTCACATATATTACTAATGGTATCTATGAAGATTAAAATTAAAATGGTAGTAACGAATTGATCTTTCCGCTGACGAATAGTTGTAAGCTCTGCTAGAATACCATACATGATGTAATAAAAAAAAGATGGAAAGTTTAGCATGATTATTTCTATAAAGGACATGGAGGAAAATAATAAGCCTATAACACTTCTTAGTATGAATACACTAATGCCAGATAAAATAGATATACCAAATTGTGAAATATCATCATAAATAAGGATTACAAGGTTCAATATAATAATGCCTGCAGAAAATCGTAAGGTACTGTTTAAAGGATAAAAATATATTTCCCCAAATATTGCTACTAAAATAAGAATAATTAAATATTTTTTTATACGATGCATCATGATGCCTCCCAATATGTATAAAGCTAAATTCATTGTATTCCAAAATTGAAAAGATCACAATTATTTTTACAACTTTTTTATTATTTCATGCAATCATAACATATGATAAAACAATAGAAACTTTACAAAAAAGGTAGAAGTAAAACACCAAATGAACAGAAAAAAATATAATATCATTATAGTTTAAGAAAATGAAAATAAAATTCAATTAGAAAGGGGTTTTGAAGAATATGCATAAAAAAGGATCGATAAAAAAAGTTTTTCCAGGAGGAAATACAGCAAGAGGGTTTTATTCTTACTATGATCATATTGTAGGACCAAATGCTGAGAGACTATTTATTATAAAGGGTGGTCCAGGCGTTGGAAAATCCTCTTTTATGAAAAAAATAGGCAATGAAATGATAGCGCGAGGGTATGATGTAGAATTCCATCAATGCTCATCAGATAATGATTCATTAGATGGTGTGGTTATACCCACATTGAAAATAGCCATAATTGACGGGACTGCGCCACATGTGGTTGATCCAAAACATCCAGGGGCCATAGATGAAATCCTTAATTTTGGAGAGTTTTGGAATGAAGATGGAATAAGAGCAAATAAAAGTGAAATTGTAAAAATCACCCGCAAAACAAGTAGCTTATTCAAAAGAGCATATAAATTCTTTGCTGCAGCAAAATCTATAAGGGACGATATGGAAGTAATCTATGAAGAAGCACTAGATCAAGGAAAATTTAATCAGGGGGTAAGAGGATTAAAGAAAGAAATACTAAACACTTTAAAGGATTCAGAACAGCAAGGAAAAATTAGACATTTATTTGGAAGTGCATTATCACCAAAAGGATTAACAGATTATTATACAACAATTGTTGGAAAGATGGAGAGAATATATTATATAGAAGGTTCCTATATAAAAGGAATTTCAAACTTTATAGAACAAATTGTAACTGAAGCAATAAAAAAAGGATTAAATACAGAAGTATACCATGAAGCGTTAGATGAAAAAAATATAGAGACGGTCATTATACCTAAACTACATCTAGCAATTACAACAAGTGAGCAGTATGCACATAATCATCATAAAAAGATAGTATTCGATAATTTTATGGATAAAGAAATTTTAGCTGCCAATACAGATAATTTAAAAGAAGATAAAGCTTATGTAGATAATTTAATAAATGCAGGTCTTACAAACATAAGAAAAGCCAAAAAAGAGCATGACGATCTAGAAAAGTTTTATATTCCTAATATGGATTTTAAAGCAATAGATGAATTAAGAGAAAAAATACTGAAAAGAATCATAAAATATTCTAAGGAATTAGAAGGTTAAAATATTAGAATACCCTATGAAATGGTGGTGCCAGAGGTACTGACATTTCTGTTTGTATAGAAAAAATCATCTGAGCATATCAGATAATTGGGGTAGCTTGCTAAAAAATTATGCCTAATAAAATCATATAAATGCAATTATGAAAAAGAAATCCCAATATCGTTAGGAATTATGGAAGAGGTAGATAAAATAGGATCTACCTCTTTTGTGTGCATTGAGCATAGGTGATAACTTAGTAGTAAAAATTGGAACTGATAAAGTGATGCTTGATTGTACTAAACTGTAAAATCAAATTTCAAAAAATTCAATCACATAAAATGTTTTATGCGTATTGTAGCAAGACAAAGTTTCTAAAAAATATAATATTTCTAAAATTTAGAAACAAAAAACGGAAAACTTCATTGATGTTTCTAAATATTAGAATATTACAAATTATTTTGCGAGAAGCATGTACTTAAATATTGATTGTTGGAATATGCACATATATTATTCCTGCAGGAAAGTTTCAACGCGCCATTGATGAAGCTACAAACAGAACTCTAGTAGTACCTGGAAGCTTTGAAAAGTTAGAGTAGTCTCCAGTAGGAATAGGAGAACTACTTTCATCAGTATTTAGAGGCTTAACCAATGCGTCTGACATCATCGCTTTTGTATTTGTAGTTGGAGGGGCTTTTGGAATTGTTGCAAAAAGTGGTGCAATTAATGAAGTCTATATAAAAAAAGCAACGCATTTATACAAAAAATCATTGATAAAGCCTATATTATGAATCTTATCCATCATAATAAAAGTTTTAAGAATAAAGAGATTACATTTATTTAAGTGTAAGCAGAGACTTGTATATGCACTGATTTCTGAGAAGCCTATAGCTGTTGAAAATAAAAATATTGGAGCCATTCTTTTAATAAAAAAGATGTCAGATGTATATAACGAAGTTAAAGATCTTTCTATTCATAATATTTTTACGAGCTTTGATGAGATTACGAAAAAACATATTATTGTTGCTTTAGAGCAAGCACTACGAAAAGGATGTAGAGGGAAAGACTATGGCGACTAAGACTTTAGGAATTTGCAGGGCTACCTTATACAGAAAAATAAAAGAATATAATATTGAAGTTGAATAGAAGCACAATGACAATACGGCAATACGAATATGAACAATTAATTATCTTTGTAAAAAAGTATATTTTAGATATAAAAAATGATTTCAAGGAAAGCATTGACAATAGATTAAAAGTATAGTACTTTATATAGTGTACAGAGATATATTTGTACAAAGAGTTATTAGGTGGTTGCAAGAAAAAGTAATATGTATTGACTGCTCTTCTTTGAAATGGTAAAAATTGTTATTCATATGGAGAAACAGTTTGGGGAAATTTAAAGAAAGAAAGTAATCAATATCTTCTAGTGCTGATGCAGAAATTATGCAATCGTCTAAAATTATTTATTTTTAGGAGGAAGTTAAATGAAAACAGGTACAGTAAAATGGTTTAACGCAGAAAAAGGTTTTGGATTCATTTCAGTTGAAGGAGAAGATGATGTATTTGTACATTTCTCAGCAATTCAATCTGATGGATACAAAACTTTAGAAGAAGGACAAAAAGTTGAATTTGAAGTAGAACAAGGTGCTAGAGGACCTCAAGCTGCTAACGTTGTAAAATTATAATCAATTATTGCTAGAGTATCTATCTAGTAATAGGTTATGTAGAAAACGACTTGCATATATTATGCAAGTCATTTTTATTTAAAGAATTAATGAAAAATATACAAAAATAATGATTTTATATAAATGGAGCTCCATCTATTTGCATTCAAAACAATTAGTATTATAATATATTTGATAAATGAATAATATATATTGTTGTGGAGGAAATATGAAAAACAAAAGAGTATCTACATTGTATACATATATGATTTTAATTATAAGTATGGGTCTAATCGCAGTATGTATCATCGGGAAAATCCCATTATTCTATGGCTTTTTTCTAGCGGTGATTTTTTCTATGATTGTCTTGATGATCAATGGATTTTGTTTATCTAACCTAGCAGATATGATATTAAAAGCTTGGAAAGAATGTGTTGAGATATTTGTGATTGTATTACTTACGGGAGCTATTATATCTATGTGGATTGCTTCAGGAACTGTACCTACGATGATTTATTATGGATTTAAATATATTTCTCACACCAACTATTTGTTAGCTTGCTTTTTTATTACCGTAATTGTGTCTATTGTAATGGGAACAGCCTTTGGAACAGTCAGTACGATTGGCGTAGCTTTGATTGGAATAGGGAAAGGTCTGTTAATTCCTACTCCTATTTTGCTGGGTACTATTATATCTGGTGCTTTTGTGGGAGATAAAATGTCACCCATTGGTGTATTAGTTAATCTTACGATAAAAACCATCGATATCCAATATAAGGAGTTTTCAAAATATATCCTAAAAACCCTCATACCTATTATAGGCGTTAGTTCAATAATCTATTATATTTTAGGAAAAAGCTACGGAAATAATATAGATACCTATAAACTAAGATTATATCAAGAGAGCATCAGGGATGCCTTTTTTATATCTCCGCTACTATTACTGTTTCCTATAATTATTATGATATTAGCTATTAGTGGGATAAAAATTATCCCAAATCTAACACTTGGTTTATTTGGAGGGATTTTGGTAAGTATCTTTTTCCAAAAGATGTCTTATATAGAAATTTTAAAAGCTTTATTTTTAGGATATCATGCTACTACAGGAACGAAAGAACTCAATGAAATACTAAGAGGAGGAGGCATTGCTTCTGTGTTTGAAGTGATATTAATTATTATGGGAGCGATTGCTTTAAGTAGTATATTTGAGGGAACAAATATTATTGCCCCAATTATTCATCAATTTACATATAAAATAAAATCAAAAGTCAAATTGATGATTAGGACAGGAATACTAAGTATTGCTTTGACAACAGCTACTTGTGACCAAACAGCAGGGATACTTTTGCCAGGAAGACTTTTAAAAGAGAAATACAAAGAATTAGAAATAAAAAAGGCAGTGCTGGCTAGAATTATTGCAGATACAGGAACTACTATAGCACCTTTAATACCGTGGAATATAAATGCGATACTTATTACAGCAATAACAGGGATAACAGCTGTGGAATATGGTCCTTATGCAGTATTATGCTATATTTCACCTGCTGTTACGATTTTTATTGGAGCTATAGGCTGTGCAAACTTGAAAATAAAAGAAATAGCAAGTGAAAAAATATAAAAATAATTATATTATTGCTACATGAATCATACAGAGCTATTTAGATCAATGTTTTTTTCATGGATGCATATATTTTGAAAGAAATGATTTCATAAGTATAATATTAAGGTATATAATAGACTTAAGAAGTCTAAAAAAATAATGGAGGAGAATTCAATGAAAAGAAAAGCTACCGTATTATTATGTGTCCTTTTACTTGTAGTGGCTTTTACAAGTACAGCCATGGCACAGAGTGAAGAAGAATTTATTCAACAATTAACCCGGGAAGGAATGACAGCATCGCAGATGTTGGAAAAAGCAAATGAAAAAATGAGCATGTTTGATACCTATAAATATCATGGCACCATGAATATCAACACAAAAGTATTAGTACCTATAGAAGAACAGCAGGATATCAATATGGTAATAGATCAAGAAGGAGTATACCAAAAACCTCAAAAGGCATATACAAAATCAATTACTACAATGGTAAATGTAGGCGAAGAAGGGCTCCCTACTCCACCAGAGCAAGTATCAGAAGCTTTGGTAGAAGATGGTACTATGTACATAAGAACAGGTGAAACGAATCAGTGGATGAAATTAGATTTAAATCCTATGATGCAGGAGATGGAATCCTTGTTTGGCAAAAAAGACCCTGCAAATGTGGGGATGACCAAAGAACAAATCGAAATGTTTGGCATGTATGCTTCTTATGATGAAGATATGCAAATAGAGGGAAAAAACTATTATGTAATTAATGTAGATGTTGATAAGGATGCTTTTAAAAAAATATATCAGCAAACAATGAAACACATGTTTAAATATTTTGAAGAAATGGGAAAGCAGCAGAATACAGATAATGATGAAGCTATTCCAAAATTCAATAGCGAAGAAGTACAAAACCAAATGGAAGAAATGATTGAAAAGATGGAGATGGAAGTGAATTATAAGTTTTATATTGATAAAGAAACCAAGGTTTATGATGTTATGGAGATGACACAAACCGTAAATATGAGTGTAGAAGAAGTGAAGACGCAATCTAATACGCAAGGGAAATATCAATATTATGATTTTAACAAGGATGTTGATTTTCCAGTAATTAATCCAGAAGATATCATGGAGATGCCATCTATCCAATAGGATAAAATGCTACAATGAATGATAATATGAGGAAAATTTTTTCCTTGGGAAAATAGAAAAATACTATTGCAGGATAGGTTTCCTTTGTATATAATTAATAACTGTGAGTGTATAGATTTTTCCAAGCAGATGTAGGGTAGAAGAAAAAGAAAAGTGTCATGTGGGACACTTTTCTTTTTTATTCCCCTGGAAATATTTATTTCAAAGATAGATATCTCTTAATAATAATAGTCTGGGCTGCATTCAAAGCACCTTCTAAGTTGGATAGAGCACTTCCACCTCCTTGGGCTGTATGCGGATTTCCGCCTCCCTTGCCATCAATCATTGGACTCACTTCTTTAAACAACATATGCATGTTAATGTCCACATTTTCTGATCGACTAAAAAGCATCTGTGCTTTTTGATTTTTTACTCCCATTAAAACAATCGCACTTGGCTGAGAGACAGTTTTTGATGCGAGTAGCCTTAATTCTCCAAAATCCCTATCTTCATACACCTGATGGATGATTTTTATACCTTGAAAGGTAGGGGCTTGTTGGTATAAGGCAAGTGCTTCATAATCTAAATTTTGTGCTTTAAGACGACGCAACTCTTTTTTTTGGGCGTTATAATCGGCAAATATCCTTTCTACCCCTTTTAGAGCATCTGTATCTTTTATGGATAATAAAGAAGCAATCTTATGAATATAATGGTTTTTCCAATTATAATCTTTAAGAGAGCGATTGCCACAGATAAATTCAATGCGGATTGAATCTCGCACTTTCTCCCATTTTCTGATTTTGATTAATCCAACTTCGCCAGTATAGGTGGGGTGTGTACCACCACAAGGAGAATAGTCAAAATCATTGATAGCAATAATTCGTATATTTTCATTTACTTTAGGAGCTTTTCTTAAAGGAAGCTTTTGAAGTTCATCATCGTTAGGAAAAAGTTGCTTTACAGCAAGATTATGGAGGACAATTTGATTTGCAAGAAACTCAACTTTATCTGCTTCTGTAGAGGATAGATCTTTCAATGTAATATCGATAGTTACATATTCAGCACTAAGATGAAAGCCTACAGTTTCGGCTTGGAACAAGTCGTAAAAGCATGCAGATAAAATATGTTGGCCTAAGTGCTGCTGCATGTGATCAAAACGGCGCGTCCAATCAATGTTACATGTTATATGATGAAGCGTATTGGGTTTTTGATTGAGTACATGATATATTTTTCCATCATCTTCATATACGTAAATTACTTGCATTTCGTCTATAACTCCTGTATCACAAGGTTGCCCCCCACCCTCGGGATAAAAGGCTGTTTGATCTAGTACAATATGAAATTCATTGTTTACTTCTTTAAATTCTACGATATCTGCATGAAATGTTTTAAGGTATACATCGTCGAAAAATAATTTTTTTGTCAATGGAATCATTCCTTTCGCAACTTAATAAACAATTATACACCTTATTATTTTCTACATATGCAAATAAAAACCTTTAAATAAAAGGGAGATAAAAATAGATCTCTCAAAATAGTGTTATGGGGTGATTGTAATATCCTGTTTCTTGATATAAAAGATTTTTTGATCTTCTGTAAGAACTTTATAATTTCTTGATTTAAAGCCTAAGTAATATTCTAACCAATTTTCTGTATCGTCTAGGATGGCTACAGATTTTGTAGTGTTTTGGACTATTCCTTCGTTCATAATAAAATTTTGATACTTAGGACTCCAATAAAAACATTCGTTCACAACAAGTGCTTTTAAAGGATGAAAATCTTCTTTTAGGGGAAAGGTATCTTTGATTGCTTGTAATTTTTGTTTATGGGTGGAAACAGATATGCTTAAACGAGGCTTTTTATGAAATTCAATCGTATTTCTTTCAATAACCTCAATCCATTTACTAGGAGATTCACTGGGATTAATCCATTGAGCATTATAGATTTCATCCATATATTTTGTTTTCTTCCATACGCTTTTAAAAACGTTATTCTGGTACAAGAAAATCTCTATAAACTCTTCAATAAAAAAGCCCCCAAGTCTTTCATCAAGCAGCTGGTTGGTCACAATAAAATTGTAGGATGAGGCTGGTATAGGTAAAAATGTAATACTTTGGATAGGAAGTAAATTTTCAATAGAACTTATAAATACATATTCATCGTTAAGAGAAGTGTATATGGCAATAACAGCCAAGTCTTTCGATAAATTTAATACAACGATCAATTCATTATTTTCTTCTGAAGATATATTTGATTGATATAGCAAGATGTCAATATAGTCTATGTAGTCGATCCATTGTTGAAAATTTAAATTGTTCAAAGTAGTCAGTACAATGCTTTTAGATGCTTCATCCTGTAAAGCGGTATCATTACTATAATAATTTTTCAATAACTGATCTGATATTTTAAATGAGGGAGATGTATAGGCTTTAAAAGTAGCTATATTTTGTTTATGATTTAAAAATTCTTGGATGATTAAACTTGTAAATACTAAAAGCAAAATAAGAAACAGCAAAAATAGATTTTTTATCATTTCTATCACCTCATTTAAATATATGTTTAGGTTAGATAAATTTGAACTAACAATTTATGTGTAAACAGTATACACTGTATAAAAGACAAAAAAATTCAGATAGCGTTTTATAAAAACACATATAAAGACAGGCAGAATATTATGTATTAAGAACAAGGTTTGTACTTGATTCAAAGGGGAGGGACGCTATGGACAAAATAAGAAAAATATACGAAGGGATTTTAGAGTTTATCCAGGCCTTTATGGTCAAATATAAATATGAGAACAGAGGAATTTTAAAAAAAATGAAAATAGATAGTCGATTGAATATGGAGATCAAGGACGATAAATGGTGTGAACTATTTCTATACAAATCCTGCTTCAATCACTGTGCAAAATTTATTTTATTAAGATATATAGAGGATAGTGGATATATATATGGAAAAATGAATCATAGTGGTATAGAAAAGTGGAAGAACTTTGTCAAAAATATATCAGAAAATTTTCACATACTTTACAAGATTGCAATCAAAGATTTACAAGAGGAGATCAATGATAGTATAAGTGTTATTTTTAAAGAAAGTGATTATGATGTATTTGAAATTGATGAAGAACTAGCTTTTATTATGGTTTACAATTTTTCATCAATAGATTTTGCAAGATTAGATAAAAAAGATATCATTCTTTTATTTAGATTGATCTATTCTTTAGAACAAAGAGAAGAAATGGCGCTAGAGGTTTTTTATAAGGATGCACCAGCACTGTCCCATATATTTAAATTAGAAAAACTAGAAAACATAGGATAGAACCAGGGGATCCTGGTTCTACTGATACATAAAGTGCCCTTTAGGGTAAAGTGCCCTTCAAGGTAAAGTTAAGAGAAAATGAAAGCACATCAATATGAGAAAACAATAATTGTATGTAGAATAAGCTTTTATAACACTACTTAAATTTTTATTTGTTAGTTGATAATAGGGGATAATAGTACTATAATATTTAAATTAGAAGGTTTTGTGAGAGAATATGAAAAAGGAGCGAAACATATGGATTTTAAGGATTTAGCAATACAAACAGAAGAAAATACTTTAGCCTTTTTATCACATCCTCAATTTAGAGATGAAATAGAATATGCCAGAAAATATTTTTATGATAAGCTTGCCGATGCAAATATAGAAGAAATGACATTAGACTTTAATGCTTGGCTTATGTATGATTATAAAATGAAAGATCATAAAACGGTTTTCCAAAAGTATTTTGATACCATAAAGGACAATCTGTCAGAGAAAGAGATAGCATATATACAAAAACAAATGGCCTCTTTTTTAAGCCTGTATCAATTAAAAGAAATCAAAGGCAACCAAGGATTGTTTCAAGATATATTTAGAAAAGTAGAGTTTTGGATAGAGTTAGACGATCTTGAAGAGATGAGAGTGAAAGATTTAGTACTTACTCGAATAATACAGATAGTTAATAAATATCAGTTTTTTGGAGAAAAGATATGCATATCGGCGATGTTTAAAAGTACGATAGAAAGAAATATGCTAGAGCAGTACGAAATATACAAGGCAAAAAATCGATATGGAACTTGGGAGAATTTTCTAAAAGATGATTCGATTTTGTTATATAAGTATATAGGAATTATCTTAGATGTAACAACCCATGAATTGGAAGAAGAGAGTACCTATAATGTTTGGCAGAGCATCTATCTTGTCAAAGAAGCAAAAATTATTAAAGAAAATCTATTAAAACATAAATCAATCAAATTGGATTTTGAAGAAAATCAAATGGGGTATTTTAAATTGTTTGATGAGAGGTATATATTAGCAGAAATCGTATTAACACCTCATAGAATGGAAGTTGAGTGTACATCAGAACAAGAGAGGGATAGAGCAAAAGAAATGATCCAATTAATCTTGGGAGATTTAGTAAAATATTATGGGGATGAAGTGATAACAATAGATGATATTGTATGAAAATAGGGAGGGAAAAGCATGAAGCAATGGGAATATAAAATCTTAAATTTAAGAGCAAAAGGAGTTACAAACTTGGTGTTGAGTAAGGAAGATGAACAGGAGCTGAATAAGTTGGGAGAGGCAGGATGGGAATTGGTATCTACCGCACCAACAGTAAATGGTAGAACAATTTGTTGTATTATGAAGCGAGAAAAAAACATAAATATATAAAAGAAAATCCCATTTAGTTAAAATTGACATAAGGGGATAAAAGCTGTACAATAGTACATAATAATAGTAGTAAAGATTGACACTATTGTTTTCAAAGGGGGAACAAAAAGAAAAATGCAAATATCATTGTCAGATTTGGTTGACTCGTGCAGTGAAAATATACACTTAGAGTTAGACGTATCTGAGGAAAATACAGGTGATGAATTAAAATTTCTTAAGGAACTTAAAAAATTTCTTGGAAAGTATCACAAGCCTACAGAGCAAGTAGATTATTTGATAAACAATTTAGAGGGAAATATGGATCTGAATAATGTCATTAGGATTTTTGATATTGATGAAGCGAGCATTAAAAAGAAAATACAAAAACATCCCTATTTTAAGAATCCTTGTGATTATCCTATTCGTTTAGTTACAATCATGAAGTATCTAAAGAAAAAAGGCGTAAATATCAACTATAAAGACATGGATTTGATAGTAGATAAATTGATTCAAGAAATTGAGGGTGTTACAAAAGTGGGAGATGGCATGTATTTAAAAAAATAACTCGATGAAGTCGAGTTATTTTTTATATGATTATTTATAAGCATTATGATCTGCCTAAATGTGTATATACATCATTTGAGTCATTTACCTTCTTGGTTTGTGGAGTGGATGTTGTTTTATTAGCAGGAGATATGCTTAGCTCTTTTCCTATTTCTTCTTTAAAGCTTTGCAAAGCTTTTCTTGCATTTTTGTTAGCCTTTACCATATTGATCAACTCCTTTATTGAAGATTATGTATATTATGCTTCGTGAATCATAAAATCATGCATTAGATCTCCTGTTAACATGAAATTGTCAATAAAATGAGCAGGAAATCATAAGACAATTATCGAAGTAATATACAGCATAATCTAAAAGATTTAGAAGGAGAATATGAAATAATGTTATTTAAAGGAAAAACCATAGAAAAAAGTAGAAGGAAAAATTTGTATAAAATTTTTACATATGGAATATGTATCATTTTATTGATTTTACTCCTTGGTTATGGCGTCATAAAGAAGCAGGGTGTAATACAAAATGAAGTCATAAAAAAAATGATTTATCATATCCAGAACAAGCAGGCTAGAGAAGAAATCTTTGGCTACTTAAAAACAGTACAAATAGTAGAAGATGGGTTTTATGAAATAGTAAATAAACATATTGATCTTGGAAACAATGGATTTTCACAAGATCAAAACGAGACAAAGGATTTAGAAGAAGCTTTATTAAAAATAGATACCCTCATACTGGATTTAACAAAATTGGATACGAATGACTATATGCAAGAAAACCATCAATTGTTTTTTGAGGAAATCAAAGTGATGAGAGATGTCATTATGGAGGAGAAGCTTGGCATAGAAAATCAAGACAAAAGAAGTTTTGTAAAAGCGAAGGAATATTTAAAGAAATATAAGATAATAGCAGAAGTAAGGAGACAATCTTTACAAAAAGTTTTTGATCGTTATGATATTGTATACATAGATTTAGGCAATCGAATCAAATATAAGATAAAATAATATGTATCAGATTTCTGTAGAAAGGAAGTGCACATAGTGAAAGTCTCGTTAATACAGATGAATATTGTTTTTGGAAACACAGAAGTGAATAGGACAAGGGTAATGGAGATGATCCATAAAGCAGCAAAGGACAAGCCAGATGTCATTGTTTTGCCTGAAATGTGGAATACAAGCTTTAGCCTCAAGGATATCCATGCTATAGCAGATAAAGAAGGAGAACCAACAAAGACATTCATCTGTGATTTGGCAAAAAAATATCAAATAAATATTGTTGCAGGATCTATTGCCGATAAATATGATGAGGATATTTATAATAGACTTTATGTTGTAGATAGAGGAGGCAATGTGATTGCCCATTATGATAAAGTACATCTTGTTCGACATGCTGGAGAACAAGAGTATATAAAACCAGGTGTGGAAGCCACGGTATTTAATATTGATGGTATAAAATGTGGTGCAGTTTTATGCTATGATTTGAGATTTCCTGAATTAGCTCGAACGATGGCCTTAAAAGGTGCCAAAGTTTTGTTTGTACCTGCACAATGGTTCGAAACGAGAATAGATCATTGGAAAACATTGACCACTGCACGAGCTATAGAAAACCAAATGTATGTGGTTGCAGTAAATAGGATTGGAAATGAATTTCAAGCTATTTTTCCTGGGAATAGCATGGTTATAGATCCTTGGGGGAAAATTGTAGCACAAGCGGGTAATGAAGAAAAAATCTTAACAGCAGAAATGGATATAAACTTGGTAGATCGCGTTCGAAAAAAAATCACTTGTTTTTTAGACCGTAATGTAAATGTCTATAAACTATAATGATTATGTTAAAAATTCATTTGGCTTAGATAACTTCTTAGATTACATAAAAATATTATTTGGGCGGAGATAGCATGTTAAAGCATCATTTTGCAAAACTAGTTGATAGGATTGTAAAAGATAAGAGATTCCTAGGAATCCACAAAGATGAGATTATTTTAGAATTATGCAAGGCTTTTTTTGTCAACCAATATGGAATAGATCTCTTAAATAAGATCGGTATAAAAACAGAAATAGAACGTAAATATTTAGATTTATTGCATGAAGTTAGAGATTTACAAAACTACAGTGATATTTTTGTTTTTTGTAATATATATGAGGATTATTTATCAATAAAGGATAAAGAAAAAACAGGAACTTTTTATACACCAGATTATATTGTTGACTATATGGTACAAAAAGCTTTGGTGCTTTACTTGAAGAAACAAACGGGATACTGCGAAAATTTATTATGTCAGAGTTTTGATAGACGGATATTATTTAATAAAGAAGAAATCGAAAAGATTTTAGAAGCAATGGATCAAGTTAAAATTATTGACATTGCCTGTGGAACGGGATTGTTTCTTATTAAAAGCTTTGAAAAAATATACAATTATAAAAGAAAACTTTATAAAAAAATAGGAGTAGCAAAAGAAGATTTTATCATAAGAAAGTATATTGTAGAGAAAAATATATTTGGTATTGATATTCAAGAGAAGCCTATCCTAATTACGAAGATGGCATTAATGTCCTTAGTGTATGAACCAAAAGAAAGCTGTTATGAAAAATGGGCTCAGTTGAACATAGTAGTGGGAGATAGTTTGACACAAGAGAACTTTTTTGAAAATAATCACTGTCGAGAAGTCACGAAAAACATTGATGGTTTTGATATTGTACTAGGAAATCCACCTTATATAGGAGAAAAGGGAAATAAAAATTTGTTTGACAAGATAAAACATACTACTTTTGGTAGCCGATATTATGAAGGAAAAATGGATTATTTCTATTTTTTTATTTATAAATCATTGGAAATTTTAAAAGAAAAAGGCGTATTGGGATACATCACTACTAATTATTTTATTACTGCCGATGGGGCCCAGTATTTAAGGAAGTTCTTAAAGAAAAATTGTACTTTTAGAGATATCGTAAATTTCAATGACTATGGAGTATTTAAGTGTGCTAAAGGACAGCACAATCTACTCTTCTTTTTAACAAAGGGATTTGAAAAAAATCAACCCATTCAAGTGAAATATATAAAAGGAAAAGACATCCCTATAGATAAAATATATGAAAACTTGCTTAGCTACAGCTCAATATATCCTGAAATTTATCAACAAACCATAGCTAATCAAGATCATTTATACAATGTAAATGGTCATATACTTGTACAAGGAAACCGGGGGTATGATAAGATACTGCAAAAAATTCATGAAAAAAGCCAGTATACTTTGCACCAATTATGCAATATTAATCAAGGAATTGTCAGCGGCGCAGATAAAGTTACAAAAGATATGTTAGAGAATAAACTTTCCTCTCAGGCTATTGAAAAAAATAATATCCTATTAAATCAAGGAATTTTTGTTTTGACGAAAGATGAAGTAGAACAATTAAGTTTTTTGCAATTATATTATTTAAAGCCTATGTATAAGAATAGTGATATACATAGGTATTATGTCAATCAAAATTCGTTAAAATATATTCTATATCTTATGGACGATACTTTTACAGGTAAAAAACCAGATAAATCAATTATAAATCACTTATATCAATATAAAGAAGTATTAGAAAAAAGAAGAGAGGTTATGAAAGGAACGAGAGTATGGTATGCGCTGCAGTGGCCAAGAAATCAAGAAATCTTTGAAGGTACTAAAATCGTCGTTCCCCATAGAGCGAAAGAAAATAAATTTGCACTAAGCCACTCTTCGTGGTATGCCAGCGCTGATGTATACTTTATTACTGCAAGGGAAAAAAACATTAATTGGCATGTGATGTTGGCCCAACTAAATTCTAAAATTATGTATTTTTGGCTATATAATCGGGGAAAAAGAAAAGGAGATTGTTTGGAATTATATGCGAATCCTCTAAAAAGTCTACCTATTATAGCTAATGTTGAAAAAAATTATTGCAACAAAATCGTAAGTTTAGTTCAATGCATGATGAAAGGCAAAGAACATGAACAAAGTCAGAAAGAAATTGATCAAATGATGTATGATCTATATGGATTAACGAATGAGGAAATAAAAGAAATAGAAAATTTACATATGGAAAATTTAGGAAAGTGACTAAGTTGTTGGAGGAAAAAAATATGAGATTTTATGTGCTGGCAAAATGCATTGAAGAAGAAAAAGCTCATATTGTTATAGATTTTGAATCTCGATCTATAAAGAGAGTAGAGCTTAGTGAAAACATAGAAGAGGACAAAACTTATGTTTATGCTAATGAAGAATTAATACAGATAAGAGATGTAGGCTGGACGGTGAAAGAATCCTATCAATTAGCTTTTAATAAAATAAGAAAAATAGACTTAAAAGAATATAAATGGATTCGCTTGAATATAAAAGACAGATTAAAAATAGATGAAAACTATTTTATGTATAATCATGGAAAGTTAATGGGCAGAATTGTTAACGAAAAGGAAGTCAACCATATAAAAGATGAAGGCTTAGAAAAAATTCACAAAGTAATTGAGCGATTTTTAGAAGAAAGCATCGTTTTATTACACAAAGGGAAAAAAATATATAGGATTTTTACATACAGCAAATTAAAAACATTTTTTTTAGAACAAAATAATCAGATTAGTATTGCACAATATTTAAACAAAGGAAATAAAACAATGGATCCAAATGTATTAAGAGGAATCAATAAGGATATCTTAGAAATTTATGAAAAACTAGGGAAAGTTGTAGAAACATTAAAAGAAAAGATAAATGAATAAATTATTCTACTATGGATATCTCTAGCTTTCATCACCAAATCCTTATGATAGAATATTATATATTGAAAAATAATCAAGGGCTAAAGATTTTCAGATCAGAAACCTATGATATAGTCCCTTAGGTAGAAAGGAGGGCTATATGCTTGAAACCATTAAACATTTTTTTTCCTACAAAACAATTGAGAGACGATTATATAAAAGAAGTATTTGCATTAACAGAAATTGTTTATAATGGAAATACATTAGGCATATTGATTGAAGGCATAACAGAAATTTGCTTTAGAAGCAAATATAAAAAAAATCCTGGGTATTGGGTGCAAATAAAATTTGATCATACGCAAGAATCTAAAAGGCTTATGGATAAAATTCAGAAATTAATCCCCAAGTTTTGGCTAGGACATAATGTTTTTTTTCCAAAGAAAGTAACAAATATGAACCAAATGGAAAAAATGTGGATACAAAAATACCATCTAATGAATGAAATGTATAATTCAAATGTATGGAAAATTTTTTTAAAAGAAGCAAGACTACACTTAGAAGAAGAGAGAATAGACGTAGCATGTATTGCTTTGTTTTGTATATATAAGAAGAATCCTTTTTTTCTAAAAAAATATAAACGATATTATTTGTTTGAAGATTTGGCTTACTATTATGAAGCAAGAAGAGAATTGGATAAAAGTATTAAGTGTTTAAAGGCACAAGCCAGCCTTCAACCAAATTCAACAGAACCTTATTTGAATATGAGTAATTTTTTGCTATTACATGGACTTAATGAAGAGGCGATAGATGTTTGCAGACAAGGACTGAAAATAGATTTAGATGATCAGTATCTAAGGAATAACCTCCTTGTGGCATACATGAATGGACAACACTTTGATTTAGCTTTGACGCATTTACAAAACCTAGTCGTAGAGGACGCTGATGTTTCGATGTATTGGAAACTAATGGGCGATATCTTTTTTCAAACAGACAAAAATTATTTGGCTATTGCGTGTTACAAAAAGGCATTGGATATATACTCTAAAGATATTTATGATTTGATAGAAGACATTTATTATGGATTAGGCATATGCTATGAACAAGTGAATCAGTTTGAAAAAGCGGTTGGTTATTTTAAGAAAGTATTAAAATATGATGATACAGATATGGAGGTTTTGTTTCATTTATCTAAGATATATCGCTGTGAATTAAAACAATATGATGAAGCAGAGAACTATGCAAAAAAAATTATAAAATACTACCCTGAAAGTGGATATGGATACCATAATATGGGGTTAATTTATCTATATACAGGTAGATTAGAGCAGGCAAAATGGTATTTGTATAGGGCTAGAAAACTAATACCTGAATATAAGCCTGTGCATGATGCAATTGTAGAATTAAAAGTAGAAAAAAGAAAATATCCTGCTCTTTAATAAGTCAATGAATAATTCATTGGCTTATTTGTATGGATAACTTATATTTTAAGCATGTAAAAAATGGGTACAATAAATATATATCATGCATGAAAGGAGAAAGATTATGGGAAATGAAAAAGAAAAGCAGAACTTTAGAGAGGAGTTAGGTTTTGTACCACCAGGCGTAATGATTTCTGAAATTTTTGGAGAAAAATTTCAAGAAGTTATTTCTACGTATCACCATGAAATTTGGGGTGAAGGAGTAATACCTCTAAAATATAGATATCTGATAGCATTAGCTACGGCAGTATTTGATGATAATGAAAAAAGGGCAAAATTAGAATTGAATAAAGCCATTAAATATGGGGCAACAAAAGAAGAAATCATTGAAGTGCTAAAACAGCAGGTGTGGATGAAAGGTGCACCAATGCTTGTGAAAATCGCTCCCATTATTCAATATATGGAACAGAAATTTAGTAAAAAATAACAAGCTTTTTCTAACCAACAAATGATTTTAAAAGACGAAAACCTCTATAAGCATAAAGGTTTTCGTCTTTCACTTATTTGTTTAGTTGTTCTAATAATGCATCAAGATCAATACCATGAATTTCAGCTGCTTGTGCTAAAGATTCCATTTGAGATGATGGGCATCCTAGACAACCCATTCCAAAACTCATTAAAATTTCTACAGCATTTGGATTCATTTTTAATGCGTCACTAATTAATGTGTCCTTTGTAATTCTCATAGATATTCCTCCTTATCAAATGATTTATTTTTTTAAAATTGTATGAACAAAATTAGCTGTTTCGTCGCCATCTATTGAAACTACATGATAGCTAAAATCTGCATTGGCAGCTTCGACAAAAGCTTTAATCCATACCATTCTCAGCTGATACATAATGTCAATATCTGCTTTTACAGATTCCCAATATTCTCGGTGTAAGCACCTAGTATTTTTCCACTCTACTAAATGGGGCTCAGCTACGGTAATATTATTTACATGATCGCATGGCATACCTTCTAAAATATAATTATTTAGGGATTTATAAATTGCAGGAGCACTGTCTGTTTCTCCCTTGAATTTTGCATCAGTCCCACATTGTGTTCCTTGATTTTTATACGCAGTTAGTGCGATTTCTACTGCATCCTTGCCATATACTCTCAATACTTTAGTAAGGAAGGCAGCTTGTCTTGTTTCTGTAATAGAGATTTGATTTTGAAGCCATCCATGGATGTTTCCAGTATCAATAAGCTGATCCAAAGGTTTATCCTCTATAAAGGTTCCATAAATATTTGCAATTTCTGTTGCAAAATCATTGATTTCTTGACCGAATTTTTGTGCAAAAGATGTAATTAGATCTTTTTCTAAAGCTTCATGCAACCTAACCTTTGTAAATAACCAATGATGTATGGGTCCTAAAAATTTGCTCATTTGTATTCCTCCTTCATAAATAGCATAAATGATAATAATGTTATAGGATATGACTTATATCACATTATTTTGCTTTTTGTGGTTTTTAAATAACGCCATAACTTCTTTTTGAAACTGTTGGAAGCTAATTCTATCAATAAAATCTCCAAGTTTTTCTCCCATTTGGGCATTTTCATTGTAATAATCAATAATGACTTTTACTAAAGTAAAAACTTCTTCTTCGCTAAGTCCTATTGTTACAGTATTGGGTAATCTAGGATGAAATCCAGCACTTCCTCCAACTGTTACAATGTAGCCATCTACATCGGCTATTACACCAATATCTTTCGCATAAACACTGGTGCATGCATTTCTACAACCAGCAACACCAATTTTGGTTCTGTTAGGGGTACTGGCTCCATAAAATGCTTTTTCAAGCTGAAACCCTAGCTTCAGTGAGTTTTGTTTGGCTCTTTTACAAAAAGATGCAGGACACATTTCTACATTTTTAACAGAATAAGGAGATAAGACAGCAGGCTCCATATCTAGCTCCGCCCAAACACTTTCTACGTCTTCTGGCTGAAGTCCAAGTATGGAGACTCTTTGTCCCGATGTTATTTTCAATGTTCCATTATATTTTTGAGCCACTTCTGCAATTTTAGCTAATTGCTCAGGCTTAATAAAACCGCCAGGAATTCGAGGTGTTATAGCATAGGTTTTTTTTCCATTTCTTACTTTTTGTAAGACTGCATATTTAGGGGTATTCATTTATATCCCTCCTAATAAGGTTATTATAGTTTGTTGTTAAATTTATTATAAATATTTTATGTTTAATAGAATACCATTTCTGTCACAAATTAGCGTGATTTATGTCACTTATATTAAAATTTTATATATTTATTATAAACCATTTTCTTTTAAAGCTTTCCCCAACTATTCATTTAATATAGTATAATAAATGTAATCAAAATTTAAACCAGCAAATGCATATGACAACTTTTAGTATGAAGAAATCTTGTTTGCGAAGTACTTATTTTTAACAAGGAAAGAAAGTTTTTTTAATTCATCATGAGAGGAGGCTTTTATTGGACAGTAAATGGGTATGGCAATTTGTTGATCCAATAAATATAAAAATGAATAAGAACTTGGAACTATTAAAGCATATCCCCATATTTGCACAGTTAGAAAAAAGCTTTTTAGAAGAACTTGCATCTATAACCGTAGAAAAAAGATATAGAAAAGGAACCATTATTTTTATGGAAGGAGATAGGGGAGAGGCGCTTTACCTTATTAAATCAGGAAAAGTGAAGATATTAAAAAATTCTACGGATGGCAGGGAATTGATTTTAAATATATATGGCAGTGGCGATGTTTTTGCAGAGGTGACACTTTTTAATGAGGTAAATTATCCTGCTACTGCTGAAGTGATTGAAGATGCTACGATTGGTGTAATGATGAATAGGGATGTAGAAGAACTTGTTAAACACAATGCAGAGCTTGCTTTGCAGATCATCAAGGTCTTAAATAAACGGTTATATATGGCACAAATGAAATTAAAACAAATGGCACTGAGTGACACTTATGTAAGAACAGCTCAAATGATGATGAAGCTAGCACATGAACATGGTGTGGAGAAAAATGGTGTTATGGAACTTAAATTAGCATTATCAAGGCAAGAACTGGCAAATATGATTGGTACAACAAGAGAGACTGTAAGTAGAGCATTAAGTCAGTTCAAAAAGGAAGGATCTATAGAAATAAAAGGAAAGAAAATCATTATAAAAGATATAGAAAAACTAAAGAATTGGATTGAATGATGTTGCTAATGTATAGAGGGTACGAAAGGAACTGCAATGATTGTAACCATACAATTATTGCAGTTCCTTTTAAATAATCCTATTTACACAGATACAATCTGGTGATATAATAAAATTACCAAGAAAAAACGGTACAATTTAAAATGGGAGGTACCATACAATGTATAAAATGAATGTAAAACAATTAACCATTGCAGGCTTGATGGCAGCTTTGGTATTAGTAGGTACAATGTTAATCCAAATACCAACACCAACAAAAGGATATATTCATATTGGAGATAGCATGGTCTATCTTTGTGGAATATTATTAGGTCCTGTAGCTGGAAGTATTGCTGCAGCGTTAGGATCATTATTAGCAGATGTTTTTTCAGGATATGGTATATATGCACCAGCAACTCTTGTGATAAAAGGATTAGACGCTTGGGTTGTAGGATATATTTACCATAAAATTGCGTCAGATGAGACTTCCGTTATTAAAAAAGTTTTTTCACTGGGATTTGCCGTATTATTGGGTGGAATGGTGATGGTGTCAGGTTATTTTGCTTATGAAAGCATGTTATATGGAGTTGGAACGGCTGTATTAGGTGTAGCTGGAAATATCACGCAGGCAATTGGTGGAGGTGTAATTGCAGCACCGCTTGTGTTTGCCTTAGACAAAATAAAACTATTTCAAAAATTAAAAGAAAACTATAGATAAACATTAAGATGGACTTCTAGCAATAGAAGTCTGAAATATTTTTTGGAGAAAAGGAAATAATATTGTTATTGCATCTTCAAAATTGGAAGGAAGTGAAAGGTTCTATGCTAAATGGCATTAGTGAGAGAAGAGTGAAACTAAGTGACAAATACAAATTATATATTGAAGTTCCTGAGAAAGAATATTTGACGATTTACGATAACAATATTAGTGTAGAAAATGCCAAAGATATTCTATGGCAATATTTGAATTTTCATCAAGATGATGCAAGAATTAAGAATGTAGAGGTTAAGCATGATAAAAATAATCACAGCATCAATATCGAAGCAGACTTGATGTATGAAGGCAATGATCATACCATAGGAAGATATACGCCAAATCATTTAAGATCACAAAAGGAACTTGAACATTAAATAGCAGTAAAACATATTTAAATAAAAGACATATTTTTTATAAATGTATGTCTTTTATTTATTTTTTGTACAGATCAAAGGAAAAACCACTATAAAATAGAAACAATAATATAATTCACTAACAAAAGGGCAGGTGATTAGGGTGCGAAGACCTGTTTTTCTGATAACCATTTGTTATATGCTGGGTATTTTATGTGCATATTTTTTTACTGTTACTGATAGGATTATAATATGTAATTTGGGGACCCTTTGTGTACTAGGCATCATTGCTGCATATAAGAAAAATAAAAAAGTGCTTATCGTTGTCCTATGCTTAACGATGCTTTTACTAGGATGTACAAATTTTAAACTGAAGAATGAATATAGAGGAGATTTTATAGCATTTTTAGATAAAGAAATATATGTTATTGGGGATGTCGTAAAAGCATCATTGAAAGAAGGTATAACATTGACCATAGAAACGAAAACAGTGGTGCTGGAAGGAAAAAGACATAGGGTCCAGGGGCGTATGATAGTGAAATTACAGGAGGAATCTATATTAGAAAAGAATATTGTAGGTAAGCGTGTAGGGATAGATGGGGTACTTCAAGCTCCTCCTCAAAAGAGAAATCCTAAAATGTTTAATTATGAAATGTATTTAAAAAGTAAAGGAATCTATGGGGTTTTATATGGGAAAAACAAAGGAATACAGGTGATCCAAGAAGGTGATATTGCGTATATATTTAGAGTTGCTAATCGTATAAAGAACCGTGTTACCCAGGTTGTATGGCGCATATTGCCTGAAAAGGAAGGTGGTGTACTGTTAGCTATTTTATTGGGGGATAAAGATGTTTTGGATATCGACATCTATCAAACCTTTAAGGATATTGGAGTGGCCCATATTTTAGCTGTCTCAGGATTGCATGTAGGAATTGTATATCTATTTGTCAATCGACTTTTAGGAAGATGTTCTTCTAAGATAAAAATACCTGTACTCTTGGCTGTTTTATGTTTTTATGTTATTATAACTGGATGCTCCCATTCTATCTTGAGAGCAGCATCGATGACTGGAATATTGATAGTGGCACCGATGATGAATAGAAGATATGATGCATTATCTGCTCTGTGCATCGTAGCTTTGGTTTTTCTCGTGATCAATCCTATTTCTTTGATGGATGTAGGCTTTCAGCTTTCTTTCGCATCGGTATTGTCAATCATTGCGTTATATCAACCAATTCTGACGAGACTCAGAAGACTGCCTGAGTTTTGGGGACAGGTTTTGGCTATATCGACTGCAGCACAAGTTGGATTAATTCCAGTGATTGCCTATCATTTTAATTATATAGCTTTAAGTGCCTTTATTGTCAATATACCCATTGTGATTCTTGTTGGTTATGTAGTTCCTTTGGGATTGGTCACTATTATAATAGGGTTTGTTCATTTGCATACAGCAACAATTTTAGGAGGAATTATCTTTTATTTAATGAAAATTATGGTCAGTCTTTCAAATTTTGTAAAATCTATGCCCTTTGCAAATATGTCTGTAATTTCACCTAGTTGGTTTTTGATTTTGTGCTATTATAGCTTTTTGAGTATTTTCATAATGGATGAAGAAAAAATAAAATCCTGCCGATGTAATCGAAATAGATTGTTGATGTTAATCATTGCACTATACATGGTAGGTATAGGTGCAATTCATTTTATGCCTAGTAAAATGAAAATTACTTTTGTTGATGTGGGTCAAGGGGATTGTATTCTGATTCAAACACCTAGGGGGAAAAACATTTTAATAGATGGAGGGGGAAGTGACCCAAAAACAAATGCCAAAGTGGACGTTGGAAAAGAAGTTTTGGTGCCTTTTTTATTAAAAAATCGTGTCAGAAAGATTGATATGATATTGATATCCCATTATCATACAGATCATATAGGCGGTCTGTTGCATGTGTTGAAAAATATCAAGGTAAGCAGCTTGATGGTGGGAATGGATGATGAAAAAAATGAAATTTTACAAAATCTAAAGGCACAATGTTTCGTAAAAAAAATTAAAATTTACAAGGGAGAGAAAGATGATATAATCAATGTGGAAAAACATCTATCCATGAAGATTCTTCATCCAACGAAATTTGCTATGAATACAGATGAAGATGAAGTAAACAATCAATCTCTAGTAATATTGTTGACGTACAAAGGAAAAAAGATATTATTTACGGGTGATATTGAAGGAGAAACAGAAAAGAAACTTATAGAAAATTATCCTCAACTTAAGGTGGACGTATTAAAGGTTGCTCATCATGGAAGCGTTACCTCAAGTACAGAGAGTTTTATAGCCACTATAGATCCTAAAATTGCTATCATACAAGTAGGTAAAAATCATTTTGGGCATCCCCATCAAAAGGTATTAGATAGATTTGTAGAAAATAACATAATATTATTTAGAAACGATAAGAATGGGGCTGTGACCTTAAAAATAGATGGAAAAAGTATGCAAGTCAAAACGATGATTAAAGTTTATAGCCAATGAATAAAGAATTTACAAATAGAAAATTGACAGCAAATAATTTGGAGGAAAACATATGAATTATAAAGATGTATTATTGGATTTAAAAAATGATTCTTTAGAGCACTTATATTTATTTTACGGTATAGAATCCTATCTTATAGAAAATACCATACATACAATCAAAGACAAAATAATAGATCAAAATTTTGAAAGTCTTAATTATCAAGTGATGGATGGAAAAGAAGTAACAATAGATCAAATCATCAATGCTTGTGAGACCTTACCATTTATGGGAGACAAAAGAATGATATACATAAAGGATCTGGAGTGTTTTTATAGTAAAAAGAAAAATATTAGTGAAAGTGATGAAGAAAGGTTGATAAAATATTTTGATAACCTACCTCAAACAACATATCTATTTTTTATTTTAACTGAGGCAGTAGATAAAAGAAGAAAAATTGTAAAGGCTATTAAGAAGCAGGGCAAAGTCGTTGAGTTTGATAAATTAACAGAAAAAGATGTGTATAAATGGATTGGAAAAAACTTTGGAAAACATCATAAAAAGATTTATCAAAAAGAGATTGCTTTTTTATTAGAAATTACTGGGTACTTAGATAAGAATTCAGCTAAAAATTTAAAGGATTTGGAAAATGAAATTAATAAGCTAGCTAGCTTTGTGGGGGACAAAGAGATTATACAAAAAGAAGATATTGCAGTACTTGCTCCTGTGTCTGTGGAAAATAATATTTTTAGTTTGGTTGAAGCCATAGGAACAAAAAATGGAGATAAGGCATTGAAACTCTTAAATGATATGTTATTAGAAGGAGAAGCAGAAACAAAGATACTATATATGATCACAAGACAATTCAGATATTTATTGCAAATAAAATTAATGGAGGCACAAGGTTATACAGCCATGGGAATTGCTCCTAAACTAGGGCTGCAACAGTTTGTGGTACGAAAATATTTAAAACAAGCCATGAATTTTAGCATAGAGGGATTAAAAAAAGCATTAGAAGAATGTTTGTATAGTGATCAGAGCATGAAAAGCGGTAGAATTGATCAAAGATTAGGCATAGAATTGTTGATTAGTAAATTTGCAAAATAAACTAAGGATAAGAGCAAAAAAGCAGAAAAGCGTACAATGTACGCTTTTTATATTTATGGGGAATAAATGACGGTTGATAAAACAAACTGAATTACATAGCTTCATTTAATTTTTTTGCTAATCTAGCTACTTTTCTAGAAGCAGCGTTTTTGTGGTAAGTACCTTTTGCAGCAGCTTGCATGATTTTCTTTTCTGCAAAACGGAATTTATTCTTAGCTTCTTCTAAGTTTCCAGCAACTAAAGATTCTTCGAATCTACGTACAGCTGTTTTAACGATAGATTTTATTCTTCTATTTCTTACTGTTTTTACTTGAATAACTTTAATTCTTTTCTTAGCAGATTTTATATTAGCCAACCTGTTCACCCCCTTATAACCCAATTCAACAAATGATATTTTATCATGATTATCCTTAAATTGCAAGAACAAAATACTATTTATTATATAACCGAAATTTCCTTTATTTATACATAGAATATACGCAAAAGGCAATAAATGACTGAAATTACATAAAAAAATAAAAGTTGTGGAAACTATTTAAAATAGGAGGTGTAAAAAATGTTTCAAATAAGAACAGACTTAGCATTAGAAGTAAGAGAATTATACAAAGAGAATACTAAACAAGAAATTCCTGGGGTGGAAGTAGAGCAAAAAGAAGATAAATTTGCTATGATCACTCATGTAAAAGTTTTAGATTCGAAAGGCAGCAAGATCATGGGCAAATCTATAGGCAGTTATATAACGATTGAATCTCCAGGTCTGAAAAAACCAGATGCAGACTTAAAGGATCAAATAAGTCAGACATTGGCTAAAGAACTGGTAAATCTTATACCTAAAAAAAAGAATTTTAAAACCTTAATTGTTGGTTTAGGAAACTGGGATATTACCCCTGATGCCTTGGGTCCCCAGGTTGTATCAAAGGTATTTGTTACAAGGCATTTTTTTGAGACGTATAAAAAAACAGAAGATCCTACAATGCGATCGGTGAGTGCCATTTCTCCAGGGGTAATGGGGACAACGGGGATTGAAACTGTGGAAATTATTCGAGGCGTTGTAGAAAAGATTCAGCCCGACTTAGTGATTGCCATTGATGCCTTAGCATCTAGAAGAATGGAAAGAGTACATACAACCATACAAATAGCGACTACAGGGATTAATCCAGGATCAGGTGTAGGCAATAAAAGAAAAGAGTTAAGTGAACGCACGCTAGGGGTGCCTGTGTTTGCCATTGGTGTACCTACGGTTGTAGACGCTGCTACATTGGCAAATGATACCATAAAGCTTTTGGTAAATAATCTATCAGAGCAGGCATCAAAGGATTCCACATTTTATCATATGCTGAAAGAAATGTCAGATGAAGATAAATATAGTCTTATACGGGAAGTTTTAGATCCTTATGGAGCCAATGTAATTGTTACAACAAAAGACATTGATATGATCATCAAAAATATTTCTCAAATTATTGCCAATGCATTGAATATAGCACTACATCCAGGCATAGATTTAAAAGATGTAAATAGACATTTGCAGTAACAATAAAAGTAGTACTCATATATTTGTTGCACCTCTCATATAATTTTATAGTATAGCTCAATAACGAGAGAACAGAAGAGAGGTGCACCGATTTATGAAAATCAAGGTGATTGAAATAAAAAAATATTATAAATGGATATCCATTTGTCTAACTTGCATCATGTGTATCTTATCCTTTCGGGTTTTAATACTAGATACAAAAGACATGATTGTAAAAGCAAACGGTGCAGGAAAAACTCAAAAGTTTGTACAAGCAGATAAAGAAAAAAATATCAGCAACGATCTATTGATTTTAATGATGAATAAAACTATACCAGCAATGGAAGTGAAATATAAGGAAGAGAACGGTTATAGCAGCTATAGGGAAGTAATAAAGTTAGCTTTAGGAAAATTGATAAACTTTGACTATGAAGATCCCAAAACCTTATTGAAGGCACAGATATCTATGTTAAATGAGACGGATGATGATTTAGCAGAGTTAAATGATTATGTTATTCCAGAAAATACAGGTTTGCAAAATGAGAATACAAAGAATCAAGAAATTCATTATGTAGAGGATGTAACAGTTAATCATGGGACCAATGAAGACGTAACATCTGAAAAAGAAGTACCTGCATCAAGCAATGTACAAAAAGAAAATACAGAAGCAGAAAAGCAGTCTACAAATATAGAAGAACCACAAAGACCTATAGAGATTGTCAGTTCGCCCATTAAAATGCCTGACAAAGTAAAACTAGATATGAAAGAACCTACAATATTTATTTATCATACCCATGGTACAGAATCATACATGCCTGAGGAGGTAGGAAATTTTCATTCTCTTAATAGAAAGTACACAGTAAGAGCAGTAGGAGATGTACTATCACAGCAATTAACTGCTAAAGGATATAAAGTAATTCATGATGATACACTTCATGATTATCCATCCTATCAGCAATCTTATGTAAGAGCACTAGAAACTCTGCAGTCAAACTTGAAAAAAAATAGATCCCTAAAAATTGTATTTGATATTCATAGGGATGCGGCTCCAGAAAATGACACTGCAAGAGAAAATAGTTTTGTGGTGATTGATAATAAAAAAGTTGCTCGGTTTAGTATTGTTATAGGAACTCAAAATCCAAATGCAGCGCAATTAAATACTTTTGCTGAATACATCAAAGCAAAGAGCGATGAGTTGTACCCTGGTTTAGCAAAAAAGATAATTAAGAAAGGATTTAAATTCAATCAATATAATTCTGATTATTATGCATTGATTGAAGTGGGAAATACAGCAAATTATATTGAGGAAGCCCTTAAAACCAGCGAATACTTAGCACGTATCTTAGATGAAGTAGTAAAAGATATAAAGGAATAAAGTATCATTTCAGCATAGTGCATCTGTATAATAGTATAAAACCTTTATGAAATGTCTAAAATAATACTGGTGATAAAAGTGAGTAGAGTAGAAAGAAAAGAGATAGAAAAACAAAATAAAACCAAATCAAATACCAAATCATGTACAAAATATATAGCATTAATGGTTTTAATCGTTCTATTAATAAGTGGCATTATGGTTGTAGATAATACTTTGAGAATGAGGCTGATGATAGAAGAACCAAAGGTTTTTTCGCATCGAAAGATAAGTCCCAAAATACATCAGTTATATTTGTGTGGAGAAAAGATATATATTGATGAGGAAGAAATTGAAAATAAATATGCATATGTCAAAGATGAAATAAAAACTTTTATAAATATACTACAAGAAAGAAAAAATCAACTAGTAAATAAGGTCAAGTAGGACCGAGCGATTTGCTCGGTTATTATTATATCTAAAGTACATAACAACTCTATACTATAAAAATGAATTATGATATAATAGTAAAGATTATCCTAATGTTGTATAGAGGAGGAGTAGAAAATGGCTAGAAATCGCCAAAACAAGATACGAAATTTCTGTATCATTGCTCATATTGACCATGGAAAATCTACCCTTGCTGATAGACTGATAGAGAAAACAGGTTTGCTCACACAAAGAGAAATGAAAGATCAAATATTAGATAGCATGGACTTAGAGAGAGAACGGGGTATAACCATCAAACTTCAAACAACCCGTTTAGTATATAGGGACAAGTCTGGAGAAGAATTTATACTAAACTTAATTGATACTCCTGGGCATGTGGATTTTACCTATGAAGTATCTAGAAGTTTGGCTGCCTGTGAAGGTGCTGTTTTAGTGGTAGATGCAGCACAAGGAGTAGAGGCACAAACGTTAGCCAATGTATATTTAGCCATTGATCAAAACTTAGAAATTGTACCTGTTATTAATAAGATTGACTTACCTAGTGCTAGACCTGACGAAATAAAAAATGAGGTAGAAGAGATTATAGGTATTGATGCTAGTGAAGCACCGATGATTTCTGCAAAAGAGGGTTTAAATATTGAAGAGGTTTTAGAAGCGATTGTTAAACATGTTCCCCCGCCAATCGGTGATGAAGAAGCCTCCTTGAAAGCTTTAATTTTTGACTCTTATTATGATAGTTACAGAGGTGTGGTTGCCTATGTACGAGTAAAAGAAGGAACGGTAAAACCCGGGGATAAAATATTGATGATGGCTACAGGAAAAAAATTTGAAGTTAATGAAGTAGGTATATTTGTTCCAGGTCCAGTATCTGTAAATGAATTGAGCGCAGGAGATGTAGGATATATTACAGCAAGTGTGAAAAATGTAAAAGATGTACGGGTAGGAGATACCATAACCAGTGGTGTGAATCCAACAGCAGAACCCCTACCAGGATACAAAAAAGTAATCCCTATGGTATATTGTGGTATCTATCCCGCTGAAGGTGAGAAATATGAAAATGTGCGGGATGCTTTGGAAAAGCTACAAGTGAACGATGCAGCTTTAGAATTTGAAGCTGAAACATCTAATGCTTTAGGGTTTGGATTTCGATGTGGCTTTTTAGGTCTTTTGCATATGGAAATCATTCAAGAAAGATTAGAACGAGAATTTGACTTAGATTTGGTTACAACTTCACCTAGCGTTATTTATAGAGTAACCAAAACTAATAAGGAAGAATTGATGATTCAAAATCCTACCAATCTACCAAGTCCGCAGGAAATTGCTTTTATGGAAGAACCTATTGTAGATGCAAAAGTAATGGTTCCTAATGATTATGTAGGAAGTGTCATGGAACTATGTCAGGATAGAAGAGGAACTATGTTAAATATGGAATATATTGATGAAAGAAGAGTGGTACTGCACTATGACCTGCCGCTGAATGAGGTGATTTATGACTTTTTTGATGCCTTAAAATCTAAGACAAAGGGTTATGGCTCACTAGATTATGAGTTAAAAGGCTATCAACAATCAAAACTTGTAAAAATGGATATATTGTTGAATAAGGAAGTAGTAGACGCATTTTCTATCATCGTTCATGAAAGTAAAGCAGAATCAAGGGGAAGAGCAATTTGTGAAAAACTAAAAGATGTGATTCCAAGACATATGTTTGCTATTCCAATACAGGCATCCGTGGGTAATAAAGTGATTGCAAGAGAAACGATCAGTGCGATGAGAAAAGATGTACTGGCTAAGTGTTATGGTGGAGATATCAGTAGAAAGAAAAAGCTTTTAGAAAAACAAAAAGAAGGTAAAAAACGAATGAGACAATTAGGGTCTGTAGAAGTTCCACAAGAGGCTTTTATGGCTGTACTAAAATATGATGATAAAAAATAGTCACCTAAGGGTGGCTATTTTTTACAAAGGGAGGAAGGAATCAATGAAGGAATTAGGCATCTATATTCATATCCCTTTTTGTATACAAAAATGTTTCTACTGTGATTTTCACTCTTATAGCAATATGCAGCATAGAATCATGGCGTATATAAATGCATTGATAAAAGAAATGGATTCATGGAAAGAGAAGTTGGCAAATTATCAAATCAAATCTGTTTTTATAGGAGGAGGAACACCTTCCATTGTGCCCATCGATGCGATAGATAAAATAATAAATACGCTGCATACTTCATTTCGTTTATCCTCTGATTTAGAGTTTACGATTGAAAGCAATCCTGGAACTTTAGAAAAACAAAAAATAAAATATTATTTGGAGAATGATATCAATCGGTTAAGCATAGGATTGCAAGCATGGCAAAATCCATTGCTGAAAGAATTAGGCAGAATACACACCCAAGAAATGTTTGTAAAAAATTATCTATTAGCAAGAGAGATGGGTTTTAAAAATATTAATGTAGACATAATGTTTGGATTACCACATCAAACCAGTGCCCAATGGGAAGAAACCTTGCGTAATGTTGTAGTATTGCAACCAGAGCATATCTCAGCATATAGCTTAAAAATTGAGGATAATACGATATTTGGAAAGAAATATGACAAAGGAATGCTACAATTGCCTAGTGAAGAAGAAGATCGATGGATGTACCATTTCGCCATAGATTTTTTACAAAATTATCAATATCAGCATTATGAAATATCAAATTTTTCCAAAGAGGATAAAGCTTGTATGCATAACAAAATATATTGGTATAATGAAGAATATATTGGATTTGGATTAGGAGCCCATTCCTATATTGATCAAATGCGATTTTCTAATGAAATCTTATTAGACAAATATGTGGAGGCGATCGAAAAAAAACAGCTCCCTTGCACATCTAAAGAAAAAATTTCACTTCATGATGAAGTTGCTGAAACCATGTTTTTAGGTTTAAGGATGATGGAAGGGATAGATATCGAAAAGTTTACTAGAAGATTTGGATTCAGTCCTTTTAAAATATATGCTTCGCAAATCTCAAAGTTACAGGACAGAGGTTTGCTGATAGTAGAGGGTGAAAAGATGAAATTAACAAGAAAGGGAATTGATTTATCCAATACTGTGTTTGTGGAGTTTCTACTAGATTAAAAAAATATGAAAAGTCTATTGACAAATTATTTTTTTAATGATAATTTAAAATCATAATAGATTAGCACTCAACACTAGAGAGTGCTAACAAATGGGAGTGATATTATGGAGCTGGGAGATAGAAAGTTAAAGATCCTGCAGGCCATAATAAAGGATTTTATTTTAACTGCTGAACCTGTTGGATCAAGGACGCTAGCCAAAAAATATGATTTAGGTATCAGTTCCGCTACAATACGAAATGAAATGGCAGACTTAGAAGAATTGGGATATCTACAACAACCTCATACTTCGGCAGGTAGAATACCATCAGATAAAGGATATCGACTATATGTAGACAATTTGATGATTATTAAGAAGTTAGCAGAACAGCAAAAAAATATCATCAGAGAAAGCTTTCTACAAAGTATAGGCGAATTGGAAGAGGTTATAAAAGTAACTTCTAAAGTCCTGTCACAGATGACGAGATTAACCTCTGTTGTTCTATCGCCTCAGTTTAAAGAGAGTAAATTAAAGCATATTCAACTGGTTCCTATTGATGAAAAAAATATGTTGTTAGTAATCGTATCAGAGTCTGGGGTTGTGAAGCATGCAGTATTAAAAACTACGGAAAAATGTACCCCGCATAATTTAGAGATAATATCCAAAATGTTAAATATCAAGCTCCAAGGTCTTACCATTAAAAATATTATACGAAAAACAGTAGATGATATGGATCATGAAATGAAGATGTTTAATTCAGTTATTGATTCTGTAGTTCCTATACTACTGACGACACTAGAGGAAATGGTTAATGTGAATTTGTACTTGGATGGATTAACCAATATTTTTAATCTTCCAGAGTATCATGATATAGAAAAAGCTAGAGATTTTGTAGCGATGTTAGATCAGAAACAAGATATTACAGATTTGTTAATGAATAGCAAAGACGATGTGGATATTATTATTGGTAAAGAGAATAGACATGAAGAGATGAAGGATTGTAGTTTAGTTACAGCAACCTATAAAGTAAATGGTCTAGTTGTAGGAAAAATTGGTGTTATTGGTCCTACAAGAATGGATTATGAAAGTATTGTTTCTGTAATGGATTTTATGAGAAAGAATTTGACAGAAGTATTTGATGCATCTCGAAAAAGATAGCTTATATAGTGCAAAATATTGTTCTATATTTTGCACTATATATATGCTTTCATTGATTGGTAAAGCTTAACATACTGAAAAGAATTTGTATATATGTATATGACTGAAAAGGATACAATACATACATTTTAAATATAAATCTAGGTAGGTGGTCAAAATGGAACAAAAAGATTATCAAGACAAAAATCATAATGAATTAGAGATGGATGAAACAGTAGATAGTAATTTAGAGGCAACACAAGAAACAACACAAGAACAATCAGAAGCTGTAAAAGCAGATGACTGTGAAATGCAGTATGACCAGCTTCAGCAAGAACACGAAGCTCTCAATAATAAATACTTAAGGACAGTAGCAGATTTTCAAAACTATAGAAAAAGAGTAGAAAAAGAAAAAAGTGATATTCATCATTATGCCAATGAAAAATTAATTCAAGATTTACTTCCGGTGGTAGATAATTTAGAAAGAGCTATAAAATCTGCAGAAGAAGAAGGAAAAGACAAAACTTTTATTAAGGGAATTGAAATGATCCTTCAACAATTTTTAGATGTGTTGAAGAAAAATGGTGTTGAAGAAATTCAAACTATGGGTGAAGCATTTGATCCAAATTATCATCATGCTGTATTACAAGAAGAAAATGAAAATCATGAATCTAATACCATAACAGATGTATTTCAAAAAGGATATACATTAAATGGAAAAGTAATAAGACCCAGTATGGTGAAAGTAGTAAGCTAAAAATACATTTTAAGCATATATTGAAGGAGGAAATTGTACTATGGGTAAAATAATAGGTATTGATTTAGGAACAACTAACTCATGTGTATCTGTTTTAGAGGGAGGAGAACCAGTTGTAATTCCTAATGCAGAAGGAAATAGAACAACACCATCGGTGGTTGCATTCACAAAAAGTGGTGAAAGACTTGTAGGTGAGACTGCAAAAAGACAAGCTATTACCAACCCTGATAGAACGATCATTTCTATAAAAAGAGAAATGGGAACAGACTATAAGGTAAATGTTGATGGAAAAGATTACACGCCACAAGATATTTCAGCGATGATTCTTATGAAATTAAAGGCAGATGCCGAAAGTTATTTAGGAGAAAAAGTAACCGAAGCAGTAATTACAGTGCCTGCATATTTTACAGACAGCCAAAGACAAGCGACAAAAGATGCTGGTAAAATTGCAGGATTAGAAGTAAAGAGAATTATCAATGAACCAACTGCAGCGTCTCTTGCTTATGGCCTTGATAAAGAGACAGATCATCATAAAATTATGGTATTTGACCTAGGCGGTGGTACTTTTGATGTGTCTATATTAGAATTAGGTGATGGTGTGTTTGAAGTATTGGCCACTCATGGAAACAACCATCTCGGTGGAGATGACTTTGATCAGGCGATTATTGACTTTTTGGCGGAATCCTTTAAAAAAGAACATGGTGTTGATTTAAGAAACGATAAAATGTCTTTACAAAGATTAAAAGAAGCTGCTGAAAAAGCAAAAAAAGAGTTGTCTAGTACACAAACAGCGAATATCAATTTACCATTTATTACTGCAACAGCAGAGGGACCATTGCATTTAAACATAGATTTAACAAGAGCAAAGTTTAATCAACTTACAGAAAATTTGGTAGAAGCTACAATGGAACCAGCGCGAAAAGCATTAAGGGATGCGAATTTAGCGCCTGCAGATATTGAAAAGGTAATTCTTGTAGGAGGTTCCACAAGAATTCCAGCAGTGCAAGAAGCAGTAAAAAAACTTACAGGAAAAGATCCTCACAAAGGTGTTAACCCTGATGAATGTGTAGCAATTGGTGCAGCAGTACAAGGAGGCGTATTAACCGGAGAAGTGAAGGATGTATTGCTATTGGATGTAACACCGCTATCCTTAGGTATTGAAACACTTGGTGGTGTATTTACAAAGTTGATTGAGAGAAATACTACGATTCCTACGAAAAAGAGCCAGGTTTTCTCTACTGCCGCAGATAATCAAACCGCGGTAGATATCCATGTGCTACAAGGAGAAAGACAAATGGCTGGTGACAACATTACATTAGGCAGATTCCAGCTTGGTGGGATTATGCCAGCACCTAGAGGGGTTCCTCAAATTGAAGTTACCTTTGACATTGATGCCAATGGAATTGTAAATGTTAGTGCCAAGGATAAGGGTACTGGAAAAGAGCAGAAGATTACTATCACAGCTTCAACAAACTTATCTGACGATGAAATTGAAAAGAAAGTAAAAGAAGCTGAAAAGTTTGCAGAAGAAGATAAGCAGAAAAAAGAAGCAATTGAGATAAGAAATAAAGCAGATTCAATGGTGTATGAGACAGAAAAAGCATTAAAAGAAGTAGGAGATAAGATTAGTGGCGATGATAAAACAAAGGTAGAAACTGCATTAGAAGCGCTTAAAAAATCTCTAGAAGGAGATAATACAGAAGAAATCACAAAAGCCACAGAAGAATTAACAAGTGCTTTCCATGTATTGTCTCAAAAAATGTATGAGCAAGCAGCTGCACAGCAGGGGAATGCACAAGAAGGACCAGGTCAAGCTTCAGAAAACCAGCAAGATGATAATGTAGTAGATGCAGATTATGAAGTAGTAGATGATGATAAGTAAGATCCATATGAGGCACCCGACTGGGTGCCTTGTAAATGTAGAAATGATCTTGCATAAAACGAAGATTTTGCATATAATTGAACTAGTTTGTGATTTTCTCACAAAACCTGAGAAATGGAAAGGTGGTGAGAAGGATGTCTAAAAGGGATTATTATGAAATTCTAGATATTGAGAAAGGTGCTGATGAGCAAGCCATTAAAAGGGCCTACAGAAAAATGGCTATGAAATATCATCCCGATAGAAATCCTGGAGATAAGGAAGCAGAAGAAAAATTTAAAGAAGTAAATGAGGCCTATGAAATTTTAAGTGATCCCAATAAGAGAGCTAAGTATGATCAATTTGGTCATGCAGGAGTAGATCCTAATGCACAAGGAGGTTTTGGTGGTGCATCGGGCTTTGGCGGCTTTGATGATATCTTTGGAGATATATTTGACATGTTTGGCGGCGGTTTTTCTGGTGGAAGGAGAAGAACAGGACCTCAGAAGGGTGCTGATTTAAAATATGAGCTAGGCATAAGCTTTGAAGAGGCTGCTTTTGGTGCTGAAAAAGAGATTAGTATTTCTAGACATGAGAACTGTAGCGCTTGTGATGGAACAGGAGCAAAGCCTGGAACCACCAAAAAAACTTGTTCCAAATGTAATGGTACTGGAGAACTGCGTTACGCACAGAGAACACCATTGGGACAGTTTGTAAATGTAAAAACGTGCGATGAATGTCATGGGGAAGGAAGTATTATTGAAAAACCTTGTGATCAATGTAATGGAACAGGAAAAGAACGTAAGGACAAAAAAGTCCAAATCAAAATTCCTGCAGGGGTAGATACGGGATCTGTTATTCCATTAAGAGGAGAAGGAGAACCTGGCATCAAAGGTGGTCCAGCGGGGGATCTATATATTGTTTTAAGAGTAAAGCCACATGAAATATTTAAGCGAGATGCCAATGACGTTATTTGCGAGGTACCTATTACATTTGTACAGGCAGCCTTGGGTGATGAGTTGGTAGTTCCCACCTTAGATGGGAAAATCAAATATAAAATTCCAGAAGGAACCCAAAGTGGAACAATCTTTAGGATTAAAGGGAAAGGGATTCCTAATCTGAGAGGGTACGGCAGAGGAGATCACTACGTTAAAGTTATTGTTGAAATCCCAAAAAAACTTAATGAAAAACAAAAAGAACTACTGAAAAAATTTGCTGAAGTAATGGGCGAAGATGTGCATGAACAAAGAAAGACTTTTTTTGGGAAGGTAAAGGATGCATTTGGTATTTAAACAGACACCCAGTAATTACTGGGTGTTTCGTCATTGATTGATTTTTTTTACTTTTTTATGAATTTCTGGTAAATCATAATAGGATGGGGTATAATAACACATGAAAAGCTCGAAGCTATGGAGGTTTTGCATATGAAATGGATAGAAGTAAAAATTAAAACAACTACAGAGGCTGTAGAGGCGGTGGCCAATATTTTATATGATGTTGGCGTAGGTGGGGTAGCAATTGAAGACCCTAATGATTCGATATTTAAAGAAAAAGAAGAAGGTGACTGGGATTATGTTGATGAGTCGATCTTGAAGAATGGCTATGAAGGTGCCATCATAAAGGGGTATCTTCCTGAGAGTGAAGATTTATTAGATAAAATCGAACTCATTAAACAAAATGTAGAAAAAATACCACTGTACAATCTTGATAAAGGATTAGGAGAAGTCACAACAACAGAAGTTTATGAAGAAGATTGGGCAAATGCATGGAAAAAATATTATAAACCCAAAAAAATTGGGGATAGAATTGTAATTAAACCTTCTTGGGAAGTGTATCAAGCAAAGTCCAATGAAATAATTGTAGAACTTGATCCTGGCATGGCATTTGGAACGGGAACACATGAGACGACTATGATGTGTGTACAAAATTTAGAAAAATATATAAAAAAAGATAGTATTGTATTTGATATAGGCTGTGGAAGCGGCATTCTTTCCATTGTATCTGCAAAACTAGGAGCCCATCAAGTGATCGGTGTGGATTTAGATGAGGTAGCAGTGAAGGTCTCTAGACAAAATGTACTGGATAATCAAGTAGAAAATATTGTTGACATCAAACATGGAAATCTAATGGATACAATAGATCACCAAGCAGATATTATTGTCGCCAACATTATAGCAGATGTGATTATCTATTTAGCGTCATACATAAATAAATTTGTGAAAAAAGATGGTGTTTTCATTGCTTCGGGTATTATTTTAGAAAAAATTGATGAAGTAGTAGATGCATTAAAGAAAAATGACATGCGTATTATAGATATTCAAAAAAAGGGAGAATGGTCAGCGATTGTTGCACAGCCGGAGGGTGAAATGATTCATGCATAGATTTTTTGTGGATAAAAACAATGTTTTAGAAGATGAAGGAATGATTTTGATCAATAATCAGGATGATGTAAAGCATATTACCAAAGTATTAAGGCTTACAGAAAAAGAAAGGGTAGAGGTATGTGATGGTGATCGTTATGATTATATAGGAGAAATTATTTCTGCAACAAAGACAGAGGTGAGAGTAAGGATTATAGAAAAGTATTCTTCAAAAACAGAAGCAAATATTTGTATAACCCTTTATCAAGGTCTCCCGAAGTCAGCCAAAATGGATATAATTGTACAAAAATGTACGGAACTTGGCGTCAACCAAATTGTTCCTCTTATGACACAGCGTACAGTTGTTCAGTTGAAGGATAAAAAGTCTGAAGAAAAAAAGCTCGAGCGATGGCAAAAAATTGCTGATGAAGCGGCGAAGCAATGTAAGAGAGGTATTCTTCCGAATATAAGTGCACCCATAACATTTCAACAAATGCTAAAGCATATGAGCGAATATGATTTAATTGTGATCCCTTATGAAAAAGAAGAAGCTATAGGTTTAAAAAGCATTATAAGAAAAAATGATGCCTTTAAAAAAGTTGCAATCATTATTGGTCCAGAAGGTGGATTTGAAGAAGATGAGGTTATGGCAGCAAAAGATGCAGGTGCAGTTCCCCTCACTTTGGGACCTAGAATACTAAGAACTGAAACTGCTGGCTTTGTTACCTTAAGCATATTGATGTATGAGTTGGGAGACTTAGGAGGCACAAAATGAAAAAAGTAGCATTTTATACCCTTGGATGTAAAGTGAATCAGTATGAAACAGAGGCTATGGGAGAAATTTTTGAAGGAGCTGGATATCAAATAGTAGAGAGTGAATCCTTAGCTGATGTATATGTTATCAATACTTGTACTGTGACAAATTTAGGGGATAGAAAATCGAGACAATTTATTCGAAGAGCAAAGAGAAAGAATCCAGATGCAATTATAGCGGTAGTAGGATGCTATTCTCAAACAGCACCTGAGGAAGTACAATCCATTGAGGGCGTGAATATCATCCTAGGCACCAATGATCGAAATAAAATTGTGCAATATGTAAAAAAAGTCCAAGAAGAAAATAAAAAAATCAACGTAGTTCAAGACATTATGGAAATTCGTGCTTTTGAAGAAATGAAGATTGGTGAGATAAAAGGCAAGACCCGTGCCTACCTCAAAATTCAAGAAGGTTGTAATCAATACTGCACGTATTGTATTATCCCATATGCTAGAGGCCCTGTTCGAAGTAGAAAAATTGAAGATATTATAGCAGAAGTAAAGAGACTGGCAAATAATGATTTTAAAGAAGTTGTTCTTACGGGGATTCATGTAGCATCCTATGGAAAAGAATTTAAAGATATTTCCTTGCTAGATGTCATCAAAAAAGTGCATGCGATAGAAGGGATTGAACGAATAAGATTAAGCTCTATTGAACCTACAATCATGACGGAAACATTTGTGACAGAAATAGCAGCATTAAAAAAAGTTTGCCCACATTTTCATTTGTCTTTACAAAGTGGCTGTGATGAAACTTTACAAAGAATGAATAGAAAATATACTACTAATGAATACAAAATAATTGTAGATCGATTGAGAAAATACATGCCAGAAGTATCTATCACTACAGATATTATGGTAGGATTTCCTGGGGAAACAGAAGAAGAATTTGAGAAAACGCTGCAATTTGTTAAAACAATAGGTTTTAGCCAAATCCATGTATTTAAATATTCTCCTCGTAAAGGGACGCCCGCAGCTAAATATGAAAATCAAGTTGCATCTAAAGTCAAAAATGCAAGAAGTGAAAGATTAATTGATGCAGCAAAAAAAAGCATGATTGCATATCATGAGAAATTTATTGGAAAGATAAAAGATGTCCTTTTTGAAACGGATAGCCATGAAATGCAAGGTTACTATGAAGGATTAACAGATAATTATATGCGCGTATTATGTAAATCGAAAGAATCCTTAGAAGGCAAGCTGCAGAAAGTGCAATTAAAAGAAATTGCTGGGGAAGCAGTAATAGGTCAACTAATACAAAATAGATAGATATAAAAGAAGGAATTCTTTAGTTTTTGTTGAATATCAACAAAGATAGGTCTTTTGTAATCCTGTAAAGGAGGTGAATTGAATGGCTGAATGTATTTTTTGTAAGATTGTATCGAAAGAAATTCCTGCAAAAGTTGTATATGAGGATGATTTGATTATGGCTTTTCATGATATTGAGCCCCAGGCTCCGGCACATGTAGTCATTATTCCCAAAGACCATATAAAATCAATAGATCATATTTCTGATATACATAAAGATCTGCTAGGGCATATTCTCCTTTCTATAAAAAATATTGCAAAGGAGCTAGGAATAAGTGAAAATGGCTATAGAATCATTAATAACTGTGGCTCATTAGGGGGACAAACTGTAGACCATGTTCATTTCCATTTACTAGGCGGTCGACAAATGCAGTGGCCTCCAGGCTAAAAAATGTTGCACAAAAGGTAATTTTAATGTATAATAACATAGTGCTATTATAGTGCTGTTCAGATTTATGGATGGTATCTAGCATTTTATTTTATGTTAGCACAGCACAAGTTTGCTAGCGGAGGGAGGGAGAATTATATGTCTACAGAAATAAGAGTTGGTGAAAGTGAATCTCTTGAAAGTGCTCTTCGCAGATTTAAGCGTTCATGTGCAAAATCTGGTGTTTTGTCAGAGGTTAGAAAGAGAGAGCATTATGAAAAGCCGAGTGTAAAGCGTAAGAAGAAAGCAGAAGCGGCAAGAAGAAATAAAGCAAAGAAAAAGTTCTAAGAAGAGGTGTGACATATGTCCCTCAAAGAGAGATTGATGGATGATTTAAAACAAGCCATGAAAGAAAAAGACAAGCTGAGAAAATCTGTGATTACGTTAGTAAGATCAGCAATTAAACAATATGAAGTAGATCATCGTACTGAGCTTGACGATGAAGGTATTATAGAGATCATGGCAAAACAAGTAAAGCAAAAAAGAGATGCGATTGAAGAGTTTGCTAAGGGTGGAAGAGAAGACTTAGTAGATGAAGCAAAAGCTGAAATAGAAGTTTTAATCCAGTATTTGCCGCAACAATTAACCGAAGATGAAATCACGCAGATTGTGAGTCAGACGATTAATGAAGTTGGAGCGAATAGTATGAAGGATATGGGTAAATTAATGGCAGCTTTAATGCCTAAACTCAAAGGTAGAGCTGATGGTAAAGTTGTTAACAAGATTGTTAGACAATTTTTACAATAAAAAATGACCTAATGATACCATTAGGTCATTTTTATTTTTATATAAAATTGTTTAAAATAAATCAATAAAGTGTATTATACTAATAGTAGAGGGAGGTGAAAATGATTGAAAATAATACATATGAAATATAAAGGATTAATAATATTTCTTTGTATTGTATTATTTTTCAGTTTATACGCTTATGCTGAGAATACAAAGAATGTACATGTTATTCCCATAAAAGGAGAGATTAATCCTGCTGTTACACAATTTGTGAAAAAGTCTATTGAAGAAGCAGAAAAGGATCTAAATTCTGTTGCGATCATATTTGAAATTG
The DNA here is from genome assembly GCA_038396625.1 of Clostridiaceae bacterium 35-E11. GTDB lineage: Bacteria > Bacillota > Clostridia > Peptostreptococcales > Thermotaleaceae. Next base: position 1,702,272 of record CP121688.1, read on the forward strand.
ACACATTAGGGGGAAGAGTGGATCAAGCTATCCAAATAAGAGATGCAATGATGAAAACATCTCTACATACAATTTCTTTTGTAAATAATAAGGCTGAATCAGCAGGTGTGCTCTTGACAATTGCATCAGAAAATATTGTGATGGGAAATGGAAGCACCATTGGTTCTGCCGAGACAATTCCTTATACAGAGAAAAATATTTCTTATTGGAAAGGAGAGTTAAGAACAACAGCAGAACAAAGGGGTCGAGATCCTCGGGTGGTTGAATCCATGGCAGATAGACGTATTGAAATTAAAGATCCCGATAATGAAGGAAAGTATATTGTGCAAAAAGGTGAGCTGTTGAATTTAACTACAAAAGAAGCAGAAAAAATAGGGTTTACAGATTTAATAGCAAGTAACTACGATGAAATATTAAATCATTTTGATATAGAATATACAAATATTATCAATGTGCGCCCTAACTTTAAAATGAAGATCGCCCAATGGGTTACTAGCTCTGTGGTATTACCCATTATCTTAAGTGCAGGATTTATAGGTTTGGTTATAGAAGTGCTCACACCTGGCTTTGGTCTTGGGGGAACGATTAGCTTTATTGCTTTTGCAATTTTTTTTGGTGGAAGCATGCTGGCTGGAAATGCAAGTTTTGCAGTAGTTCTGCTTTTCATTACAGGGATTATTCTTTTGTTTATTGAAGCAATTGTACCAGGATTTGGAGCACCGGGAATTGGTGGCGTTATCTGTATTGTTGTTAGTATTGTTTTGTCTTCTGAATCTATTGTTCTTGGGGTATCCTCTCTAGTGATTGCCTTTGTGCTGACAATCATTGCAGCAGCACTATTGCTAAAATATGCACCTAGGAATAAATATTTTGACAAAATTGTGTTAGGAACCGAATTAAGGACAGAAGCAGGTTTTATATCGACCAAAAGAGAAGATGCATTGGTAGGATTAGAGGGAGTAGCTGTTACGGTTTTGCGTCCTGCAGGAAGAATTGAAGTAGATGGGAAAAAAATTGATGTGGTAACACAAGGAGAGTATATAGAAATTAATAGTCCAGTAAAAATCATTAAAGTAGAGGGTAGTAAAATAGTAGTACAAAAAATTTCTTAGGAGGTTTGATATATGCCAACAATTATTGGTTTTGGAATTGTAGCAATTGTTGTACTGTTATTGTTAGGTTTGATTTTAAGCTTTATACCTGTAGGACTTTGGATTACAGCATTTTTCTCTGGTGTAAAGGTAGGGATATTTACTTTAATTGGTATGCGATTTAGAAGGGTAGCACCATCAAGAATTGTAAATCCATTAATTAAAGCTACAAAAGCAGGATTGAATCTAGATATTGATAAATTAGAGGCCCATTATCTTGCGGGTGGAAATGTAAATAGCGTAGTAGATGCACTAGTTGCTGCTCAAAGAGCAGATATATCTTTGGAATTTGAACGGGCAGCAGCTATTGATTTGGCAGGTAGAGAAGTTCTAAGTGCTGTTCAAGTAAGTGTAAACCCTAAGGTTATTGAAACGCCAAAGGTTGCAGCGGTTGCAAAAGATGGTATTGAAGTAATGGTAAAGGCGAGGGTAACCGTAAGAGCCAACATCGAAAGACTTGTTGGTGGTGCAGGAGAAGAAACAATTATTGCAAGAGTAGGAGAAGGGATTGTAACAACGGTAGGTTCTGCAGCTACCCATAAAGAAGTCTTAGAAAATCCAGATTTAATTTCAAGAACTGTTTTATCCAAAGGTTTAGATGCAGGTTCAGCATTTGAAATTTTATCTATTGATATTGCGGATGTAGATGTAGGAAGAAATATAGGTGCACAGCTGCAGACAGATCAAGCAGAAGCAGATAAGAGAATCGCTCAAGCAAAAGCTGAAGAACGTCGTGCAATGGCAGTTGCAAAAGAACAAGAAATGGTTGCCGCAGTACAAGAAATGCGCGCAAAAGTTGTAGAAGCAGAAGCAGAAGTGCCTAAAGCGATGGCACAGGCATTAAGAGAAGGAAAACTTGGCGTAATGGATTATTATAATATGCAAAATGTTATGGCTGATACAGCTATGCGAAAGATGATCTCTAAAACAGAAAAAGATGAAGAAACAAGCAAAAAAGAATAGTAGGACAGCCTTTATGAAATAAGGATGTGATCGTATGGATATTATAGTAGATATATTACCGATTTTATTTTTTATTGTTGTTTCTATATTTAAAGCTACAAAAAATAAGGCCGGTACAAAAAAATCAAAAAAGCATAAGAGAAAACAAGGGAAACAAACTATTCAAAGGCGAAGAGTAGAGCATTTTCCTCCTAGGCAAGAACCTATGCCTATGGAAAATACAGTTAACAAAGAAACAACCATGATCTCAGAATCTGCTAGCTCTTCTGTAGAGAAACCAATGCAAGCTGTAAGTGAAATAGAAGTAGAAGATCTATCCCAAAATAGTGAAATAGATATGAAAAATAAAGACATAACCAAAAGCAAATATACCATAGGATCCGGTATTGAAGAAGGAATAGGCGATAGGATTGCAGCAAATGAAATAGGAAAATCTGCAATGATGCTTGATAAAAAGAGCATAAGAAAGGCCATTATTATGGCAGAAGTTTTGGGAAAACCTAAGGCGCTAAAAAATAAAAAGTTGTGAAACGCAAAGTTTCACAGCTTTTTATTTTTTACATAAAGACGGTAAAAAGAGGATAGAAAAATAGAGTAATACCCCCTATTTTCAACGCATAAACTTTTATTATAGAAAAGAGGGGGAGTAGATGATGAAAAGCAGAACGAAAGATATCAAAGAAAGTGTGTCAGATTTATTAGAACTTCCCAAAGATATTATGCTAGATCTTCCACGTGTTACTTTGTTGGGAAATTTACAAGTGTATATTGAAAATCATAAGGGAATTATTGAGTATTCTAAGAATAGAATTAGAATTAATACAAAAAACGGCATTTTCAGAATAACGGGTAAAGATCTTTTGATCAAAACAATCATTACAGAGGAAATCATTATTTGTGGTGTGATAGATACCATGGGGTTTGTAGAATAAAGGAGGTGGAAGGTTTTGGTAGTTGTAAAATTATGGAATTTTTTTAGAGGGTATGTTGTTATAAAAATTGAAGGCTTGAATCTAGAAAAATTTATTAATTATGCCATTGCAAGAGGTGTGTATCTTTGGGATATAATACGCGTAGACTACACTACCTTACAAGCAAAGGTAGGATTAGAAGGATACAAGGAACTGAGGCATATTGTGAAAAGAGCTGGATGCAAGGTGAAAATTAGTACAAAAATTGGATATCCTTTTTTTATGCACAAATTTAAAGCACGGAAAATGTTTATGGTGGGGTTTATAATTGCTATCATAATTATTGTAGTGAGTACCTCCTTTATATGGAATATTGAAATTTATGGCAATGACACTTTATCAAAGCAAGTAATTATAAAAAATTTAAATCAATTAGGTCTGTATCCTGGAGTTTTAAAGCATAAATTAAATATCACACAAATAGAAAACAATATGATGATTGAATTAGAAAATTTAGTATGGATCGGTGTAGAAATACAGGGAACGAAAGCTATTGTAGAAATTGTAGAAAACACAGAAGCTCCTTTAAAACTTACACTAGATACGCCATGTGATATTATAGCAGAAAAAAAAGGTGTTGTGGAAAAAGTAGTTGCAAAAAATGGTGATGCCCAAGTAGAAAAAGGAGATATTGTAAAAGAGGGGGAAATATTAATTACAGGCCAAATTATTAGAGAAGGGCTTGATACAAGATATGTACATGCATTGGGTGAAGTGTACGCAAAAACTTATTATGAGGGTAATGATGAGATGAGCTTTATTCACCGCAGAAAGATAAAAACAGGCAATAAAATTACACGTAGGATTATAAAAATTGGAAATAGTCAAATTATATTAAGTGGAGGAGAAATTCCGTATAATCATGCTATAATTGAGAAGAAGAATAAAAGCTTACCTACTTGGAGGAATATTAAAATCCCTGTCGAAATTATTATAGAGGAATATTACGAAGCCGTTGAAAAAAAAGAAAAGTTAGATAAATCCACGGTAAAAAAAGCATTACAGGAAAAAATATTGGTAAAACTAATGAGTAATATGCCTGAAGAAACCATCATTTTAAATAAAGATATAAAATTTTATGAGGAAAAGGATAGGATAAAGTCAAAAATAATCATTGAAGCTTTAGAACAGATTGGAAAACAAAAAAAAATCATACCACAGAATTAAAATCTAAGGAGGACTATATTTGGAACAAAAAATAGAAAAAAGAATTAGCATGAATACCTTTGATTACACGAAAGATTTATTTGGAAATTTTGATGAGAATATCAAGATTATTGAAAATACTTTTCATGTAAATGTTGTATCTAGACAAGGTGAAATTGTAATTATTGGTAATCCTACAGAAGCTCAACAAGTAGAAAAACTTATGTATAGGCTGATTCATATGCTTCAGTCGGGGGAGATATTAGATAGCCAAAAAATCAATTACGCCATTAAATTGCTTGAAGCAGGGCAAGAGGATAAAATCGAAGGTTTACTGGAAGACATTGTTTGCATTAGCGCCAAAGGAAAACAAATTAAACCGAAAACATTAGGTCAAAAGAAATATGCTGAAGCTATCAAAAATAATGATGTAGTATTTGGCATTGGTCCAGCAGGTACAGGAAAAACATATCTAGCGATGGCGATGGCGGTAAATGCTTTCAAAAATAAAGAGGTAAGCCGAATTATTCTTACAAGACCTGCAGTAGAAGCAGGGGAAAGTCTAGGCTTTCTACCAGGAGATTTACAAGAAAAAGTAGATCCTTACTTAAGACCACTCTATGATGCATTATATGATATATTAGGTGGTGAAACCTTTTTAAAATATAAAGAAAGAGGAATGATTGAAGTTGCTCCTTTAGCTTATATGAGAGGTAGAACATTAGATGATTCTTTTATTATTTTAGATGAAGCACAAAATACCACAAGAGAACAGATGAAAATGTTTCTAACGCGATTAGGGATAGGTTCAAAAGCTGTGATAACAGGTGATATTACGCAAATAGATTTGCCTAAAGGAAAAGAGTCTGGTTTAAAGCAGGCTGTAGAAGTATTATCTAATGTAGAAGGCATTGCCTTTATTTTTCTAAACGAGCATGATGTTGTTAGACATGCATTGGTTCAAAGGATTATCAAGGCGTATGATAAATTTGAAAAAATCAAAGAAAAAAATCAAAATAAAACAAAGGAAGAGGGCCCTAGAAAAAGATAGAATAATAGGGGGAAAAGAAAATGTTTTCTTTAAAGCCGATACAAGACAGGTTTCACAATACATTATTTGTGAACTTCTTTAGAAAAAAAATAGTAAGCTACACGGTAATTAGTATTACTTTTTTTATAGCTGTTTTTTTCAGTATGGTTACATCTCTTGCCCCAGATCAATATGAGTTAGGGGTAGGACAAAAGGCTCCCATAGACCTAGAAGCACCTAGAGATTTAGAAAACAAGGTTGCGACAAATTTGCGTATTAAAAAAGCCATAGAAGCTGTGGAGCCAAGAGAAAAAGTAGATCCGACTATTCAAATAGATGTTAAAAAGAAAATTGAAAAATTCTTTGTGAGTATCTATCAGATTAGGGAAATGCAAGATGTACCCATCGCTGAAAAATTAGGGTTGTTAAAGGAAAAAAATGAACTTCAATTGAAAGACCATGAACTAATGCGCATGCTTCAAACACCCAATGAAGAGTTAGAAAACATTGAAAGCTATATTTATGAAATCACGATGCAAGTTATGTCTACAGGTATAAAAAAAGAAGAGCTTGAAAAGGAAAAAATAAATATAGAAAATTATTTTATGGGATTAAAAGAGTTTTCCGATGAAATACGATTGATAGGGATTCATATTGTGAATTCCTCTATAAAAGCCAATCGTTTTCTAGATGTTGAAACCACTCAGCAAAAAATTGAGGAAGCAAAAAATAGCATAGAAAAAGTGATTGTAAAAAGAGGTAGTGTTATTGTAAATGAAGGGGATATTATCACCCAAGAACAGCTAGAATTATTACAGGATGCAGGAATGACAAAAGAGCAGGGAAACACAGATTTTTCTTTATATATGGGCATTGGAATTTCTGCCCTAGTTGCAGAAGGCTTGTTAATTGCTTATATATATGTATTTAATAGAAATTTATTCTCATCAATATCCAAACTTTATTTGCTACTGATTATCTTTTTGTCTACTTATTTTTTATCGAACACCATTTTTAGTATTTCTCCTTATACTGTACCAGTGGCTGCAGCAACGATGATTATAGGAATATTAATCGACTCTAGATTGGCAATAACTGTGAGTTTTGTGATGACCATATTACTTGCAATCCTTCATGGAAATCATGTAGATTTTTTAATTATGAGTTCTATTGGAGGAGCAGTAGGAGGATTTGGTGTTACCAATACACATCAACGTTCTAATATTTTTATAGCAGGACTACTGGTTAGCTTAAGCAATGTATTCGTTATATCTGGATTTGGGTTTATTAATCACTATGAGTGGTCCAAAATATTAATAGATGGGTTTTACGGGATATTAAATGGCATATTTTGTGCTATTTTGACCATAGGATCTTTACCGTTATGGGAATCTGCTTTTAAAATTTTAACACCTGTTAAGCTATTAGAACTCTCGAATCCTAATCAGCCTATATTGAAAAAACTTTTAGTAGAGGCACCAGGAACATACCATCATAGTATTATTGTAGGTAACTTAAGTGAAGCTGCAGCTGACGCAATAGGTGCGAATGGTTTGTTCGCTCGGGTAAGTGCTTATTATCATGATATTGGAAAACTAAAGAGACCTTATTTATTTAAAGAAAACCAGCTAACAAGCGAAAATCCTCATGATAAAATGATTGCAAGTCTAAGTGCCATGATTATAACAAGTCATGTAAAAGATGGCATAGAAATTGGGCGAGAGTATAATTTACCACAGGAAATTATTGAAATCATTGAACAACATCATGGGACAACATTAGTAAAATACTTTTACCACAAGGCAATGAATGTGGAAAAAAATGAAAAAATTAATGAAGCAGATTACCGATATCAAGGTATCAAGCCTCAGAGTAGAGAGGCTGCTATTGTCATGTTGGCAGACTCTGTAGAAGCTGCTGTAAGAAGTATGCCTGAGCCTACCAGCGACAAAATTAAGCATTTGATTGATAAAATCATAGAGGACAAGCTTCAGGATCAGCAATTGGATGAATGTAATATAACATTAAAAGATATTCATAAAATTGCATCTACCTTTAGAACGGTTCTTCTAGGTATTTTCCATGAGAGAATAGAATATCCTGAATTAAATACCCAGAAAGTTGAGGAGGTAAAATAACGTGGAAGTAATGATTGATAATCGACAAGAACAGATAGAATATGACGAAAAGCTCGAAAAACGAATGACTGAAGCGGTGGATAAATGCTTGGAGAAGGAAGGATTACCGAAGGATGTTGAAGTGAGCATATCCCTTGTAGACAATAAAGAAATTCATCATTTAAATAAAACGTATAGAGGCGTAGATAAACCTACAGATGTACTATCATTTCCTCAATATGAATGTTTTGAAAATATTCATGGAACTATCTATTTAGGCGATATTGTTATTTCTTTAGAAAAGGCTTTAGAACAAGCTAATGAATTTGAACATTCCTTTGAAAGGGAAGTGGTGTTTTTAACTGTGCACAGTATGTTTCACCTCATGGGTTATGATCACGAGGGCATAGAAGATACTCAAAGAATGCGTCAAAAAGAAGAAGACGTGTTAAAGGAGATGAATATATTAAGGGAATAAGAGAGGTTTTTTCATGAAAGTAAGAAAACTGATCGATAGCTTTAATTATGCAATTGATGGTATTATTCACACATTGAAAACGCAAAGAAATATGCGAATACACTTTTGCATGGCGACCATTACTTTAATTTTCAGTTTGTTTTTTAAATTATCTAAGTTAGAAATTTTAATTTTATTTGTAACGATAGCGCTGGTTATTGTAACAGAAATGATAAATACAGCAATTGAAGCAACCATTGACCTGATTACAGAGGAATATCATGATTTGGCTAAAATTGCAAAAAACGTTGCTGCAGGCGCTGTACTTATTGCAGCGATAAATGCTGTGGTTGTAGGATATTTGGTTTTTTTTGATCAATTGAGTGCTGTTACAGAATTAGTTTTACACAAAGTAAGAGGAACGACGATTCATATTGTGTTTATTAGTTTTATCATTGTAAGTTTTATTGTGATTGCAATCAAAGCATATATTGGAAAGGGTACGCCTTTCAGAGGAGGGATGCCAAGCGGCCATACAGCTATTGCCTTTTCTATTGTTACGTCCATTGCTTTTATATCAGAAAATACACTGGTTATTTCCTTATGCTTCTTTATGACAATTTTGGTTGCCCAAAGTAGAATTGAAGCAGGAATTCATAGTACTTTTGAAGTTGTAATGGGGGGGATTTTGGGTATATTTATTACAGTACTTATTTTTAAAATGATTTATTAGAGGGAAGGAGATAGACTACTTCCCTTTTGTAAACTACATAAAATGGATGTTTTTTAATTTTTTATTCAATTTTTTAAAATAGAAACCATGAATTTTCAAAGAAAAGATAGATAATAATACAAATAACTACGAATAAATTCAAAAGACCTAAACCTTTGAGGAAGAAGCCACTAATAGCTAAAGACAAACCACTGATAAAACTTAGAAGCCATTGTGTGGATGAAAAAATAGCTTTATCATCATATTATATTTCACAATTACAGGTCTATATTAGGAGGAGTTATTTTGTTAACCTATCGCGAAGGCATTAAGTTTATTTTATTGCTTGTGCTACTTATATTTTCGAGTTTATTTTCCAGTGCAGAAACGGCTTTAAGCTCTATGAATATTATTAAAATAAAACAACTACAAAACAAAGGAGTAAAAAATGCAGAAATATTAGAAAGACTACTAAAGAATGCACCAAAGATTTTATCAACAATATTGATTGGAAATAATATCGTAAATATTGCTGCTACAGCAATTGCCAGTGATCTTACTTTCAAGTTAACGACTGGAAAAAACGCTACTGTTTTTGTGACGGCGATCATGACGGTACTCATACTAATTTTTGGAGAAATAACTCCAAAGACTTATTCATCCCATCATCCTGAAAAAGTAGCCATAAGGTTAGGGAAGCCCTTAGAAATTTTATCTGTGGTATTGTTGCCATTTTTAAAGGTATTGACGGCTATTACAAACTTTATTATTAAAGTATTTGGAGGCGATATACATATTAATAAGACATTGGTTTCTGAAGAAGAAATTATGACGCTGGTAGATGTGGGAGAAGAAGTGGGAATCATTCAAAGCAATGAAAGAGAAATGATCAATAGTATTTTTGAAATTGGTGATATTGAAGTAACAGAAGTAATGGTACCTAGAATCGATATGGTATATCTTGAAGAAATTTCTAGTCTGGAAGAAGCATTAAATGTGGTGATTGATCATGGATATTCAAGAATTCCCGTAATCAAAGATACGATAGACAATGTGATTGGTATTTTATATGCTAAGGATTTGTTAGTATATTCTAGGGAAACAGAAGCATCCCAGTTAAGTTTTGATGTTTTAAAACTCATAAGACCTGCATATTATGTACCGGAAAGCAAGAAAGTCAGTGACTTATTAAAAGAGATGCAAAAGGAAAAGGTGCATATTGCCATTGTATTAGATGAATATGGCGGAACCCTTGGTCTTGTTACGATTGAAGATATTTTGGAGGAAATTGTGGGAGATATACTGGATGAATATGATAATGAGATCGACTTTATAGAGCATCTAGCAGATAATTCCTTAATTGTAAATGCAAAAGCATCCATTGAAGAAATTAATGAAGTATTATCAATTCATCTTCCTGAAGATGAATATGAATCCATAGGAGGCTTTGTATTTAATCTATTAGGCAGAATTCCGATTAAAGATGATATCATAGAATTTGATGATATAAAAATAAAAGTATTAAATGTTCATAATAGAAGAATTAAGCAATTGGAAATACAGAAAAAAAACGTTGAGTGATAGGAGAAATGATGTACTTATGAAAACACTAAGAAAACTTTTTTTTACTGGACTATTTATTTTGGTACCCATTGTGGCCACTTTATCTTTGATTGTATGGTTGTTTAATATTATAGATTCTATTTTTAGAGTACCGATAGAAAAAATCATTGGTTTTCGCATCATCGGTATAGGGGTGGCACTAACAATAGGGATTATTTTGGCTACAGGAGTTTTTGCTACCAATTATTTAGGAAAAGAAATGATTCTTTTTGTAGAGAAGGCATTAAGTAAGATTCCTTTAGTTAATACAATATACTTATCTATTAAACAATTAATTGATACGCTTTTTATGAAGCAGCGAGAAGCTTTTAAGAGTGCAGTGATTGTACAATATCCTTCTAAGGGAATTTATACAATCGGTTTTATTACAGCAGATACACCGAGTACTATTTCCGAAAGTATTGGAGAAAAAATGAAGAGTGTTTTTATTCCTACCACACCAAATCCCACATCAGGTATGTTGGTGATGGTACCGGCGAAGGATATTATTCCACTTAATATACCTGTGGAAGCAGCCATCAAGCTGGTAGTCTCAGGAGGAATTTTACTGCCTGAGCAAGCTAAAACCAATGACTAAAAGATGAAAGGATGAGGGGGACATGTTTTATAAACGTATTTTTATGATATTGGTAATCGTGGTAGGGATGGTTATGGGTTTTGCGGGATGCAAAGATACAAAAGAAAGTCCCGTATTATTAGAAGAAGAAGGGCCATCAACGGGCAGTAATGATGACATAATGGAAGAAATCGTAGATAGTAAAAAAGCAAGAGAAGAAGAAAAAGGTGTGGCATCTCCCATAAGTGGTTTGTATACACAAGAAGAAAGTATAATAAAGAGAAGACCAATTGCAGTCATGCTGGATAATCAAAGGCAAGCGAGACCTCAAGCAGGATTAGATCAAGCAGAAATCATTTATGAAATATTGGCAGAAGGATGGATTACAAGATATATGGCAGTATTTTTAATTAATGAACCTGAATTGATAGGCCCTGTACGAAGTGCAAGACCATATTTTATCGATAAAGCTATGGAATTTAATGGACTATATGTTCATGACGGTGGGAGTCCCCAAGCCTTTTCAGATATTGTAAAATTTAAAGTTGCAGATATTGATGCCCAATCTAGAAGCAGTAAAGTTTTTTGGAGAAAGAGCCATAAATCAAGACCACACAATGAGTATACAAGTGCACAAGCCATTAGAGCAGCAGCAAAACAAAGTAACTATAAAGAAATAGGAGACTTTGAAACCCTGTTGTTTCATGATGAGGATCAAAAAATCAATGGAATAAAAACAACTTATATAAAAATCCTCTATCATAAAGATTATAAACCTAGTTTTGAGTATCATGAGGAAGAGAATTTGTATTATAGATATATTAATGGTCAACCCCATCGAGATGAAGTGTCAGAAAAACATTTAGCAGCAAAGAATATTATTGTTCAAAAAGCAAAGACAAAAGTAATTGATAGTGCAGGAAGAAGGGAAATAGGATTGGTGGGTGAAGGAGAAGGCTATTTTATTACCTATGGTGCAATGAAAGAGATTATTTGGAAGAAACCATCAAGAAGAGCCATTACTCGATTTTATGATAAAAATGGGGAAGAAATAACACTCAATCCAGGGGTTACTTGGATAGAAGTAATCCCTTCAAATTTAGAAATAACGACAGTGGAATAAGGAGGGAATTCGCTTGAAAGAAAAAGAATTGCTTGAAAAAGCTATTGAGGCTAAAGCTTACGCCTATGTTCCCTATTCGAATTTTCGGGTAGGAGCTGCAGTTTTAACAAAGGACGGAAAAGTTTTTACAGGATGCAATATAGAAAGTGCCTCCTTTGGAGGAACAAACTGTGCAGAAAGAACTGCACTATTTAAAGCCATTTCAGAAGGTCATCGTGAGATTGATGCTATAGCGGTAGTCAGTGATAATGAGAGCTACACGTTTCCCTGCGGCATTTGTAGGCAGGTTATATTGGAATTTGGAAGAAAAATAAAGATTATTGTAGGTACCCCAGACGGAAAAACAAATACTTTTACGATCGAAGAATTATTACCCCATGGTTTTTCTGGAATTGATTTAGAAAAGTAACAAACGGCAAAAAAATAAAAAGAAAGAAGGTTCATGGATGAAGTTTAAATCAGGATTTGTAACAATTATTGGAAGACCAAATGTAGGAAAATCGACACTGATGAATCAAATAATAGGTGAAAAGATTGCAATTATGTCGGATAAACCTCAAACGACACGGAATAGAATCCAGACAATCTATACGGAAAATGACTTTCAAATCATTTTTTTAGACACACCTGGAATGCATAAACCTAAAAATAAGCTAGGAGAATATATGCAAAATTCAGCACAGCAAACCTTAAACGAAGTGGATGTCATTTTACTTGTTGTAGATGAAACTGCAGATATGGGACCAGGAGATCAATATATCTTAGAAATGTTAAAGTCTGTAAAAACACCGATTATTCTTGTTATCAATAAAATGGATAAAATCTCTCCAGATGCCTTTGAAAAATTATATCATATGTATGAAGCCAAAGGAATATTCAAAGAGATCATGGGGATTTCAGCATTGCAAAATAAAAATATCAAAAAACTTATGCAGGCTATTGTAAAATTTCTGCCTGAGGGGCCTCAATTTTTCCCATCAGATATGATTACAGATCAACCCGAAAAAGTAATTGTCAGTGAAATCATTCGTGAAAAACTACTTCATTACCTACATGATGAGGTTCCCCATGGTGTAGCAGTGGAAGTGTTAAGTATGAAGCCAAGAGAAGAGAAGGATATTGTAGATATTCAAGCTACAATATACTGTGAAAGAAAATCCCATAAAGGAATCATTATCGGAAAAAATGGAAGAAAGTTAAAAGGCGTAGGAAAAAGTGCACGACAAGACATAGAAAACCTTTTAGGATCAAAAGTATTTTTAGAACTATGGGTAAAAGTAAAAGAAGATTGGCGAGAAAATGAAAATATATTAAATAGCTTAGGATATAGGTTATAAGAAGAATTACAAAATTTACAATGTATAGAGACACCCTATAAGAGACACAAATAATGTATGAAATAGATTCAATCAATACATTTATGAAAGGGGATAATAGGGTGTTAGAGAAAATGTTTTGGAATTTGTTTTTAAATACGGGAGACGTCAATATATATTTATATTATAAAGATATTCAGGGAGAAATGAATAAAAAAGATAAGAAAGAAAAAGAAATAGTACAGCATGAATGTTCTTGAGGTGATGAAATGCTTTTAAAGACTGATGCAGTTGTCTTAAAACAGAATAAATTTGGTGAAGCGGATACAATAATCACATTATTTTCAAAAAAATTAGGAAAAATACAAGCAGTGGCAAAGGGTGCAAGAAGACCTAGAGGAAAATATTCGATAGGAACACAGCCATTTTCTTATGGTGAATTCGTATTGTTTAAAGGAAGAGATTTATACCAAATTTCACAGGTAGACATCAAACATTCTTTTTATAAATTAAGAGAAGATGTTATGAAGCTGACATTTGCATCCTATATACTAGAATTAACAGAGAGTATTATTACTGAAGGACAGACGAATAATCGTTTGTTTGATATGCTGTTAAAGTGTCTGTATATTCTTTCTGCCATGGATAAGAATTATGAAACTTTGACGAAGGCATATGAGATCAAATTATTAATGTATGGGGGATATAAACCCGAAATGGACAACTGTGTTTGCTGTGGAGCTGCTGACAGCAGTAGAATAAAATTTAGTTCTAGAGAAGGGGGGATATTGTGTGAGAGATGTTTCCCACAAGATTCCTACGCCATGAAGATTTCCAGCAGCACCATTAATGTTATACGATATTTAATGAAAATGGATTTAATACAGATATCTAGGCTGAAAATCAAATCTGATGTTTTAAAAGAACTGAATAAAATTACAAAGCATTATATATCTACACACATAGACAAAACAAAATTTAATAGTCTACAATTTTTAGAGGCAATTCAAGAATCAAAATAATTTTAACAAGGTGGTGGCGTTATGGAAATTAACTTAGAAAAAATTGATTTAGTAAGGGATAGAACTGGGGTAAGTTATAAAGAAGCAAAGGAGGCGCTAGAAACTACCCAAGGTAACGTGGTGGATGCAATCATCCATATTGAACAAAAGCAAAGTACAAAGTGGACGGACAATATATCTGGGGTAGGAAATGATGTGCTAGATCGACTAAAGGAGATTATTAAAAGGGGAAATGTGACCAAAATCCTCTTAAAAAGAGATGGGGAGTTGATTATGAATATCCCAGTAACTGCTGGCGCTGTAGGCGCTGTTTTATCACCTCCTATTGCGATGGTAGGTGTTTTTGCAGCCATCGCTACAAAGTGCAAGATTGAAATTGTTAAAACAGATGGTCAAGTTGTAGATATAAACGAGATGGCAGAAGAAACTTTTGAAAATGTAAGACATATGGCTGAAGGGACCTTGGATAATGTAAAAAACAAAGTAAATACGTATAAAACCAAGATAGATGATGATATAAATACGAAAGAGGGAATTGATTTAGATAAAACGATGGATAAAGAAAATAGAGAAGAGTAAAAATAACAGGGTATTTAGAAAGAACATATTTACATCTATAGGTGAATATGTTAAAATTTAAAGAACAATTAAATAAAAATAGCAATGATGGAGAAGAGTAATTAAAGGGTATCATCCGAGAGAGTCGGTACTGCTGGGAATCCGATATGATATTTTAATGAAAGGCACTCTTGAGCGAATAAATGAAAGTGGATACATATGTATCAACTAGGGTGGAACCGCGGAAGCAAAGCCTTTCGTCCCTTGCTATAGGGATGGAAGGGCTTTTTTTATTTTTTATTATAGTTAGAGGAGGATTCAAAATGAGTACAGAAAAGACAATGGATAAAATTGTTGCACTTTCAAAAGCACGAGGATTTGTATTTCCAGGATCTGAAATTTATGGCGGACTGGCAAATACATGGGATTATGGACCATTAGGAGTGGAACTAAAAAATAACATTAAGAGAGCTTGGTGGAAAAAATTTATACAGGAATCTCCGTATAACGTGGGTTTAGATGCAGCTATATTAATGAATCCACAAACTTGGGTAGCGTCTGGACACGTGGGAGGATTTAATGACCCATTACTTGATTGTAAAAAATGTAAAGCAAGGTTTAGAGCGGATAAGCTTATCGAAGATTACCTAAAAGATGCGGAAAAAGTAGATGTAACTGTAGATGGTTGGTCTAATGACAAAATGGAAGATTACATTGTTGAAAAAAATATCAAATGTCCTGAATGTGGTGCAGTAGACTATACCAAAATTAGACAATTCAATCTAATGTTTAAAACCCATCAAGGGGTTACAGCAGATTCAAAAGCAGAAATATTTCTTAGACCAGAAACGGCACAAGGAATATTTGTAAATTTTAAAAACGTAGCAAGAACCTCTAGAAAGAAAATTCCCTTTGGTATAGGGCAAATAGGAAAGTCTTTTAGAAATGAAATTACACCGGGTAACTTTACCTTCAGGACCCGTGAATTTGAACAAATGGAGCTTGAGTTTTTCTGCAAGCCAGGCGAGGATATAGAATGGTTTAACTATTGGAAAGACTTTTGTAACCAGTGGCTGCTTGCTTTAAATATGAATTCAGAGAATATTCGTTTAAGGGATCATGACCAAGAAGAATTATCCCATTATAGTAATGCTACTACAGATATAGAATATAAATTCCCATTTGGCTGGGGTGAGTTATGGGGGATTGCAGATCGAACAGATTTTGATTTAAAGCAGCATAAAGACCACTCAGGAGTGGATCTAAGTTATCAAGATCCAGTTACCAATGAAAAGTATATACCTTACTGCATTGAGCCTTCCCTTGGAGCAGATAGAGTAACTCTAGCTTTTCTAGTAGATGCCTATGAGGAAGAAACATTAGAAGATGGCAGTAGCAGAACTGTGCTAAAATTTCACCCTGCCCTTGCACCTTATAAGGTTGCCGTATTACCATTGACGAAAAAACTGAGTGAGGGAGCAACGGAACTTTATACAAAATTAGCCAAAAAATTCATGGTGGATTATGATGTATCAGGTAGTATAGGAAAGAGATACAGAAGACAAGATGAAATTGGTACACCGTTTTGTATCACATATGACTTTGACACATTGGAAGATCACGCAGTGACCGTAAGAGATAGAGATACAATGACGCAAGAACGTGTAAAGATTGAAGAGATAGAAAAATATATTGCAAGCAGAATAGATTTTTAGGCACTTGAGCTAATAAACCATTCTTAGATAGCAGACAATAAAGGTGTAGATAAGAGATGATATCTAGTGCCTTTATTGTTTTTTTGCATATTTTTCTTTTTTAAAAGACTAAGCTAAAAAAATTGAATAAGAAAGAGAAAAATTTCAAAAAAACATGTAGTAAAAAGTATAAATCTTTGCTAAAATGTATTATATAATATGTCACAAAAAACAAATAGTATAGCATATTATAAAAAAGCAATAAAAAGAGGTGATTCATATAGAATTTTCTGAACGTCAACTCAAAATTATTGATATTGTAAAAGCCAATGAACCCATAACAAGTGAACAGATCGCACAAGCGCTAAAACTGACAAGAGCTACATTAAGACCTGATTTGGCGATTTTGACAATGTCGGGTGTCCTAGAAGCAAGACCTAAAGTAGGTTATCTTTATTCTGGCAATAATCCAGTTAATTTGGTTTCTGATAAGATCAACCGTATTAAGGTAAGTGATATAAAATCTATGCCCATTGTTATTGATGAGCAAACAACCCTTTATGATGCTATTGTCACATTGTTTCTTGAAGATGTAGGAACAATTTACATTACATCGGAAGGATATCTTGCAGGAGTAGTGTCAAGAAAAGATTTTCTGAGAAATATAATGGGAGGTACGGATATTAATAAAGTACCTGTAGGTTTAATTATGACAAGAATGCCGAATGTTATTATGACTTATCCTCATGAAACGGCACTAGAAGCTGCGATAAAAATTATAGACCATGAGGTAGACAGTCTTCCTGTAGTAGAGAAAGCAAAGAAAGAGGAAAAAGAATATTATAAAGTTGTAGGAAAGATATCAAAAACAAATTTAACACGGGTACTGGTAGAATTGGGAAGACAATAATGGAAAAGGAGGATATGGAAATGAATCGCAGACTAGTGATATATATAATTTCTGATTCAATTGGAGAAACGGGCGAACAAGTAGTGAAAGCAGCCATTAGTCAGTTTGACTGTAAAGACTGGGAAATTAGAAGATTTCCTTACATATCAGAAGAGGAACAAATCAAAGAAATTCTTCATGAAGCAACCAACGAAAACTCAGTGATTATATTTACTATGGTGATACCATCCTTAAGAAAAATCATGGTTGAAGCCGCCAAAGAATACAATATCAAAGCCATTGATATTATGACACCTATTATAGATTCCTTAACAGATGTTCTAAAGGATACACCCAAAAACGAACCGGGACTTATACGAAAACTAGATGAAAAATATTTTAAGAAAGTAGAAGCCATTGAGTTTGCAGTCAAATATGATGATGGAAAAGATCCTAGGGGCTTAAAAAAGGCAGATATTGTATTAGTAGGGATTTCAAGAACATCTAAAACACCACTTAGTATGTATCTTGCCCATAAAAATATAAAAGTGGCCAATGTACCCTTGGTACCTGAGGTGCCTGTACCAGAAGAACTGTTTGAAGTTTCACCTAAAAAGATCATAGGATTAACTACTAATCCTATTAAACTAAATGAAATAAGACAAGAAAGATTAAGGGCATTGGGGCTAAGTAATGAAGCAAATTATGCAAGTATGACACGTATATTGGAAGAACTAGATTATGCAGAAGAATTGATGAAACGATTAGGATGTCCAATTATTGACGTATCAAGCAAAGCAGTAGAAGAAAGTGCAAATATTATCTTAGAAATTATGCGACAAAGCATTGTATAAACCTATCATAAAAGAAAAAATAAACGGAAGGAGTTTGTGAATATGACAAAATATGTATATTCCTTTAGTGAAGGAAATAAAGAAATGAAAACACTTTTAGGAGGTAAAGGTGCAAACTTAGCAGAAATGACAAAAATTGGATTGCCTGTTCCTCAAGGTTTTACTGTTACGACACAGGCTTGTAATAAGTATTATGAAGATGGGAAAGTAATGGATGAGAAAATTATTGATGAAGTTTTTGAACATCTTAATAAGTTAGAAACTATTACTAATAAAAAATTTGGAGATACAAAAAATCCTTTACTAGTTTCAGTAAGATCAGGATCTGTGATTTCTATGCCTGGAATGATGGATACCATTTTGAATCTAGGATTAAATGATGAGGCTGTGATTGGTTTAGCATCAGCAACAGAGAATGAGCGATTTGCATATGATAGCTATAGAAGATTTATTCAAATGTTTGGTGATGTTGTGTTAAGTATTCCAAAATATCGATTTGATCATATACTAGAGGAAGAGAAGGAAACAAATCATATAGAATTAGATACGCAATTATCTGTACAAAATTTGCAAAATATTATTGCTAAGTATAAAGAACTTGTTAAAAAAGAAACACGCAATGATTTTCCACAGGATCCCAAAGAACAATTATTAATGGCTGTTAAGGCAGTGTTTGATTCATGGAATAATGCAAGGGCTATTGTTTATCGAGAAATTAATGATATACCAAGTCATTTGGGAACGGCTGTGAATATTCAATCCATGGTTTTCGGAAATATGGGAGATACATCGGGTACAGGGGTAGCATTTACTAGAAATCCTTCTACAGGAGAGAAGAAATTATTTGGTGAATTTTTAATGAATGCGCAAGGAGAAGATGTTGTAGCTGGAATTAGAACCCCACAACCGATTGCTCAATTAGAAAGTAGCATGCCACAAGTATATGAACAATTTGTTGAGGTTGCCAACCTATTAGAAAATCATTACAGAGATATGCAAGATATCGAATTTACCATCGAAAAGGGTATGTTATACCTTTTACAAACAAGAAATGGAAAAAGAACTGCTACAGCAGCTATTAATGTAGCGGTTGACATGGTAGAAGAAAAAATTATTGATCAAGAAACCGCAGTGATGAGAATTGAACCAAACCAATTAGATCAGCTTCTACATCCTACTTTTGAAGAAAAGGCATTAGAAAGTGCAGAAAAAATCACTCAAGGACTACCTGCATCTCCTGGAGCAGCAACAGGTCGTGTATATTTTAATGCAAATGATGTAGTAAAAGCGATGAATGAAGGAGAAAAAGCGATATTGGTTAGACTAGAAACCTCTCCAGAAGATATTGAAGGAATGGTTGCTGCTGAAGGAATTTTAACAGCAAGAGGTGGTATGACATCTCATGCAGCAGTTGTAGCCAGAGGAATGGGCAAATGTTGTGTCGCAGGATGTGGAGAGGTTCGAGTAGACGAAGCCAATAAATTATTTAAAGTGAATGAAAAAATCTTTAAAGAAGGAGAATATATTTCGTTAGATGGAAACACAGGAACAGTTTATGCTGATAGAATTCCTACAAAGGACCCCGAGCTATCAGGTAATTTTGGAAAATTGATGCATTGGGCTGACGAATTAAGAAGCCTCAAAATAAGAACCAACGCAGATAATCCTAGAGATGCAGCTGTGGCTGTGAAATTTGGTGCAGAGGGAATTGGTCTATGTAGAACAGAGCACATGTTCTTTGAAGAAGAAAGGATACCTGCGGTAAGACAAATGATCGTTGCAAAAACAGTAGAAGAGCGAAAAATAGCATTAGACAAATTATTACCCTTCCAAAAGGAAGATTTTGTAGGTATATTTGAAGCGATGGAAGATAAACCAGTAACTGTAAGACTACTGGATCCACCACTTCATGAATTTTTACCCCACAATGACGAGGATATCAGAACATTATCCAGTCAAATCGGAGTAGCGTATGAAACTTTAAAAGACACAGTTGAAGAACTAAAAGAATTCAATCCAATGTTAGGGCATAGAGGATGTAGATTGGCCATCACCTATCCTGAAATCTATGAGATGCAGGTAAAAGCTATTATTATGGCAGCAGTAGAAGTTAAGAAAGAAAAGAAAATAGACATAAAACCAGAAATCATGGTGCCATTGATTGGAGATCAAAAAGAACTTCAAATTATTAAAAAATTGATTGTGGATACTGCTAATGTAGTCATGGAAAAAAGTGATGTAAAAATTGATTATATGATTGGTACAATGATAGAAGTACCTAGAGCTGCACTAACAGCAGATGCAGTAGCGGAACATGCAGAATTCTTCTCTTTTGGAACCAATGACTTAACACAATTAACCTATGCTTTTTCTAGAGATGATGCAGGTAAATTTATTAATGAATATAGAAAAAAAGAAATTTTTGAGAAGGATCCTTTCCAAAGATTAGATCAAATTGGTGTAGGAAGACTAATGGAAATTGCTGTAGATTTAGGGAAAAAAACAAGACCTGACATTAAGTTGGGAATTTGTGGGGAACATGGTGGAGAACCTGACTCTATAAATTTCTGTCACAAGCTTGGCTTAGCCTATGTTTCATGTTCTCCATTTAGAGTACCTATTGCAAGATTAGCAGCAGCACAAGCGGCAATTAGAAATAAATAAGTATTTTCTAAAGGGGGGTTTATAACCTCTCTTTTTTAATTTTAATTATGGGCTTTAGCCTGTTGAGCTCGCGTAGCGTGCGAAACAATAAACTACTCGCTATGCGGGTGTGCGATAGAAGTTATACAAAAAAATCATCTTTTCGTTATAATAGAGTTGTTCAAGCCACTGTAATAACGAGAGGAAAGGTGATTTTAATGGCAAATAAAAGTAATGGCATGGCCCATACAAAATGGATGTGTAAATACCATATTGTGTTCACTTCTAAGTATAGACGAAAATAGTCTATAATCAATACAAAGAAAGCATAAGAGATATATTAAGACAACTTTGCAATTATAAAGAAGTAGAAATAATAGAAGGACATTTAATGTTTGATCACATTCATATGTTGGTGAGCATTCCATCAAAGATAAGTGTTTCAAGTTTTATGTGATATCTCAAAGGAAAGAGTGCACTGATGATATTTGATAAGCATGCAAACTTAAAATACAAATTTGGGAATAGACATTTCTGGGCAGAAAGATATTATGTTAGTACAGTAGGACTTGAAAAACCATTTTTACCATTTTTCTTTTTAAGTAACGGGCTATTTCGGCCAAGGGAAGAATGGCTGTGATCCCGTGATTGCCGCTGCCGGCACTGCTCATGACGGCGTAAGGGCAGCCGCTCATACGACCTTCGGCACAGCTGGCAACGCGGAGCATAGTCCGGCTGAATAAATTATCTCCGATAATATCTGCGGTCATTTTTTCCTGTAGGGCAGAAGCGATGCCGATTCCCAGAGAATGCTCCAGACCATAGTCTGACAGCCTTTCATTCATATCAACGCCGTTTAACAGGAAAGAAAGCTCTTCTTCCCTGCACTGATCAATCAACTCACGGATTTCAGCTATGCCCATAAGCGTCAGCTACTGATGCAGGAAATCGTCAGATTCGGTAGAGTATTCCTTCTGCAGAAGCACATCGTTATTTCGTTTGGTAAAAATGATATTGGAATGGATGCCGTGGATTTCACTGATGCCGATTCCGGCAGTGGTGATGATCTCCGCCCGAACGTATAACTGGGCTTCTTCATGCTTAATTATTACTATAACCTAGCTACCTTCTACAATTTTTATAGCTTTTTGGCTTACTTCTAGTGAGATGTCCTCTAAAAGCTCCAGCTTCTTCTTAGGATTTCCCATGGCTGCTCCCAATAAGGCGGCATATTAAAGGTCTACGCGGTCGAAGCCGGGGATGCCTACAGACATTCCGTTTTTATAAACTCCAGGATTTACCTCAATTTTAATAGAAACAATTTTACCTCCTATGGCATGATAGGAGTCTGTCGCAGCTAGGGCTACACAGACAGGTTCTGTACATCCGAGGGCAGGAACAACCTCCTGCTTTAATAATGCTAATAAATTTTCTTTTGTTAGCATTGGGAAAATCTTCTTTCAGGGTTTGTTTTGTACTTTTTATATAGAGCAAAAAATATGCCAATTTTGAATCAGAGAAAAAAGAGGAGATTAGAATCGGAAAGAAAGATAAAATGAACAAAATATATGGTTAAAATGGTCACGTTAACCATATATATAACCAAATAGACCAATTAAAACAAACTAAGAAGGCTAAAAGATATGAATTTTCCGTTTAAAATGCCAAAAAAATTTTGGCATGGTTTTTGCTCATTATATTTAGTATCAACTGCAAACAGCAAGGGCAGCGAGGAAAGGAAGATTTATTATGAAATATGACTTTGATGAAATTGTTGACCGTAGCAATAACCGTGCTGCAAAGTATGATGAACGGATGGGAAAATTCGGTACAAGTGAAGTGATTCCTTTGTGGATTGCGGATATGGATTTCAAAACTGCTCAGCCAATCATCGATGCTTGCAAAAGAAAAGCTGAGGAAGGCATCTGGGGTTATACTTCCAGGCCGGACAGCTACTTTAAGGCCGTACAGGAATGGGAAAAAAGGCGGAATCAATGGGATGTTGATGTATCGCTGATGAGCTGGAGCTTAGGAGTTGTTCCTGCATTATCGACTATTGTTAAAATTTTTAGCTACACCGGCGACAAAATTTTGATTCAGACTCCGGTTTATTCAGAGTTTTATGATGTCACAGAGGCTTTGGAACGAGGAGTGATAGAAAATCAGTTGGTGGAAAAAAATGGAAAATGGTATATTGATTTTGAGGACTTTGAAAAAAAGGCAAAAGAGTGTAAGATTTTTTTTCTATGCAATCCTCACAATCCCCTTGGCATTGTATGGGAGCCAGAGGAATTAAGAAGAATGGCGGAAATCTGTATTGCAAACGATGTGCTTCTGGTGTCAGACGAGATACACTCAGATTTGATTTTCCATGGAAAGAAGCATACTCCTACAGCAACACTTTCCAAAGAAATTGCAGAAAAAATCATTACCTGTGTATCTGCAACTAAAACTTTCAACCTAGCAGGTCTTCAGGCTTCTACGACTATCTTTCCAAATGAACAGATGAAGCAGAAGTTTGACTGTTTCTGGATGAATATGGATATTCACAGAAACAATGCCTTCAGCTCAGTAGCCATGGAAGCAGCTTACAATGAAGGCGAAGAGTGGCTGACACAGCTGCTTGCTTATGTTTCAGAAAACTTTGATTTTATTAAGAAATATTTTGATGAAAACATTCCAAAAATCAAACCCAATGTTCCAGATGCTACATATCTGGTTTGGCTGGACTGTCGAGAATTAAACATGAGCAATGAAGAGCTCCGTGACTTCATGATTCAGAAGGCTGGTTTAGGCTTAAATGAAGGATGCAGCTTCGGACGCAGTCTTTCCGGCTACATGAGACTTAATGCAGCATGTCCGCGCTCTGTGCTGGAACAGGCATTGAAACAGTTAAAAGAAGCAGTTGATAAATTATAAAAATAGCGTTTTTATGAAACGCTGGGAAGGAGAAGATATGGATAAGAAGAAAGTATGGAAGAGATATCGATCTCCGCTCATTTTGCTTGGGGGGATTATTGCGGGAGCTATACTGGGTGTTGTTTTGGGGGAAAAGGCAACAGTATTTGCGCCTTTGGGGGATATTTTCATTAATTTAATGTTTACTATCGTAGTTCCGATGGTATTTGTTTCAATCGCAACCGCTGTAGGAAGTATGCTAAACATGAAACGTCTGGGTAAAATTCTGGGAAGTCTGGTACTGACCTTTGTGGTAACCGGATGCTTGGCAGCAGTTCTAGTCCTGATGGTTGTCAATATCTGGCCGCCGGCAGCGAATACTGCAATTACAATGGGAAGCGCAGAGATGCAGGAGAGTGCAAACATCAGCTCCATGATTGTAGGTGCTTTGACGGTTGACGATTTTTCTGGTCTTATGAGCCGTAAAAACATGCTTCCGATTATTGTATTTGCCATCATTTCCGGTCTGGCTGTATGTGCCTGTGGCGGAGAAGAAAGCCCTGTAGGTCAGTTGTTAGGAAATCTAAATAAGATCATTATGCGGATTGTGGAAATGATTATGAAATTAGCTCCTATTGGACTGGGCGCTTATTTTGCAAACCTGGTTGGTAAGTTTGGCCCTCAGCTGATTGGGGATTATGGACGTACGATGCTGATTTATTATCCGATGTGTCTTGCTTATGGAGTGGTTTTCTACCCGGCTTATGCATATTTTGCCGGAGGAAGGGTGGGAGTAAAGAAAATGTTGCAGAACATTTTCAATCCTGCAGTTACTGCATTTGCTACACAAAGCTCTGTAGCTACCCTACCTGTTAATATGGAAGCCTGTAAAAAAATCGGAGTACCGGAGGATATCTCTAACATCGTACTGCCTATGGGAGCTACCATGCATATGGACGGTTCCGTACTTTCGGCTATAACGAAAATCGCCTTCCTGTTTGGCGTATTCCAAATTCCGTTTACGGGAGTGGGAACCTATGCCATGGCTGTCTTGGTAGCAATTTTAAGTGCATTTGTACTATCTGGTGCTCCAGGCGGCGGTCTGGTAGGAGAAATGCTGATTGTCAGTTTATTTGGTTTCCCATGGGAAGCATTCCCATTAATTGCCACCATTGGATTTTTGGTAGACCCGGCAGCTACCTGCCTCAATGCGTCAGGTGATACCATTGCCTCCATGATTGTCGCACGTTTGGTGGAAGGCAAGAATTGGCTGTTAAAGATAGAGAAAGTTAAAATATAAAGAAAGGAAGAGAAGAACACATGAAAATTCTTAAAACAACAAAAGCGCCTGGAGCTATCGGACCATACTCTCAGGGCTATGAAATAAACGGGATTGTTTACACTTCCGGCCAGATTCCGGTTAATTCGGAGAATGGAGAAATAGCGGAAGGAATTGCAGAACAAGCAAAACAAAGCTGTGAAAATGTAGGTGCCATCCTAGAAGCGGCAGGCACCGGGTTTGAAAAAGTATTTAAGACTACCTGCTTTCTGTCGGATATGGGGGATTTTGCAATTTTTAATGAGGTTTATGCAAAGTATTTCGTATCAAAGCCAGCCCGCAGTTGTGTAGCAGTAAAGACCCTTCCAAAGGGTGTATTATGTGAAATTGAAGCAATCGCTGTAAAATAAGGAGGAAATCATATGAAAATTACTATAATTGGAAGCCATCTTTGCCCAGATACCTTAACTGCATTAAACAAGCTTTCTGCTGCTGGAGCAGATATTGATTTTAAGGATATCCTGTCCTGCCATGCAGATTTAAAGGAATATTTAAAACTGAGAGATACTAATGTTCTTTACGATGAAATCAGAGGAACAGAACGCCTAGGAATTCCATGCTTTGTTTTAGAAAACAATGAATTGACCATGGATATCAAAAAGGCCCTGGAGGACTAAGAAAAAAACCTAGAACACATGAAAATTCTTAAAACAACAAAAGCGCCTGGAGCTATCGGATCATACTCTCAGGGCTATGAAATAACGGCAGTCATCTAGAGGATTTCTAATGACTGAATTATTTTTGGTGATAGAATTTGATTTTGTTTATTTTTAGTGATAGTTCCATAAGCATTTCTCCATTGTATGCGTTTCGTTATACACAACTTAAAGTATATAGCCGCGGAAACTTAGATGGAAATATAAAAAAGGAACAAATTGAATTCACTTATTATTTAGGCTATAATAGATGTAGCTAATATGAGGAAATTATGGAGGAAACATGAAGAAAACGATATCCGTAGTGGTTTTGGATTCCAATGCCGGAGAGTTTTATGCAAAAGAAATCAATGAACTGTTTGGGGAATATGTCGAAATAGCATCCTACAGTGTGAGTGACGGGTCTGCCATGGGAACGTTGCCAAAGGCAGATTTATTTGTGATTTCAACAGATGCATATGGTTCCGCAGAAGAGGTGACACGGCATGTTCCTATAGATAGCCTGACCATGGGAATTGAGGTTTCCTACCGGTGGAGTACGCTGCAAAACCTCAGTATGATACCAAAGGGAACCCGGGCGCTTTTTGTAAATTTGACGGATACCATGGCCCGGGAGGCTATTGCACAGCTGCAGCAGCTGGGAATAAACCATATTCGTTTTATTCCATTTTATCCAGGTGCTGTTTTGGAAGAGCCGGTAGATATGGCTGTAACGCCGGAGGAGGAGAGATATGTACCTCAGAGCGTAAAAAAGGTTTTAAATATCGGACACCGTTCCTGTACCTCGGGGATGATGATTGAAATTGCCTTGCGTCTGGGACTTGAACAGCTGCTGGATACGAAAAAATTCCAGAATTATTTCCAAGAAATGGCAACGAATAATTACAGCTTTAATCAGATATACGCCCGTTCTAGAAGACTGGAAAGCCAGTTCCATATTTTGATGGAAATATTGGATGAGGGACTGATAGGCGTTAATGAAAAGGGTGAAATCTTTGCATGCAACAAGAAAGCCTGCCAGATTGCAAAGATTGAGGAGAATCTTGTCCTTGGCAGGTGCGGGGAAAAAATATTTCCGTATATTCCCTTTTATAGTGCCTTGAAGGATAAGAAAGAAATTCTGCCTAAAGTGATTAAGTTGGGCGGCGTAAACGTAAGTATTGCGGTTATACCGGTTCTGCGGCAAAAGGAATGCATCGGTGCATTTGCTACCCTGCAGGAATTCAGTAAGCTGGAGTCGAAACAGAATGAGTTAAGAAGCCAGCTGCTAAAAAAGGGTCATTGTGCCAAGTACACCTTTGATGATGTAATCGGAGAATCAGATTGTATCTGCCGGACGAAGGAGATTTTAAAACGGATGGCGGCTACTGAAAGCCCGGTTTTAATTGCAGGTGAAACAGGAACGGGAAAAGAACTGTTGGCTCATGCGGTGCATTGTGCATCTAAGCGAAGTAAGGGTCCTTTTATCGCCATTAATGTGGCAGCTATGCCGGAAAATCTCTTGGAAAGCGAGCTTTTCGGCTATGAAGAGGGTGCATTTACCGGTGCGAAAAAAGGAGGACGTCCCGGGCTGTTTGAATTTGCCCATGGCGGTACCTTATTCCTCGATGAAGTAGAAGGTATGAGTCAGGCCATGCAGGTAAAGCTCCTGAGAGTTCTGCAGGAAGGCGAAGTTATGCGTGTAGGCGGTAGCGGAATCATAAGTGTTGATGTAAGAATTGTTGCAGCAACCAATGAATCCCTGGATCAGAAGGTCGAGGAAGGAAGCTTCCGAAAGGACCTGTATTACCGCTTGAATACCTTGACGGTTGTAGTACCGCTGTTACGGGAACGGGGAGAGGATGTTTTTCTTTTGATGGAGCATTTTAAAGAGGAGCTCCAGGGTGACTTTAAGTTATCCGAGGAGGTGAAAGACTTTCTGCATCAGTATTCCTGGCCGGGAAATATCCGAGAACTGCATAACACAGTGGAATACTTTGTTTATACCGGGAAACAGGTGATTGAGATAGATGATTTACCGCCTACTATTTTCCATGGCCAGACATCCAGAACGGTGAATGTGGAGAAGAAGGAGAGACTGCAGGAGGTGGTTTCGCCCTTCTGGTTCGTTCTGGAAAAGCTTTATATGGCAGCAGAGCGGAATGAGTTTATCGGAAGAGATAAATTGATAGTGGAGGCGAAGAAGCAGCATCTTCTATTGTCCCAAAAGGAGATTCGGGATATTTTAAAGGATATGGAGGAAAAGGGTTTTGTAAAAATCAAAAAAGGAAGAGGCGGCAGCAGGATTACCCTAAAGGGGAGGGAATACTGGCAGAGCCGGGATATATATCGTTGATGAAATTACTTTAGAATGTTATTATTAAAGAAAAAAATCGACGTTATTTTTTAGTTAACTAATATATTGGTGTTAGTCATGTAGCTAGACATACTCTTGAGTTAGCTTCATTTGTAATTACACTCATCTTTTAATGTAGTTTTTTACTCATCCTCTTCTTTAAAATGATCTTTTAAACGATGTGCTTTTCCGTTAATAGGGATGACATGAGTATGGTGTGAAATTCTATCTAAGATGGCATTTGCAATAACAGGATCAAAAGAGTCTATTTTATATTTACGGTTTCTAGTAGTAGACTTTACATATCCATTTAAATATTTACCTACAGTACGTGGGGCAATTCCAAGTTCTCTAGCTGTTTGACTTTTATTTACTTTCAAATTATTTTCCTCCATAATTAATTTTAATTTATGAAGATATTCTAATTTATCTATCTTTATTTCAGAGTGAATATCTATCTGAATAATCATAATTACCTCTAATTTAAATATTGGTATTTATACTATACATAGACCTGATTAGTACATTCTTAAATGATCATTTTCTTACATTATTATAGTAGCATTTTTGAAGAAATATGGGATTTCTTAAGGATTCGGTAATTAATAATGTTTACAAGAAGTGTTCCATAATGTTTAAAAATAGTGATTAGTTCTTTATGATAGCAGCGGCCCAAGTAGCAATCAGAAACAAATAATATTAAAAAAGGCATGGACATCGTTTCATGCCTTTTTTAATATATATGAGGGGATGGTTTAACAAAGACATAAATATAACTAGAGAGCACATATTTTAGGAACAATTTCGTTGACCACAGATGGTATATGATAGCAATATACAAAGGTGGCTTTTTATAGAGATATTCATAGAGAATGCATATGAAGTTGAAGGAATAAAATAGGCACTGTAGTATATATATTACTATTAGATATATATGCAAAGGGTGGTGGAAGAACATGGTGTTTAGGGAAATAACAGAAAATCTAGAACAGGAAACACTTTCTTGCTATGGAGCAAAATCTGCAGAAACAAAGGGAAGAAAAATTATGGAAGAAAAGTGTAATATTCGCACGGAGTATCAAAGAGATAGAGATAGAATATTACATTCTAAGGCATTTAGAAGGTTAAAGCATAAAACCCAGGTTTTTTTATCTCCAGAGGGAGACCACTACCGAACGCGATTAACGCATACATTAGAAGTAGCCCAAATTGCTCGTACCATAGCACGAGCACTACGATTAAATGAAGATTTGACAGAGGCGATTGCTTTAGGACATGATTTAGGACATACTCCCTTTGGTCACAGTGGAGAAAAAATTTTAGACCAAATCTATCCCAATGGATTTAGGCATAATGAACAAAGCTTAAGGGTAGTAGATTATTTGGAAAAAAGTAAAGAAAAGTACGGACTTAATCTTACCTTCGAGGTAAGAGATGGCATTTTAAATCATACAGGTGAGCATTGGCCTATTACATTAGAAGGACAAGTTGTAAAATATAGTGACAGAATTGCTTATATTAACCATGATATCGATGATGCAATGAGAGCCAATGTTTTACATGAAGAAATGTTACCAAAAGATTGTTTAGAGCGATTAGGAAAAAATCATAGGGAAAGAATTCATAATATGATTATTGATGTAATCCATCATAGTTATAATAAATCACAAATTAGCATGAGTGAAGAAAAATGGTTCTATACGAATAAATTAAGAGAATTCATGTTTCAAAATGTCTACTTGAATAAAAAAGCAAAAAAAGAAGAAAAAAAGGCACAATATATTATTAAGCAACTTTATTATTATTTTTTAGACAATCCACAAAAAATATCTAAAGAGATACTGACGAGAATAGAAGCATGTAATCTAGAAGAGATTGTAAAAGATTATATTGCAGGCATGACAGACCGATATGTAATAAAGAAATACATGGAAATCTATATACCAGAAGTGTGGAAATCAGATATCTGAAAATTGTGGATTTAACATTTCCATAACATTTAGAAGGAATTATGATGACTTATGTCGAATACAGTCAAACGAAAACGATAGGGGCGTATATAAATGACAATATATATAGATGGTGATGCATGTCCTGTTAAATCATTCATTATTGACCAAGCATCTAAACAAAGTATAAAGGTAATCATAGTAATAAGTATATGTCATATATCTACAAAAAATAAGAATAACGCAGAATATATGGTGGTAGACAATGTAAATCAGTCCGTTGATATGATGATTATCAATAGAGCTAGAAAAAATGATATTGTTATTACGGATGATTATGGGCTAGCTTCTATTTTATTGATGAAGAAAGTTTTTTGCCTATCTAATCGAGGATTGATTTATACATTAGAGAATATCGATCATCTTCTATTTAAAAAACATATAAATGCAAAGGTAATGAAAGGAGGAGGAAAAATAAAAGGAAATTCAAAACGCAACAAAGAGGATGATGCGCAATTTGCTAAGAGTTTAGATAAAGTGATGAAACAATCCCTATATAGTCCTCATGCTTAGGTGCGGATAAAATTTTATATCGGTGATGAAGAAGGAAAATGAATACATTTGGAGAAAGAATAATAAAAGAATTATATAGGTGATTAATATGGGTATCAATATGAATGATGGATTTATTGAAGAAGTGAAAGCGCATAACGATATTGTAGAAATAATTTCAAAATATGTTGAACTAAAAAAGACGGGAAACAATTATAAAGGCTTATGTCCTTTTCATAGTGAAAAGACCCCATCTTTCATAGTGTCAGATGATAAACAGTACTTTCACTGCTTTGGATGTGGTGAAGCTGGAGATGTGATTCATTTTATTATGAAAATGGAAAATTTAGATTTTGTAGATGCTGTGACACAGTTAGGAGAACGGGTAGGGATTTACCCAGAAAAAAATTCTGTATCTAAGCAGGAAAAAGAAGAAATAAGTCGAAAAAATACAATATACGAAATAAATAGAGCAGCAGCTTTATTTTATTATAAAAATTTATGCAAAAAAAATAATGATGGTCTATCCTATTTATACAAAAGAAAGTTAAATAATAAGACTGTCAAAACATTTGGATTAGGGTATGCTGAAGATAAATGGGAGGCCTTAAACAGCTATTTACTGGAACAAGGATATGATCAAAGTATAATCTATGCAGCTGGCTTAGTCTCGGAACGAAAAAAGAAAAATGGGTATGTTGATAAGTTTAGAAATAGAATTATCTTTCCCATTATTAATACGAGAGGCAAGGTTATTGGCTTTGGAGGAAGAACGATAGAAAATAATATGCCCAAATACTTAAACTCTCCAGAAACTCCAGTGTTTAATAAGGGTGAGAATTTATTTGGATTAAACTTTGCAAAGAAAGAAGTTGGCAGCAAAAAACAAATCATTGTGGTAGAAGGCTATATGGATGTTATTGCTTTATATCAAAGCGGTATTAAAAATGTTGTTGCATCTTTGGGGACTGCTTTAACAAAATATCAAGCCACCTTATTAAAAAGATATTCTGAAGAAGTAGTTATTGCATATGATGGAGATACAGCAGGACAATTGGCAACTTTAAGAGGATTAGATATTTTACGGGAAGTGGGATGTCAAGTAAAAGTTTTAAGATTATCAGAAGGAAAAGATCCTGATGAATTCATCGTGGAAAATGGAAAACAAGCATTTTTAGACGAAATAAATCATGCGTTGCCGCTGGTGGATTATAAAATTTTATTAGCAAAAAATGCAAATGATTTAACTACGGTAGAAGGTAAAATTAATTTTGTTAAATCTATTACTGAAGTGCTTCAGCAACTTAAAAGTCCTGTAGAGAGAGATGCTTATATAAAAAAAATTGCAATGGATACACAAATTTCTATAGAAGCTATAAAATCGGAAATTTATGGAAACACTAGAAATAATCCACAAAACCTTGAAAAAACTATGATCCCACATACCAATAAGTATAGAAGTAAGTGGGATAGACATACTAATAAATATAGCATAAAACCAGTAAAACCTGCAGACAAACTTGGCTATTTAGAGGCAGAAAGAAGTTTGCTAAAGACAATGATAACTGATAAGACAATTTTTGATAAAGTCAAAGCTACTATGCTACCAGATGATTTTATTGATGAGACACATAAGAAAATTGCAAAAATTATGTATAGATTACATGAGCAAAATAATTTGATAGATATGGAGACAATTATAAACGCATTGGATATAGAGGAAGTTGTCATCCTTCACCAAATTAATGACAAGATTATACCTATGGAAAATATTGAAAAAGCATTAATTGATTATATAAATACAATACAAAAACATAAACTAACCTCTATGAAAGTAAAAATGGAAGAAGAGTTAAGAAAACTTGAAAAAATAGAAAATAAATCGCAAGAGCAGATAGTGAGGATAAGGGAATTATGCATAAATTACGACAAGTTACAAAAAGAATTAAAGAAACTGTAGGTTTATTTGAAGGGAGGGGAGTATAATGAGCAAAAAAAATGATAGCAAAAAAGTAGAGTCAGTAAAGAAGCTTATCGATAAGGGCAAAAAAAGAGGCATGTTAACATACAATGAAATTATGGACACATTAGAGGAAATTGATTTAGACAAAGAACAAGTTGAAGAAGTTTACGATAACTTAGCTGCAATGGGTATTGATATCGTTGGGGAACGAGAGGAAGAAATTGAAGAGATACCAGAAAGTGAAGAAGTTGTTGATTTAGATCTTTCAATACCTAAGGGTATTAATATAGATGATCCTGTTAGAATGTATCTAAAAGAGATTGGAAAGGTACCACTACTTTCTGCGTCTGAAGAAATAGAATTAGCAAAAAAGATGGAGCTTGGAGATGAAGAATCTAAGAGAAGGTTATGTGAAGCCAACCTGCGACTTGTAGTAAGTATAGCCAAACGATATGTGGGAAGAGGTATGCTATTCTTAGATTTAATACAAGAAGGAAACTTGGGATTGATTAAAGCAGTCGAAAAATTTGATTGGCGAAAAGGATATAAGTTTAGTACGTATGCTACTTGGTGGATTAGGCAAGCAATTACAAGAGCAATTGCCGATCAAGCACGAACAATAAGGATTCCTGTGCATATGGTAGAAACCATCAATAAATTAATAAGAATATCTAGACAATTGCTTCAAGAACTGGGTCGAGAACCAAAACCGGAAGAAATAGCAAAAGAGATGGATTTGCCAGAAGAAAAGGTGAGAGAAATATTAAAAATTGCTCAAGAACCCGTGTCATTAGAAACCCCTATTGGAGAAGAAGAAGATAGTCATCTTGGAGATTTTATTCCTGATGATGATGCTCCCGCACCAGCAGAAGCTGCAGCATTTTCCATGTTAAAAGAACAGCTTGTGGAAGTATTGGATACATTGACACCTAGAGAACAGAAGGTTCTTCGATTAAGATTTGGTTTAGACGATGGAAGAGCAAGAACTTTAGAAGAAGTAGGGAAAAAATTTGACGTTACAAGAGAAAGAATAAGACAGATTGAGGCGAAAGCCCTAAGAAAGCTAAGACATCCTAGTCGAAGTAAAAAACTAAAAGATTATTTAGAATAAAGATTCGCATATGCGAATCTTTAAAATTCATTTGAATATAATTGTAAATTATCAATGCTATTACCAGTATTGTTTTTGTTTTCCATACTGGATTTTTCTTTCTTTTTCTTCTTTAGTTTCTTTGTCATCCAGTTGATCTTGCAAATGATTCATAATCTGATCAGCTTCTTCTTCCCACTGGGTGGTTGTGCCACCCCATTTGAAATGTACTAATTTATCAATAGGGGTCATGTTTTGGTGGGTTTGTCGTTTTTTTTCATTCATAAGAAAACCTCCTTGACCTTATTTTTGTACAGAAACAAATAATTATGTTGTAAATAATTATCAATATTTACCAGGAGAGGGTGTAATCTATGATCAATACAATACTTTTTGATTTAGATGGGACATTGCTGCCTATGGAATTACATGAATTTACAAAGCATTATTTTGATGCGCTAAGTAGTAAATGTGCCCACATGATAGAACCGAAACTTTTACAAAAAGCAATATGGGCTTCTACAGAAATGATGGTAAAAAATCTAGATGAGAATAAAACGAATATGGAAGTATTTATGGAAGATTTTTGTGGAAGGATAGATGTAAATATAGAAGCACTTATGACATCTATAGATGAATTTTATCGCAATGATTTTAAGCATTTAAAATTTGCAACGAAACCAATAAAAATTGCAGAAGATATTGTGAAAATATTAAAAGATAAAGGATATACCCTTGTGATCGCTACAAATCCATTGTTTCCACGAGAAGCAATTCTTCATAGAATACAATGGAGTGGTTTAAATATAGAAGATTTTACCTTTATTACAGACTATGAAAGTTCTCATTTCTGTAAACCTAATCTAGAATTTTTTAAAGAAGTATTATTCAGAGTTGGAAAAAGTCCACAAGAATGCTTAATGGTAGGAAATGACGTACAGGAAGATTTGGTAGCTGCACAGCTTGGAATCAAAACTTTCTTAATTGAAGATTATATGATTAATAGAGAAAATAAGGAGGTAAATCCTGATTTTAAGGGTTCATATAATGATTTATTGACTTTTGTAAAAAA
Organism: Clostridiaceae bacterium 35-E11; assembly: GCA_038396625.1. Lineage (GTDB taxonomy): Bacteria > Bacillota > Clostridia > Peptostreptococcales > Thermotaleaceae. Next base: position 1,736,951 of record CP121688.1, read on the forward strand.
CTTACCTCCTATAAAAAAGGAGTCATAAAAAAAGTATAGAATAATATACAGTAGCGAGAGGAATTCTTATGAAATTAACACCTAGATTATCTACAATTGCAAAGCTTGTTCCAAAGGGAGCTGTGGTAGCAGATATTGGTACAGATCATGGATATATCCCTGTATATTTAATTGAAAATAAAATTGCAAAAAAAGTAATTGCTGCAGATATCAATGAAGGACCTTTACTAAGTGCAAAAAAAACAATCAAATCCAATAAACTAGAAAATTTTATTGAAACAAGACTAGGGAATGGACTTGCTCCCATTGCGGCTGGGGAAGTAGATATTGTTATCATTGCAGGAATGGGAGGCTTACTCATTCGAGATATACTTAGGAACCATTCTGAAGTGACTAAATCTGTAAAACAATTTATTTTACAGCCTATGGTGGCACAGGATGAACTAAGAAAATGGCTGATAGAACATGCGTTCAAAATAGTAAAAGAACAGCTTGTTAGGGAAGATCATAGGATTTATGAGGTAATGGTTGTAGAACAGGGAAAGCAGACGGCTGAAGATGAAATTTACTTTGAGATAGGACATAAACTAATTGAAAATCAAGACCCATTATTAGAAGAATTTGTACAGAAACATATTAGAAAACAACAGATGATTCTTAAAAATTTACAGGGACAAAAAAGTGAAAAGGCAAAAGCAAAACAAAAAGTATGCCAAGCAAAAATAGAAAAACTACAGGAGGTGTTACAATGTCTGAAAATGCAAGGAAAATCGTAGAAATCATGGAAATGATAGCACCTTCTTATTTAGCGGAGACATGGGATAATGTAGGGCTTCAGATTGGAGACCTTCATAAGACTATTCATAAGATTTTAGTATGCTTAGAAATAACAGATAGTATTATTGATGAAGCTGTGTCGAAAAAGGTAGATATGATTATTTGTCATCATCCCTTACTTTTTCAACCTGTTAAGGCAATAAGAAAGGATAATCCAATAGGAAAAATGATTCATCAATTAGTAAGGCATGATATTGTTCTTTATTGTGCCCATACGAACCTTGATATTGTTCTTGGTGGAACAAATGATATTTTAGCACAGATCTTGAATGTGAGGGAGACAAAACCTCTTGTATCCATGAATAAAGAAAAGTATTACAAGCTTTGTGTCTATGTGCCCAAACCCCATGTTGAAGAGGTAAGAGATGCTCTATGTAGCACAGACGCAGGTCATATAGGCAACTATAGCCATTGCACTTTTCAAATAGAAGGGGTAGGGACGTTTAAGCCTCTAGAGGGTACGAATCCTTTTATTGGCACTTGTGGTACAGTAGAGAGAGTATCAGAGTATAAGGTTGAAACCATTGTTTCAGGCGGTAACTTAAATGAGGCCATAGAAAACATGCAAAAGGCACATCCTTATGAGGAAGTTGCATATGATGTTATTCCATTAAAAAATGACATCGTAAAATATGGCTTGGGCAGAGTAGGCGAATTTACGGAGGCCATACGATTATCCTTACTATGTGAAGAAATCAAACAAAAATTAGGGATGAAATACATTCGATTTGTAGGAGATGCCAACAAGCAAATTAAAAAAATAGGTTTATGTACTGGCAGTGGTGCTGAATTTATTTATGATGCCTATGAAGCAGGATGTGACTGCTATATAACTGGAGATGTAAAGTATCATGATGCACAATATGCAACAGGTTTAGGGATTGCAGTTATAGATGCAGGACATTTTGAAACAGAAAATATCATGGGTAGGACATTGGTTCAAAGATTAAACAAAATAATAGAGGAAAAGGGTTTTCATGTGGAAGTAATATTATCTAATACGTGTATTAATCCTTTTCAAACAATCTAAGGATAGGTTTTTTTAACCTATTCTTTTTTATGTAGAAAATAAAGTACACCGTCTAAAATTATAAAAATCTAATAAAAAGAAAGGCGTGGGATCAATGACAAGTGTAAACATATTATGGAAATTACAAGAAGTAGAAGTAAAAATAAAGGAAGAGAATAAGGTGCTTGAAAGTGCTTTGAAATTTAAAAAAATTAATGAAAACATTCAGAGACATAAAAAAATGAAAAAGGATTGCGAAATGAAAAAAAATATCATCGATGAACAGAAAAACAAATTGAGAAATTTTGAACAACAACTCAAAGATATAACATATCAAAAACAAGAAATAAGGGGTAAGCTATATGATGGAAAGGTTAATAACGCTAAACAATTAGAATTTTTTTTGAAAGAGCAGGAAAAGCTAGAAGAAATCACGAGTGCAATCGAAACAAAAGTGTTTGAGATTATGGAGGATTTAGAAAGGATGGAAGAGGCATTAAATCAAACAGCATTGGAAGAACAAAAAATGCATGAAATTATTAGAAATGCACTAAAGGACAGAAAATCAAGACAAATAAAGTGTGAAGAACAAATCCAGAAGCTATCAATAGAGAAAAAAGAGTTATTAAAACACATAGATGAGAAAAGTCTTGCCCTCTATATGGATATAAAGAAAAGAAAAAATAAACCGGTTTCATTAGTAATAGGAGAAATATGTACAGGATGTCATATTGATTTACCCATTATGATTCTTACGCAGGTAAGGAAGGAAAAGATTGTGACGTGTAGCAATTGTGGAAGAATATTATATTATGGTGGTACGAAACAAGAAGCATAAGCATTTTACAAAAATTGGATTTTGACAATCAATTATTTTTATGATAACATATTATTTGTCGTTAAAAATGAATACGGCGAGTAAGTCAGATGGTCGCGGATCGTGTATCTATGTACACGAACGAGGAAAGTCCGAGCTCCATCGGGCAAGGGTGCTGGGTAATACCCAGTGGAGGTGACTCTAAGGAAAGTGCAACAGAAATAGACCGCCTTGTATTGATATACAAGGTAAGGATGGAAAGGTGAGGTAAGAGCTCACCAGCAACTAGGCGACTAGTTGGCTATGTAAACCCCACCCGGAGCAAGACCAAGTAGGGACATATATAGCGGCGGCCCGTCGTGTCCCGTGGTAGGTCGCTTGAACCTACTGGCAACAGTAGGTCTAGATAGATGGCTGTCAAATACAGAACTCGGCTTATAGATTTGCTCGTTTTATACATGAAAACCCAATGCTTTAAAGCATTGGGTTTTCTCTCTATTAACTAAGTAAATATTTAGTAATGGAATACATATTATATGAGATTATTCTTTTAATATCATTTTACCTAAAAACCTACCAAACTCGGTAGGTTTTTAGGATAGTTTTATAGGTTGCTTTAGTCTGCCAAATCTTCTCCACATCTACAATGATGTTTTTCATCAATTTGATCAGGGAAAAGTTGTGGGAAACTACTGCAAATTGGAGAAACTTCAGCTTCAAGTACTGGGAAGCCAGTAGATAGAACACAAAGTTGAACAGGAACAATAATTTTCTTTTCACAGGTTACGCAAAGAGCGATAATAAGATTTGCTCTTACAGCTCCAGTATCAGGATCAATAAAGATATCTCGCATAATACTGTTTGTGGCTAACCTTGCTTCGCAGCTGATATTACAAAATTCTGTAAACCGTGGTAAGAAAGCGGTATTAAATACAGACGGCAAACATAATTCAAAGAAATTGGTAAGAAGAAGTGGATTTTCTTCTCGAGCAATTGGAACAGTAGCTCTTAGTGTTGCTTCACATTCTTTGTCACAATCATCTGTAAATATGACATCTATTTCAATAACTACATTTCCTGTAATATCAATGTTTTGCGTACCAAATATGGGTGTTCCTTTTCCCGCTTCATCACAATCTTCTGTATTTCCAAAAATGATTTTTTCAGATGCAGTTCCGTCAGGCCCTATAACATTAACAGGACAGCCTTTTCCATCTTCTACGATGTCGGCTCCCGATATTGTCGTTGTAGGTGTTGCTGTTAGATTTCTTGCATCATTAATATTTGCAGGATTAAAGAATTTTCTGCATCGAATATCCAAGACTCTAATGATTCTTGCACCTTGCCCAAGTGCAGGTCTGAATTGCTGACCAGCTACAGTTCTTAACCCTTGTAAATTAAATAATGCGGCATCATATACTTTTTGTACATAGATTGGTTCTGCCTTAACTCTTCTTAGGGTGCCATCAAATTCACATCCTGTACTACCAGTGCAACATCTATCAGGAAGGGCAAGATTTAGTTGTGGTGACTTATTATTACAAGTCATGGTTTTACCCCCTTTTATTTGTATTTAAGAATTACTCTTCTCAATGATAGTATATTCTTAAAATTTTTTTTCTGTTACACTTGTTATATGAAATTGTCATATATTGCTTTATTTCACAATATGATAGTAAAAAAGAGTTCTGCTTTTCATCATAGATAGCGTGTTCATAGATGATCATAATAAAAACAAGTTTATAATTGGGATGGTGAGAATATGACATTTGCACATCAAAATAGCATATTGCTATATGACCGTTCGAAGAATTTATATAATTTTCGGTGGGATGAAGATAAGATTAAATTTACATATTTTGATAAAAAATTAAAAAAATATGATACAACAACCTTAATTGAAGATGGCACAATAGAATTTGATAGTGTGATAGACGAAGAAGATCATGTGTACATAATTTATCAAAACAAAAGCGGGGTTATGTCTTTAAAAACGCTAATAGATGAGAAATGGAATACACATTTACTAGGGGAATTTAATCATCTTAAGATTGCCAATCTTAATCTTATATTGCATCACAAAAACCTTCATATTATTTATTGTATTCCTGTAAGTGAAGAAAATAGGGAGTATAAGATTTATCATCATTATTATGATGATCCAGAGTGGAAGACTTTAGAGGTGGGAACCATTCACAAAAAAAATTTATTGAATCCATTTCAAATTCTACAACAAAAGAAAAAAATGCTGTTAGGTTTCTATGATATAGTTGATCATGAAGAACAAATCTTTATAAAGGAATTTGATTTTGAAAATCATCAGTGGAAGCGTACAATACAACTTACATCTAGTTTTGAGGATAAGTTATATCTAGATATGATGATGTCAAATCCTGAAACGTTAGACATTACCTATTCAGAATATCATGAGGGAAATCTTGTGATTAAATATGAAAAGCATAGATTGCAAGAAGCAAAATCGGTGAAGGTATTAGAAACAATGCTTTCAAATCCGTCAAATTGTTCTTCTCCTACATTTGTATTAAATGATAAAACCTTGTGGAATATATGGACAGAATATGATCAGGTTTATAGTAGCTTTACAAAAGATGAAGGACTTACCTGGAGTGCTCCCTATGTGTGGAAGGAATCAAAAGAAGAGATTTTCTTTAGACATAAGTTTCAAACAAATGATAGTGTGATTAATGCTTATTATCAATTAAATCATGTTTTTGGAAAGGGATATCCAACATTTTCTTTTATTGGCTTTGGTTCATTAGATAAAGCAATAGAAGAACCAATACAACAAAAAAAGTATGTAAAAAAAAAAGAAAAGGACGAAATAGAGCCTGAAAAAAATACCAAACAAGAAATACAAGAAAAAAAAGAGCATGATGAAATAAAGGAAATAAATATAAGCACATTGCAAAAGGATATAGCGAGATTAGAAGAGCGTATAAAAAATATAGAAGATTATATCCAAAGAAGAAGAAGAGGTATTTTATTTTCTCCTAAAAGGTAAAATCAAAAATATAGTATAGGAGATAGGGGAGATATAATACTACTTTTGATTCTATAAAAAAACAAAACCTAGGTTAATTAACCTAGGTTTTTACAATGGTGCCGAAGGTGGGACTCGAACCCACACGTAGTCGCCTACACCGGATTTTGAGTCCGGCGCGTCTGCCAATTCCACCACTTCGGCTTGTCACAAGAAATATAATAACACATATTTAGAGTGAGTGCAATACTTTTTAATAAAAAAAATATTAAAAAACACAAAAACAATATTTGGAAATTTGTTGATGTCGGAAAAATATTATGGTAAACTAAAATTGTTATGTAAAATTATTGACGGTGGTGGTAATATGGATCCAATTACTCATGGGGTTATTGGTCTGGCAATTTCAGCCTTTAGCGGCAATCCAGTGGCATTAACTAACCCCCTTTGTATAGGTTGTGCGATTGGTGCAATGGCACCAGATATCGATATTATAGCGAAGGCGAAAGACGATTATGTATACTTGAAACATCATAGGGGAATATCTCACTCTATACCTGCATTAATAGGGCTAGCTGCAGTTATTACTGCAGGACTATCTTTGTTTTTTAAAGAATTTCATTTTGCACAAGTCTTTTTATGGACTTTTATTGGCTGCTTTTCTCATACATTTTTTGATATTTTAAATTCTTATGGTGCAAAATTATTTATGCCCTTTACAAAGAAAAAATCAATGGTAGGAATATTGATGCTATATGATCCTGTAATTACGATTTTGAGCTTTCTTTTGATTTTTGTAAAAGAAAAGTCTATGCTTTTTTATACCAATATTATCCTAACTTTTGTATTGTATATAGGGTTTCGATTTGCTATGAAATATCATGCAAAAAAAATAGTGAAAGAATATTATCATCACGGATACAAGGTGATCGATGTAAATGTTTTGCCGGCATTGATGGCTTTTCATAAGTGGGATTTTATTGTAAACACGAATAGCCATCATGTGGTGGGGCAGATTAACCCTTTCACCAAAAAAATTACTGAGAGAGCGAAGTTTAAAAAACCTCAGGAAGAGACAGTGGCTTTATTCAAAGAAACAAATATAGGAAAATATTTCAGAGAATTTACTCCTATTTATCATGTGGTCGCCTATGAGGAGATGGACAGTATTGTTTTGAAATCCATTGATTTACGCTACTATTTAAGAAATAATTTTATGCACCATGCAACGGTAGTATACGACGGTGAACAGAATATTATTGAGTCTTTTTTTCATCCATATAGTATTCATAAAAATATTCCAGTAATAGAAGGAGAACCAAGTTAAAATTCGTGGTGTGAAAGCAAATCATTTAGTGATACTATAAATATAGTAGTCAATATAAAGTGGGGAGAAACGTTTTATTGAACGTTTCTTCTTAATTATTATGCCATTAAAATGCAGTTAAAGAAATAGGGAACTTATCATCTATGGATACGTCTAAAAATACATGGGATTTTTTACAGAGAAAGGAGGGGACGATGTGAGTGTAGTAGAAAAAAGCTTAATTGAAAAAAGTAAGCAAGGTGATATAGAAAGTTTTGAAATATTAATAAAGGACCAGCAAAAGCTAGTTTTTAATATTGCATATAGAATGTTAGGGAATGTGGAGGACGCTAAGGATGCAGCTCAAGAAACTTTTATAAAAGCCTATAAATCCTTACATAATTTTAAAGGAACGGCTAGTTTTTCTACATGGTTGTACAGAATTGCAACCAATACATGTTTCGATGCATTAAGAAAAAGAAAAGCACAGTGTCATTATTCTTATGACAAACCTATTGAAACGGAAGAAGGACAGATTGTAAGGAATATACCCGATACACATGATTTGCCAGAAGAAATTGTGGAAAAAAGAGAGTTTAAAAAAAATATGCAGAACGCTATTCATACTTTACCGGAACATCATAGAATGGTGATTATATTAAGGGACGTTAAAGGTTTTTCTTATGAACAGATTAGTGAAATATTAGATTGTTCTCAGGGAACGGTAAAATCAAGAATTAGTAGGGCGCGAAATGCACTAAAGCATGTACTAGAAAAGGATATGGAACTTTATAATACGGACTACGTCAATATATAGAAAGGAGGGATCATATGAAATGTATGGAATTAGAAGAACTAATATCTCTTTATATAGATGATATGCTGGATGATCATAGCAAAAATATGATAGAAGCACATTTACAGGAATGTATGTCTTGTAGAACATACTATGAAGAACTTTTAGATAATATTCACTTATGCCAAGGAATAGAGATGGTTGATGTACCAGAAGACTTTGCAGAGAACTTACATGCTGCATTATTGAAAGTAGAAGAATATAAAGCACCGCAAAAAGAAAACACATTTAAACATGCTTTGCTGAAAAGAAAAAATAAGAAAATTAATTGGAAAGCATGGGCTTCGATGGCAGCAGTGTTGATTGTAATTGTGTTCTCTATGTCGTTTTTAAACGATATGAGAATGGGAAGTATGGAAAAGCAAGAAATGAATGCACTTGATGAGCCGAATACAATGGAGCCTATGGATGAAATGGCTCAAGAGGAAAAAATGCTAGATGGACGAATGACTTCTGAAGCAAAGATAGATTCTACCCAACAAAGGGTAATGGAGGACCAGGTCACAAACTATAGCCTAGCTACAAAAGAAGTGAGAAGTGAGATAAATCCAGGAAAAATGAATAGTAGAAAGGTGATTCAAAACGCTTTTATCTATCTTGATATAAAAAATTATGATGAGAAGCTCGATGAAATTACCCATATCGCAAATCGTACAGGGGGATATATTGAAAGTGCTAATACCCAATATAAAAATTATGACAAAGATAAACCAGAAGCGGCATTAAAAGCAGGGAATATTGTTATCCGTATACCAGAGGATAAGTTTATGGATACAGTGGAGCAAATAAAAATATTAGGGACTGTTACAAATTTTGAAATGCAAGGACAGGATATTACGAGGGAGTATAGAGATACTGTAAATCAAATAGAGAATTTAAAGATTCAAGAAAAAAGATTAAGAGAAATCATGGAGAAAACACAAAATGTCAAAGAAATTTTAGAGGTTGAGCGAGAATTAACAAGAGTACGTGGTGAGCTGAATGAAATGACGGGAGATATTAAAAGATGGGATGATTTGGTCAACCTTTCAACAATTCATGTATCTCTAAATGAAATCTTGTCACGAGGAAAGAATTTACAACCTGTAAATGAAAATATATGGATAAAGGCAAAACAAGGTTTTATACAGACGACCAATGATATGATCGGATTTTTTGAAAGAGCTTTTATTGTGATGGTTAGCATTCTTCCCTTTATACTTTTCATAGGAACTATTGGGATACCTTTTTTATGGTATATTGCGAAGAAAATCAAGAAAAAATCCATTGAATAAAGATAAAAAAAACAAGTCTCGGAAAAGAGGCTTGTTTTTTAAAGCAGGAATTTATAAAATAGTTAAGAATATAGTAAGAATAGAAATACTACTATATTCTTTTATTTTGGGTAGTATATAGGTAAGCTGCCATATAAGTGCTAAAGGAGTGAGTTAGCTTGGAAGATAAGAAAATTGTGATCATAGACGGAAATAGTCTTATAAACAGAACTTTCTATGCACTGCCATTATTATCAACAAAGGATGGCGTATATACGAATGCAGTCTATGGTTTTGTAAATGTATTGTATAAAATATTTGAAGATTATGCACCAGATTATATTACTGTAGCTTTTGATAGAAAGGCACCTACTTTTAGACATAAAGCCTTTGATGAATATAAAGCAGGTAGAAAAAAAATGCCTTCGGAGTTAGCGCAGCAATTGCCTATTTTGAAAGAAGTATTAGACGCATTTAATATTCATAGAGTAGAAATTGATGGATTTGAAGCAGATGATTTAATCGGTACTTTGGTAAAATTCTGTGAAGAGAAGAATGTTGTTCCTATTGTCATTACAGGAGATAAAGATGCGCTTCAACTGGCTTCGAACAAAACAAAGATCCTTATTACTAAAAAAGGTATTAGCTCCTTAGAAGCTTACGATGAAAATGGAGTGCTAGAAAGATATGAAGTAACACCAAAACAATTTATTGATTTAAAAGGTTTAATGGGTGATAAGTCTGATAATATTCCTGGCGTCCCTGGAATCGGTGAGAAAACAGCGATTAAGCTGATAAAAGAATTTGGCAGTATAGAAAATCTGCTCAATAATATGGATCATATATCCAGTGAAAAATTAAAGGATAAAATAGCAACATATAGGGAACAAGCTGTTTTAAGTAAAAAATTAGCGACCATTATGGTGGATGTGCCCGTTGAAATATCTTTAGAAGAGCTTAAACTAGAGACACCGAATACCGATGCGTTATTAACTTTATTTAATCGATTAGAGTTTCGTAAACTAATTGAAAAACTAAAAGGAAATGAAGAGAAAGAAGAAGATCAGACAAAGGCTTGTGATATACAAGTTATTGATTCAATAGAAGCATTAAAACCAGTTAAAGAAAAAATAAAGAATCATGGAAGCTTTTACTTGAAGGTATTTCATGACGGAAAAGATATAAGAAATGATCCTGTTTTAGGTATCAGCATTATGATAAATGAAAAAGAAAGCTATTTTATGGATACACAGCATAATACCAATATCATTCATAACTTGAAAGATGTTTTTGAAGATGGTACCATTAAAAAGTATGGCCATCAAATTAAAAAAGACATTCTTGCTCTAAGGCAATATGATATTTCGATGAATGGAATAGCTTTTGATTCTGCAATCGCATTATATCTGATAGATCCAACACGAACAAACTATGAGGTTAATGATATTGCGGCAGAATATTTGAATGAAATGATTCCTAGCGAAGAAGAGGTTTTTGGGAAAGGAAAAACAAAAACTACTTATGCTGAGATAGCACAGGAAAAACTGATGAGATACGGGTATAACTGGTGCGATACAGTTCGAAAGTCAAAAGATCTATTCATTAAGCAAATAAAGGAATACGAACTCGAGCAATTATATTATGAAGTTGAACTGCCTTTAATTGAAGTATTAGCAGACATGGAATTTCGAGGGTTTATGGTAGATAGAAGCATGCTTGATACATTAGGACAAGAACTAGATAAGAAAATAGGATGTTTAACAGCAGAAATATTCCAAGAAGCTGGTGAAGAATTCAATATTAATTCTACAAAGCAATTAGGAGCAATTTTATTTGATAAATTAGGTCTTCCTGCCATAAAGAAAACAAAAACAGGTTACTCTACGAATATAGAGGTTTTAGAAAAACTACATGATAAGCATAGCATTATTCCCAAAATTATTGAATACCGACAGTTGGTTAAACTTAAATCTACGTATATAGATGGTTTGATTGGAGTAATCAACAGTACAACCAATAAAATTCATTCTAGTTTTAATCAGACCGTTACAGCTACAGGAAGAATAAGCAGTACCGAACCGAATTTGCAAAATATACCAATCAAGCTTGAAATAGGTAGAGAGATCCGAAAAGTTTTTGTACCTGAAAATGAAGATTATGCGCTTCTAGATGCGGACTATTCTCAAATTGAATTAAGAGTATTAGCACATATTTCACAGGATCAGCATTTGATAGAAGCATTTGATCAAGGACAGGATATTCATACGGCTACTGCCTCTAAAGTGTTTAATGTGCCAATTGATGAAGTCACGTCTTTACAAAGAAGTAGAGCAAAAGCTGTCAACTTTGGGATCGTATACGGTATTAGCGATTATGGATTATCAGAAAATTTACATATTACCAAAAAAGAAGCCCAGAAATATATTGATGAGTATTTTAGTCAATATGATGGAGTCAGGGAATATATGGAAAATGTTGTAAAAGAAGGAAAAGAGAAAGGTTTTGTAACAACGCTTTTAAAGCGCAGAAGATATATTCCTGAATTAAAATCTAAAAATTTTAATGTGCGTTCCTTTGGAGAACGAACAGCTATGAATACGCCTATACAGGGAAGTGCAGCAGATATTATAAAAATTGCCATGATAAGAGTATACAAGGAATTAAGAGATAAAGGATTACGATCAAAACTCATTCTTCAAGTACACGATGAATTAGTTGTAGAAGCACATAAAGATGAAATTGAAATAGTGAAAGAAATTGTGCGTCATGAGATGGAACATGCCATTCACTTGGATGTTCTGCTAAAAGTAGATATGAATATAGGTAATAATTGGTACAATGCAAAATAATGAAAGGAAGTATTGTATGAAAATTATTGGACTTACAGGAGGAATTGCTTCTGGAAAGAGTACTGTTTCAGGGATGTTGAGGGAATTGGAGATTCCCGTTATAGATGCGGATAAAATAGCAAGAGAAATTGTTGCAGTAGGTAAGCCTGCTTTAAAAGAAATAGAGGTAGCTTTTGGTAAAGATGTCATCCATCAAGATGGAAGTCTAAACAGAGAACAGCTAGGTAAAATTGTTTTTTCAGATAAGGAGAAACTAAAAAACTTAAATGAGATTACTCACAGAAGAATAATTAAAGAAATTTTAAATAGAATAGAAATGTATAGAGAAAAATCTATAGATCCTGTTATAATTATAGATGCAGCTTTACTGATTGAAACAGGAATTAAAGACTTAGTAGATGAGATATGGGTTGTGCTGACTGACGAAAATACACAATTAAAACGATTAATGGAGCGAGACAAAATGAGTGCAGAGGAAGGGTTAAAAAGAATACGGTCTCAAATGACTGTAGAAGAAAAAAAGAAATATGCTGATGAAATTATTGATAACAATCATGATTTAAAGCATTTAAAAAGGCAGGTAACAAGTAAACTTAGTAAAGTGAATTGCCATTTGTCGGAGGGATAGTATTGATTTTAATGGATCTAAAAAAATATAGAACACTTATCATAGTAATTATTATTGTTATGGGGATTGGAATAATGCTTAACAATTCCAATTGGTTATTAAAAATGATATATCCTATCCATTATGAAGAAATTATTAACAAATATGCCACAGAATATAATTTAGATCCTTATTTTGTAGCGGCAATTATTAGAGTAGAAAGCAAATTTAATGAAAAAGCTCAGTCTAGTAAAAATGCCCGAGGATTAATGCAAATAGCTTCTATAACAGGAAAATGGGCTTCGGAGGAATTAAATATTGACAATTACACCGAAGAAATGTTATTTGTACCAGATACGAATATTAGAATAGGATGTTGGTATTTGAACAAATTAAGGAAAGAATTTGCAGGAAACGTGCAACTTATTCTTGCTGCATATAATGGTGGAAGTGGGAATGTTAGTAAATGGCTTAAAGATACGAGATATAGTCAGGATGGAAAAACGCTAAAGGACATTCCTTTTCCTGAGACGAAATTATATGTAGAGAAGGTAGTGAAAAATTATAAAATTTATAAAATAATATATAGATAGCAGCATGATTTATACTGTTATCTATATAATTTTTACATAAGCAATTTGAGGATTTTATTGAACAAATATAGTAAGTCATTTATAATAATTATGGCAATAAACATCATTTTTTATTTCCAGTATCCATAGATTGCTTAAAAATAAAGTATTCTATAGGAGAAAAACGATGAATCAAGGGTATTTGTGTAGTATAACTTTGTTGATTTTATTAGCTTTGGCAATATTGGGAAAAAACAATTCCTTAGCAATATCCGTAAGTGGACTAATTTTTTTTCTATTATTAAGTCAGATGGATGGGGAAATGCAGAAGTTTTCTCATACCATATTAATTTTTCTAGATAAATATGGACTGACAATAGGTGTCATAATATTAATGATGGGTGTATTAGCTCCATTTGCATTAGGAAGTTCAGACATACTCTCTATGCTAAGTAGCTTTAAAACATATAAGGGTGTCATAGGGATACTTGCAGGCATATGTGTAGCTATCTTCGGTGCGCGTGGAGGATATTTGCTTGAACAGGAGCCTGAAATAGTAACCTCTGTAGTTATAGGCACCGTATTAGGAATTGTGGCTTTTAAAGGTTATCCTGTAGGCCCGTTGATAGGCTCAGGAATAGCATATTTTATGATCTACATAGCAGAAATATTCATCAAAAAATAGAAGGGAAAGTGATGAAATGAAACATATGACAAGCCTTGAAGACATTAAAGACATAACAATAGAGAAGGAAAGGTTGATGCATGCAAGCACCCATGAAGAGATATTAACAGGTTTAACGACAGATGTTTATTTCTTAAGAACCTTGGATATTTTAAAATCAATGAATTTAGACGATCAAGTAGTTACAGCAGAAATCTTTGCAAGAAAACCTGGAATTTGTGTAGGTGTTGAAGAAGTAAAAAATATGCTAAAAGACAAGGATGTAGAAGTATGGGCTGTGGATGAAGGAGAATCCTTTGAAGCCAAAGATACTTTAGTAAGAATTAAAGGTCCTTATAAGGAATTTGGTGTTTTTGAAACAGCTATGTTGGGAAGTTTAGCAAGTGCTAGTGGATGGGCTACGGCAGCAAGAGATGTAAAAGTAGCTTGTGGAGAAAAAACTTTTTTATGCTTTGGTGCTAGACATGTACACCCTGCAGTTGCACCAGTTATGGAGAGAGCAGCTGTAATTGGTGGCGCCAATGGTGCCAGTTGTGTATTGGCTGCAAAGCTATTAAACATAGAAGCTTCTGGAACATTACCCCATGCAGCAATACTGATTGCAGGGGACACTCTGGAAGTAGCACAGGTATACAATAACTTAATGCCAGATAGTCATAAAAGAATTGTACTGGTAGATACATTTAAGGATGAAGTAGAAGAAAGTTTAAGAATTGCAAAAGCTTTAGGAGACAAGCTATTTGCTATAAGACTAGACACCCCAAGTGAAAGAGGGGGAGTAACACCATATCTTGTCAAAGAATTAAGAGCGAAACTAGATATTCATGGGTATCAGCATGTGAAAATATTTGTATCTGGAGGACTTACTCCTGAGAAAATTAAGATGTTATCTGAAGCTGGAGCCGATTCTTTTGGTGTAGGAAGCTATATTTCAGGAGCTTCAGCAATTGATATGACCATGGATATCAAAGAAGTTGGTGGAAAGCCTGTTGCAAAACGAGGTAGAATTCCAGGACTAATAAAAAATAATAAACTTAAAAGAATTCTTTAAATTCTTTTGTTTGAATGAATTGTAAGCACACCCAAAATCCATATGGAGTGATGGCATTGATGAGCGTAAAAAGAATTTCTTATTATCTAGGTATTTTTCTAATGATTATTATATTATCAGGATGTATGAGTGAGAAGGAAGAAATCCAAAAGATAGAGCAGGATAATTTAGAAGCTGAAATGCCTAAATTAGGTGGAGAATTAAGATTACCTATTATTCAGTTTGACACATTAAATCCTATAATCAATACCAACAAAAGTGTTTACTATCTAAATATGTTAATTTATGATGGATTGGTAAAATTAGATAAGGATTTGAATGCTCAGCCAGCATTGGCAAAATCTTGGACATCAACGGAGGATGGGTATGTTTGGATATTTGATCTAAGGACTGATGTCACTTGGCATGATGGGAAAGCTTTTTCAGCAGAGGATGTGAAATTTACAATAGATAGCCTTAAAAAGAGTATTGGCAATGAAAATGAATCTGTTTATGCTATATATGTAAAGCATATAGCAGGGGTACAAGTCATGCAATCAGATAAAATTATGATTCGTTTTGACAATGCTATAGACAATTCCATAGAAATGTTTACCTTCCCTATCATTCCTAAACACCAATTTAGAGACGAAAAAGACGTTTATGAGACAGTACACTTGAACCCTATTGGGACAGGAGCCTACAGAGTAAATAAATATGAAAAGTTTAAAAATATTCAGCTGCAGGTGAATGAGAATTATTGGGGGGATAAGCCCTATATCTCTTCTATTATAGCTGCTAGAGTGCCAGACAAAGAAGCAGCATTAACTTCTGTGGAAGCAAACGAAGCAGATGTTGCAGAGGCAAATCATTTTGACTGGGAAAAATATAGTGGAGATAAAACATTAAGAATTTATGAATATATAACACAAGAATATGAGTATTTGGCATTTAATTTGAATCGCCCTATTACAGGACAAAAAAATATAAGAAAGGCCTTGGCCTATGGCATCGATAGACATGAAGTCATTGATGAGGTGTATTTGGGACATGCCACTGTTACAGACATTCCGATTTATCCCAAAAGCTATTTATATAAAGAAGAAGAAAATCGCTTTGGTAAAGATGTATTAAAAGCCACAAATTTTCTTATGGAACTGGGATGGGAAAATAAAGATGAGGATCCTTGGGTAGAGAATGATAAAAACCAAGAATTAAATCTTCGTTTGCTTGTAAATGAAGAGAATTTACAAAGGGTAAAGGTAGCAGAAATGATTGCTGAACAATTAGGTCAGATAGGCATTCATATCGTTGTAGATAAAGTAGGATGGGAAGAATATCAAAGAAAAATGTTTGCAAATAGCTTTGACATTGTTTTAGGAGGGTGGAAACTTTCAAACATTCCAGATTTGAGATTCTTTCTACATTCAAGTTATATAGGCAATACAAACTTTGCAAGTTATAAAAGTCAAGAGATGGATCAGTTACTAAATGAAGCATTGATGGCCAAAAACGTAAAAGAAAAAGAAAAAAAATATCAACAAATTCAACAGGTGTTCTTAGAAGACTTACCTTATTTTAGCTTGTATTTTAAAAACAATGCGATTATAGCTAAAGAGCATATAAAAGGAGAAATCATGCCTTTACCATTCAATATATATCATAATATTGAAAAGTGGCATATTGAAGATAAAGAAAAATAACATAAGAGATAAAAAAGTCAATATTGGTTTAAAAAACTTATACTAAGATCAATATTGACTTTTTTAAAAAATAGCGTTATACTATATAAGTGCTTACGTTGGAAGAAATGATATGGCATTGTATGCATTGTGTAAGTAAATACAACAGTAGTGTTAAGCGATCATTATTATGCGGAAGTGGCGGAATCGGCAGACGCACTATCTTGAGGGGGTAGCGGGCTAATGCTCGTGCGGGTTCAAGTCCCGCCTTCCGCACCAAGTAATAAAAAAACAACTATTTATAAAAGGGTAGTTGTTTTTTTGTTTTAATTTTGAAATAAAGGCAGGATTTTTAAGCTTTGCATAGAATATTAAATATTGGATGTACAAATTTATAAAAATACAGTAGTAGAAGATTATTTGTAATACAAGCTGGTTACTGTTACAGATTTTGAATAAGGGGGCTACAAAGGATGAAATGTATGAGATATGTAATTGTGATTACCTTGATTTTGCTATGTGCTTTGGCCATGTCTGTCATGGTTTATGCGGAAACAACAGAAGAAAAAGGTGTGGTGATAGCAGATGATGTGAATATTCGTCAGCAGCCTCAAGTAGAATCAGCAGTGATTAGCAGCTTAAACATTGGAGAGTATGTAAGTATTATAGACAATAAAGGAGAATGGTATAACATCCGACTAAATAATCAAACGACTGGATGGGTACATAATGATTTAATCATTGCTTTAGAGAAAGATTTTATAAAAAAAGGCAAGGTAAATGCAGATAATCTAAATGTACGTCAAGAACCTGATACCACTTCAGATATTATACAAAAACTGGATAATGGATTAGAGGTAACTATTGTAGAAGAAAATTCTGATTGGTATTGTGTCCTCCTTGATAAGGATACCAAAGGATGGGTGCATGCAGATTATATAAAAACAATCCCAAATTATTCTTTGGCAATAATAACTGGAAACAGCGTCAATGTTAGGTCCAATCCTTCTGTTAGTGGAAATGTTGTAGCCACAATATCTTTAGATCAAGGGGTACGCATAAAAGATTTTAAAGATGGGTGGTATCATATCATTATGAATAATCATCAAGAAGGATGGATACATCAAGATTATATTAAGGTACAGATAAACGAAGGGTTTTCCATTATGGAAACAACATCAAGATCTACTAGCAGGTCATCTTTAGGTATTAAAGGCGTAAAAATTGCAAAGGAATTATTAGGGGTACCCTATGTATATGGTGCTAGTGGACCAAATAGCTTTGATTGTTCAGGGTTTACATCCTATGTTTATAAAAAAATAGGCATTAACTTACCAAGAACATCTCATGGACAAGCCGAAGTAGGAGAATTAGTTGCAAAACAAAGTCTAAGAATGGGAGATTTGGTGTTCTTTGATACAGTAGGTAAAAAAGATAATGCGATTACGCATGTGGGAATATATATAGGAGATGGTGAATTTATTCATGCTTCTTCAGGAAAAAATGCAAAAAGAGTAGTAGTATCCAATTTAAATACAGGATACTATAATGATAAATATGTTACTGCGAGAAGATTTTTTTAAATAGACCCTACTGATCGGTAGGGTTTTATTATTATTGTTTAGGGTGATAAAAATGGAGAGAGCAATCATTCATGTGGATATGGACGCTTTTTATGCATCTGTTGAACAAAGAGATTATCCTATCTATAAAAATAAACCAATTGCTGTGGGAGGAAGCCCTAGCGCCAGAGGAGTAGTTTGTGCAGCTTCCTATGAAGCAAGAAAGTTTGGTGTTCGTTCCGCAATGCCTTCTAAGAAAGCACAACAGTTATGTCCAAATCTCATATTTGTTCCTCCAAGAATGGATAAATATATAGAAGTATCTAAAGAGATTCATAAAATTTTTGAACAATATTCAGATTGGATTGAACCGATTTCTATTGATGAAGCTTTTTTAGATGTCACGGGAAAAGATGCGGTGAAAGTTGCCCAAGAAATAAAAAAAAGAATTAAAAATGAAATAGGATTAACAGCATCTATCGGGATTAGTATGAATAAATATTTAGCAAAGCTTGCTTCTGATTACAACAAACCAGATGGCTTTAAAGTGATTAAAAAGGAAGAAATAGAAAAGTTTTTAGGACCATTGCCCGTTAGGAAGATATGGGGGGTAGGACCCAAAACAGAGAGGGAGCTTAATAAATTAGGATTGTATAGAATAAAAGATGTTTTGAAATATGATAAAATGATATTAATTGAAAAGTTTGGAAAAAAAGGCCTAGAAATATTTAACTATGCGAAAGGAAAAGATGATAGGCTTGTAGAAAATAAACATAAGAGAAAGACGATAGGAGAAGAGAATACCTTTCCGAAAGATACATGTGATATGAATGTATTAAAAAAGACAATTTTAGATCATTGTCATATATTAGTACACCGACTGAAAAAAAGTAAATTGTTGATCAAAACAGTTACTGTGAAAATAAAATATGAAGACTTTTCTATCATCACAAGAAGTATTACCTTGCCCCAATACACACAAGAGCTTCAACAAATTTATGGGGCTGCGGAAAGCATCTTACTTCATAAAGTCAATACGGAAAACAAAATTCGGCTATTGGGGGTACAGGTTTCTAATATATTATATCCAGATGAACCCATGCAATTAGAGATGAAGATCGATAATACTTTTTACATGAAATAAGAATCTAAAGGACAACGATCTTATATGAGGTAGGGGGGGAATGAAATGAGACAATCTAGAATAAAGTCTAGGAAAGAATACAAAGGACAGAAGATTGGGATAATTATCTTATTTACTATACTATTGCCTGTTATATCTATTGGGATAGGGTATTTAGGAGCGAAGCACTTAATCTTACCCAATTTGTTTTCTAAAGAAATTATAACAGAGGAATTGAATACTAGTACAAATGTAGAAGATGTAGAGGTAGAAATTCACAAAGAAGAAGAATCTCCTGAGTCTGCAGAAGAAACGAGGCAAGAAGATTATATAAATACATTTGAAATAAAAGGTTTAGATATATTCGGTATTCAAGTGGGAAGTTTTTCAACAAAAGAAAATGCACAATCCTTGATCAAAGAGTTAAATCGCAAGGGAATGGGAGGGTATATCTGGTACGATGATAAGTATAAAGTGATAACAGCTGCAATGCTAGAGCGAGAGAGTATTGATATACTCATCACAGAGGTGAAGCAGGAGTATGCAGAAGCTTTTATTGTTACTCAAAATGTCCCTACTAGAGCAGTAAAATATGGCAAAGAAGACGCAAAATATGTAAGTTTACTTGAAAAACAAAATATAAAATTAATTGAGATATTCCAAGGGTTATCTAAAAATATAAGACAAATGAAAGAAGAGGAAAATAGTGCAAAGGATGCTTTAATTTCGATCAAAGGATATCAAGAAAGTCTCAAGAAAATGAAAGATGAATTAAATGCAATGCCATCAAATCCTAATATTCAAGAAATTCGTAATGCATTTATAAAAATAATAGATGATATGAATGTTGGTCTTACATACGATGCCAATTTAGATGCAGTAGAAAAAATAGCAAAAACACAGAATACATTTCTAGTAGGACTATACCAATATTCAAACTTTGCCATGAGAAATGAATATTGAGGGAGGAATTGAAATGAAGATTCGCCAAATAATGGACTTGTTAGAAGCAGAATGTGTAACAGGAGAATTTCTATTAGACAAAGATGTAGATATGGCATTTG
Source organism: Clostridiaceae bacterium 35-E11 (assembly GCA_038396625.1). GTDB lineage: Bacteria > Bacillota > Clostridia > Peptostreptococcales > Thermotaleaceae. The sequence continues at coordinate 1,757,204 of CP121688.1, forward strand.
GATGTGATTTAATGAGTGATGTATTAGCTTTTGCAAATGAAAAAACCTTATTATTAACAGGTCTCATCAATCCTCAAGTAATAAGAACGGTTGAAATGTTAGACATTAAGGTGATTGTATTTGTGAGAGGAAAAAAGCCAGATGCACAAGTGATCGCTTTAGCTGAAAGAAATAATATTATTTTATTGAGTACGAAGCATATTTTATATACTGCCTGTGGAATATTACATGCACATGGCCTTAAAGGTGTTCCTAGCAGAAGAGAGGGGTAAGCTTTATGGACAATGCACAAACAAACAATACAATGAAACTAGAGTATACAGTGGTTAAAGATGATTTTTCACGGGCTGGTGAAGCATCAAGTAGTATAAAAAAAGTACTTCGGCAGTTAGGGATAGACTCAACAATTATGAGAAAAGTAGCGATTGTTACATATGAAGCGGAAATGAATATTGTCATCCACTCAGAAGGAGGAAACGTGATTGTATATATCACACCAGATAATATTCAAATAATCGCTAAGGATAATGGACCTGGTATTGAGAATATTGAACTTGCCATGGAAGAAGGATATTCTACAGCACCCAATAAAGTGAGGGAATTAGGCTTTGGAGCAGGTATGGGTTTGCCAAATATGAAACGATGCAGTGATGAGTTTTATATAGAGTCAGAGAAAGGAAAATCTACCACTTTGAAAATGATCATCTACTTAAATCGTTAGGAGGGATAGGACCATGCAAGTGAAGGAAATGGCTGAAAAATTAAATTTTAGATTGATGACAAAAGAAAGTGAAATTTCTAAAGAAATTAAGGGACTATATTGTTGTGACTTACTTAGTTGGGTGATGGCTCATGCAAAACAAGGAGATGCTTGGATCACGGTTCAAACTCATATGAACATTGTGGCAGTAGCCAGTCTTTTAGAGCTTAGCTGTATTATTATTCCAGAGAATATTGAGGTGGAAGAGGATACCATTGAGAAAGCAAACGAAGAAAACATCCCCATATTGACTACTGAATTAAGTAGCTATCAAATATTCTGTAAGATGTATGAATTGGGATTAAGATAGCATGAAACTTGCAGTAGATCTTCATATTCACACAGCTTTATCTCCTTGTGGAGATGAAGCCATGACACCGAACAATATTATTGGTATGAGCTTGTTAAAAGGGCTGGATGCAATTGCGATTACGGATCATAATAGCGTTGAAAATTGTGAGGCTTGTTTAGAGATTGCTCATAAGAAAGATATTGTTGTGATTCCAGGGATGGAAGTGCAAACGAAAGAAGAAGTGCATTTGATTTGTTTATTTAGAGATATGGCATCTGCTTTTGATTTCCAATCATTAATATATGAACGATTAACACACAAAGAAAATTTGCCCCAGATATTTGGTAGACAATTGGTTTTTAATGTACGGGATGAAATCATAAAAGAAAATACGAAGATGTTAATTTCTTCCGCAAATATCTCTGTAAATGAAGTATTTGATAAAATGCACAAGGTCAAAGGAGTGGTTATTCCAGCCCATGTAGATAAAAGCGTTTATAGTATAATTGCTAACCTAGGCTTTATACCAATGGATTTAGCTATAAAAACTTTAGAAATATCTAAATTATGTAATGTAGAACAAATGGAAAAAAAATATAAGAATTTAAACAAATACCAGCTTATCCGAAATTCAGATGCTCATTATTTGAGAGATATACTGGAAAGAGAAAGTTTTATTGAAGTAAAGGATAAGACAATTGATAGTATTTTAAATGCATTAAAGTGTTAGTAAACAAGAGCATTATTGGAGGTTTTAAGAAATGAAAGAACTATCTCTCCACATATTAGACATCGTGCAAAATAGTATTAGTGCAAATGCTTCTTTTATTGAAATCATTATTGAGGAAGATCAAGAAAAAAATTTTATGGAAATAAGAATTATTGATGATGGGCATGGTATGAGTGAGGAATTATTAGAAAAAGTAACTAATCCTTTTATAACTTCACGAACAACAAGAAAAGTAGGGTTAGGGATCTCTTTATTTAAAGCTGCTGCAGAAAGATGTAATGGAAGGTTTCACATTCAATCATCTTTAGGAAAGGGAACGGAAGTGTCAGCAGTTTTTGAAAGAAATCATATTGATCGTGCCCCTTTGGGAAATATGGCAGATACCATTGTAACAATCATTATCTCTAATGATCAAATTGATTATATATATAAACATATCTTAGATAGTAAAACTTTTGTTTTTGATACCAGAGAAATAAGAAAAATTGTGGGAGATATGCCTTTAGGAGATATAAGGATTATTGATTGGATCAAATCTTATGTTCAAGATGGAATTAAAGATCTAAATAAAAACCTAAGATAGTTATTTGACGAAACACACTATTTTGTGTAAAATGTTGTATTAGATAAATATTAGAGGAGTGAAGTTAGGCATGATATCCAAAGAAAAAATTGAGCGTATCAATTTTTTAGCAAATAAATCTAAGAAAGAAGGATTAACTGAAGCTGAGAAAACAGAGCAAAAAAGTCTCAGAGAAGAGTATTTGCAAAATTTTAGAGCAAATTTTAGAAAACAATTGGAGAATATCGAGATTGTAGATTAGCATATGTGGGGCTTCTTTAAAAGGGATAAATGTAAATTTATCCTTTTTTATTATAATCGAAAGAGGAAAAATGACAATTTTATAGAATATTATAGATAAAGACATGGCAGTACGTAGAACAAATATATGGAATAAAAGGAGGCTAATTATATGGGCGAAAAACAGTATGTTATCTTTAAATTAGGAAATGAAGCCTATGGTGTAGATATAATGAACGTAAAAGAGATTTGTGAATATAAAGAAAGTGTTCGCGTGCCTAATACACCGAAGTTTATTGATGGGATCATAAATCTGAGAGGTGATATTACACCTATCGTAAATTTAAAGAAAAGATTTGACCTGGAAGATACAGGTATAAATTCTGATACAAGGGTAATTGTAATTGGTATCAAAAATAAACAAGTAGGATTTGTAGTTGATGAAGCTTCACAAGTACTTAGGATTAGTGAGGAAAATATCGAACCAGCGCCAGACCTTATTACAGGTGTCGATAAAAAATATATAACAGGTGTTGGAAAGTTAGAGGATAAAATTGTTTTACTGTTAGATTTAGAATATATTCTCACAGATGAGGAAAAAAAGAAAATACAACAAGTATAAACGTCTTTAGACAATTACTAAGGACATGTTCCATAATATACCAAATAACAATAAAGATCATGTTATAACGTTTTTAAAGTATTAATAAATTGTGGAATCGATAATAGAAAAATAAAAAATTAGAATTTTATGTAGACAAAAAAATATGATTTGACAACAGCAAAAGCCAAATTTCAGACCTATACCTAGTGTATAATTGCTTTAAACATACAATATCTAGGGGGTTACTAACAAATGAAAAAAATTTTGCTGTTTTTTTTAATATTGGTTGTGGTCATTATATATGGAAAAGGTAGCTTTGTTGATGCCAATACGACGATACCAAAAGAACAAGGATTTAGCAATGAAAAACAAATTATTGAACAACTTTTTCAGCAACGGGCACAGCTATGGAATAAGCTTTATGAAAAAAATAATAAACCAAGCCAATACATAAATCAATTAAAAGACATTGTAGCGGAGCCACTATTAGCCTTTGATATACAAGCTTTTCAAGATGTGCAGGAATTTCCTACCGATATAGATAAAGTCTTAGATGTACATATTTTGAAGATCAATCATGTTGTATATAAAAGAAGTGAGATGACGGCAAAAGTGAAGATGTATTGGAAGATGCAAGGATTATCTTCTCAATATCAAGAAGAAATTGATTATATTGTTACTTTAAAGCGACAAAATAACAAGTGGAAAATATGTGATTATAATATTGAGCAATAGACTCAATTCAAAAGGTTTAAACCAATAAACTGTCTATAGTACAATTAGACAGTTTATTTCATTATAAAGTGCGTAAAGACATAATAAATTTAGACTTATATTCCTATTTTCCTATTTTAGATTCTATGAAGAAGGAATATTGTTTAGCAGTGGCGAATTTAAAAAAGATAAAAAAATGTCGAATACATTTATTTATCAGGGAAAGTTTACTGAAGTATATAAATTTTTATGATGAATAAAAGATAGAACTAGAGGTGTGTGATGTATAAACCGTCTATTAATACAAAAAAAATAAATGAAATTATTAAGAATACAATTGATGCCATTGATAAAGGTAGATACGAGATTTTTGAAATCGCAGAGAAAGCAAGAAATGAGTGTAAAAATCTTGAAAAAGAATTAGAAACCATAAAAAAAAGGGCAGTAGAGATCATAAATGAGGTGGACACATTAGAAATATTAGAAAAAAAAAGTAGGCAACATTTGTTAGTAGTAAGTCGGGATTTTCATAAATTTACAGAAACAGATATTAAATCTGCTTATGAGGATGCTAATGACTTCCAAATAAAAATAACCTTAAAAAGGCAAGAAGAAAGGGATTTGATTAAACAAAGATCAGACTTAGAAAAAAGACTAAAAGCTGCATATGAGGTTGTGAGTCATGCTGAAAAATTAATTACACAAGTAAGTGTAGCAATGGGATACCTCAGTGGAAATTTAAAGGATGTATTTGAGCATTTAGAAGGAATGCAGCAAAAAGAAGTTTTAGGTATAAAAGTGATTAGAGCCCAAGAAGAAGAGCGACAGAGAATAGCAAGAGAAATTCATGATGGTCCCGCACAATCGATGGCAAATGTTGTTATTAAAGCAGAAATATGCGAACGGCTAATTGATAGGGATATGCAGAAAACAAAATATGAATTAAATCAATTGAAAAGCATTGTTCGAGGTTGTCTTAAAGATGTGCGAAAAATCATCTATAATTTAAGGCCTATGTCCTTAGATGATTTGGGACTGATACCAACAATACAAAGATTTATTATTAATTTTGAAAACGAAACGCAGACGAATGTCGATTTTTCAGTATCTTCAAAAAATGAAGCGATTCATTCCACTATTCAATTAGTTGTATTTAGAATTATTCAAGAAGCTTTAAACAATATTAGAAAACATGCAAAAGCTTCTTCAGTAATTATAAAATTAGAAATCATGACTGAGTTCATTCACATGCTTATCATAGATGATGGATTAGGTTTTGATGTGGAAAGTGTATTAAAGCAAAATAAAACAGAAAGTGGATATGGTCTATATATTATGAAGGAAAGAGTAGAGTTATTAAATGGGCAGATAGATATCCAAAGCACGACATCCATGGGTACTAGAATCAAAACAACTATTCCGCTAAAAAATGAGGAGGGAGCAATATGATGGAAGCAAAAATCACAGTATTAATCGCAGATGATCATGCTTTAATGAGACAAGGCTTAAAGCAAATATTAGAATTAGAGGAAGATATTGAAGTCATAGGATTAGCTGTGGACGGAGAAGACACCATAAAAAAATCACAGCAGCTCAAACCAGATGTAATACTACTTGATATTAATATGCCTCAAATGAATGGAATTCAAGCTTTAAGAAGGTTAAAGGATATGGGTACAGATTCTAAGATCATTATGTTGACGATTCATGAAGATAGGGAGTACCTTTTTGAAACAATCAATATTGGCGCCTCTGGATATGTGTTAAAAGACGCTGAATCAGCAAGCTTGACAAAAGCTATTCGAGATGTTTATCATGGAGAAGCCTATATTCACCCTACACTGACTTCAGCGTTAGTTAAAGAATATAATAAAAAAGGAAAAATAGATGATGCATATAGTAAAGATAAATTAACAAGAAGAGAATATGAGGTATTAAGTTTGATTGCAGAAGGAAAAAATAATAGGGAAATTGCAGAAGACTTGTTTATTAGCGAAAAAACTGTTAAAAATCATGTTTCAAATATATTCAAAAAAATTGAAGTAAATGATAGAACCCAGGCTGCTATTTATGCATATAAACATAATATAAAAAAGATTTAGGGGAAGTACTCCTAAGTCTTTTTCACTTAGAGGAACATAAAATACTTTATGTACTGTTTTACAACATACTTGTAACCTATTTAGAGCACAATAGCCTTAGAAGCAAATTTAAAATTATAATAAAAGTTGTTATAATAGAAATAGAATAAGTAAAATTTGCCATAAAAAATCATTTCAATGATATGGAGGGATTGTGTTGGAACAAAAAATATCAAGCAAAGATAGTAAAGACAAACTCACATTAAAATTTAAGAATGTATGGGAGCATTTAGATAGTGAGGAAAGAAAATCTGTATTTGCATTTAATGATGCATATAAATTGTTTTTAAATAAAGGGAAAACAGAACGAGAATGTGTAAAAGAAGTGATCAGCCAGGCAGAGGAGCAAGGTTATATAAACATAGAAGATCTTATTAAAGGAAAAAGAACACTAAAAGAAGGTGCAAAAATCTATGCAAACAATAAAGGAAAAGCCGTAGCGTTGCTTGTTATGGGCAAAGAGCCACTTGAACAAGGGATGAACATAATTGGTGCACATATAGATGTGCCGAGGTTAGACTTAAAACCTTTTCCTTTGTATGAAGATGGAGGACTAGCGCTATTTAAAACCCATTATTACGGAGGTATTAAAAAGTATCAATGGACGACTATTCCTTTAGCACTTCATGGCGTGGTGATCAATAGAAAAGGAGAGAAAATTGATATTATTATTGGAGAAGAAGAAAATGATCCTGTATTTTTTATAACAGACTTATTACCCCATTTAGCAAAAGATCAGTATGAGAAAAAATTAGCTGAAGGCATTACAGGTGAAGGCTTAAATGTATTAGTAGGAAGTATTCCTTATAATGATGATGAAATGAAAGAAAAAGTAAAATTTAATATTTTAAAATTATTAAATGAGCAATATGGTATAGAAGAAAAAGATTTTTTAACTGCTGAAATTGAAATTGTTCCTGCAGGAAAAGCAAAAGATGTAGGGATTGATAGAAGCTTAGTTGGCGCTCATGGCCATGATGATCGAGTATGTTCTTATACAGGTATAAGGGCCATATTTGAAGTAAATCATCCTGTAAAAACAGCTGTAACTTTGTTGGTTGATAAAGAAGAAGTTGGAAGCATGGGGAATACAGGAATGCAGTCACGATTTTTCGAAAATGTGGTTGCAGAATTAATTGCTCTGCAAAGTGAAAACTATACAGATTTAATGGTGAGAAGAGCTCTTGCAAAATCCTATGTTTTGTCGGGGGATGTAGGTGCTGGATTTGACCCGAATTTTCCAGATGTTTTAGATAAAAGAAATGCAGCATTTATTGGAAAAGGCGTGGTTGTAACAAAATATACAGGTGCTAGAGGTAAATCAGGATCAAATGATGCAAATGCAGAATTTTTAGCAAGAATAAGAAAGATATTTGATGAGAATCATATATTATGGCAGATAGGAGAATTAGGGAAAGTAGATCAGGGTGGAGGTGGGACGATCGCCTACATATTGTCAAACTATGGAGCTGAAGTTGTAGATTGTGGGGTTGCTGTTTTAAGCATGCATGCTCCCATGGAGATTGTTAGCAAAATGGATGTCTATATGACGTATAAAGCATATAAAGCTTTTTTGAATTCATAAAAAATCGAGTGTAAACTCGACTTTTACACTTACTTTAAATCTTTAAGTTTTCTAAAACAAAATCTTTGAAGGTTTCTGCCAGAGGAGATAATGTTCGATGCTTATGGTAGACAAAATAGAAGTTTCTACATAAATCCATATTTTCTAATTCAATTTTCTTAATCGTTTTATACTGAAGCTCTTCTTCTATGGCTAATTGAGAGATAATAGAAATTCCCATACCTTTTTTTACACATTGTTTAATCGTTTCAGTACTTTCTATATAGGCAAGGATATTTAAATGTTCTAAAGATATATTATGAGAATGAAGAGCTTTCTCAAAAATCTTTCTAGTTCCAGACCCAGTTTCCCGAAAGATCATTTTTTCTTTCAACAATAGATCTATTGATATTTTATCCATTGATTGATATGGATCAGAATATGGTGCGATGATTACAAGCTTGTCTTGCATAATATTTATATATCTAAGTTGCTTTGTGTCATCCTTTGCACCTACAATGCCAAAATCAATTTCACCACATAAAATAGCATCTACAACTTGTTGAGAATCATAGTGAAGCAAATGATACTGAACATCGGGATGAATTTTATTAAAGGAATGAAGCAATGGAGGTAGAATATATTGCTCAGGGATAGAGCTACAAGCAATTTCTAAAGTACCTGCTATTTTGCCGTTGAACGCTTCTAAGGAAAACAAAGCTTGATCTCTTTTATTAAGTATTTCTAGGGCATGCGCGAATAACATTTCTCCTGCTTTGGTTAAAGTTACTTTTTTATTTGAGCGATTAATTAAAATAGTATTTAATTCATTTTCTAGATTTTGGATATGGTTACTAATAGTTGGCTGGGTCAGAAAAAGATAATCTGCAGCTTTAGAAAAACTTTTTAGGCGTGCAATCATTACAAAAGTTTCTAATTGTCTAAAATCCATATGATCACTCCACATTCATTTCTACTAAAATAATATTATCATGTATAATAAATATTATCAAATATTTGCCACAATTTGCATGGTAAAATATTTTTTTGCTAATTTCACATAAAATAAATCATAAATCTTTAGCATAAGTTATAATAAGAAGTAGGTTGTAGTATTTTACCATTTGCGAAGGGAATGGTTGAATGGATTTGCAAAAACTCAAATTATTGATCAAACAAAAAGAAGGAACAAAGCTAGATTTTAAAGAAAGTTTTAATCTTGATACAGAATCTGAAAAAAAAGAGTTTGCAAAGGATGTTATCGCTATTGCAAACAGTGTAGGTGGGCGAGGATATTTAGTTGTAGGTATACGAGACAAAACAAAAGATATTGTAGGCGTAAATCTCCAAAACTTCAGTGAGGAAAGAATGCAGCAAGTGATCAGCCACCGATGTGATCCACCTGTAAATCTAAGAGTAGAAAATATAAAGTATGGAGAGAAGTATATTGGTGTAATCACTATATTTAAAAGTTTGCAAAGACCTCATCAAATGCGACAGACAGGAGCTTTTTATATTCGTAGAGGCTCTACCACAGATATAGCCAGAAGAGATGAAATTGCTAGTATGTTTCAAGAGGTGGGCTTGATAAGCAACGAATTAATTCCAGTATATCATTTAGATTTAGAAGTATTAAATAAGGAGCGTATTGATGGGTATTTAAAAAAAATGAATCTATTTCCTCAAAAGAATATAGAAAAAGAAGTATTGAATAATTTGGGTATTATTCGTTTTGACAGTGAGACAGGAAAGTTTCATCCTACTGTAGGTGGAACTTTGCTTTTCTGCGATAGACCTCAGCAATATCTTCCTTATTCTTCAATAAAAATTATTACTTTCGAAGGGAAAGAAAAAATTACAAAGATTGTTGAAGGAAATATCATTGAAATGTTGCACAGGTGTCGTAATTTTATTGATACGTATTTAAAGAATATTGACTATCCAAGAGAAGCAATATTTCAATCCATTGCCAATGCCATTGTACATAGAGATTATATGGATATCACACGAGATATTGTGGTGTTAATAGGAGATAATAAGGTGGAGATTAGCAATCCGGGAACGTTACCAAAAGGAAATAATATTCATACCATTATGAGAGAAATTAATCCATCAAGAAGAAATAATTGGCTGTATCACCGTCTTTTGTTATTAGATGAAGACAACCAATTTTTAAGAACAGGTATTGGACTGCAAAAGATAGATAAAATGTTTGAAGGAAAGGGAAGAGTAAAGTTTCTAAACATAGAAAAAAGAAATTTATTTAAAATTGTTATGCCAGGATTAGAAAAATTTGCTTTTAGAAAAAAGGATAAACTTTAATTTTTATCCTTTTTTTTAAAAATACCATTTTTATGTATTTTATCTTTTTCAGATGAACAAGGATTAACATGAATCAGAACATCTTTAATGTTATTCATAGAGTTAAGAATATTGTGTTTGACGAGGGATGCCAAATGGTGACCTTGTTCTACTGTCATATATCGATCTACACAAATTTTCATATCTACATAGATTTGATTACCGTGCTTTCTTGCTTTAACTTCATGGACACTGCTAATACCTTCTACCATTAAAGCAATACGTTCAATTTCATGAAGGGTATCTTTAGGAGGAGCCGTATCCATCAATTCAGTAATAGCATTCCAATAGATAGACAATGCAGCTCGCATGATCATAATAGCAACAGCGATACCTGCGAGTGGATCTAAAATTGGGAAACCCAATACGGCGCCAGTAATCCCAATTAAGGCAGCGATAGAAGAAAAAGCATCTGTTCGATGATGCCAAGCATCGGCTACTAACGCTTGACTTTGTATTTTATTTCCTATATTTACAGTATAACGATACATCCATTCTTTAACGACGATGGATAACACAGCAGCATAAATTGCAATGGAACCAGGTGGCTTTAAGTTAGGATTTTTTAGAGAGTTATATGCAGATGTTCCGATACCTGCGGCAGTGACAATAAGAATGATGGCAATTATTTTGGCAACAATAGATTCAGCCTTTGCATGACCATAATGATGGCGTTCATCAGGAGGTTGATGAGATATTTTTATCCCATGTAGTACAATGGCCGTACTAACCATGTCTGAGCCAGAATGGAAAGCGTCTGCAATCATTGCCGTACTACCTGCGAAAAACCCTATTATCCCTTTTAAAGTGGTTAAGAGGATGTTACCTATAATACCAATCCATGATGCTTTTTTTCCTAATGCTAATCTTTCTTTTTCATTCATGACTTGCATTCCTTTCTATATATATATTTTATAGTATTAGTATGGTTCGATATGCCTTTTTCAATAATGACTATTTCTAAAAAATAATTTATATAATAATTTAACAATTAATGCTTACCCTATTATTTTTAAAGTAAACAAAGAGGTAAATGATATTGAGATTTATGAAAAAAATATGATATAATCGGATGGAAAATATGATAAACGCTGTGCAGGAGGAAAAAATGAATGAATTTATAAGAGTCCCTTATATTGAAAGCCTTATAGGTTATGCTAATGAAGTTTTAATGAATGATAATTTAGAACAAATTCGTTTTAATAGTAGATTTGAAATGCAATTGACTTTTAGTGACGAAACACAGACGGAAAAATACATTATTGTAGGGATGTTTAAAGATAAGGAGCTATTGCAAAAAGAAGCATATAAAGGAAGTAATGAAGAATTTCTCTTAGGTAATAGAGAAGACATGCTCTCTGTTTTGATCATGAATGAAACAAAAACGCAAGTTTTAGAATATGAAATGAAAGCGTATAAACAAGTAAAAGAAATGATGACAAAAATGGTTAAAGCCCAACTATAACTTTGTGTATATCTTTTATCGATATGATAACACATGCACAAACAAAAAAGGCTTAGAGAATGGAACGCTCTAAGCCTTTTAAGGATAAAAATAAGCCATGATGTAAATAGCATACAATAGAATTTTTTAAATTTTTAAGAAGGTTTAGATACGTTTTGAGCTAGGAATAAACTTAGTTTTTAAAGAGAGTGCCATTTCATTGAAGGTGAATGGCTTAAATCCGTGGGTTCTGCATAAAGAAATATGGATAGGATGTTTTATTTGAAAAATAAGCATTTCTATATCTAAACATTGCATATGTTGGATAAGAAGTTTTAATATCCTATTATCTAATTGTTGATGGCTATGTAATGGAGGAAAGATAAAATCTTGAATAACAGCATAAGCAAAATTTTCGGTGCTTTTGTCACAAAAACTTACAGTTATATATAAACGATGGTTGGCTTTGTATTGAAAAATCCAAGTATTTTCATGTTTTTTCGTAAGTATTTTGCATGTGAATTTGGTATGACAAAGGTCACCAAATATTGTTGTAAAGTGCATAAGTTTTACAGGATTGATTTTTTCATAAATTGGTATGGTTTTTCTAAAATTTCTATTTATATACTTTATGGTCATTGATAAACCTCCAAAAAACATTTGAATATCTCTAAATCCTATTGAAAGCATCATAAAAATAAGGATTAGATTTGTCCTATATTTTAAATATATGAATACTACTTATAGATTATGACTGCTTGTACACAAAAGATCTAATTTCTTTCATAATTTTAAGGAGACAGAAGATAATAATCATAATAGAGTGTATGTAAAATAAGAGGTAAATTATCACGAAGTTAGCTGCAAGGAAGGTGAGAACCATAAGTAGAAGAGCTTTTAAAGACAGGAAATATCTTAAATCTATCATACAGTTGTTGAAAAGAATAGGTGTATTGCCTAAATATTTAAAAGATCCCCAAATAAAGATCTATAAAAAAATACTGGTTTTTGCAAGTATGGTATATGTATTGAGTCCTATTGATATTATTAGTGATCCTATTTTTGGTTTTGGGCTTATAGATGATGCGATGATCGTGATGTATTTGATTTCAAAAATATCCGATGAGCTTGATAATTATCTAGTAAAAGATAAGGTTTTATTTAATAAAAAGAAAATCGTCAATGATGTTGAATACAAAATTGATGATGAATAAAGAGGAAAAAGAAATTTTAAAACTTATCAATATTTTTTAGATAAAAGGGTATGAAATATAAAAATAGTTAGGAGGGAAAAAGATGAAGATTTATACTAAGACAGGAGATAAGGGGAAAACGAGTTTATATGACAATACGAGAGTAGATAAAGATAGTATACGTGTGGAAAGTTATGGTACGATTGATGAATTAAATTCTTCATTAGGATTTGCTAGAAATTTTGTTGAAGATACAGAAATTGTAAAGATTATCTATAATATACAGCGAGAACTCTTTGATGTAGCTGGCGAACTAGCTACATTAGATAGAGAAAAGTTTCCTGAAAAAATAACAGAAAAACATATTGAAGCTTTAGAAAATATTATTGATACATATATTGCTAAAATTGAGCAAATTGATAAATTTATTATTACTGGTACAAATAAGCAAAGTGCTGCTTTACATGTAGCTAGGACGATTTGTAGAAGGGCTGAAAGGAGAATTCTGACATTAAACCGTCATGAGCCTGTAAGTCAGCTTTTGATAAAATATGTAAATCGTTTGTCAGATGTTATTTATACCCTGGCAAGGTTTTTAGAATCTGAATTAAAATATGTAGAATTTGCAAAGCCGTCTAAATAGTCGGTCTTGTAGATTGTAATATGTAAATACGAACAATAAATTAGGTTTTAAATTAAATGTACATATTTAATGTAATTGTGTTATAATATCTTTATCAAGAAATGAATGAGGTGAACAATTTGTATAATGATGTAGAAAATGTTCTATTTTCTGAGGAACAGTTAGAAGAAAAAATTAGTCAATTAGGCAAGCAGATCTCAGAGGAATATCAAGATGCAGAACAATTAGTATTAGTAGGTGTACTTAAGGGAGCAAATGTGTTCATGAGCGATTTAATGCGAAAAATAGATATTCCCGTAACCATTGACTTTATGGCTGTATCAAGCTATGGCTTATCTACAACAAGTTCAGGAGTAGTGAAGATTATCAAAGATTTAGATCATAGCATAGAAGATAAGCATGTAATCATTGTAGAAGATATTATTGATACAGGACTTACATTACATTATATATGTGAAAATCTATTATCTAGAAAGCCTAAGAGTTTAAAAATATGTACACTATTAGATAAACCAGAGAGAAGAAAAGTAGAAATGAAGGTTGATTATAAAGGTTTTGATATACCTGATGAATTTATCATCGGATATGGTATTGATTATGCTGAAAAATATAGAAACTTGCCTTTTGTGGGTACTTTAAAAAGAGAAATTTATGAAAAATAATCAAATCTATTTTTGCAGTCTATTGAACGAAGAAATGATACAGCTTAAATCTTATAAAACATGTATTTTTACAATAAAATAGCTAAATTTTGCAACAAGAGGAAAATTAAAAAATAAAATTTTCCTCTTGTTTTTTTAAAGATATAAAATCTTTTAAAAATATTGATAAAATTTTCAAATCATGCTATACTGTCCGTATAATACGGTCATATATTGATGGTTCATTGTAATGAAAAAATGTGTATGCTATTTGAAAACTCATAATGAAATCTCTATGAATCTGTATTTTTACAACATAACACATAAAGCAAAACAGATGTGGCATAGATTGTTGTTGACTTCTATCTCGAAAAAATGTACGCATATTAGATACAAATGTTTTGAAACAGATTACTATTAATGACAAGGAGGTATACATGATGAAAAAAATATTGGTTACAGGATCACTAGGTCAAATTGGTTCGGAATTAGTGGTGAAAATGAGGGAGATATATGGGGCAAATAATGTTATAGCTACAGATATCAAAAAACCACAAGAACATTTAGTAGTACAATCAGGTCCCTTTGAAGTCCTTGATGTAACAAATGCAGAAAAAATGTATGAAATTGGAAAAAAATACAAAGTAGACACTGTGATCCATTTGGCAGCTTTATTGTCGGCTGTTGCAGAAGCTAAGCCCCTTATTGCTTGGAATATTAATATGGGTGGACTTGTGAATGCTTTAGAAATTGCAAGAGAATTAGAGTGCCAGTTCTTTACGCCAAGTTCAATTGGCGCCTTTGGACCGTCAACACCTAAAGATCATACACCTCAGGACACCATTCAGAGACCAACTACTATGTATGGCGTAAATAAGGTGTCGGGAGAATTATTATGTGATTATTACTATTATAAGTTTGGTGTGGATACAAGAGGAGTGCGTTTTCCAGGTCTGATCTCTTATGTTACGCCTCCAGGAGGAGGAACAACAGATTATGCCGTTGATATTTACTATGAAGCGCTAAAATCTGGTAAATACACTAGCTACATAAACAAAGGAACATACATGGATATGATGTACATGCCTGATGCGTTAAATGCAATCATTCAATTAATGGAGGCTGATTCTTCTAAACTTAAGCACAGAAATGCATTTAATATTACTGCGATGAGCTTTGAACCTGAAGAAATTGCTTCAGAAATCAGAAAGCACATTCCTACATTCAAAATGGACTATGATGTAGACCCGGTAAGACAAGCAATCGCTGAAAGTTGGCCAAATTCAATTGATGCCACGGCTGCAATAGAAGAATGGGGCTTTAAGACTGAATATAATTTAAGAAAGATGACTATAGATATGCTTGGCAAGCTGAGAGAAAAAGAGATTGCATAATCGCTAGATAGATTTATCTAAAAGGCATGTACAAAACATTGATCCAATTAGGGTGAAAGATATGTGAATAAAGTTTTTCCCTATTTTCCCCATTTAAAGAATAAAAAAATTCATACATTCCTATACTAATAGAGAAATATATTGATCTTGTATAGGAGTGATAAATGATATGATCGCACAAACTCAAAACTTTGAAACCATTAAGGAAAAATTTAGAAATGCAGATGTAGATGAAAAAATAAGGATCTATACGACAACACAAGGATTAACGGTAGAACAGTTCAAAGAATTATTGCGAATGTTCCCTATTCAATATCTAGATAAGTTAGAAAGAGCAATGGCTTAAGGTATAAGTGATAATTGAATCACGGTAAAGCAAAACAAGATCACTTAAAAGAAAAATGTGATAAATAATCTTTTAAGTGATCTTTTTCTGTTGATTTACGTATATTAGACAAAATAATGAGCACTATAAATGAAGAAAGTTAAAGGAGGTAGATAGCATGGAGAAGGTAATAGCCGTACAAACAGGGTTAGACCATATTACAAAGCGATTAAAGGGTAAAGGATATTTGGTAACGGATATGAATGAAACTGATAGACCCATTGATGCTATTATATATTCAGAAAGTGCGGGTTATCAAAATCCTCCTTCTATCAAAGCTGTAGAGATCCCTTCCAACAATCAATTTGTCGTTATGCTCAATGCAGATGAGTTAGATGAGGAAGAGATTTTAAATAGAATTGATTCTATGAGATAAAAAATGTTTAACAGAGAAATAGTGGGATATATATAACAATAGAACTGTTGAATATTTTGAGGAAGGATGATGAAAATGAAATTATTTAAATGTCAGGTATGTAATTATATTCATACTGGTGATGATGCACCAGATAAGTGTCCTAAATGTGGAGCACCTAAAGAAAAATTTGTTGCTTTAAGCGAAGAAGATACGACAAAAGTTGTTCGTTCAGAGTTTTCAAACGGATTACATATGGAGCTTTATAATGTACTTCAAGAGGTTGAAGATATTGCAGAAGCTGGAATAGAAGATGATCTTGATCCTGGATGTGTTGCAATATTTAATAAAGCGAAAGAACAAGCAGTATTTTTAAGAAAAATGATTACTGCAGAGCTTGAAATTCATATGAAAAAAGGTAAATGGGGAGCAGAATAATGGGAGAGAGCACAGTAAGTGCTCTTTTTTATATTTGGTAGAAAGAAATTATTAAGCTTGAATATATATTGAAGAGCAGGGAAGAATTTAAATAATTTCATGGTCTTTATGTATTTTGGGGTTAGCAATAATAAAAAAATATAGTAATATAAAAAAGAAGATTTAAAATCTCTATGTTATGCATAGACAATTAAGCTAAAAGACGAAATTTTGTATGGGAGGATATACAATTGAAAGCATTGGTCATTTTGGGAAGTCCTAGAGTAAAGATGAATACAGATACATTGCTAGATGAAGTAATAAGAGGGATGGAGCAAAATAAAGTTTCTGTTGAAAAAATTGAATTGGGAAAACGAAATATACATCCGTGTATAGCATGTGGGGCTTGTGAAAAAACAGGGACTTGTTTTATAAAGGATGATATGAAAGAAATGTATCAAAAATTTAATGAAGCGGATATCATTATTATTGGATCTCCTTTATATTTCAACTCCGTAAGTGCTATCACAAAAACCATGATTGACAGATGCCAGGCTTTTTGGTCAAGTAAATATGTTTTAAACAAATCTTCTATTGATAAAACGAAAAAAAGAAGAGGGCTATTTGTATGTGTTGCTGGGGCAAAACAGTCAGAAAATGGATTTATTGGGGCAACAATCGTGATGGAGTTATTCTTTAAAGCGATAAATGCCAAATATGAAGAAAATATTTTAATAGATAATACAGATAAAACCTTTGTAAAAAATAGAAGAGAGATACTAGCCAAAGCTTTTGAGGCAGGGAAAAAAATATCTTCTACACTTTAATAATATTTTTTTATTGATTTTTTCATATCCTAGATATATAATGGAGGCGTATTGTATACACAGAAGTTTTCTTGTAAAATTTATTTTGCATCCTCCTAAGGAGGATTTTATTTAGAGACAACAATGAAAATTTAAATAAAGAGGAGAGTGTTGTTATGGCAAATAATTTAGTTACCGTTGGGTTATCGAACAAACATATCCATTTAAGTAAAGAACATATTGAAATTTTATTTGGTGAAGGCTATGAATTGACAAAGATTAAGGATCTAGGACAGCCAGGACAGTATGCAGCTGATGAAAAAGTGGATGTTGTTGGACCAAAAGGAACAATAAAAGGTATAAGAGTTTTAGGACCTGCAAGAAGTGCAACACAAGTAGAAATAGCTTTTGCAGATGGATTCGTTTTAGGCGTGAAGCCTCCAGTTAGGGATTCTGGAGATTTAGATGGAAGTCCAGGGGTAAAAATTGTTGGACCAAAGGGTGAGGTAACAATTGATAAAGGTGTTATTGCAGCAGCTAGACATATTCACATGCATACCTCAGATGCAGAAAAATTTGAAGTAGTAGATAAAGATTTAGTACGTGTAAGAGTAGGAGGCAAAAGAGGGTTAGTATTTGAAAATGTATTAGTAAGAGTTAGTCCAAGCTATGCTCTTGAAATGCATGTAGACATAGAAGAAGGAAATGCTGCAGGATTAAAAAATGGCGATGAAGTTGAGGTATTGAAATAAATTGGAGGACTCCATTTATGAATATTTCTAAATATATTGATCATACAATCTTAAAACCAGAAGTGCAGAAGAGAGATGTTATACAAATCTGTTCCGAAGCAAAACAGTATGGTTTTTATTCTGTTTGTGTTAATTCTTACTATGTCCCTTTAGTAAAAGATCAGCTAAGAGGAACAGATGTTAAGATTACAGCTGTAGTTGGATTTCCATTAGGTGCTATGGATACAAAAGCCAAAGCGTATGAGGCGCAGATTGCTGTAGAAAATGGTGCGAATGAGATTGATATGGTTATAAACATTGGCGCATTAAAAGATAAAGACTATGATTATGTAAGAAATGATATTCACAGTATTGTGTCGACATTAAAAAATAAAGCTTTATTAAAAGTGATCATTGAAACCTCCTTACTTACAGAAGAAGAAAAAATAAAAGCTTGTGAGTTAGCAGTAGAGGCAGGAGCTGATTTTGTAAAAACATCTACAGGCTTTGCTAATGCAGGTGCAATAGAAGAAGATGTCAAACTTATGAGAAAAGTTGTTGGAGATCACATTGGAGTAAAAGCTTCTGGGGGCATAAGAAATTTAGAAACTGCCTTAAACATGATAGCAGCAGGTGCTACGAGATTAGGAGCTAGTGCATCCGTAGCGATTGTTGAAGGAACGGAGAATGTAAATAAAGATTATTAGAAGAATGGTGCACAAAGCCATTCTTTTTTTAAACATCGTAAGAGAAAATCAAAATAGAGTAACGAGTGTATAAAAGTGGATTGAGGGTTATAGAGAGATGAGGAAGAAAACTATATTATTTGTTATGATCATCATATTAACAAATGTTTATGGGATATGTGCAGCAGAAAGAAAAAATCAAAATATTAGTATATCCATCATGGGAGATGTTTTGCTTACTCGTGGCGTTGGAAAAATGATAGAAGTCCATGGTGTAGATTATCCGTGGAAATATGTAAGTCATATACTGAATAAGCAGGATTTGGCATTAATAAACTTAGAAACTTCTATAGGAATGAGCGGCAAGGCTATGATTGATAAGGAATATACCTTTCAATCAAGCCCAGAAACATTAAAGGGAGTAGTGTCTGCAGGGATAGATGGGGTGGCTATTGCGAACAATCACATTCTCGATTATGGACAGGATGGTTTTATCGAAACCTTGAAAAACCTTAAAAAAATGGGAATAAAGTATGCTGGGGGTGGCAGAAATCACGAAGAAGCATTAAAACCAGCCATTTGGGAAGTAAATGGTATGAAGGTAGGATTCTTGGCGTTTTCTAGAGTCATACCCAATATGAACTGGTATGCTTCAGATGCAAGAGCAGGGATTACGAGTGCATACGATTACTATTTGGATAGTGTTTGTGAAACAATCGATAAAACCAAAAAGGAAGTAGATTTTCTCATTGTATCTCTACATTGGGGAAAAGAGTTGCAAAGTGATCCAGATAAAAAAGATATCCGTGCAGCAAGACAATTGATTGACAGTGGAGCAGATTTGATTATGGGTCATCATCCCCATGTATTACAAGGAATTGAGATTTATAAAAACAAGCCTATTGTATATAGCCTTGGAAACTTTGTATTTAATGCTAGAGGAAAGCAAAGCAATCAAACAATGATCTTTAATTTGGAGGTCAATAAAAAAGGTATTGCAAAGCTTAATGTTATACCTATTCTTATAAAAGGTGGTCAACCTAGGATTGCTGAAGGAAAAGAAAAAGAAGAAATTATCCATATGCTAAATCAACGATCAAAAGCATGGAATGTTCAGATTTTATTTAATGGAGACATAGAAGGAAACATTGAATACATAAAAGATGAGACACAAGACTCAGAGGAGAACAAAACAGAAGAGAATAAACCTTGTGAAGTGGATGTCCAGGGACAAAGCAAAAAATCCGCAGGGAAAATAAAACTTTTATGGATAAAGTTTATAGATCCGTTTGTAGAAGGTGTTAGAAAGGTGGCTAATGAAGTCATAACATTTTTGTAAATGTGTTTGGAAAATAATTGAATAAAGGTATAATTATAAATACGTGAAGAAATATGCTAAAATTATATTTTTAAAGAGATATCCTAAACCACTACAGGTTACGAAATAGTTGACTGTAGTAGTTTAGGATATTTTGATATTTTCAGGATAATTTATACATTAATAAGGGTATTTTTAACATTGTTCTAATCAAAATAAAACAATTTCATAATATAACAGAGGTAGAATTAAAATAAAGGAGGGAGATCATAATGGATTTATTGGTAAATTGCATCAAAAGAAGTGATGTCTCGATATACTATTTATTTAACAGAAAGATTCACTGCACTTTCTTAGATATACTTATGAGGAATATAACACAGATAGGGTCTACTGTATTTTCAATTGCTTTTCCTTTTCTATTTTTTCTTTCTGCAAGGCAAGAGGTAAGAAATATTGGAATGGACCTAATATATACCCTAACGATTAGCCAGCTGATTGTTCATTCTATTAAGCGGTTGGTAAGAAGACCTAGACCTTTCAAAATATTAAAAAATGCTATTGCAGACAATCCTCCAGCTTGTCAGTATTCATTTCCATCGGGTCATACCTGTACAGCATTTTCCTTTGCATTGCCTTTAATAAATTATATTCCAGTGCTTACACCAATACTTTTGATAATGGCTATTTTAGTTGGAATTTCAAGAATATATTTAGGTTTTCATTATCCTACGGACGTATTTATTGGCTGTTTTATCGCATATATGGGTCATATGATTAACCTTAGTATTTTATAAATGTCTTTTAAATGATGTTTTACGAATTAGCATCATAACATTGCTTAATAACCTTATGTTTATCATAATTTTGTAAAAATGAGGAGAATAAATATGAGAATTGCAATATTTACTGATACATTTTTACCAGAGATAAATGGTGTTACCAAAACCCTTGCGAAGATGAAGGAACATATGGATTACAAAGGTATTGAATATAGATTTTTTATACCTGGCAAAGAAAATAATATCATGGACAATACAATAACTTTTAGTAGCTGTAAATTTTTCCTTTATCCAGAGTGTAAGATTGCAATTCCACGATATAAGAGCATTAAAGAATCCCTAGATAGATTCAATCCTGATATCATTCATGTTGTTACGCCCTTTTCTATTGGGATCATGGGATTAAAGTACGCGAAAGAAAATCATGTTCCATTGGTAGCTTCTTATCATACAGATTTTCCTAAATATCTTAAATATTATAATTTACAATTTTTAGAAAATACTTTATGGTACTTTTTTAGATGGTTCCATTCCCATAGTTATATAAATCTTTGTCCTTCAAAGGATACGAAAGAGGATATGGAAAAGCATGGGTATTGATAATGTTATTTTTACTGGTTATAAATCTGGTATAGAACTTCAAACCTATTATGCTTCAGCAGATATTTTCACATTCCCATCAAATAGTGAGACTTATGGCAATGTAATTCTTGAAGCTATGGCTTCGGGCCTACCAGTAGTATGCCCTTATGCAGGTGGGTTAAGAGAAAATCTAATTGACATGTATAATGGATTAGCTTTTAAAGCTGACAATCCAGATCATATGGCAGAAAAAATCATAGATTTAATAAAAGATCCGAACCTGAGATGTAGCTTAAAGGAAAATGCCAGAAATTATACTCTTTCAAAAAACTGGGAGAAGATATATACAGACCTATTTAAGAAATATAGCATGACTATAGAATATGAAAATAATATAGACAAAAAAATATCTGCATAAAGATAGTTATAAAAATAGTAGTTTGAAATGTTGGCGGACAAAATGAAAAATTCTTATGAGGAGATGAATGGATGCTGGTAAACACACATAGGCTAATCGGTCAAAAAGTGCATGAAAATGTCCAGAAACTATTAAATATTCGTCTAAACAAAAACAATTTTATTTATGGAAATATGAAACCAGATTTAGTATATAGATTATCATCTAAATCTCATTGCATGAAGGACTCTTTGTATTTCGTTATAGATGAAATGAATCGTCTTTTATCCACTGATAAAATGAATATAGAACAATTTTCTATAGATTTAGGCGTCATCAATCATTTTTTATCAGACTTTTTTTCCAGTCCTCATTATCATCAAGGTGAAAAATTCAACGGAATAATAAGGCATATGAACTATGAATACAAACTTCATAAAATTTTTAAGAAATTAGAAAGGTATAACTTACTAAACCTATCCATATTAAAGATAGAGAGCTTTACAAAAAGTACTATTTTAGAAACGATTCTTTATTTAGAAGATACCTACAAAAAACAAAACGTAAATATAGAAAATGATATCTATTATGCCTTAAGAGTCTCTACATTAGCGAGTATTTATATATTAGAAAAATCTTCTGTACTGCATGATAATAAGATGACAGCATAGATTTATTGCGAAAAATTTGAACCACGAGGAAGATTATAGATGACCAGAATTGGTGTGATTGGATCAGGTTACGTAGGCTTAGTAACAGGAACTTGTTTGTAAGATTTTGGATTAAACGTAATTTGTGTAGATAACAATAAAGAAAAAATAGAGAACTTGATATGAAAAATGTATATAGAGTATTATATTTAAATGAAATTCCTTTTATTCAAATTAATATAGAAACTGCAGAAATGATAAAATACGCATCCAATGCTTTCTTAGCTATGAAAATAACTTTTATTAATGAAATTGCTAACTTATGTGAAAAGACAAATGCAAATGCTCAACATGTGGCAAGAGCAATGGGAAGAGATGGAAGAATCAGTCCAAAATCTTTGCATTCGGGTCCAGGTTATGGGGGAAGTTGTTTTCCAAAGGATACAAGAGCATTAGTGAAAATGGGTCAAGATTATGGCTCTCCTATTACATTGATCGAAGCTACCGTGAAAGCAAATGAAAATCAAAAAAAGCTTATGGTTGATAAGATTGAAACCGCGTTAGATGGGGTAGAATGAAAGAAACTTGCAATACTGGGACTGGCTTTTAAGCCTAGAACAGATGATATGAGGGAGGCTCCCTCCACTACAATTTTAAATGCCCTTTATCAGAGAAGTGCCATCCTTAGGGTATATGACCCTATTGCTATGGAGCAAGCAAAAAAAGTATTTGCACAGATAGAAGAAAAAATTATATATTGTAATGATGAATATGATGCTGTGAATAATGTAGATGTTCTTGCTATTATCACGGAATGGAATCAGTTTAGAAATCTAGATTTAGATAAAATAAAAGAAAATATGAAGGAGCCATATTTTTTTGATTTAAGAAATATTTATGAAAGAGAATTATTGGAAAACAAGGGATTTAAATATATTACTGTAGGACAGTGAATTGATTTGGAATCTGCAGAATTAGTTCGCTTGATCATGTTCAGATCGCAGTACAAATAATTTTGAGGGGCTATTGGCTTAATTTGTTGTTGAGTAAATATATTTTTGATTGAATTTATAGAACGATGAATTTACACTTTAAAAAAATTATCAAAAATTTATGTAATAACTTTTCAAATAAAAGAGGAACATATAAAACAATCTATTATTAGGGAAGTGGTTAATGTGAAAGATGAAAAAGATGTGTTAATAATAGATAAGCTGTTAGAGGATATTGTTGCAGGCAAGTATAAAGAAAATGATAAATTACCATCAGAAAATGACCTTGTTGCTAAGTATGAAGTAACTAGGATAACTGTTAGAAAAGCTTATAACAGATTAGAAGAAATGGGTTATTTATATTCTAAACAAGGTAAAGGAAGGTACCTAAATCATAAACAACAAAAAATTGATTTGTCTCTTTCTGGGGATGTAAGCTTTAGCAAGAAAATGAGGGATGAAGGCTATAATTTTGATTCTAAAAATCTGTTTTGTAAGGAAATTAGATACAACAAAAATATTTATAATGATTTAAATATTGATCCAAATGATACAGTATATAAAATTGGAAGATTAAGATTCATTGACAATAAGCCTATTGCATTACACATATCCTATGTAGCGAAATCATTGTTTGAAGATATTGATAAGGTGGGGAAAGATATTAAATCAATGTTTGCCTATTATAAAGACAAAGGATACAGGGAATTTGACTCTACGAAGAGTATGTTAAGTATATCATTTCCCACTTACTTTGAACGAAAAATATTTGAATGCTCAAATCTAATTCCAATGCTCATTATAGAAAGTAATTGTATTGATAAATATACTAGAAAAACTTTAGAGGTTACGAAAATTATCTACCGCAGTGACAAATTTAAATATGAGATTAAATAGTGATCTATTCATAACTTTTAGTTTGCAGACAAACGTCGTTCCTTATTGTAGGAAAAGGACGTTTTTTTTATGAAATCATGGAATTAATATAAAGTTAACAATAATCAACATAGGCTTAACAAAACATCACTTGGCAACAAGATATAATGACAATTGTAGAGGAGGTAGGGCTATGAAAAAACGTCGCAGAACAGAGATTTTGGTAAAAGGGTCAATAGAGATTGCAAAAAAATTAGCTGAAGAAATAAGAGATCACTATCATGTTAAGGCAATCGAAGAACCTAACAATGGACTTGTAATGGTAAAAATGCGTGAAACGGCAAAGAAGAATCTGTTTTATTTAGGAGAGATTTTCGTAACAGAAGCTAAAGTTCACGTAGAGGGTAATTTAGGAATCGGAATTGTTTATGGAAATAATCCAGCATTAGCCTATTATTTAGCAGTGATTAATGCAGCATACAATGGTGGCTTAAAAGAAACAGAGGGTTGGTCAGAGATTTTACTAAATGAAGAAAAAAATATAAAAATAAAAAGAGATAAATATCGGGCTAAGGTTTTGAAAACAAAGGTAAGCTTTGAAACCATGGATATTTAATGAAGGGGAGATCAATCATGAAATTGGACTTTGTACATGATATTCAAAAAGCATATCGTAGTGTCGTTGCTTCTATGTCCAGACCTGGTCACATAACGAATATAATTGAGGAAGCCAACAAAGTTGATTTGGATATAGGATTTTATAATGCCACGTTGGTATTGATGCTTATGTTATTAGACGCGGAAGTAAGCTTCAAAATATTTTCTAGAAATGAAGAAAAAATCACAAAATTTGTAAGTCAATTAACCTATGCAAAATTAGAATCTGTTGAAAATGCAAACTTCATATTTGTAATGAATGATGCCGAGGATGATGATTTAGAGAAGGCCTTTAAAAAAGCCTATGAAGGGGATTTAATTGACCCCCATAAATCTGCAACGATTATTGTTGAAACAAGGAGCATTACTAATGATAAAAAAGTTACTTTAACAGGGCCTGGAATAAAGGATGAAAATTATATAAAAGTGGATGTTGTTGGGAATTGGATTGAAAAACGTAAATTTAAAAATATGGAATATCCTTTAGGCGTAGATGTGATAATGGTGGATGAAAGCGCTAATTTGATATGTATACCTAGAACAACGAAAATTTTAATATAGGCTGGTGAGATAAATGGGATATGTAGCAGTCAAAGGTGGAACCATTGCAATTGATGAGTCCATCAAAAGACTTAAATATGAGCGATTTAAGAAAAAAGAAATATTAAATGTTAAGGAAATAGAAGCAGGAATGCGTGGTTTGATTGATCAGGTAATGTCTGAAAGTAGTATTTATTGCGAAGAGTTAGCAGCAATTGCAATAAAGCAAGCAGAGGGCAATCCAGAAGAAGCAGTATTTTTATTGAGAGCTTATCGTTCAACACTCCCAAGAAAGCACTATTCAAAGATTGTAAATTCAGATGATATGATTATAGAACGTCGCATTTCAGCAAGTTTTAAAGATATTCCAGGGGGACAAATTTTAGGAGCTTCCTATGATTATACCCATCGATTAATTGATTTTGATTTGGTAGATGAAACAAAGGAAGCGTCCTTAAAATGGTTAGAGAATTTCGAAAAGGAAATTGACGAAAAAAACATTGATATGAGTAAGTTACCTAAGGTATTAGATTATTTAAGAAACCAAGGCTTAATGATAAATTGTGAAGAAAACAATAAAGAACCTAGAGATGTTACGAAGAAAAGCATAGAATTTCCAACGGACAGAAGTGAAAGGTTACAAATCCTAACACGTGGACAGACTGGAGCTGTTACTTCCTTAGGATATGCAGCCATTAGAGGTTATGGAGATATTCATCCAACCATTGGAGAACTTCGTGTTGGAAGCTTACCAATTTATATAGATGATCCATTAAATCATTCAAACGATGGTGAGGATGCATTTTATATTGGTGAAATAAAAGTAACGGAAGTAGAAACCCTATTTCCCAATTCTATTGAGAAAGAAAATGGTCAAACGGAGATGACGTTTGAAATAGGATATGGCATTTGCTATGGACAAAATGAAACGAAGGTAATTGCGATGAGTATTTTAGATCATTGCTTAGAAACTGCTGACCCAAGATATCCTACCCATGACGAGGAGTTTGTTTTGCTTCATATTGATTCAGTCGAATCTACTGGGTTTATTTCTCACTTGAAATTACCTCATTATGTAACCTTCAAGTCCAAACTAGATAGTGTTGTTAAAACGAAAAAAGGAGCGTTGTAAGATGAAGATAGAATACAATTTTGCTTTCTTTGATGAGGGGTCTAAACGAGAAATAAGAAGAGCTACACTTAAGGCGATAGCGATACCGGGGTATCAAGTCCCCTTTGCTTCACGTGAAATGCCAATCGCTCGTGGTTGGGGAACGGGTGGATTACAGGTAACATTAGCCTTAGCTGGAAAGAACGATGTTTTAAAGGTGATTGACCAAGGCTCCGATGAATCCGTAAATGCGGTGAATATAAAAAAGTTAATTAAGAAAACAACAGGAATTGAAGAAACAGATGAGACAGCTGATGCCACCATTATACAATCTCGACATAGAATACCAGAAAGTCCTTTAAAGGAAGAACAAATTTTAGTACTTCAAGTGCCTATACCAGAGCCCCTTCGCTATGTTGAACCTAGTGAGTATGCGACAAAGAGACTGCATGCTGATAAAGAATATAGTGGTGCTTGGTTAATGTTATTTGAACAGATTATGAAATACGGAAACATGTCAACGGGAGCCGACCATCCAGTAAGTGTTCATGAAAGATATGTAATGGCGCCAAGCCCAATACCACGATTTGATAATCCTAAAATGGATCACTCCAAAGCCTTGATTTTGTTAGGAGCAGGTCGAGAAAAGAAAATTTATGCTGTTCCTCCCTATACAAAGGTTGTTTCCTTAGCATTTGATGATTATCCCTTTGAGGTTGAGTCATTTGAAGATAAAAAATGTAAGCTTTGTGGTTCTAAATCTGTATTTATGGATGAATTAGTAGATGAAAAAACCGGTGAAGTTTATTATCAATGTAATGATTCCAGTTATTGTTTAGGTAAGTTAAACGATAAGATAAGCTGCTAGAGGAGGTGTAGGTAATGGACAATTTTGAAAAGCCAATATTAACCGTTAAAAATTTACGAAAACAATTTGGTAATGGCTGTAATGAATGCAAAGATTTAAATTCAGATAAATTGGAAAAGAACTACTGCCCAGCATGTAAGACGGTATATGCATGTCAAGATATTTCCTTTGAAGTATATCCAGGTGAGATATTAGGAGTTGTAGGGGAAAGTGGAAGCGGAAAATCCACTATGATGAAATGCCTATATTTCGATCAGAATGCAACCCAAGGAGGAGCATATATTCGTAACTATAAAAAAGGTGAAAGTAATATATTCAATGAAACATCACAACAAAAGCGATACATTAGAAATAGTGTATTAGGTAAGGTATATCAGAATCCCCTTCTAGGATTAAAAATGAACTTTTCTTCTATTGGAAATATAGCAGAAAAACTAATTTCTGCAGGCAATAGAAATGTTAGCACAATGGAGAAAAGAGGGAAGGAGTTATTGGAGCATGTAAATATTCCAATTTTTCGGATGAAGGAAGCACCTAAAAATTTTTCTGGTGGTATGCAGCAAAGGGTTCAAATTGCTAAGGCACTATCTAATAATCCCCCCTTATTATTATTAGATGAGGTTACAACAGGTTTAGATCTATCTGTACAGGCAAATGTACTAGATTTAATTAAAGAAATTCAACATGAGCTAGGGATTAGTATGATTGTAGTGTCCCATGATTTAGGTGTCATTAGAATGTTAGCCGATAGAACAATTGTCATGCTAAATGGCCGTGTGATTGAGCAAGGTTTGACAGATCAAATATTAGAAGACCCTCAGCATCCATATACACAACAATTGGTTCACTCATTACTGTAAATATAGGAGGTATACATCGTGTATTTAATTACCAATGGTCAGATTGTAATGGAAGACAAAATCTTAACAGGCTATGATGTAGTGATTGAAAATGACATTATCGAAAGAATAGCAAAACAAGGTGAAATCGATTTAAAAGGTGCGTTTGAGATCATAGATGCAAATGGAGGATATATTGTGCCTGGCTTTATAGATATTCATGCAGATTACATTGAGCATATGGCTGCACCTAGACCAACTACTTTAATGGATTTTGAATTAAGCCTAAGAGAGACTGAAAAACAATTAATTTGTCATGGGATTACGACAATGTTTCATTCCCTTTCCCTATATAAATCATCTGAATTTGGCAATAAGCCCATTAGAAGTCCTGAAAATGTTTGTAAATTTATTGATTTAATTGATAGAAGCCATACAAGTAAACATTTAATACGCCATCGCTTCCATGCCCGTTTTGAAATCGACAATTTAGAGCAAGTAGATCATTTAAAGGCTTATATCAATGAAGGCAAAGTGCATCTCGTTTCTATCATGGACCACACCCCTGGGCAAGGACAGTACCGAAATCTAGAGATATATCGCGAAACCTTAAAGGGTTATAGTAATTTAACAGATTTAGAAATTGATGAAATTATTGTAAGTAGTCAGAGTAAAGATAAAATGACAATTGAGATGATGAAAGAAATTGCTGAATTAGCAAAGAAAAAGGGTATTGCATTTGCATCTCATGATGATGACAGTATTGAAAAAATAGATTTAGTACAAAGCTTTGGTGCTACGATCAGCGAATTTCCAATTACATTGAAAGTGGCAAGAGAAGCAAAAAAGCGTGGCATGTTTACCATAGCTGGCGCACCAAATATACTTTTGGGTGGATCCCATTCTGGAAATTTATCAGCAGCAGTAGCTATTGAACATGATAGTATAGATATTTTATGTAGTGATTATTACCCAGCAGCATTATTACATGCAATATTTAAATTACATGAAGAGTATGGCCATGATTTACACGAAATGTTTAGATTGGTAACGATAAACCCAGCTAAGGCAGTAAATATGGATCATGAAATTGGCTCAATAAAGGAAAATAAAAAGGCCGATATTTTAGTGATTGAAAGAATTGAAGAACGTTATCCTGCCATCACTTCCGTTTTCGTAGATGGGAAATTAATGTCAAAAACAAATTATAGGATTTAATATGATTGAAAAAAAGTTAAATAAAGCGCCATATATACATGAAAATTGTAAGATTTTGAACTCACAGCTAGGCCAATTTACTGAAGTTGGAATGTATAACTATTTTGAAAATGTTAAGTTTGGTGATTATTCTTATGCTGGAGAATTTTGTTTCTTTCAAAACGTAGAAATTGGTAAATTTTCCAATATTGCAGCCATGGTGAGAATTGGTCCAACGGATCATCCCATGGAAAGACCATCTTTACATCATTTCACATATCGCAGGAAGATGTATGGATTTGATGTAGAGGATGATGAAGCGTTTTTTCAGTGGAGAAAAAAGCAGAAGAGCGATATAGGAAATGATACGTGGATTGGACACGGCGCCATTATTATGCCGGGTGTAAAAATAGGTAATGGAGCTGTTGTTGGCAGTGGGGCTGTCGTTACAAAGAATGTAGACCCATATACAATTGTTGTAGGGGTACCTG
This sequence comes from Clostridiaceae bacterium 35-E11, assembly GCA_038396625.1. GTDB lineage: Bacteria > Bacillota > Clostridia > Peptostreptococcales > Thermotaleaceae. The sequence continues at coordinate 1,787,167 of CP121688.1, forward strand.
CAAAGCCAGTTCGCAAAAGATTTGATGATGAAATTATTAAAAAGCTAGAGGAAATAAGATGGTGGGACTGGTCACACGAGACAATAAAAGAAAGGTTTCATGATTTTTTATTAGATATCAATCGTTTTGTAGACAAATATTATAGAAAATAGGTGATAAAATGACGGATTTACTTTGCATTCAAAATCTATCAAAGTCATTTACTTTGCATAACTTGAAAAAGCATATAAAGGCGTGCCAGAACATTTATATTTCATTAAAAGAAGGAGAGTTTGTAGGTATTACTGGAAAGAGTGGCAGTGGTAAATCAACCATTCTAAAATCTGTCTACAGAACATATTATCCAGAAATTGGAACAATATGGTATAATTCACAAAAATTTGGATTAATCGATTTAACTTTAGCCACTGAAAGACAAATGATTTATCTAAGAAAATATGAGATTGGTTATGTATCACAATTTCTAAATGTTATGCCTCGTACCACTGCTCGTCAAATTGTTGAGCAAGCGGTGATAGAAATGGGTGGGGAAAAGGAATATGCTAAAAAAGAAGCAGAAAAGATGCTAGCCCATTTCGAACTAGATAGAGAATTATGGGATAGCTATCCGAATACATTTTCAGGCGGAGAAAAATTGCGTTTAAATATCGCTAGGGCAATGGTGAAACGACCAAGGTTATTACTGCTCGATGAACCCACAGCCAGTCTAGACAATTCATCTAAGTTAAGGGTAAGGGAACTCATAGAACAATTAAAAAACCAAGGAACAACGATGTTAGGGATTTTCCATGACTTAGAATTCATGGAAGGATTGTGTGATACAGAATTTAATATGGAAAAAGGTGTTATGACAAATTAAGTTAATAAAAATCAAATTTTTGTAAGGACCAAAGTATTTTCAAAAGGAGGTGAAAATTCTTGTGAAAGCAGATTTGCATGTGCATACAAATATATCCGATAGCAATTATTCCATTGAAGAAACAATAAAAATGGCGAAAGAAAATGAAGTGACCCACTTAGGTATTGTTGATCATGATACAATTTATGGCTTGAAAAAAGCTATTGCATTAGGTGAAGAATATGGGGTTCATGTCATTCCAGGAATTGAGATATCTGCCTTTGATTTTCAGAAAAATAAAAAAGTCCATATACTAGGTTTTAATTTCCAGTTAGATGCACCAAATATAAGAAAAATATGCGATGACATGATAAAGAGACGTCATAACAATTCATTATGGCAAATAGAAAGGCTCGTTGAGCATGGCTATGATATTACAGTAAAGGAAGTTGCTGAGAAGGCAAAAGATAGTACGTGCTTTTACAAACAGCATATGATGGATGTATTAATAGAAAAAGGGTATACAGACAAAATATATTCAGCATTATATCGACAGCTATTTAAAGGAGAAGGCATTTGTGCTAGGGATATTGAATATGTGGATGTATTTGACGCAGTGAAGGCAATCAAGGCAGATGGAGGAATCGCTATTTTGGCCCATCCTAGTCAACAGGATGCATATTATTTGATTGATGATTTGGTGAAGATTGGATTAGATGGTATTGAAATTTATCATCAAGATCACACCGACGAAGATTACAATAGGATTCTTGCATATAGGGATAAGTACAACTTAATTTTAACCGGTGGAAGTGACTATCATGGTACTTATGGCTCTAATGTTCAAATAGGAGATATATGCATGCCAAATGAGTATATCGAATACATCCATAATGAAATCGATGAAGCTTTAGACCTTACAAAAGATTTAGTAAAAAAAGCAGGTAAAAGCTTAAAAGAAGCATTGAAAAATGACATAGCCATTAATTTTAAGAATAGTGATCATCGTGATTTAGTTACAAAATATGATCTAGAAGTAGAACGATATCTCACGAATAAAATTAAAGAAAAATACCCAGAGCATAGCTTCATTACTGAAGAAAATACAAGTAATAGCATGAAAAATGAAGAGTTTGTTTGGATTATTGACCTCATTGATGGAACAACGAATTTTATTCATTTTAAAAAGGATTTTGCAATATCTATTGCTCTATATAGGAATGAAACGCCATTATTTGGGGTGGTATATGATGTGATGAAGGATGATATGTATGTAGGGATCTCAAAACAAGGGGCATTTTTGAATGGTGTAAGACTGGATAGACTTGATCAGGATACGGAACTCAAGGAAGCCATTGTAGATATAAGCTTAAATACGATAGCTATATTTAAAGGGCATTATGATGTAGATTTAGCTTGGCTTGCCAAAGAAATCCGAGGACATAGAGCATGTGGAACAGCCTCTCTAGCCATATGTAAAATTGCTACAGGAGAAATTAATGTATATATGTCTGCCAAATTATGCATATGGGATTATGCAGCAGCAGTGATTTTATTGAGAGAATTAGGAGGATATGACTCCTATATATTCGAAGAATCATTGAAGAAGCTTCATAAAAATAAAATCACCTTTATTGGAGCGTCAAATCCAAGGATATTCAATGAAATAAAAAGCAAGATATTCCATAAATAGAGGAGAGCTATAGTAAGTAATAAAAGATTTAATATGAAATTAACAGAATGAAAACAGAAACAAAATAATTCCTCAATATAATCGTATAAGAGTATTGTTTTTCCTAATAGTAATTGAAAATCATACTTACAACTTACTGCAAAGATAAAAGATATTACAAACGAACACATACTACGAATAAGAAGGAGAGAAGAAAAATGAAAAAAATAGTATCTCTATTAATGGCCCTTGTTCTATGTACCATTGCTTTTACGGGATGTACATCAGAAACAAAATCTGCAAGCAAAGACTACGATACAATTATAATGGTTTGGTATCCAAATGAATCTGGGGAAGACTTAAAAGGTGCAAGAGAAGAGTTTGCAAAGATTGTTGAAGCAGCAACTGGAAAGAACGTAGAACATAAATTAACTACCGATTATTCCATCGCAATCGAAACCCTTGTAAATGGAAATGCACATATTTCTTGGTTAGGCGCGCAGGGATATATACAGGCCCATAATAAAAATGACAAAGTATTACCTTTAGTTGTCAACAGTGGTGAATCAGGTACCTTAGGTGATGCAGTTTACTATAGTTGGCTAGCAGTTCAAAAAGGAAATGAACAAGAATATAAAAACGGAGATAAATATGCGATAGATAATATTCAAGGTAAAAAATTCTCATTTGTTTCAAATAGCTCTACATCTGGCTTTAAGGTTCCATCTGCTGGTATCATGTCATATTTTTCTAAAAAATCTGAATGGGCAAATTTAACACAAGAAGATTTACTGGAAGGTGGAAGTGATAAATTTTTCAAAGAGGTATTGTATGGTGGTTCACATCAAGGGTCAGCAGTAAATTTATTAACTGGAAATGCGGATGTGGCAGCATTTTGTGATTCATGTGTAGATAACTATATTGAGCACGTAGATGGAACAAAAAATCGTCCAGGAGCTGTATATAAAGTAAAAGCTGATGCAGTAGAGCCATTCAACACGATTCCTGGTGAAGAATTTGCACTTATATCCGTTACACCAGTTTTAAATGCACCATTTGTTGCAAATACAGAGGTGTTAAGTGAAGAAGATTATAAAGCTCTAATTGATGCATTTACCTCAGATAAAGTAGCTAACAACGAAAAAATATTTGTTCCAAAGGATGCCAATTTTGTTGGGCTATTCAGTAAAAAAGGTAATGAGCGTTTTATAAGCGTGGACGATGCATGGTTTAATCCTATTCGTGAATTATCCAACTAAGACTAAAAGGTGGGCACGTTTTGTGTGTTAGCATTGTGAAATAGATACAATTAACAAACAATAAGCATAAAGGGGAATTAACATGGTATTGTTGGAAGTAAAGGATTTATTGAAACAGTACAAACAAACGAAGGCGTTATCCAATGTTAATTTCTCTGTTAATGAAGGAGAGTTTGTTTCTATCATTGGACCGTCTGGTGCAGGGAAATCAACTCTGCTTCGTTGCATTAATAGAATGGTTGATGCGAATAACGGAGAAATCATTTTTGACGGCTATAATGTGATGAATTTAAATAAAAATGCATTAAGAAAATTTAGAACCAATATTGGCATGATATTTCAACATTATAACTTGGTAGATCGTCTTAGTGTGATTGAAAATGTACTTCATGGACGATTAGGATATAAATCCACTATAGAAGGAATGATTGGTAAGTATACGGAGGAAGAAAAAAAGCAGGCATTTGATATTTTAGGGAGACTAGGTCTGAAGGACCAATTGTATAAACGCTGTGATGAGTTAAGTGGTGGGCAAAAGCAGCGTGTTGGAATCGCTCGTTCTTTAGTACAAAATCCCAAAATGATTTTGTGTGATGAACCTATTGCATCATTAGACCCAAATGCTTCAAAGGTAATTATGGATTATTTAAAGGATATATCACAAGAACGAGGTATTACCTGTTTGGTTAATTTGCATCAAGTAGATGTTGCGATCAAATATTCTGATCGTATTATTGGAATTAATAGTGGTGAAGTGGTATTTGATGGTTCGCCTAAGGAATTAACCAATGAAAAAATCTATCAGATATATGGTACTGAAGCAGGAAATCTAATTATTGATTAAGGAGCTAAGTATGAAAATGGATATATTTGTAAAAAAAGAAATGACTTTTTAGTTTTTGCTTTATTTTTAGCTATATGTACCTTTGTTTCTATGATCATCACGGAATATGAAGTAATCACAGGATTTACTTCGGTGCCCAAAGCTGTAAAATGGATGTTTTCAAGCTTTTATCCTAATAAGCAAGCATTAGAAAAATTACCATCGATTTTTCAAAAGTTAAAAGACACCATTATGATGTCAATTGCGGCTACAACAGTATCTAGTTGTTTTGCCCTACTATTAGCTATTCTAGGATCTAAAACCACAAAAATTAATAATTTTTTTAGTATCTTAAGTAGATTCATTGCATCCGTTTTTCGTAATATTCCTATTGTTGCATGGGCAATGGTATTGTTATTCTCATTTGGGCAAAGTGATTTTACAGGATACCTAGCCTTGTTCTTTGTTACATTTGGATTTCTTACTCGTGCATTCATGGAAACAATAGATGAAGCAAGTTTTAGTAGTGTTGAGGCATTAAGAGCAACAGGGGCCAGTTATTTCCATATTATTTTTCAAGCAGTATTACCATCCAGTATTCCGCAATTAATTAGCTGGGTATTGTTTATGATTGAAACCAATATCCGCAGCTCGACACTTATTGGTATATTAACGGGTTCAGGTATTGGTTTTGCTTTTAACTTATACTACAAAAGTATGAATTATCATGCTGCTAGTTTAGTAGTGGCTTGTGTTGTCATTACTGTTTTATTGATTGAATTCATTTCAAATTATGTGAGAAGGGTGATTTTATAATGGAAGGTCGTATCGCTTCAACAACCAGTTACCAAATAACAAAACCATATAAGTTAAAGTTGAGAAAAGCAAATCCTTCATCCACTGCAACAAAAATAACACTATTTGTATTATTTGCTTTAACTGTATATGGATTGCTAAATCTAAATAGTAAAGATGTAAACTTAATTACGGCTATTAAGGATTTTTTAATTAATCTAAAGAAAATGTTCTTTGAATTAAAATATACCCATTTTACACTTACAGAGGCCTTATATCAAATGGCAGTAACCTTGGGTTTAGCTTTTTTAACAACGCTAATGGGGAGCTTTTTTGCACTGTTCCTTGGTTTGTGTGCAGCACAGAATCTATCAAATAAAAGAGTATCTACGATCATAAAAGCCTTTGTAGCATTTATTCGTGCTGTGCCTACCGTATTATGGGTGTTAGTTTTTGCAGTTGCAGCAGGGCTTGGAAGTGTTGCTGCTGTCATTGGTATGACTTTTCATACAATTGGATATTTGATTAAAGCCTACTCTGAATCCTTTGAAGAAGTGGATAAGGGAACCATAGAAGCTTTGAAAGCCAGCGGAGCAAACTGGTGGCAAATTGTTTTTCAAGCAATTTTGCCTTCGTCAATAACCTATATTTTGTCTTGGACTTTTATACGGTTTGAAATTAATTTTACCAATGCAGTCGCCATGGGGGCAGCAGCAGGTGCCGGAGGTATAGGATTTGAATTATTTATGGCAAGTGGTTTTTACTTTGATATACGAGAGGTTGGATTTATTGCTTATCTAATCTTAATTGTGGCAATCATTTTAGAGGTGCTTTCAACAAAAGTAAAGAATAAATTTTTAGTGAATGCATAGTTACTTTGAAACGAAGACCTAAAAAACTTGGGGTTGATAGATAGCGTATTCGAAAATCAAAACAACAATGGAAAAATAGTAAAATTGAAGTATAAAAACAACTAGAGGAGATAAGTTGATAATCTGCTCTAGTTGTTTTTAATCATTTAAATTTTATTTACACATTAAACCTAAACAAGATAACATCCCCATCCTGCACGACATAATCCTTTCCTTCTAAGCGCACCAATCCTTTTTCTTTGGCATTGGCCATGCTTCCTGCTGATACTAGATCATCAAAAGTGATGGTTTCTGCACGGATAAATCCTCTTTCAATATCGGAGTGGATTTTACCTGCTGCCTGAGGGGCTTTAGTACCGATCTTGATGGTCCAAGCTCGGACTTCTTGTGGGCCAGCGGTTAAGAAACTCATAAGTCCAAGAAGCTTGTATCCAGCGTTGATTAATTTATCAAGACCAGATTCTTCAAGACCTAATTCAGTTAAAAACTGTTCTTTTTCCTCATCATCTAGCTCCGATATTTCAGATTCTATTTTTGCACAGATGACAACAACTTCAGCACTTTCTGTTTGTGCATGTTTTCTAACTTGTTGTACCATTTCATTTTCATTGCCACTTAATAAATCGTCTTCTGAGACATTGGCAACGTAAATAATAGGTTTGGAGGATAGTAAGCTGTATTCTTTAAGCAGTGCTTCTTCTTCTGGTGTTAAATCTAAGGTTCTAGCAGATTTTCCTTCTTCTAATGTTTCCTTAATTCGTTCTTGGAGTTCTAGTTCTTTTTGTAAGGATTTATCTCCTTTTGACAATTTCTTTGTTTTTTGGATGCGTCTTTCCATCATTTCTATATCAGAAAATATTAATTCTAAATTGATGGTTTCAATATCTCTTAGAGGACCGACACTACCTTCAACATGGACAACATTTTCGTCTTCAAAGCATCGAACAACATGAACAATTGCTGCAACTTCCCGAATATGGGATAAAAATTTATTTCCAAGTCCTTCACCTTTACTTGCACCTTTTACTAATCCGGCAATATCATAAAATTCAATGGCTGTAGGGACTAGTTTTTGCGAATCATACATTTCTCGTAATACATTGAGTCGTTTATCAGGAACGGAAACGACACCAACGTTTGGTTCTATGGTACAAAAAGGGTAGTTAGCGGATTCTGCACCTGCTTTGGTGATGGCATTAAATAATGTACTTTTACCTACGTTTGGCAAACCAACGATACCTAACTTCATGAATTAATCTTCCTTTCAAACGATTTAAATGTTTAACATACAAATAAAATTATAACTTATATAACCTAGTAGTTCAACAACTAACAAATCATATTATATGAATATAAACAATACAATAGATTAGGAGGTGGCTCTCTATGAAAAAGGCAGGAGATTTCAAAGTATTATTTTTGGCCATGATTTTTGGTGCTCTCATTATTTCTTATCTAGTATTTCAAGGGAAAATTGAAAGATTTTCAATTGTTATTTTAACCATTTATGGATTGATTTTTTTAAAAAACAGGAAAAATGTAAATGCAAGATATGGAAGTATAGTTATAATAGGTACTTTATTGGGTATCATTTTATGTAATTACAGTTTGTTTTTTTTTGAATATGAACTAAATATAAAAAAAGAACCCATTAGCATTCAAGAACCTCTTGATACAGCTATACTTTTAGTGTTTAATGGCGAACCAGAAAAATATGATTTACCTATTTTTATTCATAATCTTAATAGAAAGGGACAAATAAAAAATAAAGTATTAGCCCCTTTTGCTTTATTTAAATACAAAAGAATTTATGAACGTGTGGGGATCAGTCGATATAATGATATGAGTAAAAGCATAAGCTCTAAACTATCTAATCAATTAGATCATGGATATGACGTATTTGTTTCGTATATGTACAATAAACCCTATTATAAAGAAGTAATAAACCAAAAAATTATAAAAGGAAATTATGGGAAAATCATCATTGTTCCTGTTTATACAATGGAATCTAAAGATTATGTACGAATAACGAATGAGTTAGAAATGGAGATGCTTTATCAGAAAAATCGTATGTTAAAGTTTATGGATCCCCTTTGGGATAGTGAAAAAATTCCTCAATCTATGGCAAAAGATATATATAGGAGTATTCCAGTCTCAGAAAAGAATAATATAGGAATTATTTTAATGGGGCAAGGGTTTGGAAGTATCAATAAAGAAAATATAGAACCAAAGGTGATAAATCAGGAAAGATTATTTATGGAAAAAATTAAAAAATGTTTAGTAGAAAATGGTTTAGAAGATAGAAGAATAAAGTTTATTACATCCTACCCTAAAGATGAAGAGATAAAAAATGCTTTAGCGGAATTGCAACAGTATGGTGTTGCAACGATATTCATAGTAGGTACAAATGATATTACAGATAAGTTACAAGATCAATATGCCATTCAAAAAATCATAAGAAAATTTAAAGGGATAGAAGAAACCAATGTAAAATATATAAAGGGATGGGGAAATAATAATTCAGTCGTACAGGAACTAGAGTTTCGAATTAGACTCATAAATGTAGGAAAATGGAATGAATAAATGTCCATACGTAAGCAAAGATGCATAGATTAGCATAGTTTAAACATAATAATAGTGACAAAACTTTTGATTTAAGAAGATACAAAGAGGAAGTAAAACAGAACGAGGAGGGATAAGCTTGCTAGAACAACGAAAGACGATTGAAATAGGAAAACGAATAAAGCTACATATAATAAAAACCAATAAATTTAAGACCAATTTGGTAAGCGTGTATTTTCAAAGACCATTAATCAAAGAGGAAATTACCAAAAATGCTTTAATCTCTATGTTATTACCTAGAGGAACAGCGAATTATCCTACATCCAAAGAAATTGCTCAAGCATTAGAAGGATTATATGGTGCTTATTTAAATAGTGATGTGGGCAAAAAAGGTGAGAGACAGATCTTACAATTTAGAATGCAACTACCAAATGACCAATATGTAGAAGATAAAAATATAATGGTAAAAGGCATGAAAATTTTAAATGAATTTATAAACCACCCATATATTATCGAGAATAAATTTAAGGAAGAATATGTACAACAGGAAAAAGAAAATCTTGCAGAAAAAATTGAGGGACGTAAAAACGATAAAATGAAGTATGCCTACGATCGATGTATCGAAGAAATGTGCGGAAGTGAAAAATTTGCCTTATATGAATATGGTGATATAGAAGACTTAAAGCATATATCTAGCAAGGATTTATATGCCCATTATCAAAGACTTTTGCACTCTTCTCCTGTAGATATTTGTGTGGTAGGAGATTTTGACGAAAAAGAAATTCAAACCTTAGTAACGGAAAACCTTATGTTTTATGAAAAGGAGTCTAAAGAAATACAAAGAGAAAAAATTGAATATACTCCTGATCAAGTTAGGTTTGTGCAAGAAAAGATGGATATCAACCAAGGAAAATTAACATTAGGCTATAGAACCAATATACCTTTTGAGAGCAGTTTATATCAACCGCTAATGGTATATTCTAGTATATTAGGGGGAGGACCTAATTCTAAGCTTTTTAAAAATGTGAGAGAAAAAGAGAGTTTGTGCTACTATATTTTTTCAAGGATGGAAAAATTCAAGTCACTGATGCTGATTGGATCTGGTATAGAGTTTCAAAATTATGATAAGACTGTGGCGCTAATTGAAAAACAAATGGAAGAAATGAATCAGGGGAATTTTTCCATAGAAGATATAAAGAGTGCTCAAAACTCCATTATTACTTCTATTCGGTCAATGACGGATAGCCCTAGTATGTTAGCTGATTTTTACTACACTCAGGCTATTACCAAAAACGATAAGAGTTTAGAGGAAATGATTGAAAAAATAAGACAAGTAGATAAAGATCAGATTATACAAGCAGGGAAAAATATTAAATTAGATACTATATACTTCCTTAAAAATAAAGAGGAGGTTCGATAAAATGACAGTAAAAAGAATAGAAAGTGAAGTATTAAAAGAAAATATGATTTTAAAAGAATTAGACAATGGTTTAAAGATTTTCTTTATGCCAAAGAAAGGCTATAATAAACAATATGCTTTATTTGCAACAAACTATGGATCCAATGATAGCAAATTTATAGTACCAGGAGAAAATGCAGTTACTGAGGTTCCAGATGGTATTGCTCATTTTTTAGAGCATAAGCTATTTGAAGAACCAGAAGGAAGTATATTTGATAAGTTTTCAGAACTAGGTTCTAATGTAAATGCTTACACTAACTTTACTTCTACTTGTTACTTGTTTTCGTCTACAGATAAATTTTATGAAAATCTTGAGTTGCTGATTCAGTTTGTTCAATCTCCCTATTTTACAGATAAAAATGTAGAAAAGGAAAAAGGAATTATAGAACAAGAAATACGTATGTATGAAGATAATCCAAATTGGAAAGTATTTTTCAATGCATTAAAGGCAATGTATCATGAACATCCTGTAAAAGTTGATATTGCGGGAACTGTGGAAAGTATCAATAAAATAACCAAAGAAGATCTTTATAAGTGTTACAATACCTTTTATTCGCCTGAAAATATGATTGTATTTATTACAGGAGATTTAGATTCGGAGAAAGTTTTTTCTGTTGTGGAAAAGAACATGAAATTTGATAAAATGCAAACAGAAGAAAAAATAAAACGAATTTATCCTAAAGAACCAAATACAGTTGTAGAAAGAATTATTGAGCAACAACTAGATGTTTCTATTCCATTGTTTAATATTGCCTTTAAAGATCAAAATCATGGGACTAAAGGAAAGGAACTATTGGAAAAAGATATTTGTACAAAGATATTGTTAGATATGCTATTTGGTAAAAGTACTGATTTTTATGAGCGTTTATATGAAGAAGGCTTAATAAATGATACCTTTGAACATGAATACACAGGAGAAATCGACTATGGATATTCTATGCTAGGTGGAGAGTCAAAAAATCCTAAAAAAGTTTTAGAGAGAATATTAGACTATGTGGCAGATATTAAAAACAAGGGATTAAATAAAGCGGATTTTGAAAGAATCCGAAAAAAACAAATAGGAGAACATTTAAGCTACTATAATTCTGTAGAGTTTGTTGCGACTACTTTTACCGCCTATTATTTTAAAGAGATTATGATCTTTGATTATATTGAGCAACTGAAGAAGATTGACTTTGAAAAGGTTGAAAAAAGATTTAAAGAACATTTTGATGCTGACCGCTGTGTGCTATCCATTGTTAGTCCGAAAAAAGTTTGATTTAGTATAGAAAATTCATTATAATTAAGGATGAAGTAAAACTAAATTTAGATAAGGGTTGTCAGTTTTTCTGACAACCTAATGACTTTTTGAGGAGTGATTTTTATTGAATCCCGTTGCATTTAAGTTATTTGGTTTGTCTATAAGATGGTATGGTATACTTATTTCTATAGGTATTATCTTAGGTACTTTATTGGCTATAAAAAGGGCAAAACAACGAAATATTTCAGAGGATAGAGTGCTTGATTTACTACTCATTGCTATACCTGCGGCTATTATTGGTGCTAGAACATATTATGTTATTTTTAACTGGGAATATTACGCAGGTGATATCATGAGTATGATTAATATTCGTCAAGGAGGCTTAGCAATTCACGGATCAGTGATCGCGGGAGCGACTGTAGGTTATATTTATTGTAAATATCATCGTATTTCTTTTTGGAAAATGGCAGATATTTGTGCACCGAGTATTATTTTGGGGCAAGCAATTGGAAGATGGGGAAATTTCATTAATCAAGAAGCTTATGGAAGGCCTACCAATTTGCCATGGGGAATTATGGTGGATGGCGTAAAAGTACATCCCACATTTCTATATGAATCTGTGTGGAATTTTGCAGTATTTGTCTTTTTACTATGGTATGAAAAAAACAAAAAATTCGAAGGTGAATTGTTTTTGTTTTATGCTGCCTTGTATTCCATAGCAAGATTTTTTATTGAAGGATTAAGAATTGACAGTCTAATGCTTGGATCCTTTAGAGTAGCTCAATTAGTAAGTTTAGCTAGCATTTTGGTAGCAGGTACTATTATTTACAAAGGAAGAAATAAAAAGAAAAAATTATAAAAATGTAAGATTTTCTTCTTATAGTATGCTTAAAAAATAATAGGATTGCTTAAACTGACAATATATCATAAGATTTAACAGGATTATCATGAATTTGTAATCGAAATGTCATATGCTGCTGTTGACATTCTTTGCCATTTGTAATAATATGTAGATACCACTTCTCAATGCAAATCACCACATAACGATTATAATAAAATATGGGGTGTTGAAATGTTAAAATATGAAATTGAGCAATTGCAGCATAGGTTAAATCATTTGATAGAATTTGGTTATAGTTATGAAGAAATTTATCAAGTAAGTGTTGAATTGGATAGATTAATTTCTGAATTTTATAAAGCACAAAGATTTGCAATGGTTTAGTGATGTGATAATTAAGAAAAGGATGCATGCTATAAAGTATAAACAAAAAATAGAAAAAGCAAATTACAACTCTTAGGTATGATAAAGTACTTAAGAGTTTTTATTTTGTGTAAAAAACCTTAACGAAAACAAGATTTGAATGAGACATGCAATATATTACAGAAAATAGTATTATTTACCTAAAAAAAAACTACTCTGTACAGAAGGATTTTTAATAATATTATAGAAATAAATAGAAAGTGGTAAAAAGTGGTGAGAAGTGGTGAAGTTTTCCCGAAAATGGGGTGACAATGTGTTTATTGGAGAATACTTACATACAATTGACACGAAAGGTAGAGTTATTATTCCTTCGAAATTTCGCGATGAATTAGGGAGCAAGTTTATTGTGACAAAGGGATTAGATAACTGTTTATTTGTGTACCCCCAAGAAGAATGGAAAAATTTTGAAAACAAATTAAAGCAGTTACCTCTAACGAGTAGAGATGCAAGAGCTTTTGTAAGATTGTTTTTTTCAGGAGCAATAGAGTGTGAATTAGATAAACAAGGAAGAATAACAATTTCCCAAACATTAAGAGAGCATGGGAAAATGAACAAAGATGTTGTTATTATTGGTGTATCCACAAGAGTAGAAATATGGGGTAAGGAAGAATGGGATCATTACAATGAGACCGCAGATTTAAGTTATGATGATATTGCTGAAAAGATGGCTGAATTAGGGATTTAAATATTTCATCGTAGAATCGCAGATACTAATTGTAATCTTTTTGAGAGTAGGTGATGAATTGGAATTTCAACATGTTTCGGTATTACTTAAAGAGACGATTGAAAATCTTAATATAAAAGCAGATGGTATATATATTGACGGTACTTTGGGAGGTGGAGGACATGCTTCCCAAATATGTGAGCATCTAAATGAACAAGGGTTGCTTATAGGAGTAGATCAAGATGAAGAAGCATTGAAAGCAGCTGAAGGTAAATTGAACAAATATTCTAATCAAAAGATGTTTGTGCATAGTAATTTTTCTAATATTAAAAATATATTATTGGAGCGAAATATTTCAAAGATAGACGGGATGATACTGGATTTGGGTGTTTCATCTTATCAGTTAGACGAAGGGTCAAGGGGTTTTTCTTATAAACACGATGCACCATTAGATATGAGAATGGATAGGAACAAAGACTTTAGCGCAGAAACCATCATCAATGAATATGAAGAGAAAGCGTTACAGCGTATTATTCAAGAGTATGGGGAAGAGAGATGGGCAAAGAGAATAGCAAGCTTTATCGTTAATGAAAGAAATAAGCATCCTATTCGAACAACAGGGGAATTGGTAGAAATTATTAAGAATGCGATTCCAGCTGCAGCAAGACGTAGTGGGCCTCACCCAGCAAAAAGAACTTTTCAGGCGATACGAATAGAGGTGAATAATGAATTAGGCATTCTAGAGCAAACAGTTCGTGCTATTTCCGAAGTACTAAATCCTGGTGGCCGCATATGTATTATTACATTTCATTCTCTAGAAGATAGAATTATAAAAAATACTTTTAGAGATTTAAGTATTGCTTGTAAATGCCCACCAGAGTACCCAATTTGCAAATGTGATGGAAAGGCAGTATTAAAGGTGATTACTAGAAAACCCATACTACCTTCTGAGGAGGAACTACAAAACAATCCAAGGGCTAGAAGTGCAAAGCTGCGGGTGGCTGAAAAGGTTTAATGTTCTAAAAGTCAAAAGGGGTGAATAAATTTGGTAGTAGCACAAAGAAAGCATCATTATAATGAACAAGAGATATATTGGGAATCTCCGAAAGCGAATGATCAGCAAAGGAAAGAAAAGAAAAATAGAGCCAAACACAAAATTAAAGCAATAAATAAAGTACAAATGATCTTTAGCTTACTGCTGATGGCCATGTTGTGCATAGGTATTTTATTAGGATATGTCCAACTAACAGAATTAAAATACAAAGTCAACAATTTAAGCAACGAGATTAGACAATTAGAGGCATATATAGAAAACTTGAGAGTAGAAGTGGAAAAAGTAGAACGAAGCGATATTATTGAAGAAAAGGCAAAAGTGGAATTAGGTATGCAGTATCCACTAAAAGAACAAATGGTATTTTTAGACTTAGATCATGGCGCCTTAGAAAATGTTCAAAATACGCAAGAAAAATCTGTAGTAAAGGAAGAAGAAAATGGGAACAGTCTTATTCTGGATGTAAAAAATTCATTCTACAAAGTGTTCTCGTTATTAGATTGATACGAAGAATTGGGAATAAGGAGGCAGTACAATTGTCAACACCTAGCATTGCTCATAAAAAAAGATTGGTTTTTTTATTATTTATCGTGAGTACTGCTTTGTTTTTACTCATTATGAGAATAGGATGGATTCAAATTGTAAAAGGAGAGAGATACAGACAACTTGCACATATTCAACAAACAAGAGATATCCCAATACCTGCTAAGAGGGGGATTATCTATGACAGAAAAGGTAAAGAATTGGCTATCAGTGCAAGTACAAATACGGTTTGGGCAAGACCTGTTGAAGTAGCAAAATCAGGTGACCTGGATGCTATTTCAAAAAAACTAGCAGAAATTTTAGAAGTAGATGAACAAGAAATTAAAGAATCATTATCCAGCAAGAATGTTGGTTTGGTAAAGGTCGCAAAATGGATCGATAAAGACAAGGCAGATGCTATTCGAAAAGAAAAGCTTGAAGGAATATGGATCGCAGAAGATAATAAAAGACATTATCCTTTTGGAAATTTTGCATCCCATATCATCGGGCACACAACAGATGATAATAGAGGGCTTGTTGGAATTGAATTAGAGTATGATAAATATTTGAGTGGCTTGCCTGGAAGATGGATAAAAAGTACAGATGCTGCTGGGAAACAGCTTCATTATGGAACAGAAAAATATTATGAAGCAGAAAATGGATTAAATGTAGTATTAACCATTGATGAAGTTATTCAACATTTTGCAGAAAAAGCCATAGATAACACATTAGCACAAACAAAGGCGAAAAGAGTTTTTGCGATTGTAATGGAGCCTAAGACGGGTGACATTTTAGGTTTGGCAGTTAAACCAGATTACGATCCCAATAATGCAAGAGTGCCTTTAGATGAAAATAAGCGTAGAGAATATGAGACCTTAGATATAAAGGGGAAACAAAAAATTTGGAATGAAATGTGGCGAAATCCTATTATAAGTGACACTTATGAGCCCGGCTCCACTTTTAAACTCATTACTGCTGCTGCAGGCTTAGGAGAAGGCGTAATTACGCCAGAGACACCTTTCTACGATCCAGGATATATTATAGTAGCAGGACAAAGATTAAGATGCTGGAGATATTATCGACCTCACGGTGCCCAGACTTTTACCCAAGCTGTGCAAAATTCTTGTAACCCAGTTTTTGTAGAGGTGGCTCAAAAACTAGGAGTAGATAAGTACTATAAATATTTAGATGCGTTTGGATTTAGTCAGCCTACGGGTATTGATTTACCTGGAGAGGGTAGTGGCATTATTCAGAATAAGGCAAATGTAGGTCCTGTTGAATTAGCCACAATATCCTATGGGCAAGGAATATCCGTTACCCCCTTACAGCTCATTACAGCGATATCAGCCATTGGAAATGATGGAAAACTCATGGAACCAAGGATTGTAAAGGAGCTGGTAGATGATTCTGGAAATGTAATTCATAGGTATGAGCCGAAAATGGTGAGACAGGTTTTATCACAAAAAACTGCAAAAGAATTAAGATTGATTATGGAATCAGTTGTTACTGAAGGATCTGGTAAGAATGCTTATATTCCTGGTTATAGGATAGGAGGAAAGACTGGAACGGCAGATAAAATTGAAGATGGTAGGTATGCACCAGGGAAAGTGTATTCTTCCTTTATTGCATTGGCTCCCGTTGATGACCCTCAACTAGCTGTTTTAGTGGTTGTAGATGAACCACAAGGGGTTCACTTTGGAAGCTTAACGGCAGCACCTGCTGCTCATGAGATTTTGAGAGATACACTAAGATATTTAGATGTAGAGCCTAAATTTAATGAAAAGGAAGCACAAGAATATGAGAAAAATGATGTGGTTGTACCAGAAATTCGAAATTTGTCTTTAAAAGAAGCAGCAAAAGTTTTGTCGGAAAGCAAACTGCAATATGACACAGAACCTGTAACTGTTGAAAATCCAGATACAGTCGTTATTGATCAGTTTCCTAAACCAGGTGCAAAGATTCCAGAGAAATCAATTATCATTTTATATTTAAAAAAAGAAAATAGTTCTGAATAAGAGTGAAGAATTCTATAAAATATAGGATAATAGTACAGAAAGATAAGAAAAATGTGATATAATTATAACAAGCGCAATAGGAAAGGCAACTTAAGTCAAAGTTATTTCACTTTGATTCAGGTTGCCTTTTGCTGAGTGCTGTTTATAGAGAGAGATAGACGTCTATAATATAATGAGGAGATCTCAATATAGGGGTTAGGGTGGTTATAAAGTGAAATTTTCATTATAAATAAAAATGGACAGAGAGATAACATGATTGCAATGAAGATAAACCCATAGTCAAGGAGAGATATATATGAAGTTGAGTGAATTAATCAAAGATGTAGAGGTTGTGAAGACAACAGATGGTATGAATATAGAGATTACTGGTGTCGCTTATGATTCAAGAAAAATACAAGCAAATGATGTTTTTGTATGTGTTGAAGGCTTTAAGGTGGATGGGCATAACTATATTGAGGAAGCTATGAAGAAAGGTGCAAAAGCATTGATTGTTGAAAAAGATATTATGCCTATAAATGATATCCCAGTAATTAAAGTAGATGATAGTAGAAAAGCTTTAGCAGTAATTTCATCGAATTTTTATAGGAATCCTACCAAAGACATGAATATCATTGGTGTTACAGGAACAAATGGCAAAACGACCACAACACACCTGATTAAAAACATTTTGGAAACGAATCATGTCCCCAGTGGATTAATAGGCACTATTTCCTATCAAATTCTTGATAAGGAGTACAAAGCGAATAACACTACGCCAGAATCTTTGGAGCTGCAAAGACTATTTAGAGAGATGTTAGATGATAATGTAGATACCTGTGTTATGGAGGTTTCCTCTCATTCTTTAGATATGAATAGAGTTGCAGGAATACAATATAATGTAGGTGTGTTTACTAACTTAACCCCCGATCATATGGATTATCATGTAAATATCGAAAATTATAAGAACGCAAAAACAAAGCTATTTTATCAAACATCCCTAGCAAATATTATTAATATAGATGATCCCTATGGAAAGGAGATTGCCCATCAAATAAAGGATTTAAAAGTATCCCTTGTTACATATGGTGTAAAAAGAGACGCAGATATTTATGCGCAAAATATCAGGATTTCTCCTAAAGGAACTCATTTTGCTTTGATAACACCAAAGTTTAGAGGAAACGTAAAAATAGCAACTCCAGGTATGTTTTCTGTGTACAATGCTTTAGCAGCCAGTGCTGTATGTTATGTGTTAGGTTATGATTTTGAGCAAATTAGAAAAGGTCTTGAATCGATCCAAGGAGTACCAGGACGTTTTGAGTCTGTACAAGATACTGGTGACTATACGATTATTGTAGATTATGCTCACACCCCTGATGCATTAGAAAATGCATTAAACACTATGAAAGAATTTGCTGAGGGAAAGATTATCACTGTATTTGGTTGTGGTGGTGATAGAGATAAAACGAAAAGACCTATGATGGGAGCAGTGGCAGGTAGGTTATCAGATTATTGCATTATTACCAGTGACAATCCAAGATCTGAAGAGCCTAAGGCAATCATAGATGATATTGAAGTAGGCATAAAAGACACTTCTTGTAAATATAAAAAGATAGTAGATAGAAAAGAAGCTATAAAAAAAGCCATAGAAATTAGCAAACCCAAAGATATTATTTTAATTGCAGGGAAAGGACATGAAACATATCAGATATTAGGAGATAAGGTCATTCACTTTGATGATAAAGAAATAGCTCAGAAAATACTGAGGGAGGAAGCATAATCATGAAATTAACGGTACAGGAAGTCGTATATGCTACAAAGGGAAAACTGATAAGAGGAGATAAAAAAAGTATCATTCATGGCGTTTCAATGGATTCAAGAAGTATTAAAAAAAATGAAATATTTATTCCGTTAATTGGAGAAAAATTTAATGGGCATGATTTTATAAAAAAAGCTATTGATCAAGGAGCAACTGCCATACTTGCAAGCCAATGGAATAAAGAAGATGTACAAAACAATGAAAATGTATCTATGGTTCAGGTAGAAGATACTTTACAAGCTCTCCATGGCCTTGCAAGATATTATCTATCTAAATTTCCTATACCAGTGATTGCTGTTACAGGTAGTACAGGAAAAACAACAACAAAGGACATGATTGCAAGTGTATTATCAAAAAAGTATAATGTGCTAAAAAACAAAGGGAATTATAATAATCATATTGGTCTACCTATGACGGTATTTGAATTAGAGCCCTGTCATGAGATTGCTGTTTTTGAAATGGGCATGAGTAATTTGGGGGAAATTTCTAAATTATCAGATATTGCACAACCTAATATTGGAGTCATTACCAATATTGGCTTATCACATATTGAACATTTAGGATGTCAAGAAAATATATTTAAAGCTAAGATGGAAATAACCAATTCCTTTGATGCATCAAGTAGGTTAATTGTAAATGGGGATGATAAATTCTTAAGAAGTTTGAAAAGCAAACCCCCAAAATACCAAGTTGACTTTGTGGGGTTTGGTGAAGATTGTACATATCGAGCAATGAATGTAGAAAACTTAGGTACAGAGGGGGTGCGATTTCAAATAAAGCTAAAGGATAAGTTACATGCATTTACACTCAATATACCAGGAGAGCATAATGTGTATAACGCCCTTTGTGCAATTGATATAGGAATGGCTTTAGAGATGGATATTAAAATGATTCAACAGGGGTTGGAAGAATTTCATGGAAGTAAAATGCGCCTTCATATATTTAATACTAATGACAATATAAAAGTAATCAATGATGCATATAATGCAAGTCCCGACTCAATGAAAGCTGCGATAGCTGTTTTAGAGAAGATAGAAGGTTCAAGAAAGATTGCAGTGCTTGGAGATATGCTAGAAATGGGAACTTATTCTCAAAAAGGACATTATGATATAGGAAGTGAAATTTCCCGAAAGAACATAGATATATTGATTACCGTTGGGAAGGAAGCTCAAAATATTGGGGCAGGAGCTATTGACAGTGGATTTGATAAAAATAATATATTTATATGCAAGAATAATCAAGAGGCAATAAAAGCATTAGATTGTTTCGTACAGAAGGGAGATATCATACTGGTTAAAGGATCGAGAGGAATGCATATGGAAGAAATTGTAGAATACGCACAAGAGAGGAGTTAACATTAGATGGTACAATACAAACAACTCATAACAACCATTGTTATCTCGTTTTTTATCACATTAATCTTAGGACCTATTGTAATACCTATGTTACGTCGATTAAAGGTAGGACAAAGTATAAGGGATGAAGGACCTAGGTCACATATGAAGAAATCAGGCACCCCAACAATGGGGGGACTTATCATGATTGCTGCAATCAGTGTCACAACCCTTACTTCAGGGATTCTTAATAAAGATTTATATGTTATTTTATTTGCAACGATTTCGTTTGGTATGATAGGGTTTGTTGATGACTTTATAAAAGTAGTGTTAAAGAGAAATTTAGGGTTAAAAGCCTATCAAAAATTAATTGGGCAAGTATTGATTGCAATTATTATTGCCATGTATCAGTCCAAAGCATCTATATCGGGAACGAAGATTCTAATTCCTTTTATCAATCAATATTGGGATATGGGCATCTTATATGTACCTTATATTGCTACAGTTGTAGTGGCTACAGCTAATAGCGTGAACCTAACAGATGGGCTAGATGGATTAGCTGGTGGGGTAACGTTAATTGTTTCTTCTTTTTTTAGTTTGGTAGCAATGAATTGGGGATATCCAAGTATAGCAGTATTTTGTGGAGCACTAACAGGGGCATGCTTGGGATTCTTAAGATTTAATGCCCATCCAGCCAAGGTATTTATGGGGGATACTGGATCGATGGCATTAGGAGGAGCAATTGCAACAATTGCTATTTTAATGAATTTGACATTATTGATTCCTATTGTTGGAGGCATATATTTTGCTGAAGCATTATCTGTGATAATGCAAGTAGCTTCTTTCAAACTTACAGGGAAAAGGATTTTTAAAATGAGTCCTTTACATCATCATTATGAATTAAAAGGATGGAAAGAAACAAAAGTAGTGGTTGTATTCTGGTCTGTTACTTTAGTTTTATGTATTATAGGACTTTTCGCTGTAAATCAGTAACATGTATTTTAATAATAAGCTATAAAGGTAGGTGTATACATTGTTGATCAAAGATAAGCAAGTATTAGTAGTGGGATTAGCTACTTCAGGAATCCCAACAGTCAATGCATTACTCCAATTAGGAGCAAAAGTAACCGTAAATGATAAAAAAACAGCACAGGAGCTAGAATCTGTAATTAGCAGACTAGACATGGGGAAGATAAATTGTATATTTGGAGAGCATCCAACTGACATAAATCAATTTGATATAATGGTTTTAAGTCCAGGTGTACCGACTGACTTAGAGTTTATAAAAAAAGCTAGAGACATGAATGTACTTATAATGGGAGAATTAGAATTGGCATATCAACTTTGCCAAGGAAAATTTATTGCAATAACGGGTACAAATGGCAAGACAACTACAACCACATTGACTGGTGAAATTTTTAAGAATTCAGGTAAAAAAACACATGTTGTTGGAAATATAGGGACTGCTGCTGTATCTAGAGCCTTAGAAGCAGACGAAGAAACAATGATGGTGACAGAGGTTAGTAGTTTTCAATTAGAAAGCATTGTAGATTTCCAACCTACTATTGCTGCAGTTTTAAACATTACGCCAGATCATCTAAATCGACATAAGACGATGGAAAACTATATTGCAGCCAAGGCAAGTATTTTTAAAAATCAAAATATCCATGATAAATTAGTATTAAATGCAGATGATGAAATAACATCCAAGTTAGCAGCACTGGCACCCTCTTATATTGTGCCATTTAGTAGAAAGCAAAAACTTGAAAAAGGGGCTTATATCGTAGATAATCACATTGTTGTAAAGGAAGAGAACAAGGAATATAGCGTTATATGTGAGGTAGATGCATTAAAAATTCCAGGAAGCCATAATCTTGAAAATGCACTAGCCGCTACTGCTATTGCTTATTGGGCAGGAATTGAAGATGGCATTATTGCAGATACTTTAAAAAGCTTTATGGGTGTTGAGCATAGGATAGAGTTTGTAGAGGAGATAAAAGGGGTACGTTATGTAAATGATTCTAAAGGAACAAATCCAGATGCATCCATAAAGGCAATAGAAGCTATAAAAGCACCCATTGTATTGATTGCAGGAGGAATGGACAAAGGAAGTAATTTTGATGAATTTATTCGTGCATTTAATGGCAAGGTAAAACATATGGTATTAATAGGAGAGACGGCTGTGAAAATAAAAGAGACAGCGAAAAACATTGGCTTTATGGAAGTAACGATTGTAAAGACAATGGAAGAAGCTGTTGAACAATCAGCGAAAATTTCACTCCAAGGAGATACTGTACTACTATCTCCTGCCTGTGCTAGTTGGGATATGTATCCAAGCTTTGAAGTGAGAGGAAATCATTTTAAAGGTTGTGTAGAAAAATTAAGGAGGTAACAGTAATGACGAAAAAGAAATCCAGTGATTTTACCCTTTTACTGACAGTGTTAGTACTTGTTATAATAGGGATTATTATGGTGTTTAGCTCAAGTCATTACTATGCGTTATCTAAAATGAATGATTCTTATCATTTTTTAAAAAGAGAATTAATGTGGGCAGTATTAGGACTAATAGGCATGTTTTTTGCTATGAACTTTGATTATTGGAAATATAGAAAAATAGCACCTTATGCATATATGCTGAGTATTATCTTATTAATACTCGTGCTAACTCCTTTAGGCATTGAATTTAATGGTGCACAAAGATGGCTAGGTGTAGGAGGATTTACAATTATGCCTGGGGAGGTTGCAAAAATTTGTGGTATTTTTTTTGCAGCCACGTACCTTTCAAGAAAACCAGAAAAAATTAAAGATTTTTTTAAAGGCGTACTTCCCAGTCTATTGATTATTGGGATATACTTTGCATTAATCATATTACAGCCCAATCTAAGTACAGCGTTAACCATTAGCGTAATTATTGCGTCTATGATGTTTGTAACAGGTATGAGATGGCTTCATGTATCCATCATGGGTCTTGGTGGAGTGATCTTAGTTGCTATCATGATTATGTTAGCACCCTATCGCATCAAGAGGTTAACAGGCTTTTTAGATCCATTTGCTGACCCACAAGGAACTGGATATCAGGTAATTCAATCACTGTATGCCTTAGGGACAGGAGGATTATTTGGTGTAGGACTAGGTAAAAGTGTACAAAAATATCTATACATACCTGAACCTCAGAATGACTTTATTTTTGCTATTATTGGAGAAGAACTAGGCTTTATTGGGTGTGTTACGGTAATTCTCTTATTTCTTTTATTGATTTGGAGAGGTGTACGAATAGCAATTAATGCGCCAGATTTATTTGGCTGTCTGATAGCTACAGGCATTACTTCTATGGTAGCAGTACAAGTGATTATTAATGTTGCTGTTGCCACGTCATCGATGCCTGTTACAGGTATACCTTTGCCATTTATTAGTTGGGGTGGAAATTCATTAGCCATATTTATGTCAGCCATGGGCATATTGCTAAATATATCAAGGTATTCGAATTTGGATAGGAGTTGAAGCAATGAAAGTTTTAATTACTGGTGGCGGGACGGGTGGACACATTTACCCTGCCATTGCAATAGCAAATAAAATAAAACATGAAATAAAGAATGCAGATATTTTGTTTGTTGGTACAAAAAAGGGTCTGGAAAGTCAGCTTGTTCCTAAAGCAGGATACAAACTAGAGACCATAACTGTTAGTGGTTTTAAAAGAAGTTTATCTTTAGATACTGTTAAGTCTGTAAGGGATTTGTTTTTGGGTTTAAAAGATGCGATAAATGTAATAAAAAGATTCAGACCTGACCTAGTAATTGGAACGGGAGGCTATGTATGCGGACCTATTGTTTTTATAGCTTCTTTGCTTAATATAAAGACGGTTATACATGAGCAAAATGTTATCCCAGGAGTTACAAATAAGATTTTAGGAAAACTTGTCCATAAAATTTTAGTAAGTTTTGATGAATCTAAAAGTTATTTTAACAATAGTAGTAAAGTGATCGTAGTGGGTAATCCTATAAGAAAAGATTTTCTAAATAGCAATAAAGTTCAATATCGCCAAGACCTTGGAATTGATGAGAAGCAGCTTATGGTTTTATCCTTTGGTGGAAGCAGAGGAGCGGAAAAAATTAACGATACAATGGTAGAAGTTTTGAGGAAATTCAAAGGAAGACATGACATCAGTATTGTTCATGTTACAGGAAGTAAACATTATGAAGCGGTTTTAAAAGCATTAGAAGAGAAAAAAATTACTACTGATAAGAATATAGTCATAAAAGAATATATTTATGATATGGCTAAATATATGGGAGCTTGTGATATTGTTATTTCAAGATCGGGTGCCATTACGTTGGCTGAAATTACAGCGATGGGATTACCGTCTATTTTAATTCCATCTCCTTACGTTACAAACAATCATCAAGAACTGAATGCTAAGGTATTAGAGAAAAATGGTGCTGCAGTTTTATTGCCAGAAAGAGAGTTAAGTGATACAAATATTGTGAACTTATTAAATTCATTTTTGCAAGATAAAAACAAATTAAAAAAAATGGCAATACAAAGCAAGAAGTTATCAAAACCTAATGCAACTGATGTAATTTACACAAACATCTTAAATCTCCTTAAGTCATAAAATTTTAAAGGGTTAAAAAGTATTTTACATCTTACTTATCGTAACACCTTTGAGAATTATGCATAGAATGATTAATATATTATGTATTATGGGCACATCTTTGATGATGCACACATAATAAGATAGTAGAATTAGCTTTTTTATGAAGATAACTCGGAGGTGGAATAAGTGAGTAAATTGCTTATACGAGGTGGAAATAAATTAAATGGAGAGATAAGAATTGGAGGGGCAAAAAATGCGGTACTTCCCATTTTGGCAGCCACTGTAATGAATGATGGAGAAAGTATTTTATTAGATTGTCCAAAGCTTAATGATGTAGACACAATGATTGAAATATTGAGGTCTATTGGATGTAAAGTAAAATATGATCAGTCTGCTCTTATTGTGGATTCCAGTACACTTGCGTCCCATGAAATTCCTGAACAATTAGTTAGAGAGATGAGGTCTTCCATATTTTTGATGGGACCAATGCTTGCGCGATGTGGTAAAATAAAAATAAGCTACCCTGGAGGATGCGAAATAGGTCCGAGGCCTATAGACCTTCACTTAAAGGCTTTAAGAGAGTTGGGCGTCGAAATTCGAGAAGCCCATGGCTTTTTAGAGTGTGAAGTAATGAAGTTAATGGGCTGTGAAATACATTTAGACTATCCAAGTGTTGGTGCTACCGAAAATACCATGTTAGCAGCAGTGATGGCAGAAGGTATCACAAGAATTAGAAATGCGGCGAAAGAACCTGAAATTGTTGATTTACAAAAGTATCTTAACAGTATGGGAGCAAAGATTAAGGGAGCAGGGACAAGTGAGATTATTGTTGAAGGTGTTACAAAACTAAATAATGTAGAACATGTGATTATGCCTGATAGAATTGTGGCAGGTACGATATTAACTGCAGGGGCAATAACTGGAGGGGAAATAACCCTTAATAATGTGGTGGTTGATCACATTAAACCAGTTATCTCCAAGTTAAAAGAAGCAGGTTGCCTGGTGCTAGAGAAAGAACAAGGGGTAAAATTAAAAGCATGTGAAAGATTAAAGGCTGTTGAAATGACAAAAACCTTGCCTTATCCAGGATTTCCAACAGATATGCAAGCGCAGTTTATGAGTTTAATGACTGTTGCAAGAGGAACAAGTATTATTACAGAAACAGTTTTTGAAAATCGATATAAACATGTAGATGAATTGACAAAAATGGGTGCTAAAATTAAAATTGATGGAAGAGTGGCGGTGATTCAAGGGGTAAAAAAACTTATGGGTGCGAAAGTATATGCCAAAGATTTACGAGGGGGCGCTGCATTAGTAGTAGCTGGGCTTGCAGCGGAAGGTATTACTGTAGTAGATAATGTGGGACATATTGACAGAGGATACGATCGATTTGATAAGATGTTAAAAGAGTTAGGTGCACATATTAGTAGGATGAATTAAGAGACAGCTTTTGCTGCTCTTAAATACTAGGAAATTTAAGGACAAACTCTCTATAAGGTGAACAAGCATGAATATAATCGAGGATAATATAGATAAAAAAGTTAAAAAAAGAAAAAGAGCCATTGTTTTTTTGGTGATGATATTGATATGTACCATTTCTTTTATTGTGATTTTTAAGACAGATTTATTCATTGTTAACCAAGTAGTTGTTATTGGAAACCATTTGATTTCAAAGGACGAAATAACGAAGGATTCTGGAATAATTTTAGGTAATCATATTTTTAAGGAAAAAATAAGTGTTATACAATCGAATTTACTTAAAAATCCATATATACAAACAGCAAATGTTGAGAGGAAATTACCTGACAAAATAGTGGTTCATGTTGTAGAAAGAAAAGAAGAAGCGGCTATACCCTTCATGGATGAATTTTTAATTATTGACAAAAATGGAATGGTTCTTAAATCAGTTTCTACAAGTGGAAATTTAAAAGTAATTAGAGGTCTTGAGTTTTCTAATTTTATGGCTGGAGAGATTTTAAAAGTAAAAGATGAAAAACAGCTACATAGAGCGCTAAAAATTGTAAATGGTATCTATGAAAATCAAATGACTATTGTAGAATTAGATGTTACAAATAAGAATGATATCATCATAAGGTTAACAAATGTGCTGATATGTAAAATTGGTAATGGGAAGAATCTAAATTATAGATTACAAGTGTTGCAACATATCCTACATGATTTAAGCTCAAAAGATATTTCTAGAGGAGTTATTGATATCAGTCATGAAGGCTATCCAAGCTATAGACCTGTAGAATAGGAGGAAATAGCATGAAAAATATCAAAGGACAACTAGCTGTTGGGATAGTATGTATTGTACTAGGACTTGCGTTAGTTTTACAGTTTCGAAGTGTACAAAGCAATTATCTTGAAGGAGTAGCACCTGCCCAAAAAGCACAAGAGCTTTTGGCAGAGTTGAAAAAAGTTCGAGAGGAAAAACAAGGTTTGATGATGGAGTTAAATGCATTGGAAGCTAAAATTAAAGAAATAGAAGAAGCTGAATCAAAGGAAGATGTTTTAGTAAAAAATATCAGTGCAGAAGTTGAAAAATATAAGATTATTTCGGGATTTCGAAGTGTAAAAGGACCAGGGGTGATTGTTGTAGTAGATGATCCTCCATTGGATCCTGAATTTTCATTAGATGCACCAAGTGTGATTATGTATAATTACGATTTGTTACTTAGCTTAATTAACAAATTAAATGACGCTGGTGCAGAGGCAATTTCTATTAATGAACAAAGAATTGTTTCCCAGACTGAAATTAGTCTTGCTGGTAGCAATGTAAATATCAACTCCGTACCTACAGCACCTCCTTTTGTGATTAAAGCAATTGGAAATCCAGATACACTGGAATCGACACTCAATATAAGATTTGGTATTGTAGATCAAATGAGAAGTGAGCGATTTAATCTACAAGTATCGGTAAAAAAACAAGATCAAATTGTTATTCCACGCTATAATGAGATCATTAAATTTAGATACGCCAAACCTGTTGAGGAAAATGAACAGTAATGAGGTGAATACATGAAACTAGGAGTGTGGAAGTTAAATATTTTAATACTGTGCATATTACTTGGTTTTTTAATTTCGCTACAGGTAAAAAGCGTAAATAAAGATTATCGATATGTTCCTTTAAAAGATATATATGATTATAAATTATCTATTGAAAGTGAAAAGAAAGAAATTGAAAACATAAGAAAAATATTTGAAGAAAGAAAAAAACGTATTGGTGAATATGAGCGAATAAAAGAAGAAGGCGGTATTTTAAAAGAGACAATGAAAAAAGAGCTTCAAAATATAAAGATGATCAGTGGATTCTTAGATGTACAGGGTTCAGGGATTATCTTAACGGTAGATGATGGAACAAGACAGTTGTACGAGGGAGAAGATCCAAATAATGTTTTAGTACATGATATAGACGTTTTGAACTTGATCAATGATTTAAAAGTTGCAGGTGCAGAAGCCATATCTATTAATGGACAGAGATTATTAGCAACAAGTGAAATAAATTGTGCAGGGCATACAATACGAATTAATGATCAGGTATTTGCACAACCTTTTATTATTAAAGCCATTGGTGAACCAAAAACATTAGAAGCAGCCATTGTAGCTCCTGGACAATATGGAGAATTATTAAAAGAATATGGGCTATATGTGGAAGTTAATACGAGTATCAATCTAACAATCCCTAAGTATACGGAAGAATTAAAATCTGACTACTTAAAAGTATATAAAGAAGGTGAATAAATTGATGATTGCAATTATAGGTTTAATCATTGGAGGTATTTTAGGATTATATTTACCCATTACTTTTCCTACATCCTATTCGCTATATATGTCTGTGGCAATTCTAGCAGCCCTAGATTCTGTGTTTGGTGCAGTAAGGGCCCATCTAGAAAAAAAATTTAATTCGGCTATTTTTGTTTCTGGTTTCTTTGGAAATGCAATTTTAGCTGGCTTTTTGGCGTATATTGGGGATCGATTGGGTGTACCTTTGTATCTGGCTGCAATCTTTGCATTTGGAGGTAGATTATTTCAAAACTTTGCTATGATTCGAAGACATTTTATTGAAAAAATAAAAAAACGAGAAAAATAAAGTTTTTCTTATTTTAAAAGAGGATATTTAAGGAATACGTTGAATTTACTTATAAGGAAAACTGCAAAAACTTATGACGAAATACATACTACTGAGCGCAACGAAAAAATAGCCTGTTGGGTTAAATAAAAATGAATGAATAAAAAAGAGATATGTAGTGAATGATTAGATGACAATGGGATTCGCTCAACTGTTTAAAGTGCAAGTCTTAGTAATATGAACATTTTTATAGCTGATAAAGGGGGTAAACTTTATGTTAGAATTCGATGTAGATATGGAACAATTTGCGCAAATTAAAGTTGTAGGTGTTGGAGGCGGTGGAAATAACGCTGTTAATAGAATGATAGAATCTCAGCTTAAGGGAGTACAATTTATTGCAGTAAATACAGATAAACAAGCTTTATTTACATCAAAAGCTGAATATAAAATACAAATTGGGGACAAGCTTACCAAGGGTCTAGGAGCAGGTGCAAATCCTGATATTGGTAAAAAGGCAGCAGAAGAGAGCCGAGAAGATATTTATCAAGCTTTACAAGGAGCAGACATGGTTTTTGTAACAGCAGGAATGGGTGGAGGAACAGGCACTGGTGCAGCCCCAGTTGTAGCACAAATTGCTAAAGAGATGGGTATCTTAACCGTAGGCGTTGTCACCAAACCTTTTACTTTTGAAGGGAAGAGAAGACTACAGCATGCTGAACACGGGATAAAAGAGTTACGAGATAAAGTGGATACCTTAGTAACCATTCCTAATGATAGACTGTTACAAGTAGCAGAAAAGAAAACTTCGATTATGGACGCTTTTAAAATTGCGGACGATGTATTAAAACAAGGTGTACAGGGTATATCTGACTTGATTGCCGTTCCTGGTTTAGTCAATCTAGACTTTGCAGATGTAAAGACAATTATGTTTGAACAGGGACTGGCCCATATGGGTGTAGGGCGTGTAAGCGGTGAAAATAGAGCGGCTGAGGCTGCCAAACAAGCTATTCAGAGTCCGTTGCTTGAAACTTCTATTGAAGGAGCGAAAGGTGTGTTACTAAATATTACCGGAGGACAAAATCTTGGATTGTTCGAAGTGAATGAAGCAGCAGAATTAGTAGCACAAGCGGCAGATCCAGACGCAAACATTATCTTTGGAGCTGTCATAGATGAGAACTTAAAAGATGAGCTTATTATTACAGTCATTGCTACTGGATTTGAAAACAACAAAGTGCATAAGGATGCTGGTGCAGCAAAAACCAAGGAGGATATTGAACCACAAAATGACGAAATAGATACGCAACCATTAAATGATGATTTAGATATTCCTACTTTTTTAAGGAGAAGAAGATAGTTTGAAAGGTCGCTTAGTTAAATAAGCGGCCTTTTGTCGTATTATGAAAGTTTTTTTGCAAAATTATATTTTTTCGACTTCATACAATGACAAAGTTTTAAAAAAGAATCCTGTATAATAGACATAAATCCTAGGACAATTGAATAATGGTGTAATAAGGCAGAATGATCTCCTAAATGGGGGAAGGAATATGTTTGAAGTTTATGGTGAATATTTATTTATTGAAAATTTATTAATGAATTGGCTTATATTGCACTTGACGGCATATTTTAACAAAGCACAAGTAGCGAAGTATAGGATTTGGATTGGGGCAGTAGTAGGAGCCTTTTACGCTTTTGTAGTCTTTTTCCCAGCATTACATTTTATGTATTCGATTTTGATGAAAATCATTATCTCTATTATTATTATTATTATCACCTTTACTCCTTATAAGTTTATAGATTTTCTAAAACTAATAGGGATTTTTTATCTGATTTCCTTTATGTTCGGCGGCGCTGCTTTTGCATTGTTTTATTTTACAGACTTTAATGGGCTAATCAGTAATGGTGTATTCTATATAGGAACCTTTACAATGAAGCTACTTATTTATTCTGGTATTGTGGCATATATTTTAATTCGGTTTTGCTGGGAATATATTCAAGTGAAAATTTCAAGAGATACAATTTATATTCCTATATCTATTGAAGTAGAAAATCATAAAAGCAAAATTAAAGCTTTATTAGATACTGGAAATTCTCTTTTAGATCCATTATCAAAATATCCCGTAATCATTGTAGAATATAATGCCATTAAAGATTTATTACCTAGTGATATACAAATGGTTTACGATAACGCACAAGAGGCGAATCTGGATATAGTATCAAAAATGATCGAAACATCTAAGTGGATTCATCGGTTTCGCATCATACCTTTTAAATCTTTAGGGAAAGAAAATGGGATGTTAATAGGATTTAGACCAGATAATGTGCGATTAGAAGACGAAAAAAACTTAAAATGTATAAAAAATATCGTTATAGGGATTTATACGAAAAAGTTATCATCAAATGGAGACTATAGTGCTTTATTACATCCAGATATTTTAAAGTAATTTATTCATCAAATGGGGAGGGCGTTATGGTGTTAGCAGTAATAAAAAAGGTAAAGCTTTTATATAGAATATGGATCATAAAAATACTACGGCAAATTAATATTTGGAATAAAAAAAGTATATTTTATATTGGAGGCAGTGAGGCTTTACCCCCTCCTTTAAGTGCAGAAGAAGAATTGTTTTTAGTAGACCGATTAAATCAAGATGATGGGGCGATAAGAACCGTTTTAATAGAAAGGAATTTAAGATTAGTTGTGTATATCGCAAGAAAGTTTGAAAATACGGGTATTGGTGTGGAGGATTTGATATCAATAGGTACTATAGGCCTTATAAAAGCAGTGAATACATTTGACCCGAATAAAAAGATTAAATTAGCTACATATGCTTCGAGATGCATTGAAAATGAAATTTTAATGTATTTGAGGAGAAATAGTAAGGCAAAAGCTGAAATTTCTTTCGATGAACCCTTAAATATTGATTGGGATGGAAATGAACTTTTACTATCAGATATTTTAGGAACAGATAATGACTTAATTTATAAATTTTTAGAAGAAGAGGTTGATCGTCAATTATTAGAAATCGCGCTAAAAAAATTATCGAATCGGGAAAAGAAAATCATGGAATTAAGATTTGGTCTTCAAAATGGAGAAGAAAAAACGCAAAAAGAAGTTGCAGATATGTTGGGGATATCTCAATCCTATATTTCTAGATTAGAAAAAAGAATTATTTCAAGACTAAGAAAAGAAATAAAACGATTAACATAAGCAGCCAAAAGCTGCTTTTCCTGTTTTTGGATAAAACCTATAGTATAAAGAAAAAATATTGAGGCAATAATTTTATAATGTAAGGGGGCAATAATCCATAGAAATGGAGGCATTGTCATGCATATTAATAAAGTTGAAATCTGTGGTGTAAATACATCAAAATTACCAGTACTTACAAATCAGGAGATGAAGAAATTATTTAAGAGAATTTATGAAGGGGATATTACAGCTAGAGAAGAATTTATCCAAGGGAACTTGAGGTTAGTTTTAAGTGTGATACAAAGGTTTAATAATAGAGGGGAGCATGTAGATGATTTATTTCAAGTGGGATGTATTGGGCTGATTAAGGCCATAGATAATTTTGATTTAAGTCATAATGTAAAGTTTTCCACATATGCAGTACCTATGATCATCGGAGAAATTAGACGATATTTAAGAGACAATAATTCAATCCGAGTTAGTAGATCACTAAGGGACACGGCTTATAAGGCACTGCAAATTAGAGATCAATTAGTAAATAAAAATGCAAAAGAACCTACAATATCAGAAATAGCACAGGAATTAAGTATTCCTAGGGAAGAGGTTGTTTTTGCATTAGATGCTATTCAAGATCCTATATCATTATTTGAACCCATTTATCATGATAGTGGAGATGCCATTTTTGTAATGGATCAGGTAAGTGACGAAAAAAGTGAAGATGAAACATGGTTAGAAGGTATTGCATTAAGAGAAGCTTTAAGAAAACTAAGTGATAGGGAAAAACATATTTTAACATTAAGATTTTTTGAAGGAAGAACGCAAATGGAAGTAGCTGAAGAAATTGGTATCTCCCAGGCACAGGTGTCAAGATTAGAAAAAACAGCACTTAGGCATATGCGAAAATACGTTTAGACAAAAGCAAAAGATTTGCTTTTGTTTTTTTGTGAAAAAGATTCATATATTATTAGTCAAGCCTATATATATAAGTATAAGCAAAATTTTCATTAATTGGCTAACTTTGAAATTAACGATGATAGAAGGTGATGAGATGATTAGTACTGCTGATTTAAGGGAAAAAGAAATTATTAGTTTAACTGATGGTAGACGATTGGGGTTTGTAGAAGATATTGAGGTGAACTTAGAAAAAGGTAGAATAGATGCTTTAATTGTGCCTGGACCTGGAAAGTTTTTGGGTTTGTTTGGAAAAGATAATGACTATGTAATTACTTGGCGTAATATAAAAAAAATTGGTGTAGATGTTATACTGGTTGAGTTGCAGGATGTGATTGTGACGAAAGAGGAAGTAGAAGAGTAGAAAATGAGTATAAAAAGTGAATCATTCATAGACAAGAAAAATACTTCTAGACATCCCAAAGTTCCCATATTATAATTTGAGTAACAACATATGAAAAAACAATAGCTTTCCTAAAAAGAGCTAAAGGGAGGGATGGTCAGTGCATTGTCCGTTTTGTGAGTATTTTGATACAAAAGTAATTGATTCAAGACCTACAGAAGAAGGATCTGCAATTCGTAGAAGAAGAGAATGTGGGAAGTGTAAAAAAAGATTTACCACCTATGAAAAAATTGAAGAAATTCCTTTGATTGTGATAAAAAAAGATGGCAATAGAGAAGCTTATAATAGAAACAAGATCCTAAATGGCATCATTAGAGCTTGTGAGAAAAGACCCATTTCTATGAAAGATATAGAGGTGATTGTAGATGACATAGAAAAGCATCTACATAACACCATGGAAAAGGAAATAACAAGTACGTTTATAGGGCAACTGGTCATGAATGCTCTTAAGGATTTAGATGAGGTTGCATATGTTCGATTTGCATCGGTATATAGACAATTTAAAGATATTAATACCTTTATGGAAGAATTAAAAAAGATGCTAAACGAAAAATGATTTTATTAGCATGAAAATCAAGGAATTATTCCATATTTATTCTAATGAATCTATCATAAAAACATATAATAATAGCAAGTTAGAATCTAACTTGCTATTTGTGATGTAAGGGGGAAGAAATATTGAGTGATTTTTTTATGCATCAAAGAAAAAACAATATAAGCTATTTTACGATTCCTTCTTTTGATGAGACGGGACTTGTAAAGAATTGTTTTACAGGTAGAAGAGGGGGAGTGAGTCAGGGAAGTTATGCTTCTTTAAATATGGGGTTTAAAACCAATGACGAGAAAGCGTATGTTTTAGAAAACTTTCGTATCATAGGTAGAGAACTTGATATTCCTATAGAAAATTTTGTATACTCAGATCAAGTTCATAAAGATCATATAAGAATTGTCAAAGAAGAAGATCGAGGAAAAGGAATTATCCGTGATAGTGATATCAAAGAAATAGATGCTTTTGTAACAAATGTAAAAAATATTGCGCTAGTGACGGTATATGCTGATTGTGTTCCAATATTTTTGCTAGATCCTATTCAGAAGGTAATTGCCTTAGCCCATGCAGGGTGGAGAGGAACGGTACTTAAAATTGCAAGTAAAACAATCAATGTTATGACCCAAGAATTTGGTACAAATCCTACAACGTGTTTAGCTGCTATTGGTCCGTCTATAGGGAAGTGTTGCTATGAAGTGGATGAAGCGGTGATTGATGTATTTAACAATAATTTTACAAATCTCCACGAATTTGTATTTTCCAAGGGAAATAATAAGTATATGCTGGACTTGTGGAAAGCAAATAAAATTGTATTAAAGGAAATCGGGATTTTAGACAGAAATATAACTATAAGCAATCTGTGTACAATGTGTCATCATGAAGAATTATTTTCTCATCGAGGAGATCATGGTAACACAGGAAGAATGGCGGCTATACTCCAATTAATATAGCATTCTTGAAAGGAGAGAAATAATGGTTAGGAAAAAAATTCTAATAGTAGATGATGAACAACATATTATAGAGTTAATCCAATTTAATTTAGAAAGTAATGGATTTGATGTTATTACCAGTGAAAATGGAGAAGAGGGTTTAGCATTAGCAGAAAAGGAGATGCCAGATGTCATTGTTTTAGATTTAATGCTCCCAGGAATGGATGGATTAGAAGTATGTAAGCATGTGAGAAATAATGAAAAAATTAATAGAATCCCCATTATCATGCTTACAGCTAAAGGCGAAGAGATGGATAGGGTGTTGGGACTAGAGATTGGGGCCGATGACTATTTAACAAAACCATTTAGTGTTCGTGAATTGTTAGCCAGAATTAAAGCGGTATTACGAAGGTATGAAGAAATACCTAAGGAAGTAACGATTCTTAAAGTACATGATATTGTAATTGACACAGAAAAACATGAGGTAACAAAAAATAACAAGAAACTAGAGCTTACACTAAAGGAATTTGAATTGCTTAAGATATTAGCTAAAAATAGAGGAAAGGTATTGTCAAGAAATTTTCTATTAGATGAGGTTTGGGGATATGACTATTATGGAGAAACAAGGACGGTTGATGTCCATATAAGACATTTGAGAAAAAAAATAGAAGATAATGATCGATATCCTATATACATTGAAACGATAAGAGGTATCGGATATAAAATGAAATAGGAGAAGCCTATGCAAAAAAGAATATTTGTGACATATATAACTTTGTTATTTGTAGGTATCATATTAACAGGCCTACTTACTCTAAATTTTGTAAAAAGAACTTATGTTGAGAATACGGAAAATAAGCTAATAACCAATGCAAATCTAGTCAATCAATTAATAGTAGATAAAATAGCTGAAGATGGGTTTTCAAATATTGATTTTTCAAAGCATGCTTATATTTATGCATCCGAAATTGGGTCAAGGATTACTTTTATTGATAAAAATGGCATTGTGGTGGGAGATTCTGAAATCAAAGTAGAAGATTTACCACGTATTGAAAGTCATTTATATAGACCGGAAATTCGAGATGCTTTAAATGGAAAAACGGGCATTAGCAAAAGAAAAAGTGCAACGACGAATGTAGAATATGTTTATATTGCGGCACCTATTCATACTGAGGGGAAAATTTATGGCGTTACAAGATTAGCTTTTCCCTTAACAGAATTTCAAAAACTCCATTACAAGCTTTTGCAAAATATTCTTATTGCAGTTTTTTGTGGTCTATTTGTTATGGCAGTTTTAGGTTATAGATATTTAAATAATGTGACAAAACCTATTCAGGAAATTACCAGTGTCGCAAAGAAAATCGCCCATGGTGATTTTCAAAACAGAGTATACATTAAGAGTAATGATGAAATTGGAATATTAGCAGATACTTTTAATATTATGACAGAAAAACTAAATACAACTATATCTGAAATGAGTGATAAAAATACAAAGCTTCAATCTGTGCTTACAAGTATAACAGAGGGTCTATTTGCGGTAGATAAATCGTATAAAATTATATTGAT
The DNA here is from genome assembly GCA_038396625.1 of Clostridiaceae bacterium 35-E11. Classification (GTDB taxonomy): domain Bacteria; phylum Bacillota; class Clostridia; order Peptostreptococcales; family Thermotaleaceae. The sequence continues at coordinate 1,823,575 of CP121688.1, forward strand.
TAATCCAGTGGCAATGAAATTTTTTGGTATAGAGGATCAAAATGTATATGGGAAACATATTTTAGAAGTGATACGAAATAATCAACTACATGATACCTTTAAGGATATATTGGATAATTATCATATTGGAAAAACAGAAATTACCATTGATTATCCCGTGACCAAAATACTAAAGATCCATACAAATTTTATAAGATTAGATATGGATCCCAATCGAATTATTGGTGTAATGGCGTTAATTCAAGACGTGACAGAGATGAGGAAGCTAGAAAAAATGCGTTCGGATTTTGTTGCAAATGTATCCCATGAGCTAAAAACACCATTAACATCTATTAGTGGATTTATTGAAACATTAAAAAATGGTGCAATAGGTAATGAAAAGGTAAGAAATAGATTTTTAGATATCATAGATATTGAAACAGAGCGATTGACGAGACTTATTAATGATTTGCTTACGCTTTCTTCTATTGAAAACAGCAATTTAAATATCAAAAAAGAAAAAATTGAAGTTCATGAAATTGTTCATGAAGTCAATGTTATGGTAGAAAGTTTGGCAAAACAAAAACAAATCAATTATTCAACAGAATTAGAGGCAAATTTACCATCAATAATAGGGAATCGAGATTGGTTTAAGCAAATGCTCCTAAATCTTGTAGAAAATGCAATCAAATATACACCAGAAAAAGGTAAAGTAAAAGTGCGGATTTATCAAAGATACGATAATATATTTATTGTGGTAAAAGATACAGGCATTGGCATTCCAAAGGAAGATAAACATAGACTGTTTGAACGTTTTTATAGGGTTGATAAGGCTAGATCTAGAAAAATTGGAGGAACGGGATTAGGTCTAGCTATTGTAAAACATATCGTCATGTCTTTTAATGGTGAAATTAAGGTAAACAGTGAATTGGGTAAAGGAGCCGAATTTATTGTGAGAGTTCCAATTTCCATAAAATAAATAAAAAACTAGCTTGGGCTATTTCGAGCTAGTTTTTTTATTTAGAAATTCTTTTTAACATGGATTTAACAGTGCCTTTATTTTAACTTAACATGGTAGAATTATACTTAATTATGAAAGTAAGAGATCCAGGGAGGATAAACATTTTATAACACAAATAATGAATGGGGGAAGTTTTAATGAAAAAGATAATATCAGTAGCATTAATGCTTGTATTGGCAATAGGAGTGTTATCCGGTTGTGGAGCGAAGACAGAAGAGGCACCTTCTACAACGAATGAACCATCATCTGAACAAACGTCAACGTTATCAGGAAAAATTGTTATCGCAGGTTCCACATCTGTACAACCTTTGTCAGAAGAGTTAGCAGCTGCTTTTGAAGAAATACATCCTGAAGTATCTATTGAAGTACAAGGTGGAGGATCAAGTGTAGGGGTAAAATCAGCAGCTGATAAAATTGCAGATATAGGTGCTGCTTCTAGAGAATTAAAAGATTCTGAAAAGTCTTTAGGATTAACAGAATATGTAATTGCAAAAGATGGTATTGCTGTAATTGTGAATCCGTCAAATAATGTTGAAGATTTAACATTAGAGCAAATTAAAAAGATATTTACTGGTGAAATCACAAACTGGAAAGAAGTAGGGGGAGACGATAAGGGAATAACTGTAGTAAGTAGAGAAGAAGGATCGGGTACAAGAGGTGCGTTTATAGAAATTACAAAGGTAGAAGACAAAAATGCAGCAGGAGAAAAAGTTGATCAAACTACTAAAAATGCATTGGTACAGCCTTCAACAGGAGCTGTAAAGCAAACAGTCATGAATACACCAGATGCAATTGGTTATATCTCCATGGGTGCAATAGATGATACAGTAAAAGGAGTAAAAGTTGAAGGGGTTGCAGCAACAGAAGAAAATGCAAAGTCAGGATCATATAAAATCTCAAGACCTTTCAACTATTTGATAAATGGAGAAGAATCTGAATTAGTAAAAGCGTATATTGAATTTGTTCTGAATGAAGGACAAGAGATTGTAAAAGAAGAATTTATCTCTGTAAAATAATTGGCTAAAAGGAAAAATTCTATAAGCAAGATCCTCCCATTTGGATACGCAGCTTTAGAGCGATGCTTTAAGGCTGCGTATTTTAATATTTTATACTATACGCCATATGAATTAACGAAAATTTAACATAAACTTAATCGAGCGATAAAGAATGAGAAATACAATGAAAGAGGATAGTAATGCAGAAAAATAGTGGGAGGAAATTGAGGATGAAACTACATGAAAAAATAATAGAAGCTATTTTGTTTCTTTGTGCAGCGATAGCTGTATTATCTGTGTTTTTGATTACTTTTTTTATTTTTAAAGAAGGACTGCCTATATTAATGGATTATGGTATTTTCAATTTTATTTTCGGAAAAACATGGAGCCCTACAAATGGCAACTATGGCGCTTTTCCAATGATTATGGGATCTATTTCGGTAACAATAGGAGCGTTAATAATAGGGGTTCCCATAGGGATTACCTGCGCAATTTTCTTGGCAGAAATTGCACCAAAACCTATTGCAAAAATATTTAAACCTGCTGTAGAACTTTTAGCAGGAATTCCTTCGGTAGTATATGGTTTTTTTGGTTTATCGATACTTGTTCCTGCTATTCGGATTCATATTCTACCTATGGTACAAAAACTTTATCCCGATACTTATACATCAGGGTATAGTATATTAGCAGGAGCAATCATATTGGCAGTAATGATATTGCCTACTATTATAAATATCTCAGAAAATGCAATAAAGGCTGTTCCAACTGAATACAAGCAGGGATCATTAGCATTGGGGGCTTCGCATTTTGAAACGATTATGAAAGTAGTAGTACCTGCTGCTAGATCTGGCATTATTGCCTCCGTTGTTTTAGGAATGGGTCGAGCTGTGGGAGAAACCATGGCAGTAATCCTTATAACAGGGAATATGCCAAAGGTACCCAAAAGTGTATTTGATTCTGTTTCTACACTAACAGGAACGATTGCAATGGAGATGGGGTATGCCACACCTACCCATCAGAAAGCTTTATTTGCGACAGGAATTATATTATTTGTATTTATTATGTTATTGAATATTGCAGCAACAGCAACGATGAAAAAATTAGGGGAGGAATAGGAAGATGGTTGCAAATACCAAAGTACATGCAGGGGAACTATCTCGTGGTAGACGAAAGCAGAGAATTAATATGAAAGAAAAAATTGCTTATTTAGGTGTATATTTGGCTGCTTTATTAACGATTTTAGCTTTGATAGCCATCATAGGATATGTATTAGTCAATGGTATAAAGCATATTAACTTAGAATTTCTTACGCAAGACCCTAAAAGCATGGGACGAAAAGGAGGCATCTTTTCAATTATAATAGGAACACTGTATTTAACCTTCGTATCCATTGCTATTGCAACACCTATTGGCGTTGCAGCCGCTATATATTTAACGGAATATTCCAAAGAAAATAAGTTAGTAAAACTTATTAGATTTGGAACAGAGACTTTAGCAGGGATTCCTTCAATTATTTTTGGATTATTTGGATTTGTATTTTTCGTAATATTTTTAGGGTTCAGATGGTCCATATTATCCGGTGGTTTAACCCTTGCAATGATGATCCTACCAACATTAGTAAGAACAACAGAAGAAGCTATAAAAACAGTACCTAGATCCTATCGAGAAGGGAGTTTAGCTCTTGGTGCAACAAAATGGCAGACCATTGTCAAGGTAGTTTTGCCTAGTAGTATATCGGGTATATTAACAGGACTAATTTTGGGAATAGGTAGGGCTGTAGGAGAAACTGCAGCAGTAATGCTTACTGCGGGTAGTTCTTTAGGAATACCTACATCCGTGATGGATCCTACCAGAACCATGTCTGTACATTTATACTTATTGGCTTCTGAAGGATTATCGAAAGAAAAGACTTTTGCCACAGCCTCGGTATTGATCCTATTTGTTTTACTGATTAACTTTACGGCGAATATGATTGGAAATCGATATATTAAAAAAGCAAAGATGGAATCTTAGAAGGGAGATCAAAACATGATGCAGACAACAAAAATAAAAGTAAAAGATTTAAATCTTTTTTATGGAAATTTTCAAGCTTTATCCAATATAAACATAGACATTATAGAAAACAAGGTAACAGCATTAATTGGTCCTTCAGGCTGTGGGAAATCTACTTTTTTAAGGACTTTAAATAGAATGAATGATTTAATCGATAATGTGAAAATTAAAGGCGAAATTGTTTTAGACGGTGAAGATATCTATAGTGATCAGTGTGATTTAATTCAATTGAGGAAAAATGTAGGAATGGTTTTTCAAAAACCTAATCCTTTTCCTAAAACGATTTATGAAAATGTAGCATATGGCCCTAAAATACACGGGATCAAGGAAAAATCAAAACTAGATGAAATTGTTGAAAAAAGTTTAAGAGGAGCTGCACTGTGGGATGAGGTAAAGGATAGACTAGATAAACCTGCATTAGGATTATCTGGAGGTCAACAACAAAGATTATGTATTGCAAGATGTTTAGCTGTAGAACCAAATGTAATATTAATGGATGAACCTACCTCAGCACTGGATCCTATATCAACAGTAAAGGTAGAGAACTTATTAGACGAGCTCAAAAAGGATTATACGATCGTAATTGTTACACATAATATGCAACAGGCAGGAAGAGTATCGGATTATACATCATTTTTTCTAAATGGAGAGATTATTGAAACAGATCTTACGGATAATATATTCTCTATGCCGAGGGATAAAAGAACAGAAGACTATATTACTGGAAGATTTGGATAAAATCAATGATGGGAGGGAGTTTAGCATGCCTAGATTACAGTTGCTTAACGAGTTGGAAAAATTGCATAATGATTTGTTAAAGCTAGGAAGTATGACAGAAGAAGCAATTTTGGATGCAATCAAGTCGTTAAAGGATCAGAATGTTGAATTAGCAAACAAAGTTATCAGTGGAGACAAAAAAATTAATATTCTAGAAGAAGCAATCGAAGATAAATGTATCAAGTTAATTGCTACACAGCAGCCACTGGCTATTGACTTGAGGGAAATTTGTTCTATTTTAAGATTGATAGCTGATTTAGAAAGAATGGCAGATCATGCAGTAGATATAGCAAAAATAACAATAAAAATGGCAAATGAAAAATATATAAAAGCATTAATTGATATACCTAGAATGGCAGATCTGGCGATTGTTATGGTAAAAAAATCTCTAGATGCTTTTATCAAAAAAGATATTCAACTTGCTAAAAAAACTTGGGAACTGGATGAAGAAATAGACAATATTTATCAACAAGTATATCGGGAACTACTGACTTATATGATAGAAGATCCAAGGAAGATTACACAATCAACTAATTTTTTGTTCATTTGTGCGCATATCGAAAGAATTGCAGACTATGCAAAAAATGTATGTGAGAAGGTTGTGTATATTCAAACTGGAGATTACTGGATGAAATAAAAAATAATCGAAAGAAAACAGCTCATCAAAAAGAGGGCTGTTTTTTTATATACCATTAAGTTTTGAGATCTTGTAACGATATATTCATAAAAGTTATTGAAACACAAATAATAATAAAAGTGTTAATGAAATTTACAAAAACAGACGATTGTAAAAAGAATCACAAGGAGGGTATTTATGGAGAAATATGGTGTGCAAATCGTTACATCTCTTTTAATGGGCTTACTTGCAAGAATATATATGATTAGAATTGACCAAAGACAGTATCCTAGTTATCCACAAGGATTGGTGTCCCATTTAACACTAGGGGTGATTGCAGCTTCTTTAGGATCTGTAGCACTACCAGCATTAATCCAAAAAGAATTTGGGGCAGTGACTTTTTTAGCATTGGCTGCACAGCAATTTAGAGATGTAAGAAATATGGAAAGGCAAAGTCTTGATAATATTGAACCCACAGAGTTAGTAGCAAGAGGAACTGCATACATAGAGGATATCGCTAAAGCATTTGAGGCAAGAAACTATATGGTTATTATTACGTCCCTAATTACCAGTATAACCATTTATGTTACGCAAGGCATAAAGTTTCCAACATACCTTCAAATATTTTTTGGCATCTTACTAGGAGCTATAACAGCATTGTTTTTAAAAAAACTATTGAGAAGACAATTGATTATGGAAATTGCAGATGTACATGCGGCAACAATTCACTTTGATGGTCCTCTGTTAATGGTTAACGATGTAATTATTATGAATATAGGTCTTAAGGGATCTAGGAAAATTTATGAGGAGAGAGGAATCGCTGTTGAAATTATTCCAAGAGATGCAAATGCTAGTGCAACATTAGCAAATATTGGACAAAGACAAGCGATACAACACAATACTACGATTCAACTTGGTATTAGAAAAGATATAGATGAGCCTGATTTTACACCTATAGCGAGGCGCAATCCTCATAACGGCAATATTGTTATGGCGATTATTCCGATGGAACCTAATGTAGACTTATTGGTAGAAGCTGTGAAAAGAACACCCGTATTAGAAACGGCAAAGAGAAAACCTTTAGAATCAAAGGCAAGAAAGAGAGTGAATAAAAAGTAAAGGAGAGGGATTAGATGGATTTTGGAATTAAAGATCAAATTATTGCGATTATTACCACCGACAGAAGTATGGTTTCTACAACGACTGTTCCAGTATTTTATGCAAATACAGAAGAGCAGAAAGAAAAAATTGCACTATTGGTCTCTAAGATCACCATGAGCATGGTTCATGATCTTGAAAATGGTTCCTATGTTGTTGTAAAGCACTAGTATAAGGTACAAAATGAATTATCTTGACGATATAGAAAATAACATGATAATATTACTAATTAGGGTGTATTTTTCATAAAGATATGATAAAATATTAGTAGTAGGTACTAAAACTAGATTTTAAGAGGTGTATGTTGTGGCAAAAAAGCAGCTTCAAAATATTATTTCACAAGTAAGTGAACAAAGTAAAGCTTGGCAACTTGGGATAAACACAGGTGATAAGCTTTTAAAAATAAACGGCCAACCCATTGAAGATATTATTGAATATATGTTTCTTATTGCGGATGAATATTTGGAAATAGAAATAGAAAAAAAAGATGGTGAGATAAAGCAATATAAAATATATAAAGAGTTCGATGAAGATTTAGGTATCTATTTTGAGAATCCAATTATTGATAAGGCCAAAAGCTGCAGAAATAAATGTGTATTTTGCTTTATAGATCAATTGCCTCCCAATATGCGAGAAACTTTGTATTTTAAGGATGATGATTCTAGACTATCTTTTTTACAAGGGAATTTTATCACTTTAACGAATATGTCTGATGCCGATATTGATAAAATTATAAAATATCGAATTAGTCCCATAAATGTTTCTATTCATACGACAGATCCAGAACTAAGAGTGAAAATGCTTCGAAACAAAACCGCTGGAAATATATATGATCGATTAAAGAAATTAGCAGATGCAGGCATAAGAGTCCATGGACAAATCGTGTTATGTCCTGATATCAATGACAAAAAAAATCTAGATAAAACCATTGAGGACTTATCAAAACTTTATCCGAATATAGAAAGCATAGCTGTTGTACCAGTGGGGATTACAAAATTTAGAGACAAATTATATCCTTTGACAATTTTTCATAAAGAATCAGCAGGAGAAGTGATACAGCAAATCACAATATGGCAAAATCGCTTATTAGATAAACTGAAAACTCGATTTGTGTATTTATCAGATGAGTTTTATGTTATGGCACAAAAACCTATGCCAAATTATGAAGCTTATGAAGGATTTTTACAGTTAGAAAATGGTGTAGGGCTTATGGTAAAATTTAGACATGAAGTGATTTCGTATTTATCATCGATCAATACAGCATTATCGAAACATAGAGAGATAAGTGTAGTTACTGGAAAATCTGCAACGCAGTTTATAAAAGGGTTATGTCAACAAATTGAAAAAAAATTTACAAATCTTAAAATCAATGTATTCACAATAGAGAATACATATTTTGGAGATACGATAACTGTGGCAGGTCTTATTACAGGTAGCGATATTATAAATCAATTAAAAGGTAAGAATTTGGGAAATAAGCTTATAATACCTGCCAATATGCTAAAGGCAGAAGAACCAATCTTTCTAGACAATGTAACAGTAGAGGATTTGCAAAAAGAGTTAGATGTACAGGTGACTATTTCGAAAGTAGATGGGAAAGACTTTCTTGATAAGATCATGAAATAATTTTAGAAACTGGAGGTGCTGTGATGGCTAAGCCCGTTGTAGCAATTGTTGGAAGACCGAATGTAGGAAAATCCACTTTTTTTAATAAAATCGCAGGAAAAAGAATATCTATTGTAGAAGATACACCAGGTGTTACAAGAGATAGAATTTATACAGAAGTAGAATGGCTTAATAATGCATTCACATTAATTGATACTGGAGGATTAGAGCCTGAATCAAAGGACATTATTCTATCTCAGATGAAAACGCAAGCACAAATTGCTATCGAAACTGCTGATGTAATTGTTTTTATGGTAGATGGAAAAACAGGACTGGTTGCAGCAGATCATGAAGTTGGAAATCTCCTAAGAAGAACAGGAAAGCCTGTGTTATTGGTTGTAAACAAGGTAGATACTAGAAATGTTCCTAGTTCTTTTTATGATTTTTATCAGCTAGGGTTGGGAGATCCTATTGCCATATCCTCTGCGAATGGATTGGGTTTAGGAGACTTATTAGATGAAGTTGTTGCTAGATTTCCTGAAAATAAAGATGAGGAATATGACGAGGATACAATCAAGGTAGCTGTGATTGGTAAGCCTAACGTTGGAAAATCTTCTATTATCAATACTATTCTAGGAGAAGAAAGGGTTATTGTAAGTGACATTGCAGGAACTACTAGAGATGCCATTGATACACCTTTTACCCATGGGGAAGATCATTATGTTTTCATTGATACAGCAGGAATAAGAAGAAAAAGCAAAGTAAATGAAAATATAGAAAAGTATAGCGTCATTAGATCACTTACTGCAATTGAACGGGCAGAAGTGTGTATGATGATGATCGATGCCACAGAAGGCGTAACCGAGCAAGATAAAAAAATCGCAGGCTATGCCCATGAGCAAGGAAAGGCTACAGTAATCGTAGTCAATAAATGGGACCTTCTTACAAAAGAAACAAATACGATGAATGAATTTACCAAAACCGTTAGAAATGAACTATCTTTTATGATGTATGCACCCATTCTCTTTGTTTCTGCAGTAACGAAGCAGAGAGTTCATCAGATACTTGAAACCATCAAATTCATATCAAATCAGCATGCGATGAGAGTTCCTACAGGTAGATTAAATGATGTAATTAGTGAAGCAATATTATTAAATCAACCACCTTCTGACAAAGGAAAAAGATTAAAAATTTTCTATGCTACACAGACCTCTGTTCGACCTCCAAAGTTTGTGATATTTATTAATGATAGAGAATTAGCACATTTTTCATATACGAGATATCTTGAAAATAAGATCCGAGAAGCATTTGGATTTGAGGGAACACCAATTAGTATCATGTATAGAGAAAAGGGTGAGAATGAATAATGTTTGTAAAGTTAATATTGATTGTGATAAGTTATTTTTTAGGGAACTTTGCTACTTCCTTAATCATATCTAAGCTTTGGGCGAATATGGATATAAGGAAACATGGAAGTGGAAATGCAGGAGCGACTAATATGTACAGAATATTAGGTGCTAAGGCTGCTACTCTTACGCTAATTGGTGACGCTTTAAAAGGAGTATTTGCTGTATGGATAGGTAGAAGGTTTGGCGGAGAATATACAGCATTATTATGTGGGATGGCAGTGATTATTGGACATAATTGGCCTATTCTATTAGGTTTTAAGGGCGGGAAAGGGATCGCCACAGCTATTGGTGTTGTGTTAACGGTCAATTATTTTATTGCACTTATTTGTATCTTGCTTGGGATTCTTGTTTTAATAAAAACAAAGTATGTGTCATTAGCATCGATGGTTGGAGTTATAACTTTGCCAGTACTGTTGCTATTCAATGAGGGGATGATACACTTTTTGTTTGGACTCATGTTAATGGCAATGGCATTGTTTAGACATCGAGGTAATATTGATCGATTACTGAAAGGGAATGAATCAAAAATTAAGTAAAGGTGAAGTAATACCATGATAACGCTATCTGAATGAAGAGATATTTTATTTGATAAATATGGGAGGTTTTGCGATGAATTCAAAGATTTGCGTGATTGGGGCTGGCAGCTGGGGGACAGCTCTGGCGATCTCCCTCTCCAAAAAAGGACATCAAGTAAATTTGTGGATGAGAAATGAAAATCAATACTTACAAATGGAGAAAACAAGAGAAAATATTAAATATCTGCCAGGAGTATTATTGCCAAATAATATTATGCTGCATACAAATATCCAAGAAGCTGTTAAAGATATGGATGTAATCTTGTTGGTAGTTTCTTCTCAAGCAGTTCGACAAGTAATAAGTATGTTTAAAAATGTGATAAACGAAAAACAAATCATTGTGAATGCAGCAAAGGGTTTAGAAAATGATACATTACTGCGAATTTCTGAAGTGGTGAAAGAAGAACTTCCTAAAAATTCATTTGCAGTTTTATCAGGACCATCTCATGCAGAAGAGGTATGCAGAGATATGCCAACTACATTAGTTACTGCAGCTGAAATGAAAACAACTGCAGAATACATACAAGATGTATTTATCTCTCCAAAATTAAGGGTATATACAAACCCAGATGTTGTAGGTGTTGAACTGGGAGGCGCATTAAAAAATGTAATTGCATTAGGCGCAGGTATATCTGATGGATTAGGTTTTGGAGATAATGCAAAAGCTGCATTGATGACAAGAGGAATTCGTGAGATTTCTAGATTAGGTCAGGCAATGGGTGCAGATATTAATACTTTTGCAGGTTTAGCAGGTATAGGAGATTTGATTGTGACTTGCACCAGTATGCATAGCAGAAATAGACGGTGTGGGATACAAATTGGTGAAGGACAAGGATTAGAAGAAGCACAGAAATCTGTTGGAATGGTAGTAGAGGGCGTAATCACAACAGAGGTTGCTTATAAGCTATCCCAAAAATACAAAGTAGAAATGCCGATTACCACTGAAATCTACAATATTCTTTATAAAAAAACGGACGTTAGAGAAGCGGTAGTAAATTTAATGATGAGAAGTAAAACTCATGAAATGGAAGAAGTAGTTTCGAATAAAACAATTACATGGTGATATTGTATTAAAAAAGATAGCTAAAAAAGAGCTATCTTTTTTGCTTTAAAATAATATCGTGTTTAGCATCTTAATATACATAGATGATAAATAATTCTATAGATGTATTCTCAAAAACTCTAAAGCTTCTTTTAAGAAATTCGTTCTATGAAAGGCATAATCTTATTAGGGGAATCATATATATATATTGTTAGTGTATTTCTATAATAGAGAAAGAATGGCTTTGGGAAGGACAATATAAATAATAGGGATGTTATTTATATTGCACTAAATAAATACATATATATGATTAAAGGAGGGGGAAGGAAATGGATAAATTCGATATATATAAAGATATTGGAGAACGAACACAGGGTGATATCTATGTGGGTGTTGTAGGCCCCGTTCGGACAGGAAAATCAACTTTTATTAAAAGATTTATGGATTTATTAGTTTTGCCAAATATCGAAAACTCATATAGAAGGGAAAGAGCAAAAGATGAATTGCCACAAAGTGGAGCTGGCAAAACAATTATGACAACAGAACCTAAATTTGTGCCCAATGAGGCAATAGAGTTGATGCTCAAAGACAATGCCAAATTTAAAGTAAGACTTGTTGACTGTGTAGGATACTTAGTAAAAGGTGCATTAGGTCATGAGGAGAATGGGAAACCGAGAATGGTAACAACACCTTGGTATGAAAAGCAGATTCCCTTTGAAGAGGCTGCAGAGATAGGGACAAGAAAAGTGATTGCAGACCATTCTACTATTGGTTTAGTTATTACAACAGATGGTTCTGTGACAGATATTTCTAGAAATAACTATATAGAAGCAGAAGAAAGAGTGATCACAGAACTAAAAGAACTAAATAAACCCTTTATTGTGGTATTAAATTCTATCAAACCTTCAGATCCTGAAACCTTAAAATTAAAAACACAGCTAGAAGAAAAGTATAGTGTTCCTGTTTTAATAACAGATGTAGCAAATATGAGTATAGACAATGTAAATGATATATTAGAAAATGTACTGTTTGAATTTCCTATTAAAGAGATCAATATTGCTTTACCAGGATGGGTAGAAGGACTAGAAGGAGGTCATTGGCTAAAAAGTAAGATTATCCATGGCATTAAACAGTGGAGTCAAGGAATCGGCAAAATAAATGATATAAGAGGTGCTGTAGCAAAGTTTATGGATATTGACGTAATATCAGATGCAAATTTATCCGATATTCAACTAGGGGAAGGTATTGCACATATTAAGATGAATACAAAAGAGGGACTGTTTTACAATGTTTTGGAAGAAATGACAGGCTATAAAATTGAAGGAGACCATCAATTGTTAGGGCTTATCAAAGAATTTTCTAGAGCTAAAAGAGAATATGATAGGGTAGAGCAAGCATTAAAAGATGTGAAAGATACAGGGTATGGATTGGTACCCCCAGTTTTAGAAGAACTTGAACTAGAAGAGCCAGAAATATTTAAGCATGGAAATAGGTTTGGAGTAAAACTAAAGGCAAATGCACCTTCATTACATCTAATAAGAGCAGATATTGCTACAGAGGTATCTCCTATTGTAGGAACAGAAAAGCAAAGTGAAGAATTATTACGATATTTATTAGATGAATTTGAATCAGATCCAACAAAAATATGGGAAACCAATATGTTTGGAAAGTCATTGCATGATATGGTGAAAGAACAACTACAGAATAAATTATTCATGATGCCAGAAGATGCAAGAAGTAAATTACAGAGAACATTGCAAAAAATCATTAATGATGGTAGTGCTGGTTTAATTTGTATTATTTTATAAAGACATAGATAGGGAGTTTCCCTATCTATGTCATAATTTTTATTGAAACTTATGAACAAAGGGTTTTGTAGTGTACTTTGTAAAATACGTATTTTAAAATATAGAAATGAAAATATTTTGTTTTATCTCTTGTAAAAAAATATTTTTTATGTATAATAATATTGTAAGATAAATATCTGGGTGTGGCGCAGTTTGGTAGCGTGCTAGAATGGGGTTCTAGAGGCCCTGGGTTCAAGTCCCAGCACTCAGACCAAATGGTAAAACATTAAAGCTATGAGAAATCATAGCTTTAATGTTTTATTTAGATAGGACAAATATCAAATGAAGAATATAAAAATTCTGTCTATGTATAGCCTATATTGGACCTGCATTAAATAGGTTACAACAATATAATTACTATAATTATATTATGTGAACTAAAAAGGGGGTAATATGTTTATTTTATATTTACGTGATTTGCTATTAATGCTTTTTTTGGTATGTGGATTTGGTTACCTTTTAACAATTATAAAAGAAAAATACTATTTATGGCACAATACCATATGTATCGAGAGTAAAGCTTTATCTCAGCAGCATGTCGACGACATAGACACAAAACATTTTATATTGGGAAATGTGGAAGTCATGGCTGGAGATGAAATGAAGATAAATCTTTATAATAACAGCAGTCTAAAAGGGATTATTTTAGGTGCGAAGCTAGGAGATAATAGCTTATTTATTATTACATCAAAAGATGAACTAAGGGCCATAAACATCCAAGATATAAAACGTTTTAAAATCATTAGTAAGTATGGAAAATTGTTTAAAAAATTTTAGGCTGCAGTGATGTGGCCTTTTTACTTTTATAGAAGTATAAATCAATAAGTTGTTAGGACTATAAAACTAAATAAAATTAATATATAATAACATGAAGGAAAATCAGTAAAAATGAAGAATTATTATCTAAAAAGGAACTACAGTGGGTGAAGGAAGTGACCAAAAAAAATTACAGAAAAAAAAGAAGAAAAAATCGATTGGGATACTTTTTCTTTGGTATGATCGTATTTTATTTATTGATAAAGTTTATACCCATGCTAATATCTTCTTCTAATGAAACCAGTATTGCACAGTATGGGAATATTCAAGTTGTCCATCATTTAAACTGTTATGTCATCAGAAATGAACAGCTAATCATCAGCAATGCTGAAGGAGATATAAAATATTTTGTACAAGAAGGTGAAAAAGTTGAAAAAGGATATAAGGTAGTTGAAATACATAAGGATGCAGTCGACGAAATTACAAGAAAGAAATTAGAAGTTATTAACCAAAGAATTGAAAGTTTAAATGACAACAAAGAGTATTTATTTCAAAGTGATGTAGAAAAGTTAGATAAAGAAATAAATAATATTATAGATAATTTAAAACAATATAAAGAAAAAGGAGACTTATTAAAGATTTATCAATTAAAAAAAGATCTTGAAAGTAAGTTAGATAAAAAAAGGATTATTGTTGGAGATAAAAGTTTTGCGGGGAAAAACCTAGAAGCTTTAAAAGTTGAGCAAAAACAGCTGGTCAATCAAATTAACAATTCTATTATTGCTATTTCCAGCCCTGTATCGGGGATTATAAGTTATAAAATTGATGGATATGAAACCATATTGAATCCTCAAAATATGGCCACAATTGAGCTAAACAAACTAAAAAACATGGAAAGGTCGGTAACAGATTTAAGAGGTACAAAAGTAATCAATCAGCAACCTTTATTTAAAGTAGTAGATAACAATTCATGGTATATGATTACTTGGATAGAAAAAGAGTACCTAGAAGATTATAAAGAAGGAAGAAGTGTTACATTTAACTTTCCACAAGGACAAATCCAAGGAAAGATACTTCAGATTGTCCTTGACGATCCCAAAAGTATGGTTATTTTTGAAATGGACGAATACATTGAAGGATTTGATACTTTAAGGAATATTTCTTTAGATGTAGTGGCAGTAAATTATGAAGGGATTAAGATCTATAGGGACAGCATTGTTGAAAGAGATGGTAAGAAAGGCGTGTATGTACTGGATATTAATCGACACGCTAGCTTTAAACCCATTAAGATTATAGGTTATGATGATACGTATGCTATTATAAAAAGCAATATTTTTTATGAAAAAGATGGAGAGGATATGAAAACAATAACAACAGTAAAACTATATGATGAAATTGTGCGAAAAGCTTCTAAAATCGATCAAGGACAAGTGATTTATTAGGAAAGAGGAAGAAAGAAGGAGGAGACGGAGTATGTCATACATCAAGGATAATATCATGAATTTAAGAAAGCAGGTTGCAGACACCTGTAACAAGATTGGAAGAAATACTGAAGATATTCAAATTATAGGTGTAACCAAAACAATAGATTCAGATAGGATGAGCGAAGCTATTCAATGTGGCATGACCGACGTAGGAGAAAACAAAGTGCAAGAGATTATAAACAAATATGACATTGTATCTCCTGTACATTGGCATATGATTGGTCATCTACAAACGAATAAGGTTAAGTATATAATTGATAAGGTAAAATTAATACATTCTTTAGATAGAATAACTTTGGCTAAGGAAATAAATAAACGTGCAAAGCAGCATAATCTCATTATTGAAACTCTGGTACAGGTGAATGTTGCACAAGAAGATACAAAATTTGGATTGAATTGCAATGAAGTAAATGATTTTATCGATCAAGTGCAGGAGATGGAGAATATTAAAATTAGTGGATTTATGACGATTGCACCTTATGTAGAAAATCCAGAAGATGTGCGACAATATTTTAAGAGATTAAAATCAATGTTTGAAGAAGTAAAATCAAAAAAAATGCGAGGCGTTGAAATGAAGTATTTATCTATGGGTATGACAAATGATTTTCAAATTGCTATTGAAGAAGGATCAAATATGATTCGAGTAGGTACAGGTATTTTTGGTAAGAGGAATTATTCAAAGTAAGGGTTAAAGGGGGAAGTATTATGACAGGTAAATTTATGGATAAAGTAAAATATTTTATGGGTTTGGACGACTATTATGAAGAAGAAGAAGAGGAAAGTGTAGAAACAGCTATTGAAGAAGACAGTCTTACCCCAATAGCAAGCAAAAAAAATAAGGTTGTCAATATTCATACAACAATGCAAATGAAAGTTGTACTTTATGAGCCTACTGAATTTGAAGAAACACCTGGCATTGTAGATAATCTTAAGAATAGAAAACCTGTTATTATAAATTTGGAGAGTCTAGACCAAGATTTAGCAAAAAAAATCTTTGATTTTTTAAGTGGAGCAATATATGCTTTGGATGGAAATATTCAAAAAGTATCCAAGGGTATCTTTATTCTGGCTCCTAATAATGTGGATATAGCAGGGAATATTAATGAAGAACTAAAAAACAAAGGAATTTTCCCATGGCAAAAATAACATAATGGTGGTGGAAAAATGTGGATTATTAGAGAATCAGTAGATTATTTTTTTAAAGTTTTAGATTTTTTGATTATTGCAAGAATTATTTTATCTTGGATAAACCCTAATCCTAATAGTAATCTAACGAGATTACTGTATCAATTAACAGAACCAATTCTAGCGCCTTTTCGCAACTTATTGTTCAAATTTGGCTTAGGTGGAGGTATGGTAGATTTTTCACCTATTTTAGCGGTTTTTGCTTTGAATATTATTAGAACTTTTGTTTTAACTTTGATCTAGGAAGCGTGATATTTTGCTTAATAAAGAAGTCCTTACAAAACATATCAAAAATTATGAAAATCAACAGCTTACGGCAAGAATTATAGATAAGGCAGAAAGTGTTTTGAAGAATTATACAGTATGCTATACGGATTTTTATGACCCCTATCAAATTGCTTTAGGTACTTCTGTATTAGATAACATTCCAGATATAAAGTATTTGGTAACAGGTGGATATAAAAAAGCTGAAAGGCAAATAATCATAATTTATCCTGCGTTTATGGAGAGTAAAGAAGTAGATATTCCTATGATAATATTAAACATCCAAGGCAGGTTTGCAAAGCAAGACTTGACCCATAGAGATTTTTTGGGAGCAATATTAGGATTAGGTTTAAAAAGAGAAAAAGTTGGCGATATCTTAGTAGGAGAAGGACAAGCCAATATTGTTATATTTGAGGAATTGTGGGATTATATACAATTTAATTTAGATAAAGTATCAAATTATAAAGTTAATATACAAAAAATTACCACTGAAGACATGATTGAAGTGGAAGAAAATTTTAAACGAATTCAAGCTACAGCACCATCGTTAAGATTAGATGTTATTGTCAGTATTGGATTTGGTGAATCTAGGAATACCTTGTCTAAGTTGATTAAAAACGATAATGTAAAAGTAAATTGGCAGCCAATCAATCAATCTTCTTATATAGTATCTGAAGGAGATGTAATATCTTTTAGAGGAAAAGGACGAATTATATTAGAGCAGATAGGTGCTAAGACTAAAAAAGATAGATACAAAATTACAGTTAAAAAATTGATTTAAGGGAGGGAGTAAGATGATTACACCGTTAGATATTCAAAATAAAGAATTTAAAAAAGCGATGAGAGGTTATAAAGAAAATGAAGTAGACGAATTCTTGGACAAAGTTATTACGGATTATGAGAAATTATATAAAGAAAATATAGAACTCAAAGATAAAATTACATTGCTCAATGAGCAAATTGAAAAATATGCTAATTTAGAAAAAACTCTGAACAATACATTGTTGGTAGCACAAAGTACTGCAGAGGAAGTAGGGGCGAATGCCCGAAAAAAGGCAGAACTTATCATCAAAGAGGCTGAAATGAAGGCTGTTAAAATTATGGATGATGCCAATAATTCCGTTGAAAAAATAAAACAAGCACATGAAGAAGAAAAAAAACAATTACATATTTTTAAGACAAGGTTTAAAACCCTATTGGAATCCCAATTAGAAGCTGTTACAAAAAGCTGTGGGGATATTATAGATAAGCAACCGGATGACAGAGAAGTTCATATGCAAATGTTTCAAGAGGAAGATTATAATATAGTCGATGAAAAAGAAGTGTAAGTTAAATAGAATAAAATGCCATATAGGCGGTATCGTTTCTGTAGCATTGAGTGCAAAGTATCAAAATTAGATCACAATTTGCTTTATAATACAAGTCCTCGTCTTATTAAACGAGGATTTTCATTTTAGAAAAAGAGAATGCATTTGATATAAAAAAATCCTCTACAAAGCATAAAAGATGTCAAAATAAAGCATCATTTAGAATTTGCTATATAAAAATAGAGAAATCTAAAAGATTATGTAAATTTCCCAGGCAATAGTATAAAATAGACAGGAGAATAATATCCAATCATTTTATAGAAAGTACAATCGTGGTAAGAATAAAGTTGACAGGTGGAGAATTAAAGTTATAATAAAGTAGAAAATAAGTATGGAGGGAAAAAAATGAATAGAATTGGTATTATTGGAGCAATGGATGAAGAAGTAGCTATTTTAAAAGAAAAAATGCAGCTAGAAAAAAAGGTATCCTCTGCTGGTATGGAATTTTACCAAGGGAGATTATTAGACAAGGAAGTAGTTATTGTCAGAAGTGGTATTGGAAAGGTTAACGCTGCTATCTGCACACAAATTTTAATTAGTAATTTTCAAATAAATAGTGTAATTAATACCGGTGTAGCAGGGGCAATTTATGAAGAACTTGAAGTCGGTGATCTTGTTATTTCTACAGATGTTATTGAACATGACTTTGATGTAACAGGTTTCGGTGGATATAAATTAGGACAAATTCCACGGATGGAAGAATATATTTTTAAGGCAGATGGAAAACTTATAGAAGCAGCTTCAACAGCTATTGAACATAAAACTTTAGGACATAAAGTGTTTGTGGGTAGAATTCTATCTGGAGATATATTCGTAGCAAGTCCTGAAAAGAAAGATTTTTTATGGAAAGAATTTAAAGGCTATTGTACTGAAATGGAAGGAGCATCTATTGGACATACATGTTATGTAAATAATATTCCTTTTGTGATTATTCGAGCTATGTCGGATAAGGCAGATGGAACGGCACATGTGAATTTTAATGAGTTTGTAGATGAAGCAGTCAATAATTCAGTGGCAATCGTATTAGATATGTTAAAACATCTGTAGATAAAGGATGTGTAGAATGGAAGTTAGAATGATAGGAAAACAGAATGGTGACAAAACTAAAATAATGGTTAAAGATGTAGAACTTGGAGGTCAAGAATTAGTTTTGATTGCCGGACCTTGTGCAATAGAAAGTGAAAAACAGATCCTAGATACTGCTGTTGCTATGAAAAAAGCAGGAGCAAAGATCCTTCGAGGGGGAGCCTTTAAGCCTAGAACTTCTCCTTATTCCTTTCAAGGATTAGGGGAAGAAGGATTACAATATATTTATAAAGCTGGTCAAATAACAGATATGCCTGTTATTTCTGAAGTTATGGATACTAGAGATGTGGAAACGGTCTATAAATATGTAGATATTTTACAAATCGGATCAAGAAATATGCAAAACTACAGCTTGCTAAAAGAAGTAGGCAAGACAGACAAACCCGTGATGTTAAAAAGGGGGATGGCAGCAAGTATAGAGGATTGGTTATTAGCTGCAGAGTATATTGCTTATGAAGGAAATAGAAATATTATTTTATGTGAGAGAGGGATTAGAACCTTTGAAACGTATACGAGAAATACATTAGATTTGATGGCTGTACCAATTGTCAAACAGCATACCCACTTACCAGTTTTTGTTGATCCTAGTCATGGCACTGGAAGAAGAGAGCTGATTGAATCTGCAGCAATTGCAGCAGTGGCTGTCGGTGCCAATGGTTTAATGATAGAAGTGCATCCATGTCCTTGTGATGCATTATCTGACGGTATACAGTCTATTAACTTCAATGATTTTGAAAAATTGTCAAAGAAATTGCTTATGCTACAAACCTGTTTAGACACCATAAAAGAAATATAAACAATAAACTATTTGGATAAAGAATAGCCGTATTTTAATATACTTGCTATTCTTTTTAAATTGGAAGAAAATGATCGCTCAAACATGCATAAGAATAACTAACAGCAAAAAAACAGCACAAATGAGATATTCATAAAAATGTTCATGTTATTTGTAGAAGAAATAGGGAAAAATAGTTATAATGGGATATTCGATTGGAAGCTTAGAGAAAGAAAAAATATTATCTTTAAAATGGGGGAATAATAGTGGTTGAAAAACGTCTTTTCAATATTGAAAAAAAATTAGAAAAGGTTTCTCAGGATTTAGAAAAAGCTAAAATAGCAGAGTATGTTGATATTTTGAATAATCCAAAAAGATTAATATACATTAATTTTATTGGAGGACTAGCTAGAGGTCTTGGAACAGCTGTAGGACTTACTGTTTTAGCAGGAATATTGTTTTATATGCTCAAAAAAACTGTAAACTTACCTTTGATAGGGCAATATATTGCTGATTTATTAGATATTGTTGAAAACTATAGATAAAGGAGGCCTAGCACTTGAATGAAGATAAACTAAATTATTTTAAAAACCAATTGTTACAAGAAAAAGAAGATGCATTAAAAACCTTAGATAGAATGAATGAAAATGAGCCTAATGCTTCATTACAAGAATACTATGATGAACTATCCGTATACGATAATCATCCTGCAGATATTGCTACAGAGACATTTGAAATGGAAATGAATTTTAATCTAAAAAATAATGAGATACTACATTTAGAAGAAATTGAAGATGCATTGAAAAGAATTGAAGCAGGAAAATATGGGAAATGTATTACCTGTGGAAAAGAGATCAATGAAGAACGACTTGAAATTTTACCCACTGCAGCAGAATGTATAAGCTGCGAAAGAAATAATTTGTCTATTGATGAAGAAATGATTACAAGACCTGTTGAGGAAGAAGTACTATATCCTCCTTATGGAAGAACTTTTAAAGATGATGATGAGGATTATAATGGTTTTGATGGTGAAGATGCATGGCAGGAAGTTGCTAGATTTAATAAAACGGATGCACATAATATGGCACTAGATTGGTACGATAATAATATGTATGACGAAAATGTATCAGGTGCCATAGAGTATGTGGATAATATCAGTAATGAATTCTATATAGGACAGCTTGAAGATGAGGAGAGAAAAGATATTCCTGATCATCAAAGAAAGAAAAAGTAATGAATAGAAAGTGGAGCAATGCTTCACTTTTTTATTATAAATTATGGTATAATCAAATAGATATCTAGACGGAGGAGGGAGGTAATGGCTTAAAATGAGCTATATGCTTATCGTGTTTGTAATTATTTTAGACCAATTGTCAAAATATCTGATATACAGTCGTTTTGCAGTACATGAATCTATACCGATTATCAAGAATTTTTTTCATCTTACCTATGTACAAAATATGGGAGCAGCATTTGGTATATTACAAAACCAAAAGGGTTTTTTTATTTTTATGACACTCTTTGTAATTTCAGGAATTTTTCTATTCGTTCACAGACAAAATAATATACATAAAGTGGCAGTATACAGTTTAAGCATGATTGTAGCAGGAGCAATAGGAAATTTTATTGACAGAGTAAGATTAGGCTATGTTGTGGACTTTTTTGATTTTAGAATATGGCCTGTCTTTAATATCGCAGATATTAGTATTGTTGTAGGAGCGATACTACTTTCTTATTATATTATTTTTTTAGATAGAGCTAGCAATTAGAAAGGAAGAATTTTATTGGATATTCAGACATTTGTTGTTGATGATATGGATGAAGAGAAAAGACTAGACATATATTTATCAAATCAATTAGAGGATATGTCTAGAAGTTTTATACAAAAGCTAATAGACCAAGGAAGCGTTACCATTAATGGAGAAAAAAATACATTAAAAAAATACAAGGTTAAAGAAAATGATATTGTTGAAATAAAAATTCCTAAACCAAAGCAGCTAAAAGTTGAACCAGAAAATCTTCCACTGGATATTGTTTTTGAGGATGAAGATTTACTGGTTGTGAACAAACCCCAAGGGATGGTTGTACATCCTGCACCAGGAAATTATCATGGTACTTTAGTGAATGCTTTATTATATCATTGTACTACTTTATCTTCAATTAATGGCGTAATTCGACCGGGCATCGTGCATAGAATTGATAAAGATACCAGTGGACTCCTTATGGTGGCGAAAAATGATAAAGCCCATCAGAGTCTTGCAGCTCAATTAAAAGAACATTCCATTAACAGAATTTATATTGCTTTAGTGCATGGTAATATTAAAGAAGAGCAAGGAACCATTCATACATTGATCGGGAGACATCCAAATGATCGATTAAAAATGGCTGTTGTACAGAAAAATGGAAAAGAATCTATTACTCATTTCTCTGTATTAAAAAGATTTGGAGAATATACATTGATACAAGCAAAGTTGGAAACAGGAAGAACCCATCAGATAAGAGTGCATATGGCCTATATTCATCATCCATTAGTAGGAGATCCTGTATATGGGCCTAAAAATCAAAAATTTCGTTTGCATGGGCAAGCACTTCATGCTCAGACACTAGGTTTTATTCATCCTAGAAAAGGAAGATTAATGGAATTTAAAGCAGATTTACCCGATTATTTTAAAAAGCTATTAGAGGGATTAGATAATAATGGTAGACAATAGTGTTTACCTGTGTTAATCTATAGAAAATTATATTTTAAGCTAAAAGTTTTGCTAAAAGAGGTGAGTTTATGAAGTTTAAGGCTAAAATTATGGATGAACAAGCAATACAAAGAGCCGTGACGAGGATTGCACATGAAATCATTGAAAGAAACAAAGGCGTAAAAGATATTATTTTAGTAGGAATAAAAACGAGAGGTGTACCTTTGGCTCAAAGATTAGTAGAAAAAATAGAATCAATAGAAAATCAAAAAGTAAAAGCTGGTACATTAGACATTACTTTATATAGAGATGATTTAAGCAAGCTAGATGATAATCCAATCATTCATAGTACCAATATTGATTTTCAAATTGATAATCGTATTGTCATTTTAGTAGATGATGTCTTATACACTGGAAGAACTGTAAGAGCAGCAATGGATGCCATAATGGATATTGGAAGGCCTCAAACAATACAACTGGCTGTTCTAATAGATAGAGGTCATAGAGAATTGCCTATTCGAGCAGATTTTGTAGGCAAAAATGTGCCAACGTCTAAAAATGAAGTTATTAACGTTCACTTTATGGAGACAGATCAGATCAATGATGTAACTATTAGTGAAATGGATTAAGTAATATATTCAAATGGATGCGATAAAAATAAATCCCAGTCTAAATAGACTTGGATTTATTTTTATCTAAAATAGTAGTAATATCATGTCGAGGAGTAATATACAATGTTTTTTGATTTTCGTAAATCACCATACCAGGCTTTGCACTACTAGGTTTTTTCACGTTTTTTACCTCTGTATAATCAACAGGTACATTACTTGATTGTTTTGCTTTGCTATAAAATGCTGCAATTTCAGCAGCTTCTAGTATGGTTTGATCAGGAATGGGTTTATTATTACTTACAATAACAACATGAGAACCAGGAATGTCTTTTGTGTGAAACCATAAGTCTTTTTTTGCAGCGATTTTTAATGTCAGCATATCATTTTGTTTATTATTTTTTCCTACTAATATATTAAAACCATCTGAAGATATAAAAGATAAAGGCTTACTCTGAACTTTCTTTTTTTGTGAAGAAGTAGTTTTTCTTTTCCTAAGATAACCTTCTTCTACCAATTCAGATCTAATTTCTTCGATATCCTCTAGATAAGCTGCATTTTCTATGGTATGCAATAAATTTTCAAAGTAGTGTATTTCTTCCTTAGTTTCTTGTAATTGTCGTTGGAGTTCTCTTAAAGCATTTTTGGCTTTTGTATATTTTTTGAAATATTTTTGAGCGTTCTGCGCAGGTGTTAATTGAATATCTAAAGGAATGCATATCGTTCTCCCATGTTCATCATAAAAATTTATTACTTCTATCTCACTGTCACCTTTTTTTATGCTATGCAAATTTGCAGTTAATAGTTCTCCGTAGATTCTATATTTTTGCGACTGTTCAGCTGTTATCCATTCTTCTTGAAGTTTTTGATATTTTTTATATAATTTATTGATAGTATGTGTCACAAATTTTCTTAAATCTGTAGATTTCTGTTTTAATCGATCCGATACATCTCTTTTTAAATAGTATTGTTCAAGTACGTCACTTATAGAATCAAAGAACAGGAAGGTGTAGATGGGTTTGTACAGGTGAATGATTGTAGTATAAAAATCCAGTACTTGATGATCATTTTTAGACACAATAATGTTAGGTGAAAAAGTTCCCGATAATGTGTGTGCAAGTAAACTTTTTAGTGAAGACCAAATTGTCTTGTAATCTTCTTCACATAAATTACTAATAGGAGTATCGCTATTTACCTTGGCATGATAACAGATTTCTCTAGCACATAAGGGACTAATTCCTTGGAGTGTTGTATAAATGCCTTTATAAATTGGGGTCGCCGAGGTTGCATTATTAATCAGAGAAATGAATTCTTCAAAAACGATATGCAATGGATTTTTCTTATCGTGGGTTGGAGGAAATATGTAATTCCTACCCGGTAAGATTTCTCTATAACGATTAATATCACCTGATATTCTTTTGATACTGTCTAGTATTTTATTGTGAGATTTATCGATCAAAATAATATTACTATGCTTTCCCATGATCTCAATGATAAGTTGTTTTATAGTACTATAGCCTAACTCATCATGGCTTTCTATATCAATCATGATTATTCTTTCAAAATCTTTTTGCTGAATAGCTACTATTTTACCACCTACGAGATACTTTCTCATTAACATGCAAAACATTGGGGGTGATTGAGGATTTGTTTTATCTATTTCGGTAAAATGAATTCTTGGGTGATTGCTACTAGCAGAAAGAAGCAACTTGTATTTTTTTCCAAAACATCGCATCAAAATATTTATTTCATCAGATTCTGGTTGATATATTTTTTCGATTTTTGCATGTAGTATTTTTTGCTGTAATTCATGGGCAATGGCAGACACAACCATTCCATCAAAAGGCATATGAATCCCTCCAAACTTTCATAATTTCATCAGTAGTAAAGTATATCATGGATTGAAAAGATTTAAAAGATTTATATAAATTTATAGAATTACAAAAAATAAACAAGAACTTCTAGAAGGTAATACAAAACTTTTGTATAATATCATATGTTGTAATGGTAAAACTATACTTTATATTATTTAAATTTCTTTTTTACATAGTATAAAATAAATTACAGGAAATCATTATAATTGTTTATTGTATGAAAAAAATAAAATGGATTAAATGGAAAAGATTATAAAACTATGAAGAAAAAATGTTCTGCAACTTAATTTTTGTCTATAAAAATGATATAATTATGAGTTATGGGATATAGATATATAAATATTTTACAATTTTTAAAATAAATCTATGGAAGGATGAAATGTATGATTAAAAGTATGACAGGATTTGGAAGAGGTGAATCCAAAGACGCAAATAGACAGTTTACTGTGGAAGTAAAATCTGTTAATCATAGATATAATGATATTGTGATCAGAATGCCTAAAAGATTAAATTATTTAGAAGAAGAACTTAAGAATCTAATTAAAGGTGTAATAAAACGTGGAAGAGTAGAGGCATATATTTCTTTAGAAAATGTAGAAGAAGCGGATGTGAATATTACACTCAATAAATCGTTAGTAGAGCAATATATGAAAGCGCTTAAAAGTATTCGAGACGATTTTGATGTAATTGATGATATTTCAGTTTCCTTCGTGGCAAAATTCCCTGATGTTTTAAAGGTTGAATCAAAAGAAGATGATGAAGATGCAATATGGTGTTGTCTAAAAGAAGCTACAAAAAAAGCATTAGAAATGTTAGTAGGAATGAGAATAATCGAAGGAAAGAAATTAGCAGAAGATATTGATAAAAGATGTGAATATATCATGAATATCGTAAATAAAATTGAAAATAAAGCACCGAAAGTAGTGTTGGAATATAAAACAAAACTTCAGGATAGGATAAGTGAAATACTAGGTGATGCCATTGAAATAGATGAAAATAGATTGAGTATGGAAATAGCATTGTATGCAGATAAAAGTAGTATAGTAGAAGAAATTGTACGTTTGAAAAGTCATGTGTATCAATTAAACCAAGCTTTACAGGATGAACAACCTGTGGGGAGAAAATTGGACTTTTTAATACAAGAAATGAATAGAGAAACAAATACTATTGGATCAAAAGTAAATGATTTAGAAATTACAAATTATGTTGTAGATATCAAAAGTGAATTGGAGAAAATAAGAGAACAAGTGCAAAATATTGAATAGGAGGACAGCAAATGAGTATAAAATTGATCAATATAGGTTTTGGAAACATTGTATCTGCTAATCGATTGGTGGCTATTGTCAGCCCTGAATCAGCACCTATTAAGAGACTTATTCAAGAAGCAAGAGATCGAAGCATGTTGATAGATGCTACATATGGTAGGAGGACAAGAGCTGTGATTATTACAGATAGTGATCATATCATTTTATCAGCTGTTCAGCCAGAAACTGTGGCACATCGATTAGCTGTAAAGGATGAACATACGAAGGACGCTGTGGAAACCGTTGAAAAGAATGATTAATAAAAAGGGGCGTACCAATGATGAAAAAAGGATTGCTACTTGTTGTATCTGGTCCCTCGGGAACTGGGAAAGGTACAATTTGCAAACGGTTGTTAGAGAAAGAAAAGGATATTAAGCTTTCTATATCGGCGACAACAAGAGAACCAAGAAAAGGGGAAGTAGATGGAATAAATTATTTTTTTGTAGATAGAGATGTTTTCAAACAGCAAATTTTAGAAGATGCATTTTTAGAGTATGCAAAAGTATATGAAAATTATTATGGAACTCCTAAAAAATATGTTATAGATGAGGTACATAAAGGTAATAATGTTCTTTTAGAAATTGATATTCAAGGTGCACTTCAAGTAAAAAATAAGTATCCTGAGGGTATTTATATATTTATTCTGCCTCCGTCCATGCAAGAATTGAAAAATAGAATTGTGGGTAGAGGAACAGAATCTGAAGCTTCTATTAGAAAAAGATTTAGTAGTGCATTCGAAGAGATTAATTATGTAAAAGAATATAACTATTTTATTATTAATGATGAAGTAGATAGAGCTGTTGAAAAGATTAGAACCATTATTCAAGCAGAAAATTGTAAAGTAACAAAAGACATAGAAAATATTATCTCAAAATTCAAGGAGGAATTATCATGTTAAATCCACCGATTAATCAATTAATGGAAAAAGTAGATAGCAGATACTCATTGGTAATCGTAGCTTCAAAGCGAGCGAGAGAAATTATTGATGGAGATGGAAAACTAACAAATGCAGAATCAAGTAAACCTGTAACCATTGCTACCCATGAAATTGCAGAACAAAAAATTTTATGTAAAAAACCGGAGTAGAAAAGATAAAGAGGTGCTCAAATGTATAAAAATAAAAATGTTGTAATAGGTGTTACAGGAGGAATTGCTGTCTATAAAGCAGCTGACATTGTAAGTCAGCTTAAAAAGTATGATATAAATATAGATGTTATTATGACACAATCAGCACAAAGATTTGTTCACCCTTTGACTTTTCAGGCATTATCACAGAATTTTGTGGTAACGCATATGTTTGATGAACCTAAAACGTGGGATGTTGAACATATATCTCTTGCACAAAAAGCCGATTTATTCTTGATTGCACCTGCTACTGCTAATGTCATAGGTAAAATTGCGAATGGTATTGCAGATGATATGCTAACAACAACAGTAATGGCTACAAAGGCACCTATTCTTATAGCTCCTGCCATGAACACCAAAATGTTTGAAAATCCTGTTATACAACAAAACATTAGCAAATTAAAAAGTATAGGATACAAATTTATTGAACCAGCTTCCGGTAGATTGGCCTGTGGAGATATTGGAAAGGGAAAACTAGCCGATACAAATGTCATCGTGAACGAAGTAATCAATGTATTGAAAGGGAATCAAGATTTAAAAGGTAAAAAAGTACTTGTTACTGCAGGTCCTACGAGAGAACCCATCGACCCCGTAAGATATATTACCAATCATTCATCGGGGAAAATGGGATATGCAATTGCAGAGAACGCATTTAAGAGAGGTGCCGAGGTGTTGCTTATCTCGGGACCAACAAATATAGAAAGTCCAATGGGTGTAAAAAAAATTGATGTGACAACAACGGATGAAATGTATGAAGAAGTACTCAAATACTTTGAGTGGGCAGATATTGTTATAAAATCTGCTGCAGTTGCTGATTATCGACCAAAATCAATGGCACAAAATAAAATTAAAAAAAGTGATACAGATTTTACTATTAATTTAACTAGAAATCCTGATATTTTAAAAGAATTAGGAAAAAGAAAAGAAAATGGAAAGATATTGGTAGGCTTTGCGGCAGAAACCCAAGATTTACTAGATAATGCTAAGGATAAGATTCAAAGAAAGAATTTAGACTTTATTGTAGCGAATGACATTACAAAAACAGGTGCAGGCTTTAAGAGTGATACAAATATTGTATCGATTATTGATAAAGATGGAAACGTTACACATTATGATAAAATGTCTAAAAAACACTTAGCAGAAATTATCTTAGATAAGATTTATACTTTAATATAAAAGAAGGAGTAGGTTTACCTGCTCCTTTCCTATTCGATAGGAATGTTAGTTTTGATATAATGAAATAAAGACTTGAACCATGGAGGCAAGATTCTATGGAAAAAAAGAATTTCGCTAAAATTATTGTAAATAATAAAAGTAGTAAAACGGATATAGAATATACCTACGGTATTTCTCAAAAACATAAAGATGAAATAAAGATCGGATCTCGGGTGATTATACCCTTTGGAAAAGGCAATAAATTAATTGAAGGCTATGTTGTAGACATTATAGATTCTATTCATATTGATGTATCCAGAGTAAAATATATTCAACAAATTGTCCATGAAGATACGGCTTTATCACAGGAATTGATTGATTTATGCAGATGGATGAAGGAAGCCTATATGTGCAAGTTTATTGACGCCATCCAATGTGTTATGCCTACAGGAACATCTTTAAAACTTCATAAAATCATAGCATTACATGATAATGTTGATAAAAAAAAGATAGAACAATATGGGCTGAAAGATGAAGAAAAAATAGTGATAGAATGCCTGCTTGCTCGGACGAGTGTAACGGAAGAGTTTTTAAAAAGATACATGAAGGAGCAGGATGTAAGGCGTGTGATTGAAAAATTAATAGAAAAAAATATGATTGTATTAAAACATCGGTTTAAAAGTGATGTAAACGTAGTGTATCAAAAAGTAATTCAACTTTCTCCAAGAATAGATAAAATGGATGTGCTTCGTCAAATTAATCCAAGAGCTAAAAAGCAAAGAGAGGTTGTGCAATACTTAATAGAAAATGGCTCAGTAGTGTGGTCTGTATTGAAAACAGCAGTTGATGTTACACTCAACACTATATATACATTGGCAGAAAAAAATTTGATTGAGATTATAGAGGTAGAAAAAAGACGGGACCCTTATGATGATATGAATGTTATCAAAAAAAGGCCGCCAATATTAACAGAAGAACAGAATCATGCAGTGAAAACAATTTCTTCGTCTATGCACAAAAATACTTATAAACCCTTTCTAATTCATGGGGTAACTGGAAGTGGAAAAACAGAAGTGTATATGGAATTAATTGATTTAGTAATAAAGGAATCTAAAGAAGCAATTGTATTACTTCCAGAAATATCATTAACTACACAGATGATTGGGCGCTTTAAAGAAAGATTTGGTGATATAGTGGCTGTTTTACATAGTAAGCTGTCTTTAGGTGAGCGATATGATGAATGGCATCGCATCAAAGAAGGACAGGTTAAAATTGTGATCGGTGCTCGATCAGCTGTTTTTGCACCTTTTGAAAATTTAGGTATAATTGTCATTGATGAAGAGCATGAACATACTTACAAGTCTGAATATAGCCCAAAATATCATGCTATTGATGTTGCTAAGTTTCGATGTCAAAGAAATAATGCTATACTGGTATTAGGTTCAGCTACTCCCTCGGTTGAGAGTTATACGAAAACCCTTAATCAGGAGTACCAAAGAATTGACATGTTGCATAGGTTTAACAAAAACCCTTTGCCTAGTATAGAAATAGTAGATATGCGTGAAGAGTTAGATGAAGGAAACAAAAGCGTATTTAGTAAAAAACTTTATGAAGGAATTATGGACAATTTACAGAAAAAAGAACAGACAATACTTTTCCTAAATAGAAGAGGACATTCTACATTTATATCCTGTAGAAAATGTGGATATGTGGTAAAATGCCCACATTGTGAAATCTCTCTTACGTATCATTCGGGCTCACACAATGTATCTTGTCATTATTGTGGGTTTAGGCAAAAACCTCCAACAATCTGTCCAAGTTGTTCCAGCAAATATATAAAATATTTTGGAGCAGGTACTGAAAAAATTGAAAAATTAACACAAAAATATTTTCCCAATGCTAATATTGCTCGATTAGACCTAGATACCACATCTAAAAAAGGTACGATGGATAAAACGATTCAGAATTTCAAGAGAGGAAACATTGATATTTTAATTGGTACGCAAATGATTGCCAAGGGGTTAGACTTTCCAAATGTAACTTTGGTAGGAGTGATTGCAGCAGATACCAATTTGAACTTACCAGATTTTCGGTCAGCAGAAAGAACTTTTCAATTGATTACTCAAGTTGCCGGTAGATCGGGTAGAGGGAATGTATTTGGCAAAGTGATTGTACAGACCTATGAACCAGAACATTTTTCAATTACTTCTGCCCAAAGACATGATTATATTTCTTTTTACAACCAAGAAATATTACTTAGAAAAGAATTTTTCTATCCACCTTATGCAAGTTTGGTCAATATTGTTTTTACAGGAAAAAAAGAAGAAGAGGTGATTCAATTATCCAATGATTTTGCAGATAAATTGAAAGCCAAAATCATAAAATATAAATTAAATATTAAGGATATAATCTATGGACCTCATCCTGCACCTTTATCAAAAATAAAGGAAAAATACAGATGGCAGATGATCATTAAATGTAAACCTGTTGACCAAAATACAATTCAAGGTATAATAAATTATATAAGATTTGAAAGTAGGGAAAAGGATGATTATAAAAATATTCATATGAGTATTGATATCAATCCTTTTAATATGCTTTAATAGAGGAGGAGTAATATGGCTATTAGAAACATACTAAAAGATGGAGATCTGGCACTGAGAAAAAAATCAAGAATTGTAGATAAAATTGATAGCAGAGTATTGATGCTGATTGATGATATGATAGAAACAATGAAACATGCAGATGGAGTAGGACTTGCTGCACCACAGGTGGGTGTTTTAAAAAGAGTGATTGTAATAGATGTAGGAGAAGGATTAATAGAATTAATTAATCCAGAGATTATTGAGACTGTAGGAGAAAAGACAGAAGCAGAAGGTTGCTTAAGTGTACCTGGGGTTACAGGAGAAGTGGTAAGACCACAATTTGTAAAGGTTAAAGGATTAAATAGACATGGCAACGTTGTGGAGATAGAAGGTAAAGATTTATTAGCTAGAGCATTTTGTCATGAAATTGATCATTTGGATGGAATATTGTTTACAGACAAAATAGTAAAGTAGGGGGAAAAAATGAAAATTATATTTATGGGAACACCAGATTTTGCAGTTCCTTGTTTAACGGAAATAATAAAAAATGGTCATGATCTATTGGCAGTTGTAACACAGCCGGATAGACCCAAGGGAAGAGGTAAAAAGTTGACGTCACCTCCCATAAAGGAAACGGCAATTGCGTATAATATACCGATTTTTCAACCTGAAAGAGTAAAGGATGAAAAGTTTATAGAAAAGATAAAAGCTTTATCACCAGATTGTATTGTTGTGGTGGCGTTTGGTCAAATACTGCCTAAAGAAATTTTAGGCATTCCACCAATGGGTTGCATTAATGTGCATGCATCCCTTTTACCTAAATATAGAGGAGCAGCGCCCATCAATTGGTCTATTATCAAAGGAGAGAAAATTACTGGGATAACAACCATGTACATGGATGAAGGATTGGATACGGGAGATATGATCCTGAAAAAAGAGATTTTGATAAAAGATAAAACAGCTGGCGAACTTCATGATGTATTGTCTACAGCAGGAGCAGAGTTATTACTTGAAACCCTTACACAGATTGAAAGTGGAAAAGCGCCTCGAGAAAAACAGAATGAAAGTGAAAGCAGTTATGCCCCTATAATGGATAAAAGCCTAGGAAATATTGATTGGAAAGATACAGCTGACAATATTTATAATCTTATCCGCGGAGTTAATCCTTGGCCTACATCATTTACAACCTATAAAGGTGTAAAATTTAAAATTTGGAAATCTAAAGTATTAGAAGAAAAATGTACTAAAAAGCCAGGCACAATCCTAAAGATCAATAACGAAGGAATTTATGTTTCTACAGGAAGTGAAATATTAATTTTAGAAGAAATACAATTTCCAAACAGTCGAAGGATGACTGTAGATGCTTATTTAAGAGGAAATAAAATAGAAGAAAGCATTGTTTTGGGTGAATAAAATGTTGGTGAAGCATATAAAAAAGAATGATACCATTTTTATTGGAATGCTTTTTGCTTTATTATTTGCTTTTATGTTGACCGCATTTTTAGGTCTATATTTAGCTCGATCAAGCAGTCTTGTATTATATAAATTAATTTTGAATATAATAGTATTAGCAGCTATTTTAGGAAGTATTTATGTTTTTTTCAATGCAATGATTGTTATTCAACTATTAAAAGGAAAAAAAGTTTCAATGCTTCTTAGAAAAAGCTTACAATTTTCATTAGGTTTTTTATATCCTAATACAATCAGTCTTTCTCGATTGTTTGGTCTAGATAAAAATAAGATAAGGGCAGTTTTTTCTAAATTGAATAATCAATTGATTTTGTCATCACAAATTCAAGTAAAAGCTGAAGAAATTTTAGTGTTATTGCCTCATTGTCTTCAAAAATCTAGTTGTCCACATAAAATTACATGTAATATCCATAACTGTAAAAGATGTGGATTATGTGATATTGACAAATTGATTAGCATAAGGGATAGATATAATGTTAAGGTTGTTGTAGTAACTGGAGGTACATTAGCTAGAAAAATCATTAAAGACATACAACCGAAAGCGATTATTGCAGTTGCTTGTGAACGAGATTTAAGTAGTGGCATTTTAGAGGTTAAGCATATACCTGTTATAGGTATTTTGAATGAAAGACCGGAAGGACCTTGTGTCAATACAAAAGTAGACGTAAAAAAGATTGAGGAGACGATAGAATACTTCATAGGCAAGGAGGAATAGTCATGTTTTACTCACCCGTTTATGGCTTTCAAGGAGGTTTCATCCTTTTAATTCCTGCAATTCTCTTTGCAATGTATGCGCAAGCAAAAATCAGAAGTACGTTTAGCAAATATTTAAATGTAAGGAATGTAGGAGGGTATACAGGAGCTCAAGTTGCTAGAATGATTTTAGATAGAAATGGTCTAAAAGATATATCTATTGAGCATATTGGAGGATACTTATCAGATCATTATGACCCTAGACAAAGAGTACTAAGGTTATCACCCCAAGTATACAATGGGACTTCTGTGGCATCCATTAGTGTGGCTGCCCACGAAGCTGGACATGCAATGCAGCATGGTGAAGGATATGTACCTTTGAACTTACGTAATATGATTGCACCTATTGCAAGTTTTGGGTCTAGAATGGTATGGTTTTTAGTGTTTGCAGGATTTATATTAGATATGACGGCGTTGATTGATGTAGGGATTTTATTCTATTTGGCAGCCGTAATTTTTCAAGTAATTACGTTACCAGTGGAATTCAATGCTAGTCATAGGGCAATGGAGCAATTAGAAATGAATGGGGTAATTGCTTCTCAAGAGATGAAACCAGCCAAAAAAGTTTTAGATGCTGCAGCGCTTACATATGTAGCTGCAATGGCAGTGTCTATTGCTCAGTTGTTTAGGCTGATATTACTGAGAAATAGCAGAGATTAACAATGCACCCTTATAAGGGTGCATTCCTTTATGCGATAAGAGGGAGGAAATTATGGAGCCAATAAATGCTAGAAAATATGCGTTGGATATCTTGATGGATATAGAAAAAAATAAGGCGTTTTCCAATATTGCAATTAATAGGCAATTGAAGGGGCAGGAAATAGTCCCAATGGATAGACGATTTGTAACAGAATTGGTTTATGGTGTGTTAGAAAATAAACTATATTTAGATTTTATTATTGGAGCATTTTCAAAAATTAAAATAAAAAAAATAAACAAAGTGGTATTGAATATATTACGGATGGGACTATATCAAATGATATACCTTGATAAAATACCTGAATTTGCAGCAGTAAATGAGAGTGTAAAATTAGTTAAAAAGATGGATTATAGAGCTACAGCTTTTGTAAATGGGATACTAAGAAACTATTTAAGAAATAAAGAAAAAGTAAAAATGCCTACATTGCAAGCACAACCCATAGAACATCTATCTATTAAATATTCCCATCCTACATGGATGGTGGAGAGATGGCTAAAACAATTTGGTCAGGATTTTACAGAATCCATGCTTAAAGCCAATAATGAAACACCTAAACTTACCATTCGTACCAATACCTTAAAAATTACAAGGGAAGCATTGATTGAGCACTTACAAAATGAAGGAATTCAAGCTTCAAAAGGAATATATATAGATGAAGCTATATATATTGAGAATATTGGGAATTTACAAGAATGGGAAAGTTTCCATAAAGGACTGTTTCAAATTCAAGATGAAAGCTCAATGTGTGTTGCACATGTAATGGATCCTAAGCCAGGGGAACTGATTGTGGATGTGTGTGCTGCACCAGGAGGAAAGACGACGCATATAGCACAATTAATGGAAAATAAAGGACGTATATTGGCTAGGGACATATATGATCATAAATTAAAACTTATTGACGACAATGCTTTGAGATTAGGGATCGATGTGATTAAGACAATGCGTTTTAATGCAAAAGCATTAGACCATAGTCTTTTAGAAAAAGCAGACAGAGTACTTGTGGATGCACCTTGTTCAGGATTGGGAATTATAAGAAGAAAGCCAGAATTGAAATACAATAAATGTCCAGACGATATAGAAGACATTACCATGCTACAGCTCGAAATATTAAATAACGCAAGTAAATATGTAAAGGAAGATGGAATACTCGTTTATAGTACATGTACTATTGAAAAAGAAGAAAATATAGGTGTAGTTGAAAAATTTATTGAGCAGAATAGAAATTTCGAAATCTTAGATGTAAATGATGTGCTCCCTAAAACATTAAGAAGCAAAGAAAAATATTTACAACTATATCCGAATATTCATGGAATGGATGGTTTCTTTATCTGTAAATTTAAAAAGAAATATTCATAAAAGCACATCTACAATGGGTAATGAATGTGATATAATAAAGCTTGTATAAAAATTTTGTTTATGAGAGCAAATGTACTGATTTGTGGGGTGATGAAATGCAAATAGGAGCCTATTCTCATATTGGACAAGTTAGAGAAATAAATGAGGATGCATACTATATATCTAGTAATGCTTTAAATTTATTTATCGTGGCAGATGGTATGGGAGGACATAATGCAGGAGAAGTTGCAAGTAATGTGGCAATAAGTTCTATTAAAAATTTTATGGAACAAAATATGGATAAGTATATAGATAAAGAAGATAAAACAATTTGCAAAATTTTAAAAGAAGCTATTTTAGAAGCAAATCATAAGATATTTTTAAAATCCAAAGAAGAAGAAAGCTGTCAAGGTATGGGCACTACGTTGACAGTAGCCCTTATATTATCAAAAGTGTACGTAGGACATGTAGGAGACAGTAGAGCATATATAATACAAAGAGATGATATTTTACAAATTACTCAAGATCATTCACTTGTAGCAGAATTAGTTAGGAATGGAAGTATTACTGAAAATGAAGCAAAAAATCATCCGCAAAGAAATATGATAACACGCGCATTAGGGACTGATGAAAATGTAACAATAGATATATATACTCTAGATCTTAAAAAAGATGATACTATTGTGTTATGTACAGATGGCTTATCAAATGCTATTGAAGCAAATGAGATAAAGAATACTGTCATGGATTGTGATAATATGCAATATGCTTGTGAACATCTTGTGGCATTAGCTAATGAAAGAGGAGGCCATGACAATATAACCGTGATTGCTATAAAGAATAGATAAAAAGAGGAATCGAGGTGAAAAAATGATAGGAAAAATATTAGGTAATAGATACGAAATAATTGAAAAAATTGGTGGAGGAGGTATGGCTTTAGTATACAAAGCCAAATGCCAACTTTTAAATAGATACGTTGCTGTAAAGATATTAAGACCAGAATTTACAAGCGATGAAGATTTTATTAGTGAATTTAAGAAAGAATCTCAAGCAGCTGCCAGTTTATCACATCCGAACATTGTGAATATCTATGATGTAGGAAATGAAGAAAACGATATTTATTATATTGTAATGGAATATGTAAAAGGAAAGACACTCAAACAAATTATTAAAAGTAAAGGGTATCTTGATCCAAATGAAACCATAAATATTGGAAAACAAATTGCGCTAGCACTACAGCATGCTCACAATAATCATATTGTTCATAGAGATATAAAGCCACATAATATTCTTATAACAGATGATGGAAGAGTGAAAGTTACAGATTTTGGAATTGCAAGGGCTGTTACGTCTTCTACTGTTACAAATACAGGGAATGTAATAGGTTCTGTACATTATTTTTCACCAGAGCAAGCACGTGGTGGATATATAGATGAAAAATCTGATTTATATTCTCTCGGAATCGTTCTTTATGAAATGGCAACAGGGAAAGTTCCCTTTGAAGGAGAGAGTCCAATTTCTATTGCATTAAAACATATTCATGAGGAAATAGCACCGCCATCTTTAATCAACAAGGATATTCCCAAAGCATTAGAAGATATTATCCTAAAAGCTACGCAGAAAGACCAAAGCAAACGATATACTGATACCAAAGAAATTTATGAAGATCTTAACGAAGCTTTACAGCATCCTATGGGAGATTTTGTAAAAATTATTGAGGATGACGATTGTCCTACTCAAGTTATTCCAGTTATTAAAGATGAAGATATAGACATAAAAGATAGCATGGTTAAAGATATTAAACCTAGCAAAAAGAAAAATCATGCAATTATATGGGGAGCAGTTGCAACTGCATTTATCTTGGCACTTATTTTCACAGGAAGTATATTCTACTTTAAAGATAAGTTTATTCCAACAGAAAAAGAAGTACCTAATTTCGTAGGAAAACCTTACGAAGAAGCGAAAAGCAATTTAGAAAACTTAGGATTTAAAGTGGAATTAGCTTCTGAACAAAATAGTTCTCAATATAATAAGGGCTATGTCATCTCTCAAGATCCTGCAGATGGAACAAAACTTAAACCGGGATATCCTATCAAACTTATCGTTAGTAAAGGACCTAAGATGGTACCAGTCCCTACCTTTATTAATGAAAATATTAAGGATATCGATATCCTCTTAGAAAATGCAAATTTAGAAGAGGGGGACGTTAAATACGATTATAGTTCGCTGCCTATTGGAATAATCATTGATCAAAGTCCTAAAAAAGGAAAAGAAGTACCTGAAAATACGGCCATTGATTTGGTGGTTAGTCAAGGACCAGAAATTAGAACGATTTTAATGCCAGATTTAGTAGAAAAAAATGTTGATGATGCAAAGCGAGATATCGAAACTTCTGGATTAATAGTAGGTGATATTAATCATGACTTTAGTGATGATGTGGAGAAAAACAAGGTAATTTCTCAAAGTATTAAAGCTGGAACAGAGATAGAAGAAAATAAAGTGATCCATTTAGTGGTAAGTAAAGGACCTAAAGAGATACAACAGCCTTCTGAAGAAAATGAATTACAAATGAATTCCGTGTCTTTCCCATTATATTTTGATCAAGCAAAGCAAGAAGAATTTGTTTTAAAACTTGTGAAAATCCAAAATGGTGTTTCAACGGTTATTTATAATCAAGTACGTCAAAAATC
This sequence comes from Clostridiaceae bacterium 35-E11, assembly GCA_038396625.1. GTDB lineage: Bacteria > Bacillota > Clostridia > Peptostreptococcales > Thermotaleaceae. The sequence continues at coordinate 1,861,857 of CP121688.1, forward strand.
AGAAAGTGGGAAAAGAATAACCATTAAAGGAAGAGATAAGGCGACTATTGAAATTTATTTTGACGATGTGTTGATAGCAGATAAAATCATAGATTTTGAAACGGGGAACATATATGATTAAAGGCATCATTACCAAAGGTATAGGCGGTTTTTATTATATAGAAGCCAATGGGATTATATATGAATGCAGAGCAAGAGGCCGATTGCGCAAAGAAAAGATTATTCCTCTTGTAGGGGATAAAGTAATGGCAACCATTGACTGCAAGTCGGCAAAAGGTGTTATTGAAGAAATTCTAGAGAGAGATACAGAACTAATTAGGCCGCCTGTTGCTAATGTCGATCAAGTGGTGATTGTTTTTGCGATACAACAACCAGACCCTAACTTGGGATTGCTTGACCGTTTTCTTGTTATGGCAGAAAGTGAAATGTTAGACATAACGATTTGTTTCAATAAAATTGACCTAGATAATTATAATCGTGTACAAGAATTAAAAAACATTTATATGCATGCAAATTATCATGTGATTACTACAAGCACAAAACATAATATAGGAATAGATGCCTTTAAAGAGATCTTAAAGGATAAAGTGACAGTATTTGCAGGACCATCGGGGGTGGGTAAATCTTCATTACTTAATACTACCCAACCAAATTTAGCATTGAAAACAGGTGAAATCAGTCAAAAAAATGAAAGAGGAAAACATACTACAAGACATGTAGAATTATTAGAATTAGATTTCGGAGGGTGGGTAGTAGATACACCAGGATTTAGTTCTTTAGACATAGATTATATTGAGGTCGAAGAACTACAATATTTATTTAGAGAATTTCTTCCTTTTATTGGAGATTGCAAATTCAAAGGATGCCAACATGTAAATGAGCCTAACTGTGCTATAAAAGAGCGTGTATTTGAAAATAAAATTTGTCAATCAAGATATGATAGCTATCTACAGTTATTACAAAAGATCAATCAAAAGAGGAGGTATTAAATATGATCAAAATCGCACCATCAATATTAGCAGCAAACTTTGCTAATTTGATAGAAGATATAAAAAAAGTAGAAAAAGCAGGTGTAGATTTATTGCATATCGATGTAATGGACGGACATTTTGTGCCCAATATCACAATAGGGCCTTTGATCATGAATAGCATCAAAGATCAAACAAAATTGCCCTTCGATGTACACTTAATGATAGAGAACCCAGATAAGTATATTGAGGATTTTGTAAAAGCAGGAGCAGATATTATAACTGTGCATGCAGAGGCATGTACGCATATCCATAGAACGATTCAAAATATTAAATCCTATGGTATCCAGGCTGCAGTATCTCTGAATCCAGGTACTTCATTACATGCCATTGAAAATATTTTAGAGGATGTAAATATGGTATTATTAATGTCTGTAAATCCTGGATTTGGAGGACAAGAATTTATTCCATCAGTATTGAATAAAATATACGATTTAAGAAAGATGATTGATGACAAAAAATTAAACGTAGATATTGAAGTAGATGGAGGTATTAAGCTAGACAATGTTTGTGATGTGGTAAAAGCAGGAGCGAATATATTGGTTGCAGGTTCTGCAATTTTTAATACGGACGATATTGAGGATACAGTAAATTTGTTTAGACGAAAAATACAGTCTGTATAAGTGGAGGTTTATAATGAGATGTGTCATTATCTCTAATGGAGATATAAATGATTATATATTCACAAAGAAACAGATAGAACATTATGATCTCATTATATGTGCTGATGGAGGTGCAAAACATGCGTGGGCAATGGATCTTGTACCCCATGTAATCGTTGGAGATTTAGATTCTATTGATGAAAATATGATAGATTATTTTCATAAGCAACATGTCCAATTCTGTAAATTTCCTCCTAATAAAGATTATACAGATACAGAGTTAGCCATAGACTATGCTTTAAAGAAAAAAGTGAAAGAAATCACCTTTGTAGGGGTTATAGGAAGCAGAATGGACCATACCATTGCCAACGTTACTCTTTTGCTACCATTACTTAATAAAGGCGTTCAAGCAAAGATTCTAAATGAACATAATGAGATTATAGTATGCGATGGACATATGAAAATTGAAGGGAAAATTGGAGAATATGTATCCATTATTCCATTGAGTGAGAAAGTAGAAGGAATTACCCTAGAAGGACTACAGTATCCCTTAGTCGATGCCACAATCCTAATGGGCGAATCTATTGGTGTAAGCAATAGATTCGTACAATCAAAGGCAGAAGTGACAATAAAAAAAGGAAAAATACTGATTATTAAATCCAAAGATTAGAAAAATCCCATTTCAAATGGGTTTTTTTGTGTCAAAAATTATCAGCAATGAATAATATATAATAATTGGAAAGCATAAGACATAAAGATAGAATCAATAACGAGTAGAATATTTATTAATTGATGGGGTGATGATTTGAGAAAAAGAAGACTTCTTAAAAGAATATTAGGAATTGCATTGGCCTTAAGTGGGGCGATTATTCTTATAGAAATCATCCCCTTGTGGTTTTGGTACTGTATACTCACTGGGTTATGTGTGATTTTTATCGTGTTAATATGTAAGCGATGAGGGGAGGCGTTTGTTTGAGAAGAAGAAAAAAGTATAAAAATTTTTTTAGATGTATTGATAAAAAGATAGTAGGATTAATTCTTCTAGCAATTGGCATAGCCATTATTGCTGTTATAACCCTTCCCTACAATGTTTGGATTATACTGACTGGCTGTGCTATGATCTATGTGGGATATAAATTATTCATATAATATTTTACTGTTTATTTTTATGGATGAGGCACAGAAAAATAGTTTTAGAATATAAATAATGAAAGCCTACTAAGAAAGTAGGCTTCAAATTTATATTGCTCTTTCAACCTTGTTTGAACGAAGGCATCTAGTACATACGCTAATTCGCTTTGGAGAACCATTTACGATAGCTTTTACTTTTTTAATGTTTGCACTCCAAACTCTTCTTGAATGACGATTTGAGTGACTTACATTATTACCTGATATTTTACCTTTTCCACATACGTCACATGCTCTTGACATATATAACACCTCCTTCGAGTGAGTATACTAAATAATAACAAGCATTACTATTTTAACATATCCTTGGCATTTTGTGCAACTAATATACAAAAATAATCCATATGGAAGGTAGAAGATTTAATATTAAGTTGAATAGTTATATTAATTCATATAGAATATATTATATATTGAGAACACATATACTATCTATGTGATATGAGTATATCAAAAGGAGGGTAATAATGGCAGCAAATTTAAATAATAAATTAGGTAGTATTTTTATAGATAATGAAGTTTTAGCAGCGATTGCGGGTATATCTGCTATGGAGTGTTATGGGTTAGTTGGCATGGCAAAAAAATCAACAGCTAGTGGATTAACGGAATTGCTTAAAAAGGAAAATTTAAGTAGAGGCGTAAAAGTATCTACTGATAATAATGAAATTATTATAGACCTTTTTATTGTAGTGGAATTTGGAACAAGGATATCTACAGTTGCAAAGAATATTATAGAAAGAGTGAAATATAGTATTGAGACAATAACAGGACTTGATGTGAAACAAGTAAACATCAATATACAAGGAGTTAGAGTAGAAAAGTAATTTGAGGAGGTACTGATTTTGAAAATTAAATATATAGATGGATTATTGTTAAAAAAAATGATTACACAAGGGGCGAATGCACTAGATCAGAATAAAAGTATGGTAGATGCATTAAATGTATTTCCTGTACCTGATGGAGATACAGGAACCAATATGTCCCTTACAATAAATTCAGCTATTAAAGAAATAAAACAAATAAACAGTGACAATATTGAAAAAATAACGGAAGCACTAGCAAATGGTTCTTTAATGGGCGCAAGAGGAAATTCAGGTGTCATTTTGTCTCAGTTATTTAGAGGATTTGCAAAGAGCTGTAAAGGAAAGCAAAACTTAAGTACAGTAGATGTGGCAAATGCGTTAAAGAGTGCCGCTGATACAGCGTATAAGGCAGTGATGAAGCCAATAGAAGGGACTATTCTTACCGTTGCTAGAGAAGTGGGAGAGAAAGCCTTAGAAATCTCTAAAAAGGAAGATGATATGCATGATTTTCTTCGTACGATTATTGCCTACGGAGAAAAGGTATTGGAAAAGACCCCTGAAATGCTTAAAGTATTAAAAGAAGCTGGCGTTGTAGATGCTGGTGGTAAAGGACTTATTGTAATCTTCAATGGATTTTATGAAGGATTAGTTGGAAAAGATGTAGAAATAAGGGATTTTCATCAAAATAAGTCTTCAATGGTATCCTTAGAAAAGGATTTAGAAGACATTTCTTTTGGTTATTGTACTGAATTCATTATTAAGAGTAATCATGTAGATATTCAAGCATTCAAGCAAAGGATTAATGAACTTGGAGACTCTATGCTGGTAGTGGGAGATGAAAATCTCGTGAAGGTACATATACATACCAATAATCCTGGGGTTATATTAGAGTATGGTTTAGAATTAGGTCAATTAGTCAATATAAAAATTGATAATATGAGACAACAGCATAAAAATAAAGTTTTTACGGATTCAAATGAAAAACAGAATATTCAAATGAAAAGATATGGTATGATTGCTGTTACCATGGGAGAGGGATTAACCAATATATTTAAAGATTTAAATGTAGATGAAGTCATTACAGGTGGACAAACTATGAATCCAAGTACAGAGGATATCAAAAAAGCAGTTGATAGAATCCAAGCAGATCACATTTTTATTTTCCCTAATAATAGCAATATTATTTTAGCAGCAAATCAGGCAAAAGAGCTCAGTAATAAATCTATTACTGTCATCCCAACCAAAACAATGCCTCAGGGGATTAGTGCGATATTAGCTTTTAATGATGCGTTTGACATAAGTAAAAATATAGAATTGATGACATTAGCGGTGACAAAAGTGAAAACAGGACAAATTACCTATTCTGTACGAGATACACAATTTAATGATATGATCATTAAAAAAGATGATATTTTGGGAATACAGGATGGAAAAATAACAGTAGTAGGCACTGATGTTGATGAAGAGGCTTATCATCTTCTACAAGAAATGATTACTGATGAGGATGAGATATTAACGATTTTTTATGGATTAGAAATTGATGAAGACAGAGCACAGAATCTTGCTGAACGTATTGGTGAACTATATGAAGACATAGATGTGGAAGTTTACTATGGTGGACAACCGCTTTATGACTATATATTCTCTGTAGAATAGGAAATGACAGTTGTCATTTCCTATTGTGTTTATGAGGAGGGGGATTATTTTGAATAACTTAAAACAATCTGTTCAGTTTATGAAGGGTGTGGGGCCCAAACGCCTTAAATATTTAGAGCAATTAAATATTTATAATATAGAAGATTTACTGTACTCATTTCCAAGGGAGTATGAAGATAGAAGAAATATAAAAAAGATTATAGACATGAAAGATCATGAAAAAACAACTGTTATAGCCACTGTTTTTGAAAAGGTGCAGGAAAAATCATTAGGGAAGGGACGAAAACTTTTTAAGCTTCCTGTAAAAGATGATACAGGAATAGCTTATGCAGTATTCTATAATTCTTCCTTTATAAAGAAAATATTTAAAAAAGGAGATATTATTTGCTTACATGGAAAAATTAATAAATCCTTTGGAGAAATACAAATACTACATCCTAATTATGAGCTAGTAGAAAATAATCAGTTAGATAGAGTGAATGGTATTCTTCCAATTTATGGATTGGTCAATGGATTGTCTCAAGGGGATATGCGAAATTTGCATAAGCAAGTATTAATGTTTTACAAAGATCAAGTTGAGGAATTTCTTCCCGATGATACTATACAAAGAAATAGATTATGTGATATTCAATATGCTTTGTCAAATATCCATTTTCCACAAACTGTAAAATCTCTTAAAGTTGCAAAATATCGCCTTATATTCGAAGAATTGCTTATCTTACAGCTAGGATTATGGCTGATAAAAAATAGATCTAACCGAAATGCAGAAGGAATTTCCTTTGATAAAACAGCTAGTGTAATGAAATTAATTGAATCACTACCTTTTCAACTAACCAATGCCCAAATAAGAGCATGGAAAGAAATTGAGGCAGATATGGAAAGTAGCGTAAATATGAATAGATTGGTACAAGGAGATGTTGGATCAGGTAAAACAATCATTGCACTTTTAGCATTGTATAAGACTGTTTTAAATGGCTATCAAGGTGTTCTAATGGCACCTACGGAGATATTAGCGGAGCAGCATCTTCACTCTGCCAAGGAATTACTAGAACCCTTTGGAATAAAAATTGAATTGTTGTCTGGCAGTATTTCTAAAAAGAAAAGAACAGAAATCTTAAATGGACTGAAAAACCAAGATATAGATATCATTATAGGTACCCATGCATTAATTCAAGAGAAGGTTACTTTTCATAACGTAGGATTAGTTATTACAGATGAACAGCACAGATTTGGGGTACGACAAAGAGGAATGTTATCAAATAAAGGAATCAATCCAGATGTATTGGTTATGACAGCTACACCTATCCCAAGAACCCTTGCTTTAATTCTTTATGGGGATGTAGATATATCTATTATAGACGAATTGCCCCCTGGAAGAAAAAAAATAAAGACCTATTGTGTAAATGAAAAAAAAAGAAAGGAAGCCTATGTTTTTGTGAGAAAACAGATTGAAGAAGGTCGACAAGCTTATATTGTGGCGCCTTTGGTAGAAGAGTCAGAGAATATTGATGCAAAATCAGCACAGGATATTTACAATGAATTTAAAGAAGGGCTCTTTAAACATTATAAAATAGGTTTGTTACACGGAAAAATGAAAGCATTTGAAAAAGAAAGTATTATGCGTCAGTTTAAGTCTGGAGAAATACAGCTGTTAGTCTCAACAACAGTCATAGAAGTAGGCGTCAATGTACCAAATGCATCTACAATGGTTATAGAAAACAGTGAACGTTTTGGACTGGCACAGCTGCATCAACTAAGAGGAAGAGTAGGCAGAGGGGATTATCAATCCTATTGCATCTTGATGAATGATCGCACAAGCAGCCTGTCGCAGGAGAGAATGAAAATTATGGAACAAACAGATAATGGCTTCATCATTGCAGAAAAAGATTTAGAATTAAGAGGGCCTGGTGAATTTTTTGGAACAAAACAACATGGATTGCCTGAATTAAAAATTGCAAACTTATTTAAGCATATGAAAATATTAAGACAAGTACAAAAAGAAGCAAAACTTCTTATAGATGAAGATAAAATATTATCATCAGAAAAAAACAAGCTTTTAAAAAATAAAATTATGGATGTTTTTCAAAATAACTTAGAAGAATTATGTCTTTAGTATACTGGAACTTAGTATAACAGTAATCTTAGAATTATTAAAGATCAAGTAAATGATTACCATTGTATTACACGCTAGTTAAAATATACTAGATATAATTTATTTCATATTGGTTAAATTAATAGTACAACGCAATTAGGAGGTGAAAAAAGAATGGCTAATACAAATACAAAAGTAGTTCCTGAAGCAAAAGCTGCGTTAAATTCAATGAAATTAGAAATCGCTAGCGAATTAGGATTAACTAACTATCAAACAGTTGATAAAGGAAATTTAACAGCTAGACAGAATGGATATGTTGGTGGATATATGACAAAGCGATTAGTTGAAATGGCTGAAAGACAAATGTCTGGAAAATAAAAATAAAAGTATATAATAAAGAAGAGATATTATTGTCTCTTCTTTATTATTTTTATATATACAGGATTATTTAATCAAGTAGTTTAAGTAGATGCTTACAAAGCATTCTATAGAATCGAGGATACCTTGGAATAATATAAAAATACTGGCGAAAAATCACCAGTATTTGGAAAGGAGAAATGAAGAAAGAGCTCTAAGGGGAATTATGATTTTATGTGCTTATATATAATATGTCTAATTCATTACCCTATTATACGAGCAATTCATCAAATGTTTTTAAATATTATTTTGTTTATCATTTCTATCTGTGCTAAAATATATTTATTGAAAGGAGAGAGTTATGTGTGAGAGTAATTGCGGGCTCATTAAAAGGAAGACGATTGAAAACACCAAAAGGAATAGAAACGAGACCAACCACAGACAGGGTGAAAGAGTCTATTTTTAGCATAATTCATGCCCATATCATAGATAGTATCATTATAGATCTTTTTTCTGGAACAGGAAATTTAGGGATAGAAGCTTTAAGTAGGGGTGCAGAAAAAGTTTTTTTTGTGGATAAAAATAAAAATAGTATTCAGCTGATAAAAGAAAATATTGAAAGTATGGGTTTAAAGAGTAAAAGTGAAATTTTATTTTGCGATGCACTAAAAGCTATTAAGCAATTAGCTTCCCTGTCACATAAATTTGATATTATTTTTATGGATCCACCTTATTCTAAAGGTTTAATCCTACCTTGTATGGAAGCAATCAATGCAGAGGATATGCTAAAGGAAGATGGTATTATTCTCGTTGAACATGATACAAAAGATACTTTGCCCGATAATGTAGGAAGACTCATAAAAAGAAAAGAAAAGAAATATGGAAATACAATGATATCTATATACGCAGAGGAGGCATCATCATGAAAATAGCAGTATGTCCAGGAAGTTTTGACCCAGTTACAAACGGACACTTGGATATCATTAAGAGAACTTCGAAAATGGTAGACAAGCTAATTGTAGCGGTAGTGCATAATCCTAGTAAGAACCCACTTTTTAGTATTGAGGAAAGAATGGAGTTATTAAGGAAAGTCACGGCAGATATTCCTAATATTGAAGTTGATTGTTTTACAGGTTTACTGATGAATTATGTAGAACAGAATAATATTGACGTGATTGTAAAGGGATTAAGAGCTGTTTCAGATTTTGAGTATGAATTTCAAATGGCATTAATGAATAAAAAGTTAAAACCTGAGGTGGAAACTATTTTTATGATGACAAATAGTGAATTTTCCTACCTTAGTTCCAGTTTAATAAAAGAAATATTTAGACTTAAAGGATGCATTAGTGGACTTGTTCCTGACTTAGTTATAGAAGCGATGAAGGAAAAGTTTAAATAACAATAAAAAAGTCCAGCTAAGAAATGTCAATGGTGAAATAAAAAATATTTGATATTTCTTGCTCGCTAAAAAAGGGTAACTTTAACAAGCCTTTTGACAGCTGACAAAAACGAAGTTATTCGTATGGGATTACATTATGCAGCGACGTCGCATTTTGCTTTTAAGTAATTCTTTTGATGTTCTTCCGGTGTGATAATTTCAAAAGGTTTTTCATCCCGGAGAATGGCAAAAACAATATTACACACTTTATGCATGACAGCTCCGAGAGCTACCATTTTAGGTTTACTTTGACACTTTTTAAGGTAATAATCACGAAGAACAGGGTTCTTCGCAGAACCATTCCGATTTTTACTAATGCTGATTAATGCCATTGTATGAATGACTCTTCTTGCAATGCGAGAGCCACGTTTTGACATACTAATTTTGGTTCCCTCAAACTTACCAGACTGCTTTACGGCGGGATCAAGACCAAAGTAGGCAAACAGTTGCTTGGGAGTGTTAAAGGCAGAAAAATCACCGATTTCACCCATAAGGCTGACAGCAGAGAGAAAGCCAGCACCTTTGAAAGATTCAATCAGACGAATCTGCTTCACAAAGTCAGAGCCTTCATTGGCATTTACCAATTGGCGCATATCTTCCAGCAGAGAAGAGATTTCTTCATCATACTGGCGAATAAAGCGGATATACAATTGGATTCTTTTAAAATTACTGCTGACAGAGCTTCCAAAGACCTTGGCATTAGTAGCTGCCTGAAAAATGGCATGATATTTATTAAGAGCATATGAAAGCCCAAATCTAGCAGTAGAACGTATGGAATCAATTATTTCATCCTTTGAAGCCTGTAAAAAGGCATCTGGGGATGTGAATTTTTCCAACAAAGTAAGAGAAGTATTGGTGGTAATCTTAGAAAAGATATTCAGGTACTGAGGAAACACCATACGAAGCTCACCTTGCAGTTTATTGACATAGGAGGAACGGTTGTCCATCAGGTCATAATATTCTCTAGAAAGATTTCTTAAGTCAAGAGCAAGCTCGGAAGGCATCAGAGAAACCTTTAAATCTGGCTTTAAACCGATTAAAGCAGCTTTTTTAGAATCGAAACGGTCATTATGCACTTTTCTAATGTTCATGTTTGTGCTAGACTTAGTGATGATAGGATTAATGATGGATGCACAAAATCCTTTATCACGAAGATAGCAGAAGAGTGGGTAATGATAAATTCCCGTGGATTCTAGGAAAATGCGACTTTCCAAAGAATACAGCTCTTCTGCTTCTTTTATTTTAGAAACAGCTAGAGCAAGGGAATTAAGGTCAGAATGTAGGATTTTAAAAGGTTTTCCTACAAAGGTTTGGTTAGGTAGTGCTATAGACATCCAGCTGAAATCAGCACCTACATCAATACCAACCGATAAAAATAAATTTTCAAAAATAAAGTTTGACATGAGCGAAAGCTCCTTTCCGATAGGAATCCATTTCCATCTAATGAGTACACAACCTAGCATGTGATACGGGTATAGCCTGAGGCTCCCAACCAGCCTAATCATAAAACCTCATTGAATGGACTAATTGACTTTTTAGTAGGTATAGGTCAGTAGAAACTGACTTCCCAAGGGGGTGTACATTCTTTATCCTATCCTTGAAGATTATACATTATGAAAAGTCTAGAGTCTACCAGGAACCGTCAGACATGTTAAATAGAGTAGTAACATCTGATGAAGGAAGAACTCCTTCTTCTGTTACTAAATAATAGAAATGTTTTTTTATAGAAATGTATTAACTGCATAGTCATTAGTGACTATGACATTATTATACTAGGGGGGGAGAAAATGAATGCATTGCGTTTGTTGGATGAATTAGAAGATATTATCGAAAATAGTTCTTCTATTCCTTTTGCTGGAAAAGTATTAATGGATAAAGGAGAAATTCTTGATATTATTAAAGAAATTCGTATTCAGCTACCGGATGAAGTGAAACAAGCCCAATGGATTAAAGAAGAGAGGCAAAGAATATTAATAGAAGCACAGCAAGAAGCAGATTCAATAATGCAAGATGCAAAGATACATATAGAAGAAATGGTAGAAAAAGATGAAATTACAAAAAAAGCGCAGAAAAGGTCTGAAGAAATTATTTCACAAGCACAAATAAATGCTAAAGAAATTCGTTTAGGTGCTAGACAATATGCAGATGAGCTTTTAGCAGATATAGAAAAAAATCTTGAAGGTTTAGCAAAAACAATTAGAGATAATAGAAAGGAACTTAAAGGAATGAAGGGATAAAAACCCTTCATTTTTTATGTAAATGTACAATCATGTAAAGGAAAAAGAAAATCATTTGCAATAAGATAGCAGCTAGAATGGAGAAGAGAGTTATACTAATAAATATTTTTGATGAAAAAGAGAATTTGGTAAGCCAAGAAAACTTTATAGCAGGTGATGTATTATTAGAAAAAACGGGAACATGAATGAAATTGAAAATGAAAGTACTGACAGGAAGTATTAAAACAACAAAGATACTAGACAGTATAGCATGTAATAGCTTAGAAAAAAGATAAATTCCTACGCTTAAATCCGTTTTAGCAATGAAACTAGCTGCTTGTGCATGAATAGAGAAACCGCTCCAAGAAATAAGCATCGTACCAAAGATAGCTTGTTGTATAAATGGAATTTTTGGAATTTCAGAAAGAAGCTTACAGCCAATAGTCACTTCAAAGATCCCACTGATTATTGCTGGATATGCTGCTTTTTTAATATCAAAATGCAGTAAAAAATTTTCTAAAAACATTGCAATAACGTCGATAAATCCTATGAGTGTTAAAAGTTGTATAATGACTGAAAAAAGAATGATAAAGCCACCAATTACAAGAAGTGTTTCGATAGAATTTTTAACAGATGTGCCTAATAAATCCCCTAAAGATTTTTCATTGCTTTGGATTGATCGGAACATTTCTGAAAAAGCTCTTGAAAAATATTTTTTTTTGGAGGGATAATGATTTAAACTTTTGTGTTTAAACTTATAAAATCTAAAAATTACACCAGTTGCTATAGCACCTAGATAGTGAGAAAATGCGATTATAGAGCCTAGTTGAGGATTATGAAACATACCAATAGCTACTGCACCAATCATAAACAAAGGACCAGATGTACTGCAAAAAGATATTAATCTTTGTGCTTCAATTTTATGGAATACTCCCTCATTGCGTAGTTGAGTGACGAGCTTTACACCCATGGGATATCCTGATGTTACACTCATTGCTAAAATAAAAGATCCTTGCCCAGGAACATTAAAAATAGGTCTTACAATAGGTTCTAATAATATGCCAATAAAATGAACGACCCCTAATTTAATAAGTAGCTCTGCACCAATAAAAAAAGGCAATAATGCTGGGAGAACAACTGAAAACCAAGTGTCTACACCAGCTTTTGCTGCATCAAAGGTTTGTTGAGGATATCTTATAATATTAAATACTAAAAAGCAGACGATAAGAATAATACAAAGTTGCTTTATCTTAAGAAGCAGTAAGTTTTTTTTCAATATATACCAAGCAAAGACAATGCCTACCATAAAAATCAATAAATGCATATTGATCCTCCTAAGTAAAATTTATTCTCCTTAAATATATATTGATAAATAAATTTTTTAGTACTAATGCTTTTTATCTATTTTGCCATGATTTACAGCAAAGTATAAGGTTTATGGTAGTAATCCCAAGATCCTATACGATTTTGAATGTTTGGATAACTCAAACTGTACAGATCAGTAGATAAAATATCAAAAGAGAGCATTTGTCGTGCAATTTCACTTGAGAGCTTTTGTTTATTAATATTTGTTAAAATAGGTATGTTAGAGGATTGTTTTGCTTTCTTTAGTAATTCTGCTCCTTTTGATGAGAGAGCTAACACACGGGCATATTGTGGCCCACCAAGTTTGTTGGAAGCTAGAAGAAAGTTATGTGTTATGCCTAGCAGAGAATGAAGAAATATTCGTTGCAATCTTGTTCGTGTGTATCTTTTGGTTTTTACTAATTGAAGTAAATTTTCAATACTTGTTGCTTTAAAACATCCTTCTTTTATTCTGTTTTCCAACCCTTCATTAACATCCATAACTTGAAGTAAAGAAGTTTTAGGAAGTCTACGAAGCTGTGATAAAATCATTTGATCAAAATCTGCATAGGAAACAGGAGAAAAACCTTTCTCCATGCTTTTTGCCAATAGATAAAAGCTATCTTTAGGTATGACATTTTGTAGATAGGATAGGTCTCCGCTGGCTTGAGAAAGATGGCTTCTGATGGCTGTAGCACTGCAGATATCGCCCTCTATATGTATGGAATGATAAGAAGCCTTTATTCTATTAAGTGTAAAAGGCATTATAGAGCTATTTAATTTCATTAAGGCTTTTATATATTCAATCCCTAGAATATTATTGGGAGAGTGAAGGATAGAATGTAAATGCATATCTTGTTTGTTGATATATTTATATAAAGCTTTTGCTCTAGCATCAGGAAAGGATAGACCTTGAGCTAAAAATGATTTTAAATAATTTTGATAGGATAGGGGTTCTGTTGCAAGAATGCTAGAAATTTCTTTTAATATTTCTATGTTTCCAGCTTCGCTACCAAAGCTAATAAAATCTACAATCTTTAAATGATTTAGTAGTGATATAGAACCGTAAGCGAAAAGTTCTGCACTATTGCAAGCATAAATAATAGGAAGCTCAATGACTAAATCAACCCCTTCTTTTACTGCCATTTCTGCTCTGATCCATTTATTTGTTAATGCAGGTTCACCACGTTGCAGGAAGTTACCACTCATGATTACCACGGTATGCGTGGCTTTAGTTTGACGCTTGGATTCTAAAAGGTGATATTTATGACCGTTGTGAAAAGGATTGTATTCTGCAACAATTCCTAGGACGTTCATGGTTGTTCCTCCTAATAAGATTTATTTTATAATTACATGCTAACTATAATATTACTAAATTTGGGCAATAATATCAAAAGTAATACAACAACCTTAATTTTCACAATTTGGTCTTGAAAAAAATCTGTATTACATTATAATTAATAATGACGAAAAAAAGGTGCAATTGTTTTTATATTTAAGAAAATTTTTACTTTTAAATTTACTAAGGAGGATTACTAAATGAATGTATTAGTTATTAATTGTGGTAGCTCATCACTTAAATATCAGCTTATTGATATGCGTGATGAAAGTGTATTGGCAAAAGGATTGGTAGAAAGAATCGGAATAGAAGGATCTGTATTGAAACATGAAGTAAAGGAGAAAGTTGTTATAGAACAACCTATGCAAGATCATAAAGTAGCATTAAAATTAGTTTTGGATGCATTAGTAGATGAAAAACACGGTGCGATTAAAGATATGAGCGAAATTTCTGCAGTGGGGCATAGAGTAGTACATGCGGGTGAAAAATTTAGCAACTCTGTTATCATTAATGACGCAGTAATTGATGCGCTAGAAGATTGTATTGAATTAGCACCGCTTCATAACCCTGCGAACTTAATGGGAATTGCTGCTTGTAAAGAACTTATGCCAGAAACACCAATGGTAGGAGTATTCGATACGGCTTTCCATCAAACTATGCCAAAATCTTCTTACATATATGCATTGCCTTATGAATTATATGAAAAATATGGTGTGAGAAAATATGGTTTCCATGGAACCAGTCATAGATATGTATCTCAAAGAGCGGCAGATTTCCTAGGGAAAAAATTAGAAGATTTAAAAGTGATTACATGCCACTTAGGAAATGGCGCTAGTTTGGCAGCTGTTGACAATGGAAAATGTGTGGATACAAGCATGGGATTCACGCCATTGGAAGGACTTGTTATGGGAACTAGATGTGGAGATCTAGACCCTGCTATCATTACTTTTGTAATGGAAAAAGAAAACTTAGATGTTCAAGGTGTTAATAATTTAATGAATAAGAAATCAGGAGTATTAGGAATTTCAGGAGTGAGCAGTGACTTTAGAGATATAGAAAAAGCGGCTGAAGAGGGAAATGAAAGAGCACAACTTTCTATAGATATATTCAATCAACGTGTAAAAAAATATATTGGAGCATATGCAGCAGCTATGGGTGGTGTTGATGCGATTGTATTTACTGCAGGATTAGGAGAAAATTCTATTTCTAATAGAGAAGAAATATGTAAAGGATTAGCATTTATGGGCGTAGAAATTGATCAAGAGAAAAATAATGTAAGGGGCAAAGACACAATTGTAAGTACGGATGATTCAAAAGTAAAAGTACTTGTTATACCTACAAACGAAGAATTGATGATTGCAAAGGATACGCAAGAATTATTAAAATAATTGCAATGGATATTTAAAAGGTAGGATGATTTCCTACCTTTTAGATATAGCAAATATATACTGATAATATAAACAGTATCAAGTATTTTAACTTGACAAATACAGGCTCCATTTGTATAATTAAATCTGTTAATATGATGAGGTGAAACAAATGAAAGTCGGGGTAACAGAATTAATAGAAGCACAGAAAAAAGAACTACATTTAGAAATAGAAGATGAGATTGAAACCATGAACTATGCAGGCGATGAGATTTCTTTCACACAACCAGCTACTTTTAAAGGAAGAATATATAACTCTAATGGAGATATATATATACAAGGTTGTGTCGAGAGTGTTGCTGAGTTTTGTTGTCATAGATGTTTAAAGCGGTTTCAGCAAAAAATCATGGGTGAAGTGCATGAAAAATTATTTGATCAAGATTCTCCACAGATGGATGTAGACGAATATTTTGTAATGAAAAACAATATGGTTGACATTACAAAAATAATGGAGAATACTTTGGTTTTGTCTCTTCCTATGAAAATTATTTGTGACGAACATTGTAGAGGATTATGCTTGGTCTGTGGGACAGACCTTAATGAGCATCAATGTAATTGTAAAAATGATGAGGTTGACCCTAGACTTGCTAAACTAAAAGATTTGTTACAACAAAACTAAGGAGGTGGAAATAATGGCAGTACCTAAGCGCAAAACTTCTAAAGCTAGAAGAGATAAAAGAAGAGCAGCAAATATTAAGATGACAAGTCCTAATATTATTGAATGTCCACAATGTCATGAACCTAAATTACAACATAGAGTGTGTAAAAAATGTGGTTTCTATAACGACAAAGAGGTAGTAAGTGTACAATAATAAAAATAAACAACGCAAAAAATAGTAATGACAAGATAGTCATTACTATTTTTTATTGCATGTAAATGGATAAAATGCGTTCGTTGAGGTTGTAATAACCAGTACAATAAAAAATCATAGAAGCTAGTATAAAAATCCATTAAATAAGAAATAAAATATTTAACAATAAAGAGTTGATTGAGATGTAAAAATAATGTATACTAAATATTATTACCAGGTACTAAATACAAGTACTAAAAAGAGGTGAGTCTAATGCCTAAAAAAAGAAAGTCAAAAAAAATAAGGCAATTAGAATTGTCAAATAAAATTGCAAATGAACCCTTTGTTACAGACGAAGAACTAAGTGAGTATTTTGAAGTAAGTATTCAGACCATTCGTTTAGATAGATTAGAATTAGGAATTCCAGAATTAAGACAAAGAATAAAAGAAGTAGCAGAAAAGAATTACTCGAAGGTCATAAGCTTGGGAGAAGCAGAAATTATTGGTGAATTAATTGATCTTAATTTGAATGAGAGTGGCATTTCTGTATTAGAAACGACAGATGAAATGGCTTTTAAAAAAACCAAAGTGGTGAGAGGACATCATATTTTTTCTATGGCAGAATCCTTGGCAATGGCTGTAATTAATACGCGAGTAGCATTGACTGGCGTTGCAAATATGAAGTATAGAATTCCTGTTTTAGCAGGAGAAAAATTAATAGCAAAGGCAGAAGTAGTAAAAAATAGAGGCAATAAATATTTTGTTCATGTAAAAATTAATGTAAAACAAGAGCAAGTTTTTAGGGGGAAATTTATTCTTGTAGCGATTGAAGAATAAGGGGTGAAGATGATGAAAATTGCAGTGGATGGAATGGGTGGAGATTATGCACCAAAGGAAATCGTACATGGTTGCATTCAGGCAATTAATGAGCTAGATGTAGAAATTCTATTGATAGGTACACAAGAATTATTAGAACAAGAGTTAAAACAATATACATTTGATGCTAAGAAAATACATATTCAGCATACATCACAGTGGATAACGAATGAAGATAAACCCGTAGAAGCGATAAAACATAAAAAAGATTCATCAATGGTTGTAGGATTAAACCTATTAAAGAATAAGGAAGTGGATGCTTTTATATCTGCAGGGAACACAGGCGCATTGTTAGCAGGAAGTTTACTTAGAGTAGGGAGAATTAAAGGTATAGACCGACCAGCCATTGCGACGGTATATCCAACAGCTAAGGGAATTTCATTGCTGATCGATGCAGGGGCTAATGCGGAGTGCAAGGCAAGAAATCTTATAGAGTTTGGATTGATGGGCTCCATTTATTTTGAAAAAGTATTAGGCAAGAAAAAACCCTCTGTCGGATTAGTGAATATAGGAGCAGAAGAAGGCAAAGGGACACAGATGATAAAAGAATGTTTTGAACAATTTCAACAAACAGATCTAAATTTTTATGGTAATGCAGAGGCGAGAGAACTGCCCAATGGTATTGTTGATGTGATTGTTTGCGATGGATTTGTTGGAAATGTCATTTTGAAATTAACAGAAGGTGTAGCAATGACATTTATGTCCATGCTAAAGAAAGAGTTTACCAAAAACATACTTAATAAATTGGGCGCAGCAATACTTTTACCATCATTAAAATTATTTAAAAAAAATTTTGATTATTCTGAGTATGGTGGCGCTTTATTGCTAGGTGTAAATGGCGCTGTCATTAAGGCGCATGGGAGTTCTAATGCGAAAGCTATAAGAAGTGCAATCAAACAGGCTAAAGTTGTTATAGAAAAAGAAGTTGTGCAGGTAATTCGTGAAGAAATTGTAAGAATAGGAGATGAAAATAATGGAAAATAAATTGAGATCAGTAGGCTTCCTAGGGACTGGAAGTTATGTGCCAGAAAGAATAGTGACGAATTATGATATAGAGAAGATTGTAGATACATCCAATGAATGGATTGTTGCGCGAACTGGAATTGAGGAAAGACGCGTTGCGGATGAGTATACAGCAACCTCTGATTTAGCTACAGAAGCAGCTCTAAGGGCATTGAAAGATGCAAATGTTTCTGCAGAAGAAATAGACTTAATTATTGTGGCTACGGTTACACCAGATATGGCTTTTCCATCAACAGCATGTATTGTTCAAAAGAATATTGGTGCCACCAAAGCAGCGTCCTTTGATTTAGAAGCAGGATGCTCAGGATTTTTATATAGTTTAACAATGGGGCAGCAGTTTATTGCCACAGGCATGTATGAAAAAGTACTTGTTATTGGTGCTGAAACCTTATCTAAAATTCTGGACTGGAGTGACAGAAATACCTGTGTACTGTTTGGAGATGGCGCTGGAGCAGTAGTCCTTGGTCCTACTGAGGAAGGTAAAGGGATTCTTTCTGCTATCATGGGTGCTGATGGAGAAGGTGGTAAGTTTCTATCATTACCTGCTGGAGGTTCTAGGATGCCGACTACGGTTGCTAGTATTGAAGAAAATCTTCACTATTTAAAAATGGATGGTAGTGAAGTGTTTAAATTTGCAGTTAGAATTATGAGCAAAGCAGCACAGGAAGTTATTAAGAAAAGTGGACATGAGATTGAAGATATAGACTATCTTGTTCCTCATCAAGCTAATATTAGAATCATACAATCAGCATCTAAAAAACTAAAACTGTCTTTAGATAAGATACATGTGAATTTGAATAAATATGGAAATACTTCAGCTGCATCGGTACCTGTTGCGTTAGATGAAGCATTAAAGCAAGGGAAAATTAAAACCAATGATTTAATTGTAATGGTAGGTTTTGGTGCAGGACTTACATGGGGAGCAAGTATTGTAAAATGGAATAAGTAGGTGATGAAGGAGTGGAGATATGATTTGTTCAAGAGTATCTAAACTGTTAAATATTCGATACCCAATCATTCAAGGAGCAATGGCATGGATATCTACAGCAGAATTAGCTGCTGCTGTTTCAAATGCAGGGGGACTTGGAATTATTGCAGCTGGGAATGCCCCCATAGATGTAATCCAGAAAGAAATCAATAAAATGAAAAATCTTACAGATAAACCTTATGGTATAAATGTAATGCTTTTGTCTCCTTTTGTAGAT
Source organism: Clostridiaceae bacterium 35-E11 (assembly GCA_038396625.1). GTDB lineage: Bacteria > Bacillota > Clostridia > Peptostreptococcales > Thermotaleaceae. The sequence goes on from CP121688.1 coordinate 1,881,239, forward strand.
GAAATCATGGATTTGGTAGTGCGAGAGAAAATAGCTGTTGTTACCACTGGTGCAGGGAATCCAGGAAAATATATAACTGATCTTAAAAGTGCAGGCACCAAAGTTATTCCAGTTGTTCCTTCTGTAGCTCTTGCAAAACGAGTAGAAAAAGTGGGAGCGGATGCTGTAATTGTTGAAGGAATGGAGGCCGGTGGACATATCGGAGAATTAACAACAATGGCATTAGTGCCTCAAGTTGTAGATGCAATAAGCATTCCCGTTATTGCTGCTGGAGGTATTGCGGATGGAAGAGGAATGATGGCTGCTTTTGGATTAGGAGCAGAGGCTGTTCAGGTAGGAACCCGGTTTGTATGTGCAAAAGAATGTACAGTACACGAAAAATATAAGGAAGCAATTTTAAAAGCAAAAGATAGAGATACTGTGGTGACAGGAAGAAGCACAGGACACCCAGTAAGAGTAATAAAAAATAGATTAGCGAAAGAATTTGATAAACTTGAGAAAGCAGGGGCTTCTTTAGAAGAGCTTGAGAAGCTAGGTGCAGGAAAATTAAGAATTTCTGCAGTTGAAGGAGATACACACAACGGATCCGTTATGTCTGGTCAGATTGCAGGGCTTATAAAAGATATTAAAAGCTGTGAAGAAATTATTACAGAAATGATTACACAAATGACACAAACTTATGAATCGTTACATTGCTTATGGAATGGGAGGGACTAAAATGACAAAAACTGCTTTTGTATTTCCAGGCCAAGGTGCACAATATGTGGGCATGGGAAAAGATATAGTACAGAACTATGAATCAGCTAATAAAATTTTTGAATTGGCTAGCAACGTCATTGAATACGATATGAAAAAAATGTGCTTTGAAGGGCCAGAAGAGGAACTAAAGAAAACAGAGAATACACAACCAGCCATATTAACTACTTGCATTGCAATTGCTAAAATCCTTGAAGAAAAAGGGATTCAAGCAGATATGAGTGCAGGATTAAGTTTAGGTGAATATGCTTCACTTGTTATTGCAGGGGTATTGGACTTTAAAGATGCCGTTACATTGGTAAAAAAGAGAGGAAAATACATGCAAGAGGCTGTTCCTTTGGGCGTAGGAACAATGGCAGCAATTTTAGGAATGGAAAGAACTGATTTAGATAATGCCTTGGAAAAAGCAAGGGAATTTGGTATTGTAGAGGCAGCAAACTTTAACAGTCCAGGACAAATTGTTATTTCAGGAGAGATAAAAGCTGTTGAGAAAGCTTGTGAATTGGCAAAGGAACTTGGTGCATTAAAAGCAGTAATTCTGCCAGTAAGTGCTCCTTTCCACTGTTCAATGCTAGTACCAGCAGGAGAAAAACTTGCAATAGAACTTGAAAATATTCCACTGAAGGATTTCGAAATGCCAGTCATTGCTAATGTTAATGCTGATTATTACAAAGATAAGACACAAGTAAAAGAGCTACTTGTAGAACAAGTTAGTAATTCTGTTTTATGGGAAGACTCGATTATGCAGATGCTAGAAGATGGTGTTGATACATTTATTGAAATAGGTCCGGGAAAATCCTTAAGTCAGTTCATAAAAAAGATTTCAAGAAAAGCAAAGAAAAAGGTAAATATTTTTAACATCGAGAATAAGGAAGACATAGAACAAGTTATTCAAGAACTATCAAAAAGATAGGAGGGTTTTATCATGCATCTATCAGGAAAAACGGCTATTATTACAGGTGGATCTAGAGGAATTGGGAAAGCAATTGCGTTAAAACTTGCAGAGTTAGGAGCAAATGTTGTCGTAAACTATACAAGTAATCCCCAAAAAGCAGAAGAAGTTGTGAAAGCTGTTAAAAATATGGGGAGAGATGCACTTGCACTAAAGGCTGATGTTTCGAATAGTGAAGAAGTGCAAATGTTTATGAAGGAAGTAGAAAAACATTTTGATACCATTGACATCTTAATCAATAATGCAGGTATTACAAAAGATACCCTATTGATGAAGATGAAAGAAGACGACTGGGATCAAGTGGTTGCCATAAACCTTAAAGGTACATACAATTGTACAAAAGCTGTCATCAGAAAAATGATGAAACAAAAAGAAGGAAAAATTGTTAACATTGCCTCTGTCGTAGGTATCATGGGCAATGCAGGGCAAGCTAACTATGCGGCATCAAAAGCTGGTATTGTAGGGTTTACCAAATCTGTTGCAAAGGAATTAGGGTCTAGGGGAATAAATGTAAATGCAGTAGCGCCAGGTTTTATAGAAACAGATATGACAGATGCCTTATCAGATGAAGTAAAAGAAAACCTTATGGCACAAATACCTCTAAAGCAGCTAGGAAAGCCAGAGGATGTAGCCAATGTTGTAGGATTTTTATGTACGGATGCTGCTAATTATATTACAGGACAAGTGCTCAATGTCGATGGTGGAATGGTTATGTAATTTTTAAAATGGAGAGGAGGTGAGTGAACAATGATATTTGAAAAAGTTGTTGAAATTATTGCAGAACAATTAGGACTTGATGATACAAGTGATATTACGCCAAAAACTTCTATGATGAAAGATCTTGAAGCAGATTCATTAGATGCGGTTGAGATAATCATGGCTTTAGAGGATGAATTTGATATAGAAGTTCCTGATGAAGATGCTGAAAAGTTCAAAAACATTGGAGATATTGTAAACTATATTGAAGAAAAAAAGTAAGCTAATTTAGCCCCGACTGTCTAGGTCGGGTCTAAATTGATAATGAAAACTTTATAAAATGAAATCATTTTATTGATATAGATATAGATAATACGAATAACTGGGGAGGTTTGTAAATTGAATAAACGAGTGGTTGTTACTGGGGTTGGTGCTATTACTCCCATTGGTACTGGAAAAGAAAAATTTTGGGAAGCATTAAAAGCTGGGAAAAGTGGAATTGGTAAAATAACAAAATTTGATGCAACAAACTATCCTACAAAGATAGCAGGTGAAGTAAAGGATTTTGATCCCATGGATTACATTGATAAAAAAGAAGCTAGAAGAATGGATCGATTTACTCAATATGGCGTTGCTACTACAAAGTTAGCCATAGAGGATGCACACCTTGATGTAGAAAAAATAGATGCAAATCGCTTTGGCGTTGTATTAGGTTCTGGAATAGGCGGTATTGAGACATTAGAAAAAGAATATGAAAAGTTGATGGAGAAAGGACCTAACAGGGTTAGCCCATTTTTTATTCCTATGATGATTTCAAATATTGGTGCAGGACAGATATCTATGACGTTTGGTGCAAAAGGACCTAATACTACTGTGGTAACTGCATGTGCATCTGCGACTAATGCAATTGGTGATGCATTTAAAATCATTCAAAGAGGAGATGCAGATGTAATGATTACTGGAGGAGCAGAAGCCTCTATTACACCCCTTTCTGTAGCTGGATTTTGTTCGATGAAGGCATTGTCTACTAGAAATGATGCTCCAGAAAAAGCAAGCAGACCTTTTGACAAGGATAGAGATGGATTTGTTATGGGAGAGGGATCCGGCATTCTTATTTTAGAAGAATTAGAGCATGCGATTAATCGTGGAGCACATATTTATGCAGAAATTGTAGGCTATGGAATGAGTGCTGATGCATATCATATAACTGCTCCTGCTCCAGAAGGTGAAGGGGCCGCAAGGGCAATGAAAAATGCAATACAAGATGCCAACATTTCACCAGAAAATATTGATTATATAAATGCGCATGGGACATCAACACCTTTTAATGATAAATTTGAGACAATGGCCATAAAATCTGTTTTTGGAGAACATGCTTATAAATTGGCAGTAAGCTCTACAAAATCCATGACAGGACATCTTTTAGGGGCTGCAGGAGGGATAGAAGCAATAGCTTGTAGCTTGGCAATAGCTGAAGATTTTATTCCACCAACGATTAATTACACAACTCCTGATGAGGAATGTGATTTAGATTATGTTCCAAATGAAGGAAGGAGTACAAAAGTTTGCTACGCTTTATCAAATTCTTTAGGATTTGGTGGACATAATGCATCCATTATATTTAAAAAATATTAATTGATAGAAGGAGTCTCAAAGAAGGCTCCTTTTTGCTTTAAATATTTTCATAAGAATTACAGCTTTTAAATTTTTTTAAAAAAGTGTACAATAAGTAATGAATTAGCATTTTAGTTTAGAAATATAGGGAGGAAATTCATGTTTAATAAAAATCACCGATATGAACAGTTGAAAAACTTATCTGAGAAGTTAGAATATACATTTAAAAATATGGACTTGTTAAATGAAGCCCTAACACATAGCTCTTATGCCAATGAAAATAAAAGAAGAAGAATAAAGTATAATGAAAGATTAGAGTTTCTAGGAGATGCTGTTTTAAGCATTGTTATCAGTGATTATTTGTATAACACTTTAGCGACCTTTCAAGAAGGGGAACTGACAAAAATTAGAGCTAGCATTGTATGTGAACCGTCTCTTGCTAACTGTTCATCCCTCATGAATATTGGGCAATATTTATTACTTGGAAAGGGAGAGGAAACCACTGGGGGACGTGAGAGAGTTTCCATATTAGCAGACACTTTTGAATCTATCATTGGTGCGATTTATTTAGATGGAGGATTAGAGAAAGCAAAAAAGTTTATACTAAAAAGGTTGCAGGAAACCATTGAAGGTGCTATTGAAGGCAGGGTTTTTCAAGATTATAAGACACACCTACAAGAAATAATACAAAGTGTTAACACGGAAAAAATTATGTATGAGATAGTAGACGAAGAAGGCCCAGATCATAATAAAATTTTTTATGTCCATGTGAAGGTAGGAGAAAAAATAGCTGGAAAGGGTTCAGGTAAAAGTAAAAAAGAAGCAGAACAAAATGCTGCAAAAGAAGCATTGAATAAGGTGCTGTAATTATGAGTAAGAAACATTATATTATACCTATTTTTGTGCCACATAAAGGGTGTCCATTTGATTGTATTTTTTGCAATCAAAAAAAAATTACTGGTCTTACAAAAGAAATAACATGTCAAGATGTAGAGATGCAAATCAAAGAATACTTAAATACAATTCCCAATTTACATGAAAACCATGTAGAGATTGCATTTTTTGGAGGAAGTTTTACAGGGATTGAAATAAATAAACAAAAAGAACTGTTGTCCATAGCAGCAACGTGGAAGAATAAAGGCATTGTTAAGGATATAAGAATTTCTACAAGACCGGATTATATAGATCCTACGATTATGAAGTTTTTAGAGGGATATGGTGTTTCTATTATTGAGTTGGGTGTTCAGTCGATGGATATAGATGTATTGATGGAAAGTGGAAGAGGACATACACCAGACGATGTAAAAAATGCTGTAGCGCTCATCAGACAATTTGATATAAAGCTTGGATTACAGATGATGATAGGATTACCTAAGGATAATATCGAAAAGATAAATAAATCTACAGAGGCTATTATCGCTTTGTGTCCGGACTTTGTGAGAATTTATCCTACACTAGTAGTGAGAGATACATACTTAGAAAAAATGTATTTAGAAAAGCAATATAGACCATTATCATTAGAAGAGGCAATTTCAATTAGCAAAAATGTGTTTTTAAAATTTTTAAAACATAAAATACCTGTTATACGTATAGGTCTTCAGCCTACAGAAAATATTCTTCTGGGAAGGGAAATCATTACAGGACCCTTTCATCCTGCATTTAGACAGTTGGTTGAGTCTCAGATTTATAAAGAAATGCTACAGTATTTGTTTATAAAATACAATATTTACAATAAAAAATATATTAAATTGCAAGGAAATCCTCACAATATATCTAATTTGGCAGGACATAAAAAAACAAATATTCATTTTCTAAGAAATACCTACAAAATAGAAGAAATAAAGATTTTTAAAAACAATGACTTAGAAGATGGAGAAATAAAAATTTTGATACCAGATGGGAATGAAATCCTTTACGATATGAAAGAATATGCCCACAATGCAATTTAAAATCTATCAATATGGAATAGATTCTAAATTGCATTGTGACTTTATAGATATTCTAATATATCTCCATCTATGATAAAATATTTAGAAGGACTAACAAAAAAAGAGGTGTTATCGTTTGTACCTAAAAAGAGTCGAGATACAAGGATTTAAGTCCTTTGCTGATAGCGTTGAAATTGAATTTCAAAATGGGATTACATGTATTGTAGGGCCTAATGGTAGTGGGAAAAGTAATATTTCTGATGCAGTAAGGTGGGTACTGGGGGAACAAAGTGCAAAAACTTTACGAGGCAGTAAAATGGAAGATATTATATTTGCTGGTACTACCCAAAGAAAGCCAATTGGCATGGCGGAGGTTTCCTTAACATTAGATAATCAATCGAATAAGCTAGGCGTAGATTATTCGGAGGTAACTATAACAAGAAGAGTATATAGATCGGGAGAAAGTGAGTATTACATCAATCAATCATTATGCAGATTAAAGGATATAAAAGAAATCTTTATGGACACTGGTGTAGGCATTGATGGATATTCTATTATAGGACAAGGACGAATTGATGAAATATTAAACAATAAATCAGGTAATCGCAGACTTCTATTTGAAGAAGCCGCAGGGATTGTAAAATATAAGGTAAGAAAAGAAGAAGCTGAAAAGAAGTTAGAAAATACAAATCAAAATTTAATGAGGGTAAATGACATTATTGTAGAACTGAAATCTAGGATAGAGCCTTTAAAGCTTCAAAGTGAAAAGGCAAGAATGTTTTTAGAAATGCGAGATGAATTGAAAGAATTAGAAGTTAATTTACTTGTTCATGAATTAGAGAACTTTAGAAATGACATTGAAACTTTAAAAGAACAGCAATCTATTATTGGGAATCAATTGGATCAATATCTAGATGAAAAAAAGGGAATAGAAGAGAGATACAGAAGCTTTATGACGGAAATAGAAACGTTGGATAAGTCTATTCACCAATTACAAAACAACATATTTGAAACGGTACATTTAATAGAAAAAAAAGAAGGAGAACTAAGTCTTTGTAAAGAAAAAATCACAAATAATACAAAAGAGATTGAGCGGTTAAACAAAGAGATTTTACAAACTGATGAAAACCAAAACACGTTATCCAGGCAGTCTTATGAAATGATTACAGATTTGGAACAAGAAAATAAGGCTTTTCAAAGTATCCAATCTCTTTTAGATCACAAAGTACAAGACCTAAATAGTGTCACGAGATTGCTAACAGCACAAGAGAAAGCACTGGAAAGATCTAAGGAGAATATTATTGATATATTAAATGCAGCGGCCACTAAAAAAAGCGAAATACAAAGTTTCACAGCTTTAGAAAATAATATATTGAAACGTCAAAAACAAATTGAAATAGAAAAAAAGAATTTAGAAAGTAAAAAAGCTTGTTTATTACAAGAAGAGCAAGATGCACAGCAGATATGTATCAGAAAAGAAGCGCACATAGAAAAACTGAAAAAGACTAAAGATTTATTAGGAATGGATATCCAACAATTAAGCCATGCAATGCAACAAGCAAAGGAAGAGAATGAGTCTCTAAAACAAAAAATTCATGAGAAGCAAACAAGAAAGAAACTATTAAAAGAAATGGAAAAGGACTATGAAGGTTTTCATAAAAGTGTTAAAAATACATTGATTCATGCCAAAGAAAATCCTCGTATAGGACAAGGGATATTTGGAGTTGTGGCAGAGCTCATTACTGTTTCCAAAGGATTTGAAATTGCTGTAGAGGTTTCGTTGGGTAGCGCCATGCAAAATATTGTGTGTGCTACAACAGAGGATGCCAATAGAGTAATCCAATATTTGAAACAAAATAAACTGGGACGGGTAACCTTTCTTCCAATAGACAGATTTAAAGGAAATCATGTGGCTTATCAAAAAAACAAATTTGGAGATATAAAAGGATGTCTAGGCTTTGCAATAGAGCATATTCAATTTTCTGAGCAGTATGCAAATATATTAGAATATCTATTAGGCAGAGTTTTATTTGTTGATGAGATTGAAAATGGTATTTTATTATCGCAAAAAACAGACAACAGGTATAAAATTGTTTCGTTAGATGGAGATATTATTAATCCAAGTGGTGCAATTACAGGAGGGAGTTACCGATCTAAGACCCTAAATATTCTAAATCGGAAAAGAGAAATAGAGGAATTGGAAAGAGATATTGACACACTAAATAGCTATTATCAAGAGCAGGTAAAAAAAGTTCTAGCGTATGAAAAAGAATTAGACAAGCTTAGAGAGGCTCATGAGACAAAAGATACTTTATTGAAAGAAAAAGAAATCCAGCTGATTAACGATCGAAATCATAGCTATCAAATTAAAAAAGAAATTGAAACCTATGAGAAAGATATTCATCGTATTGATCTAGAAATAGAACAACTAGAGATTGACAGAAAAGAAACACAAATAACTATTCTTCAGAAACAAGAAGCACTTGAAAAGTTGACAATTGATGAAAAGGAAATACAAGATACAGTAAAAATCAATAAAAATTCTTATGAAGAACAAAAAGCTTACAAAGAAGAAATGAGTACAGAAGTAACAAGTTTGAGAGTAAAAATTGCTACGCTTTCTGAAAAAAGACAACATATTGAGAAAAAGATAAAGGAGATTCAAGCAAGTCAAAAAGAATTAGAGAGTTTGAAATGTTGCAAGTTAAAAGAGATAGATGAATTGATAAATAGCAAAGAATTTTTGCATGAAAAGCTAAAAGAATTAAAAATAGCGCTTAAGGATGCAGACGTTTTAAAGAAGCAGTGTGAATTTAATTTATCACAGCTAAAATTAAATAAAAATGAAGTACAGCAATCTTTTAGAGAAGCAGAGATGCAATTAGCAAAAATAAATGAAATTATTGCAGAGCTACAAGATAGTAATCATAAAATAGAAGTGAAGTTAACGAGGTTGGAAATACAACAAGAATCTTATTGCAATAAACTTTGGGATGAATATGAAATCACCTATATGGAGGCATTAGCCTATAAAAATGAAAATATCAACTTAGGGGAATCCTCAAAACAAATAAAAAAGTTAAAGAATAAAATAAAAGACTTAGAAAGTGTAAATATAGAAGCTATAAAAGAGTATGAAGAAGTTATAGAAAGACATGGGTTTTTGTCTATGCAAAAACACGATTTAATGGGTGCGATAGCGTCCCTTAATGAAGTAATCAAAGAAATGGAAAGTACGATGAAAGCACAATTCATGGATTACTTTGAAAAGATAAAAGAAAATTTTAATCAAGTATTTCAAGCATTATTTGGTGGAGGAAGAGCAGAACTAAAATTAGAAGATGAGCATGAAATTCTAACGACGGGAATAGAAATTGTGGCACAACCTCCAGGAAAGAAGTTACAAAGTTTATCGTTACTTTCAGGAGGAGAAAGAGCATTGACAGCCATTGCATTATTGTTTGCTATTCTCAAAGTAAAGCCTACACCTTTTTGTATACTAGATGAAATAGAAGCAGCTTTAGATGATGCGAATGTTTATCGATATGCCGAATTTTTAAGGAAATTTTCTAAAGAGACACAATTTATTGTTGTAACACATAGAAAGGGAACAATGGAATGTGCTGATGCCTTATATGGGGTAACGATGCAAGAACATGGCATTTCAAAACTGGTATCTGTAAAGCTTACTGAAGACGAGAAAGCAAGCTAAAATGGGAGGAATCATTATGCTAAAAAAAATTATGTCAAAGTTCAAAAAAGAAGTAAATGTACAGGAAGAAACTCATAAAGAACAAATTGAGTCTAATAACAATAAAGATAAAAATACTGAGCAGCAAGATGATACAAAAGAAGTGTTGGATATTACTCTTGAAGATACAGAAAAAGATAATTTACAAAATACAGATGAAAACCAACATATAGAGGAAGAGATACAGGTCCAAACAACAGAAATAAAGGAAGGTTTTTTTGCTAAACTAAAAAAAGGGTTAGGAAAAACAAGACAGGGAATCGTAGATAAAGTTGATCAAGTATTAAAAGCATACCAAAAAGTAGATGAAGAGTTATTTGAAGAAATTGAAGAAATATTAATTACTTCAGATGCAGGGGTAGACACTACAATGAAAATCATTGATCAATTAAGAAGTGTGGCAAAAGAAAGAAAAATTACTGAAGCTGCTGATTTAAAAGGCGTATTAAAAGAAATCTTAACACAGGTATTATCATTAGAAAAATCACATGATTTAAATGTAGATGTTTCACCCACAATCATTATGATGGTGGGGGTAAATGGTGTAGGAAAAACTACATCAATAGGAAAAATTGCGCACAAATTAAAAGCCCAAGGAAAAAAAGTAATGCTAGCGGCAGGTGATACATTCAGAGCAGCAGCCATTGATCAATTAGAGATTTGGGGAAACAGAGTAGGCGTTGATGTCATCAGTCATCAAGAGGGCGCGGATACTGCAGCGGTTATTTATGATGCCATTCAATCTGCAAAAGCTAGAAAAATAGATGTATTAATATGTGACACAGCTGGAAGATTGCACAATAAAAAGAATCTAATGAATGAATTAGGTAAAGTAAAAAAAGTGATAGAAAGAGAATTTCCTGAGGCTTCAAAAGAAATTCTCTTAGTTCTTGATGCTACCACTGGGCAAAATGCAGTTCAACAAGCGAAAATCTTTCAAGAGGTAACAGAGATTACAGGTATTGTACTAACGAAATTAGATGGGACTGCTAAGGGAGGGGTTGTTTTAGGCATTAGTTCAGAGTTGAAAATTCCAGTTAAATTAATAGGGGTTGGAGAAGGAATGGATGATCTTCAAACTTTCGTACCAAAAGATTTTGTAAATGCTTTATTTGGGGAAGATGAATAAAAAGTGATTGACAAGGAAATGAATGTAGTATAAAATACATCTGTAAAGCAAAAGACCTTTACAGTTGCATTTTAAAAGGACGTGGAATGATGTTTGATAAAATAGTCCAAATGAACCTTTTATATGATTTTTATGGACAGTTATTAACTCCAAAACAGCAAGAAGTATTGCAACTGTATTATAGCCATGATTTATCTTTAGGAGAAATAGCTGAACAATTAGGTGTAAGCAGACAGGCTGTTTATGATACCATAAAAAGAACGGAAAAATTATTATACGCATATGAAAAAAAATTAGGTTTAGTATGTAAATTTATTACTACAAAGAATCAAATACAGGAAATTTTGACGATCATAGAAAATATTGATAATTACAAGTATGTATTAAATACAGAACTACAATTCGTTGTAGAAGCAATAGAAAAAATCAAGAAGATTTCTTACGATATATTAGAAAAGTAGCCACTGAGGAGGTGGGAAAATGGTTTTTGAAGGATTATCAGATAAACTTCAAGGTGCATTAAAAAAATTAAAAAGCAAGGGAAAACTTACGGATAAAGATGTTAAAGAAGCAATGCGAGAAGTTAAATTAGCTTTATTAGAAGCAGATGTTAACTTTAAAGTTGTAAAAGATTTCATTAACAAAGTCAAAGAACGGGCTGTTGGTACAGAAGTAATGGAAAGTTTAACACCGGGACAGCAAGTAGTCAAGATTGTTAATGAGGAATTAACTGCTTTGATGGGAACAACCCAAAGCAAACTAACCTTTTCTTCTAAGCCTCCTACGATATTTATGTTAGTGGGGTTACAGGGAGCTGGTAAGACTACGACAGGTGGGAAATTAGGTGGGCATCTTAAAAAGATGGGAAAAAGACCTTTGCTTGTTGCGGGAGACATTTATAGACCAGCTGCTATAAAGCAATTGCAGGTTGTTGGGAAGCAGTTAGATATACCAGTTTTTTCAATGGGAGATAAAGTAAACCCTGTGGATATAGCAAAAGCAGGAGTTGAACATGCATCAAAGCATGGGAATGATGTTGTTATTATAGATACTGCAGGTAGATTGCATATAGATGAAAATCTGATGGATGAATTAGAGAATATAAAAAAAGAAGTGACCCCTCAAGAGATTTTATTAGTAGTTGATGCTATGACAGGACAAGATGCTGTAAATGTTGCACAAAGCTTCAATGAAAAATTAGGAATTGACGGTGTAATATTGACTAAATTAGATGGAGATACCAGAGGTGGAGCTGCTTTATCTGTCAGAGCTATTACAGAAAAACCCATTAAGTTTGTTGGTATGGGGGAAAAACTAGAAGATTTACAGCCTTTTTACCCTGATAGGATGTCCTCCAGAATCTTGGGTATGGGTGATGTTTTAAGCTTAATCGAAAAGGCTCAAGCTAATTTCGACGAAAAAAAGGCTAGAGAGTTAGAAAAAAAAATCAAAAGCAAAGAATTTTCTTTTGATGATTTCTTAGATCAATTACAACAAATGAAAAACATGGGTTCGATGAGCCAATTGCTTGAAATGATTCCAGGCGCAAACAGTAAACAACTCAAAAACTTAGAAATTGATGACAAAGAGTTAGTGCATATTGAAGCAATTATTCAGTCTATGACGAAGGAAGAGAGAAAAAATCCATCTATTATTAATGGAAGTAGAAGAAAGCGAATTGCAAAGGGTAGTGGTGTTACTGTACATCAAGTGAATAATCTTTTAAAGCAATTTGCACAAACAAAAAAAATGATGAAACAATTTGCAGATATGGAAAAAAGTATGAAGAAGGGTGGAAAAATGAAATTTCCATTCTTTGGAAGATAAATTTAGTTACAGAATAATTAAAGGAGGTGAATAAAATGGCAGTAAAAATTAGATTAAAAAGAATGGGAGCTAAAAAGAAGCCTTTCTATAGACTTGTAGTTGCAGATTCTCGTTCACCAAGAGATGGAAGATTTATTGAAGAGCTAGGATATTACAATCCTGTTGCTGAGCCAGTAGAAGTCAAAATAGATGATGAAAAGGCAATTAAATGGTTAAAAAATGGTGCTCAACCAACTGATACTGTAAAAGGCTTATTCAAAAAATATGGCGTTCTAGAAAAAATGGATCAGTCAAAGAAAGCTGAATAATGCTTTCGGGGGGTGTAAAGAATGGGTGAGTTGGTAAAAACAATCGCTAAAGCTTTAGTTGATAGCCCAGATGAAGTTTTTGTTACCGAAATTGAAGGAAGACAATCACTGATTGTAGAATTAAAAGTTGCCCCAGAAGATATGGGTAAAGTAATTGGTAAGCAGGGAAGGATTGCCAAGGCCATAAGAACTGTAGTAAAGGCGGCTGCTACCAAAGAAAATAAAAGAGTAGTTGTAGAGATTATTCAATAATACTACAAAAGGATTAGGGAACCCTAATCCTTTTGTAGTATAGATGACTTTGTGTATATTTCAAAGTGAATTTGGATAGAAATATAACGGATTGATTTTTCACATAAGAAAAAAAGTAGGTGTGATTATTGTGACAAAGCGCTTAAAGGTAGGACAAATTGTAAATGTTCAAGGTATTAGAGGAGAGCTAAGAGTATATCCTTTAACGGATTATAAAGAAAGATTTGAAGAATTAGAATGGGTTTATGTTGAAAATTGTGGAGAAGAAAAATTCTATATTGAACAGGTTCGGTACAAAAATGAACTAATTATGCTTAAACTTAAAGGAATTAATGATAGAAATACAGCTGAAAAATATAAAACAAGATACTTAACAATAGATAGAGACGATGCAAGACTCCTCCCAGAAGATACTTATTTTATTGTTGATTTAATAGGATTAAAGGTGTATTCAGATGAAAATCAATTGCTGGGAACTATTAAAGATGTGATTCAATCTACAGGACAAGATTTATATGAAGTGATAGATGTTCGAAATCCTCAAAAAAGCATATTAATTCCTGCGGTAGATGCCTTTATCAAGGAAGTGAATATAGAAAGAGGCTTCATAATAGTAAAACTGATTGAAGGTTTGATAGAATGAAAATAGATATTTTAACACTTTTTCCAAATATGTTTCAAATTCCACTAGGAGAAAGCATTATTGGAAAAGCAAGGGAAAAGGGGATATTGGCTATCAATACCATTAATATTCGAGAGTTTAGTACCGATAAGCATCGAAAAGTAGATGATTATCCGTATGGTGGAGGAGCTGGAATGGTCATGCAGGCTCAGCCTATATTTAGTGCCTTAGAATCAGTAGATGCACAAGGTTGCAAAGTAATATATATGTCTCCTAAAGGAAAAACTTTTAATCAAGAGATGGCAATATCGTTATCAAAAGAAGAGCGCCTAATTTTTCTATGTGGTCATTATGAAGGAATTGACCAAAGAATAATAGATTATTGGGTAACCGATGAAATCTCTATTGGAGATTATGTATTGACAGGAGGAGAACTGCCAGCAATGGTAGTCATCGATGCGATTGCTAGAATCATTCCAGGTGTATTAGGCCAGGAAGAATCTTATATGGAAGAATCCTTTTATTCTGGATTACTGGAATATCCTCAATATACACGGCCAAGTGAATTCAAAAATTTAAAAGTACCAGATGTTTTATTATCTGGCAACCATAAAAAAATTGAGGAATGGAGAAAGTCAGAGGCATTAAAGTTTACCAAAGAAAACAGACCAGACCTATTTAAAAAATATATCAATAAAAAAAATTTAACTAATATTGATAAAAAACTTATTCAGTTATTATTAGATAAAGATTAGCTATTGTATTGTATATGGCAGTATGGTATAATCATATTTGGCAATACGGACGGTCCTCTGTTATAGTCTATACCATGAACGTCTAAGAGGGAAGGAGGGACAACCATGGATATTATTAAAGCAATTGAACAAGAACAATTAAAGTCAGAAGTTCCTGATTTTAACGTTGGTGATACCGTTAAAGTGCATTTAAAAATCAAAGAAGGTAATAGAGAAAGAATTCAGATTTTTGAAGGTTTTGTTTTAAAGAAACAAAACGGTGGTGCTAGAGAAACTTTTACTGTTAGAAGAGTTTCTTACGGTGTTGGGGTAGAAAGAACTTTACCATTACATTCACCTAAAATTGAAAAGATTGAAGTAGTTAGAAGAGGAAAAGTTAGAAGAGCGAAGATTTACTATCTACGTGAAAGAACAGGAAAAGCAGCAAAAATCAAAGAAAAGAAGTTTTAATGGTGTGGGACTGGATACAGTCCCATTATTCATTTGTGTAGGATGACGAACGAACCTTTTTCTTTACGATTTCATCTATAAGGGGTGAAAACAATATAATGAGTGCTCCAAAAAGTGAATTGAGAGAATGGATGAAAGCAATTATTATGGCTATTGGTTTGGCAATAATAATCAAATTATTTATTTTTGAGTTCATACAAATAGATGGTAATTCTATGTTCCCTACTCTTGCCCACCAAGAAAGATTCATAGTGAACAAATTTCAATATATACTACATAAGCCTCAAATAGGAGATGTGGTTGTATTTGAACATCCTCACAATAATCATTACCAATTGATTAAAAGGGTTGTTGCAAAAGAAGGGGATACGATTGAAATAATAGATGGGCAAGTTTTTGTAAACAATAAGAGGATAAAAGAATCGTATATTTTAGAAAAAACCTCGGAAAATTTTAAAAAAAGAATGATACCCCGAAATACTGTTTTTGTTCTTGGGGATAATAGAAATAATAGTAAAGATAGCAGGTTTGAAGATATTGGTTTTATTCCTTTAAAATTAGTAAAGGGAAAAGTAATTTTTAGAATTTTTCCTGTAAAGAATTTTGGAAAATTAGAATAAAATGAGTGGTGATAAATATGCAACAAATTAACTGGTACCCAGGACATATGAAGAAAACCAAAGAACTGATTCAGCAAAATCTTAAACTGGTAGATGTGGTAATAGAGCTACTAGATGCGAGAATTCCTATTAGTAGTAGAAATCCACAAATTGATGAAATTATAAAAAACAAACCTCGAGTGATTGCACTAAACAAAAGTGATTTGGCTAATGAATATATTACAAATCAGTGGGTTCACTTTTTTGCAGCGCAAGACATTCATGCAGTTGCTGTAAATTCATTGAATGGAGATGGATTAAACAAACTTATAGCCGAAATAAATCATGCTGCTAAAGCTGCAATGGAAAAACGAATAGAAAAAGGAATGCGAGCAAGATCAGTACGAGCGATGATTGTAGGTGTCCCTAATGTAGGAAAATCATCCATCATAAATAAGCTTACTGGAAAGAAAAGTGCCAAAACTGGTGATAAGCCAGGGGTAACAAAAGGAAAGCAATGGGTAAGATTAAAAGGAGACATTGAACTTTTAGATACCCCCGGTATTTTATGGCCAAAATTTGAAGATCAAAACGTAGGAATAAAATTGGCTTTTACAGGTTCAATTAAAGATGAAATATTAGACATTGAAACTATAGCCTTGAAATTAATCGAACATCTTTGTGATAGATATCCTACATATATGAAAGAAAGATATAAGTTAGAAGATATACTAGAAGATCCTTTGATGAATATGGATAACATTGCAAGTAATCGAGGATGCATTCTTTCTCGAGGGAGGATAGATTATACAAGAGTTGCTAATTTGATAATGGACGATTTTAGAAGTGGAAAAATTGGTAGAATTACCTTGGAAGCACCAGCAGATATAGAGAGCACTATTGATCAATAGTGCTCATTGTTTTTTGTAATTATAAATATACCTTTCCCGATATGCATAAATATTAAAAATAGAAGGCATATGACAAAAAACTAGCATGAGCAGTAATTAAGGATAATGATACAAAGATTTTTGGAAAAAACAGTAACGATAGATGATTTTCCAACGACCTTCTTTTATGATAAAATAATCATAAAATGAATGTAAGCATAGTATATCATCTTCGACGAAAGGAAAAAACGATGAATTTTTATGAGCTTAGTGTAAAGGATATTAAAAATTTTATAAACAATGTAAGTGTAGAAAATTATACAAAATATATTCCCTCTTTAGCACAAGATGAAAGACAATCTATTAAGCAATTGGTTAAAACTTTGAAAAAGAGGCACAATGATTACCTAGCTGAACAAAAAAGAGTTGAAAAGTTATGGTATTATGAAAATCAGCTGATCCGATCAGGACAAGAAATTATTGCAGGTATAGACGAAGCTGGACGAGGGCCTCTTGCTGGGCCAGTAGTAGCAGCGGCGGTAATATTGCCTGGGAATACCTTTATAGAGGGAATTAACGATTCAAAAAAAGTATCCATAAAAAAAAGAGAGGTACTATTTGAAACGATAAATAATCAAGCATTAGGAATAGGAGTAGGGATTGTAGACAATCATACCATCGATAAAATAAATATATTAAATGCTACCAAAAAAGCCATGTTACAGGCTATTAAAAATCTTCCCATATCTCCTCAACATTTACTAATTGATGCGGTAAAATTAGCCGATATACATATAAAGCAAACATCGATTGTTCAAGGAGACAGTAAAAGTATATCTATTGCAGCAGCTTCCATTGTTGCAAAGGTAACAAGAGATCGTATAATGGATGCATATCATGACAAGTATCCACAATATAGATTTATAACACATAAAGGTTATGGTACAAAGGAGCATTATCATCACATTCAATGTTATGGCTTAACTCCGATACACAGAAAATCTTTTTTAAAAAATATAATGGGTGATAGGACAAATGAAGATTGATTACGCAAATTTTCAGCTACAGCAATTAGAAAAAAGTTATGTAGATTTTACAAATTTAAAGGTAGGTCAATACATAAAAGCTCGTGTGCATAAATTGATGAATGATATCATTATGCTGGAAATGGGAGATGGAAAAATTTTAGAGGCTAAAACAAATGCTTCAGTGAACTTAGGAAGTAATGAAGTGGTATACTTTGAAATAAAGGAAGTAAATGGGAATCAAGTAATAATCAAACCTATTACACAAACAAAAAAACCTATTGATACAGCCTACAAAAACATCACAGGTGTGCTAGAAAAATTTAATATACAACCAAGTAAAGAGAATATTGAATTAGTTAAACGACTCATCCAACATCAGATACCTGTCACCAAAAAAAACATTTTACAAATCCAACAATCGCAATGGAATTTTAAAACCTTAGAAACAATGTTAAATGTCAAATCAATTAATTTAAATTCCCAAAATGTACACCAAGATATTGGAGAGGTATTAAAAGAATTGCTACACAGTGAAAAAAATCATTTTAATCAAGAAGTAAATATGGTTAATGAAGAAAATATTAATAGTGCTTTAAATATGAGACCTAAAATAGACCAACCTCTTATAAATATTCAAAATATGAATATTGAAAAATTAATTTTTTTATTGAAAAATGATTTAAAATTAAATATAAACAATGCAACAAATCTAAATAATATTTTGCTAAAAGAATATGATATTGCAAAGCAGGTAGAAGATTTAACAGTGTTACTTCAATCCGATAAGGAGACGATGAAATTAGGAGAAAGTGTTGAGACTGCACTTGTGAAGTTACAACATATGATTTTGGACAAAAAATTTGTGCCTCATGAGTTGATAAAAGAATTATATATAAAGTTAGAATTCATCAAACAAGCAGTTGAAGATATGCAAATAAAAGAAGGTAAGAAAATTTTAAATCTTACAATTAGTTTAAAGGATTCTTTAGATTTTATGAGCAAACTCAATCAAGCACAAACATATTTCCAACTGCCTATACTTCTTAATAATAAACATAAGAATATAGAACTATTTATTGCCAAAGATCGCAAAAATAAAAAAAGAATAAATCCAAAAGACATTACCATATTGATTGCGCTTGATACAAAAAACATGGATAAAGTAAGCGTTTTATTAGAAATAAAAGATAGAACGATTATATGTAGCTTTCAAGTTATTGCAGAGAAAATCAAAAAAAGTTTAGTAGAACAGGAAAAAATTTTAAAAGATACTTTGCTTCGTTTAGGATTTTCAAATGTAAGCATAAAATATAGAATTTCAAGTGCTGAAGAGAATATTTTTAATATAGAGGATACAAAAGAATTAATGAAGGTGAATTTTATTGATGTGAGGGTGTGAGTCTATGAAAGAAAAAAAGAAAATAGCTGCTGCACTTCAATATGATCAACGAAAAGATGCTGCACCTGTGGTGATTGCTAAAGGAGAAGGAATTATTGCTCAAAAGATAGAGGAAATTGGAAAAGAATTAGATATACCTACCTATAAGGATGAACAGCTTGTGAAGCAACTTAATAATCTAGGGATTGGTGAAGAGATTCCGTCAGCGTTGTACCAAGTAGTTGCAGAAATTTTGGCTTTTGTGATACAGATAGATACAAGAAAGGGAATACCCGATGAGTAACAAAAGGATTACATTAGGAATGCAAGGAGAAAAGATCGCGGTGGAATATTTACGCAAAAACCACTATAAAATTGTTTGTTCTAATTATAGGTGTAGATTTGGTGAAATAGATATTATAGCTTATAAAAATCAAACATACGTATTTGTTGAAGTAAAGACAAGAAAAAATTTATCTTTTGGCAGACCAATTGAGGCAATTAATTACAGAAAAAAGATTCATTTATTGAATACAGCCCAATATTATATTCAAGTATCTAATTTGAATAATTATAAATTTAGATTTGATGCAATAGAAATAATGGTTTTACCTAATGAATCTCCTAGAGTAACTCATATAGAAAATATTTTGTTATAAATATCCCTTGGAATAAGAGGGATATTTTGTTTTTAAATCAAGGAAAATTTTCCTTAAGAAATTAATTTTCATACCTTAACAAGGAAGGACATTCTAGGTAAATATAGGATAAATTTTGAGACAGGATGCTTGGTTCTGGCTTAAATTTGATATAGATGCTTGTTGAAGATATCATGAAAATTGAGGCTGATTTTCTATTTTCTATAATATTTGCAACAACTATAGAGTTTTCAAATAATTTTGACATTCCTTCTGTTTTGTAGTATAACTAAATGATAGAATAAATTTTTAACAAGGAACGAGATTTTTATATATCTTTGCATATAAGGTTCAGAGAATTTTTTTTAGGGTAGATATATAAAGGAAAATTTTTATTTTTTCTTATACTAGCGATAGAGGGTGTGATGTATAAGGAAGTTATCTAATTTCTCTATAGTAGGTCAAAATTTTTAAAAGTTTGTGGACACGCAGTTAAAATATATTTTATAGAAGTGAATTAAAATTTATATCAATATACAGGTTAAAGATGAATTAATAAAGAGATATCTATCCAAAGCAGGGAAATAGAGAAATGCGTGGAAACTATATAGTTAATAACATAGATTACAATAGCTTATAAAAGGAGGTATCTCTTTGCTATCTAGGGTTTATAGTTGTATATTAAATGGTTTAGAGGGAAGTATCACAGCAGTAGAGGTGGACATATCAAATGGGTTACCTACTTTAGCGATTGTTGGGTTACCAGATATGGCTGTAAAAGAATCAAAAGAAAGAATTAGGTCAGCAGTTAAAAATTGTGGATTTGAATTTCCAATGAAAAGAATCACAATAAACTTAGCACCTGCAAATACGAAGAAAGAAGGCACACATTTTGACTTACCAATGGCTTTAGGAATTTTAGTGGCGTCAAAACAAGTGGCTTATCCATCAATCGAGAAGTTTGCTTTTATAGGAGAGTTATCATTAAATGGAATGTTAAATCGAATTACGGGTGCATTACCTCTCGTGATTGCTCTGAGAAATCAAGGAATTACGAAAGTTATCCTTCCAAGTGCTAATGCAGAAGAAGCTGGTATGGTACAAGATGTAGAAATATATCCTTTTGATAGTTTAAAAGATATTGTCGAATATTTCCAAGGCACATTGAAAGTAGAACCATTTGTCATAGATAAACAAATGGTTGAATCGTCAACTAATTATTATGAAGAAGATTTTGCAGATGTAGTGGGACAAGAAATGGTTAAAAGGGCATTTCAAATTGCTGCTTCAGGTGGACATAATATAATGATGATAGGACCACCAGGATCAGGAAAAACAATGCTTGCTCGGCGATTTCCTACGATATTACCAGATATGACATATGAAGAAAAGTTGGAGGTAACAAAAATATATAGTGTTGCAGGAGAACTATCGGATAAGATAGCATTGGTTGAGAAAAGACCCTTTAGAGCTCCTCATCACACCATTTCATCAGTTGCGCTGGTAGGAGGGGGAAGAATACCAAAGCCAGGAGAAGTATCTTTAGCCCATTATGGTGTACTGTTTTTAGATGAACTACCAGAATTTCAAAGAAATGTTATAGAAATATTAAGACAACCGCTTGAAGACGAGATTGTTACAATTTCAAGAGTAAATGCCACACTGACATATCCATCTAAATTTATATTGGTAGGGAGCATGAATCCATGTCCGTGTGGTTATTATGGTGATCTATCTCATCAATGTACTTGTACACCTGTTCAAATCAAGAGATATCTATCTAAAATATCAGGACCACTATTAGATAGGATTGATATGCACATTGAAGTTTTTCCCATAAAATATAAAGAACTTTCGACAGAAATTATGACAAAAACTTCTGCTGAAATGAAACAGGATGTTGAGAAAGCAAGAAAAATTCAGATCGAAAGATATAAAGAATATCCAATTTTGTTTAACTCTCAACTAACGCCTAAATTAATGAAAAAATATTGCAAACTAGGATCAAGTGAAAAGACATTGATGGAAGAAGCTTTTCATAAATTAGGCCTAAGTGCAAGGGCATACAATCGAATTATAAAGCTTAGCAGAACGATTGCAGATTTAGATAACAGCATAGAAATATCCACTTCACATATAGCAGAAGCCATTCAATATCGAAATTTAGATAAAAAATTTTGGGATGTGTAATAAAGGTAGAGGATGAATAAAATGAAAGAGAAGGACTATCGCCTTTGGCTAAGGAATATACATGGCGTAGGGAATAAAACCTTTATAAAGTTGATAGATTATTTTGGGAGTGCAAAAGATATATTCCAAGCGCCAGAACATGTATTATTGAAAGTGAAAGGAATAAATCAAGACATTATTCATAACATAATAGAAAATAGAGATCATAAAACCCTTAATCACTTAATCAATCAATTTAAAAAATACCATATTGATGTTTTATGCAAAGAAGATGAGAAATACCCTGAAAACCTAAAACACATTTATGATCCACCAGAAATATTATACAAAAAAGGATCCATAGTAGATAAAGATAAGAATGCTGTAGCAATCGTAGGTGCTAGAAAAGCTTCTACCTATGGAAAGTGGGTAGCGTATAAGTTGGCTAGTGATTTAGCAAAAAAAAATATTACGGTTATTAGCGGTATGGCTTATGGTATTGATACTGCAGCACATAGAGGTGCATTAGATCATGGAGGAAGGACAGTTGCTGTATTAGGCTGTGGATTAGATATCTGTTATCCCAAATCTAATTACAATTTGATGTTGGAAATAGAAGAAAAGGGAGCAATATTATCTGAGTATCCTATAGGAACCAAACCCTTATCTGGGAATTTTCCTGCTCGAAATAGAATTATTAGTGGCATTGCAAAGGGTGTTGTTATTGTTGAAGCAAACATGAAGAGTGGGTCACTCATTACAGCAGAATTTGCTCTTGAGCAGGGTCGAGATGTATTTGCTATACCGGGAAATATTAATAGTCCGTTAAGCATGGGAACTAATAAATTGATTCAAGAAGGTGCTAAGCTAATTACTTCTATAGAAGACATTATAGAGGAACTTGATATAGAAGTCAATTATGTAGAAGAACAAAGGGATGTACAATTAAGTTCAATAGAGAAAGAAGTTTATAATATAATCCTAAAAAAACAACCAATACATATGGAATTACTGCAGAGAGAGGTTCTAATAGATGTGAATAAGATCAATGGTATTATTACAATTTTAGAATTAAAAGGATTGATTCAGCAATTACCGGGAAAAATATTAATAGCGAAATAACTTTTCACGATAATATTTTGAAATTTTAAACGCTTTCTGATATAATAACTATTGCTTTTAAAAATGGGGGTGAAATCGTGGCAAAATCTTTAGTTATCGTAGAGTCTCCCGCTAAAGCCAAAACGATAGGGAAGTTCTTGGGGAAAAATTATAAAGTGATAGCCTCCGTTGGTCATGTGAGAGATTTACCAAAAAGTAAAATGGGAATAGATGTTGACAATAATTATGAACCTTACTATATAACCATTAGAGGGAAAGGTCCGATTATTAAAGAGTTAAAAAAAGAATCAAAAAAAGCAAAAAAAGTATTGTTAGCTACTGACCCTGACCGAGAAGGAGAAGCTATTTCATGGCATTTATCACATATTTTATCTATTGATGAAGAAGAGAATTGTAGAATAGAATTTAATGAAATTACAAAAACAGCTATAAAAAATGCTGTGAAAAAACCAAGAAAAATCAATAAGCATTTAGTGGATGCACAGCAGGCGAGACGTATATTAGACAGGTTAGTAGGATATAGTATTAGTCCTTTATTGTGGAGAAAAATACGAAAGGGTTTAAGTGCGGGACGAGTTCAATCTGTTGCTACAAAGATTATTTGTGATAGAGAAAAAGAAATCCAAGCGTTTATACCTAAAGAATACTGGAGTATCATTGCTAATTTGCGGACCAAAGATACTGGACAAAGTTTTGAAGCGAAATTTCATGGTACTACTGAGGGAAAGATAGAGATAAACGATAAAGATACAGTAGAGGCATTAATCGCCAAACTAGATTATAATGCTTATAGGGTATCCTCTGTGAAAAGAAAAGAAAAAAAACGAAATCCATATCCGCCTTTCACTACTAGTAGTTTGCAACAAGAGGCAGCAAATCGATTAGGATATACTACAAAAAGAACGATGCGTATAGCACAACAGCTCTATGAAGGTATAGACATAGAAGGAGAAGGAACTGTAGGTTTAATCACATATATAAGAACAGATTCCACTCGAATTTCTGATGAAGCACAAAAAAATGGAAAAAGGTACATATTAGAGCATTATTCAGAGGAATATATCAATGATAGTGAAAAACAATATAAGTCAAAGAAAGATGCTCAAGATGCTCATGAAGCTATACGACCAACTTCTGTAGACAGATCACCAGATCAGGTTAAAGATTCTCTTAAGAAGGATCAATATCAACTCTATAAACTAATTTGGGAAAGATTTTTAGCAAGCCAAATGAAACCAGCTGTTTATGATACATACTCAGTAGATATACAAAACAATGATCTTATATTTAAGGCATCAGGATCAAAATTGGTTTTTGATGGATTTTTAAAGGTATATACCTATGCAGTTGTTTCAGATAATGAAATACCAGCTGTTGTGGAAGAACAGCAATTATTATTAGATCAAATTGATTCGAAACAACATTTTACCCAGCCTCCCCCAAGATTTACAGAGGCATCTCTTGTAAAGGAATTGGAAGAAAAAAGTATAGGGAGACCTAGTACCTATGCACCTATTATTTCAACAATTTTAAGTAGAGGATATATTGAAAGAGAAAATAAATCATTAAAACCTACAGAGTTGGGAATCATTGTAACAGATTTGTTGGTAGAATATTTTCCTGACATTGTTGATGTGCATTTTACAGCAGAACTAGAGCAGCAATTAGATAAAATTGAAGATAATAAACTAGATTGGATGAAAGTAATTGATGATTTTTTCAAACCTTTTCATGTTACATTAAAACATGCTGAAGAAGAAATAAAAAAAATAGAGCTAGTCGAAGAAGAAACGGATGAAATTTGTGAAGTATGTGGGAAAAACATGGTGATTAAATATGGTAAGTATGGCAAATTTTTAGCTTGTTCTGGTTATCCAGAATGTGAGCATACTAGACCTATTATGCATAAAATTGGTGTAACCTGTCCACGATGTGGGGGAGATTTAGTAGAAAGAAGATCTAAGAAGGGAAGACTTTTTTATGGATGTGGTAGCTTTCCAGCATGTAATTTTATGGTATGGAATAAACCTATTGAAGAAAAGTGTCCTGAATGTGAATCCTTACTAGTAAAAAAGAATAGAAAAAAGGATAGTGTTATACAATGTTCCAATAAGGAATGTAAGTATAAGAAAATTATAGAAGATGAATTATAAGTTTTAAATTTTTGTAAAACGTTAATTTGTTATTGAATTAACAGAAAAAATGTGATACCATTTCTTTTGACCTGCACAAATTGTATAAACAATTGAGGATAATATTTCATAATGAAGTAATTGTAGATGTAGATCAAAGTGAAACGAATATAGCCAAGAAGAGAACGCTTTAAATGAAAATTACAGAGCAAACAAATAGAAGGAAGGATAAGCACTTGGCTTTTATTGTTAGGATTGATGATGAAGGGGGAATAGATGCATTTAGAAAAGATGTGTAGAGATATGCTTTCTACTATAAGATATAAGAGAAAAGTAGTGCTAATACAAAATATATATCTGTCAAATTGGCAATCGAAAGAATAAAAATACATTTTACAGAAGAAGCTATAAATAAAATAATAAAATTAATTTTTATGATTAACAAGAAAAGTGGAAAAGTGAGACTAGAAGATTACATACTGGCTTAAGAGAGCTATTTAAACACTTATCTTTTGGCTTTAAAGAATTGACAGAAGATAGATAATGATTACTATACAGAATAAATTTAGGGATAAAAGGATTATCCAGACTTCAACAGGCTTATACTATAAGAAGAAAAGTAAACGAGGAGGATGTAAATGTCAACATTATTAGAAAAAACAAGGAAGTTAAATAAAATACTTCAACAATCAGGAAATGTACCAGTTTCTTTTGCAGAGCTTTGTAAAACGCTAAGCGATGTATTAGATGCTAATGTTTATGTTGCAAGTAAGAAAGGGAAGGTTTTAGGAGTTGATTTTGTCGATGCTGCAGGTTCCCCACTTGTACATGATGACGATACAGGAAACAAAAAATTTCCTGTAGAATATAATGAAAATTTATTAAAAATTACAGAAACGAAATACAATATTACTGGGGATGCGCTACTGGAGATTTTTAAATACGATGTTGAAAGTGTAGACAAGCTAGTTACAATTGTGCCTATTAATGGAAGTGGACAGAGATTAGGGACATTAATACTTGCAAGATATGACAAACAATTTACCGATGAAGATTTAGTTTTAGCTGAATATAGTGCTACTGTTGTAGGCATGGAAATTCTTAGAGCTAAAAGTGAAGAAATTGAAGAAGAAGCACGAAAAAAAGCTGTTGTTCAGATGGCTATTGGCACACTTTCATATTCAGAATTAGAAGCTGTAGAACACATTTTTGATGAACTTGAAGGTAGCGAAGGATTATTAGTTGCTAGTAAGATCGCTGATAGAGTAGGAATAACCCGATCGGTGATTGTAAATGCTTTGAGAAAATTTGAAAGTGCAGGTGTCATTGAATCAAGGTCCCTAGGCATGAAAGGTACACATATTAAGATATTAAATGATAAATTAGTAGATGAGCTAGAAAAGTTAAAAAGATAATTTTAACATAATAAAAAAACAGCCTTCGGGTCAATGTCATTAAGTTAAGAACAAACGAAGAGTTTTGTGTGTATTGACACACAGGGCTCTTTTTTTATGTAATATTTTCAGAAAACCCTTGACAAATTAGTAGAAAAATGCGGCGAAGCCCCTTAAATGTAGTATTTTTTAAGGAGGTTACCGTATGAAAAAGCATTTCGTATCAGACACAAGAAATTTATTGTTCGATATTATTAGCACACTCGATAAGGACCCCTCACTTTTTGTTAGGCGACCTGGGAAAGATTTTACCAGAAAACGAAAATTAGATTTTGAAACTTTTATAAAATTTACACTAGGGATGTCTGGCCGTTCAATGAATAAGGAAATTCTAGACTTTTTTGACTTCTCAACTAAAGCCCCAAGCAATTCAGCATATAATCAACAGCGCTCAAAAGTGCTTCCCGAGGCCTTTGAATTTCTTTTTCATGAGTTCACATCAAAGCTAATGTTGAATCGTCGTTTTCAAGGATATCGACTGATTGCTTGTGATGGCAGCAACCTTTCCATTGCTTCAAATCCAAAAGATACTGAAACCCGCGTACGCCCCAACTAGTTTGACACCCAAGTAAATCGACTACATTTAAATGCTTTCTATGATATTATGAACCGTTCTTATTTAGATGTAGAAGTCCAAAACTGGGCAGATTACAATGAGTTTTATGCGTGCAAATAAATGATTGATCGATCTCGGTTTAGAGAAAAAGTTATTCTTATTGCTGATCGAGGATATGAAAATTATAATATTTTTGCTCATGCAGAAGAAAAGAACTGGAAATACCTCATCAGAGGGAAGGATATAACGAGTAATGGGGTTGTATCTGGACTAGGAATTACAGAAGAGGGTACTTTCGACAAGAATATTTCACTTACCTTAACTCGTTCACAGACGAAAGCTAAGAAATCTAAAGAATATAAATTTATGCCGACTTGCCAAGGTTTTGATTATATTCCTATAGGTAGTGCGAAGGAATACACCCTTCACTTTCGAGTTGTTCGATTTCCAATAGCTGATGACTCATATGAAACTATTATTATTAATCTTAGAAAAGAAGAATTTTCTGCAGAAGATATCAAAAAAATTTACCATTTAAGATGGGGTATTGAAACATCGCTTCGCGAACTCAAATACGCTGTTGGATTAATAAATTTTCATGCAAAAAAAGTAGAATATATTAAGCAAGAAATCTTTGCACGATTAACAATGTATAACTATTGCGAAGCAATTATAACTCAAATCTTAATTAAACAAACCCAAAAGGAAAAAGTATATCAGGTGAATTTCACTTTGGCTATTTTTATTTGCCGAGAATACTTAAACAACAAAAGAAGCCTGAAACCACCTGATATAGTACTACTGATCCAAAGAAATATCTTACCAATAAGACCTGGACGCCATGACCCTCGCAAAGTCAGCACCCAGAAACCTGTAAGCTTTCTTTATCGAGTAGCATAATCCTTATTAATTGTATCTCGAATTTTGGCAGATGACAATCTGTCTTTTTGGTATGCCATAAACTAGTCAACTAGTTTAAAAAAAAGAATCCAAGAAAGAAATGAGTTTATTTTCTCTCTTGGATTCTTCATAATATTTCTTAACTTAATGACATTGGCCTTCGGGTTGTTTTTTTATTATGTTCATAAAATAGAAATAAAGATCATAACTAAGGGACTTTAGTCCCAAAATGAAAATAAATACAGAATTCGACAAAATTTAATTTCATTTTAATATATTATTTAAAAAGAAAAAAAGGAAATATAGATAATTATGTCGAATTTAATACAGCGGCATAGAATATGTCAAAGTAAATGGGGTATATATGAATGATATTTACAGGAGGCGAATATGGGTATTTTAGATAAGTCCTTTCAGCATATGAATGTATTAGAAAAATCTTTAAATGCTTCTTGGCTTAGAAATGAAGTGATTGCTAACAATATGGCAAATGTAAATACACCAAACTTTAAAAGGAGTACGGTGAAATTCGAATCGATTTTGAAAGATGCATGGTCTAATGACACTGTTGAAGGAAAGCGTACACATCAAAAACATTTGCCAGTGGGAAATGTAGGAATGGATCGGATTGAGCCTATGGTTGGAAAAGATACTACTAGCAAATACAGAAAAGATGGAAATAATGTGAATATTGATGTAGAGATGGCGAATCTGGCAAAAAATACAATGAATTTTTATCTCATTAGGCAAAGAATATCTGATAAGTTACGTACGCTGAAAATTGTAGTAAAAGATGGGAGGTAATGATTATGGGCATATTTAATGGAATCAATATTAATGCTACGGGATTAACCGCTGAAAGATTAAGAATGGATATTATTTCTAAGAATATAGCAAATGCAAATACTACTAGAACAAGTAATGGTATTCCTTATCGTCGTCAAGTACCAGTTTTTAAAGAATCTTCTTCAGGGCAGAAATTTGCTCAATATCTAGATGGAGCAAAAAAACGCGACCAGATCGGCAGTGGGGTTGAAGTTGTATCTATTAAAGAAGATAAAACACCTTTTAAAAAGGTTTATGACCCTGGGCATCCTGATGCAGATCAAGAAGGATATGTACAAATGCCTAATATCGATATTGTTTCAGAGATGATTAATATGATTACAGCAACTAGAGCCTATGAAGCAAATGTTACAGCAATGAATGCTACAAAAAGTATGGCAATGAAGGCACTTGAGATTGGAAAATAGAGGTGAAATTGGGGGTTAATATATGAGGATCAATAATGTTTTGAATGTAGCACCAAGTACATTGACGCCAAAAGAAGAGAAAGCAAGCTCTAGTTTTGGTGATATTTTAAAGCAATCCATTGATAAAGTTAATGACTATCAAATTGAATCAAAAAAACTAGATGAACTTGCTGTATTAGGTGAAGTCGATAATATACATGAAGTAATGATAGCTGCTGAGAAAGCGGGGATTGCTTTGCAGTTCACCTTAGAAACAAAAAATAAAGTTATAGAAGCTTATAAAGAAATTATGAGATTACAAATATAGCAGCACTAGAGGTAGCTGAAAAGAGGTGAACACATGAACAATACGCTAAAGCATATGAAAGAGCAGTTAAATGAATTCTATCAGGGACTGAATAAAACACAAAAAATTAAAATTGGCGCCAGTGGTTTGTTAATAATTATTAGTATGGCATTATTGTTTTATTTCACTTCGCAACCAGAGTATATACCGTTAGAAGGAGATTTTACTTTAAAAGATGCTGGAGAAATAACAAGTAAGTTAGATGAAATGGGTATACCATGGAAAAATGGAGAATCTGGCACTACGATACTTATACCGAAAGAATATTATAATAAAGCACAAATGAATTTAGCAGTGGAAGGACTGCCTACAAAGGGATTTTCTTATGAAGATATGCTCAATAGCAGTAGTATAACAATGACAAACGAGGAAAGAAAAAAGAGATATTTAATTGCCCAAAAGAATTCTTTGGCAAATACAATAAAGGAAATTGATGGGATAGAAGAAGCTTGGGTAGATTTAAGTGTGCCTGAAGATAGTAATTTTTTGATGGAAAATCAAAAGTCTAAAGCCTCTGTATTTGTTCAATTGCAACGAGGAAAAAGTTTATCGGATGAACAAGTTAATGGCATTATTATGTATGTATCAAATGCAGTGAAAAACTTAGATCCGCAAAACATATCAGTAGTTGACAATACAGGAAGATTATTAAATAAAAAACCTGAGGAAGATACTTTTGATGCATCCACACAGTTGACTTTACAAAACCAAGTACAGAACCAATTGGTGGATAGTATTACTGAATTTTTATCTACTGTATATGGACAAGGAAACGTTGCAGTTATGGCAAATGTAAAATTAGATTTTGATAGTGAAGTTACGGATATACAAGAATTTTCCCCACCGATTGAAGGCGAAATGAATGGTCTTATTAGAAGCATGAGCGATTTAAAAGAACAGGTTGTCAACGGACAACAAGGGGGGATTCCTGGAACAGATACGAATGCAGAAGATATTACACAATATATGGAAGATAGCAACAATGCTTCTACATATGATAAGGCGAATAAAACAATTAATTACGAATTAAATGAAATAAAAAAGAAATTGGTAAAAGCGCAGGGACAGGTACAAGATATAACGGTTGCGGTTTTAATTAATAAGGGTGCATTAGTAAATAATGAATTAACAGCAGAGCATAAACAAGAAATTACTAATCTAGTTTCCGCAGCTGCAGGTTTAGATACGAAGGTTGTTGAGGTGATGGCACAAGAATTTGATACAACCTTGGCTGAACAATTTGCAAGTATCCAAGATACGAGTACTCAAAGAGGAATATTTAAAGATATACCATTATGGTCTATAGGTGTATTAGCTTCATTACTATTAGTAGGTATTGGATACACAATTTATCGCCTAAGACAGAGAAACACAGAAATGGATGATGTACTACAAAATACGATTACAACAGAACCAGCGGATATTGATGAAATCGATCTTGAAGTTAATGAAAAATCAGGCTACAAAAAACAGATAGAGAAATTTGTAGATCAGAGACCGGAAGCAGTAGCACAATTGTTAAAAACATGGTTAAACGAAGATTAGGAGTGTAGCGTATGGTTCGACGTGTTGAAATGACTGGAAAAGAAAAAGCAGCAATATTATTGATATCTTTAGGACCGGATAAATCAGCTAAAATTTTCAAACATCTTCAAGAGGAAGAAATTGAAGAACTAACTTTAGAAATTGCAAACATGAGAAAAATAGCTCCTGAAGAAAAGGACAAGGTTTTAGAAGAATTTTATCAAGTGTGTTTGGCACAAGAGTATATTTCCGAAGGTGGAATCAATTATGCGAAAGATGTTTTGGAAAAAGCTCTTGGATCACAAAAAGCTTTTGAAATTGTAAATAAATTAACAGCATCTTTACAAGTACGTCCTTTTGATTTTGTGAGAAAAGCAGAAGCAAGCCAATTGCTAAATTTTATTCAAAATGAACATCCACAAACAATTGCACTTATTCTTTCCTATTTGAGTGCACAACAAGCAGGGCAAATATTATCTGCTTTACCACAAGCCAAACAAGCCGAAGTTGCAAAACGTATCGCTACAATGGACAGAACCTCGCCTGAAATTATTAAAGAAGTTGAATCAGTGCTAGAAAGCAAACTGTCATCTATGGTGACACAAGACTATACTTCAGCAGGGGGTATACAAACAATTGTAGACTTGTTAAATTCCGTTGATAGAGGAACAGAAAAGTACATTATGGAAACACTTGAGGTAGAAGATGTAGAATTGGTTGAAGAAATTAAAAAGAGAATGTTTGTTTTTGAAGATATTGTGACATTAGACAGCACCTCAATTCAGAGATTTATACGTGATGTAGATAACAATGAATTGGCTGTTGCATTAAAAGGTGCTACAGAAGAGGTTCAAGAAATTATATTTAATAATATGTCTAAACGAATGGCTGAAATGATTAAAGAAGACATGGAATTTATGGGACCTGTGCGATTACGGGATGTTGAAGAAGCACAGCAGAAAATTGTAAATATTATTCGAAAACTTGAAGAAGCAGGTGAAATTATCATATCCCGTGGCGGAGGAGATGAAATAATTGTCTAGAATTCTTAAATCCTCTTATATAAAGGTAGATGCTGTAAAAAAAGTCATGATTGAAAATAGTGCAGTGGACACAAAAACAGATGATGTCATACACGAAGATTATGATAAAAAAGAAATAGAAGAAGCAGTTTATGAAGAGCTTTATAAAAAAAAGATGTTAGAGATCGAAATGATCATGAAAGACAAAATAGATGAAGCGCAAGCACAAGCACAAAGGATTATTGAAGATGCTAATGAAAAGGCACAAAACATATATGAAGATGCACAGAAGAATGGTTTTGCAAAAGGAAGATCAGAAGGATATGGAGCTGGAAAGAAAGAGGCAGATAAGCTTATTAAAGATGCCTTAAAGGTGAAGAACGAAATCCTATCAAATAAATCCCATATGGTTATGGATTTAGAAAAAGAATGCATAGAATTAGTCATTGATACTGTAGAAAAGATTCTTAATAATAAAATACAAGACTCGTATGAAACGATTGTTGGATTAGTAAAATTGGCGCTAGACAAATGCACATATACGGAATCCTTGGTTGTAAGAGTGAGTCTTGACGACTATAAAGCTGCTGTTAAGGCAAAGGATAAAATATTATGCTTAGCAGAAAATGTTGATGATATAACGATTAAACAAGATGGATCTCTTAAAAAAGGAAGCTGTATTGTAGATACCATCTCGGGCAGTATTGATTCAAGTGTGGGCACACAATTAGATCAGGTTAAACTCCTATTTAAAGGAGTATTGGAGAGTGAGTGATAGGTACGAATGAGCTATTTGCATAAATATAAGGAAGTTCTAGAGAATGCGAATTTAATAAAATATAGTGGAAAAGTCTCTCAAGTTATAGGGCTTACGATAGAATCTTTAGGACCTGCTGTGAAATTAGGAGAACTATGTTATATTTATCCACTTAAGGGTATTATCCCAATTAAAGCTGAAGTAGTGGGCTTTAAAAATACAAAAGTATTATTAATGCCCTTAGGAGAAATGGAGGGCATTGGTCCAGGCAGCAAAGTGGTAGCAACAGGCGAGACCCTTACAGTGGATGTCGGAAATGAACTTTTGGGACGAATATTAGATGGTTTAGGACATCCTATTGATGACAAAGGCAAATGTATAGACACAAAACGCTATCCAGTGAACAATCAACCCCCTAACCCTCTTAAAAGGAAAAAGATTCAACAGGTGTTATCCTTAGGAATTAAAGCAATCGATGGGCTATTAACATGTGGTATTGGACAGAGAATAGGTATTTTTGCAGGGAGTGGTGTTGGGAAAAGTACACTTATGGGAATGATTGCCCGAAATACTGAAGCAGATGTAAATGTAATTGCCTTAATCGGTGAACGAGGCCGAGAAGTGAAAGAATTTATTGAAAATGATTTACAGGAAGAAGGGTTAAAAAAGTCTGTTCTTGTGGTAGCGACTTCTGATCAGCCTGCTTTAGTGAGAATGAAAGGAGCGTTACTAGCTACATCTATTGCAGAGTATTTTAGGGATCAAGGAAAAAATGTGATGCTTTTGATGGATTCATTAACAAGATTTTCTATGGCACAGAGGGAAGTTGGTTTGGCTGTAGGAGAACCACCTGTTACAAAAGGATATACACCATCAGTTTTTGCTACACTTCCCAAACTGCTTGAAAGATCAGGTAATTCTGAAAAAGGATCCATCACAGGTCTTTATACGGTTCTTGTAGACGGAGATGATTTGAATGAGCCGATTACAGATACCGTGAGAGGGATATTAGATGGACATATTGTTCTTTCTAGAAAGCTTGCAAACAAAAATCATTATCCAGCCATTGACATTCTTGCTAGCGTAAGTAGAGTAATGCCCAATATTATTCATGAGGAACATAAACAGTTTTCTGACAAGTTTAAAAACATACTAGCTGTATATAAAGAAGCTGAAGATTTGATTAATATTGGAGCATATGTAAAAGGGAGTAATGTGGAGATTGATTATGCTATAGATAGAATTAATGAGCTAAACAATTATTTAACGCAAGGAACACAGGAAAAGCTGAGTTATCATGAGGCAATTATACAATTAGAAAAAATTTTACAATAGGGGTGTAAGCGTTGTTGAAATTTAATTTCAAATATCAAAACTTGTTAAATATGAAGGAAAAATATGAGGATTTAATAAAGGGAAAATTAAGTGAAGCGCAAATACGTCTAGAAAATGAAAGACAACATCTTCAAAGCCTTGAAAGCTCAAAAGAAAACTATCAACGCATGACGAGATCTAAGGCTACAGAAGGAATAACGATAGCCTTTCTTCAAAACTGCGACTTTTTTTTAACAAACTTAAATAAAAGAATAGACAACCAACAGGGAGTTATCCAACAATGCAATAAAGAAATTAACCAATGTAGAATAGCGCTACAAAAGGCAATACAGGAAAAAAAGAAATTTGAAAAATTAAGAGAAACTGAAAAAGAAAAATTTTATTTTATGGAGAAAAAAGCAGAAGAGAATTTTGTGGATCAATTGGTAACATTTAAGAACTTCAATAAAAATTAGGGGGCATTTATGTTCAAGTCTAAATTAACAGATAAGGAGACGTCAAATTTCGGAAAAGGGAAAATTTTATTGATCGTCATTATTGTTTTTACTATTGTGCCTCTATTTATTATAAGTATGCTTTATATGACAAATGACAACTTCAAATTTACTGCGAATAAATATTTAAGTACAGTATCAGGTCCTGTTGGTCAGTATTTCAATCAATTTCCCACAAGAGAAGAGAGAGAATCACAAAAAAGAGAAGTTGCAAGATATTTGGCGAGTTTAGATGTTGAAAGTGCTACAGATAAATTGACCATCATTCGTAAAGATGATGAGATGTTATACACTGATTTAGTGAAAATGATTACACAAATAGATCCACAACAAACAGAGAGAATACTTGAACGTATTAGGGAGAATTCCATTAAAAAAGATGTTTTGACTTCAACGCTAGAACAGATCAAGCGTGATGAAGTAAAAGAACGACAAAGCAGGGCAGATTACTATCAAAAGATGAATTTGGCAAGCGCTATTGAGGAAATTCGTAGCAGTTTAATGGACGAATTAATATCTTATAAAAATATGGCATTGATCATGGAACAAATGAAAGATAATGTAGCAGCAGAAATCTTAAAACATTTAGATGAAGAAGTGGCTAGAAGAATCTTGGCAAATTATGAATTAATTGACAAGAGAAAAAAAGTTGAAGATATTTTGGAGAAAATGAAGAATAGAGAAAAAGAGCTGATTCAAATTGCACAAATATACAGTGTAGAAAAACCAGAAAAAATTGTATCACATATCGGTAATGAAAAAAAATATAACCTAAGTGATTTATCTATCATATATAGAAATATGGATATGCTACAAACGGCGAAAGTATTGGCTAGTGTAGAAGATGAAAAATTTCGACATCAATTATTAGAACAAATGAAAATTGATCAAATAATAGGAAAAGGAAATGATTTATTAACTCCAGATATTATAGAAGCGATCAAGATTTATGAAGATTATGACAAAGAAATTAAAGAACTAGTCAATGTGTACTCAAAAATGGAAGCAAATGAAATGAGCAAAACAATTACTAAGTTATTCCAAAGTAAAAATATTGCAAAAAAATATAGCTTTGACAACAAAGATGAGATTATTATATTAGATCAAGATATCGCAATAGATATTTTAAAAAATTTGAGGCAGAGAACAGTAGCAGAGATTTTGGCTACATTAGATGCTGATTTAGCTTCGCAGATTTCTAAGACATTAACTTTGCCTAATTAATACTGAATAAAAAGATAATGGAAGGGAGGTGAGATAGTGTATAATATTTTAATGAATTTTAAGAATCCTGTAAATAGCAACCCAACATCTTTTGTCCAAAGAAAAAATGTACTTGAAAAAACAGCAGATGCCAGTTTTGACAATATATTAGGGAAACAAACAACAAAATCTCAAGACGACGATTATAAACTTAACAAAACGCAAGATCAAAAGAACAAGCAAAACATCAAAGCCTATGGTAATAAAAAACTGAATAATAAACAGATGGACAAAACAAAAACAGTTGATGATGAAACAGAAGTGTTAGATAAAGATAACAATGTAGTGACAACAGATGAGAAGCAATTACTTGATATTTTAGAATTAATGAACTCTTTAACAGGAATATTGGAAAATATCATACCTTCAGCAGCAGATGATCAAATAGCTACCATACAAAGTTTTAAATTGGGAATCCAGGAGATCCAATCATTATTAGAAGAAAGCAGTATTACTGCAGGGGGTTTGAAACTAGGCGGTATTGAAGAATTAAAACAAAGGCTGGAAAACGTACTAATGGATTTAAAGATATCTCTAGAGAATACAGGAGTAAAATCTTTGCTAGAAGATAAGAATCGATCGTTTTCTCAAGTTAATGTTTTGATAGATCAACTAAAACAAAAGATCGCATTATATCAGAATAGCACTACTGCAGAAAATTTCATGAATAGTAAAAATCAGCAGAATGATCAAATGATTTCTCATACACAGAAAAATAGCAACATAGGCAATCCTAGTACCACAATAGAAGTACAAACTCATGCAGAAGAAGAAAAATCAATGCAACAGGATCAAAAAAATGCAAACAATGCAATGTACTTTATGGAAAAAGAACAAAAGGGTTTTATGGCAAATGAAGCTTTCAAAGATATTCCATCTCAACCTTGGATAGACATGAATGTAAGTCTGACTGATGCATCAAAAATTGAAACAACAACTGTTTCAAAGATAAACTTTGTAAATATTTTAGAGCAGGTTGCAGAGAAAGCAGAAATATTTGTAGGAGAAAAGAACTCAGAAATGTTTTTACAACTAAAACCTGACCACTTAGGGAAGTTATCTATGAAGATCGCAGTGGAAAAAGGGATTGTTATTGCGAATATTGTTGCTGAAAATCAAGCTGTAAAAGAGGTTTTGGAATCGAACTTTAATATACTAAAAGATGCATTAAATGAAAAAGGTTTTGGCATTCAGGAATTAAATGTAAGTGTGGGGCAAAATAATGACTTTGAGAAACAGCAACAATTCATGAAATCTCAGAAAAAAGGAAATAGTAAAGCTTTATCCAAAGTATTGAGTGTGAATCAACAAGAATTCATTGAGGAAGAGCAAACAGCGAAAAATTTGACGTCAACAAATTTTGATTATCTTGCTTAGGAGGTGAAAAAATGTCTGTAAATGCAACAAATACAGTAAATACTCCCAAAAATGAAAACCAATTTACAGATACATTAGCAAAAAATAAAGCTTTGGATAAGGATACATTTTTAAAGCTTCTTGTAGCACAACTTAGGCACCAGGATCCACTAAATCCAATGGAGGACAAGGAAT
Organism: Clostridiaceae bacterium 35-E11; assembly: GCA_038396625.1. Lineage (GTDB taxonomy): Bacteria > Bacillota > Clostridia > Peptostreptococcales > Thermotaleaceae. The sequence goes on from CP121688.1 coordinate 1,918,690, forward strand.
TTGTTAGCCAGATGGCACAATTTAGCAGCTTAGAACAGATACAGAACTTAAATAAAACCATGCAGCAAATGGCAGGAACGAATGAAAATAATTTAATAGTGAATCAAATGAATCATAATCTTAATAAACAAATGCTACAAGAGTTAATAAGTTTAAATAAAGCATTAAAAGAATACGGAATTCCAACAGAAGAAAACCCTGATGATGGCGCTGAAGAAACGGACAATGGAGATATAGCCAATAGTGAAAATAACATTGATAATGGAGAAAATGTAGGCTAAGAAAGGAGGGCAATTTGTGAGTAAGATTTTTGTCAACAATAATCACTTGCTCCCCAAAACAATATCTAAACCACCAGTTAAACATATAGCAAACGAGAGGAAATCTTTTGCGCAGGTTTTGGATGCAATAACTGATAGCAATGGAGTAAAGTTTTCTAAGCATGCTATACAAAGACTAGAAGCTCGCAATATTCAGTTAAATGGTACTGAGATGCTAAGAATTAAAGCTGGATTAGATAAAGCCAATCAGAAAGGAATTAAAGAAACGCTTATACTTATGGATAACAAAGCTTTTGTTGCTAGTGTACCAAATAAGACCATTATCACGGCAGCATTAGACGAGCAATTAAAGGAAAATGTATTTACAAATATCGATGGTGCTGTAATTATATAGCTGGACCTTATAGGAAAGCAAAATATCTCTGACTGACTGAAGAGATATATTACAGCAAAAACTGAAGGAGGTCATGCAACATGATGCGTTCTATGTTTTCGGCTGTATCTGGCCTGAGTGCTCATCAAGCAAAAATGGATGTTATTGGAAATAACATTGCTAATGTCAATACCATAGGTTTTAAAGGAGGAAGAGTTACTTTTGCAGAAGCATTTAACCAAACACTAAAAGGTGCTTCCGCAGGTCAAGGCGGCAGAGGTGGTACAAATCCAATGCAGATAGGACTAGGTATAAATGTTGGAGCAGTAGAAACCAATCATACGAGAGGAGCGGTAGAGAGAACAGAGATTCCTACAGACCTAATGATCAATAAAGAAGGTTTCTTTATCGTTTCCGACGATGTAAACTACGCTAATAGACACTATACCCGAGCTGGAAATTTTAGTGTTGATAAATTTGGAAATGTACTTACTTCAGAAGGATATAGTGTATTAGGCTATAATATTGATCCTGATACTTTGGGACAAGAAAATCCAACCTTTGAAAATGAATTAAGTGGATTAATTATACCGAAGGGCAAGCCATTTCCAGCAAAATCTACGGGTAAAGGTTATGATACTACCACATCCAGTTATCCAGTATTGGTAAGTCCAGATGATATAGGGGTTTCTTTTGATGGAAATCTTAATGCAGGTTCTGATATACCTGCTGAGTATGACGGAAATGCTATTGGAACCCCTGGAATTGGTGGTATTAATGATATCATAAAAATAGGTAACGAAATAAATAAAATAGAGCCTAAAACTGCTGTTGCAAGAGATACAACATTTACTGTATTTGATGAACTTGGTGGAGAACATGAAGTCAGAGTGGCGTTTATTAAAGCAGCTGCAAACCAGTGGAAAGTTTGTACTATTGACAAAGATGGTAAAATTAGTGATATTCATCCAAAACCCCCAGCCACAAGTGATTATTTAGAATTTGATTCTACGACAGGCAAACCTGTTAACGGGAAAGAAATTGATTTAATTGTTAAAGCTGCCAGTGGAAATGATGGGGATCTTTTACCGAATGGTGCAAAGTCTTTTATCTTTAGAATGGACTTATCTAAGATAACACAGCATGATAATGATTCAGATGCCTCTGCGACTAGTATTGTAGGATATAAGAGTGGTAGCTTTGAAAGCTTCGATATTGGACCAGACGGAGTGATTACTGTAACCTATAGTAATGGTGAAAAATCTCCTACTGGTAGACTTGCTTTAGCTAAATTTAAAAATCCTGCAGGGTTAGTAAAAGGGCAGGGAAACATGTTTGATGTTACACCAAATTCTGGAATGCCTTTAATAGGAAAACCAGCTGAAGCAGGATTTTCGGATTTGAGTCCAGGATCTTTAGAAATGTCTAATGTAGACTTATCAAGGGAATTTACAACCATGATTACTACACAGAGAGGTTTTCAAGCAAATTCAAAGATTATTACTACAACTGATGAAATGCTTCAGGAACTTGTAAACTTAAAGAGATAATAAATATATTCCGGGCTTTATTGCCCGGAATTTAAAGGATGGTTAAAATGATTGTTGTTACAAGATTAAATGGCAAAGAATATGTACTCAATAGTGATTTAATTGAATTTATTGAGTCTACACCAGATACGACCATAACCCTTACTACTGGTAAAAAAATTATTGTATTAGAGCCTATTGACGAAATAATCGACAAAATAATACAATATAAACAAAACATTTTTTCAAAAGCAATCATTGCCCATAATTTTTCTAGAGAAGAGGTGTAGACTTTGGATTTAGCGACGGTTATTGGAATATTTGTAGGGCTTACGTTTGTAGTATGGGGGATTATGATAGACGGAAGTATATTGACATTTTATAATCTACCCTCGATTGTGATTGTTCTAGGTGGAACATTTGCTGGAACCTTAGTTGCATATCCTTTGACAAAGGTAAAAGAATCTTTTATGATTGCTAAAAAAGTTTTCGCCACCAGAAAGCTTGATGCTGGAGAGATCATTTCCAAAATTATTGACATTGCAAATATCGCTAGGAGAGAAGGTCTTTTAGCACTTGAGGAAGCTGCAGAAAACATAGATGATGAGTTTCTGCAAAAAGGTGTAATGCTTATTGTGGATGGGACAGATCCTGAACTTGTTAGAAATATTTTAGAAACAGAATTGGCTTTTTTAGAAGAACGACATGAGGAAGGTAAGAGTATTTTTGACACGCTAGGAAGCTTAGCTCCAGCCTTTGGTATGATAGGAACCCTTATAGGATTGATCAACATGTTAAGAAAGTTAGAAGATCCATCCACAGTAGGTCCGAGTATGTCGGTAGCACTTATTACGACCTTTTATGGTGCACTTTTAGCCAATCTAATTTTTATACCAATTGGTGCAAAATTAAAAATTAGAAGTAGACAAGAAATTTTAATCAAAGAACTCATGGTTGAGGGTCTTTTATCTATACAAGCAGGGGAGAATCCTAGAATCATTGAAGTGAAATTAAAATCTTTTCTTCCACCTAAATTAAGAAAGAATCTTGAAAATGATAAAAGAGAAGGTGTTGAAGCTTAAATGAGTAGTAGAAGAAAAAAGCAAAATGAAGTAAAAGCGGGATCCCCTGAGTGGATGACTACGTTTAGTGATTTAATGACTTTACTATTGTGTTTTTTTGTTTTACTCTTCGCTTTTTCAACAATTGACGTTAAAAAGTTTACAGCTGTCATGCAGTCTTTTCAAGGATCTTTAGGAATATTAGAAGGGGGAAAAACCATTGAAACGATTCCTTACATTGATCAAGCTCTAAATGAGGATAAAACGACGAAGCAGCTAGAAGAGTTAGAAGATTTCAAAAAACTTAAGGAAGATGTAGAAGCGTATTTAAGTGCAAATGGGATGGAACAGCAAATATTAGTGGATTTAGAAGCCAGAGGATTATTACTTCGATTTAAAGACAATGTACTTTTTGATTCTGGTCATGCAGAGTTGAAGAAAGAGGCAAAAGAAACATTAGAATTTTTATCGAATCTATTACAGCAAAAAGAATTTTTAGATAAGTATATTCGCGTTGAGGGGCATACAGATTCTGATCCTATTATTCGTTCAAAAAAGTATCCAACGAATTGGGAACTTTCAGTTACTAGGGCCTCAAACGTTGTAAGGTTTCTAATTGAACAAACAGGGATGCAGCCTGAAAGATTATCAGCATCGGGATATGGTCAGTATCATCCTGTTGCACCGAATGATATAGATGAAAATAAGGCAAAAAACAGAAGGGTAGATATTGTTATACTTCGGTCTAATTTTATAAAAGCAGAGCCATATTATTAAAATCTTTAAAAGGGGTGTATAGGATGTCTACAAAAAAAGTTATATTATACAGCGTAATAGGATTTATTGTTACAGTGTTAGTAACCGGCAGCGTCTTTTATTTTGTTACATATAGAAAACCCCAACAGGATGTTAAAGAAGTGAAAACATTTACTTATTCCATTGGAGAACTTTATGCAAATCTAAAAGAAAGCAGGAAAATTTTAAAGGTTAATATTGATGTGGAAACAACTGATGAAAAAATCAGCAATCAGTTAACTAACAAAAATTCACAAATTGTAAATAATATTTTAGAAGTATTAAGAAGTAAAGATGAATCTCAATTATCAGGAGAGAAAGGTCAACAATCCCTGCGAGAGGAAATATTAAAAGCTATAAAAGTTGTTGTGCCCTCTGATAATATTACGGATGTATATTTTGTTGAGTTTATTATTCAATAAAGGGAGGGAACGCAGTTGTCTGATGTATTATCGCAAAATGAGATAGATGCTCTCTTACAAGCGTTAAGTACAGGGGAAGTAGATGCCCAAGAGATAAAAAATGAAACAAAGGAAAGCAAAATAAAAAAATATGACTTTAGAAGACCTGATAAATTTGCAAAAGATCAATTGCGCACACTCCAAATGATTCATGAGAATTTTGCAAGATTATTGAATACCTTTTTATCCGGTTACTTAAGAAGTTTGGTACATGTTAATGTATCAAATGTTGAACAACTATCTAATTATGAGTTTACAAATTCTATATCAAATCCTGCTGTATTAGGGATTGTAGACTTCACACCATTAGATGGACAAATTATTTTAGACATTGCTCCTGATATTGCATTCGCGTTTATTGATAGAATTTTAGGAGGAAATGGGAGCCCTCTTGGAGAAACAAGGGGTTTCACTGAAATTGAAATTTCTTTGCTTAAAAAATTGATTAGACAAATCATTAAATTGCTTAAGGAGCCGTGGGAAAATGTTATTGAAATTGATCCTAGACTAGAAAAGATAGAAACGAATTCCCAATTTGCTCAGATTGTTTCTCCAAGTGAAACAATTGCACTTATAACTTTAAATATTAAAATTGGTGATGTAGAAGGCATGCTAAACTTTTGCATACCACATTTAGTCATTGAACCTATATTACCTAAATTAAATACAAGATTTTGGTTTACGAGTATGAATAAAGAACAAACAGCTGAAAATGAAGAAATAATTTCTACGAGAGTTGAAAAAACAAAAGTAACTATTCAAGCAGTCTTAGGAAGCACATGTATTACAGTAGGAGATTTTATTGATTTACAAGTAGGTGATGTAATCCAATTAGATACTCATGTAAACGAAGATGTAAAGATTTACGTTAGAGATCAATTGAAATATTATGGAAAAGCTGGTGTGAAGAAAAAGAAAATGGCCATAAAAGTGGAGAAGATCATAGAGAAGGGAGATGAGTAAAATGAGTGATATGCTTTCTCAAGAAGAAATAGATGCGTTGCTAAAAGGAACGACGCAAAATTCGAGTAATACAGACAGTCGCGATCTAGATAATATGGAAAAAGATGCCTTAGGGGAAATAGGCAATATTAGCATGGGAACTTCTGCTACAACACTTTTCACACTTTTGGGTCAAAAAGTTACGATTACAACCCCTAAAATCTCCGTTATTACCATGGATGAATTAGCAAAACAATATCCAATTCCTTTTGTAACGGTGGAAGTAAAGTATAAAGAGGGGTTAGAAGGCACAAATCTATTGGTGTTAAAAGAAGATGATGTTAAAGTGATCACTGATTTAATGATGGGTGGTGATGGAACAAAAGTTTCAGGTGAATTAACAGAATTGCACCTAAGTGCTATTGGTGAAGCGATGAATCAAATGATAGGGTCTGCATCTACCTCGTTATCGGAAATGTTTCAAAAAAAGATTGATATTGAGCCACCAAAGGCCGTTTCAATGAAACTTTCTGATTCAGCATTAGTAGAAGGAATGAACTTTATTAAACCAGATCACAAGATTGTAAAGATTGCTTTTAAGATGGTAGTAGGTAATATTATTGATAGTGAAATTATGCAAATTATCCCCATTGAATTTGCAAAAGATTTAGTGGATAAATTGCTTAATATCAGTTATATAGGCTATGAGGATGATCATGAAAAGACAATGATCAATGAATCAAATCAAAGTTTTAATAGTCATCCAGAAGATGATAACTATACGCAAAACCATATGGATGCTACCTATGATACACATGTACCCAACATGCATTTTTCTACGGAACAAAGTAACATCAGTAGAAATGAATCAGTCAAGGTTCAGCCTGTACAATTTCAATCATTTGATGAAATGCCTTTAAAGCATGAAAAAGAAAATATTAGTCTGATTAAAGATGTTCCTTTGGAAGTTACGGTTGAACTAGGCAGGACTACAAAAAGAATTAGTGAAATACTGGAGTTTTCCTCGGGAACTGTTATAGAATTAGATAAACTAGTAGGAGAGCCTTTAGATATTTTAATAAATGGTCAATTTATGGCAAAAGGGGAAGTAGTTGTCATTGACGAAAATTATGGTATACGGGTAACCGATATTTTAAATTCAGCTAAAAGAACAAACAAAATTAAATAAAATAAGGAGGAATTATTATGTCAAAGGGAATTTTAGTTGTGGATGATGCAGCATTTATGAGAATGATGATTAAAGATGTTTTAACAAAATATGGATATGAAATCTTAGGAGAAGCCGAAAATGGTGCCAAAGCCATTGAAAAATATAAAGAATTAAAACCAGAATTAATTATTATGGATATCACAATGCCTGAGGTAGATGGGATACAAGCAGTAAAAGAAATAAAAAAAATTGATCCAAACGCAAAGATTGTAATGTGTTCTGCAATGGGACAGCAAGCGATGGTTATTGAAGCTATTCAAGCAGGTGCCAGTGATTTTATTGTAAAACCTTTTCAAGCAGATAGGGTAATTGAAGCTGTAAAAAAAGTTGTTGGATAGTAAGAAAGGAGAAATGATTCTTATACTTGATATAAAATACTTGATGAGTGGAATTTTTATTTTTCTCATAATACTAGTTTTAGCTTACTACACAACAAAAATAGTTGGAAAAAAAAGCAATATGTATTTTGGGAACAAAAACTTAAAAATTGTTGAAAGAATTTCCCTAGGGATGGACAAATCTATTTATATTATCAGTATTTGTGAAAATTATTATTTACTTGCTGTCACAAAACAAAATATAGAACTTATAGACAAATTAAATCCAGAGAGTATAAAAGATTTTTCCAATAATGAAGATCTTAATAAATTTAATGGAACTTTTGATATGTATTTTACAAAATACATTAAGCAACAAAAAAATACGATAGAGAAAAGGTCTATGGATAAGAATTTTCTTACAGATGCTTTAAAACAGAAATTAAAGGAAATTAAGAAACAAAATCAAGCTATAAAAGATTATGCAGATAAGGAAGAAAAAGAATGACGAAAAAAGGTGCAAGAAAAAAAGGGATTATACTTATTCTGATGATATTTTTAATAAGCATCTCCTTTTCTATTTCTTTTGCTGAACCCCAGTTGCCTATTCCTAAAATTGGATTAAGTTTAGATGAGGCAAGAAACCCAAAAGAAGTAGCAAATAGTATTGAAATTTTATTTTTATTGACAATTTTAGCGTTAGCACCGTCTATTTTAATCATGATGACATGCTTCACTAGAATTATTATTGTATTATCTTTTTTACGCAAGGCTATTGCAACACAAACAACGCCTCCCAACCAAGTGTTAATTGGTTTGGCACTTTTTCTCACTTTTTTTGTTATGGCGCCTGTAGGTAGTGCAATCAATGAAAAAGCAATAAAACCTTATTTAAATGAAGAAATTTCTCAAGAAGTTGCCTTGGAAAATGCTATGGAACCAATTAGAAGCTTTATGTTTAAACAAACAAGAGAAAAGGATTTGGCTTTGTTCATTGATATATCAGGTAGTGAAAAGCCAAAGCAACTTCAAGATATTCCAACAAAGGCATTAATTCCAGCTTTTATTATTAGTGAACTGAAAACTGGCTTTCAAATTGGATATATACTTTTTATACCTTTTATTGTTATCGATATGGTGGTGGCCAGTACACTGATGTCAATGGGAATGATGATGTTACCGCCCGTCATGATTTCTATGCCATTTAAAATTTTATTATTTATCCTAGTAGATGGATGGAATCTTGTGATCAAATCTTTGATAATGGGATTTAAGTAGAGGTGTAATCAATGAGTGAGGGATTAGTTATAGAAATTATGCAAAATGCAATGTTACAGGTGATACTTTTATCAGCACCTATGCTAGGGTTAGCGCTGATTGTTGGTTTAGCAGTAAGTGTTTTTCAAGCAACTACACAGATTCAAGAGCAAACCTTGGCATTTGTCCCTAAAATACTAGCTGTTCTCATAGCCACGATTATTTTTGGTCCATGGATTTTAAATACAATCGTGGATTATACGGAAGAACTATTTGCAAATTTACATTATTTTATTCAATAGATTGGATGAACAATTGTGGAAATCATATTTCAATTACTTAATAGAATAGATGTATTTTTACTAGTTTTTGCAAGAGTATTAGGAATATTTATAATAGCACCCCTATTTGCTCATCGCAATATACCTTCTTATACAAAAATAGGGTTCTCTTTATTGTTTACTATTATTATTATTCCAGTTCTCAGAATATCTTTTTTAAGGATAGATAGTTTTTATCTTTTGTTTTTGCTAAGTAGTAAAGAATTCGTTACAGGTATGATCATGGGTTTTATCTGCTATCTATTCTTTAGTTCTGTGCATGTAGCAGGATATTTAATAGATATGCAAATAGGTTTTTCGATGGCAAGCGTGATTGATCCCCAGGATGACACACAAGTGCCTTTAATGGGAAACTTCTTTTATATGATCGCTATATTGGTTTTTTTATCCATTAATGGACACCACACTTTTATCTACGGACTTAAAAATAGTTTTGATATCATCCCATTAGGAAGCTTAAATATGAATATGATGATGATAGATAAACTAATCGGGATACTCATTTATATATTTATTATTTCTTTTAAAATGAGTGCACCAATTTTTGTGGCAATTTTCATATCAAATGTCTTGTTAGGTATTTTAGCACGTACTGTGCCTCAAATGAATGTATTTGTTGTAGGTATGCCTCTGAAAATTTTATTAGGTCTTGTTATAATATTCCTAGTATTACCATTATACATTGGAATTTATGAGCACATATTTGAAAATATGTTTAATAGATTTTATGACTTTCTTGATATTATGAGAAAAGGATGATGCAATGCTATTTTTACAGATAAATTTACAAATGTTTAATGGTGAAAAAACAGAAAAAGCTACCCCTAAAAGGCGAAAAGAGGCACGAGATAAAGGACAAGTTTTACAAAGCAAGGAGATTAATTCAGCGTTTATTTTATTATTCACTTTCTTAGTGTTGCGTTCAATGGGTAATTACATATATGAGCATATGACTGCTTTTACACAAAATATTTTGATGGAAATGTCTAATGTGAGCAATATCTATACAGTGACTGGTGTTCATAGGCTATTTATATCAATGGTTATAGCTACAGCCAAAATTGTGATTCCGATTGTAGCAGCAGCATTTGTTACAGGAATTATCTTTAGTTATCTACAAGTTGGATACTTATTTACCACAAAACCACTTCAACCTAAGCTAAGTAAGATTAACCCCGTTAATGGTTTTAAAAGACTTTTTTCCTTAAAGCCTCTAGTAGAGTTTTTTAAATCTGTTATAAAAATTGGTGCAGTGGGGTATGTAGCTTTTAGTTATCTTATAGATGAAGCAAAGAACATATCAAAAATACTAGATATGGAAGTTATTCAAATTATGGGGTATTTAGGACAGGTGACGATAGGCATTACACTTAGAGCCGCCATTATATTAATAATACTTGCTGTATTAGATTACTATTACCAAAGGTGGGAACATGAAAAAGAAATGAAGATGTCAAAGCAAGAAATAAAAGAAGAATATAAACAGATTGAAGGGGATCCACAAATAAAATCAAAAATTAAAGAAAAACAACGACAGATTTCAATGGGTAGAATGATGCAGGATGTTCCTAAAGCGGATGTAATTATTACCAATCCAACACATTATGCTGTGGCTATTCGGTATGATGTAAGCATAGGAGATGCGCCAATTGTTTTAGCAAAGGGAAAAGATCTTATTGCTCAAAATATAAAAAAACTAGCTTCAGAAAATGAAATACCCATTGTTGAAAATAAAGAGTTGGCGCGTACTATTTATGCCATGGTCGATATAGGAGAATATATTCCTCCAGATTTATATCAAGCAGTAGCAGAAGTTTTGGCTTATGTATATAAAATAAAAAATATCCACTAGGAGGAAGACGTATGAAATTTGGTGATATTGTTGTATCACTGGGAGTTATTGCAATTATTATTATTATTATTATTCCAATCCCATTGCCTGCTTTGGATATATTATTAAGTTTTAATATATCTTTATCTTTACTTATTTTATTGATTTCATTATATAATCAGGAACCTTTACAGTTTGCAATCTTTCCATCTATGCTTTTGTTATCTACTTTATTTAGACTCTCTCTTAATATTTCTACAACACGGTATATTCTTACTAAGGGAGATGCTGGAGATGTGATTGAAGCGTTTGGACAATTCGTTATAGGTGGAAATGCTATTGTAGGATTTATCATATTTTTAATTATTATTATTATACAATTTATGGTTATTACGAAAGGTGCAGAAAGAGTTTCAGAAGTAGCAGCAAGGTTTACATTAGATGCGATGCCAGGAAAACAAATGGCAATTGACGCTGACTTAAATTCAGGTTTGATAAATGAATTAGACGCTCGGGAAAGAAGAATGCGCATACAAAGAGAAGCTGATTTTTATGGCGCCATGGATGGTGCCAGTAAGTTCGTAAAAGGGGATGCTATTGCAGGCATTATTATCACAGTGATTAATATTACAGCAGGATTTGTGCTAGGAATGATAGGAGGAGGTTTAGGTTTCGGTGAAGCATTACAAAAATATACTTTGCTGACAGTTGGAGATGGATTAGTAAGTCAAATTCCAGCGTTATTAATTTCAACTGCCACAGGTATTGTGGTAACAAGAGCCGCGTCTGATTCTGACTTAGGTAATGATGTAATAAAACAATTATTTAATCAACCCAAAATTATGTTTATTATTTCAGGTGTTTTGTTTTTCTTTGGATTGACACCATTGCCTAATATTCCTTATTTTACGCTAAGTATTATATTTTTATATTTAGGATTTATCTTAAGAAAGTCCATTCATGAGAATATAACAAAAGATGAAGAAGTTACGCAAGACACTGAAGTTGAAGAGATAAGAAAGCCAGAGAATGTTATTCCTTTACTTCAAGTAGACCCTATTGAATTAGAGTTTGGATATGGAATTATACCTTTAGCAGATCCAAATCAAGGGGGAGATTTATTTGATCGATTAGTGATGATTCGAAGGCAATGTGCCTTAGAACTTGGAATCATTGTTCCTATGATAAGGTTAAGAGATAATATCCAATTGGAATCTAATGAATATGTTATTAAAATTAAAGGAGTAGATGTAGCAGAAGGCAATATTATATTTGATCATTACTTAGCGATGAATCCAGGAAATGCAAATGGACAAGTTAGTGGAATAGATACTGTTGAACCAGCATTTGGCCTACCTGCAAAGTGGATAGAAGAAGGAGAAAGAGAAAAAGCTGAAATATTTGGGTATACAGTTGTAGATCCTTCATCAGTAATATCAACTCATCTTACTGAGATTGTTAAAAGGCATTCCCATGAGTTGTTGGGACGACAAGAAGTAAAATCATTGTTAGATAATGTAAAAGAACATCATAGTGCGCTTGTTGAGGAGCTGACACCTAAGATTTTATCAATTGGAGAAATTCAAAAGGTACTTTCAAATCTGTTAAGAGAGGGGTTGTCCATAAGAGACATGGTTACTATTTTGGAAACTCTTGCAGACTATGGTCCTATTACAAGAGACACAGATATGTTAACAGAATATGTTCGACAGTCTCTTTCACGAGCTATTACAAAGCAATTTATCGATAGCAAGCGTGCTAGAGTGATTACGCTAGAGCAAGGATTAGAACAAAAAATTATGGAATCCATCCAACAAACAGAGCATGGTTCTTATTTGAATCTAGATCCGGTGACTACACAAACAATTTTAAACAATTTAGCACAACAGGTGGAAAAGTTGATGTCTGTAGGAGAGCAGCCTATTATATTAACTTCACCAATTGTTCGATTCTATTTTAAAAGATTAACTGAACAATTAGCTCCAGAGCTAATTGTATTATCCTATAATGAAATTGATGCAAAGGTCGAAGTACAGTCTGTTGGGGTGGTGAGTGCATAAGATGAAAGTAAAAAGATATATCGCAAGCGATACACAAGAGGCAATGTTGAAAGTAAAAGCTGAGTTAGGGACAAATGCTGTCATTTTACATTCTAGAAAAATTAAGCGACCTGGTATTATGGGTATCTTTAGAAAGCCATTAATTGAAATGGTAGCGGCTATTGATGAAAGCAATGAAAAACAAGAGAATAAAACGAACATGATAGCAGATCGTAAGAATACCAATACGCAAGATGAGTTAAATACAATAGAAGTATTACAGTCACAAGTAGAGAATATCCAAGATTTATTAAGTAATTTTATTCATAAAGTAGAACAAGTAGATAATCATGTAAAGGAAAAAGAACCATTACTATTTAGCAAATATTATGACCTCCTTCTATCAAATAATGTTGAGAAAAGTATTGTTGATAAAATAATGAAGATAGCACATAAACAGGTAAGTTTTTCAAGTGAAAATGAAGAAGTTATTAAAAAGGCATTAAAAATTATTATTAAAGAATATCTAGGTACGCCTAAACCTATTATTGAAAAAGATAAAGATCAAAAAAGGATTGTTTTTGTAGGTCCTACGGGTGTGGGTAAAACGACAACGCTTGCGAAATTAGCTGCAAAAATGTCAATACTGGGTAACAAATCTGTTGGACTTATAACAGCAGATACCTATAGAATAGCAGCAGTTGAACAATTGAGAACCTATGGAGAAATTTTAGATATTCCTGTAAAGGTTATATACGAACCTCAAGAAATACAGGAAGCAATAGAACAATACTATGACAAGGATATTATTTTCATTGATACAGCGGGAAGAAATCATAGGTTAGAGAATCAGTTGGAAGATGTTAATAAAATAATAAGTTATGTGGAAAATCCAGAAGTTTTTTTAGTTATTAGCGCGACAACTGGGTATACAGATATTACAAATATTATCCAAGCATATGATTTTATAAAGCGTTATAAATTATTGTTTACGAAATTAGATGAATCTAATGCCATAGGAAATATTCTAAATACAAAATTATTAACAAAAAAAGAACTATCTTATTTTACTACCGGACAAAGTGTTCCAGATGATATAGAAATAGCAAATCCAGAAAAAATTGCAAACATAATTGTGGGTGAATAGCATGAAAGATCAAGCAGAAAAACTAAGAGAAATGATTACAAATATAAAAAAAAGAAATCAAGATTTGACTAAAGACACTTCGTTCATAAACGGTACTAATGTAAGGAATAACGCTAGGATTATTGCGATTACAAGTGGGAAAGGAGGCGTAGGTAAATCTAATTTCACAATCAACCTAGGTTTAGCATTGACAAAGGTAGGCTATAAAGTGACGATTTTAGATGCTGATTTAGGGTTAGCCAATATCGATGTGATTGTAGGACTAATCCCTAAATACACATTAGCACATGTGATAAGAAGCGAAAAAACAATAGAAGAAATTATTGTGGAAGGACCTAATGGGATCAAACTAATATCTGGAGGTTCAGGACTAAAAGAATTAGTTGACTTAACAAATGAACAGTTATTACATTTGATCAATAATCTTAAGCATGTGGAGAAGTTTTCTGACTTTATTTTAATAGATACTGGTGCAGGAATCAATAATTCTGTCTTATCCTTCGTAAATGCAGCAAGTGAAATTATTTTAGTAACTACCCCAGAGCCTACGTCTATTACAGATGCTTATGCAATGATTAAAAATATTTTATCTAAAGATAAGGACAAAATTATTAATGTACTAATCAACCGAGTTGAAAGTTATCAAGAAGGGCTAGAAATTTTTAACAAATTAAATACAGCGGCACAAAGATTTTTAAAGGCGCAATTGACGAGTTTAGGATATTTATTTGATGATATTTTGGTTTCTAGGTCTGTAAAATCACAAAATCCATTTATTTTAAAGTATCCAAACAGCTTAATTAGTAAAGGCGTAGATGAAATAGCAGCTAGACTAATCAATGAAAAGCCTTTGGAAGTTCATGAAATTACTGGAATGAGACGATTTATTGATAAACTCTTAAATTATTATAAATAGTAGTGATTAGACTGAAAAAATATAAGAGAGATATGAGAATAATGATAAATTAATACATAGACATATTGATAGCAAGTTTTTGGCTGTAATAGTTTGAGCAATATAACTAAAAAATTTTTAAAATAATGCATTTTAACATGAAAGTAGGGTTCGCTTATGAAAGATAAAAGCATGCCGAATATTGGAGAACGAATCGAGATAGAATTAATTGATTCTAATATAGGAATTAAAAAAAAGCAATTAACCAGTCAAGTCATGGATAAAATCAATGATTATACGATATTTGTTGCAACGCCAATCTATCATAATGTTTTGTTTCCTATTACGATCGGTACAACGATTAAAATCAAATATTTCAAAAAAAGCATAGGTATGTATGTTTTTACAGCTGAAGTGATAGGCCGAAAAAATATACAGGGGCTATCTTATATAAAAGTAAAGAGAACAAGTGATATTACACGAGCGCAGAGAAGGAATTTTTTTAGATTAGAAGTTTTACTTAATGCCCAAATAAAACAACTCAAACCATACGATGCAGAGGAAAAAGTAATAAATGCATTAACAAAAGACATAAGTGGTGGTGGTACAAGAATTATTAGTAAAGAAAACTTAGAAGTAAATAGCATTGTAGAGATAAGGGTAGAAATGGAGCAAGAACCTATTGTGCTCAAGGGAAAAGTAATAAGATGTGTTTCATATGAAGAATCTGATTATAACTATGAGTCAGCAATTGTTTTTGTAAATATCCATGAGAAGACTAGAGAACAAATAATATCGTTTATTTTCGATTACCAAAGAAAAATGAAAAAAAAAGGATTGATCTAAATGAATAAAGTAAGAGTTTTGGTAGTTGATGATTCTGCTTTTATGCGGAAAATTATTTCAGATATGATAGCATTAGATAAAGAATTTATTGTGGTAGGCACAGCAAGAAATGGCAAGGAAGCAATCCAAAAAATTAAGGAACTGTCTCCTCATGTGGTTACGATGGACGTAGAAATGCCTGAAATGGATGGTTTAGCCGCTCTAGATGTTATTATGAAACAGTTTGCTCGACCTGTGGTAATGCTTAGCAGCTTAACCAATGAAGGAGCTGATGCTACATTAAAAGCTTTGGAATTAGGTGCTGTTGATTTTATAACAAAGCCCGTCAATGTATTTAAAGTAAACACAGAAGAAATACAAGCACAATTAATTGAAAAGATTAAAGTTGCATCAAGAGTAAAAGTAAGCCAAAATAAACTTTTTCGGCCTTCTACAAAAAAAATGGAGATCAAAAGCAGAGAAAAAACCTCTGTTTTACTAGATGAAAACAAATCCATAAAAAAAATAGTTGCTATAGGTACTTCAACGGGTGGACCCAAAGCATTACAAGAGATTATACCATATCTACCTAAAAATATTCCAGCAAGTATTTTGATTGTACAACATATGCCTCCAGGTTTCACCAAATCTTTGGCAGAACGTTTAAATAATATATCTGCAATAAACGTAAAAGAGGCAGAAAATAATGAAACTTTGTTGGCAGGATGGGCATATATTGCACCTGGTGACCATCACTTAGAATTAAAAAATGAAGGAAACCTATTAAAAATCAAGCTAACGAAGACAAAACCAGTTTCTGGACATAGACCTTCTGTGGATGTAATGATGAACTCATTGGCACAATTGAATTTAGGGGATAAGGTTATTAGTGTGATTATGACAGGAATGGGTTCTGATGGAGCAGAAGGGATGAAAAATATTAAGCTAAATAAGGGCTATACTGTTGCACAAGATGAAGCGACTTGTGTAGTTTATGGAATGCCAAAGTCTGCAATTAATTTAGGTTGCATTGATAAAATTGTGCCGCTACATGATATTGCGGGGACAATAACACAAACTGTGGGGGTGTAAAGTGTATGGATATGAGCCAGTATTTAGAAATTTTTATTGAAGAGTCAAAAGAAAATTTGCAGAACATGAATCAAAGTTTGCTGGAATTAGAGCAAAATCCCAAAGATAATGGCATCGTTCATGAGATTTTTAGAATAGCACATACGCTAAAAGGTATGTCCAGTACCATGGGATTTAGTAAAATTGCAAGCCTTACCCATCAAATGGAAAATGTATTGCAATCTTTAAGAAATGATGAAATAAGCGTTTCTGAAAGGATTATTGATGTATTATTTGAATGTCTTGACATGTTAGAAGAATACATTAATAAAATTGTGCACACAGGAGAAGAAGGGAATATTGATGCACACTATTTAATTGAAAAACTAAACCATATTTTACATGGAGAGCAGGCACCTGAAGCTGAAAAAGAAGATAAAATAGATACGCACGCTATCGGTATTGAGGTAGAGGAACATTCTAAAAAAGTTTTAATAAGAGCTACAGAAGAAGGTTATTATTGTTATAAGCTACAGATCGATTTAAATCCTAACTGTATGCTAAAATCAGCCAGAGCTTTTATCATTTTTAATACACTGGAAAAGCATAGTGAGATATTAAAATCTAATCCATCTGTAGAAGATATTGAAGATGAAAAATTTAATACAAGCTTTGAATTAATTATTGTAACAAAATATGTCGAAGAAGATATAAAGGAAAAAATAATCAATATATCAGAAGTAGAAAATGTTTTTGTTGAAGAAATTGATATGGATACAGTAGGTGTACTATCTGAAGATATGGTTGAAAATTCTGTAATATTGGATAATAATTTAACTGAAAAAAATCTGAGTCATGAGGGGGAAAAAGAAGACGGAGAAAATCACTCTAAGAAGCCTAAATTAGGGAAAACTGTAAGGGTTGATATTGACAGATTAGATAATTTAATGAATCTTGTTAGCGAACTAATTATTACTAGATCGAGACTTCAGGATATTGATGCTTTAGGTAAAAGGCACAATATGAATGAAGCAATAGAATATCTTGAACGAATTACTACAAATTTACATGATGCGGTAATGAAAGTAAGGATGGTCCCTATTGAAAGAGTTTTTAATAGATTTCCTAGAATGGTGAGAGATCTTTCAAAAGAATTAGGTAAAGAGATTTCTTTAATAATGTCAGGTGAAGAAACAGAAGTAGATAGAACAGTAATTGATGAAATTGGGGATCCTCTTATTCATCTTATAAGAAATTCCATTGACCATGGAATAGAGAATCCAGAGACGAGAAAGAAATATGGGAAATCAGAAGTTGGAATAGTTAAGCTCAAAGCTTACCCTGATGGGAATAACGTAGTAATAGAAGTAGAAGATGATGGAGATGGCATAGACATTGAAAAAGTAAAGAAAAAAGCAATTAAAAAGGGACTTGTAACAAATGAGCAATGTGAAAATATGGAAGATAAAGAGATCGTAAACTTTTTATTCAAATCGGGCTTTAGTACTGCAGAGAAAATATCAGATATCTCTGGAAGAGGTGTAGGTTTAGATGTGGTGAAAACAAAGATTGAATCATTAGGAGGAATTGTAGAAATACAGACCACCAAGTCTCGGGGGAGCAAATTTACGATAAGGTTACCATTAACGCTTGCAATTATACAGGCACTTTTAGTGAACATTGGTTTAGAAAAATATGCAATTCCTCTTAATTCAATAAAAGAAATTGTGACCATCCAGGCCAAAGACATACGCAAAATACAGCATCAAGAAATTGTTTTATATAGAAATACAACATTACCTATATTGCGCTTAGCTGATATTTTAGAGATTAGTAATAGGAATGATGATGAGACAAACTTAACTGTAGTTGTGGTAAAAAAAGGAGATAAGACTGCAGGATTAATTGTAGACGATTTAATTGGGCAACAAGAAATTGTTATTAAATCTTTAGGAAAATTTTTATCAGGAATTAAAATTATTGCTGGAGCTACGATTTTAGGCAATGGACAAGTTGCACTTATTATTGATACAAATTCCCTTTTTTAATATAAAATCCTTGTATGGCAAAGGAGAGAGTAGACAATGATAGAGAATTTAACGAGTACACAGAATCAGTATGTATTATTCAGACTGGATAATGAATATTATGGAATAGATATTCTTAACGTACAAACAATTGAAAAAGTTATGAACATCACAAGAGTTCCTCGTGCTTTGGACTATGTAGAAGGTGTAATCAATCTTAGGGGAGAGATTGTTCCAGTTATAAACCTTAGAAAAAGATTTTTGCTTCCAGAGATAAAGGTAAATGAAGAATCAAGGATTATTATTGTTTCTATTGAGGACACAGTGATAGGTTTGTTGGTAGATGGTTCTTCAGAAGTTTTACAATTAGCTGCTGAAGATATTGATGATGTTTCTAATATTACAGATAGTATTAGAAATGATTATATAAAGGGAATAGGGAAAAAGGACAATAGAATCATTATTTTACTAGATTTAAAAAAAGTTTTAGGAAGCATTGAAAATAGTGAAGATACTGAGATAATTTAAGGTGGGATGGCTATGGGAATTTCTATAGAAGAAATGAATAGTATACAATTGGATGTTTTAAAAGAAGTAGGAAATATAGGGGCAGGTAATGCGGCTACTGCATTGGCAAAAATGCTTGATAAAAAAATTGATATGAATGTACCCAAAGTTGAAATTTTTGAATTTAAAGATGTATCAGAGCTTTTAGGAGGTGCAGAAAAACCAGTCAGTGGGATATACTTCCATGTGGATGGTGATTTAACAGGAGATATTTTGTTTATACTGCCTATAAAGTCTTCAAAATTATTAACAAATATGCTAATAGGGAAGCAAGATGATTCAGAAATATTAGATGAAATAGATCAATCGGCGCTACAAGAAATAGGCAATATTCTGGCTGGGTCCTATATCTCTTCTTTGACCACGTTAACAAAATTAAACATGAAGATCTCAATTCCTTCTTTGTCTATTGATATGGCAGGAGCTATATTAAGTGTACCCATTATTCAACATGGCCAAGTTGGAGATAAAGTATTATTAATAGAAACACAATTTCATGAAGGCGAAAAAGATATAAAAGGATTTTTTTTCTTGATACCAGATGCGGAATCCTTTGAAGTATTACTAAAAAGCTTAGGAGTATTAGAATAATGAGCGAGATAATTAAAGTAGGAATGGCAGATTTAAATGTTACCAAAAAAGAAGGGATTTTAACAACATTAGGATTAGGCTCCTGTGTAGGAGTTACTTTATACGATCCTATTACAAAGGTGGCAGGGCTTGTACATGTGATGTTACCATCCAGCAAAAGTATACGCAATCGAAATAATCCTGCTAAATTTGCAGACACAGGTGTCACATTGTTATTAGAAAAGGTTGTACAATTGGGAGCTAATAAAGAAAGGCTAGTATGCAAATTGGCTGGGGGAGCGCAAATGTTTTCCTTTGCTAATAAAAATGACATTATGAAAATTGGTGAAAGGAATGTAATTGCTACAAAGGAAATATTAAAGGAGTTAAAAATACCTATAGTAGCAGAAGATACAGGAGGAAATTTTGGTAGGACCATTGAACTTTATTCAAATACAGGAGTACTTTTTGTGAAGACAATAGGTCATGGTGTGAAACAAATATGAATGGAGTTTTATTTTATGAAAAGATTAAGATCCATACCATATATTCTACTGGGTTTTTCTATTTTTGTTAGTACAGTTATTGCTATGGTTCAAAATATGAGTTTTACTTTATTTTGCAAAAGAACAACAATATTCTTTCTAGTAACATTTATATCCTCAAAAATGTGTATAAATAGTATTATTAAAACAAAAGAATTTCAAATCAATCCAAGTGAGATGAATATCGTCATTCCCTATGATAAGGTTGAATTAGAAACTGATACAAAACAAACAGAGGATGATTTTGCACTTTTAGACGTTGACCAATTAAAAACAAAGACCAATTCTAAAGTCGTTGAGAAAATCAACTAAGCTTAGGGGGCAATAAAATGACACCTAATACACAGCTATGGAACGAATACGTAAAAACAAAAGATAAAAAAATAAAAGATCAGCTAATTATTAAATATGTTGAATTAGTTAAAATAATTGCTGGACGACTATATAATAATTATGGAAACAATGTGGAGTTTGAAGATCTAGTTAGTTATGGAATTTTTGGTTTGTTAGATGCTATAGATAAATTTGATCTAACTAAAAACGTAAAATTTGAAACATATGCTTATATTAGGATAAGAGGAGCTATTATTGATCAACTCAGAATTTTAGATTGGGTGCCTAGATCTGTTAGACAAAAACATAAAAAAATTGAAGATGCTTACAAATCTATCGAAAATAAATTTGGCAGAAGTGCAAATGATCAAGAAGTTGCAGAAATATTGAATATATCACTAGAGGAACTAAATGGAATATTATCTGAAATTCATTCATTTTCTATCGTTTCATTAGAAGAAAAAATTTCAAATAATACAAACTTTTCTATAGCAGATGAATATGTCCATAATGAACCACAATCCTATTTTGAGCAAGAAGAAATAAAACAAATACTATTAAATACCTTGGAAACTTTATCAGAAAGAGAAAAGAAAATCATTAGTTTATATTACTATTCAGAATTGACTTACAAAGAAATTTCATCGATCTTAGGCGTTTCTGAATCAAGAATTTCTCAATTACATACAAAAGCAATTATAAAATTAAGAAAAAAACTAGATAAACTTCTTTAAAATCTAAGGTGGGGATGATAATGGGTAGAGAGTATATTGTAGTAGAAGGAAGAACATTAGATGATGCAATTAATCTTGGATTAAGCACTTTAAACCGAACGATTGATGAAGTAGATATAGAAATATTAGAAAAAGGAAAGTCTATTTTAAATTTAACAACAAAAACATATAAGATAAAGATGATATCTAAAATAGCAGATAGCCAAGATCTTGAACAATATGAAGTTCGAAATGAGAATGGAAAATTTGAATTGATATTTAAAGACAATAATCATTATTTATTGATTCATCCACCAACAGGCACAGGACAACCTGTAAGCTTAGAAGAAATTCTCATATATTTGGAAGAAAATGAAATAAATAATATAGACATAGAAAAAATAAAAACATATTTAAACCCAAAAGAGAGTTGTTCTATATCCATTAAAGAATTGGTCTATACAGACCCTATAGACGCGCAAATAGAGATTGAATTAGCCAAAGATGAAATGGAAGCTTATATGTGGATTATTCCTCCTAAAGGGGGAAAGATGATATCACAAGAAGAGATTCTAGAGACACTAAAGCGTAAGAATATTGTTTTTGGAATAGATTATGGTGTTATTGAGGAAATGTGTAATAATAAACAGTTTGACGAGAAAAAAATAATTGCTGTAGGCAAGCAGACGATAGATGGACAGGATGGAAGAATACAATATTTATTTGATACAGATGTAAAAATAAGACCTGAATTACTTAAAGATGGAAAAGTGGATTTTAAAGAATTAAATATTATTCAAACTGTAAAAAAAGGAGATTGCTTAGCAGAAGTTTTTTTACCTACGAATGGTATAGATGGAATTACTGTGACTGGGAAATTATTAAAAGCGAAATCGGGGAAAATCGTATCGTTCAAAAAAGGAAAAAATGTAATTGAAAGTAACGATGGCTTAAAGCTAATAGCTGAAGTAGATGGACAGCCTAAATTGATTGACAATAAGGTGACAGTGTTGCAAGTGTATGAAGTGCACGGAAACGTAGATAATGCTACAGGTAATATCCATTTTACTGGGAATGTAGTGGTTAGAGGGAATGTTAGGACAGGTTTTAAAATTGAATGCAGCGGAAATGTGGAAGTTTATGGAGTTGTGGAAGGAGCCATAATTATTGCAGATGGAGATATTATATTACATAAGGGAATTCAAGGACAAAATGTAGGTAAGTTATTGAGCAAACAAAACATTGTAGCAAAATATATGGAGAATTGTTATGCAAATGCTTATGGGAAAATTAGTTCAGAAGTTATCATGCACTGCAAACTAGAAACAAAGAAAGCAATAGAAGCAGTGGGAAAAAGAGCAATGATTGTGGGTGGAGAAATACGAGCAAGAAATCAAATAGATGCAAAAGTCATTGGTTCACCTATGGCAACAGCAACGAAAATAGAAGTAGGAGTTGACCCTGAAGTAAAAGAGCGATATGAGAGCTTGAAGCAGGAAAGAGAGATATTACATAAAAATAAAGAAAGTGTTACAAAAGCCATTGAATTATTAACTAAACTTTCCCATACTACACAATTAACAAAAGAAAAGCAAGATATGCTAATAAAATCTGTTCATACTGAAAAATATCTAAGTGAGAAGTTGACAAATGTTAATGAAACAATTATGAATTTACAAAATAATTTGCAAACTTTAGCTAATGGAAAAGTAAATGCCTTTTCCATCATATATGCTGGTGTAAGAATATCAATTGGAAATTCAGTATATTATGTGAGAGATCATATAAATCATTGTACAATCACAAGGGATAATGGAGAAATAAAGATTAACCCGTATATAGAAAAATAATGGGAGATGGGATAAATGACGATAAGACCTGTAGATTTTCAAGGGTTAGTGCCTAAAATACAAAGATTGTCACAAGAAAATCAACAAATCAATAACAAAGAAAAAGTTGAACATCAACACTTTATCCATGAAGATAAAAAAAATACCGAACAACAATTAAACAAAATAAATAAGTTTGAAGGTAAAGCACAACCGAATATTAGAAATAACGATGAAGGAAATAAAAATAAAAAAGGTGCTCACCAAAATCCTAATAAAAAGAAAAGAAATCATAAAGAGAATGATCACTCTAAAGAACAAAACGGCATGTTGACAACGCAATCAAAGCTAGATATTAGAATATAGGTGCTGGAGGATCATATGATAAATTATATACTTTTTTTTATAGGAATTACTATCATCATGATATCTTTCATACTATTAAAGAAAACAATACATGTAGAATCTCTAAATGCCCTCCGAATATTAGAAAACCATAATTCTAAAATAAAAGAAAATATTGATACTGCGCAAGAAATTATAAAGGAACTAAACGATCTAAGTGAACGTATTATTGTAGATTTAGATTCAAAAGTTAAAGATGCTTATCATAGGATAGAAGATCTAGATAGAAAAGCAAAGGAACAGTCAATACTTGAACATAAAAATGATGCTGAAGATATAAAAAACAGCTCTGAAAATATAGATATAGGTTTAGAAGAAAAAAAGAAAAATTTACAATATGCCAACACTGCTATTAAAAATGATCCATCCGTAGAGCAAGTTTTACAGTTGTTTACGCAAGGTTACTCATCTTCTCAAATTGCTAAGCATCTTAACAAAGGTATTGGAGAAGTCCAGCTAATACACAATTTGAAAAAGAGGTGATCATTTGAGAAAGCATATATGGATGGCTATTTTTTTGGGAATAGGAATAGGGTTAGTGATATCATCAGGAATAAACATGATGATAGCACCAAAGGTTATCTTAGAGCCAGAGCGTATAAAATCGGAAGCAAAAAAATTAGGTATGATTGATCCAGTAGAATACTTTGATAAAACGGAAAAGAAAGACGCTCAATTAGATACTACAAGTAAAGAAAAAATCACGATAGAAATACCAAAAGGAATTACAAGTGAGGATGTAGCAGAACTATTAAAAGAAAAGAAGTTAATCACATCAGAAAAAACTTTTTTGAACAAAATACATGAAAAAGGTTTGACTTATAAGATAAAATGGGGAAAGTATAAGTTCTCTGCTGATGTTTCTATGCCAGAGATTATCGATATGATTACACAAAATAGCAATTAGCTGTTTGCAGAAAAGGATAGATGGAGAAGTAATCTAAAAAGATTTTAAAATCAAAAAATCACACAAACGACATCAATGAAGACAAAATTAAAGTTTGTTTTTTACATAAATTAGTATAGGTATATCCTATTATGGGAAATACTAGCTAGGTAATAAGGTTTATATAAAAAAAATATTGCACAACTTATGTAGGTTGTGTTATACTACATAAGGTAGTTTAATACACACATTCTGTAATTTTTAAAATGGTTCCTAAGGGTATTTTAAAAAGATGAACGGGATGGAGGAAGAAACCAAGGAGGTGGAGAAAATGTCAGTTATTTCAATGAAACAATTATTAGAAGCAGGGGTACATTTTGGACATCAAACAAGAAGATGGAATCCTAAAATGGCAGAGTACATTTTCACAGAAAGAAATGGGATTTATATTATCGACCTGCAAAAAACAGTAAAGAAGATAGAAGAAGCTTATGGATTCATTAAAGAAGTTGCTGAAAGCGGAAAAACTATCTTATTTGTAGGAACAAAAAAACAGGCGCAAGAGTCTATAGAGCAAGAAGCAAAAAGAAGTGGGATGTATTTTGTAAATCAAAGATGGCTTGGAGGCATGCTTACTAATTTTAAAACGATTAGGAAAAGAATTGATCGTTTAAATGAATTAATTAAAATGGAAGAAGAAGGAATGTTAGATGTTCTTCCTAAAAAAGAGGTAATTAAACTTAAGCATGAACAAGAAAAGCTAGAGAAATTCTTAGGTGGAATTAAGGAAATGGGTGACCTTCCAGGTGCAATATTTGTAGTTGACCCAAGAAAAGAAAGAATTGCAGTGAAAGAAGCACAAATACTTGGAATCCCTGTGGTTGGTATTGTTGATACGAATTGTGATCCTGATGAAGTGGATTATGTAATACCAGCAAATGACGATGCTATAAGAGCCGTAAAATTAATTACTGCAAAAATAGCAGATGCAGCAATTGAAGGTAAACAAGGAGAACAAATGGAAGAATAATCTGGAAAGGTAAGGGTTAAGGAGGAATATTTTTCCTTATTTCTCTTACCTCTTCTAATATATTGATACGTAAGGAGGCGTTTTTTATGGCTATAACTGCTACAATGGTTAAAGAACTTAGAGAAAAAACGAGTGCAGGAATGATGGATTGTAAAAAAGCGTTAATGGAAGCAGATGGAGATATGGAAAAAGCTGTTGAAGTGCTTAGAGAAAAAGGTTTAGCAAAGGTAGCGAAAAAATCAGGAAGAATTGCATCAGAAGGTCTTGTAGAATCTTATATTCATGGTGGTAGAATAGGTGTTTTGGTTGAAGTAAACAGTGAAACTGATTTTGTTGCAAAAAATGATGAATTTAAACAATTTGTAAAAGATATCGCTATGCAAATTGCAGCTTCAAATCCTTTATACATAAGAAGAGAAGAAATATCAGAAGAAGTTATTCAAAAAGAAAAGAGTATCCTAAAAGCACAGGCTTTAAACGAAGGAAAGCCAGAAAAAATCGTAGACAAAATGGTAGATGGAAGAATTGAAAAATACTATAAAGAAGTATGTTTGTTAGAACAGCCGTTTATCAAAGATCCAGATAAAACAATACAAGATTTATTAAATGAAAAAATTGCAAAGATTGGTGAAAATATAGCAATAAGAAGATTTGTAAGATATGAAGTAGGAGAAGGATTAGAGAAAAAAGAAGAAAATTTTGCTGAAGAAGTGGCAAAACAAATTAATAAGTAAGTGAACAATTAAACATAGAGAACACACATTGTGTTCTCTTTTTTAAAATATGCAATGAAAAATTTTAAAGGTTTTTTGATAGAGGTGTAGAATAATTAGAATAAGAACGGAGGTAATATATAGTGAGGCCAAAATATAAAAGAGTCATACTAAAATTAAGTGGAGAAGCTTTAGCTGGAGATAAAGGTTTTGGTTTAGATGAAGGGACTCTTGATGTAATTGCAGCACAAGTTAAGGAAATTACTACTTTAGGAGTTGAAGTTTCCATTGTTGTTGGAGGTGGAAATTTCTGGAGAGGTAGAAGTGGTAAAGGAATGGATAGAACAACAGCAGACTATATGGGAATGCTGGCAACAGTTATTAATGCACTGGCCTTACAAGATGCACTTGAGAATATTGGAATTCTAACACGAGTTCAAACAGCCATTGAGATGAGACAAATAGCAGAACCCTACATAAGAAGAAGAGCTGTTAGGCATTTAGAGAAAAGAAGGGTTGTTATCTTTGCTGCAGGCACGGGAAATCCCTATTTTTCAACAGACACTACAGCAGCTTTGCGCGCAGCAGAAATTGAAGCAGAAGTAATTCTGCTAGCAAAAAAGGTAGATGGAGTTTATGACTCAGATCCCAATGTTAATCCAGATGCGAAAAAATTTGAGAAGTTATCATATATAGATGTATTGAATAAAGGATTAGGCGTAATGGATTCTACTGCCACATCTCTTTGTATGGATAACAAAATTCCAATCGTAGTATTTGGCTTAAATGAGCCTGAAAATATTAAAAAAGTAATTTTAGGAGAAAAAATAGGTACATTTGTAAAGGAGGAATAATGATGAATTTACAAGCACATAAGGATTTAGAACAAAAAATGCAGAAAACCATTAACGTGTTAAAGGAAGAACTTAATAGCATTCGAGCAGGTAGAGCAAATCCAGCATTATTAGATAGGATTATGGTAGAATATTATGGTACCCCTACTCCGCTAAAGCAAATTGCAAGTATTTCAGCACCTGAGCCCAGGTTATTGGTTATACAGCCCTATGACAAAACAGCTATCCAGCCCATTGAAAAGGCAATTACTTTATCTGATTTAGGAATCAATCCATCCAATGATGGCAAGCTTATTAGATTGGCCATCCCACAATTAACAGAAGAAAGAAGAAAAGAGCTCATTAAAATTGTAAAGAAAACGGGAGAAAATGCAAAAATAGCTATAAGAAATGAGCGGCGTGAAGCCAATGACAAATTAAAAAAGATGGGCAAAAACGGAGAATTACCAGAGGATGATTTGAAGAAAGCAGAAGATGAAGTTCAAAAGATGACCGATAAGTTTATAGAAGTGATAGATGAATTGATTACGAAAAAAGAAAAAGAAATGATGGAGGTATAGTATTTGATAAGGACACCAAATGTGGTTGGATTTCAATTACAAGAGGCATTAGATATACTAAAAGGATTAGAGATGAATACTGATATTCAGGAAACTTGTTCTCCTAAATTTCAAAATAAAACTGGTGAATGTAGAGTAATTAACCAAATAAACAAACAAAAAGTAATTGAGTTAACAATAAGTTATTTCTAAGCCCCCCATAAAGGGGGGTTAAAAATATTTCTTGCAGCTAAAGTTTATTGGAGGCATTATGAAGATGAAAGCAATAAAAAATTTCTTTTCTAAACAAAATCAAAAACCGGAAAATATTGATTTAGATCCAAATAAATTACCCAAACATATTGCAATTATAATGGACGGCAATGGGCGATGGGCTAAAAAAAGAGGATTGCCTCGAACCGCAGGACATAAGGCAGGCGTAGAATCCTTAAGAGAAATTATTCGTACATGCTCAGAGCTAAATGTTCAGTATTTAACCCTATATGCATTTTCTACAGAAAATTGGAAAAGACCTGAAGGAGAAGTAGTAGCCTTAATGCAGCTGTTAGTTTTTTATTTAAGAAAAGAAATAGATGAACTACATAATAATCATGTGAAAATTAGAACCATCGGAGATATTCATGAATTACCTATAAATGCATTAAATGAAATTAATTCTGCTGTAGAGAAAACAAAAAACAATAGTGGTCTTGTAGTAAATATTGCTTTGAACTATGGAGGTAGAGATGAAATCATTCGGGCCACAAAGCAACTTTGTTACAAAGCAAAAAATAATGAAATAGATATTGAAAAAATTGATCAAGCTATGTTTGAGCAATATTTATATACAGTTGACGTGCCAGATCCAGATCTTGTAATTAGACCTAGCGGGGAGTTGAGAATTAGCAACTTCTTATTATGGCAAATAGCTTATAGTGAATTTTGGTTTTCTAATATTTTTTGGCCAGATTTTAGCTGTGAATATTTGATGCAAGCTATTATAGACTTTCAAAATAGAGATCGAAGATTTGGCGGAATCAAATAAAGGTGGTGATATAGGTGTTTATAAGAATAATCTCAGCACTGTTTTCTATTCCACTATTAATTTTTGTTGTTTTTAAAGGTGGTTTTCTGCTAAAAATTGTTGTGCTTATTTTAGCATTAAAAGGAATCGATGAATTTTATACTGCTTTTCATAATATAGGAATCATGCCATATAAAAAAATTGGCTTTATAAGTGTACTATTGATGTTTGTTACAACTTTAACACATACTACAATGAATTTAATCATTTTATGGTTTTTTAGTAGTATATTATTAGTTTTATTACATAACTTATTTAAAAAAGATGCTAATGTAATTGCATCAAGTATTACTCTGATAGGTATATATTATATCGTGTTTTTTGTTTATCATATTATCTTTATCGAAAATTATAGTAACTATCATATGTTAATTTGGATGGTATTTATATCTGCATGGGCTACCGATACATTTGCATATTTTACTGGTTACTTTTTAGGTTCAAAAAAATTATGTCCTAATATAAGTCCTAAAAAAACTGTAGAAGGTGCTCTAGGAGGAATAATTGGTAGCGTTTTAAGTAGTTTTCTCTTTGCTTATTATGTTATTCCAGAACTTACTGTTCACTGTATGATTATTGGGTTTATAGGAAGTATATTAGGACAAATAGGCGATTTAACTGCATCAATATTTAAAAGACAAGCAGGAATTAAAGATTATGGAAAAATTATGCCAGGTCATGGTGGCATTTTAGATAGATTTGATAGTATACTTTTTACGGCACCTGCAGTATATTATTATATGATTCTATTTATAAAGTGATTAAAATTGTATAAAAAGGCAATATTGCCTTTTTATACTTTTGCATAGAATGTGTTGTAACATTTGCATAAGTTTGAGAGGATGGTTTTATGGGAAAAAATATTAGTATATTAGGGTCTACGGGTTCAATTGGTACCCAGACACTAGATGTGGTGAGAAATAACAAAGAAAAATTCAATATATTGGGATTAAGCGCAAATAAAAACATTGATCTCCTTGAAAAACAAGTTATAGAGTTTGAACCAGAAATAGTAGCCGTAATGGATGAAAATAGGGCATTAGAACTTAAAAAAAGACTTCAAAATAGTAAGACGCAAGTTTTATATGGAATGGATGGTTTGGTTGCCGTAGCAACGTTAGAAAATATAGAATTGGTTGTTACATCAGTTGTGGGGATGATAGGATTGATTCCTACGATG
The DNA here is from genome assembly GCA_038396625.1 of Clostridiaceae bacterium 35-E11. Lineage (GTDB taxonomy): Bacteria > Bacillota > Clostridia > Peptostreptococcales > Thermotaleaceae. The sequence continues at coordinate 1,948,361 of CP121688.1, forward strand.
AAAGCCATACAATGCAAAAAAAATATTGCATTAGCAAATAAAGAAACACTAGTAACTGCTGGATCGATTGTAATGGCAGAAGCGAAGAAAAAAGATGTTCAGATTCTACCAGTAGATAGTGAACATAGCGCAATATTTCAATGTCTGATGGGGTATCGTTTGAAAGATATTCATAAAATTATTTTGACAGCTTCTGGAGGCCCTTTTAGAGGATATAAAAAAAGTCAATTAAACCATGTTACAGTTCATGAAGCTTTAAAACATCCAAAGTGGAATATGGGAAAAAAAATAAGCATAGATTCTGCAACATTAATGAATAAAGGATTAGAAGTTATTGAAGCAAAATGGCTTTTTGACCTAACTCTTGAACAAATTGATGTTGTCATTCATCCACAAAGCATTATTCATTCTCTGGTTGAATATAAAGATAGTTCTGCTATTGCACAGATGGGTTATCCAGATATGAGGGTACCTATCCAGTTTGCATTAACCTATCCTTATAGGATTAACAATAAATATAAAAAATTAGATTTGCTAGAAATCAGTAAACTTACTTTTGAAAGACCGGATATAGATACTTTTCCTTGTTTGAAATTAGCTTATGAAGCATTAAAAATTGGAGGGAGTTTACCGACGGTTCTAAATGCTGCAAATGAAGAGCTAGTACAACTTTTTATTCAAGAAAAAATAAAATTCTATGATATTCCTAGAATGATTGAAAAATGCTTAGAAAAACATGATATCAAATACGAACTTGATATTGATACAATTATTGAAATTGATCAATGGGCAAGAGCGTTTGTATACAATACGTATCTTAAGGAGGTGTGATTATGGAGACGGTATTCGTGGCTTTACTTGTGTTTGGTGTATTAGTAGTTTTTCATGAGTTTGGACATTTTGGTATTGCAAAACTTGTGGGAATTAAAGTCCATGAATTTGCCATTGGTATGGGACCGAGAATTTTAAAACTAAAAGGTTCTGAAACAGAATATTCTATTAGGATTTTTCCTATAGGCGGCTATGTGAAAATGGAAGGAGAAGATGAAGCTTCACAAGATGAGAGAAGTTTTAATAATAAACCTTTATGGGCAAGAATATTAGTGATTATAGCAGGTCCATTTATGAATTTTATCTTGGCGATTCTTTTGTTTGCCATAATATTTTATTCCATTGGATTTGCAACGACTACCATTGATACAGTAACGGCTGGATTTCCAGCTGAACTAGCTGGAATCAAGCCAGGAGATAAAATTATTTCCATAGAAGGAGAGAAAATAAATAGCTGGGATGAAATTGTTAAAATAATCAATACAAGTGATGAAAAGACATTAGAAATAGTGTTAACACGAAATGACATTGAAAAAATTGTCTATGTCAAGCCAGTAATAAATAATGAAACAAAACAAATCATTATAGGGATTTCCCCTACCATTGAAAAATCCTTTGCAGACTCTATTAAAACAAGCTTTAATCGAGTGGTCTTTGTTATGGAAGGAATGTTAGATTTCTTCGTAAAATTGTTTGGAGGAAAGGCGTCTGCAGAAGATGTTGTAGGACCTGTTGGAATTATCCATTTAGTAGGGCAGGCCGCTAAGACCAATATATACAATGTGTTATCGTTGGCGGCATTGATTAGTGTTAATCTTGGAATTGTGAACTTATTACCTATTCCAGCGCTAGATGGTGGAAGACTTGTATTTTTGTTGATAGAAGGATTGATAGGAAAGCCTCTTGATCCAGAAAAAGAAGGTGTTATTCACTTAACAGGATTTATACTATTAATGGGCTTAATGTTATTTATGGTCTATAAAGATATTGTACGATTTTTTTAATAGATAGGTTGGGATGAAATGAATATCATACGCAAAAAGACTAGAACAGTATTATGTGGAGATGTAAAAATTGGAGGAAATTCGCCAATTACGGTACAATCAATGACAAATACAGACACGAGAGATGTTCAGGCTACTATTAGGCAAATAAAAAGGCTTGAGGAAGTAGGATGTGAGATTGTACGGGTTGCGGTACCAGATATGGAGGCAGCCTATGCTATAAAAAATATCAAGCCGAATATAAAAATTCCTATTGTCGCGGATATACACTTTGATTATAGGCTGGCATTACAATGCATAGAGAGTGGAATTGATAAATTAAGGTTAAACCCAGGTAATATAGGAGAGATAAATAGGGTTAAAGAGGTTGTGTTCAAAGCAAAGGAACGAAGTGTTCCTATAAGAATTGGAGTAAATGCAGGTTCTATTGATAAAAAAATTATCGATAAATATGGTAAAGTTAATGCAGATGCTATGGTTGAAAGCGCATTAGAACATGTAAAAATTCTTGAAGATCTAAACTTTAACGACATTGTAATTTCTTTAAAAGCTTCAGATATTCATCTTACCTTAGAAGCTTATAGATTAATGTCAACGAAGGTTGATTATCCAATGCATATAGGGATCACTGAATCTGGCGTCATCCGATCAGGTACTATTAAATCTTCAATAGGAATTGGAGCATTGTTATTAGATGGAATAGGAGATACGCTAAGGATCTCACTAACTGGAGATCCAGTAGAAGAAGTGGAAGTAGGGAAAGAAATTTTAAAGTGCATAGGATTAAGGAATTTTGGTGTAAAAATCATATCATGTCCTACTTGTGGCAGATGTCAAATCGATTTAATTTATTTAGCAAATCGAATTGAAGAAAAGCTAAAAACTGTAGATAAACAAATAACGGTTGCAATAATGGGGTGTGCAGTGAATGGGCCTGGGGAGGCAAAGGAAGCGGATATAGGCATTGCTGGAGGAAAATCCTCTGCTTTACTATTTAAAAAAGGTAAGATCATAGGAAAGATAAAAGAAGAAGAAATTGAAGAGGTACTATTGTCTGAAATTGTAAAAATGTAATGTTTTACATATTTTGCCTTTTAATAATAAAATTCCAAAAATGTTTAGAAAATTACTTGGTAAATAAAGGAGGAATATGAATGCATTGTTTACTAAGTAAAGTAATCCATCGTTTTGATTCAAATATATTATTACCAATTGACCCATTCGTTGAAAAAATGGTTTATCATAAAGCGAAAAAAACTTTAACAATTATCTTGATACCAAATGAGATTATTGAAAAATCTATTTTAGATAACTTGAAAGGGATTATAAAAAGAAATATTCCTTTTGTAAAAAAAATACAATTTTTTACAGCATATAAGAATTTAAACATAAGTACAGATGAAATGTTTACATCCTATTGGGATAGCATTCTTTATGCATTAAATAAATCTATACCATCGGCTTTAGCTTGGATGAAAAATGTAAATTTTCGATGGGATGGAGAATGTGTTTTTCTTAAAATTGAAAGTGAATTAGGGATAGAAGATTTGAAACAAAAACAAGTACATAAATTCATTGAAAAAATTTTTCAAGTAGAATTTAACAAAAAAATTAAAGTCGAATTTGAAATAGACTTACAAACAAATCTAGATGATAAAGGGATTTATTTAAAAGAAAAAGAAATAGAAACACAAGATTTGATTAAAGATATATTTACTTATACTGAAAAGAAATCTGCAAAAAAAGATACAAAACATATAAAAGCTGAAAGCAAGATTATTATTGGAAAAAAAATTAATCTTTCAATGGTACCCATTCCTAGTGTTAATGATGAATCAGGAACTGTGGCTATTGAAGGAGAGATTTTTGATATTGAATTAAGAGAGTTAAAAAATGAGAAAACATTATTTGTGCTAAGCGTCACAGACTATAAAGGATCAATAGCTGTAAAGTTATTTGCAAAAAAAGAAGATAAGGATTTATTGAATGAAAAGCTTACACAGGGAAGATATGTATATATCAAAGGAGAAGCGCGGTATGATACTTTCTCTAGAGAAATCGTAATTATGGCAACAGATATTACGGAAGGAGAAAAGAAGCTGCGAATGGATAATGCTGAAAAAAAGCGTGTAGAACTACATAGTCATACACAAATGAGTGCTATGGATGGTGTTTCTTCAGTGGAAAAGTTAATTAAAAGAGCGTCACAGTGGGGGCATCCTGCTATTGCAGTTACAGATCACGGAGTTGTTCAAGCTTTTCCAGAGGCGATGGAAGCCAGCAAAAAAAATAATATCAAAGTCATATATGGTGTTGAAGGATATTTAGTAAATGATGGAGAGCCTATTGTTACAAATGCCAATACAAGAGAAATAAATCAAACTTATATCGTATTTGATTTAGAAACAACAGGATTATCCAGCAAAAATGACAAAATTACTGAGATTGGCGCTGTTAAAATTAAAAATTATGAAATAATCGATCGATTTAATGTTTTTGTTAATCCTGAAATTCCTATTCCACCTAAAATTGTAGAGTTGACGGGTATCACTGATGATATGGTAAAACATCAACCCACTATTGATGAAATCTTACCTCGATTTCTTGCATTTATTGGTGATTCTCCAGTTGTTGCGCATAATGCAGGTTTTGACACAGCGTTTATTAAAGAAAATTGCAATAGGATAGGCATGCATTTTGACAATCCAATTGTTGATACATTAAGATTGGCAAAGATTATGCTTCCTAGATTAAAACGATTTCGTTTGAATATTGTTGCAAAAGAATTAGACGTAGCGTTAAAAAATCATCATAGGGCTGTTGATGATGCAGAAGCAACAGCAAATATCTTTATGAAGTTTTTGCGTATGTTGCAAGATAGAGAGATTAAAAAGCTTAATGAATTAAATGACTTATTTTCAAGGTCTGTAGATATAAAAAAACTAGATACATTTCATGTTATTATATTGGTAAAAAATTATACAGGTTTGAAAAATTTATATAAAATAATTTCTAAATCTCATATGGAATATTATTATAAAAAACCCAGAATTCCTAAATCTATATTAACGCAAATGCGAGAAGGACTCATCATTGGAACTGCATGTGAAGCTGGAGAATTGTATAGAGCTATACTCAACAATAAATCAAAACAAGAAATTCAAAATATTGTGAAATACTATGATTACTTGGAGATTCAACCCATCCAGAATAATTATTTTTTAATAGATAAAGGCTTGATAAAAAATGAAAATGAATTGAAAGAAATTAATAAACAGATTGTTGTGTTAGGCGAAAAGTTTAACAAACCTGTGGTTGCTACAGGAGATGTGCATTTTTTAGATTCAAAGGACGAAGCATATAGAAGAATATTGATGGCAGGACAAGGTTTTGATGATGCGGATAATCAAGCACCTTTATATTTAAGGACAACAGATGAGATGCTTGAAGAATTTACTTATTTAGGACAAGAAATTGCTGAAAATGTTGTCATAAATAATCCCAATGTTATTGCAGATGCAATAGAGCCTATTATACCTATTCCTGAAGAAACATATCCACCCATCATTGAAGGATCTGAAGAAGATTTAAGGAATATGTGTTATGAAAAAGCAACAAGAATCTATGGGAATCCATTACCAGAAATTGTTCAAAAAAGATTAGACAGAGAATTAAATTCCATCATAAGTAATGGTTATGCTGTAATGTATATTATTGCGCAAAAACTGGTAACCAAATCACTACAGGATGGATATCTTGTAGGATCAAGAGGCTCAGTAGGTTCTTCCTTCGTTGCTACTATGAGTGATATTACAGAGGTAAATCCATTACCCCCTCATTATATTTGTAAAAAATGCAAACACTCAGAATTTATTATAGATGGCTCGATAGGAAGTGGCGCTGATTTACCTAATAAACAATGTCCAATATGCAATGAAGAATATGCTAAAGATGGACATGATATACCATTTGAAGTTTTCTTGGGATTTGAAGGAGATAAGGAACCAGATATAGATTTAAATTTTGCAGGAGAGTATCAATCTCAAGCCCATAAGTACACAGAAGAATTATTTGGTCAGGGATATGTTTTTCGAGCAGGTACTATTGGTACCATAGCAGATAAAACGGCTTATGGATTTGTAAAAAAGTACTATGAAGAAAAACAAGTTTCAATAAACAATAGAGAAATTGGTAGACTTTCTAAAGGATGTACTGGAGTTAAGCGAACGACAGGCCAACATCCAGGAGGTGTAATGGTTGTACCGAATTATAAAGATATTTTTGACTTTACACCTATTCAATATCCTGCTAATGATGGTTCTTCTGGCGTTATAACTACGCATTTTGACTATCATTCTATTAGCGGTAGATTATTGAAACTTGATATTTTAGGACATGATGTACCAACTATTATTCGAATGTTGCAAGATATTACTGGTGTCGACCCTGCTGAAATTCCCCTAGATGATAAACAAACAGTACAGATCTTTACAAGTCTAGAACCTTTACAGATAATAGATAAGGATTTTGTATGTGAAGTAGGCAGTTTAGGTATACCAGAGTTTGGAACAAAGTTTGTTAGGCAAATGTTAGTAGATACAAAACCCACAACCTTTGCTGAACTAGTCCGTATAAGTGGGTTGTCCCATGGTACTGATGTATGGCTAAACAATGCACAAGACTTAGTTCGGCAAAATATTGCAGAATTAAAAGAGGTTATTTCTACAAGAGACGACATTATGAATTACCTAATATATAAAGGACTTCCTCCAAAAGCTTCTTTTAAAATTATGGAGAAGGTAAGAAAAGGAAAAGGATTAACACCTGAAGACGAAGAAATGATGAAAAAAAACAATGTTCCTAGCTGGTATATCGATTCATGTAATAAGATTAAGTATATGTTCCCAAAAGCACATGCAGTAGCTTATGTCATGATGTCTTTTAGAATTGCCTATTTCAAAGTGCATTATCCCTTAGCATTTTATGCTACATATTTTACAATGAAAGCTTCAGACTTTGATGCGGATTTGATTGTTAAGGGAAAAGAAACTGTAAAAAATAAAATAAAAGAATTAGAATCTCTTGGAAATAATTTGTCCCAAAAAGAAAAAGATTTTTTGACAGTATTAGAAGTAGTTTACGAAATGTATTGTAGAGGTTTTGGTTTTTTACCAGTAGATATTTACAAATCAGATTCTGATAAGTTTATTGCTTTAGATAGGCATCTTCTACCACCATTAAGGGCATTACAGGGAGTTGGTGAAAATGCTGCTCGAAGTATCTGTGAGTGTAGAAAAAATGGGGAATTTATTTCTATTGAGGACTTAAGAGGAAGAGCTAAAGTCACAAAGACTGTCATTGAAATGTTGCAAAATCATGGATGTTTAAAAGGCATGCCTTATACAAATCAGCTTTCTTTATTTTAAAGTTGCACATTTTTTAGGAGTATGCTATAATTTAAACGATAGACATATGGTTTTTTTTGAAAAGAGTGGGTGTTTTCCCACTCTTTGCTGTTATTTCCTTACTTTTGTAAAAGAATAATCTATATACATTTTCGAAAAAATATGTACATAGAAACTATTTTTCATATAGAACATTTAACAAGGGTATCAAAGTTCAAAAGGAGGTATAAACGTGGCAAAAAAGCGTGTAATTGATATTGTAAAAGAATTGGTCCTACCAATTATTAATAACAGTAAATTGGAATTGGTAGATATAGAGTTTGTTAAAGAAGGACAAAGTTGGTTCTTACGCGTATATATTGACAAAGATGGCGGAGTGACAATAGATGATTGTCAAATGGTAAGTGAAGGATTGAGTGAAAAATTGGATGAAGTAGATCCAATAAGTCAAAATTATTATCTTGAGGTATCTTCACCAGGGCTAGATAGACCTTTAAAAACAGATAAGGATTTTGAAAAATATACAAATAGATTAGTTGAAGTATACCTGTATGAGCCCATAGAGGGAAAAAAAGTAATGGAAGGATTATTAATAGAACGTACACAAGCCAATTTAGTAATAAAAAGTGAAGATGATAATTTAATAGACATACCTAGAGAAAAAATTTCTAAAGTAAAATTATCAGTGATTATTTAATAAGGAGGTGTAGACCATATGAATGGGGAATTTATTGAAGCGTTGGACCAAATAGAAAAAGAAAAAGGAATTTCGAAAGACATATTAATTGAAGCCATTGAAGCTGCACTGATTTCTGCATACAAAAGAAATTATGGTTCTGCTCAAAATGTTAAGGTATATATTAATCGAGAGAGTGGAGAAGTAAGAGTATATTCGTTGAAAAATGTTGTAGAAGTTGTAGAAAATGATTTGCTAGAAATAAGTGTTGAAGATGCAAAAGAGATGGATAGCAACTATGAAGTCGAAGATGTCATAGAAAGAGAAGTTACACCTAAAAATTTTGGTAGAATTGCAGCGCAGACTGCAAAACAAGTAGTTGTACAAAGAATTAGAGAAGCGGAAAGAGGCATTATTTACGATGAATTTATCAATAAAGAGAGTGAAATCGTTACTGGAATTATCCAAAGAATCAGCAAAGGAAATGTGTTTATTAATTTAGGAAGAACCGAAGCGATTTTAACACCTACTGAACAAATACCTGGAGAAACTTATAAGCACAATGATAGAATAAAAACATACATCATTGAAGTGAAGAAGACAACAAAAGGACCACAAATTCTTGTTTCAAGAACACACCCTGGCTTGGTTAAGCGATTGTTTGAATTAGAAGTTCCTGAAATTCATGATGGAATAGTAGAAATCAAAAGCATCTCAAGAGAGGCTGGCTCTAGAAGCAAAATAGCTGTTTATTCTCATGATGACAATGTTGATCCTGTTGGGGCTTGTGTAGGACACAAAGGAACGAGAGTCCAAGCAATTGTAGATGAACTTAGAGGTGAAAAAATAGATATTATAAAATGGAGCGATAATCCTGAAGAGCTAATTGGAAGTTCTTTAAGTCCGGCTAAAGTGTTAAAAGTAATTGTGAAAGAAGATGAAAAAACAGCTTTAGTAGTTGTTCCTGACTATCAACTGTCTCTTGCTATCGGGAAAGAAGGACAAAATGCAAGACTAGCTGCAAAGCTGACAAACTGGAAAATTGATATAAAGAGTGAGTCACAATATAATCAAACAGATACAGACCATGTAAATGAAGCAATAACCCAAGAATAGAGTAGGAGGTATATAGCAATGAAAGTAAAAAAAGTACCTCTAAGGCAATGTATTGGTTGTTTAACATCAAAACCTAAAAAAGAGTTAATTCGAGTTGTAAAAAATAAAAATGGGGAAATAAAGATAGATTTTACTGGAAAGGCTGCTGGTCGAGGTGCATACATATGCAATGATCTAGAATGTCTAAAGAAAATGCATAAAAAGAAGGCATTAAATAAAGCTTTTCAGCAGGAAATCAATGAAGAAATATATGATAAGTTATACGAGGAGTTAGAAGAAAATGGAAAATAAGGTTTTTTCATTTTTAGGCTTGGCACAACGTTCAGGAAATTTAGTAACTGGAGAAGATACATGTAAATATCATATAAAAAAAAATGATATTGAGTTGGTTGTTGTAGCTGAGGATGCATCTGATCATACTAAAAAAAAATTTTCCGATATGTCAAATCATAGGAATATAAAATTTATCATCTATGGTAAAAGAGAAAATTTATCCCATGCTGTTGGCAAAGTAAATAGAACGGTTTATGGCATTAAAGATGAACGTATTGCAAATAAAATTTTTTTCCTCATGAACCAAGATAAGGATGGTCCAAATAATTTGGGGGGTGAATAAACATGTCAAAAGTACGAGTATACCAGTTGGCAAAAGAATTAGGAGTAACTAGTAAAGAGCTGATCAATTCATTAAGCGAATTTGATATAGAAGTATCTAATCATATGAGCACAATAGAAGATGAAGCAGTAGATATGATGAAGGAGTTGTATAGCATAGAGGTAAAAGATAAAAAAGTAGAAAAGAAACAATCAAGTAAAAAGATAAATAGCAAGAATAAGAAGGAAAAAAATCAAGATAATAATAATGAGAAGGTGGAAGAAATTCATCAAGATATAATAACGCAAATGATTAAATTACCAGAAAGTATTACTGTAAATGATTTCGCAGACAAGATAGGAAAAAATGCATCTGAAATCATGACAAAACTTATTGCACAGGGAGTTTTTGCTACAATTAATCAACAAATTGATTTTGATACAGCAGCCTCAATTGCTTTAGATTTTGGAATTGATGTTGAAAAAGAAGAAGATGTGGTAGAAATTGAATTTGGCTTAGATCAAACAGCTGATGATCCAAAAGATTTAAAAGAACGGCCACCTGTCATCACCGTAATGGGACACGTAGATCATGGAAAGACATCATTGCTTGATGCCATAAGAAATACACATGTTACAGAAAAAGAAGCTGGAGGAATTACACAACATATAGGAGCCTCTGAAGTAGAAGTAAATGGCAAGAGAATTGCATTTTTAGATACACCAGGTCATGAAGCATTTACGTCTATGAGAGCTAGAGGAGCAAGCATAACAGATATTGCTATTTTGGTTGTTGCTGCAGATGATGGAGTAATGCCTCAAACTTTAGAGGCAATCAATCATGCTAAAGCTGCTAATGTTCCTATCATTGTAGCATTAAATAAAATTGATAAGATAGGTGCGAATCCAGATAGAGTAAAGCAAGAATTGTCAGAAAATGGTGTTTTGATAGAAGAATGGGGTGGAGATACCATTTGTGTTCCTGTTTCAGCGTTAAAAGGAACAGGGATTGATAATTTATTGGAGATGATTTTACTTGTGGCAGAAATGCTTGAGCTTAAAGCAAATCCTAATAAATTAGCATTAGGTACAGTTATAGAAGCAAAGCTTGATAAAAGTAGAGGTCCAGTAGCTACTGTTCTTATTCAAGATGGGACATTAAAAGTTGGAGATTCTGTTGTAGCTGGAGCAGCGTATGGACGTATTAGAGCTATGACTAATGATAAAGGAAAACCTATTAAAAAAGCAGGACCTTCTACTGCTGTTGAGATTTTAGGATTATCTGATGCACCTCAAGCAGGTGATTTATTTAACGCAGTAAAAGAAGATAAGATTGCTAGACAAATTGTTGAAAAGAGACGGGCTAAAATTAGAGAAGAAAGCTTAAATGCTACTGCTAAAGTGTCACTAGAAGATTTATTTAAACATATTCAACAAGGCGATGTAAAAGAATTAAATATTATTGTAAAGGCTGATGTTCAAGGTTCTGTAGAGGCTGTAAAACAGTCATTATTAAAATTAAGTAATGATGAAGTAAAAGTAAAAGTAATACACGGAGGAGTAGGTACAATTACTGAATCAGATATTATGTTAGCATCTGCTTCAAATGCTATTATTATAGGATTTAATGTAAGACCTTCTTCAACGGTAATGAATGTGGCGCAAAGGGAAAGTGTAGATGTAAGAACATATAGAATCATATATGAAGCGATAGCAGATGTAGAAGCAGCTATGAAAGGAATGCTTGATCCAGAGTATAAAGAAGTGGTATTAGGAAAGGTTGAAATAAGGGCTACTTTTAAAGTGCCTGGCGCAGGAACTATAGGTGGAGCCTATGTACAGGAAGGTAAAGTGTTAAGAAATGCAAAAGTAAGACTTGTTCGTGACGGAATCGTAATATTTGAAGGTGCTATATCATCTTTAAAACGGTTTAAAGATGATGTAAAAGAAGTAGCAAGTGGTTATGAGTGTGGAATAGGTTTAGAAAATTATAATGACATAAAAGAAGGGGATATCATTGAACCTTTTATTATTGAAGAAATTAAAAGGGGTTAATATAGCTACCAAAGAGAGGTGGTTTTTATATGGGCTATCCAAGAGTGAGTAGAATTAATGAAGAAATTAAAAAATTAGTCAGCAAGATGGTATTAAATGAGTTGAAAGATCCTAGAATATCTTCTCTAACTAGCGTGGTGGCTGTTGAGGTAACGAGAGATCTAAGATATGCAAATATTTATATTAGTGTATATGGTTCGCAAGAAGAAAAAGACAATACAATTATTGCGCTTACGAAGGCTGCAGGATTTGTGCGAAAAGAAATAGGAAAGAATTTAAAATTAAGATATACGCCTGAACCTATATTTAAAATTGATAGTTCTATTGAAAAAGGTATCTATATATCCGACTTGATTAATAAAGTAAAAGAAAAGGAAAATATAGATGGGGATTCAAATGATGAATAATATTAAAGAAATTATAGAGGTTATTAGAAACAAAAAAAACATTCTTATTCTTCCACATATTTTGCCAGATGGAGACACGATAGGCTCATCTATTGCACTGAATTTGGTATTAAAAAGCATGGGAAAGTGCTCCTGCATTTTATTAGATGAGATTGTGCCTTATAATCTTCGGTTTCTCCCATGTGGAGATATTTGTACTAGCTTAGCGGATAACTTTATTCCTGATTTAGTCATATCTGTTGATTGTAGTGATGTTGATAGATTAGGGAAAAGAAAGGAATTTTTTGACCAGGCTTCTTGTAGCTTAAATATAGATCATCATATTACAAATGTGGGATTTGCAAAGTATAACTTTATTGATGCAAAAGCAGCTGCTACGGGAGAACTTATATATAAGATAGCAATGGAACTAGATATTCCTATTACTACTCAAATGGCTACTTGCTTATACGCTGCTTTATCAACAGATACTGGCAGCTTTAGGTATGACAATACATCCCCTCAGACACATCGAATTGTTGCAAAACTAATGGAAAGCAACATTGATCTCAATAAGATAACAACAGAAATATATCAAAATAAGCCTGTAAAAAAGATCAAGCTTTTAACAGAAGCTTTGAATACGTTACAGTTTTACTGGGATGGTAGGTTAGCTATTTTATATACTACTTTAGATATGCTAAAAAAATATGATGTACAACCAGAAGATACGGATGGTTTAATTGAATTTGCAAGAGATATCAATGGTGTAGAAGTAGGTGTATTTCTCAAACAAATGAAAGAACATGAAATAAAAGTAGGATTTAGAGCAAAATATGATGCTGATGTTAGTGAAATTGCAAAAAAATTTGGAGGTGGAGGCCATAAAAAAGCCTCTGGATGTACAATTTACGATACTCTTGAAAATGCTAAGGACCAAATCATTAACACAATAGAAAAGTGTTTGTAGGTGATTGGATGAAGAGTGGAATTATAAATATTTTAAAACCACCCAACATGACTTCTCATGATGTAGTGAATTTTCTGAGGAAGATATTTAATACAAAAAAGGTAGGACATACGGGGACTTTAGATCCAATGGCAGCAGGTGTGTTGCCGATTTGCATTGGAAATGCTACAAAAATTAGTCAATATCTTTTAAATGATACAAAAAAATATAGATGTGAAATGATTTTGGGTGGGAACACAGATACACAAGATCGATGGGGAAATATTCTTACTACTAGAAGTGTGAATATTAATGAGAAGGATATTATAGATGTTTTTCATTCTTTTAAAGGGGAAATCGCTCAAGTTCCTCCTATGTATTCTGCTATAAAGCATAAAGGCAAAAAACTTTATGAATTAGCCAGAAAAGGAGAAACAGTTGAAAGGGCAGAAAGAAAAGTATTTATTTATGAATTAGATATCATTAGAATAAAAAACGAACGTATTTTATTTGATGTATTGTGCTCTAAAGGTACCTATGTTAGAACTTTATGTGAAGATATAGGAAATCAGTTGGGCTGTGGAGCGTATATGTCTTTTCTTTTAAGAACACAAAGTGGACGATTTACCTTAGGAGATAGTGTAACTTTAGAGCGTCTAGAGAATACATGTATACGACAAATTGAAGAAGCATTTTTAATTCCCATGGATTACCCATTAGTATATATGTCTAAAGTAAAGATAAAAACAAAATCAGGAAAATATTTACTAAATGGAAATAATATTTACTTAAAAAACATTGAAAGCTATGATGACTTACCTTTAGGTTCTATGGTAAGATTGTATTTGGATGATAAGTTTATTGCTTTAGGAAAAGTAAGAAATGATAAGGATCAAATATACGTCGATATTGATAGAGTTTTTAACTAAAGGGGCAGTAATATGAAAATCATAACCTCATTAGAAAATAGTGAGTTAAACTTTTTTGAAACAGGAGTTGCATTAGGGAACTTTGATGGTGTACACATTGGTCATCAGGCCTTAATTGTGAATTTAATAGACATCTGTAAGCAAAACAATCTTAAAAGTATTGTTTACACTTTTCAAAACCATCCTAAAAGGTTAACTTCTTTACAAGGAGCACCAAAAAAAATTATATCAAGTGAACAAAAATTTCATATTTTGAAAGAGATGGGCGTTGACTATGTTTTTTTTGTTGCATTTGATGAATATCAAAGAAAACTAAGCCCAGAAGATTTTGTAAAAAAAATATTAAAAGATAAGCTTAAGATGGTGCATAGTGTGGTAGGATTTGATTATCATTTTGGTTATAAAGCGCAAGGTAATATTCACCTCTTGAATGCTCTAAAGGAAAAATATTCTTATGATACGAGAATAATAGAAGCAGTAAAAATACAAGATGAAGTAATTAGTAGTACAGGAATTCGTAAATTGATTGAAAAAGGGGATATAAACAAAGTAAATTTATTTTTAGGTAGAAAGTATTCTATTAAAGGTAAAGTGATACGAGGAAAGGGAAATGGAAAAGAGTTTGGTTTTCCAACAGCAAATCTAGCTATAGACTGTGATTTGATTTTACCTAGTGCAGGAGTATACTTTACAAAAACAATTGTTGATAGTTGTATTTATCATAGCATTACCAACATAGGTTTTAATCCTACTTTGGGGATGAACCCCATTAGTGTAGAAACCCATATTTTAAACTTTGACAAAGATATATACGGAAGAGAGATCGAAATCTTATTTTTTCAGAAATCTAGAGACGAAATAAAGCATACAGCTATTAGTGATTTAATCAAACAAATTGAGATGGATGTGCACTTAGTAAAAAAATTTTTTGATATAGATTAATGCTTCTTTACAATAGAAAGATAGTGTGATACAATAATGCATTGTAGAGAACCATGTGCTATGTAATACGAGACTCCGACGTATTACTTGGCTTGTGGGGATATTTTATAGAGGAGGTGAATACAACGATGACAATGGACAAAGAAAAAAAACAATCTATCATTAGTGAATATCGTGTACATGAAAGTGATACTGGTTCACCAGAAGTGCAAATTGCAATTCTGACAACTAGAATTAATGAATTAAATGAGCATTTAAAGGCTCATAAAAAAGACCATCATTCACGTCGTGGACTATTAAAAATGGTTGGTAAAAGAAGAAACTTACTTAACTATTTAAAGGACAAAGATATTGAAAGATATAGAAGCATTATTCAAAATTTAGGTTTAAGAAAGTAGCACTTACTGAGCGGGAATGTCCCGCTCTATTATTTTATTACATTACATAAAAGAATTTTATTCATAATGTAGGAAATAATATAAAGAGTGTCGAATTAATTGGATAGAATGATTAATAATGCAATAAGGAGGTAGAAAATGGAGAAAACTTTTAAAACAACTATAGGTGGTAGAACACTTGAAGTGCAAATAGGTAAAGTAGCAGAATTGGCAAATGGCGCAGCACTTCTTAGATATGGAGATACTGTGGTTTTAGTGACAGCAGTTGCTTCATCAGAGCCAAAAACAGGTATTGATTTTTTTCCATTAAGTGTTGATTATGAAGAAAGGTTATATTCCGTTGGAAAAATACCTGGAGGATTTATTAAGAGAGAAGGAAGACCTACAGAAAAGGCCATTCTTACATCGAGATTAATAGATAGGCCGATTAGACCTTTATTTCCGAAGGGATATAGAAATGATGTGCAAGTAATTGCAACAGTATTATCAGTAGACCAAGATTGCACACCCGATGTTGTTGCAATGATGGGATCATCTATTGCCTTATCTATATCTGATATTCCTTTTGATGGACCAACAGGTTCAGTAATTATTGGTAGGATTGATGACCAATTTATTGTAAATCCTACTTCAGAGGAAAGAGAAAAAAGTCAAATGCATTTAGTAGTTTCAGGAACCAAAGATGCTATTATGATGGTAGAAGCCGGTGCCAATATCGTTTCAGAAAAAGTTATGCTTGACGGCATTTTGTTTGCTCATGAAGAGATAAAGAAAATTGTGAAGTTTATAGAAGAAATTGTGCAAGAAGTAGGAAAGCCAAAAAAAGAAGTACAATTATTTTCTATTGATGAAATGATCGAAAAAGAAGTACGAGAATTTGCTACTGAAAAAATGATTCAAGCTATAAAGACTGTAGAAAAGATGGAACGAAATGAGAATATGGAAAAAGTAAAGGCTGAAACGATAGAATACTTTGAAGAAAAATATCCTGAAAATTTAAAAGATATAGATGGAACACTATATGATATTATTAAAGAACAAGTAAGATATATGATAGTAGAAGAAGGAATTCGACCAGATAATCGGACACAGGAAGAAATCAGACCTATTTCTTCTGAAGTATCTATACTTCCAAGAACACATGGGACAGGCTTATTTAAAAGAGGTCAGACGCAAGTACTTACTGTAGCAACTTTAGGTGCTATAGGAGATGCTCAAGTCATAGATGGTCTTGGAGAAGAAGAATCAAAGCGTTATATGCATCATTATAATTTTCCACCTTATAGTGTTGGAGAATCAAGATTTCTAAGGGGACCTGGTAGAAGAGAAATCGGCCATGGTGCTTTAGCTGAAAGAGCATTAGAACCTGTAATTCCTCCAGAGGCAGAGTTTCCCTATACAATTAGATTGGTGTCTGAAGTATTGAGTTCAAATGGTAGTACTTCTCAAGCATCTGTGTGTGGAAGCACTTTAGCATTATTAGACGCTGGTGTGCCTATTAAAGCACCTGTAGCAGGTATAGCCATGGGATTAATAAAGGAAGAGGATAAGGTTTGTATTCTAAGTGATATTCAAGGTATGGAAGACTTTCTAGGAGATATGGATTTTAAGGTTGCAGGTACAGCAGAAGGGATTACTGCTATCCAAATGGATATTAAAATACATGGAATTGATAAAGAGATATTAGAAAAAGCATTGGAGCAAGCTAGAAGAGGTAGATTATATATTTTAGATAAAATGAATCAAGTTATCACGAGTCCGAGAAACGAAATTTCTCCTTATGCACCAAGAATTATTAGTATGACAATTAATCCAGATAAAATTAGAGATTTAATTGGACCAGGAGGCAAGACGATCAATAAAATTATTGATGAAACAAATGTTAAAATTGACATTGAAGATGATGGACGTGTATTTATTACTGCTTCTAATGTTGAAGAAGGAAATAAAGCCTTGAAAATGGTTCAAGATATTGTTAAAGAAGTAGAAGTTGGAGAAATTTACATGGGGAAAGTTGTAAGAATCCTTAATTTTGGAGCATTTGTTGAAATTTTGCCAGGAAAAGAAGGCTTGCTTCATATTTCTCAGATTGCTAAAGAAAAAATTCCTAAAGTAGAAGATGTATTAAAAGTTGGCGATGAAGTATTAGTAAAAGTGATAGAAATTGATAAGCAAGGAAGAATAAACTTATCTAGAAAAGCTGTACTTTCAGAAGATGGTGAATCTACAAAAAAAGAATAACAAGACATAACATAAACCCATTCAGGTTTATGTTTTTTATTTTATAAAAGAGTACTTACAAGAAAAGAAGTGGAGAAACAGGAAAACTTTAGTGATACAGAAAGATTTACTGAATAAATATATGATATATAAACAAAGATGAATTTAGTGAGGAGGTAAAAAGTGAAGGTTGTGATTATATCC
Source organism: Clostridiaceae bacterium 35-E11 (assembly GCA_038396625.1). Lineage (GTDB taxonomy): Bacteria > Bacillota > Clostridia > Peptostreptococcales > Thermotaleaceae. The sequence goes on from CP121688.1 coordinate 1,966,070, forward strand.
AAAAATAAGCTTATCATTAGTATTGGTGCATTAATTCTTATGCTGTTAGTTTTTTCTTATTGTGGAAAAGATAATATAAACACTTTTTTAATAGAATCACCAAATGAGCCTATTAGAAATGGAGATCCTAAATCCAATAAGATGGCAATAACCTGTAATGTGGATTGGGGAAATGAAGTTCTTTCAAAACTTTTAGATATTTTGGAAGAAAAGAATGTTAAGATTACATTCTTTATTACAGGAAGATGGGCGTCTAATAATCCAGATTTATTAAAATTAATTTATGCAAAAGAGCATGAGATTGGAAACCATGCATATAGCCATAAAATGCACAGTAAAATCAATGCACAACAAAATTATGATGAAATTTATAAAACTGAAGAGATTATTAAAAACATATTGGGTATTGATCTCAAATATTTTGCACCTCCAGCAGGAGATTTTAGTAATACTACTTTAGAGGTAGCAAATAGGCTTGGATATAAGACTATCTTATGGAGTATTGATACCATTGATTGGAGAGAGGATTCTACAGCTCCTGTAATTATTAATAGAGTAATGAAAAAACCTCACCAAGGAGCCATACTATTAATGCATCCTAAACCTGCAACTATTGAAGCTTTACCTTATATTATTGATAAAATTAGAAAAGAAGGAATAGAAATAGGAACAGTTTCAGATCTATTGGAATAAATGTTTTTTTTCTTGATTATTACGGTATACTAAATTATAATATCTATATGTTGTTTACTAAGTAAAACAGGAGGAAAAGATGTATCAAAAATATATATTAAATAATGGTGTGAGAGTTGTACTAGAAAAAATTCCACATGTAAAATCAGTTTCTTTGGGATTTTGGATTAAAGCAGGATCTATTTACGAAAGTGAAGAGAATAATGGTATTAGCCATTTTATTGAACATATGTTATTTAAAGGAACACAAGAGAGAACGGCAAAGGAAATCGCTGGAGCAATTGATAATATAGGAGGACAGTTAAATGCCTTTACTAGTAAAGAATGTACTTGCTATTATGTAAAAGTATTGGATACCCATGTTGGAATAGCAATTGATGTATTAACAGACATGTTGTTTCAATCAACGTTTCGTTCTAGTGAAATTGCAAAAGAAAAAAGTGTAATATTAGAAGAAATTAATATGTATGAAGATTCTCCAGAAGATAATGCCCATGATCTATTAGCTAAAACAGTATTTGAAAATCATTCTTTAGGATTACCTATACTAGGAAACCGCAAAACAGTAGAGAATATTGATAGGAGCATGATGATTGACTACATGCAAAAGAATTATACGATAAATAATATTGTTGTTTCAGTAGCTGGAAACTTTGATGAAAAGCTATTACTTCAATTACTTGAGGAAAAATTTAATAAATATGAGAATAAGAATAATGGACAGCAGTTAAAAGGTGAATTAGATTTTCAAACAAGTACAGCTGTAAAATATAAAGATATAGAACAGCTTCATCTATGTATAGGATTTAAAGGAATGCCTTTAACGAGTATAGATTTTTACCCTTTATTGCTTATGAATACTGTCTTTGGTGGTAGTATGAGTTCAAGATTATTTCAAAATATACGAGAAGATAAAGGCTTGGCATATTCAGTATTTTCCTATCCATCTGCTTATAAGAAAATAGGACTGTTTACGATTTATGCAGGAATCAATCCTGTTCAATTACAAGAAGTAAGTAAACTGATTAGTAAAGAAATTAATGTAATGAAAAAAGATGGAATTACAGAAGAGGAACTATTAAAATCAAAGGAACAATTGAAAGGTAACTATATTCTAGGATTGGAGAGTACGAGTAGCAGGATGTCTGCAATAGGAAAATCAGAATTGCTATTAGATAGAATCTATTCCCAAAAAGAAATTTTGCAAAAGATTGATGATATTACGATGCAAGATATACGTAAGGTCATTGATAAAATTTTTGACTTAGACAAAGCTTCTATAGTTGCAGTTGGAAAAATTGATGATAATTTAGATATTCGATCCTTTTTTCAGATATAATAAAATGCAAAACAAAATATAAGGATATATTATAAGCTATAAAATAATATATTTACAAAGCCAAAGCATAAAGGCAGTAAAAGATCCTGTTAATGGAATGGATCTTTACGATTATAGTATGTGAATTTTTAAATTTTAAAGATGTTAGCGAAAGCTAATATCTTTTATATTAAGGAGGTAAATAAATTGTATAAAATTAAAATAAAAGTAGCTGAAGGTGTATCACTGCCTAAATATGAGACATCTGGTGCAGCAGGTATGGATTTAAGAGCAAATCTGAAAGAAAAAATCGTTATAAAACCAGGTGAAAGGGCATTGGTATCTACGGGACTATATATTGAACTACCAGAAGGAATGGAAGGACAAGTTAGGGCAAGAAGTGGATTAGCAATTAAATATGGTATAGGATTAGTAAATGGAATAGGGACGATTGATAGTGACTATCGGGGAGAAATAAAAATTCCATTGATTAATTGGGGAGATGAAGATTTTATTATTAAAAATGGAGATCGAATTGCACAGCTAGTGATTTGCAAATATGAAAAAATTATATGGGAACAAGGCGAATTTTTAGAAGAAACGAAAAGAGGAACAGGAGGATTTGGGCATACAGGTGTTTAAAGTATGTAATAATATTCCTTCATCACAAATAAAATAGAATATAAAAGTATAGCTTGATTCAGTGACAATAGGTAATATTGTCACTGAATGTTTGAAAGACACTATCCAGTTTTTTAATATTTTTATGATGAAAACAAGCATTAAAATAGTGCTGGATAAAATCTCAATAGGAGTAGGAGGGAAAAAATGAGATTAAGCAAATTGGGAGGAAAAGAAATTGTTAATTTAAGTGATGGAGGGCGTTTAGGCATTCTAGCAGAGTCGGAACTGTTGATAGACGAGCGAAATGGTAAAATTAGAGCCATACTAGTACCAAATTTTAAAAGTCAGTTTTCTATTTTTTATGATAAAAACTTTATAGAAATTCCATGGGACTGTGTAAGAAAAATAGGAAATGATATGATTATCATTGAACTAGACGAAGAATCTTTTCCTGTAAAAAAATTTTCTTTATAGCTTTGGCTTGCTAAAATATATTGTTCCCAAAATCTAAACCTTATCATAACATAAATATATAACCATATATTTGCTCAATATGTGTAGAAAATGTTATTAAATTATGCTAATATATAGGTATATATCTGGTTAGGAGGAGGGTTATGGATATTATTATTCAAAAATTTGGCGGGACATCTGTAGCAACTAAAGAAATTAGAGAAATTGTAGCACATAAAGTTATTAAAGCGAAAAAAGAAGGCAAACATCCTGTGGTTGTGGTATCTGCAATAGGAAGAAAGGGAGACCCTTATGCCACAGATACATTAATAGATTTGGCAAATACTACTTTTAAAGAATGTCATAGTAGGGAATTGGACATGATTATGGCATGTGGGGAAATTATTTCATCTGTAATTTTAGCAAACACGATTAAATCACTGGGTTACTCAGCAGTTGCATTGAATGGCTATCAAGCTGGAATTATTACGGATCATAATTATGGAAATGCAGAAGTGATGAGAGTAGACACACAAAAGATATTGACATTTTTAGAAAAAGGATTCATTCCAGTGGTTACTGGGTTTCAAGGTATGACGGAAGATGGCGAATTTACAACATTAGGGAGAGGTGGTAGTGACACATCAGCAGCTCTATTAGGAGAAGCGTTAGCTGCTGATGTAGTAGAAATATATACAGATGTAGAAGGTGTGATGACAGCTGATCCTAGATTGGTTCCTGAAGCAAGGGTTATTAATAGTATAGGATATGATGAAATATATCAAATGGCTGAAGATGGTGCGAAGGTTGTTCATCCCAGGGCAGTAGTTATTGCTAGACGAGGAAATCTTACTTTAAAGGTAAAAAGTACACTATCGAATAGTCCAGGGACGGTTATTAATAATAAAGAATTGTATATTGATAAATATGATAAAAATACATCGATGGATAATTTGCTAACAGCAATAACTCATAAAAATGATATAGCTCAAGTAACTGTATACTTTGAAGATTCTATTGAAACAAATGAATTGTTAATGGATGCATTAACGAATAATTATATTAGCATAGACCTAATAAATTTTTTTATTGACAAAAAGATTTTTACTATTGATTTAGAAAAGGTTGAACAGGTAGAAAACATATTGATTAAAAATGAATTTGACTATAACATTATAAAAGATTGCAGTAAAGTTACAGCGATAGGACACAAGATGCGTGGCATACCAGGAGTAATGGGCAGAATTGTAAAAGCTTTAGCCCGTGAAAATGTAAAAATACTACAAAGTGCAGATTCCCATACTACTATATCATGCCTAGTGAAAAAAGAAGATATAGAGGTTGCGGTGAATGCTTTGCATAGGGAGTTTAACCTTGCTAAATAAATGAAAAATTTTTTGAAAAATTTAAGTATCATTTTATAATGAAAACTACTATAAAGACATAAAACTTTCTGCATAGTAGTTTTTTTATTGGAAAAAATAATTTAAGAAGTATTGTTTATTGATTGGCAGGATACATTTAATTTTGACTGCCAGAAAATGTTTAATAGAAAATGAAAAATTTTGTTGGTCATATGAGAAATAGTGATAGAGAAAGTCAATGGCTTTATTAAAGAAGCAATGGTCAAAATAACAAGCAATTGGAGTGTGAAAACATGAAAGATAAACAAAATAAAACAACTACAGCACCTCCTGAAATACAACCTCAGCCTAATATGCCTCATGAGAAAAAGGTAAAGGTACAGGTCAATCCACAGTTAGATAATATCAAGAGTGTAGGAAATCATAGTATTCCTGATATGCCGAGTAATATACATTATTTGACGATTATAGGACATATAGAGGGCCATGTGGTTTCTCCTCCGCAAAATAAATCAACAAAATATGAACACATTATTCCTCAATTAATTGCAGTAGAAGAAAATCCTAATATTGATGGAATGATTACCATTTTGAATACGGTTGGAGGGGATGTAGAAGCAGGTCTAGCCATAGCAGAAATGATTTCGAGCATGTCAAAACCTACAGTTTCTTTAGTTTTAGGAGGAGGACATAGTATTGGTGTTCCTTTGGCAACAGCTAGCAATCATTCTTTTATTGCAGAAACAGCTACAATGACAATACATCCCATAAGAATGACTGGATTGGTAATAGGCGTTCCACAGACATTTAAATATTTCCAAAAAATGCAGGAAAGAATTATTAGATTTATTACGAGGACATCAAAAGTACCCAGAGAGGTGATTGTAAACTTAATGAGTGAAACAGATGAAATCGCTAACGATGTTGGGACGATATTAATAGGAAAAGAAGCTGTAAAGGTAGGTTTGATTGATGAAGTTGGTGGACTAAGCGATGCTATGTCTAAGCTTAAAGAATTGATTACAATTAAGAAGAATAAAAATCAAGAAATATTAATTAAAAATAATTTACAATAGAATAATTTAGAGGCTTATGTTATAATATCAATGTCAAAGTGTTAATATTTAATATTAACACTTTGTTTTTTAAAAGGATGCTTAAGTAATAGGAACAGCAAATATTCCCGTTTGGATTGGTTTTATAGGCGTGTTATCAGTAGCAGTATTAGAAATTATAGCAATAAAGCCCATGATTAGCTTTATAATAAGAAAAAAATTGTATTATTTTTCTTATTATACCTGGATAGTTGGCTTAATCATTATAATTATTAGCTTGTGGCACAGTTAATCTGTGCTTTTTCTAATAGGATAGTGAGGTGAAATACCATGGCAAGAAAAAGAACAAATAGAAAGAATAATAAAAATCAATCTACTCTAAAAAATGAAATTATCTCCATATTTATTATCTCTATAGGCATATTATTACTAATAAGTCTGCAAACACAATCCACAGGAGAACTAGGTAAGTTTATAAAATTCAATCTAATGGGGCTTTTATCTACTCCAGCATACCTGCTTCCTTATTTAGTTATTATAGTAGGCATTTTTTCTATGACCGGAAAGCTAAGTTTTTTTGATATTAAGTTAAAAATTTCTATATTAATTTTGTACATAGGGTACATCATGTTATATGCCATTCAGACTGCTGAATATATACCAAATGAAATGTTTAAATTTGAGAATTTAGTACAAGTATATCGTCAAGGAATTGAAGGGTTAGGTGGAGGTCTGATAGGGAGCGTTTTAGCTTTTATAAGTATAAAGTTGATAGGAAAAAATGGAAGTTATGTAGTAATTGTTACATTTATGATGGTTTCATTTATCATGCTAACAAGAATCTCATTAGTTGACTTGATAAGAAAGTGTAAAAAAATGCTTATGAAATTAATTACATTTATCAGTCAAACAATTATGGAATTTATTCAAATTCCTAAGTATGAACCTAAAGAATCTACAAAAAACAAAGAAAACGTGATAGTATCAAAGCAGAGCAACGAATCCAACAATGTTAACCAGAAAGACATAGAAGAGAAAATTAAAATTTTAGATTTTACACGAGAAAGTGCATTATCTGTAAGCACAAATGAGCAAGGTATAGACTCAGATGTCCAACAACACAGCAAAAACGATATAATAGCAGAAGATGATAATGATGTGGAAGTTATAAACATGCAGATTACTCATTCGAAAAAGTCTGAGACATCTTATATATTTCCTGATTTTACCTTGCTACAAGATAATACCATCTCACATACAAAAAATGATAAGAAAGAGATTATTATGAAGGCAAAAACATTAGAAGAAACGTTGGAAAATTTTGGAGTAGATGCAAAAGTTATGCAAGTCAGCAAAGGTCCCACTATAACCCGATATGAGATTCAGCCAAGCCCAGGGGTGAAAGTAAGTAAAATTGTGAATTTGTCTGATGATATTGCCCTAAACTTGGCAGCTTCAAATATTAGAATAGAGGCACCAATTCCAGGAAAAGCTGCTGTAGGTATAGAAATTCCTAATGATCATATTGCGACTGTTACAGTTAAAGAAGTTTTGGAAAGTGAAAAATTTTCTAATAGTGATTCAAAATTAACCTTTGTATTAGGGAAAGATATTGCTGGTAATCCAGTAATTGCAGATTTGGCTAAAATGCCACATATGCTTATAGCTGGGGCTACTGGTTCAGGAAAAAGTGTATGCATTAATACCTTAATTACCAGTATATTATATAAGGCTACACCTGACGAAGTAAAATTACTTTTAATAGATCCTAAAGTAGTTGAACTAAATAATTATAACGGTATTCCACACCTTTTAATTCCTGTGGTAACGGATCCTAAAAAAGCATCTAGTGCCCTTAATTGGGCTGTACAAGAGATGACCAACAGATACAAATATTTCGCCCAAAACAATGTGCGTGATATCACCAGCTATAATGAAAAAATGAATAATGAAGCACAAGAGATGTTACCTAAAATTGTGATTATCATTGATGAACTTGCTGATTTAATGATGGTAGCTCCTGGACAGGTTGAAGATGGTATTTGTAGGCTAGCTCAAATGGCTCGGGCGGCAGGGATACACTTAATTGTTGCTACACAAAGACCATCTGTAGATGTAATAACTGGTGTCATTAAAGCAAATATCCCATCACGTATTGCTTTTTCGGTATCATCTCAAGCAGATTCTAGGACGATATTAGATATGGGAGGAGCAGAAAAACTACTAGGAAAAGGAGATATGTTGTTTTATCCGGTAGGTGCTTCTAAACCTATACGTATTCAAGGCGCATTTATTTCAGATAAAGAAGTAGAATCTGTAGTTGAATTTGTGAAAGGGCAGGTTACTGAAAATAAATATGAAGAAGATATCATAGATAAAGTCGAAAATGATGTATCTTTAGACAATCATTCAGCCGATGAACTATTAAAGGACGCAATAGAATTGGTGGTGGAAACAGAACAGGCATCCATTTCTATGTTACAGAGAAGATTTAGAATAGGATATAATCGAGCAGCTAGATTAATTGATGAAATGGAGGAAAGAGGTATTGTGGGACAGCATGAAGGAAGTAAACCAAGACAAGTTCTAATATCTAAAGAAGAACTAGAAGAAATGAAGAGTAGAATATAGCGTTCTACTCTTCCTATGATTTTAAAAGATGAAAAAATGTAAAGAATATAGTTATACATTAGAAATATAAAAATAGAGGGATGGATTTTATGCAGGTAATAAATATTGAAAAAGCATTAGAAATGCAAAATGTAGTGTTTATTGATGTAAGGTCTCCATCAGAATATAAGGAAGCCACTATTTATGGCGCTATTAATATACCTATACTAGATGATATAGAAAGAGCAATGGTAGGGACAATTTATCGAATGGAAAGTGTGGAACAAGCTACAGTAGAAGGTTTAAAATATGTTGCACCAAAATTACCTAGTATATATGCCCAGATTAAAGAATATTCAAAAAAATATGATCGTGTGATTATTTTTTGTTGGAGAGGTGGGATGAGAAGTAAATCTACATGTGATTTTTTAGATATGCTAAGAATTACAAATGTATATCAACTAATAGGAGGGTATAAAGCTTATAGAAGATATGTAGTAAACTTTTTAAAAAATAGTATAGATCCGTATCAATTCATTATGCTCCATGGATTAACCGGTGTGGGAAAAACACATATACTTGAAAGATTAGAAACCATAGGCTATACTGTGTTGAACTTAGAAAGAATGGCGAAAAATAGTGGCTCTGTTTTTGGTGATATTGTTTTTGAAGGGAAGCCACCTTCACAAAAAATGTTTGAAACATATCTCTTCAATTGTTTATACTTTACAAAAAACAAGTATATATTTGTAGAAAGTGAAAGTAAAAGGATTGGAAGTGTTCAAGTTCCTGATAGTATTTATAATCAAATGATTAGTGGATATCATATTTTAATTCATACTACCATGAACAATAGGGTTGAGATTATTTTAAATGATTATGTAGGGACACTGGAAAGACAGGATGATAAAATTAAAAAAGCAGTTCATCATTTAAGAAAAAGACTTGGTAATGACCCAGTGGATAAATTGTTAAAGAAAATTGAACAAAAAGATTATATTTCTGTAATCAAATATCTTATAGAGTATTATTATGATCCACTATATAGATATTCGATTGACAAGTATGAGCATTATGATTTAATTATTGAATATGTAAATATGGATGATGCAATCTCACAAATAATAGAATTTTTCACAAAAAATTTTTAGTAGCAATGAAAGGAGTTATATAATGGACTTTAAAGTGTTTATTGAATCATTAGGCTGTGCTAAAAATTTAGTAGATTCAGAGGTAATGATGGGTTTATTATCTCAATATAATTACCAACTGGTTTATGATAAACATCAAGCAGAAATCATTATCGTGAATACCTGTGGATTTATTGAATCTGCTAAACAAGAATCTATCGATACGATTATTGAATTAGGAAGATTAAAAATAGAGGGAAACTGCAAAATGTTAGTGGTAGCAGGTTGCTTAGGAGAAAGATATACGAAGGAATTAATGGAAGAATTACCGGAAATAGATGCAGTTGTAGGGACAGGAAATTATCCAGAGATCATTGAAATTATTAGTGAAACATTAAAAGGAAATAAAGTGATGAAATCCGGCAATATAAACATAGAGATTTCAGAAGATTTACCAAGAATATTAAGCACACCTTCCTATACTGCATATCTTAAAATTGCTGAAGGCTGTGATAATTGTTGCACTTATTGCATTATTCCTAAGTTACGAGGAGGGTATAGAAGCAGAAAAATGGAACATATCATTCGAGAAGCGCAAGATATGGTGTCTAAAGGAGTTAAAGAAATTATATTAATTGCTCAGGATACCACAAGATATGGAATAGATTTATATGGTGAGTTTAAACTATCTATGCTACTAAAAGAGCTTTGTCAGATTGAATCGTTGAGATGGATAAGGGTTTTATATTGTTATCCTGATGTAATTTCAGATGAATTAATCGATACCATAGCAGAAGAAGATAAAATATGTAAATATTTAGACTTACCAATTCAACATTGTAATAATATGATATTAAAAAGGATGAATAGACAAACAACAAAAGAACATATCTTAAATACTATTAAAAAATTGCGCATCAAAGTGCCGAACATTCATCTGAGAACTTCTTTGATCGTAGGTTTTCCAGGAGAAACATCGGAACAGTTTGAAGAATTAAAAAACTTTGTAGAAGAAGTGAAGTTTGATAGACTAGGGGTGTTTACTTATTCACAAGAAGAAAATACACCAGCGGCAAAGTTCGATGATCAAGTTCTAGATGTAATAAAGGACCAAAGAAGAGATGAAATTATGCATATTCAAAAAGAAATTTCAGCACAAAAAAATATGGAGAAATTAGGTAAAGTTTATGATATACTGGTAGAGGAACAAGTAGAAGGTGAGAATGTATATATAGGTAGAACTATATACGATGCGCCAGAAGTAGATGGCGTTGTTTACTTTACTACAGTAGATTTAATAAATATAGGAGATTTAGTAAAGGTTAAAATAACAGATGCGTTAGAATATGATTTATTAGGAGAGATGTTAAATGAATCTTGCCAACAAATTGACCGTTGCTAGGATCTTTTTAGTTCCAGTATTTATGATTGTGCTCTTAAATAAGATTCCTTATGGCATGTATATCGCAGCTGCTATTTTTACAATTGCGGCCATAACCGATACGTTAGATGGATATATAGCAAGAAGCAGGAATCAAATCACAAAATTTGGGAAATTCATGGATCCATTAGCAGATAAACTTCTAGTTACAGCAGCTTTAGTTTGTCTTGTTCAAATGGATAAATTACCTGCATGGATTGTAGTTGTTATTATTTCTAGAGAGTATACAATTAGTATTTTAAGAGCGGTTGCAGCGTCAGAAGGAATTGTTATTGCGGCTAGTTGGTGGGGAAAACTAAAGACGCTGGCTCAAATTGTTGCTATTATCTCTATTTTAATTAACAATTATCCATTTCGTTTGATTAATTTTCCATTTAGTACAATTACTCTATGGATTGCAGTGATTTTAACCATTGTTTCAGGGGTAGATTATTTATATTTAAACAGACATGTATTGAAACAATAAAAGCAGCACAGCTGCTTTTTGTCATTTTTAAATATAAAGGAGGAATGAAATTATGAACTGTTCTATTATAAGTGTAGGTACAGAGATTTTATTTGGTCAAATTGTTAATACCAATACTGTTTATCTATCACAACAATTAAATGCATTAGGAATCAATGTTTATTTTCATTTTACCGTGGGTGATAATGGGGATAGATTGAAAGAGATTTTTACTTATGCCATGTCTAAATCTGACTTAATTATTACCACAGGAGGACTAGGACCTACACAAGATGATCTTACAAAAGAAACAATTGCACAAGTTACAGGCAAAGACCTAGAACTCCATCAAGCCTCCTATGAGAAATTATATGGTTTCTTTAAAAAACTAGGGAAACCTATGAGTGAAAATAATGTAAAACAGGTATATTTACCGGAGGATAGTGTTGTGTTACCAAATGATTGTGGCACGGCACCAGGTTTTTTATTGGAAATTAGTAAAAAAATTATTATTACTTTACCAGGACCACCAAAAGAGATGCAATATATGTTTGAAAACTACGTAAAAAGTTATCTAAAAGAAAAATCAGCGGATATAATTTTTTCAAAGGTTGTAAGATTTTTTGGTATTGGTGAATCATTCCTTGAAACAAAATTGCTTGATTTAATATCCAATCAATCTAATCCTACGATTGCAACCTATGCAAAACAAGGAGAAGTTAGTGCTAGAATTACTGCAAAAGCACATAGTGTTTTAGAGGCCAATCAAATAATTGCCCCTGTCATAAAAGAAATAAAAAACAGATTAGATCAATATATCTATAGTGATAATGATGAAGAAATGGTTGAAGTAGTAGCAAAAAAATTATTGGAACACAAACTGACAATTTCCTTAGCTGAGTCGTGTACAGGAGGATTAATTGCTGCAAAATTAACAGAAATGCCAGGAATATCACAGTGTTTAGATAGAAGCATTGTAACTTACAGTAATCAAGCAAAAATACAAGAATTAGGCGTCAAAGAAAGTACATTAAAAGAAAAGGGTGCAGTAAGTGAGGAAACTGCCAAAGAAATGGTTTTAGGGCTTAAAAAGAAAACAGAAAGTGACATATGTCTTTCGGTAACGGGTATTGCTGGACCTGGTGGTGGAACAAAAGAAAAACCTGTAGGATTAGTTTATATTGCAATAACCTATAAAGATAAAATTATATGCAATCAATATAACATATTTGGAGATCGAGACAGAATTAGAAACTATACAGCTCTATTAGCTCTTGATATGATTAGAAAGAGTATAGGATAAAAGTTTTTGTTGACCGAGGCAGAAAAATCATATATAATCTTACTAGAACATGCGTTCGACACCATAGAAAGGTAGGTGAAAACCAGATATAATAATCTGGGGTACTATGGAAGAGAAAAAGAAAGCTTTAGAAGCTGCAATGAGTCAAATAGAAAAGCAATTTGGAAAAGGATCTATCATGAAACTTGGAGAGGATACATCTAGGTTAAATATTGAATCTATATCAACAGGTTCGTTAGATTTAGATATTGCTATTGGAATTGGGGGTATACCTAGAGGCAGAATTATTGAAATATATGGGCCGGAATCTTCTGGAAAAACAACAGTTGCTCTTCATATGATTGCTGAAGCGCAAAAAAAAGGAGGTGTAGCCGCTTTTGTCGATGCTGAGCATGCATTAGATCCTGTTTATGCAAAAAACTTAGGTGTTAATATAGATGACTTGATTGTATCACAGCCAGACACAGGAGAACAGGCATTAGAAATATGTGAAGCATTGGTGAGAAGCGGTGCAATTGATATCATTGTTGTGGATTCGGTTGCTGCACTTGTTCCAAAAGCAGAAATTCAAGGGGATATGGGAGATAGTCATGTAGGGTTACAGGCACGATTGATGTCACAGGCTCTAAGAAAACTAGCGGGGGTGATAAATAAGTCAAAAACCTCTGCTGTATTTATTAACCAATTAAGAGAAAAAGTAGGAATTATGTTTGGAAATCCAGAAACAACTACAGGTGGAAGGGCTCTGAAATTCTATGCTTCTGTTCGATTAGATGTAAGAAGAATAGAATCTATTAAACAGGGAGAAGATGTTATGGGCAATAGGACAAGAGTTAAAGTAGTAAAAAATAAAGTAGCACCTCCCTTTAGACAAGCAGAATTTGATATTATGTATGGTACAGGGATTTCAAGAGAAGGTGGTATATTAGATTGTGCAGTCAAAACTGACATCATAAAAAAATCTGGGTCATGGTATAGTTATGAGGATCATAGACTTGGACAAGGACGAGAAAATGCAAAACAATTCTTACAAGATAATTTTGAAATAGCTCTAGAAATAGAAAATAAGGTGAGAGAATTAAATAAACTACCTCTTGTTACAACCCAGCAATCTCATGAAGAAGAAATGGCTGAAAAAGCAACGAAATAAAAACCAAAAACCCCAAAAGGGGTTTTTTTACATAGAGAGAAATTGATGCACTTCATTATTTTATAGTGAAAGTTTATGAATCCTATATCTGCTGTGTATTGTTTTAGGGAATATGAAGTTCAGCTTGACAGTATATAAAAAAAGATATACAATTATATCAGAAATTGGTGTATCAATGCATTTTAAAAGAGGCCTGGCTAGTGTTTTAAATTTTTACTCTATAATCACATAGTGAAAGATTTTAAAACCGAGGTTTCTCGGTTTTATTATTTACCCGAGTTTTTAGAAGGGGAGGTGTTGATGTATTAATCTTATTGTTATAGTCGTATTAATTGCAACAGTTGTTATAGGTTTTGGAGCTGGTTATTTTACGAGAAAGAATATAGCTGAAGGTAAAATCAATAGTGCAGAGGAGAAAGCAAAAGAGATTGTTACTGAAGCTGAAAGACAAGCAGAAACCTCTAAAAAAGAAATTTTACTTGAAGCAAAAGAAGAAGTTCATAGATTAAGAAATGAACTTGAAAGAGAAAGCAGAGAAAGACGAAGTGAGAATCAGAGATTAGAAAGAAGGCTTCTTCAGAAAGAAGAAATGCTAGATAGAAAAGCTGATAACTTAGAAAAGAAAGATGAAACCTTAAATAAGAAAATTAAAGAAGCTGCTGAAAAGAAAGAACAAATAAACCAGTTGTATGAAAAGCAGCTTGAAGAATTAGAAAGAATATCTGGTCTTACATCTGAACAAGCAAAAGAAATATTGCTAAATGACATTGAAAAAGAAATAAAGCATGAAGCTGTAATGATGATCAAAGATATTGAACAGAAAGCAAAGGAAGATGGAGAAAAGAAGGCCAAAGAGATTATTGCTTATGCAATACAAAAGTGTGCTGCAGATCATGTAGCGGAAACAACAGTTTCTGTAGTAGCTCTTCCTAATGATGAGATGAAAGGTAGAATCATTGGTAGAGAAGGTAGAAATATTAGGGCACTTGAAACATTAACAGGAATAGATTTAATAATTGATGATACACCGGAAGCAGTTATTTTATCGGGATTTGATCCAATTAGAAGAGAAGTGGCTAGAATAGCTCTAGAAAAGCTTATTGTAGATGGGAGAATTCATCCTGCACGAATTGAAGAAATGGTAGATAAAGCAAAAAAAGAAGTAAATAACATCATTAAAGAAGAAGGGGAACAAGCTACATTTGAAACTGGTGTTCACAGCCTTCATCCTGAATTAGTTAGATTGCTAGGTAGATTGAAATATAGAACTAGTTATGGCCAAAACGTTTTAAAACATTCCATAGAAGTGTCACATTTAGCTGGTTTAATAGCTACTGAATTGGGAACAGATATAAAACTAGCTAAAAGAGCAGGGTTACTTCACGATATAGGTAAAGCAGTGGACCATGAAGTTGAGGGAACCCATGTAGAAATTGGAATGGAGTTACTTAGAAAGTATAAAGAGTCTAATGAAGTAATACATGCTATGTCTACACATCATGGTGATTACGAACCTCAGACTATTGAAGCCGTATTGGTTACAGCCGCAGATGCTATATCCGCAGCTAGACCTGGTGCAAGACGTGAAACACTTGAGACATATATTAAACGCCTACAAAAACTAGAAGAAATAGCGAATTCTTATAATGGCGTTGAGAAATCCTTTGCTATTCAGGCAGGTAGGGAAATACGAATTATGGTAAAACCTGAGGAAATGGTAGATGAAGATATTATTTATCTTGCTAGGGAAATAACTAAAAAAATTGAAAATGAATTAGAGTATCCTGGTCAAATAAAAGTAAATGTTATAAGAGAAACTAGGGCCATTGAATATGCAAAATAAAAGGAGCTTATGCTTCTTTTATTTTTATAAACGAAGAGATATCAGCTAGCAGACGAGAAAATTTGTTGATTAGATAAAGCTTTGATTTATAATAATTTGATGAAAAAAATATAACTGTCTCCCAAAACCATTTGTTTAAATTTTCTAATTTGTTACATAAAAAAAAAGGGTTTTTTATACATTTGTAGAATATAATAAATCAGATCAAAATCAATTTATAATGAAATGCATGGAATCTTAAAATTTGGGGGGACTGTAATCATGGAAGTATTAAAAGTATCAGCAAAATCAAGTCCAAATTCTGTTGCAGGAGCATTGGCTGGCGTTTTACGCGAACGCGGGGCTGCCGAGATCCAAGCTATTGGTGCGGGTGCTCTAAATCAAGCAGTGAAAGCAGTAGCTATTGCTAGAGGATTCGTTGCTCCTAGTGGTGTTGACTTAATCTGCATCCCTGCTTTTACTGACATATTAATAGACGGGGAAGAAAGAACAGCAATTAAATTAATTGTAGAACCAAGATAATATATTGTTACTAAAAAACCTGCTTTAATGCAGGTTTTTTTGTGTTGATAAAGATTTAATAAACCACGTAAGAATTATATATAATAATGATAAATAGAAAGGATTTTTAAAGAATGGAGTGAGTTTATGTATGATGTAGATATGCATGTTCATACAAGTGCTTCTGATGGTATTTTTTCACCTAGAGAAATTGTTGATTGGGGAGTAAAATTAGGTATGAAGGCAATAGCAATTACAGATCATGATACAATAGATGGTGTAAAAGAAGCAATAGAAATATCAAAAAAATATAGTGACTTTATGATGATTCCTGGTATAGAATTTAGTACATTTTATAATGATATAGAAGTCCACGTATTAGGATATTTTATCGATTTTGCCAACAATATTATAGTTGAGATTACAAATAAAATAAAGGAGCAAAGATTAGAAAGATCTAAGAAAATAATTCAACGCCTAAGAAATCTACAGTATGATGTTGATTTTGCAGAGGTATGCGAACAATCTAACAAAGGTGCTATTGGAAGACCCCATATTGCTCGAATTCTTGTTAGTAAAGGATATGTTGCTTCTATAGAGGAAGCATTTGAAAAATTGTTGGGTAGAGGAAAACCAGCATATGCTGAAAGGTTTAAACTAAACGTTGAAGAAGCAATTAAGATTATAAGAGAAGCAAAAGGTATACCTGTATTAGCACATCCTGGCTTAATTGATAAAACAATAAATATAGAAACATTGATTCACAAAGGATTTAAAGGTATTGAGGTTTTTCATACGAAACATTCAACTGAAGATAGTAAAAAATATTTAGATTTAGCAAAAAAATTTCATCTTTTTGTTACAGGAGGCTCAGATTATCATGATATTCTGATTAATGGAGTTCCAAGTATCGGAAGTGTTGGAATTTCCTATGAATTAATGACTCGAATGAAAGAGTCATTAAAGAATTTATAAAATATTAATGAAGTGATTGATCTCTTTTGGATAGATGCATGTAATATGTTTGTGCTTTAAAGTTAACTATTGTATAATACTAATGTAGATTGAGTAGAAGATGAAAGGAGAAGAGAACTTGGCAGAAATATATGAAAATCCATTAATTACAAGATATGCAAGTAAAGAAATGGCGCAAATTTTTTCTTCAGATGAAAAGTTTAGAACTTGGAGAAGACTTTGGATTGCACTTGCTGAATCCCAAAAAGAATTGGGAATACAAATAACAGATGAACAAATAGCGGAAATGAAAAAATTTAGTGACGATATCAATTATGATGTAGCAGTCGCTAGAGAGAAGGAAACAAGACATGATGTCATGGCGCATGTATATGCTTTTGGTGTGCAGTGTCCTAAAGCAAAACCAATTATCCATCTTGGTGCTACAAGTGCTTATGTTGGAGATAATACAGATGTTATCATCATGAATAAAGCAATTCATTTAATCAGAAAAAAAATGATTAACTTAATGAACGAGCTTTCAAAATTTGCTATGAATTATAAAGATATTCCTACGCTAGGTTTTACACATTTTCAACCAGCTCAATTAACTACTGTGGGTAAAAGAGCAACCCTATGGTTGATGGATATTCTTATGGATTTTGAAGATATTGAATACATATTGTCAACCATTCAATTAAGAGGTGTAAAAGGGACTACTGGTACGCAAGCAAGTTTTTTGAATCTTTTTGAGGGAGATCATGAAAAAGTTAAACAGTTAGATAGACTTGTAGCTGAAAAACTAGGATTTAAAAAGACTTTTCCTGTTACTGGTCAAACTTATTCAAGGAAGCTTGACTATAAAGTACTTTCTATTTTAAGTGGAATTGCTCAAAGTCTTCACAAAATGACGAATGATATTCGCTTATTACAACATTTAAAAGAGGTGGAAGAGCCGTTTGAATCTACACAAATTGGTTCTTCAGCAATGGCATATAAAAGAAATCCTATGAGAAGTGAAAGAGTTGCATCACTGGCTAGGTATGTTATAGCAGCGGCAATGAATCCCGCGATGACTACTTCTACGCAGTGGTTTGAAAGAACTTTAGATGATTCTGCAAATAGAAGAATGGCGATTCCTGAAACTTTTCTAGCTATTGATGCTATTTTAGAAATATGTATTAATGTATCAAGTGGTTTAGTCGTATATGATAAAGTCATTGAGCAACATGTTATGAATGAATTGCCATTTATGGCTACAGAAAATATTTTGATGGAAGCTGTAAAAAAAGGTGGAGATAGACAGGAATTGCATGAAAGGATTAGACTTCATTCAATGGAAGCTGGAAAGCAGGTAAAAAGAGAAGGAAAAGCAAATGATTTATTAAATAGAATTGTGGATGATCCAATATTTCAACTGTCTAAAGAGGATATTCATTGCTTAATTGATGCAAAACTGTTTACTGGTAGAGCAAAGGAACAAGTCTCAGAATTTATTGATACATATATCAACCCTATACTTGATAATAATAAAGACTTATTGGGTATTACAGTTGACTTAAAAGTATAAATTATTTTGTAGAAAACGAATGAGAGTATATCAAATATAGATATTATAAATTGCATATATATATAAAATGACCATTGTATTGACATCTATTTATTTTTTGTATATAATCATCTTTAAATACCATATTTTTAAATGCTATGAAGGAGAATAGTAGAAGAGGAATGTTTTACAGAGAGTAGGGCATTGGTGAGAGCCGTATAAACTACCTTTTTGAACCCACTCTAGAGCATAGGGCGAATAAGTCATTACGGTTGTAGTCACGTTACGATTACTTTGAGTGAGTCAATTGGCTAATTAGGGTGGTACCGCGGGTAAACTCTCGTCCCTCAAGGGATGAGAGTTTTTTTGTTGTTTGTAGATATAATTTGGATATACAAATAAAAAATCATGTAATAGGAATGTTAAAAGAAAAAATCGAACAAATATAATCTATAAAGAAAGGGAGAGATAAATATGTCATATTTAGTAGACAAGTGTAAATTATTGCATAAAGCGGCACAACCATTGTCAGTTACTGATACAAAATCTAAAAATGAAGCATTAAGAGAAGTTGCAATTAGTTTGAAAAAATATGAATCATTCATTTTGGAAGAAAATCAAAAAGATGTTGAAGAAGCCAAAAAAAATAATGTAAAAGCTAGTTTGATTGATCGCTTAAGTTTAAATCAGCAAAGAATAGATGGTATGATAGAAGGAATTCATACAATCATAGATCTTAAGGATCCTGTATGGAAAAGTAATGAGGTATGGACTTTAGAAAATGGACTAACATTAAGCAAGATGACAGTTCCCCTTGGTGTAATTGGTATTATTTATGAATCTAGACCTAATGTTACAGTAGATGCCTTTGCTCTAGCATTAAAGAGTGGCAACTGTATTCTTTTAAGAGGTAGTTCTTCTTCTATACATTCTAATAAGGCTTTGGTATATGCTATTAAAGAAGGGTTGAAAAAGAGTACGATTTCAGAAGAGGTTATTGGTTTTATTGATCGTGCAGATAGAACAGTGGTTTCAGAAATGTTAACTTTAAATGAATATATAGACTTGATTATTCCAAGAGGAGGAAGAGAATTAATACAATTTGTTGTAAAGAATGCTTCTGTTCCTACGATTGAGACAGGTGTTGGCAATTGTCATATATTTGTTGATGAAACAGCAAATCTTGAAGGTGCAGTAGATATTATTGAAAATGCTAAAGTACAGCGCCCAGGGGTGTGTAATGCCTGTGAGACTGTGTTAGTGCATCAAAATATTGCACGTATATTTTTACCTGAGTTATATAAACGCTTGAATGAACGAGTAGAAATTCGTGGATGCAAAAAAACACAAGAGATTGTAACGATAAAAGAAGCTACAGAGGAAGATTGGAAAGAAGAATATTTAGATTATATTATTGCAGTGAAAGTAGTAGATGATGTACATGCTGCAATTTCACATATCCATCAATACGGTACAAAACATTCAGAGGCTATACTAACAGAGAACTTGATGCATGCAAATCTATTTACACGACAAGTAGATGCAGCAGCAGTATATGTGAATGCTTCAACTAGATTTACAGATGGAGGAGAATTTGGATTCGGAGGAGAAATGGGTATCAGCACACAAAAAATTCATGCGCGAGGTCCAATGGGATTAAATGAATTAGTGACTGTGAAATATACGATAATGGGGAATGGACAAATTAGAAAATAGGAGGATATCATGATCTCTCAACTTATTCAAGAAAGTAAAAAAATTGTTATAAAGATTGGAAGTAATACCTTATCTAATGATGACGGTACAATCAATAGAGAATTTTTAAAAAAACTTACAACACAAATCTATAATTTGAATAGTCAAGGGAAACAAATTGTAATTGTATCTTCTGGGGCTACTATTGCTGGGGTGGCGACAATTGGTAAATGGGCGAGAAAAAAAGATATTCATTATAAACAAGCTTTATGTGCAATTGGACAGGTAGAATTGATGGATGCTTATCGAAAAGCGTTTAATGAATATAATATTCATATTGGTCAAATTCTTTTAACAAGTGAAGATTTTTTAGACACAAATAGAACATTAAACATAAGAAACACCTTATTTACTTTGTTAGATGAAGGTGTAATTCCTATCATTAACGAAAATGATACGGTTAGCGTTGATGAAATAAAAATAGGAGATAATGATACTTTGGCTGCGCTAGCAGCAAATCTTTGGAATGCGGATTTGCTTATATTGCTTAGTGATATCGACGGTGTATTTGATAAAAACCCAAACGAATATAAAGATGCTATTTTAATGGATCAAGTAAGAGACATTGATGCTTTGCTGGAAAAAATTGAAATAGGAAAAGAAAATGATTTTGGAACTGGTGGTATTGCTACAAAAATTGAAGCTGCAAGAAAAGTAAACAGATATGGAATTCCTATGATCTTAACGAATGGGAAAAAAGAAAATATATTAAATAAACTCTTAGATGGAACAGAGGATGCAACAGTTTTTATTCCACAAATAAAGGCATAGCATGAAAGTATCTTTTAAGAGTTATTTGATAGGAAATCTACGTAGCATCTAAATTTTTTATAAAAGGTTCACCTAGCATTTTTGTTAGGTGGATTCTTTATGTACTGATTTTTAAATTTTAAAATAATTATAACGTCTATATAATGTGATATGATTGTGATATAATATGCAATGTTGGAAAATGATTTTTATTTGCATGATTTATAAAAATATAGCAATACTAAAGAAAAAGCAATTGGAGGAAATATATGTTAATTAAATCAATTGCAAGAATAGATAAAAAAACGAAAGAGCTTGTTAATAGATTGAATGCTGGCGAAATTGCAGTTATTAAGCATAAAGATTTGGATGAAATTGCAGCCAACTCTTTAGTGATGTGTAGACCACGTATGGTCATAAATGCAGAACAATCTATTAGTGGTAGATATCCTAATCTAGGTCCTGAAATTTTACAAAGATCAGGAATACCTATTTTAGATCATGTTGGGAGTGAAGTTTTTGATACTATTAAAGAAAATGATGTATTAGAAATTCAGGGCAATGAAATTTATTTGGATGGAAAATACATCGGAAGTGGTACAATCTTAACTGAGGAAAGCATTACTATGTTGCTTGAAGAAACAAAGGAGAATTTTCAAGAAGAATTAGATAAATTTATTGAAAACACATTAGAATATGCCAAAAAAGAAAAAAATATGCTGCTTGGTAATTTAGCAATTCCTAAAGTGAAAACTGCCTTTCAAGGACGACATACGTTAATTGTAGTAAGGGGACAAAATTATAAAGAAGATTTGCATGCCATTAAACATTATATTGACGAATTCCATCCTATATTGATAGGCGTTGATGGTGGTGGTGATGCCCTTATGGAATTTGGATATGTTCCAGATATGATTATTGGGGATATGGACAGTGTTTCTGATAAATGCTTGAAAGCATCTAAAGAAATAGTTGTACATGCGTATCCTGATGGTAGGGCACCAGGATTAGATAGAATCAATACCCTTGGTTTAAATAATGTTGTATTTCCAGCCCCTGGAACTAGTGAGGATATTGCAATGCTATTGGCCTTCGAAAATGAAACAGAGTTAATTGTGGCTGTAGGAACGCATTCCAATATGATTGATTTTCTTGAAAAAGGAAGAAAGGGAATGGCTAGCACTTTTCTTGTTAGATTAAAGGTTGGAAGTAAGCTTATTGATGCAAAAGGTGTTAATAAATTATACAAAGAAAGTATAAAGTTGAAGTATGTTATTGGATTAGTGTTTGGTGCTATGATTCCCATATTTATTGCAGGGATATTATATCCACCTGTTCAGCAAATATTAAAATTATTAATGATAAAATTAAAATTTATTTTTCCAATGTAAATAGTCGTGGGAGGGATAACGATTGACGATCAATTTAAAATATTATGTAATGACCATTGTAGCCATATTTTTAGCCATTGGTATTGGCATCTTTATAGGTATTATGTTAGATGGACAAGATTTAATTGTGGAACAACAGCATGAGCTTGTTTATCAGATTGAGAGTAAATTTGATGAATTTAAATTAAAACAAGATGAATTACAAGGAAAAATCGATAATCTAACTTTACAAAGGGAAAAAAACCAAAAATTTATTGATACAATTTATCCAGAAATTGTAGATAGCAAGTTAAAAGATTTAAACGTGGTAATATTGGAGACAAGTGAATATTTTGCATATTCTGGACTCGCAGATGCTTTCAAAAAAGCAGGAGTAAATAATGTCACAAATATTTTAATTCAAAATCCTTTTATGCTTAAAGAAGAGGATAATATACGTCAAATTGCACAAGAATTAAATCTAGAAGGAGAAACAAGAGAAGAAATTCAGAAGAGTCTAATACAGAAGCTTTCCAATACCTTAATTACTGGTGAACAATTGGATTTTGTTAAAAACTTAAAAGATAAGCAAATGATAGATTTCACAGAAGATTTTCATTTTCCAATTGACTATATTGTTATTGCAGGTGGTAGTATAAATAGTGATAAAGTGATATTAAATAAAATAGAAATTCCACTGATTGAATATGTTAAAAAAAGGAATATACCGATTATGGCTGTAGAAAATTCAAATATGACTTTTTCAAATATTCCAGATTATAAAAAATTAAGAATTTCTACAGTTGATAATGTAGATACTGTAATAGGAAAAGTAGCAATGCTAATGGTTGCAAGCGGTCAAGAAGGACACTTTGGTGAAAAAGAAACTGCTGAAAAATTAATTCCTCAAGGATTTATAAATGTTGATTAGGAGATGATGGAGTGTCTAAACGAATTACTGTTCTTTTGCCTGCATATAATGAAGGGGATCGGCTTAAATATACTATTGATGGCATAAAAAGTTCTAAATATGTAGATAAAATTGTAGTCATAGATGATGGTTCAAAGGATGACACATTTCTCATTGCTAAAAGCAATGATGTTGAAGCTTACCAACTAGACAGAAACTATGGCAAGGGATTTGCTATGAATTACGGTATAAAGAAAGTATTACGAGATAGCAAGATTGTTGTATTTTTGGATGCAGATATTGGAGAAACTGCTTCTGATGTGGATAAGCTCATTGCTCCTATATTAATGGGTGAGACAGATGTGACAATTGCTCGATTTCCTTCAGCTAAAAAAAAGGGAGGATTCGGACTTGTTAAGAGTTTAGCTAGGTTGGGTGTGCGATTTTATACTGGACACACTATTAATACATCGCTTTCCGGGCAAAGAGCTTTTGAGGTAGATGTATTAAAGCAATTAGGAGAAATTCCTTCTGATTATGGGGTAGAAGTTGGGATGACCATTGATATTTTGAAGATGGGTTTTAAAATAAAAGAAGTAGATGTAAACATGACACATAGAGAGACAGGAAGAGATATTAAGGGTTTTATTCATCGAGGAAAGCAATTTTATCAAATATTATTAACATTACTGCGCAAGTCTAAAGGAGTGACAAAGTAGTGTTTATGCCTATTATTTTATTCTTTGTGAGCTATATCATAACCAAGAAGCTTGTTCCTATGTTTCTAGCGTTGTTACATGAAGCTGGGTCTGTTAATAAAAATTTCAGAGGAGAAGAAATTCCTGTAAGCATCGGGATTATATTTATTCCCGTTATTTTGATGAATATAGCTTGCTTAATGCTATGGCCATTTGAATATAATCAGGTTTTAAGCTTCATATTCTTAATAGGCTCTCTAGGTATGGGATTGGCTGGTTTATTGGATGATCTATTGGGAAATAGGAATGTAACTGGATTAAAAGGACATTTCAAAATGATATTAAAGGGCAGACTTACCACTGGAGGTTTCAAGGCTGTTTTTGGAGGTTTTTTAGCATTTGTTATAAGTGTAGTGATTTCCAATGGATGGATAAATGTTTTTATGAATACCCTCATTATTGCACTCTTTACAAATTTTATGAATTTATTGGATTTAAGGCCAGGTAGGGCACTAAAAGGATTCCTTCTAAGTGGATGTGTCTTACTGTTTATACCTGTTATACAAGTTTTTCGAGATTTATTATTTGGGCTAATAGGTGCTGTTGTAGCATATCTGCCCTATGATTTGAAAGCCAGGTCTATGATGGGAGACGTAGGATCAAACATTTTGGGTATTTCTTTAGGAATAACATGTGCTTCTGCAAACTTTCCAACAAGAGTGGTGACTTTAATATTTTTAGTGGCATTGCATATATATACTGAAAAATATTCTTTAACGCAAACAATTAAAGAAAATAAAATATTAAATTTTTTAGATGAAATAGGTAGATAATAAAATGTCTGCCTTTTTATTACATTTAGGCTCAAAAGATAAGTATACAAGAAAAAGATTATGACAACTTATGAAAGTATGTGTTCTGTGCACATTAATATATTTTGTTTGATAATATACAGCTTCATATCTACAAAAATCTATAAAGAAAAGGAGTAATAATATGTTAAGTATGAAAACAGGACGAGTTGTGGAAATTTTGAAAGAAGGAGATGATATTACAGAGGTTATTGTTGAAATAAATAATATGAAATATAAAGCAATGAACTATAATGAATTAACAGGAAAGATTAAGATGGGTGATAATTTATTACTCAATACTACTGCTGTAGATTTGAATTTAGGAACAGGTGGATATCATTTTGTAATAGCGAATACCCAAAAATATGATAAGGATTTGTGTCAAGGAGGCCATATTATGAAATTAAGATATACTCCTTATCAAGTAAAGGTGTTCTCTGCTGAAGAACAAGATAGTAAATTTCATCATATTTTTAATGAATTTAAATCTCTAAATGATATGCCTGTCATTGTAGGAACACTTCATAGCATGCTTTCACCGATTATTGAAGTCTTAAAAAATGATAAAAAAGATATTAAAATTGCTTATATCATGACTGATGGTGCAGCGTTACCAATAAGTTTTAGTCACATGGTAAAAAAGCTAAAAGAGAAACAATTATTATGTGGAACAATCACCATTGGAAATGCATTTGGTGGCGATTTAGATTGTGTAAATATTTATAATGGCCTTATTGCTGCAAAAGAGATTTTAAAATGTGATATTGCTATTGTTACAATGGGTCCAGGTATTGTAGGCACGGGAACAAAATATGGTTTTAGTGGGATTGAGCAAGGAGCGATTATTGATGCGGTTAATGATTTAGGAGGTATTCCGATTGCGATCCCAAGGATTAGCTTTGCAGATTCTCGTTCAAGGCATAAAGGGATAAGTCATCATTCTATAACTGTATTAGATAAAATTGCGAAAACAAAAGCAGTAATAGGAATTCCTCATTTTGAAGAAAAAAAGCATCAATATATCTGTGCGCAAATTTACAATACCAAAATTGAAGAAAAACATAATATGATCTACATTGATCCTAGTACAACAATAAATATACTGGAAAATGCAACCTTAAAAATGTCTACAATGGGCAGAAGTTTTCAAGAAGATATGGAATACTTTATAACAGCAGGTGTATCTGCGCAATTAGCAATTAAAATTCTAGATGATCCTCAATTAAATCTTCTAAAGTAGTATATTGATTACTAAGATCTTCTAATACCTCTAGCAAATCAGAAACTTTACCAATAAGATACAGATGATTGGGGCTTACTATTTTATACATACTATCACAGCCTTTCATATATTGATTACGTTATAATATGCAAGCTTGTTCAAAATTATTCTAATAAATAGGAGGTTTAACAATGATTATTTATGAAAAAACACTAAAATCTCAAAAAATTTATGAAGGAAAAATGATTGATCTTAGAGTAGATACTGTAAAATTGCCAGGAGAAAAACATGCTACACGAGAAATCGTTGAACATCCTGGTGCGGTAGCTATTGTACCCATTACAGAGGAAGGTAAAATCATTATGATAAAGCAGTTTCGAAAGCCCGTAGATGAAGCTTTATTAGAGGTACCTGCCGGTAAATTAGATGAAAATGAAGATCCTTCTGTGTGTGCAGCTAGAGAACTTAAAGAAGAGACCGGGTATGAAGCGGAAAATATAAAATTTTTATTTAAATTTTATACATCTCCAGGATTTTCTAATGAGATTATGTACTTATATGTGGCCACCCAACTTACGCCTGGGGAAGCCATGCCTGATGAGGATGAGTATATTGACATGGAAAGCTATCCATTAGAAAAATTATTGGATATGATTCATAATGGAGAAATAAAAGATAGTAAAACAATAATTGGTATTATGGCTGCAAAAACTTTCTTAAAAGCGCAATAAGGATGCTATAAAAAATAATAGACAAGTCATATTAGCCCTTTATCCTGCATAATATTTTATAAGAGATTGGACAGGAAGGAGGGCTTGATTTGTTTAAAAAATTCCGTGAGATCGCATTAAAGCATATACAAGGCAATCTTATTATATATTTTTTAGTATGTATGTTTTTTATAATAGGCATATCAGCAGGTGCTTTTACCATAAAAGCTTTAGGAAATATACAAAAGCAAGAATTAATAAATTATCTGAAAAACTTTTTTCAAATTTTAGGAGATAAGCCGATTGATGAGTTCTCTGTTTTAAAACAATCTTTGACAAACAATTTACAAACGGGAGCATTTATTTGGCTATTAGGAATAACGGTTATAGGGGTACCTTTGATTTTATTATTAATTGCTATAAGAGGTTTTGTCATAGGTTTTACTGTAGGATTTTTAACAGAGCAGTTAGGGTTTAAAGGTATTTTATTTTCACTTCTTTCGATATTTCCTCAAAATCTATTTATCATTCCAAGTATACTTGTTATTGCTGTTATTGGTATAAGCTTTTCAACAATGATGATTCGAAATAAGCTAAATAAATCACATTATAATAATAGTACATTTAGACAATTTATCATGTATAGCACAATTGTTTTTTCAATTTTTTCTGTTATTATATTAGGGTGTATCATGGAAGCTTATGTGACACCAGTATTTATGAGAGCAATTTCTCAGTATATGTAGCAAGAGATTTTAGGAGGATGAAAGTTCATGTATCCAAGATTAAAATTATTTTTTAAAATCTTATTAATTCTTATGATATTTGTTATTTTATTGCCTCAAGTGTTTGATCATATCATTAAAATATTGATTCTTGAAGAACAAGAAAATCATCCAAGAGGGAACAGTAAATTTGTAATGAATTTAAATAATATACAAAATGAAAAACATTTTATAGGAAATCTTTTCCAAATAATAAAATGTTTTATGAAATACATAAAAGATTAAAGGATTTTCAACATACATGTTGAATAATATTTTAGGATGTATTTGGAAACGAAGGAGACAAGTGTTATGAATATTTACTTGGATGATTTTGTATATTATCTTGCTAATGAGAAGGAGTTGTCAAAAAATACGTTAGAATCGTATAAAAGAGATATTTTGCAGTTTTTAGATTTTTTAAATGAAAAACGTATTGAACGCTTAAAAGATACCAATAAGACTACGATTATCACTTATTTATTATACTTACAAAAAAAAGGTAAAGCTACTTCTACTATATCAAGAAGTCTTGCATCTATACGTTCTTTTTATCAATTCCTCTTAAATGAAAAGCACATTGATAAAAATCCTACAATCAATTTAGAATCTCCAAAATTTGAAAAAAAACTACCTAGTATTCTTACATTGAAAGAAGTTGAACTATTGCTGTCTCAGCCTATGGATAATGATAAAGGTGTTAGAGATAAAGCAATGCTTGAACTATTATATGCAACAGGAATACGTGTTTCTGAATTAGTAGCGTTAGATTATAAGGATATAAGCTTAGACATGGGATATATAAAATGCAATGGGAACAATGGAAAAGAAAGAATTATACCTATTGGCTCAATGGCAAAAAAAGCAATAGAAAAATATATAGGGGAATGCAGAGAAAAGTTGATTCGTGAAGAAAACGAAAAAGCTTTATTTGTAAATTATCATGGCAAAAGACTAACGAGACAGGGATTTTGGAAGATTATTAAAATGTATACCCAAAAAGCTAAGATTAATAAAAAAATTACACCTCATACATTAAGGCATTCTTTTGCAACGCATTTGCTTCAAAATGGTGCAGACTTAAAATCAGTACAAGAAATGCTGGGACATTCTGACATTTCGACGACACATGTATATACATTATTGATGAAAAATAAAATAAAAGAGGTATATAACAAAACACATCCTAGAGCCTAAATGGCTCTATGTTTATGTAGAATATTTGTTGTTAATATAATGATAAATCCCATAAACTAGCTTAGGTATATGTGATGTTCTGCTTTTCTCTAGTAGTAACGTTACTTTTTAAGTTTAGAGGGTATAATATAAATTGAAATCAAGTAGCAAAAGAGGAGGGCTTAATTGTGATTCATCGCATAAATATTTTTGTGTTAGATAGTTTTGGTATCGGCGCTTTACCTGATGCACATCAGTATGGAGATGAAAATGTAAATACTTTAGGAAATATATCAAGACATTGTAAGGGTATTCATCTTCCTAATCTTGTTAAGTTAGGACTTGGAAATATAGACGAAATAGAAGGGATAGAGAAAATAGATGCCCCAATAGGTGTGTACGGAAAAGCCAAAGAAATTTCTAAAGGAAAAGATACTACAACAGGACATTGGGAAATAGCAGGATTATATATAGAAGAACCATTCAAAACTTATCCCCAAGGCTTTCCAAAATTTATTATAGAAGCATTTGAAAAAAAGATTGGTAGAAAGACTTTGGGAAATATTGTTGCATCAGGAACTGAGATTATAGAGCGATTAGGCAAAGAACATATGGAGACAGGATATCCCATCATCTATACTTCTGCAGATAGTGTATTTCAAATTGCTGCACATGAAGAAATCATACCACTAGAAGAACTATATGAAATCTGTAAGATTGCTAGGGAACTATTAAGAGGGGATGTCCAAGTGGCTCGAGTGATTGCAAGACCATTTGTAGGTACACCTGGTAAATTTGTTCGAACATCTAATCGAAGAGATTACTCTGTTAGTCCCTTTGAAGCAACTATTTTAGAGGCAGCAAAAGATAAAGGATTAGATGTTATTGCAGTAGGAAAAATTGAGGATATTTTTAATGGGAAAGGAATTACTGAAGCTGTACACACAGAAGATAATATGGATGGAGTAGATAAGACCATAGAGTTTCTAAAAAAAGATAATAAAGGTATTATTTTCACAAACTTAGTAGATTTTGATGCAAAGTACGGTCATAGAAGAG
Source organism: Clostridiaceae bacterium 35-E11 (assembly GCA_038396625.1). Lineage (GTDB taxonomy): Bacteria > Bacillota > Clostridia > Peptostreptococcales > Thermotaleaceae. The sequence goes on from CP121688.1 coordinate 1,995,771, forward strand.
ATCCAAAAGGGTATAAGAAAGCATTAGAAGATTTAGATAAAAGGGTTCCAGAAATATTAGAAAATTTAAAAGAGGATGATATGATTATCTTTACAGCTGATCATGGTAATGATCCTACTTACACGGGTACAGATCATACACGAGAGTATATACCTATATTAATTTATGGACATCAAGTAAAAAAACAAGTGAATATTGGCACAAGAGACAGCTTTGCAGATATAGGTGCTACAGTAGCAGACATACTAGATATAAAGATGCCTCGATATGGGGAGAGTTTCAAATCATTAATATTATAAAGGGAGAGGGAGAGAATGAAAGAATTACCAAATCGAATCCAAGAAGCATCAGATTATATAAGAAAGAAGATAAATAAAACCCCAAGAATAGGATTAATATTGGGTTCGGGCTTAGGCGTTTTGGGTGATGAAATAGATAATCCAGTTGTCATAAACTATGATGAAATACCATATTTTCCAAAATCTACAGTAGAAGGTCATGCAGGAAGGTTGCTGATCGGTGAATTAGAAGGAAATATTGTAATAGCTATGCAAGGAAGATTTCATTATTATGAAGGATATAAGATGGAAGAGGTTACATTTCCTGTTAGAGTGATGAAAAACTTAGGGGTAGAAGCTCTATTTGTAACCAATGCGGCTGGAGGAGTAAATTTAAATTATGGTCCTGGAGATTTAATGTTAATTACAGACCATATTAATTTTGGATTTGATAATCCCCTTATTGGATCGAATTATAATACACTAGGACCAAGATTTCCAGATACCTCTACTGTTTATGATAAAGGGCTTCAGGAAGTTGTAAAAAAAGTGGCCGAACGTGAAGGAATAGCTTTAAAAGAAGGTGTATATATGATGTTTACAGGACCTACCTATGAAACACCAGCTGAAGTTAGAATGGCACGATTTTTAGGAGCTGATGCAGTGGGCATGTCAACAGTTCCAGAAGTAATCGTGGCTGCTCATGGGCAGTTAAAAGTTGTAGGGATTTCTTGTATTACGAATATGGCAGCTGGAATATTAGAACAACCATTAAATCATCAAGAAGTGATTGACACTGCTAATCAGGTAAAAGAACGATTTATCACATTTGTGAGAAAAAGTTTGCAACATATGGGGAGGGAAGAAAAATGAAAAGCAAAATCATGGAAGCTAGCGCATTTATAAAAAGTAAAATAAATTTTAATCCAGAAATTGGATTAATCCTTGGTTCTGGATTGGGTAGTTTAGCAAATGAAATCCAAGAGGCAGTAGTGATTAAGTATCAAGAGATTCCTAATTTCCCTGTATCCACGGTTGAAGGTCATGAAGGACAATTGGTAATAGGTGATCTTCAAGGTAAAAAAGTAATAGCTATGCAAGGAAGATTTCATTACTATGAAGGCTATTCAATGCAGCAAGTAACATTTCCAGTAAGGGTTATGAAGGCTTTAGGGATCAAGATGCTTTTAGTAACGAATGCATGTGGAGGAATGAATCCTGAATTATATCCAGGAGCATTAATGTTTATTGAAGATCATATTAATTTTATAGGAGATAATCCATTAATCGGGTCAAATAATGAAACGTTAGGACCTAGATTTCCTGATATGTCTCATGCCTATGATAAAGAATTAATTGAACTGGGACAAAAGGTTGGGAAGAAAATAGGTATTGAAACAAAAAAAGGAATATATGTGGCGATAAGTGGTCCAAATTATATGTCTGCAGCAGAATTAAGAATGCTGAGAAAACTAGGAGCAGACACATTAGGTATGTCAACGGTTCCAGAGGTAATTGTAGCAAAACATGCAGGATTAAAGGTGTTAGGGATTTCTTGTGTAACAGATATGGCAATCGCAGATACTTTGGAGCCATTAGAACACGAGAAAGTTGTTGAAATAGCCAATCGAACAAAACCTAAATTTATTCAATTAGTAAAAGCCATCCTACAAGAGGTGAATTGAGGATGAGAATGTATGATATGATCTATAAAAAAAGAGAGGGACAAGAACTGACACAGGAAGAAATCAATTTCTTTATTAATCAATATACAGAAGGAAGCATTCCTGATTATCAAGTTTCTGCTATGTTAATGGCTATATATTTTCGTGGCATGAGTAAAAAAGAAACATATTATTTAACAGAAGCTATGAGATTTTCAGGAGATGTTATTGATCTATCAGAAATTGAAGGAATAAAAGTAGATAAACACAGTACTGGTGGTGTAGGCGATACAACTACTTTAGTTGTTGGTCCACTAGTAGCGTCTTGTGGTGTTCCCGTTGCAAAAATGTCTGGTAGAGGGTTAGGACATACAGGTGGGACCATAGATAAGCTTGAATCTATTCCAGGATTTCATGTGGAATTATCTATTGAGCAGTTTATCCATACTGTGAATCGTGTAAAGCTTGCAGTAGTAGGACAATCTGGTCATTTAGCACCAGCGGATAAAAAATTGTATGCTTTAAGAGATGTTACAGCAACGGTAGATAATATAGAATTGATTGCGAGTAGTATTATGAGTAAAAAATTAGCTGCTGGTTCTAATGCTATTATACTAGATGTAAAAATTGGAAACGGTGCTTTTATGAAAACACTAGATGAAGGAATAAAACTGGCTAAAGAAATGGTTAATATTGGAAATTATGCAAATCGAGAAACGATTGCTCTCTTAACAAGCATGGAACAGCCATTGGGCAATGCAGTAGGCAATGCCTTAGAAGTAAAAGAAGCAATTGATACTTTAAATAATAATGGCCCAGAAGATTTAGAAGAATTGTGTATACACTTAGCCAGTTATATGCTTTTGATGTCTAAAAAAACAAATTCAATTGATGAAGGCATAAAAATAACTACCCAAAAATTAAAATCAGGTGAAGCTTTTGCAAAGTTTAAGGAGTTTATACAAGCACAGGGTGGAGATATTTCTGTAATTGATGATACAACTAAATTGCCTCAAGCAAAGTATATAACAAAGATTAAATCTATTTCAGCGGGCTATATTCAAGGGATTAAAACAAATGAAATTGGATTAGCTGCTTTAACCCTAGGTGCAGGTAGAGAAAATAAAGCTGCTTCTATTGATCTATCTGCTGGTCTACAAATGCATAAAAAAATTGGAGATCAGGTATCTATTGGAGATACTATTGCTACAATACATACAAATAAAAAAGAAAGTATTGAGCAAGCATGTAATATGATTCTAAACGCCTTAGAATTTTCTAAGGGCAGCATACCTAAACCTAAATTAATTCAAGCCATTGTATCGAAAGATGAAATAAAGATTTTGTAAATTTTTCAAGTAGTGTAATCATTGTCCTCCTGTGCATAACCAGAGTAACAGCTGGAAAAGATAAGATTAAACAAAGAAAGCAAGGAGGACTTGTAATGAATTGGAAAAAAAATAAGATATTGAGTTTATTGATATGTAGTTTAATAATATTTAGTAATTGTTTTTTATCCGTTAATGCAGAACAATTTGATGTAAATGCAAAATCAGCAATTTTAATGGATGCTTCTAGTGGAAAAATTATATATGAAAAAAATGCACATGATAAATTGCCTCCTGCCAGTGTAACAAAAATTATGACGATGTTATTAGCGATGGAAGCCATTGATCAAGGCAGAATTACTTTGGAAGATAAAGTACTTATCAGTGAACGGGCAGCTAGTATGGGAGGAAGTCAATTATATTTAGAGCCGGGGGAAGAAAAAACTGTAGAACAGCTTTTAAAAGGTATTTCAATTGCCTCAGCTAATGATGCATGTGTTGCATTAGCTGAACATATCAATGGAACAGAAGAAATGTTTATTAAAAAAATGAATGAAAAAGCACAGGCATTGGGAATGAATAATACGCAATTTATGAATACAAATGGATTGCCTCAAGAAGGACATTATACAAGTGCGTATGATATTTCTCTCATGTCTAAGCAACTATTAAAATACCCTAAAATTCATGATTGGTTAACGATTTGGATGTCAACAATGAAAGTAGGTTTAGCGACGAAAAAGCAAACAAATCTTCAGCTTACCAATACGAATAAACTTATTAAGACCTATCCTGGAGCTAATGGTATAAAGACCGGATATACTTCAGATGCAAAATACTGTTTATCTGCTTCTGCTAACAAAAATGGACTTAAATTAATTGCTGTTATTTTAGGAAGTCCTACATCGAACATAAGATTTGCAGAAGCAAAACGACTATTTAATTATGGATTTGCAACCTATAGCTCCGTAGCTATTGCAAAAAAAAATCAGGTTCTTGATGAATTAGTCGTAGAAAAAGGAAAAGAGCCTAAGGTAAATGTTATTGCTAAAGAAGATTTAAATGCTTTGGTAAGAAAGGGAGAGGAAAATAAAGTTCATAAAGAGATCATACTTCCAAAGACAATAAAAGCTCCTTTTAAAGCCAATGAAAAAGTAGGAGAAATTGTTCTTACAAAAGACGGACAGGAAATTGGGCGTGTAGATATTGTAACAGAAAAAGACATGGAAGGAGCATCGTTTTTCAACATACTCCAAAAAATGATGACCAAAACAGCACAATAATAAAAATAAATAAGAAAAAGAAGTAATTGCATATAAAGTGTAATTACTTCTTTTTCTTATCACTATTCTAGGCCTTCTATAACCTTAGAGATTGGATAGATGCTTAAATATGCTATAATAATATAGAATAGGATAAGTATTTAAGGAGTTTTTATATGAAGATCATAAAAAAGAAAGATGCATTATTTATAAATTGGAAAGACTTAATGAAGTATATCAATAATCCTGCTGTACATGAGATTATCAACAGGATTCAGAACCTATGCAATACTTTTGAATACCAGGCCTATATTGTAGGAGGATTTGTGCGAGATTTTTTGATGGACCGTCCTAGTAAGGATATTGATATTGTAATTGAGGGAAATGCATTAGAGATCGGACAAGCTTTAAGTAAACATTGTGATGTACCTTTTATAGCATACCATGATTTTCTTACAGGAAGGATAGAACTAAGTGAGGAACTTTCAATAGATTTAATCACTGCAAGGAGTGAATACTATCAATCTCCAGGTGCACTTCCTATAGTGAAACCAGCACATTTAGTAGAGGATCTTCAACGAAGAGATTTTTCCATTAATAGTATTGCTGTTCAAATAGATAAAAAAAATTGTGGAATGGTGATAGATTACTTCAAAGGATTGCAAGACTTATATAACAAAACCATTAGAATTTTACATAATTTAAGTTTCTATGATGACCCTACGAGAATATTTAGAGCGATTAAATTTGAGAAAAGATATGATTTTTATATAGAAGAAAATACAAGTAAACTGATGTTAGATGTGATTGATAAGGATATCATGAGTCGGGTTAGTAAAGAAAGAATAAAAAATGAAATCTTTTGGATATTAGATGAAGAAAAAGCTTATGAAAATATAAAAAAGCTGATTCATTTAAAATTATTGCAATTTCTTTATTCATATATCGTTTTTGATGAAGAAAATATTAAGGGATTAGAAGATATCAACAAAAGCACATGGAATTTAGATATGAAAATAGATGATAGATTAGTGAAACTATTAATTGTATTTTCAAACTGTACAAGAGAACATCTAGATCATTTAAAAAGAGATCTTTGCCTAAATAAATATTATAGCCATTCTTTTACTGAAATGCTAAAATATAAAGAGGATATTTTTAATACCTTAAAAAAACCAAGCATTAGTAATTATGAATTATTTAAACTACTTCAAAAGATAAATAAGGAAGTATTAACTGCTTTATATTATATAACACATGATGATATAGTAAGGCATAAAATTATTTATTATATACAAAACTTATGTCATACGAAATTGAAAATAAACGGAAATGATCTTGCTAAATTGTGTATCAAACCAGGTAAAATTTATAAGTGTATAATGGATGAGGTATTAAAAGCAAAACTTGATGGTCAAATACAAGGTCATGAAGAAGAGTTAAGATATGCATTAAATTTGTTTGATTCAATGAATAACGATGAATAGTCTTTTAACAAGTAGGTGGAAAATATGGCGTATAATGTAAAACTTGAGGTTTTTGAAGGACCTTTTGATTTGTTATTTCATTTAATTGAAAAGGCTCAGGTAGATATTTATAATATTCCAATTGCTACGATTGCAGAGCAATACATTCAATATATTCAGGAAATGAAAGATTTTGATCTAGAAGTTACCAGTGAATTTTTAGTAATGGCGGCCACTTTATTAGAGATAAAATCAAAAATGTTGCTTCCTCAAAAACAGGAAGAACAACTAGAAATAGAATTAGAAAGTGAAGATCCGAGAAAGGAATTAGTAAAACGATTGATTGAATATAAAAAATATAAGCATATGGCGATAGAATTGAAAAAAAGAGAAGAAGTTTATAAAAAGGTTTTTTATAAACAGCAAGAGCAATTAGATCAGTTTATAGTATGTGATGAGCAAGAATTAGATAACTTAGAATTAAAAGATCTTCTAGAAGCTTTTCATCGTTTAGTCAAAAAACGAATAAGAACAAATGAAAATAGATTACATTTTAATGAAATTAAAAGAGATACATTTACAATAGAGTATAAAATTGAACAAATTAAAAACCTATTGGCGAATAATAATTTTTTAACTTTTGAACAATTATTCTTTGATGCTTATGATAAAAGTGAAATTGTTATCACTTTTCTAGCACTCTTAGAATTAATGAAACTAAAATTTATCTTAGCTCAGCAAAATGAGGCGTTTGGAACAATTATACTAAAGAAAAATGTTATAAGCAATGAGGTGCAATAAAAATGGATGAAAAAGAGGTCAAATCGATTATTGAAGCAATGTTATTTGTATGGGCAGATCCTTTAGGTATTAAGTCCATTGCAGATACATTAAATCTTCCTTCTGAATTTATACGAAAATGCTTAATCGATCTAAAAAAGGAATATGAAAAAGATAATAGAGGAATGCAAATTATTGAAGTGAACAATAGTTTTCAAATGTGTACGAATAAAAAATACTTTGATTTTATTCAACGCTTATGTAGTCCAATACAAAATAAAGGATTAACACAAGCAGCTCTAGAGGTACTGGCAATTATAGCTTATAAACAACCTATAACAAGACCTGAAGTTGAAAAAATCCGAGGAGTAAAAAGTGACAAAGCAATGCATACACTTTTAGAAAAAGAATTAATTATGGAAGCAGGACGATTAGAAAAGACTGGACGTCCTATTATATATAAAACAACAGATATTTTTTTAAAAGCTTTTGGACTAGCTAATTTAGAAGAACTACAGCAAATAGAAGATTTTGCAAAACTACAATTTAATGAAATAGAAGAATCTGAGGCCGATAAATAATATTTATCGGTTTTTATATTGACAAAAGTTTGCTTATGACTAGAAGTTATTTTGTTTATAAGCATAAAAAGAGATAAAAAAACCACCTGTAGAATAAATTAAGAAGATAAGTGTATTTTTTGTAGGATTTGGAAAAAATATACTGTAATCCTACTGAAAAGAGGTGGTGTTTTGCAATTTCTTATTTATGCAATTATCGTGATGTGTACAATAATTTGTATCTTAATGATTACGCCCCTAATCATTCATATAAAGATTTTAAAAGACAAGACCAATGATGTAATTGCTGTATACTTTAAAGCATTATTTGGATTGCTAAGATACAAGCTTGAAGTTCCCTTAGTGGATTTAATATTCAATAAAGATGGAAAACCATTTTTAAAGACAGAAGTTGAAGTGAAAAATAATCAAAAAGAGCAACCTATAAATAAAGGAGAATCTTTTCTGACCTTCAAAGAAATACAGAACCTTCAAGATAAATTCAACTTTTTTTTAAATACCTATTTTGATATCTTTAATGATATTCGCAAAGAAATAAAAGTAAAACAACTTTTATGGACAACAAAATTTGGTGTTGGAGATGCAGCAGCAACAGGCATATTATCAGGTGTATTTTGGATGATGAAAAGTTACATTATAACCCTTATAAAAAACAATACAAAATGTAGTCATATTTCCTTAGACATTGAACCACATTTCAATAAAGAGATTTTTAAAACATCCCTTGACTGTATAATAAGTATCAAAATAGGCTATATTATTATTGCAGCAATACAGTTTGGTTATACATTTTTAAGAAAAGGTGGTCGAAATCATGGACAATCATCCAATTGAAGGGTTAATGAAAACAACAATGGAAAGTTTAAAGGATATGGTAGATGTAAATACAATTGTAGGAGATCCAGTTGAAACACCGGATGGCACAGTTATTATTCCTATATCAAGAGTATCTTTTGGTTTTGCTTCTGGTGGAGGAGAATACAATATTAAAACAAATAGGGATAAGATGGACGATGAGAATAATGCAGATAATAAATTACCATTTGCAGGTGGGACGGGTGCAGGGGTTTCTGTACAACCTGTTGCGTTTATGGTTGTAGGTAATGGCGAAATGAAGCTCTTACCTGTAGATCAAAATGCCACTATGGTAGATAGTATCATTAATTTTGCTCCTAAATTATTAGATAAAATACAAGAAATGAGCCAAAGAGTGAATACAAACAAATCTTCAAAAGACCTAAAAGAAAAGGAAGAGATGTATGAGTAAGGCATAAATAAGAGTAGCCCTTACTCTTGTTTTTTTTGTATGTTTATGTTCTATTTATCGTATTTTTTATCCATAGATGGTTAATACTAGAATAAATCAACACAAAATGGAGTGATGCAATTGAACAGAAAAATGACAGCAAGGTCTATAGCGATCATAACGATCTTCTTTTTTTTAAATATGATGATGTCTTATGCTAATACTAACAACATTTCTGCCAGCAGTGCGATTGTTATGGATGTTAAAACAGGGAGAATTCTTTTTGAAAAAAATATTAATCAAAAAAAACCTATGGCAAGTACCACAAAAATCATGACAGCTTTGCTAGCTTTAGAAAAGACGCCGTTAGAAGAAATTATAAAAGTTCCTCGAAATGCAGTAGGAGTAGAAGGATCATCTATTTATCTTCAATATGATGAAAAATTATCTATGAAAGATTTACTTTATGGTTTAATGCTACGATCAGGGAATGATGCAGCGACTGCAGTTGCTGTCCATGTATCTGGATCTGTAGAAAAATTTTCAGACTTAATGAACAAAAGGGCTAGAGAACTTGGTGCGATTAATACAAACTTTATGAATCCACATGGCCTTCATAATGCAAGTCATTATACTACTGCATATGATCTAGCATTAATTACACGAGAAGCTCTTAAAAATAAGAATTTTAGCGAGATTGTACAAACGAAACTTTGGGTTGCGGAAAGAGAAGGTTATAAATACTTTTATAATAAGAACAAAATACTTTCCCAATATGCAGGTGGAAATGGTGTTAAAACAGGATATACAAAAGCAGCAGGCAGATGTCTTGTTACATCTGCAACTAGAAATGGTATGCAGTTATTATGTGTTGTTTTAAATGCACCAAATTGGTTTCAAGATTCATACCAGTTACTGGATAATGCATTTGAGAAATACGATGCAGTTTCTATTATAAAAAAAGATGCAATTTTAAAAACGATTAGCGTAAAAAATGGAAAAAAATCCAGTACGAAATTAATTTCTACAGAAGATGTTGTCATACCGTTAACAGAAAAAGAAAAGGATAAAATTAGGACAGTACTAGATGTAAATGAAGTTTTTGAAGCACCTATTGCAAGAGGTGTAAAACTAGGAAAAGCAAAAATATATCTACATGATCAGTTACTGTATATTGCAGATTTAATGTGTAGAGAAGATATTGGCACAAAAAGTTTTAAAGATAAAGTCTTAGATATACTGTAGAAAGAAAATCAAAGATTTAAATTTCTTACATGAGATATGGAACATAAATGGAACCTAAAAAATACCCTATAATTATAGGGTTTTTTTAGGTTTCAAAAAAGGAGGGACGAATATTGCCAAACGAAAATTTAAAATGTATTGATGCCGGCAGTGAGTATTGCCCATGTTATTTGGCAGAAACCAACGATTGTATTGTATGTAGCCAGCTTAGTGGAAAAAGTTTTTGTGATTGCAACTGGAATGGCGTATGTATTTATCAAGAATACTTTTGGTGTGGCAATAAAAAGAAAAATCATCGAGAGATCAGTGAAGCAAAAATTATCCAAAAAAAAGAGATGACCGAACAAGTAACGATCTTGAAATTAAAAACTACGCAAGCTTTAGCAAGAAAATTGAAACATCCAGGATCTTATATATTTATAAGAGATGTGCATAAGCCTGTTTTTTTTGATGTACCTATGTCAATTATGAAGGCTGATGAAAATAAAGGGGAAATTGAAATTGCCGTACATGTATTAGGGCCTAAAACAAAATCCTTGATTGCATGTAGCAATACTGTTCTAATAAAAGGGCCTTATTGGAATGGAATATTAGGATTTAAAGATTTAAAAAATATGACAGAGAAAAAAGCTTTACTTATTGCAAGGGGAATTTCTTTAGCACCATCTCTGCTTACTGTTCAATATCTTTTAAAAAATAAAAATAATGTAACTTTTATCATGGATTCTGGAAAAATCAATCACATTTTTATAGACGATTATATCAAGGACCTTGATATAGAAAAGGTTGTGCTTAATTTAAGAGACCAAGGTGAACGAAAAATAATGACCGAGATATTGAAAAATGGTAATTATGATCTTGTTTATAGTGGCGGTTCGGATAGACTTCATGGAATGATAGCAAATGAAATAAAAAACCTAGGGATGCAGACAAAACATATTATAACCAATAATAGTGAAATGTGTTGTGGTGAAGGAATTTGTGGTGCATGTTCTTATCAGTCAAGGAACGGAAAAGTGATAAAAATGTGTAAAACTCAATTGGGGGCTAAGGATGTTTTAGAAGGGAGGAAGGCTGATGGCTAGAGTAGTGGTTATTGGAGGCGGATGGAGTGGTGTAGCAGCTGCTGTTACTGCTAAAAAAGCAGGTGCTGAGGTAACAATCTTAGAGAGAATGGATATATTACTGGGATTAGGAAACGTCGGTGGTATCATGCGAAATAATGGAAGATATACTGCTGCTGAAGAATGTAGTTTGTTGGGTGCAAAGGAACTATTTACAATTACCGATAAAGCTTCAAGGCATACGAATATCAATTTTCCTGGACATATTCATGCAAGCTTATACGATGTATGCAAAATAGAACCTATGGTTAGGCAGTTTATAAAAGAAATGGACATTGATATTTTATTTCAAGCAAGAGCTGTGGATGTTCAATTAAAAGATAAAGCTATTGCAGGCATTGTATTACAGGATGGAAAAATTATTGAAGGGGATATTTTTATTGAGACCACTGGTTCTACAGGTCCTATGGGAAATTGCCTAAAATACGGAAACGGATGTTCTATGTGTATTTTAAGATGCCCTTCCTTTGGTCCGAGAATAAGTATTAGTCAAAAAGCAGGTATAGAAGATATTTTGGGGCAAAGAAAAGATGGTTCTTATGGTGCATTCAGTGGGTCCTGCAAGCTAAATAAAGACTCCTTAAGTATAGAGATTGTAGAAAAATTGAATAAAGAGGGCGTCGTAATATTACCAATACCTAAGCAAGATATAAATACTAAGAAATTAGATATGAAAGTATGCCAACAATATGCATTGAAAGAATATGCTGAAAATTTAGTCTTGCTTGATACAGGGCATGCTAAATTAATGGCATCGTTTTATCCATTAGAAAAACTTAGAAAGATTAAAGGATTAGAAAATGCACGTTACGAAGATCCTTATTCAGGAGGCATTGGTAATTCTATAAGATATTTATCTATAGCACCTAGAGATAACAAAATGAAAGTTCGTAGCATTGATAATATGCTGTGTGCAGGAGAAAAATCAGGACTTTTCGTTGGCCATACAGAAGCTATTGTGACAGGGAGTTTAGCAGGTCATAATAGTGTACGCTTATTAAAAGGAATGACATTATTAGAAATACCAGTAAATTTAGCTGTTGGCGATTTAATCGCTTATGAGAATAATAGAATAAAAACTGAAGAAGGTAGAAAAACACGATATACTTTTGCAGGATCAGATTATTTTCAAAGAATGAAGGAGCTAAATTTATATACAACAAATATAGAAACGCTTAAGAAAAAAATTAAAAGAATGGATTTATTAAATATATTTGATGAAAAGCTAGTATAAGCGATATAATATATCTAACAAATGAAAAGGAGCTGTTTGTGTGAGATTACAAAAGTATATTGCACATGCTGGAATTGCCTCGAGAAGAAAGGCTGAGGAATTAATAAAGCTAGGAAGAGTAAAAGTCAATGGAAGAGTTGTAAAAGAAATGGGTATTACGGTTAATCCGTCTTTAGATAGTATTTGTATTGATAATCATATGATTCAACTAGAAGAGCAGAAAGTTTATATTATGCTTAATAAACCAGAAGGTTGTGTAACCACTTTATCTGATGAATTTAATAGACCTACTGTAGCTGACTTTGTGGAAGACATTCAAGAAAGAATATATCCAGTAGGGAGATTAGATTATGATACCTCAGGTCTATTACTTATGACAAATGATGGAGATTTATCTTTTCATTTAACTCACCCAAAGCATGAAGTAATAAAAACATATATTGCTCAAATTAAGGGTATGCTTACGAAAGAAGAAATCCATCAATTTAAAACAGGGATTGATATAGGAGGATATATCACTGCACCAGCAAACATAGAAATACTGAAAAAAGATAAAACTACCTGTCAGGTAAAGGTAAGAATCCATGAAGGAAAAAATAGACAAATACGCAAAATGTTTGAAAAAATTAATCATCCTGTTATCAAATTAAAAAGAATAGCTATTGGTAATATCCAACTTGGCCAGTTGCCACGAAGAAAGTGGAGATACTTAACGGCTGAAGAAATAAAATATCTTCAATCCTGTTGATGTACTTGAAAGAGTGCACGGTATTTGATAGACTCTTTCATGTACATCAATAGCTATTCTAAAAATTTTCATAAAATAAACATGCAAAAGGAGCATAGAATTATGTTAGAAATCAGAATGGCATCCCTTGATGATATACATATATTGAAAGAATTATTAAAAGAAAGTAATCTTAAAGCCGATGAGGTAGAGAATTATATTTCAAACTGTATGATTGCATATGATTGTAATACTGCTGTTGCAGCTGCAGGCTTTATCCAAATAGATGATATAGCGATTATAACGTTTGTAATAGTTAAAAATACAAGACGTAGAGAATATTTAGGAGATGGGATTGTAAAGGCTCTTTTAAATCTTGCTGATAAAAGAGGGGTAACTAGGGTGTTTGTTGCTGAGGATCATTGTGCGCTATTTTTTAAAAAGATAGGTTTTCAAGAAATGCCTTTAAGTGAAAGCAAGAATTATTTTAATACTATTCGTGCTACAGATTTATTCAGGAAAAATAAAATATTTTCTGCAACTTTACCAGATTTTTTTCTGAAAGCTTGTAAACATCATCATTAGAATGGGGGGCTTTGATGAATGTAAGGCATTTGACACAAGTAACTGCCTTGGCTCAATCGGTTATGTCTGTTACTTTAAATGAAGGAGATACAGCTGTAGATGCTACAATGGGCAATGGTAATGACACATTATTTTTAGCAAAAACTGTAGGGAAACAAGGAAAGGTAATATCTTTTGATATACAAGAACAGGCAATAAATAGTACAAGAAGTTTGCTAGAACAAAATAGTGTATATGAGATAGTACAGCTAGTAAAGGATGGACATGAAAATATAGACCAATATGTTACAGAGGAAATTACAGGTATCATGTTTAATCTAGGATATCTACCAAAAGCTGATCATAAAATTACTACCCGTCCTGAAACAACAATTTTGGCTATTAATAAGTCTCTAAGTCTATTAAAAAGAAATGGCATCATGACAATTGTAATTTATTATGGTCATTTAGGTGGTGGCGTGGAAAAAGAAAAAGTAATTGACTATGTAAAAACATTAAATCAAAATAAATTTCATGTTAGCAAGCTTGAGTTCATAAACCAATCAAATGACCCTCCAATTCTTGTAACAATTATAAAAAAATAAATCATCAAATGAAGGTTGTCTCTAGATATTTGACCTCCGTTTGATGATTATGCTTAAAACCAAAAGTTGAGGTGTATTTCAAAATTTTAACAATCCGTATGAAGAAAAATTGTATTTGGTTTATTGCTATAATATTTAATGATCTTCACATGGCTGTTGCTTTCGATTTTTTGCCAACACTTTAAACATTTATACTTAGAATTCTTTAGGTAGATAGTACCTACTTCTGGATTCATGTAGCCATATTTCTTCCAGCTCTTCCAACCGGTTTTACAAAGAGAAGCCCTATTAGAATAATCAGCATATACCCATCGTAAAAGTCTGTGAAAATGGAATGGATATTTTGTATAAGTTAAAAAATCGATTGGTAGCCCTAAGCTTACTGCATATTCTTCAAAGGTATTTTCGATTTTTGATTGAAGTGGTTCTCCAATTGTGGTACTTACAACATTATACTTTTTTTCTTTTAATAAAGGACGAAGCTTGTCAAACATATAGCCTCTACATACTTGAATTTTTTCATTTTGTGATACTTGTAGCTTTAAAAGAAGATCTGTTGTAATATGGATTACTTTATCTAAATATAATTTTTTTTCAAAATTATCTCCACGGTAAAATTCTAATGGAATAATATCATAAAAAAATTCTCCTGTTTCTTTTCGCATAGCACCAATGCAAGTTCCACCAATTAAACTACCACTGCCTGAATCGTCAATTTGAATCAACTACATCACTCCTAGTACAGCATTTTGGAAATTAAGTAATATTAGTATTTGTTTTATGACAAATTACTATTAAATAAATTTTTTGTTGATGATGTTTATATTTTTTATGGAGGAGGAAATAAATTTGAACATACTTATAACGAATGACGATGGGATTTATGCAGAAGGGATATATAAACTAGCATGTTCTCTTGAAAATATAGGTGATGTTTTTGTAGTAGCACCAAATAGACAGAGAAGTGCTACAGGGCATGCAATTACCATGCATGAGCCAATTAGAGCAGAGAAGATAAAATTTTTTGATAAAAACTTTAATGCTTGGTCTATTAGTGGAACACCTGCTGATTGTGTAAAACTTGGAACACAGGCTTTAATGAAAGTAAAACCAGACGTTGTTTTTTCAGGCATTAATAATGGTCCAAATTTAGGGACAGATGTACTTTATTCAGGAACTGTTTCAGCGGCTATGGAAGGCGTTATTTTAGGATACCCTGCGGTTGCAGTGTCTTTAGCAGCTTTTAAAGACTTAAATTACGATTATGCTTCTGAATTTTGTTGTATGCTAGCTCAAAAAATTGCTCAAAATCCATTACCTCCGGATACATTGCTAAATGTAAATATACCAAATTGCAAAAAACAGGATATAAAAGGAGTGAAAGCCACAATCTTAGGTGTGAGAAAATACAAAAATTCTTTTGTTGAAAGAATTGATCCGAGGGGACAGGCGTATTATTGGCTAGGAGGAGAAATCCTTGATGAAAAAAAAGATGAAGAAACAGATATTTATAGCATACAAAATAAATATGTATCTATTACCCCTATACATTTTGATTTAACAAAGTTTGACATTATTCAAGAAATAGAAAAATGGTCAATGCACATTCTTTAAAGACGCGTAAAGCGTCTTTTTGCATGAAAAGGAATAAATGTATACAAGCATAATTGTAAGCTTGCATAGATAAATTCTTGTATGTAATTTGAAGGAATTATTGCATCTTTAAATTTATATCAAAAAAAATGAAATAAAAATTGCATTTTTTTCTTTTTTTTGATATGATGTATTTAAAGGAAAACATTATCTTTGGAATGGAGTGAATAAAATGGTAAGCCCAAATGATAACAAAATAGTAAAAATAAAAAAAAGCTGGTGTAAAGGATGTGGAATTTGTGTGGAATTCTGTCCTAAAAATGTATTGGCTTTAAAAGATGATAAAATTGAAATTGTAGATATTGATAAATGCATCAAATGTGGATTATGTGAATTAAGATGTCCTGACTTTGCAATTTATCTAGGAGGTATAAATGATGAAGAAAAATAATGTAAAATTAATGCAAGGTAATGAAGCTTGCGTTGAGGGTGCAATTGCTGCAGGAATGCGATTCTATGGAGGATATCCAATCACTCCGTCAACTGAAATTGCAGAAGGATCTGCTCAAAAACTGCCAAGAGTAGGCGGAAAATTTATTCAGATGGAAGATGAAATTGGTGGAATTGCGGCTACAATAGGAGCTGCACTTACTGGAGTTAAAGCTATGACTGCAACAAGTGGCCCAGGATTTTCATTAAAACAAGAGAATATTGGATATGCAGCTATGGCTGAAATACCATGTGTGATTGTAAATGTACAAAGACATGGTCCAAGTACTGGTCTCCCAACTTCTCCATCACAAGGAGATGTAATGCAAGCAAAATGGGGTACGCATGGAGATCATCCTGTAATTGCTTTATCACCTTCATCTGTTAGAGAAACATTTGACTTAACGGTTAGATGCTTTAATCTTGCTGAAAAATATAGAACACCTGTAATATTATTATTAGATGAAATCGTTGGGCATATGAGAGAAAAAATTGAGATTCCTGATGCTAGTGAGATTGAAGTAGTGGATCGCTTGAAGCCATCAAAAGATGAGAAAAATTACTTGGCCTATAAAACTGAAGAAGGTCAATTTGTTCCACCAATGGCGCCATTTGGTGAAGGATTTAAATATCACGTAACAGGTCTAGTTCATGATGAATTTGGATTCCCAACAAATAATACAGGCGTAGCAAACCAACTTGTGACGCGATTAATGAAAAAAGTAGAAGACAACATTGATGATATTATTACTTATGAAGAATTTTATACAGAAGATGCGGATGTTATCGTATTAGCGTATGGTGGCACGGCTAGATCTGCAAAAAGTGCAGTGAAACAAGCCAGAGAAAAAGGCTTGAAGGTAGGAATGTTTAGACCTATTACAATTTGGCCATTCCCTGAGGAAAAGATAAAAGAAATTGCTGAAAAGACTAAAGCTATTGTCGTTGCTGAATTAAATTATGGCCAATTAGTTTTAGAAGTTGAGAGAGTAGTAAAGAATGCATCAGAGATCTTCCATGTTGGAAAAATTGATGGTGAAGTTATTACTCCTGGAGAGATTTTATCTAAAGTTGAGGAGGTAATATAAAGTGACTAGTGAATTAGTTCAAAAATATTATAGAGCCGATAAATTACCACATATTTGGTGTCCAGGATGTGGCCATGGTATATTAATGCGTTCAATTACAAAAGCAATAGATAATTTAGGATTAGACAAGGATAAGGTATGTATTGTATCAGGAATCGGTTGTTCTTCAAGAGCGCCAGGATATATGGATTTTAATACGCTTCATACTACGCATGGAAGAGCGTTGGCTTTTGCTACAGGCGTCAAAATGGCTAATCCTGAGCTTGAAGTGATTGTTATCACAGGAGATGGGGATGCAGCTGCCATAGGTGGGAACCACTTGATTCATGCAGCAAGAAGAAATATTAATATTACCACTATCGTATTTAATAATAATATTTATGGTATGACAGGTGGACAGTATTCTCCAACAACACCTACTGGGGAATTAGGTACTACGGCTCCTTATGGCAATGTTGATAAAGCTTTTGATATTCCTGCACTAGTAGCTGCGGCTGGAGCAACCTATGTTGCTAGAGGTACAGCATATCATGCAAATCAAATGATTAAACTTATTGAAAATGGTATTCAAAACAAAGGATTTTCGTTAATAGAAGGTATTAGCATTTGTCCAACTTATTATGGAAGAAAAAATAAAAAAGGTTCAGCTGTTGATATTATGAAGTGGCAAAAAGATCATGCAATAGATATTAAAGTTGCACAAAAACTTTCTCCAGAGCAAGTAGAAGGAAAATTCTTAATTGGCGAATTTAAGAATACACAAGAGCCTGAATATACTGAAGAGTATCAAAAAATCATTGATAGATTCGCAAAGGAGAGATAGTATGTCAAAGCAAATTGAATTAAGATTAACTGGTTCGGGTGGACAGGGACTTATTTTAGGTGGTATAATTTTAGCAGAAGCGGCTATTTTAGAGGGAAAAAATGCAGTACAATCTCAATCTTACGGACCAGAGGCCCGTGGAGGCGCTAGTAAAGCAGAAGTAATTATAAGCAACGAAGAAATTGATTTTCCAAAGGTTCAAAAAGTAGATTTGCTATTAGTATTAACACAAGTTGCTTGTGACAAATATGCAGGAGACGTAGATGAAGATGGTATTTTATTAGTAGATTCTACTGTTATAATACCTGAAAATGTAAAAGCAAAAAAAGTTATTCAAGTACCAATTTTAGCCACAGCTCATGATGTGATTGGAAAGCCTATGGTTGCGAATATCATTGCTCTTGGAGCGATTAATCAATTATTGAATATAGCAACGAAAGAATCGTTAGAAACAGCAGTTCTTAACCGTGTTCCAAAAGGAACAGAAGAATTAAATCGCTCTGCATTAACCGAAGGCTACAAGCTAATAGATAACAAATAATCAAGTATATTTTAGAAAGGGCCATTGGGATGAGAGAAGATAATAAGGATTTAATAAAAGTTATTCAAAGAAGTTTTTCCAGATTGAGCAAAGGACAAAAACTGATTGCGGAATTTATTATAAACAATTATGATAAAGCTGCTTTTATGACTGCTTCAAAGCTGGGAAGCAAAGTGGGGGTAAGTGAGTCAACAGTAGTGAGATTTGCTAATGCATTGGGCTATGATGGTTATCCTAAGTTACAACGAGAACTACAAGAATTAATCAAAACAAAATTAACCACTGTACAACGCTTAGAAATGTCAAAGGATTATACAAATGAAGGAGCTGTTTTAAAAAAGGTATTGAAAGCTGATATGGATAATATAAGAGCTACAATTGATGAAATAGATACGGATGTTTTTCAAAGTGTAGTGAACCATATTTTTCAAGCAAAACGAATATATATTATCGGCTTGCGAAGTTCCAGTACATTAGCTGAATATCTAGGATTTTATTTGAATTTAATATTGGATAATATTAAAGTAGTTACCTCAGGAGTCAGTGACGTATTTGAGCAAATGTTAAGAGTGGGTAAAGATGATTTAGTGATTGGTATTGGTTTTCCTAGGTATTCTACGAATACGTTGAATGCTTTAACGTATACGAAGGAACAAGGAGCCTTGGTAGTAGGAATTACTGATAGTCAAGTATCGCCCATTGCAGCTATTTCTGATTATACTTTGACTGCTAGAAGTAATATGGCTTCTTTTGTAGATTCCTTAGTGGCACCTTTAAGTTTAATTAATGCATTAGTAGTAGCGGTAGGAATGAGAGAAAAATCTGAAATAACGAGCACATTTGATAAATTAGAAAAGATATGGGAAAAACACCATGTTTATAGCAACAAAAACAAATAAAAACTACGAGTTTCGTAGTTTTTATTTGTTTTTGGCATCAAAATATATGTTTTTTCGAGCTCATATTCTTCATGTTTTATATGCACTTAAAATGGTAAAAATATTAGAAAGATATATGGAGATATCCCATTTAATGATATAATAGATGTGATATTTTGAAGGGGGAAACGGTATTTATGACGAAGTTATTTTTAATAAGGCATGGAGAAACACAATGGAATCTTGAATCTAGAGCTCAAGGGTCTCAAAATATTCAATTAAGTGAAAAAGGTATTCAACAGGCAAAACTTCTTGCAGATAGGATAAAAGATTACAAAATAGATTGTATTTATACAAGTAATTTAGATCGAGCTTCTCAGACTGCAAAGTTGCTAGGAAATAATTTGAATGTAGATGTTATCACAATGAATGAGTTAAGAGAAATGTCATTTGGTAAATGGGAAGGATTAACCAATGCCCAGATCCAAGAAAACTATAAAGAGAACTATGTTGTTTGGCGAAGCAAGCCTCATGAAGCTACTATACCAGATGGTGAAAATCTAATAGACGTACAAAAAAGAGCTTTGGAAGCCATTGGTAAGATTCTCGACAGTAATAAGAATAAAAATATTGTCATTGTTTCTCATGGAGTAACGATAAAATCTATTATTCTTGGAATAATGGACATGGATCTCTCAAACTTTTATAAAATAAGACAAGACAATACATGTATTAATATCATTGAATATAAGGAATATGGTCCTGTAATGGTAACTTTGAATGATACAGCACATTTAGAGAATATGAAGTAAAGGGTGATTAATTTTGGAAACAGTGATCGTTATCGGTGGGGGAGCCAGTGGTATGATGGCAGCAGGTACTGCTGCTTCAAGGGGGAAAAATGTGATTTTATTGGAAAAGAATGATAAATTAGGCAAAAAAATTTATATAACCGGCAAAGGACGATGTAATATTACAAACCTTTGTGATCCAGAAGAAATACTAAATAATGTTACAAGTAATAAACATTTTTTATATAGTGCTTTATATAGTTTTAATAGTGAAGATGTTGTAAAATTAATGAACAAATATGAAACACAAACGAAAGTTGAAAGAGGAAACAGAGTTTTTCCTGTATCAGATAAATCAAATGATGTGATTAGAGCACTTTCAAAGTATATGAAATCTAATAATGTAAACATCATGCTCAATGCAGAAGTACAAAATATACTAGTACAAGAAAATAATATCATAGGAGTCAAGCTATCTGATGGAAGGGTTATTGAATGTAATAAAATTATTATTGCTACTGGAGGATTATCTTACCCTACTACGGGCTCAACAGGAGACGGATATAGAATTGCAAAACACTTGGGACATAAGATCACTCCTCTAAAACCCGCATTAGTGCCATTGGAAGTAGAAGAATCATGGGTCAAAGATTTACAAGGACTATCCCTAAAAAATGTTTCCCTAACTGCCAGTTATAAAAATCAAAGTATTCATACTGAATTTGGAGAAATGATATTTACACATTATGGGATTTCTGGACCTATTGTTTTGACAATGAGCAATTATATTAATACCTATTTGACGAAAGGTAAAATTCATGCTACTTTGAATTTGAAACCTGCTTTAAGCCAAGATATATTGGATAAAAGAATTCAGCGAGATTTTGAAAAATATTCTAAAAAACAATTTAAAAATTCATTAAACGATTTACTTCCTGCAAAATTAATCCCTGTAATCATTAAGTTATCAGGTATACCAGAAGATAAGTATACAAACCAAATTACAAAAGAGGAAAGAATAAAGCTTATAAATTTATTAACTAATTTATCAATTACTATTGTGAAGCCGAGACCCATCAAAGAGGCAATTATTACTGCAGGAGGAATTAGCGTAAAAGAAATAAACCCGTCAACCATGGAATCTAAAAAAATAAATAATTTATATTTTGTTGGCGAAATAATAGATGTTGAAGGTTTGACAGGAGGATATAACTTGCAAATTGCTTTTTCTACGGGGTATTTAGCAGGAATAAGTGTTTAAAAAATTTATATAGATTGCGAGAAAGGAAAAATGCTATGACACATATTAGCGTTGCTTTAGATGGTCCTGCAGGAGCAGGAAAAAGTACAATAGCAAAAATCATTGCAGAAAAAAAGAACTTAACCTATATTGATACTGGAGCCATGTATCGAGCGATTACTTTGAAAATATTAGATTTAGGAATAAATATTCAGGATACAAAGGAGATTGAATACATTTTATCACATAGTAAAATTGATATAGATGAAAAAAATATTTTCCTAGATGGACAACAGATAAATGATGCTATAAGAAAACCTGAAATCAGCAATTTTGTTTCTCATGTGGCAAAGATACCCGCTGTTAGAATAAAAATGGTGGAACTTCAACGAAAAATTGCTTCAAACAAAAACGTAATTATGGATGGAAGAGATATCGGAACATATGTACTGCCTCAAGCTACATATAAATTCTATTTAACAGCATCTATAGAAGAAAGAGCTAAAAGGAGATTTGATGAATTTGTTTCTAAAGGTTTTTCTGTAACGTTCCAAGAAGTAAGAAAAGAAATTATTAATAGAGATAAAACGGATATGGAAAGAGAATTTGCACCCCTAAGGAAATCAAAAGATGCTATTATAATTGATACTACTGGAAAATCTATAAACGAAGTGATCCAAGAAATATTGTCTTACCTTAAATAGTCTTTTTGTGATATTTTTGTTCAATAAAGAAGGATTTTTGTAATAATATGTAGAAATTAAATAAAAGTAAAATGAGGAGGGATAATAATATTGGAAGTTTTACTTGCTGAAAATGCTGGATTTTGTTTTGGCGTAAAAGAAGCTATGACAAAAACATTTAGTGCTGTTAATAAAAATAAAAATCGAAAAATATATACCTATGGTCCTTTAATTCATAATAACCAAGTCATTAATAAGCTAGAAACGATGGGTGTTTGGTCTGTAGATGAATTAAAAGATGCAAAAGATAATGTGATGATTGTTCGCTCACATGGTGTACCCTTAGAAGTGTACGATTTGGCGCAAGATTATAATATTGAAATTATGGATGCAACATGTCCATTTGTTAGAAAAGTACAGAAGCTTGCGAAAGAATATTATGAAAAAGGATATTCTATTATTATTCTTGGAAATTCAAAGCATCCAGAAGTAATAGGTATCAATGGATGGTGTAATAACAGTGCCTATATCATTGAAGATATTGCTGATTTAAAGAAGATAAGTAACTATGATAAAATATGTTTATTAGCCCAAACAACTGTTACTTTGGAATTATGGGATCTTATAGTTGTTGAAATTGCAAAAAAAGCTAGAGAATTTAAAAAATTCAATACAATTTGTACCGCAACAAAAGAACGTCAATCATCTTGTGCCGAAGTTGCTAAACGAGTAGATGCAATGATCGTAATTGGTGGTTATCACAGCTCTAATACCCAAAAATTAGTACAAATAAGTAAAAAATATTGTGAAAATACTTATCATATAGAAACAGCTGAGGAATTACCAATAAATCATATAAAACACTTAAATAAAATAGGAGTGACAGCCGGAGCTTCAACACCGGACTGGATTATTAAGGAGGCTATTGAAAAAATGGATAATATGGAACAACAAGATAATACAATGCTAAACATGATGGAAGAAATAGAAAATTCTTTTAAGGTTCCTAGAAGAGGAAGCACAGTTACAGGAAAAGTGATTCAGGTGACTGATAATGAAATTATGGTAAATATTGGATATAAATCAGATGGTGTTATTCCAAAAACAGAAATTTCTAATGATCCCTCAGTCAATCCTCATGATATTGCCAAGGAAGGCGATGAAATTGAAGTATATGTCTTGAAAATAGATGATGGAGAAGGAAATATTCTTTTGTCTAAAAAAAGAATTGATGCTGAAAAGAACTGGGAAGATATTGAAAAATCATTAGAAGATAAAAGTATTGTACAAGTAAAGGTACTTGAGACTGTAAAAGGCGGCGTTATTGCTGGATACAAAGAGATTAAAGGTTTCATTCCAGCATCACAATTATCAACAAATTACGTTGAAGATTTACAAAAATTTATTGGAGAACAATTAAGCGTACAAGTTATTGATTTGAACAAAGGAAAAAAGAAAGTAGTATTTTCACGTAGAATAGTACTTGAACGAGAAAATGAAATAAAAAGGAAAGCATTGTGGGAAAGTATTCAAAAAGATACTGTCATAGAAGGTGAAGTGAAACGAATTACAAATTTTGGTGCTTTTGTAGATATTGGCGGTATAGATGGTTTAATCCATATTTCAGATTTGTCGTGGGGGCGTGTTAAACATCCTTCTGAAGTTGTAAGTGTAGGAGATAAAGTAAAAGTGATGGTATTAGATTTTGATAAAGAAAATAAAAAAGTATCTTTGGGATTAAAGCAAATGATACAAGAGCCTTGGGAGAATATTGATAAAAAATATGCTATAGGAAACATTGTTGAAGGAAAGATTGTCCGTCTAGTAGATTTTGGAGCATTTGTTGAACTAGAGGCAGGAGTAGATGGATTGGTGCACATATCTCAGATATCGGATAGACATATTGCAAAACCGTCTGAAGAAGTCCATGTTGGACAAAAAGTAAAGGTGAAGATCCTTGATGTAAATACAGAATCTAAAAGAATAAGCCTAAGCATGAAAGAAGCTGTGGAAAACTTAGCTATTGAAGATACACAAAATAATAATGATGATCCGATTACAATTGGAGAAATTTTGAAGTCTAAAGAATAAGGAAGATAAATCTTCCTTATTTATTTTTCTTGCTTTCTGTTATAGAATATATAATTATACAGACAACTATTAAAGGAGATACATTATGATGAATTATGAAGAATTTAAAAAACTCATTTATAAAAAAACGCAAATAAATCTTTCTTATTACAAAGAGAGGCAGATGAAAAGAAGAATTGAATCACTAATCAAAAGAAATGGTTTTAGAAATTATGAAGATTATTATGCTCAAATTAATAAAGATAAAAAATTATTTAATGAGTTTATCAATTATTTAACTATTAATGTATCAGAATTTTTTAGAAATCCAAGTCAATGGGTTTTATTAGAAAATGAAATCTTTCCTGCTTTATTAAAAGATAATAAAAAGTTTAAAATTTGGAGTGCTGCATGTTCGACAGGTGAAGAACCATATTCCCTTGTAATGGCGTTGAATCAATTTCTTCCATTAGAAGCAATAAAAATATTAGCTACTGATATTGACCAAGAAGCGATTAAAAAAGCAAAACTAGGGATATATACTCCTAAAAGCGTTGAAAACGTACCAAAGCATTTATTTAAAAAACATTTTACTCAGATAGGTAGTATATATAAAATAAATGAAGACATCAAAAAATGTGTAGAATTTAAACAACATAACTTGTTAAATGATGCATATCCAAATCAATGCGACTTAATTATTTGTAGAAATGTGATGATATATTTTACAGAAGAGTCAAAAGAAATAATGTATAAGAAGTTTCATGACTCCTTAACAGATAGAGGAATTTTATTTGTTGGCAGTACGGAACAAATTATTTTACCTAATCGATATAATTTGCAACCATTGAAAACTTTTTTTTATAAAAAAATATAATATAGATAGGTTATTGTTCATATGAGATAGTACAGAAATTATGGATAGATTATAAGCAGAGATTCGACAATTGATCTTACTTTTACTTAACTTTTTCCCCAATATGAGTCTGTCTTTTAAAAAACAACATTTCTATAAAATTTTGACTGAAATTGCGAACGAAAATGTAGTGCTATGCAAAGGATTTATAGGATGGATAAAGAATAGTTAAGGTAGTTGGGGGGGAGTAATGTGATGGATATTGACAAAGAAAAAAAATATTCTATTTCACAAGTTAGTAAAATTACGGGTTATGATTCCCATGTGTTAAGATATTATGAAGATGACTTTAATTTGGATATTCCTAGAACTTCTTCTAATAGAAGATACTATACGTATAAGGAAATTGAAAAATTTATGTATATTAAAGATCTTCAAAATAGAGGATTAACAAATAAACAAATCAAACTTATTTTAGAGGCACCGGAACTATTAGTTAGTGAAGCTAGTGAAATTTGTGCAACAAAAATTCAATCTAACGAAGTATCTACAATAGAAGCTCATGATACTTCAGAGATGATTCATGATCTATGCACCAATATAAATAACACAATACATTCTAATATAAAGAATATACTGCAAGAAACAAAATTTGAAATTATAGACCATTTTGATAATGCAATAAAAGGAAAAGAGGACATTGAAAATAATAATGCTATACGCAAAGAAAAAGACGTATTAATTTGTGAAAATGCAAAACTTAAAATGAAAGTTAAAGAAAAAGCTTATGAGGTAGCTGCGCTAAAAGAAAAATTAAATAGATTAAATCAAAAAAAATTACCTTTTTGGAAAAGAATATTCTCAAAAAACAGTACTGCATAAACAAAAAATTTATAATATTTAATATAGAAAGAGTTTTTGACTATTATCAAAAACTCTTTCTATATTTAGGTATTATTTTTTATTTGGATATTTCTCTAAAGCGACTTTTAATAAATGCATTGCTTTTCTTAAATCTGTTTCATTAAGAATATATGCAATTCGTACTTCATCTTTACCTAGTCCAGGAGTTGCATAAAAACCTTCTGCAGGAGCCATCATTACAGTTTCGTTATCCACATCAAAATCTTTTAATAGCCATATTACAAATTCTTCTGCATCAACCACAGGCAATTTTACAACAACATAAAATGCACCTGTAGGTTTTTCGCATATAACACCTGGAATATCTTGTAGACTTTCATAAACAATATTCCTTCTTTTTTCATATTCTTTTAACACCGTATCGTAGTAATCATCCGAAACATTATAGAGTTCAATAGCACCGATCTGCTCTAAAGTTGGACAACATAGTCTTCCTTGGCATAATTTTAAGATTTGTTTCATTAAACCTTTATTCTTACTTAAAATAGCACCAATACGGGCACCACAAGCACTAAATCTTTTAGATACACTATCTACTAGTATTACTCTATCTTCAATTTCTTTAATGTTTCCAAAGCTAGTATATTCTAGATTATCATATACAAATTCTCGATATACTTCGTCAGCAATAACAAATAAATTATGTTTTTTGGCTATGTCGGCAATAGATTGAATTTCTTCTTTTGTATAAACTACACCTGTTGGATTTCCAGGATTAGATAAAAGAATAGCCTTTGTTTTTGAAGAGATAGATTTCTCTATGATTTCTTTTGTAGGTAGATGGAATCCCTGTGAAGCTTCAGTGGTCACTGGTACAACTTTAATACCTGCTGCGGTAGAAAAACCATTATAATTTGTATAAAAAGGTTCAGGTATAAGGACTTCATCACCCTCATCAGCTACAGCAATAAGGGAAAATAAAAGTGCTTCACTACCTCCGTTTGTAATCAAAACTTCATCTTCTTCAAAATCCATATTATATTTTTTATAATAATTAATCATCGCATGAATTAATTCTGGAACACCTTGAGAAAAGGTATATTTTAATACTTTTTCATCAAATTTTTTTACAGCTTCCATAAAATTTGTAGGCGTTTCAATATCGGGCTGTCCAATGTTTAAATGGTACACTTTTTTGCCATTTCTTTTAGCATTTTCTGCATAAGGAACTAACTTCCGAATAGGTGATTCCTGCATAGATGTTATTCTTGTAGAAAAATCCATAAGAATACCTCCTTCAATAATTTTATAATTGTAACTTTTTAAAACTTTCCATATATATGATAACACAAAGCATAAAAAATATATATATGATTTTCATATGAATTCCTATCTTTTCTATTAATTACTTAACATCATTTTTAACATTTAGACAAATATTAATACCATAGAAAGATATCTCAAAGTTTTTTAAAAATCAAATGACTAAAATGAGTGATAATGAATGAACTACTATTTTTTATTTCACTATTTTCACAACTCAAGAGATATGTATATGATTTCAGCAAATTCCAAGAGAGATGCTGAAATTGAATTTATGAAGCAAATGAAAATAAATAATTCAAGAAATATTATTATTACCAATATAACGATTATTAAGGAATTTAGAGGAGCTCACTAATGATAGAGATAGAATTAATTTCCGAGTAGTTTTTAAAATGTGAAATAGATTTGTTTTTAATCCTCTATCTATTAATTAATCTATTTTTGCATCATCTATTGCTTAAGGAATTTGAGAGGAGTACAAAATATATGGAAAAAATTAAAGTTTTCACCACAAAAACATGACCTCATTGTATAACAGTGAAAGAGTATCTTTCACAAAAAGGGGCAAATTATGAAGAAATTGATGTTACTAAAGACAGTGAAGCTAGAAAAGAATTGATGAAGGAAAAGATTATGGCAGTACCAGTAATTAAAATAAATGAAGAATATATCGTTGGTTTTGATAAAGAAAGATTAGATGATGTTTTATAGCTTAATTCTTCTCAAAAACTTTAGCCAATCATTTTAGGCTAAAGTTTTTCATAAAAATATCTTATTTTACAAGAATCTAGCCCTAAGCCTTTTTTTTTTGTGTACTTTTGATATAATAATCTTTAGGTTGTGAAAGACTATAAATATTAGTAGTATGATAGACTTAGGAGGAATGGATTTGAGTAGAAGAGAAGAAATACATGTTCCTATAAACGAAATTGCCCTACAAAATGAATATGTGGAAATGATTAAAATAGAAAATGAAGAATTCTTCGAAAAAACAGGGGAAAGAAAAAAATACCTTGTGGTTACATACGGTTGTCAAATGAATGAGCACGATTCTGAAAAATTATCAGGAATGCTTAATAATATGGGCTATACAGAGGCAAATCATATTGATGAAGCAGATTTAATCATTTATAATACTTGCTGTGTAAGAGAAAATGCAGAACTGAAAGTATTTGGGAATTTGGGGCAGTTAAAACCTTTAAAAGCAAAGAAAAAAGATATGTTAATTGCGGTATGTGGATGTATGATGCAACAACCTCATGTTGTGAAACAAATTAAAGAAAAATATGCTCATGTAGATTTAGTATTTGGTACACATAATCTTCATAAATTTCCTCAGCTATTGACAACTTCAAAACAATCTAAGAACATGATTGTAGATATATGGGAGACAGAAGGTGATGTGATTGAAGGACTGCCTTCTATTAGAAAGTATCAGTTGAAAGCCTTTATAAATATAATGTATGGTTGTAATAATTTTTGTACTTATTGTATTGTACCTTATACACGAGGTAGGGAAAGAAGTCGAAGACCAGAGGATATCGTTAATGAAATAAAAGAATTGGTTTCTCAGGGAACAAAAGAAGTTACACTTCTAGGACAGAATGTCAATTCCTATGGAAAAACTTTAGATGAAAATATAGACTTTGCTGGTTTGCTATATAAGATTAATGAAATAGATGGATTAGAACGAATAAGATTTATGACTTCTCACCCAAAAGATTTATCCTATAGGTTAATTGAGGCTATACGAGATTGTGTAAAGGTATGTAATCATATTCATTTGCCTGTACAATCTGGTAGCTCAAGAATATTAAAAGCAATGAATAGGCACTATTCTAAGGAGCAATACTTAGAATTAGTGCAGATATTGAAAAGAGAAGTTCCTGACGTTGCTATAACAACAGATATAATTGTAGGCTTTCCTGGAGAAACAGAAGAAGATTTTGAAGAAACACTGGATTTAATAAGAACAGTTGAGTATGATTCTGCTTTTACCTTTTTATATTCTATTAGGAAAGGAACTCCTGCAGCAAAAATTATAGAGCAAGTACCTGATGATGTGAAACACGATAGATTCAATCGTTTATTAGATGTTTTAAATAAAATTGTTTATGAGAAAAATTTAAATCTTAAAGATCATGTTTTTGATGTACTTGTAGAAGGACAAAGTAAAAATGATAAGAAAAAGTTAATGGGACGGACAGAGACAAATAAACTTGTTAACTTTGATGGATCAAAAGACTTAATAGGAACGATTGCAAAAATAAAAATTACAGAACCTAAAACTTTTAGTTTAAACGGTAAATTAATGAAATAAGTTGATTAAAATTAATCACTAAAACCAGGGCATTCCCTGGTTTTATACAGTTTATGATATAATAGAACAATAATATATTTTAGTGGAGGGAAAAGCTTTAATGAATAATCTAACTCCAATGATGAAACAATATTTGAATTTAAAAGAACAATACAAAGATGCCATTTTATTCTTCCGATTAGGTGATTTTTATGAAATGTTTTTTGATGATGCACTTTTGGCTTCAAAAGAATTAGAAATTACATTAACAGGTCGAGATTGTGGTTTAAAAGAAAAAGCACCTATGTGCGGTGTTCCTTATCATTCTGCCGAAAGCTATATAGCAAAGCTTATAGATAGGGGTCATAAAGTAGCTATTTGCGAACAGGTAGAGGATCCCTCTGTTGCAAAAGGAATTGTTAAAAGAGATGTAGTAAGGATTATTACGCCTGGAACCATTGTAGATGCTTATATGCTAGATGAAAAAGAAAATAATTATATTATGGCTATCTATTTTAATACATATGGGGCAGGTATATCTTTTGCAGATATATCTACTGGTGAACTAAAAACTACACAATTTACAGGAAATAAATTCTTTATTCGAATGATAGATGAAATTGCTAAAATAAGCCCCAGAGAGATTATTACTAATGCATTAACTGTGGACAGTTATAACCTAGAAGCAGAGATTGTTTCTATATCTAGTCCATATATGAATGTATTCGATGACTGGGCATTTAAACAAGATTATGGAATCAAAAAGATCAAACAGAATTTTAATGTGTTAACATTAGAGGGGTTTGGGCTACAAGAAAAAAATTACAGTATCGCATCTACTGGAGCATTATTGGAATATTTGCAGCAAACGCAAAAAAGCTCTCTATCCCACATCAGTACTTTGAATTATTATTCCTCAGAACATTTTATGGTTTTGGACAAGGCCACTAGAAGAAACCTTGAATTAACTGAAACAATGAGAGATAAAAAAAGAAAAGGGTCTTTGCTATGGGTATTAGATAAAACAAATACTGCTATGGGTGCTCGAACACTAAAGAGATGGGTTGAAGAACCTCTAATGGATGTTGAAGGGATACAATTAAGATTAAATGCCTTAGAAGAACTAAAGGATAACTTATTAATGAGAGAAGAATTAAAAGACTTATTAAAAGAAGTATATGATCTAGAACGGTTAGTCGTTAGAATATCTTATGGCAATGCAAATGCAAGGGATCTGATTGCTTTGAAAAATTCTCTTAGCGTTCTTCCAAAAGTAAAATCCATTTTGAGCACTACACATGCAGAGAAGTTAAAAAATATAATGCTTCGCATTGATTCTGTACAAGAAGTAAAAAATCTAATTATGAAATCTATTGTTGAAGAACCTCCTGTTTCAATTAAAGAAGGAGGGATTATCAAAAATTCATATCATGCAGAACTAGATCAACTAAGAGAGATTATCACAAATGGAAGATCGTGGATTGCTAATTTAGAAAAAAAAGAAAAAGAGATTACGGGAATAAAGTCGTTAAAGATAGGATTTAATAAAGTTTTTGGTTATTATTTAGAAGTAACAAAATCTAATTTGCATTTAGTACCCAAACATTATATTAGGAAACAAACGTTAGCCAATGCAGAAAGATATATTACACCGGATCTTAAAGAAGTTGAAGCAAAGATATTAGGTGCGGAAGATAAAATTTTTGAGCTGGAATATCAGATTTTTATTCAAATTAGGGATGAAATTAAAAAATTTACAAAACAAATACAAACCTCTGCTGCTGCTATTGCTTCATTAGATGTGTTGCTATCCCTTGCAGAAGTAAGCGACAAATTTGGCTATAGTAAGCCTACTGTTAATATGAATGCGTGTATAGAGATTTCTAATGGTAGACATCCAGTTGTTGAGCGAACGATGGAACTAAATATGTTTATAGGAAATGATACCCTCCTAGATTGTGATAAAAATAGATTTGCTATTATTACTGGACCTAATATGGCAGGTAAATCCACATATATGCGCCAAGTAGCCTTAATTACCTTAATGGCGCAAATAGGTTGTTTCGTGCCAGCAGATAAAGCAACAATAGGAATCGTTGATAGAATATTTACAAGAGTGGGTGCTTCTGATGATTTAGCCCAAGGACAAAGTACATTTATGGTTGAAATGAGTGAGTTAGCCAATATATTGAACAATGCAACAAATAATAGCTTAATTATTTTAGATGAAATCGGTAGAGGGACAAGTACTTATGATGGCTTAAGTATTGCATGGGCTGTAGTAGAACACATTAGTTCACGAGAATTAATTGGTGCCCGAACATTATTTGCAACACATTATCACGAATTAACAGAACTGGAAGGAACGCTATCAGGAGTTAAAAATTATTATATTGCTGTAAAAGAAAATGATGATACGATCATTTTTTTGCGTAAGATTCTTAGAGGAAGTGCTGATCAAAGCTATGGTATCCAAGTAGCTAAGTTAGCTGGTATTTCCGACAATGTAATATATCGGGCGAAACAAATTCTTGCACAATTGGAAGAAAATGATATTCATAAGCAAAATCTAAAAAAAGATATGGAAAATTCAATAGAAATAAATCTTTCTCAAGAGAAACAAGTAAATATTTTTGATTATCAAGAAACACATATTATAAGCGAACTAAAAAAAGTTGATATTTTAAATCTAACGCCTATGGAAGCAATGAATTGTTTGTACAAACTCGTAAAAATGTTAAGAAATTGAAGGTGAATATATTATGATGAAATCAAGAATTAAAAAACTTGATAAGTTTATTGCAAATAAAATAGCAGCAGGTGAGGTTGTTGATCGTCCTGCTTCAGTTGTAAAAGAGTTATTAGAAAATGCGATTGATGCCCATGCATCTGAAATTATTATTGAAATTAAAGAAGGGGGTAAATCTTACTTAAGAGTTACAGATAATGGGTCTGGGATACATGAATCAGATGTTAAAATTGCATTTGAAAGACATGCAACAAGTAAAATTAGAGATGTAGAGGATCTGAATACAATTATTTCCTTAGGTTTTAGAGGAGAAGCATTAGCAAGTATTGCATCAGTTTCTCAAGTTGAATTAATAACAAAAACAGAAGATGTTTTAGCTGGAAGTTATTTGGAGTTACACGGAGGAAAAATTATCGAACATCGAGAAATTGGATGTCCTCAAGGCACTACCTTAGTTATCAAAAACTTATTCTACAATACGCCAGCAAGATTTCAATTTATGAAATCTAATGCGGCTGAAACCAGTTATATTAGTAATATTATAGGAAAATACGCATTAGCATATCCCCATATTTCTTTTAGATTTATTAATAACGGTACCATTGTATTTACGACTTCGGGGTCTGGAAGTGTGATAAATAATATTGCTGGTATTTACGGAAAAGAGATTGCTCAAAATATGTATCTTGTAAAAAACAAGAATGAGCTTCTAACTTTAGAAGGTTATATTTCAAAACCATCCATTTCAAGAGGAAATAGACAACTTCAAGCTTGTTTTGTAAATGGAAGGTATATTAAAAGTGAAGTCATAAACAATGCTATTGATGAAGCCTACAAAACACTTGTTATGGTCAATAAATTCCCAATATGTATTATTTATTTAACCATTTCACCAAATAAACTGGATGTGAACATTCATCCTACAAAAACAGAAATACGATTTCATGATCCAGCATATATTAAAAGATTTATTATAGAGTCTCTAAGAAAAAAGCTTTTAGATGAAAATCTCATTCCAGATGTAAATTTTAATGTACCAAAAGCTACTACAAATTTTCAAGAATGCATACAAGAACGAATGATAGACTTAAATTTATCGTCTACTACAACCAAAAAGCTTACAGAAAATATAGGTGAAAAACAAGTAATTGAACAACATATAGTAAAAGAGGATAAACTTCCATTTATTGCAAATAATACAATTAAGTCTAATATTCCTAAAAAAGTTGTGCATAAAGAAGAAATGAAAGAAAAGGATCAAGTGTCTAGTCAAATAGTAAAAATTTACAAAAACATTTATGATGAATCTAAAAAAACACAACTGCCTAAGAATATAAGGATAATTGGTCAAATATTTAATAGCTATTTGATTGGACAGGATGGAGATATAATGTACTTAATTGATCAACATGCAGCCCACGAAAGAATTATGTACGAACAACTCTTGCGTCAGTATAAGCAGCAGTCGATCATTAGTCAAAAACGATTAACCCCCATATTAATCGAATTATCTTATGCTGAATTTGAAACTGTGAAAAACAACATAGATATTTTTAAAAATTTAGGATTTGAGATTGAAGAATTTGGAATGAATACATATATGTTAAGGGCTGTACCTCTTGTGTTTGGAGAGCCTGAAGCAAGACAATTTTTCCTTGAGGTGTTAGATAATCTTCAAAAACAGATTCACAATAGTTATGACATGAAAATGGATAAAATTATTCATATGGCATGTAAGCAAGCAATTAAGGCAAAAGATAAACTTGATACTATAGAAATTACAGAACTAATGAAACAATTGTCTAGTTTAGATAATCCTTTTACATGTCCTCATGGAAGACCTGTTATTGTATCTATTTCTAAATATGAGCTGGAAAAAAAATTTAAAAGAACATAAGGAGAAAAGATTTTATGAAACCTCTTTTAATTATTGTGGGTCCCACTGCAGTTGGCAAAACGGAAACATCCATTCATTTAGCGCAACATCTAGATGGGGAGATTATATCTGCTGATTCGATGCAAGTTTATAAACATATGGATATAGGCACTGCAAAACCTACTTTAGATGAACGCCAAGGTATTCCACATTATTTAATGGATGAAATTGATCCTAGAGAGTCATTCTCTGTAGCTCAATTTCAACAGAAAGCTAAGCAATATATAGACCATATTTTAAGCAAAAATAAGCTACCTATCATTGTAGGAGGAACGGGCTTATATATTAATTCTATTATATATAATATAGATTTTACTCAAACCATTTCTAATTGGAGATTAAGAGAGAGATTAGAAAAAGATGCACGAATTCATGGTAGCGAGTATTTACATAAACAATTGCAGAAATTTGATGAAGAAGCAGCTGCTCGAATACATCCTAATAATGTAAAACGAGTTATTCGGGCATTAGAAGTTTTTTTGGAAAGTGGAGAAAGGATAAAAGATTTTAAAAACAACTTAACAGATAATCATGAATATGATTATACAATGATTGGACTAATAAGAAATAGGGATGAATTATATGAAAGAATTAATAGAAGAGTAGACCTGTTAATGAAGGAAGGTCTTGTGAATGAGGTGAAAAATTTAATTCAGCTAGGTTTAGATGAAAATGATATATCTATGAAAGGACTAGGTTACAAAGAAGTTATCAAATATCTTAATGGTACGTATGACCTTGAAGAGGCAACACGGCTTTTAAAAAGAGATACAAGACGTTATGCCAAAAGACAAATTACTTGGTTTAAGCGATATGATAAAATCAAATGGTTTAATTTAAGTGATTATCAGGTGCAAAACCATCTAGAAGAGGATATCCTTAAATATGTTGAAGGAAAATTTAACTTTGTATAGAATAGTTACATAAATATATTTTAAATATTTTAGGAGGGATATTATGAAAAATACAATAAATTTACAAGATGTCTTTTTAAATCAGGTTAGAAAGGAACATGTTCC
This sequence comes from Clostridiaceae bacterium 35-E11, assembly GCA_038396625.1. GTDB lineage: Bacteria > Bacillota > Clostridia > Peptostreptococcales > Thermotaleaceae. Next base: position 2,031,120 of record CP121688.1, read on the forward strand.
TATAACAATATATTTAGTAAATGGTTTTCAACTAAAAGGTATTGTGAAAGGATTTGACAGCTATACTATTGTATTAGATAGTGATGGAAAACAGCACCTTATTTATAAACATGCAATTTCTACAATAACTCCAATTAAGTCAGTTAATTTTGTTACTGCTAATAAAAAACAAGAAGAAGCGTAAAATTTAACCTCCAAAAATAAAGGCCCTTGCTAGGTGCCTTTATTTTTTTAGAAACAATTTGGATAATTAATGCATATGATATTATAGCGATTATTTTTTGAGGTGATAAGATGAAACACAATTATAAAATAAGGGAATACAATGATATATTAAATTTGTTCGAACAAGGCAAAATTAGTACCGAGTACGTTATTAAAAGATTATCAGAAAATGATAATATTCCTACGATAAAAGAAGAAAATTTAGAAGTATTAATGAAAGAACTTCATCGTTTAATAGGGTTAGATAGTGTGAAAAAATTAATTCAAGAAATACAAGCTTTTATTATGATTCAAGAAAAGCGTAAGAGCGAGGGATTAGTTTCAACGCCTATTGTGTTACATATGATTTTTAAAGGAAGTCCAGGGACAGGGAAAACTACAGTGGCAAGGCTATTAGGAAGAATTTTTTGCGAAATAGGTGTATTAGAAAAAGGCCATGTGATAGAAGTTGAAAGAGCAGATTTGGTTGGAGAATATATAGGGCATACAGCGGTAAAAGTCAGAGACCATATAAAAAAGTCTTTGGGTGGCATCATGTTTATCGATGAGGCATATTCTTTAGCTAGAGGGGGTGAAAAGGACTTTGGTAAAGAAGCTATTGATGCTATGGTAAAAGGTATGGAAGACCATAAAGAAAATTTAATATTGATTTTAGCCGGTTATAGAAATGAAATGGATATATTTTTACAATCTAATCCTGGTTTAAAATCTAGATTTCCAATCCATATAGATTTTCCTGATTATAGTTTAGAAGAACTAATAGCAATTGCTGAAGTTATGGTAAAAGAAAGACAGTATGAACTTTCTATTTCAGCAAAAGCAAGACTATCAAAAATATTATCCCAGCAAAGAGTTGGAGATAAAGAAAATAGTGGTAACGCAAGATTAGTTCGGAACATCATTGAAAGAGCTATTCGCAAACAAGCAATACGATTACAGAATTGTGGGAGTTTTTCAAAGGAAGACTTAATTACTTTAAAAAGAGAAGATATTACGGAGGAGGACCATTTATGAAAAAGTGTCTGATTATTGGAAGACCCAATGCTGGGAAGACACTGTTTATGCTAAATTTTGCTCAATATCTAGGATTTAAAAATATAAAAATAAAGTTTCAAAGTCATGATTGTGAAATGAAAATGGAGGAGTACATAATAGAAATTGCTAAAGAAAAACTATCTTCTAGTACCCCTTATAAAACAACTTGTTTACAATCTATTGCACTGGATTTTCCTGTGTTTAAAGGTAAAAAAACAGTTGAAATTTTAGATAGTAGTGGTTTAATTGATGGTATACATAATAATATTCAAATTAGAAGAGCCATGGGGCAAACATTAGCTGCTATTAAAGAAAGTGATCTTATTTTACATATTATTGATGTATCAAATCTGGTGATGGGTAATCTTCTAGAGATGATTGGAAAAGTAGATTATGAATTAGCGCAATATGGACTAATTAAAGAAGGCTATGTAATTTTAGGAAATAAAATAGACTTACTTGAAAACAAAACACCTATTATTCGACTTCAAAAAGAATTTCCTAATCATTATATTATTCCTATATCTGCTTTAACAAAACAAGGTTTTAGTGAGGTGAAAACTTATGTTAGCCGCAGATTATAGTGATATTATTCGAAAAATCATTTGTAGCATTTTGGTTGGATTGGTCATTCGAATTTTAGATGATTATATTGATCAAGATATTCAATATGTTGGTAAAAGCAATTACATTATCGAAAAATTTGAAAAATCCATTTTTCCGTATAGCATCTTATTTGTAACGATCGCTGCAGGAATACATCTACAATATACCATCACGTTAATTAGTTCTTGTTATATTGTAGGTATGTTTCATGACTTACATATGAAATTACCGACGGGATTAAATGGTTACTCAGAAAGTATTATACTAGTCATTATAAATATTTTTTTATTTTCTTTTAAAGATATCGTAACCTCTCTAATGATTATCATTTTGATTCAATGTATAGATGACCTTTTAGATATGACATGGGATAGAAAATACGGATATAAGAATTATGCAAATAAATTTGGAAAACTTGAAATAGTTATGATTAGCTTGATCATTACTATATTGCTTATTATGTTTGATTCCATCAAACTAGTTATCGTATTTTCATGTGCGCTATTGGTTAATTATATAATAGAAAAGGAAGTACCCAAATTTGAAATAAAATGAATCAAATGGTTTGGAGGGTTAATGATTATGATTTATGGTTATATTTGTATTTTTATTTTAATAGATTTTTTATTAGGTTATGCAATCGGGCGCCGCATAGGATTAAAAGAAGGATTTCATAAAGGAATGTTATACGCACCTTTAAAGATAAGAGAAGAAGTTTATAAAACAGATAATTAATGTAAAAAGCAAATTGATTCTTACCAATTATTGTGTTAAAATACAAAAGAATTTATTGTTGGATGGTGATAAAATGCTAGGTTATACAAAAGAATTTTTAATAAATGAAATGAACATGAGTGAAGAAATATTAGAAATGGGATTAAAGATAGAATCTAAAGTCCAAGAACAATTTAAAAAGATTGATAAGATAAAAGAATATAATCAATATAAAGTACTTAAAATTATGCAAGATGCTAGAGTTAGCGATATACATTTTAATTGGAATACGGGATACGGGTATAACGATATAGGGCGAGAAGCGCTTGAACGTGTATATGCTAATCTATTTAAAACAGAAGATGCCATAGTACGACCTACCATTGTAAATGGTACCCATGCACTTACATTATGCCTGACTGGTATATTAAGGCCGGGAGACGAATTAATATATGCTACAGGTAAGCCTTACGATACGTTAGAGGAAGTAATTGGTATTAGAGGCGAGAATACAGGTTCTTTAAAAGAATTTGGTATCTCTTATAATCAAGTTGATTTAAAACACGACGGAGAGGTGGATCTAGATTCATTATCTCAATGTATCACCACCAAAACAAGAATGGTATGTATTCAAAGGTCAACGGGCTATAGTTGGAGAAAAGCTTTAACGATACAAAATATAAAAGAAATTGTAAGCACGGTTAAATCTATTAATCCTGATATCATATGTATGGTAGATAATTGCTATGGGGAGTTCTTAGATATATTAGAACCAACAGAGGTTGGAGTAGACATCATGGCTGGCTCACTGATCAAAAATCCTGGTGGAGGTTTAGCACTCACAGGGGGATATATTGTTGGAAAAGAAAATCTGATACAATTAATTTCTTATAGGATGACATCTCCTGGGATCGGAAAAGAATGTGGTCTAACCTTTGGCCTGACAAGAGGTATGTTTCATGGATTATTTATAGCCCCTCATGTGGTAAGTGAAGCAATAAAAGGAGCTGTTTTCTGTGCGAAATTGTTTGAAGAATTAGGCTATGAAATTTCACCGAAATATGATGAAGATAGAAGTGATATTATCCAATCTATAAAGTTAGGCAATGAATCTTCAGTAATTGCTTTCTGTCAAGGAGTCCAAGCAGCAGCTCCTATAGATGCTTTTGTAACACCTGAACCTTGGGATATGCCAGGCTATGATAGTCCTGTTATTATGGCTGCAGGAGCTTTTGTACAAGGTTCTTCTATTGAATTAAGTGCAGATGCTCCTATAAAAGCACCTTATATTGTATACTATCAAGGTGGTTTAACTTATGAACATGCTAAGTATGGAGCATTAAAGGCTTTACAAGTTATGAAGGACAAGGGATGTATTATTCTTTAATAATTGTTCTTGTTTAATAGAGTTGTAAACTAAACTTGCAAAATCAAAAAAACATTTTGCAAGTTTTCTTTCTTTTTGTGATAAAACTTTTAAGCTAGAAAAAGAGAGTTAACCCATTTCGAAACATGTAGTAATATTAACAATTATATTACAATATGGATTATAAACATATCATTGCAATCAAAAATTATTTCATACTGGTGGATTTTTAGGTGTAGCAGCTTGAAAGGTTCACTGGTAATAAAATATTAGAAATATACCTTTTTATTTTTCTATATTTATCTGTTTTTCCTTCTTTAATTTCAATATCTTTGAATGTCCTTTTATTTTCCTTAAGTACATCCTTCCATTTCAAACTCAAAAGATCCGTAATTCTTAGAGCGACATTAACTCCAACGATAAGCATTGCAGAGAAATTTTTGGTTTTAGAGAAACATCTGTTAAAGATTTAGAAAGTATAAAAGAGTGGTTAGTGAAAAATATTTTGAAAAACACCTTAAAAGAAGAGTATTTAAAAGCTATGGTATACAGTAGATTTCAGGAATTGAAAATCGAATTACCTACACAAAGTCAAATTGATCGCTCTATAAAATCTACCATTAAAAGTTATGAAGATGAATTTTTTAATAATATCTATAATGGACTGTCTAAAAATGCTATAAACGCTATAGATAATATTTTAAAGTCATCTGTAGAATTAAATGAAAATTCTGATACCAATGAATTACCTTTTTATAAATTGAAAAGTGATCCAGGAAGAATTGGATTAGAAACCGTTCTGAGTAAATTACAAAAGCTAAAAATAATAAGAAATATAGGTATTCCGTTTGAAATTTTTAGAAATGTACAATATAAGAGATTATTACAGTACAAAGACCGAATTGTATCAGAAGAAGTATCTGAAATCAAAAATCATCCTAAACACATAAAATATGCTTTATTAGCAATATTCTTTTGTGTTAGACAGATGGAAATAATTGATTTACTGATTGAAATAACTCATAAAATCGGTGTTAGAGCTGAAAGAAAAGTAGACAAAGAATTATTAAAAAATTTTAAAACTGTACGGATATGAAAATAGAAGAAAACTATGTAGATAGTCATGGACAAAGTGAAGTTGCATTTGCATTCTGCCATCTTTTAGGCTTTAACTTAATGCCTAGAATCAAGAGAATACATTCTCAAAAATTATACAGACCAGAAAATAATAATCCTGATGCTTACAGCAACCTTCAAGACATTTTAACGAGACCTATAAAGTGGGATTTAATAAAGCAGCAGTATGATTAGATGATAAAGTATGCTACAGCACTAAGATTAGGCACGGCTGAAACAGAATCCATTCTAAAAAGATTCACCAGAAATAATTTAAAACATCCTACTTACTAAGCTTTAGCTGAACTAGGTAAAGCAGTTAAAACAATATTTCTATGCAATTATCTTGATTCTGAAGAAATGAGAATTAGAATACACGAAGGCTTAAATGTAGTAGAAAACTGGAATTCTGCTAACAGCTTTATATTCTATGGAAAAATCGGAGAAATATCAACTAACAGAATAGAAGATCAGGAAGTATCAGTTTTAGCTCTTCACCTTCTGCAAAATTGTTTGGTTTATATAAATACCTTAATGATTCAGCAGATATTATCAAGGGATGAGTGGAAGAATAAGCTGACCAAAGAAGATCTGAGAGCTTTAACTTCATTAATTTATAATCATATCAATCCGTATGGTAATTTTGAATTAAATATGAATGAAAGAATACCTATTCTAAAATAAAATATACTAAAAGCAAGTTTATATCAAACGGAAACTTGCTTTTAGTGTGGTTTCTTTGTAATTTACATTTTTCTTGATAGATGATGAAAAACTATCAGTCCACAAAAGTATTGGAATGCAATCACACCCCATAGGGTAAGGATAATCCATTTCTCTATTCCTATGAATGTGAAAACTATATTTAAAACAGTTAGTACAATAAACATAATGCTGTAGGTGATCTGTCCTGATTTTTGCCTTAACATTATTTTTCTTTCATCATACAAATTAATTTTTTCTTTTTTAAGACGCTCTTCATATATTAGTTTCTTTTCTGGTTTTCTCCAATAAAAATATTTATAGATGTTAGCCATATTTCCACCTATAAAACCACAACCAGTTGCAAAGATAATTGAGCCATGAGTTAAATTTTCAACAAAAAGTCCCATTAAAATAAATGCTATTCCACATATAAATAAAAGTAACTCCCAACCTAAAACATTCTTTTTCATTTTGATTCCTCCTCATATATAAAAATTTCTTCAATAGACATATTAAAATATTTGGCTATTTTAAATGCCAATATAATTGATGGATTATAACGTCCATTTTCCAACGAACCGATTGTTTGTCTTGATACTTCTAATGACATAGCTAAGTCTTCTTGTTTGATACCTCTTTGTTTTCGTAGTTCTTCTAATCTATTTTTCAAAATATCACTCCTTTTAAATAACACGGAAAGTGCACTTTACATTTTCATAATATCATTATTTCTTACAAATGTAAAGTATGCTTTCCATTCATATTAAAAATTTAATAGTTTTTTTATGACCTACTAAATTTAATATAAATAATTTTAAATTGTAATTATTTTGCAAATGTAAATTCAAACTACTTCCTTAAAATGCAAATGAGTTTGCGGTTTATCGTAGCTACCCTAGGATTACCCCTGATAAAAATATTAAGGCAAAGATTCCCAGAAAATACCATCATGTGTTTATATTAGAATATACAGGAATTCCTAAGCTTTTAAGAATAATCTTCCCTAAGATAAATCCATTAGGAAATTCGAAAGAGAATATTATTGAAAAGGGGATTAGTAGTAATAAAAATATGGATAGTATTGTTTTCATAGTAAAGCTCCTTTATGTGTTTGATGCAGAAAATTGTTTGAAACTGTATTTGCCTAAATAGCCTATTTTTCCAATAATGCTTTTTAATTTCTAATAGGAGCATTCCTGTAATAAATAAAAATGAATTTTGATAAAAAAAGTACCACCTGTTAAAATACAAGGTATCAGATAATCTCGCGAGGAAAACTGACCCTTAAATTTAAAATAACAGGGGGTACCATATATGAATTATACACAAAATAGAAAGATTTCTCAAATAAATGAGAATACATTAATCATTGGAGTTGATATTGCCAAATATACTCATGTTGCTAGAGCACAAGATTTTAGAGGATTTGAGTATGGTACAGCACTTACATTTGATAATAGTGATACAGAATTCAAAAGTTTGATTAAATGGGCAATTGATTTAAGTGCGAAGCACAATAAAAATCAGGTTATTGTAGGCATGGAACCGACAGGTCATTACTGGTTTAACATAGGACATTTCTTAAAAGAAAAAGGGATTAAATTGGTTCTAGTAAACCCAATGCATGTCAAAAAATCTAAGGAATTAGATGATAACTCTCCTACGAAGAATGATCTTAAGGATGCAAAAGTAATTGCTCAGTTAGTCAAAGATGGCAGATATTCTGAACCAATCATTCCACAAGGGTCTTACGCTGAGCTTCGTGTAGCTATGGATGAAAGAAAAGATATCAGTAATAGCTTGAATTCTATTAAAATAAAATCCATCGATGGATAGATAAATACTTTCCTGAGTTTCTAACGGTATTTAAAAATTGGGAAGGCAAAGCAGCTTTAATTTCGCTTAGAAAATTTCCTTTTCCAAAGAATGTTTTAAAGCTTGGTGAATATCAAATTCTTAGAATCTGGAAACAAGACTGATTCATTGATACATTGATTTAGAAAATTTACATCGAATGCTTAAATCAGTGGCTAGATAACCAATAAAAAAAATAATAATAGGTAATACCGTTTTGAAAAAGAAAAACTACTAAGGAATAGAGATGAAAGGTATTATCTTTTAATAACCTTTCGATCAATTTAAAAGGGAGGTGGAATTGTGAGCAAGCTTTTGTTATTTGTTTCAGATTTAAAGGCATTTTAAAATATATCCCAAACTATAAAGCGTTATAGGTATTTGTAACTTTATCCAAAGAAAGCATTGGTTTGTATTTCGTGGAAAGCTAGTACCTTGTTTGATTAAAATTCTATATTGTTCAACATTTGGATTAATAAATGGGAGTACAATACCTGAGTAAAATAGTAACCAGTATAAAAAAAAGTCAATCATTAGAATGGTAAATATTATCTTGTGCTTTTTTAATGTACTAAACATATATTATCACCTATCATAAAAGAGTGTCTTTAATAAACATTAAAATCCAAAGAAGTGGATATATGAAATAAAAATATCCTGTATACTTTTTTGACTTGACTTTTCTGAAACCTGTTAATGAGGTGATTATAGCAAGATAACCCAATATAATAGTATTACTTACTGTTACATCTGTAGCGAAATGAAGCATGCATAATACTATACCAGTTAAAGCAAATAAATTACTTATGATGCCATAAAAAATTGCTTTCGAAATCAACATTATTGACCACCTCTTAATTTAGATAACCATATTATAACATATTAAGCTAATTGATTTAACAAATAATGTTAAATAGAATGTTAGTCGCGTCATGTTTGCTGCATTTCTCCTATGGCGCATATAAGTCCTACGGTTGTATTTAAAAAATATGGGGAATTATCTAAAGGTGTATATTATAATGATAATGGAAAAAATACTTTTAATCCCAAATTATATAAGATATTTAAAGAAGTGATAGCAGTTGAAAGGAAAGTTAAATATGAGATAGACAAGGATCCGGTACTGAAAACATCGGACGTAGAGCTTCTGCCTACGCCAAAGTCTTTGGTTCCTAAAACTACTGTTAGGGATTGAAAGACAGTGCAGAACAAAAGTCTGATAACCAAAGTAGAAGAAGGGAATAGGGGGGGTTGAAGTTGTTGATGCGCTAAATATCTTCTTTTCTCCTATTTACATTATTTGTGTTTAAACGAGAAACAATTGCATAAAAACATTTTTACAGAAAATTTAATGCAAAAAATTCAAAAACATGGCAAAATATAAAAAAATACCAAATTAAGGGGGATTTACTATGTTAGATAATCAATTTGTACGGTATCCAAAGTCTGTTGTTTAGTTGGCTGATGGAATAAAAAAAGCTGTGGACCTATATTGGAATAGGGGATTAGAAGAAAAGGAGCTACAAGATTGATATGGTTAGGGGTAATTATATTAAATTAAAGGTTGCTGGCTATTTTTATACCTAATTTTAAGGGAATTTAAACTTTGTCAATGAATTTTAAATGTATTTATTGAACACTAGTGAATTCAAATAAACATTTAAAATATAAAAGCCCTATATTGATAATATATCAATATAGGGCTTTTATATTTTAAGTTAAAGCTTACGAAATACACCTTTTACTAATCCAAGAATTCTCACATCTTTTGTAAGAATAGGATCCATAAATGGATTTTCAGGCTGTAATCTTATATGATTCTTCTCTTTATAAAATCTTTTCACTGTTGCTTCATCTTCGATCATTGCTACCACAATATCACCATTTATAGCTACTTGTTGCTGTTTCACCAAAACATAATCTCCATCTAAAATTCCTGCATTTATCATACTATTTCCTTTAATGGTAAGAATAAAATGTTTGTTATCATCCACAAAATCTACAGGAACAGGAAAGGTATCCTCAATATTTTCGAAAGCCAAAATGGGTTCTCCCGCAGTGACCTTACCAACGATAGGTATTTGTACGGATTCTTTTTTATTGGCAAGATGTTCTTCATCTAATATTTCAATAGCTCTAGGTTTGGTAGGATCTCTTCGGATATAGCCTTTTTTTTCAAGCTTTGCCAAATGACCATGAACAGTAGATGTAGATTTTAAGCCAACGGCTTCACAGATTTCTCTAACAGAAGGAGGGTAGCCTTTTGAGTGAACTTCATTTCTTATATAATTAAGTATTTTAACCTGTTGCTCCGTTATATTGTAAGCCATGAGCAGCACCTCGCATTGTTTTTACATAATTATAGCATACAATTATAATATTATCAAACATTTGTTCGTATTTTTGCAAAAACTATTTACAAAGAACACATGTTCTGGTATTATATTAACAAAAGAACATATGTTTGGAGGTTGTGTATATGAAAAAACATAAGCTACGCATCGTAAATAAATTTAAATTCATTTGTTCGTTAGTATTTATTTTATTAGTATTACTAGTTGTCATTAATATCACCTTTAAAATTAGTATTGCAGAAGGTACAGAAGAATTAAAATATGTAGAAATGCATATAAAAACTGGAGATACGATATGGGGGATAGCTAAGAAGTTTACTCCTCAGGATAAAGATATTCGCAAAACAATACATGAAATAAGTAGTGTAAATAAACTATGCTCATTTGAAATTTACCCAGGGCAAATTATCAAAATTCCAGTGCAATGACAAAGAAATTTTACATAATATTGATTTTTGCTGTACAAATACCTATATATCATAAATTTTTATATAAAATAAAAGAGCAGATCTAGTCATTAGATCTGCCCTTTTTATCATAATCATCAAGCCATTCAAATCTATGTACAATTTCTCTTTTTACATTTTTCTTATGGGCAGCATATAACTGTGTGGTCGTTACGTTATCATGATCCAACAAATTTTGTACGTCATAGATGGAAAAACCATTTTGAATAAGTGAAGTAGCGGCAGTTGCTCTTAGTTTATGCGGACTATATCCATTTTCTTTTGTAGTGCCTAAGGCCAAAGAAGTATATTTTTTTACTAATTGTCTAATGGCCTTCTCAGTCATTCTAGTTTTTTGTAAAGATAAAAATAAGGCATCTTTATGTTCTTCCGATAAGGTATCATCTTGGACTCTTTCTAATTGAATATAATCCATTATAACTTTTTCAACAGATTTATTTAAAGGCATATTAACTTCTTTACCCCTTTTTCGATAAATTTTAAAATCTCCTCTACCAAAATTAAAAGATGAAATATTTAACTGTTGAAGTTCTTTTAGTCTTAATCCATAGGTAATGAATAGCACTAAAATTGCTTTATCTCTTAACTTGGTTTTATCCCAATACATAAGTTCTTTATCCGTTAGACCGTGTCCATGTTCCACAATGTCTAACATAATAGCAACTTCATCAATTTCAAGCTTTTTTATTGCATCTGGCTGTGGCTTAGGTAACCTTATAGGATTAAATCCATCAGTAATATTCTCTAAAATCAATTCATCCCTATATAAAAATTTAAATAATACTGCCAAAGAAGATTTTTTTCTTGCTAAGGACCGGTTATGATTTTCCATCACTGTAATATTATCATTTTTTTCAATTACATATCTAGCACAATAATCTCCTAAAAACCTATTCACATCCCTAGCTTTAATATGATTAAAATCATCAATAGAAATATCTTTTGTATTATCAGCTGTCGTAAGATTAGTATCTGTTACAAGATATTTACAAAAGAAAGAAATATCTTGCAAATATGCAAATCGAGTAGATAAAGCCACGCCATTTTTTAAATAAATAAAAAAGTCTTTCATAAAATTAGGTAGATTACTTTCAATCTCCATACACTTTTCTATGATCTCATTTTCCTTTTGTACGATATTGTCAGGCCTATCTGATTTATTATGTACTCGAACAACTTTTTTTTTCATAATCAACACTCCCAAATAGAAATAGTTCTATAAGAAATAGTATCATTTAGTTTGATATCTAACACTTATTTTATCATAAATAGGAAACTAAAATCAAAAGCAGTAACGCAGTTGTTGAGCGTACTATAGAGAGCAAAAGATAGAAAGATAACAATGAAATGAAATGTAAAGACTTAGAATTGAACTTTTGAATGCAATAGTTGCTATAATTATGAGCTATAAACTTAATATGATCTATATTATTATTGTCTTTTGCATAAATTTATTGCTTTCTTTAGGCAATAGCACGTTTATTAAGTATCAAAAAATAAATCATGCGTAGATGTATAGAAGAGAAGGGGACTGCTTTTTAGAAACTCATTAATTGAGAATAAATTTCATTAGATAAACTATTCCCTAAATATACATTTAAAGAATACTTGAATTTAAAAAATATACCTCTCTCTAATAACTTTTGATCGTAAATTTTCTATAAAATTATTGTTTATTGAGTTTTATTTTTTATAATCAGTTATTACTTTTAGCTTTCATTTTGAATTAGACATCATAATAATAGCTAGCAAATTTTATTTTTATCGTTAAATTGCTATTATTTTGCATTTTTTATGCAACAATTTAGAAACGCTAAATTTTCTTTTTTATGATAAACACCTTAGATTTGATGTTCTTTATAATTTACAAAAATATTCATAAGCTATTTAATTTTAAATGATAATATTTTTCAATAAAGCATTTATTCTATTAAATCAAGCTACTATTGATTATTGCAACTTAATATATATGCTGGTGGAATATTTTTAAATTCTCTCTTTATATTTATTCTATTAAAATGCCTATTTATAAGTTGTTTTTTAAATAGTGTATATTGAAATGTTATGAACTTTCCATCTGTTTTTAGTACTGCTTTTGTCTTATTTAATATAGTGGTGGATAATTTTTCAGGTAGGCATGCAAATGGAAGCCCTGAAACAACATAATCAGCATAAGGAATTCCATACTTTTCTAAATATTTATCTACATTTTCAGCAGAATCATGTACTAGGTATAGATTATTTTCGTCTTTGTATTTTGACTTTAATATCTTATAGAAGTCATAATTATACTCAATAATCAACAATATTGTATTAGTATTCCTATTTCTTATCAATTCTTTAGTAAATACTCCTGTACCAGGTCCATATTCTACAATACATTGAGCATTTTCAAACTTTATATCCTCAATCATTTTTGATGCAAGGCTTTGTGAACTTGGAAGTATTGCTCCTACAATCCTTGGTTTTCCTATATACTGTTTAATAAAAGTTTTTGTTTCCATTATATTAGCATCTCCCCTTTTTAAGCTCTAAAAGTAGTTTAACCTGTAACTCCTAAAAAAAGTCATAAATATTTTAAGAATATTACTAATTCTCTTTATGCATCAAGATATTTACTCTTATTTCTTCTTCATAAAGAAAGAGCCACGAATACATCTACAGCACTATATCTCTTCATATTTTCCTGTTTTATACTTTCTTTCTACAAATTATTCCAATAAATCACTATGTTTCAAATGATAATGTATATCACTTGATTATATATAGGTTTTTGTCATATTTTGCTGCGAACTAAATAATTTGTAGATAAAATAATAAAATAAAAAGCACTTCCATATGAAATCATATAGAAATGCTCTATTACATCTACATCCTACAGCATTTTGATTAGAAAAAAATTAGCACCATTTTAATGAGTCTGCGTTCTTTATTTTACATAATAATATTATTGTATAGCATTGTGAGCAAAGTGAACATTTTGTTTATGTACATTTACAAATAAAAATCTTCTATTGTTTTATCTTTTATGTCTTGATTAATTCCTATATATCGCAAAGTTATACTGGGTGCTGAATGATTAAAAATATCCTGTAAAATAGCGACATCTTTATATATCTGGTAATGCCAATATCCGAAAGTTTTACGTAATGTATGCGTCCCTACCTCTTGAATCCCTACCTGTTCTGCAGCCTTATTTAATATTCTGTATGCTTGCACTCTAGATATAGGTCTGTTTTTCCCCTTTCTGCTTTGAAAAATATAGTCGTCATCATACATGTATAATATATATCGCTCAAAATCTTTCCTGAGGGAGCCATTGATTAAAAATCGTTTTTCTTTACCTGTCTTTTTTTCATTAATAACAATATGACTCCTATTCTTAACGTCATATACTTTTAAATTTAGTATGTCACTGATTCGTAACCCTGTATTAATACCTGCGACAAAAAGTAAATAATTTTTATATCCTGATTTAAGCAATGTATTTTTCATTTCTTCGATTTTCTTTTTATCTCTTATGGGTTGTACAATATTCATTTTTCGTCCCCTTTTTTCTAAGTCTTTTACTATATATTATATTACATTTAATGTTATAGTCAAATACATTATGTTACTTAATATAATACTAGAATAGTAAAACTATTAAAATTCCAACGTTTACAGGCACAATATGAAAGTAACACAATAATCATTGTGTTACTTTCATATTGTGCCTCTTTTACGCTTAATCTAAGACCTTTAAATAAGCTCATTAATACTTTAATACCTCTTTAAAAATCTATAATGTTTTGGGCTTGTTTAAGGGCTATTAAAATTTAAATAGTGGTCAAAAAATCATAAACAAAACTTCCTATTCAAAATAATAGGAAGTTTTGTTTACACATCACTTTTTAAACTAAAGTTTAAATAATCTACTGCATTGTCTTGTATATCTTGTATAGCATACAAATATCTTTTCGCAAGGTTTTCAGTACTCCAACCTAATTGTTCCTTAACTTGTTCAGAAGAAGCACCATTTTTCAAAGTATAAGCGGCAAAAGCATGTCTTAAATCTCTTGGAGTATATTCCTTATGAATATTAGCTGCTATACAGGCTTGTTTTAACACCATCCTCAACCATCTACCAGTTATGCTAGTTCCTCTATTATTTAAAAAAACATAACTGTCTAATCCCACTGTTTTCAAGTTTTTTGTCTTATAGTCTTTTAAAAGATTCCATATGTCCTTGTGCACTTTAACATATCTTTCTTTATGCCTTAATTTTAAAATGATCCCGATATTCCCGCTTTTATCAATCACAAACTGATTCCACTTTAAATTCACTGTTTCACTTAAAGTAAGTCCAGATGTAAAAATTAACATCAAAGCAGCGAAATCTCTTAGATTATATGTTTTTAAAACAGAGATAATTTTATCTAACTCTTCCCATGTAACTATCTTTTCTTTACTAATAACACGTGTTGCAGTAGGTTTACTTATTTTTTTTAAATGATTATAGGCAATATGTTCATTAATTTCCAAGTAATTAAAGAAACTATATATTTGACTATACAGCTTTTCTGCAGTTGTCCGTGCAATCTTTTTTTCGTCCATTTTTTTCGCCAAATGTTCAATATATGCTTTGCAATTATCCATATCGGCTTCTAAATAATCTTTTTCAATAAATTCTGTAAAATTAATAATATCTCTTCTATAATCTTGTTTTGTTTTTTCTTTTTTAAATCGTGATAAAAAATTAGACAGTATTTGTTCTTGTATAGGATCCATAGATTATCCCTCCACTATATAAGAATTTTTGTCTTAAAAAAGTTTACAGGGTATGAATAAAACATATTTCAAAACACATATCTACTCGGAATACTATTGTCATTAATAAATCTATGTATTATGGTGTACTTCCCTAATCAATAGCATTTCTTATATTCTATTATATAAGGAACATGTGTTTGTGTAAATATATCTAACTGTATTTTTAAAACATTACCCTGTATTTATTTGGGTGCATTATTTTTTTAAAAGCACTTGATTTTCTTGCCCTACTCTTCTAAACTTAGTCATAGAGATGCATTTAAAGAAAGAAGGGATCTACTATGGAATCAACTTTATCATCTACCGAAACCACTACTGGAATATGTTTTGCTTTTCGTGATAATGAACTTTTATTAAGCTTTGATGATAATGATCATGTAACCATTCCATCTATAAGTAATTTGTCTTTATTAGGTATTCAGCCCATAAGAACACAGTATCTTGGAAGAATTAATAATCAACATGGTTATTCTGCTGAACTACCTCATGATACAGTAGTATCAAGTAATATGCAGTTCATGAATTTACGACAAATATATAGTTTAATAGATGAAGATTTATTCGTACAAGCAGGACGCGCTATTCAAATTATGAATTGGGATAAAACACATCAATATTGTGGGCAATGTGGAAGCCTTACTGAAACCCTTCCAAATGAATATGCTAAGGTCTGTCCTAAATGTAAACTAACAAATTATCCTCGTATATGCCCAGCTATAATTGTAGCTGTAGTAAAGGATGACCATATCCTTCTTGCTCAAGGCACACGTTTCACTTCTCCATTTTATAGTGTTCTTGCAGGGTTTGTAGAACCTGGAGAAACCCTTGAAGAATGTGTGCAGAGAGAAATAAAAGAAGAGGTAGGTATAGAGGTAAAAGATATTTCTTATTTTGGTAGCCAGTCATGGCCTTTCCCTAATTCTCTTATGATTGCATTTACATGTAAATATGATCGTGGAGAAATTGAAATGGATAAAATGGAAATAAAAGATGCAGGGTGGTTTAATGCTCATAATCTTCCACCCATACCAAGTTCTATCAGTATTTCTAGGCAATTGATTGATTGGTTTGTTCTCAATCATTCTCAGAAATCATAACATCTAAACCTTGTTTATAAATCATTATTTCATAAGATAGCAATGTGCAAATTATGGTATCTTTGCATACTAGAGTATTTATGATTTCTGAAATAAGAAGACCTAGATTCTAAATGAATCTTCGTCTTTCTATTTCTTATAGGACACATAACATCTAATTGTTGGGCAGAGTTTTTCAAGTATTTTTCAAAATCTTTTTTATCTTTCGTAATTGCTTTTTTCTTATACTCATTATGTTTCTTTTTATTATTTAAAAGATCATTATATGATTGTGTTATTCCTACTCTCATAGTTTAAATTCTCCTATAAAATTGATTATTTATTATAGGATACGCATGGTATTAAATTTTTAGGTATATAGTCTATGCCCTTTGCTCTAATTAATTATATAAAATACATTTCAAGTAGGGGTACCGTCAGGAAAATGCGGATTTACAACGCTAAGCCCATTTTCAAGACAATTCCCTCATTTTTAACAACGTTAAGAAAGTTTTAGTGGTCTTAAAGAATCTAATGAGATCACTTTCTCCGAATTAAAATGGTATTGGGGTACAGCCGACATACGTGCAAAAATGAGCCACATGCTGGATATTAATTCCAACATGTGGCCAATTACTGCTATTTACATGTCCATTTTTTGCATTGCTCTATTCTTTTACCATCATCACCTTGCTCTTTATCATAGGCAAATTGCATCAACAAGTTACAAGGAAACTTCTCACATTCACCACAATGCTCTAAATTCTTGTCTTCACAGCATGATTTAACAGGGCATTGTTCTCCCCAAAACGGCTTAGTAATATGTACGCAGCCACTGCATTTCATGGGCTCTTTATATTCACACTCATTACATAAAATTCCACATCTTGACTCAATCATTTTTATTCCCTCTAATAATATCCTTTTGCATTTTTTTACTCAAAGATTTTAATACTAATTCATATGACATATCTATCATTTGTTTTAAAATATCATCAGGCACATCGCCATCTAAATATACAGAATTCCAGTGTTGTTTATTCATATAGTATCCAGCAATAATATGATCATATTTTTCTCGTAAAAACTTACCAAATAGTGGTTCGCATTTTAATGTAATAATTGCTTTTGGTTTTTATCTCCTCCTTGCATAGCAAACATTTTTCCTCCTATGAGGTATCTTATTGCATCCCATTCTATCTTAAAATCTTTTATGACTGCTTTTTTAGAAAGACAATATTCGTCAATCCATTCATATTTCATATAAAACACCTCCAATTTTAATCACTAAATTATATCGTAATATATAATCAATACAACTCACTTTTTATTAAAATTATACCATTTTTACAAACTTATACAATCTACTAATACGGATTGTATATGCAAACTGTCTCAATAAGGTGTACTCTATTGATACAAGTGTAGGAGACTGATAAAATCATAGTTAAGAGCGTCTCATAAGACTTGTCTCAAAAATGAGGTGATATTTTGCGAAAAATCGGTTATATACGTGTCAGTTCAACTAGCCAGAATCCTTCAAGGCAATTTCAGCAACTGAACGAAATCGAAATGTATATTATTTTTGAAGAAAAAGTTTCCGGAGCAACAAAAGATCGTGAGCAACTTCAAAAAATGTTAAAGGAAAGTTTAAAGGTGGGTTAAAGAAGTACCATAAAAATCATGCAGGAATGAATTATGCAGTAAAGCTTTATATATGACTGTAAATCAAATTTGTGAAATTACAAATGTGTCTAGGGGCCTCATTATATAGAAAACTATCGGAAAGGAACAGTTGATGAGTTATACCAAAAATCGAAAATATATAGGAAATATATAATAGAAAATAAATTCATATAGAGGTGGAATTATATGCCTAAAATTGACAATATGTTAGCAATTCTATGGATGCTTCGTTCAGGTGAAAAAATTACTGCAAAACAAATTTCAGAAAAGTTAGAGATGAATATAAGGACTGTGTATCGTTATATTGATACAATTTCAACAAGTGGCGTACCTATAATTTCAGAACCAGGACATAACGGTGGATACACTTTATTGAACAATTTTATTGAGGCTCCTCTTTTTTTTGATTTTGAGGAGCAAACTTCACTATTTCACGCTGCTGTTTTTGCAGAAGAAGCCGGATATTATGGAAGTGAAGCACTAAATAGGGCCATTTCAAAACTAAGTAAATACTCAAATCAAGAGCAGGAAACAAAGATAAACCAACATTTAACTAGTCTTGAAGTAATAAGTCGATTAAGTTCACTCTCTATGGAACCTTTTTTGAAGGAGTTGGAGAAGGCCGTAGCTGACGGGTACTCAGTAAAAATTCTTTACCATAAAAGTGGTGAAAAGCAATTAAATTATAGATTGGTCGATCCCTACAGAATTATCTATTGGAATAATAAGTGGTATGTGATTGGATTTTGTCATCTTAGGAATGATATCCGTAGTTTTAGAGTAGATCGAATTGAAAGTCTAATGCTAACCGAAAATAAGTTTAACCGGCCAGAAAATTTTTCAGCATGTGACTTTTTTATGAAAAACCTCCTTCCTACTATAGAAGATAAGGAAGGGATTACTTCTTTAGTTATTAATGGGAATACAAGGGCGTTGGGAGATATTTGCCAACATTGGTTTTTAGGACATTATTTACAAGAACGGACTTCAAATCAAGCAGTATTTCTTCTTGAAAAGGATATGATACATACATATGTACCTTATTTACTTTTACCGTACGGTAAATCTATTCAAGTTATTGAGCCATTAAGTCTAAAGAAAAGACTTATTGAAGTTCTGTCGGAATTAATAAAATTTCATCAAGTATGATAACTTCCCTGACGTTAGCTGTCAGGGAAGTTATGTTATAATTGGCTATATCAATTGTGATTGGGAGTGTTATTGGATGCAAACAAAAAAAGTTTATCTATATGTATTTAACACAATGTCAGACTGGGAATATGGATATTTAATTGCCGAACTAAACACAGGAAGATATTTCAAAAAAGATATAGCACCTTTAAAAGTAGTTACAGTAGGAGCTAATAAAGAAATTATTACTACGATGGGGGGACTGAGCATAAAACCAGATATTTCCCTTGATGAGTGTACTCTTGAGAGTAAAGATCTTTTAATTTTGCCTGGAGGGAATACTTGGGGAGAAGTTATTCATCAACCAATCATGAAAAAAATTGACGAAGCCTTAAAGCTCGGCACTATTGTTGCTGCAATTTGTGGTGCAACTGAGGCCCTTGCGAATATGGGATACCTAGATTCTAGAAAGCATACAAGCAATAACTTAGAGTATATTAAAATGGTTTGTCCTAATTATAAAGGAGAAAATTTTTATGAGATGGGACCTGCGGTATCTGGTGAGAATTTGGTTACTGCATCAGGAGTAGCTCCTCTGGAATTTGCGATGGAAGTACTGAAAAAATTAGATGTATTTGCACCAGATACATTACATTCATGGTATAACCTAAATAAGACTCACAAACCTGAATACTTCTTCGAGTTAATGAATTCAATAAATAGATGAGCTAAAAAAATCAACTTAGCAGATTTATATTAGTTTAAATAATTACCATGCTTTAGACGATGTCAAAGCATGGTTTTTGAATATAACTTAAAAATGCTTATGGATAATGAAAAAGCCCAATTTTTCTATTAATTAACGGTGAAGTTGGGCTTTTTAGTATTGAAAATTCCTTATCGTTATCGTTGTAAATCCGCATTTTCCTGACGGTACCCTAAGTAGTAAGTGGGCGTTGAAATAATTTTTAAATATACATTATCTTGGTTCATAATCTAATATTTCATAAGCATTAATTTCATCCATTTCTATGTAATTTCCCCCTTCATCATAAACTTCTTGAACTTTTACATCACTTATACCATCTTCATTATATTGAACATAACCTCTAAAAATCAACTTTCTTTTAGTTTCATCTTTGCATACTGCCACAAGTTCACCATTAATATCCACGTGCTTTCCTTCCTCTCCTTAAAATTATTATCAATCAACATGATCTCGTCTTTTTAATATTTTCTCCTGCACTCAAAATAATATTACAGTATTAGTATTACAAATTAGTAATGTTGTTAATTGTATTAATCCCAATTGTTCAATTTAATAAAATTTTTTAGAGTCAAAAATGTGTTGGTGTGAGTGTATTTTACTTCATGTATTATTAATCTACTCGGAAGTAATGGAATGACACTCTATGCTCTGTATAATCATAATTTATTTATTTGACATTTTATAAGATAGATTATACAACGAACATGTGTTCTTGTAAATGATTAATTTTCAAATGAAGCTTTTTTATTTAATCACAAAAACACCTCCATTTGAAATGAAACTTCATCCCATAAATAGAAGGTGTTTAATAGTAAATAGTGTTAATAATTTAACATCAGATACATCTATAACAATATATTAGCTTATACAACTTTTCTTTCAATTCGTAGTTTATCAGCAACCATTGCTATAAACTCACTATTTGTCGGCTTTCCTTTATCATTATGTACTGTATAGCCAAATAAATTATTTATCGTATCAACTTTGCCTCTGCTCCATGCAACTTCAATAGCATGACGAATCGCTCTTTCTACTCTGCTTGGTGTGGTATTGAATTTTTTGGCTATAGTAGGATATAATTCTTTTGTCACCGCACTTAGCATCTCTATATTTTCAACAACCATAGATATTGCTTCTCTTAAATATAAATAGCCTTTAATATGAGCAGGAACACCTATTTCATGAATTATATTAGTAATTTCAGCTTCTAGGCTTTTATTGCTATTGGCAGTATTACCTGATAAGTTGATAAGTAAATCTCTATAGTCTCTTTTCTTATCTTGTGTTTCTGACATACTTGATGTAGCTGTTGCTCCTCCCATAAGTTGTCTTATTCTTTTAATAAAAATTTCAAAGTCAAATGGTTTTACAACATAATAATCAGCGCCTAAGCTAATAGCTCTTTGAGTAATTTTGTCTTGTCCTACTGCTGATAAAACAATTACTTTGGGAAACTTTGGCAAATTCATTGTTGACAATTTCTCAAGGACTCCTAAGCCATCGAGATGAGGCATAATAATATCTAAAACCAGTACATCTGGTGTTTTTTTCGATACAAGATCAACAGCTTCAAGTCCATCTTTAGCAATCCCTGTAATTACTAAATCATCTTGTTTTTCTAGATATTCACTTAAGATATCACAAAAATCTTTATTATCATCTGCAATCAAAACACTAATATTTTTCACTTTATTACCCCCCTGAAGTTCTTTCTATTTTCTACCATTATAAAATAATTCGACAAGTAGATGTTTTTTCCTTCTTAATAAATAAACATTCCTACATTTTTTTATGGTATTTTCTTTTAAAGTAGAATTATTAAAAGAATGCCCCATAAGAGCATTCTTAAATTTATTTATTCTATTCATTATTGGCTATTTGTGCGTTATTATAAACAGTTATACCTGATTCTTTCATCATCCACTCAATAAAAAGACCATATCCCTTAGAAGGATCATTAACAAATACATGTGTTACAGCCCCTACCAATTTCCCATTTTGGATAATCGGGCTACCACTCATCCCTTGTACAATTCCTCCACTTTTTTGTAATAGACGTTTATCCGTCACTCGAATAATCATACTTTTTGTATTTGGTGTACGTTGCCTATTAACTTTTTCAATATTTATTTCATATTCTTTAATTTTATCATCGTCAACTGTAGTTAAAATTGTGGCTTTTCCTTCTTTGATTTCATTTTGATATCCAATTTCAATCGGTTGATCGTATAAATGATTCTTTATATCGTTATAAGATCTACCATATATACCAAAATGTGTATTTTTTTCTACGTTTCCAATAGGTTTACTTGTTTCGTAGAAAATCCCCTTTATTTCTCCAGGCTTACCTCTTTTTCCTTCTTTAACGGATGCCACTTTAGACCTGACCACTTCTCCATTGTCCACAGTTAATAGTAGTCCAGTATCTATATCCGTAATCGCATGTCCTAATGCACCAAATTTTTGTGTATCGGGGTGATAAAAAGTTAAAGTTCCTACACCTGCTGTTTTATCTCTCACCCAAAGACCAATTTTATATTCTCCTGCTTCATTAGACTTCATTGGTGTAATATTTACATTAAAAATGTTTTCTCCACGTTTAACTTTTAATGTAATGTTTTTGTTTACATTATTATTGATAATATGGGTTACATGATCAGCATCTTTGATTTTAATATTATTAATTTCAAGAATACTATCACCTATCGATAACCCTGCTTTATACCCAGGATTATATTTTTTGCCGTCTATCCCTTCTATTTCCTCTAAACCTACCACCAATACTCCTTTTGTATTTAATCTAACACCTACAGATTGACCTCCTGGTATCACTTTTGTTTTAGCTACTATATCTACTTTAAGATTTTTAATTGGTACTATCCCTAGTAGCTTAAGTTGAAGGTTTGCACTGCCTACTTTCAAAGGGCTAATATATAATTTGCTACTATTATGTCCTTTTGTTTTTGTAGATAGTTGAAGAATGCTGTTATCTATATTTTTTGTACTTACTTTAAAAGGAAATCTAATATCTAGAATATGATCTTCGCTTTCAGATAGTTTTATTTCTCCAGGATATTTAACTGTTTCATAAAAAATAAAAGAATAAAAAGCAGTTATAAAAACTGCAATCAAAAACACAGAAAAAAGGCTTTTTCTTTTATTGTATTTCAATAAATATCACACTCCTATTTTTCCCCAAAGAGCTGTTTATCTCTTAAAATAGTTTTTGTGATATATGATTAATTTAGCCTTTTTTCTCGATTATTATTCTTGATAAAAAATGTCATAACAATACTATGCTGCAAAGTAAGTTTTGTGATTTAGCATCATATAACCTATAGTTATTGATTATAATAAAAATGACTTATAGCAAATTTTTCTTAAACTGATTTCCCAAATCTAACATTTCTTTTGCATGCTCCATTGTTAAATTTGTAAGTGTTACACCTCCTAATAGCCTTCCTAATTCCATAATTTGTTCTTTTTCCGATAAGCCTCTCACATTAGTTGATGTCTTATAATCCTGAGTAATTTTTTCAATATAAAAATGATTATCTGCCATCAATGCAATTTGAGGTAAATGGGTAATACATAATATTTGATGTGTTTTTGAAATAATTGCCAATTTTTCACCAACAATATTTGCTGTAACTCCACTTATCCCACTATCTATTTCATCAAAAATTAATGTTTCGATATTATCAGATGCAGCTAAAATCGTTTTAAAAGCCAACATAATTCTAGACATTTCTCCACCAGAAGCTATTTTTGACAGTGGCTTAAGCTCTTCACCTACATTTGTAGATATTAAAAATTCAATTTTGTCAATTCCTTTTGCAGTAAATTCATATTCTTTATCACTTTGTTCATTATCTATAAAATTTATTTTAAAAGCAACATGGTTCATATTTAGACTCATCAATTCTTCAATAATTTTATTTTCTAATTGGGCTGCTATAGACTTCCGAATTTCACTAAGTTTTAATGAACAATCTCGTAATTCTTTAGTTGCTTTTTCAATTTTGGATTTTAAATCGTTAATAATATTTTCACTGTTTTCTAGTTCTTGTAGTTCTATGAATATCTTTTCTCTATAATATAAAATTTCTTCTATTGTATTACCATATTTTCTTTTTAAATTATTGATTAAATCTAGTCTTTTTTCCACTTCTTGTAACGCATGTGGATTAAATTCAATGTGATCTCTATAATTTCTTACGTCTCTTGACACATCTTCAATCATATATAGACACTCTTGTAATATATTAAACATATTTAAAATATTACTGTCAAATTCTTTTATATTCTCTAATTCTTTTACAACATGTCCAATACTATCGATAATAGAAGGATATCTATGTTCGTTGTTAAATAATTTTTCATAAGCATTAGACATAATGTTCAAGATTCTTTCACTATTAGAAAGCAAATTTTGTTCGGAAATTAACTCTGCTTCTTCTTCTTTTTTTAAGTTACAGCAATCGATTTCTTCTAATTGAAATTTTAATAAATCTTTTTTTCTTTCCCTCTCCAATTCGTTTCCATATAACGATATCAATTTATTCTGTAGCTTTTTTAGTTCATAAAATTTATTTGCTACTTGTTTTTTTAATCCCATTAGTCTTGTTTCATCAAAAGCATCTAAAATATCTATATGGTTTTCAGGATACAGCAATGATTGATGAGCATGTTGGCCATGAATATCAATTAAGTATTTGCTTATTTCTTTTATTAAAGATACCGTTACCACTCGATCATTAATTCTAGAAATACTGCGACCACTGTTATAAATCTCTCTCGTCAAAATCACAATATTATCATCTAATAAATCAATCCCTTTTTCATTTAGTATGTCCTTTACATATGGATTTTTAGAATAAAAAATCGTTTGAATCACAGCTTTATCAGCACCAGTTCGAATATAACTTTTATCCGCTCTTTCTCCAATTGCCATATTAACTGCATCAATTATAATGGATTTTCCTGCTCCTGTTTCACCTGTAAGTATATTTAAACCTTTATGAAAAGAAATATTCAATTTAGCAATTAAAGCAAAGTTTTCAATGGCTAACTCTAAGAGCATTTTAATACCTCCTGCTCTACTGTATGAGTTTCTTAAATTGGTTTACCAATTCTTCAATATCTTCTTGCTTTCTAACAAGAATAAAAATTGTATCATCACCTGCAATTGTACCTACTACTTCATTTAAATCTAACGCATCAAGCGCAGCACAAGCCGCCTGCCCAGCGCCTATTAAAGTTTTTAATACCACAATATTACTAGCGTGATCAATAGATAAAATAGAGTCTTTGAATATTTTTACAAATCTATCTGAGATAGCAGTTTCTTGCTGCTTCATAGAAGCATATTTATAACGCCCATTTTTAGCTAATACCTTAATAAGTCTTAATTCTTTAATGTCTCTAGAAACAGTGGCCTGAGTAACATTAATATTATTCTTTTTTAATAATTCTGCTAGCTCTTCTTGCGTTTCGACTTCATGATTTTCAATAATTTCTAAAATTTTTGAATGCCTAGCATATTTCATATATAGCCTCCTATCAATATTATAATTTAAAGCATATGAGTGAATTTTTCTAAATAGAATCCTCCTAAAACAATACACGCTATTACAATATTCTACACAATTTTAGTTTATCCTTTAATACATAATATAGTTTATAATTGACTTTAAATAGAAGATAACCTTAAAGGTTATCTTCTATTTAAAGTGCCATGGGAGTGAGAAACCACATTCTCAACAAGCAACCTTATATTAAAGTCTTGATCATCTGACTCTTTATTTGCTAGGTAAGCAAGGTATTCGATATTCCCCTCAGGTCCTTTAATAGGAGAAAAAGATAATCCTTTTATTGTAAATCCATATTCCATCGAAAAAGACAATATATTTTCAATAACCTGTCTATGCACATTGATATCCTTGACAACACCTTTTTTTCCTACTTTTTCTCTACCTGCTTCAAACTGAGGTTTAATCAAACAAACAATCTCACCATTTTCTTTAAGCAATTTTTTAACTACAGGTAAAACAAGTTTTAACGAAATAAATGAAACATCTATAGAAGCAAAGTCTATCTCTTCATTTATTTGGTCCTTTGTCACATATCTAATATTTGTTCTTTCCATAGATATTACTCTACTGTCTTGTCGCAGTTTCCATGCTAATTGACCATACCCAACATCAATAGCAAAAACCTTAGTGGCACCATTCTTTAACATACAATCTGTAAATCCACCTGTAGATGCTCCTATATCTAAAGCGATCTTATTTTCCAAGTCAATTTTAAACACTTCTATGGCTTTTTCAAGCTTTAATCCACCTCTGCTAACATAGGGGATTTCTTTACCTTTAATTTCAATATCCTCATGAATATCAATTTTAGTTCCTGGCTTGTCTATTCGTTGATGATTAACAAAGACGATCCCTGCCATAATAGCCCTTCTTGCTTTTTCACGGGAGTCAAAAAAACCTCTCTCTACTAAAACAATATCCAGCCTATTTTTTTCTCCCATATTAATCTCTCCTATTACTAAGCATTTCATTTACTTGTTCAATCACACTATATACATCAAGATTATAGCATCTCATCAGTTCTTCCGTACTACCGTGTTCAATAAACTTATCAGGCAAACCTAAGGTTTTGATATTTTTATTATTGATTCTTTTTCTATTAAATAATTCTAAAATTTGACTACCAAAACCACCCTTTATTACATTATCTTCTAAGGTAATTACATTTTTTACATTTAAACATGATGATATAATCGTGTCCTCATCTAAAGGCTTTGCAAATCTCGCATTTACTACCGTACAATGTATATCTTTTGTTCTTAATCTTTTAGCAGCATCATAGGCGACTTTTACCATTTTACCTAGTGCAATAAGACAGATATCTTTTCCTTTTAAAAGGATTTCTGCTTTCATTCCATCTATACTGTAATCAGTGCTGATAGAAGTAAAATCGTCGCTTTCTCCTCTAGGATATCTAATGGCAACAGGCTGTTGAAGTGTCATTGCATATTTTAGCATTTGCCTTAATTCAAAACCATCTTTTGGTGCCATAACCATGATATTAGGCATGTGTAGTAAAAAAGATAGGTCAAATACACCATGGTGTGTCTCTCCATCGTTTCCTACTAAACCACTTCTATCTATACAGAATGTTACGGGTAGGTTTTGTAAACATACATCATGAACAATTTGATCATAAGCTCGCTGTAAAAATGTTGAATATACTGTAAAAACCGGCTTTAATCCATTTTTTGCGAGTCCAGCAGCAAAGGTTACTGCATGCTGCTCTGCAATCCCTACATCAAAAAAACGTTCGGGATATATGCTAGAAAAATCATTTAATCCTGTTCCAGATACCATTGCTGCAGTAATGGCTACGATTTGCTTATCCATTTTTGCTAGTTCTACCAAGGTATTACCAAACAAAGATGAGTAACTTGGATTTTTCTTGCCGCCTCCAATCAATTTCCCGCTCTCAACCTCAAATGGGCCAATTCCATGAAATTTATCAGGATTTTTTTCTGCATATTTATAGCCTTTACCTTTTTTCGTGATAGCATGTATAAAAACTGGACCTTTAATATTTTTTGCTCTTTTTAAAACCAACTTTAATTCCTTTATATCGTGCCCATTTACTGGTCCAAGATAAGTAAATCCAAGTTCTTCAAAAATAACTCCCGGGACAAAAAAATATTTTAAACTATCTTTGGCTTTACCAGCTGTTTTATACATAGCTTTTCCTACTGCAGGAATCCTATTGAGTAAATATTCAACTTCATCTTTTACTTTAAAATACTTGGGATCCGTTCTTAATCGATTTAAGTATTTTGAAAGACCTCCTACATTCTGTGATATGGACATCTCATTGTCATTTAGTATGACGATAAGGTCTGTATTCGTATGACCTGCATGGTTTAATGCCTCAAAAGCCATACCACCTGTCAGTGCCCCATCTCCAATAATAGAAACAACGGAATATTTTTCCCTCTTTAGATCTCGTGCCTTGGCTATTCCTAGTCCCGCAGAAATCGAGGTGCTACTATGTCCTGTTTCAAAAATATCATGCTCACTTTCACATGCTTTTGGAAAACCACTTAATCCTTTATATTGTCTTAAAGTATGAAAGAGATGTTTTCTTCCAGTTAATATTTTATGTACATAAGCCTGATGTCCTACATCCCATATAATACGATCCTGTGGACTATCAAAAACACTATGAACAGCTAATGTTAGTTCTACTACACCTAAATTAGAAGCAAGATGTCCTCCTGTTTTTGAGACATTTTCAATTAAAAAACTTCGAATTTCACTAGCCAAATCTACCATTTCTTCATCGCTAGCCTTCTTTAAATCCATAGGTGATTTAATGTTTGATAGTAAATCTCTCACCTTATTCATCTCTCTTTCTGCCTGAATCTAATTTTTCTTTTTTTTCTCAGGTAAAAAATCTATACCTATTTTTTCATGAAAAAGATATAATAATTTTCCTACATAGAATACAATTTCTTTCGATTTATTTAGGGCAATTTCTTTAGCGATTGCTTTTCCACCCACTGTCATAGCAGCTACAAAAGCACTCAATAAAATGCTTAGTAATGCCAAATCAATATGTTCTACATGGCTTAGTTGTAAAATGATAACTGCTCCTGCAGCACCACTAACAATCCCACATATATCTCCAATAACATCATTGCAAAAATTTGACACGGGCCCAGCATTTCTAACTAATTTCACAGCAAATTGTGCCCCTTTCACTTTATTTGCTGCCATAGAATGAAACGGCTTTTCTTTAGCTGATGCTACAGCAATCCCTATCAAGTCAAATAGTATACCAATTAAAATAATTGTAATAAGGATTAGAAAAGCAATAAGGGTGTTTACTCTTCTCAAAATAGTTTCCGAAATAAAACTCATACTAACAGCTAAAAAAAAAGTCCATATAGTTATGAGTATTACCCATTTTCTATTACGTAATCTAAAAATCTTTCTCGGTTTCTTTTTTTTTGATAATTCAGAATCGCTCGACTCTGTTTTCATACTGATCACCTACAGAATATAACATTTTTAAGGCTGGCATATTATCTAATTTAGAAATTTAAGCGAGAAAAATTTCTAAATTAGTACAAAGAAATTTATTATATGATAAATAATTTATTATGAAAATACAGAATTATAAATATAGAGTGGCAGCATACTGGGTAAATCTTGCGGCTTAGGTCTAGTTGGATTTCCCAAAGAGATACTGGTTTGTCGCCAAATCAGCGGTTTCCCTTTAAATCTCTATTTGCCTTGTCACCATAGGCATGACTAGATTACCACTTAGTCCACACTGTAATCCCCAATATGCTTCATTAAGAACAGTCTAGGAGTTTTCCTCAACAGTCAAACCATTTCTTAGCCTCTTTTGCAGAATAGGTTTCGAACAGCAATGGTATCATAACTATGGGCCCATAGAATAATACCTGTACCTATTATCCACCTTACTCCACTCAAGGCAGGCTACGCTGCACGCAGCACTCATTATTTTGGTACCACACTACAGGTGTATCCTGAAAAATAGAGGTTGCCTCTTCTTCCAAGTCTCCACGGAGAGAGGGTCATCGCCCACATGCCATTGTGGATCGCCCCCTTCTCCTTACTCCCAGCGTCGACCCCTGACTGGGCGTCAGCAGCCGACACCAGGAACTTCATCGATGTGCCCTTTGACGGATTTTTAGCCCCGCCTTCAGAAATGGTAGCCCTGACTAGAATACTGCGCCACTCGCAAAGCAAACTTTATTATAGCATATATAGATATCAATATCAAATCACAAAATTAGCAATAACAATTCCTAGAAGCGCTCCTGCAAAAACCTCTATAGGGGTGTGGCCTATTAATTCTTTTAACCGTTTCTCTCCAATGGTCTTATGCTTATGTCGATCTTCAATCATTTTATTCAATATAATCGCTTGTTTTCCAACAGCTCTTCTAACACCAGATGCATCATACATTGTGATTAATGCAAAAGCAAGAGCAATGGCATATTCGGTAGAATTCCAGCCACTCTTAAGACCAATGGCTGTAGATAATCCCATAACTAAAGAAGAGTGGGAACTTGGCATTCCACCAGAACCAACAAATCTATATAAGTTAATTCTTTTTTCTTTAATCAATGTAATTATTACCTTTAATACTTGGGCTATAAACCAAGATATTAAAGTTGCATTTAATACTTCATTTTTTAAAACTTGTTGAACAAACAACAATTTATTTCCTCCTCGAGCTAATATTCCCTTTTCACTAAGTAATCTGCCAAACGAATTAAGAAATCTGCCTTATCTCCAAAATGATCTATAGCATGAACACCTTGTTCAAATAATTCTTTTACTCTTTGTATAGAAGTATCTAAACCGTGTATAGATGGATATGTAGATTTATGGCTTTCTATATCACTACCTATCTTTTTGCCGAGTTTTTTTTCATCACCTATAATGTCTAAAATATCATCCGTAATTTGAAAGCTCAATCCAATATTTTTTGCAAATTCTGTAAGCGCCTTTAATTCGGAATCAGTTGCTCCACCTAATATAGCGCCAGCTCTAATTGACGCTATAATGAGTGCAGCAGTTTTATGATTATGGATAAAGTCTAGGGTATCTTCATCTATTTTTTTATTTTCACTCAATAAATCTACTACTTGACCACCTATCATACCATAAGTACCTGCAGCTATTGCAATTTCTTTCATTGCTAAAATTTTTCTCATATGATGTGTATCATTTTCTATTATTGCTTGGAGCATCAATTCGAATGCATAATTTAATAGTCCATCCCCTGCAAGGATTGCAATAGCATCTCCATATACCTTATGATTTGTTAACTTTCCCCTTCTATAATCATCATTGTCCATAGATGGTAAATCATCATGAATCAGTGAATATGTATGAATCATTTCAATAGCACAGGCAAAGGGAAGGACATCTTCGATGTTGCCCTCCACAAATTCAGAAGCAGCAAGCATAAGTATGGGTCTTAATCTC
Organism: Clostridiaceae bacterium 35-E11; assembly: GCA_038396625.1. GTDB lineage: Bacteria > Bacillota > Clostridia > Peptostreptococcales > Thermotaleaceae. Next base: position 2,062,090 of record CP121688.1, read on the forward strand.
TTTCCTCCCGCAAAGACGCTATATCTCATGGAATCAAAAACCATCTTTTGTGGATGCTCACCTTGGGGTAAGTATCTATCTAATGCTTTATCTGTTATTTCTATCTTTTTGTGTAACTCCATCTTTAAATTCATATTGTTCCCCCTTAAAATCGTCAGTACTTACAGATTCAAAAGATACTTCATTTTGATTTTTTATTAAAGTTATTTTTTGATTTGCCTTGTCTAATTTATCGTTACAATATCTATATAATCCAATTCCTTCTTCATAAAGAGATAGCATTTCATCTAAAGTAAGTTTTCCTTCTTCCAGTAACGATACAATTTCTTCAAGCTTTTTTACTGCACCTTCAAAAGAGTCATTTCGTTCTACTTTTGTATTCATTGAAATACCCAAATACATTATCCTCCTTTTTTCTTTCTGTTACTAGACAAGAAAGTATCCCATTTGTTAACATAATGTTTATATTGTCTTCTATTTCAACATCTTCTACTGTCTTTACCATTTTATTTTTATCTTGATCTAGTACAACAGCATATCCTCTCAAAATAGTTGCGAGGGGGTTAAGCGTTTCTAGCCTTGAGATACTATTGATTACTCTTATTCTATAAGTTTCCAGCGTTACATCTACACTTCCTAGTAAACGATTTTGAAGCAGGTCTACGACTTGTCGCTCTTCATCAAATATCGCATCAATACATGACAGCATTTTTGATTCATTTAATAAAGCTAATTGATTCCTTTTTTCCTTCAGTTGATAAATAAGTAAGGTATTGGCTCTATGATATAAACTATCTAGCCGATTTTTAATATCCCCAATGTGTGGAACAGCTAGTTCCGCTGCAGCTGATGGCGTCGGAGCCCTCAAATCTGCAACAAAATCAGATATGGTATAGTCTGTTTCATGACCAACAGCGGATATTATAGGAATCTTTGAGCATGCAATGCTTCTTGCAACGATTTCTTCATTAAATGCCCATAATTCTTCTATAGATCCTCCACCACGTCCCGTGATAATTAAATCTACATCTTTAGAATTTTCATTAATTTGTTTAATGGCTTGCGCAATTTCTACACTTGCATTTTCACCTTGTACAACCACTGGATAAACGATAATGTCTACATAGTTATTCCTTCTCTTTATTATAGAAACAATGTCTCTAATTGCTGCACCCGTAGGGGATGTCACTACAGCAATTTTTTTAGGAAAATAAGGAATAGTTTTTTTTCTTGTATGATCGAAGAGTCCTTCTTTTTCAAGTTTCATTTTTAACTGTTCAAAAGCTAAATACAAGGTGCCGATTCCATCAGGTTCCATTTCCTCAATATACATTTGATACTGACCATTTTTTTCAAAAGTTGAAACATATCCTTTAGAACACACTTTCATTCCATCTGCTACATTAAACCTAAGATATTTACAGTTTTCATTAAACATGACGCAATTTATTTTGCTGTTTTCATCTTTCATGGAAAAATATAAGTGACCACTGCTATGCATCTTAAGATTTGAAATTTCACCTTTTAGAGTGATATTATTAAGTATCGGATCAGCTATTAATAATTTTTTTATATATTTGTTTAAATCTGAGACACTTAACGTTTTAATGCGCATTTCTTTTGTGCCGCCTTTAGTGTATTTTCTAATAACATCGTGATGGTCATAGGTCCTACGCCACCTGGGACGGGAGTTATCCAAGATGCTTTTTTAGCAGCTTCACCGTATTCCACATCTCCCACTAATTTTTCTTCTACTTTTCTTGTTCCAGCGTCAATGACAATAGCACCTTCTTTAATCATATCCCCTTTAATTAATTCAGGTACACCCACAGCTGCCACTACAATATCTGCCATTTTTACATGCTGACCTAAATTTTCTGTTTTTGAATGGCAGATTGTAACTGTCGCATTTTCTTTTAACAATAGAATCGCAGCAGGTTTTCCAACTATATTACTTCTTCCTATCACAACCGCGTGTTTCCCTGTAATATTCTCTCCTGTTCTTTTAATAAGCTCAATAATTCCTTTTGGTGTACATGGAACATAGCAGTCTTCTCCTAATAATAGATTTCCTGTGTTTACTGCATGAAAACCATCAATATCCTTACTTGGCAGTATATGTGAGTTAATTAAATTTTCATCTAAGCCTTCTGGCAAAGGTAGTTGTACTAAAATACCATGTATTTTATCATCGTGATTTAATTGATCAATGAGCTTTAACAATTCATTCTGTGTCGTTTCCTTAGACAATCTATAAACTTGTGAATAAAACCCCACATTTTTACAAGCTTTTTCTTTCATAGAGACATACACTTGAGAAGCTTCATCATCACCTACAATAACCACCGCCAAACCTGGTGTAACATCATAATTTTGTTGTAATGTATTTACTTCACTCATAATTTTATTTCGAATTTCTTTAGATATTCCTTTTCCATCTAATATCCTTCCTGCCATAAAAATCCTCTCCTTCAGCTTTTGTTTTTGATTGCTAGCAATGCTGTTCCCACCGCATTATCAGTACAATATCTACTATCTGAAAAATAAGCTTTAATCTTCGCATGTGACAGGCTTTTTACCAAAAAATTTCTTATATATTGGCTAGAAGCAACACCACCTACAAATAATACTTCATTGATTCCTCTGCGAAGACAGGAATTTATAGTAGCCTTTTTCAACGCATCTCCAACACACTGAAATACAGCCTTAGCGATTAAATCGGGAGCTATATTCTGCTCAGTCAATTTATTTGCCATGGTTTCTGGTCCGGAGAAACTTATATATGTATCTTTAACAGATAGGGATAAACGCACATCTTCTTCTGCTGTTTTGGCTAATGCATCCATAAATTTACCAGCAGGAAACTGCAAACCTAACTTCACACCAATTCTATCGATAAATTGACCTGCACTAATATCTAAGGTACCCCCTACTATCTCTGTATGATACCCTCCCATAGGATTATCTCTCACTTCCAGTATCTCTGTCGTTCCACCGGAAATATGTACAGCAATAAATTTATCTCCTAGCGTTTGCTGTGTGGACCATTTGCCAGCTTCAATATGATTTTCCTGATGACTAAATTCTTTACATGCACAATTTAATGTATAAGCAATCGTTTGGCCAAAAGATTGTGCTGCTCTAAAAACAGGCATATAAGACCCTTCAATAGGTCTAGGTCTATTGCTTATTGCAACTGTTTGGATACGATGTTCTTTTAGTAGGGGTGCAACCGCTTCAAACAAGATAGGCATATTCACAAGATGCTGAAAGAGGGCATCCGATTGTCGCAACCCCCTCTCTCCATGCTTTACTGCTAATACTTTTCTTTGATCAAATAACAAATTACCTTTTTCATCTATGACGGCAATAGAAGTAGTATAATTACTTGTATCAATGCCTAAAATACAGTTTTTCATCCCCATCACTTTTTCTCCATAATGGTTCCTAAAATACCATTGATAAACTTACTGGATTCTTCTGTCCCATAAGTTTTGGCCATTTCAACAGCTTCATTTATCGAAACACTATTAGGAATATCTTCAAAATAAAAAATTTCCGTGATAGCCAACCTTAAAATAGCAAGATCTACTTTTGCAATTCTATTTAGCTTCCATTCTTTCACGTTTTCTTCAATTTTTTGATCTATAAAAATGTGATTATCTGTAAATGCATTGGCAATATTTTGAATATAGATAATTTGATGTTCATCATCTGGAAGATCTTTTAAGTATTTTGTAATAATTGTGTGGGAAAAATCATTTTGCATATCCATCTGAAAAATCAATTTCATTGCCATTTCTCTTGCTAGTTTCCTATTCATAAAGTTCCTCCTACGCTTTTCTATAGATTATTACTTAATATGATATTTGCTTCTTCTCTTAATATTCTACCTCAAATTCAGTTCAGTATGTAGCATCTATTTGAACTTCCATAATGGTAAAATTCTATCGAGAATCTCTTGTATACTTTCATTATTGTCAATTTTGCTACCTATGAAATAACCTATATAGATACATAAAAACATAAATATGGTTTTAACAATTCCAATCCAAATAGTCAAAATACTAAAAGACAACCCTATAAATATGCCCGTAATTTTTCCACGATGTTTTAGTAAAATATCAAGTATCTTATCTTTCCTCATACTGATACCCCTTTATATATTTATTCTACTCTTGCCTTGGTGTTAATGGCAATATCTTCAACCTGTACTTTAATTTCTTTTACTAAAACACCCGTATATTCCTCAATATATTCTTTTACATTTTGTTGTAGCTTTGTTGTTGCTTCAGGAATATTAATATCACTTAGCACCAACGCTGTAACCATAATCAATAAACCATCATCTACCTGATGGGCTGTAGCTTTAATATTCTTTAATCCAGTCACTGTACTTGCAGCTTTTTTTGCCATTCCCTCTATAGCTTCCATGGAAATTTTTATTTCTCCATAAGCAGTATGTCTTATCATTGAGTGGTGTTTCATTTTATTGAATTTTACTCCAGAAATGAGTAGTTTTATGCTTATGCCGAGAAAAAGCAGGGGTATAAGTATATTTTCCCAATTCGTGCGCAAATTATTAACGAAATAACTTGTCCAATGATAAGCATCATTATTAAAGGGTATAAACATTAGCAATAATGCTAATGTTCCAACCAATATACTGTAGATTGTCAAAAAAATTCTATCAAGTAATTTCATTGGCCTAGAACTCCTTTCTCAAAAACATTTAAACTAACCCCCTAATATTAGGAGGTTAGTTTAAATCAATCATTACTTTACCCTTAGAACGCCATCTTCTTTCTCTTCTTTATCCATGTTTACTCCTTGAACATGGATATTCACCTCTACCACATTTAAGCCCGTCATTGTTTCGATGGCCTTTTTTACACTTTCCTGAATTTTCCAAGATACATCTGGTATTTTCGCTCCATATTCTACAATGATGAATAGATCTATGGCAGCTTCTTTTTCTCCTACTTCTACCTTTACTCCCTTTGATAAGTTTTTTCTACCTAGCATTTCTGCAATACCACCAGCAATGCCACCACTCATACCTGCTACACCTGGAATTTCAGTAGCTGCTAATCCTGCAATAACACCAACCACTTCATCAGCAATTTTGATTTGACCATAATCTGGAACATCTATATTATTCAAGCACTGCACCTCCTGCACTTATGTATATAACCTTTACAGAATATTATACCAAAATCTCTTGTTATTTACAAACCTAACTAGAACTTATTTAATATTTTTATATTATCATAGGGTACGTTTGTCTCTCGCATTACTATATCTAGAATTTTAGCCATATTAGAATCTGTAAGTTCTTCAGCATCTATAATAACATTTACAGAATGATCCGTAATAAAAACCAATGCATCTTCAAACCCTTTGGCTTTTATTAAATTTTCTATGACTTTTTCTTTACTCATTACATCTATTAATTTCATTTTTTCATCATTTGCTGCTTTACGATTACTTTCATCTGTTCTTTCATTGCTAATAATTTCATTTAATAATATAACCATCTTTTCTCTTTCCATATCCATATTTAGCCTAGCTTCCATAAAATAATTGCTTCGTTTGATATTAGTACTATTTGTTATTGAGGTTTCTATCGTTCCACTTGTTTGAGCAATAACATCATTCATTTCATGATCGTTGCTATCTATAATGATTGACTCTTCGGTACTTTCTTTCTCATTATTCGTATCTTCAATCCATACTTCTGTATCTTTTTCTTTTGGAATCTCTGCAAGCTTATTTTCTTCATATTTTTCAAAATCACTCGACGTCTCTAGAAGAGAGTATTTATTAATTGCATAATTTAAATAACTAATACAACAAAGTACCATTACCAAAGAAAAGATAAAAATATTCCTTCTATTCACTCTAAACATATTTTATTCCTCCCCTGAAATTATTTTTTTTTCATATACCATTACTTTATGTGCAGGAACTTGAAAAATTGTGCGCACTGCCTCAATTAATTCTTTTTTTACTTTAATGTCTCCTGCACCCTCTGCAACAACTACTACACCTCTTACTTGAGGTTTTATTTCTTTAATCACTACCAGTTGACTGTTGTCAGTAGTCATCACCACATTTTGACTAGAGTCTTCTTGCGTAGTTGTCCTTGTACCTCCTTGGGCATCTTGTTCTTGGGTTAGTTGATTAGATTTTGTCAAATTAGATGCAGGTACAATTTCTGTACTAGTTTCATATGTAACCATTACTTCAACCTCGCCAACTCCTTTTATCTGACCTAGTATGTTTTTAAGTTGTTTTTCTGAACTGTCTATGTATTCCATTTTGCTATTTGTATTTTTACTAACCACATCTCTTTGTAAATCAGTTTCTGCAATATCTTTTTTTTGATTTGGTGAAAAAGTGTCCCATGCAATTAAAGCGATAGTACATATAATAACAACTGCTAAAAAATTATAAATAATATTTTTATAACCATTATTGTTGATTAACTCTTTTAATTTATCAATTATTTTCATTTTTATACTCCTTTCATTATCGCCTTTTTATTGATACACACTAATATCAATTTTTGTTTCATCCAAGTTTAAAAAATCTGCGATATTACTCTTCATTTCATTCATTATATGTTCATCTTTAGATCCAAGCTTTGTACCATCACTTGTTGTTTCTTGTTTTGAAATATCCACTTCAACATTAGCAACTGGTTGAACACCTTCTTCATTAAAATGTTTTTGAGAACTATTAGAAATCACAAGCTTTAATTTTGTTATATTTCCAAAATCCTTACTCTGCTTATTTTTTTCTATTTCTGAATCAATACTTATCACTTTCACATTATTGCTAAACTCTATTCGATCTTTAATATGTCTTTCTAACTTTTCTTTATATAAATGTATCATCTGTTTATTCTGAATCTCTTCTACCCGGTCTATGCTGGTAGTCACTGGTCCATTATCCATATATGCTGATGTTTTTAAAATCTCATACTCAACATTCGCTTTGCCGTTGATCAACTCCAAAATTGGATTCAGTATAACAAGCATCACTAATAATCCTACAATCATTTTTATATATTTTTTCATGGCGCTATTAGGCAATAATAACTCTAAAATAGTTACAAAAACAATGACCGTCGTAATGTTTAATATCCAGCTTCTCAGAAAAGATATCATACTAACCACCTACCTCATCATAAGTGTTACATTCCCCGCTCCAATAATGATTGTTACAGCTAAAAAAAACATAATAGCTACAGATGTAACCGTTGCAAATAATAAAATCATGCTATTGCCCATATCGTTTAAGCATCCAATCAATTCATTATCGGTTATAGGTTCTATTAAAGCAGCTGCAATTTTATAAATCAAAATCAAAGACAATATTTTTAAAAGTGGCATGATAACAATGATGACTATAATCACTAACCCTAAAACTCCTATAGAATTTTTTAATAACAAAGAGCATCCAAGAATCGTATCAAAGGCATCTGACACAAAACCTCCTACAATTGGGATGAATCTTTCTACAGCAAACTTTGCTGTCCTAATGGTAACACCATCTGCCGTTGATGCTGCAACGCCTTGAATGGTTATAATGCCTGTGAAAATGGTTAATGTAAACCCTATTAAAACCATCGCAATTTGCTTTAGTAATGATGCTAATTTTGACACCTGTATTTTAGAAGATAAATTGTTTACAATGGATAAAATAGCTGAAAAAAATATGATAGGCAAGATGATATCTTTCATTAATGTACTTGTAATGCCAACCGATGCAAACATGATTGGCTGAAACATTGCTGTTGTCGTTACTCCACCCATAGCCATCAAAAGGGTTAATAGTATTGGCAATAGCGCTTGCATAAAAGAAACCATCCCATCAATTGCATCTATTCCAATTGTAATCGCAATAGAAAAACTTTTAATAGCGATTCCGATAATTAGTAAATAACATACAGTATAAGCAATTTTAGCTACCGCATCACTCTCGAATGCATTTGATAAGTTATTCAAAAAAGCGCACAATATAGATAGCACAATGAGTTTCGCTAATAGAGAAGAATTAGCTACCGTTTCTTTAAATAAGTACTTCATTACGCCATTGATTGTATCTTTTACTGAAAAAGTTTCTTCTCCTTTTATCAATGAGATGATAATTTTCTTAGCATTCAGTTTAGGAAAATAATTTTCTATTTCTCTATTAATACTTTTGATGGTTTTATCTAATTGAGTGGTGTCTATTGAGTCTAATTGTTTCAAAATTAATTCATCGTTTATACCTTCTTGTTCCTTATCTATAGATAATGCACATACATTATATGGATTTAAACCTATTAAGAAAACAAGGATCACTAACAATCGCCTCATTTCATTCACATCCTATGGCATTATTTCTACAACTAAATTCAGTAATGCAACTAAAATTGGAATGGCAAGCACCATAATAAGAATTTTTCCTGCGAATTCAATCTTCGATGCTATAGCAGTTTCTCCAGCATCTCTGCATACCTGTGCCCCAAATTCTGATACATATGCTATACCAACGATCTTAAAAATGGTGGTTATATATACTAAATCTAAGTCTACTTTTTTAGCAACAATATTTAAAACTTCCAGTACTGAATTTAATTTAGCTATCACAAAAATGAAAATGATTAATCCAGTCACAATACTAATCTGTAAGGATATTTCAGGTTTTTGATTTTTTAATACCACTGACAAAATTGTTGCAACAAGCCCAATGCCTACAATTTTAAAGATTTCCATTTCCATCACACCTTTGCTCTTTTTACTACATTAATACAGCTGAAACATTGTTTTTACAGTGGTAAATAAATCACTAATTAATTGAATAACCATAAACAATACAACCACGATTCCAACAAGGGTTGTCATCATTGCCTGCTCCTCTCTGCCAGAATGTTTTAGAACTAAATTTAACACTGATACCAATATCCCTATTGCTGCTATCTTAAATATCAAATCTACATTCATTCCCATTGTCTCCTCCTCACATCATTCTAATTTATTAGATAAAAATTACTACAATCGCAATACCAATTAAAACACCTAAGCTTTTACACATTTTTTCATTTTTTATTCGAAGTCCTTCAGCAATTTCCTGTTGTTTTTTTAGCTGTAAATAGATAAGATGAAAATTCTTTGCTTGATTTTCTTTATCTGTACACCCCAAATTTTTTCCAAAATCCATCAATGTTTCTTTGTCTTCATTGGTTAAAGCGGTATTGATAAAATGATTATTTATAGCTTTATTCCATGCTTCTTCTGCGCTATAGCCTGCTTTACTAGAAAGGATTTTATAGGTTTCTATGAAAAATTCACTTATGGACTTGTGACTTTTTTCTGCTACTCTCAGCATAGCAATAGGCAATGCATTAGATGCATAAATGATTTCTGTTTCTAAAAGTTGAAAAGATACATAAAGATTTTTTAACTGGTATATTCTTTGTACATATCTATATGCTAATATGTAACCTATAGAAGCCGTTGATAGAATAATTATTGATGCTAAGATTAATTTAACTAACATAATCATGCCTCCTCTCTTCTAGTGAATAGGAAGCAAGCACCTTGTTGTTTGTACCATCAACAATACTTCTTATTGTCCCAACTTTAGGTTGATTGGTAAGAATAATGATTCGCTTGAAAACTCCTTGAAGTAACAAATGGTTCATATTTGGTCTTCTCATTATTTCTTCCATGTCTTTACCATGAACGGTCGTAATTAGATTAATACCTGCATTTAATGCTTCTTCTATGGCATAGATATCTTCTTTTTTACCAATTTCATCTGTAGCAATCACCTGTGGTGACATAGATCGAATCAGCATCATCATTCCTTCTGCTTTTGGACAAGCGTCTAATATATCTGTTCGAATCCCTACATCATTTTGTGGCACTCCTTGATATATGCCACAAATTTCAGAACGTTCATCCACCACGCCAACTTTAAACCCAGAAAAGTTTAAGTTTTTCATTCCATTACTTAAATTTCTTATAATGTCTCTAAGCAATGTTGTCTTTCCACACTGTGGAGGTGATATAATTAAAGTATTATGAAACTCATTATTCTCCACTAAATGACTCATAATCCCTTGTGAAATCCCTAGTTTTTCTTTAGAAATTCTAATATTTAAACCTGAGATATCTTTCATTGTCTTTACTTGTCTCTTATTCAATACTGCCCTACCACAGATACCTACCCTATGTCCCCCTTTAATGGTAAGGAAACCGTTTTTAATTTCTTCCTCTAAGGCATATACGGAGTAGTCTGTGATCAATTGATATGTTTTTTCTATATCGCTTTTCGTAACGATATAACTTTGACTTATATGTGGTGTAATATCTCCTGTTTTTCCTATAAAAAAATCCTTATTACCAACACCAATCATCAAGGGTTTATACGTTCTTAGTCTTATTTCCTCCATATCTTTTATATACGCTAATGGTACGTTCATAAATAGCTTTCTAATATTTAAAGGAAGTGCTTCCCATACTTCCTTCTTAAAAAAATTTTTAGGTACATGCTTCTCAATAAAATTTGTGTTTTGGCATCTATCCATAACATGTCCCTCCTTTATATCATTAATATTTTCATTAGACAAAGATTATGCTTAAAATTTGTCCTTGCCATAATTTTTTTAAAATAAAAAGAACCTTGATACACTAGTGTATCAAGGTTCTTTTTATTTTATTAGTCTTCATAATGATGACCACAGCAACCATGTTCATGATCGCAGCAATCTTCTTCGATATAGATTGTTTCATGACAGCTAGGACAAACTAATTCAGTTTCTTCATCCCCATCATCAATAAAATCTTCATCTAGATAAATCATTTCTCCACAGCTTGGACATTTTACCTCTACAAAGTCCATGTCATCCTCTTCAAAGTCTTCATCTTCCATTTCTCCAAATAATTCATCTTCAACCACGGCCAAATCTTCGTCTATTGTTTCCATGTAATCATCAAGGTCTGCAACATCTTCATTTAATTCATTCATAGAATCAGCAAAATCTTCTAGCACCTCTAGCATATTTAATAAAAGCTTACCTTCTTTAGATTCATTACTAATATCCATTCCCTCAGCTAACCCACGTAAATATGCAACTCTTTCATAAAGATAATTCATACACAATCCCTCCTTATTTCGTTAGTATACTTTAGTATTATTTCCTAAGCTCTTGATAAATACTCACCACTTCGAGTATCTATTTTTATTTTATCCCCTTCGTTAATAAAAATAGGCACTTGTACTGTTGCGCCTGTCTCTACTGTTGCAGGCTTTGTAACATTCGTAGCAGTAGCACCCTTAACACCTGGTTCAGTATATGTAACGGTTAACTCTACAAAATTTGGTGGCTCAACCAAAAACGCTTTTCCTTTAAAAAATTTCACAGTAGCAACATCATTTTCTCTTAAAAATTGGATTGCTTCCTCTACTTGATCCTTTGTTAATGGAATTTGGTCATAAGTCTCATTATCCATAAAGTAATACAGGTCTCCATCATTATATAAGTATTGCATTTGTTTTGTTTCGATATGTGCTTTAGGAAATTTATCATTAGGGTTAAAGGCCTCTTCTCTTGTTGCTCCTGTTAATATACTTTTATATTTGGTTCTAACAAAAGCAGCTCCTTTTCCAGGTTTGACGTGTTGGAAATCTAACACAACATGAGGTTCCCCGTTTATTTCAAATGTAATACCTTTCCTAAAATCACTCGCATAAATCATTAGTATCCCTCCATAGTATAAAATTTAGAATATAAAATTGTTTTATTCATCTACTGGCACATATTTAAATGGTTCCAGTAATTATCTATGATTATAGTTCAATCAATTCCTTCGGTGATTTTGACAATACTCTATTACCAGTTTGTGTGACAACAACTAAATCTTCAATTCTCACCCCACCAAAATCAGGTATATAAATCCCAGGTTCATCGGTGACAACCATTCCTGCTTCTAATATATCCTTACTGGTTGGGGATAATCTAGGGGCTTCATGTATTTCTAATCCCACACCATGCCCTAGTCCATGACCAAAATTTTTACCGTATCCTTTTGTACTTATAACCTTTCTAGCAATTTTATCAACATCTATTCCTGCCGCACCTGGTCGAATAGCATCTAGTGCCTGTATTTGGGCTTCAAGGACAATACCATAGATTTCTTTTTGCTTCTCATTGGCTTTTCCAACAACGATAGTCCTTGTCATATCAGAACAATATCCATTAAAGATACACCCAAAATCCATAGTAATAAAATCACCTTTTTCGATAAGCTTATTAGACGCTCTACCATGGGGTAAAGAAGAACGTATACCAGAAGCTACAATAATTTCAAATGATAAGGCTGAAGCTCCTTTTCTTTTCATATACATCTCTAATTCTAAAGCAATCTCTTTTTCACTGACGCCTGGTTTAATATATTCACAAATATAGCCAAAGGCTTCATCTGTAATAATAGCAGCTTTTTCAATATTATCTATCTCATCTGCATCTTTTATTTTTCTTAAATGATTCATTGTACCATCTAGGGGAATGAATTGTGTTTTTGTGAGATTTTCTAAAAATTCTTTGTATTGACTATATGTAACAAAGTCATCTTCAAATCCCAGTGTCTTAAGATTTAAATCATTTAGTATGGAATAGACAGAGCGACGATCGTTATGTTCAATAATTTCATATTCTACGCATTCTCGACGAGCTTGTTCTACATATCTAAAATCTGTAATAAAAAATGCCTTATCTATTGTGACGACCACATATCCAGCAGTACCTGTAAAGCCACTTAGATATCTTCTATTTTCAGGTTTATAAGCGATTACACCATCTATATTCTTTTGATGTATCATTCTTCTAAGTTTATCAAGCCTAAGATTCAATGTCATTCCCCCCTCATAATCATTGTAATATGTTTCTATAAGTACTAAACATTCCACAGTAAAACTCTATAATATAATAACATACTTTTATTGGTTTGAATAGAATTTTTCAATTGACTTATCTTTATTATAACCACTCTTTCTTAAAACCTTACATGATTATTTTTTAGATGATATAGTTGTATGTCTTGGATTTTTTTGTACGATAGAAATGGCATCATAGATTTCCCTAGATACATCTACAGAAAATTGTGTGTCCATTTCATTTAATTTTATATATAGCTGACCTCTTTCTGTGACAACATAATGTGGTTTTAAATGATTTAACGTCAAAGCTTTAATATCCTCTATACATAATTGACATGTACATAAATTAGGAAAAGATTTTAATATTGAAGGCAAAAGTTTTTCTACCACATCTTCCATATAATTTTTTAACATATATAATCCCCCCTGTCTTTTAAAACATTATTCCTTTAATAAAACTCTTCCACTAGCAGGCACAATGGTAATCTCATAAAATTCATTTGTTTTTCTATGATAAATTTTAATCGTATCAGCAGTCTCTGACCCTGTTGGTGCCCCTTGACAACTAAAAGAAATATATTTATTGTTACAAAAAGTCTCTATATTCTTATGAAAATTCACCCTTTTTATTTTTTTTATACCTATTAATATCTTATAATGATCCTTATTGAGTTGTATTTGATAATATTTACCTTCCGTCATTTTAAGTAACCGGATCATTCTAATATCGGAACAAAGTTCTCTTGCTTGTGCCTTTAAAATAAATCTATCCATCGTAAATCTTGGAATTGTAATGATAAAAACAATAATCAATAAACTAATGATAATCATTAGCTCCAACAAAGTAAAACCTTTTTGATTGTTATACTTTTTTAGCATTATGACACCTGCCTTTGTTCACCCTATAACATTTTTTATTCTATGCTCGGAAGGGGTTTTATATAAATGTCAATTTGCTTGGATTGATTGTTCATTTCTACACGATTTATTAGCTTTTGATGATCTTTCAGTTGATTTTTATCTATTTCGGGGTGGAAAGTATATACCAGCATATATTGGTTTGAATTAGAATTATTTAAAGTAAAAGAAATCTTATATATAGCCTTATTAGCATCGATCCGTTCTAAAGAAGTAATTTCTTGAGGATTACCTAATTTTTCTTCAATTACAGGATATAATTTTACGTTACTCGTTGTTAATGGTGCGATATTCTTTACCTGCTCATGAGCTGCATTTAAATTTAGCAGCACTTCCTCTTGTATAGAAGAATTTTGTACCACACCATTTACTACAAGTTGTATTCCCAGCTGTGTTTCAAAGCTATTGGCAAGATTTAAGTTTCCTTCTCCATCCTCAATCAAGTTTCTACTCATAACATAAATCCCAAATCCTTCTAAAGTCACAGTAGAGAAAGTAGGAAGCCATTGAACCACACCAATATTGCCTGCTAGATCCCTTGCCTTTATATGAAGATCTTTTTCTTGCCAAATCTCCATCATAGGAATCTCAAATGTATTTTCATCTATTCTAAGGATATCTATATCCTCTGATAAATGAAAGATTTCTCGAATGGTAGGATTTCCATTCTTATCCGGTTCCCCATCGGTGATGATCTCATCCTTATTCAAATCTGTTTCTACCCAAATTTTATTGATCTTTTCATTAGTCGTTACTTTAATCTTTGCGTAATTTTGTGCATCATCTGCTGTAAGTACAGGAGATTGGGCATCAATTTCTCTCTCAAATTGAAAAACTGCACGATTATCGAAACTGTTGGTAACTGTAATTTCTATGGGATTATTGCCATGCTGTAGCATACCAATATGCATGTACTTTCCTTCATCTGTTAATCGATTCTCTGCTAAGATATTGTTATTTGCTATCAACTGTGTAATCGTAGAGTTCGTTTCTGTCTCTACTTTTATTTTTACGGGACGAATATTATCTGTATGAAAATAATCCTCCATCTCCAAAGGCAATAAACAAATAACAGGTACGTCTTCAACGGTAACATTTCCTGATTGATCCGTTGCTTCAATCTCAATAGCATTTTGATGCATACCAGACGTGTTTATATCTACAACAAAGTTTTGCAGTGTTTCATAATGATTGGAAGTATAATAAACATGACTACCACTTTTAACCTTTATTTTCACAAGTTCGTTTGCATTAAGCGTAAGCTTATAGGTGTTCTCATCCCTCAGATTATTATGTAGCAATGCATCCACTTGAGGGGGGTCAGTCTCATATACAGTAATTTTTAGCTCTGGGAATCGCTTCTGGCCCTGACTACCGTCAATATCTTGATAAGTGATTTGATTATTGGAAAAAGTATACACTCCTGTATTTTTTGCTTTTAATACAATGGACAATTCAAAGGGCTCTGCTTCAAATCTATTGGTCGCCTTGTTAAGCACATAAGAAATACTGCCAATATCTCCTGTAACTGTCTGTCCATTCACTTCAAGCCCTTCTGATACACTTATGATTTCAAAATTATTGGGGAAGGTTTCTTCATAGAACATCCCATGAATAGGCAAATCGCTTTGAATCTGATCGGCTAGTTTTTGATAGACTTCATCTAACGCATTCCCATCCCAAGCCTCCTTATAGTATCCATTTGCACTCTTCGCGATATTTTTTAATTCATTTTGGTCTGCATCATTGCTAAAGGCAATCATGAAAGAGTCAATTTCATGCGTACCATTTGAAATTAATCTTTTTGCTACTTCATTGGCATAAAAGATATCATACTTTGTAGCATAGCTACCTCCACCATTATAGCGATAGTCTTTAGGATAGCTTCCATCTCCAAAATAAAAGTCATGATTTCTGTAGCTATAGAAGGTAGGCTCTCCGTCAGTCATCAAAATCACATATTTTCGCGACTCATCACTGCTTTCATTAAACTTATAATAGGCCTTGCGGAGGCCATCTCCTATATTCGTTCCACCATCAGCTGTTAAAGCATTCATTTTATTTACTAAATCTTGATATTGGGAAGGGTCTGATAACTGGGCAAAATCACCTTTGCTGAAGTTTACATTATTTGCATAATTAGAATAAGGTACAAGAGCTACTCTTATCCGGTCATCTTTTTTAAATTTTTCAAGGAAGTTCTTTGCAACCTGTTTCATTACTTCAATTTTTTTTCTTGTATACCCTCCACTACCTTGACCAGCTGTAGTAGCTGTTTTGGATAAGCCTAATATTTTGTAGTCTCCATTTTGCCAATATCTATTAGGCGACTGCAAAGTTGCTACATAAAAATGATATGATTTTTGAAAATCAAAGGATTTTCCATCAATATCCTTAAACCAACTACAAGCATTAAAATGTGTTGTGCCTGCATGCGTTACTCCTAGAGCATTCTCAGAATTCCAATAGAGA
Source organism: Clostridiaceae bacterium 35-E11 (assembly GCA_038396625.1). Classification (GTDB taxonomy): domain Bacteria; phylum Bacillota; class Clostridia; order Peptostreptococcales; family Thermotaleaceae. The sequence goes on from CP121688.1 coordinate 2,078,413, forward strand.
TATTTTAATTGCTCTGACGTTAAATTTTTCATCCAATCCTCAATCTCCTGCTGATCTTTTTCAGAATAAAATATCAAGTATTTGGGTTTGAGATTGTTTCCTTCCTTTGGATTTTTAAAGTGTATCGTATAGTCTTGAATGTCTTCCCCTGTAAATTTATTTCGTAGCCTTACAGTTACATCCCTAGGCGCATATTTTTCATTAAATATAGATTGATAAGGTTGACTAGGTTGGGGATTTTCTTCTATGTAGCGTATATACTCCTCCATACTTCCTGAAGTATCCATCACCAGCACAATGTCTTTGTCCTTAAGATAAGATTCCGGCACAATGTCTTTTGCTGCTATGGATTGGGGTTGAATTTTATAGTCGATGACAAATTCTTCATTCTGCAGAACCTGATTACTTTCTGATTGCCTTACTAAATTGATAGGTGCCTTAACATTTTCTTTGATTTCTAAAGCATAACTGTTGGGTAAAACAAGACTACTCCATAAAAATACTAACGTTAGCATTAAAACCCCTTGTTTGTAGTATCCTCTGCTTTTACTTCTCATTCCATTTCCCTCCCTTGAACATAGTTTCGAAAGTGAAAACTACTAGATATTCTTTCCTTTTCCCCTTCTTTCTCTAACTCTATGACCACATTTATCCCTTTCGCTTGTTCATATTTTCCTTGTTCGTAAATGATATCTTCTGGCAAAGGTTTTACCACGATTTTTTTTATATAATTTGCTACTTCCGTTTTTGCAGATCCTAAAAATTTTTTTTCTGATTCACTTGTAACAATAATCTTCCCAACTCCATAAAACAATTTATTTGTTTCTTTTAATTCAAAAACAAGGTCACTGAGCTTACCGTCATTTTTTTCTTTCATGTCAAAGATAATTTTACTTATGTTTCTTTCTTCATTAGCACCTTCTAGGGAACCTTCTATATCAAAGATTCCTCTAGCGCTCACAATATTTCTCTTTAAAAAATCCATGGCAAACTGTCCCTGCTGCTGTAATTCCATTTGATTAGCTGAACGATGAAAGGATTTGACATGGGTCATAAGGAAAGAGCCAATCACCGCCATTAAAATTCCTGCAATACCAAAAGCAACAATGAGTTCGATAAGTGTTAATCCTTGATTTTTATGAATTTTCATAGTATAAACTCCTATACTATTCATAGGCAATCGCCCAATTTGTTAATTTGATTAGACTGTCTCGAATTTGTAAGGATTGATCTTCTGACGCGTCTACCTTTGCTTTTGTAACAATAGGGATTGTTTTATTTTGAGAATCATTTTGAAAAACATTCTCTAGCCAATCTAGATGTTCATCAATGGTTTTTGCCACATAATGCTTATCATGATAAACCTTTATGGCATTTCCATCCTCAATTATCACATCGTCCTTGACAATCATCGTGCCCATGAAATTCATTTCTCCTGTAAGATATAATTTTCCCTTTGTTATAATGATGCCCTTTATATCGGGATGCGCTAAATATATTTTTGTTGCATTTTCGGGAATACTGGATGTATCTCCATTTTGTCCAATGATGGCATACTCCTTTGACTCGTTAGGATTGAATAGAATAAATGGATTGTTATTTCCATGAGGTTCCTGTGATGGTAAGGCGTCAAAGTTTACCTGGGTGGTAACAGAAGCAGATTCCATATTCTCATCGCCTAATCGATAGACCATATTTTTGTGTTCTTCATATTTTCTGATTCTAATTCCTTCATCCTCAATATCAATATCGCTGCTTTCAATGGCATTGCCACCATATACAACAGCTCCAGAATGAATGAATGTATTGTTATCTACACTTGGAAGAGAGATTCCCCTTCCTAGGTGTAAACCACTACTTTTATTTTCTTCCGGCCTTTCATATTCTTGATGATAAAACTTAAAATAATCGCTTTTATCTTGAAGCATTAGTGGACTTTCATTTTTAAATTTAGAAGCCAGTACCAAAGGATCATAGTAGCTAAAGATCACATTATCTTCATGCAAACTTTCTTTCCCACCTCCTCTATCCCCTAAGGTCAATAAAGGATAACTATATGCCCTATAATTTCCCCTAATAGATATGGATTCACCTGTTTGATATTTTTGGTCTCCCTCAAGCTTAATAAAAGAAGAGCCAAAAATGAATACTTCTTTTCCAATAGAAAGGGTAGATCCATCTGCCTCTCCTAAATCCTCAGCATTGATAACAATACTGCTAGATTGATCTTCTGTAGCTGCATGGGAACCATCAGATATGCCATAATAACTCCCTGCAATGTTTATATGAGATTTTCTACCGCTTAATTCTAGATCATCCAAGGTATATACGGAACCATCCATCCTCTCCTTTCCAGGTTGTATGATAATCCCTGCATTTTCTGCCTTTTCATCAATAATACAACTTTTTGCATAAACATTTCCTTGTATTTGAATAGTTGTATTTTCTCCTCGATTTTGGATATTCTGTTGAGAGGTCACCGCGCCCTTTACCATCAATTTTGTACCCGTTCCCATTGACACAATACCTCGAGCACTGTCTTCCTTACCCTTTACATAGAGATCTCCCTTTATTTCCACTTCTCCTTCTTTTACTACCAAGTCTCCATCAATCGCCATCGCCTTCATCCATGCTACATTCTCAGGGATGTTTTTGACATAGGTTGTTAGATAATACTGTCCTTGGTATTCGGGTAAAGAAATTTCATAGGTGGCATCTAAGTGTTTTTTGATATGATTTTTTGTATAGCTAGACCTTAGAGAAATACTTAATTTATCATTCTCAAATTCCAATTTTTCTTTATCGTTTTTGATTGTGATTTGGGGCGTTCCCTCTCCATAGGTATGTAATTCATATACATCCATGTTTTCCAAAATTTTTCCCAATTCTTCAGACAAATAGGTTTTGTAAGCATTTTTAAAAGTTATATTTTGATCTACCAAGAGCCTCTCTTCATCTATATATTCCTTCTCATTATCTTCGTCATATTTCATATAATTCTGTATATACTCTTCTGTATATACTTTCGCTACTTCTTCGTTTCCTTTCTCAATGGCATGATCCACCATATTACCAATAATAGCATAGGCTTCTTCAAGTCCTGCCTCTGCCAAATAAAAAGTGACAGTATCTAGACTGTTAATTTTTTTCATCTTGTAGTTGGAATAAGCCAAGGATAAGATCGTGGTCCCTAGTAAGGTTAATACCATCATAATGATCATAACCATGACTAAAGTAGAACCCCTTTGATTAAAGTTTTTTTGTTGCATCCTATCACATCCTACTCTTCAATTGCTTTATATCCCACTATATGTTCTAAAACTTTATCCTTTTTTTTCACTTGAATATCAATTTTATAGAGGCGGGAAGTCATGTTTTTTTCTTTTGCATCTTCTTTTACAATAAAATAATTAGAGTGGGTTCGCACTTCTCCTCCCATATTTAGAACCAAATATTTTGCAGTGGCATCAAATGTCTTAAAAAAATACAGCGATAAAGGTTCATTGGTTACCTGGTTGTATGCCCTTACAGTAAAGTTCATATCTCCCTTGATTTCAAATTTTACAATGGCATTCTTTCCGTTTTTAGGAATTGGGATTTCAATATCCTCTCCTAATTTATAGATGATACGACTCGTTTCATTGATGATTTCTATGGGTAAATCTTTACTTAATGTTGATGATGATTCATTCATAATGACATGATTTTCCTTATCCATTTCTACAATCATAACATACTCTACCGATTCTTCATCAACTACAGGAAATTGATAGTTTTCCACTACATCTTTTTTTATAATAATAGCATAGGCACCTTCCGATTCTTCATCGATGCCTTCCTCAAGTATATTGTTTAGCTTAATATCTTCCATATATTTTTGTGCAAGCATGGTAGCTGTCAACTGCTCTCGAGCTTTTTGGTTGGTTTTTGCTCCATTCAAAAAAACAGTTGTAATAGGTAGGGTAATAGTTCCTAAGATTGCAATAGTTACAATCAACTCGATCAAGGTCAGTCCTTTTTCGTTTTTCAATAGCTTTATCATCCTATAACACCTGCTTTGTTATTTATCAATGTCTACCTCTCCTTTTTTGGTGGAAACATTGACTCTAGGTCTTTCTGAATCATCATTAATGATTTTTATATATAACCGTCTATCTGTTTGGTTAAAAATATGAAGCATAGCTCCTGACAAATCTTCTGCAGAATTACGAGGATGGCTGTAGATGAGGAGGGTAATAGGATCTTCGTGAGGTACAAAGGCAGCGAACTCCTGAAAATCGTTGGGATAAGTATCTCTACTGGTTTTATATTTGTAATAATAATTTCCCTGCTCTTGCAAAAAATATATTTCTACATCTTCTATGGTATTTTTATCTGCATAAACATAGGTATTTTTTGATGCATCCTTGGTTTTTCCCAAGATAATGGTCGGCAAATCTGAATTAATAGGTTTTACATTCATTGCAAAGTCATAGGTTTTGATCTCTTTGGATTCCTTCTTTGGAGATGCCATGGTTCTATAGCCTCCTGCAAAGGGATTATTTTTTCCGTAGATATTCTCTAAGGGCCAAGTCAAAAACTCCTCATCTTGATCATTAATCTTAGGAATTGCATAAAATTCTAAAATCATATTTCCTGCCAACCCTTGTTCTACCTGCTGGTATAAATTCAGATTCTTTATATAAATAGCACGATTTAAGGATTCAAGCTTGTCCATAAAGTCCAGAACATCTTGATAATCTCCTTCAAAATTAATATTTACACTCATTTTTTCTACGCGGATGGGCTTGTCATCCTTGGGTTTTTCTTCTTTTTTTTGATCTTCTTCATCCTTAAGAATGGACACCCCTTCCTTATATTGCTTTACCAGTTCTGTTAGAAAATCACTTTTTTCTTCAATTTCTTCTTTCTTTTCTTCAAAAATATCAGACTCTGGATCAGAAAAACTCAAGATTTGCCCTTGAATATTGGTTTCTTCTAAAATTTCATCCAATAATACGATGAATTTCTCCTGTATCAGGGATGGAAAGTAGGGTTTAGATCCCTCATAGATTTGCGCATTTAGAATTTTATATTTTTCTTGAATCTTATTGTCCGTTTTAATCTCTTGGGATATTGCTTTCATTTTTAGCTCATGGGTCTTGATTTCTTCTTTTAGAGCAGTAGCCCTTTCTATACGAGGCTTTAATAAAAACTGATAAATACTCATAATGACAAGGATACTTCCCAATATTCCAATCAAAATCTTTTCTCTTTTTGTCAGCTTCATTCTTTCTCACCCTTTAATCTACATTTCAATGTAAATTCATAATGATTACTTCCTTCTGTACTTTTGCTAATATTCACCACATGCACTTGCCGAAAAGCTTTTATGTTTTTAAAATTATGCTCCAGCTCTGCAATGGCTATACGGCTGTCCGCTTCTCCTTGCACCTGTAGTTCTTCCCAAGAAAAGGCCATTAACTGAAAAGTAATAGAAGGGGGAATCTGTTCTGTAATCGACGTCAGTAAATCTTTATTGATCACGTTGATATACCCAATTTTCTCATTGACCTCATACAATGCATCATAATAAGTTTTCATCAATGTTAATTTTCTTTTCTGTTCTTCAATATCTTTGATTTGTTCTGCAATCTTTTCAGATTGCAAATTATGTTGAATCATTTTTAATTCCTTTTCTAGATTTCTTATTTGCATTTCATTCACAGCAAAAATGCTTCCAATCACAATCAATACACTGATGACTGAAATAATGCCATAAAACTGTTTTTTTCTTGAGGTTTTTTTGACTTCAATATAGGGCGAAAAAAAATTCAAATCATGCATCTTCTTTTTCACCTACTTTCTTATCATTGCAGCGGCAACATTCAAGTAATCCCTTAAGATTATTCCTTCTGGACATTTTATATGACTTATATTATCCAATAAAAAAGTGGGAATTTGTAATGTATTCATCATATATTCTGGCAAATAAGGAATTTTACTGCTGCCCCCGTATAAATAAATTTCATCGATGCGATAAATTGTGTTTCTACTAGTATAGTATTGAAAGATTCTTTGAATTTCTTGAAGCCAGTTATCCACCGTAGCTTGAATCAGTTCGTTCATCATGACTGAAGGGGAAGTTTTATTTAGTGATAATTTTAAATTTCCATGTTCTATTTTCTTATTTTCTGCATCTTCCACAGAAAGGTTAAAAACATTGGCAATGTTTATGTCAATATCTTTTCCTCCTTGGGATATGATTCTACTGAATCGAAGTATCCCTCTATCGATGATACTAATATTTATATTGGCATATCCCATATCTATGGTTACAACAGTTTTGTCTAAACTGTAATTTTCTTCATTTATTTTGACCTCCTGATCAAATACTTTCGAAACAGCATTATTATGAATATCTAAAGCTACAGGTTTTAGATTCAAATTATAGATAAACTGAAGATATTCTTCCACAATTTTTTTGGGTAAAGCTACCACAACAATTCTTAATTTTTTTATGCCTTCTTCCACAAATTCTTCCAATACCTTATGCTCTACCACATAATCCTCTAATTGGATCGGCAAATACTGTTCGATCTCTAAACGTACCATAGATGCTAACTCATCTGAAGACTTTACAAAGGGCAATATCAACTCCCTCGTAATGGTAGCTGTGCTTTGTATCGTACAGATTGCCTGTGTTGCTTTAATTTTCTGTTTGTATAAAAAATCATTTATGCCTTTTTCCAAAATCTCTTTATCCTTTAAATACCCATCTTCACAGGCCCCTGATGGTGTAGGTATTTTATAAACATTTTCCACTACAATGTGTTTTTTCTGCTGCTTTGCCACAATGATTTTTGTTTCATACGTACCGATGTCCATAGATATCATACTTTTTCTTAACAAATACTTCACCTCGTCTCCTCGTTGATAGCCATCCTTCAAAATTAGATCCTAGATATCTATATACACTTTGATCTATCTCTGTTTTTCGTTTATGGTTCGTCATTTCCCATAAAGCATTTTGTGGGAAATAGGTTTATAAAAATTTCAATAAATACCAATATATGATGGATTCTCCATAGATTATGGTAATGAATGCAGCCATTGCAATAAAAGGGCCAAAGGGAATCATATCCTTTCTACCTTTTATTTTCAGCAGCAGCAGTAAAATAGAAAAGACTGCACCAATAACAAAGGATAACAATGTAATCAGCAAAATATATTGTCCTCCTAACCAATAACCCAGTACTCCCATAAGCTTAATATCACCCCCACCCATAGCACCTTTAGAAACCACAGCAATCAGCAGGAAAATTCCTCCTCCTATAAGTAATCCTATTAGTCCATTGCGCCACAGCATACCATCATGACGAAATACATACAGCATGGTTCCAACCAGCAGTCCAAATAGCATCAATTCATCCGGAATAATCTGTAAGTCATAATCAATCCATGCAATGACCAAAAGCAAGCTGGATAATACAGCATATTGTAAAAAAGTAAGGGTAAATCCAAAATAATGATAGAGTAATAAATAAATAAGTCCATTCATTAATTCAACCAATGGATACCGTGGAGAAATACCCTCTCCACAGTATCGGCATTTGGCCTTAGTTAATATGTAGCTCAACATAGGTATAAGATCCCGTGGCTTTAACCTAGTCTTACATCGAGGACAATGGGAGCCAGGATAGAGAATAGATATTTTCCTAGGTATGCGGTAGATGCATACGTTGAGGAAAGAGCCAATCATTAAACCTAAAGTAACAACAAAAACACTCATTATCAAATCCTTTAATCTAAAAAATCAGTTGGAACCTTAATATATGTAGTACCTTCTGTAGTGGTAGCATCTAAAAGTTTCATTTCATGATCACTTATGTGATAAAAAAATGCTTTCCCATTTACTCCAACATCTGGAATATCATCATAAGCTAGTTTAAGCGCTTCTTTTAGGGTAGCACTATCACTAGGATATACTTCATCTCCATCACTATTGGTTTTTTCAATACCATATAATTGTATGGCTTTGTTCATCGCCACAATCGCTTGCTCATCAGCTACTTGATGCGCTTTTGCTCTCATCCCACTATACTTTGGCACTGCAATCCCTGCCAAAATCCCCAATACAGCAATTACAACAATTAATTCTACCAAAGTAAAACCCTTCTTATTTCTCAGCATTTTGTTGATTTTTTTGATCATTTCTTTCTCCTCCTTTATGTTTTAAAAAATAAAATAAATACTAATGGATAACACCAGAATTTGTTTGGACACCTCCCCTCTCATCCCAAAGGTGCATCCTATCTCATTACATCTGAATGGTATTGATCATATCAAACATTGGCAGTACCATGGCCATGACAATGGCACCAATTACAATGGCCATCACTACGATCATGAGAGGTTCTATCAGCGTAGTCATCTTCTGCAGGGCCACCTCAACCTCTTCATCATAGAAATTGGCGGTCTTGTCCAATATTTCATCAAGGGAGCCTGACTCTTCTCCAATCCGGATCATCGAGTCTAGCATCGGTGGAAATACACCGATGTTTTGGATCGGATCTGCTAATCCCGAGCCCTTTCTTACCTCTTCTTTGGCAAGGAGAATTCCCTCTGCTACAACTTTGTTGTTCACCACCTTTGACACCACTTCTAAGGCTTGTATCAATGGAATCCCGCTAGATAAAAGGGTCGCCATGGTTCTGGAAAACCGAGAAGTGACGATTTTCTGAGTGGTTCCCTTTATAATGGGAATATGAAACTTTAACCGATCCATCAGTAAACGTCCCTGATACATTTCGATATATCTTTTTATACCATAAAATAGGATGAACAAAACAGTAAATACCATATACCAATAATTTCTTATGGATTTGCTTATCATTAACAGTATTTGTGTAGGCAGAGGAAGTTCTACACTGCTTCCTTGAAACATGCCCACAAAGGTAGGCATTACAAAGGTCAATAAAAATATGACGACCCCCACCGCCACAATGCTTAATATGATAGGATAAACCATGGCGCCTTTTACTTTATTTGTAATTTTATTTTCTTTTTCGTAGTGGGTAGCCATTCGATCCATAATGATATCGAGATTTCCACTTATTTCTCCCGCTTCCACCATATTGATAAGCAGTTCTGGAAAAATACCTTGATGATCTCGTAAAGCTTCTGATAAAGTTAATCCCTTCTGTACCCCTTCATAGATTTCTCCCACCGCTTTTTTAAGCTTCTTATTCTCTGTTTGGAGACGTAATATATCTAAGCAGTTTATAATTGTAACACCTGCATTTAGCATCGCATAAAACTGCCGACAAAACACAGCAATATCCTTCATTTTTACTTTGGCAAAAAGCTTAATATCTTTGATGTCTTTTCCTTGTACTATTTCTTCTACAGATATGGGATGTTGTTTTTTTTGCCGCAACATGCCCAGCACCTCTTGCTTGCCATTGGCTGTATAAGTTCCTTGCACTTTTTCACCTGTGACATTGACCGCCTTGTATTGATATACGGGCATACACTCACCCCTTATTTTCTTATGTTATATGTTTAAATATCGTTCAAGCATCTCTTTTTCTACCGCATACTCTAATGCTGTTGCTCTTGTGATCCTACCCTGTCTAAAGAGATCCAAAATAGCATTATCCATGGTTTTCATCCCAAATCGTCCTCCTGTTTGCACAGATGTCTGCAGCTGATGGGTTTTGTTTTCTCGGATCAAATTTCTGATGGCAGTGGTCGCCACCATAATTTCTAGTGCCGCCACACGTCCTCGTTGATCTGCTGTGACCATAAGCTGTTGGGATATAATTCCTTCTAATACAGTGGCAAGCTGTATACGAATCTGCTGTTGTTGATGAGATGGGAACACATCGATAATGCGATCCACGGTTTTCGCAGCACCAATAGTATGTAACGTAGACAATACCAAGTGTCCTGTTTCTGCTGCTGTAATGGCAATACTAATGGTTTCTAAGTCCCGCATTTCTCCTACCAGTATCACATCCGGATCTTGTCTTAGGGATGCTCTGAGTGCGCGAGAAAAATTTTTGGCATCATGGCCAATTTCTCTTTGGTTGACCATGCTTTTATTGTGTTTATGAAGGTATTCAATGGGATCTTCAAGAGTTAAGATATGGCAACTTCGCTCTTTATTAATATAATCGATCATGGATGCCAAGGTAGTAGATTTACCACTGCCCGTTGGTCCAGTCACCAATATTAATCCTCTTTGTTTCATGGCCAAATCTTTTAATATAGGTGGAAAACCTAGACCATCTATCGTAGGAATCTCTAATGCCACAATTCTTATAGCCATACCGTAACTTCCCCGTTGCTTATATATATTTATTCGAAATCTTCCTAATCCCGATTTGGAATAAGATAAATCGATTTCACCTTGCTCCTCTAGTGTCTGCAGCTGTTTTTCTGTCAATACTTGCCTAGCTAGGTCAACTGTTTCTTGAGGAGTAAGGGACTGCTCATTTAATCTTCGTAATTGACCATTGATCCGCAACACAGGAGGAATCGCTACGGTTATATGTAAATCAGAAGCCTTCATATTCACTGTCTTCTCTAAAAGCTCTAATATATGCATACTTCACCACCTAATCTAAGCTATAAGTCACTTTTAGCCATTCTTCTAGCGTTGTTACCCCTTCTAGTACCAAGTGTTTTCCTGTTTCCTTTAAACTAACCATTCCTTCTTCAAAGGCTGTTTGCCGCAAGGTATCAATGCTTTTTCTTTGATCAATTTGTATTCGTATATTCTTTCCAATAGACATCATCTCATGAATGGCTGTCCTTCCTTTGTATCCCGTATGGTTGCAATAACTGCAGCCTTCTCCTTTATAAAGCATCACTTCCGTAGGCATCTCTAGCAGCTTTTTTTCATGCATGGTTGGCATATAAGTCTTTTTGCAATGCTCACAGATTTTACGTACCAACCGTTGCGCAATAACACCACTTAATGCGGAAGAAACAAGATATGGCTCAATGCCCATGTCCATCAATCTCGTAATGGTTGAGGATGCATCATTCGTATGCATCGTGCTTAAAACAAGATGCCCTGTTATTGCAGCACGGACAGCTATTTGTGCAGTTTCAGGATCGCGTATCTCTCCAATCATGATAATATCAGGATCTTGGCGAAGAATAGATCTCAATGCATTTGCAAATGTCAATCCTGCCTTTGCGTTTACCTGTACTTGACTAACCCCTTGCAACCTGTATTCCACGGGATCTTCTACCGTAATAATGTTTTTTTCAATTTTATTTAATTCCCGCAGAATAGTATATAATGTCGTGGTCTTTCCACTTCCCGTTGGACCCGTAACTAATATAATTCCGTTGGGTCTCTGAATAACCTTCTCGAAAATTTCTAGATTTCTTCTTGAAAAACCTAATTGACTTTTAGAAAATAAAAATCCACTTCGATCTAATAATCGGATCACAATCTTTTCTCCATAAACTGTAGGAAGTACAGCAATCCTAAGATCCAACTCCTTACCATCTATTGTTGTTTCTAGGCGTCCATCTTGAGGAATTCTCTTTTCAGCAATATCCATTTTTCCCATAATCTTGATTCTTGTGATAATAGCGGAATGGGTAGTTTTTGATGGCGTCATGATTTCTTGCAATTCTCCATCAATCCGAAATCTCACGCGAAGACTATTTTCAAGGGGCTCTATATGAATATCGCTTGCCTTAGATTTTACAGCCTGCTTTATAATTGAATTCACCAGCCTTACCACAGGAGCATTATTAATATCATTTAACACTTCTTCATTTAATGCTTCCATATCTTCTACATTGTATTGTTTCTTAAAGTCTTCAATGGCTTTTTCAGCGCTTTGTTTATGATAATATTGATCAATTGCATAAAAAATATCTTGCTTTGTGGCAATTGCAGGTTCTACCTCTAACCCTGTTGCTATCTTTACATCATCTATCGCAAAAATGTTAAGAGGATCAACCATCGCTACCACGAGACGATCTCTTTCTTTTTTTACAGGAATAAGCATATTTCTCCTTGCTAAGTTTTCACTGATTAATCTAGGTATCTCAGGATCAATAAAATGCTTTTCAAGATCCATATGTGGAATCCCAAACTGAAATTCTAACACTTCGATAATTTGTTTCTCTTGTATAATGCCTTCCTCAATTAAAATTTCTCCTAATTTTTTACCCGAATTCTTTTGCAGTTTTAATGCATGATGTAACTGCTCTTTTGTAATTAGGCCTGCATCCATTAATAAGTTTCCTAGTTTTTTCTTATTTCCCACCATTTCATCCACCTATATCTCATTTTTTATACAATAATAAAAGGCTCACTATATTATCTAGTCAGCCGGTTACGCCACTGCATCCACATGACATAAGCGTCCAAATATAGTCATGTTTCTTTTGCTCTAACATTTTCATTTATTTTTATTATACAATATAATTCAACGCCTACCATTAAAATCCTGCTTTTTTTGAAAACTATCACATGATTTTTACATACTTTTCACATAATCTACTTATTTCATCATGCTGTTACAAAATATTCTGTTTTTCGAATATAGATTCTCATTACAATAGCCCTTTCACTTTAGATTGTTTGATTTTGATGGAGCAAGAAAAATAGTGTCTATGCTTTCGTTAGATTCAATGAGTTTCACAGTATTATCTTTTGAGTTCGATGCTCTCCATAAACTGTTTTCATTTATCAAATGATATGCTGTAGGGTGATTGAGTGCATCTGTAAGTGGCAAAACCTCATATACCCGTTTTCCATCTTCTAAATATTTGTGTACCCAAGTAGGGGTATAGCTGACTTCTTTTAAAGAAAGGCTATTATTGTCTAAATCCTTATTGAAAATAACATTCACAATTATACCATCTTCTGTATATCTGTTTTTCATTATTTCATATCTTTGATTGGATAAAAAATTACCCATTGAATAAACAATTAGTGTGTTTTTTGATCCTTCTTTTTGTTGAATCCATTCAATTGGTTGCAAAACATGGGGATGACTTCCAAAAATGATATCTACGCCAAAGGATGCCAGTGCTTGTGCCATTCTTCTCTGTTGTTCATTGGGTTGTTGTTGATATTCATTTCCCCAGTGCAAATAAAATACAATGATTTCAGCCCCATCTTCTTTCATCCTTTTTATTTCTTGGTGCATCTCTTCTAAGTCTTCCTTCATCGTATCATAATGAAATGTATTAATATGATTTTCTAAATCTTTGGGCATCTTTAATGCATTTAAAGTTTTATGCCCTCCATTCCTAGGTGTTTCATAAGTATACGCAATCATACCCACCTTTGTATTCTTTATTTCTTTAATGATAAAGTTCTCTTCTTCTTGGGTATCTTGTGTACCAATGATATTCAATCCCAGTTTTTTGAGTACATGAATCGTTCTGAATACACCTTGTCTTCCCTTATCTAAAGTGTGATTGTTTGCAGTTATAATTACATCAAAACCAGTATCCTTCAACGCGTCACCTAGTGCATCTGGTGTGTTAAATTGTGGAAAACTGGAATAACCAAGCTTTTCTCCGGCAAACGTAGTTTCTAAATTACACAGGGCAATGTCCGCATCTTCAATATAAGGTTTAACAAATTTAAAATTATTTCTAAAGTCATATCCCTTTAACGCTTGCTTATACTGCGCTCTTAGCTGGGGTCCATGCACCATCACATCTCCCACAGCGGTGATTTGTATTTCTACTACATTTTTTTTAGTATCTTTAATGCTCTCCTTGTAATCTTCACTGGAATATACAGCGGTTGCAACAGCGGTCTCCATTTTTTTTTCAAATGTACAAGCCTGTAAACCTAGAATACTTAGCAGCAATATAAGCAATATATTTTTTTTCATTTGTATCACCTTTAATCATTCAATTTATTTTTCTTAATTATTATACCATTTATTTCCTAAGTTTGTAACACGGAAATAATCGCTTCTAAATCTTGACTTGTTCTGTTTATGCTCTAAATGAAGTGGCCCATCGTTATCGAAGCAATTACCATTTCCAAGGAAATAGTGTTAAAAAGCTAAAGTCTTACATCTTTTTTCAAAATTCTTCAGCATATTATTTTAAAGTAATGATAAAAAAATATAATGTTAGCTGGATTTGCTAACATTATTTATTCTGATCTTCTTCAATATTTACTTTGGTATTTCCATAAAAAGCCTTACTAAGTTTTTTAATAGCTCTCTTTTCTATGCGAGAAACATAAGAACGAGAAATGCCTAATAACTTTGCAATTTCTCTTTGTGTTTTACTTCCTCCATTGGCCAATCCATATCTAAGCTGAATAACGGTTTTCTCTCTAGTTTTTAATACATCAGACATTTTTTGATACAATTTCTTTACTTGAATCTTTAATTCTACTTCATCCAATACTTCATCTGTCTCTGTTCCTAAAATATCAATCAAGGATATTTCATTGCCTTCTTTATCTATCCCTATAGGATCCTGCAATGATACTTCACTTTTTGTTTTCTTACTTGAGCGAATTGTCATCAGTATTTCATTTTCTATGCATCTTGCAGCATAAGTGGCCAATCTTGTTCCTTTATTTCGGTCGAAGGATGTTATGGCTTTAATTAATCCTATTGTACCAATTGAGATTAAATCATCCACTTCTCGCCCAGTATTATGGTATTTTTTAACAATGTGAGCAACTAATCTCAAGTTTCTTTCTACCAAAATGTTTTTTGCCTCTTCATCTCCTTGCTCGTATAGCTGTAGATAATAAACTTCCTCCTCTGGCGTTAAAGGCTTAGGAAAAGAAGTATTACTGGAAACATAGGATACTAACATTAAAATGGGTTTTGCTAAAACAACCGATAAAGTTATCACAGTCGTCCACATGTAGATGCACACCCCCTAAATTTATGTCACTTTAAATTATATGTGTGAGCAAATAGAAGTGTGCATGTCTTTATAGAAAAAGTAGCTATCTTTTAAGATTTAAATACACTGTTGAAAACCAAACTTTTATTTTTAATGTTTGTTTAAAGAATTTATCCGCTGGGCAATTTTTTTAAATAAAGGGGCCGCTGCCTTTCCTCCTGAACCCCCATTTTCAACAATAATTGTTATTACGTATTGGGGTGCATCAATAGGAAAATATCCCGTAAACCATGCATGTACTGTTTTTTCACCATCTATTATTGCTTCTGATGAACCTGTTTTTCCAGCTGCGCCCCCAATTTCTTGTGATTTTGCTTTTATGGCTGTCCCCTCATTAACTGCTGTCTCCATCATAGCTTGAATTATTTTAGCAGTGCCTATATTTATGACAAACTTTGGTACTTTTCTTTTATAAGATTTAATTATATTCCCTTCATCATCTATAATTTTTTTTGCCAAAGAAACCCCATTATCTATGCCGTTATTTGCAATAATAGCAGTTAGCCTTGCAATCTGCAGTGGTGTAACTTCTAGCGTTCCTTGTCCAATAGAAATATTGCCAATCCCTGCGCCTTTCATATAATCTTCTGAGGGTAGGTGACCAGGTACCTCCTCTAATAATCCTATTTCAGTTAGTGATCCAAGACCAAATTTTTGAGCCATATCTATAATATTCTTACTACCAATCTTTTGGCCTAATTGAATGAACACAGAATTACAAGATTTAGAAAATGCTTCTGTAAGACTGATTTTTCCATGCCCACCTTTATGAAAACTACTACATTTAATTGCTATATCTCCTATTTCTTCATATCCATTACAGAAAAACATGTCCTCCATATCAACGATTCCATATTCAAGAGCTGCAGCGGTTACAATAATCTTAAAAATTGATCCAGGAGGATATGTAATTTGTATAGCTCTATTGTAAAGTTCTTTATTTTTGTTTTCTAAGTATGCTGCAACATTACTTTGTTCAAAATTTGGTCTACTAACCATTCCCAATAATTCTCCCTGTTTCACATCTAATACAACAATACTTCCTTTTTTAAATACCTTATCAAACTCTTCCTCTATAATTTGTTGTATAGAATAATCGAGTGTTGTTACAATATTCTTTTTTTCGGTCGCCAAAGCATTTTCAAGAACTGTATACCCTAATCCTGGAATCATTCTTTTTTTTGCATCCACAATGGCACCTATCTTATATTGCTGATTCTCTTTTAATTCTTGATCATATTTTTTTTCTAATCCTTTTTCTCCTATATTATCAACCTTATTGATATACCCAATGACATGGGATGCTATTCCCTTTTCATCATATCTGTCACTATAATCTAGTACAAATGCCCCTTGCATATTTACAACTTTTTGTATTAATTCCTCATTTTCATTGACAATTTTCATTTCAACAGGTCTATTGCTGTTTAGTTTTTCATATTTAAGCTCATGGATTGTAATCTCTGTCATATCATGAAGCAATTGAAGATTTTCAGTAGTCGAATTAAAGTATTCTGGAAACACAATTACATGACTCTTTTTGTATTTATTGGTCAAGGGAATCATATTTCTATCATAAATTTTTCCACGTTCAACTCTTGTAGGTATTTCCTTAAACCATTGAGTTTTAGCACGCAAATAATATTCATGTCCTTGGATTAATTGAATATATGCTAATCTACCTATAAGGACAAAAATAAAAGCAGTAAAAGTAAATGCAATAAAAAAAACTCTATATTTATTCTCTTTGTTGATGATAGATTGTTGCTGTTGTTGCTTTTTCTTTCGCTCCATTCTTGATTCCAAATAAAACACCTTCCTTAGTTCATTGGATAGTTTCAGTATCTCCAATTCTAGGAAGGTGCATACTTTATACGATTTTAAATTCATTGCCATTTTGTTTTTCATATAAGATAGATTTCACTTTTGAAACAATAATATCAATGGCAACTTTATTGTAGCCACCCTCTGGAATAATAATATCTGCATATCTTTTGCTCGGTTCGATGAATTGAAGATGCGCAGGTCGAACGGTATTTAAATATTGTTCAATCACAGACTCTAACGTCCTTCCTCTTTCATTGATATCTCTAATAACTCTCCGAATAATTCTTACATCTGCATCGGTATCCACAAATATTTTAATGTCCATTAAGTTTCTCAAATTTTCATCTTCTAATATCATAATTCCTTCAAGGATAATAATATCTTTGGGTTCAACGGGTATCGTTTCTTTCTGCCGAGTATGTAAAGAAAAATTATAAATCGGTTTCTGAATACATTTACCTGCCAAAAGATCTTGCAGATGCTGAATCAGTAAGGCGGTATCAAAGGCCAAGGGATGATCATAATTGGTGCGTATTCTTTGATTTAGTGTCAACTGACTTTGATCTTTATAATAAGAATCTTGTTCAATCATCGTTATCGTATTTTCAGGCAAACTTTCAACAATCGTCTTAGTGATCGTACTTTTCCCTGATCCGGTTCCACCTGTAATGCCAATTAAAATTGGTTTACTCACCTCTATCATCCTTTCGCTCTTTTCGCAAGATATAATATGGCTTGACTGGTTTATCCATCTTCACCTTTATCATTTGCTGGGCATGAGGTGCTACTTCGATTTCTTCTTCTTTATTATTCCACATTAAAGAAATTTTTTGCTGGAAATTCTCAATCCCTGGGCCCATTATCTCAATAATATCCCCTTTAAATATTCTATTTCTCTGCTCTACTGTTGCTATACCTGTATTTTCGTCATAATCTAATACTAAACCTACAAAGTCATATTCTCTAACATAGGCACTATTATTATATAACTGTTCTTTATGACTAGGTTTTTCTAAATAAAACCCCGCTGTGAATTCCCTATGACTTGCTTTTTGAATCTCTATCATCCAATTTGGATCATAGACGTAATCTTTTCCTTTTTCATAATACATGTCTATGGCTTTTCTATAAATACGTACAATATTAGCCACATAATATGCACTTTTCATTCTACCTTCAATTTTCAGACTAGACAGTCCTGATTCAATAAGTTCTGGGATATATTGAATCATACATAAATCCTTTGAATTAAAGAAATAAGTTCCTTTTTCATCTTCAAAAACTGGCATATATTCCCCAGGTCTTTTTTCCTCCATAAGATAATACTTCCATCTACAAGGATGCGCACATTCTCCTCTATTAGCATCTCGATTGACCATATAATTACTTAGCAGGCATCTACCTGAGTAGGATATACACATTGCCCCATGTACAAAAGCTTCTAATTCCAGTTCAATAGGTATATTCTTTCTTATCTCTTTTATTTCCTCCAAAGATAATTCTCTTGCCAAAATAACTCTTTTGATCCCTTGATTGTACCAAAATCTTGCACTTAGGTAGTTCGTATTATTTGCCTGGGTACTCAAGTGGACTTCCAACTGTGGTGCTAATTCTTTGACATACATTAATGTACCAGGATCCGATAAAATTACAGCATCTATATTCAATTCACTTAATGTTTTAATATAGTCAGGTAGTTCTTGCAAATCTTCATTA
This sequence comes from Clostridiaceae bacterium 35-E11, assembly GCA_038396625.1. Classification (GTDB taxonomy): domain Bacteria; phylum Bacillota; class Clostridia; order Peptostreptococcales; family Thermotaleaceae. Next base: position 2,096,863 of record CP121688.1, read on the forward strand.
TGAGGAATAATATTTAATGTAACGTATACTTTTTTTCCTCGCTTATGAGCAAATTCAATCCCTTCTGCCATCTCTTCGATAGAAAAATTCCTTGCACTGGCCCTTAATCCAAAAACTTGTCCTCCTATATATACAGCATCCGCACCATATACAATAGCCATTTTTAATTTTTCTAAATCACCCGCAGGTGCTAATAATTCCACTTTGTTCATTTTTTACCTCCTAATTTTTATAACTTATGGCAACGCCATCTCCCACCGGTAATATACATGTTGTCAAATCAGGATGATGCATAATATAATCTAAATACGTTCGCATTCTCTTAACAATAGTTTTTTTTCTTCGTACTACATATTCATTAGAAGCTACCATCCCTTTATACAGCACATTATCAGAAATCAGTATGCCTCCGTCCTTAAGCAAATTTATACTGGAAGAAAGAAACTCCATATATTGTCCCTTTGCTGCATCAAGAAATATAATATCAAACTCTTCTTTTAATGTTGGAATAATTTCTTCTGCATTTCCTTCTAAAATTTGTATTTGTTCCTTTAATCCTGCCTTATCAATATTATTCGTAGCAATTTCAATCATGTCATTTCGTCGTTCAATGCTTGTCAATTTACCATTTTCCATGGCTTTACAAAATAAAAGAGCTGAATAACCTATCGCGGTACCCACTTCTAATACTGATTTTGCACCACTTATTTTAGTAATCACCTCCAAAAGCTTTCCTACCTCTGGTTGGACAATCGGTACATGATAGTCAGAAGCATAATCTTCCATTTGTTTTAATAATCCATTGTGTTCTGGCAAAGTATTTCTTATATATTCTTCTACTAATGCATTTACGATATTACTCAATATACACAACTCCTCTAAACATATAATAAACAAAAATCAATACGTGGGATCCCTTCCACGTATTAGTTTTTCCTTTAAATTAATTTCCATTCTTTGCATTTAAGTGTTCTTGATAGGTTTTGCTAAAAGTATGTTTCCCGTTTTTACTCACCACAAAGTATAAGTAATCTGTTTTCTCTGGATACAACGCCGCTTCAATCGATGCTTTTCCAGGTGATGCGATAGGCTTAGGAGGTAAGCCTTCATATTTGTAGGTATTATAAGGCGAGTCGATTTCAATATCTTTTAAGCTAAGGTTTTCTTTTCTTTCTCCTAAAATATATTGAACTGTTGCACAAGATTGAAGCAACATCCCTTTTCGTATTCTATTGTGAAACACACTAGATACAATCGATCTTTCTTCATCTAATTTTGCTTCTCGCTCAATAATTGATGCAATTGTAATAATTTGATTGATATCCATATTCAATTCAGCAGTTCTTTCATAGTAGGCTTCCTCAAAAACAGCATCAAATCGGTTAAGCATCTTCACAATTAATTCTTTTTCAGTTACATCTTTAGATACTTCATAGGTATCTGGAAACAGATATCCTTCTAGTCTATTTTCGCCCTTAGGAATATCCTTCAAAAATTTATAGTCAAAATCTCCATTGTTTGCGATTTCAATAAATTTTTCTTTATCAATTAAACCTTTTTCATACAATCTATCTGCAATCTGCCTTAATTCAAATCCTTCTGGTATAGTAAATTTTATTGTATCTTTCACGACATCTCCTTGTACAAGAATATGAATGATATCATTTGCAGACATGCTCGTATTCAACAGGAATTTTCCTGCTTTCATCTTTCCATCAGCTTTTACTATTTTACTTAGAATGCGAAATGCCAAATCATTCTTAATTACTTTTTCTTCTTTTAAAACTGCTGCGATTTGTGATGTAGAAGAACCTTTTGTGATTTCTAGCATTACATTCTTATTGCTATCGGCATTTACTGGACCCACTTGATTATCAAAGTAGAGTTTACTCCCAATAAAACCAACCAGCGCAATAAATAAAAATATGATCATTCCTTTTGATATAGATGACTTCATCTGCTTACCTCCAAAAAATAATTTTACTATCTAATTATACAATTCTCTACAAATATTTACAACAACATCAGTCTTTTTCTTAAAATCTATAGCAAAATGCTGATTGGCTATTCCTAGAGGAATAGCCAATCAGCACTAGATCAACATATTCATATTTGCATTATCGTATCCCAATAATCTATTAACTCAGAGCACGTTACATTTGCATTTGAATGAATAACGGTACTAAAATAGGCACCATACTTGATAATAAAACTCCTGTAACAAAAGCCACAACAGATGTATTTGCATCAGTAAACTCTGAAATCACAGGCAAACACGTATCCATAGAAGGCGCTGCTGCCGAAGCAATACATTCATACTTACCAATATATTTTGCAATAAATGGAATAGATATTAATGCAATAATTTCTCTGCTTACATTTGTAATAAAAGCAAGCGCACCAACTTCTGCACTATACTTTGACAATTCAATGGCGGATAAGGTATACCACCCAAACCCTGCACCAATAGCACTGGACTCATTAAAGGGCATTCCTAATAAAGTTCCTCCTACGATACTTCCAATTATACTTCCCATGCCAATCATTACAGGGAGAATCAAAAGTTTTAAGCCATTGGCTTTAATTTGATTCAATAAATTTTTATTTCTCCCCATGTCTATCCCTACAAAAAATAAAAGCGTACAAAGCCCAAAATCAATAATATAACTTACTTGATCTATATATGTCTCTGGAAAAATAAATAAACCAAAACCCATCCCTAATATTACAGCAACGATAATACTAATTGTCATATTTCGTAATCCCCCTGTTCTCTTTCTGTAAAAGCTTTGATGTAAATCTAACCAAAAGAATACTAAAAACTACCGACAAAGCAGATAAAACTAAGGCTTGGTATCCTAACTGATGAAACTTCATGACAACATCCCTATTTACACCAATATTAATTCCCATAATAAATAATAGAAATAGCAAACACCCATATTGTATTTTAGATAATTTTTTTAAAACTGTTTCGGATAATTTGTCATGATAACCAATATAAGCACCAAGTAATATAATTGCTGTATATAACAATATTCTCATATTGCATTTCTCCTCTCACCAACTTAATCTCCATAGCGTTTTCGCTTTCCTTTTATATATTTTTGCATAAAAATATGCTGTAATAACAGCATATTTTTATGATTATATTTATACTTCCATGATAATAGGCAGAATCATCGGACTTCGTTTCGTTTTCTCATATAAAAATCCTCTAAGACTATCCTTAATTGCAGACTTTAAAGCTGCCCATTCTCTTACACCATTGGATTGACATACTTGTAATGCATTTCTCACTACGCTTCTTGCTTCGTCCATAAGCACCTCTGATTCCCTCACATACACAAAGCCTCTTGAAATAATGTCCGGTCCTGCTACAACCTGTCCATTGTCTTTAGTAATCGTAACAACTACAACCATTAAACCATCCTCGGATAAATGCTTTCTGTCTCTTAGAACGATATTGCCAACATCTCCTACACCGAGACCATCTACCAAAATATTTCCTGATGCTACATTTCCACAGACCTTTGCTCCTTCTTTAGAAACTTCTAAGATCTGTCCATTTTCAATTGTAAATATGTTATCATTAGACATTCCTAAACTTTCAGCCAGTTTTGCATGTTGTCTCAAATGTCTATATTCTCCATGAACAGGAATAAAAAATTGAGGTTTAATTAAGGTATGCATTAATTTAAGTTCTTCTTGACATGCATGTCCTGAAACATGTACATCTGCTAAAGCTTCATAAATAACATTAGCACCTTTTTCAAACAATTGGTTTACTACCCTTGCCACTGTCTTTTCATTCCCTGGGATTGGCGTTGCAGAAAGAATTACCATATCACCCGGTTGAATTTCCAGTTTTTTATGTTCCGAGGCAGCCATTCTTGATAATGCTGACATAGGTTCTCCTTGGCTTCCTGTGGTTATTACAACAATTTCATTATCTGGATACTTATTGATGTCACTAATATCAATTAATATATCTTCTGGAACATTCAAGTAGCCTAAGTCCATTGCTACATTCACTACATTTACCATACTTCTTCCAGATACTGAAACTTTTCGATTAAATTTATAAGCTGCATTAATGATTTGTTGTACCCTATGGACATTTGAAGCAAAAGTAGCTACAATAATCCTTTGATTGGCATTTCTAAATATATTCTCAAAAGTAACACCAACAGTTTTCTCAGACATCGTGTATCCTTGTCGTTCTACGTTTGTGCTATCTGCTAAAAGTAATAATACTCCTTTTTTTCCCAGTTCCGCTAGCCTATGGAAATCTATTGTTTCTCCGTTAATTGGTGTAAAATCTATCTTGAAGTCTCCTGTATGCACAATTGTACCTAATGATGTATGAATTGCTAAACAAACTGCATCTGCAATAGAATGACTGGTTCGAATAAATTCTATTTTAAATTCTCCTAGTTTAATGGTATCTCCAGGCTTAACCACTTCTGTATGCACACTTCCAGATAGTTTATGTTCTTTTAATTTATTTTCCACCAATCCTAATGTTAATTTTGTTCCATATACAGGGACATTTAACTTTTTTAGCACATAGGGCAATGCTCCTATATGATCTTCATGGCCATGGGTCAGTACAATTCCTCTGACTTTTTCTTTGTTTTTAATTAAATATGTAATATCTGGAATTACAATGTCAATCCCAAGCATCTCGTCTTCAGGAAAACTCATACCACAATCAATGATCATGATATCATCTTTATACTCGAAAGCCATCATATTTTTTCCAATTTCATTTAGACCACCTAGTGGAATAATTTTCATTTTTGCTGATTTTCTTACCACAATATCACACTCCTCGTTTTCGCTATACTTACTATATCTATTAATCCGACCTTAATATCCCACTTACAAACAAGAATTCCGGACAACAACTCATACCTAGTTTATTATACTGTATTTGGTATATGTTAGCAACATGAAAACCTTTTGAAAATATTAATATTTTATTTGCTCCCCTATACCATTTATTATTGCTTTTTTTTGTATAAGTAAACCGGTAAGTTTATTTTTTTATTGTTCTTTTATAAAACACCCAAATTCCATATGATCAATACAATGATCTTAAAAATACGATTCGTTTATTAATAGATGCTTATTATGTTTATATTTCTTATAGGTTTATTGTTAAAAATAAAAAAAACCTGCACCACTGTGGCAACAGGATTTATTGACATTTACAACAATATCCAAAGAATTTGACCTTATGATCTATAATTCTAAAATCATAATTTTTTTCAATTTCTTCTTCTAGTGTTTCCATTAAATCCACTTCAACTTCAATAATATTTCCACACTTTACACATATTAAGTGATGGTGTTGATGATCATCTTCCCGTGTATTTAACTCATACCTACTGCAACCATCGTCTAAATTAATCTTAGAAATTACTTCCAACTCATCTAAAAGCTGTAACGTTCTATATACGGTAGCTAATCCAATTTCGGGACATTTCTCCTTTACCAAATCATAAATTTCTTCCGTACTTAGATGTTGTCCTTTACTCTCAATAATTGTATCTAAGGTCGCTCTTCTCTGCGGGGTAAGTTTATAACCTTTTTCTTTTAATTTATCTTTTAAGGTTTCCATAATCTCCGTCATCATAACACCTCTTTTTAAACAAGTAATTTTTCAATTAATAATTATGTTATTAAATAGTCTATCCATAAACTATGCTAAAGTCAAGAATAAAATTTTCTCAAGTGATAATTCTTTAATCATACTTATTTTGATATATTTAAGGATTCATTTTTATTACAACTTTTAAACTTTAAGGTACATCCTTTGCAATCTTCGCACTTAGGTACTTGCTTTAGAATCGTATGGCACCTTGGACATCTTTCACAATCTAGGTTCTTAATGATATTCCCACATGTATTGCATACGGTATTCATTAATTCAACTCCTTATACCTTGTGTTTGATATTGAATTTTATTTTCAATCAAATGTTACCATATATTTCTTTTTACGTCAACCTTTAAAAAACACAGGAATTTCTTTTAAAATTCTAATTTCACTAGGTGTATTTTTACATAAAAAAGCATAAAATTCAACGCCTTCTTTTCCAGCTTTTATGACTGCATCCGCAAATTTAGTATCCATCGCTTTATTTGGGGTAAAACTCTTTGCATCCTCTCTTTGAATAATAAAAAATACCGCTGCTCGTATGCCTTGTTTTCGTGCTTTTATTAATTCTAGTACATGTTTTCTTCCTCTTTCGGTAGGTGCATCTGGAAAAGAAGCCACGCCATCTTCTCTTACATAAGTAACACATTTTGCTTCAATTAAAGCCATTTCTTTTCCATTATTTACGGCAATATCTAGTCGACTACTGCCAAATTGGACTTCTTTCTTCACACTAGTAAATCCCTTAAAAGAGTGGATTTCATTATTTTTTAATGCCTTTTCAAGCAAAATATTAGGAAGTTTTGAATCGATACATACTAAAGACTGTTTATAATATACCATTACTAAATCATATTTGGTTTTTCTATGGGCTTCATTTACATATCTTACAAGAACAGTAGCATCTTTTACAAGCAATTCTTTCATTCTTCCTGTATTAGCAACATGGGCATAGTGTTTTTGTCCTTCTAATTCTATTTCTGCTACAAATCGATTTAATCTCCTGACAAACTTTGCTTTATATAGTTTTCCATGAATTTTTACATTCAAATTTTATTCCTCCATATTTTAATATGCTTTAAATTTTATACATCGTTTCGGAAACATAAAAATGAAAACTATGGCCTTATTCTAGACCATAGTTTTCATTTTTATTCTTCTTCATTTAATAATTCCTCATACGCAGCAGCAACTGCATTAAACTCTTCATCCTCTTCTACGCATTCTAAAGAATATTCACCATCTTCTTCTATTACCTTAAATATAAATGCTTCTTCATCTTCTTTGTCTACTGGTAATAAGATTGCATACTCTGAGTCATTTACTTCCAAAATTTCTATCACTTCAAAATCCGTTTCTACACCATTTTCATCTAATAATGTTACAATATTTTCATTCTTGTCTACCATTTTTATCACCTCTTAATTATTTTTGACTATCTAAATAACTTTGCAAAATATAGGTGGCAGCAACCATATCTATAACTTGTTTTCTTTTTTTCCTACTTACATCAGCTTGTATCAAAGTTCTTTCAGCTGCTACAGTAGTTAGTCTCTCATCCCATAAAATTATTTCAATAGAAACACGGTTTTTCAATTCTTCTACAAAATTTAAAACTTTTTCACCTTGAGGACCTAATGTGCCATTCATATTTTTAGGTAATCCTACAATAATCTTTGTTACTTCCTTATCTTGTATGATTTCTAGTAATCGCCTATAATCAGCTTTTTTATTGGTTCTTCTAATGGTTTCTATTCCTTGGGCTGTCCATCCCATTGCATCACTTACTGCAACGCCTATGGTTTTATCTCCTACATCTAATCCCATCATTCTCATCTTTTAACCCTCATCTCTATACAATCTTTATGCAAAATTGTGGACAATAACTGCTGCAGTATCCGCATAAAACACATTTTTCTGTATTTACAACCACCTCGTCTTTTACAATCCTTAATGCATTGTGCTTACAATGGGCAACACAATTTCCACACCTTTCACACCAAAAATCAATATGCAGCTTTCTTGGCTTTTTAGAAATTTTTTTTTGTATTTCATCTGGTATCTTTTCGCCTTTAAACTTCAACACATTAGCAATAACCTCTTCTTTTGTTTGCATGCCCACTGCAATGGAATGCAGATATTCTATATCCATCACGTAGTCTAAACATTCATTGGCGTTATGTATCAAATTGCCACCACCAATGGGTTTCATTCCATAAATTCCTTTGCCATTTGTATGAGCCTGTTGAATGGCTTTTAACATTTCATCCCTACTGCCATCTTGTATCCCGATCCCAGCCTTATTAATGATCGGATGAATCACATCAATTTCTTTCATCCGCGCAACTGCTTCTACAGCCCTAACGGTATGAGTAGATATACCTACAGCATTTATTATACCCTGTTCTTTCATTTTTAAGTAATAGCTTAATGCTTCATAATGGCCTCTAAGCGTATGTTCACTTTCCTGCTCATGCAATAAAAAAATATCAATTTTATCTACATTCAATTCATTCAAGGCCTTATGCAAACTAACTTTTGCCGTTTCTTCATCATAAGCATATGATTTTGTTGCAATTACAATGTCATTATTTCTGTAAATTTCTAAAGCTTTTTTTATATAGGGATAAGTTTCATATAGTTCAGCTGTATCTACAAAATTTACACCCTGGCGAAAAGCTTCTGCCATTACTTCCGCACCCATTGCGATCGGTAAATTTGCTTGCAAGGGGCCTACTGTTAATCCTCCAAAACATAATCTTGATACCTTAATGCCTGTTTCTCCTAATATTCTGTATTCCATCTTATGCTCCTACTTTGCCTATTGAGGTATAACACAACTATTTTTCTCATAAAGTTTTACATTTTCCATATCATTTTTTAGAATTTTCATGACTCACAAAGGTGAGATATAACATACTCATTGCCAAAAATATAATCCCTGTTGCTGCAGCCACAACTCCAGAATCATTTACGAAGAAGGCTACTACACAAGCAACAATGATCCCCGACCAGCCAATAGCCAAATTAGCATATACGCGAATGAGTTTATAAAGCGTACCTACTGGTCTATAAAATAAAATGGCTAAAATAATAATTGTCGTAATTAGCACTTTACTCCATATCGTGATACCGATTAATTTTAAGTTCATGGCAATTTTTCTTTTAATGATGAGAAAAATAACAATAGGTCCTTCCTGAATAATCTGTTGAATTGCACCTGCTAGATGGGATTGTTGTCCTTGATCTCCCAATAATTTTATATCAATAAATGCCATAAATCCAACTACTCCTATAACCGCAATACCTATTAAAAAAAGTTGTTTCAATGTAATTCTAATCTTTAATAACCTTAATCCAACAAAAATAAAAGCTGCCACAGCTGTAATGGTACCACCTACATTAGCACCTAATTTAGGGTATCCAATAATAAAGATTGTCCCCAAAAATACAAGCAAAGTCCAAAATTTACTGATCTTAAACCTATCTAATATGCCCGTAGCAAACACAAGGGTTGATCCTATTAAAACACCCATGTATTCATTACCTATACCATAGTATCGAGCACCAATGATAGGATCATAACCTAAAAGAGAATTTTTTATTAAGTTTCCATTGGTACACAAATCTATTAATAAACTTGCCGTTGTAAGAAAAGATAAAATTAAAATACCATCTAATTCATGGTTACTCATTTTTTTAATTGTATATGTAATCAAAATGATTGCTCCAGCCAAAAACACATATGTCATAAAAAGATTTTGGACATGAAACAAAGGCAGTATTAACAATACAAAAGGTACTGTCATTGTACTTAACAGTAAATTCTTGAAGTAATAAACGATTTTATCATTTAATCTATTTTGGATAAGGATTATAATTAAAGCTGCAATAGAAATTAATATTTCAAATATAGCAAAAGTAGACAATACTGGATATCTATTTTGTGAAGTACTTACAACACGGCCATTTAATTTTCTCAGCATCTCAAATTGATCATCATTCGATACAACTTGTATCGGCTTTCCACTCATATCTGTTGTATTGGCTCCAAGATATGCTGCAATTGATGGAGCAATATCTACATTCCCTATAATACCTGTTCTTCTTGTGGTACCTGAAGTTAATAGACCTTTTTTCACACCATCCCCATAAAAAATAGCAGGCGTTAGCTTATTGCCACTCTTGATATCTACTGATGAAGGATATGGTGTAACAAGAATAATTCTAGTCCTTTGGGAATCAATAATATTTAACAAATCACCGATATATCGATCAATATCTTTTTGTATTTTTGATTTTTGCAAAGCGTACATTTCATCTGTTAGATTGTCCTTATATCTTTCAAGTCTCCCAATATCTCCTATTTCAACTGTGATAAAGTCAGCTTTATCATATAAATCTTTAAATATCTCTACTTGCTTTGGGTAATTGCTTTTGAGCCCAAAGGGATAGGTCTCCTCTTTTACTAGGGTTCCTTGTCCAATATCGCCATAATCAATATAGCCATTGTTGTCCATAGCAATAGCAGGAGCAAGTCGGATCATAATATCTTTTGTATCTGCGTTTCCTAGAGCTGCAGTTTTCATGCCCATATCATGCAATGCTTTCCCTAACGCCCCTGGAGTTGCTCCGTATTCCCCTGCATCATTTTGTCTGATTAATTTAGCAATATCCACATTAATAATGCCAGTATCTCTAATACTTAATCCTGTTCTTCTAGCATAGATCGATTGAATCTCATTATTCACATTCATCGATAAGGTAGTATCCGAGGACCCTTCTGCTCTTGTCCCTGCCCCAATAGATACATATGCCTTATAAGTATTTGCTTTTGTTGACGTTCTGTTGTTCATCAAAGCAGCAGCACCATTATCAATCAGTTTACGTACAGATTCTATGCTATATAATTCTTCATAATTCGTCTCATTCATTACAATTAAAACCACTTTTTTGTCTTGCTCTGCATACGATAAAGAGGTCAGTATGATAGATAATAGTACAATCATTGTAATGATAATAGATATCTTTTTTCTCAATTTTGCTCTCTCCTACTTCTCTTCCAAATAATTTCTTAATAACTCTTCTAATAATTCATCCCGCTCAAGCTTCCTAATTAAGCTTCTCGCATTATTATGACTGGTGATATAAGTAGGATCTCCTGATAAAATATATCCTACCAATTGGTTAATTGGATTATATCCCTTTTCCTTTAATGATTTATACACTGCTTTGAGAATTTCTTCTGCTTCGTTGATTTTTTCTTTGTCGACATTAAACTTCATTGTAAAATTTGATCTATCCATCATCATGTTGTTGGCTCCTTTCCTTCTCTTATATTACTTATATTCTCTAAAAATATACATAATCCTTTAACAAAATATATTACAATTAAATAACAGTTGAATGGACGACAGCTCTATGAAAGCTCTCGCCCACCCTTTATCTTGCTATTTTATTTGTTCATTGACCACTGTTAATACATGCTCTAGAGCTTCATCTATTTTCGAAATATCTTTCGCTCCTGCTTGTGCCATGGTTGGTCTACCACCACCACCACCACCTGCAATTTTCGCCACCTGTTTTATAATATTGCCAGCATGAATTCCCTTTGCTATTACATCCTCTGTTGCCATTGCTACAAAGTTTACTTTACCATTATTTGATGAAGCAAGAACGACAACCCCAGAGCCTAATTTGTCTTTTAATTTATCTCCAAGATTTCTTAAATTATCCATATCCATATCTGCTAGCTTATATTTTATCACTTTTATATTATTTGTTTCAACCATACTATTTAGAATCTCAGTTGTTGCTCCGCTAGCTAATTTATTTTTTACAATTTCTATTTCTTTTTGGGCATCTTTTAATTCATTTAGTAAATTTTCTACTTTTCCTATAACTTCCTTAGGATTTGTCTTTAACAGTTTTGCAATTTCAGACAATTTAAATTCTTTTTCTTTCGTGTATTCATAAGCTTTGTAGCCAGTAATCGCTTCAATTCTTCTAATACCAGCTGCCACACCGCCTTCTGTAACAATTTTAAACAATCCAATTTTACTTGTATTGCTTATATGTGTTCCCCCACATAGTTCCATACTATAGTTTCCTATGGAAATTGTTCGTACCACATCTTTATATTTCTCACCGAATAATGCTGTTGCACCTTTTTTCTTTGCTTCCTCTAGCGCCATCTCTTCTGCTTGAACAGCTAGACCTTCTAGTATTTTCTGATTGACAAGTGCTTCTACTTTGTCTAATTCTTCGTCTGTTAGGGATTGAAAATGAGAAAAGTCAAATCTTAGTTTGTCTGGTGTTACTAAAGAACCTGACTGTTCAACATGTTGTCCAATAATATCTCTCAAAGCTTGATGCAACAAATGGGTTGCGGTATGATTTCTAGCTGAGTTTAATCTGTTTTCAATGTTTATCATAGCTTTTACAACCATCTCTTGTTCAATACTACCCTCTAGCACTTCTCCTAAGTGTAATATTCTATCATTATTGGCCTTTTTGCAGTCATATATCTTTATTTTGCATCCTTCATTATAAAGTATACCTTTATCTCCTACTTGACCGCCTCCTTCAGGATAAAAAGATGTTTTGTCTAGGATCACTGTCACTTGATCTCCTTGAGATACTGCATTGACAATTTCTCCATTTTTTATTAAGGCTAAGATTTTTCCAGACATTTCATAGGCTTCATAACCTTTAAAGTCTGACCGAATGTCTTCATGAAGCTTTGAGTAGATATCATCTTTCCACCCTTCCCCTTCTTGACTTTGTCGTGCTGCTCTTGCCCGCTGTCTTTGTTGTTCCATCTCTATTTTAAACGCTTCTTCATCTACGGACATCTTCTCTTCTTCTAAGATTTCCTTTGTTAATTCTAATGGAAATCCAAATGTATCATATAACTTGAATGCATTTTCACCTGATAAAACATACTTATTTTGTTTTTTCAGTTCCTCAATATAGTTTTTTAGTATTTCACTTCCTTGGTCGATTGTCTCTTGGAATCTTTCTTCTTCAATAGCAATGACTTTTTTAATATATTCTTGCTTCTCAATTAACTCCGGATAAGCTTCTCCCGATATTTCAATCACTTTATCTACTAATGTGATTAAGAATGTATTTTTTATACCAATGAGTTTTCCATGTCTGGCAGCACGTCTTAACAAACGTCTTAGCACATACCCTCTTCCTTCATTACTTGGCATAATCCCATCACTAACCATAAAGGTAACAGAACGAACATGGTCTGTAATAATGCGAATGGATACATCCGTTTTTGAACTTATATTGCTATAATCTTGTCCTGATATTTTCACTACTTCGTCTAAGATATATCTTATTGTATCGATTTCAAATATAGAGTCTACATCTTGCATGATACAAGCAACTCTTTCAAGTCCCATCCCCGTATCAATATTAGGATTTGGCAAAGGATGATAATTGCCTTGTTCATCCTTATCAAACTGAGTAAATACATGATTCCAAAACTCTATAAACCGATCACATTCACAGCCAGGCTTACAATCTGGTGCACCACAGCCATATTTTTCCCCTCTATCATAGTAAATTTCAGAACATGGTCCACAGGGTCCCAGTCCAATTTCCCAAAAATTATCTTCTTTCCCTAGTTTTACAATCCTTTCAGTAGGTAATCCTATTTTTTCATGCCAGATAGCATACGCCTCATCATCTTCTTCATAAACACTTATCCATAATTTATCTATAGGCATCTTTAAATATTTTGTAACAAATTCCCATCCCCACTGAATAGATTCATTTTTGAAATAATCACCAAAAGAAAAATTGCCCAGCATTTCAAAAAAGGTTGCATGTCTTGCTGTCTTTCCTACATTCTCTATATCTCCTGTTCGGATGCATTTCTGACAAGTGGCCATTCGCTTTTTAGGAGGTACATCCGTTCCCATAAAATATGGTTTTAAAGGAGCCATTCCTGCATTAATTAATAATAAACTTTTATCATTTTCAGGCACAAGAGAATAACTTGGTCTAACAAAGTGCTCTTTGCTTTCAAAGAAGTCTAAAAACTGTTTTCTTATTTCATTCAAACCCATTTTTTCCATTGTATCAGCCTCCAAAAATTTTTGAAAATAAAAATAAACTCTCATCCCATAGATAGGGACGAGAGTATTCTCGCGGTACCACCCTACTTACCAAAATCATTGCGTAATTTTGGTCTCTCACTTGTAAATACCCAGCAGCATAACGTCTGCTAACCGTTAACCTCTACTTGATTTCAAGGTTAATACTCCGAAGCTGCTTCCATAAACTCCAATCAAAAGTCTTTCAGCCATTGGACTTTCTCTCTATAGATTAGACATTTATATACTCCTCTTCATCATTGTTATTTTCTGTATTAAATATGTTTTAATAGATTATATAAAAATTAGTACTATTTGTCAATTCATAAATATAGTATATCCTTATTGTAGGAAAATATCATAAAATATGAATTTTATGATCCTTTTACAATAAAATCCATCATATGTTTACCAATAATTTTTATACTGGCTGCAATAGGTATAGCAAAAATCATGCCGATAATTCCAAGCCATTCATTTCCTATCAACAAAGCGAGAATAACCACAACTGGATGTATCCCAACGCTTTCTCCTACAATTTTAGGGGATATTATAGCACTTTCTATCTGTTGTATGATTGTAAAAGCTATAATTACCCAAAAAGCTTTTGAGGGGTCGTCTAACAAAGCAAATACTACTGCTGGAACTGCCCCAATAATAGGACCAAAATATGGGATGACATTAAATAGCCCTGCAATCATACCTATAAGAAAAGCAAAATTAACTTTGATGGTTAATAATGCAGTAATGCTGAGCGTAGCCACACAAGCAGCTACAATTAATTGGCCTCTAATAAATCTATTAAGTAGCGTATCAATATCTTTACAAATATTGGTCAATTCATTTCTAAAGTTTCTAGGAATTATAAATCGTAATTTCTTTTTAAAATACATTGCGTCCTTTAAAAAGTAAAAAGTAAAAATCGGTATCAACACTAAACTGACGATTTGGGCAAATATGCTAAATATACCACTTGTAATACTTTTAATCATGTCTAAAATATAATATTCTATTTCTCCAATATGACTTCTTATGGTTTCCTTGACTGAGGCAAATTGAGGAGAAAAATTATCGATCTGCTCAATTTTTATGTATATCCTATTAAGAAATTCATTTATTTCCTTTGTATATCTAGGCAATAGCTCTACTAAATTACGTGCTTCTCTTGTTATTTTAGGGGTGATTGTTATAGAAAATAATAGAATAATTCCTGCGATAGAGGTATATACAATGATTACACTCCAAATTCTTGCAATACCTTTTTTCTCAATCAAACATACAATTGGATTGAGTAAATATGCAAAAATTATTGCCCAAAGCACAGGTGCAAATAAATTCCATAAAAAAGTTCGAAACGTGTAGATAATCAACAGTAATAACAATAAAATAATGCCTATCAAAAAATACAAGAAATATTTCTTCTTCATAATAATCTTTTTCTTATTACTAAGAAAGCTATTTCCTATATTGATTAAATAATATATTAGAAAACCTATAAATAATGAAATTAACATACTTATAATAATGATTATTATGATAAATAAGTATGATATAGGCTTTGACTGAATAAAGCTAAAGATATTCCATCCGTTATTTATCACGGTATCTATCTCCTTCCAAATGATGTGGAAAGCAGCTAATAAATTAGCTGCTTTTAAAAAACTATCTGAACATACTTATAGATTGGATGGTATCAACTACATTGGCCATATTTTTCATCATTTTGTCACTTCGTCTTGCTAACATACGTCTTTGTCTTGGGCTCATTCTTTTATATGCATACATTCCTGTTGTAGCGCCAATCAATCCACCTGCAATTATACCTGATACAAATCTATTTCGCATACGCTACACTCCTTTCTATTAAATCCAACTGTTTTTGACAAAAAATTTTCAAATGCAAGATATTAGGATTTTTAAAGGGTCTGTTTATTCTAAAGAAAGTAACTTCTTTAGTCCTCCTGTATTGTGAATAATTAAATGATTTAAACTTTGGGTAATAACAATAGTATTTTGACTTAAATCTATATCTCCTTGTAGCGGTAAAATGGGTCTGCCTGCTACTAAATCATCGAATAACCCATTTGCTAAACTTAAACCTAATATTTTTCCAGTGGACGCTTCAATCATGATATCTTGTACAATTCCCACATCATTTCCAGCATCTGTAATTACTTCTGTTCCCAATATTTTTTCCCTAGACTGAAGTGCATAGTAATCTTGATTGGTAGCTTCAAAATTTTGGATACTATTACTATCATAAATCGTTATAGCATCTTCTCCAATATTTTTTATACTTTCAAAAGCAATTATTTGTACATGATGAAAATAGCTACCTTCCTCTACCAATAATCCAATTACTTTTAAGGCATTATTACAATAGAGGATATCTTTGACTTCTGTAACCTTACATCCTTGATTTAGACAAATTACTGGTAAACCAATGATATCACTGCCTCTTTTGATCATAATTAGATCCCACCACGCTTTTATTCATCAAGTAATTGTCTTATTATTAGGATGCCACTTCTCCGTAAAAAAATGCACTGGTTAACCTACTTGAATTATCTTACTTTTTTAGTAATGGTTCCGCCTCCCATAAGAATCTCTCCATCATAAAATACTACTGCTTGTCCAGGTGTAATTGCTCTTTGTGGATGGTCAAAAACAACACGAAGTTCTTTTTCATTTTCTGGATATATTGTTGCATCTGCAGGATGTGCATTGTATCGAATTTGAGCCTTAACCTTAAGAGGATTTTTTATTTCATTAATATAAATCATATTTACCTTATCAGCTATTAAGGCTGTTCCAAAAACATCTTTATTTTCACCTAATATCACTTCATTGGTTTGAGGATTAATATCTATCACATACATAGGTTTACCTAATGCAATACCTAGTCCTTTTCTTTGTCCTATTGTATAATAAACAATACCTTGATGCTTTCCTAAAATTTTGCCATTTTTATCTACAAAATTGCCAGGACGGATATGTTCAGGTTTTCGTTGTGCAATAAACTTACCATAATCATTATCTTTGACAAAGCATATTTCCTGACTATCTGGCTTTGAAGCTGTTATAAACCCTAATTCTGCTGCGATCTTTCGCACTTCTTCTTTAGAAGTAAATTGCCCCAATGGCATAAGTGTGTGCTTTAATTGTTCTTGGGTAAAATTATATAATGCATACGTCTGATCTTTTGCAACTGCATTAGATCTTTTAATCATATATTTCTTTATATCTTCATCATAAGTAATATTAGCATAATGTCCTGTTGCTACATAATAAGCGCCTAAGTTATGGGCTCTTCTAAGTAATTCTTCAAATTTCATAAATTTATTGCAAGCAATGCAAGGATTCGGTGTATTTCCAGAAATATACTCATCCACAAAATATTTTATCACTTTTTTTTCAAATATATCTTTAAAGTTCATCACATAGAAGGGGATTTCTAGTTCATTTGCTACTCTTCTAGCATCATCTACTGCAGATAAACCACAACATCCACCAGCGCTTTCTACTTCTATTTCTTCCATCTCTGGCCATACCTGCATGGTAATGCCAATTACTTCGTATCCTTGCTGTTTTAGAATATATGCTGCGACTGAACTATCCACACCACCACTCATTCCAACGACTACTTTTTTTTTATCCAATAAAGTCATATTCTCACCCACTTATTTTATTTTTACTTTTAGGCAAAATTCTTATTCAGATTTATGCTGTGCATTCAAATTTAAAGCCCAGGAAATCCTGGGCTTTAAGCTTCATACTCTTCTTCGTCATGATCATGATGGTCTGCATTTGGATCAAAATCCTCTAATCCCTCTAACTGAAGGTTGTTTTTTCTTGCATAATCAAATAAAGCAGCTTTTACAGCTTGTTCTGCTAAGACAGAACAGTGAACTTTTTGAGATGGAAGACCACCTAAAGCTTCTACCACCGCCATATTTGAAAGTTGTAAAGCCTCATGAATGGATTTGCCTTTAATCATTTCGGTAGCAATACTAGAAGTAGCGATTGCAGATCCACACCCAAAGGTTTTAAATTTTACATCGATAATTTTCTCATCTTCTATTTTAAGATATATTTTCATAATATCTCCGCATTTAGCATTTCCTACTTGTCCAACACCATCAGCATTTTCAATTTCACCAACATTTCTTGGATTCGTAAAATGATCCATTACCTTTTCTGTATACATTATTGTTGTCCTCCCTTTACTTTTTCATATAATGGTGACATTTGTCTTAATCGATCCACAATCTTAGGAATTTCACTAATAACATAATCTATATCCTCTGCCGTTGTAAAATCACCAATTGTTAATCTCAAAGAACCATGGGCAATTTCATGTGGTAGTCCTAATGCCATCAAAACATGAGATGGATCTAATGATCCTGAAGTACAAGCTGATCCACTTGAACCAGCAATACCTACCATATCTAAGCTTAATAGCAAAGATTCTCCTTCAATAAACTCAAAAACAAGATTTGCATTTCCTGGTAGTCTTTGTTCTGGATGACCATTGAGTCTTACATATTCTACATTCTCCATAATCCCTTGAATCAATTTATTTCTTAATGTAGTTAAATGATCGATATGATGATCTATATTCTCCATGGCTAGTTCTGCTGCTTTACCAAATCCTACAATCGCTGGAGTATTTTCAGTCCCTGCTCTTCTCTTTCTTTCTTGGGCACCTCCATGAATAAAAGCATGCATTTTTACGCCTTGTCTAATATATAATGCACCAATTCCTTTTGGACCATATATTTTATGGGCTGACATGGACATAAGATCAATATTTAGTTCTTGAACATTTATTTTTACATTTCCTAAAGCCTGTACAGCATCAGTATGGAAATATACGCCTTTTTCTTTTGCGATTTGTCCTATTTCTTTAATAGGTTGTATGGTTCCAACTTCATTGTTGGCAAACATAATAGATATTAGTATGGTTTTATCCGTAATAGCATTTGTCAAATCTTCTAATGAGATCATGCCGTATTCATCTACATCTAAGTACGTAACCTCAAATCCATTTTTCTCTAAGTATTCACAGGTATGCAAAACTGCATGATGTTCTATCTTCGTTGTGATAATATGATGACCTTTATCCTTATTGGCATAGGCAATTCCTTTAATCGCCCAGTTATCTGCCTCCGATCCTCCAGCAGTAAAATAAATTTCCTGAGACTTAGCACCAATGGCTTTTGCCACTCTTTCTCTTGCCATATCAACGCCTTGTTTTGCTTCCCTGCCATAAGCATATATGCTTGAGGGATTCCCAAATTTTTCAATAAAATATGGGTGCATTTCCTCTAACACTTCTTCTTTCATTGGTGTCGTCGCAGAATAATCTAAGTAAATTCTTTTATTCATTTTATCATCTCCCTAAAAGTTTATATATAATACATATAGGAATCATTGCTATTCATTTTTTTGTGATCATCTATCATATCTTGTAACGTAATGGCATCTACCACATCATTAATGCTGTCTCGTATTTTCTGCCATATCGTTCTTGTTACACAATAATCAGCCTTGTAACATTCTTTCTTATCATCTTCTATCACACAATCTGCTGGTGCCAAGGGTCCTTCTAAAGTACGTATGATATCTCCAACAGTAATATTTTCAGGTTTATTGGCAAGCATATACCCTCCTTGGGCGCCCCTTACACTTTTTACAAGTCCAGCTTTTCTAAGGCTTGAAAAAAGTTGTTCTAAATAATGAATGGATATATTTTGTTTCTCTGCTATATTGTTTAAGGCAATGGGACCTTCCCCATAACTTAGTGCCAATTCAAACATGGCTTTTACGCCATACCTTCCCTTTGTGGACAATTTCATACTATCGCTCCTTTCAGAATCCCAAGTAATTTACTCCGAATTCTTATCTAAGTATATTATACCCAACTAAATCTGTCAACATTCAATTAAAATAAAATTCCTCTGATTTGATGCATCAGAGGAATTTTGAACCTAATCACGATGAATTTGTATACTTCTTATTTTATAAACTCTTATTTAATCACAGGATGATTGAGCAAAGCCAGCAATGTGACAATTGGTAACAGAAATACTGCACTCATCTAATTCTAATGGAACTACTCTTACAAAGTATTCACAGCACCCAGGACAAGTGTTACACTCACAGTACATAAAGCTAAATGTGTGCGCAAAATTATCTGCCTCATCTGTTATTTCAAACAGCCAAGTATTTAATGATGTCTCTTGTCCGTCATTACATTTTTTCACTAATTCAAACTCCATTCTAATAGTCCCATCTCCATTTCGACGGAAGGGAACAAAATGAACATTACTTGCAAATTCAATTTTTACCATGGGCTTACATAAACAAGTAGTATCTAACACCACGTTTGCTACAGTCTTTGGTCTACAGGCAGTGCATGGACTCGTTAAAGAAATACTTTCTCCATTATCTGCGAACGTATATCCACTACCTGTACCGCATGCCATTATAATTGGTTTGGGTAAAGGATGACCTGGTGGATCACATTGCACACAATCTCGCTTAAACTTATCATCTTTTTTATCATCTTTCCAGTCACAATCATATGATCTATAACCCATAAATACACCCTCCTAAATTTTTTGTTATTTTCGTCCAAAATTATTATAGGACAATCAACAAGGTCTACTACATGTTCTATTTTGATCTATTTTGATCTATTTTCTAGCTCGTCTCTGCCTTGTTCTAATACATGTTATTCACAATTATTGATTTATGTTACAAGCTTTTCATATTTTTAAGGTTTCTCATTTGATTATCTTTGATACAGCTTCATGCCATCTTAATAATAAATCTGGCTTCTCGTCTTTTAATACATTCAAAAATTCATCTAATTTACCTGTTCTTTTTAAAGTGTTCAATAAATATTTGTACATTCTACAGTCTTTCTTTCGTGGATCAACCACTTTGATACTTTCGTCTTCTTGTATAAAAACATGTTTACTAAGGCCATCTAGCCTAATTTTCATCTGCTCAAAATCCTCTGCAAATTTAATTAAATTCAAAGCCAGCGTTCTAGAAAGTCCCTTTTCTTGAATATATTCTACAACCGAGGTTCCCTCAATGTATTCCCTCAACATACATCTACCATTACATGCCATAACTTTCGGGAAATATTGCATGCTTTCCATTTTTTTTAGAATTTTATATTCTGATTTACATCTATCCATATTTTTATAGATTTTCAGAACATTTCCATCAGGAGTCAGATATACACTTCCTTCCTTTCCCTTGCCTACAAACATACATTCTTTTATATCTATACCAAAAGCTTTTTTGCCCATATTTTGATCCCCCTTCTGCCAATTAGAAAAACGCTTATTATTTTAGGGCCTCTCCTATTGCTACTTTAAGATATGCCAACTTGTTTACTTATGTTACCCATTTGTCCTCTTTATTTAGCATAAACTATTTGTGATTTAATTTCTCTGGTTTATCTTCCAAGGCTTCCATAAACTAGCCAATGAAAACTATTTTATCCTATGATACCCTTAATATAAGCCTCTGGTTTTCATTATGAAAAATCTAAACAAAAGGAGATGGTGTACAAACATGAAAAATACAAAAATTATTTATGTTATGTTATTTATTTTAATGCTGGTGTTCACAACCTCCCATTTTGATGTGAATGCCCAAGAAAATGCTGGCGTTCCCACAACAATTAATGGCGTTGATGCATCGGTCTATAAAATGGCAGGATTGATCAATATGGAAAGAGTGAAGAATGGACTCAAGCCACTAGAAGTTCACATAGGATTGACTAAAGTGGCTCAAGTCAAAGCAGAAGACATGGTTAAAAACAACTACTTTTCACACAATTCCCCCACATTCGGTAGTCCCTTTGACATGATTAAAAAATTCGGCATATCCTATTCCTATGCAGCAGAGAATATTGCCAGTGCCCAAAGTATAGAAAAGGCACATAACAACTTTATGAACTCTACCGGTCACAGAAACAATATACTTTCCCCTAATTTAACCCATGTGGGTATTGGCATATCTAAAGAAGCAAATGGAAACTATAAAATTGTAGAAATGTTTATTACACCTACTGGAAACATTCCAACTTCTACACCACCTTCAGCGCCAGTCCAACCTAGCCCTACTCCTGTTGAACCTGCTACGATTAACGGTGTTGATATAGCTGTTTATAAAATGGCGGGATTAATCAATATGGAAAGAGTGAAGAATGGATTAAAGCCACTAGAAGTTCACATAGGATTGACTAAAGTAGCTCAAGTCAAAGCAGAAGACATGGTTAAAAACAACTACTTTTCACACAATTCCCCCACATTCGGTAGTCCCTTTGACATGATTAAAAAATTCGGCATATCCTATTCCTATGCAGCAGAGAATATTGCCAGTGCCCAAAGTATAGAAAAGGCACATAACAACTTTATGAACTCTACCGGTCACAGAAACAATATACTTTCCCCTAATTTAACCCATGTGGGTATTGGCATATCTAAAGAAGCAAATGGAAACTATAAAATTGTAGAAATGTTTATTACGCCTAGATAAAAATCTATTACTAAACATCTATTGCTTAAGTATTTTAGGGCAGGTGAATCCTGCCCTATTTTATTTTTCCATCTCTTATAAGATACTAACAGACAGATTGACTTAGTCGATAATAATGTGTATTCGGCACCGTGCTTTTATGGACAAATCCTTTTGAAAAGTGGGGGTAATCTTTTTTAATCTTTTCAATGGTTTCTGACAATAGAATCATATAGGGTAAATAGATTCCCTTCACTGTACGATCATCTTTTATATAATAGTA
Source organism: Clostridiaceae bacterium 35-E11 (assembly GCA_038396625.1). Taxonomy (GTDB): domain Bacteria; phylum Bacillota; class Clostridia; order Peptostreptococcales; family Thermotaleaceae. Next base: position 2,119,461 of record CP121688.1, read on the forward strand.
CCAGCATAGATTAAATTCTTTAGTACTTAATATAGTAAATCCTGAGAAATGATAAAAAATTAATGGTTCTCCATTTAGTAATACTTTTTCGTTTTGAAAAGATACTTCATATTTTTCAATATTCCATAAAGCAGCATTAGCTCCAATAGTATTTATAACGTGTACATTTGAAAATAATCTTGGCCAATCTTCTACATATCTTTGATCCCCAAAGGTCTTATTCACAACATCCATTTCTACTGTGCATTTATTCATACATTTATTTTTCCACCAAGTTATTGCTTCTAATGCAATGGGATGATTGCTACATCCTACAAAACCTGTATTATATCGGCCTGTTAACGGATAGTAGTGCATAAATCTTTTGGAGTTATGATGATCTGTTAAATAAAGTGTCGCATTGGGCATCTCATTAAATAGAATTTCAGGATTTGAAAAAAAACATAGGTCTGCATCTAAATGAGCATAGTACTGGGCAGTAGGAAACTTTGTTATCACATATTGCAGCATGGTAGGCTTGAGTGTCCAGCAATATTCGTGATAAGATCTATTGGATTTTGCCTTTAATAAATCTTCATCCTCAATTTCATGCAATTGAAGCAATGTAACATCCTTCCAATGCATATCATTAAGAATCCCATACGCATTTATGTCCATACATAATATAAACAGATGAAAATCCTTACAATGATATCCTAGAGTATTATGCATAACAATACATTTGAATAAATGATGTTCTGAAACTACTGTAGAAAAATGCAACTTACACATATACAATTCTCCCTTCTTACCACTATATGCCTATATATGCCATATCTATATTATACAAATCCTTGATGAGCATATAGAGAGCATCTACAAAATAGGAGAATCCTAATACATATAATTGATTTCCTTCTTGTTTGATTTTGAGGAAGTCTATATCTATACCCAAATTTTCATCATTGTCTTTTGCAACTACTTTTATATATTTTTTACACTGTCTTTTGCATAGAGTTGTTAGTAGTGTAAAAAATATATAAATTAAATGCTTATATTCCTCCATTTGCTCAACTTGATAGATATTGTCCATAATTTCATTCATTTTATTTGGATCAATTGATGTATACATTGTAGAAAATGCAAGGAACATATCAATGAAATATGGAGAATGATATTTTGTACACATATAGTATAAATTGTACCATGTATCATCTCTTTTATAATTAATTGGATGCTCTTGATGAATACTCAGGATATGCTCCTTTACTAAAAATCTACAACCCATTTTATAAAGTCGGATGCCTAAGTCATAGTCTTCAAACCCATACCGTATAATTTTAGCATCAAACAATCCTGTATTTATGACATTTTGCTTATATACAGAACAATTATTGGTGATAAAGAATCTCCATGGAAAATGATACCCTTTTAAATCTTCTCCATATTTCATAAGCTCTTGTTTGAGTGATAAAATAAATGGAACATCTAAATCAAAACTAAAATCAATAAAACTTCCATTCATTATTTGCTCTTTCGAAAGTAGTGGGTACTTATCTTTGTTATGCAAAACTTCATTGATTAAATTATATTTGTATTTTAAATGCTGGAAATTATCTACTTGGTATCCACGAAACCTTTTATAATAGTAACTATAAACTCTCTTCCAACAATTTCCGCATACTACAGTATGGGTATCCTGATGAGCTTTTATATGATCACTTATAAAGTCTCTTGTTGCAATCATATCACTGTCATGAAAAATTAGTAGCTTTCCTTTTGCTTTTAGAATGCCTTGATTTCTTGCATAGGCTATTCCTTTGTTTTTATCTAAATTTATGATGGATAGTTTATAATTGGACTGAAACCTCGATAACATCTCCATGGTATTGTCCCGCGAACCATTATTTACTACGACTACTTCAAATTTATCACTGGGATAATCTTGATTGTTGAGGGCAATCAAATTATAATATAGTCTTTCAGAAGCATTATAGGCTGGAATAATTACACTTGTTTCCACTGTATTTGCGCTCCTTTCTTGAAATGCATTGGTGAGCTTGAGCCATATTTTTTCTAGGAACTCTTCTATAGATATTTATTGAAATTTTATACAAGTACTTCGTCCTTTAAAAAATCCACATACCATTTAATGGTCTTTGCTAGACCTTCTTCTATATCATATAATGGCTTCCAGCCTAAAACATTCCGTGCTTTTTCAGCTGAAAGATATTGGTGCCTAATTTCATTATTTCCTTCGTTTAAAATAATAGGTTTCAAATCACTATTCATCATTTTTAAAATCTTCTCCACTAACGTTACCACAGTTAACTGTATTTCATTGCTAAAATTAAATGCTTCACCCCTTAGATTAAGCGCTTCCATTTTTTCTGCTAATAACAAATAGGCATTTACCGCATCTTCCACATAAAAATAATCTCGAATAAAAGTTCCATCACTTCGAATAACAGGTGGTTCTTTTTTCAAAACAGCACGAACCGTTTGAGGAATAATTCGATTGAAATTGATATCTCCTCCACCATATAAATTTCCGCATCTCGTAATAGATACAGGTAAGTTATAAGTGTGGGCGTATGTTTGTGCAATTAGATCTGCACAACTTTTCGATACATCATAAGGATGTTTTCCTTGAAGGGGCATATTCTCATCATAAGGTAATTTCTCTTGATCACCATAAGCTTTATCACTCGAAGCCACAATAATCCGTTGAACCATAGGACTTCTTCTACAGGCTTCTAGTATATTCCACGTTCCTAAAATATTTGCATGAAAAGTAGAAATAGGATTTCTATTGGCAATACCAACAATTGCCTGCGCTGCAAGATGAAATACTGTATCAATTTCATATTCTCCTAAAGACCTCTCTAATGTTTCTAGATTTTCTAATGACCCATTTACAATGTTTATTTTTTGCACATCTTTAGTTGTATAAAAATGTGCATTTGGTACAAAATCTCGTATAAGTCCTGTAACATTAGCACCTTTTCTTACTAAATCCTGTACTAAATAACTACCTAAAAATCCCGTACAGCCTGTTACAAGTACATTCTTTTCTTTCCAATAAAGCTGTTTCATGTTTACCAAACCTTCCATGATTTTTTATTTTTTTTAAAAATCTCATCTGCTGTTAAAAGATCTTTATACGTATCAATTGCTATCCACGTTTCTTTATGAAGATAAACTGCTAATTCAGTATCTTTAGCTAAGTTCATTAGGGGTTCTTGTTCAAAAATACACCCTTTATCCTTACTTAAATAATTGAAAACTTGAGGATTGAGTACAAAAAAACCTCCATTGATAATACCTTCTATTTGTGATTTTTCTTGAAAAGATTGAGCAATCCCATCTCGAACTCGTAAAGTACCATACTGGCTTTTTTTAGATATTCCTGTAACCGTGGCTATTTTTCTCTTCTCTTTATGAAATGCTAACAACTCTTTTATATTTATATTTGCTACGCCATCGCCATAGGTCAACATAAAAGTTTCATTTCCTATATAGTCTTGGGCTTTTTTTATTCTAGCACCAGTCATCGTATCTAAGCCTGTATCAAGAAAGGTAATTTTCCAACTATCAGCAGGTTGAAGCAATTGTATATTGCCTGTTGCATTATCCAATATAAAGTTATGGTTTTTCCATCTGCAATCCATAAAATATTCTTTAATCTTCTCCCCTTTATATCCTAATAATAAAATGAAATCATTAAATCCATAGTGTGCATAAATTTTCATAATATGCCATAAAATTGGCTTTCCATCTATCATAGATAAAGGTTTAGGAATATCATCTGTTACTTCTTTCATCCTAGAACCTTTCCCCCCACATAAAATCATTACTTTCATATCCATCGCCTCCCAATACCGATATTTTATATTTGTAAAACACCATGTTTGTCTCTTCATTTCTTCACTTTAAAATATGTTGACAAGCAAACTTTTGTTACATTGGTTCTTTATTTAGACTTCTTTTTTCCAATAGCAAGGGTGATAAATCTTTATCTTCTGATCTATCACCCTTGTTTTTATGGAATATCATCTACGCTCAGATCATTTGTCCATAAACTTTTTTTACTTTTTCGGCACACTTTTGCCATGTATAATTTTCAATAATAAAATCTCTCAATATATTATTATTACTACTTTCAAAAGCACCCATGATTTTCTTATATATGGAGTCACAACAATTTGGTTTGCAGTAATGAACAAATTCTTTAAAAATTTCTGTGGTTGAACCAACTTCTGTTGTCACAACATTGCAGCCTGCTATGCCTGCCTCGAGATTTGCCAGTCCTGGATACTCTATCCAGCTAGGCAGTACATGAACCTTTGCACTTTTATATATTGATGGTAATTCTTTTGTTGGTATCTTGTCTAAAAACAGAATATTTTTTTGTGTCACTTTTAAACATCTTTTAAAATAATCTTTGTCATTAATAGAGCCAACCAAGACTAAAGGGATTTTTTCTTGGGATAATGCTTTGATTAAATTAAACTGATTTTTTTGATGATTGATTCTTCCTACACATAAAATATAATCATTTAGATTATATTTAGATTTCAGATAGTGTTTTTGCCCCTTTGTGTATGTTATATCTACACCATAAGGAACAATACAACCTTTACTGGTAGGCTGATAGTTTTTTATAATTAATTTTGCTTCTCCTTTACAATGAGGTAAGTAACAATCACAGTGATCAAATAAATATTTTCTTATAGGTTCATTCTTTTTCCATTTATCAAGTCTTTCTTTCTGGTTGCTTGTCACGAAATAATCTTGAAGATCCCAATAAATAGGGGTTAACACCACTTTTTTCTCATAGTACTTTGCATTTTTTAGGAAGCTATAGCTTTCCTTTACTCTAATGCTATTAAAAACATGTACGATATCATATTTTTTCAAATTGATTCTATTATTCGTACAAATATCTATTTTAACCCCTAAGGAAATTAAATGTTTTCTTAAATTTTGCAAAATAATACTATCTCCTGCAATATTAGAAAGATAGTCCTTTCTAATTTGATATAGAATTTGCATAAAATCACCTGATTAGAATGTATTCATTTTTATGGTTAACACTATCACTTTTTATATTTATCATTCTGTTATTACAAACAAACAATTATGATATATAAAAACATTCTATTCTTCTATATATGAGATGGTGCGTCTTTATAAAATTTCATCTATAATTCACGTCTTTTTTTATAGAGAAAACATATACATAATATTAGGACAAAGCATATTTATCTTTGTTTTGGAGGTGGTACTTATGGAATATACATCAAATCATCAATATATACATTATCATGCCACAGGACATATATATTTTTTTTATAAAATACAGAACGAATTATATATGAAAATCATAAAAGAGAATATAATCTGTAGCATTGTAAAAATTGCTAGTAATGTGCTGGATTATGCAATGAATATAGATTCTTTAGGCCTTTTTCATTTAGTGATCATTACCTCTTTAGGCGAATTGAAATATTTGGTAAATAAGGATCATCAATGGGATTGCAAATATTTGTTTAAACCCCCTCTAACATCTAATCATTTCAGTTATCCTAAAATATTTATTATACATCATGCCGTTTATATTTTAGTTTTAAAAAATACAGCTACAGATGCTGAAATATGGCTTTTAAAATATGACCCCTTAAATGACCACGCTTGGAATCATCAAAAGATATCCGATACCCTTTTAGGGAAATATCAAATTCCTTTCCATGTAGATATAGATTTAAACAACCACATTCATATTGTGTATAAATCATCTAATCAGAAAAACCATCAACTATCTTATAGTAAGTATCAGCCTGCCCATCATGTTTGGAGTATACCATTAACAATAGGTCCGCTTAGACAAGAAGCTATTCATCCATTTATATTTTGTGATATCCATAACTGCGTACACATTACTTGGTCTAGCTTTTATCAAAATCACCTCCAAATATTTTATGTAAATAACCAGCAAAGGAATAGTATAACTACTAGTTGGTCAAATGTACGCAGGTTATCGAATGAAGGTAAAAATTGTTCATTTCCATTCATGATGCAAATCAAAAATATTATTAAAGTCATATGGAAAGAAAATGGTACATATCATGTTATGATGCGTAATATGATAGAGAATCAATGGAAGCATTCTGAAGAAATTTTATTCAATCCACAAATAAAATTGTTTCCTACAATCATTCTAGGAAATAGCTATAAGGCAATTGCATTTGTAAAAGCCCCTATGACTTATTCTTTGATAACTGATGATTTTTGTTCAATGGGGATCGACTCTGTTTCTCATGACAAAATATCAAACCCTAATGTAGCATATTCAAACACTCATCACATGCAAAGCAGTACAGAAAGCTGTATCGTATCATCTTATAAAAATTCTGTTATAAATAAATCATCTTCTCAAAATCTTTGTAGACAGAATACTTCTAAAACCCAATCCCATATTTACAATAAAAAGCATAGATCTGAATGGACTTTTAAAAACCCTACTAAATTATCTTCTACACCTATACAAACGAAGAATATGTCACCAAATATTCCGCAATTTTCAAATCACAATGAGATTATTCTATCTAATAAAGTTTTAAAAGAAAACGAATCATTTGAAGATATTAAAAAAAAATATTTCAGTGCCTCAAGCACTATAAAAAAGCAAAAATTTGATGCACAGTTTAAAGAACTTATCAAAATGATGGAAGAAGTTCAAGAAAGTCATGCGTATTTAAAACATGTATTAGATGTGATAAATCAAAGACAAAAAGATGAAAATAAGAAAATTAATGATCTAATTCATGCAAATCAACAATTAAGCCAAAAGAGTCATCACCCTTTTATACAGTTTATCAAATTTTTAAAAGACCCTTTGCTTATCATCTTGTGCTTATATAATAATTTATTTTGATCCTTTTAAAATTATAAGAAAAACGTATATTTATTATTTTAGTTTTCATAATATATTTATCGTTATCTTTTCTAGTGTTTAAAATTATCAATAATAATAAACAAAGATGTTCTCAAAAGAGAGAACATCTTTGTGCCACTAGCAATTAGCAATCAATTCCAGGTCCCATAATAGGATTATCCATTTGTGGTGGGAAGAAAGCTGGTGGTGCTTGTGCATTAAATATTTCGCAAGGTTCTTCCATACTTTCACATGGTGCAGGTAATGGACAGAATCCAAATGCAGGTATAACTAATTGTACCACTAACTCACATTTGATTACAACGAAAATACCTACAGTGAAAATACCACAACAAATATCATCATATGGATCACAAGTCTCGCAACCATCTCTTTTTACTTTCGCATCTAATACATTGGCGATAATTTCAATTTTTACAATTTCATCGTCTTCATCTGTAGGTGGTCTCACGGTCCCCGTTTGATCTACTCTACTTTCTCTAATGATTGCCTCAGCCTCTGGGCAGAATAAAGGTCCTACAGTCTCACTTCGTCTTAGCAACAGTTCATTATCTGGAGCGACGGTGCCATCATCAAATACTATATCGTATAATATTCTTAATTGATAGGTAAAACTTATAAATTTTCTATCAGGATCGCTAGGGACTGGTTTCTTATTAATTACTCTAAATGATCCAGGAACAAGTCCTGTTACTCTTGCATTCACAATACTTTCTGCATTACAGTCAATTCTTACTTGAAGATCTGAGTCAAAAACGATTCCTTCATCAGGTTTTTCCTTATCACAATCGCCTATTAAGCATAATTTTAATAAGCATGAGTCATAAACTTTCGGCACTTGAACACATACTAATTCGCATGCATTTCCAAACTGTGGTCTCAATGCTTCAGGAATAACCCCTGGAGTATATATGCTGATACCACAATTTGAAGATGATTGTTTATACATATATTTTCCCCCTTCTTTATTGATAGAATATGTTATCATACCCCTAGTAAATATTGAAATCTTCTGTTCTACTTGTATAGTATGTAGTACTATACAACTTGGTGATTAAAAATATAATTTTACTGGGAAAAATTTTTAACATAATTGAAGAAAGCTAAAAATATATTATAATAAGGCAGGTGACCATAATGTACACTTTAAATAATATGCAAAGTCTTTTATATGGGCAAAATAAATTTGCAAAGTTTTTTCTTAATTCATCTAATGGATTAAGTTATTTTATGGATAGTAAAAAAACGTCTATATCATTATTTGATGAAAAAATACTGGAATTTGATATTGATATTGATCCCTTTGGCAATATTGGGGTAGTCATTTTGTCTAATCATGGACAGCTCTACTATTATTTCTTGAATGGGAATACATGGTCAAAATCTCTGCTATATCAACTAGATGTAAATACTGAAATCATGAAAGATATTAGCATTAAGTTTACCAATCATTCTCCCTATATTTTGTGTCGATGGAAAGATATAGATAACTCTAATTTGTGGTCTATTATATCCTACTACAAGCATAATGACTGTTGGCAAAACGAAAAAATTACCGATATTCGCTTTCTATATGCAGAAGATACAAAACCTTATTTCCTAATCCGAGACTTCAATTTCAATCTATACTTAATCTACCTAACAAATAGTAATATAATTTATGACTTAAATATGAAAACTTTATCTGATCAATCCTTACAATGGGGAAATCAATTGTTTTTAAGTAACTGTATCTATTTAAAATTTTTTCATCTAGACGTCCTAGTGGACACCTATGGTGGCATTCATATTAATTGGATTGATAAAAATAAAAACAAACATTGTATTCAATATCTTTATATACCAAAAACTAAATATAAATCTTCAACCCCAGTTACCCTACTAGAATCAATAGAGCCCTTTACAAGCAACCATCTATTCATAGAAAATCATAGGATGACATGCTATGGAATAACAGATAGGCATATTTATTATACAATCAAGCTGCCACAAAACATAACAGATGCTTCTAAGTGGCACCATTATCAAGAGTTAGGTCTAGAGCCTCACGCTGTTCATATGTTCAAAAATGTTTATCATCCTGATAATCCATTAATTGATTATCAAGCAAATTGTATTTTAACTACGGATTTGTCATCTTATCTTCCCATACACTATTCTAAAGTCAATACAACAACAGATCATCCACTTTCAAAAAAGGCCCCTGAGGACAGCACTAGTATCTCAAAACCTAAGGATGAATTTGAAATAGATGCTTTAAAAGAATTATATTATGAGTTATTAGAAAAAAAACAAGCACTAGATTCAAAAGAAAACCTATTGAAAGCATTAGAAAATCAAATTTCTTCACTAAACGAAGAATTGAGTAAAATGTCCATCGATTATACAACAGTTTCTCTCCAAAACCATTCATTAGAAGACATGAAAAATAATTTACAAGTACATTCTTCAGAGTACAAACAAAAACATAAAGATAATTTAGATGATCAGCTTCAAGACTTCATAAAAACCGTAGAAGAAATCCAAACGAATTATTCAAGTATCAACCAGTCATTAGCTAATATAAATCAAAAACAAATAGAAAACAAAGAGAAAATTGAGGATCTACTTCAACAGTATTCAATTTTTAGTGAACATCTCCAGCAAATGAATACTAGTCCATTATTTAAGCTATTAAACTTCTTCAAATAGCCATATTGTATGTCTTTAAGCACTGACCTTTTTATAGTATATTTGAGTACCCGATTGCACGATCTCATATAAGCTATGATAAGCAATTCGAACTTTTTTCATTAATGAGAGCGCTTTATCTAAATCTGCTTCACTTATATAAATAGCAGTTTGGCATGATTTTCCAATACTCCTTGGTGCTTTTCTCATCGTGTTTTTTATGCCATTACTGTTAAAAATTGATTCTATATAATAACAATGATAGCTTGATGAAAAAACAATAATATATTTTTCTAGTTCATATAACATAGATCATCATCTCCTATTTGTATTTTCTATATTATTATATTCTCATACCCTATATTGGGAACGGAATGAATCTATATTTTAAAAACAGAAAAAATACCCACGTGCATAACGGGTATTTTTGTGTTATTTGAAAAAGTTTTTAAATTTATTTTTGGGAGAATATTTTCGAGGTTCTTCTGTTTCTATCATCTGGTCGTTTATAACTGCTTCTGGATTTTTATATAAGATTTTATCTAATTTCGATCGATTCATTGATTTTACTAACACTCCTATATCACTTTTTAATCTTGAAAGTACACTTTTATATGCATGCGCATCCGTTCCTATAAAATGTATCATATTATTCTTTAGCAAAATACGTGCTGTATTTTTTATCCCATCCCCATATCTCCCTGCTATACTAGGTAGATTCAGTTGAGCCAGAGCTCCTTTCATAATAAATCCATATAGAATATTAGGATCTTCAATGATTTTTATATTTCGTTCAGGATGGGCAATAATTGGAATGAATTTATTCAACCTAAGTTCATATATTAAGTTTTCAGTGAATATAGGAATATCTATGGTGGGTAATTCTATGAGAATATATCTTGATTTGTTTAAGGTTGTAATTTCTCCTTGAGACAAAAGTTTTAATATGTCTGATGTAATAAATACTTCATTTCCTAAAAAAACCTCAATGTCTATCTTTTTACGGACTAATTCTTTCTTTAGCTCATTCAATATTTTTTGATTATATGCATAATTTTTACACCACACACCCTCTAAATAATGTGGAGTAGCCATGATATTTTTTATTCCGTTATCCCTTGCTATTTTCGCCATACTTACAGATTCTTCAATATCTACTGCACCATCATCTACCCCTGGCATTATATGAGAATGCAAATCATACATTTGCTTTTACCTTCTTTTTTCCTACTGATTTGCTGGTCTTTTCTCCAACATCATAATAATTACATGTATAGTATCCACATGTATTCAGAGGTATTTTGTTCATAACGACACCTAAAATGTTAGCATTTACTTGTTGTAGTAAAGCTTTTGATTTTTTTGCTTCTTCAATAATTGTTTGTTCTGCCGCACAAACTAAAATCACACCATCAGCAATGGCAGATAACACAGCGGCATCCGTTACAATGCCTATAGGTGGTGAATCTAAAATTACCATATCGTAGTCTTCTTTTAGTCTTTGTAGCAAGCTTTTCATCTTATTGGTTCCTAGCAGTTCTGAAGGATTTGGAGGTATCGGACCAGAAGATAAAACGTCTAGTTTTCCTATTTTGGTAGATTGTACAATCTTTGTATATTCCACGTTCTCAACTAACACATTTGTAAGACCCATTTGATTGGATAATCCAAAAAATACATTTACAGTAGGCTTTCTTAAATCGCTGTCTATTAATAAGATTTTCCTTTGATTTTGTGACATAGTTACTGAAAAATTAGCTGCAATTGTACTTTTTCCCTCTCCCGGTCCAGGGCTGGTAACAACAATACTTTTTATGTTTTTATCAATATTGGTGTATTGGATATTGGTCCTCAATATTCTATATGCCTCTGAAATAGGCGATTTGGGATTGAGATTACTTATATTTATTCTTTTCTCCATTTCTCTCCCCCCTATCGTTTTGGAGAAATCTTAGGGATAGTTCCTATAACGGACAGATCAAGATACTGGGTGATGTCTTCAGGGGTTTTTAAAGTATCATCCATATAGTTTAAAAATAATACCCCAAATACACTCACCATCATTCCTAATCCCCCTGCTATAGTCATATTAAGAATTGGTACGGGTTTTACAGGTTCAATAGCTACTTCTGCCTGGTCAATCACTTGAATATTTTGGATATCCATTATTTCCCCAATATATTCTATAAATACTTGGGCAATCCCATTGGTCAGCGCAGCAGCAAATTCTGGATCTTTATCTGTCACTTCTATCTTAAATATTTGTGTATCACTGACTAATTTAACCTCTACTTTTTTGCTAAGATCTTTATGTGTCATATCTAGTCCTAGGTTTTTTATCACCTCATTTGATACAACCCTACTTTTTGCAATTTCTCCATAGGTCATTACTAGTTTCTGATTTAGAAGTATATCGTTATATTCTATTGTTCTTTCATCGCCTTTTAGTTTTCCTACCATTAGTGTAGTAAAGGTTTGATATGTTGGTTTCAATATAAACAAACTAAATATTCCACTAACTGTTACCGATAAAATAGTCATCAAAAAAATTATTCGTGCTTTTTTTCTTAAAATGAAAAAATACTCTTTCACTTCCACTTCCTTCATTCTCCATACCCCCTCAAATAATTTTTTGGATCTTGTTTTCGGCTTAGAAGTAGATGTATTCCATTTGTTAAAAATATGGGTATCAAGAAATATAATGTCTCGGAAATAACAATAGCAAAATCAATACGTATAAAATTAATAAGCTCAACACATAGAAACAAATATACAAAGAATAATGTTGGATTTGTAGAAGTATATCGTCTCAAGGTACTAAATAAAACCCCTAGTGTAAAAAATACAATGGGTATACCCCATATACCAAAATTTTGAAACGCTTCAGTTACAGGGGAATATGCATAACCTCTCCCTTTTATAAAGCTATAGTAATGATAATTTTTCATATATTCATTTGCTGGCCGAATCGGCTTCTGTTTTGTGATAATTCTAGGAATATTTATTAAAAATGCATTTACGTATGTTTTTCCCAGTCGCAATTTATTTTTTTCATAAGCATAAATATAAAAAAAGGATTGTGTTGGAAAATTCAATTCATCATTACCACTTAATATAAACTTATCTAAACTTATTTCTTGAGAAATATATTCATAGGATTGTTGAAGAGGTAGATGATTGTAGTGTCGATAAAACCCTAAAAAAATCAATATTATATATAAAGGAAGGATTGACAAAATCAGCTTTCTCTTGCTTATTTTATTTATTCTGATATTATAAATAATTAGATTTAAAACAAAAAAGATCAAAAATAATCTTCTTTCTCCTCTTAATAAATTCACGCTGACCCAAAGTATATACGCAATCCAATATATTTTTCTTTGATTAGATTTTAAGGAGAGATAATTTCTAAATAAGTAGTAAGAAAATAGTGCAAATATTCCTGTAGTAGATAAGCCTCCTAAAGATACCTTACTCTCATAGTTTCTTATCATCCTATCTCCAATAAATTCCCAAAAAGTTACATTCATCATCTTTATATTAATACTAAAAAAAATCAATAGAATAAACCCAGTAATTAAAAATCCATTGTTTGTAAGATTTATATCTTTTAATATCTTGGTTTTCCTATATTTTAGAGAATCACATCCTATCATAAACATAATCAACGCCATATTAAAAACAAAACTAAAGTATACATAGTGTTTTTCTGGGAAATATACATAACCACCTAATAATGTTTTGCCCTTATGAAATAAAAAATTATAAACCACAAAAAGGTAATACATCGGGAAGAAAACAAAAAAAATAGTTTGATGATAAACATTAGGATTAGCTTTCTCATGTATCATAATCAATCCTTGTAAGATTATATATAGAATGATTCCAGTAAAATTTATAATTATATATATTCTACAATTATTATCTGTTGTAGCAAGAGCAAAGATGCATATAAAAAATATTAAAAAACACCAGCTTAGCAGCAATTTAATTTGCCTCAACTATATCACCCTACTCATATATTTTAGAAAACTACAAGTTCTTTTATACGTATGAAAGTTCCTTTCCTCTTAAAAATAATCCCTCTTTCTGCTTTACTTGCATCTCTTTTTATTCTATGTTTTAGATTTGAAAATTGTGCAATGATGCTTAAGTTAAATTACTCGTTGCTTACAAATTTCCAATATATTATGAGAGATCATTATGGGCTAGTAAATTTTTCTGAAATAATGCCACGTAATGTGACACATTTATAAAAATATTTAATATTTATAATGTACGAAGGAGGGGATTTCAATTTGAAAATAAAAAAAGTAGTGCATATAATTACAAAGTTAACTTTAGGGGGTGCTCAAGAAAATACAATTTTTTCATACTATCATCACGATAGAACTAAGTATGAAGTTTATTTATTAACAGGTCCCGATGTTAGCTTTTCTGATATAACCTATATAGAAAAATTACAGACAGAGCGCAATGTACATATTATTAAAAATATGTATACGCCTATCGATTTTATGAAAGATCTTAAAGCTTTGATTGAAATTTACCAATTTTTAAAGAAAAATAAAATAGACATCATCCACACACATAGTTCTAAAGCTGGTGTTTTAGGAAGAATCGCTGGAAGGTTAGCTGGCGTTTCTGTCATCATTCATACAGTGCATGGATGGAGTTTTCATGAACAAATGACTAAAATGAAAAAAAAGCTCTATGTTTTCATAGAGCGAATTTGTGCAAAATTTACAGATAAACTGATCACCGTTACACATTTAGATATCGAAAAAGGATTAAAAGAAAAAATTGGTACACAATCTCAATATTTAACGATACGCAGTGGCATAGATTTTGAGCGCTTTAGGAATATTGATCAACACCAAATTCATACATTCAAGCATTCTTATAAAGACAAAAAAATAATTGGAACGATTAGTAGATTATCTGAACAAAAAAATATATTTGACTTCATTAGCATTGCTACTCAGCTAACAAAAAATAGAACAGATGTACACTTTATTGTTATTGGTGATGGTATTTTGAGAAAAAAAACAGAAAGTTATATTTCAAAAAATCATATGGATGGCTATATTACCTTATTGGGTGTAAGAAATGATATCAATAACTTAATTCATACTTTCGATGTATTTGTTTTAACTTCATTATGGGAAGGATTACCACGGGTTATCCCTGAATCTATGTATTGTAAAGTCCCAGTTGTTGCCAATCTAGTAGATGGTGTGGGTGAAATTATTGATAATGGTATCAATGGCTTTACTACAAAACCGCATGATATTGAAGATGCATGTAGTAAGATTAATATATTATTAGATAATAATACACAAAGAGAAAAAATTATTGAAAATGCTGCTAGAACAATCTATCCAGAATATAGTGCCTATCATATGATTCAACAAATTGAAAGCGTCTATGAAGAGGTGCTGTGCTTAAAAAACATGCTATAAAATCAATAAAGGGGAAGCTTGTCACCATTCCCCCTGGCTTAGTCAATATATTGAAAAATGTTATTTAAGTGATCCTCTTTTGAAATTTAATCACTCATCTTGCCCCTTTTCCTGTAAATACAATTTTTACTGTTTTTATAATGATCTTTATATCTAGCCATAAAGATCGATTATCAATATAATATAAATCCTTTTCTAACTTTCCCTTCGGTGTCAATTCATATCCACCATCAACTTGCGCTACACCCGTTAGGCCTGGCTTAACCTGTAATCTATCAATATATCGGGGTATCTCCTCACAAAATTTATTCATAAAATACGGTCTTTCTGGTCGAGGACCAACGACACTCATATCTCCTTTTAGTATATTTATAAGTTGTGGAATTTCATCAATCCTAGTCTTTCTAATAATTTTTCCTACTTTTGTTATACGAGGATCGTCTTGCTGTGCCCATTGCGGACCTGCTCTTTCAGCATCTACATACATAGATCTTAGCTTATAAATGGTAAAATGTACCCCTGCTTTTCCCACTCTTTTTTGGCTGTATAAGCAAGACCCTTTTGATTCACATTTGATAGCTATTCCAAAGATAAATATTAATGGCAATGTAAAAATAATGCCCATACTTGCTAAGATAATATCTATCAATCTTTTTATGACATTATATGCTAATCTTCGCTTTGGTTTTTCTTGTGTAGCTTCCAGTTGTTCTTCCATCTTCTTCATATGAGGAATAGACATCGATTAATACCTCCTTTGTTCTATGTAAACCGATGTTTGATTCCCCTATCATAGTATGGTGAATACCTCTCTTAAGTGCACAAATAATCCTTGTACATCCAAAACATCAATGTACAAGGATTGAAAGCATTTTATATTTTATTAAACAAAGCATTTATTTTTTTTTCAAATTCTTTCTCGTTAAATTTTTTTTCAACATGCTTTTTAGCTTTTTCACCAATTTGTTTTTGCAGTTCTGGAGAATTGATCAATTCAAATAGCGCTTCTACTAGGAGTTTTGTTGAATTTTTAGGAATTACAATACCCAAACTTTTATTCTCAATAATTTCTTGCGTACCTCCTGCATCAGTAGCTATAACTGGCAATCTATGACTCATCCCTTCTATAACTGTCCTTGAAAGTCCTTCTGACCTTGAAGGTAACACTAAGATATCTATTGCATTATACACTAAGCTTACGTCTGTTTGATATTTTATATGTTTATATTCAACCTGATTTTTTGCCATTTTTTCTTGTAGTTCTTTCCAATACAATGCATGCCCCTCTATGACATCTCCAGCTATTACAAATACTATGTTTTTCGTTACTTTAGATATGTTCAATAATGCTTCTACTAATATGTCTACTCCCTTTCTTTTATTAATGGAACCTACAAAGCCAACCACTATTTTTTCCCAATCTAAATTCAGCCTTCTTTTGCTTTCATCTTTTGGCGCAATATAGAATTTTTCAAATTCAAATCCCGTGTATATATTGGTAATCTTATTTTTATATTTTTCAGTGATCTTTTTAGATATATTCTTTAATACCCCATTCGCTATTGTAATGATCTCATCTGCAAAAAACAACACCACTTTCGTCAAGAAAGTATCCTTTATTTCTTCTCTTATATATATAACAATTTTTTTCCTCAATAATTTTGCAGCGAAAAACACATACATACATGTTCTTAAATTGTTTACATAGACAATGTCTATCCGATTTTTTTTCAAATATAAAATAAGTTTGAGATTGTAAATAAATAACTGAATAAACACTATCATTTTCTCTAAAAAAGAATATTTTAAAATCTTGCCTCCAAAAACATCTGCCTTTTTGCCTAATTTAATAACATCAACAGCAATATTTTGCTTGTCCATGACAGCTTTTAATTTGCCTTCTCCTCCAAGCAAAGCTTTTATTTCAAAATTCTCTCGACTCAATATGTTCATCAGTTTTATCATACTTTTTTGTCCACCATATAGGGTTTGATACCTTGCTTCCATAAATAAGATTTTCTTTTTCATAAGAAACCTACTCCCAAATAGATTATATGTTCTACATGAATGTGTCTATCATTTGTCTTTTAACTTTAGGAAGGATGGGTCTGTTGGTGTATAAATTTCCTCATACTCTCTTATCATTCTTTCTTTATTAAATCTTCTACAAGCTATTTCACGCCCCATTCTTCCCATTTCTTTTCTTAACCAAGGATGTTTCAATAGGTTTTCCATGTACTTAATCCCTTGATCTATATCAAACGATTCTAGCAAATATCCGTTTCTCCCGTGGTATACAAATTCAGATATTTCTTTAGTAAAATTTGTAATAATTGGCTTTTGCGCAGCCATCGCATCTAGTAGATAGGATATATCCATTTGATTATGCGAAAAGCTCGTAAATATCTCAAAATCACTTATTAACGTTCTTGTATCCTGGTCTTCACTAAATAAGAACACTTCTAAGTTTAACCCTAAATCATAAATATATCCTGCACATCTATCCTTTAACCGACCATCACCTATTATTACGAGTTTTGCTTCATAGCCTCTTTTTTTTAACTCATAGAATATTTTAATTAAAAACAAAGGATTATACGGATCATCCATGGGCGCAATCATTCCTATTATAGGTACCTTCTTTCTTGTTTCTAATAATGCTTGAAATTTTTCTTTTTTTATGGAAGGATATTTTAAAAAACTTTGATAAATAACACAGGCTTTCTTCTCAATAATCCATTTGTTATTTAGTCTTTGTTTCATCTCTGCATTAGAAATACATATCGATTTGGTAATAAGCTTTCCTGTTAGTTTTTCTAAAAAGGCAATTATTTTCTTCTTCAAAGTTAGCTGGTATTCACTCATATGCCAATGATATATCGTACAAAATATTTTAGGTGCTCTGGCAAACAAAGCAGCCCAACATCCCACTATTCCAACTTTATCGCTGTGGAAATGCACAATATCATATCTTTCTTTTTTTATAAGTTTATATAATTCTAAAAACATTCTAATATTTTTAAACAGCTGGATTTTACATTTTACAGATGGCATGGTTATAATTGTTGCTTTTGCCATCCTGCGCTGATTAAATTGTGTAATCCATTGGAGCATCTCTTCCTCTTGTGTAATAAGTACAGTTATATCATATTTATTTGTTGGAAGAGAACGAATGATATTGTATACGTTTTTCTGCATTTCTATTGATTTTGATGTTGCTAAACCAAAAAGCAGTTTTTGATTTTCTGCCCTTTCATCTGCATATTCCAGCAAAACATATCTTTTCATTTTATTTCTAACTCTATTGAATAAATCGTTGACTTCTTCTATTTGCATGAAAAGAATGAGTATAAAATAGATAAATCCACCAAATAAAATAGACGATATTAGGGTAATTACTTCATTTATAAATCCTGTTCCTCTGGTCATAGCAGTATAATGATAAAATATCTTTACACCTATTCCCATGATTAGAGAACAAATAAGTACTTTTGCTGTCACTTTTAAAATTTTTTTCCCTCCAAAAGATCCTAATTTCAATTTCAAACGATATAAAAGCAATATTGTACCAACTAATGAAGAAATGCTTGTAGCCAATGCAAGACCTGCATGCTGCATATATCCAATCAATATAAAATTCAACAGTATATTGATTACTACCGCTATGGCTCCATTGATCATAGGTGTCTTGCTATCCTGTAACGCGTAGAATATTTTAGATAGGATATGTCTAAGTCCAAACCCTATCATCCCTATAGAATAATAAAATAGAGCAATAGAAGTCATTTGCGTTGCTTTTGTATCAAATGCTCCTCTCTGAAATAATACTTTTACAATGGGCTTACATAGACACATAGAACCAATGGAAATAGGAAGAATCAATATACACATAAAATTTATGGACTTTATAATGGAATTTTTAAAAGCTCGTTGATCGTTTTGTGCTGCCAATTGGGATAAAAAAGGATATATGACTGTTGCTATAGATGCAGTAAAAACACCATATACAAACAGGTTTAGTCTATCTGCAAAATTTAGAGCTGCTATACTTCCTTCGATCAACGTAGAAGCTAGCGTTCTGTCTACCAGTGTGTTAATTTGCTGCACTGTCATTCCTAAAAAAATGGGCATCACCAAATAAATTAGTTTTTTTATATTTCTATCCCTTAACTGGATCTTCAATTGATAGGAATACCCTGTTCTATAGACAAAATAATATTGAAATAAAAATTGACTTAACATGCCCAATAATGTTCCGTAAATCAATATATCTTTATTCCAAATACTGCTTAAAAAAATAGCAGTTATGAGAATTATATTGTTAGGGAAAGCAATAAGTGCTGGTATATTAAATCTCTTATTGGCTTCTAAATATCCTGTTAAAATAAAATTAACTCCTATTACAATCATACCTGGCAATAATATACGTGTAAATTTTATGGATAATTTTAATGTTTCTCCTTTAAACCCTACTGCAAATAGATTAACCAGTGATTCTGAAAATAGTATCCCAATACCGCTTAAAATTATTGTAAGAATAATAACGATATGAAGTAGGTTGTTGGTAAACTTCAGCGCTTTTGTTTTATTGTATTTTTGTATTATATTTGTGTATAAAGGAATAAATCCGGTGCTTAAAGCTCCTCCTAATCCTGAAAAAAGTCCTAAGGTAATCGTTCGAGCTACCAAATAAGCATCTGTATAAGCTGTAGTACCAAATATAGATGCCAAAGCAATCTCCCGAATAAATCCTACGCCCTTTGATAATATCGTTATACCCATTACCATCAATATACTTTCACTTTTTTTTATCATCCTATCTACTCCAAGATCTTATTTATCAAGCAAAAATTTTTTATGGAATACATATCGTCCTATAATCTTTGAATTTATGTATTCCTTGATTGATAGTTTAGACAAGCTTTTTTATTTTTTTGCGAATCATATAACACCATTTAAACAAACAATTTATTACTTGATCTTGAAATCTATACATATGCTTTATTGCCTGGCTAAAAGAAATTATATTTGCACCAGATTCTAAATGTCTTTTTACTTCTTCAAACCTCCCCTCAGCAAGCTGGTTAATGTGTAAACAAATTGTAAATATTCCAAAAGGGAAATATCTTGGCGCCCAGAGCTGTTGTGGTACAAAAACTAAATCATGAAATTTAAATGGATATAAAGCTATGCCGTCTGTCACTGCCCTAAATCCTAGGTTAGCTAAAACCTGTAATGTTATCGTATCAAAGGAATGGCAGGGTGCCATCCAAACATCCGTATTTATTCCTTCGCTTCTTAGTATATGTCTTCCAGATTTTATCATTTTATATTGAATTTCATAAGAATGTCCAACATATTCTGATAAACCGTTAAAACCAATATTCATCAATCCCTTCTCCTTTGTTCTAACTACTTTATGCTGATATCCATGCTGAGCAATTTCAACAATCCCTTGATTCTGTAAACTTCTCATAATCTCCCAAAAATTTGTATTCTTTTCTTGTATTATTAAGTTCAAATCTTGATTATGTGGAACGATTCCTAAAAGAGGTTTTACATTGTTTTTTTTAAACAACTGGATATATTTCCAGAATTGATTCCAGTTCATATAAGGGGTAATATCATCCATGCGATATATATATTTAGCGCCCACAATTATCTCTCCTATTATTGATATTCTCAAAAAAATTTTAGCAGATTAATTCTTGTCTTTTATCTTTTTGTAAATTTTTCCTCTTAAACTTTCAGCTTGAATATATATATATTCTTTCACTACTTTTCCTCCAAAACCTATTTTAAATCTGTCAATATTCCACATAGCTTCATTCCCTTTATCTAATGTTAAACCCCCAAAATCATAAACCATAAAACCCTTTTCTCTAAATGATTGAATATCCATCCAATGCAGATATCTATTAGCTTCACCAATAAAGTTGCGTTTCTCACGTTGTGAAGGCAAACGAAAAAGTGATGCTGAGTATAATACCCTTGCACGTTCATGGTTAGCAATATAAGCATGGTAGCAAAGAGGATTATCTGTTTTGTCTTTTATAACAGAAATTACTAATGCATTACTTTCTTTTAATGTTTTTAATTTTAACATGCTACATTTTTTGAGTTTTTTACTTTTTGCAAATGTATTATAAAATTGTGAAAACAATTTTATATCTTCATCTGTCGGTGCATAGTTTATAAAAAAATTAAGTTGGTCTTTATTTTCAGCCTTCTTAATTTTCCGTTTCGTATGTTTGTGTACCTCAGAAAATAAGCTTTCTTCACTTTTCGTTAAGTCTAATAAAAGTGTATAAACGGTTTTACATCCTTTGATAAATTTTGATGAAAAAAAATATATCATCACATCACAATCTTTTATATTGTCTATATAATGACTAGTAAAATATATCTCTGCAATTTTAAAAAAATATTTTTTTTTAAATGTTGTCAGCATAAGATTTCTCCTTTCATCATTATCGTTATTTATAAAACTAAATAATATCTATCCATTTAGCAATGATGCGATCTATATTAAACGCTTGAACTCTTTGTCGTCCGTATTGGGCATATTTTTCACTTAAATCTTTATCTCTTACTAAGTTTGTAATACTATTTACGAGCACTAATTCTTTTTCGGTCAAGGGATCATATGCAGAATAAAAATTTCCATCACATACGGGAACTAATATACCATATTGGGTATACTGGATTGTTTGTGTTTCCATCTCAATATTTGTATTGGGTGCTAATATTTCTCTAGGTCCAGACTTGCAATCTGCTGCAATAACAGGCAGTCCACATGCCATTGCTTCCGGTAAAGCATTAGGAAATCCCTCAAAGAGTGATGGAAATACATAAACGATAGACCTTGAAATATATTGAAAAGGATTTTTCTGAAATCCTAAAAAATATACATCTTCTTCTAATTTTAATTCTTTTACTAAGTTCTCTAGATATTCTTTCAATTCTCCTTCTCCTAGAATCACAAGTTTTATATCAGGTATTTTTTCCTTTACTTTTTTAAATACTCTTATTAAATGCCACTGTCCCTTTGCTTTTATACATCTTCCAACATTGATCATAACTGGATGCGAAAATATTTCTGAATACTTTTCTTCTATTTCTTGTTTTGCCATGAGCTGTATGGCTTGAATGTCCATAGGATTATAGATAACTCGTAGTTTTTCTTTCTTCAGTTGATAGTTTTTAATTAAATCTTTTTTGATTGATTCTGACACTACTACAATAACATCTGCCATATTGTAAAACATTTTAATTAGTTTTTTATATACTTTGCTATAAAAATTATCCTCTCTTTTTGATATAAAAGTATGAACAGAAAGAATTACTTGATCTTTATATTTGGAAAAAATATTGACAATATTAGGCCCTTCCATAAAGCTTATTGTGGTTTCTATGTGATGCTGTTTTTTTATTTTTCTTATTTTGTATACTCTTTTTACAAAATTGATCATCTTGCCAATAATATTTGATGCCGCCTTGGTATTCAAATTGATGAGCTTTCCCTTATATGGATAATCTATTTTTTCTGCGTGGTATACAATAATATATTTTTCATATTCGTTGGAGAGATAAAGCGATAAATTTGATGCTACTCTTTCTGCACCACCACCGGTTAATCTCGGTACAATGATGGCTATATTTTTTTTCATTGCCAACGCTCCCTCATATCTATCTTAGAACTTTATCTTGCTGACATATACATTACTAATATATATATGCACACATGTTTCTATATGTTCCTATAAAACAATACATTCTATAGCTCTATATTTTAGGAAAATAATAAAGAACCAATAGAATCATACTTCATTGGTCCTTAATTTTTTACAATATAAAATTTTATCTACTACTATTATTTATCTTCCTATACAATAGTATTGAAATCCCTCTTTCTCTACTTCATCCCGCTCATAGATATTTCTAAAATCAAAAAAGTAATTATCTTTCATGATATTTTTGATTTGACATAAATCTAGATTTCTAAATTCATTCCATTCTGTCAATATCACCAAGCCATCTGTTCCTTGTACAGCTTCATATGGATTATTACAAAATTGAAGATTATTTTGAATATGTTCAAATCTCCATTTTCCCTCTTTTTCTCCTTTAGGGTCATATATCTTCATTTTTACTTTTTCTTTTGCTAATTTTTCTAAAATAACTAAAGAAGGAGCTTCTCTCATATCATCTGTATCTGGTTTAAAAGTGATTCCTAATATCCCTAAGGTTTTATCAACTAAATTTCCCATAGCATACTTAATTTTCTCTAACATCTTATATTTTTGCTTTTCATTCGCACTAATTGTTTGTTCTATTAATGTTAAAGGTTCCCCATATTCTTGTCCTAGTCTTACCAAAGCCTTTGTATCCTTAGGAAAACAACTTCCACCATATCCAGGTCCAGGATTTAGAAATTTTGGACTAATACGTTGGTCCATACCCATCGCTCTAGCTACATAGATAATATCTGCTTTTACTCTTTCACAGAGAGTTGCTAGTTCATTAATATAGGTAATTTTCATAGCCAAAAATGCATTTGAGGCATATTTTATCATTTCTGCTGTTTCTATATTCGTAATAAGAAAAGGAATTTTCTGTTGATAGAAAAAACTATAAACATTCTCTAGCATGCTCCTAGCTCTTTCTGATTCTACTCCTAAAATAATACGATCTGGATGAATAAAATCATCTATTGCAGATCCTTCTCTTAAAAATTCTGGATTTGATACTACATCAAAAGTATAATTTTCTTTTCTCTCTTTTAAGATATTTGAAATTATTTTTTTAATTTTTTGACCTGTCCCTACAGGAACAGTCGATTTAGTAACAATGACTTTATAACCGTTTATATATTTCCCAATATCTTCAGCAACTTGTATTATATACTGTAAATCCGCACTTCCATCTTCTGTAGGAGGCGTTCCAACGGCTATGAAAATAATTTCACTCTGTTTTACAGCGGTTTTTATATCTGTAGAAAAATGCAACCTTTGATAAGAAACATTTTTTTTCACAAGATTGCCCAATCTAGGTTCATAAATTGGAATTTCTCCCTGCTGCAATGCATTAATTTTTTTTTCATTGTTATCTATACATAATACATCCATCCCAAAATCAGCTAAACATGCTCCGGTTACTAATCCTACGTAGCCAGAGCCGATGATCCCAATTTTATGCATATCTATTCCCCTCTTTACTTTCTATTTCATTTATAATCATTTTTATTTCTTTATATACACAATTCCTTATATTATAAAAATATTTGTATTTTACAAATTGTTTTTATACCAATGTATCGTCAATGCCAAACCTGTATCTATATCGTATTTTGGGCAATATCCCAATATTTCCATAGCTTTTGCAATATCTGCATGAGAATACTTCACATCTCCATCTCGTTCTTGCTCATAAACAGGCTTAATATTCACTTTCAGTCTTTTACATAGCATTGCATATAACTCATTTAAGCTAATGCTTTTGCCATACGCTATATTAAAAACTTCTCCTAAGGCTTCTTCTCCAGCTAAACATGCTTTTAAGTTCGCTTGTATGACATCCTCTATATAAGTAAAATCTCTTGATTGGGCTCCATCTCCATAAATTGTTGGGGATTCTTTTTTAAGAAGTTTTTGTACAAAGATAGGTATTACTGCTGCATATACTGAATGGGCATCTTGTCTTTTCCCAAAAACATTAAAATATCTTAAACCTATAGTAGGCAATCCATATTGTTCAAAAAAATTTTTAGCATATATTTCATTGGCTAGCTTTGTAATGGCATATGGAGAAAGTGGTTTACCCAATCTATTTTCTTTTTTTAGTAAACTGCATTCATCTCCATACACTGCGGATGATGACGCATATACAAGTTTTTGTACTTGGTTATCTTTGGCTGCAATCATCATATTTAACATACCTGTTATATTGATGTCGTTGGTTGTTTTAGGATCGTTTATAGACCATGGTACAGAACCTAAGGCTGCTTGATGAAGTACATAATCTATAGATTTACATGCCCTCTGACAGTCTTCTATATTTCGTATATCTCCCTTTATCAGTTTAAAATTAGGATGACATAAAAATTCTTTCATATTTTTCTCTTTCCCTGTTGAGAAATTATCTAGAACCTTTACTTTATAGCCAAAATGTAATATTTTTTCAACAAGATTCGAACCGATAAAACCCGCTCCACCTGTTACTAAAAACTTAGTGTGTTTAGGAAAATTGTATCCATCATTACCCATTTTATATCCTCCAATATAAATGTCCCATATGCTCTTATTTTTCTCCAATATTCGCCAACACTGTTAACGGAAAGTTATACGTTTAACATTCTAAAGGAAATTTTTATAGTACCATTTTTGAAATACATACAAAGTCCACAATTTAAAAGAATTATCATTGTTATTGTTCAAATGCTCTTGTATTGTTTTATGAATATAATCATAATTAAAAATGTCTTGTGACAATATCGTTTCTTTGGAAGTGAGGTATAGCAATTCTTCCTTTAAAGGACCTTTTAACCATGCTCCTACAGGTACATTAAATCCATGCTTAGGCATATGAATTATTTTTGGGGGTAAAATATCTTTAAAGGTTTCTTTAAGGATATATTTTGTTTTATTTTTATTTAATTTAAAATTGCTTGGTATTTTAAATGATAATTCCACAACATCTTTATCTAAAAATGGTGACCTTTTTTCTATAGAATTTAACATGCTCATTCTATCCACTTTCGTAAGTAAGCCACCTTCTAAAAACATTTTAGTATCTAAATGTAAACTCTTTATAAGTGGATCTCCTTGTACCTCCTCATAAAGTCTTTTGATGCTTTCTTTGATGTCTTTATAGTTTTTTTTGCTTAATAGCTGTTGCCGCAATTGATCTTGATAGGCAAGACTTAACATTTCATACTTCATGGTATATCCATCACAGGCCTCTGATGAACGAATAACCCTCTTTACTTTTCTTAATTTACTATTAACGAAAGGGTGATGGGGTATTTTATAAATCATACTTTCAATGAACCTTTTTCTTAAGATTTTTGGTATCCTATCATATAAATTTCTATAATACTGTATTAAATATTGATTAGACCCTGCAAATATCTGATCAGCACCATCACCGGTCAATACAACTTTAACTTTTTCACCAGCTAATTTAGATGCAAAATAAGTAGGGATCGCAGATGCATCTGCAAAAGGTTCATCAAAATGCATAATGATTCTATCTAAAATGTCTAATGTATCATCATAGTTTAAAATAAAACGATGGGGATTGGTTTTATTAAATTTTGCAACTTCATTTGCTTTCCTCGACTCATCGTATTCTTTGACATTAAATCCTATGGAAAAAGTATGCACAGATTTATTAAACAATCTTGACATAATTCCAACAATGATGCTAGAATCTATGCCACCGCTTAAAAAAGCCCCAACTGGTACATCACTTATCATTTTATTTCTAACAGATTGCATTAAAATCTTTCTTAGGTTTTCCTTACATTCATTAAAACTCATTATAGTATTTTGTGTGTTTATCTTTTTGCTCAGGCTATAATATTGAAACTTTTCAACGCTATTCTCAATTATTTTCATACAATACCCAGGTTCTAGCTTATATGCATTCTTAAAAATTGTATTTGGAGCAGGAATATATGTGAATGTAAGATATTGATTTAATGCCTCAATATTGATATCTTTTTTTATCTCACATGCTAAAATTGATTTTAATTCTGATGCAAATATAAATTGATCTTGGTCATCATAATAATATAAAGGTTTTTCACCAAATCTATCTCTCGCTAAAATAAATGCATCCTCGTTCATATCATAAATAGCAATTGCGAACATACCATTGATTTTATCAAATATATTTATTCCATATTGTTTGTATCCACAAATAAGGATTTCTGTATCCTCATCAGTGTAAAAAACATGTCCTTTATCCATTAAATCTTTTCTTAACTCCATGGAATTATAGATTGTTCCATCCCACACAATAGCCAGTTTGCGATCTTCGTAATAAATAGGAAGCCCTTGAGTTTTGGAATGTGTTATCAAAAGCTTTCTATATGCAATAGCCACATTTTTATTCACATAAATACTTTCTCCGTCAGGGCCCCTATGAATCATCAAACGATTTAGCTTAAATATTTCTTTTTCCTTTATTTGCTTATTTTTTGCGATCATACCAATGATTCCACTCAACTTCTCTCTGCCCCCTAACGGTTATAAAATCTTATATCCATTCATAAATCCTTTTCATATATTAATTTATTCTTTAGCCTATAAAATGGTGATATGATAAACAAACTGTTAGACGTAGAGTGTCCTTATATTATTGAATTAAATTGTATTAATAACTCTATAAAAAATAATCCATATCATGTGCATCTGCACATGATATGGATTATTTCAAACAGTTTTATTTCATTACTTTTTGAATATATTCTGAGGTCATTAGTTGGAGCAACGCTCCATATTCAACCTCAAATCTTATTTCATCTCCTACTCTATACTCCTTTTCACAATCCGTTACATCCATAATAAGATGGTCGCTGCTAGCTCCTAATATAATTATCCTTTTATCTAAAGGTGTTATATTGGTAACAGATACATCCTGTCTTCCTACACCAAGAATTGCTCGTTTTCGAATGCCTCTATCAACAAATGTTGGTTTATTTCCAAAAGCATCTACTCCAATCTCACCTATTGGTGTAGACGGTTTTTCTTTTAATTCTATAATTTCTGCTACAAAGGTAAATGCATCTTGATAAGTATCTTTAATAATATTGCCATAGGCCGTTTCTCTACCTAACAAAACAGATTCTCCTAATCTTAAATGATTGATTCGCTTTGGCATTTCATCTTTCTCTAACAAATATAAGCTACTTGAGTTACCCCCTGAAATAATCTCTAAAGAAATATCAAACTGGTTTTCAATCATACTTGCTATTTCTGTCAACATTCCTAGGTTTTGAGTATTTGGAATAACTCCTCCATAACAAGTTAAGTTAGTTCCAATGCCTATTAATTGAATCCCTTCCAGTTTTAATATATCTCCTACAATATCTATTGCATGATCCTGCCAAACGCCCTCTCGCAAATCTCCTAAATCTATCATTAGAATAATCTTATGGACTTTATCCTGTGCCACAGCAGCTTGCCCTAATGCTTTTATCGTCTCAAGCTCAGAATTCAGACTAATATCCCCATATTTTACAACGTCCTCTACTTGACTTTTCATAGGTAATCTCAAAAGGAGCTTTGGAATCTCAATCGACGCAATTTTTTTAAGGTTTTCTATTCGTGAATCTGCAAGCATCACTACGCCACCCTCAACAATGGCTTGTGCTATTTCTGGATTTCCACAGAATACCTTCGTGACACCTGCTAACTGGATATTTGACCTTTTACATCTTTCAGCTAATACTTTGGTATTATGCTTAATTTTATTCAAATCAACCTCAAGTCTTGGACAGATATTCACCTTGTTGCCTCCTCTCTTTAAATAGATAGCCGGGATATATTCCCGGCTAATGTTTATTCTATGTCTAAGCTCTGCTTCATTAAAGATAATGCAGCCTCTGGATATTTTTTAGATAATACCCCTAGGGAAGCCATAATATAGTGGTTGTCAATAATAATTTTTGCTTCGGTCGTAGGTAATAAATAATCTCCTTTATTTTTCGTTGCTATTTGTTTTAATATTTCTACCCTATTCGGTAATCTTGTTAAAGCGCCGCCCGTTCCAACAATCCACTGAACATTGGTAAGATCTTTCCCTTCTGCCAATGTCTTTTTACCTGAAGGACCGTATAAATTTCTTAATTGCCCTGCATGACGTTGTACTGCCGTTAAAACTGCTTCTTGTGTCAGCATTTCTACAAATTTTATTAATGCTGGTGTATCCGGTATGGGTTTATGGTTTTTCATTAATTCTTCTATATCAAGTCCAAGTTTTTCACTTAATAGCTCTTTCCCAATTCTTTCTACAAGGTTTGGCATATTCACATACACACCAAGATCACCTTCTACAGTTCTCTTTGCTATTGGCTCTGGACTAATAAGAATCCTATTGATTTCTTCACTTCCCTCTGTCACAGAATGAAGGTCGGTAGTAGCTCCTCCTACATCTAAGGTAATCAAATCACCTATAGCTTCTTTTAAAAGCTTTGAAGCTTCCATCACAGCCCCTGGAGTAGGAATGATGGGACCATTCACTAATTCTCTCACGCTTGCCATTCCAGGTGCATGTATGATATGCTCTTCAAATGCATCTTGAATTAATTTCCTTGTAGGTTCAACATTTAACTGATCAATCTTAGGATAAACATTATCTACAATATAGAGTTGATTCGGCTTATCCTTAAAAATTTCACGAATTTCTTCTTGATTCTCGATATTGCCTGCATAGACCACTGGAGTTTGAATATTCATATCTGCAATTAGCTCAGCATTGTGCAGTGCAGTATCTCTTTCTCCGTAGTCAACCCCCCCAGCAATTAATATAAGATTTGGATGAATTTCATTGATTTTCTTGATATCTGTTCTTCTTAACCTGCCGCCAGTAACTTGATGGATAATAGCCCCAGCACCTAAAGCAGCTTCCTTTGCTGCACGTACGGTCATATCATACACCAAACCATGTACAGTCATTTTTAATCCACCCGCTGCACTGCTGGTAGCTAACATATCATCATAAGACAGCGTATCGATTTTTAATTTATTTTTCAAATCATCTATCGCTGCTTGAAGACCTATATTGACGTCACCTTCAAATACACTAGTAGGAGCCTGCCCCTGTCCAATAAACTTTGGATGATCTGTGTGAATATCTGCAAACGCATTGACTACAGTAGTAGTACTGCCTATCTCTGCAACCAAAACATTAATTTTCATTATTCATTTCCCTTCTTTTCTTTACAAGGAAAGTAGCCACATGTACACCTTTACTTCCTCTACCAAACCCTGCATCAACGCCTTGTTTAACAGCTATTTCTGGCGTCACTTGGGTTCCACCAGCAGCAATCATAATTCGATCACGAATACCTTTTTCTATACATAACTCGTGCATTCTTTTCATGTTTTTATAATGAATTTCATCATGGCTAATGATAGTAGACATCAAAATTGCATCTGCATTTAATTCTATGGCTGCATCTACTAGTTTCTCTAATGGTACCGATGTACCAAGATAATGACATTCTATACCATACTTTTCTATACCACCATGTTTAATGTCAATAATTTCTCTTAGTCCCACAGAATGTTCGTCTTCTCCTACAGTACCTGCAACAATTTTCATAGGTTTTTCTTCTATATCTGCACGAATTTCTTCGTCTGACATGATTTCAGGCTCAGGAGGAATTACCAGTGAATCTGCATCCACCGTAAAAGCTACTCTTCCTTTTAATTGGATTCTTGTTCCTTCTGCGGGATGCATGATTTCTTTGTGAATCACTTCTACATCTTCTAATCCCATTTTCTTACCCATTTCAAGTGCAGCAAATTCCGCGACTCTTCTGCTAGCAGGTAAGAAAAGATCTAGCTGAACAATACCATCACCCATCCATTCAACTTCAGGTTTAATCTTGCTTGTCTCTCTCAATTCTTTGGTTTCTTCTAATCTTACATTTACATTATCTGTTTCATCTAATTCGTCAATATATATAATTTTCTCAGGTGCTTCAAAGGTACAACCATTGATAAGCTTAGAAGGATTGTCGGCAACTGCTTCATCATATTGGGCAACATTGTTATACCCAAAATGAGCGGTAACCGGTGCAAAATAATCTTTGTCTCTTTCAAAAATTGCCCCTGCACCTACGCCACCTTCACTTTTTCTAGCAATACCATCACCATTTCTTTCTGGATAATACCCAGAATCTACGAAAAATCCTTCTTCCACTGCTTTAAAGTATCCACCTACTTCAAGCATTTCTTCCATAAACAATACAGCTCTTTCTTTTAGTTCACGTACTTTTTCTGGCAAATATCCTTCTTTTTTTAATTCCACTAAATCTAACAAACCATCCATACCTACTAAAGCTTGTTTTGCCGTATCACAAGCTTCTACATTATAAATATGCCAAGGCACATTTCTTCCTTCATCTGGTGTAATGGTTGATTGAATATCTGCACTTGTTAATCTTGAAATCATCAAGTTCAATACATGGGTAACAGTTGCTTCTCTTGTAGAAGATTCCATATATTTTGTATTCATCTGAGCCCTCATTCTATACTCAGAAAATAAATCTCTTAAAGCCACTGCATAAGGTAAATCCAAATGCATACAAGGTGCTGGAGGTGCCGTAGGTGGTACAGTAGATAAACAAATATTTGATTTCTTCATACCTACCTTTACAGAAAAAATTGAGTTAAGTGCATGTTGTACCATTAGTTCAGGCATAACCTTCCATGCTTCCCTAGCTGTTGCATTGGCATTATGGGCACCATCAATTTGTGCAATATCTGCCCATGTCATCATCGTCTTAGATTCTGCCGCATCTACAAAAGAGCGTACCATATTGATGTTTCTATACAATACATTGTACTGAGGGTCTTGGTGTGCACCATTTACGCCTTCTTCTGCAAACATTACAGCAATATCAGGACCTGCAACACCACTTACATAGGAATGATAATTGATTGGTCTTCCTACTTCTTCTTCAATCAGATCTAGTGCTTTTCTTTGTGCTCTTACTTGCTTTCTAGTAATGGGAATACCACCGATTCCTTGTGGTGTTCCTTCGATCAAGCCATCAAAATGGGATTGACCAGCAGTTCTTATAACCATAATGTGGTCAGCACCATGCCAAGCAGCCATCCTCATACGTCTTATATCATCTTCGAATCTACCAGAAGCGATTTCTGTTGTAATGGAATAATCTGGTTGCGGATCAATATCTCCAAAATACTTTGCAGAAGGTAGTGGTACACTGTTTTTAAGAGGCGTAGAACAATTTTTGTAGGTAAACGGACCTACTTCTAAGTTTTCTTCCTGTTTTCTCCAAACCCAACCTCTTCTTTTAGGTCTATAATTTTCAAGATCATGTAATATTTCTTTTATATCTAATTTTTCATTCTTTTTTAGTTCCATTATTTTACACCTCCTTCAAACATTCCAATTACCTCATCCCAGTATTGACCTTCTAACAATGCTAAACCTGCTTCTCGTATCTCCATATCTTTTGCTTTTGCTAATTTATATACCACATGGCCAGCGCCTTTTCCCATGAGACCTCGATCCATGACCCCTTCCACAATTCCTTTTGCCTCTAAGCTGGAAAAACCCATACGCAATAATACTGATCTTTCAATAGAAGGTGTCGTATTTTTATGGGCTAATTCTAATAATGGATCTACAAGTTTTCCAGCTAGCTCCCAAAATCTTTCTTTTAGTTGTTCATCGGTCAGATTTTGCAGATGCTGTCTTCGTTGTTGAAAATCATCAGCTCTCTTCATTTTCTTTCCTCCAATTTTGATAGTTTATAGGACAATGAGCGTACAATATAAGCATGCTTATATTGTACGCTGTTTTCTTTTTTGATTTCTATTCTTTGATAACTATATTTTTTTCGCTC
Organism: Clostridiaceae bacterium 35-E11; assembly: GCA_038396625.1. Taxonomy (GTDB): domain Bacteria; phylum Bacillota; class Clostridia; order Peptostreptococcales; family Thermotaleaceae. The sequence continues at coordinate 2,152,138 of CP121688.1, forward strand.
AATACCTGTCTTACAAACGCTTCTGTTGATTTTGTATCTTGGGTTAAGAATTCCAAATCAGATTGTGAAATGTAATCCGTATTTTGTCCATCTACACAGTGATTAATATAGGATTTTCTTAGTTTATTTAAATCTAAATCCTTTGCCTTAATCATGCTTGGATGAGTTGGTAATATGATATGGCTTCCTGGAACTTCTTCTTCAGGGTTGCCAAACCTTATGTCTATGCCATTTTCTCTAGCAAAAGACAACTGTGGCTGGATATGCTTTCCAGCACCTGTATATTCCGTTTCTTGCACAACAACAATCTGATCTTGATCTAATTCTTGAGCAATACTAAATGCTGCTGCTAGAGATGTATTTCCTGCAGGTCCTCTTTCCAATCCTTCTAGTTGCGCCAAAGCTTCTGTCATATAAAATACTTCTCCTTGCGCCACTGTAACGTATCTATCGATGTATCTCAAGGGTCTGGCTGCAGATCTTGGAACGTCAGATCTATCAGGTCCTGTAGCAAATGGAATTCCAAATCCTGTATGTCCTGTTGTAAAGGATTTTTTATTAAATTGCTCATCACTGGCCATGTGTAATCCTCGTAAGTTTACACTGGCTCCTACAACAGTCACTCTATCCGCACCTGCTTTGATTAACCCTCTCGCTGTACCCGTTAAATTTCCGCCACCTGCATTCGTACAAACAACTACATCAGGGTCTCGTCCTTCTCTTTCTCTAAACTGCATAGCAATTTCATACCCTAAAGTTTCTACCCCTGCAATACCAAAAGGCGTATATAAGGATGCATTAAAATAACCAGTTTCTTCTAATAGTCTCAAAAATGTATAGAACAATTCTGGTCCAACCGTTAATTGTACAACTTCAGCTCCATAAGCCTCACATTTTCTAGCTTTTTCTATGATTTCTGGCTGACCCACACCCCTGCTGTCATAGCACTCTTGTACAATGATACATTTTAAACCATGTATAGCTGCTTGACTCGCTACAGCAGCACCGTAGTTACCACTCGTAGCCGCAATAACACCCTTATATCCTAATTTTTTAGCATGATATACTGCATTAGCGGCTCTTCTTGCTTTAAAGCTTCCTGATGGGTTTGATGCCTCATCTTTAATAAAAATTCGAGCACCTTTTCCTTTTGGAGCCATTTTACGTGCAAGTTTTGTCAAGTTTCTTAGCTCTAAAAGCGGTGTATTACCTACGCCTGTACTTCCCTGGATTTTTTGCATTTCTTCCAATGTATATCCTGTTTCACGCATCATTCTTTCATAATCAAATGCGATCGTTCCTGACTCAAATTGGCTATAATCAATTCCTACAGCTTTTTTCATGATCTCATTTCTTCTTGACATAACTCCTTGATAACTCATATCTTTACTCATGAGCTTCACCTCCATCTAGTATTTCTCTTAACTGAAGGCCAATTTGAAGAAGCTCAGGTACAAAATTACCATAGTTATGGGTATAGGTTGGATTTACTTCTATTAATTTTCCTTTTGCCACTCTGCCTGTAATGGTTTTTACTTCTACCTCATCACCAATTTCAGCATCTGCTTGTAAAAAACCCTTTACCCATGTTTCTAAAGGTACCTTTTTTGTATCATCTGGTACTTGAGGTGCTCTCTCGCTAGGTGATAAAACGATATTATGGATTGACACCCAATTCCCTTTCACTGCTTTCATTTTTTACGCCTACCTTTCGATTAAGTCTCTCATATCTCCCATAATTGCTCTTGGCACAGGTAAATCAATCATTGTCTTAAGTCCTGGTCTTGCATTGATAACATGTGGAATCATATTTACGCACATTGCAATTGTACCGATACCACCAGGAACTTCTGGATTAATAGACATATTTATATTTGGAATGCCTTTAATTGTAATATAGTCTCCAGTATTGGTTCCTTCTAATTCTGGCTCTATTTGCTGAGGATGATCCATTTCAACCTTTAATTCACCATCAACATATCCAAATCCTTTCATTGCACAACCTGCTACATCACCTGGCTGTACTTCAGCATAAGGCGCTTTTCTATATACATTTGAAACGATTGGCTCCATCGTTTGCTTTACTTCATCACTTAATTTCCAACCAATTGCATCTGTAATCATTCTAATAGATTCAGCAAAACCAACATGTCCAGCTAAAGTACCTTCTTCAACACCTTTTTTAAACGCATCAACGGTAATACCAATTCCCTGTTCTTCCATAACCGCTGGTCCAAATGGAGATAAACTATTTACTCTTCGTGCTACAACATGGTCTACTTCTTCACATGCCCCTGTTAAGGTTACTACTAACAAGTCCATGATTAGTCCTGGATTAATACCTGTTCCTAATACGGTAACACCATTTTCTTTTGCAATCTTATCCATTTCTGCAGCCAATTCTGGCTCCTGTGCTTGAGGGTAAGACATTTCTTCCGCACTTGATACTACATTAATTTTCTTTTCAAGAACAAATTTGATTTTATCAAAAGTATTTTTTGTAAAAGAATCTGTGCAGATTAAGACAACATCCGCTGCCTTTTCTGTGATCACCTCTTCATATGTTCCCATGATCACGTCCGATCTTTCTCCTCTGTCTATGCCTAAAAGCTCATACATGCTCTTTCCTAATTTATCTCCTCTACCAACTACACCTACGATGTCTACTCCTTTTTTCTTGAGCAGCATTTTTGCCATGCCACCGCCCATAGCACCTAATCCCCAAATAATCACTTTTACATTTTCATTTTTCATTTATAGACACCTCCAAAATTATTTTAACTTTTCAGTATAATGTTATTGCAATATTTGTGCCAATTCCTTGTATTTTTCATCTGCTCTTTTCTTAAATTTATGCATTATTTTCCTATTTTCTGTTATTTAATGCATTATTATGCATTAAATTTGAAGTGTTTACATACTAAAAGTTTTATACAACTGCTCAATATATAAAACCTGCAAATGTTTTTGCAGGTTTTATGCAAATATTTTTGCAGGTCTATTTTCCAATATTTAATTTTTTTAATTTATGCTGTAATGTTTGTCGCTTTATTCCTAATTGTCTTGCAGCTTCAGAAATGTTGTAATCACAAGTTGTTAGTACTCCTGTAATAATATCTTTTTCTATGACCTCCAGTGTATGCGTTAGATTTTCTTTTACCTTATACTCGTGTTGATAGGGAAGCGCAAATATTTTTGCATGTATTTGAGGAGAAAAATGTTCTTTTCTTAATATTTTTTCATTTCCGACAATATTCATTGCCCCTTCTAGCGTGTTTTCTAATTCTCTTATGTTTCCAGGCCATTTATACCTTTCAAAAGCATCTAATACAAATGAATCAATTTTTTCAACTTTCTTATTAAACTTTTTATTATGCTTATGAATAAAATAATAGGTTAATTGCTCAATATCATCTTTTCTCTCTCTTAGAGGAGGTAAATTAATGGAAATAACATTAATTCTATAAAAAAGGTCCTTTCGAAGTCTCCCTTTTTCAATAGCCTCATAGGGCTCTTCATTAGTACTGGCAATAATCCTTACGTCTATAGGAATATCCTTTAATGCTCCAATTCTTCGTATGGTACCCTCTTGCAATACACGCAGCAATTTGGATTGTAATTGTAATCCCATAGAATTAATTTCATCAAGAAATATAGTTCCGCCATTTGCTTGTTCAAATAAACCAGGTCTATCTACTGCTCCAGTGAAGCTTCCCTTTACTGTTCCAAATAATATTCCCTCCAATAAGGTTTCAGGTATAGCCGCACAGTTTTGTGCAAGAAAAGTTTTGGGTGCTCTAGGACCTGAATAATGAATACTCTGAGCGACTAGTTCCTTTCCTGTGCCTGTTTCTCCATAGATTAAAACACTTGAAGAGAATTCAGCCGCTTTTTTAGCATAATTAATGGCTTTTATAAAGTCCTTATTTTCTCCTATAATACTATCAAAGGTAAATCTTTTTAGATGTTTTTTTTGTTTTTCTGGCTTTGCCAATTGTGATTGCAATGACATGATTTGGTCTGATAAATGCTTAATTTTCGTAATATTTTTTGCAATTTCTAATGCGCCCACCTTTGTTCCCTTCAAAATAATGGGTAGCGTTGTATTAATCGTAGTAATTTCTTTATTGTAATTATTTAAGTAAGTTTGTGGATGATTGATTAATTTTTCTTCAGTCCTTAATACACGTAGTAATGTACTACTCTCTTTGTTTAAACTTGGAAAAACATCTAAAAGCTTCTTGTTTAAAACATCTTCTACTTCCATGCCTTCTAATTCTGTCATGGCATGATTATATATTATTGTGCGACCTTCATTGTCTATAACATGCACACCTTCGTCAATATGCTCCAAAATAATTTCTAATATTTCTCGTATATATTTTTCCATGAAATTCTTCCTTTCAATATAAAAAGTCCTTTCATTAGTATTCTATAAAATTTTCTTCAATCCTTTCTGATTATATTATCACTATATAAATAAATGCATGGCCAAGGATTTGGCCATGCATTTATTTATATAGTGGAAACTTAGCACATAATTTTGCTATCATCTCTTTTGCTTGTTCGATTTTTTCTGGTGTCTTTATAACTACACTTATAATCTCTGCAATCTCTGTCATATCTTCTTCTTTCATACCTCTTGTAGTCACTGCTGGGGTTCCGATTCGAATGCCACTGGTTACAAAAGGACTTTGTGGATCATAAGGAATGGTATTTTTATTTACTGTAACACCTGCTTCATCTAATCGCTTTTCTGCATCTTTTCCTGTAATCTCTTGATTTCGCAGGTCTAATAGTAGTAAGTGATTATCTGTTCCCCCTGAAACAAGTCTAAATCCTCTTTTCGTTAGTTCTTCTGCTAGTTTTGCAGCATTTCTTATAATTTGGTTTTGGTATTCTTTAAATTCATCCGTTAATGCTTCTTTGAAGCTTACAGCTTTAGCAGCAATCACATGCATTAAAGGACCCCCTTGAATTCCTGGAAAAATCGCTTTATCAATTTGCTTTGCAAATTCTTCTTTACACAGAATAGCACCGCCCCTTGGTCCTCTTAGGGTTTTATGTGTTGTTGTTGTAACAAAGTGTGCATAATCACATGGATTTGGATGTAGTCCTGCTGCTACTAATCCTGCAATATGAGCCATATCTACCATTAAATAAGCGCCTACTTCATCCGCAATCTCTCTAAATAACTTAAAATCAATGGTTCTAGGGTATGCACTGGCACCCGCTACAATTAATTTAGGATTTATCTCTTTTGCTATTCTTCGTACTTCTTCATAATTGACCTTTTCTGTTTCTTTATCTACACCATAGTCCACAAAGTTGAAGTATTTTCCAGACATATTCACCGGACTACCGTGAGTTAAGTGTCCTCCATGGGAAAGATTCATACCTAAAACAGTATCACCAGGCTTTAGAACGGCAAAATACACTCCTATATTTGCATTCGCACCTGAATGAGGTTGCACATTTGCATGTTCTGCATTAAACAGCTTTTTTAGGCGATCTCTTGCTAAATCTTCTACTATATCAACATATTCACATCCACCATAATACCTCTTAGCAGGATAACCTTCAGCATATTTATTAGTTAGTTGACTCCCCATTGCTTCCATTACTGCGCTACTAACAAAGTTTTCTGAAGCAATTAGTTCTATTTTACTGTGTTGCCTCTCGATTTCTTTTTCAATTGCACAGAAAACATCTATGTCCGCGCGTTTCAAATTGTCAAAATTCATTATTTTGAACTCCTTTCTTATGTAATTAAAGTATACTTAAACTTGCTTAAATCTTATTATAATTTTAATTAGCATATTTTACAACTTTTGTTTCAAAATACTAGTAAAATATTTTACCTTCAAATCATAAAAAAATTACAATTCTTAACTTATATTATATTGTAACCTAATTTCTATTCTGTTATAATTGATTCTGTTGTAAAATAAGCTATTCTGCTGAAACCAAATAGTAGAAATTCAGGTGGAGAGTATACTCCACCTGAATTAAATTATAGTTTATATTTTTAAATACTTGATATAGAAATGTGTAAAGGAGTGATCCATCATGCATCCCACTAAAAAAAACATTCTTGCACTTGCACTATATGCAGGAGAAATCATGCTCAAAAACGGTGCCGAAACCTATCGTGTAGAAGATACTATTATTCGTATCTGTCAAGCATATAACATAAATCGAGTAGAATCTTTCGTAACACCTACAGGCATATTTGTCTCAGTAGATGACCAAAACAATGGAGATGAGGCTATCTCTTTTCTCAAAAGAATTAAAAATAGAACCATTGACTTAAATAAAATATCAAAAATTAATGATTTTTCTCGTACAATTGCAATTTCTCATTTATCAACAGATGAAGGAATGAAAATACTAAGAGATATCGATGCATTACCTAAATATAACAAGTATTTAAAGACGCTATGTGCCGGCATTACTTCAGCTTTTTTAGGGATCTTATTAGGCGCAACGATTACCGATGCAATCACTTCATTCTTTGTCTCTATCTTAGTGTATATTTTTGTTACTTTTGTTGACAATTTAAATTCTAATGTATTTATACAAAATGCTAGTGGAGGGGCCATGGCATCCTTATTAGCTATTTTAGCTGTACACTTAAACATTGGTGTTAACTTAGACAAAATCATCATTAGTTCCATTATGATTCTAGTTCCTGGTGTGGCAATTACCAATGCAATTCGAGATTCTATATCTGGCGACTTTTTATCTGGACTTGCTAGAGCTGCAGAAGCAGCTATTATTGCAATAGCGATTGCTGTGGGAGCAGGAACTGTTATGAATACTTGGATACAAATTTTCGGAGGTGTACGATGATATTATCACAGTTTGTATTTTCGTTTCTTGCAACAATAGGCTTTGCGGTATTATTTAATATTCCTAAAAACACAATTATTAAAGCTTCTTTTGGAGGTGCTATAGGATGGTCTGCATTTATTTACTCAAAAATGCTTTTACATTCTCCTGTATTTGCTACCTTTATAGGTGCCCTTGTGGTAGCAGGTATTAGCGAGATATTTGCTAGAAAATTCAAAGAAGCTGTCACAGTATTTGTAATTCCCGGCATACTGCCTCTCGTTCCTGGCGTAGGAACGTACTATACAATGATTGCAATGATAGAAAATGATTTGTATAAATCTGCAAGAATTGGTACAGAAACAATATTCATCGCTGGTAGCATTGCAGCAGCTATTTTAATTGTGTCTTCTTTTATGAGAATGCTTGTTCAACTTAAAAAAACTGTTATAAAAAAATCATAATACATCTTTTTATATTAAAAATATGGTATAAACTAAGATTCAGTTTATACCATATTTTTAATATAAAAAGCTATAAAATTCGTGATATTACTGGAACATACCTTTTATCCTTCTTAAATTTGCCTTCAAATTTTTTTATAATAAAAAATGTAATCGTCATGAAGGCAAAACCTATCATTGCCCCATATATTTCCGCATTTTCAATTATTCCTATAGATTTTAATAGATAACTTCCTCCAGCAATCCCAAATAACATCATAAATAATGGAATTACATAAACAATGAAGGCAGCTCCTAAAACATTTTGGGTTTCCATATTCACTTCCACCATATCTCCCACTTTTGCATTTAATTCATTTGCAGCAATAATATGCATATTCATATTTTCTGCTCCATGTTGACATGCACCACAGTCTCCACAAGCAGCATGCTTTGTCATTAATATTTTTGCTCTATTGTCAGATATTTCGATTACTTTACCTGATTGATGCATTTGTCTCACCTCGCTTGAAACATAATTATAAATAAATTTTTATAACATATTATAACTTATTTTACGACAATAGTAAAATGTAACACAGTTAAGAGAATTTAAATAACTAGATCATTTGGATCTACAGAAGAATAATCGGAGTGTCAATAGACACGCCGATTATTCTTCTGTGATTACCTGGATATGCAATTCATCTAATTGTTTTTTATCTACTACAGACGGATCTTCTGTCATAGGCGATGAGGCATTTTGTGTTTTAGGAAACGCAATGACTTCTCTTATACTATCATTCCCTGTAAGAAGCATCACAAATCTGTCAAGTCCATAAGCAATACCTCCATGTGGTGGCGTTCCATACTTAAAAGCTTCTAGTAAAAATCCAAATTTTTCCCATGCTGCTTCTTCTGTAAACCCTAATGCCTTGAACATCTTTTGTTGTAATTCACTGTTATGAATTCTAATACTTCCACCACCAATTTCTATTCCATTAAGGACAATATCATAGGCCTTTGCCCTAACTTTATGGGGTTCAGTTTCTAATAAATTAACATCTTGTTCCATTGGGGAAGTAAATGGATGATGTTTTGCAACATATCTTTTTTCTTCTTCGTCATATTCAAAAAGTGGAAATTCTGTTACCCAAAGAAGTTTATAATCATTTTTATCTAAGATATTCAGCTGTTTTGCTATTTCTACTCTCAAATGACCTAAAGCATCAAATACTACATTTGGTTTATCTGCAACTAAAAGAATTAGGTCTCCTTCCTTCGCCTCAAATCTAGCTATCATTTTTTTCATTTCTTCTTCATCAAAAAATTTAGCAATAGGTGAATTAGCTCCTTCACTGGTGATTTTTATCCATGCTAAGCCCTTAGCACCATAGGTTTTTGCATATTCTTCGAGTTTTGTAATATTTTTTCTGCTAAATTGTTCTGCATAACCATTGATATTAATTCCTCGTACGTCCCCTCCATTGTTTACTGTATCGCGGAACACCTTAAACTGGCAATCCTGCGCAATATCATTTATGCTTTTTAATTCAAATCCAAATCTTACATCTGGTTTATCTGAGCCATATCGTTCCATCGCTTCAGCGTAGGGTATTCTTTGTAAAGGAAGCTGAATATCCACATCTACTAATTCTTTAAAAAGTCTTTTTAATAATTTCTCGTTTATTGATAGTACATCTTCTATATCTACAAAAGACATTTCAATATCTATTTGGGTAAATTCTGGTTGTCTATCAGCTCTCAAATCTTCATCTCTAAAGCATTTTACAATTTGAAAATATCGATCCATACCTGACACCATCAATAACTGCTTAAATAATTGTGGTGATTGGGGAAGTGCATAAAATTTCCCTGGGTTAACTCTACTTGGAACAAGATAGTCTCTTGCCCCTTCTGGTGTGGGTTTTGTAAGCATAGGCGTTTCCATTTCAATAAAATCATTTTCATCTAAAAAATCTCTTGTAATTTTGGCCATCTTATGCCTAAATATTAGATTTCGCTGCATTTTGGGTTTTCTTAAATCTAAATATCTATATTTTAATCTTAAATTCTCAGAAACTTCGTCTTCATCTTCTATATAAATTGGAGGTGTTTGTGCTTCTGAAAATATTTTTAATTCTTTCGCAAATACTTCAATATCTCCTGTAGGTAAATTAGGATTTATAGACTCTCTTTTTTTTACTACGCCCCGAATACCGATTACATATTCACTTCTAATTTTTTCGGCTTTTTTAAATGCTTCTTCAGAAATATCTTTATCAAATATTATTTGCACAATCCCAGATCGATCTCTTAAATCTGCAAATATTAAGCCTCCTAGATCCCGTCTTTTTTGTACCCATCCCATGAGTATCACTTCTTCATCGATATTACTTGTTCTAATAGTTCCACACATATGTGTTCTTTTCATCATTCCTAACGATTCAGTCATCCGATTTCCTCCTTGTTCAGTAAAAATTTTATAGATCATAGTCTATTGTGTAATTCTTTTACAATTTCACTTAAAATAACTTCTGTTTGTTCTCCTGTCTCCATATTTTTTAGCAATACAATATCCTTATCTATTTCATCGTCTCCTATCACAATTGTATACAGAGCATTTGCTTTATCTGCATATTTAAATTGAGCTTTTAAGCTTCTATTCATGTGGTCTTTATCTGCACTAATTTCTGCTAATCTTAATACATGCAATAATTTTACCGCTTCTTTTTTACCTCTTTCACCTATTGTAGCAATAAATATGTCTAATCCCTTTGGTTTCGGAACTTCAATATGATTATTGTCCAAAGTCAACAATAATCTTTCAATCCCCATACCAAAACCGACACCAGGAATAGCAGGTCCTCCTAACTGCTGAATTAATCCATCATATCTTCCTCCACCGCATACGGTTCCTTGAGCGCCAATTTCATTAGAAACAATTTCAAAAGCAGTTTTGGTATAATAATCAAGTCCCCTAACAATCCCAGGATCTACTTGATAATTTATATTCATTAGTGACAAATGCTCCTTTAAGCTATCAAAATCTTCTTTGCATTCATTACATAAGTAATCTAACATAAGAGGTACATCTATTAATTGATCCTTACAGCTTTCTACTTTGCAATCAATTATACGCATTGGATTTCTTTCATATCTATCTTTACAAGTACTACATAAGTTTGGAAGCTTTTCTCTTAAATAGGCTTTAAGAATTTGATTGTATTTCTTTCTGCACTCAGGACAACCTATACTATTGATTCGTAACTCCAAGTTTGTAATGCCTAGTTTTTCATAAAAAGCCATAGCAACGCCAATCACTTCTGCATCTACTGAGGGACTTGTTGTACCAAAAACCTCTATACCAAATTGATGAAATGCTCTTAGTCTACCCGCCTGCGGTCTTTCATATCTGAAGCAGGGTGTTATGTAATAAAGCTTTGTTGGCTGTGCATCTGCATATAATTTATGCTCAATAAAGGATCGTACTACTGGCGCTGTACCTTCTGGTTTCAGCGTAATATCGCGTCCGCCATTGTCTTCAAATGAATACATTTCTTTTTGAACAATATCTGTTGTCTCACCCACACCTCGTTTAAATAATTCTGTATGCTCAAAAACTGGTGTTCTGATCTCTTTGTAACCAAATGTCTCACATGTGTCTCTAAATAATTTTTCAACATAATGCCATTTATACACCTCTGATGGCAAAACATCCTTTGTACCTCTCGGTGCCTTTGTTAGCATAATATACCCTCCTTTATATTAATTCTTTTAAAAAAACTCAAAAAAAACTTCTCTATCCCTATTATCGACAGGGACGAGAAGTTTTATATCCCGCGGTACCACCCTACTTGGAAAAACCCACTTGATATCGTTAACGCCGACATACGTGTTACCTTACTTAAGTTTCTGATAATCTGCTCAAAGGTGTCTTCAACATAATCTTTATTACTGAGCTCACACCAAGTCTCAATTCGCTGAAAATAGTATTATATTTACTTGTCCTTATCATAGCTTTTAGTATATTTAAATTTTATATTATTATATTGAAGAACGATTTATATGTCAATATTTTTATATGCATTTATATAATTCTTTCTTTTTTCTATCAATCATTTCTGCAACTCTTGCTATATATTGATCTACATTTGTCACATTTGGAACTCTCTCTAATCGATTTTCCGCAGAATAAAAAATCTTAGATGTAGCTCCTGCACCCAAAGCAATAATACTTTGTCGTTCTTCCATGATTTGAATATTATACAAACATTCATGTCCAGGTTTGGCATAGCCAATATTCTCAAGATTCCCCACCATATATTTCTGTCGATACATATAATAAGGCATAAGTTTAAATGCTTTCATCATCTTTTGGGTGATGTCGAGCATTTTTTTTGCTTCATCTTCTTTGGCTAAGCGATAATTTTGGATATTTCCTCTTAATTGTGATGTTTTTTTAATTGCTAATGTATGTACAGTAATATTTTCGGGATTTAGTTCTCCAATAATTTCCATAGTCCTTTGTATGTCTTCAGCCATTTCTCCAGGTAGTCCTATAATAGTATCCATATTAATTGTATCAAATCCAATTTGTTTTGCCAATTGATAAGTATCAATAATATCTTGTGGTGTATGAGATCGACCAATTAATTTTAAAGTTCTTGGGTTCATTGTTTGGGGATTAATACTGATTCTATTCACAGCATTTTCCTTTAAAATACTTAACTTCTTTTTTGTAATTGTATCTGGTCTCCCAGCCTCTACTGTGATTTCTTTTATGGCATCCAAATCAATATTATTTTTAATAGCTTTCATGAGCATTTCTAATGCTTCTTCATCTAAAGATGTAGGTGTCCCCCCTCCGATATACAAAGTTTCTACCTTTTTTCCTATATTCTTAAGTATTTTCCCAATTTCTTGTATTTCATAATTTAAAGCTATCAAGTAATCTTTTATTTGATTTTTATCTTTGTTTAGTGGATTAGATGGGAAAGAACAATATACACATTTTGTTGGACAAAACGGAATACCTATATACAAACTTACAGTTTCTTCATGATTAGATTCAATAAAGGGTCTTTCTACTAAAGCAACACTTGTTACTAGATGAATCTTTTCTTCACTTATTCGATAATCATCTTTTAACTTTTGCTTGATTTGGTCCATTTTTAACCCTTTGTCCATTAAATCATGAACAATTTTTGTAGGTCGTATGCCCGTAAGAATTCCCCAAGGGGGAATTATATCATAAACTTTACTTAGCACTTCATAAATAGATAACTTAATCATTCGCTTAATAAACTTACGTTCTTCTAAAGGATCTTGATGTTCTAGCTGCATATCAAAATTTTTTTCTGAAACGATCTTATCATCTTTTATCAATCTTGTTGTAATGCTAATTTGATCCGTTTGATGGGTCAAGTTATTTACTAATAAAAAGCTTTGGTCATCTACCAAAGCTTTTTCTTCAATAAATTGAATCTCTTTAGCTTCTACAAAAAGCTTTAATAACTCGCCTACTTCATATTGAAAATCATGGCCATTTAATAATACACTAATCATTTTTTATCACCTTAGTTAAAAATCCTTCTTCATTTCATTTTTTAATTTCTCTATATAATACTTATTGATGCCTAATTCTTTAGCAATTTCTTCGTCTGCTAAACCAGATTGTACCATATCAATAAAATCATGAAAATCAACAGCTGCAAAGCTGTTTGCATTTTTCTTGCTTATATAGTTTCCTATTTTCCTTTCCATAGAAAAACCTCCTGAAGAATTTCATTTTAATACTATTCTTTGTGTAATTCTTCAGTACTATACATTCTATTATCTATTTATGAAAGGATTTGAGACTCTTTCTCTTCCTATCGTTGAGGCAGGACCATGACCTGGAAATACTTTTGTTTCATCATCATAGATAAGAAGTTTGCTTTTTATAGAATCAATGATTTTTTCAAAAGAACCTCCTTCAAAATCCGTCCTTCCTATAGAATTCGCAAAAAGTGTATCTCCAGTAAATAAACAATCTTCCACTTTTATACAAATGCCTCCTGGAGTATGTCCTGGAGTATGGCTAATATGAAGCGCTAATGCTCCTAACTCAATGATTTCTCCACCTCTTAAAAGTCTATCTGCTATTAATTCTATATCTGGTCCACTCATTAGTTTTGATAAATTTTTATTGGCATTTTGAAGCATAAACGCATCATCTTCATGGATCAGTACAGGAACCTCTTTTTTTGCCTTTATTTCCACAACACCGCCAATATGATCTCCATGTCCATGAGTAAGTAAAATATATTGTAATTCTAGCTCATGTTCATCTATATATTTTATGATGTCTTCTGCATCACCGCCTGGATCAATCACTGCAGCTTTTTTTGTTTCTTCACAACCAATAACAAAGCAATTTGCAGCATATATTCCTGCAGGTATTCTTTCAATAATCATTATTATATCTCCTCCTAAAAGTTTTTCTTGCTATCAATTAGCATTGTTACAGGTCCGTCATTACATAAATTGACTTTCATATCTGCTTGAAAAACACCTGTTTGCACCTTTATTCCATGTGATTTACATTTCTCAACAAATTCCAAGTATAGATCATTGGCTTTTAAGGGGTTAGCTGCATTCACAAAACTAGGCCTTCTGCCTTTACGACAATCCCCTAGTAAGGTAAACTGAGATACAACCAAAAGCTCACCTTCTATATTTAAAAGAGAGAGGTTCATTTTTCCATTTTCATCTTCAAATACTCTCAAATTCACAATTTTTTCTACCATATATTCTAGATCCTGTATCTCATCTTGTTCTTCAATGCCTAATAATACTAAAAAGCCTTTATCAATGTCTCCTACTACTTTATGATCAACTACAACATTGGCACTGCTGACACGCTGTACTACTGCTCTCATTATATCCCTTTACCTCCTTCTGCTCTCCTATGAAGTAACTCTATAGACATCTATAACACCACTCATAGATTTAATTTTATTAATTAGTTTATCTAGTTGTTCAATGTTAGAGATTTCTATTGTTAGATTAACAATGGCAATTTTTTCTTTATTTGTTCTTGCATTAATTGCCGTTACTGATAATTTTGTATCTGATAACACATTCGTAACTTCTGACAATAATCCTTTTCTATCCGTAGCAATAATTTGTATTTCTGTTTGATAGGAAATTTCCCTATCTCCATCCCATTCTACTTCAATAAATCTGTCTATAGCTTCATTGGCATTTAAAATATTAGTACAATCCCTTCGATGAACAGAAACCCCTCGTCCTCTTGTAATAAACCCTATAATGTCATCCCCTGGAACAGGCGTACAACATTTAGCAAATCGAACAAGTATATTATCGATTCCTTTTACTTTCACTCCTTGTGTATCTTTTTTTCTTTCTTGCTTTGGCTTATACTGCTTATTATGAATAATTGCACTTTCTTCAACTGTTTTTTCCTCTTTTTGGGATTGTTTATAGAACTCTTTTAACTTGGGTACTACCTGATTGAGTAAAATCCCACCATAGCCTATGGCAGCGTATAAGTCTTCTATATTATTAAGATTAAGCTTTTTGACCAATGTATTCATCCATTGTGGCTTCGCAAGAACATGTACTTCATAGCCGTTTCGCTTAATCTCTTTTTCAAACATTTCTCTTCCTTTTTCAATATTTTCTTCTTTTCTTTCTTTTTTAAACCATTGTCGTATTCTATTTTTTGCTTGTGTACTTTTTACAAATTTCAACCAATCTCTACTAGGACCATTGCTGTGCTTTGAAGTTAGCACTTCTACAATATTTCCATTTTTCAACTTATAATCTATAGGTACAATTCTTCCATCAACCTTAGCACCAATACAACTATTCCCTATAGCTGAGTGGATTTTATAAGCAAAGTCAATAGGTGTAGATCCCGCAGGAAGATCAATCACATCCCCTTTAGGTGTAAAAACAAAAACTTCATTTGTGAATAAATCTATTTTTAAGGATTCCATAAATTCTTTAGGATCCTTCATATCTCTTTGCCATTCTAGTAGCTGTCTTAACCAACGTAACTTATCATCTAGATCATCTTCAACAGTTTTACCTTCTTTATACTTCCAATGGGCTGCAATCCCATATTCTGCAATTCTATGCATATCCCATGTTCGAATCTGAATTTCAAAAGTTTCTCCTTTAGGACCTAAGACTGTAGTATGAAGAGACTGATACATATTAGGTTTAGGCATTGCAATATAATCTTTGAATCTACCTGGAATTGGTTTCCACATTGTATGGACAATTCCCAACACCCCATAGCAATCCTTCACATTATCTACAATCACCCTTATGGCTGTTAAGTCAAAGATTTCCTCAAAGGATTTGTGTTGATAAAACATTTTTCTATAGATGCTATAAAAATGCTTTGATCTGCCATTTATTTCGCATTTTATATTCACCTTATCTAAAGCTTCCCTTATTTGCTTAATTACTTCATTAATGTATTCTTCACGTTGGCGTCTTTTTTTTGCAACCTTATCCACTAGATCATAATATCCTTCTGGATCAATATATCTTAATGAAAGATCTTCAAGCTCCCATTTAATTTTTGATATCCCTAGTCTATGGGCAATTGGAGCATATATCTCTAGGGTTTCTACGGCTTTTTCTTTTTTCTTATTTTCGTTCATATATTTGAGTGTTCTCATATTATGCAGCCTGTCTGCTAATTTAATAATGATTACTCTAATATCCTTCGCCATAGCGAGAAACATTTTTCTAAGACTCTCTGCTTGCCTTTCTTCTTTGGTTTCATACGTAAAACTTCCTAATTTTGTTACGCCTTCCACCAAAATAGCTACTTCTTCACTAAATTCCTTTTTAATTTCATCATAATCATACTTTGTATCTTCTATGACATCATGAAGTAAGCCAGCAACTACGGTCGCATCGTCCATTTCAAGTTCCACTAATATTTTAGCCACTTCAACAGGATGGATAAAATATTTTTCACCAGACTTTCTTATCTGCCCTTCGTGTGCGTTCTCAGCAAAATTATAAGCTTTAATAATAAAGCCCATATCGCTGTTAGGATTATACTGTTGTATTTGTGCTAGTAGATTTTCTAACATATCATCACCCTATTTAGTACTTCGTAAAAGTAAATTGCAAACGTTATGAAAATATTAAATATATTATATAACAAATAAAATTAAAAACATAGTATACAATAAACAATTTTGTCAAAATATATAGAATAAGTGGTTGGATTCCCAACCACTATTCATATTTAATAAGCGATCTTACATCATATCCTTTAAGCGATTCTCTTCCCTTTAAATACGTTAGTTCAATTAGGAATACTATTCCGACAACTTCTGCACCTAATTGCTCTACTAATTTGATTGTCGATTGTATTGTTCCACCTGTAGCAAGTAAATCATCTGCAATGATCACCTTTTGACCAGGATTTATTGCATCTTTGTGAATTTCTAAAGCATCCTTACCATATTCTAAAGCATATTCATGCTTTAAGGTTTCCGCAGGTAATTTCCCCGGTTTTCTTACAGGTACAAAACCTTTTCCTGTAGCATAAGCTAAAGGAGTCCCTACAATAAAACCTCTTGATTCTGGTCCAATAATTAAATCAAACTCTTTTCCTTCTATTTCCTCTACAAACTTATCGATCGCATATTTAAAAGTATCTCCATCTTTTAATAAAGTTGTAATGTCCTTAAATCGAATCCCTTTTTCAGGAAAATCAGGAATAACTCTTATCTTATCTTTTAAATTCATCCATATTCCTCCTTTAATCTTTACCTACATAAAACTATGAAAGCATTTTTTATAGCTTATTATCTGTTTATTTTTAAAGTCTACTAGTTTTTATATTTAGTATTCCCTATTAGGACTATAATAGCAAATATTCGCAATTTAGCAAATATTATCATCCGATTGCTTGAGTATTTTTTACATGCACACTATATTATATGATATATTCTATAAGGATTCAATAGCATTAAAGTTTTAATATTTGATATTTGTAAATCGATTGAAAAGCATGTAAAATGATTGTGAGTGATTCTAAATTTCTTCATCATATTATATTTTTCTATTATGCTCATTTTAAATTTTAAAAATTTATCACTTTACATGTTATGCTTTTTTATGAATGTACAATTCTTCTATCAAAAAAGGTAATTCTATCTCATCGATACAATTACCTTTTTTGATATCACATTTCATCATAAAATTATTTCTAAGTTATATTTAAGCAGCGTTATATCTTCCTTTTTTCATCTCCCACTCTTTCCAAACCACCCATACAGGACTAGCTATAAAAATTGATGAATATGTTCCTATGGCAATTCCTGCAATTAATGGTAATGCAAATTGTTGGATAGACTCTACTCCTAAAATATATAAAGCTGCAATCGTGATTAATGTAGTTAAAGAAGTATTAATAGATCTTACCAATGTTTGATTAATACTTTCTTCTACAATACCAACGTAATCTCTTTTCTTCATATATTTAATATTTTCTCTTATTCTATCAAATACAACAATTGTATCATTAATAGAATATCCAACAATTGTAAGCATTGCTGCTACAAAAGAACTATTGATTTGAATTCTAAATATAGCAAACACAGCCAACATCATCAATATATCATGTAGTAATGCTACAATTGCTGCCAATCCAAATTTAAATTCGAATCGAAAAGTAATATAGATTAGCATACCAACCGCAGCAATCCCTACTGCCATTAAAGCTTTCTTTTGCATTTCTTTCCCAACTGATGGACCAAATTGTTCAGATTGTCTAAAAGCTTCATCTTTCAAATCATATTTTTCTTTGAAAACATCAAATATTTCTTTTCTTTCTTTGTTATCTAGATCTTCTTTTGTTTTTATCATTATTTCATGTTTGTTTTGTCCTATATGGATAATTTCTGCATTTAAATCAAATTTTGTAGTAATTCCTTGTATTTCAGAAACATTTACTTCCTTTCCTAAATCAATTTGCATCATTGTCCCACCGGTGAAATCAATACCTAGATTAAAACCTTGCAATAACCCTATTATTAGCCCTATAACAATAACAGCAATAGAAAGTCCAAACCACAGTTTTTTCTTTTCAATAACTTTCATACTTTTATACTCCTTCCTATGCCCCATATAATTTTGTATTTTTTAATGCGCCTATACCAATCGCTAACTTTAATAAAAATTTGGTAACTACAAGGGCAGTAAACATACTTGCCGCAATCCCTATCATCAAAGTTACTGCAAAACCTTTAATAGGCCCTGATCCAAATTGATAGAGTACAACACCAGCAATTAGTGTAGTTACATTTGAATCCAATATAGTTGTTAAAGCTCTTGAAAATCCTGAATCTACGGATGCTCTTAGGGACTTTCCATTTCTAATTTCTTCTTTTATTCTTTCAAAAATAATCACATTTGCATCTACTGCCATACCTATGGATAATATTAATCCTGCTATACCCGGTAAAGTTAACACTGCTTCAAATCCGACTAATACCCAAAGAACAATGAGGATATAAAGAATTAGAGCAATATTGGCAATAAAACCTGGTACTCTATAATAAATAAGCATAAAAAGAAGTACTAAGCCAATTCCTATGGCTGCAGCATCAATACTTTTATTTAATGAATCCATACCAAGGGTAGGTCCTATGGCAGATGTTTGTACTTCAATTAAATTTACTGGCAAAGCTCCTCCTCTAATCAGAGCAGCAAGCTGTGAAGCTTCATCTATTGTAAAATTACCTGTGATGACTGCTTTTCCATTTGGAATCTCATTGGAAACCGCTGGAGCAGATATCACTTCTCCATCAAGCACAATAGGAATAATTCTTTCCGGTGATCCAACTGGAGCTGATGCTGCCTCTTTTGTAGCCACCTGAAAAGCCTCTACACCCTTACTATTAAATTCTAAAGAAACTGATGGAATATTTCCTTGCTTTTCTTCAAAAACGACTTCTGCATTTTTTACCTGTTCTCCTGTTAGAATTACTTCTCCTTTTGCATTAAGGAACTGTAGCTGCGCTGTCTTTCCTACTGCATCAATCGCTTCTTGTGCATTTTTTACCCCAGGCAATTCAATCCTTATTCTTTTATCTCCTTCTTTAAGAATATTAGGTTCTGTTAGCCCCATTGCATTAACTCTTCTTTCAATGACTTCCTTTGTTTGTGTCATAATCTTGTCCAATTCTTTTCCAGTAGCATTTGTTTGTGCTTCAAGCACAACAAAAACGCCTCCTTTTAAATCCAATCCTAATTTTATCTTTTCTCTTACTGGATTTAGCTCAAATTCACCGATTTGCATTCCTTTCGCTGTCCCAATAGCTCCTGCAGCGATGATTGCAATAATTACAAGTATAATAACTATATTTTTTATTTTCATTGTTCGCTGTCCCTCCTTATTTTAATTCATGCAATCATTATATACCTTGTACAAAAAGCCGTCAATTCTGTACGTTTAATAGATATTGGCATTAGTAATTTTACATGATCTATTTTTTATGCTTATTAGCCAGTGCAACATAGTGTAATGCAGAATCTTTCAGCTTCTCTCTATCTTTTTCTGTAAGCTCACGCACTACTTTTGCTGGTGACCCCATTACCAATGAATTCGAAGGAATTTCTTTTCCTGGAGGGATTAAAGATCCTGCACCAATGATTACGTCATTTCCTATTACAGCGCCATTGAGTATAATAGCACCCATTCCAACCAATACACGATTTCCTATGGTGCATGCATGTACAATGGCTCCATGCCCTACTGTAACATCATCTCCAATAATCGTTGGGAAGTCACTGGCAATATGCACCGTACAATTATCTTGTATGTTCGTATTTTCTCCAATAATAATATGATTATCGTCTCCTCGAATAACTGTTCCATACCATATATTCGCATTTTTTTTGATTTTTACATATCCTATAATCGTAGCATTATCTGATACATAACAACTCTCATCTATTTCAGGCTTATGCCCTTGATACGCTATAATCATTTCTTATATATCCTCCTCTTGTAATAATTTTGCTTGTATTGCTAAAGAACATTCGATTCTTTTCTTTTCCATTTCGCATCCTAACTCATATGGTTTTGTAATATCGTTGTGAAAATTATAAGCATTTGCATGGCACCCACCACTACAATAAAACTTTGCCCAGCATTTACTACATTTCTCCTTATTATATATATGGGCATTCCCAAAATAGCTTTGAAAATCTCTTTCTAAAGTTTTATTCAATACATTACCCATGTAAAAGTCTTGATTCCCTACAAATTGATGACATGGATAAATATCTCCTTCAGGTGTAATAGCTAAATACTCCACACCTGCACCACAACCTGATAATCTTTTGATTACACAAGGTCCTTGATTCAAATCAATCATAAAGTGAAAAAATGTAAATCCATTGCCTTCTCGATATCTTTTTATATACTCTTTGGCAAGCAAATCATATTGCTGAAATATTGTTTCTAGATCTTCTTCTCGAATGGCATATTCATTGTTTTCATCTGTTACCACCGGCTCTACCGATGTATTTTTAAACCCTAGATCTGCTAAGTGCAACACATCTGAAGCAAAGTCCAAGTTCTCCCTTGTAAATGTTCCTCTCACAAAATAGCTTTTGTTGCGTCTTTGTTTTGCCATTTCTAGAAATTTAGGCACAATAACATCATATGTTCCATTTCCATTAATTGTATATCTCATTCTATCATTTACTTCTTTTCTTCCATCTATACTTAATACTACATTATCCATATTTTCATTGATGTATTCTATTGTTTTCTGATCTAACAATACCCCATTGGTTGTGATTGTAAAGCGGAATCTCTTGTTTGTTTCTTTCTCTCTTTCCTTGCCATAATCTACGATTTTTTTTACAACTTCAAAATTCATCAAAGGTTCTCCACCAAAAAAGTCCACTTCTAAATTTCTTCTTGATCCTGAATTTTCAATTAATAAATCAATCGCCTTCTTTCCAACCTCTTCACTCATAAGACTTCGATGGCCTTTGAAATCCCCCTGAGAAGCAAAACAATATTTACATCGAATATTGCAATCATGAGCTATATGAAGACATAAAGCTTTGACAACAGGATTTCTATTCACAAACGCAGGGTGATGTACATATGTGTCCTCTGTATATAGTAATCCTTCTTTTTCTAATATTTTTATTTCTTCTATACCTTCCACTATTTCCTCTTTTTTATATTTTGATGACAATTTCTGTATAATCATTTCCTCATGCATTTCTTTATAATCATCTAAAATATCATATATCATTTCATCTATGACATGAACAGCTCCACTGTTAACGTCTAGTACGATCTTCATATCGTCTTGTATAAATTTATGGATCATCAATTACCCTCCTTTGGTTTTCTATAAAACTACTCCTCTATTGTATAAAAAGAATACCCTCATTACAAGAAAAAAGCTTTGTGAACAAATAATATTCACTACTTTTAATCAGTCTATATTTAATACAATGAAATCTTTCAGATATCTGAAAACATTTAAAAAACAGTAATATGTAATATATTACTGTTTTTTAGTATGTATTATTTATTTTCACATTCTTGGTTAGCAACTGTACAAGAAGTTTTACAAGCTGACTGGCATGAAGTTTGACACTCACCACATCCACCTTTTACTGCACTTTGTTTTAGGGTTGCTTTTGATAATGTTTTTATATGCTTCATATCCTTTTTCCTCCTCTAAAAATATTTCTACTAAATTATAACATAATGTGGTTTTCTATTAAAGCTATTTATTTTAAATTTACCCCTATGATTCCGCCTATGCCGCTTGCAATTACGCCTGTTACTCCTTTATATAATGCATATCGACCAATTGCAAAATCATTAATAAAAATCCAACTCATAAAAATGAGTAACACTACATAGACAAGACCTACAAAAATGCCATGCAGCCAACCTTTTCTCTTAAATTTGTTTCCTACATACATCCCACTAATTGCACTACTTATCACCATAACAATAGCAGCTGTCATCGGTATAATTGTTTCTGAAATATTCGTATAGGTAATCACTAAAGCCATAACTACAAATATAAATAACGTAAAAACACATGCTGAAAATATTCCTTTACCATATGTCCATATAGGGTTTATATTTTTAAATTCTATGTTCTTAGTAGATTTCAATCTATCCACCTCCAAATGAATTCTTATAGCATATTTATGCCAAACATTCAGAAATATTACTATAAGATTCGAAGGAAGTCTTTCTATACATTACACAGATAATTAAAAGAAGGTAACAAAAGCTACCTTCTTATTTCATTTACTTTATGTCATCATTTTTTAGTACGTTCCCCACTGCCCATCTTGCAATTTGAAGCTTAATCTTATCAGCACCTACTTCTATTGTTATTGTTTCGTCCTTAATTTTTAGTATTTTACCATAGATGCCACCTATAGTTGTAATCGCATCTCCCACTTGTAAATTGCTTCTCATTTCTTTGATTTTTTTATCCCTCTTTTGCTGAGGTCTAATAATTAAAAAGTAAAAGATCCCAATAAATACAAGTGTCATGAGAATAGGTGAAAATTGTCCAGCATTCATAATTCTAAAGTCCTCCTTATACTAATGATATATATATATTCAACATAAAAATGCTAATTCCTTTTCATTCTATTAACAAATTTATATTTCATAGCCATATTTATCAAAAAAGTCTTTTCTAAAATCAAGTAATCGATCTTCATGTATGGCTTTTCTTACATTTTCCATAAGTTTTAGCAAGAAATAAAGATTATGATAAGTTACTAACCTTGCGGACAATATTTCTTGTGATTTGTATAAATGTCTTAAATAGGCCCTGGAATAGTTTCTACAAGTATAGCAGTCACAATTTGAATCTAAGGGCTCAAAATCTTCGATGTATTTAGCATTTTTAATGACCACTTTTCCTGTAGATGTCATCGCAGTACCATTTCTTGCGATTCGAGTAGGCAAAACACAATCAAACATATCGA
This sequence comes from Clostridiaceae bacterium 35-E11, assembly GCA_038396625.1. Taxonomy (GTDB): domain Bacteria; phylum Bacillota; class Clostridia; order Peptostreptococcales; family Thermotaleaceae. The sequence goes on from CP121688.1 coordinate 2,175,450, forward strand.
TTCCTCGTAATACTCCTTCTATTAAACAGTCTGGACTACCAACACCCATAAGGTATCTAGGTTTATCCTTCGGCATCAGAGGTGTAGTATATTCTAACACCTCATACATTAGGGGTTTAGGTTCGCCTACACTAAGTCCTCCTACAGCATACCCTGGAAAATCTAAGGCTGTTATTTCTGCTACGCTTTGTTCCCTCAAATCTTTATACATACCTCCCTGAACAATACCAAATAATCCTTGACTTTCTGGTTTTTTATGGGCTTCTTTACATCGTTTTGCCCACCGGGTTGTTCTTTCTAGAGAATTCTTGACATAATTTCGATCTGCTGGATAAGGCGCACATTCGTCAAAAGCCATGATAATATCCGCACCTAATGCATTTTCTATCTCTATCGCTTTCTCAGGGCTAATAAAATGTTTTGAGCCATCTATATGAGATCGAAATTCTACTCCTTCTTCCGATATTTTTCTTAAATCTCCTAAACTAAATACTTGAAATCCACCACTGTCTGTAAGAATTGGTCTGTCCCAATTCATAAACTTATGTAACCCACCTGCTTTTTCTACAAGTTGATGTCCCGGTCTTAAGTATAAATGGTATGTATTACTCAAAATGATTTGAGAATTTATTTCTTTTAGTTCCTCTGGCGTCATAGCCTTTACTGTGGCTTGTGTTCCCACTGGCATGAATATAGGTGTCTCAATTGTACCATGTGGCGTATGTAACAATCCTAACCTTGCGCCGCTTTGCTTGCACTCTTTTATTAGTTCGAATTTTATTGCCATAAAAAATAACCCTCCTGCATTTTTCTATATCGCCTCTAAACAATAAACATTGCGTCACCAAAACTAAAAAATCTATATTGTTTTTTTATCGCTTCTTGATAAGCATTAAGCGTTGTCTCTCTGCCACAAAAAGCACTCACAAGCATAATTAATGTAGATTCTGGCAAATGAAAATTTGTAATCAAACCGTCAATCACCTTAAAGCGATACCCTGGATATATAAAAATATCGGTCCAGCCTTGGCCTGCATGTACCATTCCATTTTCATCACCAATACTTTCTAGTGTTCTCGTTGAAGTTGTCCCAACAGAAATAATCCTTCCTCCATTTAATTTGGTTCGATTAATAATATCTGCAGTCTCTTGACTTATCATATAAAATTCTGAATGCATTTTATGTTCTAAAATATTATCGTCTTTAACCGGTCTAAATGTTCCTAGTCCTACATGAAGCGTAACAAAAGCGATACGAACGCCTTTATTTCTAATTTTCTCCAATAGTGCATCAGTAAAATGAAGTCCAGCTGTTGGCGCTGCAGCGGATCCTTCATATTTTGCGTAAACAGTTTGGTATCTTTCTTTATCCTCTAAATGTTCCTTTATATATGGTGGCAAGGGCATTGTTCCAAGTTTATCCAGTATTTCTTCAAATATTCCTTTATACTGGAATTCAATAATTCTTGATCCCTCTGCTCCCATTCCGACAACATTCGCCTTTAAAATTCCTTCTCCAAAAACAATCGTATCTCCCACTTTTGCTTTTTTCCCAGGTTTTACTAAAGTTTCCCATTGATCCTTATTAATTCTTTTTAACAATAGAAACTCTACTTTTCCCCCGGTATGCTCCTTTATGCCAAACAATCTTGCTGGTATTACCTTTGTATCATTTAATATCAAACAATCTCCTTTACGTAGATATTCAATAATATTTTCGAATATCTTATGCTGAATTGCACCAGTTTCTCTATCAACGGTCATAAGTTTAGACTGGTCTCTATTTTTAATAGGACTTTGTGCAATTAAATCTTCTGGTAAGTCAAAATAAAAATCTTTTTTGTTCATTATCAAAACTCCTTACTCAACCCTAGCACCTGTATAGTAGTATGTTAAAATCTGATCATATGTAAAACCTTCTTCTGCCATTTTCTTTGCTCCCCATTGACTCATTCCTACACCATGACCCCATCCTTTCCCAGAAAACAGATAACTATCTGCCTCTGTGTAAGCACCGATCTCCTTATAATCTTTACCATTAAATATATATGGTCTATCCATTTCATCTAATTCTTCCATGCCTTCTGCTGTTACTATAAACTTATTTGTTATACTCATTTGTTTAGGAGGCTGACCTAAATCAAACAAAACATTTACAGCAGATATCCCACTATCTGTTATGATCTGGAACCAAGTACTCTTAATATTATTATAACCAAATATGCTTCTTACCTTCTCTTTTTCTAAAACTTTCTTTCCATCTGTACCTCTAAACTCTAATTTTAATACCCTATCATTCGTTGAATATTCTGTAACAAGAATATTTTCTAGCATCCCTACAGACAAACCTTTTGATACTAATATATCTTCTATTTCTTGTTTGGTATATTTTTTTGTCCAACTATCATTTGGAGCACCTATCGAATATGGATCTTCCACACCTTTTAAATAACCTACGGGAGAGGACCAAATATTTTCCACATCTTCTGTATGCCCACCGCTATTAGAGTGATAAAATGCGGTAACAATTTTTCCATTATAGGTTAGTAACTTTCCTCTCGTCTCATCTACAGCCGTTTTACTTCGAGGATGTTCACTACTATATCCACCATATACCTGACAATGAGTACCGGCACACAAATCAAAACCATACTGTTGATGACTTCTTAATTTTTCAACAGCAAAATTTCTAGCTGCTACAGCTTGTGCTTTTTGCGCTTCTATAGGCCACTCACCAGACATTTCTCTCGGCACCACACCATAAAGATATTCTTCAAAATCTAATTGATTAATAATTGTTAGGTCACTATCTGCGTACCTGTCTATAATAATATTACCCCTAAATTTTTTTCCATCTACCTGAATAAGTCCTATGGAATCTTTCTGTGGAATAGCCCTAAAATGGTGGTCTTCATCATTCACATTGTACATAAATAGTACATTCCCTGATTTGGATAATACCTGAATTCTCTTATCATTTCCCTCAATAATATTTAATGGGAGATCAGCCGCTAAGGTACTTATAGTGTTTTTTGCTTCTTGTGCATTAAATATATCCCTGTATAATCCTATCCAAACCTTCCATCCATCTTCATAGACTAGATACGGTTCTTCATCAAGTTTAGGAAGAGAAGTGATAAATGTATATGCATCTTCTCTGCTGTTAAATGTTTCTCCAATTTGAATATGAATGGGTCCTTGAACAGCTGTATTATGAATATCCTTTTCTCTATCAAAGTCATATGCGATAAACGTTTCATTCCAGTTCATAAAAAAGCCATCTTTTCGAATAAGGATTTCCTCATTCTCCAAAAAACTCATTACACTATAAAACTCATTGCCCATGTAATATCCCAATTCTAATCCCCCTTGTGCATACAAAGAAACCATAGGCGTCGCACTTTCTCCATATCTAATACCTATGTTGATTTGTTCTGGAATTTTGAATGTTTCATAGCCACTAGCATATTGTGGAAAAGCTACTAAGAATGTTAGTAATATTAGGACTTTTAATATAGATTTATGGAATTTTTTCATATTCTTCTCTCCCTCAGCAATTATATCTCAACATCTAAAAAAATTCGACAAAATTAATAAATTTCCTCCATATTTTGGGGCATTATAATGGATTTAAAATCAAACAAATATTGTCATATTAAATCCTTTTATAAAAATAATATAAGATAGATTTATTCTGCTGATTAGCTATAAATATAAACTTATGCATAAGCATTATTCAGTTACTTTCTAAATAGTAAATTCAAGATAATACTTAGAACGATACTAACAATGATGCTGGTAACTACGGGAAAATATAAAGTGAAATTTTCTTTCTTATAATAAATATCTCCAGGCAGTTTTCCTAGCCCCAATTTACTGCTAATCATGATTATAGCCCCCATAATAGCAATTAAAATTCCAATAAAAATAAGATTTTTCCCAAAGGATTCCACTTCAGACACCTCTCTTAATCCTCAAAAGATAAACCTATATGCTTATATCCTAGCTTTGTGACAATTCTTCCTTTTGGAGTTCTCTGAATAAAACCTAACTGTAACAAAAACGGCTCATATACATCTTCAATTGTATTCCTTTCTTCCCCTGTAGATGCTGCTAATGTGTCTAACCCTACGGGGCCACCACTAAATTTTTGTATAATTGTAAACAATATATTTCTATCAACATTATCTAAACCTAACTGGTCTATCTCTAGCAGTGCTAAAGCATTGCGAGCAACCTCAGTAGTAATTGTCCCATCTCCTTTTACTTGTGCAAAGTCTCTTACTCTTTTTAACAATCTATTAGAGATTCTAGGTGTCCCTCTTGATCTTCTTGCAATTTCTTCTGCTGCTTTGTCTTCAATCTCAATACCTAATATCATTGCAGATCTAATAACAATTTTTTTTAAATCCTCTTGATTGTACAATTCTAGTTTACAAATTACACCAAACCGGTCTCTTAAAGGAGAAGTTAGTAGTCCTGCTCTTGTTGTAGCACCGACCAATGTAAATCTTGATAGATCTAAACGAATCGATCTAGCACTGGGACCTTTGCCAATAACAATATCTAAAGCATAATCTTCCATGGCAGGATACAGTATTTCCTCTACACTTCGATTTAATCTATGAATTTCATCAATAAATAAAACATCGTTTTCTCCTAAATTCGTTAAAATAGCAGCTAAGTCGCCGGGGCGTTCAATGGCAGGTCCAGATGTGATGCGAAGATTCACTCCTAATTCATTGGCAATAATATTAGACAGTGTTGTTTTGCCAAGTCCTGGAGGGCCATAGAGCAATACATGATCTAAAGATTCCTTTCTCATCTTGGCTGCATGAATAAATATTTTTAGTTTTTCTTTTACCTTATGTTGTCCTATGTAATCTTTTAATACTCTAGGTCTTAAACTATTTTCGACTTCATGGTCTTCTACTCTTTGTGAAGTCGTTACAATTCTATTCTCTTCTATATTTTGGATCATTGATACCCCTCTTTCTCATCTACTTTACGAGCAACTTCAGTGCTTTTTTAATCATATCTTCAACATTTATAGAAGCCGCCTTTGCTTCAGTAACTGCTTTTAATGCCTCTGTTTTTCCATACCCTAGAGCCACTAGTGCATCCACTGCTTCATCAGCATCATCTCTTGCTAGCTGAGGTGTGGGTATAAAGGATAGTTCAAAGACAGCCATATTTGGATCCACCTTATCTTTTAATTCAAGAATAATTCTTTGCGCAGTCTTTTTTCCTACTCCCTGCGCTTTTGTAAGTCCTTGTATATCTTCAGAAAGAATCACACCAATTAATCTACCTAAAGGAACAGAAGATAAAATTCCTAAGGCTACCTTTGCACCAACACTTGTAACTGTCATCAATAATTGAAACATCTTTAGCTCTTCCCTCGTAGAAAACCCATAGATCGTCACATCTTCATCTCTTATTATAATTTGTGTATAGACCTTTACCTTTTCATTTTTGGCTTTGAACTCAGAAATCGATAAATATGATGTATATATCTTATAACCAATATCATGGTTATCGATTACTATATAATCTTCCCCAATAAATTCTAAGTTTCCTTTAATATACTGAAACACACAAAATCCCTCCACACTATTTTACCTTGAATAAATCTCCAAATATACCAGAGTGTGCATGGCAGATTGCCACTGCCAAAGCATCTGCAACATCATCTGGTTTTGGCACTGACTCTAAATTTAGCAAAGTTTTTGTCATGATTTGGACTTGTTGTTTATCTGCTCTACCATAACCAACTACTCCCTGTTTAACCTGCAACGGAGTATATTCATAGATATCTATATTTTTATGGGCCGCTGCTAAAACTGCTACGCCTCGAGCCTGTCCAACTACTAATGCCGTTTTTGTATTTTTATTGAAAAACAACTCTTCTATAGCGACTACATCTGGCTTATATTTGTCAAGAATCAATCCTAATTCTTGGTAAATTTTTTTAAGCCGTATAGGCATACTTTCTTTTGCTTCTGTAAAAATTGCTCCATAATCCAAGGTTTTAAAATGATTGCCTTTATATTCAACAATGCCATACCCTAAAATAGCAATCCCTGGGTCAATACCTAATATTATCATATTAGCATCTCCTTTTTATATATGCAAACAAATATTCGATTTGTAAAAGCTTTTTTCTTATCATTGTATCATACTTTATGCCTTTTCTGTCTTTAAAAGATTATTAACAACCTGCTATATTAGTCATTTCATTTAATATAGGTATTCGGCACTATGTTTTATGCTCAAAAAAAAGCACCTCTTAAGGTGCATTTTAACTGCTATAATCTTCTAATATTTGATTAATACCTTCTACTCCTTTTACAACAATCCCTTCTTGAAGCTTGTTTCGATCTACATCACTTAAGGATGATATAGGTATATCTGTTTGTTTGAAAAGTATAGAATTTCCATTTTCATCTACTTTGAAAATTGCTATATAACCATTGTAATCCTTTGCAATATAATGATTCGGGGATACTTCATTGATTGTTCTATATAGTTCTACTACATCTTTAGTGCACTCTCTTATCGTCCAGTTTTCATAGTTTTCTTCCAAATAATCTTTAAAGGCATCAAGCGGCGTTCCTACTAAATTAATGGGTACCTGTTTTTCTTTTGTTATTGTATCTCTCGTTTTTTCAAAGTAAGTTTTAAATATAATTCTTGTGTTGTTTGTTGTAATATTATCATTATCTATAATAGGTACTAAATCTTCTGTGATATCTTCTCCCTGTATTTCTTGCTTATTCTCTTCATTGTTTGTATTAGGCGATGGATCAATGTTTGCTTTTTTATTCTTATCATCACTCAAAGCACTATCATTAGGCTTATTTGGCGTTGGAGTATTATTAAAAACGTATCCATATATAAACCCTATCAAAAGTAAGACAAAGCATCCAACAATTAATTTTTTTCCACGCCTTCTTCTCCTAAACATAAAATCCCTCCTCTATCTAACAAGCTATTATATCCATATTTTTCAGTATTATACAGGATTTTGGATTTTTGTTATGAGATTATAATATTAGTATCTTTAAATATATCATGATATATAGAATCTTCACATTCAAAAAAGAGAGTATATCACTCTCTTTATCATCAATGGCGGGAGTATGTGGGAATCGAACCCACCTGAGACGCTCCTAACGCCTCAAACTGGTTTTGAAGACCAGAGGGCACACCAGCACCCATCTACTCCCAAGAAATTTGTTTTGTATTTTTGCGACTATTACATTATAGCATATCGACAAAATCTGTCAAGAGACAAATTTAATAGTTCTTTCGATCGATTTGACGACGAAATATAAAAACTATAAAAAATTCTTTAAACTTTACTACCTAATTCATTATAACCTAGATTTTTTTACTTATACACTTACTTTATTTTCTTATAGATAAATCACAAGAATAATGTTAAAAAACAACAAATGTATCAGATTCTAATATTTCTAAAGACTAAAGATAAATTTAAAATAGAAAAAGCGAATATTAGAATAATAAGATTGTTATCAAAAGTAAAAACCCTTTATTTACTCATGGTAGAATAGTTCACTGCTCGCAAAAAGAAGAATGCAAAAACCTTTAAAGTTCTTATTACATGACATAATTATAAAATATTATGTTTAGCTAGGCAAAACAATCTTCCATGCTTTATCTTCATATATAAGTTTCCATTTCTCAATCATTTCGTCTTCCAAAACCGAAACAGGTATAGAATCTTTTTTAAAAGTAATGATTAAAATTACACCATCACTATATTTTTGCGTTTGATATCGGTGGATACTATAGTCTTTTAAGCTTCTTGCATATATTCCCATAGTTAATTTAAATTTTACGAAATCAAATTTCTTTTTACTTAAAGTATCAATCATTTCATATGCTTTTTGGTAATGATCCTCTTTAAGATAATCAATAAATTGATTATAAACATCAATCGGTATCGGTTCTTCTTGTTGTAACAGATTTTCATTTCTATGCAAAGGCTCTTTCAAAGAATAAACATTATTTAATATATCTGTTTTATTTCCTTCAATTAAGATTTGTACTGCATAGATATGGTCTAATTCTGTTAATGAATTTACAATGGACCATATCATTAAAGCATTATTTCTTTCTTTGGTTATATCATCACTCAATAAATTATTTGAAAAATTCACATAGCATATACCATCTACTGTTTTCACAGAAATAACTTCTGCTTCTGAAGGTATATATGTCTCAAGCGTTTTATTTCTAGGTCCTTTGATCAGCTCTTTTAAAACAGCTTTTTCTTCCATCTGTTCTGGTGTAATAATCACACGATCTTCTACAGTTAATCCATTGTTTTGAGGATTCCCAAAATATAATTTAAGCTGATATCTTATTTTATCGGGAATTGGTGCAATTGGTGGTTGACTCCCTCTTAGATGTTCTTCTCTACTGCTATTTATCATGCTATAGCTTAATATAGCAATAATCGCTAACATCAAGCCTAATACTACTCTATAACTATTCTTCAAAATACCACCTCCCACTTCTGTTTACATTATCTGATCTCCAAATTGTTGGGCAACCTTATAAAAAAAACCGTTCCTCTATTCAGTTGGCTTGCTACTTCAACCTTTCCTTGATGTAATTCTACAATTTGTTTGGATAGCGCTAAGCCCAACCCTGTACCTCCTGTACTTCTTGCCCTTGCTTTATCTACTCTGTAAAATCTATCAAAAATATAAGGTAAACTCTCTTCTGGAATACCTATACCATTATCTTCAATTTTAATAACGATCTCATTACTTTCAGTATAAAGACTTACCTGGATCTTTCCATATTCAGGCGTATATTTTATAGCATTATAAATAATATTGGTTAATGCTTGTTGCATTTTAATTTGATCAAGTTTCATTTGTATTTTTTCAGACTGAATAAATTGCAAATCAATATCTTTTTTATCTGCTAAAGGTTTAAGTGTAGTAATCAACTTTTTTATTAAGTAATTTACATAAGTAATTTGATAGTCTAATTTGAACTTTTCTTTGTCCAACTCTACCAGTCTTAATAAATTTTCTATGATCTTATTTAGCCTATCTACTTCAGTATCGATATCTCCAAGAAAATCTCTGTACGTATCTATATTTGCCTTTTCTTGATGCAAAAGGGATTCAGATAACAATTTTATTGCACTCAAAGGTGTCCTTAACTCGTGGGAAACGTTAGCCACAAATTCTTTTCTTTGCTTGTCCACTTGCGCTAATTTTGCACTCATAACATTAAAAGACTTCCCAAGATTTGCAAGTTCATCATTTCCTGCAATTTCTACTTTTTGCTCTAAACTTCCTTTAGACATTTTTGTAATACGATCTGTTAGTTTTTCAATCGGCGTTGCAATAACATGGGCAAATATGAAACTTATAAATCCTGTAATTCCTATACATAGCAATGACAATAAAAAGTAATTTTTCTTTATTTGCTGCACATTTTTATACACATCTGTGAGAGAGGAAGAAATAAATACAACACCATATACGCTATTGTTCACAATAATCGGCACAGCAACATACATTGTTTTTCCATAATCTTTTAATAGGTACTCTTTAGCTATACTTTTACCCTTTAAGGCTTCTTGTAGCTCTATATGCTTCAATCGACTATTTTTTAGAAACTCATAGGAATCACTCATAACCATACCTGTCTTATCTGCAATTAAAATTCTTGATTTTATTTCTTTACTATATTTCTTTATTAGATGATCTAGTTCATCTGCCTCATACTTATAAGCCATTACTCTATCAGCAATAATATTGGCTTGTGTTAACAGATTCATTTTTTTTTCATCCACATAATTCATACGAATTGCTTCAGTAATAAATGAGTTAATTAATAACAGGGTCACGATAATTAATAGTAAATAGGTGGAAACAAGTTTCCACCTAATACTGATAAACTTAGTGTTTGGATTTAAAATAATAACCAACTCCCCATTTTGTTAGTATATATTCTGGTTGGCTGGACTTTCTTTCTATTTTTTCTCTTAGCCTCCTAATATGTACATCTACTGTTCTTAAATCACCAAAATATTCGTATCCCCAAATAATTTCTAATAATTTTTCTCTACTATACACTTTACCAGGATTAGAAGCAAGTAATAGTAATAGATCAAATTCTTTTGCCGTTAAATTGATTTCTTGCTCCTTAAGACTAACTTTTCTACCTAATGTATTAATTGTGAAATCATCAATTTTAATAATATTTGTCGGCAAATGTGCATCGTTGGCATGAATTCTTCGTAAAATCGCCTTGATTCTAGCTTTAAGCTCTAATATATTAAATGGTTTTGTTAAATAATCATCTGCACCATACTCCAAACCCAAAATTTTACTTGCGTCTTCCCCTTTTGCCGTTAATATAATAATAGGCACCATTGATTCTTTTCTAATTTTTTTACATACCTCTAATCCATCTATTTTAGGCAACATTAAATCTAAAATAATTAAATCATATTTATTCTCCAAAGCTTTTGTTAGCGCTTCATTTCCATCAACAGCAGTATCAATCTTATAGGCTTCCTGCTCTAAACTATATCTTAAACCTTTCAGGAGCAAAGGTTCATCATCCACAACCAATAGGTTATAGGTCATAAAATCACCTCTTGAACTTATTGTTCTAATTTTTTCCCATTAACATTCTTTTATCTCCTACTCTTTTTGTAATTTTATTTTGATCAAAGTGTTCTAATAATGGTAATGCATACTTTCTTGTAGTTCCTAATAGATCTCTAAATTCTGAAAGGCTTATTTCTTTATGCTCTGCAATAAAATCTTTTAGTAATGTTACTGCTTTCTCATAATTTTTTGTATGAATGAATAAATCTTCATCAATTTTCACAAGACAACCCATTTCTACAAGTGCATGTAAAACTTGGCGGTATTCTTTTTCATTCTTCTTATCTTTTAGTATCTCTTCAACTGCAGGTACTTGGAATTCACTCTCTAAATAAATTTTTTCTATCTCGTTCTTAATTTTTATTTGTTCAGGTGTGTACACAATATCAAAGTTATATAGTGCAATACAATTTCCTATCTGTTTTATTATTTTATTTTTTGCAACATAATCCACAACTTCATCAAACAGTTTTCCTTTTACTTGTGGAATAATTTTATTTCTAAATTCTTCTTTGCTCATCCCAATTTTTAAAGGATTCTTTCTGTGATAATCCATCATCACACTTTCCATATGTGATGCTAGCGTTTCTAAATAGGATTGATGAACAATGATTGTATCCAAAAACTTTATCACGTTTTTGGTATGAATCAGTTGTTCAACAATTGTATTCGTTAATTCTTGTCCTAATCCTGTTTGTGCTGCAAAAAAATCTATCGTTTCAAACTTTTCACTATATCTTTTAATTGTCTCTTCCATAATTTCTTGTGGACTACCTGTTTCTTTAATTTTTAATTTTTCCAATGTTTCGTGATGAAATCTTTTGTGTTTTACTGGATTAGGATCTAAAATAATCCCACCACCAATTGTCTCCATCGGTGAATAAAATCTTATGACAATATGATCGCCTCTTTTAGCTACAATTTCTTCTTCTAACCTTAATTGTGCATAACAACTTTCCCCTGAATGTACTTCTTCTTTATTTAATAAAACAATTCTGCATAGAGTTTCACTTGTTCCATGGTATAATCTTAAACGACTTCTATTTTCTAAGATCCTTTTGGAGTTATCTAGTAACTTTATTTTTACATCTAACATCATTGTAGGCTGCATCGCATTGAGTGGTCCTAAAACATTCCCTCTTAAAATTTCTTCTTTTTTTATATTTGCTAGATTAATTGCAACTCTCTGTCCTGCATAAGAGGTATCTACGTTTTCTCCATGCACTTGAATGTTTCTCACTTTTGTCTGTATTCCGTTAGGATAAATTGTTACCGTATCACCTTCATGGATAATCCCTTCAATTTGTGTTCCTGTTATTACCGTCCCAAATCCTACAATAGAAAACACCCTGTCAATTGGTACTCTAAAAGGAATTCTTGTTTCTCGAGATTCTGTTTCTTCGGTCATTTCATCAATTAATTTCACTAACTCTTGTAACCCCTCTTGCTCCATAGCTGATACAGGAACAATAGCTGCTTTTTCAAGGAAGGTTCCTTTTACCCTTTCTCTGGTTTCCTCTTTTACAAGGTTGATCCACTCTTCTTCGACTAAATCCGTCTTTGTTAATACAATAATACCTTTTTTTACTTCTAAAATTGATAATATATCTAGATGCTCTTGGGTTTGAGGCATAAAGCCTTCATCTGCAGCCACGACTAACAAAACAATATCTATTCCCCCAACACCTGCAAGCATATTTTTAATAAACTTTTCATGTCCAGGCACATCTACAATACCTGCTGTCCTACCACTAGGTAAATCAAAATGAGCAAATCCTAATTCTATTGTAATGCCCCTCTTTTTTTCTTCTTTCAACCTATCTGCATCAATTCCTGTTAGTGCTTTTATTAAAGTTGTCTTTCCATGATCTATGTGTCCTGCTGTACCAATGATAATATTCTTCACAATCTCACCCCCTTTAAACATTTAAAATATTATAAATACTTTCTTGAATTATAACAAATTCACTTTGTTTTACTGTACGAACATCTAGCAATACTCTATCATCACTGATTCTTGCTATAATTGGTATTTTATAATTTCTTAGCATTTCTTCGAACTTATTAATTGATAACATGCTAGGTTTAATACTTATTAGCATAGTAGGAAGTGTTTCCAATGGCATTGATCCTCCACCTACTTGAGACACCCCCGACACTTTTTCTATTGTACAATTTGTTATCTTTTCCTTTAGTAGTTTGTACAAATTCTCCGCTTTTTCTTCAATTTCTTGTATACTTATTGTTAGCATCTGAAGCGTCGGGATCTTCCTAAGCATTTCTTTTTCATCAAAATATAATCTAAGTGTTGCTTCTAGTGCTGCCAATGTCAATTTATCCACCCTAAATGCTCTCGTAATAGGATTTTTTTTCATTCTATCGATATACTTCTTTCTTCCAACAATGATTCCTGCCTGAGGACCCCCTAACAACTTATCGCCACTGAAGGTAACAATATCAGCACCCATTGCAATGCTATCTTGTACAGTAGGTTCCTGCGTCATGCCGAATTTAGAGAAATCTATCAAAGTACCACTACCAATATCTTCAATCACTGGCATATCATTTTTTCTCCCTAGTAGTACCAAATCTTCCAATGCAACTTCCTGGGTAAATCCTAATATTTTGTAATTACTAGTATGAACTTTCAGCAAGGCTGCTGTTTCTTCAGTGATTGCGTTTTCATAGTCTGAAAGATGGGTTTTATTCGTAGTTCCCACCTCAACAAGCTTTGCGCCACTTTGTTCCATTACATCTGGTATCCTAAATGCCCCACCAATTTCTACAAGTTGTCCTCTTGAAACAATCACTTCTTTATTTTTTGCTAATGTACCAAGAACAAGCATTACAGCTGCTGCATTATTATTCACAACCAAGGCTGATTCAGCTCCTGTTAGTTTTGTTATAACCTCTTCGACATGAGCATATCTTGATCCTCTCTTGCCCGACAGTATATTAAATTCTAATGTAGAATAATTGTTAGCTACATCCCAGACTTCATCCTTTATAGCATCACTTAATAATGCACGCCCTAAATTTGTATGCAGCACAACACCTGTAGCATTAATTACTTTTCTTAGATTCATTCTATTTTTAAGATTTACATTTTCTATAATTTTATCAATCAACTGCATACGTTTTATTGTAAAAGACTCACTATCTTCATCATTTAAGTTCGCAATCTGTCTTCTAATTATTTCAATATTTTCTCTGATCGACTCTACTACGATTGTTCTAGGTGATTTCAACAGTAGATTTTTAATTTCTTTTTCATCTAATAATTCATCCACTTTGGGGATCAGACTAAATAAATATTTTTTATTCGACATCATTATCACTCCAATTTCTAATATTCTTACTAAGTTTCATTATTGTCTGTAATCATCTAAAATTATAACATATTCTTTAAATGATTTATCTTGAAATTTTTATGTTTCATGTGCGCTCTTGTCTAAACTCTAGTTATTTTACAAAAACTGGTTGATTAATTCTGTAGAATACCCTATAATTAAATTAATTAGAATATTTTAAATTTTTAACAAATTGTTAATTATATAACAACTTGTTAAAGTAATCTCTGTACTTTCTTTTTAACTATCCTTACAAAGGAGGTGTTTAACTTAATATTTTTTTATAGTAAAATGTAGTATTTAATTTTTAGCAATTATATTTCAAAGGAGGGATTTTATGCAATCTTTTACCAATATTATTGGCGCAATAGGTAGTTTTGCTTGGGGACCTATCATGATTGTCTTTTTAGTAGGTACTGGTTTTATTCTTACATTGGGTACACGAGTCATTCAATTCCGAAAACTTGCTTATGCTTTTAAATTGCTTTTTTCCAAAGAGCATATAGGTGAGGGGGATATTACACCTTTCCAAGCGCTTATGACATCCCTAGCTGCTACAATCGGAACGGGTAATATTGCTGGTGTTGCCACTGCTATAGCAATTGGTGGTCCAGGTTCCGTCTTTTGGATGTGGGTAACAGCAGCCTTTGGTGGTGCAACAAAATTTGGTGAAGCATTACTTGCTATTAAATACAGAATCACCAATGAGAAAGGTGAAAAGTCTGGTGGTCCTATGTATTATGCTAGTAGAGGTATGGAAGAAAAATATGGTGGAAATTGGAAATGGCTTGGTTGGGCTTTTGCGTTTTTTGGATTTATCGCTTCATTTGGTATAGGAAACATGGTACAGTCTAATTCTGTTGCTGCTTCCTTGCAAACTTCTATAGGTCTTTCTCCAGTGATATCTGGTATTATTGTTGCGATTGCTACAGCATTGGTAATCCTTGGTGGTATTAAAAGCATCGCAAATGTTACAGAAAAAATCGTTCCAGCTATGGCTGTTATTTATGTAGTTGGCGCTATCATTGTTTTAATTAGTAAAGCTTCTATGGTTCCAGTAGCTTTTGGCATGATCTTTTCTAATGCTTTTAACGCCACTGCCATCGGTGGTGGATTTATCGGAACAGTCGTACGTATGGGTGTTGCTCGAGGGGTATTCTCTAATGAAGCAGGTCTTGGTAGTGCACCTATCGCCCACGCAGCGTCTCGTAATAACGATCCAGTTAAACAAGGTATCATTGGTTCATTAGGCTCATTTTTAGATACCTTAGTTGTTTGTACAATGACTGCCTTAGTAATTTTGGTATCAGGTCTCGTTACCATTGGTAGTGACGGACTTATGTCTATCCCAATTGACCCTGCTACTGGCGAATCCTTTACAGGTGCAGCATTAACTACAACTGCTTTTAGCCAATCACTCCCTGGCTTTGGTGCTTTTATCGTCTCCTTTGGATTGATTTTCTTTGCATTCTCAACAATATTAGGATGGTATTATTATGGCTCTAAATGTTTAGAATATATTGCTGGAGTAAAAGCAGTTGAAATTTATAAATGGGTTTGGGTTTTATTATGTTTTGTAGGTTCCACTACATCATTGAGTATTGTGTGGAATTTATCGGATGCATTTAATGGTCTCATGGCAATACCAAACTTAGTTGCTTTATTGGCACTTAGTCCATTAATCTTTAAAATGACAAAAGAATACGAAGAAAAACAAAAAGAACTTGGTTAACAATAAAGCACTCCTCACGGAGTGCTTTATTTCACTTGTATACAAACATCTTGTTTGTCTATAACTTCACCTACTACAGCAAAATCTGTCAAGAGATTTTCTGTATAAAAATCAAGTAAATCCTGAACTTTATGTTTCTCTATGGCAATCAATAATCCTCCCGATGTCTGAGGATCAAACAAAATATCATGCATATACGCAGGTACACCTTTATCAAAAACTACATTTCCTTTTATGTATTCTTGATTGCTATATGCACCAGCAGGAACCAATCCCATGCTGGCATTTTCAATTGTGCCTTCAATGATAGGTATGTTACAAGAATCAATTACAATTGTAACATCACTCGCTTTTGCCATTTCATAAGCATGACCTAAAAATCCAAATCCTGTAATGTCCGTACATGCATGAGCACCAACTTCTTTCATTCCTTGGGCTCCAATATTATTTAGCCCAGCCATAATATCTATGGCTTTATTCATTATATCTTCAGACAACATGCCTGCTTTTATAGCTGTATTTAAAATTCCCGTACCCAAAGGCTTGGTTAAAACCAAAACATCTCCTGGTTTTGCCAAATTATTGCTCATCACTCGATCAGGAGATACGATTCCCGTAACAGATAAGCCATATTTTGGTTCATTATCATCAACACTATGTCCTCCTACTAATAATGCTCCTGCTTCTTTTACTTTGTCAGCTCCACCTTTTAGAATTTCAGCAAGTATATCCATAGGCAAACAAGTAGGAAAACATACTATATTCATAGCCATTATGGGGTCTCCCCCCATGGCATACACATCGCTTAAAGAATTTGCAGCCGCAATTTGTCCATACTTATAAGGATCATCTACAATAGGCGTAAAAAAATCTAATGTCTGAATAATTGCTGTATCCTCATTTAATTTATAGACTGCTGCATCGTCTGAAGTTTCTAAGCCCACAAGTAAATTTTCATGTTGTACTTTAGGTAAATGACACAAAACTTGTGCCAAGGTCTCAGGACCAATTTTAGCTGCTCAACCCGAAGTTCTGCTCAGTTCTGTTAATTTTTTATTTATCATCTGAGACATTATTGTCACCCCCCACTAATTTATCCAGTATCAAACAATATCTAACGCTCAAAGATAAGTAGTATGAGATTAGATTAAACCATTCCAAAACTAAACAGGCAAAATTCTGCTATTTAATTCAGTTCGATTTTATATTATCATACTTTACGCACTACATCAATCTATCTAATTTATGCTAATATGTTCTCTTATACCTTCAAATTTCTTTTCTCCTATGCCAGATACTTTCATAATATCTTTTATATCTTTAAAGTTGCCATTTGCTTCTCTATATTGAATAATTCTTTCTGCAAGGGATTGTCCTATGCCATTTAATGTCTCTAATTCTTCCTTAGAAGCTGTATTAATATTAATTTTACTGGATGTAGATCTAGTTGTACTTAAATTATTTGCACTATCTGTGCTATTCATATTATCTCCAATTTTAGGTATGTATATTTGTTCCCCATCCAACAAAATTCTAGCCATATTAACTTGTCGCCGATCAGCTGTTTCAAGTAATCCACCAGCTAATTCTACAGCATCTATGACTCTAGCCCCTTCTAATACCTTTATCACACCGGGTTTTTTGATTTCTCCACATATATCTATATAAATCCATTTTTCTTCAATTTCTTTTTCAATCGAATCTTCTTTTACTTCTTCTATATCATGATCTATTTCTTCCAAAGCCTCATTTTCATCCTCTATTACAATCTGCTTAAAATAGTTTTGGTAATAATTTGTTCCAATTACGATTCCTATGATGCTTATAAATATGCAAATAATAATTAACTCTCTTTTTGTAAACTTCCACATATCTTTCTTTCCCCCTTCGTCTTTAAACATAAGGATGATCATTATGTATGATTTCTATTTAAAGAACAAATATCCTGTTGATATCCTAAATTATATGATTTTTCCTTAAATTTTTTTCAATTATTTGTTATACTAATAAAGTAACTTTTAATTCCTTTATTTGAGGTGAATCTATGAAAAAAATAATCTCTGCATTATTTGTACTTTCCTTTTTTTTAACCAATATAATATTTCATCCTTCTTTTGCTGTAACCTCACCTCCTACGATTAGTGCTCCCAGTGGCATTTTAATTGATGGAGATACTGGTGATATCTTATATGAAAAGAATGCACATAAACCCATGTATCCAGCTAGTACAACGAAAATCATGACAGCCATACTTACACTAGAGAATGCGAATCTACAAGATAAGGTCATCATTGACAAAGATACTCCTTTTGTAGATGGCAGTAGGATCTACGTAATAGAAGGAGAAATTTTTACTGTCGAACAATTGCTATATGCCTTACTAATAGATTCTGCTAATGATGCTGCTGTTGCTTTAGCTAAGCATATTTCTGGAAGCATAGATGATTTTGCAAAATTAATGAATAAGCGAGCAAAAGAGTTAGGCGCAAAAAATACACATTTTGTAAATCCCAATGGCTTACCTAATGAAAAACATATAACAACCGCATATGATTTAGCAATGATTGGAAAATACGCTATGACAATACCTAAGTTTTCGGAGATTGTACAAACTGTAAGATATCAAATTCCTCCCACCAATAAGCAAAGTGAAACACGATATTTAAAAACTTCTAATAGATTTCTATGGGGCGTAGGAAGTAAAAGTAAAATTAACTATAAGGGCAAATGGATAGATATCAAATATGATATTATTGAGGGTATCAAAACAGGGTATACTGTTCAGGCTCAACAATGTCTCGTAGCATCTGCTCAAAAAAATGGTCATCGACTAATCAGCGTAGTATTAAAAGCAGAAGGAGCAAATATTTATTCAGATTCTAGAACACTCATTGATTATGGATTTGATAATTTCAAATTTATTAAATTAACGGATGCAAACTCAAAAGTTCAAGCAGTCTCTATTAAAAATGGGCAAGAAAAACAAGTAAATATTGTTACACAGCATGATCTATATAAAGCAATTCCTAGCAATGAAAACTTAAGCACTATTGAACAGGACATTCAAGTTAAAAAAAATATTACAGCACCTATTAAAAAACAACAAATATTAGGAACCATTGTTTATAAAGCTGGAAATAAGTATTTGGGAGAAGTTAACTTAATCGCAGCACAATCTATCGAAGCCAAGGAAGGTATGACCTCTATTTTTTATTCGAAAATCACTGAAAAAAAATCTATATCGTATTATATCTTTGTATTTTTACTTACTTTTTTCATCTGGAGATGCATTGTAACTGCTATCCGCTTACAAAAGCGAAAACGTAAGATGCTAAAGAAGAAAATAAAAAGACATAGGATAGATTATACCTCTTTTAGAAATAATCACTATCATAAAAAATAAATGATGATGGCATTCCATCATCATTTATTCTTATTGAATATCTTTTCTTGAATCTTTATTCCCGTCGGCGTGGCTGCTAGTCCTCCTAAAGCTGTTTCCCTTAACTCGCAAGGCAGTGCTCTTC
The DNA here is from genome assembly GCA_038396625.1 of Clostridiaceae bacterium 35-E11. Classification (GTDB taxonomy): domain Bacteria; phylum Bacillota; class Clostridia; order Peptostreptococcales; family Thermotaleaceae. Next base: position 2,194,726 of record CP121688.1, read on the forward strand.
CAACTTTGTACATTGCTTCTACAACCTCATCAAAGGGTATAATGCTCTTAATTCCTGCTAGAGCCATATCAGCTGATATCAATGCATTTGCAGTCCCTATAGCATTTCTTTTTACACAAGGAGCCTCTACAAGACCTGCGATAGGATCACATACTAATCCCAATATATTTTTCATCGTCATAGCAGCTGCATGTAATGCTTGTTCTGGTGTTCCTCCCAATAATTCAACAATAGCAGCAGCAGCCATAGCTGCTGCTGAGCCAGTCTCCGCTTGACAACCGCCTTCTGCTCCTGCAACAGTAGCATTTCTTGTTATAATATAACCAATTGCTGCTGCAGTAAATAATGCATTACATAATCTATCTTCATCTATATTAAAATCTTCACCTACCGTAATCAAAGCACCGGGCAAAATACCACTAGATCCAGCTGTAGGTGCCGCTACAATTTGTCCCATAGATGCATTTACTTCTAAAATAGCCATTGCACTTGCTACTGCCTTTGCCATTTTTGTTCCTGCAACTGTATTTTGGCTTTCATATCTTTCCCTAAGCAGTTTAGCGTCTCCTCCTACCAAACCACTAACAGACTTTATTTCTTCATATAATCCTTTTCGAATTGCTTTTTTCATAATTAATAAATTTTCTTTCATACAATCAATAATATCTTCTCTATTCTTTCCTGTATGATAGATTTCTCTCTCGATCATTACTTCCCATATTTTTTTTGTATTTTGGGCGCATTGCTCTAATAATTCTACTCCATTACTAAAATCCATAACCTACCTCCTTTTTATAATGGTTCAATTGCATAAACTTGTATAATTTCTGTACCAATGGCCTTTACTTGTTCAACGACCTCTTTAGCTATTTCATGGTCCGTTTCAATAATCATAAATGCATCTTTTCCTTTTTTTTGTCGAAAAACTTGCATAAAAGCTACATTGATTTTAAAATTTCCTAGAATTTTTGTCACATTAGCAATTACACCTGGTTGATCAATCTGCCTCACTACTAACGTTGGATACTCTCCCGTAAATTCAACTGTCAAGCCATTAATTTGAGTCACCTTTATATTTCCTCCACCAATAGACGCTCCTACAATCTCTGATTGATGTCCTTCTTGATCCGTCATAATTATTTTTACTGTATTGGGATGAGCATCTCCTAAATCCGTTTCTACAAATTTATATTCTAATCCTTTTCTTTTAGCAATTTCCATAGATTTTTTTAAATTTTCATCATTAGGTTCCATTCCTAAAATACCCGCTACTAAAGCTTTATCTGTACCATGCCCTCTATAGGTTTTTGCAAATGAACCATGTAGCATAAAAATAACTTTTTGTATTTCATTTCTGCTAATTTTTCTTGCAACTTTTCCCAATCTAGCTGCTCCAGCAGTATGCGAGCTAGATGGTCCAATCATTCTCGGACCAATAACATCAAAAGCACTATAATTCTTCATTTTTATCCTCTCCCATATTTGTGCAATTATATGCATGTCTTGTCGTACTTGATAAAATATCATGCCTCATAGTCTTATATTATATTATTCCACCCCATTCACCATATAAATCAATATATCTTTTTCTATTTGTCTTATGAATGCTTTTAAAAATAAAATCCAAGCAATATAGATCTTTCTTATTAAATTTTGGTTTGATTTGTCATGAGAAAAAATATATAATGAGTTAAACTAGAAATAAGTATACCAAAAATGAGAGATATATTTCAATATATTATTGAAATATCAAGCAAGGAGGTTATACAATATGCATAAAAAACTTTTTATTCCAGGGCCTGTTGATGTTGCTGATGATGTCCTTCAAAAAATGTCTACACCCATGATAGGTCACCGCACAAAAGAAGCGTCTGCTTTACAAAAAAGTATTTCTGAAAAAATGGGAAAACTTATGTACACCCAAAACCAAATTCTTTTATCTACTTCCTCTGGTAGTGGACTTATGGAAGGTGCTATTCGCTCTTGTACAAGAAAAAAAGCGGCTGTTTTTTCAATAGGTGCTTTTGGCGATAGATGGCATAGAATGGCTGTTTCCAATGGTGTAACAGCAGATAAATTTTCTGCTGAATGGGGAAAGCCTACTGCTCCTGAAATGGTGGACTCAGTTTTGTCTACAGGAAAATATGATCTCATTACGATTACCCATAACGAAACTTCTACAGGAGTCATGAATCCCGTTGAAGAGATTGCAGCCGTTTTAAGGAAATATCCTGAAGTAATTTTTTGCTTAGATACTGTAAGTTCAATGGGTGGAACAAAAATTGAAGTAGATAAACTAGGTGTTGATATATGTATCACTTCTACACAAAAATGTTTAGGGCTACCTCCTGGCATGGCAATCTGCTCTTTTTCTGAAAAAGCTTTAGAAGCCAGCAAAAAAGTTAAAAATAGAGGCTTATATTTTGACCTTTTAGATATATATCAATGCATCCAAAAGAAAAACTTTCAGTATCCTTCTACACCTTCATTATCTCATATGTTTGCCCTTGATTATCAATTAAATAAGATTTTTGAGGAGGGTTTGGATAATAGATTTAAACGCCATTTAGAAATGGCTACATATGTTCGCACATGGGCAAAAGAAAAGTTTGCTTTGTTTGCAGATGAAAAATATGCTTCCCATACTTTGACCACAGTAACAAACACAATAAACGCTGATATTACAGCTTTGAATCATATATTAGCAGAACATGGATATATAATCTCTAATGGATATGGAGAATTAAAAGAAAAAACATTTCGAATTGCCCATATGGCAGAAACAAACTTAGAGGAAATAAAAAAATTGTTGTCACTTATTAATCAAATTTTAAACCTATCATAAGAGGAGGAATTGATATGGCCATCATAAAGCCTTTCAAAGGAATCAGACCTGCACCCAAACTCGCTGCTAAAGTTTCATCACTGCCCTATGATGTAATGAATAGAGAGGAAGCTAAAAAAATGGCTCATAATAATCCCTATAGCTTCTTACATGTGGGAAGATCAGAAATAGATTTAGACGATTGTATAGATGCCTATGATAAAAAGGTATATGAAAAAGCACAAGATAATTTAACGAAGATGATAGAACAAGAGATTTTGATTCAAGATGAAAAACCCTTATACTATATCTATCGACAGATTATGGATGGTAGAACACAGACGGGTATCGTAGGTTGTACTTCCATTGATGATTATATGAATGATATCATCAAAAAACATGAGTTTACAAGAACTGAAAAAGAACAAGATCGAATTAATCATTTTGATCATTGTAATGCAAATACAGAGCCTATTTTTCTAACTTACAGAACAAGTATCACAATCAATAACATTTTAAATAGTTGGATAGAAGCAAATCAACCAATTTATGAATTTACATCTGATGATCATATTACTCATATTGTCTGGGTTATCGATAGTGAAAATATTATTCGTACAATTACAGAAGCATTTGCAGACATTCAATACCTATATATTGCTGATGGTCATCACCGAGCTGCTTCAGCTGTTAAAGTAGGGTTAAAAAGAAGGGAAACAAACCCAGACTTTTTAGGTACTGAAGAATTTAACTACTTTTTATCTGTTTTATTTGCCGATGATGATTTGTTCGTAATGGATTATAACCGTGTAGTTAAAGACTTGAACGGTCTCACAATCCAAGCGTTCTTAGATAAAGTTAGTGAGCATTTCAAAATTGAAATTCACAAAGATTCAGGTGCATATAGACCCACTAAAAAACATACATTTGGTATGTTCTTAAATGAAACTTGGTATACATTGACTACAAAAAAAGGTTCTTATAAGGAAAATGATCCTATGGATCAATTGGATGTATCTATTCTTCAAAATAATTTGCTGCAGCCTGTACTGGGAATTCAAGATCCAAGGACTGATAAAAGAATTGATTTCGTTGGTGGAATTCGAGGACTTGCCGAACTAGAAAGAAGAGTAAAATCTGATATGAAGGTTGCTTTCTCTTTATATCCGCCTACAATGGATGATCTATTTTCTATTGCTGATGCAGGAAAAGTTATGCCGCCAAAGTCTACTTGGTTTGAGCCTAAGTTGCGAAGTGGACTATTCATTCATTCACTATCTGAGTAAGCACAAAAATCGTGACATCCCAAATGTCACGATTTTTTTATGTTTATGGCTATTTAAACTCTATTTGATTATTGCAATTGCTTCAATTTCTACATTTACATCTTTAGGCAACCGTGCTACCTCAACACAAGATCTTGCAGGCTTGTCATTTGGGAAATATTCTGCATATACTTCATTGATTTTAGAAAACTGATCCATATCTTTTATAAATACAGTAAGCTTTACTGCATTATCCATAGATGTACCTGCTTCTTCCAAAATTGCAGCTACATTTTCTAAACATTGTCTAGCTTCTGCTTGTATATCACCAGTTACCAATTCTCCTGTAGCAGTATTCACTGGCATTTGTCCTGATGTAAATACTAAATTTCCTACTTGAATTCCTTGTGAATAAGGGCCAATAGCGGCTGGCGCCTTATTTGTCTGTACAACCTTCTTTTCCATCATACACCCTCCTAAATAATTTTTTATTTATCACTAGCCCTGATTTCATCAAGGTAGTTATAGATAGTATATCGTGATACACATAAAACCTTTGCAACATAGTCTATTGCACCTTTTATTAAAAAGGCTCCTTGATCATCTAGTTTTTTAACGATATTTACTTTTTCATCTTTATTCATATACGCTACAGGTTTTCCAATTTGCTCCAATGTATCCGACACAATATTACTCAATACATCATTTACACTATTAGTAGCATTATTTTTTTCTTTAAAATCATTTTTTTCCTCAGTCAATAAAATATCATTAATGGCATTTTGCGCAACAATAAAAGCAGACGTATCAAAGTTAATGCATAAACACCCAATAACATTTTCATTTTCATCTCTGATAAACATTGTCGTAGATTTCAAGGTTCTTCCATCAATACTCTTTCCAGAATAATTGATAATATTATCTTCTGTATTTCCCTTCCTGATAGCTTCAAGTCCAACTTCTGTCATAGGACTTCCTATACTTCTTCCTGTAACATGTCCATTCTCTATGGCAAGAATAGAGCTTTCAAAACTATTCAAGTCATGTAACACTACTTCGCAATTTTTCCCAAATGTCTTGGCAATCCCTTCTACCATTGGCATGACTGCCATTAAAATCGGATGTATCTTTTTTCCCATGCATCCCTTCCTCCTCATAATATTTCACAACAAATATAAAACTGAATAAACTGCTTTGTCTAACTCAGTAAGGAAAGGCTTTCTCCCTAATGAATTAAACATGCGTTTTATTATTTCACAACAATATTTACTAATTTTTTAGGTACTACAATCGTTTTAACAATTTGTTTTCCTTCTATAAAAGATACGATTTTAGGATTTTGAAGCGCTTCTTTTTGCAGTTCTTCTTTCGTTAAAGATGTAGAAACTTCAATTTTATCTCGTACTTTTCCATTAATTTGAATAACAATTTCCACTTCTTCTTTAACCATTGCAGAATTTTCAAATGTAGGCCATGTGTGGTTGTGTACACTTTTTTGCTGCCCAATCATATTCCATAATTCTTCTGTTATATGAGGTGCAAAAGGTGCCAATAAAATAATTAAGGTTTCTAATGCCTCTTTCAATAAAGCTCTATTGTAGCATTTCTCCTCTAGGTCTTTGTACTTATATATCTCATTCACAAGCTCCATAATACCACTAATTGCCGTATTAAAGTTAAATCGTCCTTCAATATCTTCTGTCACTCTCTTAATCGTCGTATGAATCATATACTTTAAATCTTTATCTTCCTTGGTTGTAACTGTTTGTTCCTCTACTTCTTTTATAATATCCTTTAGTTCATCAATTAATCTCCACACCCTATTTAAGAATCGATAGCAGCCCTCTACACCAGCATCACTCCATTCAAGATCCCTATCAGGCGGCGCTGCAAAAAGAATAAATAGTCTTGCTGTATCAGCACCATATTTTTCTATAATCTCTCCAGGACTTACAACATTCCCTTTAGATTTTGACATTTTGGTACCATCTTTCAACACCATCCCTTGTGTCAGTAGGTTTTGAAAAGGTTCTGTGACAGGAGAATATCCTAATTCATACAGCACTTTTGTAAAAAATCTTGCATAAAGAAGATGTAGTATGGCATGTTCCACGCCACCAATATATTGATCCACGTCCATCCAATAACGTGCTTTATCTTTATTGAATACTTCTTGTGTATTCTTAGGATCGGTATATCTTAAAAAGTACCATGATGAGTCCACAAAAGTGTCCATCGTATCTGTTTCTCTTGTTGCATGACCCCCACATTGAGGACATACCGTATTCATAAATTCTTTGCTTGTAGTTAAAGGCGATTGTCCTTTTCCAGAAAATACCACATCTGTTGGCAATGAAACAGGTAAATCTTGTTCTTTTACAGGTACCACACCACATTGGTCACAATACACAATAGGAATAGGCGTTCCCCAATATCTTTGTCTTGAAATTAGCCAATCTCTTAATCTAAAATTAATCGTTTTCTTTCCTAAACCTGCTTTTTCAAGATAATCGGTTATTTCGAGCAATGCCTGGTCGCTATTTAATCCATTAAATCTTTCTGAATTGATCATTATCCCTTTATTCGTATATGCTGCTTGTAATGTACTCATATCTACACTATCATCTTCTGGCTTAATCACAGGGATAATCTCAATATTATATTTTTTAGCAAATTCAAAATCTCGTTCATCATGAGCAGGTACTGCCATAATTGCCCCTGTACCATAATCCATCAATACATAATTTGCTATGTATATAGGAATTTTCTTTCCGTTTAAAGGATTCACTGCATATTTTCCTATAAATATTCCTTCTTTTTCTACACTCGTAGCTGTCCGTTCTATTTCGGATAAATATTGTAATTTATCAATGAAGGCTTGTACCGTTGTCTCATATTCTGTACCTGATATTAATTGTGTAACATAAGGATGTTCTGGAGCCAATACCATATAAGTTACACCATAAAGAGTATCTGGTCTAGTAGTAAAGACATCCAATTTCTTTTCACAGTTTTCAATTTCAAACGTAACTTCTGCCCCTACACTTTTTCCTATCCAATTTTTTTGCATGATTTTTACTTTATCAGGCCAACCCTTTAGCTGTTCAATATCTTCTAAAAGTTTATCAGCATAGTTTGTAATCTTAAAATACCATTGTTCTAAATCTTTTTTTCCTACTAAGCTATCACATCTCTCACAATGTCCTCCTACCACTTGCTCATTTGCCAAAACTGTTTCACAGGAAGGGCACCAGTTTACAGGATACTTTTTCTTGTAAGCAAGACCATTTTTATAAAGCTGCAAGAATATCCATTGTGTCCATTTATAATAATCTGGATGAGATGTTGCGACTTCTCTATCCCAATCGTAGCTTATTCCTAGCTGTTTTAGCTGATTTCTCATCTCTTCAATATTTTCCCATGTCCACTCATTAGGATGTATGCCATGCTTAATTGCCGCATTTTCAGCTGGTAGTCCAAAAGAATCCCAACCCATAGGGTGTAGAACATTATAGCCTTTCATTTTTTTGAATCTAGCAACAACATCTCCTATGGAATAATTACGTACATGACCCATGTGTAGCTTACCAGATGGATAAGGAAACATCTCTAGTACATAATATTTTTCTCTATCATCTTCATCTGTTTTAAAAATTTTATTTTGTTCCCATGTCTCTTGCCACTTTTTTTCGATCATCGAAAAATCATATTTTGCCATCAATACAACCTCCTATTTTATATCCATAATTTTTAGAATTTAAAATCCACAAAAAAAGCACCTTGAAAAATTCTAGTCCCTTAGATAGGGACGAGGAATTCCCCGCGGTACCACCCTAATTGGCATTTAATGCCCTCTTTATTGGTTTTTTAAAGGTAGCCAACCTATATTGTGATTCAGAATAAGGCAAGTTCAAAAACAATCTTTATCGATTCACACCATCCACCGACTCTCTGAAAAAGATTTATTTTCTACTACTCCTCACACAATCTTATATTTATTTTTGAAGTACTAAAACATTTTACTTGTTAGAATTTTATAACTATTATAATTGCTTTTTTATAGATTGTCAACACTTATATATGAAGCATCTTTCCATACTCGCTCAATACCATAAAAATTTCTTTCTTCTTCTATAAAAAGATGTACAACTACATCTATAAAGTCCAACAAAATCCATCTTCCATTATCATAGCCTTCTTTGTGTCCTAGTATAACACCTTGTTTTTTCATTTTCTCTTCTATTTCATCCGCAATAGCTTTTACTTGCCTAACAGACATACCATTGGCAATCACAAAATAATCTGCAAAACTTGAAATTCTACGAATATCTAATATATCAATTTTTTCTCCTTTTTTACTATCTATAATTTTAGCAATTTCCAATGCTATTTTTTTTGATTCTTGAATCATATATAACCTCCCATACGTCTTATTCTTATATTGTACTTTATATCTTAGGGGTATTGCTACACATATTCATCTTCAGAAATTATTTTTTCATATCTCTACCCACAATAATTGTAATATCTGCATCTGATTCCATATTTGTATCTACTTCAACTTTATTTACTTTTAATATTTTTGCTACTTTCTTTACTTCATTACCTTTATTTTTTCGATCATATATGTGGGTTTCACCATAATTTATTCCCTTAATATTCCCTATATTTATGACATTATAACCTTCTTTTTCTAGTGTCTTAGATGTTTGTGTTGCTAGACCTCCTATACCAGATCCATTTAACACTTCTACAGTTATTGTATTCTCTAAGCTTTCTTTTGTTTCTTTATAAACCATATTTTCTTCTTGGGACGGTGTCTCATTAAAAATATTATTTATCATGTTCTTTATTTCATTTTCATTAGGAATATAATACCATATGCCATTTATTAATTTCGGTTCTCCTGGGACGGTTATCATATGAATATTCTCTAATTTTATTTTTCTTGCTTGAAGTGCATAATTTAGCATCGTTGAAACAGGCATGTCTGTATCAACATAAGTATTGAAGGTTTTTACTAGCTTAGGCAAATTGATAATAGTTTGCGGCTGGAGTAGTTTGTTCGCTAAAGCCATTAAAAAAGTATGCTGTGCATTAATTCTACCTAAGTCTTGATCTTGATATCCTTTTCTAAATCTGACAAATTGCATTGCCTTATTGCTATCTAGCACTTGTTTTCCTTTTTTGAGATTGATTCTTAAGGGGGGATCTGCATAAGGGTCATAATATTGCATGTCCATTGGTACATCGATCTCTACCCCACCTATATCATCCACTACCTTGCCTAGTCCCTCATAATCAATCTTTACATAATAATGAACAGGTACACCAAGAAAATCTTTTACCGCTTTCATAGAAAGTTCTATTCCTCCATATGCATGGGCATGGTTTATTTTATCTTTTCCTTTATGTCCTCTAATAACTACTCGTGAATCTCTTGGAATAGAAATAATATCTACATCTTTTGTATCTGGATCAAAGGTAGCAAGCATCATTGTATCTGTTCTTGCGCCATTCGTGTTCTGCGCATCCTTTGCATCTACACCTACAACTAAAACATTGACTCGCTCTTCTTTTTTAGGTAAATTTTTCTGTTTCTCTGATTCCTCATCATTGTAGCTTTGTCCTCTACTTACACTGTTAATAAAAATATATGTTCCTGTACTCATCACTATCACAAAGCAAATAAAAGAAACCATAAGTACTTTTAAAAATTTTTTCATTCTCTCACTCCGATCTTGATACTTTCAACTGTACTAGGAGAAAATTTCTAGCTGAAATAGTAAGTGGATGCAGAAGTTCTCCTTTTGCGATAACATAATTGATTGTATGGTCGAAAGCCTGTAAAATAGCTTTATCTATATCCGCTAAAGCCAATTTTCTCAAGTTTTCTACACCAGGGAAATCTCTATTTGGTTCAATATAATCTGCTATATAGATAATTTTTTCAAGCAAATTCATATTTTCTTTTCCCGTTGTATGATATCTTATGGCATTTATAATACTATCATCTTTAATTTGAAATTCTGATCTTGCAATTTCAGCCCCTATGACTCCGTGTAATAATTGTTGTTGATGTTTACACACTCCATCAAGTAGTATATCAAACTGACGAGCATATTTCAATAATTCCTCATCATGGAGATCTTTGGCACAATCATGAGTGAGTCCTGCAATGCTTGCTTTTTCAGTAGATACATGATATATCTCAGCAAGCATTATAGCTGTTTGCTGTACGCCTAAAGAATGTGTATATCTTTTGGACGTTAATTTTCTTTGTAGTATATGTTTGATATCTTCCACATGCATTTTTATATTCCCTTCTTCATAGATACAAACTGTTTTTGTAGATATAGTATTCTACAGGCTCAGGTAGTAAATATTTAATGGATTGATTTTCTCTCACTCTATTTCTAATATCTGTTGAAGAAATTGCTAAAGCTGGCAAATCAATTTTTCGAATAAATGCATTATATTTATCTTGTAAATCTTTAATTTTTGCATCTACCTGTAGTAGCTCTAATCCTGGCCTTGTTGCAGCAATGAATTTACACAATTTAGATAAACTTCCAACATCTTTCCATGTGTCTAACTCACAGATCGCATCAACACCTGTGATAAAATAGATATCTGTATCTTCTCTATATATTTTTTTTAGTTTTTCAATCGTGTGGATGGTATAAGACACCTCATTGCTTTCAATTTCTATCTTAGATACCTCAAAATATGGATTTGTAATTGTAGCTAAAAGTGTCATAAAATATCTATGTTTGGAATTTGTAACTTCTAAGCTTGATTTGTGTGGGGGAATGCCAGCAGGTATAAACACTACCTTTTCTAAATCATATTCACATCTAATTTGTTCAGCTATAACAAGATGCCCGTAATGTATAGGATCAAAAGTGCCTCCCATAACACCTATCTTCTTATGTTCTTTATTGCTTTTATGAATAATATCCAATGAATGAATGCTTGCCATATCTATACGCCTCCAAAATAGCAAAAAAATTGGTATTTCATTATTTTTTTCAAACATACCGTAATTATATTATATAGTATTATCAAATTTTGACAATAAAAATAAACTAATTTTACATATTTCTAAAAGCTTTTATTTTTCAAAAACACGCAGGAATTTTTCCACTACTCATAGAATATAAGATATTAGAGGAGGCCTGATGATATGAGAAGAAATGAAATTCCTTTTAAAGGTAGAAAATATCTACTAGACACTAACCCTTTGTCAAAACTAATCCATGACTTAGATCATGAAAAACAAAGCTGTAATATTCATAAAATCATTACACCTCATATAAAAATGTATGACACAAAATCACAAGTTTATTTATATATGTTGTTACATCCAGATTATAAACTTTGTAAGTGTTGCATGAAAGCGTCCTTATCCGAATAGCTCCTTTTGCTTTTTTGTTTGTAAAAACAATAACTTGTTAAATAAAAAATCGAGTTAACCTCGATTTTTTATTTTGGTATTTCTATTTTAGGATTATCTTTTGACCTTCTATAAATCACAAATTTATTACCAATTGCTTGGACAAATTCAGAATGTGTCAATTTTGCTACTTGATTGGCTGCTGTTTCTGTATCAAGCAAACTATTTTCAAGCACATGTATTTTTACTAATTCTCTAGCTTCTAAAGCATCATTTAACTGTTTAATAAAATTTTCTGTTATGCCACTCTTTCCTATTTGTGTTATTGGCTTCATCGAATGTGCCAAAGATTTTAAGTAACTTCTTTGTTTTCCCGTTAATAAATTAATTCTTTCCATAACCAACCTCCAGCCTTATCTTCTTTCATTCACAAATCTTTTAAAACCTTTCTTTTAGCTATAGTACTCAAATTCAAAATCAAAAATTTTCACGGTGTCTCCATCTTCGATTCCTAATTCTTTTAATTTCTCAATAATACCTTTTTTCATTAAAAAGTTTTGAAAATATCTTAAGGAGTCCATATCATCAAAATTGGTAGAACGAAACAGTTTTTCTATTCCTTTTCCTTCTAGTACATAATAATCATTTTCTTTTCTAACAGTAATTGTTTTATTGCTGTCTTCCTCTAGGGTATAGTATTTAAATGTCTCTCCCTCTTCAAAAATAGGCGTATCTTTTATTTCTTCTAGTTTTTGGACTACATAACGCATTAATTCTAATAAGCCTTGATTTGTAGCTGCAGAAACTGGAAAAACTTCATATCCTTTTTTCTTCATTTCTGCTTCGAATTTATAAAATAATTCCTTTGACTCAAGTAAATCCATTTTATTTGCCACAATTACTTGAGGTTTTTGAGCTAGTTGTTCCGTATATTGACTCAACTCTTTATTAATTTTATAAAAATCATCAATAGGATCGCGTCCTTCCATTCCAGATACATCTACCACATGGATTAAAAGTTTTGTTCTCTCCACATGTCTCAAAAACTCTAATCCTAATCCGATTCCTTGATGTGCGCCTTCAATAAGCCCAGGAATATCTGCCAATACAAAACTTTTTTTATCCACTTCTACTACACCAAGATTCGGTGTTATTGTAGTAAAATGATAATTCGCAATTTTAGGTTTTGCACTTGTAACAATCGATAAAATTGTAGATTTCCCAACATTAGGAAAACCCACTAATCCTACATCAGCCAATAACTTTAATTCTAAAATAACCGACCTTTCTTCTGCAAGACCCCCACTCTCAGCAAAGTTAGGTGCTTGTCTTGTGGAGGTAGTAAAATGTGTATTGCCACGGCCTCCTCTACCACCTTTTGCAATAACAGCTTGTTGCCCATGTTCCACTAAATCGGCAATGACTAGATTTGTTCTTTCATCTCTCACTACTGTTCCAGGTGGAACCTTTAATATTAGATTTTCTCCATCTTTTCCGTGCATCTTTTTCCCTTTGCCATTTTCTCCATTATCTGCGATATACCGTTTCTTATATCTAAAATCCATTAATGTTCTTAGTCCTTCATCTACTTCAAAAATTACACTGCCACCTTTTCCACCATCTCCGCCATCTGGACCTCCAGCAGGCACATATTTTTCTCTCCGAAAAGACACAATACCATCTCCGCCTTTTCCAGCTTTCACAAATATTTTTGCTTTATCTATAAACATCCTACATCACCCTTAACTATGTATTCAATCTTCAATAGCAAACAGCAACAAGTTACGAATATATTGCTCTGTGGGTAAAACATATTAGATCAACTGCTATAAACCTGCCAACTATCTTAGTATTTCCAATTATACATACATCTTAATCTTGTCTTTATAAATCTTTTTCTTAATTTTTAAATTGGCTCAATTTTTTCAAAAGTAAAATATAAATAAAACCCATGCCATAAGCATGGGTTTTATATTGTTATTCTGCTGCAGCGACTATTTCTCTAGGGTACACACTCACTTGCTTCTTGTCTTTACCCTTTCTTTCAAACTTCACTACACCATCTACTTTAGCAAAAAGAGTATCATCTCCACCTTTTCCTACGTTATGACCAGGATGGATTTTTGTTCCTCTTTGACGTACTAAGATACTGCCGCCGCTAACAAATTGTCCGTCTGCTCTTTTAACACCTAATCTTTTTGCTTCGCTATCACGACCGTTTTTAGAACTTCCTACTCCTTTTTTGCTGGCAAATAATTGAAGGTTTATATTAAACAATAACATCATTACACCTCCTCATCATAAAGCTCAATATACTTTTCATACATTCCTTGTGTACCTCTTATACCTATTAACATGGCATCTAAAATAAGATTCGCCTTTTCTCTCACATCATCAGAAAGATCAACTGGTAGTTCACAACTTAACCAACCATCTTTCATTTCATAAATAACATCAATAGATAACAACTCATGCAATGCTAGTATTGTGGTTTGAGCAAGGATTGACACACTTGCACAAACGATATCCTCACCATACTTTGCTGCATTGGCATGTCCTTGTATTATATATTTTGTGATATTTTTTCTTGTATCACGATAAATATGAATTTTAATCATATTATTTTACTACCTTATCCATTGATCTTTTCAATTTTTATTTTTGTATAAGGTTGACGATGCCCTTGCTTCTTTCTATAGTCTTTTTTGGCCTTGTATTTAAATACAATAATCTTTGGCGCTTTACCATTCTCAACTACAGTAGCAGAAACTTTTGCACCATTTACCACTGGAGTTCCAACTGAAAGTTGCCCCTCTTTTGATAAAGCTAATACTTTATCAAATTCCACAGTTTCTCCTGGATTTACTTCTAATTTTTCAACAAAAAGTGTATCTCCTTCTTGAACTCTGTATTGTTTTCCGCCAGTTTCAATAATCGCGTACATTCTTACACCTCCTCTAACCAGACTCGCCAAATGCTAGGTAACAAATGTTTTATAACCCGATTTGTGCGGCTACCTACGAATCAATATATTATCATAACTAGTAGAAAAAGTCAATTATCTTGGTAAAATTAATATTCTTCTGCCATGCTTTTAATCTTATCTATTTTTCCTATTGCTTTTACTTTAAAATTATTATCATGGATATGCTCTAAACCTTTTATGAATATCTTTATATTTTCATGTTTTTCTAATACACTTAAAAATTGACCTCCATCTGCGTTTAAAACATCTATTACCGCACAAGGTGCTTCCATTAAAACCGCTTCTGCGTTGGTATGTTTTCGGATACGTTTTACTTCTTTTTCAATATTTTGAATTACTACATACTCAGACAATACTTTCCCATTTCCCTCACAGTAAGGACATTTTTTTTGCATGATCGCCCCTATACGCTCTCTTATTTTCTTTCTCGTCATTTCTAATAATCCTAACTGTGTGATTCCTAACACATTAGTTTTGGTTCTATCCTTTTCTAGCGCTTTTTCTAATATATTTAATACTTCTCTTTCTGCTTCCTCGTTATTCATATCAATAAAGTCTACTATGATAATACCTCCAATATCACGTAACCTTAGCTGTTTTGCAATCTCTTCTGCTGCTTCTTTATTAATTTTTAAAATTGTATCTTCTAAATCAATGCTACCAACATATTTTCCTGTATTTACATCTATCACTGTCAATGCTTCTGTTTGATCGATAACAAGATAGCCTCCGCTCTTTAACCAAACCTTCCTAGTTATAGCATTTTTTATCATACTCTCTATATTATAGTAATCAAAGATGTTTATATCTTTTTCAAAATATTCTACCCTGTCCTTAAGATGGGGAGATATAAACTCTAGTAAATCTACTGTGCTTTTATATTGTTCTTTATCATTTATAACAAATTTATGAATATCCTTTGTAAACATGTCTCTAATAGTTTTATGGATAAGATCTAAATCTTTATAAATCACTTTAGGAGCAAATCCTAATTTTTTTTCCCTTTCTATTTTTTGCCATAATTTTAGTAAAAATTTTAAATCTTCTTTTAACTCTCTTTCTTCTTTTCCTTCACTAGCAGTTCGCACAATAACACCCATTTGACTAGGTTTTAATTCTTGAACAATAGATCGTAATCTTTCTCTCTCTTCTTCATCTCCTATTCTCCTTGAAACACCTATGTAATCCGTATAAGGCATTAATACTAAATAGCGCCCTGGAAGGGTTAAATGGGTCGTAACTCTTGCCCCTTTCGTTCCAATGGGCTCCTTAATCACTTGAATAATAATTTCCTGCCCACTTTTGACCACGTCTTTAATTGCAATATCTTTGGTGTCTCTATCCTTATTTACCAGCATTTCAGGTGGTATGGCATCTTTTACAAATAAAAAAGCGTTTTTATCAAATCCAATGTCTACAAATGCAGCCTGCATTCCTGGTAAAACATTGGCAATTCTGCCCTTATAAATATTCCCAACAGTTCTTTTATGATTCTCCCTTTCAATATATAACTCTACCAATTCTTTATCCTCTAATAATGCAACTCGGGTCTGACTCAAACTGGAATCCACTATTATCTCGTTCATTCCAAGATCCCCCTAAACTCATAAAAATTTATGCCGTAAACTCTAAAAGTGACGCCAATTGATCATCTCTTATTCCATAAAGATCTAGTCTATGTATACGAACATTATCTATTAATATTGGCATTTTGGTTATCTCTTTAAATTTTTCTATTAATAATTCAGGTTTTAAATTTCCGTTACTTCCTGTTGCAAGTATAACCTTTAAAATAAATTCTAATTCATCTCCCTCAACAACTTCGATACTTTTAATAAAAGATTTTATATTTTCTTCTTTAGTCTTAGCCTCTCTTCTTTTCTTTGTAATTTTGTGATGGATTATTTCCCTAAGATTCATAAAATCTTTAACTGCGTTTTGTAATGATTCTATACTTAATTTTTCTTCTAATGGACATTTAATGATATAACTTGAAAACGCTACTGTAGCCATCAAAGCTTTTGCCGTTTTAGCTATATATTTACAACAAAGAATTGTGATACCCTTTGGTAATGCTCGATTCATCTCATCCTTAAAATCCTGTAAATCAATCTCTTTTTCGATTTCGATATCCATATATTCTCCTTCGCTGGCTATGCCTAGTGACAAAGCTGTTGCAAAGGCAATTTTGGGATGAGGATTAAAACCTTGAGAAAAAACTAGGGGAACATCTGCTCTCCTTAATGTTCTTTCCATTAATCTCATTAAATCAAGGTGCGAGATAAAGCGCATCCGATCTGTTTTTGTAAATCTCATTCTTATTCTATACATTAACATATTCCCCCAGTCAATCCCTGATTTATGCCACAACCTGTGCAACCTACTCTACAGTCATGGGTCAATATTTCTTGTTGCGCTTTTTTATCCTCTGCGATTAGATATCTTTTTGTAACCCCAATATCTATATGATCCCAAGGAAGAATCTCTTCATATTCTCTTTGTCTATTTGCATAGAAGTGAGGATCTATATTACATTCTTCAAACGCTTCTATCCATTTATCAAATTTAAAATGATCTCCCCAACCATCAAATTTGCATCCTTTTTCCCAAGCCTTAATCAATACTTTATTCAATCTTCTATCTCCTCTTGCAAAAACACCTTCTAAAAAACTTGTTTCTGTATCATGATAATTATATTTAATGTTTTTATGCTTTAATCTTGATTTTAAATATTGTTGCTTCTCTCTTAGCATATCCACTGTATTTTGTGCATGCCATTGAAAAGGAGTAAAAGGCTTTGGTACAAAAGAAGAGGTACTAATAGTCACATTTAATCCCTTTGCTCTTTTTTCTTTAGGTACTTTATAATAAGTATCCACAACTTTATAGGCCAGATCTACAATGCCATCTAAATCTTCATAGGTTTCCGTTGGCAATCCTATCATAAAATAAAGTTTCACATTATTCCATCCAAGATGAAATGCGTTTTCCATTGCACTGATCAAATCATTTTCTGTTATTCCTTTATTAATCACATCTCTAAGTCTTTGTGTTCCAGCTTCTGGAGCAAACGTCAATCCCGTTTTTCTTACTCTCTGAATTTCTTCGATTACCTCTAATGGAAAAGTATCTAATCTTAAAGATGGTAGCGATAATCCAATTTTTTTATCTCCATAATTATCGATTAAATGCCTAATTAATGGTTCAAGCTTTGAATAGTCACTCGTACTTAAAGAAGCTAATGATAGTTCTTCATAACCTGTAGTCTTTATTAGTTGTTTGGCCGCCTCTTGAACTTTATCTATAGATTTTTCTCTCACGGGTCTATAAACCATGCCTGCTTGACAAAATCTACAGCCTCTTGTACATCCTCTAAAAATTTCTACCATAGCACGATCATGTACCACATCTATAAAAGGTACGATGACTTCTTCGGGATAATATACTTCATTTAAATTTTCGATAATTCTCTTACAAACTCTCTTCGGATAACTTTCTTTTATAGGAATAAAATCTTTTATAGTCCTATCTTCATTGTATTCTGCTGTATAAAAAGATGGTATGTAAACCCCTTGCATATCAACGATCTTCTCTAGAAAATCCTTTTTAGGTCTCCCTTGTTTTTTCCATACTTTATATTTTTCCATTATCTCTAATATAACCTCTTCTGCTTCTCCTAGCACAAATATATCTACAATATCTGCTAACGGTTCAGGATTGTATGCACAGGGTCCTCCTGCAATAATAAAAGGATCTTTTTGTCCTCTATCCACACTTTTTATTGGAATTTGGCCTAATCCAAGTATATTTAATAGATTCGTGTAGCTAAGCTCATACTGTAATGTAAACCCTATAAAATCCATATTTGAGATGGGGCTATGTGTTTCTAACGTAAACAGTGGTATATTGTTTTGTTTTAAACATTCTTCCATATCCATCCATGGTGAAAAAATTCTTTCACAAAATATGTCTTCTTGCTTATTTAATAACTTATATAAAATATGCATGCCCAAATGGGACATAGCTACTTCATATACATCAGGAAATGCAAAGCCAAACCTTACTTGTATAGTGTCCAAGTTTTTTACATCTGAATTAATTTCACTTCCTATATATCTCGCTGGCTTCTCAACTTGAAAAAGAATATCTTCTAAATCTAGCTTATTCATCCTTTGTCCTCCTAATTCATTATCCTATCTCTTTTTTTTATTATTTGTATACCTTTTTCATTCAATACCTTATTTTATACGAAAGATTTTGCACTAATATTTTATCATTTTACTGATCTATTAACAACTTTTCCAATGATACATTTAAACCATACTCCATTACACCATCAACTAGTTCGCTCTCAGTCAATACTCCTATTACTTTACATCCTTTATCCATTACAGTGATAATATGATATGTTCTTGGAATAAATTGATTGATTACATCTTTAGCACTCGTATTTTTTACAGCCACTAAATATTTTGTTTTTAATACCCCTTCAGACAATAAATGTTGGTTTTTTTGAGTAATTTCTTTCATAAAAATAAAAACTGCCATCTTATGCTCTTTATGGGCAGCAATATATAAAAAGATGGCTATAAACAGAACCAGAAAATTTAATTTATGATATTGTATTACGTAGCAGCCCCATAGAAATAAAAAAAAACTAATTGCTTTAGCAATTATTACGGCTATCTTTGTGGCTCTTTTAAAGCCAATTAAATATGCTAGATAGGCTCTAAAAACCCTTCCTCCATCAAGTGGTATAATAGGCAATAAATTAAAGATGCCGAT
The DNA here is from genome assembly GCA_038396625.1 of Clostridiaceae bacterium 35-E11. Lineage (GTDB taxonomy): Bacteria > Bacillota > Clostridia > Peptostreptococcales > Thermotaleaceae. The sequence goes on from CP121688.1 coordinate 2,213,982, forward strand.
GGTTAAATTTGCATATATAAAAAAAACAAATAATTCATTAGATATATGTAATATATTTAATAGATTGTAGCTAATGAGCACTGCTATAAAATTAATAAGAGGCCCTATTATAGCAATCATGACTTCATGCTGTGGATTCACAGCAATCGATTCTTCTATTCGTGCAACTCCTCCAAATGGAAAAAGTTCAATACTCTCTATGCGATAGCCTAGTGTTTTTGCCATCATCATATGGGCTCCTTCATGAAACAAAACAATAAAAAAAGATATCACAACATTTTCTACATACCCAAATATAAAAAATATAATAAAAACAATACCTACCCATATATTAAACTTTATATCTACACCCCATATATTCATGAGCTTCATTTATATACCACCTTATATACTACAGAATCTTTTTATCAAAAGAAATATATCTCATAGGATCTACTACTTTTCCATCTATCCATAGTTCAAAATGTAAATAGGCATTTTGATTTTCTAAGTTTTGACCAATACTTGCAATTATATCTCCTTGCTTAACCTTATCACCTTTGTTTATAATAATTTCTGAACAATTTCCGTAGAGAGAAAATACACCACTATTATGTTCTATTTTTACATATTTACCAAGGCTATCACTTTCTCCAATTTCTACCACTTTACCCGTAGCGATTGCTACAATATTTTTATCTTCTTTTGCTACAATATCTATCCCTCTTTGAAAAGTTTTTGTTTTTAAAATAGGATCTATATTTTCTCCGTAACTAGAGACAATCTCTCCATTTAAAGGCACAATAAACTTCATATCTTCTGTTTTGTCATTTGAAAAATTATTAAATACACTTACTACTTTATTGGGCATTTGTGGTATTTCTTTGGCATATCTTATTACTTGTTTGAGAGATCTTTTTACATCCGTTTTTTCTTCAAGAGACGTCTTTATTACATCAATAGCTTTATTCGTAATGGGCGCGTTTATATTTTTTATTACAATCACCAAAAGCACAATGATAATACATAAGCCTAGTTGTCTCAATATCTTTTTATAGCGACTTCCCTTTCGATGATTATTAACCTGTGGATTTTTCTTCTGTCTTTTAAATTGAATTTTTCTATATGATTTGCTCATGATTACCCTCCTTATGACTGTTTTATTATAATATATTTTTAAAGAAGGGTAATTATTACAACAAAGGACTAAAGCCCTTAATTTGCTTTAGTCCTTTATTCTATAAAGTAGAGTTGCATAATAATTTTATGTGTAACTTAATATATCATCTCCGTACAATATGTGATACTAAATATAAAAAGCAGTCATAAATCCATCTTTTATTTTTGTATCATCTTTTTACTTTACTCATATTTTTTAACAAATTCTCTCCACTGGAATTCCCCTCTTTCCATAGCTCTAAGAAGTATTTCTGCAGTGGCTATATTTGTTGCAACAGGTATTTTGTAAACATCACATAACCTTAGCAAAGCTAAAATATCCGGTTCATGAGGCTGTGCTGTCAATGGATCTCTCAAGAAAATGATTAAATCGATGTTATTCTTTGCGATTTCTGCTCCTATCTGTTGATCTCCTCCTAGAGGGCCTGATTGAAATCTTGCGACATTTAGTCCTGTCGCATCCATGACACATTTTCCTGTTGTCCCAGTAGCCATTAGATCATATTTTGCCAGTGTACTTTTATATGCAATAGCAAAATCAACCATGCTATCTTTCTTTTTATCATGTGCTATTAATGCTATCTTCATACTCTATCTCCTCACTCATTTAAAAATTAATTTTTTGCCTTCTCATACCAATGTTTAATACAATTCCAACTGCAATCATATTCGTTACAAGGGAGCTTCCGCCATAGCTTAAAAAAGGAAGCGTAACACCGGTTACAGGCATCACCCCCATGGTCATACCAATATTCTCAAAAATTTGAAATGCAAACATAGATGTTATACCGACCACAATCAAAGAACCATATACATCCTTCGCATTTTTTGCGATTTTAATCATCTTATAAAGAAACACAAAATATAGAACCAAGACTGTTAATCCGCCTACAAATCCAAACTCCTCTACTAATACGGCAAAAATAAAATCAGATTCTTGTACAGGAAGAAAGTTAAAATTATTTTGAGTTCCTTTGTACAATCCTTTACCTAACAATCGTCCTGATCCGATGGCCACTTTTGAGTTCCATACTTGATAATTACCTGGAAGGCTGAGATCTGAAGGATGTAAAAACGCATCTATCCTTACTCTTTGGTGAGGGGCAAGCATCTTATATACCACTGGTAAAGAGATGATGGCAGCAAGCATTGCTTTACCAATGATTTTATAGTTTAATCCTGACGCAAAAGTCATGCCTAAGATGATGATGATAAATACCAAAGCATTCCCAAGATCTGGTTCTTTTAAAATCAAAAGTATAGGGAATGACGCATAGATTGCTACTGGAATTAAGTCTTTTATCGTATCCAATTTATTTTGTCTATCTTTCAAAAACTGGGCAAAAGAAAGTATAAAACCTATCTTTACAATTTCAGAAGGTTGTACATCAATTGGTCCTAAATTTATCCAACTTCTTGCTCCATATTGTACCTTTCCGATTCCCGGTAAATATACAGAAAGCAACAATAAAATTGAAATACCATAAATCACTTTTGGAAAAGTACCAAAAATATTATAATCTATGAAAAGTATAAAAATAATCGCAAATATTCCAAGAAAAAAAGCAATTGTCTGAACCTTTACTTGTCGCGTTAGCCCTTGTTGTGTAATATGCGTGGCACTACTTATCATCACTAAACTAATGAAAAACAATAAGATGACAATTAAAATCATCCCTATATCTATATGCTTTACTAATTTTTTATCTATCATCGATGCACCTCATTTTAGTCTATCCACCACTTTCGTTGAGATCTTACTTTCCTTGAAAATCATTTAGTTTCTCTTGTGAAGTTTAGTCCATCCACCCTAATATTTAAAAATTTCCTCCCTTCTCAGCAAACTGTATTATATCTTATTTGAATTATACCATATTCATTTAAATTGCCTCAACTCTAATAAATCTTTTAAAAAATAAAATCTTCCCTAAAAACAGGAAGATTTTAAAGCCTCTAAAAAATATAGAGGAAATAATGTCTTGTAAATCTATTGCAATAAGCAAATTTCCTACAGAAAAATCAAAATGACAATCGACCAAAGAACTTCTACTATTTTGTTTTCATCTTTTTTATAGGAATATTAGCAATCAAAGCAGGAATCATTGTATCGTCAATATCTCTTTTTGTTTTTGTAATTTTGATATCCAATCCATTTTCGTCAATTTCTATATAATCAGAAATAACATGAAGCAAGTCTCCTTTTATCATGTCCAGAAATTGAGGAGAACAACTTGTCCTATCATGAACAAGGACTAATTTTAATCTTTCTTTTGCAACATTTTTACTAGCAGAGTCATCTCTACCAAAAAGTTTAAATATATCCATTACCCCTTTCTCCCCTTTCTCATTTGATTTATTTCATACCAAATAATTTTTTGATTTTGGATAGAAAAGTTTCTTCTCCTTCTAATTCAAGGAAAGACACTTGTTCACCAATAATTCTTTTTGTAATATTTCTATATGCTTGTCCTGCTAATGATTTATCATCAGTTACAGCAGGCTCTCCTTTATTTGTAGATATAACAATCGCCTCGTCATCAGGTACGACGCCTAAAAGGTCTATTGCAAGTATGTCTATCATATCTTCAATATTCATCATATCCCCTTTTTTTACCATATCTATCCTAATTCGATTGATGATTAATTGAGGATTTCTTAATTCTGCAGCCTCTAAAAGTCCAATAATCCTATCTGCATCTCTTATAGCAGAAACTTCAGGTGTCGTAATTACCACAGCTTTATCGGCACCTGCAATAGCATTCTTAAACCCTTGTTCAATACCTGCCGGGCAATCTACTAGTACATAATCAAAGCTTTCTTTTAACTCATTACATAATTCTTGCATCTGTTTAGGATTAATCGCATTTTTATCTCGTGTTTGGGCAGCAGGTAATAAAAATAAACTATTGTACCGTTTGTCCTTGATAAGGGCTTGCCTTATTCTACATACACCATCTATTACATCTACAATATCATAGACGATTCTATTTTCTAGTCCCATTACCACATCTAAATTTCTAAGACCGATATCTGCATCTACAACCACAACCTTTTTACCTTCCAAGGCTAACCCGGTACCAATATTGGCAGTTGTAGTGGTTTTTCCAACTCCGCCTTTACCTGAAGTGATTACAATTACTTCACCCATTATTATTCCCTCCATTATTCCTATTTCATAAAATATCAAAACATATATAGACTACTTATTAGGTAAATATGGTTCAATAACAACAACATCATTTTTAATCATTGCTAACTCAGGACCTATTGGTTTTACTTTTTCATTATCTGGTGATCTTGCAATAACATCTGCTATTCTTAATTGTATAGGCTGTAAGCTATATGCAACTACAAATGCCTTCATATTACCACTCGCGCCTGCATGTGCTACCCCTCTTAATGCACCCATCACCACTATATTTCCTTCTGCTATCACTACTGCACCAGGATTAATGTCCCCAATAATGATAATATTACCTTCAAACTCTACTCTTTGTCCTGACCGTATTGTTGCTCTAACAAATTTCGTATTTCCTTCTTCTATTCCTTGAAAGACATGTTTAACTTCTTTTGTTCCATTTTCACACATCTCTTCATGTATTTTCTCAACCATTACCATTCCAAATCTAGAATGTATAATTTCTCTAATCTCTTCTTTTTCTTCTTTTGTTAAGGCTTTGCCTTCGATTCTAATTACTTTGGCACCCATAAAAAATCGTCTTGCTTTTTCTAGTTTTTCAATTAGTTGTTTCTTTAAAAGTGCATAATCCGAATCCGTATTAAAATAAATAGAGATTCCATCTTTGCTACCTTTAAATGCAACCCCATTGTTTTTATACATTCAGTGACTACCTCCAACCTAGCACAATAAATCTGTACCATACATATGTATTCTTCAAAACAAGCTTAAATCCTTTTTTTAATTTCAAAAAAATTCATCTACTGCATTTTTACCTATTTCTGTCATTTAAAAAATACACTTACTTATCAACTAATTTGTAAGTGTATTTTTTAAATAGATTTTATCATATTCTTTATTTAGTCCTAAATATTCTGCTATAATTTCGCGAGCAATAGGTGCTGCATAGCCCCCATGTCCTCCTTGAAAAATTAACGAAACAACTGCAATCTGCGGATCATCATAAGGTGCATAAGAAACAAACCATGCAAAGTTATCATAGTTATCCTTATACTGGTCTAGTGTTGCATCGGTTATTTTCCCCTTACTAAGCTCTTTGATGGCTTTTCGCATTGCCATGCCTTCATCCTTATATTTATCCTTATCTTCTTTTATAATCTCTTTTGTTTTTTCTTCAATAGCAGCTATGCTAATATTTGGAGCAATCCATCTCAAGTATTTTCTTAAATACGCAGCCTCATTCTTAGGTTGAATTTTTCCAGATCTTTGAGCAGTTCCAGTTTTTGCTACTACATTAATCGGGAAATTTCTAAATACTGTTCTTCCTGTTCCTTCGTCTCCTTGAGTTACTCTTTCCATTCCTTTTTTGACATGATCAAGATTTTTAGGGTTTTTGAGCGGCAACTTCTGACCTTTTTTCTCTTCATTGTTCTCAGAGTCTTTTTCCGAACCAACTTTTTTAATTACACTAACTGAATGCTTATATCCTCCATTAGCCAGAGTAGCTATATAATTGGCCATTTGTATAGGGGTATAGGCATGCTGACCTTGTCCAATAGAAAGATTGAATGTATCGCCTTTTGTCCACTTCGCTTGATTAAAATAACTAAACTTTACTAAATCAGCTAATGCTTCTACCTTTTCTTTTTTCACAGGCATCTTACTGATTCTATCAATTAATGTACCTCTTGATGGATTTTCTTCCATCCAACTTGTAATTTTTTCCACTATTTCTTCTAATTTATGTTTATCAGATAAGACTTCTTCTTCAAAATAATCTTTGGCTTTTGCTCTAATATCTCTTTTTAGTAGACTCTGCATGGTCACCATTTTCTTAGAAGGATTTGGTACACCATAAGCACTTTCATAGATTTCTACCCCTGTAGGTTCATCTAGTCCAAAGATTTTCGCATATTCTAATACTTTATCTACATTCATTGAAATGCCTAATGATTGATTTTTAAAATGATCCCATCCTGTAGATACATTATAAAAATAGTAGTTACATGATACCTCTAAAGCTTTATATAAGTCTACCCATCCATGTTTTCTTTTGTAATCATTCCATAACCAACATCCAAAATTTCTATTTCCAAGCTTAATATATCCATCATCATATAGCTGCTTAGCAGGATCTAAACCCTGTTCTATAGCAGCAAGACCTGTGATCATTTTAAAAATGGATCCTGGCTGTACAGCTGTTCTCGTAGCCACATTATAAAGCGGCACAGGAGATAAAGGATCTCTAGGATTATCATCCTGTACAGACTTCCAATCCTCAGCAGAAATTCCAGTAGCAAAAAGGTTGGGATTAAAAGAAGGATAACTTGCAAGAGCTAAGACTTCTCCCGTTTTTACATCTAGCGCCACAACCGCCCCAGATGTAGCATTTCTAAAAGTTTCTCTATATTTATAATCTCCAAATTTACTCTTAAAAGTACCCCCTACTTGAATTTCCTTTAGTGCTTGTTCTAAAGCATCTTCTGCTATTTTTTGAAGTTTTGCATCAATAGAAAGATAAATCGTCTTTCCTTTTTCTGGTTTTTCTTCTCTTAGTACATTTATCAGTCTTCCATAAACATCAACTTCCACATATCTAGCACCGTCTTTTCCTTTTAAATCTTTTTCAAAGGTTCTTTCCAAGCCATCTTTACCAATTAAATCATTCGACAAATATCCAAGTTCATTAACAAGAATTTGGTTTTTTTCATTGTTTGATAAATCATTTGGTGAATAATCAAGTTCTTGAATTAATCGGTCCTTATCACTTTCAGACATTTTTCCCAAATAACCAATAACATGCGATACTAATCTGTCATTAGGATAGTATCTTATTGGTTCTACTTCAATGTTTATCCCTGGTAGCTCCATACTTCTTTCTTCTATTTCCGTTACAGTCTTTGAAGATACATTTAATGCGATTTTTACAGGCTGATATTGTCGATAGCCCTGTTCTCTCAATTGATTTCTTATAAGCAGAATATTGCGAATATCCTCTTTGGAGTAATTACCTGAAATCTGAAATTTTTCCTTTAAAGCTTGAAATGCTTCTTCAGCATTTAGCTCTTTATTTAAGTTATATCCTTCTAAGAAGTTTTCTTTCTGCATCTGGGGAATGAACTTCATTGTTTTTACAGAAATAGGCGGATATATGTCATGTTTTGTCTGCATTTCCATTTGTGCCTCAAAAACATCTAATGAAGGATCGATCTGCAAATTTTCTCTTAATAACTCAAAAACATCTTCTGCATTTTTTAAGCTTTGCATTTCTCGCCCATTAAGTAAGTGTTGATGATCATAAATCCATTGGCTGATTTCTTGATCATAAGTATAATAAAATTGATTATCTTTCTGAATCTTTATAGGAAAATTGTCATCATATTTCTCATGATTCTTTATTAAAATATCTAAAAGCTTAACCGATACTTCATTGATTTTTTCATCAATGAGTTCATTTTTCATCATTTGAACTGTAAAACTTGGTTTATTTACAGCCAAAGGCCGTCCATAGCGATCTCTTATTTCACCACGGGGAGCAGAAATTGGTATTTTTTTTATTCGTATCTCATCTGCAATCTTTTTATATTTATCACCTTCTACAATTGTTAACCCAAATAGTCTAAATAGAAGAACAGAAATAAATATGGCAAAAAATAGAATTACTTGATTATGTCTGTCTTGTAATTTTTCAAACATTTTCATCACCTTAGTTTTATCTTTATATTCGGATATCTTGTTAAATTATACAAAAGCCTATAAACGAACGTAGATACAATCCCGTTATATATAACTTCCGGAAAAATAATTTTTCTCATTAAAATCAATATGGGCATCTGATTATGCGTCATATACATAACTATATAAAACATCAGATGATATAAAACAGTCGATATAATCGTAAAAAAAATAGGGGTTAAATTATTATCCTTATATATATTTTTCTCAAAAGTTCCTATATTGTAGCCAATAAGCATATATATCATGGCATTCACACCCAAAAGACTACCTAATAATATATCCTGTAGCATTCCTGTGAAAAAACCTATCATAGCCCCCCTACTTTTTCCCCATAAAATAGCAAAGCCCACCACAATAATTAAAGCTGTATTGGGTATGATCCCTAAAACTTTAAAGTGTTGTAATAATGTAGATTGTATAATAAAATTTGTAATAATAATGATAGATACCGCAAAAGCTCTCATACCTGCAACTCCTTTAATTTTATTTTTGGGGCATGATAATTAATACCTTATCTAATTTTTTGAAGTTAACAGCAGGCTCCACAGTAATTGTCTTCAAAAGCTCTTCTTCTTTTTTTGTCACTTCTTTAATTTCACCTATTATAATTCCTTTCTCATATGTGCTCAGTCCAGACGTTATTAGTTTATCTCCTTCTAATACCTCTGCCTCTGGATCAATCAAGTAACCAGATATTTGAGATTTTACACTTCCTCTAATAATCCCAATAAATTGACTATTCCTCAGTATTTGAAAGCTTACCGAGCTCTTATTATCCATTATGGTAACCACCTTCGCCCAGCTATCTCCTACTTCAAATACTTTACCTATAAGACCATCTCCATTGATTACTGTACTCCCTTTTTTTACTCCTTGATTTTTCCCAACATCAACCGTAAATATATTAAACCAATTACCAGTATCTTTTGCAATGACACTAGCAGTTATATAATCATATTTATTCATTGATTGCGTATAATGAAGGGCACTAGATAAATCTCTAAGCTCATTGAGTTCATCCCTTTTCAAGGTTAGTTCAACAACTTTTTTATTTAGTGCATCAATCTCATCATTTAATTTTCTATTTTCTTTTGCAACTGCTCTAAAAGTAAATAACGAATTGACTGTATTTTCTACAAACTGTCCACTTTTATAGAACATCTTTTGTATAGGTGTTATAATTGTGCCCAATACATTTTCAGGTGTAGAAACACGAGTTCTTCCCCCTATTGTCATTCCCATCATAATAATGAGAATGATAGTAACAAGTGTTACTATCATCATAATTCCCTTTTTCATGAATTTTCCCATGAATACTCACCACTTTATCTCAATCTTTTGGATGTAATTAAAACTCTTTTTAATGTTTCAATCTCTTCAATGGTCTTACCTGTTCCTAAAGCTACACAATCTAGAGCTTCTTCAGCAATACGTACTGGCATGCCTGTTTCCTTTTTCACCAATTTATCAAAACCGTCTAATAGTGCACCTCCACCTGTAAGTACAATACCTAATTCCATAATATCTGCCGCCAATTCTGGAGGTGTTTTTTCTAATGTATACTTTATTGCTTCAATGATAGAGTTAATCGGTTCATGTAATGCTTCTAGTATTTCCGTTGAAGAAATCGTTAATGTTTTAGGTAGTCCTGAAACCAAATCCCGTCCCCTTACTGCCATCTTTTCTTCTTTTGCCTTAGGATAGGCTGACCCAATACGTACCTTTACCTCTTCAGCAGTTCGTTCCCCAATCATAAGACTATATTCTTTTTTGATATATTGAACGATTGATTCATCTAACTCATCTCCACCAATTCTAACAGATTTACTTGTAACAATTCCACCTAAAGATATAATCGCAATTTCAGTGGTTCCTCCGCCCACATCCACGACCATGCTCCCAGTGGGCTCCTCCACAGGTAAGCCTGCACCAATCGCAGCAGCCATTGGTTCCTCAATAAGATATGCTTCTTTTGCCCCTGCCTGCAGCGCAGCCTCCTCCACAGATCGTCTTTCAACTTCTGTTACGCCAGAAGGTACACCAACCACAACTCGTGGGGTGAAAAAAAGCGACTTTTTAGGATACGCTCTTTTAATAAAGTATTTTAACATGCTTTGGGTTATATCGAAATCTGCTATAACACCATCTTTCAAAGGTCTAATAGCAACAATGTTTCCTGGCGTTCTTCCTATCATTTGCTTGGCTTCTTGACCTACTGCAAGAACTTGTCTTGTATCTTCTTGAATAGCAACTACAGAAGGTTCTCTTACGACAATCCCTCTCCCTCTAACATATACGAGTGTATTTGCTGTTCCTAAATCTATTCCCATATCCTTTGAAAAGAAATTTAATGACTTCATGAATCTTGCCCCTTCCTGATCATTGCTTTAAATAATAGAATTTTCTTTAAAACTAATGTAACTGCCATCACCAATAATAACATGATCTAATACTTCAATACCTATGATTTTTCCTGCTTCAATCAATCTTTTCGTTATATTTATATCTTCCTTACTCGGGTGCGCATTGCCACTAGGATGATTATGTATAAGAATTATAGCACATGCGCTTTTTTTTATGGCTTTCACAAACACTTCTCTTGGATGTACTAAAGAACTATTCAAGCTGCCGATAGAAATATCTTCAGATGAAACGATTTGATTTTTGGTATTAAGAAGCAGAATTTTGAAATATTCCTTTTTATAATACCTCATCTCTTCCATAAATATATTTGCAACATCACCTGGAGACTTGATAGTAGACTTTACTTGCAAATTGCTCATAGCTAGTCTTTTGCCTAATTCAATTGCAGCAACAATTTGACAGCCTTTAGTGGGACCAATTCCTTTAATGCCGCTTAGTTCTTCAACAGTACAATCTGCCAAAAATCTTATGCCATCTTCATTAGTTGCCAATATTCTATTTGATAATTCTATAGCAGACGCATCCTTTGTACCTGTCCTAATCAATATTGCTAATAATTCAGCATTGGATAATGCATTGACCCCAAAAGCAATTAGCTTTTCTCTAGGTCGCTCACACTTTGCCATCTTTTTAATCGGTACACCATAATCTTTATTTTCCATTCCACCACACCCTATATATTGTTCGTATCCTACTTATCCTTGTCCTCAATAGAGATATTGTGTGAATTTTACTGTGTTTATACATCCTGTTCTTTAAATTAACTCAATATGAAAGTGTTTGTTTAATATTTCTTGTAATTTACATATGGGTAATCCTACTACATTAAAGTAGTCCCCCTGGATCCACTCTACAAGCACAGCACCTTTTCCTTGAATGGCATATGCACCTGCCTTATCCCATACTTCTCCTGTATCAATATATCTTTTAATGAAGTTATCTGTCAACTGTTTAATTTTTACTTTTGTCTTATCGAAACTTACAAATTTGTTGTTAGTATGAGCTTGTACTACAGCAACCCCTGTAATAACATCATGTATATCGTCTTGAAGCAATTTTAACATTCTAAATGCATCTTCATAATTTTTAGGTTTTCCTAATATTTCATTTTTTGCTACAACTGTATCTGCAGCTATAATTATATCATTGTGATTACAATTTTGGGCAACCGCTATCGCTTTTTCAAACGCCAAAGCCATAGCTATCTGCTCAGCACTTTCTCCACCATGTATTGTTTCTTTTATATCTCCTAGTTTGACTTCAAAAGGAATATTAAATTTTTCCAGTATTTCTTTGCGTCTTGGAGACGCAGATGCTAGAATAATATTATACAATACATTCACCTACAATCTTCTGAAAATAAATATGGCAAATATAATACCAACAGTACTAGCGATATTAAGATTAATCATCAACCCTAGTGTTAATTTCAAAATAACTAAATCTAGTGTAAATGGCTGAAATCCAATGGTTTTCCCATAGCCTAATATAGGTATACTGCTTTTGAAAATTTCTCCTAAAAAACCACCAATCACAACCCCTACAGCTAATAATAATAGCAACAACCATGGATTTCGATTTTTTGCTCTCATAAAAATCCTCCTTATAACTCCTTTATGCTATTGTTATAATTTCGTTGATCTTTTAAAAAAACTTTTTTTAAGTGAGTTGATGCATAGATTGATGTCAGCCCCACAAAATATCCTGTAAAAAGACTTGCTAACATCATCATCGGAAGATAGGTAAATATAAGTTTGTTGCTAATCATAAAACTCGCAACCGTAAGCTGTGCAATATTATGGGCTATTGCCCCAAAGATACTAACACCAATTAAACTAAAATATTTTGATAAATAATCATATACTAGCCACATCATTATAGTACTAAATAAAGCCCCTGAAAAACTATAAAAAAATCCAGTAACAGCTCCTGTACCTAAAGTTGCTACAATACATCTTAATGTGGCAACAATCAGTGCATTTTTAAATCCAAAAACCACTAAAGTAATTAGATTTACAATATTAGCAAGACCCAATTTTGCCCCTGGGACACTAATGATTGGTAAAGGAATAGAGGCTTCTAATATATGCAGCACAATTCCTGCAGAAGTAATTAACGATAAATAAATAACTTTTCTAACTCTCATGACATGTCCTCTTTCTAGTAACTAATAACATCTAAGTCTGACTTATTTGATATCAGTTTGATAGATAACCGGTTTGGCAAACAGATACTTATCTGATTTACTTTAGTAATTTTCCCCATCTTCACGCATAATTGATCCGGACAATCCGATTCTACAATTGCTGCACTATTTCCCTCAATTTCTACCACACTATGTCCATAATTCGTATCTATTTTTATACGTTTTTGAATCGTTGATGGATCTACTGAAATCTTTTTATATTCTTTTCCATCTACTTCAATCACCAAATACATATGATCATCATTCACTGACATTGTTTTTACAAAAAAAATACCACTCATCGAAAATAAGATTATCCCAATGATTAAAATTTTATCCCATTTCGTCATTATTATCATCTTCCATTGTCTATTTATATTTTTGCCAAATGCTTACACAGGAATACTTATTTTACAGCGAATACCTATTTTTCCTTTTGGTTACACATTTTAAGTTTAACATTTTGCTATAGTCATTACAAGTGCTAAATTCACATCCTACACTGGTAAATAAAAGAACATACTCTCAGAGTATGCTCTATTATATTTATTTCATTTTAATCGTTTTCTTTGGACATTTTGCTTCACAGGCTCCACATCCAATACATTTATCTTCAAGTACCTTGTGCACTTGTTTCAATTCACCTTCAATTGCATCGACAGGACACTGTTTTTTACAAATTGTGCATCCAATACAATTGTCAGCAATAATTTCTGCCTTTCTTCTTTTTTCAAAATTAGCATAAATAGCGCCTGTAGGACATTTTTCAGCACAAATCATACAATTCGTACACTTATCATAATTGATCTTTGCAAGATTATTAGAAAACTCCATAGCATCAAAAGGACAAGCTTTTACACATATTTGACAACCAATACATCCTACATTACATTTTTGTCTTACATCTTTTCCTTTTTCTTCATTGTTGCAGTCTACTACTACTTCTTGTTCAAACGGTACAAAATGTATTACCTGCTTTGGACATACTTCTATACATTTTCCGCAGGCTACACATCTCTCTGGAATAATCCTAGCTACTTTTCCATCTGTTATCTCAATAGCATCAAATTGACATGCCTGTACACATGTCCCTAATCCCAAACAACCGTAAGCACAGCTTTTGCTACCACCTGCTACCATAGCAGCTGCTTTACAATCTTGAATCCCGAAATAGTCAAATTTCTCTTTGCAATTTGCTGTATCTCCTTTACAAATAACCCTAGCTACCTTTTTTACAGCATCTCCTGCTTCTACACCCATAATTTCTGCGATTTTTTGAGCGCATTCAGCTCCGCCAACAGGACATGCATTTACTGGTGCTTTTCCCTCTACAATGGCATTGGCTAAACCATTACATCCTGGAAAACCACATCCACCACAGTTAGCCCCAGGCAAAGCATCATTAATTTCCGTCACTCTAGGATCAACTTCTACAGCAAATTTTTGTGAAGCATAAGCCAAGCCTGCTCCAAATAACAATCCCATTCCACCTAAGCTTACTACTGGAACAATAATTGTTGATATATCCATATATATTACCTCCTCTCTATACAAGTCCTGCAAAGCCTAAAAAGGCTATAGACATCAAGCTTGCTGTAATCAACGCAACTGGAAATCCTTTAAACAATTCAGGAACATCAGCAATTTCAAGTCTTTCTCTAATTCCTGCGAAAAGAACAATTGCTAAAGAAAAGCCTACAGATGCACCAATTGCATTTACAATGGTTTCAATTAAATTATACTCAAATTGTATATTCAAAAGCGTTAATCCTAATACAGCACAGTTTGTTGTGATAAGTGGTAAATACACACCTAATGCTTGATAAAGCGTTGGACTCACTTTTTGAATAACCATTTCAACAAATTGTACCAGCGCTGCAATAACTAAGATAAAAGCAATTGTTTGCAGATATCCTAAACCTAATAGATCTAATATAAAATGTTGTACTAAGTATGTGATAATTGACGCTAAAGTCATAACAAAGGTTACAGCCATACCCATACCCATAGCTGTTTCAACTTGCTTTGAAACCCCTAGGAAAGGACAAATCCCTAAGAACTTCGACAATACAAAGTTATTTACAAGTATACTACTGACTAGTATAACAAATAGTCCTCCAATTGACATATTCATTCTCCTCCTTCTTAATATTGATTTGCTTTTTTAGATACAATCCAATTGTAAAGTGCCAGCAGTAATCCTAAAGCAAGAAAAGCTCCTGGAGGAAGAATCATAATTAAAGCCGGTTGATAGGAAGCTCCTAACAATGCTTTACCAAATATTGAACCAGCCCCTAATATTTCTCTAACACTTCCTAATACTGTTAATGAAATGGTAAACCCTAATCCCATACCTATACCATCAACAGCAGATCCTAATGGTGAATTCTTTGATGCAAAAGCTTCTGCCCTTCCTAAAATAATACAGTTAACTACAATCAGTGGAATAAATAGACCCAATGCTTTGTCTAAAGCAGGAACAAATGCCTTCATCATAAGACCAACAACAGTAACAAAGGTTGCAATAACAACAATAAATGCTGGTATACGGATCTTACTAGGAATTACTTTTTTGAGCATAGAAATAACAACGTTTGATCCTACTAATACTGCTGTAGTAGCCAGCCCCATACCGATACCATTAATTGCTGAAGTCGTAACAGCTAAAGTAGGACACATACCTAACATCTGTATAAAAATTGGATTTTCGAATAAAATACCGTTCATAAAGGTTTTTCCTAATTTCATTTTATCACCTCCAAAGCTATTTTAACTTTTCATTGAATAATTTAATAGCACTATTGACACCAGAAGTAACAGCATCTGAAGTAATCGTTGCTCCTGATATTGCTACAATTTCATTATCTTGTGCTTGGCCTGATTTAATAACTTTTATTTCTGCACCTGTATTCTTACCTGTATATTGATCTTTAAATTCTCCAGATGCTTTTGCTCCTAAACCAGGGGTCTCTGCGTGATTTCCTATGCTAACACCACTGATTACACTCTCTACGGTAATACCAATCATTACCTCAACAGGTCCACCATATCCACCTGGATTCGTTTTAATCGTATAGCCTATGGTTTCTCCATCCTTCATACCTTTGTATACTTCTGTAATATTGTTATACCCTGCATATTGATTTGTCGCTACTTCTTCAAAGTCTGTGGCTTCAGAAAGCACACTTTGTCTGGCAGCGATATCAGCCTGTAGCATTTGTTTTTCAATAGGGTCTTTTGTAATATCATTCGTATAACCTAATACCATAGCAGCTACCGCCGTTATAGCCAGTAGTATCAACCCTAATTTTACTATCTCTCGCATCTATTTCACCTCCCCAAATATTTTCGGGCTAGTATATTTATCAATAAGTGGCGCAGCTACATTCATTAGCAAAATTGAATAAGACACCCCTTCTGGATACCCGCCATAAAGTCTGATGATACTTGTTAAAATACCACAACCTAATGCAAATATCACTTGCCCCTTTGGTGTTACAGGTGAAGAAGCATAATCTGTAGCCATATAAATAGCACCAAGCATTAAGCCTCCTGCAAATACTTGATAAATCATAAATTGCAAATCAAATCCACCTAACACAAATGTAAGAACTGCTACTGTTGCAATATAAATAGCTGGAACTTTTGGTGTAATCACACCTCTGTAAACAAGATATATACCACCTAAAATTAATAGAATTGCTGATGTTTCTCCAATACATCCACCTACATTTCCTACAAACAAATCAAATATAGAAGGTAGCGCTTGATCTGCAGCTTCAGTTCCCCCGATTAGCGCTAGCGGTGTTGCTGTACTAACAGCATCTGTTCCAGGTTTTACCCAGTTTGTCATTTGTACCGGCCAGGATGCTAATAGCATTGCACGGGCAGCTAAAGCTGGATTCATAAAATTATGTCCAAGTCCTCCAAACACTTGCTTTACAATGGCGATTGCAAAAACTGAACCAATAACTGGAATCCACCATGGTGCTGTTGCTGGTATGTTAAATGCCAATAATAACCCTGTCACTACAGCACTCCAATCATTAATTGTAACAGGCTGTTTTCGAATTTTTTGTATGGCTGCTTCCGTAACCATTGCTGCAAGAACAGCTAAAAGAATTACTTTTACCGCACCCATTCTAAAATAATATATTCCTGCTAGTGTCGCAGGTAACAATGCAATTACTACATCTCGCATGATCTTGCTAATTGATTCATCTGCCCTTAAATGGGGAGATGAAGATACAATAAGCCTATTCTCCATTTTAGTATTCCCTCCCATTACTTGCTCTTTCTCTTTTTAGCAATAATTTCACGCTTCGTGACTCTAATAGACTGTAATAAAGGTCTTTTCGAAGGACAGATAAACGAGCAAGAACCACATTCTATACAGTCAAGTGCATTATATTTTTCTGCTGTTTCATGCATGTTTTGCAAAGAATACGCACTAATATAAAGAGGCTGAAGTGCAATCGGACAAATCGATACGCATTTACCACACCTTATACATGATTTAGGTTCCGGCAATCTAGCTTCTTCTGGGGTTAAAACTAAAATACCTGATGTTCCTTTTATAGCAGGTATTTCATCTGTATATTGTGCCAATCCCATCATCGGTCCACCCATAATTAATTTTCCAGGGTTTCCATTATAGCCACCACATTGTTCCACAATCTCTTTAAAGGAAGTTCCTATTTTAATGAGTAAGTTTTTAGGCTCTTTAATTCCTTTACCAGTTATTGTTGCAATTCTTTCTATCAAAGGCATCCCAGTTGTAATAGCATTTGCAATAGCAGCTGCCGTACCAACGTTATTAACAATCACACCTGCGTCCATTGGAAGACCGCCTGATGGAACCTCTCTTTTTGTACAAGCATAGATTAGTTGTTTTTCTGCTCCTTGAGGATACTTTGTTTCAAGGCCTACAACTTCTATTGTTTTGTCGTTTCCTACAGCTTTTATCATGCTTTCTATCGCATCTGGTTTATTGTTTTCAATTCCAATATATCCTTTTACAACATTTACAACTTTCATCATCGCTTTTAATCCCAATATAATACTTTCTGGATTTTCTAGCATAAGCCTATGATCAGCCGTCAAATATGGTTCACATTCTGCACCATTTAAAATAATTGTATCAATCTTTTTTTCGGGTGGAGGAGATAATTTAACATGGGTTGGAAAAGCTGCTCCTCCTAGACCTACAATTCCTGCTTCTTTAACAATGTCTAGAATCTCTTTGCCTGATAGAGTTGCTAAGTCTCCTTTTGGTTTGATGCTGTCATGTAGGGTATTTAAGCCATCAGATTCAATGATCACACACTGAGTTTGTCCAGTTGGTGTTAGCGTAGCTGCAATTTGCTTAACTTCTCCTGACACACTACTGTGCACTGGTACTGAAACAAATGCTTTTGCTTCCCCAATTTTCTGTCCTACTTTTACCTTGTCTCCAACTTGAACCAATGCTTCACAAGGTGCTCCAATGTGCTGTTGTAATGGTATAACAACACGGTTTGGTTCTTTTGCTTTTTCTACCTTCAAACTTGCTGTTGCTTCCTTATAGTGCGGAGGATGTACCCCCCCTCTAAAGGTTAAGAAATTCATAAATGCTCACCCCTTATTTCATAAAATAGTTCTAATATTAATTCTACCAATGAAGTGTAATTCTCAATAGGTAAATATAAAACACACAGACTGAATTGAGCTGGACGTTTATCTACTGCATGGTAGAACATTTAATAGACAACACTGCCTTTCATTTTCTATTGTATACTGTATAATTATTTAAAAATGAAAAGCTTTTCAAAAGCTATGCTGCTTTTTTTGAAAACAAATGAATGTAACTTAGAACTATACTCTACTATATTAACTTTTATACGTAAAAAAGTCAATGAAACTCCTTTATATATCAATAAAAAACGTTAAATTTTTAACATTTTATTTTTTTTGAATGTTTTGCATACTTTTTTACTCCAATTGTCTGTAGAAGTAAAAAAAAACCACTTTACACAAGTGATTTTCTTCTATTTACAAGCGATTAATCATTTTATTTTCTTTTATTTCCTTTAATTTTTTTATGCGATTTCATAGGTTTTTGATGTTTGGTTCTATTGTTAGAAGTTTTATACTTCTTACTGTTTTCTTTAGGTTTAATAAAGCATTTTGGACCATATCCAACAAGATCATCTCTTCCTGCTAATATCAGAGCTTCTTTTACTAAATCATAGTTTTTAGGATTCTTATATTGCAGCAGTGCCCTTTGCATCGCTTTTTCATGTGGTCTTTTTGGTACATACACTGGCTTCATATTTCTAGGATCTAGTTCCGTATAAAACATACAAGTGGATAACGTCCCTGGGGTAGGATAAAAATCTTGTACTTGTTCTGGCTGATACTTTATATCCCTTAAATATTCTGCCATCTCAATAGCTGCATTTAAATCACTTCCAGGATGACTAGACATTAAATAAGGAACCAAAAACTGATTTTTTCCTAAGTTTTTGTTGACTTTATAATATTTATCTACAAATGCATCATAAACCTCTCTTTTAGGTTTTCCCATTAATGCTAATACTTTAGGAGATACATGTTCAGGTGCAACCTTTAGCTGCCCACTCACATGATGTTCACATAATTCTTTTAAAAATTCCGCTCTCTTTTTATCTGCCATAATATAATCATATCTCAAGCCTGATCGAATAAAAACTTTTTTTATGCCCTTTAATTTTCGAAGCTTTCTTAAGAGCTGTAAATATTCATCATGATCTAGTTTTAGATTTTTACATGGTTTAGGATAAAGACATTGTTTGTTTTTACAAGTTCCTTCCTTTTTTTGCTTTTCACATGCAACATGCCTAAAATTTGCAGTCGGTCCTCCTACATCGTGTATATATCCCTTAAATTCTTTATTTTCTATAATTTTTTCTGCTTCTTCAATAATCGATTCGTGACTTCTACTTTGAATAACTCTCCCTTGGTGGAATGTTAAAGCGCAGAAAGAGCAACTTCCAAAGCACCCCCTTTGACTAATAATGCTGTGTTTTACCTCTGTTATAGCAGGGACTCCGCCAAATTGCTCATATATTGGATGATAGTTTCTTACATAAGGTAAACCATAGATTCTATCAAGCTCCACTCGTGTTAGAGGCATTACTGGAGGATTTTGTACAATATACGTATTACTGTGTTCTTGCACCAATACCTTTCCTCTAACACTATCCTGTTCTTCATATTGAATCTTAAATGCACGAGCATAAGCAACCTTATCCTGGGATATTTCTTGGAATGAAGGTACTTCAATATAATCATAAACATTCTCTAAATTATCTACCTTATAACAAGTTCCAGAAATATGGCGAATATATTTTATATCTAATCCATTTTTTAAATTCTCTCCAATTTCTAATATTTGTTTTTCTCCCATACCAAATACTAATAAATCCGCTTCACTATCAAACAAAATAGACCTTCTAACCTTGTCATCCCAATAATCATAATGAGCAAATCTTCGCAAACTTGCTTCAATACCACCAAGAATGATTGAAACTTTTTTAAAAGCTTGTCTTACCATATTTGTATATACAATTGTAGCGCGATCTGGCCTTAAGCCCATTTTACCGCCAGGAGAATAAAAATCTTTTTGCCGTTTTTTCTTACTTACCGTATAGTGATTAACCATAGAATCAATGTTTCCAGCAGTAATTAAAAAAGCTAATTTAGGTCGTCCTAATTGTTTAAAATCTTTTGTATTGCGCCAATTAGGCTGTGCAATAATTCCAACTCTATATCCTGCATCCTCTAGTACTCTAGAAATCACTGCAGTTCCAAAACTAGGATGATCTATATATGCATCCCCAGTAATAATGATAAAATCTAATTGTTCCCAGCCCCTTTTTTCCATATCTGCTTTAGATATAGGTAAAAAATTGTTGTCTCTCATTTTTTCACTCACTCTCATTTTATTTACAATCTATTCATAGCTAGATTTATTCTATCAGATATATTGTAGCATAACAAAGACGTTTCACATTATACAAATTACATTTATCTTGTAACATTTAAAATCATCTTAAAGTATCAGCAAAAAAGACCTCCAAAGAGGTCTTTTCAACTAAGGCGATTGTTTAGTTCTTTATGTATATCCTCTACACTCATCCCCTTAGCATTAATAACAAATGCTTTTGTATTTGTGTCATGCATCCCTAAGAAGTTACTATTTTGTCCGGAAACTACCATCGCATCAAAATCCTTAGCATTTGATTGTGTACTTTCAATATCCGTAACATCATAACCTCGATTACGAAGATAGTCTTTTACATTTTCTAAGGATTGCTCAACAGCTATTTTTTTCATGGTATAATACACCTCCTAAAATATACGATCATGCATTTTTATTATTCGTATATAGAAAGTAAAATATACCTGTTTAAAATGATGCTATCTGTCACGATATACTTGGCTCCAGTTATTTATTTCTATATTTTTCTTTTATATTTATTAGTACTTAGATTTTCTGACTACTCTTTCTTTCCACTAACTTATGGGGCAAAATAACAATATCACTGTCAATCTCTTCATTATTTATCTTTTTGACAATCATTCTAATTGCAACGGCGCCAATATCATAAAGGGGTTGATGAATGGTAGTCAGATTAGGTCTATATATAGAAGCCAATTTTATATCATTAAAACCCACTACTGATACATCATCGGGTACTTTATATCCATTATCTAATAAACAATTTATTGCTCCAATCGCCATGACATCACTGGTAGCAAAAATCGCTGTTGGTAAGGTATTGTTGTTGACATAATTCTGCACAATTTCATAGCTTTTTTCTAACTTAAAATGACCATATTTTACTAGATTTTCATCTACTTCAATACCATGTTCTTGTAATGCTTTTTTATATCCTTTGTATTGTGCTAACCCAAATGCATCAAGATCTAAACTATTTCGAATCAATGCAATATTTTTGTGTCCATTTTCAATAAGATAAGTTGTCATTTCGTAGGCTGCTTTAAAATTATCTATTGATACAGAAGGAATATGCAATTTACTTGTATTTCGATTAATAAGTACTACTGGTATATCTGTGTCTACAAGATATGCAACTAACCTATCCTCGAGTTTCCAGGTCATAAATATAATACCTTCTACTTGTTTTGCTGTTAACAAGTTAAGATATCTTAGCTCTTGTTCCACATCTCCATAAGTGCTGCATAATATAATATCATATCCATACATTTTTCCAATTTCTTCTATACCACTTAGAATCTCCCCAATAAAAGCATTAGATATATCAGGTACAACCACTCCAATAAGCTGACTTTTTCTCATAACCAAACTTCTAGCTACAGGATTTGGTGTGTATCCAGTTTCTTCAATGACTTTTAAAACTTTTTGACGTATCTCACTACTAACAGGTTTAGAGTTGTTTATAACTCTAGAAACAGTCGAAATTGAAACACCTGCCTTCCTCGCCACATCTTTTATCGTTACACTCATACTTTTCACTCCAATTAAGATATATTTTGATTTTAAGTATTTTTTAGTTTCTCAATTCAAAAAAACAAAGTATTTTATAAGTATTATACACATAAATTCATCTTGTTACAAAGTATTTTTACATGAATTTAAAAATTTACTATATAATGCAATAAATATGCTACATATTATATTTTAGAATCCCTATCAACTTTTCCATAGTAAATTCCTATTCATGCAACAACGTTTATACAACTTATATAGATGATTTCTTTTTTAAATCATCGAAATCAATATATTCTTATACATTGGATTCGAATCATTGTTTATATCTATTTTTAAAAAACTGATTTGATATGAATAAATTATAATTAGAAAAAGGATTTAAAGAAATAATGTAGAAATGTAGTAAATGATATTATCCATTGGAAGTGAGGTCGCATGTTGATGGATTTTTACAAAAAATTTAAGCGTTTTACAGATGAATACCTATCGATTATGATTGTTCCTCATTCAGGAAAAAGTATTCGACAACTCAAGCTAAGAAAAAGTTTTGTGTATTCTTTTTTGGCAATTACTGCTACCATGGTCGTTGGCGTTTTTACCGCTTTATTCTTTTTCATGACTACCCATATAGATCTAAAACATGAAATTCAGATGAGATCAAATGATTTATCTAAACTTGAAGAGATAAACATGGAACAAGAGAGAGAAATTTATGATCTAAAAAATAGGACAAGCGCCATATCTCAAAAACTATCCGCGTTGAATGCATTAGAACTTCAAGTAAGAAGTTTGGTAGGCTTAAAAAAAGACACTAATCTTTCTACATCTAAACCCTCTTCTAGATCTGCTATTAGAAGCAAACTTTCATTAGAAAGCAATTCTATAAATGAATCATCCCAAACGATCGATCAGACTTTAGAAGTTCTTAGCTCTGCAATGGACCAAGAGGTAAATAATCTAAACAACTTGATTAATGATGTTACTGTACAGTTGAAATTTTTAAATGCAAAACCTGATAGAAAGCCTGCATCAGGTAAAATTGCTTCTAAATTCGGATATAGAGTCTCCCCTATTAACGGCAAATCACAATTTCATAAAGGTATTGATATTGCTAATGCACATGGTACAAATATTTTTGCAGCAGGTACTGGAATTGTTACTTTTTCGGGCTGGAACTCTGGTTATGGTAAAACAATTATTATATCTCATGGATATGGGTATCGGAGTGTATATGCTCATAATTCTAAAAATCTTGTTGAAGTAGGTGATAAAGTTAATAAAGGCGATGTTATTGCCAAGATGGGTAGTACAGGTAAAAGCACAGGTCCCCATGTTCACTTTGAAATTCATTACAAAGGAGAACAAATAAATCCACAAAATCTTTTGGTGCAAGAGTAATTTTTAAGGAGGGAATATGAAAATGTTCAAAAAATCCGATATGACTGTCAATGAAAAATTTGATACGTTAATTGGTAAGAACTCTAAGTTTGAAGGAAAGCTTGATGCGGAAGGCACTGTTCGTATTGATGGTGAATTTCATGGTAATATCAAAGTAATTGGTGACCTTATTGTTGGTGAGGAAGGTAAAATGCTTGGAGATGTTTCAGCAAGTAATATCATTATATCTGGGATTGTGGAAGGGAATATTATTGCTTCAAATCAGCTTACAATTACTAACACAGCAACAGTATTAGGTGATATTCATATCACAAGCCTTATCGTTGAAGAAAAAGCAATTTTTCAAGGCCAATGTACAATGAAAAAAGAAGTCATTGATGACAATGTCTCTACATTAAACTCTAAAATAGCACAGGCGTGATTTAAACACGCCTTTTTATTTTGTCCTGTATTATATCTACTACTTCCTGCAGCGTTTTATTTGCAGCATTTACCATAAATATATCATCATAGGCTTTCTTATGGTCTTCATTATAGTCTATCATAGTAATATCTCCGATTTCAGCCCAGTGCGTATCTACTCCTGAGTAAACAACTACTGAGGCATCTTTCATTATTTTTTCCATACCTACAACTTGGTAGCCTTCTTTTTTCAAAGTCTTTGCTATATCATCCAATCCATTTTGAACTGCTATTGTATCTTTTTTCATTATGGCTGACCTCCCACTACCTTGATCCCTGATACTGTTTTTGTCTATTCGTTTATTTTAGTATTGAACAGATATTTTTTTTTATACCTAATACAATTTTCAACGTATACTTCCTCTACGGTGTTATAATATCTATTGCTTTCGGTATCACTTCAATAACAGCTGGTAGCATTCCCCTTTGTTCTCCATCTAAATCTAAATCTATTCGTTCATCTCCAAAGCATTTCAATTCGATCTTTGATGTCTGGATATATTTAACTTTAGGATGATAGATATGTTCCCCTTTCATCATTTGAACAAATAATGAAAAGATCTGCGACAAATCAGATTTTTTAATAATACAAACATCTAATAATCCATCATCAGTCTTTGCCTTTGGTGCAATTTTTTTAAATCCACCTACCGTTGGGCTATTCATAACAAGAAACATTAAAATGTCTTCTTGCATTTTCATTTCTCCAGCATTGATTTCTAGGCTTATACTTTGGAACATCTGCTTTGGAATTTCTTTCATTCCCTCTACATAATATGCAAATCTACCTAACACAGTTTTAAATTCTGAAGATACCTTATATCCTACATTTGTTAAAAGGCCTCCTGCTGCTACATTCATAAAGTACTGATCAT
Organism: Clostridiaceae bacterium 35-E11; assembly: GCA_038396625.1. Taxonomy (GTDB): domain Bacteria; phylum Bacillota; class Clostridia; order Peptostreptococcales; family Thermotaleaceae. The sequence goes on from CP121688.1 coordinate 2,238,857, forward strand.
TTACTTTTCCAACATCTACTTTTACTTTTTTATTGTTCTTAATCATTTGTGCAAAACCTTCTGCATCCTTAGGTATTTCCATCCAATTAGCGAAATCATTTACCGTACCTGCAGGCAATATAGCAATAGGCGTTTTGTTTTGACTCTTCATGACACCATTTACTACCTCATTAACTGTTCCATCTCCTCCTACAGCGATAATTAGGTCATACTCACCTTGTTTCATTTTTTCTACTTCCTGTAGCCCATCAAATTTTGTTTTTGTTGTGAATACGTCTACATATTTTACAATTCCTTTTAAAATCAAATTTCCAATCATTCGATCTAAATTTTGTTGTACAATTTGTTTTCCAGATGAAGGATTAAGAATAAATTTAACCTTCAATTTATCCCTCCTCTCGCTACACACAAGGGTTTACTGACTCATTCTATTTTTCACATTTATTCATTATTTAATACCCCAAAGCAAAATTGATAAACATAAGCAAAGGATATTGCCAAATGGAAATATCCTTTGCTAACTATAGATACAGGTTATATTTTTATATGAATACTTTTTGATTATTTGTTCAATAACAGAACAAAAACCTAAAACGCCATTTCAAAGGATGAATAAGAAATTCCAAAATTTTGAGCTGCCTGTTTATGAAGCAAATGTCCGTCATAAATACACAAACCTTTTCTCAAACTATCATCATTTAAAATTGCTTTTTTAAAACCTTCTTCACTCAATTTTTCAATATATGGCAAAGTTAGATCCGTCAAGACAAAAGTAGATGTTTTGGGTACACTCCCTGGTAGATTTGGAATAGCACAATGGATGATTCCCTCTACAACATAAGTTGGTTTTATATAATTTGTGGGTTTAGAAGTTTCTATTGTACCGTTTTCATCACAAGCGACGTCAAAAATCACACTATTTTTTTGCATTTTTTTAATCATTTCTATAGTAACGATATGTTTCGTTTTGTCTCCTATTTGATCAATTGTGTTAATAAGCAGATCCACTTTTGTTAATTGCTGTGCTAATTTTTCATTAGTGAAATTTAAATAAGCAGCACTTTTTCTTAATTTGCTTTTAAGCTCCCTTAGTCTATGGATGCTTTTATCAAAAATAGTCACATTACATCCAATTCCTAATGCAATCTCTGCTGCACTATAGGCTGCATTACCTGCACCTAAAATTACAACTTCTGCAGGACTAATGCCAGGTATTGCTCCTAGCATAACTCCTTTTCCTTCTTGTACCTTCTGTAAAAACATCGATCCCATAAGTACTGCCATCCTACCTGCAATTTCACTCATAGGAATCAGCAAGGTTTTTTTACCTTTACTGTCTGTAACTCCTTCATATGCAATGGCAATTGCTTTTTTTCTCAAAAAAACCCTTGTTAATTCTTCATTTTTTTCTGGTAAAATATAAGAAAAAACAATTTGTCCTTCTTTTACCCAGTTCAGTTCTTCTCCAATAGGGGGATTTACTTTTATAATTAACTCTGATAATGAATATATATTTTTAATTCCATTGACAATAATGCCACCCGCTTCTTGATACATTTCATCAGATATCCCACTATTTTCACCTGCACCGGTGCAAATATATACCTCATGTCCCAATTCCGTAAGTCTTTTCACACCTTTTTCTGTCATACCTACTCTTGATTCGCCATTGATAATTTCTTTAGGCACTCCAAGCCTCATACATATCCTCCTTCTTATCTCATTCTTATATATTTATTATTAGAATATGTACTTTATACCTATGTAGTGCCTTTCATCTATTATAAAATTGGCGTATATGAATTAAATTTTTGTTGCTCAATCTCTTTTCCTAAAAATTTTTCGATAACAGCTGCTAATTTTTTTATACCCGTTTCAATATCCCTTGGATATACTGCAGCAATACTAAGTCTGAAAAACCTACTTTCATTTTGTGGTGTAAAAAAAATTGAACCTGGTAAAATCAAAATATTATTTTTGGCCGCTTCAGTATAAAGTTGATTAGAAGAATATCCTTTCGGTAAAGCAAACCAGAAATTCAATCCGCCTTGAGGAAGAATATAACTAATTCCTTTATTCTTCATATATTTGTGCAAACAAGATTGCATAACATCAAACCGCTCTTTGTATATGTGCTCCATATATTTTATATGTTTTTTCCATATTCCTTTTCTTAGATAAAGATCAAATACCCTTTGATTTAATCCAGAAGTAGAAATATCAGAGGTATGTTTCGCTGCAAGAATCTGATGATATATTTTTTGAGGAATCACCAAAAATCCTAATCTTAATCCAGGCATAAATATTTTTGAAAAACTCTTTATATATATAATAGAATCATTCTGGTCTAAACTTTTTAAAGTCGTATTATCTTCACTATAAAAGCTCAAATCACTTAAATAATCATCTTCTACAATCAGTACATTGTATTTATTTGCGATGTCAATAATTTTCTGTTTCTTTTCTCTACTGTAAGAATATCCTGTTGGATTCTGGAAATTAGGCATCAAATAAATGAGTTTAGGCTTATGGGTCTGAATGTTTTCTTCTAGTGCTTCTAGATCAATTCCATCCTGTAAAATAGGTGCTGTAACAATCTTAGCGCCTCTTGACTTAAAAGTGCCAATTGCTCCTGTATAAGTAGGACTTTCTACAATGATTGTATCTCTATAATTTACAAATGCTTTTGAAATAACGTCAATTCCTTGCTGCGCCCCTGAAATAATCTGAACATTTTGAGGGTTTGTTTGGATATGATATTCTTTTAAATAATTAACCAAAGACTCCCTTAATGGATAATAACCTTGGCTTTCCTGATAACTAAAAGCATCTCCTTTATCTCGATCCAATACTTCATTAAAAAGAACCTTAAAATCTTCTACTGGGAATAAATCAGAAGTTGGTGTAGCACTAGCAAAGCTAATCATATTCTCTTTTATCTGTATTTGGCCTCTATCCATAAGCCTCAAATCTTCATCTAAAGGATGTTTTTGCAATATTGTATCCTTTATAGGCTCTCGATGCTGTGGTGAAACAAATGTGCCACTTCCAATTTTCTTGTATACAAAACCTTCCTTTTCTAATAATGCATATGCATTTACAATTGTACTATTATTTACACCAAGCTGGTTTGCCAATTGTCTAATAGGAGGAAGTTTGTCATTAGATTTTATTTTCCCATCAATAATTCTTTGTTTTATTTCTTGAAATAATTGAATATATAAATGCTGTGATAGCGTCTTATCTAAACATATATCATTTAATATTCTCATTTGAACCTCCTGTATTTCATAAGATTCTATTCATATTTTTTTATAGTATTCCCTTATGTAAATATAATTTACAGTGTATCATTAAATATATTTTAACATCCTCTCACCTTATTTCTTTTTTGAAAAAGAGTGCAATTTTTGCAATTTACGATTCATAAAGAAAATTTTTTCAGTACGCTACTACCCTTCATTATACCCAATATCATTTTGTTTTTCTACAAATTATAATAAAGTGCGGTAATCCGCACTTTATTTTTTATTAATGTCTATCGTATTGATCTATCAATGTCTGTAATTTTCTAGCCTGCATTCCACTTTCTTCAGCAAATTGTTTGAATACTTTTGCCACTTCCTTATCTTCTACTTTTTTTGAAAACATTTCATAATCACGTACATTTTCTTGAGCATCTAATAATTTTTTCATAATTGTATCACGTGTATTCATTTCCATAACCTACACACCTCCTCATTATGCAAGTTTTATTTTCCTTTCACATTATTTATTATGTACAGTTTTACAAGTAAATATATTGCTAATAAATTTTTACCTTTAATTTATGTAAAAAGTAAAGGAAGCAGATAAATAAATCTTTACCTGCTTCCCTTATTTTTTAATGGATTTTTTCACTTAATTTCTTTACTAACTGCTCTTCATCAATCCCATATTTTCTAGCAGCGTATCCAACGCTCTTATAAAGAACACCGCCTCAGCCAAAGCATCGTATGCCCAATTCATTGAACACTTCTTCTGCCTCAGGATATTTCACTAAAATATCATTAATAACTGTATTAGGATTAACCATAGAAACACCTCCTATTTATAGGATTTACTTCTATTTGTTTTTAATGCTTTAAAATTTACCTCTTTATCTTATTTTTCAGTAATTATTTTTTGCACGATCTGTCATTATAAGCATCATTTATAGAATTACCTTAATGCACTTATTTGTTGTTATATCTACGAATTAACTCATATTTTATATCTTCTAAGGTAATATCTTCTTCTACTAAAAGAATAGATAGATGGTAGATTAAGTCAGAAACTTCATAAATAATTTCTCTTTTATCTGCATTTTTGGCAGCAATAATTACCTCGCTTGTTTCCTCTCCTACCTTTTTAAGTATTTTATCAATACCTTTTTCAAACAAGTAGTTGGTATATGATTCTTCTACCGGATTTTCTTTTCTATCTATTATACGTTCATAAAGCTTGTAAAGTATATCCATGTTGTTATCTTCTTGCTGTTCTTCTTCAAATAATTTACTAAAAAAACAGCTTTCTTCTCCTGTATGGCATGCATTTCCCATCGGAGTCACTTCTACTAATAGAGCATCTTTATCACAATCATAGCTTATTCTCTTTACAATTTGATAATTTCCTGATGTCTCCCCTTTATTCCACAACTTTTCTCTGCTTCTACTATAAAACCAAGTTCTCTTTGTTTCTATAGTTTTCTCTAAAGATTCTCGATTCATATAAGCCAGCATAAGGACCTTTTTGCTATTGAAATCTTGTATAATCGCAGGCACTAGACTTTTTTCGTCAAAGTTCATTTTCAAAGTATTACCTATCATTATTTATCCTCCTGATTTCCACCCCATTCTGATAAAGGTATTCTTTTAAAGCTTTTATTTCAATCTCTCGGTAGTGGAAAACCGATGCTGCTAATGCTGCATCTGCTTTTCCTTGGTCTAACACATTTAAAAAGTCTTCCTTACTTCCTGCACCACCAGATGCTATAATAGGGATATTTACTTTTTCAGATATAATTTTCATCAGTTCGATATCATAGCCATTCTTTACACCGTCTGTATCAATGCTGTTCATAACAATTTCACCAGCACCTCGTTTTTCTCCTTCAATAGCCCACGCAATGGCATCTATCTTGGTATCTAATCTGCCACCATTTATATATACTGTCCAAATTCCTTTTGAATTTTTTTTTGCATCTATAGACAATACTACACATTGCCTGCCAAATTTTAATGCTGCTTCTGTAATTATTTCAGGGTTTTGTACAGCTGCTGAATTAATAGATATTTTATCTGCTCCTGCCCTTAATACAGCAGTAAAGTCTTCTATTGTTCTAATGCCCCCACCTACTGTAAACGGAATGTATACTTCCTCTGCAGTTTTTTCAACTACTTGTAGAAATATATTTCTATTCTCATTAGATGCAGTAATATCATAAAATACTAATTCATCAGCACCTTCTTCACTATAGAATTTTGCGAGTTCTACAGGATCGTGTACATCCACAAGATTTTTAAATTTTGTTCCTTTCACGACTCTTCCCTTGTTCACATCTAAGCAGGGTATAATCCTTTTTGTAAGCAAGATAATCCCTCCTATAACTCTTTCAATTTTATATCTTCTGTATAAAGTGCTTTACCTATAATTGCCCCATATATTTCTAATGCTTTTAATTGATGAACATGCTCTTTCGTACTAATACCCCCTGATGCAATGAGATCAATTTTCACATTCTCTTTTAAATATTTTATGGCTTCAAAATTAGGACCTGCTAACATGCCATCCTTTGCAATATCTGTATATATTAAGGTTTTTACACCCATTTTTTCAAGCTTTTTAGTAAAATCAATATAATTCAGTTTACTTACTTGTGTCCATCCTTCTACAGCTATATATCCATTTCGTGTATCAATGGACACTACAACCTTCTCTTTATACGCCTTAAGCGCCTCCACAAGAAACCCCTCTTTATTTACAGCGGAAGTTCCTAAAATTATTCGACTAACACCTAATTCTACTAACCGCTTTATATCCTCTAGTTTCCTTATACCGCCACCTACTTGTACTGGTATCTCAACAGATTGAACAATTTTTTTGATTGTTTCCGTATTCATAGACATACCGTGTAAGGCACCGTCTAAATCCACTACATGAAGATATTTTGCACCTTGCTCTTGCCATTGCACAGCAATTTCAACAGGGTTATCGCTATAGATATCCTCTGCATCAAATTTTCCCTGTGTAAGTCTCACACATTTTCCATTACGAATATCTATTGCCGGAAAAATAATCACCCTATCAACTCCCCAAAATTTTTCAATAGCTTCATACCAGTTTCTCCACTTTTTTCTGGATGAAATTGCATACCTAAAATATTGTTTTGTCTTATTACTGCTGGTACTTGCACACCATAAGATGTTTCAAAAATAACTTCTTCTTTTCTTTCAGGCTTCAAGTAGTAGGAGTGTACAAAGTATACATACTCTCCTTTAACAATGTTTTTTCCAATAGGATCCTCTATATTTTTAATCAATTTATTCCATCCCATATGAGGTACCTTAAGCTTATTGGGAAATTGAATAATTTCTCCCTTTAAGAGACCAAGTCCTTCCCATATGCCATCTTCATAGCTGGTATCATAAAGCAACTGCATTCCTAAGCAAATACCTAAAATAGGTTTTCCACACTTTACATTATTTTTTATACAGTCTACTAATCCACTAGCCTTCAAATGCTCCATGGCGTCTTTAAATGCGCCTACACCAGGTAATATAATTGCTTTACTTTTATCTATATCTTCTTTTTCTGACGTAATGACAGCAGAAAAACCAAGCCTTATGAGAGCTTTGTATACACTTTTTAAATTCCCTACACCATAGTCCACAATTGCAATCATATTGTCACCCTTTCCTTCAGATCACAAAGATCCTTTTGTAGATAATACCCCATCAATTCTATCTTGAATGGTCACCGCTTGATCAATCGCCCTTCCTAATCCTTTAAATATTGATTCAATAATGTGGTGGGTATTTTTCCCCCAACACAAGTGGATATGCAACGTTATTGCAGCATGTGTTGAAAAGGCCTTGAAAAATTCTTCAATCATTTCTGTCTCCATTTCCCCTACATATTCTCTTTCAAAACTTAAGTTATAGTGTAAATAGGGTCTTCCACTTAAATCCATGGATATCATAGAAAGTGCTTCATCCATAGGTGTCCATATCGTAGCATATCTTGTTATCCCATTCTTGTTTCCAACAGCTTCTTTCAATGCTTCTCCCATTACAATGCCTATATCTTCTACAGTATGATGATTATCTACCTTGAGATCGCCTTTACATTTTAATTCCATATCTATAAATCCATGCTTACACATTAGTTGCAGCATGTGATCTAAAAATCCTATACCCGTATCAATTTGTGTATTTCCTTTGCCATCTATATTCAATGCTAGATATATATCTGTTTCATTTGTTTTCCTAGCAATCTGAGATTTTCTCATGTTTTATTCCACCACTTTCTTCATGAGATCTAACAATCTACGATTTTCTTCTCTTGTTCCAACAGTAATGCGAATACAGTCTTGGAGTAATTTTTCATTTTCAAATCCTCTTACAGCAATGCCATTTTCTTTACAAAGTGCTATAATTTTTTTTGCTTCTCGGCTTTTTATGAGGATAAAATTGCTACTTGTGGGAAAAACCTCAATATCCTTCATAGTATAAAATGCCCCTACTAGGTCATCCCTTTCTTTTTTAATTTTTTGAATATGCGCATCTATTAATTGAGAATGTTGAAGAAATAATTTCCCAATAGTTTGAGAAAAAACATTTATGTTATAGGGTGGCTTTACTCTATACAAAAGTTCCATTGTGCCTTCATGGGCAACTGCATAACCAATTCTTGCCCCTGCTAATGCATAGGCTTTGGATAAAGTACGCAGTACAATCAATCTTTCATATTGATTGACTAAGTCTATTATCGTCTCATCTAAAAACTCATAATAAGCTTCATCTACCACCACAATGGATTTTGTGCTATTGATTATTTTTTCAATACCCTTTCTAGGAATTAAAATTCCTGTAGGATTATTAGGATTACATAAAAAAATGACTTTCGTCTTTCTTTTATTTGCCTCTTGGATGATCTGATCTATATCTATATGAAAAGAATTTTCACATGAAACTTCTAATGCTCTTCCACCTGCAATCATTGTAAATATTTTATACATTGAAAAAGTAGGGTTATGGGTGATAACGTACTCCTCTTTATCAACAAAGGTATTGATAATAATCTGGATGATTTCATCAGATCCATTGCCGCACAAAATATTTTCTTTTTTTATGTCCATAAATTTTGCGAGTAATTCTCTTAGTTCATTGCTGTCTGTATCAGGATATCGGTTTAGTTCTAAATGCATGATTTCGTCTATAAACTTTTCTTTTATTTCATCAAATAAATTAAAAGGATTTTCATTCGCATCAAGCTTTGTATGCATTGACTCTTTGGGAATAACATACGGTTTTAGTAAACCTATATTTTGTTTTATTAGATCTTTCATTTGTAAAACCCCACTTTTTTCATAATTAATAGATATTTTTAAGAATGCTCACATGTTTGTCTGTTCATTTTCTCGTCACTTCTACATGATTCTGTAAAACTTTGTAATCCTTCAACAAGACGGCCTATGTTTTCAGCTTTTGTTTTAAAACTTGCCTTATTTGCAATGAGTCTGGCACTGATTTGGCATATATCTTCTACAACAATCAATCCATTTTCCTTGAGTGTTTTTCCAGTTTCAACAATATCTACAATCATATCAGATAACCCCATAATCGGTGCTAGCTCTACAGATCCATTTAATTTTATGATTTCTATGGGTTCTCCTTTTTCGTAGAAGTATTTTTTTGCTACATTTGGATACTTAGTAGCAACTTTTATTTTTCTATCAGGTTTTCGCATAAATGCTTCTGGCGCTGCAACAGCAAACTTACATTTTCCAAAGCCTAAATCCATAATTTCATATACTCCTGCCCCTGATTCTAAAAGCGTATCTTTTCCTACAACACCAATGTCTGCGGCTCCTTGTTCTACATATATTGCTACATCACTAGCTTTGACAAAGACAATCCGAATCTTCTCCTCATCATTCACAAAAATTAACTTTCTACTTTTTTGATGATAATCCTTAAATCTTATATCTATTTTTTCTAATAGGTCAAAGGTTTTATCTGCTAAACGCCCCTTCCCTAAAGCAATATTCACATAATTCACCCTAAATCCTCCCTAATGAATAGAAACCATTATTTCTTCATCACTTAGTCCTCTTAAAAACTGCTCTAATGTTTTGTTACATACCTGGTTATTTCTAATATTCACTAGCTTAACCCTTTCTCCTACAACCTGTAAAATTCGTCCAATATTTCTATAATTTGCATTTTCGATATGATTTTTTATATTTTGTTCACATGCATCGGTTTCTACAATGAAACCACGATCTCTTAACTGCGAAGCTAATTCAAACCCTTTTTTTCTGGTTGATTTATCATATAAAATCAAATAATCTGTCTCACATGCAAAATTTTTATTAATATTATACATATTTAGCACCTCCAAAAGTTCATCAATATTTAACCCAAATCCTGTAGCTGGCATATAGCATCCATATTGTTTTGTAAGATGATCATACCTCCCTCCACTTAATACAGCTTTTCCATAATTATTTACATATCCTTTAAAAATCACGCCTGTATAATAGGCAATGTGATGAATAAGACCTAAATCAATAGAAATATATTTCTCATATCCATAGTCTTTTAATATGCCATATACATTATTTAAGTTTTCAAGAGCTTTCTTCATTTCTTCATTACAAATATATTTTTCTGCTTCCTTTATTATTTTTTCGGGTGTTCCATATAAGTAAGGGATCTGTAGGATCGTATTCTTTACTCGTTGAGGAATATCCATTTGTCCAAGTAGACTACGTAGTTCTGCAAAGTTTTTGTGTTCTACAAGGTTGCGAATCTTCTCTTGTCTGTCTTCAGGTATTCTTAGTTCTTTTATCAAACCTTTAAAATAACTGGCCTGCCCTAAATCAATTTGAAAATCCTTTAATCCACATGCCATCAAGCTTTTAATAGCCAACAATACAACTTCTGCATCTGAATCGGGCTTATCATTGCCTAAATATTCAATTCCTGCCTGAGTAAATTCCCTCTTTAGTCCATTTTGTTCCTCATTGATCCTAAAAATATTGGTGGCGTATGAAAATTTAAGATACCCAGTGTAATCTTTATAGTTAGTGGCTACCATTCGTGCGATGGGTGTTGTTACATCAGGTCTAAGAACCAATATTTTTCCAGTACCATCAATGAATTTAAACATTTCGTCTCTAGGAATCGTCCCTTCCACCCCTGCAAACAAATCATAATACTCAAATGTTGGTGTCAAAATCTGTCTATATCCAAATCTTTTAAATACATTTTTTATATCTAAGACTACTTTCTCCTTCACTTCATACTCATTACAATGAGTATCTTCCACGCCTTCAGGAATAAAGCAATTCAATTGTCTCATTATACATCGTCCTTTACTTTATTGATTTATCACTTTACCACACTAAATTATATTAATATTTTAATCGTCTTGCTGTATAAAGTCAATAGTTTTTTGTAGAATATCTTATTTCATAAAATTTATATCTTGTTTGCCTAGTGGTAGGATTATATAGAATAAAGCTTTTTCATAAAAGAAATGTGATATAGGATAATCTCGTGCTATAGTAGGTAAAAATAAAAGTAGATACCACAGAACTAGTATCACGAAAAACTAGGTTGACCAAAATATCTTCTTAGATTACAATAATGATGAAATAACCTTGTGAAAGGAGTTCATTCTATGTATGACTATCATGTTCATAGCAACTTTTCTTCTGATTGTGAAGTAAATATACAAGATATGGTAACAAAAGCGATTGAAATCGGTATACAAGAAATTTGTTTTACAGATCATATAGATTATGATTATCAAGATCCCTCTATCAGTTTTGAATTTGATATACCCCAATATATGAGAGAATTGAGTGAACTAAATGAAAAATATAAAAATCAAATTAAAATTTTAAAGGGCGTAGAAATAGGTATCCAGCCTCACATTTGCGAAAAGTGTGATGCACTGGTTGAAAGTGAAGCTTTTGATTTTGTCATCTCTTCTATTCATACATGTGAGAATAAGGATCTTCATGTAGGTGAGTTTTTCATAGGCAAAACTCCCCATGAAGCCTATACAAAGTACTTTGAAGAATTATTTACATGCGTAAAGGACTCTAAGAATTTTAATGTTTTAGGACATATGAATTTATTAAAAAGATATCATCACCATGTGGAAATACAAGATATAAAAAAATATTTTGATATTATCGAAGAAGCTTTTAAACTTCTGATTTATCGGGGACAAGGTATTGAAGTAAATACTTCTGGATTCAGATATGGCTTAGAAGAAACAGTTCCCTCAAAAGAAATTCTACTGTTTTATAAATCTCTAGGAGGAGAAATCATCACAATAGGCTCCGATGCTCATAAACCACAGGACTTAGCAAGGCAGTTTGACTATGTTTATCACTTACTTTCAGAAGTAGGTTTTAAATATATTTGTACTTTTGAACATATGAAGCCTAATTTCATAAAATTATAGGATGCCTTAAAACATCCTATAATTTTCTTCTTATATTTTGATTCTATCAATAGATATTCTTTTGTCATAATGACAATTTTTACAATAGAACAAATGTACGCACTGATCTTGTGGAGCACCATCTATCCGTTGTGTAATATCCATTGCAAGATAGGGACTATAGGGATCAAAAAATTCTTGAATCATGCCCTTCTCTTCCATTTGATGCCCACATATGGGACATTTAAGTAAGTACACCGCCATTCCATTACAAATTGGACAAACCAATTCCATCTATTGCTCCTCCATTCTATGTTCTTTTTCATATTGTTCGTCTCTCAAAAAAAATAATGCATCTAAATATAAAGAAATGCTCTTCATGTTTCTAAATTTTCTATTTAATACCTCTCAACTTTATTTTTCCAATTCGTTTTACATTTGGATCAAGTTCAGGATACCAAAGTTCAAATTCATCAATAAAAGATATCTCTCTTAATTTAAATTCTTTTATCTCATTCCATGCATCCAAGCTTTCTTCTTGACTCCAAGTTCTTCCATGAGTTCCTGCTAAACTAATATGAAAGACGATTTCTTCTGGGCTAAATGCTCTTACTTGAAATCCCTTATTTTCCATACTTGTATGTATCAATGTATAAACATCTTTCAATTCCTTTGTCTTTACAATATGTAATGTTAAACAATTGTGAGGATCAGGTATATATCCAAATCCATTTGCTCTTATTTCAAAAGGTTCGATCTTTGATAGTATTTCAAAAAGTGTAGATTTTATATTCTCTAATTCTTTTTTATTCTTATAATAAAATGCATCTATGGTCAAATGAATTTCAGGTAATGTATGATTCCCCAAATCATATTTTGTCCATATTAACTGTTGTATTTTTTCACAGCAATAATATAAAGCTCCCTTTGGCACAGCAACTAAAAACACCATATTATCCATAATCTTCCTCCTGTGTTTCTTCTAAATTTTTATCACAATAAGATATGTAAAAATTTTGCTCAAAATTATTTTCGTCTTCATTTTATTCTTAATCCTAGCACATCGCCCCTATAACGTAAATTTTTTAACGCTAATTTAACCTTTGTTTAACTTTTTATTAACAATTTGGAAATTTAAATAATTACAATAAACTTAGGGCAAAATTTTCCAAGGAGGTATTCTATGAAACTAACGGGGCAACGTATCTTCAATAAAATTTTTTCGCAGAAAAAATATCCTTTTCACTCTTTTATAAGAACAAAGTTGGGATCTGTAAAAAATCACAAATTTATTTTTTATAACTTTGTAAAAACTTTCTTTCAAAAATTTTTAAATAAAAATAAACAAACATCCAAGTATCAACTAAACAAAGCAATTCATAAACAAATGTTTCAAGGATTTATTACCCTATCTATCTTAATTCTAATCATATCTATTATAGCTAATTTATCCTTACATCTAACAAATAATAATCTCAAAAAATTAGAAAATATGATCAGTCATCAGCTTATGTTATCTTCTGCAATTCAAGTAGGTAGTCTAGAAACGGATATCTTATACCAACGTTATCTTAGTGGTAATTATTCTATCTATGATGTGAAAGCACAATTAAAAGAAACCCATGAAGCATCCCAAGCTTTATTAGAATCTATCAAGCTAAAAAATGAATCTCCAGGTTCTGAAAAAATTATAAATCAACTTAAAATCTTTGAAGATATCTATAGTGGATTACTGGAATACACAGAAAAGCTTCCCACTACTTTTTTAGATTCTAGTCAAGCTACAAAGGATATGATGGTTTTATTGTCATTAGACAGAATTGAAAAGTTAAATACTTGTGCCAACCAAATTCACCAATATACTGTTGACTACTCTACACCTGTTATTCAAAACATACATAAACAAAATAATCTTTATTTCATTTTATTTATTTTTATTGCTTCTATATCCATTTTTATATCTATATATTTTGTGGTGGTTACAATGACTAATATCAAATCTTTCCGAAATCATATTTATGAAGTGACTGACAAATTGGTTGAAGAAACCCATGATATGATGAAAATCTCTACACATGTAAAAGATGATGCGATTGAATCCAATACACATCTTGAAAGCCTATCCCGTAATGTAGATTTTGTGATTTCTGGAATATTTGAAATTTCTGATTCCATAAAAGAAGTGGATAATGGCATACATCATGTCAGTAGTTTAAATCAAGAGTTAACTAGCTCCTCTATAACAATGATTGATTTTATCCATAAGGCTCATGATAATATTTCTTCTTTTAGCTATACCTTGGGTGAAAGATTTGAACGTATCAATCATATTATTGAAAATATTAATCATAGTTTACTAGAGATTACGCGAACTGCTCATGGTGTCATGACACTATCGAATAAAGTTCAAGCTATCAAAACGATTATAACGACAATTTCTGATATTTCCAAAAGAACCAATCTACTTGCCTTAAATGCATCGATTGAGGCAGCGAGAGCAGGAAATCACGGCAGAGGTTTTTCGGTAGTAGCACAAGAAATCCGTAATCTAGCTGATCAATCAGCCTATAGTACCAAAGAAATTGAAGGTATTATTACAGAATTCTTTAACTTCAGTTCTTCTACCATTAATACGCTAAAAACAAGTACCGAAACTGCAGCTGCTTCAGCAAATGAAGCCAAACAAATTGGCGTCATATTTGAAGATGTGCATCGTGTCTTTTCCTCTGTTTTGAGTGATATTGTAATGATTAAAAAATTAGCAGATCAAGTATCCACAAGTTCTACTAAAACAAATCAAGAAGCGGAGCAAATTTCTATGTACTCTAATAATATTGCATTAAAAGTCCAGCAATTTATGCCCTCAGTACAAAAATTTGAAAAGTCAATTGGAGACGTTACAAGTAAAATTCATGCCTCGATCGGTGATATTCACCATCAATTTGATCTATTAAATATTCAGAAACAAAATGTAGCAAAAATCTATGAAACCGTTAAAAAAATATAATAGCTAAGGTTTTATCCTTAGCTATTGATCTTTTTTGCATAATCGATTAATTGTCTCTAATATTTCATTGTTTTGCATATTTGAAGCATTAATTGTCAAAACATATTTTGCATCACCGTATTCTCTCATTTGATATGTTGATATTGTTTCCCAATCTTCGTCTACACCTGAAAATACCATAGCCGCTACATCACTATCTACTTTATAAGAGGGAATGATTTCATAACCATGGGCTTCTAATAATTCCTTGAGTTCACCAAGCCCTTCTTCTAAAGAAACCTTTATTTTTTTTATTTCTTCTACTTCTATAGGCTGTCTTTCAGCAACTTTATCGATTGCTTGTAAAATATCGTCTACAGATAGCTTTGAAGCATTCATGGCAAGAACACATTTGTTGTCTTCAAAACATATCTGCTGTTGTGGTCCCATACCTTCCCATTCTTCATCTATATTTGAAAAAATATAAATGGTGGTATCTGCATGCACTTGAGAATTTGTGTGAACCGTATGTCCCCTATCCTCTAATGCATTCTTAATATTTGTTAAATCCCGTTGCACACATATAGTCAGCTTTTTCTTCATTAGACTCCCTCCTCGTATTATTCGATAAAAAATTTTATGCATGTTTAGTGAAAAATATACCCTTATAATTTTCATTGAAACAAAACATACCTATTGATTCTACAAATATCTATAAGATTTTGTTATACCTACTTTCATTTTCCTTTGAAATTTTCTGTGCACATTTTCTTTATTTCCTGACGATATCTTTACAAAGGAATATAACAATTTGCATAGGAATATGTATTTATAGTAGATTTATCTTAAAGAGGGGGTTCTAATGCAAAAAAATTCATTTTTATTTGGCACATTTATTCTTATTTTAGTAAATTTCATTGTAAGGTTTCTGGGCTTTTCCTATAAGATTGTTCTTTCAAGAATGATTGGTCCAGAAGGTATTGGCTTATTTCATTTGGTATTTCCAATCTTGATGACTTTTATCACCTTTACTACCGCAGGTATTCCTGTGGCTGTATCAAAACTTGTTGCCTACCACTTATCATTGAACAATAAAAAAGGATGCAATAAAACCTTAGCTCTATCCTTATCCATTGGCTTAATGATAAGTTGTTTTTTGTCTATATTGTTATTTTATAATGCAAGGTATATTAGTCATGTTATCATTAAAAATAAAGATGCCTATTTCAGTCTTATTGCGTTAATTCCTGCCATTCCACTAATTACATTATCATCTATCTTTCGAGGGTACTACTATGGCATCAAGAACGTAGGTCCACCTGGAATGGCACAAATTTTAGAGCAAATTTTTAGAATCTTATTTGTAATAGGCACTTTGCATTTCTTCATACCCATAGAAACAAAATATAGTGCAATGATTGCGGTAATAGGAATTTCCGTTGGGGAATTAGCAGGATTACTATGGCTTTTATTAAAATTCCCCCTTCTCGAGGCACTCCACCTACGAAAAACTTATTATGTTCTAAAAAAAGGCAGTAAAGGAATCCTAAGAAAAATTATCCTTACATCTATCCCTATTACCGTAACCAGATTGATTGCTGTAGTCATGCAATCTATTAATGCTGTTCTCATTCCACAGAAACTTCAAATAGCTGGCTACACTCCTCAAGAAGCTATAGCCACTTTTGGAAAACTTGCTGGAATGGCGTTGCCACTTTTGTTTTTGCCATTTATTGTAACCTCTGCTTTAGTAGTCAATATTATTCCCACGATCTCACAAGAAATGGCTTTAAAAAACACAAAGGGTATTGGTTTAAAATCAAGCCTTGCCATTCGAATTACATTGCTTGTCGCCATACCAGCAACCTTCTTATTTGTATTTTTTGCCACACCTATTTGTGAGTTTATATATAATCAACCAGATGTTGGAATATATCTTTCATTTCTTGCCTATGGTATCATCTTTTTAAGCCTTCACCATACCATGTCTGGTATCTTACATGGTATGGGCAAAGAAGTGATCACAACGATTCATTACCTTTTAGGCATGATTTTTCAGCTTTTATGTACTTATCATCTTGTATCTAATCCTAAATTTGCCGCTACTGGATTTATCATTGGATTTATTCTATCGACATCTATTATATGTACATTGAATATGATTACCCTAACTCGCTACGTAAAACTGAATATAAGTGTTCTCAATGCCATAATAAAGCCTATTTTTGCATCTGTAATTATGATCATTCTTGTTGTAAATATATATAAAATCTGTCGTTATATAGATCTATCCTCTATCCTATCCATTGCCAGTAGTCTTTCTAGTGGCTTCTTAGGTTATATCCTTATTGTCTTTTTGTCTGGCAGCATTAATTTTCAAACACTTCAATATATTTTCTTCAAAAAATAAATTCTCTCTATGGGAATTTATTTTTTGAAGAACGCTTTTATTTGCTCTAACGTAAAAGTATTAATGATGTTCTGTGGTTCTAACCATCCTTTTCGTGCTATACCTACTCCATAATAAACATCTCCTAAACCTTTGATTTTATGGGCATCTGGTTCTATAGCAATCTTTACACCCATTTCCTTTGCGATTTTACAAAACCTCCAGTCTAAATCTAATCGATGTGGATTTGCATTGATTTCAACAGCTACATCATTAAATTTACACGCTTTTAATACGCTTTTTATATCAATAGGATATTCTTCTCTAGATAATAGTAATCTCCCAGATGGATGTCCTAATATTTTTGTATGTTTATTTTCAACAGCTTTTATGAGTCTATGGGTCATTTCTTCCTTGGTCATATTGAAGTTATTATGAACTGAGGCAATTACATAGTCAAATTTGTCTAAAATACATTCTTCATAATCTAAACAGCCATTTATCAAAATGTCTGACTCAATCCCTTTAAATACATAGATATCATTTTGCACTTCATTTAATTTGTCTATTCCCTCATGCTGTTTCCAAATATCCTCTATCTTTAACCCATGGGCATAAAAAGCAGATTGACTATGATCAGATATTCCTATAAACTTATACCCTTTTTTGCTAGCAGCTATAGTCATTTCTTCTATCGTGTTTACTCCATCTGAGTAAGAAGTATGCACATGAAAAACTCCTTGAATATCTTTTTCTTCTACTAATCGGGGAATCCCATGATTTTCTGCAGCCTCTATTTCTCCATTATTTTCTCTAAGTTCTGGAGGAATGTATTGTAGCTTTAGCCAATGGAATAGTTCTTCTTCATCTTTGCAAGATAAGATTTCCCCATTTTCTGTAAAAAGTCCATATTCATTCATTTTTAAACCCATTTCTTTGGCTCTATGTCGCATTGCAGTATTATGTTCTTTGCTGCCTGTAAAATGGTGTAACGCATAGGGATATTGTGCATTTTCCACAATCCTTAGATCTACATTTACTCCTGAAATTAATCGTACACTTAATTTGGTTTCTCCTTGACTTGTAACATTTTCTATTTCATCAAAAGCTATAAAATGATCCATAATCGCTTTTCGATCGTTTTTCTTTGCACTAGCTAAGATATCAATATCTTTAATCATTTCTTTTTTTCTTCGAATACTGCCTGCTAAACTACATCTTATAACTCTAGGATCTGCTTGTAGTTTTTCAACCAAAGGTAGAGCTAAATGCAATGCATCGGATATTAAATATTTTCCTCTATACTTTTTTAGATTTTCAATCCCTTTTAAAATTTTATTTTGCGTTTTTAAATCAAACCCTTTCAAATCTATCAATCTATTTTCTAAACAAGCATATTCTAACTCTCCTAATGTTGTAATTTGCAATTGATCATATAATTGTTTTACCTTTTTAGGTCCTAAACCTGGGATCTTTAGAATTTCGAAGAGCCCTTCTGGAATTTCATCTTTTAATGTTTCATAATATTCTAATTCCCCTGTGGTAACTAATTCTGTGATTTTTTCTTGTAAAGCCTTTCCTATCCCTTTTTTCTCACCTAATCTCTCTTCTTCTACCAATTTTTCAATATCATCCTCCAACAGTTCCACGATTCTTGCTCCGTTATAGTAAGCTTTTATCTTAAAGGGATTTTCACCTCTTAGCTCCAATATTAATCCAATATGGTTTAGTACTGCACTCACCTCTTTTTTATCCATTTTAATCACCTCCATATATGATATACCCCATTATTGCCTTGCTTTTTGTAATTTTATTCAGCGAAAAAGACAGCTAAGTTGCTGCCTTTTACAATTGATCACTTATTCACATTGTGTAGCAAAATCCAATTAAAGTCAACCTTTAGAATTTTTCAGTTTTTTTAACTTAATGTCGCGGCGACACTTCTACAATTTTATCAGGATAAATAGGGTCCAATCCTCTTTTGTAATATTTTGTGTGAAGATATTTTTTTGAAATATCGCTTAAAGGTTCTTTTAAAAATTCTGTATATAGCTGTTGAACTGCTTCATTTAAATGCGCCATTCTTAATTCCTTGTTATAATCTATTTTATACAGTGCATCTGCTCGATTATGTCGATAATCTAATGAAACCGTTTTGTGATATCTTCCCCCTAGTATAGGCTGTCCGCCCCCTCCAACACAACCTCCAGGACAAGCCATAATTTCTATATAATGAAAATCTTCTTGCCCTTTTTGTACTGCCTCTAACACAGTTTTTGCATTAGCTATTCCATGGGCTACGCCTATTCTCACATGATATTTTCCTAATTGAACATTGGAGATTTTTAATCCATCTTGTCCTCTGAATTCTTTAAAATCTACTGTTTGTGTTTCTTTTCTTTTAGATCCTGCATTGTCCTGCATTTCATTTTCATTTAATACTGCATAGGCTGTACGAACAGCAGCCTCCATAACGCCTCCTGTAGCACCAAATATGGTGCCAGCTCCTGTATATATTCCTAAAGGCTTATCATATTCGTTTTCTGGTAAATTTGGGAAGTCTAGTGCTGCTTGTCTGATCATTCTTGCTAACTCTCTTGTCGTTAAAACGTAATCTACATCCTGCATCTGCTTTGTTCCCATTTCTGGTCTTGCAGCCTCAAATTTCTTTGCTGTGCAAGGCATAATAGCCACTACTACGATTTTATTTGGATCTATGTCGTTTTTCTGTGCAAAATAAGATTTTGTAATTGCACCAAACATCTCATGAGGTGATTTACAGGTAGACAGATTTGGAATAAAATCTGGAAAAAAGTGCTCACAATACTTAATCCATCCTGGACAACAGGAAGTTAGAAAAGGAAAAGGACCATTATTTTGTAATCTGTGAATAAATTCATTCGCTTCTTCCATAATTGTTAAATCTGCCGAAAAGTCTGTTGCAAACACTTTGTCAAATCCTAATCGTCTCAGCGCAGTAACTAGTTTTCCTGTTACTACTGTCCCTACAGGCATCCCAAATTCTTCTCCTATTGTCACTTGAATTGATGGTGCTGTCTGTACGACTACATATTTTTCTGGGTCTTGTATTGCATCCCATACTTCTTCTATTGCTTCTTTTTCTATTAAGGAAGCTACTGGACACGCTATCACACATTGTCCACATGTAATGCACTGTACTTCCCCTAGGTCTTTTTGTGCATAGGGCGCTACTACTGTTTCAAAACCTCTTTGCTGTGTAGAATATACATTGCATTTCTGTACGTTGGCACATATGGCTTGACATCTATAACAGGTAATACATTTGTTATAGTCTCTCTGTATAAACACATTATCATCTTGTACTTCAATTTGCTTTCTCTCACCCGTATAGGTTATATCTCTAATGCCTAATTCATTAGCAAGGGATTGTAATTCACAGTTGCCATTTCTCAAGCAAGTAAGGCACCTAGCATCATGGTTTGACAATATTAATTCTACTGTAGCCTTTCGCGCTTGTATTACTTTAGCGCTATTTGTGATTACTTGCATTCCTTCTCTAACTGGATATACACAAGCAGCTTGTAAGGTGTTGGCACCATCTATCTCTACCACGCATACTCTACACGCACCAATTTCATTAATATCTTCAAGATAGCAAAGGGTTGGTATGTGAATACCTAGCTTAGTTGCAGCTTCCAAAACTGTATAATTTTCAGGAACCCTAATAGGAATACCATCAATTGTCACATTAATTTCACCTATCTTTGTGTCATTATCTCCTTGTCTGATTTGTTCATTATGTAAATTACTACTAATCATATGCCCACTCCCTACGCTATATTTTAAATTAATTATTTTTTCTATTTTTCCCATATAGGTGTATAAACATAAGCAAAAAATAAAAAAACCTTTTTCAAAATCATAAAGGTTTTTTCCAAAGTACAAATCTACATAATGTTTATATAAAAATTACCCTCAAGAAGTACTTGAGAGTAATTATTTTCCCAGAATGCCGTCTGCCTGTAAATTCACACCCGCTACGCACCAAAGGTGGGTGCCCTATCCTTTACTTTTGAAGTCCTCTCTTAGAAGGCTTTCCATACATAAAAGAACACGAACTCCCGGATGTTTTCTGTAGGTTGAATTTTAAGGCTCCAACGCACACCCCAGGTTTACTGTATCTCTATTATACAACAGAATGTAATAATTTAAAAGCCTTAAATGACGGAATACACGCCATTAAAATTAATTATCTTTCATTTTAAATATAATACAAAGCAATTGCTCAATCACAATGCTGGATTTATTTTTTGAAAATTTAGATAATTATATGGTATTTGGTTTCCTTCATGCAAAATACACTTTCAATTGGTTCATCCCTAATGTCTATACAGCCTTTTTGATTGCTTTATCAATTAGATCATTAATCTCTTCTTCATTTAGTGTCTCC
Organism: Clostridiaceae bacterium 35-E11; assembly: GCA_038396625.1. Taxonomy (GTDB): domain Bacteria; phylum Bacillota; class Clostridia; order Peptostreptococcales; family Thermotaleaceae. The sequence goes on from CP121688.1 coordinate 2,260,364, forward strand.
TGTGTGAGTAAAGCTTTTGTAAGTCCTTCAAGTGCATACATATTTTGGGAAATGATCGTTTTGGTATCTTCATATAAACAATCCATCATTTTTCGACATACTTCTATAACCTCTTGGTCAACACCTGTCCCTCTTTGTCCATAAACGATATCATAATTTAACATACCAATTTTTTTATCCATACCAAATAACTTTGTCATTGAGAGAATAGTTTGTGTTGCCTTTTCAATGTCATTGCTTGCACCTGTTGTAATGTTTTCTTCTCCAAATATTAGTTCTTCAGCAACTCTTCCAGCCAGTGCAATTTTAATGCTATCGATCATGTCTTTTTTACTTCTATACATTTTATCTGGAGGAATATTCATACTAAAGCCTCCTGCTCCTTTTGTACTAGGGATAATAGTAACTTTTGTCACCTTATTTTCAGGAGCTATTAATTTTGTCATTAAAGCATGTCCAGCTTCATGGTATGCTGTAATTTTTCTATCTTTCTCAGAAATTGTACTTCTATCTTTTTTTTCTTCTCCTGCTACTACTGTATAGAATGCTTTGTCTATATGCGTAATATCAATACATCCTGCATCTTGTTTTGCAGCTAGTATCGCCGATTCATTCAACAAGCTCTCTAGCTCTGCACCACTAAAATACACTGTTTGATGAGCAAGTCTTCTTAAGTCAACATCTTCTTTAATTGGCTTTTTCTGACTATACAATGATAGAATTTGATATCTAGCATTTGCATCTGGTAATCCCACCTCTATTTGTCTGTCAAATCTACCTGGACGCAGTAAGGCCTCATCAAGGGTATCTAATCTGTTTGTAGCTGCGATAACAATAATTCCTTCATTATCATTAAATCCTGACATTTCTGTTAGTAATGCATTCAAGGTTCTATCTGTCTCATCATTTCCATTTAAACCATCTCTTTTCTTACCCAATGCATCTATCTCATCAATGAAAATTACACATTTACCCTTTTCTCTAGCTTTTTTAAATAAGCTTCTGATTCTTCCTGCACCTAACCCTGCATAGATTTGAACAAAATCCGATCCAGAAACTGCATAAAAAGGAACATTTGCTTCTCCTGCTAATGCTTTAGCCAACAAGGTTTTTCCCGTCCCTGGAGGACCATAAAGAATAACCCCTCTAGGTATTCGCGCACCATATTTTCCATATTTTTCTGGATTTTGTAGAAAATCTACTAAATCCAGAATATTTTCTTTTGCTTCTTGATTTCCTGCTACATTCGCAAAAGTTACTTTTATACTACCTCTGTCGATCGCTTCAATATTCGACATCTTTGAAAATTCTCGGGAAGTTTGTTTGGAGGATTGTTTAGATAAAAATATCCCCATCGCACCAAATGCCACAATAAAACCAATAAAGCTAACAATATTCATAATCATTAAATTCCCTTTGTTTTCTTCTACTCGAATATTATTCAACAACAACATTTCTTTAAAATCTTCTGTTCTAGGATTGTCAGTAACAAAATCAATCCCATCCTTTAGGGTTCCTTTAAGCTTAGGTTCATCAATAAGATAAACCACTTCTACTTTTCGTTCTTGAATCATTTTTGTAAATTCATTATAGGATAAATCTTTTACTTCTTTTTTCTCTGCAAATTTTAAATAGGCTAAACCTGACAGTAAGCCTATGACGATAATAATCATAACAGCAATTATCTTTTTTTTATTTAATTTCATAAAAATACCCCCTTTGTCTGTTATGTACAGATGGGTGAGGTTTACATAATGTATTATATCATATTTTTAGACACAACAAAAGCCATTTCAAGGTTTTCCCTTAAAATGGCTCTGTTACTAAATATTATGTGTATTCATTTCTGCTACCTCTGTGTAAATAAAAGTATCTATCAATATCTCTTCAACATTTATATTCTTTTTCTTCAATGTCCCATATATAAATTCTATCAATTCATTGGTTAAATACTTATAATTTTGATGTACATTTAATATCACATGAATCATCGGCTGACAAATATTTTCTAGAAACTTTTTTCGCATTCCTTCATTTTTTATCTCATGCCCTATATAAGCTTTCCATAAAGGTTGCTCCATTAACATTTTTTGGTTGTTTTCTGGAGATATGTAATGAAGATAAACTTCACAAACCCCTTCTTCTTCTTTTATATTGCTAAATATCCATGCTTGAGAAGTATCGGTGATAAAGTGGGCATTCATGTGAATCATATTATTCTCTAATACCGTAATATTTTTTTTAGAAACATTTAAAAAATTTAACATCGTGTTAACTCCTCTCCCTATCTTTCACTAAAGCTTCTTACATTTCTAATAATGATATTTACCGTTCCATCACCATTTCTTTTTATTTCAAATTTCATTTTATCTTCTAAATCTTCATACTCTCCTTTTATCTCTATTCCTGTATCCGTCTTCATCACTCTTTTTTTCATTTTTTTTTCTACCCATGATTTATCAATATCAAAAGCTTCTAATTGTAGTCCTTCTTTATCTAAGTATTGAATAAAGTCTTGTTGTTTATCTATATCGTTACCAAAAACATTTTGTGTGAATTTCTCAACATCTATTTCTGCAGAATTCTTTAACTTTGTTATTGCTTCCTCTCGCATCTCTTGTGCTTTTTCAATATCTTCCTTTAAATTTTTTCTCGTCCATTTTTCTGTTATTTTTTTAAATAATTTCGTTTTATCTCTATTATCGACTAATACATTGCAATTTAAAAAATTATGCACAAAAAAATGTGCAATTTCTCCATCTTCATCGTTCCCATACACTTGTTTATCTAGGACAATAAGATCATATTCATCTTCTTCCTCTATTTGTTTAATAAAAGCACATTTTTGCAATTTCTGGTTTATTCCTGGTAACCCTATGGCTTGAGGCATAATCGATATTTTCAATTTATCATCCATAAACTCCACATTATGGATAAAAGATTTCTTATAATCTAATTTTAGTATGGCAATATAGTTTTTCTCTTGTGCCTCATATAAGCATACAACTAAATCGCATGAGGAGATATTATTATTACTCTTCATAGCTTTAAAGAGTTGGTGGGCAATGCTTTTAGATGCTTCAACAAATCCATTTTCATTTTGTAATATTTCAATACAAGCATCTTTTACTACCCTTATACCCCCTCTAAATTTTGCTTTTCTATTCTCTTCATCCTTTAAAGCGTTGATAATATGTTTTTCTAAAAATTCATGAATGTCTTCTTCAATTTCTTGCTCATAATCTGTCAATATAGGCATATCTGCATTTCTATCTAATACATGAATGATGGCCTTTTTAATAATTACTGCCTCTGTATTCCTCATACTCTTTCCCTCCAGTATCTTTTGCTAAAAACAATATAAATTATACTATAGATACCTTAGAGTTAAAAGAACTCTTCTGTTTTACATATCCTTATTGCTAAAATATTTCTTGCTTTTTTTATTTTAAATTAGCATTACGCATAAATATTTAAACAAAATAATACACACTATAAGTATATCTAATAGTAGGAGCTGATAAAATGAATATTTTTATCCTGTTTATACATTTTTTTATTTATATCGCCCATAGCATCATCGGTATTATTTGGGCAAAAAAATGGCGTTTTTCCCCTATTTTAGGTGGAATAATGGGTTTTGCATTTGTGCCTATATTCTTTCATTTTCTCCCTCTTCTATCTGACAGATTCAATATTGATATAAGCAATAATAAGTAGAAGGAGGCCTTTTAGCCTCCTGTAAAATTGTTCTATCATTAAATAAATTTCATTTTATATATCTTTTTTCCATTTTTATCTAATTTCTCAATCACTTGGTATAGTAATCCATAACAACTGTAAATATCTCCCTCATCTACCTCTAGCGGTAATGCAAGTTCTTCTGCAGGTATTAAATCTGTCATGTTAGCAAAAACATAATATACATCCATGCGATTTTCCCCCTCTTGTACTCATATTCCCTTAAAGATACATTCTATACAAGAGCTTATATTCCTGCTTAGTACCTCTTTAAATCATTTTTTGTATTTTGACATCTATGTATAAATTATTTCTTTATCTCATAAAATTTTCGATGAAATCCGTAGAAATATATCATTTTTTATCGAATTTTTTATACGCTTAAACTTCTATTGTCTTTTGCAAAATATATCTAAAAAAATAATCACTAAAATTTTAAAAAATTTCTCTCTAAGATTTTTTTTATTTTCTCAATAAAACTGATTTTTTCTTCTTTTTTATATAAAAACATTAATTCATCCTTCGTTAACTGTTCCATTTCCCCACCCCTATTATATCCCATTTTTTCACAATCATTATATCCTATTTATTGCATATAGCATATGGTACCAAGTTCCTAAATCTTTTTATAAATTTTAAATTTTTATTGAAAAAAGAACAATCATGTGTATTAGGAAAATCCATGATTGTTCTTTTTGGGGGAAGTTTGAGGACAGTATATTTTATTACTTATTAGCTAATTTTATTTTCAATTTTTCAAGCATGTCTGTTGTCATGGTAGCTAAGTCATAGGTTGGGTTCCATCCCCATTCTTCTCTTGCTGAGCGATCATCTAATGAGTTTGGCCAAGATTCAGCAATGCTTTGTCTTACTGGATCCACATCGTAATCCATCTCAAATTCTGGTATATGTTTTTTTATTTCTTTATAAATATCTTCTGGAGCAAACTGCATAGCTGTTATATTAAAAGCATTCCTATGAATTAATTTTGCTGGATCTGCCTCCATAAGTTGAACTACAGCGTTTAATGCATCAGGCATATACATCATATCCATATAAGTTCCTTGTTTAATAAAGCTTGTGTACTTCCCTGATTTAATTGCATCATAATAAATATGCACAGCATAGTCTGTTGTTCCACCCCCTGGCAAGGTTTCATATGAAATAATACCAGGATATCGTACACCTCTAGTATCTACGCCATATTTCAAATAATAATAGTCACAAAGAACTTCTCCACTTACTTTGGTTACTCCATACATTGTTGTAGGACGCTGAATAGTATCTTGTGGTGTGTTGTTAGGCGGCGTGGAAGGTCCAAAAGCAGCAATAGAACTTGGTGTAAAAACTGCACATTTTTTCTCTCTTGCTACTTCTAATACATTAAAAAGTCCTTCTACATTTGTCTTCCATGCTAATGTAGGTTTACTTTCCCCCACTGCAGATAAAATTGCAGCCAAATGTACAATGGTATCTACACTATATTTTCCTGCAACTTCTCCAATTTTTTCAGGATCCATTACATCTAACATCTCGAAGGGACCTGATTCTATTACTGGATCACCTTCTTGTTTTTTTCTTCCACTGGCAATTACATTATCATTGCCATAAAGCTTACGTAGATGCATCACAAGCTCAGAACCAATTTGACCTAATGCTCCTGTTACCAATATTTTTTTCATTTCCTCACCTCATGATTGTATTTTTTTAAGTCATTCCTTTTTGTGATAATAATTTTAAAGTCTCTTGAACATTTGCTAAATCTTTTCACATATATTTATAGCTTCTAAATTATAAATATCTCATTATATATTTTAAGCAAATACTGGTTTTATCATTCCTTCTTTCTTTTCTTCTATCTTCCATATCCCTATGTATATCTCAGCTTTGTATAATTTAGGTTTAAAAAGATGATATTACTAATGAATACTAATGAGACATCTTTTGATTTTATAGAAAGCGAGTGTGTTTTTTATGATTAATACATTAGAAATCATTATCCGTTTATCTCTTGCAGCTTTATTAGGAGGTATCATTGGTATGGAAAGAGAAAGTCTAAATCGTCCAGCAGGATTTCGGACGCATATCCTTGTATGTACTGGCTCTTCTTTAATCATGATCACTAGTCTTTTTTTATTTTATCTTCATAAAGATTTTACCAATTTAGATCCCACTAGATTAGGGGCACAGATTATAAGCGGTATAGGATTTTTAGGTGCAGGAACAATTATAAAAGAGGGTTCAACAGTAAGAGGGCTGACAACTGCTGCTAGTTTATGGGTGGTATCAGGAATGGGCATCGCTATTGGCAGTGGTTTTTATATGGGTGCCATACTTTCTACTATTCTTGTTCTTGCAACGTTGATCCTGTTTTCAAAGTTCGAAAAATTTGTTGCAAAAAAAAATAATACAATAACAGTTATCGTTAATACTATTAATAAACCTGGCCAATTAGGGATTATTGGAACTGAATTAGGAAAACTCAATATTTCGGTTATCAATATTAGAATAGATCAAATTGATGATAGCCATCTTAGTATAACACTGGCGTTAGTTTTGCCTAGAAATATCTCTACTTCTTATATTATTGAGAAATTTTTACAGCTGCAAGGTATCACTGCAGCAGAAGTGATTTCTTAATCATGTATCGAGTAGGAGGTAATCAATTATTTTAATTACCGCCCGTTTTTGCTCTATGAATAATTCTGGCTTATTACACACTCTTGCCTAAATATATCTGCTCAACAGTTAATCGTATTTTAAATCATATTAGTTATTTTATTGATTCTTTACTAGAAGTTTTATCTATTGATCAGTTCAAAATGAATCGTTCATTACATTTCCAAACAACTCTTCATCAGTTGGTACAACTGGCGGGAAGTATCTAGAAACTGTAGTAATGTTAACTAGATGCTTCCAAGTAATATTTTCAGAGGAAATATTTCCTCCCCAGCTTCCACATCCTAAACTTGTTGTAAATGGCATACCGTTAAACCAGTTTCCTGTATTGGCAAGAGACTGTCCCTGATTGATATTCATACGACTTACCTTTGTATTTAGCGCTAGCTTCATTATATTTTCTTCATTTAAGGAGTGAATTCCACAGGAATGACCCATACCTTGGTATCTTGTTATTTCATTTACTCTATCCACAGCTTCATTAAACGCTTCAAATTTGTACACAGCCACAACCACAGATAGTTTTTCTCCAGAGAATGGATGATCAGGCCCTACACTATTTTCTTCTACCATTAGAAATTTTACATCCTCAGGAATATTAATACCAGCAACATCTGCAATTGTTTGAGCAGATTGAGCTATAATTTTAGGATTTAGGTGACCATCAACCCATAGAGCTTTTTGCAATAGTGTTTTTTCTTCAGCATTACAAAGATACCCGCCTTCACCCTTAAGGGCTTTAATCATATCATCGTAAACGTATTTTTGAAGAATGATAGCGTTCTCAGCAGAACAACTGGTGGCATAGTCAAAGGTTTTACTCATTCTAATTTTCATTGCAGCATCCTTTAAATCTGCATCTTTATCAACAACCACCACTGCATTTCCTGCACCTACCCCATAGGCTGGAGTACCTGATGAGTAGGCTGACTTAACAAGGCCAGCTCCACCTGTGGCTAAAACTAAGTCACATTGTTTCATTAGTTCAGTACTGATTTCCATAGTAGGTTCATCTATACCAATTACTAGGTCTTTTGGAGCACCGTACTTTTTTAAGGTTTCTCTTATGTATTTTACAATCAAAGCATTTGTTTTCTTTGTACGGGGATGGGGTGACATGATAATAGCATTTTTACCCTTTAGTGCATGGGCTACCTTAACCGTTGGTGTGGCTTCAGGATTTGTACAAGGTATAAGGGCTCCTATTACTCCTACAGGCTTAGCTATTTTCATAATTTTCTTTTCATCATCACTTTCAATCACTCCTACTGATTTTTTTCCCTTCATATCACGAACAGCACCCTTAGATTTAGCCATAAGCTTGTTGTATTTACCTTCATAGTTACCCATTCTAGATTCTTCCACAGCCAGCTTAGATATTTCTTGAGCAGGACCATCCTTTACAATATTCCATACAACGGCTTCTACTAGTCTATCCACCTGTTCTTGTGTATAGTTTTCAATGGCTTCTTGAGCTTTTCTAGCTTTATCCATAAGTTCCTCCACATACCCCTTTGCTGTTTGATTCATTTCGTTTGACATTTTTAAGTTCCTCCTTGTAATAGTTTATTGTATTTCCTTACGGCTAGCAAAACTCTTAAATTCTCATATTTAGAAAGATACTGCTATAGATGAATTAACCAAGAATATTACATGCAGTATACATGTCAACATAAAGTTCAAGCAGACTTCTTGAATTTGCTGGGTCTATGAGTATCTACAATGACTCTTAGGTCCACCTTTACCTTTATAGATGTATTGCCTCGTATTTTGATTTTATTGGATAATATGTAATATTATTACATTATGAATTTATGGTAATCCATCTATTTCATCCTCTGCTAGCCTATTTGCCAATTCAATGATACTCATTATTTATTTTTAAAATGATTGGATATCAATGTTGGTAAACATTTTTGGTTTCTAGTTTCTATACTATTTGTTCACATAGTAGACTATCAAATCCTATTTGTCAGCATTATACATTAACTTCTAGGGAGTACTAAGAATTATTATTTATGCTACAGTGCTTTTTTATATATTTCAATTATTTCTTCCTTAGTTGCTTTTCTAGGCGTATTTGCTGGGCTACCACTATCTAGAGCATCATCAGCCATCTTCGAGACCAGTGATAGGAACCTTTCTTTGTCAACCCCTAAGCCTAGTATAGATGGTATATTTATATCACGACACAGTTTATCCATTGCGTCCACTGCAATTTTAGCTCCTGCCATGGTAGACATTCCTGTTATGTTCTCTCCCATTGCTTCAGCTAGTTCTAAAAATTTCTCTGCAGCACCCATCATTGCAAATTCCATGCAAGAAGATAGCAGCACGGCATTAGATATTCCGTGGGGTATATGGAAATTAGCCCCTATTGGTCTAGACATGCCGTGAATAATTGTAACTGATGCGTTACTAAATGCTATACCGGCTTCCATAGAAGCCAACATCATCTCAGATCTTGACTCCAAGTCATCCCCATCAGCCCATGCTTTTCTTAAATACTTTGAAATTCTTCTAACCGCAGAAAGCGCTAGCACATCCGTATACGGCTGTCCCTTTTTTGAAATAAAGGCTTCAATAGCATGACATAAAGCATCAATCCCTGTAGCAGCTGTTATCTTTTGAGGTACGCTAATAGTAAGAAGTGGGTCGTTCACAGCTATAGTTGGAACTATACAAGCACTACCAATAAGCATTTTTACATTATTTTCCTCATCAGATATAATCGTAAATTTTGTTACTTCCGAACCCGTCCCCGAAGTGGTTGCAATTACCACAATAGGTGGAGAAGGGTTCAATATTTTATCAATACCCATATAGTCCTTAATATTCCCTTGATTTGTCGCCATTGCACCTATTGCTTTTGCAGCGTCAATAGAGCTTCCTCCTCCTATAGCTACAAGAAAATCACAGTTTTCTTTTTTGAAAAGCGCAACGCCTTCATCTATAAGCGTAGTTGTAGGTTCAAAATTGACCTTGTCAAATATTACATTATCTAAGTCTTGCTCTTTTAATATCTCTTTTAGCTTATCAACATATCCTACTCTAACCATTATGCTATCTGTAACTATCAATGCCTTCTTGCCTAAGATTTTTGATTTTCCTCCCACACTTTTTAAACATCCTGGCCCATATAGTATAGTTTTAGGCATCAATAGTTGGTATGATTTCCAGTTTGACATACTGCATCCCTCCAAATAGTTTTTTATTATATATCTAAATTGTCCACGGATATTTTGACAGCAAAAATAATTGGACTTTCTGATATTCCTGATCATTCTACTCTTTCTGCATTAGGTTAAAAGAAATTGAAAAATCACTGTTTTATCAAATATATAGGATGTTTCTTCTCTTACTAAATCCTGATTTAAGAATTTGTTCTATAGATTCTACAGCATTAAGAAGCTCTAGGTTCGATTCTGAAGCTAAATCAGGTAAATCTACACTTAGGGTGATATAAAGGCTATAAGCTTCATCTCGTTAGTTCTTCTGACTTAGTTCCAAAGGAAATCTAAGTCAGTCGATAATATTAAGAATGAGTATAGAAAAAGAAATTTCTTTTTTATTGATTCTCCTATCGGAAAAAAGATATATAAACAAAGAATCACAATAGAAAGGCTATTTTCTATACTGAAGCTACGCTATAGCCTTGAAAACCCAAAACTATACGGGTTTAACAAATATAAATCTCATGTAATGTGGACATTACTTTTATATCTTATCAAAAAGCAATTTGTCATGATCAAGGGGTTACATCTAATAGTTTCCCTTAGAATATAGTTTTAATGGATATTTCTAGAAAACCATAAGACAATTATTCAACAACCTATATATCGTATAAATTGTAACGTCTTTACTGTAGAAAAATGGAAACAACTGCACTAAGTAGTGCTATAACTACCGCTGGTGGATCAATATAAGTATCTGCCATTGAATTAAATAAATTTCCAACCATTTCTCCTAAGAATATTGCTAATATTCCAAATATACCTCCGACCAATATATTACTAGTCGCTAATGTGGCATAAGCTGCAGATATAGATACATGATGAGTGACAGGGAATTCATCAAAATACAAAAATATCAAAATAGTTGCACTGATAGCATACCCAATAACTAAAGATTCCGTAATACTAGTAGCATAAGAGGAAATCAAACCTACTGAAAACCCTAATAACAAGTTAAAATGTACTATTGAAGAATTTATCTTTATTTTTATTTCTTCCGTGGAATTGCCAAATAGTCCTGACTTTCCAAAAATCAATCGTCCAAGAATATTTGCAATTACAACAGTTAATGCTATTGTATCCACTGGAATATTAGTTTCAGCTAAAAAGCCATTAACTAAATAACTTAGTACGCCAAATAGACCTCCAACCAACAATACATCGAATCTTCTGAATTTGTACAGAGGAGTAAGAAGGTCTTTCCCTCCGTGCAGCAACTCTTTATTACCTGCATAAGCAGTCGCAACTACTGCTGAACCAAATGAAATGTGTGGCCCGAAATAAGGACCAAAAGCAATCACATTTAAAATATCTGTATTACCTAAAACTACCGCTGTAATCCCTGACAGACCCAGAACACCACAAAAGATAAAAGCTACTATAGGTCCAAGAGCTGCACCAAATACCCCCCCACCAAATGATGCCAAGATTAAATTAATATCTAATATGCTCATACTTTAACCTCTTTCCTAAGTAGTTTTATAAAAAGGCTGTTGATTATTAGTAATGCCAACAGCCTTTTTATGCAATAGCACAATAGTAGATTAAACGTATAGATTATAGATATACTCAGACTATTTTTAGATTAAATTTATTATCCTCCAGCTATAATTGGAACAACCTCTATCAGATCGCCTTCATGCATTGCCGAATCTATGCTTACTTTTTTACCATTCTTTAGCACAATATTAATTTGTTCTTTTGGCACGTTCAATCTATTAATCACATCTATGATTTTTAAATCATTGTTAATCGTTATATCATGCAGCTTTTTCTTCCCCTCGGAGTACCACATCAGATGACCTTTCAATTTAAAAGTTACATTTATTTGTTTCAAAAGCCTCACCTTTTTCTTAAATGGTAATTATTTTGTGACTATAGCATTTAAACCTAATGCCTCTAATTTGCTATTTGTTGGTATGCCTTCAAGATTCCATCCTCTATATTCATAAAAGTCATATAAAATTTTCGGAAAGTGAGGAATTACTCTCGCCGCAGCGCCTGTTTCCTTACCATGAATTAATAACCTAGGCGGAATTGTATCATCTTTTCTGCTAATTCCTAGTTTTACATTATACATTCTTTTTAAATTGAAAAGTCTTTCTCCAATAATCTTTACATCTTGTGCACTTAACTCCCAGCCGGTTGCAGCATTGATCCAATCCTTCATGTTTTCATGAGTTATTTGTCCTAACATTATAAATTTACACATTCCCAGTGCATCAAAAAGATTCATCAGATCCTGAAGTAAAGCCGTATATTCTGCCTTTTCTTCATGGTTATGAGGTTCTGTTTTCTTTGTAAATCCAAGACATTCAGCTGGGTAAGCACCACCCTCTGAGAAATATCCTAAGGATTCAAGATGGGATGCACCCCTGTTGCCCGTTGCATAGGTTGACACCATAGTCGTATAAGCTCTAGGATCATGCATTGCATAAGAAAGACCTTTTGTTTCAATTGCAAACTCTTTCGCAATGCCTCCAATTTCTTCTGCAGCATTTCTCACACCTTTTCCTAAAACTTTTCCTATGCCTTCATTAAACGATATTTTTTCGATTAAAGGCAATAAACCATCCGTCATTCCCCATTTTAACTCAAGGCCATCTGTATCTTCTAATGTAAGTATGCCGTTTTCAAAACATTCAATAGCTAAGGCAACTACATTACCAGCTTCTATAGTGTCTATCCCATATCTATTGCACAAGTCATTAACAGCACAAATATAGTCTAGATCATCATTTAATATATTGGACCCAAAAGCAGCCCCTGTTTCATACTCAGGTCCACGGCTTATTGATCCTTTAAAGGGACCAACTCTTACTTGTGACATTTTCCCACAGCGTATGGAGCAAGAATAACATGCGTAGTGACTAGTTACAATCTCATCTAATGCCTGACCGCTTGTCTTTTCAGCTCCTTTTTCCCAAGAACCTAGTGTCCAGTTTTTAATTGGTAAATCACCTTCGGATTCAACACCCTGAATGGTCCCTAATGTACCATAATCATACAAAATTTTAGCATTTACTTTAAGTACCCTATTAAACTCTCTTGTAAGATTAACAAGTTTTTCCTTATCATATATAGGTAGGTTTTTCGTACCCTTCACAACTAAAGCTTTAAGGTTTTTAGAACCCATTAAAGCTCCAAAACCACTTCTTCCTGCAGCTCTTGTTTCTACTCCACCTACCATGATAGAGGCGATTGGAACTAGCTTTTCTCCAGCAGGCCCAATACATGCAGTCCGAGCTTTTTCATTAGTTTGTGCCCTTAGTGTTTTATCTGTTTCATATACGTCTTTTCCCCACACATCGCTTGCATCCGTAAATTTAACTTCACCATCATTTATAAAGACAGAAATAGGTTTTTCTGATTTTCCAACAAAGATAATCCCATCATAACCAGCTTTTTTAATTTCTGGCCCTAAAAAACCTCCAACTATTGATTCACCCCAAATTCCCGTAAGTGGTGATTTACCTATAATCGTCATTTTAGAAGCTGAAGGAACTGGTAACCCAATTAATAAACCAACCATGAACATTAATGGACTCTCGGGTGAAAGCGCTGGTTTATTACTATCATAATCACTATACAAAATTTTTGCTCCTATCCCACTTCCACTTAGATATTTTTTTAAGTCTTGCTCGTCGAGTAAGATATCTTTGCAGTTTCTTGAAGTGAGATCTATCTCAAGTAGCTTACCACAATATCCATATGCCATAAGTTATTTTCCTTTCTATTTATATTATATTTTTTTCAATCTTACGTAATAAAACATTGCCACACTTTAATACCAGAATCATTTTTGATAGATAAGAGAAGTGAAAAACTTTTCTTATCTATCAAACCATATATTTGTTTTATTTATTTACTTTTTTTAATATTCTTTTGATTATAGAGAGTTACATAGCAGCTTCAAATATTTTGACAATATCTTTTACTGTACCCTTTATTGGATTACTTAAAGCATTACCGTCTTTCATAGCATACTCAGCCATTTTCTCAAAGCTTTCAGGTTTTACCCCAAAATCTGATAAGCCGCTTGGAATTCCAACATCTTTTGATAGTTGTGCAATAGATTCAATTGCCTTTTCAGCCGCTTCTCTTAAAGATAACCCTTGAATATTTTCACCCATAAATACTGCTATATCAGCAAATTTTTGTAAATTTGATATCATATTATAACGTTCAACATGGGGTAACAATATAGCATTTGCTACTCCATGGGCCATATCATAGAAGCCACCCAATTGATGCGCCATTGCATGAACATAACCTAATCCACCGTTATTGAACGCCATCCCAGCAAGCATAGATGCATAAGCCATATTTTCACGTGCTTCTAGATTCTCACCATTTGCAACTGCTAATCTCAAGTTTTTAGCTATAAGCTTTATAGCTTGGATTGCACATGCATCAGTTACTGGATTAGCCCCTAAGGATACATAGCATTCTACTGCATGGGTTAATGCATCCATGCCTGTAGCCGCTGTTAAAGCTGCCGGTTTTTTAACCATTAGCTCTGGATCATTAATAGAAAGACTAGGCGTATTCTTGCTGCTAACTACCACAAATTTCACATTAAGTTCTGTGTTTGTAACAACACAGTGTCTAGTTACTTCGCTGGCAGTTCCGGCAGTAGTATTAACACATACTATTGGAGGAAGTTCGTTTGTAAGAGTCTCAATGCCTGCATAATCATAAATATTACCGGGATGAGCTGCCATTATTCCAATACCTTTGCCGCAGTCATGTGCGCTTCCGCCACCTACAGTAACAATCATGTCACATTCCTGGTCCTCCAAGACCTTCAATCCTGCTGAAATATTTTTGTCTTTAGGATTAGGCTCAACTCCATCAAATAATACTGTTATCAAACCAGCATCCTCCAGGTAACCTTTTACTATATCCACTATACCTACTTTTACCATACCTGGGTCAGTAACTATAAGTACTTTCTTTCCACCTAACATTTTGCATCTTTCACCTATTACTTTAACAGCACCTTGACCCATAAAATTTACTGATGGCATTAAAAAATCATACATAATTTCATCCTCCTTATTTGTTAATATTTACTTAATTTATTAGACTAGCAAAACTTAATACTTCTATAATACTCCCCCTTTCTATGAATCATTTTCTTTTAATTTTTGTGGTTTCTTAAAAAGAACTACGAAATTTCTACTAGCAGTCTTCAAAAATCATTTTTAACAGCAACTATATTCTAGAATCTTTCTATTAAAGTAACTTTTTAACAACCACAATAAATTTAGTTCCCTTAAAGCAATGCTCATTTGATATAAAATCCCTAACATACTACTACACAAGTTTTGAAATCATTTCATACTTTCTTCTTGATAAATATATAAGCAACAAACATGCCATTAGTTAAACATTAGAAAACAAAGAATTTGGGAGTTGCTTGTGTTACTTTTTTATACACTTCTTTTAATAAAGTAGATAGGTTATCGTATCAAGAACTGTAAAATAAAGGAACAAATCAACAGTGTATATCATTATATACACTGTTGATTTTTATAACACCTCATTCAACTTATTGGCTAGTCATAGACCATGCTTTTTTAGCTTTTGATATAGGCTGGCTCGATTTATGCCTAGAACTTCTGCGGCTTTGCTTTTGTTTCCGCCTAAAAATTCCAACGTCTGGAGAATGGTTTGCTTTTCAACCTCATTCAATATTTTGTTTAAATCTCCAGATGGGGAATTTTTGCTATTCTCTAAAATTCTTTCAGGCAGGTGTTTTATCGTTACAATATTTCCTTCGACAACATTGTATGCTCTTTCAATTACGTTTTGAAGTTCTCGAATATTACCAGGCCAAGTATACTTTTTCAAGTGAACCATAGCTTCTTCTTCAATTTTTTCAATATAGATACCAAATTCATTGTTATATTTTTGCAAGAAAAATTCACATAGTAATGGAATATCCTTGGGCCTCTCCCTCAAAGGAGGAAGCTCAAAGTTTATTACATTTAGACGATAGAAAAGATCCTCCCTAAATTCTCCTTTTTTCATTTTTTCTAGCAAGTTGTGATTTGTTGCTGCTATTATTTTTACATCCACCTTTTTGGTTGTATTCCCACCAACTCTTTCAATCTCCTTTTCCTGCAGAACTCTTAATATCTTGGCTTGCATATCAAAACTCATATCTCCAATTTCATCTAGGAAAATAGTACCTAGATTAGCTAGTTCAAATTTGCCAACTTTACCTCCTCGCTTAGCGCCAGTAAAAGCACCATCTTCATACCCAAAGAGCTCTGATTCCAATATGTTTTCAGGAATAGCGGCGCAATTAATCTTTACAAAATTGTTATTTCTCCTACTACTCATCTCGTGAATAGCATTAGCAAAAACCTCTTTACCAGTTCCACTTTCTCCCGTTATTAGCACAGTAGAATCAGTATCAGCCATTCTCATAACCATCCTTTTTAACTCCATGATTTTAATGTTGTTACCCACAATGTTATCCAATGAAAAATAATTGCCCTGAGTCTTTTTCAAACACCCTTTATAATAGTTCAACTCCATTATTGCTGCTTCTAATTTTTTTGCAAGCATTTTGACTTCCTTTACGTCTTTATATATTACCTTTCCTATGGCTCCGACAATGTTACCATTTCTAGTTATAGGAACTCTCATTGTCACAGAATCATAGCCTTTTATCCCCTGTAATTGTCCTATTTCTGGCTCTCCGGTTTTCATAACAATATGTAATCTAGTATTTTCGATAACCTCTGTAACAGGCTTTCCTATAACCTCTTCAACTTCAACACCTAAGAAATTGGCATAGGTCTCATTCATCATAGTAATATATCCACCCGCATCTACCATGACGATGCATTCAAAAGCGTCCTCGAAGATTATTCTCAACGCTCGGTTCTGTATTCTAAGCTCCTCTATTTCTTCGATGATTTTTTTCTCGTCATCTTTATGCAGTTTATGCAAGTTTGTCTCCCCCCTATCTCAACATTAAAGATTCAAAATGTCACACCTATTAGCCCACCATAAACAAGTACATTAAAATGCAATATGTTATGAATACGACAATCATATTCATATTGACTACCAAATAGAATCCTATGAAAAATGCGAAATGTTCCAATTGATTTTCTTTTTACAGAGGTTGGTTCATTCTTTTTTGAAGTTGTAAAATTAACTGCTTATAATCTGTTGAATAACATAAATTATACACAATATTTTATATTTTCTCAATATTCGTTAAATTTTAGTCGATACGAATCTTCGTAGTTTTTTAGGTATTCTACTAGTCTAGACAGTTAAAAGGTGTGTTTACTTAAGAAGCGAACAAAACTTTTAACCGTCTAGTATCCTAATGCTAGAAAAATAAAAATAGCTGCAAGAAATTTTATTCGTGCTATTAGCCAAGAGCCTCAATGGATTATAGATCGTCTTTGCGTACAGATGTAAAATATTTATTTCAAAGCATATAGTAAGAAAGCTAAAAGTAGCAATACACTTAAGGCATTAATAGAGCAAGAAATCAGACCCACAAATATGTAAAAATTGACCTTATATTAACCAATACACCAATAGCAAAGAGACAGTAAGTCGTCATATCTAAGTTTATTATATGGAAGAAGTAGCGCATTTAAGGCATACTAATGAATCTATGCACAGCGTAAAAAAACTATGGAACGGGTATTTGCATATGTGAAAGAGAAGCATGATATGTGCTTTACGCCCTTGAGAGGATTGAAAAATGTGCCAGTGCAGGAGATGCTTATTGTTGCTTACATGAACTTAAAAAAAATGGTAAATTGGTTATAAATAATTAGGAAAACCAGACCAAAATTAGCTAATTTATTCCCCTCATTGTCTACAAACTGAAATTAACCCCAGGTAATACCTAGGGTTAATTCTTCGTATCATGATTATTTAACTACTGGATAGTCTTTATTCATCCAACCTTGAGGAGCATTTGCTTCCATACCCATGCCCCCATTTAGTGATACTGCATCATAACCTAGCATTTTCAAACCCGCAACAGTTTGACCAGCTGTTTGACCTGTGTAGCAGTATACAATGATTTTCTTATCTTGTGGCAATGTATTAAATTGCTCTTGCATTCCTTTGCCCCAAGGAATATTTAACGCTCCTTCAATATGTCCTTCTGCATAATCCTTCGCGCTTCGAATGGATAGGAATACTACACTGTCATCCTTCGCATCTAATAAGGCTTTTGCATCATCTTCACTAATCTTATAATTTGCATAAGTAGTTCCTTTTACATCAGCTAAGCCTGCGAAGTATGCTTCGATCGCAGCTTTGATTTCTGGATTGATCTCTAGAGATGTTCCTTCTGGAAAATCGTTTGCCTCTGTTTCAGTAACAGCATCGATACCGTCAACATTTGATATCCCTAGATTCCATCCTAAATTTACTGATTTTGCATCAAATCCTGCCATATTTAATAGTGCAACTGTTTGACCAGCTGTTTGTCCTGTATAGCAGTAAACCATTATTATTTTATCCTTTGGTAATTTATCAAGATTATCACTAATTGCAGTTCCCCAAGGAGCATTTACAGCACCTTTAACATGCCCTTCTGCGTAAACATCTGGTTGTCTGATATCTAATACAAAGATATCTTCACTATTCGCTTTTACTAAATCTACAAAATCTGTTTGCTTGATTTTATAGATATCCTCAGGCATATTGGCGAAGTATGCATTTACTGCATCTTCAACAGCACTTGCCTCTGAGGATGCCTCTTCCGCAGCGGTTTCTGTAGTATCTGCAGGAGCTTCTACTGCCGCAGGCTCTGGAGCTGGCTCTGGCTTAGAAGCACATCCACCTAATCCAACAACTAAGCTAAGGATAAGTACTACTACTAACAATTTAGCGCTTAATTTTTTCATTTTTTCTTCCCCCTTCTTTTTTAAAAAATATGTTATTTTTTTGTCATAATTAATTATATCAACATTTTTCTTTCGTGCATAAATGATTTTGGTTATATAACATAAGTATTTTTTATATATAAACTATAGAAATTCGTTCAATGTTTAATAAGGCTAAAAGCTCTTCTCCATTTAATTTCACTTTATGTTCTACCCTAAAAAAAGAAGCATTGCTCAATTTAATTCTATCAAGCAATGCTTCTTTTTGAATAAATTCATATACAGTTATTGTATTTATTTATATTATGACAAATCATGACATGTCTTGTTGGCTCGGTTCGACTTTATTCCCTGTAGGTGTTTGCACAGGTAAAGTTTTGTTTGCTGAGTACTGAACCCAGGCACCATCATATAGCTTTAAATTTCTATAACCAGCATCATACAACGCCAAGTATGTTTGTGCACCTCTAATTGATGTCTTACAATACATGATAATGGTTTTATCAGGGGTAATACCTTTTTCAATATACTGTATCTGAATATGCTGCGGGGACTTATAAGTTCCATCTGAATAATTATTCTCTGAATAATCCGACAAAATCGATCCAGGTATTGTTCCCTCATTAAATTCTTCTTGAGAACGTGTATCCAATAATACGATGTTCTCTTTTGGTTCATTTACCTGCATCTTTACATCATCCAAGGTTGCAATCATCTCTGTATTTTTATCTTTTGCTGTATATTTTGCTTCCTTTACTGTTGGCACCTCTGTGCTTGTTTCTAAACCTGTTGCTTTTAATGCATTAAGTCCGCCACTAACTACTTTGATCTTTTCATGACCATATACCATCAGTGTCCACCATAACCGTGCTGAATCCATGTTATTATTTTGATCATATATCACGATTATTGTATCATTTGAAATACCTTTTTTCCCTAATACTTCTTCAATTTTTCCTTTTGGTGCAAGCATATTAGGTACAGGTATATTCATTACTACATCGCTTCTACTAATATTCACTGCATCTTTAATATGTTCTTTGGCATAGTCCTCAGGATTTTGTGTATCAACAAGCACTACCCCATCGCCTTTCAACAATTCTCCCACTTGATTCGCTTCAATGATGTATAACCCTTGTTCTGCTGTATCTGTTTCTATACTGCTACAGCCAACAGCTAATAACATTAAAGATGCGACCAAGGTAAATAGTAATAGCTTTGATGATCTTTTCATACTTTTACCTCCTAAATTTAAAAATAATCCTTGTTAAATAATGCACAATTCCTTATTCCATTATACTTTATTCCTGAAGGCTCGTGTTATAAGTTTTCTAAATATAACATCCAATTATTTGATACGACAAAAAGCAAAATGCTTTTAATCAATCTTTCCCCATATGATATAATGACCTTGTTACAATTAAGAAATTGATCAGAAAGAGGTAAACCCATGCTAGCATTCAAAAAATCATCTTATAAAAAATATATATTTTGTTCCTTCTTTATGCTGTATATCATTGTCAACATCATCTATCTTAGTAAATTTCCATTTATGCATTCTGATGAATCTTGGCTCAGTGGATTATCCAGAAATATTCTTGAAAGAGGTAGTTATGCTGCTACAGAATCTTTTTTTGATTTAAAGGTTAGAAATCCTCATGCAATAAAAATTATTTTTCATACCATACAAATTATTTTTATCAAGTTGCTAGGCTACAGTTTATTTAATATGCGTCTTATTTCTTTTATCTTTGGTATATTTACCTTGTATTTTTTTTATAGATTGTGCAGTGTCCTATTTACATCAAAGGATACCGCTATGATTACGACCCTTCTTTTGAGTATGGACATACAATTTCTTTATGCATCTCATTTCGCACGCCAAGAGATCATCTTGTTATTTGTATGTATCTATGGTTTCTATTTTATGTCTGTTCATATCAACAATCATAAATATGTGCATGATATTATTCTTGGCATCACGATTGGTTTGAGCATTGGTATACATCCAAATAGTTTTATTATTTCCCTTCCCTTTGGATGCATCTATTTATATCATATTCTTCATACCAAAAATCTCCGCATAAGTAACTTGCTTTTTTATGTGTTTATTGTAGGCTTTTTTGCTGTAGGTTTTATCCTATTAAGTAAATCTCTTGATCCTCACTTTCTATCGAACTACACCTCTTATGGTCAAAAAGAGTTTGGGGTACTCAATCCCATTACATCGAAAATCAGTCAACTTAAGTATTTTTATCTTAAATTATTTTATCAAGTGAGCGGAACCTACTATACACCAAATATTAAATTTCAATTCCTTCTTTTTGGCATTGCCTTTTTAGGTTCCCTATTTCAAGCTTTGGTTGAAAAAGATGTTTTTGTGAAAAGCCAAATTATTTCAGTTATTCTAGCCATATTGGCGATCAATCTAGGGATCCTATTGATTGGAAGATACAATCAAACGAGTGTTGTATTTTTATTTCCTTTGTTTTACATTTTAGTCATATACCTACTCAACACTCATTTAAAACAATATAAAGGAATCGCTGTAGGTTTGTTACTTTGCATACTTTCTATCAGTACATTGCTTAATGTTACCCCCTACATTCATAATAGCTATCACCATTACTTGCAGGAAATCTCTAAGGTGGTAAATAAAAATAGTACTGTCTTGGCAAATTTGAATGCTGAATATTATTTTGGTAATGGGAAATTGTATGATTATAGAAATCTAGAATTTTTAAAAGAAAAAAATATGAGTTTTCAGCAATATATTGAGAAAAATCATATTGAATATATCATTTATCCTGAAGAGCTGGATTTTATTTACCATGAAAGACCTAGGTGGAACGGGATGTATGGAAATTTACTATACTATGAGGACATGCACAACTTTTTTGAGCAGCAATGTGAGAAAGTTTATGAATTTACAGAAAAGGCCTACAGTTTTAGAATTGCACAATATATTAATAAGGGCGATTGGAAAATCAAAATATATAAGGTTCTTCATAAAAGATAAAGAAGTACACAAAAGTGCTTCTCTATCTTTTATGACCTGTTATTCTTCATATGGACATGCCCCATTTTTTAATGGTCCTATTCTCTATCATACTAAAAATAAAATCTTCCACAAAAACACCAATTACAATAATCATTATTAATCCTCCATAAATCCCAACTGTATCCATATAGATTCTCTTCTGAAAAATATACCATCCTAATCCACCTTCGCCTCCCACTGCACCAAATATCATTTCCGCACTGATCAAAGCTCTCCACGCTCTAGACCATCCAATTTTAAGGCCTGCTAAAATATAAGGTAAAGACCTTGGAATCATAATCAAGCGAATAATACCAATCTGATTGAGGCCAAAAATTCTACCCACTTCTTTATATTCTTTGGGAACCGCTTTGAAGCCAGCTAAAATATTAAGAAGCATAGGCCACATAATAGAATGTACAATAATAAAAATAACAGCTTTTTTACCTGTTCCAATCCAAAGAATAATGAGTGGTAGCAGTGCAATCCCAGGCAAAGGATGAACCACTGCAATGATACTTTCCAACAAGCCATGAAATGTTCTAGATACAATACACAAAGATGATAGAATCATTGCACTAAAAAATCCTATCACTAATCCTTTGCCAATCATGGCCAGAGAAAACACAGTTTCCTGAATCATTTGCCCCTCCATGATTGCTGCATATAAGCTTTTAATAATCCTATTAATTGTAGGAAATATCATTGGATCAAATATTTCATTCACAGCAACACCTTGCCATAAAACCGCAAATATACTTATCCATAAAATTCTATTGATATATTTATTTTGGAGCACTTTATTTTTCATGCTGCACATTTTCCCATAAAATTTTATGAATACTTTGCGGTTTTTGAGATAGATAGCCGTGTTTTAGCATAAAGGTTGCAAATTCATCTATTCCTTTTACTGTTGGATCATATTGTACACCGTCCCAAGTCAAATATCTTAAAAGCTCCTCTTCTGGCATATGATATACTTTTGATAGTAAAGCAGCAGATTTTTTAGGATTGTTCTGCATAAACAATATGGCTTCCTCTAGAGATGCTATGAAAGCATTATATACGCTTGTGTTCCTATCATGAAATGTCTCTGTTGATACTCCCACGATAAATGTAAAATCTTTTCCCATAATTTCTTTTCCATCTAAAACCTGATGCATCTCCTTTGAATCTAGTTCCTTAAATAAATAAGGTGGTGTGGTAAAGTGGGCTGTGATGTCTTTTTGGGCTAACAATGCAGTCATTCCGTCAGGATGTGCTAAGGTTACAAGTAAATTGTCTAATTGACTTGCATCACCAAATTCTTCTTCACAAGCCATAGATAATAATATGTGTTGGACACTTCCTGGTTGTGGAAGAGCAATTCGATCCTTTTCTGTAAAGTCTTTAATAGACTTTATATCTTCTTTATAAGTAACAAGCCCCACGGGACTAACAGATAATCCACTAGCAATTTTCCACTTCATTCCTTTATCCCAGCCAATTAGAAACGGAGGAATCGCCATAAAACCCACATCTACTTCATGGGCAAGCATTGCTTCACGAATTGCAGCCGTGTTGCCTAACTTCTTCCATATTATCTCAATTTCGGGTGAGTTTTTTTCTAATATTTTCAATTCCTTCATAATTTGCAAAGGTGCATAAGCTAATCCATATTGCTCAGCGATTGCAATCCTATCAAGATTTCTCTTCGTTGTTTGTTCTTTGCCTGTACAAGCAGTAAAAATCAATATAATCATGAAACTAATAAAGATATATTTTACGCCAATCGTTTTTTTCACATAAAACCCCTACTTTCTTTGAAATCAATTCATTTTAAGTCAAACCTAAAAATCATGTTTTCACCATGTGCATTATAAATACCTAATCGACCATAGGCACGCTGGATGTTTTCTCTTAATATAGCTTCATTCTTTCCTTCTATAATCATATAACCTGCTCGTTGGGTGGCATTTGTCATTTCTTTTATACAATCTCCTAATTTAAAATTATGTTGTGCCTGAATCACTCCGGGTAGTTTTTTTATCTCGTTGATGTCAGTTAAAGAATGAATCGTACATGGTCTTGCAAAAAACATTTCTACAGAAATTTTATGTTGCATAGAATAAAGATCAAAATCCTTTAATCTCCTACAGTCTACTTCTTTTCCTAAGGTGGCATCAATCAGCATGTCCAACATGTCTATACCAGTTACTTTGTTTAAATATTGATCCTCATAGGCTCCTCCGATTCTACAGGCAATCTCATTGACTTTTATCCCTTTATCGCCAAGCAGCATCTGGAAATAAATTGGTCCATGTTCAATATGAAAACATGCTACAATCTTTTTAGTTATTGTAACAATTTCATCAAAATAATTTTGCATATATTTAGAAGGAAAATGATGTCTTATACAAACACCAATATGTGGATAGTGATTATGAGAAATTCTGTCTACAATTGATATCATATAGACTTCTCCATCATCAACCCATCCACTTACTGTAATTTCATCACTAGGATAAAATTCTTCCACCAAAATCTCTTTTTCCCTTGAATAACTCAGTACATCTTGGAAAACTTCACGAATATCTTCTATTATATCTAGTTTATAGACCCCTCGCTGTCCTTGACTATCTACAGGCTTGATAACTACCGGAAAGTTTATGTCCTCTAATTCTTGATCTCTAAAATCTTCTCTAATTAATTTATATTTTACAGTGGGTATCTCATTTTCAGAAAAGATTTTCTTCATCAATTTTTTATTGGTTACAGCTTTTGCCGTATCTACATCTATTAAAGCTGGGAGCTTTAAAGCCCTAGCAACCTCTGTCACTGTATATACAGGCTGGTCTGTTCCAATGGTCATGACGCCATCTATGTTATATTTATGAGCAAGCTGAATATTGCCTTCTATATCAAATGTACTGATATTTTCACTATAATCAGAAAATGCTTTCCCTGGAGCATCCTCATAATAATCGGCAACAATCACTGTATGCCCTTTGCTTTTGGCGCGCAAAATAGCATTTAATTGACTATTGCTACCACCTAGAATTAATATCTTCATCTCACTACTTTCTCCTTATCATTGCATACTTTTTATTTCAAATTGAGGACGAGATGTCACATTCACAAGTTTAGATACACAAGAGTAATTGATTACAAGTTTCATAAATAATTTTAATAATTTAAATAGATTATAATTAGAATTTCCATATTTTCGTACATCATGTCTCACAAAAACATTTGCAGCATGATTGGTAATTCGAAAAATAATGGGTGCCAGATACACAAAAGACGTCTTATCCTTTATGATCTCTTTTATCACTTCTTTTTTTATGGCACGAAAGCTACTAACATAAATATTTTTTGGCTTACTACATATTTTATTAAACAAATAACTGATCATTTTGGTTCCCATATTTCTATAAAAAGAATGTTTTTTTTCAAAGGGTATACCAAAAACAACATCATATCCTTCATGTAATTTTAAAAGTAATTTTTTGATTTCTTCTGGTGGATGTTGTAAATCATCATCTAATGTAATAATATATTCTCCCTGTGCATAGTGAAAACCACACATTAATGCATTCTGCTGGCCGAAATTCTCAGCTAATTGAATAATTTTTACCTTCGCATCCTGTCGATGAAGTTGTTCCATCTTTAAAAAGCTTTGATCCTTACTTGCATCATCGATCAGTAGTATTTCATAGCTATCATCACATAAATCACTTAAAGTCCTAGTCAAACGCTTATATAGTTCATCTAACGTGTTTGCGCTATTATAAACTGGAATTACTATAGTGATATAAACAGACATTTTATATCTCCCCAATTTTTTTAAGAATACTTTTTAAATGTCCCATGACATAGTCCAATTCTTTTTCTGACATACTTGTGTACATCGGTAATCGTAATAAGGTTTCACTTGTTTTTTCTGTAATTGGCAGGTCCTCTTTCACATATCCAAGCCTTTGTCCCATCGGAGAACTATGAAGAGGCATAAAATGAATCGCTGTAGCTATGCCCCTATCCATTAATTCTTGCTTTACTTTATCTCTTATTCTTTCTTCCTGAAAAAGGAGATAGAACAAATGATAATTGGGTTGATAGTCCTTAGAAAACTCTGCGGTCTTTATTATACCAGCGTCAATATATTCTTTAAGATGATGACAATAATAGTCATGAATCTTTTTTCTTTTCATCATAATCATATCCATACCCTTTAATTGTGCATATAAAAAGGCCATCAGAATATCCGAAGGCACATAACTTGAGCCTATATTCATCCAAGTATACGCATCTATCTCTCCTCTCACAAATTGATTCCGATTTGTACCTTTCTGGCGGATCATCTCAACTTTTTTTATGAGGCTTTCATCATTCGTATTGAGTAATATCGCTCCGCCCTCTCCACTAGTAAAATTTTTCGTGCCATGAAAACTATAACATCCAATATCTCCCCATGTGCCTAAATATTTATCCTTATATTTCGCATTCACTGCTTGTGCTGCATCTTCAATAACATGTAGATGATGAGATTTTGCTATGTCCATAATTTTATCCATATCACAGCCTATTCCAGCATAATGAACAGGTATAATTGCTTTTGTCTTAGGTGTAATTTTTTCTAAAATCTTCTTCGGATCTATGTTTAAAGTATTTTCATCAATTTCACAAAAAACAGGTTTTGCGCCTCTTAACAATACTGCATTTGCTGTGGACGGAAATGTAAATGACGGCATGATTACCTCATCTCCAGGCTGTAAATCAATTAGCATTGTAGCTATTTCTAATGCATGGGTAGCAGATGTGATCATAAAAGCTTTCTTTACTTGAAATTTTTTTTCAAGTAAACCTGTGATACGATCCGTGTATAACCCGTCTCCACTTATCTGGTGTTTATTCATAGCTTCTTGTATATATTGTAATTCTTCTCCTGTATAATAAGGTATATAAAATGGAATTTTCATCATTCTTCACCACTTATAATTTGATTATGAATTCGAAATAGTAATTGATTCGCATAGTAATAGGGTTCAAAAGTTCCTGCATCTATCCTTTAAAATATTCACTGCATTATCTATGGACGATTGAATCGTTTGTTTGACTTCTTCATCAAAAGAGTATTGTAGCTGCCATCCCAAGTCCTTTTTTAACTTTTGAGCATTGATTGCATATCTTTTATCGTGCCTTTTCTATCTCCAACAAATTGTATGAAATCAAATAAACCTCCATCACTACATCCCTTCAATACTTCGCTTCTTTGTCGTTGGTTGTTTTTATAAAACATCAAATATTTAGTAATCTTTATACAAAATCTTACAAATTACTGATATAATATACTTAGCTCAATTACTTACAAAAGTGAGGCGACGATCATGAAAGAAATCGACTGTTTAGGAGAAATGTGCCCTATTCCCATTATTAAAATCAAACAAGCTTTAAAAAAGATGTGCATCCATGAATCTGTTAAAGTCATCACCGACCACAGCTGTGTCCTTCAATCTATTGTTGACCATTTTCAACAAACAACCATCTCAACAGAATATGAAGAAGTAATGAACGGCATATGGGAAATCGTTATTACTAAAAATTAGCAAAAACTTTTTTCTCCTATCTTTTTTAAATACTGAATAAAAGTTTTAACACTTTTACCTATATCCTTCTCTTTTTTATAGATAAGGTAAATATCGCAATTCATTTGAAAATCTTGTACATGAATTTCTTTTAGCTGCTTTGTATAAAGTTCTTTCTTAACAGAAATATAGGGTACAAAAGATAAGCCATATCCTTTCACAACTGTAGATTTTACAGATTCAGTAGAATCCAAATTAAGGGATATATTAAAATCATTCAATTTATATCCTAAACACTTCAAGTGTTCCTCTAATTGCCTCCGTTCTCTAAATCTTTCATCTAACATAATCAAGCGATAGTCTAATAAGTCTTTTAAATAAATTTCCTGCTTTATATGAAAATCTGCCGATGCAATTACTACCAATCTATCCATTCCTACCTTGGTATAGGCTAAACCTTCTTCCTTCGGCTTTCCGTAGATAAATCCTACATCATAAACATCATTCATAATGTTTTGTTCCACCTCATCAGAAGGACTTGATGATAAATTAAACACAAATTTTGAAAATTTTTCTTGTACACTATATAATGTACAAGGCAAAGCATAGGTTCCTAAAGTTAAACCTGAATTAATCCTAATTGTGCTATTATTATTCATTATGGCATCTAAATCTTCTAGCATATTATCATAAGATTTTATTAAATTTCGGGCATATTTTTCAACAATACGACCTGCCTCTGTTAACTCTACTCCCTTATTACTTCTAATCAACAGTTTGTGATTCAAATTCTCTTCTAATCTCTGAATCTGCTGACTCAAAGCTGGCTGTGAAATATGGGCATTATTTGCAGCTTTCGAAATACTTCTCATAGATGCTACTTCATAAAAATACCTAAGATACTCTATATGCATAAAATTTCCTCCTTATGGATGAATGATGCCATTCATTCGTTACATTTCTGTCAATATTATAATTATATCATAGAAGTTGCTATAAAGAATTTTTATGGCTTAATTCTTATTATAACTTATTTTTATACTATATAACTATTCTTAATGTTAATTATAATGTATTGTTATATTGCATAATTAAGTCAAATACTCTCTCCTTTTTTTATTGTGATATAATCATCTTAACAAGAATTGTTAAAAATGTATCGAAATGAAGGAGGGTGATACAGTGTCTGAAGCAACCGAAACAAAAATTAGTAGTCGCGCTTCATCTCGAAGAAGCTCCAATGCCAGAAGAAAGCCCAAAAAAAAGCAACAGCCTTATGGTATTGCACTGCTAATTGGCATGATTGTGTTTGGTATCTATCTAACAACAATCTCTTCTAAATTAGGTATATTCTGGTTGTTTGGCTGTAGTTTTGGATTTATTCTTCAAAAATCAAGATTTTGCTTTACAGCCTCAATGAGAGACCCTTATCTCACAGGTAGTACATCCATTACACGTGCCGTATTAATTGCGTTTGCAATCACAACTATTGGTTTTACAGCCATTAAATACGGTTATTTTGTAAAAGGTTTACCCATACCAGGCCAAGGTTATGTTGTACCAATTAGTTTAGCTACTGCTGTAGGTGCTTTTATCTTTGGTATTGGAATGGTGATTGCAGGTGGTTGTGCTTCTGGAACTTTAATGAGAGTTGGAGAAGGATTCTTAATGCAAATATTATCCTTATTCTTCTTTGTTGTTGGTTCACTTTGGGGAGCCCATGACTTTGGATGGTGGAAACTAAATTTTATGTTGAAAGGTCCAAAGGTGTTTCTACCAGACGTATTTGGGTGGTTTGGTGCAGTTGTAGTTCAACTTTTGGTTATTGCAGGGTTATATATCCTTGCTGATAAATGGGAAAACAGAAAAAAAGAAGAGTACTAAAAGGGTACTAATGGTACTAAATATTTTCCCATGATTAAATGTTTATTCAATTACACTATATTCTAATTATTTTAAAGGAGGAATTTTTTATGAAAGAAGTAATGTTAGATTGTTTAGGAGAAGCTTGTCCAGTACCTTTGGTAAAAACCGAGAACAAACTTAAAACTATGGAAGTTGGAGACGTTTTGATTGTTCAAATCGATCATAGCTGCGCAATGAAAAATGTTCCAGAATGGGCTAGAAAAGAAGGCCACAATGTTGAAATTGAAGAAGTAGACGACGGTGAATGGGAAGTTATCATCGAAAAAACTAAATAAGCTGTTTCGGGGGTGAAACTTTGAACATCTACGAAAACAAATACTATAAAGCTTGGTTAAAAGGCGCTTGGCCTTACGTAACTGGTGGAATTTTATTAGCGATTTTTCAAATTGCTACATTAGCCACTACCGATAATCCTTGGGGTGTAAGTGGTCCCCTCGCTAATTGGGGAGCTTGGTTATATCAAGCTGTTGGTGGAAATGTTGATAAATGGTATTATTTTAGCAGTAAAGGTGCACAAGCAACCCTTACTGGAGGTTTTATCAATGATCCAGGTTCTATAAGAAATCTAGGTATTATTGCTGGTGCCCTAGTAGCCACTCTACTGGCTTCTCAATTTAAAATTAAAAAAATCAAATCGTTAAAGCAAGTAGCTGCAGCTACCCTAGGTGGCTTAATGATGGGTTATGGTGCAAGAATTGCATTTGGTTGTAATATCGGTGCATTATTTAGTGGTATTTCTTCTCTTTCCCTTTCAGGATGGGTTTTTGCCGTATTTATGTTTATGGGAGCTGTAGTAGGTAGTAAATTGTTAGTAAAATACTTTATGTAGTTCAGGAGGTTCTCAAATGCAAAAAAAGGTTGAACAGTACGATGTAGTCATTATCGGCGGTGGTGCAGCAGGTTTAACTGCTGGGATCTACTGTGGTCGTGCGCGATTAAAAACTTTATTAATAGAAAAATCTTTGGTTGGTGGCCTTGCAACTTATACCAATGAAATTGAAAACTATCCTGGTTTTCCTGAAGGAACTACTGGACTAGGTCTAATGGATTTATTTCATAAGCAGGCAAAAAAATTCGGAGTAAAATTCAAACTAACAGATGTAAAAAGCGTAAATCTTAAAGGCGAAACAAAAACCGTGGAAACTTTCAGAAACATTTATGAAGCGAAGGTTGTTATCGTTGCATCAGGTGGAAAGCCAAGATTAACAGGCGCTAAAGGCGAAGCTGACTATTTGTATGACAAGGGTATCTCTTTCTGTGCAACTTGTGATGCTGCCGCCAATACCGATAAAACAGTTTTGGTTGTTGGAAGTGGTGACGCTGCTATAGAAGAAGGAATGTTCTTAACAAAGTTCGCAAAAAAAGTTATTGTTTCTGTTTTACATGATGAAGGTAAAATGGATTGCAATGAAATTGCTCGTGAGCAAGCGCTTTCCAATCCTAAAATGGAATTTGTCTGGAACACTGTTGTCGATGAGTTTAAAGGCGATGAACACCTAAATCAAGTGGTATTGAAAAATTTAAAAACAGATGAGTTGATTCCTATCGATGTAGATTCTTGTTTCTTGTTTATCGGATATATACCAAATACAGAGATATTTAAAGGCATTCTTGATATGAATAAAGGTGGATATTTGATTACAAATGAAAAAATGGAAACAAATATCGATGGCGTATTAGCTGTAGGAGATGTAAGGGATAAATTCCTCAAGCAAGTAGCCACTGCTGTAGGTGACGGTGCTATCGCAGGCTTTGGTGCTGAAAAATATATTGCAGAAAGTGAAGTCTTCCATGAACAAATTATGAAAAGTGATTTGCCAGGCATTGTTTATTTGTATAATGCAGTCGATCCAAAATGCAGAAAATTATTGCCTACCATTGAGAAAATGGAAGATGAATACAAAGGTAAAGTGAGAGTTACAAAAGTTGATATTTACAAATCAACAGGAATAGCAAATAGATTGGGTGTCAAAGAAGTACCATCTGTTATAACAATCAAAGATGGTAAAATTGATAAAGTCATTAGCGAAAACATAAGTGAAGAAGAAATCGCAGCAACACTATAATCATCTAAACTATGAAAACAGAAAGGAATCGGTTTAAGATTCCTTTCTATTTTTTATCATCAAATGAAACTTTATTCAACATAAATATTAGCATTATTCATCATAAGAGTAAGTTTTCAAAGCTATCGGAGCCATTCTGGCTTTTCTTTAATATATGGTCGAATGCCGTATTTGGCATCATGATTCTTCAAAATTTGCTCTCTTGTAGAAGAACAGTTTCTTATTTTATCTATCATTTCTTTAGGAATTGTATCACTAAAAGGACAATTTGCTAGACAAATCCCACAATCAGTCCCTAGTGCACGCCACCTCATATAACAAGTTTCTGAGTTGATTTTCCATCTTTTTATTCCATCTATATCTTGCATATCACCAGAAGGGATTGCTTTTCCTGGACAAGTTCTTACACATTTTTCACACTCATGACAAAATTCTACAACGCCAAAATCTTCTCTTTTGTCACATAGCAGCGGCAAATCCGTGGTAACCACACCCAATCGCACTCTAGGCCCAAATTCTTTTGTAATCAATATACCATTTCTTCCTATCTCCCCTAAACCAGCATCTCGTGCTACCAGGGGAGCAACAACCAAATAATTGCCATCCATATGATTTCTAGCTTCATAACCTAGCTCTCGAATATAGTAAGATATGATCATTCCAATGATTGCCGTCTCCACATACCCCTTTACAACTGCTATACCTTCAGATATTTGAGGTGCTCTAAAAATCATTTCTTTGTCCATTTCAACAGCAAAGACAATACCATACTTATGAAACCGATCGATTTTTTGTCCATAGGTTTCTGCTTCTCTACCGCGATGAGTATAATAGTAATACGGTTCCATCTTCGTAATCCCTACCATTTTCGCATGATAATACTTGGCTAACCCTTTTACTTTCTCCGTCATTACCTGAGGATTTATCTCTCCTACTTTTTGGGGACCTTTATCCCCCTCTGCCAACTGTTTGATATCTCCTAGGAAACGAAAAGCCGCATCAATTATCGGAGAATTAACGGGGTCAAAAGTAGCAGTCCCTTCTCCTCCCATCTTCGGCATATTACGTAGTAGGTCATCCATCTCTTCTTTGTCTGGATTTCTTTTATAATAATCCTCATACACGGGTGTTCCTTTTTCATAATTCATTCGTGAAAACATAACGTCTCTTTCGTCAATTCTTTTCATACAAAGACTCTCTCCTTCTTCAGTATTTTCCCACCTTATGAAAATATCGTTCTAAACATTTATATTTCTTAGAAAATCTTAACAATTCTTAAATTTAGGTTATAATATAAACAAAGCGAAAACTTTATATCATTATATCAGAATCAATACATAACATTCCATCATCTTAAGGAGGTCTCTTATGTTTTTTTATTCATACAAAAATAAAATACTAATATCCAATCAGCAATCTGTGCATTTTAAAAAAGTTTCTGAAGATCATGTGAAAAATTCTCCAGAAGCCCTCTATCTTTTACATTCATTAAATCCCAAAAAATCACGCAGAAGATTTTCTGTAACCGATCCTTCCTTGGCATTTTTGCAAGAAGAAGGCATCCATCTCCTACAACAACCCATAGAAACAGAGTATGAATTGCCCCAATGGTTAACTTCTAAAATCATGGAAGGGAAAGTTACAGCAATTAATACTGCCTATCCTAACTGGCAAAATGCCCTCGATTATATTCATCCTCAAAAATGGAGAATCCATGTAGTTGGTCTTGGAGATGTAGGTGGCATACTGGTAACAGGTCTTCGTTTGTTAGGTGGAGATGCCATCTCACAAATTGGTATTTATAATAAAGATAAAAATAGTCTCAAACGATGGGAGTTTGAAACCAATCAAATATTGCCAGCTTTTCATACACAAACTTATCCAGACGTAAACAGTATCACTGAAGATGAGATTTTTGACTGTGATTTATTCATTTTCTCTGCTTCTGTGGGTGTTCCGCCTATAGGACAGGAGAATAAAGACGTTCGAATGATCCAGTTTGAAGGAAATGCTCGTATTCTTCGTCATTATGCAAAATTGGCACGAGAAAAAAACTTTCAAGGTATCTTTGCAGTTGTTTCAGACCCTGTTGATTTGCTCTGTAAAGAAGCATTCTTACAAAGCAACACAAATCATGAAGGTGAGATGGATTTTCAAGGCCTTTCTGCCGATCAAATCAGAGGATACGGTTTGGGTGTCATGCATGCCCGTGCTGCCTATTATGCCAAGAAAGATGCTAGAACGCACCATTATTTAACAGAAGGAAGAGCCTTTGGTCCTCATGGCGAGGGACTTATCATCGCTGATAGCATTAAAAATTATAATGATGAATTATCTACATATCTTACTGAAAAAACTAAAAAAGCAAATTTAGATGTTCGCGCTACAGGATTTAAACCCTATATTGCCCCTGCTTTATCTTCTGGTACTTTGTCTATCATGGCTACAATAACTAGTTCATGGCATTATAGTACAACTTTTATGGGTGGCGTGTTTATGGGTTCAAAAAATAGATTTACCCCAACAGGAACAGAAATTGAACGGCTTATTCTTCCTGATCTTTTATTTGATAGAATTAAAAATACTTTTGAAAGGCTGGAAAGTATATTATGACAAACCTTTATGTGATTATTCCCGGGGAAATATCTGATAATTTATCAAAGATGGTTCAAGCAGCAACTTCTGAAATTCCTACAATCACGATTACTTCATCTACTACTCTACCTGACTTAAAAAACAAAAAAATACTCTTTGCCCTAGAATTAAATTCTATGGGGTATGATATACCTA
Source organism: Clostridiaceae bacterium 35-E11 (assembly GCA_038396625.1). Classification (GTDB taxonomy): domain Bacteria; phylum Bacillota; class Clostridia; order Peptostreptococcales; family Thermotaleaceae. The sequence goes on from CP121688.1 coordinate 2,294,282, forward strand.
TGCTCCAAGTATTTTCTCAACTATATGCCAGAGGTAAAGATGCACTCTTAGGATCATCTGCTGGAATCTTTATTCATAGCAAAAGTGAACTGTATACCAAAAGCACAGCTAAAAATATAATCTTCTTAGCCAACCAATTAGGCTGTAGTTTTATAGGACACCCAATCGTTGAAGCAACAAAAAATCTAAACAACTTTCGTACATGGCAAAAAAGATATCCTTTGCCCTTAGAAGAAATCTGCTATCGACTTTGTAAAAAGCTTGTTAAAAGGCTTATAGATGACAATCCTAAATTAATCCAAAATCCTAAAATTTTAGCTTTACATTCTAGCTCCCGAAAAACATCTAATACACTTATGCTATGGGATATGGTCAAAGATCATCTACGCATCAAAGAAATAGAGGAACTACATGTGGAAAATGGTACCGTTCTTGATTGTGCTGGTTGTTCTTTTACAGCATGCACCCATTTTAGTGAGCAAAACAGTTGCTTTTACGGGGGTATTATGGTAAAGGAAATTCTGCCTACCATTGAAAAAGCCAATGCCATCATATGGTTATGTCCCAACTATAACGATTCCATATCTGCAAATCTTATGGCTGTTATCAATCGATTAACTTCTTTATATCGAAAGATTTCCCTCTATGATAAAACACTATTTTCCATCGTTGTTTCAGGAAATTCGGGCAGTGATTCTGTAGCAAAACAACTCATTGATGCCTTAAATATTAATAAAGGCTTTCGATTGCCTCCTTATTTTACACTAATGGCTACAGCTAATGACCCTAAGACTGTAAAAAATATTCCTATGATTGAAGAAGCGGCAAAGCAATTTGCTACCAATTTGATGCAAGAAATGAAGTCATAATATTTTTTACAGTCTTCATCTGTAACATATAAAACTGCCTAGAATTCATTGATTTTTCTAGGCAGTTTTTATACACGATTTGTTTTTTTACGCGTCATGTAAGTCTTTATAACACTTATAGTCCCCAAGAGGGGTTGCTTTCTTTATTGCTCTGATTACCGCTTCTTCCATCACTCTTGTAGCAAGAAGTCCCACCACATTCATATCTGCTTCAACATTACCTGTGCTTAGAGTAAAAATAGTATCTCCATCCACCATAGAATGGGCAGGTCTCATTGTTCTTCCATAACCATTGTGAGCCATAGAAGCGATTTTAGTAGCTTGTGACTTCGTTAATTTCGCATTTGTAGCAATAATACCTATCGTCGTGTTACCGCTAAACAAATTCTTTTTGTTATTGTATTGCTGGATCATCTTCTCTTCTGTATTTGCAAAGGTTGTTTTGTCTTCATTTAATGCTCCAGCCAGAATATTTCCAGTTTTGGGGTCAATTACATCGCCCAGGCAGTTGACTGCCACTAAGGCTCCTACCTTAAGTTCTCCAACTTGTAAGCAATATGCACCCAAGCCGCCTTTCATTGAAAATTCAGGCCCTAAAAACTTCCCTACTGTCGCTCCTGTACCTGCTCCTATAGTGCCTTCTGGACAATCTTTATTTGTCGCATTTTCACTTGCTTTATATCCCATTGCTTTATCTGGTCTTATGTTGGGACTTCCTGTAGTAAGATCAAATAATACTGCTCCTGAAACGATAGGCACCTTCGCTACTCCTACATCAAATCCAATGCCTTTTTCTTCTAGATATTCCATAACGCCTGTTGCTGCGTCTAATCCAAAGGCACTACCTCCACTTAAGAAAATGGCATGTACTTGCTCCACTAAATTAACGGGATTTAACAAGTCTGTCTCTCTTGTTCCTGGTGCCCCACCTCTTACATCAACGCCTGCTGTTGCCCCTTCTTTGCATATAACTACGGTACATCCTGTAGCGGCTTCTAGATTTTGAGCATTTCCTACTTGAATTCCTTCAATATCTGTAAACTTTATTTCATACATAAAATACCTCCGGAAAATTGTATAATTCGTTTTATTTTTTATCCCATGGTAATTACTTTCATAATTGCAATTAAAACACCAGTAACCCCTTCTCCACCGAGCATCCCTGAAGAAACGATCACCCCTTTTTCATTTGAGCCAGGCTTTATCTTAGATAGAATAAAATTACCAAGACCTCCTATAAAAGCTGCTGTAGATATTGCCATGGGAAGGTAAATACCTATTCCTAATGTCATTCCAGGAATATTCAATAAATATAGCGCTACACCAACAATCAAGCCGATAATAAACGATGTGGTATTGGGCAGTCCTCCAACCATTGTTGAAACCGCATAGGCTTGAGGTGCTGGGAGTTCTGTTCCAGGCCCCATAGCTCCATAAGCCTTAAACATTACAAACAATACAACAACAGATACAATCGCTCCAATAACTCCTCCAATCGCTTCAGAAACAAGCTGTGCTTTTGGGTTTGTCCTCAGGATATTCCCTGATTTAAAATCATTTAGTACATCTCCTGTTAAACCGCAGGCCACAGCCACCACTGCAGCAATCAAAAATCCTTCAATTCCTGTGATATTAAATAGACCTTTCACTGCAAGTAAAACAATTATACCAAATACTTCCATAGGGTTAATTCCCGTTTGCCCTGTTATTGAAGCAGCCATGGCTGTGGTGAGCCATACCCCTATAATTGTCAATATACTAGGTAGAAGCTGCATTTCAGTAAATAATGTTAGTAAAAAAGCAATCAATGCAAAAGCAATAGGAGCCCATTTAAGACTTATTCCACCTTCTTTTGCTGCTTTTCCAGTAATCATTGGACCATATATTTCCTTTGCTTTCGGTATAATTCCTTTTAATAATACGCCTATACCCGTTCCTACCATAAGACCTATTCCTAAACTATCCTTGAAAGCTGTAGCCGCTGCAACGTCAACAAACCATCCCAGAGAAACACCTACAGGAATAATAAAGAAATATGCAATCATTGCCCCTAAAAACCATACTCCAGTAAATAAAGGCCCTATAATATAGCCAATCCCAGCTGCCATTGGAGAAATCCATACGCCAAAAAATATATTTTTTGCCATCAAACTAGTAGACATCCATGCACCGGGGATGAGTCCTAACCCATCTCTCAATGCAGTAAAAACCGCCGTAATACCTAATGTTGAGAAAAGTGTTTTCGCCTTTTCTCCTCCTTCGTCTCCAGCCAATACCGTTTCAGAAGCAGCTATACCCATTGGAAAAGGTAGCTTCTCTCCTTCAATAAAATATTTTCGGACAAGAGCCGTAAAAATTACACCTAGGACGGTTCCAGCCAGTGTAACAACCAATAGTGTTATAAAATGAACATCTGCATCTTTGTTAAGCATCCATATCCCAGGAATAGTAAAAGCTAAGCCTCCTGCTACCATACCACCTGCAGACATTGCCGTATGGGTCACATTGATTTCGTTTAAATTTGTTTTACCCATCGCTTTTAATATTGTCATAGACATAACAGCTACGAAAATAGTAGGCCAAGGTAATGCACCCATTCTAAGGGCTACATACATGGAACTAGTTGTTATAATAATGGCTCCAATGGCACCAATAATCATGCTGCGCAGCGTTAACTGCTCTTTCAAACCACTTGCATAACGCACCTCTTTTTTCGCCTTTTCCATAATAGCGCCTCCTTTAATTTCTATACAGTCTCAAGTTTTAAAATTAAAGTCATGGCTTAAATGTCAGCAAAATGAATCATTAATATCCATCTTGTATGTATGCTATTATCTTATTAAAATGCTTTATTGCATATACTTTGTCCCTTACTCTTTAACGCCTAGCAATTTAACTGCAGAAAGTGCCATAATTTTTGCTGCATTTTTCATATCTTCAATGGGCACATATTCATCAGATTTATGCGCTACTACTAAGGGTCCAGGTCCATAAACAATACATTGCTCAAGCTTACCTTGCTTAACAACATATTTTTGATCATCACTTCCCGGGCTTAATGAAAAATCAAGGGGTCTTTTTAGATAGGTTTCCCCTGCTTCCAAAAATGCTTTTACAACATCTGTATCATTTGGAACAATCGTTGGATCTACTTCCATTATTGAATTGAATGCATAATCAAAATTCTCATCTTCCTGCTTTAATCTTTCACAGATAGAAAGTATTCTTTCTTTTGCCCATGCAACACTTTGTTCTGGAATTAAACGCCAGTCAAAACTCGTTTTACATGAATTAGGTACCGTATTTACTTTGGTTCCTGCATTGATTGTAGTAGCTGTAAGGGTACTTTTTCTACATTTAGGAGGCATAATTGGGTATTGCGATTCATTTACTAGCTCAGGACGTATTTCTTGATCGATTGTATTGAGTAATTTAACCATATTCTCTATAGCGTTGATTCCTTCTGAGGGCATACTTCCATGGCTTTGTTTTCCCTTTGTTTCGATTTCAAACCAAAAGGTTCCTCTATGGCCTAGACATACTTTATCCACATCTAAGCATTCACTAATTACACAATAATCTGTGTTTTGATCTGAAATATATCCTTGCTCTACAAGATACCCTAATCCAGCATAACCACCTGTTTCTTCATCCGGTGTTGCGCTAGATAAAATTGTACCTTGTAGTTCTATTGCTGCCTTTTTCAAAGCATAAATAGCAAATATTTGTGATACAATTCCTGATTTTTGATCTGAGGAACCTCTACCATAGATCTTTCCATCCTTTACTACACCTTCATAAGGGGAAACTGTCCAGTTTGTCCCTGCAGGGACGACATCAAAATGTCCTGAGAAATGAATAAGCGGTCTCTGTGCCTTGCCATTATATCGACCAATCACACTGACTCTTGGTAAATTTTGTCCGTGAGGCGCTAATTCAGGAAGTACCGCTTCAGGAACTGATATGTATTCAACTTCGCACCCAATTTTTTTCATCATTTCTCCTATGGCTTTAGCACATTGAGGATAGTTTTCTCCAGGTGGATTTTCTGTAGGTATACGTATGATTTCTCTTGCAAACTCCACCAATTCATCTTCCAAATTTTCAACAGCCTCATCAATCGCTGCACTCATTTCTTTATAATCCATACCCTGCCTCCTTTTCTAGCAAGTTTTTATAATTGAAGATATCATCCTTGTTCTTATATCTCTTTAAAATTTATGGTAAGAGAAAATAAAATATTACATTTCTATTACCATAAATAAAATCATACATTTAAATCCCTCTAAGAGTCGGTATCGTTTTTTGGGTAGGTTTTGATAACGAATTGCTTTTTATAATTCTACGACTTTGAATAATTGGACTCTTTTTCTATATTATAATGCTATACCAATATAAAAAACATCCTATTTCTGCAACGTTTTCTGTTATTAATTTTATGAATATTTTTTTTGGATGACAGCTATTAAATTGGTAATCACCTTATTTATGGGTGTATCTAATCCTAAAACTTCCCCTTCTCTTACGATAGCTCCATTAATCATTTCTATTTCTGTTTTTCTCTTGTTTACTACGTCTTGTAGCATAGATGATCTATTTTCTGCTGTGGCTTTACAAACTTCTTTCGTATGGGCAATAGGATCATCATAAGGCAATTGTATTCCTTTAATTTTTGCAACATGCCATGCTTCTGCTACAGCTAATTCTAATAATTCCTCTGTCTCTTTGAAATCTATTAATTGCCCATTCTTTAGACCTGTAATAGCTGTTAAAGCATTAATCCCTATATTGACCATAAGTTTTCCCCATACAAGTCCCATCACATTTTCTGAAATATCTGTTGCTATGGAGGCATCACTGAATACTTTACCGATCTTTTGTATTCTTGCAGAAACGCTTCCATCAATTTCTCCTATATGTGTTTTTCCTACACCTGCATGTCGAATTTTTCCAGGTCCTAACATGGTAGATCCATGAGCCGTAGTCCCTGCAATAATATTTTTCTTACCAATAACACTCCCTATCTTTTCAATATTCCCTAATCCATTTTGCAGTGTTAAAGCAATCGTATCTATTCCAAATATTTCTTTGTTTTGTTCAATAGCAATTTCTGTTATCGTAGATTTAACAAATACTAAGACCAAATCTACCACACCTATATCAGAAGGCTTCATCGCAGCCCTAATATTTTTTATATGTTTGTTACCTTTGCTTGTTTCTATATAGAGTCCTGTTTCATTAATAGCATCTACATGTTCTTTCCATACGTCTAAAAGCCAAACTTCATTATCTGCCTCTGCAAGCATACCACCATACAAACATCCCATTGCACCTGCGCCCAGTACAGCAATTTTCATGATTCATCCTCCTATTGTAATTCATACAGTCTTCTAAGCTTCTCTTCTTTTACACTTCCAAAACTTTAGACAATCTTCCTTTTAGCACTTCTACTTTAAATATTTTGAACTTATTCACCTAGATTTGCATATTGTTTCACAAATTTAGGTAGAATTTTGTGTTGCTACTTTTGCCATGATAATCTCCTCCTTATTACATACTTTTATTTTCTATAACCTAATTCTTTTGAAAATTGATCTGTTATATCTTTTACAATTTTTGTATATCCTATCTCTTTTTCTCCTTCATCATATCTATACTTAGGCATTGCAACACTTATTGCTGCAATCACTAATCCACTATAGTCTTTTACTGGTGCTGCTATGCACTGTAATCCTTCTACATATTCCTCTTCATCGATACAGTAGCCCTGTTTGCGAATTTGTTCTAATTGTTCAAATAGTCCCTCTAAATTTTCAATTGTATTTTTGGTGTACTTGACAAAAGCTTCTTTCTCAAGAAGTTTTTCAACTGCTTCTCTTGACTTATACGCCAACATTACTTTTCCCAATCCTGTACAATAGATAGGCAATTTCTTCCCTATGCTTAAATCAACTTTTATCGTTGCCTGGCTTTCTATTTTATCAATATATATAATGGAACTTCCATCCATAATCGCTAAATTTACAGTTTCTTGTGTCAGCACTGCAAGCCTTTCTAAAAATGGCTGTGCCTGCCGCCTAAGTCCTAGCCTTTCTACCACATTATTACCCATTTCAAATAGCTTAAAGCTATTTGAATATTTTTGATTCAATGGATTTTGTACCACATACCCTTTCTGCTTCAAAGTAGAAATTAAACGATGTACAGTACTTTTATCCCAGTGAAGGATCTCACTAATCTCACTAATACCTATCTCATGTTTTTTGTCTAGCACTTCCAAAATGTCCAAAGCTTTCAATACAGATTTTACAACATTAGATCTTTCAGACATTTCTCTGCCTCCCATCTATATTAAAATATTTTACTGTTTTAAATTTTGTTTTTTAATTTTTTCACAATGCGAAAATAGATTTCGTATTATATAATTTACAATTCTACATTTCTCTTTGAATCCCTTTTATTTTTTAAATATTTAGAAATCTATATTTTTAACAAATATTAAGAACAATATTTTATATTGCAAAAAATTTTTTCCATTTTAAAGCACATCCTATTTCATTCCATAAGAATATATGTCTTTCTATCTTTATTTGATATTACACATAAAATACACCTTAAATTTTGTATTTTTCATAGCAAAATTTAAGGTGTATTTAAAATCTTTAAAATGTTTTAAAGATACTTTTTAAAGAAGTAATGACGATCGTAGCTACACAGTAATGATGACCAATTACTCCTCAAATCTAAAACATTGATATTCCTTTATTACGATTATTTGTTAAATCTATTCTTGTGGCATATCCCAGTTATGGTAAATCTCTTGAATGTCATCATCATCCTCAAGCATATCAATCAATCTATTCATGGATTTGATTTGCTCTTCATTTTCTAATTTCACTGTGGTTTGAGGAAGCATTGCAATATCTGCTGCTACAAAATGATATCCATTTTCTGCAAGAATATTTTTTACATCATAAAAATCTTCGGGAGCGGAAATAATTTCAAAACCTTCTTCATCTCCTATAAAGTCTTCTGCACCTGCTTCTAAAGCTGTTTCCATTAATTTTTCTTCATTAATATCACTATTATTTTCTATGATGATTTGACCTTTTCTGTCAAACATATATGCCACACAACCGCTTGTTCCAAGATTTCCTCCATTTTTATCAAAATAATACCTTAAGTTACTTCCCGTTCTATTTCTATTGTCAGTAAGTGCCTCAACAATGACAGCTATACCATTTGGACCATATCCTTCATATACAATTCTTTCATAGCTGTCTCCATCCATCCCACCTGCACCTTTTTTTACAGCTCTATCAATATTATCATTAGGCATATTTATGGATTTAGCTTTATCAATCGCATTTTTAAGGGCGGCATTATATTCTGCATCAGCGCCCCCTTCTTTTGCAGCAACTGTAATAAGTCTTGCGTATTTTGTAAATATCTGTGCTCTCTTTGCATCTTGCTTTTCTTTTCTATTTGCAATTGTTCCATGTCTTCCCATACGTTTATATCACTCCTATAGCTTAATTTCTTTCTTTCTATTGGCACAAAATATCTTTATGGGGCAGCTGTTTTCCTCATATTGCTTTTAATATGGACTCAAAAAATTTTAACTTGCATTCTGTATGCTAACCAGTTGCAGATTTTATAACGGCAACTAAAACCATAGTAATTTTATCATAAAATTAAAATTTAGTAAATAAATTAAGGTACTGCGAATGTCATGATTTATTTACTAAGTCCTTCGCAATTTTAAATATTAGAATCATATTAATCCACATAAAAAACGTGCTATTCCTTTAACAAAGGTAGCACGTTTTTATGTATTTTCTAAATAGGCCTTTTCTTGACATGTTTAATGATCGCATAGCAAATAGAATAAAATATTACCAAACTTAATCCCGCTAGCAATCCTAAGCCTTGTCCTTCAATCAATGGCATACTTCCTATAATAACAATCATTAGAATCATCGCTATCCAAGATGTATAGGGATATGCAGGAAGTTGACAATTGCCCTTTGGAGGACAACCATGTCCTTTTCGAAACTTATAATGTGTAGCAAGAATGATTACGTAAGTAAATAATAAAGAAAAACCTCCTGAACTCACTAAAAATAGATAAACTTGTTTAGGAAGAAAGAAAGCCATTCCTAACCCTAACAACATCGCAATTCCAGAAAAAATAATACCTCTATAAGGAATATCCCCTTTATCTTTAATCCATTGTGGTGCGTAGCCTTCTTCTGCTAAAGAACGTATCATCCTTCCTAAACCAAAGGTGGCTGCCAGCATTGTTGATAAGATGGCGGTGACCAAAACAACATTGATTGCTCCCGCTGCCCAGCTTACCTTTTTAGCTTCTAAGGCTGCCACCATCGGACTCACTTCTTCTGTAAGACGATTTGTAGGTATTAAAGGCAATAATACTGCAACAGCAGTTGTGTATAATCCCACTAATCCTAAAACAGTGTATGTAATCGCCTTAGGTACAACTCGATGCGGATTTGCTGTCTCTGAGGCCGCTAAACCAATTATTTCAAACCCAGCATAAGTGAACATGACAATTAGCATACTACCAGCTATTCCTGATATTCCCGACGGAAATAAAGGCTCTCTAGATAAAGCACCCATACCAATAGCAGATCTATTGGGCATTAATCCTATTACCAGGGCAAGTCCTAGAACTATAAAACCTACAATAGCCAAAAGCTTTACAGCTGCTAGCCCACTTTCTAACTTACTTAAACGGTCTGCACCTAATAAATTAGCTGCTGTCACAATTAATATAATTATAGAACCTAACACAGGTACCGAAATTTGTGGGAACCATATTCTTAAAAACAAAGATACTGCTGCAGCTTCACTAGACATGGCTAATATTAATCCCGTCCAATATACCCATCCTACAACAAATCCAACGCCAGGACCAAAAGCGCGTTGCGCAAATGTTCTAAAAGATCCCGGGGCTGCATCTGCCACAGTCATTTCTGAAAGAGCAAATAGAATCAAATATACTAATCCTCCTACTAATATATAAGCGAAAATTACTGCCGGTCCCGCAGCACGGATGGCAATTGCTGAACCCAAGAAAAACGATCCTCCAACCACTGTTCCTAATGCCATCATTGTCAATTGCCATGCTGATAAACCTGTATCTGTATTTTTCATAGGTATTGCCTCCTTAAATGCTTTGAAAAAAATGATCGTTACTTTGCATCATATAAAATCCTGCCGAATTCACACTTTCATAAGATAAAAGCTGATTTAATGGTATTTTTTATATGATTTAGTATAATCAATTTACATCTTAGATATTACCTATGAAATCTATTTTTCGTTTTGCTAAGCCCTTAGTCTACTTTTCTCCCTCTGCTTTTCGACAGTAAAAAACCATGCCATCGATAAATTTTTTTAGATGTACTTTTCCCCTAGCTTTGCTTTTCCCACGTATAAAGTCCATCTCTCTTTTGACCTGATGAAAATTATAAAGACTATTAGCGTATTCCACAAAAACTTCATTCATGTAATCTTCAATTCCTAAATTTGCAATATTCACCATTCCTGTAGATGCTGTTCTCCTTATTCTTTGTTCCATTGTTTTTGGATTATTTGTAAAATGATTACATAAATCTTTTATCGTATAGCACGCTACATTTTTATTCTCTTTTAATAACAATCTCACAATATCTATAATATCTTGTGTTCCCGATTCTCCCATGATGCCAATTTTCTGCATTACATTTTTTATATGTTCTACATAATCCTTTTTTTCATCAATTTGAGGAGCAGTATTGTCTCCAAAAAGTTTTTGGATTTCAATTAAGGTGCGATTCATTCGTAATCGTTCTCCAACCTTCAGAATAACATTCTCTACTTCCACTGCATTAATTGGCTTATAGATATAATATTCTACACCATTTTGATAGGCTTTTCCAACCATATTTTTTGATGAAACTTGTGAAATCATAATGAACAACATATCAGGATATAGTGCCTTGGCTTCTTTGACCAAAGATAGACCATCTTTGCCTGGCATCAACAAATCCAATAATACAATATCAGGTTTTAACGCTTGAATTTCTTTAATTCCTGCTGCCCCATCCATCGCATAACCCAATAATTGCCCTAAGTCTCTATCTACTATAATTTTTTGTAAAATTTTAATGATATTTCTATCGTCTTCAATAATAAATATCTTCAATCGTTTTACACCTCCAAAACCTCTTTTGGAATCGATATGACAAAGGACGAACCTTTTCCTTCTATTGCATCTACTTCAATCTTTCCTTTTAACCGTTCTTCAACCACATTTTTAACCAAGCTCAGTCCAAGCCCTCTATTAATATGACCTGTACAATAATCAATCTTTGTAGAAAAACCTGGTGAAAAAATAAAGCCTAAATCTTCCTTTTTTATTCCACAGCCCGTATCTGTAATATGAAAAATATGTTCTATTTCATTTTCTTTATGAATAAAAGAAATTTTTGCTTCTTTTTGTGATGAATCTATAGCGTCCATTGCATTCATAACAAGATTTCGAAAAACAGACATTAAATAATAATGTTTGGTAGTAAAAAAATCATTTCCTATAACAAAATCTAATTGAATCGCTTGTCCTCTATATTTCATTTCGTTAATCATGCTTTCTCGTAGTATTAAAAGAATTTCTTTAAAAGACATTCCCTTATCTTTTAGCTTGTTATCTATAATTTCTTCTATCCCTCGAAAAACCAAACCATATTCTTTTTTAATTTCATGCACATCCTTTGCTATTTCTAGAGAAATACTTGTCCATGTGTCTTTTTCAACCTCTAATGATATTTTTTCAAATAATTGATAAGCATTAGACATTACTTTTTCTATATTGTCCATACTTTTTTCCATCCAATACATTTCTGTCTTCAAACGAGAAGTTAACCATAATAATTTTTTGTATCGTTCTTCATGCTCTTCTTTTAAAATAAGCATCTTATAATATTTAAAACCATTTAATACAATCCACACGATACTTGATCGTATCATTGCTACTAACAATAAAATAGGAGTTATTTTTAAAAAAGATATATAGAAATTCTCATGAATTCTTATAAATAGTTCTATTAGATTTGATAAATAATCACAAATAAATACAATCCAGAAAAACTGATTTAAATTAAATATAGTATTTTTTTTACTAAACACGGCATATAAGATTCCATAAAATCCATAAAAAAGGATTTCAGGAAAATAAGCCCATATAACTTCATGATAGTTCCCTTGACCTATAGCATAAATAATTACTCTTCCCAAATATACCATGATGGCTGTTATTATACCAGTTTGAACTGTATTTAAATCACGAAAGGTAAAAAGAAATATTGGGAAAAGTATAATCCCAAAAGAAATTTTAAATCCTGGCATAAATAGGTTTATATTAATTTGTGCAGCTAATCCAGCAATGAGTGAAACTAATAGCATTTTTTTAACTTTTTTCATTTTTATTTATCCTCATTTACGCATCGATTGATGGATCAAATATCTTTCATATTATTTCAGAAAATTTTCAAGTGTTTTTATTCCATAAAAGCTTTTACTTATATAGATCTCTTCTTTCTTATAGTATATAGCATCTTTCTTCTAACAGCATATATTCTCTAAAGCATATTTTATCATATTTCAAAAGAAGATTACCCAAAAAGTATCTGCCCTTATTTGCAGATACTTTTTTAGCAAACTTCTTTAAATATACTTTCTATAGGAAATCTACCTTGGTATACTATAAACTTGTCTTAAGAAATAATAGGTTCTTTTTTAAACATCCTTTTATTTGTTTCTTCTACTTCTTCTTTCTTAGCAAACTTAAATACTATTCCTCCAATCCATCCCCCGACAATCCCACCAATTATCGCAAAAAACAGTGCTTTCATGACAACCAATGGATCATTGAATGCGAGAGGAGCTAATAACCCTGGAATAGGGGATGCAGTACCTGGTGCATTATTAATAATGCCAAAATAAGCAGCAGAAATTCCTGCTAAACCTCCTCCTAATAAGTTTGACGCAAAGATAGGCAAAGGATTTGAACACACAATATCTGCCTGTGTTAATGGTTCTAACATCACACCAACGATATTGCTAGCATTACCAAATTTTAATTTCTTAAATATCATACCATTGGTAAAAGATCCTCCTACACATGCTATAGCAGCAATTCCCATTGGTAGACCATGTAATCCCAGCATGGCAGTTAATGCCATCGAACTAAGTGGTGATGTACACAATATTTTCATGATCCCACCCAATAAAAATCCCATTAAAATTGGTGATTGATTAGCAGCAACCAGAATCATATCTCCAATATTCAGCATTGTTTCGTCTACAACAGGAGCTACTTGTACTGCAATTAATCTAGCAAATGGTGCAATGAGTAACACCCCTGTTATTATATCAATGCCCTTAGGTAGTTTTTTCTCTAAAATAGGCCCTACTAATCCAACAATATATCCTGCAATAAATCCAGGCAATATACCCATTCCTGTCAAACTAATCCCCGCAGCAACAGCATATACAGGATTCACACCCATATTTAATCCTACAAGAATAGCAGCTGCTACCCCACCCATACTTCCAGCAGCTCCTCCTACTTCTCCTAAAAAGTAAACTTCTAAAAAGTCACCAAATATATATTTGTGTATTGCTTCTACTAAAAAACTAGCTACAGCTGCATTCGCAAGTCCTGACATTGCTTTTTGTCCTTTTGGAGCTTTTATGCTAAAAACGGAAAAAATGAGTAGTGCAAATAATAACAATCCCATACCTTTAAGCATTTCCATTCTATTTCCTCCTTTTATACTATTGGTTTTAGAATTCTTCATTCTAATTTTAGCTTGTGCCAGTAAAAAAATACCTTCCTTAATAATTTCATTCTAATTTTCTTATACCATATTTAAGGCTATAAAACTTGTTATAGCATCATTTATCTTTTAATACAATTCCTTATACCCCCTCTCTTGCTTTATGTATATAATTAAAATCTATATACTACGATTCTAAAATATAATCATTTCATCTTAGAAACGTTTTCCTGGTACCTTCAAGTATCTTAGAATAATTGATATTTCTTCAGTAACATTCTATAAATTTAGTGATGAATTTTGCATTATAAATAAATAATTGATTGAATAAATTTTTTACAATTATTGAGAAAACGTTTTCATCCGCCTTCACTGACTTTGTTTTTATAAGTATAGATAACTGGTTTCAAAAAACTTCAATAAGTTTCAAATTCCTTTATTAAAATTTTAAAAAATTTGTAGTTTCTGTTTTAAAAAAACTTCACTTATACCATCGTATAAGTGAAGTTTCTTTTCTTACATCAAAGTAAACAAGTATCTATTTTTCCATGATTCTTCGTCTATCCATTTATGCCTCATTCATTGTTAATTATTCAATAATTCATATAATTTTGCTTCTATAAACTCAATAAAATCCTTCTCTCCTATAGTTGTTTTATCTTCATATAAATCTGGTTTAACTCTAAAGAAATTGATAATCAGCTTATTATCTACAATATTATATTCATCTAAATGCCCTGGTAAAAATATCACTTCCACCTCTTGATAATCCTTTTTATTTGTTTTTGCATTTAGCTTATCTACTAAAAAATCTAAATTTAAGGTTTTTATTGGCTGAACCATCATGTTGGTATATTCTAAGTCCTCTAGCATCCACATGTTATTGTTCCAAAATCTACCTTCTTTCTTGGTTTTACTAACAAATGGTTCTCTATTTGATATAGCACTTAAGACCCTTCGTACAGATTCTTTGCTAAATTCATCATCATATACATAATTCATTTGGGATAAATTAGCAATATCATTCAAATAACTTTCTCCCACTTTTTCTTTTTCATTTGTAGCTTGCCAATAATAAAGCATGGCTTCAATTGCATCTACGTTAATTTTTATTCTTTGCAACATATCTATTCTCTCCTTTCAGTAATATTCATACTCTTTCAATTATACGATATATTCTGTTTTGAATCAAAGTATTCTTTAAGCGCATGCAACATATCAGTTAGTAGTTAAGCTTCCTCAATCATTAATAGCAAATGCTGTATCATCTAAAATACTCTGCCACTTTTCCACATAACTACCAGTAGCCCACTCTGCCATTACAATAGATTCATCTTTCCGTAATTGTATTTTTTCTAGATATTTATTAGAAAGCACATTGTTTTTCATTGTATAAACATAAATTTCCTTTTTGGTAATCACAATCGCCAAATCTTGATTTGGCGAAGTGTATACATCTACAGCGTCAGGTACTTTTTCCTTCACTTTATTCCATGGTACATGTAATCCATCATAATGCACCAGTTTATAAGGTGGAATCATATTTATATTAAACTCTAAAAACTTATTTGGTGAATCAGGCTTTCGATAATAGAGTCTTCCTTTCATGATCCAATGACCATTTCTTCTTGCCAAAGTAAAGTTATTCTCAGTTGGTGGGCTTATGTTTTCAATCTCACTTTTACTTAATGTTGCTAAATATGCCTCCGCTGAATGCATAAATACCTCTTTTCCTTCTTCTCCTACAATATCAGAAACTTTCATCCCCTTTTTATTCGTCATATTATCCATAGGTAATATTTGTATTCTATTATATCTATTGCCTTTAAATCTATTACCTATGAGGTCAGATGTTTTAGAATACTCTGAAATAATATAATCATTTCCAACAAATAAAATCTTTCTAAAGATATTAGTATATCTTATTTTTTCTTTTGATTCTTTTGGATCTTGGATGCCCATAGCATGTTTTTTTTCTGTTTCATCACTCTTTATAGCTTTCTTCATAGGAATAGCATATATTTCATCTGCAATATAGCTTTCTTTTTCTTCTCTAACCACCCCTATTGTCCAAAAACCACTTTTTCTTGGAACAAGCAAATGTGGATTTTCTAATATTGGGTAAAGCTTTCTGTTTCTTGCTGAAATCCACAAAGTCCTATATACACTTTCTTGATCAAAAGTATCTTTTTCATTTTGTTCTTCAATCGTGTTTTCATTAAGAGATCTTAACCCGATTACGACTCCTGAACGCAATAAATCTGGTTCTGTTTCTAAGCTTGCTTTATTTGGTATAATTTTATTCACCTTATCTTTTCTCACAATAAATAAATCCGTTTCATCTGAAGTTTTCGTTAGATAATAAAACCTGTCATCAATATAAACGATAAGTTGATTCTCTTTAATTTCGATGAAATCATAAAAATGTTTTTCGTTGGAAGTTATAGAAATAACATTTACGTTCTCTGATGTCACTTCTAAATCTTTATAATTCTTCTTATAAGTGTATAAAAAATAATCTTTTGCAATTACATTTTTCATTTTATATTCTGGATTTACACAATTTTCTTCTCCAAACACCACGGAATCATCATCAAATATAGCAGTTTTTCCAAGCCAATTATCTGTGCTATTATTGCTTAACATATTTTCTTCTCGTAGCTTATAGTTTTCTACTTTCCATGTTCCTTTAATAGGTATACGTTTATTCTCAGGAGGAACAATGCTTTTGCCAATATCTAATTGAATATCCATACATCCTTGCATAAAAAATATATTTATCATTACAAACAAAACAAATCCAATGTACTTAATTCTTTTCATATGCTCTTCTCCTAGACATTTATATTACAATTTTTTCAAAGGGTAGTCTAATCATTACAGTGGTCCCTTTGTTTAACTCACTTTCTATGGCTAATTCCCCTCCATGTAAGGCAATGATTTCATCACATATAGATAGGCCAATTCCATTTTTGGATTTGCTATTTTTCCCTTTATAAAACTTTTCTTTTACTTTAGGTAAATCTAAACTACTAATGCCACATCCATTGTCTTCTATAATAAGGCAAATTTCCTTTTTCTCTTGTCTTGCATGAAATTTTACAATCCCACCTTGATCTGTAAATTTAAATGCATTATCTAGCACATTAATTAATACCTGCTTGATTCTATTTTTATCTAAACAAATAGGAGATATATGGTTGTCATAGTCTACAATAAATTGGATTTGATCCCTTATTGCACGAGGACCCATATATTTTTCAATATACTCAACTAATTTTCCCACTTCAACTTCTTCTTTATTTAAAGTGATCTTTCCAGATACAAATTTTGAGAAATCTAAAAGTTCTTCTACCATAGTGGTTAATCTTTCACTTTCTTTTTCTATAATTTTTAATCCTTCTTTTCTTATCTCCTCTTCTTTTAATTCTCCTGTATTTAACAAAATTGCCCATCCTTTAATCGCTGTTAATGGTGTTCGAATTTCATGAGATACGGAAGAGATAAATTCATTCTTCAATTGATCTTTTTTCAATATTTCTTCTGCCATAAAATTTAATGTATCTGAAAGTTTTCCAATTTCATCATCAAAGGTTTTGTGACTTCTTACTTTAAAATTTCCCAATGCCATTTTTTCAGCTGCATGAGTTACTTCTTTTATTGGTATGGTAATTGTATTCGCTAAAAAAAGACTTACAGCAACAGATATCATCATAACAAAAATACCTATACTCAAGAAAATCAACGATATTCTTTTGATGCCATGATTCACTTCTCTTAAAGAGGTAATAAATCTTAAAACCCCCACAATACGCTCACCAGATTTTAAAGGATAAGCAACAGCCATTACATTTAATTCATCATAATTTACTTTTCCTATCCAAAGTCCTTTTTCACCTTTTAATGCTTGGTGAAAATCTATAGTTTCAATAGGATCTTTTGACACTACGCCAATCGAATCCATCAAAATTTTTCCTGATAAATCAATAATTTGTACCTGCGCAGATGTCTGCTTCCAAAATACATCTACATTATCTAACACATTATCTCGTAGTGTGGTATTAGAAAAATATCTTGAATAAATTTGTGAAGAAATCATAATTTGATTTGTAAGTACGTCTTCAACGTTGTTGTAATAATATTGCTTTACAAAGTTTATTAGTATTATTTCTAAAATAAATACACTCATAAAAATAACCAATACAAAATTAATCATTAATCGTCTTTTTATGCTCTTCCTCATATGGGCTCCTATTCTCTTTTGACAGATAAAAACATTTTATTTTTTCCATCTATATCCTATTCCCCAAACAGTTTCAATATAACAGGGTTTAGAGGAGTCTTCCTCTATTTTTGTCCTTAATCTTCGAATATTTACATCTACAATTTTAGAATCTCCAATGAAATCCCATCCCCATACCACATCTAATAGCTCATCTCTGGTAAAAGCTTTACCTGGGTTCTTAATAAATAGCTTCATCAACAAGTATTCTTTTGGGGTCATTTCAATAATGCTATTATTTTTATAAACAATATGTGCACTGGTATCAATCTTAAACGGCTTTTTTTCAATCATATCTATTTCATCGCATTTGATAGGATCATCCATCCTTCTTAGCAAAGCCTGTGTGCGCAATACAAGTTCTGTAGGATTAAAAGGTTTTATAACATAATCATCAGCACCTAACTGAAGACCAGCTATTTTATCTGTATCTTGTCCTCGAGCAGTAAGCATGATAATTCCTATGTCTGGCAATTTTTTTCTTAACCTTTCACATACCATAAATCCATCTATCCCTGGTAACATCACGTCTAAAATAGCTACATCTGGCTTCTCAATTTCTGCTTTTTCCAATCCCTCTTCACCTGATACCGCCTCTATAATTTTATAACGATCACTTTTGAAACTCACTTTCAACAAGCTTCTGATACTACTTTCATCTTCTACAATAAGTATTTTGTACTGCATATGGCAACCCCTTTAGCATTTAATCAGATTTATCATCTATCTTAGAATTATAACATAAAATTATTTTTATCAAAACGATATATGGTCATATTCAGTATGTGCTTATTTCTTTGCTCAACTTTTTAGTATTTTAGGTAATTTTTGTTATCTACCCATTTTAGTTGACATAATATTATGTGTTATGTATAATAACCATTATGTAAACACATTACATTGGCTGAATCCTAGATTTTTCTAGGTACGGAGGAACCAACTTAGGGGTTAATCCATAAATGCTATGGTAGGGAACCTTCTTTCCCGAACCCGTCAGCTAACTTCGGAAGCTAGAATGGAAGGAGTGTATTGTGAATGTTCAAGAGCAAAAAAAGTATTTTTGTAATTTGTTTTATTGTTTTATGCTTATTGGTACAAACGATGAGTGTTTTTGCAGGTGAGTATGCAACATTAAAATACGGTAGCAGAGGAAGTGCAGTCGTTACACTGCAACAAGCATTAATCAACAAGGGTTTTTTAAAAGATGATGCAGATGGTATTTTTGGACCCAAAACAGAAAAAGCGGTTATTAATTTTCAGATAGCTTATCGTCTTCTTGTAGATGGTATTGCCGGCAAACAAACTCAGTCAACATTATATGCGCAACCCGTCTCAAGAGGGACAAGCTCTTCCACAAATCAATACGCTAAAGATGTATACTGGTTATCAAGAATCATCCATGCCGAAGCCGAAGCTGAGCCTTACAAAGGTAAGGTAGCCGTAGGAAATGTAATACGCAACAGAGTAAGTTCAGATGAATTCCCAAATAGTATTTACGGTGTAATCTTTGAATACTATAAAGGAATCCCACAGTTTAGCCCTGTTGCAGAAGGTACTATTTATAACACTCCATCTAAAGAAAGTATCCAAGCAGCAAAGGATGCCTTAAATGGTGTACGCCCTGTAGGAAATGCAGAGTATTTTTTTAATCCTGATAAGGCTAAAGGAAAATGGATTGTTCAGAATAAAACATATGTTATGAGAATAGGTAATCATGTATTTTACAAATAAAATACTTAATGCGCCGTAACAAATTTTTCACATCATGATACAAGCTGTGGCTAATTCATTCATAAATTAGCCACAGCTTGTATCAATTACCCTACTAATCCTTTATTCCTTTGATGCTTCATCATTATTATAATATTCTACTGAATCAAATTTTAGTTTATTTTTATATGTTTCAAAAAGGTCTCAATGAGCTAAAATCCCCTTTAGTGATTGATGTTATTTTTTATTTACAATCACATTTTTATTTGCTTCTACGTTTTCAAGCCTTTTGATAATTTTCTTAATAATCATAATTGTCTTGTCATCCATCTTGATTACCTCCTTTATCTACTCAATTCGACATTAAAGACTAAAGTCCTACATAAATCGTTCGACAAATAGGCATTTTTTACTAACTTTTTTATTAAGGATAAAAGAGAAATGATGGTGATTATTCCTTATATATTTCATGTTGTTTTAATATCTGAAGTTGTCTTTTATCAAATTTCTCTAAATTTTCATGTATCCATTTTAATTGTTTTTTTGTTGGTTTTTGTGAAATATGAATATATGAATGGTTTAGATGCTCTCCTCCTTTACTCCCCATCACAATATATAACTGTTCTTTCAATATATGCTCATCAGGTTCTTTTTCATGTTTATTTTTTAAATATTTTTTGTGCCTCAAATTTTTTATTCGGTCTAATAGTTGTTTCGCTACTTGTCCGTGACCTCCGTATTTACAAGGATGAAACTTTCCATCTGGTGAAAGCCAACCATTTAGACCCTCCATATAACTCCCCCTTTTATTACATCTTATGTAAAGTATTATTTATTGATACGATATAATAAAAGGA
Organism: Clostridiaceae bacterium 35-E11; assembly: GCA_038396625.1. GTDB lineage: Bacteria > Bacillota > Clostridia > Peptostreptococcales > Thermotaleaceae. Next base: position 2,314,842 of record CP121688.1, read on the forward strand.
TTGTATATGAGAATAAGCAAACGTGATATCTATTCATTTTAATGTATGTTTATTTAACTTCAAAAAAATGTTATAATTGTTATAATATCTTATTAAATCTTACTCGCTCGTATTAAATCTAAGTTTAAAAAGGAGGATAGCAATGTCATTTATCACTTTTACCGATTATCAAAGTTTCAATACAGCTACAGACCAACTCATGCAAATAGATTTTGAAAACTTTCTCCATAAAAAGACGGTTGACTATTATCACCACGTCACACCTTTTCTTATCCCCAATCCACTTATACTAGATGGAGTAACCTTTACATCTCCTAGTTGTTTATTCGCGACACATAATGCACATATTAATAATAATATGCTATTTTTTGAGCCAAATAGTAAAATTTATTTTCCTCAAAGTACCAAAGGAGTAATGTTGAAGCTTGAAAATACACCAAACTCTATTATTAAAATTACTAATTTTTCCGGTGAATCTATTTCTACTCAAGCTGATGGACTAGATTCTTGTATCTTTTTAGGATTTATTTCTCAAGATGGCATATCTTCCATTGAATTTGTAGAATCCAATACTTTTGTTGCTTCTGTGTTCTTCACTTCTTCTATTCATTAGATACTTATGTAAACAATATGTGTGAAGCTTTTGGCTTCTACCAAAAGCTTTGTATTCCCTTATTTAACAATTATCTATGATTTGTTTTATCATATAATAAACAACTCCTGGATTTTCTTCAGATCTCCAGGAGTTGTTTGGTGTTGTAAAATTCCTTTTATGTTTTTACTTGCTGTTTATCCTTATCCAAGGTCTTAGTAAGTAACTAGCTATTTTAAGCGGATCATAATGCTTGCTATTAAATAATTTATTTCCTAAATATCCATCTAGATTTCTAACTAGTGTATCAAAATGATTATTTTCAAGTTTTTCCATAGATCGGCGAAATACAAGGGAGTTTCTATAAGTTTTATGCAATGTTTTGGTTAGCTTATTATAATCACCTATTCCACATAAATCATGGGCTGCATAAATTCCTGTTAGTATTGCAATAAACTGTCCAAATCCTAGAAAGGGCATAATTGATCCAAAACAATTCCCTACAAAAAAAGTATTTCCAATTCGAGGATATTGACATTTACCAATGATATATCTCGTTACTTGAAAACCATCCGTTATTTTAAGATCTTGTTGTAGATTTTCACAGACTTGTTGATGAAACTTTTTCCATAACTCATTAATATTTAGCATACGGTTTTCTGGATAATCTGGATAGCCTATAACGATATTGGCTTCCTTTTTCGAATAAGGAATAAGATACCCATATCCTTTGGGTGCTAGTTTATTATTTAACCAAGCCATTACCTTATGAGGCTGAAAATCACCTTCAACTGTTGCCCCTTTCAAAGTAACTGTAAAATCTTGCTGATAATCTTGAATATTCATTGCGTACGCAGCATCACCTGTAGCTACTACCACATGTGTAAACTCTCTAAGCAACTGCTCATAAGTGTATTTAGACTGAAATATAATTTTACTCTTTACTTGACGGGCTAATTGATTTTCAAATGAATGCTCATGTCTTCCTCTTAAATTCGTAAAGCCTAAGTGTCCATTTATTAAGCATTTTTCTTTCTCAGAATGAATAGCTAATTCTGTAATATTACTAATCGGCTGTAAATCAATATTAAATTTTTCTGAGAAATAGGCAATACAATCAAAAACTGGTCTATGTAAAATAGACAGTAATATTTCACCATTAATAAATCGATCTCCTACTTGTGTACGATTTTCAAAAATTGTAGGATAGATACCATTCTGTTCAAGTATGATGGCACAAGCTAAACCAGATAATCCTGCCCCCATTATAGCAATATTCATTGTGATCATGCCTCCCATAGCTAATAGTATGCATAGCTTGGAAAAGGACTATACACATATAGAATGAATAATTACTTTTAAAAAATTTTTCGTTCATCATTCTATTCTTTCGCCATCATTCCCATCAAAACTTTTTCAGGTGTAATTGGTAGCGACCTACAATAAACACCTACTGCGTTATGTACTGCATGGGCGATTGCCGGAGATGGTGTATTGATTACCACTTCTCCAATGGATTTTGCGCCGAAGGGTCCTGTTGGCTCATAACTTGGTTCAAATGCCACAGTAAGCTTACCAATATCTTTTCTACAAGGAATTTTATACTGCATAAATGTATTAGTCGCTAACTTCCCTTTTTCACTATATACTACATCTTCATATATAGCCATACCCATTCCTTGGACAATCCCCCCCTCTACTTGAATATGAGCAAGCTTAGGGTTAATTACGGTTCCACAATCAACTACAGCAACATAATGGATCAGCTCAATCTTACCTGTTTCTGTATCAACCTCTACTTCTGCAAAACCTGCAATAAATGGAGGAGGACTTGTATCTCCACCAAATGAACCTTTTCCAAGCAATTGGCTTCCTCCATCACCAATAACAAGACGCTGTGCAATTTCATCTAAGGATATTGCTTTGTTTTCATCCTTTATTTTTACAAATTTGCCATCAAATATTACTTCTTCAGAACCTACCCCTAAAAGCATTGCACCACTTTCTATAATTTGATTCTTTATGTCTTCAGCCGCTCTTATCACTGCATTTCCAGTAACATAAGTCGTACTGGAAGCATAGGAACCTGGGTCATAGGGAGAAATATCTGTATCTGCTGCATGGACAATAATCCTATTCATATCTGTTTCTAAAACTTCTGCCGCCATTTGCGCAAGAATCGTATCACAACCTGTACCCATATCCGTGGCCCCTATCAGCAAGGTGTAAAATCCATCATCATTTAATTTAATGGCTGCAGACGCCGTATCAATACAGGCTATTCCAGAACCCTGCATCGTGATAGCCATACCCAGCCCTCTAACTCTCGTATCACTGATCAGCTTTTTAGGGTATTTCTCTTTCCAACCAATGAGTTCCTTTCCTTTACGGATGCATTTATCAAGGGTACAGCTTTTTAAGACTACAGGATTCCCTTCTGTTGAGCCATCTAAAATTGGATTGGCTTCTCCTTCTTGAATAATATTCTTTTCCCGTAGCTCACTAGGATCCATCCCCAACCTATCTGCCAATTCATTGATTGCGGACTCAAGAGCAAAAGCTCCTTGTGTTGCCCCAAAACCTCTTAAGGCTCCTGAAGTCATTTTGTTGGTATAAACAACTTTTCCGATGTATCTTACGGCTTTTGCTTTATTATATAAAGGAAGCGTCTTATGTCCTACTAAGGTAAAAACAGTAGATGCATGTTCTCCATATGCACCTGTATCTGCTAAAGTATGAATATCGATGGCCTGTATATTTCCTTCTTTGTCAGCACCAATGCTTACTTTTATCCTCATAGGGTGGCGACAAGTTGTGCAGCTAAAGGTTTCTTTTCGATCATAAATGATTTTTGCAGGTTTTCCTGTTTTCAGCGTAATAATGGCAGCAAAAACCTCTACAGCGCCTGTTTGTTTTCCACCAAACCCACCACCAATTCTTGGCTTTATCACTCTGATTTTGCTCTTTGGAATTTGTAGCGCCCTTGAAAGATGTCTTCTAATATGAAATGGAATTTGCGTAGATGTTACAACAGTAAGTCTGCCATTATGATCTAAATAAGAAAAAGCCCTATAAGTTTCCATCATGCCGTGAGCCTGTGCTTGTGTATAATACGTTTTTTCAATCACGACGGCACTATTTTTCAATTGGGCTTCTACATCTCCATCTTCAATCCTATAGGAGGATGTAATATTTTTTTCTTTGATCATACCAATATCAAAATTTACATATAAATCTTTCTCAGGATGAACAATAGATCTATGATTTTCTGCTTTTTCAAAGTCCAAAACTGGTTCCAATACCTCATAGTCTATCTTAATAAGTTTCATTGCCTTTACTGCGGTTTGTTCATCAACAGCTGCAATAATAGCCACTTCATCTCCCACATAGCGTACATATTGATCCAAGATTAAACGATCATAGGGAGAAGGTTCTGGATAGCCTTGTCCTGCCAATGTAAATCGGGTATTGGGTACATCCTTGTAAGTAAGCACACATGCAACACCCTCAACTTTTTCTGCTTGTTCTGTTTCTATAGATTTAATTTTAGCAAAGGCATGGGGACTTCTCAAAATTTTTATTACCAATGCATGCTCCATACATAAATCATCGGTATACGCAGGCTTCCCTGTAGCAATATCCATTCCATCTATCTTTGAAAATGATTGGTTGACTATCTTCATCTTACTCAACCCCCAAATATTTTTTTACCGCTCTTAGTTGTCCCACATAGCCTGTGCATCTACAAAGATTTCCTGTTAGATAGTGAATGATCTCCTCTTCCGTAGGATGCTTAAGCTCTCTTTTCATGGCAAGAACCGTCATAATGAATCCCGGACTACAAAATCCACACTGTTCTGCCCCTTCATTGGTGAGAAAGGTAGCAAATTCTTTCGCTTCTTGCCCGACCCCTTCAATTGTAGTGATTTTTTTTCCTTTTGCTCTTGCCGCAAGGGTAGCACAAGAAAGAATCGGTTGTCCATCTAGCCATACGGTACATAATCCACAGGAACTTGTATCACAGCCTCTTTTTACACTTAAAAAGCCATATTTTCTCAAAGTATCTAGTAAGAATTCATTTGGCGCTACTTCTATGTTCATTCTTTGATCATTAATAATCACATCTATTTTCATGATAGCACCTCCGTTATTGCTCTTGTGATCAGTGCCTTACAGATTAATTGACGGTATTCACTGCTTCCTCGCATATTGCTTCCAAAGGCCAATTCATCTGCCGCAAGCTTTGCTGCATGCTGAATATTCGCTTTGTTTAATTGGCTTTTCATAAGATACCTAGATGCTTCTACTGCAATTTTAGCTCTTTGTGGTCTAGCCCCTACAACAATCTTCCATTCATTGTCTTTTTTAGAAACAGCTGTATTTAAAATAGCATAATCGCTTTTTGAATTTCTCATACTTTGAAAAACTGCTTTCCTCGAGGTTTTTTGGATGACTATTTTTATTAATATATCGTTCTCTGCGCCTTTTTCTAAGAATTCTTCTAAAGTTATTTTTCCTTTGTCATATAAAACAACATAGGTATCCAGCGAGAGTAATGCAGTAATAAAGTCAGAAAATCCATATCTTGAGTAAACTGTACCACCTACTGTTACAATATTTCTAAGCTGAACACCAACAATATCTTCAACAGCTTTAGATAATATTCCATTGAAAGAATTTCTTAGAAAAGAACTTGTTTCAATGCTACGAAAAGTAGTCATTGCACCGATCTCAATGGTTTCATCCTCTTCTCTGATAAAATCTAAGTTAAGCTCAGATAAGTCAATGGCTGTTTGAATTTTCTTTGAACCCATTCTTAAAAAAGCGCATCCTCCTAAAATCACATTATTTCTTTTTGATTTTAAAAGATGATATGCTTCCTCAAGAGTTTTTGGAAGAACATAATCTTTTATTGTAAACAATCTAATTCCTCCTCGCAATACAAGTTTTTAAGCTTTATTTATTATTTTATTATATATTCCCAGTCTATTTTTTCCGATTTATCGCCAATAACCCATCTCCATCTATAGCATGCAGTTGTCTGCTTATTGTCCTTATTAATATTCTATTATTTTATCCAAACCTTGATAAAGCAAATGTACACACATCTCTTTTCGATATTCAGCCTTTGCCCTTACATCGTTTATGGGTTGAACTTCGTCTTTGATGTATTGTACTTCATTCCAAAGTTCTTTTTTGGTAAAAGCTTTCCGTTCCAATGATTTTAGCCTCTTGTAAATGACTGTAGGTCCAACAGAACCAAAAGCAACCTCAACCTTTTCAAAAGTTTTATGTTTGCATTTTATTTTCCCAGCCACTCCTACAATAGAAATGGCTAAAGCATTCCGTGCCCCTAATTTGATATAAAATCCTTTGTCTTCTTTTTTCATTTTTGGAATGATAATTTCTTGAATCATTTCGTTTGCTTTTAAGATGGTTTTTCCGGGTCCCATAAAAAAATCCTTCATGGCAACGAGACGTTCTCCATGAATACTTGCGATCTTCAATTTTGCTCCTAAAGCCATTAAAGCTGGAATCGTATCTCCTGCGGGTGATGCTGTACCTATATTGCCACCGATGGTCCCTCTCGTTCGAATTTGAGGGGAGCCTACGGTTTTACACGCATCTGCTAACATCGGCATATATGCAGCAATCAATGAGGACTCAATGATATCTGCGTGGGTCACTAATGGTCCTATTTTTATGCTATTTTGTTCTTCATGAATAAATTTCAATGTCGTTATTTTCCCTACATCACACATAGATACATAGGGTAAAGATTCTTCTTTGTATTTGACGATCAAATCCGTTCCTCCGGCTAAAAGACAACCCTCTTCTTTATATTTTTCAAGAAATTCAAGGACGTCAGAAACAGAAATAGGGCTATAAATTTTCATCATTTTCACCCCTTGCAGCTTTTTCTACCGCATCAATAATCTTTGTATATCCCGTGCATCTACATAAATTTCCAGCAAGACCTTCACGAATTTCTTCTCTGGAAGGCTTGGGATTGTTCATCAATAAAGCCTTTGAAGACACAATCATACCAGGCGTACAAAATCCACATTGTACTGCTCCCTCATCAACAAAGGCATCTTGTATACGCTTAGCCTGCAAGTCATCATTTAGTCCTTCTATGGTAATCACTTCTTGTCCTTCTACTTGGGGTGCAAATATTAGACAAGCATTCACTGCTTTTCCATTTAAAAGTACGGTACATGCACCACATTCACCTTTTCCACAGCCTTCTTTTGTCCCTGTTAATCCTAAATCTTCTCTAAGTATATCTAATAAAGTAGTCGTATCTGTTGCCTCGACCATGCTACTTTTTCCATTGATGATCAAGCGATATTTATTTTTCATTGAAAAGGCCCTCCTCATGGTGATAGTTTTTCAAACTTTTTGATAAAGCTTCCATCCGCAACCTCTTTAAATGCATTTACATAATAATTACCCTTTACAAAGAAAATCTCAAATTTCATTTTCTCTCCTGGTAATCTTGAAGCTACGGTACATTCTGCAATTCCTTCTCTTTTGTCTTTCTGAAGTGTTAGATGATCCAGATATAAATATAAAGGCGTTAAATAAGGATAAGAACGTTCTTTTGCAAAGCTTTCTATAAAATCTTCTTTGGAGATTATCTCTTTTATGTCTGGCGTGAGATAGTTATAGATTGATTCAGGTTTATTATCATTCACAGCTTTGATAAATCCTTCTACACGCTTTACAGCGTTATTCTTTGTCATAGGTCTATTCGTATAAAAAATAAAACCTGCGCATAGCAGAATGAACATCGTTAAAAGAATAACTTTTCTTCTTTCCACTATCGCTCACCTCTATTATATGCCACTGTAAAGGCTGAAGGAAATTCTGCTTTTTTAGAGATACTAATTAATACCAAAATCGTTAGCAAATAAGGAAGTGCTAGCAAAAATTGATGTGGTACAGGAACCCCTATTGTTTGCAACCGAAGCTGTAACGCATTGGCAAATCCAAATACAAATGCGCCTCCTAATGCACGATAGGGATTCCATCGTGCAAAAATTACTACTGCAACGGCGATAAACCCTCTACCAGCTGTCATTTGATCTAAATAGGTATTCATAAAGCCAATAGACAAAAATGCACCAGCAAGACCTGCAAAAGCACCACCTATCATCACGCAAATATAACGAATACGGTATACATTAATCCCCTTAGAATCTGCAGCTTTTGGATGCTCTCCTACTGCACGTACCTTTAATCCAAAGGTCGTTTTTTCTAATATGAATCCACAGACAACAACCAAAATCAGTGCCAGATAGACCAAAATATTCTGTTTGAATAAAACTGGTCCTAAAATAGGAATTTTAGAAAGCAAAGGTATTTCCAGCGCCTTAAAGGGTTCAACAGATGGCGGTAGTTTTTGGATGCCAAAGACAACACGAAATAAAAATGTAGCCAATCCTCCCCCTAAAATCGTCAGGGCTGTACCTGCAATAACTTGATTTGCCCTTATAGTCACACTTAAAAATGCCATAATCGATGAAAACAATATCCCTACAATAATGGCAACGAAAACACCTATCCATAGATTATTTGTAAAATATGCCCCCAGAAATCCTCCAAAGGCTCCCATCAACATAATTCCTTCCAAACCGAGATTTAAAATACCTGATCTTTGTGTATAAATTTCACCGAGAGCAGCAAGTAGAATCGGTGCACTCATCCTTACGGAACCTTCTAATAAACTTATGATAAATCCCGTTGTTAGCATTTTTTCCAGCATAATGATCCCTCCATCTTTTATAGATGACACGACTAATAACAAATATGATCACTAGACCTTGAATTACATCCACTAGTGAAAAAGGTACGCCTACCATTCTCTGCATTGTATTTCCACCAACAACAAGAGCTGCGAAGAAAAAAGCAGAAACAATAATTCCCAAAGGATTTAGATCAGCCAATAATGCTACTACAATCGCAAGATTGCCATATCCCCCAGAAATATTTTCTAAAAGGCGGTAATGCACACCAAAAACCTCACTCCATCCTGCTAATCCTGCTAATCCTGCTGATATAAACATTGTAAGTATAATGGTTTTATTGACCTTTATCCCACTATATTCAGCCACATCAGGGCTTTGCCCTACCACTTCTATTTTAAAACCTAGTATTGTTTTCCAGAAGAAGTATCCGCCCAAGATTAATACAAATGCCAATAAAAGTCCTAAATGAAGTCTTGTTCCCTGCAAAACAATTGGTAATCTTAAATGTTCATGAATTAGTGCTGTTTGTGGAAAGCCATGACCATCTGGATCCATCATCGGTCCCTTTACCAGCCATTCTAGTAGGTAAAAAGCAATATAATTTAACATCAATGTTGTAATCACTTCATTAGCATTAAATTTTGTTTTTAAAAAACCTGCTATACCTCCCCAGCATGCGCCCCCAGCAAAGGCTGCAATAAAGCTTAAAGGAAATAAAATAATATTAGGTAATGGAAGATAAAGAGCTGTAAGCATTGCAAAAATTGCCCCTAACGTAAACTGTCCGTCTCCACCAATATTCCATATCTGTGCTTTAAAGGCAATGGATATCCCCAGGCCTAAAATCATAAGGGGTATGGCTCTAACAAAGGTTTCTGCAATTCTATGACTAGAACCAAAGGCACCGTTTAGCAAACTGCTATAGGCTTCTAGTGGATTATTCCCTGCCAAAAATAAGAGAATGCCACTAATAAAGAAAGCAAATACAACTGAAATACACGGTGAAACAATCCCTTTCATTGTTTCATTTACTACTTTTCCTAACTTGTTCATGCTCCCACTCTCCTTTGAACACCGGCCATCATCAAACCAATTGTATTAAGATCTATTTCATCTCGGTCCATGATCCCCATAATTTTTCCTTCATAAATAACAGCTACCCGATCTGCAAGCTGAAAAATTTCTTCTAAGTCCGCTGAAATTAATAGTATTCCTACGCCCTTCTTTTTTTGGTCAAGCAGTCTTTGCCTTACATATTCCATAGCGCCTATATCAAGACCTCTTGTAGGCTGATTTGCAATAATGACTTTCGGGTCACATCCGATTTCCCTGCTTAAAATAATTTTTTGCTGATTTCCTCCTGAGAGGTCTTTTGCCTTTGCCATAATCCCGTTTGTCTTAATTCGGTATTCTTTGATCAATCTCTGAGCAGTTTCTTTCATCACATTTGTTTTTAAAAAGCCATATTTAGAAAACCTAGAGGTATCGAATTCTTTAAGAATAAAATTCTTCATGACACTAAAATCCATCACCAACCCTGTTCTATGTCGATCCTCAGGGATATGAGATATGCCGCTTTTAATATACTCTCTAGGTGATTTATGATTTAGCGTTTCATCACATACTTTGATATTGCCTTGTACCATGGGCTTGATGCCTGTTAATACTTCACACAATTCCTTTTGCCCATTGCCATCTACACCTGCAATCCCTAATATTTCATTGCTTCTCATTTCAAAAGTAATTCCTCTTAGGGCAGGGAGTCCCTTTGCATTCGTTGCATGCAAATTGTCGACTTTTAAAACAATATCTCCAGGTTCTTCATCTGACTTTGAAAAATTAAATAAAACTTCTCTCCCTACCATCATAGTGGTTAATTCATCTTTATTTGTTTGGGAAACATTTACTGTGTCAATTAGTTTTCCATCTCTTAAAACCGATATTTCATCTCCAATTTCCAAAATTTCTTCTAATTTATGGGTTATAAAAATAATAGACTTTCCATCTTCACGCATCATACGTAAAATTTCAAACAATTCCTCTACTTCTTGTGGTGTTAGTACTGCTGTGGGTTCATCCAAAATTAATATATCTGCACCACAATAAATGGCTGAAAGTATTTCTACTCGCTGCTGTTCTCCTACCGATAGCTGCCAAATCTTTGCATGAGGATCAATTTTCATCTTGTATTTTTCACATAAATCTTCTATTTTTTTTGCTGCAGACTTTATATCTAAAAATGGCTTTCTTTCAGATTCTAATCCCAAAACAATATTTTCCACAACGGAAAATGGTCTCACTAGCATAAAATGCTGATGGACCATGCCGATACCTAGCTCTATGGCACGGGAGGGTGAATTTATTTGTACTTTTTTCTCTTTAATGTACATCTCACCTTCATCCGGTTGGTTTAACCCATAAAGTATATTCATTAATGTTGTTTTCCCTGCCCCATTTTCCCCCAAAAGTCCATGAATTGTTCCTTTTTTTAGATTGAGGGTTACATCATTATTGGCTATATTCCCACCAAATCTTTTCGTAATATTCTTCATGCAAACAACATGATCCGTCATAAATCCAACTCCTTTTGATTCCCTGGATAATGTGAGAAAGACCCACCCAAAGGTCGGGTCTTTCGAATTTACTTATCAAAATGAGGCATTTCTACCTTTCCTTCTGTTAGATCTTTTTTCACTTGCTCTAGTTGATCTTTAATCTCTTGTGGTACATCATTTTCTTGTTCATAGAAATCTCCTACTTTTATACCTCCATTAGCAACGGTTAACCAGTAAAACTTTTCTTCTTTATTGGTAAATTGATCGTTTTGAACATCGTCAATAATCTGTTTGATCACTGCACTAAAATCATATACAACACCACTTAGTACAGCCTCAGGCGCTAATATATTTTGGTCAGCTACGTTACCTAAAACAGTTTTTCCTTTTTCTTTTCCTGCATCAACAACACCTAGTCCAATACCATCGCCAGAATGCCAAATGATATCTGCTCCTGCATCATACATGGAAATTGCACCTTCTTTAGCTTTTGCTGCATCTCGCCAGTCCCCTGTATAAAGTTCTTGGATGTCTATATCTGGATTTACTTTTTCAGCAGCAAATTTATAGGCTTCATGACCTCTATAGATTTCTACTGCATCTGCACCACCGACTACACCAATCTTATTGGTCTTTGTCATCATTCCAGCAAGTGTACCCATCAAATAGCCACCTTCTTCTAACTTGATATCATAAACACAAGTGTTTGGAAGGGTCTTGTATCCTGTTCCTAGGGCAAAATGAACATCTGGAAATTCCTCCGCTACCTTAACGATTGGCTCCATAAACTGAAAACCATGGCCAAAAACTAAGTCATATTCCTCTGAAGCAAAATCTCTTAACGCAGGTTCAATATCAGAAACTTCGTATACTTCTTCTACATAGGTTACCTCAATTTTATCTTTATACGCTTCTTCGACTTTTTTCATACCTTCATACATAGCTTGATTGAATGAAACATCATCTGCTTTTCCTGGTAAAATCAACGCCACCTTGAATTTATCACTTCCTGTATCTGATGAAGCCTTTTGTCCACAACCTGCTAATAGCATAGTAAATAATGAAATTATAAGTATTGCAACAAGTATCTTTTTTTTCATTTTATTTTCCTCCTCTTTTTTAAAAAATTCCCATAATGATGCTTATCCAATATAATCTTTGATAACTCCTTTTTGTTTTAACTGCTTTACAATTTCTTCCCTAGATATAGGAAGTTGATTGATGCACAGATCCCATTTTTCAATAAGGCCTCCAGTAATTGCAGGAGCGATTGCCACCGTTCCCACTTCTGCAGCTCCCTTCGCTCCAAAGGGACCGCTGTGTTCATAGGCATCCACCGTGAGACTTTCAATATCACATACATCCTTTGTCGTGGGGATAAGATAAGTGGATAAATTCTTCTGCAACATCTTTCCATTTTCAAAACCCATATTTTCCATTAAGGCATAACCAATTCCTTGTCCTACACCACCTTGTATTTGCCCTGCTAGTCCAGAAGGATTAATAATTTTTCCAGCTTCTGTTGCAGCCACAATATCAAGCAAGGTAATCTCTCCTGTTAAGGGATTTATATGGGCCTTTACTGCATTGGCTAAAAATGTATACATCATATGAGGAAGTCCAATCCCAATGTCTCTTTTAGAAGACTCAGGAAATATGGCTTCTCCTATGCCATAATCTTTTTGATGTTTTTTAAAATCTTTGGCAGCTTCAATAATTGCTTTTCCAATAATATATGTAGTTCGAGAAGCGGCAACAGAACCACAGTCAAAGGTTTGCCCTGTGTCTGCAAAGATAATATCAATGTATTCCGTAGATACTTCTAAAGCTTCTGCTGCCATTTGGACATACATCGTTAGACTTCCTTGGCCTATTTCTACCGTTCCGATTCTAACAAGATATCTTTGTCCTTTTTTTTCGATTTTTACTTTAGCACCATCATATATTCCTGCCCCCATGCCACAGCTTAAGAAGCCCCCAGCAATTCCATAAATAATATTTGGATCTTTATTTGTCTTTTTTTCCTTCCATAAAGAAGTTTCTTTTAACTTTTTCAAGGCTTCCTTTAATCCTACAGAGTGCTCCATCCTTTGACCAAAGGGGCCTTCTCTCCCAACCTCTAAGGCGTTCTTCATTCGTATGTCTACAGGATCTAGTCCTAATTCTTTAGCAGCTCTATTTATCAACGTCTCTGTAGCAAATAAAACCTGAGGCGCCCCAAATCCACGCATAGCACTTGCTGGAGGTTTATTCGTGTATACTAAATACCCATCTAGCTTTACATGCTCTATTTCATAAGGTCCAACAAAATGTTCCGTACCTAATCCCAATACCGCTGGTCCTAAGGCTGCATAAGCACCCGTATCAAAATAAACTTTTCCTTCGAACACCTTAATTTTTCCATCTTCCGCAAATCCCATTTTTGTATAAACCTTTGCAGGGTGACGCTTATAGGAGGTTATTAAGGATTCTTCTCGACTAAAAATCAATTTTGCAGGACGTCCTGTCTTCAAAGTTGCTAATGCCAAATAAATTTGTACGGTATTACCATCTTTTCCTCCAAATCCACCTCCAGTCACTAATCCTTTCACTCTAACGTTTTCCAAAGGTATTCCCAATGCATAGCTTATTTCTCTTTGATCATGGAAGGCGTTCTGGGTGCCCACAAGGACTGTCAGTATTCCTGCTTCATCCATATAAGAAATCCCTGATTCTGTCTCCATATACACATGATCTATCATAGGGGCCTCAAAGACATCCTCTAATACAAGCTTTGACTCCGAAAATCCCTTCTTGATATCTCTATTTTCATAATGGAGTTCCTGAAGGAGATTTCCATTGGGATGAAGGATTGATGCTTCAAGATCTAATGCCTTTTCTGGATCATTTACAATAGGAAGTGCTTGATATTCGATTTTTATTTTTTTCGCCATAGACGAAGCTAATTCTTTTGTAGGAGCTGCAACCATAGCAATCGGTTCTCCATAAAACCGTACCTTCTTATCACAAAAAACGGGCTGGTCTTTGATAATATTTCCAAAAGAATTTTCTTTCACATCCTTAGCGGTGAATACATATACATCTTCTACATTCTCTACCTCAGCGGTATCTATGGATTTTATCATGGCATGGGCTTCTGTAGCTCTTACCATCTTTAGATACAACATATTGGGCATATATAAATCGCTAGGATATTTTGTTCTACCTGTTACTTTCTCCCATCCATCAACCCTCGGAATAGATTTTCCAATAACTGATTTCATTCTAACACCTTCTTTATTCACTGATTAAAGAAATAATTTTATGTTCTGCAACATCGATAAGTCCTTTGTCTGTTAAACCCAATTCCGGTACAGTAGGTAATGAAATAAAGGATAATGTCATAAAAGGTGCAGGTAGCATACAACCCAGTTTTTTTACTTTTTCATTGATACCTTCGACCTTTTCTAGTACATGATTTACATCCAAGTTGCTCATTAAACCTGCAATCGGCAGTGGAAATACATCTACCAGACATCCATCACAGGCAACAGCCATACCGCCTCCATGTTTTTCAAGCTCTTTCACAGCGATATACATATCCTTATCATTACATCCTACAGTTACAATGTTATGATGATCATGGGATACAGATATGGCCAAAGCGCCTTTTTTCAGTCCGAACCCTTTGACAATTCCTACACCGACGTCGCCATCTTTACCATGTCTTTCAACAACAGCTAGTTTTAATAGGTCTCTTTCTACATCTAAGCGCATCTTCCCATCTTCAACCTGTAACAGCTCTTCTGTTTTGTAATTAATAATCTGTTCAGGATAAATATTGATTACCTTTACCTTTGCTTCTTTTCTTTCATTTTCATAAGGAATGGAAAAACTTTCTTCACTAAAATTTTTAGGAAGCTTCACCGTATCCATTAAAAAATTAGGATAACTATCTAATGGTACATTTTTGATCAGTGAGCCTTCTTTACTTACCAATTGCCCTTCTTTAAAAACTACTGTAGGCTTTATATGGTGTATATCCTTTGTCAGAATAATATCTGCAAATCTTCCCGGTGTTATGGATCCCAATAAATGGTCTAGTCTGAAATGTCTAGCACAGTTTAAGGTAGCCATTTTTATTGCTTTTATGGGATTAAGCCCTAATGATATAGCCGTATTTACATTATAATTAATATGACCTTCACGGGTTATATCATTGGCATGCTTATCATCTGTACAGAAGATAAGATGTTCTGTATGTAATTTGTTTTCAATGACACCTTTCATAAGTTTCTCTACATTTCGTTCCGTGCTTCCTTCTCGTACCATTACTGTCATACCAAGTGAAATACGCTGCAGTAATTCTTCAAATTCTACACATTCATGATCGTCATTGAGCCCTGCTCCTGCATATACATTTAGTTGATCCCAGTTTAGACCAATTGCATGTCCATTGGCTATTTTACCTTTTTCTTTGGCACATAATATCTTTTGAAGATATTCTTCACGTACATTCAGTATTTTTGATGGATCAAGTTCTCCAAGGCTAACAGAATCGCTTTCTGCTAAAAGTGTCTCTACTTCAGCTAATCCTAAAACGCCGCCCGTAGTTTCTAATCCAGGAGCTGTAGGAACTCTTGAAGGCACCTCTGAATAAATACGATAGGGTAATTTTTCATTACTATTTAATAAAGCTTTCAAGCCTGCTACGCCTGCTACATTTGCAATCTCCATAGCATCTACAAACATAGTGGTGGTACCCCACGGTACAATTAATGAGGCAAGAGCTGCTGGTGTAAGCAAAGTCGTTTCAATATGTACATGAGCATCCATGAAACCAGGCAGTGCATATTGTCCCTGTGCATCATAGATTGTTTCTGCTTCTAGTTTTTGTTTGGGGTGAATAGCAACTACTTTTCCATTTTTAATAGCGATGGAACCCTCTATAATTTTTTCCGTATACACATTTACGATTTTTACATTTGTTATTAACAAATCAACTGGAATGGTACCTTGTGCTGCTTTTAGTTGCATGCATAAGTCTTGTAAAGCTGTTTTCATGAAGTACCTCCTTATTCCTAAAGACTTTAAAAACAAAAAAATCTAGAAAGCTCATCATGTGAGATCTCTAGATTTTCTTATGTATAATACATATAAAAATCCAAATCTTCCCACCATAGAAGGATATTTTACGGTTATCCAGTAGAGACTCTCGATCCATATTATCGAGATTATATAGGAGAAATGTGACATTTTAAAAATATTATTTATTTTTTACACGAATAATACTATCATACAAAACGACAAAGTTCAACATTTAATCTGTACTTTTTTATATTTTATTATATAATCGTTCATATTTGGGAAAAAAATTCTAATTGCATAATATTGCTTTCTATATTTTTTAGAAAAGCTCTCCAAACTACAAGAGTTTAGAGAGCTTCAAAGAATAAACCGCCTCTATTTTATTGCTTATTTTTCCGTTAATTGATTGTTCAGTTTGAACAAAAAGTCTTGTATATTCGCAACAATAGTAGTTACTTCTAAAGTACCTCGATCCCTTAACTTATTCAACACAAATTCTGAAACATCTATGGCGTAAATAAATACAGGTCTAATTTCACCATTAACAATAGTATAAGACGGTGTTAAATTTCCTGTGGCAATGGTATGAAGCTGAGTTGCAAGACATATAACCGTTGTAGCTTTTTTCGTATGACTTCTCATTGCATCTTGTACATCGTATACATTTGAAAATACACTAGGTAGCGGCCCATCATCCCTTATGGACCCAGCAAGAATAAAAGGAACATTATTTTTTACACAAGCATGCATCACACCATCTTGAACACCATGTTCTTCTATAAACCTTTCAATAGATCCAGATCTTCTTGCTTTGTTTATAGCATCTAAGTGATGATAATGACCATTAGGCTTTGAATCCTGGTGACAGATATCTTGTCCAAGAGCGGTGTTGAATAAAGCACCCTCTAAGTCATGGGTTGCCACTGCATTTCCTCCAAAGACTGCATGGGCATAGCCATTCTCTATTAAAGATGCCATGGCAGCCCGTGATTGATAATCAAAAACCACAGCCGGTCCTAAAACCCATACAATATGTCCATGCTCTTTTTCATACTTTAATAAATTACACAATGTTTCATAATCCTTTGAGAAGGATGTTTCTCTCGATCTCCCACTCCTAAAGCAAAATGCTTCTTTTTCTTCGTTGCCATCCATAAAACCATTTTCATGCAAGAAAATCCCTTCTCTTCCATCCTCGGTTCTACCCAAAATAACTTGATCTCCTACTTCCAAATTTCTAAATTCTTTGATCTCTATGCAAGCATCATCAACAAGTACAGGTACACAATCCATTCGTGTCTCCCCTGCAAGAATCCATTTATCATTTACTTTGAAGTATTCAGGATATACAGACGTTGCATGATAATCTTCTGGTGCAACCCCTTTCACTGTAACTGCTTCTGTTCTAACATTAGGAGCCAGTCTGAACTTTTCATCTGTGAAATCTGGCTTTTTATATCTAGGCATACAAAACATGTTAACACTCCTTTAACTCTTTACATTTTTATCATTTTCTTCATTTACAGTACAATTTTATATTTATAGCATACATGCACTATTGTGTGTCATTTTTATATAGGCGTAGAAAATAAAAAAAGTCCCCATCTCATAAGAGACGAGAACTTGCCCGCGGTACCACTCTTGTTAGCCTTTATTGGCTCACTTGCACTAATCGTAACGTGATTAGAAACGCAGTGGCTTATTCACCACCTGCTCCAGAGTGGGTTCAAAAAGCTAGTTTATAAGTCTCTCACCAACGACCTATTCTCTGTAAAACATCACTTTTCTACTATTCTCTATCCTTGCTTTTTCGATATTCACACTCTATACCATTTTATATCATATCATTCTATTGGTCAATGTATTTGTATAATTTTTCGTGGTTTTTGTAGATAAATGTCTAAAAAAATCGCTTACTTTTCTTATGTTCATACATGAATTTATCCGCTTTTGTCATTAATTCGTCGATACTCATTGGATTTTCAGGATCGAAATATGCAGCACCTACACTCATAGATATATCAAAAGGATATTGATTATTCTCATTAAATGCTCTTTGTTGATCAAACAGTTTATCTTCTAGCTGCTTAATATCTTCGTACCCAACATCTATGGATAACACTGCAAACTCATCTCCTCCTATTCTTGCAAGAACATCATTTTCATTGAAAGTATCCTTTAAAATACTTGCAGCCCCTACCAATGCACAATCTCCTTGCCTATGAGATAAGTTATCATTAATAAACTTCATACCATCCATATCAATAAAAAATAATATCATACCTTTTTTATTGCGCTTTGCAAATTCAATTTTATGCTCCACAATACTAAAAAAACCTCTTCTATTGTATAATGCCGTAAGTTCATCTGTAAGAGATTGAATTTTCAATTTTTCTCGAAGGCGTACCTTTTCAGTAATATCTCTAATAGATATAAGATACGCTTCTTTCCCTTCCCAATCTGTTTCTGAAATACACATTTCTCCAATAACCTGCTCACCATTTAAATAATTTATCGTAATTTCTTTGACCCCATTTTCAATTTCATGAAAATCTAAAATATCAGATAATAATTTCTCATAATTTTCTCCAAACAATTGTGTTGCTGCAGGATTCAGATAGCGTATTTCTTTATAATGATTAACCACTACTAAAGCATCTGTATTACTTTCTAGAATTGCCCTATAGTTTCTTTCCAGCTTCCCTATGGTTTCAAAAGCTTTGATCAGTTCTCTATTTGCGCCTTCAAGTTCTTGATTTTTTTGGACAGCATTGTCAAAGGTAGAAAGTAAAAGATCTATTATCTGTATTCTTTCAGAATTAATAAAATGTTTTTCTCCAGCAAAGAATACTTCAATACCCATTTCGCTAATTCTATTCTTTCTTAATTCAATATTAATAAGCATGTGCTGGATTCGGGAAAGAAGAAATTTTTCACTATATGGTTTCGTTATAAAATTATCTGCCTTAACCTTTAATCCCTTTATTACATCAATAGGATCTGAAAGAGAGGTAAGTAAAATAACAGGAATATGGTTGAAGCGATCATTTTCTTTGATTTTTTCACATAATTGATAACCATCCATTTTAGGCATCATTATATCCGTTACTACTAAGTCCGGCATGGATTTATGAATGTATTCTAAAGCCTCCACACCATTATTTGCAGTAATGATTTTATAATTGTTTTTTTCAAGAATAAACCTAAGGTGCTCAGCTTGCGTTACACTATCTTCAACAACTAAAATTTCTATTTCTCTATTCATTTTTCTCATTAACCTCCTGTACTCTTCACAAACAATATGATCTAAGTCTATATTCTTCTCAATAATTCTGCAATTTCTTCAGGTGAAAGAACATAGGTGGCAGCATTAAGTTTTACAGCTTCTCCTGGCATCCCATAAACAACAGAAGTTTCTTTATTCTGTGCCACAGTAATAGCTCCTTGATCTTTTAATTGCTTTAATTCTTGGGCACCGTCTTTCCCCATGCCTGTTAGAAGAATAGCCATAGCATTTTTTCCATAATGGTTTGCAACGGATCTAAATAAGGTGGAAACAGATGGTCTTAATCCATTTTCTTTGTCGGCCTTATTTAAAAATATTTGTCCATTTTTTCTAATCTCCATATGAAATTTATCTGGTGCAAAATAAATATGTCCTGGCAATGCTTTCTCTCCCTGTGAAGCAATATGTATTGGTAGAGTAGTCTCTTTAGAAAGCCAATCCACAAACCCTTTTAAAAAACCTGGTGTAATATGCTGGACAACCAATATAGGCAATTTAATATCCGATGGAAGTTTAGAGAAAATCCTTTGAAGAATAGAAGGGCCCCCTGTTGATACCCCTATTGCTGCTATTTTTATATCTGTAGAAATGTTGTTTGCTTGAATACCCCTCGATAATTTTTCTTGTACATTTTTATAACGTGCTTTACGTTTGATGACCTTTACCTCTGACATTAATTTAACCGTATCAATAATTGTTTGGGATATCTCATAAAAATCAGTATCTGCTATTCCCATGGGTTTTTCTATGATCGAAACAGCTCCTACCTCCATTGCTTGAAAAGTTCTGTCAACATCCTTTGCATCAAACAATCCAGTTATTATGATAATAGGTACAGGGTTTGTTTCCATGATCTTTCTGGTTGCTTCAAATCCATCCATGACAGGCATACTTATGTCCATGGTTATTATATCTGGAGCATTTTTCTCCATGAATTTAATGGCTTCTTCTCCATTATTAGCTACACCAATTACATGAATATCCTTGTCAGAATTGAGTATATGTGTTATTAATTCTTGAATTGTAGGAGAATCATCTACCACCAATACTTTTATCATTTTTCCCACTCCTGCACACATCTTTTATATTAATCTCTTTACAATTTCTAATAAATTACTTTGTTCAAAATCACTTTTTACAATATACGCACTTGCTCCAACATCTACACCCCGCTCTTTATCTTCTCTTGATTCTAGAGACGTTACAAGAATAACGGGTATTTCAGAAACCTCAGGATCATGTCTAATGATTTCTGTTAACGCAAATCCATCCATTTCTGGCATTTCCACATCAGTTATGACAAGATCAAATTTTTGAGATTTTATCATTCTCCATCCTGCAAGGCCGTCAACTGCTGTTTTCACTATATATCCATTGTTTTCTAAAATATTTTTCAAAAGCGTTCGGGATGTAATTGAATCTTCTACCACAATAATAGATTTTTTTAATTCCTCATTTTTTTCATTGTCTGCTTTAATACCTGAAGATTTATTGGCATATTGCAATGATGATTTTATTAAATCTTGAACATCTAATATCGGTACAACCTTCCCTGAAGCCAAAATAGTGGCTCCTGTAACATTTCTAACCTTCTTTAATTGTTTATTAAATCTTTTTACAAGTACTTCCTGCTCTATGATAATTTCATCAACTTGAAAAGCGATTCTGCTTCCTAAATCATTTACTACTAAAACTGAAATCGTATCTCTAGCATATTCTACTGCTTTTTTATCTTGTATTTCCAATATATTTTTCAGGTTCACAATGGGAATGATGCAGTCATCTAATACGATGGTATCTCTATTTTCCATTATTTTTATATCATCTTTTTTAATTGTGACAACCCTTTCGACTTTTCCCGTAGGTATTACAAAATCTTGTTTTGCCACCTTTACAATGATTCCTCTATTCGTTGAAATCGTTATAGGAAGTATGATGGTGAATGTCGTTCCTTGGCCTCTTTCACTTTTTACCGTTATAGTGCCTTCAAGCTTTTGGACTTTTTCATATACAATAGCAAGTCCTAACCCTCTACCAGATATATCCGTAATTATTTCGCTAGTAGAAAATCCTGATTTAAAAATAAGCATCTTTGTATTTTCATCGTCCATAGGGTCAATTTGCGTTTTTGTAAAGATCTTGTTTTTACCAGCCTGATTCTTAATTTTATCCACATCTATTCCTGCCCCATCATCAGCCACTTCAATTTTTACCCTATCGCTGCTCACTTGAGAAATCGTCAGATGTATTGTTCCTTTTGGAGATTTTTTTAATTTTTTTCTTTCTTCACTTTTTTCAATACCATGATCAATCGCATTTCTAATAATATGTATCAGCGGATCTTTTATTTCATCCAAAATACGCCTATCCACTTCTATTTCAGTACCTCTACAAATGAATTCAATTTCTTTCTCAACATGCCTAGATAAATCCCTCACCATCTTCGGAAATAATTCAACAATTAAAGAAAAAGGAAAAAGCATGATATCTTTTACATCTTCTATAAAAGTATCGGTCATGGCTTCAATAATTTTCACTTCATCTTCAGTAGATTTTAATAAAAGTACCATCTTCTTTTCAATCTTTTCGATAAAAGTGTCCCGTTTTTCTTTTTTCCATAAATCCACTAGCTCCTTAACTTCTTTAATCTCCTTCGCCCTCTGAATAGCTGAAAGTTTTGCATAGATCATTTCTTCACCTTGAATCAGCAAAGCATCCAATTTTGCTTTAGAAACTCTAACCGTTTCGCTTGTCCTATCTGCATGCATCTTTACAATATTATGTTCCTGTGCTTGTATCTCCTTTGTAGCGTCTTTTCCTTCTTTTTTTTTTGTAATGAGAGTATTTTCTTCCTGTACGTCTTTACACGCTGTATTTCTGTTTATATTTGTGTTATCAAGATTTTTGGGTACCTCCACAGATTTTAACCAGTCACTCTTTACTAAATTTCCAGTTTCTATTTTCTTAAGTTCTCCCATAATTTCTGAGATATCTCTTGACTTCCCTTCCTGTAGACAAAGAATGTCTTCTATGGTATCAATTGCTCTATTAAAAACATCAAACATCTCTGTGCTCAATGGCAAGACTTCTTTTTTTATTTTAGAAAATATATTTTCTGAAGCATGGCAGATCGTTTCAATTTCTTTTAAACTTACTGCTCTTGACGCGCCTTTTAAGCTGTGAAATTCCCTATGTATCCTTTCAATAATCGATTTTCTTTCTTCTTCAATAGGAGTTTTTTCTAAGTCAAGCAACGACAAAGAAATGGCTCTTACATGCTCATGTGCCTCTATTTTGAAAGTGGAGCGAAGCTTTTTAAAAAATTCAGCATCATTTATACGCATCCCTATCCTCTCTTTCCTTAAACCTTATATTTTTCAATTAGTTGCTTGATCCTATATCCCATTTCTTGAAGATTCTGCGTTGCCTCCTCTAATTGCTTCATACTGCTTACATTTTGGATACTTGCCTCATTTATACCTTCCATTGCTATGGCTACTTGGTCCATTCCAACTAACTGCTGCTGACTAGATGCTTCTATCTGAATTGCTGCCTGTGCCGACAGATTAATCGTTTCCATAAGTTTTTGTATAGCCTCTCCTGCTTCAGCCGCTTGCTTCATGCCTCCGTCTACAAGCTTTATACCTTTTTCCGTTGTCAATACAGCTGTATTCGCTGCCTTCTGTATATCTTTTAATATACTTCTTACCTGTTTAGTGCCCTCTTTTGATTGTTCTGCTAAATTTCTAATTTCCTGTGCTACGATTGAAAAACCTTTCCCATGTTCTCCAGCTTTTGCTGCTTCTATTGAAGCATTTACCGCAAGAATGTTTGATTGTTCAGAAATATTGTCAACACGCTCTATCACATCACTAATATATTCACTTTGCTCACTTAAAGCGATTATGCTTTGTGCAATATCCTGCATTTGAAGATTAATAACCTTCATTCCTTCTAATGTATCTTCTGTTGATTTGTTTCCTGCTTTAGATATTTCAAGAGATTGTTTTGCTCCATTTGAAACATTTTTTGTCTTTTCATTTGACACATATAATGTCTGTTTTACTTCCTCAACGGTTGCTGTGGTTTCGCTAACCGCTGAAGAAGTTTCAGATGCCCCCGATGTCACTTGCGTAAGCGATACAGTAATTTCATTCACAGAAGAGGCGAGTACATTTGCTACATTCATGATTTCTTTTGTTTGTTCCCTAAGGTTGTCTAACATATTGCCAATGGCTTCTGTTAAAATGCCTAATTCATCTGAACGTTTTTCCTTTGTTACTTCAACGGTCAAATCTCCCTGAGCTATCTGATAAGCAACTTTGGACATTCTAATCATGGGTACTGCAATGTTTGATGCTATCATGACTGAAAAGACGATAATGGCTATCACAGCAAATATTAAAATAGGTATGATTACACTTAGTAGTTTATGGACTGAATGGAATGCATCTTTTTCATTTATTTTAACAAGAACAGCCCACTTTAAATTATCAATACTTAATGGGGTATAAGCAACAATAGATTTGATGTTTTGATAGTCAAAGTATGTATCTACATCGCTCTTGCCTTCCATCACAGCTTCTGTTCCCTCTGTTTTAATTTCCTTTAAAAGAATACTAGATCCTGCTGCTTTAATTTTTTTGTCTTCATTATCACTTATAAACCGCATATTATTTCGCAATTTATAGTCAGGTCCAATCACAACTACCTCTCCACTATTGCCCAAATTTAAAGATTCCCAATCATTATTATTGGATACAATTTCGTTTATTTTGCTTGCCCCTAGTTTTAAAATTAAAACACCTACTTGTTCATCTCCATTAAAGATTGGTGCAGCAATACATGCAATAGGCTGATTGTTTGAAGGACCATAAAATTCATAATCTGTAATCGTTGTGAGGTTTTTGTCATTGCTATTTTGTGTAATTTCAAATGCCCTTGCCACATTTGTATTTTTATACGGTCCTTTCAAGAGATTTGTCCCATAATCTTGTTCCTTAAATGTAGAATATACGATTTCTCCACTTTTAGCGTCTACAAGCAGCACATCACCATATGTTAGTTTATTAATAAATTCTAAAAAAGCACCATTATATTTTTCATGTATGCGATCGTACACATTGGTATTTAATGAAGTTTGACTAAATTCCATCATGGCAGCTATCGTTTCTTTTTCCTGAGCCATATATAAAACTTTATTCTGACTGGCTTTAAAATAATCTTCTATTTCTTTTTTCTTTGTATCTCTTATAAAAGTAAGTTGGTCAATGGCGCCTTGCTGTAACGAGTTTCTTGCATTGCTGTAACTCAAACCCTCAATAATTAATGCTGGTGCAATCGATAAGATTAAACAGTATATAATTAATTTTCCTCTTAAGCTTTTAATAAAGTTTACTTTTACCATAAATACATCCTCCCTCCAAACAATTATATCACTTCTTCATTTACAATGATTTTTTCATCCATCAGTATATTTTTTATATCTAAGATTAAACTCCTTTCTTTTGTGACCCCTTTAAAATATTCCATTTTAAAATTTGTGATGGTTAAAATATTTTTTTGTATTTCTGATAAATATATTTCACTACATCCTAAAATGTCCTTTACCGCTATCCCAACCTCAATTTCATTAAGTTTTACAACAATTACTTTTTTCACATTGTCATTATCTATTTTTTTCATCGTAAGACCTAAGAAATTCCGAATATCTATTACAGATATTATTTTCCCTCTAAAGTTGATAATACCTATGATGAAGGAAGGTGTACAAGGAAGCATGGTAACATCTTTGACCGAATATACCTCATTTGTATATGAAATTTCAATTGCATATTTCTCACGTACCTTATCACCATCCAATATGAACTCTAGAATTTCAATGCTTTTAACACTCTCTTCTGCATTATCTTTCTCCATAACAACCTCCATCACCTATACTTTCAATAATCTGTTTTAACATGCCTACGGTCATTTCTTCTGAATAAGGAAGAATATCGTCTTCATTAAGCTGACTAAGCAACGCCCGTGTATTATTGAAGTTTTTAAGTGCTTCTTTATATTTTTTTTGTTTCAAATTCAAATTTCCTAGATCAAAATAAGCCATAACAAAGTCTGCATCTAAATAAATGGCTTTTTTTAATGATGCAATAGCTTCTATAATATGTCCTTGTTCTTGTTGAATACTTGCAAGAAGATAGTAATAATAAGGATTCATTTTGTCCATTGTAATAGCCTGCTTACAGCATTTAATGGCATCTTCAAACTTCCCTTGATTTGCAAAGGACTTAGATAATTTTTCGAATTCTTCAATATTATTTTTATCTTCTGTTAGCAATTCTTTCTCAACTTCCATATCTTTTATTCCTGAAGGGATAAAACTTTTTTTCGTCATATCCTTATGCATATCTAGAGTAGGATAGTGTTTATTTATTTCATCTTCTATCAATAAATTTTTTTCTATATCATTTGTATCTATTGGTTTGACAAACTCATTTGTTTTAAACTTTTTATAATACAAAAATATACCTTCCATATTCACAGGCATGAAAGCAGTATCATTAAGCAAAAAGCTTTCAGTAGGCGCTACTGCTAGCCATCCTTTATCTGCCATAGTGTTGTAAAAACGCAAAAGTATTTCTTGTGCTTGATCTTTGCTAAAATACATAAGTACATTTCTACAAAATAGAATATCTATATTGTTAATTAGACGCTTATCTGTCCTATAAACCTGATCCACTAAATTTACACGATGAAATTTTACAAGTTTCATAATATCGTCCTTAAGTTTATAGCGCATATGATCTACTCTGTCAAAATACTTGTTTTTAAAATCTACGTCTACACCTCTAAAAGACCATTCACTGTAGATTCCTTTTTTTGCCTTCTTCAAAAAAGAGTCATTTATATCAGTAGCAATAATCTGAATATCCCAATTTTTATAATCGGAAATCAGTTCTTTGATTAATATAGCGATTGAATATACTTCTTCCCCTGAAGAACAGCCCGCACTCCAAATTTTCAAACTTTTACTTGTGTATTTTCTATCATGTATTATGGCTGGCAATATTTCTTTCCTGATAACTTCAAATAGTTTTTCATCCCGAAAAAAATACGTTTCTCCAATAGTAAGACAATTTACCAAATTATCAAGGTCTTTCTCAGATAATTTATTTAAAAGTATTAAATTTGCGTATTCTTCAAAATCAATATTTTTTTGTTTGGCTGCATTGGATACACCTCTAATAAGGTCTTTTAATCTTTTCTCACAAAAATACAGGCCAAAACTTTCCTCAATAAAACGTGTTATATAATCAAGCATATTTTTTGAAATGTTGTTGATCATTTTTACCTCTCTGCTACATTTTAGAAATTTTTCATATCTTATGAATGTTAATCTTTTTTATTATATCTCATATCAAATCTTGCTTAAAGATATTTTTGTTTCATCATAGATTGTGCTATCCTTGTCACAAAAATACCGATCTTTATATTTAACATATAAACATCGGTCACAGCACATTACTTTTATTCCTTTTAATCTATCAGTCTCATTAATTCTATATCCATAGATTTTATAATAAATTGCTGTCATATCAGATCCATCCAATACATAAAACTGTAATCTTACAGCTTTATCGTCAAGAATACCTAATACTAGATCTAGCTAATTTTCGTCTGGGTAGTTATTGTATTTACTCATCAAAATAAAAATCTAAATAAGAGTATTTCTTACCCTCCTTTTCCCATCCTAAAATAGCCTCCATATTTACATTTCGTGCTGCATTAAATATAGATTTATCTACATCTCTAATCGTATTCTTTAAATCAGCAATTAGTTTTTTCATCTCATGCCTTTTGCTTGCTGTTTTTTCTGCAGCAACCATACAAGCACAGTTCAGTGGCCATATTCCACTTTCTTGTGTAAAATGCTCTATATGACGTTCTTCAATATAGTAAAGAGGCCTAATTAATTCTAACCCCTGAAAATTTGTAGACCGCAATCTTGGAAGCATTGTTTTGAAGTTTCCCGTATATAACATATTTAATAAAGTTGTCTCTATTACATCGTTAAAATGATGACCTAAGGCTAGCTTATTACATCCTAAATCTTTTGCTCTATTGTATAATGCGCCTCGACGCATTTTTGCACACATAAAACAAGGATAGTCTTTTGCTATGCCATCTACTACCCTAAAAATGCCTGATTCAAAGATTTCAATCGGAATATCTAAATACTTACAGTTGTCTATCATTAAACGCTTAATATCTGGATGATAGCCAGGATCCATTACAACAAACGCTAACTCAAAATTTACTTCCTTATGGTGTCTCTTCAATTCTTGAAACAACTTAGCCATAAGCATACTATCTTTTCCACCAGATATGCACACAGCAACTTTATCCCCTTCTTCGACTAGACGGAAATCTTTTAATGCTTTTATAAATTTTGCCCATATATTTTTTCGGTATCTCGTAATAATACTTCGCTCGATCTCATTTAGGGGTTTTCTTTCTTCAATAGGAACTAAAATTTCACATCCTTTTCCAGCAATGTCACTCATCTAATCACCTCATTTTTTACCGATATGATAACAGTATTTGTTCAGACAGTTCGATATTATATCATACAATACATATTATTTTAATAAAAAGTTCAAAAATTCACGGTCTTAATTTATCCATTCATGCCTAGCTGATATTATTCTTTTAATCTATTATCCCCTTTATTCCCTTTCTATTATTTTGTTTACGATGCCTTCTTCTATAAATTCACTTTTACTAAAACCTTTTTTAAAATATCTAATTTGTTTATATTTTACACCAGACATCTCAAAATTTAATATATCAATTCTATCTCCTTTATACACAATAGGTTCTTTTTTTCCTTTTAAGAATACTTGTATTTCCATATGTAAAATGATCCTCCTTTCTTTTTTTAAAATATAATTTCCTATAGTTTCAGCAATATTCTCTAGATTTATATACATCTCTATTATATTGTTTGCACCTAATTCACGCAATATTATAAGTATAAGCCTTCCCTCCATATTGACTTGTGACTAAATCTACAGTTCATTTTTTCCATATAAACAAAAAAACCACTTAGAGATATTTTCTAAGCAGTTCTTTGCTAACACCATATCTAGACGATATGATGTTTATTGCTTCTGCTTCAGACATTCCCTCTGCAATCATCTGAAGCAGTGTAGCTATGATGGTAAGGATCATCTTCAATGGTATTGCCATATAATCACCTCCTTTGTCTATAACGGATGCTTACCATCCGAAGATATCATCGATTATTCCTCCAATCCTTATCAAAGGATCAAAAAAGTCATCGATGGCTTTGTCACCTTTTTCGAAAATAACATCCATTGAATTCTCTATGATGTTATTTTGGTTTTCGCAGATTGTCCTTCTCCCTCCTTCTATAACAGAAGTTATAACGACCTGCTTCACGACTTTGTTTATCATATGCGCACCTCCTTTCGAAATTGCACCCTATTAGTCATTTATGACGTCAGTTATTGTTTCTATAACGTCAATGATGACTTCCACCATGTCTAGGAAATCTTCCATACTCTCACCTCCCTTCTATCTTCTATGGTTCTCTCTGTTTTATCCTTTACAGTGAATTTTCTTACCTATGTAAACTTCTAAGTATTTTTCTTGCCTAGAAGGTATTTCATTCAATGTTGTTGAATATTTTTATGTACTACCTTCAACCAACTTACAATAATTATTATAGCTACAAACCTTTCTTAGGTCGTGGCAAAAACTATGCGAGGTTAATATGGGAAAAAGCAAATATAAAAATTTTATTAAACATTATGATACGATTCGAGATGTTCTTAGAAACTTTTATTTATACGGATGCTATTCTAGGAATGATTTTGATCAAAAAAAAATAAGTAGAAGAAAATATGATAATGAGAAGCGACGGATTATGAATTATATGAATGGGAAATACGTTAAGCAACATACTGAGGGGCATACCAAATATATTAGCTTGAATTATGATATGTTTACCTGTACAGAAAATTTTCTGTCCTATTCATTTCTTACAAGAAGCTTTAATTGGAATGACATTGTTCTGTACTTTTTAATACAACAAATGCTAAGTGAGAAAGAACAATCTATGACAATTGAAGAATTGATGGATGCATGCATAGCTAAGCTTTCCAATGAAGCCGAAAACTTTCAATCCTTTGAAATTAGTACTTTAAGACGCAAAGTAAAACAAATGTCTTCAGAAAATCTACTTGAGCTTGAAATAGATAAAAATAAAAAGCGATATAGAATTTCTAATGACTTCTTTTCATGCCTCACAAATGAAGAAATTGTGTTGTTATTAGAAGCGGTAACCTTCTTTTCAAATACTGCTGCTATATGTGTGCCAGGGGTATATCTTTCAGATACTATCAAGAACTATCTGAAGTATGAAAGAGGAATAGATATTGATCCATGTGATAGTATTATGTACAAACATACTCACTTACAAAGCATTCTTGATGATGAAATCACTTGGATTATTATAAATTGTATAAGTAGCAATCAAAAAATTAGATTTAAATATGGTGCTAATGATGTGCAAAAGCATGTCATTCCGTTGAAAATGATCCAAGATATACAGTATGGAAGACAATATCTTTATGGTTTAGACATGATCTCCAATCAATTTTCCCTATTTCGAATAGATAGAATCCATAACGCCCGACAAGATCATCAAGAAAAACCACGAGATAACAAATACCAAACCTATGAAAAAGCTACTTACAAAAGTTGGTGTGCAACACTCTTCGATAAGTCGCAAGGCTTGACAGCAGTTGAAGTGGAAATACATCTTGATGAAAATATTTATGGTTATATTTTAGATCGTTTTAGGCGAGAAGGAAAATGGGGAACGCTTACAAAATTAAAGAAGAACCGATATCTGTATCGTATAGAGGTTACAGACCCGAATGAAATGATTCCTTGGTTGAGAACATTTGCTGGTTTTATCAAAATTAGAGAAAGCAACTCCCATAATATATCTGAAAAACTTGACACAGACTGGAAGGAGGCATTAAAAAAATATGGTCTTGTTTAGCCCCCATAAAAATAAATATTTTTCTACAGTGAGCAAAATCATTAATAATTTTATGATAAAGGGTCCTGTCACTGAAAAAAGTCTTTTAGCATTTCTCAGAAAAAATGGTTTTTATGAAGCCGATTTTGAATTTGAAGCTTCTCTACTTAACAAAGTTACACAATCAATGCATAACATAGACAATGCTAATTACCATATTCTAAAAAAAGACAAAAACACATATAAGCCAGTTATTGAATCCAAAATACCTGTAAGACCTACCCTCATTGAAAAACAGTGGCTTAAAATGATTCTTCAGGATCAAAAGTCTCAGTTGTTTCTAAAGAATATTACCATTAACAAACTTGTTGCTGCGCTACAACCTATCCCTAGCCCATTCGAGCCAAAATATTGGGATATAAAAAATCAAGACCAATACTGTGATGACTTCAGTGATGTAGTTTATCAGAAGAATTTCAAATTCCTTCTTGAGGCTGTTAGACAGGAAAAAATGATACGCTATACTTATAAGGATAAGCAGGGTAAACTATACGAGAATAAGGAAGCGTATCCTTTTAGAATAGAATATTCCCTTCGCAATGATAGATTTCGGTTGTCGTCACTACCTGTTAATTTGGAAAGACCTATAAAAATGAATCTTTCTAGGTTTCTACATATAGAAGTTTTAGAAGATGAACATTCAGATGTAAAAAATACCACACTAAAAAAACTGCGAGAGAAAAAAGTGAAGCAACCTTTAGTGCTAGAAATTGATAATAAGTATAATGCAATCGAAAGATGTTTTTCCCTCTTTTCATATTATCAAAAAGAAGCATGTTATCATCCTACAACAGACAAGCATTTACTTAAAATCTACTACTACCAATTTGATGAATCTGAAATTATAAGAGATATTCTCTCTTTGGGGAGTTCCGTGATCGTTATTGAACCTGAACATATTAGAAACCAAGTAATCAGAAGAATCCATCTTCAAGTTTCACTTTCTAATGATTGTTTATAGCTATTTAGAAAAAATATCTTTCAAATAATATGAAAAGGCACTTGCTCTAAATAATTTTTAGGCAAGTGCCTTTGAAGAAATAGTCTTATTTGGAGAGGTTATTTTGTCAATTGTTGAAGTACATCAAAGAAACTTTCGTTTGCTTTTCTAAAAATAATGCCTCTAAGGGTTTTTATTTCTTCTTTACTAATTTTTTTACCATCTATATCATTGCTATGGGCTGTATTATTTCTAATGTCTCTTAATTTCCTTAAATCATTACGTAGATTAACTAGGTTTACACTATTTTGTTCAACAAATCTTATAATTTTCGGCTCTTTCTTCGTCAAATATTCTAGTTCTCCTATCATGATATAATGTCTGTTTGAAATCTCATCATTTCTTACTAACTGATTCGGAAATTTATTTTGTAGATAGGGTAGAAGTTTTGTATTGATCTCGAGTTCTACACTCCTACAATACAATAAACTTATAAAAGCTAAGTCCAAATCTGCTTGTCCATATAGAGCATTTAGTCGCTCTGCCACTAATAAATTTTCCTTTGATTCACTTTCTAATGTATCCCAGAAGCTGAATGTACCAAAGTCAGCTGATAATGCATCTGAAGATTTTAAATCAATCTTGTCAGCAAATAAGCTTTTAACGGTACTTACACTCTCTCTAAAATCATCTTCCCCACCTTGATCTAATTTCAGCGCAGCATTAAAAGCTTGAATAAAGTCTTTAATCAAATGAATCGCATCTTCATAACTATTTGGATTGGTCTCTACAGCTACCGCTACCTCATCCATAGATTGGTAGATCCCTAAATCAATGTGCTTAAAATAATGCTTAAAAGCATCCGAAACAAATTCATAACCACTTACATCTTTTAAGAGGTATCGGTCCACTAAAGCTTTAATCTGATATGTATCTTCTACAATATTGCTATCTGTTAAAGTTAGAGCTTTTAAAATTTGTCTTTCTTCTTCACTGGCACGCTTTAAAATGGAATCATATATTGTATAACACTCGCTATTAACATTCATTATAAAATTTTCATACGTCTCGTATTCCTGGTTTTTTTGCTTTTTGGTTAATAAACAATTGCACGCTGAACGCAAAATATATGGATATCCTCCACTTGCCTTTTTTATCCATTCTATTTCATCATCCTTAATTTCTAAAGACATTTTATGAAAATTATGGATGACGTATTGATTTATCGATTTCTCATTGAATAAGGGAATGGTTTCTTTTGTAAAAATATTATAAAAACCAGAGCTGACAGTTTCTATCGATATTGTATCGAGACTTCTTAAACTAGCTATTATGTATTGCACATTGTATCTTGGATTTGCTAGTGTTCTTAAAAAATTAAACTCATTATAGGTTAAGTTAAATTCTTCCACTGCATTTTCAAAATTGTCTATTACAAGGACACTTTTATAGCCTTCCCTTGCTAATCTTCTCATCATATCCTTAAAGTTGTCTTGTAGCACAAATAGCTCTTTCTCTCTGATTGTCTTTTCATAAATTTTGTTTAATGTTTTCTTTAATCCTTCATCAAGATTCATATTTTCTTGTACAGTAGTATTGATCGAGCTGTGAATTGTTTTATAAAAATCAGCAGTTTCATGTAAGCTTTCTGCAAAATCTAAATATACCATAACAACTGTCGAATCCACTTCATACTTTTCTATATTTTCAGTAAAAAACAAAGCGTTAAGAATAGTTGATTTCCCCATGCTTCTTTCTGCTACAAGAGAGAGACATGGTAAATCAGCATTATTTATATAATCGAAAAATATGGTTTCTACTAAAAAACCATGTCCATAGAAGTTTTCAATTTTATTGATGGGTCTCTTATTGGTAAATGGGTTTGTAAGATGCATAGACTATACCTCCATATATATCCTGTCAACTGGCTTATGAACTTGTATCCACCGTCTTACCAAATCTATGGCAAATCGATATTCACTTTTTCGAGTAGAGACATTCATATCAATGAGCAAGTTTTTGTACTCTAAATTTGTTATTGCTTTATTAAACGCCCCCTTATCTACTTGGATATATTTTTCTGTCTTATTCATTAGTTCTGTAAAAGATAGTGTGTCATAAGGATGGAAAAGCTGTGCAGCCAATACTGCTACGATGATTCTTTCAATTTTATCTATTGAATCCCACAAGTGCTTAAAATATGGGGACTGTGTATCTGATGCAATATTTTCTGCCACCCTCTCAACATCAGATAAATAAATGTTATTTCTTTTTTCTTTATTTAACAGTCTCACAATTTGAGAGCAAATAATCTTTGTATAGTAAGGATGACCGTTAGTAAGATTGTATATTCTCTCTACACTGCTGTCATTAAAGTTCGCTATTCCTGCTAATGGTTTCGTTATAAGCTCGATGGCTTCTTCTTTTTCTAAAAAACTAACAGGTATTGAAATTGACATATTGTATATGGTTTGTGCATAATCAAATATCATTTCAAGCACTTTATCTGCTCCTGCTACAATAAACTTCAATTCATTTCTATGCTGAATTTTACTTCTCAGCCAACCAAGCAACTGTTGTGGATAGCGTCCTTCATTGATTCCCACCAGCAATTCTTCGAATTCATCAAGCATGATGATTACTTTCTGCTTACCTATAGCCGCTTTAATATCGTCTAAATAATGATCCATCGCCAGTAAAGGCTCTTCTAAAAATAAATCTAGCGTTGGCTCTTTGATTTTTATATTATAATCTGCCAGTGCTTCATAAATACCTCTAGCAAAAGTGGAGTAGACCAAGCTTGCCATGGAGTTGTAAGCTCCTGTTTCCTGTAAATCTACAAAAACAGGAATCGTATCTCCCTCTAGTGTATTCTTTAAAAAATTAAGAATCGATGTTTTCCCTACTCTTCTCATTCCATGGATGACTAACAAATTATTGGTCTCAACAGAATAGCAGTTTTCATAGATATCATTGATGATTTTTTTTCGACCAAAGAATTGCTTTGGTTTATTCACAGCATTTAATCCATACAGATCATTGATCCGTCTAAAGCTTTGTTTCTCCGTAACAATCTTCATCACTGTTTTAGGAGAAGGTAGTATGACATGATGTTTTGCTGCTATGTCCATATATTCAACAAAAAATTCAACTTCAAAATCATCACATTCATTCATAACACATTCAAAGCTTAGGGGCACCCTATCATTTCCTCGTACGCTTTGGATTTCCCTAAAGGATCCATTCTTAACCACACCTTTGCCATTAATATTAATGGTTACTTTTACATTCTCTGCTATGCCATTTCCTTTATTATAGATCTCTAAAAAAATCGTTCCTTCTCTCTTCATGTCATTATTTTGAAACTTAACAACTAAATTAGGTTCGTTAATAAGATTACTACTTTCTTGAATCGCCAATGTTCTCCAAGCAGCAATCATATGTTTTAACACCTTTGAATATTTTCTATATTTTAATCTATTAATCATATTACTCGCCTGTTCTATTTTTGTAAGCAATATTGAGTAATACTGTGTCTTATCTGCTATTTTATCTATTTCGTTATATTTTATTACGCAATATGTAATATCAACGAGAGAGTTCAGTATATTATCCAAATACTTGCTTTCTACATTTTCCGCTATCCAATTAAACTGATGAGAGCATTCTTTAACATGTCTTATATTATGGAAATATATAACCCCTTCAATAAAGTCACCTAGCATCATTTCCACAAAATCACTGCTATCACTGATATGCTTTTCATCAAACTTAGCCAACACTAAAGCTTCATATGCAAAACACCGTTGTTTTCCGTAATCTCGAATATTTTTTGCAATTTTTACAGACTCTCTGGCGCAATCTATAAAACTACACAATAATCCTTTACTATCTGAAATTTGTCTGTAAAGATGGGCTAAGTAGATGAACTGTTCTAATCTTTTGGCAGGTTGATCTATTAATTGCAAGCTGGCCTTTATCTCATAGGACAATTCTTTTGATGGTGTTCTCCCACCATTTACATCGAAGGCTTCATATTTTTCCCATATTAAAGGTGTATTTTCTTTTATAAATGTTAAAATTTCATGTGTTGAATACTTATACTGATTGTTTTCTTGCACATTATTATTATGTTCTTTCTGCAAGTGCTTTTTACGCTCCTCTAATTGTTTTAATAACTGCTCGCACTTTGAACCATCACTACATAGGAAAAGCTTATTGATTATTTCTTCCGCCTCATAAAGATTTCCTAGATTAATATTTGCTTGAGCAAAATTGCACATGATATCAATGTCTTCTGGTGCGTATTTTAAGGCATCTTTAAAATTGATCGCTGCATTTTTAAAATCATTTTTCATCAGAAAGCACTTACCAATATGATTCAATAATAT
Source organism: Clostridiaceae bacterium 35-E11 (assembly GCA_038396625.1). Classification (GTDB taxonomy): domain Bacteria; phylum Bacillota; class Clostridia; order Peptostreptococcales; family Thermotaleaceae. The sequence continues at coordinate 2,350,555 of CP121688.1, forward strand.
GCTTTTTTGTTTTTCCTCGTATCTATTTTCCTTAAGGATGATTTGCAAAAGAGAAATGGCTTCATCATATTGTCCCGTTTTGCTATATGCATTAACAAGTGTATTGTTAAACCACACTCTATCATTCACAAACTGATTATTTCGTTTAAGATGATCAATGGCTTCATCCAGCCTATCTAAACCAAAGTACAAACTGGTAAGGTTTTTTATAGCACTTTCTTCATTATCTTGTTTTAATATTGCTTCTTGATACAGTTGTATCGCTTTTGGCGTATCTTTTTCAGCTAATCTAGCTCTTTCAGCCCTAGCAAAAGGATTGTTTCCCCTTGGTAGCCCTTTTATTTTGGCACAACCTATCCACTTCTCTAGCGTATTTTGAGCTTTTAATGCAATCGGAGCCGAATCTACCATAGGTCTTAACAATTGAATAGCTCTGTGGTATTCACCCATTTCAGCAAAAGATACAGCTTTTTTGTAAAGCGTATCCACAAACCCTGTTTTTTGACTTGTTAATGTTATGTTAAACGTTTTTGGATTGCTAATAGGAATTAGTTTATCTAGAATCATTCTTGGATAAGTTTTTACATATGTTTTTATTTCACAAGGCAAGCATGAGTTGCTGTAATCATGCTTTAGAATCATATCAAAATCTTCATTTGAAGTGTATCTTAGTTCATTTTTATGAAAATGGTAATTGATCCAATCAGACCCAATAACAAATCCATAGTTTTGATTGGGTACAAATTCATAGATTAGACCCTTGGTAATGGGAGGATCGATCGTTTCATGATATAGGCTACCACTCTCTATGCTTTCATCGATAATCTGAACAAACCTGTCATAGGTAGGTTTATAACTTATTTGATTTCTTAGTACATCCAAGTCACCCATCATATCTGCTCGTTTTAGTTTGCCTGTCTTCATTTTTAAGTAAAGTTCTTTAGCAATAGTTGAATTTTTTGTTTCTAACAGCATATATATTACAGCTTCAAAAAAGTAATTTATTTCCTCTTCTGATGCATGGGCTAGTACATTTTGCAACGACTTGATTATTCCTAGTTTTGTAACCTTATAAATATAAATTAACCAGTGATTAAGATTTGTTTTAATATCATATCTGGAAAAGTACTTTTCAAAGCCATAAATTGCTAAATAATCATTGTTGGATCGAATGGATGCCATAGCTAGATTAGGCCATAATTCGTCATATTCAAAACATATGACAGCTTGTCGATAATAATAGATGCATGATCTCAAATCAAAGGTCTGCTCATTTACTAAATATGACAAATAACCCATCATAGCTGATATGATCTTTTTATCCTCATATTTTTCTTTCAGTCTCTCTAATTTTTTAAAAAGTCCATTAGCTTTATTCTTTCTACTAGTACACTGTGTCATGCTACATATCTTTTTGTATTCCATATTATATTCATTAATCGGTACTGATTTATCTTTTAAATAATCATACGTCAATTGTACCTGGGGCTTTCCTAAATTCCAATTGGTGCTTTTCATTTTTTCTTCATATTTCTGCTTTAATTGTTCTAAGTCATCATTCCAATCATCTTGCCAAGCTTCTGCTACGATACTTTCTATCTCCTCTATTTCAATGCGAGCACTACTATCTATTGTTTCTATCACAACAAAGGTGCGTGCAATCTGATCAAGTATTCCGTTTATTGTGTTGCCGTCTTTCATCGTTATGAATATACTGCTCCCAAGAACATGTTTTTGTTGTACTTCGACACAATTCATAAATCGTTTCTTTCCTTTCAATTTACTGAATAATTACATAAAACATACACTGTTATATTCTTTAGAAATTCGACAAATCCTCCTTTTTTATATAAAATCGCCTATCACTTGGTATTGTCATGCATTTGTACATCACTACTCTTTTCTCATTATTTTATTATGTTTTGCATCTCTGCTCTTGTAATATCCAGTAAATCTTTCACAGATAACTCAATCTGTATGCCTGTTTTTCCTCCACTTACAATCATCTCATCGAGGTTAAGAGCACTTTCATCTATGAAGGTCTTATACTCCTTCTTCATCCCTATAGGAGAACATCCACCTCTTATATATCCTGTATGTTTTTTTATATCCTTTATATGAATCATTTCCACTTTCTTTTCATTGGCTACTTTTGCAGCTTTTTTTAAGTCCAATTCTTCTTTAACTGGAATAACACATACAAATATACTTTTACTATTTCCCTGTAGCACTAAAGTTTTGTATACAACGTCAACATCTTTTTGTATCTTTTCAGCCACTGAAATACCATCTATTTTCCCATCTTCACTATTGTATGTGATGACATTATAGTTGATTTTGTTCTTATCTAGGATGCGCATTGCGTTGGTTTTTGGTTGTGCCATTTTTTCACCTTCTTTTGGTTTTTGGATTAAGCTTACAATTTATTATAATATATTATCAAAAGCTTTGTAAGTTTTTCATTTTTCATGCAAGGTAGAAGAAGACTTGTATTCTTGCTTATACCTTTCTCAGTCTTTTGATGTCAATAAGATAAAACCCTTAACAAAGTATGTAAAAAAGCCTTGATTTACCACTGTAGATCGAGGCTTTCCTTAAGTTTCAAGAAGATTCTTTTATTTTTTGGTTTTTAAAAAAACTATTATCTTGATCTTTTTTTCAACTTTGTATGTTGTTTCCCCCTCGGAGCATTTTTCTTTTTGTCTCCTGCAGATTTTTCTTTAGGCTTTCTGTCACCTTCATGCTTATACTTATTTGATGATGCCTTCATATTCTTATTTTTCTTGTATCTTAACCTCTGATTTACACTATTACTAGACTTATTATACCCGCCCTCTCTCTTGTTTCTTCCATCATCTATTATTGTATTATTTTCTTGTCCTTTTTCTTTTACAATTTTTCGTCTTTTTAATGTCATTTTTATTTTTTTTTCAATTTCATTAAGCCTTTCTTGATCTTTTGTTGTAACAAACGTAATCGCAAGACCCTTTTGTCCAGCTCGCCCTGTACGACCTATTCGATGAATATAACTCTCTGCATCCTCTGGTATGTCATAGTTCATAACATGTGTAAGCCCTTCTATGTCCAAACCCCGGGCAGCTACATCTGTTGCAACAAGGAATTGTATCTCAAGTTTTCTAAAAGCCTTCATCACTTTCTCACGTTTTGCTTGGGTCAAATCACCATGTAGTTCATCCGAACTATATCCACGACGTTGAAGCCCCTCATTCAGTGCACTTACACGCCGTTTTGTACGACAAAAAATGATTGCCATAAATGGTCTATATTCATCAATCACCTTACAAAGTGCATCTTGCTTTCCCCTATCTGTGGTTTCAATCACGACCTGCTTTATTTCATCCAATGTTATATTACTACTTTGTATACGTATCTGAGTGGCATCTATCATATATCGAGAAGTCAATGCAAGAATTTCCTTTGGCATTGTTGCAGAAAATAACATGGTTTGTCTTTTCTTTGCCGTTTGATGTATAATTTCCTCTACATCCTTTAAAAATCCCATGTGAAGCATTTGATCCGCTTCATCTAATACAAGCATTGAAAGTTGGTGAAAATCAATACTTCCTCTCCTAAGATGATCTAATAATCTCCCCGGAGTACCAATGACCATATGTATATCGCCTTTTAGTTTCTTGATCTGTTGCTGCACATCCTGACCACCATATGCCGCTAGTATATTAATCCCCTTTGTGGATGCAAGTTTTCTGGCTTCAACCGTAATCTGTATGGCTAATTCCCTAGTAGGTGTAATAATTAAGGCTTGTATAAAAGGTTTATTTACATCGATTTTTTCCATTATTGGAAGCAAAAACGCAAGAGTTTTACCTGTTCCAGTTTGTGCCTGTGCGATAACATCTTTTCCTGTCAACAATGCTGGGATCGACTGCATCTGGATGGGCGTCGGTTCTTCTATGCCATTTTCATTCAAAGTCTTTACTAATTTCTTACTAATTCCTAGCATATCAAAATTTCTTTTCATATTTAATATCCTTCCTGTTTTATATATTTACTTACATTGTACAGAAAATTTTACGAATAATTTTAACATCTTGTACCTTTTAAGTCAATCCTGTATTCTTTGTAAAATCAGTTTTATCAATGATTAAATCATTTCTTATGGTTACTTTAATCTATAAAAAACATCAATAATCATTCCATAAATTTCCTTTGAATTGTCACAATACTGGCACCATATCCATTTATTATAAAGTCAACCTTCATCATATTTTATATATCAAGTGTCTTTATACTTTTATACAAAATAGCATGTGATTTTAAAGATGAGGAAATTAAAGCCATAGCTTTCTAAATCATAATCATGGGAAATTTTAAAATGGTGTTGTTTCAATTTATCAATATTTAGTATCAGGTATCTTTGTTAAAAAAATACATGAATCTGCTTTTATACTTATGGGTTTAGTTTTTCTATTAACACTCTTCTTTGGTCCCTTATTCTGTGGTTGGATATGTGGTTGGATAGGCCGCAACAGTAATAAACAATAAAAAGGACGCTAGATTTGCTTGATAAAAACATTAAACAAATCTAGCGTCCTCTTATATTTCTTAGAAATTTTATAATGCCTTGTAACACTTCACAGGTTACAGCAAGAGCATACCAACAATTGCAGCAAGTATTAATGATAATATGATTCTCTCAACCCATATAATAACCAATTCTTTTATAGAAACAGGTATTTCTGTTGATAATATACATGGAATAGATGCTGAAAAGAATAGTATGCAGGATATCGAGCATACACCAACTACATATCTTGATATTAATGGTGCGTCCATAATAATACTTGTTGGCAAGAACATTTCTGCTATGCTTATTGCAAGAGCTTTAGCAGTCAACATAGCCTCCGGAAGCTGAAGTAAAGCTGTAAAAGGGTAGAAAATATATCCTATTATATCAAATATCGGTGTGAATTCTGCTAATAATAAACCTAAAAGTCCAATAGACATAATCGTTGGCAGTATATTACCAATCATTCTCATTCCATCTTTTAGATTTACTATTGTGTTTTCTACTATATTTTGTGAATCCTTAGAAACCTGCAATGCTTCTTTCCAAGCTGTTTTTAACCTATTTTCTTTTACGATGATTTCGGGATCATTATTTTCAGTAATATATGCATCACTTTTTTTACTGATTGGATAGATTCTTACACTAATCGCTGTAACAATAAATGTTATAATTAAAGTAGACCAGAAGTAGAAATTCCACATTTCCATAAGACCCAAAGTCTTAGCAACGATAATCATGAATGTAGCAGAAACAGTTGAAAATCCAGTGGCAATGATTACCGCTTCTTTTATTGTATATTTTCCTTGAAGGAATACCTTGTTGGTAATCAGTAAACCTAAGGAGTAACTCCCTACAAAGGAAGCAACAGCATCTACCGCTGACCTTCCTGGAGTTTTCCAAATAGGTCTCATAACCGGTTGCATCAACACGCCTGTAAATTCCATTAATCCGTATCCTACTAAAAAGGAAAGGAATGCAGCTCCTACAGGAATCAATAAACTAAGGGGAACAACTAATTTATTGTATAAGAATGGCATCATGCCAGGTTCAAATAAAAATGCTGGACCTATATTAAATAAAAACATAAATGCTGATACAATTCCAAGAATTTTAAAAATAGAAAAAACCATCGTTACTTTATCTTTATTCCATGTCTTCTTTACAAAAGGGCTTAGCCCACCAAAGATAATTACGCCAAGAGCATAATATCCAGCACCAGTCCCCAAAACTTTTTTGAGCACGGTTACAATATGGTCTATTAAGATCGTAGATGCACCCATTAACTTAACAGGAACAAAAAACATTATAAGACCAATTAAACTGCAAATAATAAATTTCATGGCATCCTTTGTGGTATATGCATTTAATAAAGTTTTATTTTTTGCTGATCCTTGTCCACTCATTTTATTTCCTCCCTCTTTTAATTTAAGTATTGTTTTCTAGCTCATTCATACAATATTACCTATGTGTAACCCCTCCTTCTTAAAAATTATTGTCTAGAAATTTCTGAGATTAAAAATTGAGGCAATAACCCACACATGTGTAAGGGAACGTTTGCTTTCCCTCAAACCACATATAGGATAATCTGTAATAAAAGTATATACGGTAAAATATGAATAAAGGGATTTTTCATAATTTTTATAGAAAATAGACATCAAAAAGTCATAAATGCTATCTAGGTCTTAATGATATAATGAATATTATAAAAACAAATTGATATTAGCAAAGGGTGATATAATGGACCTTAGAAAAAAAATCACAATAAGCATATGTATTATTGTTTTGATTTCTTTGATTACACTATGCATGTCCATATATGTAAAATCTGCAGAAATTCTTAGCGAGGAAGCAAATAATTTTACTGAAATTCAGATTCTCAGAGCTCAAGAAAAAATAGATCTTCTTGTTGATAGGATTAAAATAGAAAGCAAGCTTTTAGCTAGAGACAAATACGTTATAGACTTTTTAAATAACAAGATTACTACAGCAGATCTAAATTTAATTCTAACCAACGAAATGATCAATAAAAATCAAAGGGATAATTATTACAAGGATTTATTTATTGTAGATTTAAACGGGATTATCATCGCCTCCACCATGAGCGATGCTATGTATGTAGATTTGTCTGAGCGAGAATATATACAGAAATCTTTTTTAACCCATGAAACACAAACAAGCGATATACTCATCGCTTTAACAGATGGGAAAAATATAGTCAATACAGTAACACCTATATATAATGAAAACAATGAGATCATTGGCTTGGCAGGAATAGCCATAAGAGCTGAAAATTTTGTGAACTTTATAAAAGACTATAACGTGGGACAAACTGGCTACTTTGTCATTATTGATTCTAATGGATATATCCTTTCTCACAAGGATACTTCTCTCATTGGTCATACCTACTCGCAAAACATTGAAGGTCTAGAAAAAATCTATACCCACAATGAGGGTTTACAAAAATCATATGATGCTACGTATCTGTATACCTACAAAAAAATGAAGAACAATGCCTGGATACTACTAACTCTCATGCCTAAGGAAGAACTTGACATCAAATCTGTAAGCTTGTTAAAATACGTTCTTATTTATGGATTTATCATATCTATGAGCGCAATCTCTTTTAGCGTTTTTTTATCAAAAAAAATATCTAGACCCATTATTAATATTACGAACTATATAGACAAAGCGGAAAATAGTAATCAAATGCTTGATGACGCAATTTATCACACAAAAATTAATATCGAAAATGATCCATTGGATTTTGCATCAGATAATCTAATTTTTCATCATGTAGAACCTTTTTTAGAAAGTTTAAAAAGAAAACTCGATAAAAGTTTCAATTTCTTTGATAAGGATGCCAAATCTTTAATTAAAAAATCTAAAGAATTAAGCAATTCCTTAGAAATGAAATCTTATCTCACAGCAAAATTTTTATCTACTTTATCCCATGATATACGGACATCTCTTACTCTCATAAAAGGGTATGCAAAAGGACTTATGTCTAATTTTGAATTAGACACAGAAGCTAGAAACAGATTTGTCCAAGAAATATATGATAGTGCCGAAAACCTTCAAAGAATCGTCAATGATGTTCTAGACTCCACATACGAGGCCCATTACACAAATAAGAACAAAAAAGAATATGTGCAAAGCTATGAATTTTGTGAATATCTGTTTCATTTTTCTAAGGATTATGTTGAAAATTCCGATCGAATATTCATAGGAAATTTTGATTGTAACAATGATTTATTGTATATCGATAAAATTAAAATCATAAGGGTTTGGCAAAATATCTTAAGCAATGCCATAAAATATACTGAGGAATTTACCAATATATATGTTACCATTTGTAAAGAAGACAACAAAATGTTATTTAAGGTTAAGGATGAAGGTATAGGAATACGAGAAAATGATAAAGAGTATATATTTGAAATGTTTTATAAATCCAACCTTTCCGACAAAAACAGCTATGGTTTGGGTCTATTTATATCAAAGTCTATTTTGCAAGCCCACAACTCAGACATTTATTTTGAATCTGAATTAGGAAAAGGAAGCACTTTTTGGTTTTACTTAGATTTAAAGCCTAAGAATTTCACTGAATAATTTGTTTTGCTTTGGAGGGAATGCTATGGAATTTGAAGGAAAAGTATTGGTGGTAGATGATGACAAAAGATTAGTAAAAATGATTGAGGAGTATTTGAATCTCTCTCGGTTTAAAGTGGTTAAAGCATATAACGGAAAAGATGCTTTAGCATTTTGTGATGAAACCATTGATTTAATCATACTAGATATCAATATGAATAACCTTGATGGCATACAAGTTTGCGAAAAAATAAGACAAAACTTTGATGTGCCCGTACTTTTTTTAAGCGCAAATACAGCCTCCTATGACAAGGTCCGTGCTTTTGGGGTTGGGGGAGACGACTATGTCGTAAAGCCCTTTGACCCTATGGAGCTAATTGCAAGAATAAAAGCCCACATAGGTAGAGCAAGAAGATATAGCCCTGCAAAACCTGAGAATAATATGATTGCATTTGATGACATAAAAATATACAAAGATGCACATAAAGTTTTAAAGTGCGACAAAGAGATCAAACTTTCTAAGACAGAATTCAAACTATTGTTATATTTAGTTGAACATCCATTTGTCGCAATTTCTAGAGCAGAAATTTTGAAAAATGTGTGGAATAGCCAATTATATGATGAAGCCATCGTAAATACCTATATTAAGAGAGTAAGACAAAAGCTAGAAGAAAATCAGATTGAAGAACAATATATAAAATCAGTTAGAGGAGTAGGCTATATGTTTGAAGCAGATTTTCGCGAAAATGAATGATCGATAAAAAATTGAATAAGAGGGAAAATTAGATAATTCTTGTGATAATCTTCTTTCCCTCTTATTGTGACTATCTTTTCATCCTTTCATTTCTAATAGTATCCTACCTGCTATTTTCTAGTATTAAATCTTTCCGACGATATACTCCAAGTATTAATCCAATTAAACTCATATTTGTAACAAAGTTTGTACCACCATATGAAATAAGAGGTAAAGAAACACCTATTATAGGAAATAGCCCTAAATTCATTAATATATTTTCAACCATCTGCAGAGAAAATACTGTTGCAATTGAACATGCAATATATTTGCCATATGTTGAACGAATTCTTCTTATTGCTAAAAACATGCGTATCATTGTTAATGTAATAATAAGCATCACAGCTATCCCAGCAATCCACCCAAAGGCAGAAACAATATAAGTAAAAATAAATTCAGAATTGATCATGGGAAGTATAAATCCATCTCCTGCATTCTGATTATTAATATATAACCCGTCTCCTTTTCCAAACAATCTAGCACCAGATAGTATTTTTTGTGAAACGACATATAGATAACCTGCTCCCGTAGGGTCTTGTTTAGGATTTAAAAATGCACGTAATCTATAGAAGCGATAAGGATTCCTCAGCATACTAAAAAGCAAAAATCCTGCTGCTCCACTTATTCCACTACCATAGATAAAAGACAGGAATCTTTTCCTATTTCCTTTAAAGTTTTTATTCATAATGGCTATTGTCAGTATGACCGAAAAACCACATCCAAGTGTTATAGCACTTGCAATGGATGGCTGAGTTAAGCACATTGCTATCGCTAAAACTGCTAAACTAAGTAATTTTAACATATCTTTTACATTCCCAGTCCCCCATTTGGTTAAAAGACCTGAAAAGGATATAAGTAAAAAGGGTATAACTGTAGATACAGGATTAAAGCTTATTGCTCCAATGATAATCTGGTGAGAGCCATTTACAGTATTTGGAGACCATTGAGACACAAATAAAAAAGCAATCGTAACTCCAAAAATATGTAAAGAATACTTCTCAAGTTTTGTATAGTCGAAGAAATAGCATGCCACACAAATACTAATACCTAATAGTGTATATACTAAATATGCCTTAATAAACTGTCCCATTGAAATTGAGGAAGCCGTATCACTTGCAATAGAAAACAGAACACCTCCACCTGCTAAAACCATTATACTGATTAGCATAACAATTGACCATTCAGTTTTGGGTTTATGGGTTTTATTAAGGTTTTTCCCAATTTCTGTAGGATTTCCCATTTGTTCAACGGCCTTTCGTGTAGCTTCATCCTCTGTCATCCCTTTTGTAATATATTCGTCCTTTATTTCATCTATATGCACTAGCAATTCTTTTGAAATATCACTATGTATTTTTTTATATTTTATTTGATGGCATACCTCTTTTAAAAATTCCGAAACATACTTATTCACAACAAACACCTCCGATAACCTTATTTACAGCGTTACTATAAGCCTGCCAATCTTTTTGTTTTTCTACTAATGACTTCTTACCACTTTTGGTAATACGATAATATTTTCGTTTTCGAGCTGATTCTGTTTTTTCCCAATACGACTCGACCATTCCTTCATTCTCTAATGCGTGTAAAATTGGATAAAGCGTCCCTTCCCTTAAAGTAAAAGTATTATCAGATTTCTTTTCTAACTCCTTAATCATTTGATAACCATACATGTCACTAGTACTTAGCAAGTTCAGGACTAGCATTGTTGTACTTCCTTTAATAAGCTCCTTGTTAATTTTCAATTATATACCTCCTATATCTATGTATTGTATATCTATATATTATCCTTTTTAGTATATCCTGTCAAGTCGTTCGAATATAAAAAAACATCCTAACTCAGATCAGGATGTTTATATCTTCCCTTATTTATCGTTCTTTTTCCATACTGTATTGCTTGTACTGGGCATCGATGGATGCATGCCAAACATTGCGTACAGTTTGATCCCCAAACAGGTTTTCTATCTACTGTAATATTTCCTGTACAGCACACTTTTTCACATAGTCCACAACTAGTACATTCATCAGTGGCATAAAATTTCTTTGAATGTGCTCCAAAGGTATTGAAGAGTGGATTAATTACCTTGGTCAAAAAACCTGGTATAAAGCCCTTCTGTACCTCAAATACATCCTTCTTTCTTTGCTTGAGAATTTGATTAATTACTTGTAATCTCTCCTCTGCTTTTAAAAGCTTTTCTTTTTCTAATTCTTGGGAGTCCACGTCTCCTACAATTATATAATTGTTAGGCATAGTGATAGAAAAACCACTATTTAATATTATTTCTTTATGCTTCAATGCTTTCTGTAAAACATCCATGGTGTTTCCAATATTTTCTCCACAAGTAGCTATGGAAAAAACATAATGATCCTTATAATTGTGAAGCCGCATCCTGTTTATAAAATCTAGTACCAGCTTAGGTGGTCCCCATGCATACACCGGATACACAAAACCAATTATTTCATTTTTCTCTAGGTCATATTCCAAGGTTTCAATTTTCTTCATTTCCTCAGCGATCGAAATGATTTTGTCATTATTAAATTGTGATATTTTTTGAGCAGCATACATCGAATTACCCGTGCCTGTAAAATAAAATATCATTTTTACCCTCCTCTTATCTTTATCTTATTCTAAAAAATCCTACCATTTTAAAGAAAGAATTAAAGCCCTTCTCTTAGTCTATTTCTTCTTCTATTCCTATCATCTTCATCAGATGTAGAGCATTCCTTGTCGTAGAAATACCTGATCTTAGTTTATAATCAAAACAAATTTCACCATTTTTATAATATTCTTCAAAATAGTAATTTTTAAGAATATTTTCCTTTTCTAGAATACCTAACTCAAGGTCATGGGTTGATACAAGACCTATGGCTCCATTATGTTGTAATTTTTTAATTAGCTTTTTTGCGCCTATATGTCGATCATAAGAGTTTGTTCCTTTAAAAATTTCATCAAGCAAGAAAAATACTTGTGTATTTTCCTTAGTTGCCTTTACAATTTCTTTAATCCTCAATAGTTCTCCATAGAAGGAAGATATGCCTTTCTCAAGATTATCACTTATTCTCATACACGTATGAATGCTAAAAATTGAACATTTCATGTATCTTGCACTGACTGGTGCCCCCACATAGGCAAGCACCAAATTGATTCCAATTGTCCTCAGAAAAGTACTCTTCCCAGACATATTAGACCCAGTTATTAACAACATTTCAAAAGGATTTTGTATATTTACATCATTACAAACCCGCCTATTTGTAAGCAAAGGGTGTCCTATTTTCTTGGCTTAAAGAATTGGAGTCCCCTCCATGATTTTAGGAATTGTCCAGTCTGAATAATCATATTCTATAGTCCCTAAACTAGATAATGCTTCAATTTCACCTATTTTTTGTAGCCATTCCTCAAATCTTAATCCAGATTCACACTTCCAGCGTTCTAGTTCAATTAAGCATTGATAATCCCAAAGCAAAATCATATTGAATGGGAAAAATAGCATATTGTTTCGGTTTTCAATCCTATCAACTAAAGCCTCCAGTCTTTTTAGCTGTTTCATTGCTGATAAACCTTTATGATTGCCTAGACTTCTGCTTAATTCCCTAAGATACTCAGATTGAAAATCCACTTTTTCAAAATGTCTTACTATCCTTCTGTATATCTTAATACTTTTCTGGTACTTATACACTAAGGCAAAATCTCTATTCCGCTTTTTTATATTGATTGTGATCAACATCAGCTATGTAGCACGCAGGCAGCCATTGGAACTTTTTCCATCTGCTTAAATTTAATTGTATGTGTATCTTTTCCCCAGGTTGTTACAGCTTCACAAAATTCAACATCAATATTCTTTTCCTTATATTCACCATCATGATAAATAACAAAACAATATTCAGGTACTGCGCATTTAAGATTTGGATTCACTTTTGAAACTTCTGTGGAATGATTTCAAAGTATGCATCATAATTGGGTATTTTCATACGCTTTGAATAAACAATACATGCAGGTAAATCCTTTACAATTACATTATACCTCATAGAACAACCCTTCTCCCTTCTCTTCTTTAGACAATATATTCATATTTTTTACATAGCACACTATAGAATCAACCTCCTCCCACTGGTGGAAATATGGAAAGATAGTCTTCATCTCGAAGCTGTTCTTCTATCTGTCCATCCCTACCATTGATTAAAAGTATCGCTACATCCTCTTTGGAAATATTGAGTCTATGAATGATTTCTAAGGGAGTTAGATTCTCTTTGTAGTCAAAAAAAACTTTTTTCCCGCGTCCTTGTCTTAAGGTTGCAAAAAGCCTTACTTCAATACCCATCCAATCACCTCTGTAAAATTTCATTTGAATTTGTTTTGATCTCATTGTTACACAAGGACTTGCCTGCAAGTCCTTGTGTATTATAGTAATGGTTATTCTTTTGCTACAGCAACTTCTTCCATAGCATCCCCTGCAATCCCTAGCACTGTTAATCTTTCTTCAGTTGGAATACCATTTTCATCCCAGCCTCTTTCTACATAATATTTTGGTAGTAGATCTTCTAATTTATGTACCCAGCCCTTTGAAGGGCCCTCTGGAATTGGGTCTTTGAGTAGTCTCTTTGGTAGTTTATCCTCACTACTTGAAATACCTGCATTAAGATTAAACAACTTTTCGATATTCCAAATTCTTTCACCAGCTTGTAAAATAGTTTCTGCAGTATGATCTGTGCCACAAACTGCATTACAAAGCTCAGCATAATCCTCTGCACCCAACGCAAAAGAGGTGAATAAGCACATACCTAATGAATCTATCGTTGCCGTTAAATCTTGAAATATTTTTGCCCAAAGAGCCTTTTCTTCTAATTCCAACCGATCTATTTTTTTTGGTAAGCCCAATATTTCGGGTGAAATTAAATACCCTCTAACATGACAGCCCCCTCTATTAGATGTTGCATATTGTAAGCCATGACCTTGAATTCCTCTTGGATCATAAGCTGGAAGTTCTTGTTTCTTAACAGTCATAGAAACTTCTGGAACACCATACATTTCACATAATCGATAGGAACCCTCAGCTAGTCTATCTCCAAAACCTTCTCTTAATCCCATTTTCTTTGTCCATGCTACAATGGCCTCTGCATTTCCAAACTTTAATGGAATGCCATCAAATTCATCTTCTTTTATCACTCCCATTTGATGTAGTTCCATAGCTGCTGCTAAGGTCGCTCCAGCTGAAATTGTATCTAATCCCATTTCATTACACCAATAATTAGCCTTAATAATTTCTCCTAGATCAGCAATCCCACAGTCAGATCCGAAAGCCCAAATCGTTTCATATTCTGGTCCACCACCTTCAATATCATCTACTCTACAGTATCTCCCACAGGCAATAGGACATCTATAGCAAGCTTCTTTTTTCACTAAATACTTATCAGCAAGGGTTTCTCCACTAATTTCTTCTGCTTTATCATAATAAGACTCTTGAAAATTATTTGTAGGCAATACACCATTTTCATTAATGATATTCACCAGTATTGCAGTGCCATAGGCTGGTAAACCTTGACCTGTAACCCCATTTTCCCTTATTTTCTTCAACGAATTAGAAAATACTCGTTTTAATTTATCTTCATCATGCAATGAAACCTTCTTGCTACCTTTTACTGCAATCGCTTTTAAGTTTTTAGATCCCATAACCGCTCCAACACCAGAGCGTCCTGCTGCTCTATCTTTATCATTCATAATAGCAGCTAATTTTGAAAGCTTTTCACCTGCAGGTCCTATCGTTAGAACCTTGGCTTTTTCAACGCATTCCTTTTCTAATAATGCTGTAGTTTCTGAAACAATCTTACCCCAAAGATGGGATGCATCCCTAATTTCCACCTTATCGTCTTCTATATTAATATATACTGGTGAATCTGCCTTATCTTCCACGATAATTGCATCATACCCAGCAAATTTTAGTTCTGCTCCCCAAAATCCACCAGAATTAGATGAGGCTACTGTTCCTGTTAAAGGTGCTTTTGTTACAACCATGTATCTACCACCTGTTGGAGTAGGTGTGCCTGTCAAAGGTCCATTGATAATAATCAATTTATTTTCAGAGCTAAGTGGATCAATTTGGGGATCAATTTCTTCCCTTAGCATTTTTGTTCCTAATCCTCTTCCACCTATATATTTCTTTGCTTCCTCTAGGTTTAAATCTTCAACTTTTATCATTCTGTTTTTAAGGTTAATCCTTAGAATTTTTCCCATATAACCATACATAAAAACCCCTCCTATAATTTATTTATCAGGTTATATTGCAAGATTGATACCAACAGAATAATCCCTTTGATCTCATGGTGTGATCAAAGGGATTATGATTGCATGTTCTATTTTAGTACATTTTTCTTTAGTTTTATTGTTCCATCATGGCGCATCGTTCCATTTTGGTACAATTTATTTTATGCTTTTGCATTTTTCTGTATAGTGTATTTCTCCCAATACCTAGTTTTTCTGCCGTAAGGGTAATATTACCACCACATTTTTTCAGCATCTTTATGATGTGCATCTTTTCTACTTGTTCTAAAGTATAACAACTTTCTTCAAGGATTTCACAGTCAATAAGCTCTGTCACTTCTTCTATTTCCTTGTTAGCCTCTAAAGGAGGAAGATATTCTACATTAATGACCAATTCAATAAAGTTTTCTAATTCTCTTACGTTTCCAGGCCACTCATAATTCATTAGTTGGTTCATATATTTCTGAGGAATTTCTACACTCTTTTTATTTAGCCGCTTTGATATTCGTTTCATAAAACAATCTACTAGAAGAGGTATATCTTTTTTTCTACTCCTTAATGGAGGTAATCGAAGCGGCAATACATTTAATCTATAATATAAATCTTTTCTAAAGTTACCCCTTGATACCTCTTTTGTTAAATCTTTATTGGTCGCAGCAATAATTCTTACATCTACAATGATTTCATCAGAACTTCCAATGCGACTTACAGTCCCCTCTTCTATGGCCCTAAGTAGTCTTGTTTGCATATCTAGTGGCATTTCTCCAATCTCATCTAAAAAGATTGTCCCCCCATCAGCTATCTCGAATTTTCCAGGTTGACCCCCTTTTTTTGCTCCTGTAAAGGATCCTTCCTCGTATCCAAACAATTCTGCTTCAATTAAGTTTCTAGGTATAGCAGCGCAATTTAAGGCTACAAAGGATTCTTCACTACGATTGCTATAGT
Source organism: Clostridiaceae bacterium 35-E11 (assembly GCA_038396625.1). Classification (GTDB taxonomy): domain Bacteria; phylum Bacillota; class Clostridia; order Peptostreptococcales; family Thermotaleaceae. Next base: position 2,366,680 of record CP121688.1, read on the forward strand.
TATGAATGGATTGGGCAATTACTTCTTTACCTGTCCCACTTTCTCCTAAAATTAATATGGTGGATTTACTATCCGCAACTTTTTTCGCAAATTCTATGGTATTTAATAAATTTTCATCCTCTCCAATCACCTTGTCAAAGGAATAAACTGCTTGTCTACCCATAATTTTATTGGCTAGTTTTCTTGCTTTTTTTACCTCTTTGAAAACAAAAATAATATCTTGAAGTTTATTGCTCTGCTCCAACATGGGATAAGCACTAAGCGTAAATTGTACTTTGTTCTTTCTAGCCTTAACAAAAACGTCTTCATCTAAAAAACTTCTCTTTTCTCTAAGTATATTCTTAACTTTTTCCCATCCTTCAAACAGATCCCATATTTTCATCTGTTTCATTTCATTCTCTTGGTATCCAAACATTTTGACCACATATTGATTAATTACCTTTAAGTTTCCATTTATATCAGATGTCAATATCCCCGTAGGAATCGAATCAATAATCATTTGTGTGTAAAGCTTGGAAGTTTTAACTACTCCGCTATATTTATTAACTTGCATCATTTTCTCAATAGCATTTGCTGCAGCAACTACCATCCCTAAAGTATGGGAATGAACTAGCTCGCTATAACCAGTCAAGTCTATTGACCCTACAATCTTACCCTTTTCATCTCTTATGGGTGCTCCAGAACAGGTCCATCGATGGTATACCTTAACAAAATGTTCTTCTCCTGAAATCTGAACTGCTCTACCCTCATATAAAGTTGTCCCCATGGCATTTGTTCCAATACTTTTTTCATCCATATATGCACCAGGAATCATTTTTAGAGAAAAGGCTTCTGATAAAATGTCCTCATCTCCTATTAATGTCAAAATACAGCCTTCCTCATCTGTTAATATTGCAAAAAAGCCTGACCCTTTTACAAAATTATATAATTGATTTAAAAATGGTTCTGCCGTAATAATCAATTCTTTTTTTTGTTCGAGCTTTCTCTGAAGTTGTTCCCCATTAAGAATTTTAGTACTATACACTCTCGACATATCTATACCCATTTGTTCACATCGTTTATGCGATAATGATATATAGGTTTTATTGTATACTTCTTTTTTTATGGGTTCCACATTCATTCCTCCAGTATTATAAATTGCTTTATTATAAAAGATTTCTCTTTTCTTTACCCTAATGGGTCATCCTATAGCTATAATAAATACAATTTAGGAATATTATGAGAATATACTTCGACACCACATATTAATCTCCTTCAAAATTAACGTATCCGCTAATCATTAACAAATATTTGTTAAGTTTATGACACCTATGAATGATAATTTTTTAACAATATTTGGGTAACCAAAGCAGATCTTTACAACAGGCTTATATCTATACTATAAAAAACCGTACTGGTTTATAAAAGCGTATTGCAACTTTATTATTTACTATAATATGCCTTTGTAAAATTGTCATGAAGCAGTGCAATGAGTTAAATCAAGAACAATATCCCTTCAGATACTAATCCGAATATTCCTCCTACCAACCCATACCCTTCTAATGTTCTAAAATATCTCTTGGCAAAGGAATTAAATAGTTCCTCTATCTCTTGTGGATTCATAGCATTTATCTGTTTTTCTGTAATCTCCTTAATGTTTAGAGAATTCATTAGCTCAAGAAAATGGTCTTCTATAGATGGTATTATACTATCCACAGCCAGGTTTAAAACATAATTTTTCGTATCCTTTGCTAATATTTCATTAATATTTGTAGCCACATTTCTTAGCATATTTTCTAGTGGATTCCTTAGATTTTCTTTTATATCTTTATCATGAACTAACTTTTCTAGTATATTTATGCTATCTTCTTTTAAAACTTCCATACAGATTATCTCATCTAAATTATTATATTTAATTTCATCAAAGCCTCTGTCTATAAATCGATCTAAATTATTTCTATATGCCTTTCCATAATATATAGCATTTAAGGTTCCCTTCACGATCTTTTCAATATTTTCTCTTTCAATACCTTCAGACATAGCAGCAACTTCAATTGTAAGTATCAGCTTATCAAGTATATCATTTATTATTCTAGATACTTCTCTTTGAATATTATCATGTTGATTTTTAAATTGATATACCATGTTGTTCCTTAAAATATCAATTTCTCTTTCAAATAATTTGGCTATATCTAATATATTATTTATCGAGATCAGCTTTAGCAGATCTCTTAATTTTACCTTCCTAACTGAATCTATGACGCCATCCAGCAATAATGCTAGATTTTCTATAAAAGTATCACTATTAACTAAATTATCAACTAGATTTGCTATACCCTCGTGACTTAAATCAACTCCTATATCACTGACCTTACTGTTTCCAATCCTTTCTAGATAGCTTTTTATTATATTCATATAATCTCTTTCTTGTTCATTGATAAACTTAGGTACTTTGTAATCTATTAAATGATCTATTACATCTTCTATCGTTCCATCAATGTCAAATAACATATTTATGAGACCATAACCAGTTATATCTCCAGTTGCTGTTATGGCAATTTCTTTTAGACTACGCTTTTCACTTTTAAGCAATCTAAGCAGCTTCTTGATAATACCCTTCGTTATAACATCTGCGTTATCATAGATCGCTTTCATGAGCTTTCCTTCAAACAAATCCTCAAGTTTTTTATTCCCATCAACTTCTTTTAAAAACTTATCTTCAACTAAATGGACTATTTTTCTTTTACTTTCATTTGAACGCAACTTATCATAGAGGTATTTCTTAGCATTGTTTTTCAGCTTATCTTTTTGAAATTTATCGATTATATCATCTAGATTTTTATCTATTAGGCTATCAAATCTTGAAGAATAATCTTTCATCACACAGTCTACATTGCCATCATTATTAATAAAATCTGAAATCTTATAAATCCTTTTATCTAAAACATTATCTATTTCTTTATGTAACCCATCCTTTACAAACTGTGGCAACAATGTTCCCATAGATCTATTGCTTCTTAAAAGCGTTTCAAACTTCGTTAGTACATATTCATGGGAATCTAATATTATATATTTCCCCTTCTCTTTTGTTATCGTTTGTACCGAGGAAAAGTCTACATTATTCATATTAAAGCATTTAAGTTTTTCCATCATATTATCTACTAATTCTATTTTGTTTTTATTAACAAATCTACTAGACCCATCTAGTGCTTTATTTGCTATAAACTCCATGTTGCTTACTAGTACATCTTCTATAAGCTTATAATCATCCTTTGAGACTGTTTCCATAAACTTAGCTTTAATATCATCTTTTTTATTTCTGAAAATCTCATCTACCTTTCCAGCATTCAAAAGATCATCCTCAATAAAGTTTCCCATAGATTTTGCAAACCTAGGTTTTTCATTGGCTACTACTCCAGGTGTAAAGGGTATCTTGCGTCCAAGTATTCTTTTCTCATTATAGGGTCTAAAGATCATCTTGAGAGCGATTATATTGGTTAAGTATCCTACAATCCCGTATGCTACTACTGATGCCGCTAAAGCGTTTTTGCCTTCTATCCCAACTTCTCCTTGTAACCAAGATAAAAGGAAACCTGCCCCTCCTCCTAATAACGCACCAAATCTAGTTATGGGTTTAAGCTCCTTGCCCATAAAATCTTCTACCATTTCTTGTATCATTTTATCTGGAAACCTAGATAAATTTTCTCTAACTACCCCTTGTATTTTTCCATCAAGCATATTCTGTAAATTATTATTAATAAAGATAGATATCATTTCTGTGAAACTTTTTGCAGTATCTATATTGTTGAGGTCATCATAGAAGCATTTTATTTTTCTATATTTTATCCGATTACTTTGTTCCCTTAAATATTGTTCAGATATATAACATATAGCCTCTACAATTTTTTCCTTCATATCCTCATCTAGCAAGCCTGCAAATCTTCTGCCTTCTATATATTCTTCTAACCTATTTGAGGTATTTTTTGTAATACGAAATTTTTCTTTTTGAATTGAATGAACAATATTCTTCTTAATGTCATTAAGATTAGCATCAAGTCTCTCCTTTGTTATGAAGTTTGCAATCTTATATTCACTCGTCTTGAGTATTGCTGTAGAAATCTCTTCTTGGATAGCTTTCGTTAATTTGTTTGTATATAAAAACTCTTTCTTAAATTTTTGAATAACCATGTCTTTGATGTTATCTTCAAAACACCTCGTTAGTTCTATATCTAAAATATCCCCTATTCTACTGTTAAAGAATGTGTCAAAGAAACTTAGATCCATTCTGTCTAAGTATCTATCTATATTTCTATCGATTAGAGACGTTATCTCGCTTACTTTAATAGCTCCCTTATCTTCTAACTTTTTAACGATCTGCCCAATACTATTATTTTTAATCGTTTTAACGATTTCCTTTGAAACTTCCTTGCTTAATTTCGTAACATCTGTATTGCTTTGGATTCCTTCAACAATCATCCCCACTAGCTTAAACTTCTTAGATGCTTTTCCATTTAAAAACAAATGATAAATATCCTTTTTAACCTTTTCTTTTAGACCTCCTGAGCCACTTTCTAGTACATCCTGAATGGCTTCCTCTATCAAATCATCTATTGTATCTTTATTACTTTGTATCCACAGGATAAATCTCTCTACCAACTCAGGAAGTTTCTCTATCATAAAAATTTCTAACCTACTACTAATATCCTTGCTTAAAATATCTAGAATGGAAAGATCGATTTTTTTTAAGATGCTTAGTGTATCCTCTACAAACCTAGTTATTAGCTTCTTTCCTTCTTTCGATTTTAATAGGCATGCTACACTATCTAAAAGCTCATTAGCAATATTATCTGTGTGATCCTTGCCTAACAACTCTGCTAGAGATTTATTTTTTATGCTTTCTTCCAACTCATTTAAAATACTGGAAATTTCTAACTTTGAATATAAGCTGTATATCATGTTATCTATTTCCTTATCAAATTTATCTTTCAATTGAGTATGTATATCTTTAGTAGAGACTTTAAAATTCTTTACAAATCTATGAAACACCCTATGGGGAATAAAGTCCGTGACTTGATTTTCCTGATTTTCTAGATATAATTGTGTTATCATATCATCAAGGATATCTGTATCCTTTAGTATCTCTACTACCATGTTTAAAAGATTTAGCGTTAAAGACTCCATTTGTTTGCTACTTAACATGTCCGTTATCCCAATATTAGAAAACAGTACATTTAAAAGCTCTGAAATGTAGTTTTTTTTGTTTTCTCCATAGAAATCCACGAAGTTATCTATGGATTCTTTCATTCCTGGAGCCTGAATAAGCGCTATTTCTTCCGTGTTTTTATATAAGTATTTCTTAAAGATATCTGAAACAATGCCTTCAAAAACTATCTTAAACTCATTTTTTGATAATTCATCTTGTATCGTATGATGATTAATAATATCCCTTTCCACAAGGGTACTAATATTTTCTATAAAGTCATCTCTAGTTTTAATAATCACTCCACCAAAAGGTCCAAATTTTCTAAATAACATTTTAACTGCTATATCATTGGTTATATAACCTGTTATTCCTCCTGCTACCATATTCGCTGCTGCATTTATTAGATTCATTATATGTCCCCTTCCTATTATCTGATGTCTAGTAATGATTCGTCATAAATTTACACTTTCCTGCATTTTTTGATATGGCCACTTACGCTTGTTTTTATACTTCCCCTAATGACTTAGAAAGAAGCATCATGACAAGAATATCATTCCTTTAATTTATTCAACAAAATAGAGAGCCACTTATAAATAGCTCTCCACGCTTAGCTGCATAAAAAATCATATATTGTCTATTTTTTATGAATAATGAGAAAAAGACTTGACTCATCTACCTCTTGAATTTGGTATTCATACCCTGATAAATCGCCAATCATTTTCAAATCTTGTGGTGTATGCGTAATTGCTTTAAAACCATCCTTACAAATTATAACCCCATCCTTTGTTTTATCTAAATCTAGCTCACCCAGTAACCCCTTATTAGCCTGTTCTTTAAACCACATCACTCTATGCTCCCAAAATTTTTCACTATAAGTACTGAAATAAACTTTTCCACCATGCGCAACCATTCCTAAAATTTTTTCAATCAAATCTGACGATGCAACCTTCATTGCAGATAAACCATTTTGCAAACAAAGTATTACATCAAACTTTTCTTCGAATGTAAGCTTATGTACATTCATAGCCATAAGTTTTGCATTAGGATGATCTTTCAAATATTCATTCCCTAGCGAAACACTTTCATCGGAAATGTCAATACCAACAATTGATTTACAATTACCTGCCAATTCCTTTACAATACGTCCATAACCTGCACCTAGTTCCAAAACCCTTTCACTGCCCATCAGATTATCCCTAACAAAAGAGATTTCCGCATCCAAATACTGTTTTACTCTAGGAATTTTAGTTTCGTACACCTTAAACAGGTTTTGTGAATTTAATTTTTGTGCATAATAATTGTTCTCCATCATGAATAAGCCTCCTTATATTTTAAGGTTTCGGAAAACAAAATTAGTCATGGTTTCAAGTTTTCTTTATTATATTTAATTCTGGTAAAATTAATTTAATTTTATTTTCCACCTAATTTTACCATATGTTATAGGCTTATACAATATATGTTTTAGACTATTCTGAAAATAAAATTAATTCATTTGATCATCTATCACCGACAGAGAGAATTATAGCTCAGATTCATGTCTATAATATAGCAAAACCGTATTAGGTTCTCCTAATACGGTCATGAATTTAATTGGTGGAGGCGAGGGGAATCGAACCCCTGTCCGAAAGCCCTTTACTAGTAGCTTCTCCGAGTGCAGTCATTGTTTTAGATTCTCGTCCTCAAGAGCGCCCAATGACAGGCTTTCTATCGAACCAGTCCCAATATATCGACGTTTGGGTCGAGACACCCCCAACGTAGTTCCCCACTTACATGACGTCCTAGTCTTAGCCGTGGGAAGCGAAGGTAGGACGAGCAACTATATTAAGCTGCTAATGCGTAATTATCGTTTGCGTTTATCTTTAATTCCCCAGTTTTTTAAGGCGGACCCCAAGGAAAAACCTCCACTCGCTACTCCTAGCTCCAAACCCCCGTCGAAACCAATACGCCCCCATGTTATAAGATCAAAGTCTAATAAGACTTTTGTCGCTGTCTCATTTCCTGCTCAATACGACGTTTGGCATCTTTCTTGGCTATATCGTTTCTTTTATCATATAGCTTTTTCCCTCTAGCAACTGCTAACTCTAGTTTTACCAATCCCCTAGCAGTTATATACAATCTAAGGGGTACCAAGGTTAAACCTTTTTGTGTTGTATATCCTATCAACTTGCTAATTTCTCTTTTATGCAGCAACAGTTTTCTCGTTCTTATAGGATCTACATTGAAAATATTTCCTTGTTCGTAGGGACTAATATGCATGTTATGAATATAAATTTCCCCATGATCTACTTGGGCATAGCTCTCTTTTAAGTTCACTCTACCCATTCGAATAGACTTCACTTCTGTCCCAGTTAATACTACACCCGCTTCATAGGTTTCTTCAATAAAATAATCATGTCTTGCCTTTTTATTATTGGCAACTACTTTCATTTCTCCCATGCAAACACCTACTTGATCTTTTAATGTAAATTAAGATTCAGAAACTATGATACCATGAAAATGATATTATGTCAAGTATTTAATCCTCCGCTTGCTTGCTGCAATACCAATTTTTTGATACTGCGCAATTGTCCATATACGACGATTTTATCTCCCTGTTGAAAAACAAACTTACTGCTGGGAAAGTGTACGAGATGCGAACCCCTATCCACATTCAGCACTTGAATATACTTCTGTTTTAATCCCGAATCCTCTAGGGCAACATTAATTAATCCATTATCTTGCTCCAAAACAAATTCAGCTACACCAAATTCATCGTTTAGCTTTAATACTTCTTCTACAGTTCTATATTTTTTATTGCGTTCCATTTGCCTTAATAATTTCTTTTCAATAAAACTCTCCATTCTATACCATACCCATTTATTTCTTGAAAGGAAAATAACGAATACTGTAATGCCCCCAATCACTATCAGCCCATATATAAACCGCTCTCCCTTGGTCATGATATTTAAAATCCCCATAATCAAACCAATCAAAGTAGCCGTACCTACATAACTAATCAGCATTAGTATTTCAGCAATACGCCTTCTCGTAGGATGCTGCGCAATCAACTCGGATTCTTTTGTAGTAAACCCTGTCCCCGTTAAAATAGATATTAATTGAAATCTTGCTTTTTCCATATCCAATCCAGTAATTTTTAAAGCAATGGCTAATATTTCTACAATTAACAATAAAATTAAAATCATCAATACAACATATAATATACCCAAGCCAAATCGCCCCTTTTACTTGTTCTATATTATATATACGCTGAAAATAAAATTTTAAACCCTATAAAACAAATTGCTTTAATGCTTTTGCAACTCCATCTTCATCATTCGTAGCTGTAACATAATCAGCACTTTGCTTTACAATGTCTTCTGCATTTCCCATGGCTACACCTAACCCCGCATAAGTAATCATGCTTATATCATTTTCATTATCTCCAAAGCATACAATTTCCTCTTGTTTCACCCCTAAGCTACGTGCCAAATATTCTACAGCACTTGCTTTTGTGACGCCTTTATTCATAATCTCTATATTATTATGCCAAGATTTACTTAGTTCTATAGAATCCATTTTTATTAATTCTTTTTTTGCATTCTGCAATAAAGTAGGATCATCGCTATTGAGTTGTATCTTATAAATAGGATCATCACTATTCGCAATCTGTTCGTAGGCATCCTCAATCAATTGAATATCAATTTGATCTTCCTCTTTGAGGGTTTTATTCCACTCCGAATATTTTAATGAACTGCGAGCTAATTTTTCTGTGTAGAATGTATCTGCTGTATAATAATGAAAGTATACATTGTAGAATCTACATATGTCTATCACCTTCAAACAATCTTCTTTACGTAAATAACTTTCATAGATAATCGTATCATCTTTTAAATCTCGAACCAATGCACCATTGCATGCAATCATGGGGGTGACAATGTCTAGATATTTTGCATATACCTTGGCAGAAGTATAGATCCTGCCTGTTGCAATGGCAACATGAATCCCCTTATCTAAAAGCATTTTTAATGCTTTTTTATTTTCCTCAGAGACAGCACTCTTACTATTTAATAAAGTTCCATCCATATCACTTACAATTAACTTGTACATATTATTCCTTCCCCTTTCTATGATGTAAATGGTTCATCCTTTAAAAAAGGAGATACTTATAAGTATCTCCTAAAAACCTATTTTACTACTAAATCAATGCAAAATCAATTTGCTTTTGAGCGATATCCGCTTTAATCACTTTGATTTTGACCTCATCTCCAATTCTATAGGTTTTTTTTGTTCTCTCCCCTCTAAAGAGATGATTCTCTTCATCATATATATAATAGTCATCTACGAGAGAACTAATTCTTATCAAGCCTTCAATGGTGTTTTCCAACTCCACAAAAATACCAAAGGATACAACACTGCTGATAATTCCTTCAAATTCTTCGCCCATATGATGTGTCATATACTCTGTCTTTTTCAAATCTTCTGTTTCTCTTTCTGCTTCTACAGCAAGGCGTTCTCTATCTGAGGACTGTTCTGATGCATGCTCTACAATTTTTTTTAGCTTTTCAATTCTTTTACCCGTAAGCTTTCCCACTAATGTTTCTTTAATAATTCGATGGATTTGCAAATCCGGGTATCTTCGGATCGGTGAAGTAAAGTGACAGTAATTTTCTGCTGCTAATCCGAAATGTCCTGCATTTTGTGGTGAATATTTAGCCTTTTTTAAAGATCGAAGCATCAATGTATTAATAATTCGTTCCTCTTTTTTTCCTTCTACCTTCTTTAATAGATCCTGCAAAGCATGGGGATGTATTTCGTTAGACACACCCTTTAGATGATATCCAAAATTATGAATAAACTTATTAAAGGTTTCGATTTTTTCTATGTCTGGATCTTCATGGATACGATATACAAAAGGAAGATTGGCCCAATAAAAATGTTCTGCAACGGTTTCATTACATATCAGCATAAATTCTTCAATGATTCTATTTGCAATTCGCCGCTCTGCTTTTCTAACTTCAATAGGTACACCTTGTTCATCTAATATAACTTTTGATTCATCAAAGTCAAAATCGATGCTTCCTCTTGCTTCTCTTCTATGCCTTAATGTTTTTGCTAATTGCTCCATTCTTTTAAATTCATCTATCAAATAATCATATCTTTGTTTTAAATCTTCATTATCTTTTTCAAGAATATCAGATACATCTGTATAGGTCATTCTTTCACTGGTTTTAATCACACTTTCATAGATTTCATGATTGACTACTTTTCCCTTAGCATCAATTTCCATATCTACCGATAAAGTTAAACGATCTGCTTTGGGATTTAAACTACATACACCATTGGACAGTTTTTGGGGTAACATAGGAATTACACGGTCTACTAAATAGACACTTGTTCCTCTCTTTAATGCCTCTTTGTCTAAAGGACTTCTTTCCTGTACATAATGGGTAACATCAGCTATATGTACGCCTAAAAGATAATTGCCATTTGGCAATATTTTCAAGGATACAGCATCATCTAAATCCTTTGCGTCCGCACCATCTATCGTCACAATAATTTCATCCCTCAAATCCCTTCTCCGATCAATCTCACTTTGAGGAATATGTTCTTCAATGCTTCCTGCTTGTTCTTCTACCTTTTGAGGGAATTTTTCAGGTAGTTTATATTTTTTAATGATGGATAAAATATCTGTTCCTACATCATCTTTATGTCCCAATACTTCTACTACTTTTCCTTCTGGATTTCTTCTCGGTTCAGGCCATTTGGTTATTTTTGCAATAACCTTATGTCCATCTTTTGCTCCATTCCATTCACTTTTGGGTATGTAAACATCCATTCGAATTCTCGTATCATCAGGAACGACAAACCCGAAATTTCTACTGCTCTCAAAGATACCTACAACTTCTTCATTAGCTCTTTCTAAAATTCGGATAACTTCTCCTTCCGATCGTCTGCCATCTCCTGTTTTTTTAGAGATCCTAGCAATCACACGATCACTATGCATTGCGCCATTCATATCGCTGGGAGAAATAAATACATCTCCATATCCTTCTAATTCCGATAATACAAAACCAAATCCTTTTCCATGCACTTGTAATTTTCCTACCATTAAATTCATTCTTTCTGGTGCTGCATATCTATGTTTCTTTGTTTTGATGATTTCTCCTTTTTTCTCCATGTCATCCAGCACAGCATAAAAATCGCCAATATCTTGAGGTCCTATTTCAAAAACATTGGCTAATTCTATATCTAACATAGGACTATAGGCTTTTTCCCTCATAAATTCTAATATATGCTCTTTAATTGCCAACTTAATTCCTCCAATCTTCTTTAACCGTCCATCAATTTTTCATTGATATATCCTTATTTTACCCGTATTTTATATTTTTAAAACAAGGTTATCTTATCTAACCCTTTTATGGTCGAATATATATCCAATAGATAAAAAAGAAAACACTTGCAATATTGCATAGATATAGTATAGGTATGCCTATATAAAAACTTTTGTGCTGTGTCTTATGTCGAAACATGGTCATGCCCATTATCACTCCTGCCGCACCACCCAAGAATGCAGTAACAAAAAAAGTACGCTCTCGAATTCTCCACTTTTCTTTTTTTGCTTTATATTTATCTATTGCAGTTATAGAAATCCCATACAAGTTTATAATTACTATATATAACAAGAGATAGAATTCCTTTATTTTAAATATATTGTCTCTAATCATCTCTAATCTCCAATCTTTTTAGAATAAAATGCCATCTGTAATTATAACACAGATGGCATTTTATTTAAATCTCTTTAATTTTTCTAACGATTTGATCAATATTATTTTTTGCTGCATTAACCTGCAAAGTGCTTTCTTGACCAATTGTACTCTGATAGTTAGTCATATTTAATATATCGTTTGCATCATTATAGTAGATCACTGCATCTAGTTGCTTTTCTTTATCAAGCATATCTCTAACTTCAAAACCTTGTCTCACTAATTCTTCTGCAATCTCATTCAATTCTCGTTGAACACCAACTACTTTTGTTTTCAAAAAATCACCTCCAGATTCTAATTCTATTTTTCTTCTGAAGGCACTTTTTTATACGATCAATATGTGAATAAAGCAATAGGAAAAGACCCTATCTTATATATTGCTAAGATAGGATCTCTATTTATCAAGCTAGAATAATCCACCAAATTTTAAGAACAATGGTGCAAAAACAAGTGCAACGATTGTCATTAACTTAATTAAGATATTGATTGATGGACCAGATGTATCTTTGAATGGGTCACCAACAGTATCTCCAACTACTGCAGCTTTATGGGCTTCGCTACCTTTACCACCATGATGTCCTTCTTCAACATATTTCTTAGCGTTATCCCAAGCACCACCAGCATTTGCCATCATGATTGCAACAAGTACTCCAGAAACAAGAGCACCAGCAAGCAATCCACCTAATGCTTCAGGTCCAAGAATTAGCCCCGTTGCAAGTGGTGCAGCAACTGCCATTACACCAGGTATAAGCATCTCTTTTAATGCTGCCCCTGTACTGATATCTACGCATCTTGCATAGTCAGGTTTCGCAGTACCTTCCATGACACCAGGAATTTCTTTAAATTGTCTTCTTACCTCTTCAATCATTTGGAATGCAGCTTTACCCACTGACTCCATAGTCATTGCTGAGAATAAGAATGGTAACATACCACCAATTAATAAACCTACAACAACTAGCGGATTTAAAATATCTATCTTGTCTAAATTTACTACTTGAGAATAAGAAGCAAATAGTGCTAAAGCTGTTAATGCTGCAGAACCAATCGCAAACCCTTTTCCAATGGCTGCTGTGGTATTTCCTACCGCATCAAGTTTATCTGTAATAGCTCGTACACCCTTTGGCAATTCTGACATTTCCGCAATACCACCAGCATTATCTGCAATCGGTCCGTAAGCATCTACTGCTACGGTAATACCTGTAGTGGATAGCATTCCAACTGCAGCCAAAGCAATTCCATATAATCCAAAGAATTTAAATGCAACCAAGATGCCTACAGAAATCAGTAGTAAAGGCCAAGCTGTTGAATACATTCCCACTGCTAAACCACTAATGATTGTTGTAGCAGGACCTGTCTCTGATTGTTGTGCAATCTTTTTAACAGAAGCATAGTCTCCTGAAGTATAAACTTCTGTAATCTTTCCTATCGCCATTCCTACAACCAAACCAGATACGATTGCCCAGAATGCATTTAAATTATCAAATAACATTCTACTTAAAAAAAACGCGCCTACAATAACAATAGCTCCCGCAGCATAAGTACCTCTATGCAATGCTACTGCAGGGTTCGTATTTTCATCACCTCTAACAAACAATGTACCAATAATAGATGCAATGATTCCTAATGCAGCTAATGCAAATGGGAACATAGCACCTTCTGTCCCTACAGCGATGAGTCCCAATGTAATCGCAGAAATAATAGAACCTACATAAGATTCAAAAAGATCGGCACCCATACCTGCAACGTCACCAACATTGTCTCCAACATTATCTGCAATAACAGCTGGATTTCTTGGGTCATCTTCAGGAATTCCTGCTTCTACCTTACCTACAAGGTCAGCACCTACATCAGCAGCCTTGGTATAAATACCGCCACCTACACGACCAAATAAAGCGATAGAAGATGCACCTAAACCAAATCCTGTAATAATCTCAGGGTCACCAAAAATAAAATATAATACACCCACACCTAAAAGTCCTAAACCTACAACAGACATTCCCATAACAGCGCCACCACTGAAGGCTACACTTAAAGCTTGGTTCATGCCGCTTTCTCTTGCTGCATTGGCTGTTCTAACATTTGCTTTTGTTGCTACCTGCATACCAAAGAAACCAGCTAAAGCAGAGAAAAATGCTCCTATTAAGAAACATACTGCCGTACTCCAACCAACACCAAAACCTAGTATAACAAATAGTATTGCAGCAAAAATAACAAGTGATTTATATTCTCTCGTTAGGAAAGCCATCGCTCCCTCATGAATATATGTAGAGATCTCTTTCATTTTATCTGTCCCTACATTTACTTTATTGATTTTTGCAGATAATGTGTAAGCAAAAATCAATGCAATTACACCTATAATAGGTGCAAGTACTACAAAATTCATTTTCATATACCTCCTCCATAATCTAAATTGCATACAACTGTTTCAAAGCTTTTTAAGAAATTTATTTTTGGAGATAAACTAAAATGATAGAAGCTAATATAAAAGCAACGGCTCCTGCTGTCGTCACCTTACTTAATAATACCTCATAACTTCTTCCTTTTTGTTTCCCCATAAGCTGCTCAGCACCTCCAGCAATTGTACCTGAAAGCCCAGCGCTTTTACCAGATTGTAAAAGTATACTACCTATTAGTACAAGACTTGCAATAACTTGTATGATCATAAATAGTATTTTCATATTCCCACCTCCTCCGTCTCATTAACATACCTATTTTAACATAGCTGTTTTTTAAAATCAACAAATATTGTCATTCCCTTATATTTTTACATTTCAATGTATACGCTAACATTATTTGCATCAAATTTAATAGTGATGTTTTTTATTAGCAGTATAAAAGGGTAGAAATTTCCACCCTTTTTATTATTGCTAAATTTTTCTAAATTTATACCTTTTTTATTTTAAGTTATAAAAAGCGTTTATTCCTGCATATTTAGAAGTGACATCCAGTAATTCTTCAATTCTTAATAGTTGATTATATTTTGCTACTCTATCTGTTCTTGATGGAGCACCTGTTTTGATTTGACCTGCATTTACTGCCACTACAAGATCTGCAATGGTTACGTCTTCGGTTTCACCAGATCTGTGAGATACAACGGCAGTATAACCTGCTCTTTTAGCCATCTCAATAGCATCTAGCGTTTCTGTAATGGTTCCAATTTGATTTAATTTAATCAAGATCGCATTACTTGTTTTATTTTTGATTCCTTTTTCTAACCTTGAGGTATTCGTTACAAACAAATCATCACCTACTAATTGAACTCTATTGCCTAATGTATCTGTAAGTAGTTTCCAACCTTCCCAATCCTCTTCATCCAATCCATCTTCGATAGACATGATAGGATATTTATTAACCAATTCTTCATAAAAGGCTACCATTTGGGCAGATGTTTTAACAACACCCTCTCCTGCTAGATTATAATTATTCTCTGCTTTATCAAATAATTCAGTTGCAGCAACATCTAGTGCTAGCATCACATCTTCTCTTGGAACATATCCTGCTTTTTCAATCGCTTCCATAATTACTTCAAGGGCTTCTTCATTAGAAGTTAAGTTTGGGGCAAAACCGCCTTCATCTCCAACCCCTGTATTTAATCCTTTTTCTTGTAACACCTTTTTAAGACTGTGGAAGATTTCAGCACCCATTCTTAAGGCTTCTCTAAAACTTTTAGCACCAACAGGCATAATCATAAACTCTTGAATATCTACGTTATTATCTGCATGTTTTCCTCCATTTAAAATATTCATCATAGGCACAGGTAATGTTTTTGCATTAACGCCTCCTAGATACTGAAATAAAGGAAGATCAAGAGATGCTGCGGCTGCCTTTGCTACTGCCATAGATACACCTAATATGGCATTGGCGCCAAGTTTTCCTTTGTTTTCTGTTCCATCTAATTCAATCATTGTCATATCTATTCCAATTTGGTCGATTGCATCCATACCAATAATTTCCTCAGCGATCACATCGTTTACATTCTCTACTGCCTTTAACACACCTTTTCCTAAGTATCTGTCCTTATCTCCATCTCGTAATTCAACAGCTTCAAAAGCTCCTGTTGAAGCACCAGAAGGCACCATGGCTCTTCCCATAGTTCCATCTTCCAAATGAACCTCTACTTCTATTGTAGGGTTTGCTCTTGAATCTAGTACCTCTCTCGCTAAAACATCAATAATTGTTGTTGGCATATGTACTTCTCCTCTCCTATTAAAAGTTTATAAGGGCCACAAAATCATCGGGTTTTAAGCTTGCTCCCCCTACCAATGCCCCATCTATATCCTCTTGATTCATAATTTCTTCAATATTATTAGGTTTTACACTTCCGCCATACTGTATTCGAATTTCTGTACAGAGTTCTTCACCATACATTTCTTTTAGTGTTTCTCTAATGCCAAAAATCACTTCATTAGCTTGCTGCGGTGTAGCAGTTTTTCCAGTACCAATCGCCCATATTGGCTCATACGCTAACACAACATTTTTTATTTGATCCTTTTCTACGCCCGAAAGACCTTGGATTATCTGGGCTTTGATAAAACTTTCTGTTTCTCCTTTTTCTCTTTGTTCTAGGGTTTCTCCCACGCAAATAATAGGTTTGATGCCATACTTTAGAGCAGCATGCACTTTTTTATTTACGGTTTCATTGGTTTCATTAAAATACTGCCTCCGTTCTGAATGCCCTATAATACAATAATCTACACCAATCTCACGAAGCATTAAAGGTGAAATTTCTCCTGTAAAGGCACCTTGCTCCTCCCAATGCATGTTTTGTGCAGCAAGCTTTATATTTGTTTCTTTTGTGACTTCTTTTACAGGCATCAGCAGTGTATAAGGGGTACATAATACGACCTCTACATCTGTACCTTTAACACTTTCCTTTATCTGATCCACAAATTCAACAGCTTCACCAATTGTTTTGTGCATCTTCCAGTTTCCAGCAATAATAGGAATCCTCATAGGTATACCTCCTACTTTATTTATCATTAATGGCTGCAATACCTGGCAGCGTAATTCCTTCTAAAAATTCTAAAGATGCGCCTCCGCCTGTGGAAATATGCGTCATTCTTGACGCAAAACCTAATTGTTCTACAGCTGCAGCGCTGTCTCCACCACCGATAATGGTCGTTCCTTCACTTTCTGCTACTGCTTTTGCAACTTCCTCTGTTCCCACTGCAAAAGCTGGCATTTCGAATACGCCCATAGGGCCATTCCATACTACAGTCTGAGCCTTTTGGATTTCTTCACGGAAAATTTCAATGGTATGCTTTCCTATATCTAATCCCATCATATCAGCAGGTATATTAGTTACTTCTACCGTTTTATGAACAGCATCCGCCTTAAATTCTTTTGCCACAACCACATCTACTGGCAGAAGAAGTTTTACGCCTTTTTCCTCCGCTTTTAATAACAGTTCTTTTGCTAAGTCCACTTTATCTTCTTCCAGTAAAGACTTGCCCACTTCATATCCCTTTGCTTTTAAAAAGGTAAAGGACATGCCTCCACCAATAATAAGAGCATCTACTTTTTCTAAAAGGTTTTTAATAACCCCAATCTTATCTGAAACCTTCGCTCCTCCTAAAATGGCCACAAAGGGTCTTTCTGGACTATGTAACGCTTGACCCATAATATCAATTTCTTTTTGAATCAAATATCCTGATACACATGGTAAATAATCAGCAATACCTGCTGTTGATGCATGGGCTCTATGTGCTGTACCAAACGCATCATTCACAAATATCTCTCCTAAGCTTGCCAATTCCTTAGAAAATTGAGGGTCATTTTTCTCTTCTTCTTTTCTAAATCGTACATTTTCAAGTAGTACAACCTCTCCATTTTTCATTTCCTCAATGGCTTGTTTTGCACTGGCACCTACTACTTCTTCATCTTCAGCAAAGATTACTTCTTGATGTAGCAGCTGGGCAAGTCTTTCGGCAACAGGTTCTAAGCTATATTTCTTATTAGGCTCACCCTTAGGTCTGCCTAAGTGAGACATAAGAATAACTTTGGCTTCTTGATTTACAAGATACTTAATGGTCGGCAAGGCACCTTTGATACGGATATCATCTGTAATATTCTTATTTTCATCCATCGGCACATTAAAATCACATCTTACCAATACCCTTTTGCCTTTTACCTTCACATCTTCAATGTTTTTTTTATTCAATCGTTCTTCACCTCAGCTCTTGATAATTTTGTATAGCCTATTAATATATGTAACATACTATTCGCTTCTAGTCAATTATTTATGTTGTATAAATTATACATATAGGGTTCAATCCTATCATCTCTAAGCTTGAACCCTATTGTTATTCATTATAAACCTTTTTTTATAATATAGCTTACCAAATCAACAACCCTCGTTGAATATCCCCACTCATTATCATACCACGAAACAATTTTTACAAGATTTCCATCAATCACCATGGTTGACAAACCATCAATAATCGAAGATCTTGGATCCTGTCTATAATCTATGGATACCAAAGGCTCATCACTATATCCCATAATTCCTTTTAACTCATCCTCTGCTGCTTCTTTTAATACTGTATTGATTTCCTCCGCTGTTGCTGGCTTTTTCAATTCACATACTAAATCTACAACTGAAACTGTGGGTGTAGGTACGCGCATGGCAAAACCATTAAGTTTTCCTTTTAATTGAGGTAATACTAGCGCTACTGCTTTGGCGGCGCCAGTTGTTGTAGGTATAATGGATTCAGCTGCAGCCCTTGCTCTTCTCAAATCCTTATGCGGTAAATCTAATATATTTTGATCATTAGTATAGGAATGAACGGTTGTCATCAAGCCTTTTTCGATCCCAAATTTTTCGTCAATTATCTTTGCAAAAGGAGCTAGACAGTTTGTTGTACAGGAGGCATTAGAAATAATCTGATGTTTTTGGGGATCATAATCTTTCTCGTTTACTCCTAATACAATGGTTATGTCCTCATCTTGAGCAGGGGCAGATATAATCACCTTTTTTGCACCTGCTCGAATATGTTTCATCGCTTGCTCTTTCTTTCTAAATATTCCTGTTGACTCTATAACAATATCAACACCTAGCTCACCCCACGGAATATTCTCAGGATCTCTTTCCGAAAAGATTTTTATTTCCTTTCCATTGACAATGATACTATTTTCATTTACGGCTACTGTTCTGTCAAACTTTCCAAAGCAGCTATCATATTTTAAAAGATGCGCTAAGGTTTCCGCATCTGTTAAATCATTAATTGCAACAATCTCAAAATCTTCTTGATCTCTTCCTACTGCAATCTTAAAAGCATTTCTTCCTATTCTTCCAAATCCATTAATACCAATCTTAATACTCATAAAATATTCTCTCCTTTACTCATACGATTATTTTGTCAATTTTTTTGCTAAAGATTCATCAATGACCAAAACAAGGTTTTTATTTAATTCACTGATGGCCATAATTGCCTCTGCCTTTTCAGCTCCTGCCGCCGCTGCAATTACATGCTTTAATTTTTTATAATGTTCTAAACTAACACCTACTGTATCCACTTCCTGAACAATTCTTCCACTTTTATCAAAATAATATCCAAAAGCTTCTGCCACTGCGTACTGCTTTAATAGTTCCTCTATCTTTCCTTTGTCCAAACCACGTCTTGCTGCCAATTTATCGGCTCGTCCTATTCCAAATACCAAAATTTCTATGTTTTCAATACAATCTACTGCTTCCTTTACGTTAGGGTCCTGTAGCAAACTTTTTAAGATATCCTTTGATATATTATCAGGCATGTGTAAAAGTTTATAGGTTCCTTTAAGTTTATGCGCCAGTTTTGCTGCAATTGTATTCGCTTGTTTTTCTACCTCCCGTCCTAGTCCACCTCGTCCTGGAACTACAGTAACATTGGATATTTTCAGTTGCTCATCCGTCATTTCTTCTGCTACCATGGCCATAGTATGACCTCCTGTAATACCAACGACAGCGTTTTGCTTTAGGATAGATTTTAAATAAATGGAGGTTACACGTCCTACTTCTCTGATCACAAGTTCAGGATCTCGTTCAAATTCTGGAATTACGAATACTTCTTTGATTTGCAACTTGTCTTTTACTTGCTCTTCAATATCTTTTAACCCTTTAAACCAATGTATAAACATTCTAGTCTTTTCTAAGGTATTTTCTCCAAGTCCTGTAGTATTCATTCCTTCAGCCTTGATCTCGATCAAGTTCTGTTCTTTTAAAATACCGACCTCTCCTCGAATCACTCTTTCTCCCATTCCCATAAAATTTGCTAAATTTCTTCTGCCAATTGGTTGATAATAATGAATCAGCCTAAGAAGATTATATCTTTGTACAAAAGTTTCCGTGATTTCTGGGACCATTTTTTTTTGTATGTTAATAATCATTTCTATATCGCAGTTTTGCTTTATATCCATTCTAATCTCTGTCCCTCCTCCTTTTTTAAAATCTATGTGATTTTATCGGGACGTTTTGTGTCCATTTAATTATTTTTCGTCCCGGATAGGTCAAAAAAATATCTTATCTATAGTTTAATATAAAAACAAAAAATTATCAATAAAATTTAAAAAGATGATGTGAAATTTCACATCATCTAGAAACGTTTTCTTTTTGAAGAGGATAATATCTTCATTTCATCTCTATATTTTGCCACTGTTCTCCTAGAAATATTGATTCCTTTCGCTTTAAGCTTATCAGAAATTGCTTGATCGCTAAGAGGTTTTCGAGGGTTTTCATGCTCTACCATCTCTTTGATCATACTTTTAATACTTTCTGAAGCAATTCCTTCTCCCTGTTGATTAGATACACCACTTGTAAAGAAAAATTTAATCTCAAAAACACCTCGAGGTGTTTGCATATACTTGCCATTCACGGCTCTACTCACTGTAGATTCATGAATCCCTAACTCATCTGCAATTTGTTTTAAAGTTAAAGGTTTAAGATATTTTTTCCCATGTTCAAAAAATTCTAACTGATAATCAATAATTGCCTTTACTACATTAAAAATTGTTTGTCGCCTTTGTTCTATGCTTTTAATTAACCACATTGCAGAATTCAATTTGCCTGTTAAAAATTTCGAAGCATTGGATTCCTTATCTTCATGCATAAGCATAGACCTGTAGTAGGAGCTAATAGACAGTCTTGGTGCCGTAGTATCATTTACCAATATCATATATTCTCCATCGATTTTTTCAACCGTTACATCTGGCGTAATATATTTGATCTCTTCTCCTGAATTAAACATTCTTCCCGGTTTTGGTTCTAAACTCTTAATAAAGTCTGTAATTTCTTGAACTTCCTTTGTAGATATATTTAATTTTTTTGAAATATTCGCTAGACGATTTTCAGCCACATCATCTAAATGGTTGGCAATCACAGTCGTGATCTTCCTATCTTGAATACCCTGCTGCTTTACCTGAATGAGCAAGCATTCTTTTAAATCTCTTGCTGCCACTCCTGGAGGGTCAAAAGTTTGAATAATAGACAGTACATTTTCTACAGTACTTTCCTGCACATGAAAATAGTTTGCAATTTCAGAAATGTTCGTAGTCAAATATCCATTAAAATTCAGACTCTCAATAATATATCTTGCTATTTTCTTATATCGATTATTTAGTATTGCAAACTGTAGTTGAAACAATAGATGTTCTGTTAATGTAATGTCTGCTGATAAAAATTGTTCAAAGGAGACTTCATCCTTATCCTTGCTATAATTGATTTGCTTATAACTAATATCATCATATTCCTTAAAGTATTCTTTCCAGTCTATCTCTTCTTTTTGTGTTTTTACATCTTTTTCAGTATTTTGTTTCTTATTTACTTCTGTATCTCGAGAAGGATCTAGATCAAGTACGGGATTAGTCAATAATTGATCACCAATAAATTGATTTAGTTCATAAGAATTAAACTGTAATATCTGAATGGCTTGTTTTAATTCAGGAGTCATTACAAGTTTTTGTATTTGCTCAATATTTAAGTTAAATCCTAATCGCATCCCAAAAACACCACCTTCTCTTCTATAAATAAAAAAATGTCTAATAAAATTAAATACTTATGAATAAGTTCTAGACAATGCAGAATATATGCCTGTCTTTATTATATCATTAAAACCTATCTAAAGAAAGTTAGTTGAACAATTTTCGTGGAATATGTACATAGTTTTACAAAAATAGACAAGGTTCATCCTTGTCTATTTATCGCCTTTTTCATAAGGAATGCCATTGGCAGCAGGAGCAGAAGCCCTGCCCACAAATCCCATTAATACAATGAGGGTAATCACATAAGGAATCATCGAAAGCAAATGTGTTGATACCTTTAATCCTATCTGTGGACCTCCCAAATAAATCTGTATTCCTGTAGTTGCTCCAAACAATAAGCATGCCCACATAGCTCCTTGTGGCTTCCACTTACCAAAAATCATTGCCGCTAAAGCAATAAATCCTTGCCCCGAAATAAGGGTTGGTCTAAAATTAGCAACAATGGCCATACTCAAGGAAGCTCCACCCAATCCAGATAGCATACCTGATAATATTACTGCTAGATATCGGATTTTATATACATTAATCCCAAGTGTATCGGCAGCTTTTGGATGTTCTCCTACTGCCCTAATCCTTAGACCTAATTTTGTCTTATATAGCACATACCAAGAAATAAATACTACCATAAAAGCAATATAGACAGATATATATTGATCAAAAACAGAGCCAAGTATCTGATGATCTTCTAATAACTTATTAAAGGGTCTTGTTAGCTTCGCTTCCAGCGGTATTGCAGGTGTGGTAGTAGAACCTTCAAACAATCTCCCTGCAAGAAATAAAGCAAGACCTGGTCCAAGAAAATTGATGGCAATGCCCGATACCACTTGATCTGCATGGAAAGTAATAGACGCAATTCCATGGAGTAATCCCAAAACTCCACCTGCTAAAGCTGCAATCAGAAAACCTGCCCATGGAACCCACCAATGATTTCCATAAGCATCTGCCAAGATAAAAGTAGATGCGGCACCTGCAAAAGCACCAATTGTCATCATACCCTCGATCCCAATATTTACTACACCAGAATTTTCAGAGAAGACACCACCTAGAGATGCATATATTAAAGGGGTGGCATACATGAGCGTTGTGCCTAGAATAAATGCTATATCTTTTAACATCTACTTTCCCTCCTTCTGCAGTTTTTTCTTACGAAGGAATAATATCCCGTACCGAAACATTCGATAGGTAGCAATAAAAAAGATAATGGAGCCGATAACGATATTGATTACTTCAGTGGGTACACCAATCACCTGCATTTTTCCGCCTCCATAGGTGATCCCTCCAAATAGAAAAGCTGCTAACACAACGCCTAATGGTGAATTATTGCCAATTAAAGATACAGCAATACCATTAAATCCATAACCTTCCATAGCTGCTAGTACCGATACATGATAGGATCTTCCCATGACATGCAATGCGCCTGCGGCTCCACCTAACGCTCCTGCAATCATCATAGACAGCATCATGCTTTGTTTTACATTGATGCCTCCGTATTCTGCTGCATTTTTATTAAATCCTACTGCCCTTAATTCATACCCTATGGTTGTTTTAAAAAGTATATAGGCAATAATCATCGTAATAATAAAGGCAATAAAGATTCCCCAATTTACTTTGGTAGCTGGCCCCACAAAACTTTTCAACCAATCAATTGATATTCTTGCACTTTCATGAATATCATAGGAGGATTCTGTGCCTTTCATTTTTACTTCGTCTCGCGATACAATATAATTTGATAGATATAAACCAATCCAGTTTAGCATAATGGTCCCTATAACTTCATGTACTCCAAATCTCGCCTTCATATAACCTGCAAGACCACCCCATATACTCGCAGCTAGAGCACCTCCAAAAAATACTAAAGGAATATGCAGTACAGCTGGTAATTCTATGAAATAGCCTAATAAAGTAGCTGCCAAAGCACCAATAATAAATTGACCTTCGACCCCTATGTTAAACAATCCTGTTCTAAAAGCAAATGCTACAGATAGTCCTGTTAAAATCAAAGGCGTAGCTTGCACCACGGTCCATGCAATATACTTTGGTTTTGAAAAAATCCCTTCGATCATTAGTTTATATGCTTCTACAGGATTATATCCTGAAATAAAAATAATGATGGCACCAACAATCAATCCCAGTAGAATGGACAATATAGTAAAGAGAAACGTTTCATTGACAATTGATTCTTGAATACTTTTTTTTACACTTTTTGTTTCCACTAACGTCCACCTCCTGCCATCATCAGTCCTAATACATTTTCATCCGTCTCTTTTGCATCTACAACATCCACGATCCTTCCTTCATAAATAACTGCTATTCTATCTGAAACACTCATAATTTCGTCTAATTCAAAGGAAACAAGTAATACCGCTTTATTTTTATTTCGTTGTTCCACTAAGGCCTTGTGAACAAATTCAATAGCGCCAACATCTAATCCTCGTGTAGGTTGTGCTGCAATTAATAGTTCAGGATTGTTGGTGACTTCTCGAGCAATAATAACCTTTTGTTGATTCCCCCCCGATAGGGATTTTGCTTTTAAGGTTTTATCTCTTGGTCTTACATCAAATTCTTCCATCAATTGTTCTGCAAATTCATTTATTTTCTCTTGTATGAGCTTAATTCCTTTTGAGAAAGGTGCTTTTCTGTAATTTTCCAATACCAAATTTTCTGCTACACTAAAATCTAGCACCAGCCCATGTTTTTGTCTATCTTCTGGAATATTGCTAATACCTGCCTCAAAAATTTCTCTAGGCACTTTATTTGTAATTTCTTTATCTAAAATCGTTATTTTTCCACTTTTAACTTTTCTTAATCCCGTTAGTGCTTCAATAAATTCTGTTTGTCCATTTCCATCGATGCCCGCAATCCCTAAAATTTCTCCTGCACAAACCTCCAAGTTCAATCCTTTTACTGCTTCTAATCCTCTATTATCTTCCACAAAAAGGTTATCTATCTTCAATACAGTACGCAATGCTTTTTTCTCTTCCTTCTCTACAATAAAATTTACTTCTCTACCAACCATCATAGCTGCTAATTGATTTTCATCGATTTCTTCCACATCTACAGTATCTACTTTTTTACCTCTTCGTATGATTGTACAATAATCTGCTGCCGCTTTAATTTCTTTCAACTTATGGGTAATTAAGATAATAGATTTTCCTTGATTTGTTAAATTCTTCATAATTTCTATTAATTCTTTTATTTCTTGGGGTGTTAATACTGCTGTAGGTTCATCTAAAATGAGTATTTCGGCTCCTCGGTATAATGCTTTTAGTATTTCTACTCTTTGCTGCATTCCTACGGATATATCCTCTATTTTTGCTTTTGGATCTACATACAGACCATATTTTTCTGACAATACCTTTACATCATCTATGGCCTTTTTCATATTCATCTTATCAAACCCCTCCGTTGGTTCCAACCCTAAAACAATGTTTTCTGCAACCGTAAAGGGCTTTATCAACATAAAATGCTGATGTACCATACCAATACCATTTTCTATAGCAATGTTTGGGTTTTTAATTTGTGTTTTTTTGCCTTTAATAAAAATTTCGCCCTCAGTAGGTGTATAAAGTCCATATAAAATATTCATTAGTGTAGACTTACCTGCTCCATTTTCTCCAAGTAAAGCATGAACTTCACCCTTATGAATTTTCAAGTTGATCCGATCATTCGCTACAAATCTTCCAAATTTTTTAACAATATTTTTCATCTCAACAACAACTGTATGATAGTCTATATGTTTCTTTTGGGTACTCACCCTTATACCTCCCCTAAAATGCTGTTGTTATCTGTTGTACAAAAATTTATTTAGTTTAACAAAGTAAGGTAGCATCTCTTTTTTAAAAAACACCGTTACCTTTTTGCTATGAATATTTAAGCCCAGAACGAATGTCCTGGGCTTAAGTACATTTTTACTGCATTGCCTCGAATTCTTCTTTGGTCTGTGGTACTTTAATCTCTCCATCAATAACTTTTTGTTTTAATTGTTCTATTTCGTCTAATATTTCTTTTGGTACATGCTTATCTGATGATGGTGCAATATCTACACCACCTTCAGCCAATCCATATACAACCGTTGTCCCTCCAGGAAATTTCCCTTCTTTTAAATCTTCTGCTATATTAAAAATGGCATTGTCTACTCTTTTAATGGAAGATGTGATCACATTATCCGGCGCCTCTGCATTTTGATCTTTATCTACACCAATGGCATATTTACCCTTTTCTTTTGCAACTTCTATTAATCCATTGCCTGTATCTCCAGCAGCATGGAAGATGATATCTGCGCCTTCTCCATACATATTTTCTGCAATACTTCTACCAATAGCAGGTTTGTCAAATGCACCAGCATACTGCTCTAAAATTTCGCAGTCAGGATTTGCATATTTTACCCCTGCTTTGTATCCATAATGGAATCTATGGATTACATCAAAATCCATTCCACCAATAAAACCTACCTTATTTGTCTTGGTCATTTTACCAGCAATATAACCTACTAAGAAAGAAGATTCTTGTTCCTTAAATACAACGCCTACTAAATTTTCAGGTGTTGTTTCATAGGCATTATCAATAATCGCAAATTTTTGATCTGGATAGTTTTTCGCAGCCTCTTCCATGGTTTTACCCATTAGGTATCCAATTCCCCATACCAAATCATTTTCTTGATCTACAAGGGTTTCAATGTTTACTTCATAATCAGCCTCTTGCTTTGATTCTTTATAGGAAGGTTTGATCCCTAATTCATCCTCCGCTTTCTGAAGTCCTTCCCAAGCTGATTGATTAAATGATTTGTCGTGTACGCCTCCTACATCCGTAACCATAGCAATTTTTATAGGATTTTCTGTTTCAGCTGGGGTTTCTGTATTCTGATCTGGCTGCTCTGCAGGCTCAGGCTCTTTTTGTGCACATCCCGCCATCAATCCCACAATTAACAACATTGCCAATAATAGGGTTGCTATTCTTTTAAACATGAAAAATTCCTCCTCATAATTTTATGTATTTTCAAAGATACATAAGATTATATTTCTACACAGCCCTGGAAAATCCTTCAATAAAATATTTTTTATGGAAGGATTTTATGTGCTTTCATCTATATACAATTATAATACCCCAAATTTTTCAGCAATATCAATGTAAATTTTTGTTCCATCTATAAGAACGTCTTCTGAAAAGTTGAATCTAGCATTGTGTAAAGGATATACATATCCTTGATCTTCTCTTCTACAGCCTAACATAAAAAACAAGCTAGGAATTTTTTCTTGATAGAAACCAAAATCTTCTGCATTCATAATAGGATTTAAATGAACAATTCTGTCTCTATCGATTATTTCAATGAATTGATGATATATTCCTTCATCATTAATTACAGGAGGACAATAATCAAAAAAATAACTTTGGATTTTAACATCCATCATTTTTTCTATTCCTTTATTCATTGCATCCATCCTTTTTCTTAATATTTCATATGTTTCTTTATCAAAGGAACGCATTGTACCTTGTAAAATGACCTTTTCTGCAACTTGGTTTCTAACATTGCCCCCTTCTATCTTTCCAATGCTTAAGATTCCTGGAGAAAATGTATTTTTATTTCTACTAATAATGCTCTGATAGTTTACAATCAGCTGTGCAGCAGCATAGATCGCATCCACTCCTAAATGGGGTTCTGCTCCATGACAGCCCTTTCCTTCAACAATAATATCAAACAGAAGATCCTGAGCCATCATAGGTCCAGGAATAACACCAATTTTTCCTTGTTCGATTTCAGGAAATAGGTGTAGTCCAAACATAGCCTCAATATCATATTGTTGAAATTTTTCATCATTCATTACTTTCTCAGCCCCTCCTACGTTTTCCTCACCGGGTTGAAAAAGCAACAGTACATCTCTTTTTATGTAGTCAATACGCGACAAATATTTTGCAAATCCTAAAAGTATTGCCATATGGCCATCATGACCACAGGCGTGCATCATACCATTATTTGATGCATACGTTAAATCTGTTTCTTCTACAATTGGAAGTGCATCCATATCTGCTCGAAAGCATATAGGTCGTTTACCGCTAGCTCCTTTTCTCAATGCAAGTAGCCCCGTGCCTGCAACACAATCAACATGATAGTCCCATTCCAAAAGCTTTTGTTTCAGAAATTTAGAAGTTAACTTTTCCTGCAGTCCCATTTCTGGTATGCCATGCAGTGTTCTTCTTATATCAATGATTTCTTTTGTCAATTGTTCAAAATCCAACTTAGGACCCCCAATATATTTTATTTATCTACGTGTGCCTATTGATTGTCACAAACTTTTAAAATCTATACGCCTATAATTCTATCTCTATACCTAGTTCTTTCTTGTTTGCCAATTTGAATAAGAAATTAGCCGTCATTAGATCTTGGGTTGCCAATCCACTTGCATCAAATATGGTAATTTCCTTATCTGTACTTCTTCCCCTTTTTTGTCCCTTAATGACTTCTCCAATTTCACATACAATATCTTCCTTTAAGAAAATTCCTTTTTTGATTGCAGACTCCATTTCTCCAACCTTTGATGTTTTTTCAATATCATCCACGAATACTTTAGCAACAGAAAATAAATTCTCATCTATTTCCTGCTTTCCTTCCATATCAGCACCCATACAAGTGATATGTGTCCCTTCTTTTACCCATTCTTTCTTTATGAGAGGCTTTCTAGAAGGCGTTGCTGTAGTGATAATATCAGCATTTTTTGTTGCTTCTTCAATATCTTCTATAGCATCGAAATGAATATCGATCTTTGTTCTATAGCATTCATATAAATCCTTATCTTCGTCAAACTTAGAAAGAAAATCATTAAGTAATATCCTCTTAATCTCTTTGGAAAATTTTACTGCATTTTCATAAGAAATTGGATCATATAGAAAAACCTTTTTAACATTGTCCATTAGTAATAACGTGGCTGCAATTTGAAAAGGAGCCTGATTCCCACAGCCAATCATTAACATATTTTCTGATGCTTCTCTAGCTAGGTATTTTGTTCCAATTCCTGCAGCTGCTCCTGTTCTCATTCCTGTAATATATTCAGCATCTAGTAAGGCTATTGGTACGCCGGTATGATTATCAAATAACATGATCATTCCATTTAAGGTTGGAATATTCTTTTGTGCATTGTCTTGAAACCATGTCATCATTTTAAATCCAAAGATCCCTTCTTTACTGATGTTACCTGACTTTATATCTAGATCAGCTGTTGTTTCTTTGAAATCATGAAATACCGTGTTAAACAATTCTACTTCTTTATGCGCATTTAATATATAGGCTTTTTTTACGGCTTCTACTGCAACTTTCATATCTAAGTTTTTTTCTATGATTGCTTTATTAATGACAGAAATCCTATGCATATTCTCATCTCCTTTATGGATGATATTATTTTTTAGTACGCCATAAGTAAATTTTTCATTAATTCCTTATCTAAATTACCGCCACTAACGACCATAGCTACATTTTTTCCTTCAAACAGTTCTGGTTTTGTCATCAAAGCAGCAACACCAACTGCACTTGAAGGCTCTGCAACCACTTTTTCCTCTGTAAGCAAGCGTACCGTTGCTTTTTTAATCATTTCTTCATCTACTTCAATTATATGGTCTATACATGTTTTTGCCATGGCATAGGGTATTTCTCCTATACCGCCCACTAATGCATCACAAACAGATGCTTCTGTTGGATATTCTAGATAACAAGTTTTGTCTTCTAAAGCCTTTATCATTGCAGGGCAAGCAGCAGTCTGTACACCAATAATTTTAATGTCAGGTTTAATGTGTTTTGCTGCTACACCAATTCCTGTAATCATCCCACCCCCTCCAATTGGTACTACAATCATGTCAATATCTGGATTCTGCTCAAGTATTTCTAATCCAATCGTCCCTTGTCCAGCAATTACTTCTACATCGGAACACGGATCTATAAAGGTTAATTTTTCTTTTTCCAATACTTCCATAGCAATTCTATGGGTGTCATCATAGGTTTTTCCAACTTTATTTACTTTTGTACCATAATACTCTATTTTTTTTGTTTTTGAAAAAGGCGTACTTTCTGGTACAAAGATTTTAACATTATGAATACCCAATAAATTAGATGCATAACTTACACTGGCACCATGATTGCCAGAAGAAACGGCCATTATTCCACGTTCCTTTTCTCCTTCCGTTAAGGCTGTCATTTTGCTAAATGCGCCTCTAACTTTAAAGGCTTTTAGTTTTTGCTGGCACTCTAGTTTTAAGAATATTTTTATTGAACCCTCGCTTAATCCCATTGCAAAGTCCAACGGTGTTCTATAAATATAGTCTTTAATTCTCTCTCTTGCAGCTACAACGTCCTTCATTTTAATCATGTTATTTCCCCCTCTTTTAAAATTCATTTGTATTCATATTAAAAATCTTAAATCATAGAAACATTGTTAAATTAGTAAATTCTCTTCTCCCCACTTTTTACAATTTCCCAATCTTTTTCTATATTTCTACGCATCTTTTTCAATAACCCATATATCTTTTCTCTTTCCTCTTGATCAAATCCATTTAAAGCATTTTTTGTTGAAAGATCTTCTTCTTTTCGCAAAAAAGGATATATTTTCAACCCCTTTTCCTTAGGATACAATGCAAAGGCTCTTTTGTCTTTTTCATTCTGTTTTCTTAAAATATAATCTTTTTCAGCCAATTTTTTTACTGCCTTTGCTGTAGTAGTTCGATCTACTTTCAATAAATTTGACAGTGTTTCTTGATTGATTCCTGGATTTTCACAAATCCTTACTAAAAACAAATATTGTCCTCTTGCCATATTTATTTCTCTAAATTCAATGTCACTAATGGACTGAAGACATCGCGCAATCATTCCAATTTCCCTTAAAATCAAATAGTCCATAAATCACCTCCCAAAAACACTTGAACTTTCAAGTATTTTTACAATAGCATAATTTTTCTAGGCTTTCAAGTAGTTTTCTTAAAATTTCAATAAAGATTTGTTAATAAAGAAAGGACCCTGGAAATTCCGGAGTCCTTTCTTTATTAACAAATATCCTCTTCTTTTTAGCTTGGCAATATCTTCTTTAAACAATGGATGATTTCCTAACTCTACCTTTATAACGGCTGTAAATCCTTTATCTAACTTTACTAAATCAAAGGCATCAGAAATTTTCATCAGTCCGATAAATTCATCTTTGAGCATGGTTTCTCCTAATTTTCCAAATCGCTCTGCTCCTGGTACTTCCTTGTCATGTCATGACATTGCATAACCTCGTAATTCCTCTTGCACACGATTATCGATATAAGTTTGATTCGGTAGGTACTTTACTACTTTCTCATAGCTTCTTATATGCTCAGGAAGTTTCTTGCTGACATAATATATAATTTTTTCATGTCCTATAGGTCATTCAATGTAATTCTTTAGAATTTACAGAACTGATCTCTAATAGATGTCATTTCAGAGATAATCTCATCTACATCTAGAACCATTTCCATCATGCCAATTTGTTCGTCATATACTTCTGGATTTACAGCTTCTTTAAACTCTGGCTCTACTGCATGATATACTCTAAGTCCTAACTGGACTCCTGCCAATGAACCTGCGAAAGTAGGGTCTCCATTTGTAACAGTTTCAGCAGCTAATCCTGCGGATTCTGCTTCTGCTGCTCCGATTAGTACGATCATATTCTCTGCACCGTACTTCTCTGTCATAGATTTTACCCTATTTTGATTCTCTAGATCCATTGCTCCTGCAGCGGTTCAGACAAAGCACTCGGTAGAAGAAAATACTACCTCTGCCCCCGTACCTTTTAGGCATTCTTCAATCGCAGGACCTGGTATACCATCTCTGTCGCCAATGATGATGACTTTTTTTCCATCAAACATACTCATGGTTTCTACCATCCTTTCTTTTGTATTGATTATTTACTTTATGTATGGTTAGATCCCTGATTAACCCACATGCTTTTGAATCATTGCATCAATGTTTGCTCTTGTTGCATCTTCTTTGGTTACTTCCTCTACCTTTTCACCATCTTTGTATAGAGCTACGGTTGGAAGCCCTAATATTCTTTGTGAGATT
Organism: Clostridiaceae bacterium 35-E11; assembly: GCA_038396625.1. Classification (GTDB taxonomy): domain Bacteria; phylum Bacillota; class Clostridia; order Peptostreptococcales; family Thermotaleaceae. Next base: position 2,398,679 of record CP121688.1, read on the forward strand.
GCAAGTCTTCTTGCCTTTGTTGTGTTTAGCTTTGTGAATTTTACCTTTCCCTCATATTTTGCTGCTAATTCTTCTACATCTGGCATTAATGCCTTGCAAGGCTCACAGCCATCACTCCAGTAGTCTACAAGCACATAGCCTTGTGCTTCTAATACTTCTGTTTGAAAAGTTTCCTTATCTACTGCTAACATGTTTTTGCCTCCTTTTTATCTTGATAGCTACAACTGTCTTTTAAAGCATGAATTGCTGCTATCAGAAGATTTTCATCTAAATAACCGCACCCATGATTTTTCTACCTGTATTAAATAAGTTCATTTTTTGCATCCTTAATTACTTTAACATTTTTAATGCTTTTAAGAATCATTAAACCCAATAATAATATTCCTACATATCCATTAATCACATAAATAATATTTACCAATCTATCAAAAGGTACTTTTAGTCCAATAAAAGTTCCTACAATCGCTAGTGCTATAGTAACAATTTTAAATTTATTGCTCTTTTCATCTGCAATTCTAGATGAAACAGTCCAAAGAAGAGGTACAGATGTAGTGTAAATTCCTGCAGTAACAGTTATTGAGAATATTATTGCTACCATTGGATGTAGATTTGCTGCCAATATTAATGATGGAATCATAGACCCTGCCACTTGCTCAATGTTTGCCATCAATCCTAATGTTACTATTATAACGGCAAGAGAAAAAGCTGCTGCTCCATAAATTGCTCCAAGGGATGCTTCTTTCTTGCTATTTGCTGTTGCCCCCATAGAAGCCATAAAGGATGCTAGCCAAAGCATACAAAAACCTACATAAGAGCCTGCTGCAAATATCCAATTTGTTGATGCCTTCATTAAATTTAAAGTAGGTATAACTTTACTTGCTTCGTTTAAGCCTAGAGGGTTTTTGATAAGAGCTGACAATCCTAAAAATATAGATAATACAACTATTATGGGACCAATCTTGCCTATCACATTAACTATCTTTTTTAATCCAAAAATAACTGTCCCTCCTGCAATGACAGCCATCAATATGCCACCGACTGAAACTGGCAAACCATACTGTTGATTTAGCGTAGCTCCCGCTCCTGCAATCATTACAATAAAAGACATGTAAATAAAAGCTATGGAAAAGTAATCATAAAAGCTACCTATGGCTTTTCCACAATAATAAGTGTAAATATCACTTCCTTTTGGAAATTTATGCTCCTGCCCTACTGTGATAAAGCTTATGCCTACATACAAAAACAAAACAAATACAACTACAGCACCTGCAACACCCTTGTATCCATAAGCAGCAAAATATTGCATAATTTCCTGTCCTGTAGCAAATCCAGAACCTATCAAAAATGCTATGAAAGCGCCTGCAAAAGAAATCACTTGTTTTAGACTTACATTTTGATTATCCATATACACTCACCTTCCACCTGTATTTGCAAGTAAAATTAATCTTGCACTAAGATTTAAAACCCGACATATCCGTTAATATCGTTAAACTTATGTCAATCTTTAGTCCGGAACTCTTCTTCCTGAGTCCCGGACTAAAGGTTAAGTTTTTATCAAAATTCGGTGACTTCACTTACTTCTGTAGATAAGGCATCTAGAGCTTTTTTCACTAATCCTTTTCTAAGGTCCATCTCTTCTTGAGATGAAAGATTTGGGTTGCCTACTGGATGAGGAATTGCAATGGTTGGAACTATCCTATTCGCTCCAACAGACTTTGAAATTGTCGTTATGGTAGACATATGAACTATCGGAATTCCATATCTTTCAATTTCTTTTACCATCGTTGCGCCGCAACGTGTACAAGTACCTCAGGTAGATGTTAGTATTACACCATCGACCCCTGCTGCCTTTAGTTCAGCTCCGATTTGCTTTCCAAAAGTTATTGCATTGCCAACAGAAGTTCCTGTACCTGTTGTTGTATAAAAATATTGGTAAACTCCTCCAATATAACCTTCTTTTTGATACATCTTTAAAGCATCAAGTGGTGCTACTCTATCGGGGATTTCATTAACATATACAGGGTCATAACCTCCATGGATAGTACAATAATCTGATCCTAAAGCATCTTTATCTTTTACATCATACTTGCCCCACTTTTGTGCACTGGCGGATTGAATCCTATCAGGATTGTTTAGTGGTACTATTCCACCACTTGTAACTAGCGCAATGGTTGCCTTGCTTAAATTCTTAATTGGAGATGCTGGATCAACCTTGTCAAACACAGGCATTGGAAGTTCTGTTTCAAATTTTTTACCTTTCAGTCTAGCAAGAAGCATTTCAACCGCTCTCTGAGAACCTCTCTTTTCTGCAAAAACTGTAAGTCTCTTACCTTGAGGAATATAGCCTTCTTCATGTGGAAGTCCAAGTTCAGTTCCATTTAATATCTTTTTTACAATATTAGACATAACAGGTAGTGCCTTTCGCATTCCAGCTGCTGAGTCCGGTGTGCTAACAACGATTACCTTGTCCTTACAGGTATCCACTCCTGGATTTTCAATATACATTCCTGTTACGGCTGGAACATTCAGTTCTTCAACTATTGCTTTAGCGATTTCACCACAAGCCATCCCATATCTTCCAGCATTAAATGCAGGTCCGGTAACAACAATATCTGGAGAAATTTCCTTAACGACATTAAGAATGTATTGAAGTGCATCCTCTTTGTATTCATTATAATAGTTATCACCACAAATTATCGTACCAACTACTTCTGCATCTTCCTTAACAAAATCTTTAAAACCAAATGCAGGACCCACTGCTTCTTTTTTAAACATTGGCTCTATTCCAGCTTTGTCTTCTCCACCTATCTGACCAAAAAACTGATTTACATAATATAGCACCTTGAATTTATTTGACATGATTCATCCTCCCTTCTGATTCTACTAATATAGTTTCACTGTACAATTGTGATATCCTATCTCCGAAGTAGATCCTATTACAGCATTTAATTCACACATTAGTGTTCCATCCTCCAATAATGCACCATCCCATCCTCCTGCAAGGTTAGCAATTGCCTTTGAATTGCCGATTACTTTATCCGCAGGCGGCAGAGTAACAACATGACTAACATTTCCAGCAGATACAACTGCTACTGCTTCTTTCGTTGTATCTGCTAGTGGCTGTGACATACCATCTCTACCTGAGCATTCATCTGTAATTAATACAGTCTTAATCCCTGCATCCTCAAGTCTTTTGCATATCATAAGAAGGTCTGAATCTGGATTTCCATAACCTTCTTCAGATACAATAACACCATCTGCGCCAAGCATTTTGCAAAGCTTTGCAGTGTAATCGCAGGTTCTAAACTTTCCTTCAAGTGTAGTAAGTTCCGGAGTTAATATTACGCCTAAGAAATTTATTTCCTTCCCATGCTGTGCATATAAGTCAAGTATTGCAGAGTTGTTTTGATGCTGATAGGTTGTAATCTTGTCGCATGCAGCAACACAGTTGCCGCTAATAACAGCACCGTCAAGCTCTTCATTTGGATGAATTAAAGTAGGTAATATCAATTGACTGTTTACACCATATATATATCCATCATGAAGAAGTCCTTGTGATATAAGCATCTCAACATATAAAACCTTTGGAAGATGAGGATATTTTTTTGTTTCCTCATCAATATTACCCATTTCATAGGTTAATACTTCATCTACTACGGCTTCTCTGCCTGCTTCCCCAACAAATTCTGCAGCTCGAAGACCTGCAAGCCTTACTGTTGTTTCATGGGTATGGGGATCAATCTCTCTAACTGGTATAATATCAACAACTAAATTATAGGTTTTTGAAAAAGGAGTCCATTTTGCTCCCTCACCCCACATATCTACAACCCCTTCTTGGAATCCTACGATGTCTCCGATTGTAACAACAGCAGCTCCATATAAGACATTAACTTGCCCATCCCCTAGCTGCGCAATCTTAGTTGAAACTCCTGGAAAACCATTTCCTGATCCTTTAACCTTAACTCTTGGTTCAATGACATCCTTGACTGGTATAATCCTTTTCTTTTCTCCTGGTCTTGCAATGTCTACCTTAATCTCCTTAATTCTTTTGTCTTCCATTAGTTTAGCTATCAAAGCCTCTTTGTTTACGGTTAGAATCCCGTCTTTCACCGCAGTTTCTTCTCCAAACTGCAGATCTTTGATGTGTACTCTTCCAATTTCCAGTTTCAAAAGAATCACCTCCATAGAATTTGGTTTACACTTAAATAGAGATTTATTAAATTTGATGAAATTATCTTTTCCATCAAAGTTTAATCATTTAAGTACTCCTAAAAAGATTTAGTGCATTTTCTAAAAGCTTAATATCAATAAGCGCATAATCCTCTGAATTGATGTTGTCTATATTCCTTTGTTCCGTGAGCCTCCTGTATTTAATGATACTGTTCTCGATAGTTTCAACATGGAATGGATTAATTCCACTATTCTTTTGCCCGATAATTACTGAACAATAGGGAGAAAATAGCATTCTTATACTTGCTGCTAAAGGATGGCTAATTAGTTCAAAGCCCTCATGAACTAAGTTCCTAGTTCTAACCAATACATTCTCATAAGTCTCTTCAGTAAAAAGTACATTATCAAAAGTTTCATTTACTTTCGGGTTATTCGTAACTATAAGGTAACTCAAAGAACCCCTCCTTGTGCAAAATTTTTAAATTTTTCCACTTACATAGTGCAAAATAAAAGCTATCACCTTTTGCATGTTTGACATATGACAAGATTATGCTTCTTGTATACTTTTTGTACATCATATGTTTTATATTATATTATTAGACGTTTATTTTAAAAATCCTTCTAGTATATTTAATATTTTTTATATTTTTTGATTATTCATTATAATTAAATTTGGTTTTAATTTTCTAGCTACTATTATCAAGCTACGCTAAACCTGTTGCATAAATAAAAAAGTTCTGAAATCTACCTAGTGTCGCTACACTAAGCTAATTTCAGAACTTTATTTCTAATAAGTATGCTTAAAGCATCTCTTGTCTTATTTTTTCAACAAATGTGTCTATATGTTCTCTCGCATATTTTTCTGCCATTTCAGGATTTTTTTCCTTTATTGCATTAAGAATATTTCCAAGGGTATCGGTAAACAAATTAATACTATCAAAATATTGTTGTGAATAATGCCACAGTCTTTCAGTATGAAGATGTAAATAGGCAAGCATTTCAGCAAGGCATATATTTCCACTACCTTGTAAAATAATATCATGAAATCTTTCATCATCATTAATTGCCTTTTGATAATCTTCATTGATGTCATATTTATTTAATCTTTGTAGTATCGCCTCAAGTTCTTCAATTTGACTGCTAGTAATTCTACTAACAGCTAATTTTGCAGCAAAGGGGTCCATCTGCCTTGTTACTTCAAATACCGATTTCATATATTTAAAGTCAATAGGTGTAACCTGTGCTCCGAATCTCGGGATTATATTTAGCAGTTTGTCAGCATTTAACTGTTGAAATATCTTTCTTATTGGTGTTCTGCTTACACCAAATTCATTTGCAATATCTTCTTCATTCAAAACTTGCCCTGGCTCATAATCTAGGTTAACAATTCTCTTTATTAAAATTTCGTATATCTCATCAGTATTAATTAACTTTTCCACAACATCCAGCCTCACAATCACATAGTATATTCCATTATTTATTACTATTATTATATATATACATTGACTTTTAATCAATAACAAACTCAAGAGTCATGTAAAGTAGAGGCCTTAATCTTAAAAGAAAACCTCAAATAAAATTATATACCACATATCAGATGATAAAAAGTTCATAACCATCCCTAATTTCATGGTCCAGAGTATCAAAACATTTACTTAGGTCCATATCTACCACATGTTTTAAGTTATACCTATTCATAAAGTGTTCAGCTTTGGCAACATGCCTCGCAAACAGAAAAACGCTGGAAGTTCCAGCGTTCTCTCTCGATTAACAAATATCGCCTTCTTGGGCTACAAATCCTGCTTTAGCTAATACTTTTGTTGCTTGCTGAAGTTTCTCTTCATTTACTAATACAATCGGTCCTGTGCAACCCATGCCGCTTTCTGCATAGATGCCTTCTTTCCATAGGGCCTTTACTGCATCTTCTAAGTCCATGATGTCAATCCCTGATATGGCTCCTGTCACCACTTCTTTAGGTGGTGCTGTCACTTCTTCGTCATCTTCTTTTACTTTTTTGGTATCCTTTGTAAGGTTTTTTAATATTTCTTCTAATTTGGCTTTTTTCGCTTTTTCAAACTCTGCCTTTGCTACGGATCCTAATTTTCCTTGGGCTAATTGGGCTGCATATTTGATCGCATTTGCTACTACAGGAGCACCGGATGCTCTTGAAAGAATTAATATGGTTCGATCATAGCCATCTCCTACACCTGGACCATAGCCATAGCCCATGGCTTCGTAGCTGCCTCCTGTTGTATAAGAGGAGAATACCTTCATCATGATATTACCTGTTAGGGTATCGGTTACCATTACATCCGCTGTTGCACCTAAAAGGTCATTGCCCCTCATTACGGCTCCGCCGTCAGAACGCATGGACTCTGCAAAGTCAATGCTGTATCCGTTAGCATTTAGTTCTTTTAATGCTCTTTCTACTTGTCTTGCGCCATCTAGATTTAAAATTCCTACTGTTGGATTGGCAATCCCCATGGTTTTTGCTGTGATAATGCCGTATAGCGCATTTTTTACCATGGCTTCTACCCTATGGGCAGATGCTGTGCCTGTGGTGGTAGCTAAAAACATTTCTTTTCCAAAGGCTGGTGTAATCACTCGTCCAACGGTTGATACGCCTATTGGAAAGTTATAGTGCATGGTTACGCACCCTTGGATATAGCCACTGTCTAATAATTCTTCCATTTTTTTATGGGCTTCTTCTTCTGTGTTTACCTCTACAACCTCTAGATTTGTTTCTACCTTCGGTCCGATGAGGACGATTTCAAAGTTGCCACCTTGCTTAGCTGCAAGATGTGCACCCTTTACTAGATTTTCTGTGCCATGTTCACTTCCAAGTGTTGTAAGACCTACCTTTACTTTTTCGCCAAATTGCCCAGTCTTAAGGGCATCTGCGATATCCATGAAGGTCTTACCGATCATTTGTCTTACTAAATTATTCTCCGTCATGGTCTCACCCCTATTCCTGTAGTAGATGTGACGCGAAATCTTTCATAGCTTCTGCTATCATGTTTTTGATTTCTTCTTGGGTTACACCAACGCCAGCTTCTTCTTTCGCTCCTGTATTTCTTTCAATGACTACGGATACTCCGTCAAATAAGTTGGTCATACGGCCTAGGAATAAGCTTCCCTTTCCAACAATCATCACTCTGTTTAAGCTTCCTTGGGTTAAATCTTCTTTTGCAAATCCAAGGTATGGTACCCCTGAAGGAATATGTCCTTGGGTTGGTGCCCAACCTGGCATACCATGTTTTGTCACAAAGCTTGGGAGTTCTTTTCTTTCAAGTTCTTGTCTTTTTACCCCTAAGGCTGCAATCATTTTGTAATTGGCCTCTGGTACATCTCCTGCCCCTGCGGGTTTTGTAATATCTGGATTTTGCATTTCTACAGAGTATTTATCAATATCTGTAATCTTTAATCCACCCTTATCGAGTGGTGCTGTTACAAGTGAAGTGATTACCGCCTGTGGTGATGAACCTGTTCCTACGGTATGTCTTCCTACTAAATCAGTTCGTACGATTGGGTTAATCCCATCGTTTTTGCTTATAAGTATTGCAAAGGCACCTAGTACATCTTCTAGTATTGGAAGCTCTTTTTTAACATGGTCTTTTCCGTTCATACCAAGTTTTGCTGTGGCTCCACCTGCTACAATTACTACGTTTTCATATACCCCTGCTTGTACTAGTGCAGATGCTTGGATTAATGCATGGGTTGGTGCTGCACAAAAGCCTCTTGTGTCTGAACCTGTGGCATTTACTGCTCCCCCTATTTCTGCAATGGCTTTGGCAAAGTTTCCGCCACCTCTTTGGTTCATATCTCCACAAGCTTCTTCTGAACATTCAATAACGTATTGAATCTCTTCTGCATTGATGTTGTTTTTGTCAATAAGATGTTTAAATGCTAATATTCCAGAAGCTTTTACTACTAAGTTTTCAAATAAAATATGGGCTGTTAAATTCACGTCTACATCATGGGCTCTTTTTACACAACCCACTAATTTTCCTTCATGATAAAGGGCTTCTGCATGTTGTTCTTCCACTGCTTTTTTGATTTCTTCTATTTCTTCCCCTTCCTTTAGCTTGGCAATATCTTCTTTAAATAAAGGATGGTTGCCCAACTTTTCTTTTACAGCAGCTGTAAATCCTTTATCTAGCTTTACTAAGTCAAAGGCATCGGAAATTTTCATCAGTCCGATAAATTCATCTTGGGGCATGATCTCTCCTAATTTCCCAAAACGGTCTGCTCCTGGCATTTCTTTGTCATGCCATGGCATTTCATAGCCTCTTAATTCCTCTGGGGCAAGGCTACCAATGTATGTTTGATTCGGTGGATATTTTACAACTTCCTCATAGCTTCTTATGTGCTCAGGAAGTTTCTTTAAGTATTCTGAATTAGGATTTGTAATTTTTTCTGTTGTTTGGGTTGTTCCATTATGCATAATCATATCTGGTGTGTGTACAAGTGCATATCCTGCACCTTTGATTACTGGGTAACTCATTCTTCCTTCACCTCCGTATAATTTTAAGGGGATTTTTTCACATTCCTGCCGCAAGTTTTCTCGCAGCTCGCAGCTACAGACTAGCATTGTTTTTTGTTATAAGAAAACTTTATAATAACATCAAGGTATATTTAAAAAAATTATAAGTAAATTTTCAAGAAATATAATATAATTTTAAATAAATGGGTGATTGATTCACCACCCATTTATTCTTTAGTCAAGCAGCTGCCAGCTGCGGCAACAGCTGGCCAATGCTATTAATCTTCAAAAACAGTTTGACCTTCAACTTCAGTTTCTAAAGCTCTAAGCGCTTTTTCAACCAATTTTCTTCTTAACTTTTTCTCTTCTGCTGGGTCTAATGCTGGGTTGCCCAGTGGATGAGGAATTGCAATTGTAGGTACAATTCTGTTTGCTCCAACTGTTAGGGAAATTGGAACAACTGTACACATGTGAACTACTGGAATACCTGTACGTTCGATTTCTTTTACCATCGTTGCACCGCAACGTGTACAAGTACCTCAGGTAGATGTTAGAATTACTGCATCTACACCATCTGCTAAAAGCTCTTGTGCAAAGGTAGCTGCAAACTTTTTAGAATTTCCTACAGACGTACCATTTCCTGTAGTTGTATAGAAATATCTGTGAAGTTCTCCGATTTTACCTTCTTTTTCTAAATCTCTTAAAACATCCACAGGTAAGACTCTGTCAGCATCTTCATTTGCATAGACAGGGTCGTAACCACCATGAGCTGTTTCGTGAGTTTCTGCAGTTAAATCATTAAAATCTGCAATATCATATTTTCCATATTTTGATGCACTAGAAGACTCAATATGGTCTGGATTTCCTTTTGGTACAATTCCCCCAGAAGTAACAAGTCCTATTTTTATCTTTGATACATCTTTAATCGCTGCACCTGGTGCAACATTATCGAAGTCTGGCATTGGGTACTCTGTTACATACTCTTCGCCCTTTAACTTCTTGATCAACATATCAACTGCTCTTTTAGAACCTCTTTCTTCTCTAAAAATATTCTTTCGAATACCTCTAGGAATATATCCTTCTACATTTGGTGCTTTAATCTCTTCACCTTTACCTAATTTAATCGCAAGTTTTGCTAAGGCTGGTGCAGCTTTTCTCATTCCTGCAGCTGAATTTCCAGTCTCCAAAATATAAAGGTCCTTCTTGAACATATCCGCACCAGGGTTTTCAGGATACATTGCAGTTACAACAGGGATATTTAATTCATCTTTAACAGCTTTACTAATGGTACCACAAGCTACACCATATCTACCTGCATTGAAAGCTGGTCCTGCAACAAATAAATCTGGATTGTATTTTTTTACCATATCAAGTATGACTGGTTTAGCTTCATCTAAATTTTCATTGAAATAAGAGTCTCCACAAATTACTGTAGCAACAATTTCAGCCTCATCTTTAAATGCTGTTTGTAAAGCAGCACCTGGTCCAACAACGCCATCTCTTACTTCTGGTTTGATATCCGCTTTTTCTTCTCCACCGATACCAGCGAAGAATTGGTTTATATAATGAACAACTCTTAGCTTGCTCATAATTTCCCCCCTCTCTTATTTTTAAACGGGAATTTTTAAAGTTTACGGTTGATTAAAACTTACAGAATTGTTCTCTAATAGATGTCATTTCAGAGATAATCTCATCTACATCTAATACCATTTCCATCATACCAATTTGCTCATCATATACTGCTGGATCTACAGCATCTTTGAACTCTGGCTCTACAGCATGATATACTCTAAGTCCTAACTGGACTCCTGCCAATGAACCTGCGAAAGTAGGGTCTCCGTTTGTAACAGTCTCAGCAGCTAATCCTGCAGATTCTGCTTCTGCGGCTCCGATCATTACGATCATATTTTCAGCACCGTACTTTTCTGTCATAGATTTTACTCTATTTTGGTTTTCTAGGTCCATTGCTCCTGCAGCGGTTCAGACAAAGCATTCTGTAGAAGAGAATACTACTTCTGCACCTGTACCTTTTAAGCACTCTTCAATTGCAGGACCTGGTATACCATCTCTGTCACCAATGATGATGACTTTTTTTCCATCAAACATACTCATGGTTACCATCCTCTCTTTTATTCTTTATTTTTTAAGGGTTCTATATTTTATATATTCTCTATTTATTAGAAGCCTGTAGCAGACATCTTATTGAAACCTAACTCATTGGTTGCACCAGTAATCACCTGGATTTCAGCTTCAATACTTCCATCTGGTCTTAAACTTCCATCAAAACCTCCAGCAATTTTATCAGTATAATCCAACATACCGATTACTTTCTTCATTGGAGGAAGTACAATCACTTCGTTTGCATTACCACCAGTTACTACTGCATCGGCTTTAGGATCTGCATCTGCAAGAGATTGAGATGCACCATCTCTACCTGCATATTCATCTGTAACAATAACAGTTTTTACGCCTTCTGTTTCTATTTTTTTACAGTTCATAATTAAGTCAGTATCTGGATTACCAAAGCCTTCTTGAGATACTACTGCTCCATCAAGTCCTAAATATCTACAAAGTTTTGCAGTCCAGTTTGATGATCTTTCTTTATCTGCAAGATAAACGTTTTCATTTGTAATGATTACACCTACAAAGTTAATTTCTTTTCCATGTTTTGCATACAAATCATGGATAATAGGATTGTTTTGGTGATGGTAAGTTGTGTTTTTATCACAAGCTGATACACAGTTACCACTTAATATGCCCCCGTCCATAACCTCTGTAGGATAAAGAATCGTAGGAACAATCTTTTTAGCATCTACGCCATATACATAGGTGTCATGAAGCAATCCTTGTGTTTGAAGCATATAAACATATCCAACCTTAGGTAAATCAGGATATTCTGCAATACTTTCAAGTAAAGGCTTTGTCTCATAAACTTCTACTTCATCAGGTTTTACATTTAATCCAGCTTTTCCAATGAAGGTAGCCGCTTTTAGACCTGCCATTCTGGCAGCAGCTTCGTACTCATGTTGTCTTAGTCCTTCCACCGGCTCAATAACCAAACAAACATTGTTTAGTTTTGAGAAGGGTGTATATTCAGCACCAGGACCTGACATATCAATGATTCCTTCCTGGAAACCTACAATCTTTCCGCATGTAACAACCGCGGCTCCCTTTAATACATGTGTGCGACCTGTACCCACTGTAGTAACTTTATTGATTACACCTGGGAATATGCCTCCTTGACCCTCTACCTTTACTCTTGGCTCAATAACATCCTTAACAGGTGTAATTCTTGTTTCTTCACCTGGTTTTGCAAGCTCTACCTTAACACTTTTAATGTGCTCATCCTCCATAACCAAGTTCACAATTTCTTCTTTGTTTACATACAGGGTTCCATTTTCTACTTTTGTTGTGTCACCAAATTGAACATCTGTAATGTTGATTTTTCCTAATTCTAGGCGCACATAACTCACCTCCCTTTTTATTATAACCCACATCTAGTGGGATATACCCACCAGCGTGGACTATTCACTAACCTACATGCTTTTGAAGCATTGCATCAATGTTGGCTCTTGTTGCATCTTCTTTTGTTACTTCCTCTACCTTTTCACCATCTTTATAAAGAGCAATCGTTGGAAGTCCTAATACTCTTTGTGAAATAGCAAGTCTTCTTGCTTTTGTTGTGTTTAGCTTTGTAAATTTCACTTTGCCTTCATATTTTGCTGCTAATTCCTCTACATCTGGCATTAATGCTTTACAAGGCTCACATCCATCACTCCAGTAATCTACAAGTACATATCCTTCTGCTTCTAATACTTCAGCTTGAAAAGTATCCTTATCTACTGCTAACATGTTTTCACCTCCTTTTACGGCTTTCCCTCATGCTTGTTTTTCATTCAGGAAATTTTTTTGTGCTTTACTTTATATTTAAAAATAAACTTATTCTTCAAAATTGTTTTCAATGTATTTTTCTGCTTGTACTGCTGCTATAGCCCCATCAGCTGTTGCTGTTACTACTTGTCTTAGGGTTTTTACACGGATATCTCCTGCTGCAAAGATTCCTTCTACATTGGTTTTCATGTCCACATCCGTTGGAATATAGCCCGCTGGATCTAATTCAATTTTTCCTTTGTAGATTTCACTTAATGGCTGATAACCTATGAATGGAAATACACCAAAGGTTCCATCATCTTCTGATGCCTGATATTCTGTTATTTCCCCTGTTTTTTTGTTTTTAAACACAATAGATTCTACAACGCCATCGCCTTTGATCTCTTCTACTGTGCTATCCCATAAAAATTCCATCTTAGGATTTTTAAATGCTTTTTCTTGGATGGATTTTGCTGCTCTTAATTCGTCTCTTCTATGTACAATCGTTACTTTTCTTGCAAACTTTGTAAGATACATTGCTTCTTCTACTGCTGAATCTCCTCCACCTATAACAAATACTTCTAGGTCTGTGAAGAAATCTGCATCACAGGTTGCACAGTAGGATACACCTTTTCCTGTTAATTCTTTTTCTCCTGGACAGCCGATTGGTTTTGGTGTAGCACCATTAGCAATAATCACTGCTTTGGCATGGTATTCTCCTGCTTCTCCTTTTACTACTTTTACTTTTCCTGTGAAATCTACATCGATAATATTGTCTTTTTTTCTTTCAGCCCCAAATTCTTCTGTTTGCGCTACCATTCTTGCAATCAAGCTAGGGCCTGTAGCATGTTCTACGGATCCTGGATAGTTTGCTACTTCATTAGTTGTAACAATCTGTCCACCCGCTTTATTTTTTTCCAAAATTAATGTCTTCATTTTTGCTCTTGCTGCATACAATCCTGCTGCTAATCCTGCAGGTCCTGCTCCTATGATGACTACATCATATAAATTTTCCATTGTTTTTTCCTCCTTTTTCAACTTTTAATAGATTGCTAATACTACCCTACATTGCTCTAAAAACTTTGTTTTTAAACATGAAACTGATGCATACTTTCAATCGCGCTGGTAATAATCGAAAAGTCAATCACCTGAAAATCTACTCGTATTTTTTCTGTCCAAAGAGGCGTTTTCTTTCCTTCAATAAACTTTTTTGCTGCTGTCATACTCGCTTCAATAATTTCCAAAGAATCCATATCTAATTTTTCTTTATCCTTGGTCACTATTGTAGATTTATAAGGCGTTTCATTGGGTTTAACACTGCCTGAAAGTGGGTGTGTCAAAAGCCGATGTCCTTCATGAATCTTATCTCTCGTAATAGACAGTATATCTAAATATGTATAAGCCTCTGAATAAATTATATCCATTTTATACTGATATTCTTCAAAAACTTTAGGATTATTTGTAATTAGAATTTTTTTCACTATTTTCACTCCAGTTTTCTTCCCGTTTCGGAAAACGTTTTTCGGCATAATATAGTTTTCTTAAAGTTTAAAAAGATTATGCACACAAAATAAAACAGAGAAGCATGACAAACTTAACGCTGCCACACTTCTCTGTCTATAACCTGAGAGATTCTTCTGAAATTCAGAATTGCTCCTTCGGTGCTTATACTTAAGCTTTCCAGAGTTCTGTCCAAATGCGGTCCTTTTGCCTGAGAGTTTCATCAAAGAATAGGCACTTATCCTTCAACTTTTTCCTTCGGCGATCCGTTTAGGATTCTCTTCCGCACTCTTCAACCAGAATTACTATTTATATTTATGTTTCCATATTTTTTATCTCTTTCCATTTCATTATATACGAATGATAATTTTTTGACAACACATTTTTTGATTTTTTTTATAATTTTCAATTTATACATGAATATTTTCTATAGTTACCAGTAAAATACAAACGCAAACATCTTTTTCTTAAATGAAACATTCGACATTTTTTTCGAATTTCCTTTTTCCTTTATTCTTTTTTTACAGTTTTTAAAATAGATCCGTTGCGTTAACATTTCATTTAAATACCCTTTCACTGTATCTCTATTCTTTATTTATACTTATCAATCTTCTCTGACATACAGAATTGCCAATAGCCCTGGTCCTGTATATGTTCCTATGGTACACCCTATTTCTGTAATCACTAGTTCTTTCGGAGTAAAAGATTTGAGCACTTCTTCCTTTAATTTATCTAACCCTTCTTTATTTGCACCATGAGCAATACAAACATATGGGCATCCCTGCTTTAAGCCCGATTCTTGCGCCAATTCAATCATTTTCGGGATGATTTTTTTGCTTCCTCTTACTTTATCTAAGGGCTCCACCTTGCCATCTTTTATGGTAAGAATCGGCTTAACATTTAGCACTGTCCCTATGGCCGCTTTGGCAGCACTTAGTCGTCCTCCCTTTTTGAGGTACTCTAAAGTTTCTACAGAGAAAATATGTCCTGTTTTACTTTTCATTGCTTCAACCTTTTTAAGAATTTCTTCTCTTCCTCTACCTTCCTTTGCCATCTTAGCAGCTTCCACTACAATTAGTCCACAGGTATACGATAACGCTAAAGTATCGATTACAGTAACATCTTCCGTATCTAATTCGTTTTTTGCCATCATCGCAGACTGATATGTACCACTCACTCCTGAAGATCCATTGATAACCATTACTTCAAATCCATCGTCTAATGCTTTTTTCATTTCTCTTATAAACTCACTTGGAGGAACTTGAGAAGTAGTAGGAAGTTGCTCAGCTTCTTGCAACTTATGAAAAAATTTCTCTGAATTTAAATCAATCCCATCCTTAAATTCTTCATCTTTAAATCTAACAGTCAATGGCAAAACAGCAATATCATATTTTGCCACAAGTCCCTTTGGAATATCTGACAGACTATCTGTCATTATTTTTATCGGTTTCAACAAAATCACGCTCCCTCAATCTGTTAATAGATTCCGCAAATATAATTTTTCTATATAATAATCGATTCTTGTATTCCTTCTATATTAGATATATAATACGAAAGCTTATCATTCCTTCATCAAATTTTTTGTAGTTTCTGCCCTTACCTATAATTGTATTATCAATTTTCAAACCTTACAACCAAAAGTTTCAATAAACATGTTTATATATTATACTACCTTTTTAAAACTTCTACACTTTAAAATCTAGAATATCTACGCTGTAAAAAAGCAGACTATTAGAAGTCTGCTTTAAGTCTATTGTTATTCTGCGGTATCAATTACTGCAAAGGCAATTTTTGCAGCATGATCTCCTATCCTTTCAAGATTGCTGATAATATCTAGAAAAATAACACCTGCACTTGAAGAACACAATTGCTGATTTAATCTTGAAATATGGCTTGCTCTAAGAGTCCTTTCCATGTGGTCGATTTCTCCCTCTCGTTCCACAACCTTCTTGGCAATTGCTATATCGCCTGTTTTTAACGCAAGAATCGCTTGATCATAGGATTTAATTACCCGTTCATGCATGAATTTTAATTCTTCTATGGCTTGATCACTAAAAACGAGTTTGTTTTCAATTCGATAAATCGCTAATTCTGCAATATTATCTGCATGATCGCCTACCCTTTCGATGTCATTAATTGTACTAAACAGTCCATCTACAATCTCATGCTGTCGGGCAGCTAAAGCTGTATTTGATAGTTTTACAAGATATTCTGCTATATCTCGTTCCATGCTATTAATCACTTTTTCAATTTCAAATGCCTCATGAGCTAATTTTTCACTTTTTTCAAAAAAACTATTCATTGATGTTTCATAGCTTCTCAACACCAAATTTGCCATGTTTAATGTCTCTTTGGTTACTTGTACAATAGCGATAGATGGTGTTTCAAGCATCCTGTCATCAAGATATTGAATACCTCTTCTCTCGGTTTTCTCAAATTCTTTGATTGGAATAATATTGTTAGCAAATCTCACTAACAAGGTAGCAAATGGCAATAGCAAAATGGTATTCATAATGTTAAAAAGCGTATGGGCATTTGCTAATTGTCTTGCTGCATTATCGGGAGAAACATGTTTTACTAAATCAATAGTTATGTTTTTAAATAAAATCATAAACAAAACAGTACCTACAACATTAAAAATAAAATGGATAAAAGCGGCTCTTTTAGCAGTTCTATTGGCTCCAATACTTGACAACATCGCCGTTACACACGTTCCAATGTTTGTCCCGAAGATAATAGGTAAAGAAGCTTCAATAGGTAGAAGCCCTTCACTGGCAAGAGCGATAAGAATTCCCGTAGTAGCACTACTACTTTGTACCACAGCAGTAATAAAAAATCCTGTAAAAATAGCCATTGTTGCATCTATGAAGGTTCCTTCTCCAAAGCTTAACAGCATTTCTCTAAACCCTTCATATTCTCGTAGGGGTTTTACTGCATCTTTCATAAAATCCATACCAATAAACAAAATACCAAAACCAATAAACACTTCTGCAACGTTCTTTGTTCTCCTATTGTTACTAAATAACCACACGCCAACACCTAAACCCACCACAACAGGAGCCAATGCACTTAAGTTTAACGATGCAATTTGGGCCGTAACGGTAGTCCCAATATTCGCTCCCATAATTACACCCGTTGCCTGGGTTAAAGTCATGATTCCAGCATTTACGAATCCCACAACCATTACAGTAGTAGCACTACTACTTTGTATGATCATAGTTACCAAGGCGCCAACAATAACTGCCATAACCCTATTGTTGGTAAGTACTTCAATAATTTTCTTCATCTTATCTCCAGCAGACTTTTGCAATCCATCTCCCATAATGGTCATCCCATACAAAAACAGACCCAGTCCACCAAGTAGTTCAAAAAGAATGTTCATCTACGCGCCTCCTGTAAATATTCTATTCCCATATAAAATATTCCCATATAATAATACACTATTTTTTATGGTTTTTGTTAACCTTATGTTAATTTTATTAAATTTTATCGATTTTTTCTTATTTCTGTATACACTGCAACAAAAAAAGAGAGGATTTCCTCTCTATATCAAACCTGAAAAATTCATTTGTCTAAGTACCTCGTACAAAATAATATTTACTGAATTCGCAAGGTTTAAAGACCTTGCACGCTCATTCGAAACCATTGGTATCTTGATGCAAGTTTCCATATGCTCTGTAAGCAACGCTTTGGGCAATCCTGCAGTTTCCTTACCAAATACGATAAAGCATTCATCTTCATAATGCATGTCGGCATAAAATTTTTTTGCCTTTGTTGTAGCAAAAAAGAATTTTGCATCAAGGTATTGATTAAATAACTCATCGATATTTTCATATATATGTAGATCTAATAAATCCCAGTAATCTAATCCTGCTCGCTTTAAATGCTTATCATCCACAGAGAAGCCTAAGGGTTTTATCAAATGCAGTCTACTTCCTGTAGCTGCACAAGTTCTTGCAATATTCCCTGTATTCGGAGGTATTTCCGGTTCAAATAATACAACATTGATTGCCATATGCTCTACTCCTTTACCACAAATATATTCTTATTATATCATAATTTGTGGTTAAACGTATATCTATCCTTATTTGACAATCTACTTTATTTTTTTATTCAACTCGCTTTGCTAGAAATCATTTTACAACTTGATGTAGGCACAGTATCTCGTCTACCTTTCATTAGAAAACTTACTGATTTCCATGTATATTTTTAATTTGATTTTTATCTAACACGATTTCTTGTTGGAAGGCTGCTTTGCTAAAAATTGTTTCTGCTTCTTCTAATGTTATGCCATACATATGCATTTTTTCTGGTTCTGCTATCCCTACGCCTTGGCGATATAGGGCATAAAGATATTGCACTGCTTGAGGCAAAAATCCCAATAATCTGGCTGCTAATGTATCCGTTGCAACAGGGTCTGTCCCTGCTATAATAAGTCCTGGGGTATCCACGGCTTTTCCATCAGATGGTCCTGTGCCAATCATAGACTTATCCACACTTACAATAGTTAGATCTATAGGGATTTTTTTTGCCATTGCTACAATAAAGCCATGTAGATCATCATGTATCCCTAAATCTTTTTTTGGAAAACCATGAATTTCTGCTGGTGGCCATCCAAGAGCTATGTTTTTGATTCCTGCACTCATCGTTGCTTCTTCATGATGTTTTAACTGTGTAAAAGAAATTAATACGTCAATTTCTTCTAACAGTTGATTGATTTTTGTCTCCTTTGGCTTGTCATGCTCTAGCTCTACTTCTATATAAGGACCATAATTCAAATCTACAAACGTAACATTTTCTTGCGCAATGACTTTATCATAGCCTACTGTTTCCAATACTTTAGGTGTAGGATCTCCTCCTGATCCCGTTGCAATATATATTTTTTTAGGATTTCTTTTTTTTACATATTGAATCAAAGTCTGCAGTGTCTTTGGGCCTACAACAGTACCTGTATACGCTGGCTTCGCCTTTACCCAATTGGGTGTAATGGCAACAACATCCCCTGCTTTGACAATATCGTCTATAGGAAGTAAGTCTAAGGCTTTTATCATAGATGTATCTTCCATACCATCCTTCATAATAGCAACAATTGGTTCTTTTACTCTTCTTTCTTTTCTCACACAATCACCCCTATTTTCATTTCACCACTGATAGTATGGTAAAATTAGAGAGAAAGTATACATTTACGTCTAGTAGTTTACAGTTTAGAGAGCAATTTCATCATAATAGGACGATGGATTTCCACTGCTTTTACGGGACATAATTCTTGACAACAAAAACATCGTATACATCCATCCAAATTTACATAAGGTTTTCCATGTTTCATTTCAATTGCCTGTGGTGGACAATTTTTTGTGCAGTCACCACATCCCACACATTTTTCATGTATAAATATGGGTTTGGGTTGTAAGAGTCCATGGATCATTGTTCTTAAAAATTGAGGCACCTTTTCTTCAAGTAAGTCGATGCTTCTAATTTCGGGGACAACAAAATCATTAATGATAAAGTTTTCGATAGGATCTCCTTTCATTTCTATGTCTTCAAAACTTCCTTTGCATAACCCTCTTTCAACACATCTTTGGATAGTAGGTACCTTGCCTGGTTTTAGTCCTATCACTGTAGTGGCCGCTACATCTAAATGATATGGACTCGTACCCGCAATAACTACACCTATTTTTCTTGGAGTCCCGCCACTAGGTCCTTCTCCTTCCATACCCACGATCCCATCCATAAAGGACAATACCGGTTTAGCAGCTAAACATATATCCACCAAAGCATTTGAAAAATCTACATTATTGGGCATTCTTACATGATACTCTGCTTTTTCAAGTCCTGCAACAATACCAAACATATTTTTAACCGCTCCAGTAAACATCATCATTCCATGGGTTTTAAGTTTGGATACAGAAATCACCTTATCTACTTCCTTTAATACTTCTATGGCTGTTATCTTCTTTAGGATCAATCCATCTTGATTTTTTATCTCCGTTGAATGGGTATTGTAATTCAACTTAGCTCCTGTTTCCTTTGCTATTGCTTCGATTCCACATGTCTTATAGACTCCTTTTAATAGACTTGCATGAAAAGGTCCACCGGGACTGTCTCCAATAAT
The DNA here is from genome assembly GCA_038396625.1 of Clostridiaceae bacterium 35-E11. Taxonomy (GTDB): domain Bacteria; phylum Bacillota; class Clostridia; order Peptostreptococcales; family Thermotaleaceae. The sequence continues at coordinate 2,418,814 of CP121688.1, forward strand.
GACTTCTGCACCATATTCCATAAGTATTTCTGCCAACGCCTTTGCAAATATAGGATGTGTTGTAGTTGCATCTCCTGGCTTTTTCTTCATCAAAAGATTTAGTTTTAATAAAACCCTATCTCCTTTGTTGATAAATTTATGAATACCTCCTAAGTTTTCAAAGGAATTTAAAATTGCCTCTTTTATCAGCTTATTGTCATACGTCTTACATTCTATCAACGATACAATTTCTTTTTTCAAAAAGCTCACAACCTTCCCCATAAAGTACAATATATAATCCTGCATCACACTAACAATTTCGTTTAGTATAGAATAAAATAGATTGTCTATGAAAGCAATGGCTATAGAAATCTTTTGATCCATAAGCATACATCAAGATATAGTTTGCATGCAGCAGTTTTCCCTTGATCAAAGGAACCTGTTTTATATATTCTTTCCTAATTGACAAATATTTTCCATTTATAATATAATTTAGGAAATAGCTTGTATAAAATCGATTGGAGTGAATGACCATGAATCATTTTGCAAAAATTTTAAGGGAGAACCATATGAAAGTCACTCCCCAAAGGATTGCAATCTACGAAGTTTTATCAAATACCAAGGAACACCCTAGTGCAGAAATGATTTACCAAAAACTTTCCTCGATTTACTCCACTATGAGTCTCGCTACAGTCTATAAATCTTTAGAAGCTTTTAAAAAAGCAGATTTGCTTCAAGAACTAAATGTTGGAGAATATAGTTTTCGTTATGATGCCACCACCATTCCTCACCCTCACATTATCTGTACGAAATGTCATTGTGTCGAAGATCTCGATGACCATTTGTTTGGAGATTTAATGGATAAAGTTGATTCTGTTACTGATTACACTGTAGAAAAGCTGCAATTATATTTTTATGGTATATGTCCGAGGTGTAAATAATTTTTTTATAAAGAGCAACCAGTTGCTCTTTATCTTTTTATATGGAAATAAGGTAAACCATATCTTTAAAATATATTCACGATATAAAATTTTTTTTATTTATAAAAATATTATAATATTATTGAATGCAAACGATAGAGAGATATAATTATATTTAAAACATTATAGCCACTTTACACACAATATTGCTATTGTATGAAGATAACAGACTATTTATAATAAGGAGACGATAAAAATGAAATGCATAAAAATTGGATTATTAGGTTTTGGAAATGTCGGCACAGGGGTTTGGCATATATTGCAATCTAATACCGACAAGGTTGAAAATTATTTAGAAAAAAAACTAGAAATCAAAAAAATCCTTGTTCGTGACCCCAATAAAAAGAGAGATGTACAGGTACCACAAGAGCTTTTTACAAATAACGCAAATGATATTATCAGCGATCCTGATATAGCTATGGTCGTAGAAGTTCTTGGAGGCATTGACCAAGCCTTTGAATATATGAAAAGAGCCCTTGAAAATGGAAAGCACGTTGTCACTGCTAATAAAGCAGTTATTGCTACTCATGGAGATACTCTTCGTAAATTAGCACAAGAAAATAATGTAGAACTAAGATATGAAGCGAGTGTTGGTGGTGGAATCCCAATCATCAATACGTTGACGCAAAGCCTCTCTGCAAACAAAGTGGACGAGCTTGTAGGAATCATCAATGGAACAACAAATTACATCCTTACACAAATGACAGAATACGGAATGAATTTTGAGGATGCCCTAAAATTAGCTCAAGAAAAAGGTTACGCAGAAGCAGACCCAACATCAGATATTGAAGGGCAAGATGTGGCATTTAAACTTTCTATTTTGATTCATGTTGCATTTGGCATTCAAATCTCTCCACAAGAAATTCCAAGGGAAGGAATCACAAAAATCTCTAAAAAAGATATTGAATATGCCTCTCAGCTAGGTTACAAAATTAAATTATTTGCAACTGCAAAAAAACAAGATAATAACTTTGAATTTTATGTGCATCCTGCTTTAATTCCTTTAAAACATCCTCTCGCTGCAGTAAGTAATGAATTTAATGCATTATTTGTTCGTGGCAACGCAGTAGGAGAGCTGATGCTATATGGTAAAGGAGCAGGCTCTATGCCAACTGGTAGCGCTGTAATGGGAGATATTTTAGAGATTGGAAAAATTATTGATACTACATATCCATCTTCATCTATCGCTGCCTCCAATAAAGATTTATTAAATATTATAGGAGAAGGAACGAGTCAATACTATGTTCGTGTTCAAGTAATAGACAAGCCCGGTGTACTTGGAAAAATCGCTTCTACATTTGGAGAATATGGTATCAGTTTAGAATCTGTAGTGCAAAGAGCAAGAGGTGAAGCGTCGGTACCTTTGGTGTTTATTACTCATGAAATCCAACGTCAACAATTAGATGAAGCCTTGCAAGAAATTCAATCGAACGAGATGGTAGATAGTATTGCTACGATCTTAAGAGTAGAAAATTTATAAATAATGGGCATGTTGTCGTAACAACATGCCCATTGTTTATTCTATCTTCGATAGTAGCGTAAGCAGATCACTATAGACGCCATAAGCCGTCTGTTGTATTTCAGGATTTCTCTCTACAATAGCCACTTCTCCCATTAAATCCGTAATAATAGAAACAATCGATGATGTGGCATCAATATTGCTAAATATATCATTACTATCTAAATAAGCAGGATAAACCTTCCCCACAATACGATCATCTTCTATATAGCCTTCACACAGCAGTTTGATTTTTTTACCTGCATTTTTCGCTTCCTCGATATCCTTTTGTGTAATTTTTGAAATTCCTGTTCTATTCACATCCATAGGGTTAATATTCGCGGACATCAGTACATTGGCTAATGCTGCCGTTTTGGCAGCTGCATCCCATCCATCAATATCTAAGGAAGGATCTGCTTCAGCAAAACCTCTGCGCTGTGCTTCTCGGATTGCATCCTCATAGCTTTTCCCTTGTTCCATTTCTTCTAAAATGAAGTTTGTAGTGGAGTTAAGAATTCCTTTAAAGCCCAACACTTTACACCCAGGGAGGGCATATCGAACAAGATTAAATATAGGTGTACCATCCATAACTGTTGTTTCAAAAAGAAATTTTAGTTTTTTCTCTTCTGCAATCTTCTGTAATTTTTTATAGCGCCAAGCAATTGGACCTTTATTCGCTGTAATCACATGCATATTACATTGAAATGCCCTTTCAATATGGGTAATGGCTGGTTCCCCATCTGTAATGGATAAGGTGCTTAATTCAACCATAATATCTGCATTACATTTTTCAATTAATTCTACTGTATTGTAGGATGCAAGTCCTTCATTCGTTTCATGGAATTTTCCATCTCTCTCTACTTCATTTAATATTTTGTTTAAATCAATTCCCTTTTCATGAAGCAAAGTGCCTTTAGATCTACCTGCAATCGCCACGACTTTTACATCATATCCCGTTATCTGGCTTATTTCTTCTTTTTTTTCTATAAGCATTTTACAAAATGCTCTACTGGCATTTCCAAATCCAATAATACAAATATTCATTGTTCTTTCTTGCATACATGCACCCCCTATTGTTTTGGTTATGTCAATTGATTCTATTTGTCTCTCTTCTATATCCTATTATGTTGGATATTTTTTACTTGCTTTTTAAAAACGCAAGTCTTTCCTTTAATTTCTTTTCATATCCATTGCTGCTTACGTCATAGTATTTGGTTCCTAATAATTCTTTTGGCATATATTGTTGTTTCACATAGTTATTGGCATAATCATGGGGATAGAGATATCCTTCTCCATGCTCTAGTTTTGCCGCCCCTTTATAGCTTCTATCTCTTAAATGTATCGGAACTTGTCCAATATCCTTTTCTCCTATATCCCTTAATGCTTTATTTATTCCTACATAGCTTGCATTACTTTTGGGAGCCGTAGCAACATAGGTTGTGGCTTGCGCTAAGATAATCCTTGCTTCGGGCATGCCAATAAGCTGAACCGCTTGTGCAGCACTGGTGGCGACAACCAGCGCATTGGGATCTGCATTCCCTACATCCTCTGATGCTGCAATGACAATTCTTCTCGCAATAAAAATGGGATCTTCTCCCCCATATAGCATTCTAGCTAGATAGTGTAAAGCTGCATCAGGATCTGAGCCTCTCATGCTTTTTATAAAGGCAGAAATAATATCATAATGGGCATCCCCATTTTTATCATAGTTGATATGCTTTTTTTGCAAGCATTCTTGGATAACTTGAAAAGTGATCACAATTTTTCCCTGGTCATTTTTTTCCGTTGTAAGTACTGCCAATTCTAATGCATTTAAAGCCCTTCTGGCATCTCCATTGGCAACACTACACAAGAATTCAAGGGCGTCGTCATGTAGATCAATATCAAACATCCCTAATCCTAATTCACTATTGGTAATGGCTCTTTTTATAACCTTTCTTATTGCATTTTCTCCTAAAGGCTCTAATTTAAACAACATAGATCTTGAAATCAAAGCATTATTGACTTCAAAATATGGGTTTTCTGTAGTCGCTCCAATCAATACCACGGTTCCATTTTCCACATAGGGTAGCAATCCATCCTGCTGTGCCTTGTTGAACCTATGAATTTCATCAAGAAAAAGGATGGTTTTTTTATTATACATCCCTAATAGATTCTGTGCTTCTTTTACAACCTCCTTCAAATCTTTTACACCTGAAGTTACTGCATTTAATTGCACAAAATTTGACTTTGTGGTATTGGCTATAATTCTAGCTAAACTAGTTTTTCCTGTACCTGGAGGCCCATATAAAATCAATGAAGTGATTCTATCTGCTTTAATCGCTCTCCATAGTAATTTCCCCGTACCTAAGATATGCTCTTGTCCCACGAAGTCTTCCAACCTCTGAGGTTTCAGCCTTTCCGCAAGCGGGGCATCTTTTTTTAGGTTGACTTCTCTTTGTAAGTCAAATAAATCCATGATCATCACCTATTTGTTTTGTATTTAACCCATTATGTATTCTTGATTGCTTCCCAATCTCCTTTATTTTATCACAATCTCACTTCAATAAGAAAATCTTTTATGATTTTGTCACATATAAGGAGGGTATCGCGTACTCTATATTAGAAGGCAAATGATGGATAGCAATGAAAAAATTCCAATACTGATACAGGAGGTGTTTCATCAATGGCTGATAAACAATGTGGTCTTGGCGGATTATTTGGGGGCTTAGACGATAGTCTACTCTTTTTCTTTTTACTCCTTGTAATTCTATTCTGCTTCCCTTATTTCTTTGGTAGATGCTAACAGATTTTTAGGAATTAGGATCCTATCCTAATTCCTTGTACATATATTCCCATTTGCGCTTTTGAAGTCAAAAAAGATATCTTTCCTTATAAGAAGGTTAAATATCTTCTCTGATCTTCTGTACAATTCTCTTAGGATTTTTTATAAAATCTTTTCTGTTATATTCTTTATATCCTCCATCTTTCATAACTCTAATTTTTTCATCTATAAAATAAATATATTTGTCCCTTATCTTAAACCACTTTATTCTTGTACGTTTTGAAATTTTTTCATCAGTAAAAGTGTATATTTCATTTTCTAAACGCTTTAATTCCATCCATATTCTAAATTCTTCTGCTGAATGTATACACAATTCTGAAACAATCTCTGCTCTATGCAATAAATACTCCGTTGTATACATAAGTGTAATAACATTGAAACCTTCTACGCGAATAGGCTTTTTTAATTTTTTCCACTCTTCAATCTCAAAACGCACATAAAGTTCTTTTGGGTCTTTGTTATTTTTAGGTAGTATTTCTTTAATTTCACTACGTTTTACGATTTTTATCTGTTTTACTCTGCCATAATATAAAACACCAGCATCTCCCTTAAACTTATCTTTAGATTGTGCAAGCGCAACAGTTTTAACGTCTCTACTTCCAAGAGCAATATTTTTAAGGCTCGTATGATAAAATTTATATTTTAAGCTTACAGATAATTGTTCTTTATCTCTTAATGAACCCACTAATACCGTTCGATCATCAAAATACTTATTTTTTAAATAATATTCTTTCCCCCTTTGTTCTAATCTTCTTTCATAAGAAGACAATGAAGATTCCTCAATCAGCTCATCTAAAAACTTTTCCATCAGCTGGGTCGCCTCTGGTAAAAAAGGAATTCCCCCTATATTTACAGACTCTATACTTTTATAAAACAAATGTTTTTTATATGCTTCTTCATTGGCATAAGGAAACAATACAAAAGCGCCAAAAATATTTTTTTGAATGCTTTGATTTTCTTTATTATGATAGATAATAGCATCTCGATAACGATGCATTGTATTAATATCACTTTCCTCTGGTCCTGGATTTTGGTATATTTCTTGATACTTTGATCCTTGCTCCGCACTATTTAATCTATACTTTGCATCAAAAATATAATTATATTGAACAGATCTACCATCCTTATAGATAGCAAATACATTATCTGGTCTTTGACCAATCGTTTTAGAGTCCATTCCTAAATTATAGGATATGGTAAATATCTCCCCATTTTTAGGGTTCTGATAAATTGCCTTAGTAGTTTCTCCTTTTTTCAAAGTAACAAAAATACCATTGGTATTCACTTTAATCATATCATTTTGAATTAACTTATATTTTTTTCTCAATAAACTATTCATCTTAATAAAACACCAATACTCATAAAGCTGTGCTAAGTCCTTCATAGACATTTTAAAAATATCTCCATAAAGGGTAAGGCCTTTTCGAAGAATCAAATAACACTTGAAAATTTCTCTATATCCCGACGCCATGTTTAAAACCAGTGAAAAATAATTTTTTCGTTCAAATCTACTCACTCTGTTTAAAAAACTATCATGTATATAAAAACTTATGTCTTTTATCATACCTTCTATTTTTTCTAAAAGTAATTCATCTTTTATCCGATCCAATTTTTCATACTTTCTCTTTAATTCTTTTAATTTTTCTGTAATTTCTATAAGCATGTATTTTAAGAACTGATTTTCAAAAGTATTTACCGTGGGAATTTTTCTAAACTGCATGGCTTTTACTGGAACAACTTTTTCATTCCTCATATATATTTTATGTGAATTTTTTGCTATCCATTTCACAGTCTTTTCATTTCCATTTTTTAACTTGTGATAAGGAAGAATTTCTCCTTTAGTCCTTAAGATATGATGCGGCTGGTTTATAACAATCTTAATCGACTGAATTAATCTTTCATAAATCACTCTTAAAATGCTATAATACTCTGTAAGACTGTTTCCTTCTTTTTCACTTATCGTCATATTTAAGTAAGTACGCCTTAAAAATTCGAAAGATAAATTATAGATTTCTTCATTTACATCTCTTAAAATATTATAATAATCCTTTTTATAATCAATTTTTTTTGGAAAGATCTCTAATCTTATTGTTATATGTGCTTGACCCTCAACAAAAATAACTAGTTCTGTAAACCCAATATTGCTTTTAAAATTAATAACTCCTGCCATCGTATTATCTGTAATATAGTCTACCTGTTCCCTGATATATTTGTTCTCATGATAAAAACTTATATTGTAACTCCCTTTGTTCTGAATAATAACTTGATAATTTTCATATTCATAAAAAATAGGTTGTTTTTCATCTACATAAATCGTTTTCTTTATCTCTTCTACACATTCACAATAAAAACTATCATAAAAAATATCATCTGCACATGCAAACTCCGTTCTTTTATATTTTCCTTTGATGACAAAACATATCTTAGGCGTTTCAATCATTATTAGCTTTATGTGTTTATTCCCAGAAGGTTGTGAATCCATCTGATTCGTACCTCCTTATCATTTTAACAATCTTCTTACTTGCCAAAGGATATTTCACTTTATGCTGATTTAGATAAATGTACATTTTTTTGAAGTTTTCATGGCGATATGGATCGTATTCTTTACTTTTATCATTTGAAAGATATTTATATAACTTTATGAGAATTTCCTTTATGTTTTGATTACTTCCTTGAATGCGCGGCAGTATTTTTTGAATAATTCCATAGTCTATCCCCTCATCAAATTGCATTAATTTTTCATTAATACCATAAATAATGTAAAAAATAATTTCATCCCTTACACGATATCCAAAATGTAGTCCCACCTCTTCTAATATGTTATTGATCTGTTCTAAAATAATTATAGTCTCTTTAATTATTTCTTGATAATTCAAGCAATCTTTTAATTTTAAATATTTAGAAGAAAGTATTTCATTATTCATAAAAATAGGTTTTGTTTCTTCTATTTTATCTAGCATGCCTATTCCTAATGATAAGTCTACATGATTAAATTCAATGGTATTTCCTCGATCTAATACTTTTCTACTGAACGGAAAAGTTGTCTCATCCATATTTACTGTACCTATGATGTATAAATTTTCAGGAATATATAAATCTGCAAAATCTTTTTTTGCCACTTCATCTTCTCCAAAAATTTCCATATTTAATAATTTATCCGTTTTAATACCATTCTTTCTTTTTCTTGTCTCCATAAGGGATAAGATATCACTAAAGTAGTACTCCACTCTTGCTAGATTCATTTCATCTAGACACACAAAATAAGGCATGTCTAAATTACTTACAGCCTCTTTGACAATATTCGTTAAAGGCCCTGCCTGAAATTTACCATCTATATTTTTATATCCCAATAAATCCGATGGATCTGACCAATCAGGTCTCACTGGAATAATGTTATAGCGACCATTTTCACTGGTTGCCCCTATGGCTTCTGCAAATAATTCCACTAATTTACTTTTTCCTGTACCTGATATACCTGCAAGGAGTACAAAAGGTTTTGTTTTTAGAGATAAATAAAAGTTTTTGATGGTATCTATATCATAATAAAATCCTTGACTATTTATGTAATTATAGATATGTTCTATATATCCCTTTGAAGTATATTTAATTTCTGCATCCATTAAGAATTCCTCCTGCATAGTACTTTCTTGATTGTCTACTCTTTCTTTATAATAAATTTCAAGTTTGTTTTTTAATGTTTCTTTCAGCGCTTGTATATCTTCTTTATTTAACACTCCCCATAATACTTTATCAAAATGAATATACTCAACATTCTCTAAAGTTTTCTTATTTATGTATCCCTTATCATGAATAACTTTATATGCATTATCATTCATTACTCTTTTAATGATATCTTTATTCAACTGCTCTGCTTCTCTTTGAATTGGACTATCCTTTTCTTCTATTAATAATCCTTTCCTGTACCTTGCAAGATACATTTGGCAAATACTCTTACATACCATATCATAATCAGCTTTTCCTTCTGAGTCTGCTAAGATAAATAGGTGTAACAGAAGCATTAGTTTGTAGGTTTTTTGGTATTTGCTGTTATTAAGACTACCTTTTGGTCCGATATAGTCAAAAAATCCTTCTTTTAATGACGTCTTACTTGTTTTATTTTTTTTTCCTTCAATTTCTGTCCATGTATTAATTTTCTTCGGCATTTTGCACCTCTCTGTATCTATTTTGTCTATAAATTATTTCTATAAAATAGACATTGTTCCTCTTTTTTACACACTATTTTAGTAAAAAACAAAAAATAAAGAAGATAACTGTTCTTTTATTGAACATTTATCTTCTTTATCATAGGAAGTTTTTACTATAAAGTTATTCTCTTAGCCTCAAGTCAATTGTTTCAATTCCTTTTTTGATTCTTGAGGTGGGTAGTCTTAAAAATTTAGAACCCAATATGTTTTGTATCCTACTTACCGCAACATTTCTTATACTTCTTCCCACTGCCACATGGACATGGATCATTACGTCCAATCTTGTTTTCATTTACAACGGTTTTTGATCTTCTTTGGGTTTTGGTTATTTCTTTTCTTTTTTCTTGATCTAAAATATGATCCCATTGAGGTAATGTATACAAATAATCTGCCTTAGCTTCTAGCATGTTGTAATAGAGTTTTTCCAAATCAATTTCTAGCTTGATATTGCTATCTTCTGTAATCTCTTCTAGATGTAAAGACTGTAGAATACTGTCATTGATTCCATCCAAAAAACCCATAAATAATTCATTGGATGTCTCATATTTTTCTGCCAATTCCTTTACTACACCTTCCACAGGTTTTGTAGGGTCGTCAAGAATACTTGCATAAATTCTTTTTTCCGTAGTGCTGTATTCTTTCCAAAATTTGTCTAGTTCTTCTTGGCTTTCATGTTCAAAAGCCATTTCTTTCCATGCATCATATAGACTCATGCTTATTCTCCTTTTGTAATGAAATTTTTCATTTTTTATTATATCCTATTCTCGTCCTAGAGTGAACTATTTCTTTATTAGGTATATCTAGGATTGGCGTACAAACCAGTTTCTAACTTTTATTGAACCATTCCATACAACTACTATTATTTTTATAAAAGTCAATTATTTTGAAGGGTTTTTTTAAATAAGTTTCTTCATCGCATGATAACTTGCTTGTATGGTTTTTTCAATTTCTTGCTCACTATGTACTGCGGATACAAAGGCAGCTTCAAATTGAGAAGGTGCTAAATAAATTCCTTGATGCAACATTTCTTCAAAATACACTGCAAATTTTTTGGTATCACTGGTCATAGCAGTTTCAAAATTCACAACTTCTTGATCTGTAAAGAACATACACATCATAGAACCTACACGATTAAAATGTGCTCGAACCCCTAATTTCTTGGCATTTTCTTTTAATCCCTCTGCAAGGATGTGAGATTTCTTTTCTAAGTCTTTATACATTTGAGGATGATCTCTTAACATTTTTAATGTCACCAAGCCCGCTGTCATTGCCAATGGATTGCCCGACAACGTGCCCGCTTGATAGACAGGTCCTATGGGAGAAATTTTTTCCATGATTTCTTTCTTTCCTCCATAGGCGCCTACTGGTAGTCCTCCACCTATAATTTTCCCAAATGTAGTGATATCTGGTTTTACATTATATAAACTTTGCGCACATTGATAAGCTACACGAAAGCCTGTCATTACTTCATCAATAATTAGTAGCGCCCCATATTCTTCTGTGATCTTTCTTAAAGTATTCATAAATTCTTGTGTAGCTGGTACAACGCCCATATTTCCTGCAATCGGTTCAATGATTACACCTGCAATCTCTTTTCCATAAACTTCAAAAACTTTCTTCAATCCATCGATGTCATTATAGCTAGCTGTAATGGTATTTTGAGCAATCTCTGCAGGTACACCGGGACTATCTGGTACACCGTGGGTTAATGCACCGGAGCCTGCTTTAATTAGTAGGCTGTCGGAATGTCCATGATAATTTCCTTCAAATTTTACGATTAATTTTCGACCCGTATAACCTCTTGCCAGCCTTAAGGCACTCATGGTGGCTTCTGTTCCAGAGTTGACCATGCGAATCATTTCAACAGAAGGTACTGCTTCACAAACAAGCTTTGCCAGTTCTGTCTCAATTTCTGTAGGTGCCCCATAGCTTGTTCCTAAATCTACTGCTTGCTTTAATGCCTCTGTAACTGCTTCATGGGCATGCCCTAAAATCAATGGACCCCAAGATCCTACATAATCAATATACTCATTGCCGTCTACATCATATATTTTACTGCCTTTTCCTTTTGCAATAAAAGGAGGATTTACCGTAACTGAACGAAACGCCCTCACAGGGCTATTCACTCCACCAGGAATTACTTGTTTGGCTTCTTCAAATAATGCTTTTGATTTTTGCAAGTTCATCTTACTCAGCCTCCTTTAACCATCTTGCCGCATCCTTGGCATGATAGGTAATGATAATGTCTGCTCCTGCCCTTTTCATCGCTATAAGACTTTCCATCACAATTCGTTTTTCATCGATCAAACCTTTTTCTGCTGCGGCCTTAATCATGGCATACTCCCCACTTACATTGTAGGCGGCAAGAGGTGCATTAAAAGTATCCTTCACTCTTCTAATCACATCTAAGTAAGCCAAAGCAGGTTTTACCATTACAATATCTGCTCCTTCTGCTATATCCAATTCTACTTCTCTTAAGGCTTCATCCGTATTGGCTGGATCCATTTGATAGGTCTTACGATCTCCAAAGCCAGGGGCCGAATTGGCTGCTGCTCTAAAGGGGCCGTAATAAGCAGAAGCATATTTTGCACTGTATGCCATAACAGTAATGTCAACAAATCCATTTTCATCCAATATATTACGGATTGCCTCAATTCGTCCATCCATCATATCTGAAGGTGCTACCATATCCGCGCCTGCCTTTGCATGAGACAATGCAATTTGTGCAATATATTTTAAGGTCTCATCATTGTGAACGTGATTTCCTTCTATAATTCCACAGTGACCATGATCTGTATATTGACACATACATATATCTGTTGCAATCAATATATCTTTATTCCATTTTTTTATTTCTCTAATGGCTTTTTGTACAATACCATTGTCACTATATGCTTCGCTTCCACAAGCATCTTTTTTATCAGGCAGTCCAAATAGCATTATTGCTTTTATCCCTAATTCAGCGATTTCTTTTATCTCATCTTCCAGCATATCTATAGAAAAATGATAGTTGTTAGGAAGACTCTCAATTTCTTTTTTTATTCCTTTACCTTCCACCACGAAAATAGGATAAATAAAATCATCCACATGAAGCATTGTTTCTCTTACCAAACTCCTGATCGCACTATTTCTTCTTAGTCTCCTGGGTCTATGGATTAAGTCCATAAATTATCCCTCCTTCTCCACTTAATTGTAATATTCTTCTATTGCCGCTACAAGTCCATCAATGGTAAATGTTTTTGCTTTAATATGAATGCTAAGCCCTAGTTCTTTTGCCGTATCCTCTGTTATGGGTCCTATAGCAGCCAATTTTTTGTCTTTGAGTAAACCCTTATTTTCTTCTCCTAATATCTGAACAAAGTTTTTTACTGTAGAGGAGCTTGTAAAGGTAATGATATCGGTATCCTCTTCTTTAAGAATTTCGATCAGCTGATTTCGATCTTGCTCTGGTACAACAGTACGATACATGTGAATGTTATCTACAACCGCCCCCATTTTTTCTAAAGCTTCAATCAACAGATGCCTTGCAATATCAGCCCTTGGTAAGAGCACATGTTCTCCAGCTTTTATTCTATCTTTTAATCCCTCTATAATCGCTTCTGCCTGATAAGCTTCCGGTACATATTCGATACAGAATCCTTTATCTTCTAAGACTTTTGCTGTGGCTGGTCCTATGGCACATAATTTGGCTTCGGAAAGTCGTCGAATATCCATACCTAATTTTTTCATCCGCTCAAAAAAAGCCGTAACCCCATTGACACTGGTAAATATAATCCACTGATACTTTTCTACGGTTCTCATTGCTTGATCAATTTCGTCATAGTCATAGGGATTTTCTATCTTAATCGTTGGGAATTCTATGGCCTTTCCACCTAAAGTTTCAATTTTCTCAGATAGCTGACTTGCTTGTTTTCTTGTTCTTGTTACCAATATTTTCTTTCCAAACAATGGTTTGTCTTCATACCACCCTAGCACTTCAGATAAATTTACAACTTCTCCTACAATGATAATAGATGGATTTTTAAAATGGTTTTTGATGACTAGATCATGAATATCTCCAAGAGTTCCTTTGATCATCTTCTGCTCTGTTGAGGTTCCTTTCATAATCACAGCTACAGGTTTTTGGGGATTTTGTCCATATTTTATAAGACTGCTACATATCTTTTCAATATTGTTGACACCCATTAAAAAGATGAGCGTTCCCTCTACCTTTGCAAGAGCTTGATAGTCAATTGCTTTTTCTTCTTTTGTTGGGTCTTCATGCCCTGTAATAACATGAAAAGAAGAGCTTACATTTCGATGGGTTACAGGAATCCCGGCATAAGCTGGTACTGCAATGGCAGAAGTAATTCCTGGAACAATTTCAAATTTTATACCATTTTCTCTCAATGTCTGGGCTTCTTCTCCACCTCTCCCAAAAACAAAAGGGTCTCCACCTTTTAATCGTGCTACAATTTTTCCATCTTTAGATTTTTTAACCAATAATTCATTGATCTCCTCTTGTGTATAAGCATGATTATTCGGTGCCTTCCCTACATAAATAAATTCCGCATCTTCTCTAGCAAATTTTAATAATTGGGGGCTTGCTAGCCTGTCATAAAGAACAACTTCTGCATTTTGAATGCATTCAATTCCCTTAAGTGTAATAAGCTTATAGTCTCCTGGCCCTGCTCCTATTAAAAAAACTTTTCCAGCTCCCATGTTAATCACCTGCCTCAATATTATCTAATATAGCCCTACCACCTTGGTTTAATCCTTCTCTTGCCATTTTTATACCTAACTGTTCATAATGCTCTTTGCTACATTTATCTTTTAGGCGTATTACCTTTTCCCCATCTGGTGATGCAATCACTGCATCCATTACGAGGTTTTCACCCTCAATACAAGAATAGGCGCCAATAGGCACATGACAGCCACCCTTTAACTCCCGCATAAAACTACGTTCTGCTTTGATAGCTATTTCGACATGCGGATTATTTAATTCTTTTACGATATTGCGAACAAATGCATCTTTACTTCTTATTTGGATACCTAGGGCACCTTGCCCCACTGCTGGCGTACATAAACTGCTAGGGATATATTGAGAAATCTTTTCCTGCCATCCCATTCTAATAACACCCGCTGCAGCTAAAATCACCCCATCGAGATGTAATGTCTCCATTTTCTTTAATCTTGTTGCAATATTTCCACGAATGGGCTCAATCATCAAGTCAGGTCTATAGGCTAATAATTGTGCCGCTCTTCTTAGACTGCTGGTGCCAATTTTCGCTCCCTGAGGCAAATCTCGTAGCTGTATGCCTCCTCTACTAATGAGAACATCCCTTGTATCTTCTCGATCCGTAATGGCTCCAATCATTAAATCATCAATCATCTCCGTAGGTACATCCTTCATACTGTGTACAGCCATGTCAATTTCTCCCTGTAACAATGCTGTCTCAATTTCCTTGACAAATAACCCTTTTCCACCAATCTTATGAAGCGTCTTATCCAATATTTTGTCGCCAATTGTTTTAATCTCTACAACTTCATAATCCAATTCTGGACATTTTTCTTTTAATCGATCTATTACCCAGTAGGTTTGTACTAAAGCCAAAGCACTTGCTCTAGAACCTACTAAAATTTTTTTTCTTTCCATCCAATTCACCTTTTCCCATCAAAGTATCACTTCTTTATCTATTGCCATTCTTTTTTATCATCTCTTTATATTGCCTCAGCATTTCTTCATAAGCATCCTCAATCTCTTTGGTTTGTATTTTATCCAAATAGTCACTATACACAATTTTTTTAAAGATTTCTCTTCTTAAATCAATATCTGTAATTTCTTCTAATACTTTTTCTCTAAGCCTTCCTAATCCTTCCAAAAATACTGCATACTCTTCTCCAAATAACCGCCCCAAGTCTTCCCTGATTTTTCTAGAAAGCATAGGACTTTTCCCACTGGTTGAAATCGTTATGTGCAAATCTCCTCTTTTTATAGAGGCAGGTACAATAAAATCACACATGGCAGGTTTGTCTACAATATTAATCAGTATTTCTTCTTGTCTGGCTTCATCAAGACATTGCTCATTGATTTTTCCATCATTTGTTGCTACATACACAAGATAGGCCTCTTTAAGGTCTCCTTCTTGATAATATCTATTTATCCAGTGAATCTTTTTTTCTTTGTGAAGCTTGTGTAGCTTTTCTGTGATCCTAGGACTTATTATGATTACATTTGCCTCGGCGTCTAAGAGAGAAAGAACCTTTCGTTCTGCCACCTGCCCACCGCCTACGACAATACAGTCTTTTTCACAAATATCTAGCATAATCGGATAATATTTAGCCATATATTTCACTCACTTTGCGTATCAGTGCATCCATATCACTATATAGATTTCGATATTGAATAACAGGTCTTTGTATTAATAATACAGGGATTTCCATTTTATGGGCAGCTTCCAGCTTATCCAACGTTCCCCCTATATCTCCACTTTCCTTAGAAACCAAAATACTTATTTGATATTTTTTGATTATCTCCACGTTCATTTTTACTGAAAATGGCCCTTGCATTGCAATAATATTAGAAGGTTTTATCCCCCATTCCTCACATTTTTTTATCATTTCACTTATGGGTAGTATTCGAGGAAAAATTTTTTTAGGATCTAATTGTTGCGCAAAGATTTCTAAGGTTTTACTTCCCGTTGTCAATAAAATATTTCCTTCTATATTTTTTAACACTTCTACTGCTTCATCATAACTCGCAACGGTTTGAAGCAGTGCTTGATATTTTTGGATTTTACTTTCCTCTCTTTGAAATC
Source organism: Clostridiaceae bacterium 35-E11 (assembly GCA_038396625.1). GTDB lineage: Bacteria > Bacillota > Clostridia > Peptostreptococcales > Thermotaleaceae. The sequence goes on from CP121688.1 coordinate 2,435,097, forward strand.
GGAAGTAAGGAATTTTTGTATTTTCACATGCTTTCATAGCATTTTGCGAAGCTTCTACTGCATAAGGGTGGGTAGCATCTATGACTATTTTTATTTCATTCGATAAAATAAATCCTTCCATTTCTTCTTTGTTTAGTTTTTGCGCAATAATTTTGCATACTTTTTCACTTTCAATCAAATTTGCACCATAGGATGTGGCTGTGGTTGCAATAACAGGATAGTTTCGACTTGTTAGTGAATCGATTAGTTCTCTACCATCCTGAGTACCGCTTAAAATTAAAATCATAGGGCATAACCTCTAGGGGTGATGATTTTGCCATCCTTTACATAAGTTTTTGTATTTCCGATAATCACTACAGTAAGCATATCAATCGGGTATTGCAGCATATTTTCCAAATTGGCAATGTAGATTTCTTCTCCTTCTCGTTTGGCATTTTTTACAATGCCAACAGGTGTTTGAGGAGATTTATATCTTAATATAATTTCTCTCGCCTCTTCGATTTGATGTACTCTTCCTTTACTTTTAGGATTGTATAGCGCTATGATAAAATCTCCCATGGCAGCACACTCAATTCTCTTTTTTATGAGCTCCCAGTCTGTCAATAAATCACTCAAAGAAATAACTGCAAAATCATGCATCATAGGTGCCCCTAATGCAGATGCTGCTGCACTAGCAGCCGTAATTCCTGGCACAACTTCAATCTCTAGATCACAATCACGCTCATACTTTACTTCAAGCATAATCCCAGCCATTCCATAAACCCCTGCATCACCACTGCTAATAATTGAAACCTTTTTTCCTTCTAATGCTTTATCGAGCGTCAAGTTACATCTTTCTACTTCTTTTCTCATTCCAGAATCAATGACTTCTTTATTTTCTAATAAATCCTTTACCAAATCAATATAGGTTTTATATCCTATAATAACCTCTGAATCCTTAATCGCTTCTAAGGCTCTATGGCTCATATGCTGTCGGTCTCCTGGTCCTAATCCTACTACATATACTTTTCCCTGCTTATCCATCCACTTGTTCCCTCTCTTTCTTACATGCAAACCGATTTAATCCAAATAGTTCACTGGCAATCTTGCTGTATAATTCTCCTTGCTTATCTTCACCAGCTCGCTTGAGATTTAGAATCGGTTTCTTGATTATTTTTTTTGCTAAGCTTCTCATCACAATTTCAATTAACGCTTTGTCTTTTTCCGAAGCTGTATCTAATCTTCTCATCAAACTGTCCATTTCCTCTTCTAAGATTTCTTCCGTACGATCTTTTAGTGCCTCAATTGCAGGAAATACTGGCAGACAATGATACCAGTTTTGAAACTGAATACATGCTTCAATAATAATCTTCATCGCATCCTTTGCCGCTTCTAATCTGGACTCCATATTTTCTAAAGATACCTTCTTTAACTCATCTAACGCATATAAATTTACATTCTTTAATTGTCCAATGTCAGGGTCTACATCCCTTGGAACTGCAATATCTACAATACAAAGCTTCTCATCATTGCCGCAATGCTTTTGGAATGCATCCTTTCTTAAGACGTAATGGGGTGCATTAGTGGATGAAATGATGATGTCTACCTGTGGGATCATCTGATACCGATCTTGAAAATCAATCACGCCAATTTCTTCATATCTTCTAGACAAATCTACCGCATGTCCTTTTGTACGATTGGTCACATAGATTTCTTTAACACCTTTATATACCAAGTTTTCAATAGCAATACGACTCATTTTTCCTACACCAATTACCATTACTTTTTTATCTGTTAAATCTTGAAAAATCTCTTCAATAAATTTCACTGCAATAGAACTAATAGACAAAGAATTTTGTGATATTGCCGTTTCTCTTTTTATTCGTTTTCCAATGGTAATGGCTTCGCGAAATAACTTGTTTAGTATTTTTCCTGTATTTCCTCTCTCTAAAGCATAGGCATGGGCTTGCCTTACCTGCCCAATGATTTGGTCTTCCCCCAATACCAAAGAATCTAACCCTGCTGTCAATCGAAAAACATGCTTCACTGCATCATCAGACATCTCATTGAAAAAATGGTTTTCTAATAGCCCTTCTTTGATATCAAAAAAACTATAATAAAACTTTTTCAATGCTGTAATGCTTTTTTCTACATCCGTCACTACTGCTGTTATTTCACTTCGGTTACAGGTTGATAAAATGACAACTTCCTTTATATAATGATTTTTTTTAAAATGATCATAGGCTTTTTCTAAATCACTTTTAGAAAAAGCAACTTTCTCTCTGATCTCCAATGGGGAATTTTTATAATTAATACCTGTTACCACAATTTCCATCTTTATGCTCACCTTCTCTAAATACTGCGATTGTTATTCCTTCATACTTCTTCTTCTTTTGAATCATTTTTCCATAGGTGCTACTCAAAAATGCTACAGGCTCACATACAGCTCCAACTCCAATACTTTTCTTGACAAAATCTGAGCCTTCAAATTGATGTTCTATTTCTTGAATACTTTTACGATCAATAATAATGAGAGGTACATCCAAAGTTTTCGCTGCTTGAATGATTCCTTCTTCATCCTTCTTTACATCTACTGTGGCAATATGCTTAATTGACTTGTCAGAAATGTTTAAATCTAAAAGCGTGTCCTTAATCGCCTCTAAAATTTTCTCAGTGGCTGTTCCACGCCTGCAACCAATACCGATTACAATATTTTGTGGTCTAAGAAGCACACGATCACAGGATACGTCATTTACCTTTGCTTTGTCTGTGATCTGAATCAAACCTTTTAGCTTCTTTTTAGGAATATCATCATCTATTCGCACGATATTCACTGGTAAAGTCTTATCTATGGGAATATCAGAAATCAGTCCTACCCTTTCGTCATTTACAATATGTGCTGTCACCTTGGTAGCATCATCAAAATCTTCTATTCTGCAATTCAGCTCCATTGCTAGTGTATCTACTGCAATTTGATTATTCACATCAGATGCTGTGGTAATAACAGGATTCGCACCTAAAATTTTTGCAATTTTGTTGGTATAGCCATTGGCGCCTCCTATATGACCTGACAATAAACTAATAACATTCTTTCCTTTTTCATCCAATACAATAATCGCAGGATCAGTTTTTTTATCTCGCAAATAAGGGGCAATAGACCGTACCACAATACCCGTTGCCATGATGAAAATCAAACATTGATATTGCTGAAATATTTTCCCTACAAACTCAGCCATTTTCTCTTGAATTTTTTCTACATTCCGATTCTCTCTATAAAATTTGGGATGGGTATATAAAATCGTATCATCCAAATGAGTTAATAATTTTAGACCTAATTCTGCACCACCCTTTGTTAAGGTTATAATGGCATATTTCATTGTTTCGCAGTTCTATATTCATGGCTGAAATCTTTATCATATAGCTTAGAATACTCATATTCATTTCCCAGGAAATCTCCTACAAGAATCTGGGCAGTTTTCGTAATGCCTGCAGTTTTTACTTTTTCAGCAATATCGCTTAATGTTCCAAGAACAATTTTTTGATCTTCCCAAGTAGCTTTTTGAATTACTGCAATCGGTGTTTCTATAGGATAATAGGCAGTCAGCCTTCTTACCACTTCTTCTATCATTTGAACAGACAAGAAAATACACATAGATGCTTTATGTTGTGCTAAGCTTTCAAGACTTTCTTTTTCAGGAACAGGGGTTCTTCCTTCCATTCTTGTTAAGATGACGGTCTGCGTAATTCCTGGTAATGTAAATTCCTTGTTAATAGCGGCAGCGGCACCCACAAAGGAACTTACTCCTGGAATCACCTCATATTGGATTCCTTTTTCTTCTAAAATATCCATTTGCTCTCTGATGGCTCCATAAATACTGGGATCTCCTGTGTGTACTCTAGCCACAAGCTTTTCTTCTTTTTCTGCTTTTGTCATTACCTCAATTACTTCTTCTAGTGTCATGGAGGCACTATTGTGTATTTCTGCTGTATTTTTTCTACAGTCCAAAATTTGTTTGTTAACTAATGAACCAGCATAGATGATTACATCTGCTTTTTCTATGATCTTCTTTCCTTTTACCGTAATCAAATCTGGATCCCCGGGTCCTGCCCCAATAAAATACACCATTATTTCTGCCCCCTTTTTTTTGCAATTAGCATAGATAAATAATCAATTTTTTCATCCTTTAAAGATGCAATATCATATGAAATTTTTTCTTCTACATGACCACATTTGCTAATTAATACTGTATCCTTTATCAGATCGTGTTGTTCTAATTTTTCTACTGTATTTTTAAAACCTCTCGAAGGCTTCATTAGTACAATATTATCCGCAACATCTAATATCTCATCAAATTTCTCACACGTATAGGCAGCAGGAATAATCGCAATGGTTTCATTTGCCTCAGATAGCGGAATCCCCAATCTACTTGCTGCAGCACAAAAGGAAGGAATCCCAGGAATTGTCTCAACCTCTATTCCTTGTGATGTAATACGTTGCATCACATAGCCATAGGTACTGTATACCATAGGATCTCCTAAGGTAATAAAGGCTACATCCTTTCCTTCATGCAATAATGCTAAAATCTCCTTCATATTTTTGTCCCAACTCTCATCCAATATTTTGGTATCGTATGTCATTGGAAATATTTGAAACTTTACTTTTTTTTCATCTTCTATATAAGTTCTCACAATATCGTAAGCCACACTTCCTTTACCTGCAGCTGTCTCAGGAGCAATGACTACATCAACTTCTTTTAATCTATTGATTGCTTTGATTGTGACCAATTCTGGATCCCCTGGCCCTACACCTAAGCCAAAAAATTTTCCATACATCCTGCTTCATCCTTTCACTTCTTCTTTTCCTTTTGTGCCTGAAATAATATAAATAGGATTTAAAGCTTCCATTAATGTGTATCTTCCTGCCTTTCTTCCTTTTGCTACACTGACAGACACAACATCAATCTCTATAAAACCTGCCCCTTTGAGCAATTGGATGGATTCATACAAGGTCTCAATAGTAATGCAGTTGACTACACATATACCTGCTGGTGTTAATTTATGGTAACTTAGCTCTATAATATCTTTTAGCTCTCCACTACTGCCACCAATCATCACTCTGTCAAATTGCTCAATTTCCTGTAGTCGTTCTCCTGCATTTCCATGAAGTATCTTTATATTCACACCAAATTTTTCACTATTTTTTTGAATTAATTCAATGCCTTCGAAATTTCTTTCAATAGCAATGATTTTTCCTTTTCGACAAATATGTGCTGCTTCAATAGCAATGGAACCAGTCCCTGCCCCCACATCTACCATAATAGAATTTTCATTTAATCTTAGCTTTGAAATAGTTATGGCCCTTACTTCTTCCTTGGTCATTGGAACTTTTCCTCGAATAAATTGTGCATCTGGTATTCCCGGTGTTTTATACGTCCACTGCATTTTTTATCACCACCACTGACATATTAAAATCTTCCATTTCCATAATCTCTTCAGGCTTTCCAGTAATAATTCTTTCCTCATCATAAGATAGATTTTCGCCTACAACCATTATTTTTCCTAAAATTTTATTTTGTACCATAGATCGTGCAATTTCTGTTGGGGAATGTTTATGATCCGTCAATAAAAAGACTTTATTATATTTTTTTATAATATCTAAAAACTCAAAACTTCTACCATGTAAGCTTCCAACAAACGCATCTTGCCATGTTTCTTTTATTTTTGCAGCTAAATATTGATAAGAACTAATTCCAGGAACTACTTCTAATTCATCGGCGCTAAAATATTTTTTTAAAAAATTCAGCATGCTATAAAAGCCCGTATCTCCCGAAAGTAAAAAAGCTATTTTCTTTTTTTCCCTATGCTTTTTTACATAGTCAATCAAAACATTCAAATATCCATCAATATAAAGAACTTCCTTGCCGTGTCCCTCAAAATACTGTAAATTTCTTTTGCCGCCTATTAACACATCACATGTACTGATAATTTTGGTTGTAACAGGTAATATGTATTCTTTGCTTCCTGGCCCCAACCCTAACACATATACCTTATGCATTTTTAAATTCCTCCAATAACTTCTCTGCCTTATTACTCACACCTATAATCCTTTGATTCATGGCAAACATCACAATTCCTACCTCTAATTGATCATACACGTGTTGTTTGCATCTCTTTTCGGCTTGGTTGCACAAGACCTCATATACTTTTTGATAGCCTTTTTGATCGATTAGCTCTACAGCTGCCTCCGTTGTAACACAATTAAATACTGCTTCAATGACTTTAGCATCTGCACCTAATAGAGCCAAATTTGCCGCTAATATTTCTATTCGTGCATCAGCTACTTTGCTATGGGTATGAAAAATACCTCCTGATAGTTTTACAAATTTTCCAATATGCCCAATCATTAATACTTTTTTTATCTGATATTCCACACATTTTTCTAACATAAATCCAATAAAATTGCTGGTCTTCATAATATATTTTTTATCCAATTGATAATAGTCCTGTGCAATATCTCTCCCATAATTTCCTGGAACAAGAATGATTTTTTCTAAGCCTTCCTTAGCTGCTATACTCATTTCCAATGCTAAAGATGCTTTGAATGCTTCTTCTGACATAGGCTCGACAATCCCTGAAGTACCTAGTATAGAAATCCCACCTATAATTCCTAGCTTGGGATTGAATGTTTTTTTTGCAACTTCTTCTCCTTTTGGAACAGATATGGTTACAATAGCTCCTTTCCCCTGTGGCAAAACCTCTATTACTTCTTTTTCAATCATCTTCTGAGGAACAGGGTTAATAGCTGGTTTGCCAGGGGATACCGCGAGTCCAGGTTTTGTGACAATCCCTACACCCACGCCTCCTTGAATCTCTATCTTGGGTTCTTCTATGATTTGAACCGTTGATTGTATCAAGATGCCATGGGTATTGTCAGGATCATCTCCACCATCTTTTTCAACGGTGCAAGTGACACCATCATTTTTGATCGCCCAATCTTTTACTTCGATAGTCAATTTCCAACCCTTAGGGGTGTCAATTGTTATTTCATCTATCGTCTCTCCTGTTAATGCCATCACCGCAGCTGCCTTTGATGCAGCTGCGGCACAAGAACCTGTTGTATATCCATATCGCATTTTTTTTCCATCTTTTACAATATACCTATCTAGCATATACAAACCTCTTTACATAAACAAATTTGATTCTCTCAGTCTTTAACATGGCTCATTCATCATGTATAAAATAGCATTAACGATTGCTGCAGCCACCGTACTGCCACCCTTGCGTCCCCTTGTTACAATATATGGAACCTGAAGATTTTCAAATTCTTCCTTAGATTCCGCAGCTCCTACAAACCCTACAGGTACACCAATCACGAGTTTTGGATTTACTTTTCCTGCTTCAATGCATTCTTTTAAAGTGAATAAAGCCGTAGGCGCATTGCCAATGACAAATATTTTGTTTTTTTCATCTTTCATCGCCTTTTCCATTGCTGCCATTGCACGGGTAGTTCCCTTCTCTTTTGCTTTTTGTGCCACATCTTCATCAGATATGAAGCAGTGTACCTCTCCACCATATTTTGCCAACTTGGTCTTATTGATTCCTGCCATAGCCATTTTCGTATCCGTCACAATGTGAGCACCTTCTTTGATTGCTTTTTGCGCAGATGCAATGGCATTTGGAGAAATCATGGTAATATCTGCATATTCAAAATCTGCTGTTGTATGAATCACCCGTTTGATGATTTTTCCTATATCTTCTGGAAAAATTTTATCCCCCAGTTCTTCTGTGATCATGTCAAAGCTCCGTTCTTCTATGAGGTGAGGCACTTTTATGTAATCACTCATTATGCACCCATTGCCTCCTTTCCTCTTTCCTCGATAATCATTGCGATCCTTTCATCAGCACCGATGTGCTTCGCCATAATAAATTCTACATGTGGATATTGTTCTTTCAACTGATTTAACGCTTCAGGGATATCATATTTCACATGATTTCCTTTAAATATAAACATCGGCACAATCACGATTTGTTCTGCTCCTTTGTCAATAAGTTCTACAATCCCCTCCTCGAAGCTTGGTTTTGAAATTTGTAAAGAACCCATGCCTACCATTTCAAAACTACTAATATTTTTTACCATCTCCACAATTTGAGTAAATATTTGGTCTGCCTCCTGTGCTTGACTTCCGTGTCCTAATACAAATAACGCTTTTTTCATCGCGAATCTCCTCCTATTTTTTAAATAATATTTTCACACCACCTTGTACCATCTGGGTTGCATAGATGTTACAATATACATGGTGAACAAGGTTTTGCTTTAAAACAAAATATAGTTCTTCTTTATCTACCTTTTTGGGGTCAAATAATATTCCTATTACAGTACCACTATGCGCTACATTTACACCATAGCATCCTACCTTTACAGCACTTTCAATGATATCTTCTAAATGGCGTTTTGGCAATATATTTTGATTTGCCAAGGAACTCATTGTAGCAGCTTTTCCTAGAAGTGCATAATCTTTTTTTGTGAAGCTTTGCTGAAATACTTTATAAGCTTCTTCAACTTTACTTTTATTTTTCATCCTCAATGCTTTAAAATCATGTTTTCTAAAGTTCACAGTATTGAGTCTATCACGACCTTCTAACACCAGTACATCTAGCTTAGGGTTCCATTCAAAACTTTTTATTCTGACACCTTTGAGATGATCAAATAGTGTCCATTCTTTAAAAATAGTGCTATCTGTGGGCTCAATATCTGCACAAATCTGTGCTAGAGTATCCTCAGATAAAGTTTTTCCCAATAATGCTGCAGTTGCCACTGCTGTTGCTGCAATATCTGCAGTACTGCTTGCCATCCCCTTTGCCACTGGTATTCTCGAGGTAATATGCACCCCAATATGATCTCCAATTATATGAGGTTCTTGAAAATAGTCAAGGGTTTTATAAATGGCTTGTATGGCTTTTTTCTTTCTATACATATTTCTTCGTTTTTTTGTTTCTTCTAAAACAACCACAGAATATCTATCAATTGGGTAGGATATTAATTTTTCTCCATCCCCTATTTCTCCCTGTAATAATTCTCCACAGGAAGCAGGACACATCGCTTTAATCTTCATAGAATACCTCATTTAATGCTTTTATAAATTTTTCGTTTGCCTCTTTGCTTTTAATAGCAATCCTGTAAAAATGATTATTCAAATTCGGATAATTATCACAGCTTCTAATTAAAAACTTTTTTTGAAGCAATGAATCTTTTATATGAATGGATGGTGTCAATAATTGAAACAATATATAGTTAGCCTTTGGGGGATATACTTTTATCTTATCTATCTCTTTTAATGCATCATAAAAGCGCCCTCTTTCAGATTCAATCCAAATGCGACTTTGATGAATATAAACATCATCCTGCAATACGATTTCTCCTGCCAAAGCGGCATAGCTATTCACCGTCCAAGGCTCTTTTAAGTTTTTTACTTTTTCTAATAAAGCAATATTTGAAGTCAACCCATAACCAATTCTTAAACCTGGCAGCGCAAAAAATTTGGTAAGTGCCTTAATAATGTACAAATGCTTATAGTGCGCTACGTAGGGAAGCATTGTTGCTTGATCAAAATCCTCCACAAAATCCATAAATGCCTCATCAATCAGTAGATGAATGTTTTTTTCTTCACAATATTGTAATATTTTATACATTCTTTTTCTATCTATCAACTGACTTGTAGGATTATTCGGATTACAAAGAATGATAAGGTCTATGTCTTTTTCTATACTATCTAAGAATTGATCATCTATCTGAAAGTTGTTTTCTTCTTTCAATAAACAATAGTTTACATTGCTTCCAACCTTTCTGAGGGCTCTTTCATATTCTAAAAAAGTTGGTGCCAGAATCAAGCTGTGTTTTGGCCTTAATGCAGAAACAATAGAAAATATCACTTCCGTAGCACCATTGCCCACTGTAATATATGCTTCCTCTATACCATGATGATCTGCAATCGCTTTCGTTAATGCTTTGTATTCAGGATCAGGATAATTTTTAATTAGATCGATATGCTTGATTAAAGCTTTTTTAAAGCTGTCTGGTACTCCTAACGGATTAATATTTGCACTAAAATCAATGAGTTCTTCTTTCTCTATACCTAATTGATTCGCTATTTCATAAATATTACCACCATGTTTTACAGTCCTCATGCTTTCCCTCCCTTCATCTGTTTCTTCCATCTATTCTTTTTAAATCTGTTAAATGAAAAATTTTGCACCTATAAAAAAAATCAATCCTATCATAGATGTACGATACATCAACTGAATGGCTCTGTCTATATCTTCTTTTTCTAACGGTTTTAAAGGCTCTCCAATTGTTGGTTTATAAACTTTTTGTCCAAAGTAAGTATTGGTGCCCCCAATCTGTATACTCAAGGCTCCTGCCGCAGCAGATTCAGGATACCCACAATTGGGACTTTTATGATTTCTTCTATCTCTTTGGATGATTCGAATACTGTTTTTCCAATCATATTTCTTTACAAAAGCTGCTATGACCATAAATAAAGCTGTTAATCTTGCAGGAACATAATTTGCCAAATCATCTAATTTCGCAGATGCCCAGCCAAAATGCATATACTGTTCATTTTTATAGCCCACCATAGAGTCCAAGGTATTAATTGCCTTATACGCCATCCCTAAGGGAGCACCTCCAAGACAAATGTAGAATAATGGTGCAATAATTCCGTCAGAAGTACTTTCTGCAACAGTTTCTACCGTACCTCTTATAATTTCTTTTTCATCCAACGTATTGGTATCTCTTCCTACAATATAGGATAGATACCTTCTTGCTTCTACAATATTTTTCTTTTCTAATTGGTAAAAAACCTTTCGACTCTCCATATCCAAACTCTTTGCTGCCAAAATTTGAAAAGTTAAAAAAGCTGCTATGCCATACCCTATATAGGGATGTATCCATTTTCCTCCCTGAATAAGTAAAAAAGTGATAAGATATGTACTTCCAACAATAATGAATGTCAGAAGCATTCCCATATTTTTTTCTTGTACAGCATTTGTTGCATATTTTCTCAAAAAGCTTTCAGTTTTTTTAATGGCGCTACCAATAAATCTTATAGGATGCGGCAGCCAATAGGGATCTCCAAATATTCGATCTGCCATATAAGCAATTATCATCGTCCACATAAACTATTCACCCTGAAGAATTTGATAAATTTTCTCTAAATCCACATTTTTACGAACGATCTTGGCAAGCTTGTCATATTCACTTTTCTTAAAGGCTTCAAAACTTTCTATATTACTTTCTTTTGCCTCTAGACCCTTTGCTTTTCTCACATTATTTAAAACTTTTCTGGTAAAAGGAATATTATCAAATATACCATGAATGTATGTCCCCATTACATTGCCTGAGGCATTGATGGCACCCTCCTCTACGAGAACTTCCTCATTTAAACGCTTTTTAATACAATTCATTGGTGTACTATTCGTTCCTAGCTGCGTTTGTCCCATATGAATTTCATATCCCTTTATTTGCATCCCCTCTGTTCCTTCTAATCCATTAGAAAATTTTCCTCTCAAAACAGCTTCTACCTGTGTTGTGGTTTTTTCTAATTCAAAGGTTGTTTCCGCATCTAACAGCCCTAATCCATTGATTTCTTTTATATCACTTTCTGTTCCATGAGGATCATAAATCTTTTTGCCTAGCATTTGATATCCCCCACAAATGCCCACAATGATTTTTTCCTGTCTATGAAGTCTTAGAATTTCTTCCTCTAATCCAGTTTCCCGTAAATAAACCAAATCTTCTATGGTATTTTTAGATCCAGGGATAATCAATATATCAGGACTGCCAATTTTTTCTCCCCTCATCACATATCTTAAGTACACGTCCTCTTGAGTTTCAAAAACATTAAAATCTGTAAAATTTGATACATGTGGAAGATAAAGCACAGCAACTTCAATTTGACCCATTTTATTCTTTTGTGTTCTAAACCTTTCTGCTAAGCTATCTTCGTCTTCTATCTGCACATTATAGTAAGGAATAACCCCTAACACAGGAATGTGAATCAAGTCTTCCAACATTTTAATACCTGGCTTTAATATTTCCACATCTCCTCTAAATTTGTTGATAATTACACCTTTTACTCTTCTTCGTTCCTCTTCTGTTAACAGCATGATGGTACCATAGATAGAAGCAAATACGCCTCCTCGGTCTATATCACCAATTAAAATCACCGGTGCATCAGCAATTTCCGCCATCCCCATATTCACGATGTCTTTTTCTCTTAAATTAATTTCTGCAGGACTTCCTGCTCCTTCTATTAAAACAAGATCATTTTTCATAGCTAAGGTATCAAAAACTTTTTTTACCATCCCTGCCAATGTAGACTTAAATTCATGGTATTCTACTGCTGACATATTTTCATGAACTTTACCATTAAGAATGACTTGGCATTTCTTGTCAGTGGTGGGCTTTAATAAAACAGGATTCATGAGTACATCTGGCTCTACACCACATGCCTCTGCCTGTACTACTTGCGCTCTGCCCATCTCTAGTCCTTCTTTTGTAATATAAGAATTCAACGCCATATTCTGAGATTTAAAGGGTGCAACCTTGTATCCATCTTGATAAAAAATTCTACAAAATGCTGCAGTTAGTAAACTCTTCCCTACAGAAGATGCTGTACCTTGAAACATTAGGCTTTTATTTTTCATGATTTTCACTGCTCCTATCTTTATAATTCCTGCAATTTTCTATAAAGTTCAAAGGGATAGCTTTATTACTGTAAAAGTGTATGTGGGCATATGCTCCTAAAGCATTATATTCTTTTAATCCACACTTCCAAGATTTTATGATCTTTCCATTTCTTATTTTTTCTACCCGATATGCATATGCATTGTGCCCTTTTTCTTCAATCATAGACCGATGAAATTCATGGGCTTTGGTGTTTATGTAATCATTCGAAAGTACACAGGGGTTCTCTATATTCACATCAACATATCCAAATCGTTGCAATCGTCTCGTCATTTTTGCCTCTGTATCAAATATACCTACCATTTCATATTTTTGTTCTTCCAAGGTGGTAATCCCCTTGGTCAAATACATCAAGCCGCCGCATTCTGCATAGGTCGGAATACCCTGTTGAATCATTTTCTTTATTTCTTTTCGTATGGCCTGATTATTTTCTAATTCGACCGCAAATACCTCTGGAAATCCTCCGCCAAAATATAAACCATGTAAATCTGTAGGTAATTTGCTATCATTGATGGGACTAAAAAACACCAAGTTTGCACCTAACTCCCTTAGCAAATCTAGGTTATCTTCATAATAAAAATTAAAGGCTTTGTCAAAAGCAATCCCAATATTGATAAATCCCACAGGCCTTTTTTCATTTGATATTTGATAATGAATAGGCACTGATTGATTTGCAATAGCTAACAAAGCATCTAGATCAATTGTCTCTTCTATCATCATCCTAATTTTATCAATTTTTTCTTCTAAACCTTTCACTTCTGCACTAGGAATCAATCCCAAATGCCGACTTTTCAACTGGATATCATCATTGGGTTTCAAATAACCAATACATTGAATCCCTGTATCCTCTTCGATTCTTTCCTTCAACAAATGATAGTGTGCATCTCCTGAAACATTATTAATGATAATCCCTTTTATCTCTACTTGAGGGTCGTATAGTTTGTATCCTAATACTTGAGCGGCTGCACTAGCAGCTATTCCTTTGCCATTGATAATCAGAATAACCGGAGCTTTGATGATTTTTGCTATATGCGCTGTACTGCCGACATCTTTGTCACTCCCACTGCCATCATACAAACCCATAACACCTTCTATAACAGCAATATCTTTATCTATGACATTTTTGACAAACAGTTTCATAATATTATCCTGTTCGAGCATCCAACTATCTAAATTTCGAGATTTTCTTTGCGTTACAAAGCTATGAAAAGCAGGATCTATATAATCAGGTCCCACCTTAAAAGGCTGTACATCGAATCCTCTTTTTTTTAGCGCAGCCATAATGCCTGTTGACAGGGTTGTCTTTCCTACACCACTTTGTGTTCCTGCCAATATAAACCGAGGAATCCTCATTTTCATCATCCCTTCACAACAAAATACCCTGACCAGCGCTGGTCAGGGCATAAACATACGATGTATATGCATGACCCCTTCCCGCCGAAGGTGGTGCAATCCATCAAAATAGGCAGGTCTCCTGACTCGTGAATCGATTTACTCTTGACGTCTTCCCTGTAAATTACAAGTGACCTCTTGTCAATTTCATCCTCACTTACAGTAGCGGGGGCTGTGTCGGAATTCCACCGAACTTCCCTATTAAGTCTCATGACACCTATTTTGCTTCTTATTAAATCTCCTTTAATCCTATCAAAATCTTATGCTTATTTCAATAGATTTTATGCATATTTATTGGAAATTACTGCTTATTTTAGCTGTTTTATAGTTTTTATGCGAAATCTTATTGATTCATCCCAGTCAATATGAAAAATCCATCTAGTATTTCTATCGTAGTAATGCCACAATTATCTATTTTGTACTTCCAATAATCTTCAATCCCTCTTCCAATCAGATAAGCTACCATTGCACGAATGCATCCACTATGAGAAACAACAAGGAAGTTACCTTCTTTATGCATTTCTATTATCTTATCTACCCCCTTTGTAACCCTTTCATACATCTGTCTTAAACTTTCTCCTTCAGGTACCTTAAAGTCAATCCAATCTTTTTCCCAATCTTTTAGCGCCATCTTATAATTTTGTGAAATTTCTTTATAATTTAATCCTTCCCATAATCCGAAATGCATTTCTCTAAAATTCTTTTCCACGGTTATTTGTACATGATGATAATCATTTATAATTTCCGCTGTTTTCAAAGTTCGGTCTAAATCGCTGCTAATTATATGATCAATCTTTTCCTGCTTTAGTTTTTCACTTACCGTATATGCCTGTCGCAACCCTTTTTCCGTTAACTGACTATTATGCCAGCCACAATATACACCTGCTTGATTGCTCTCTGTTTCACCATGTCTTACCAAAATTATACGAAGCATATGTTCACCTTCTTTGTTAAAAGATTATGGTAAAATAAAGTAAATAAACCAGCTCAGACAATTCGCACAAAGCCCCTAAGGTATCTCCCGTCATTCCCCCAATTTTTCCAGTAATATGTCTCACATAATATACACTAAAGGCATATCCAATCAATAGGAAAGGCATTGCCCAAATATTCATAAGTGATATTATCACTGTAATGAGTATTGCAACTAATACGTGCTGATTATTGATTTGCCCTATAAAAAAATTGCCCATGCCATTAGACCTAGCATACACTGAAAATCGTGAAGCATATACAAGGCATAGTCGTGAAAAAACGGGCATCAACAATATTACTGCATAAATCGCTTGTGTATCAAAACTATAAAGAAAGGCGACTTTCACTAGAATCGTTATCAATATTGCCAGTGCTGCATTTGTTCCTAATCTACTGTCCTTCATGATTTCTAGTATTCTATCTTTTGGTCTGTTGCTGTAGACCCCATCAAAGGTGTCTCCTAAGCCATCAAGGTGAAGCCCTCCAGTTATAAACACTTCTGCTGCAACAGCTAACACAGCGGCTAGAAAAGCGCCCCCTAATCGATAAGCTAGATAATAAACAGATACTGTAAACATACCTATGATTAATCCTACTAAGGGAAAGAAAATAATTCCATCTCGAAAATGATCCTCGTCTACATTTATATAAATGTTTATAGGGATTCTCGTTAGAAACTGCATCATTAAAATAAATTTTTTCATTTCTCTGTCTTTCCTTCCTATTTTAATTTTAATGGCAATCCTGAAACTGTAAGATATACTTCATCTGCTTCTGTAGCAATCATTTGATTGATTCTACCTGCAATATCTCTAAATATCCGCGATATCCTGTTTTCTGGTACGATGCCCATTCCTACTTCATTGGTAACCATAATGAGCCATATGTTATGGTTACGGGTATATTCCATTAGTTTGTGTATTTCTTGCTGAATCTTCTCTTCTATTTTGTCGATTTCTAAATGGGTAATTGCATCCCAGTTTGTACATTCGTTATCAAACATTAAATTGGTCACCATGATGGTGATGCAATCTAATAAAATTGTGCCATGGTCTTTAGCAATCTCTTCAATCATTTCATAAAGATTTTTATATCCCTCATAGGTTGTCCATTCTTTAGGCCGTGACGTCCGATGTTTTTTTATACGATCCTTCATCCCTTCATCGAAAGCAATCGCTGTAGCTAAATAAGCTACAGGTCTAGATGAAGTTTTGGCCAGTCCTTCTGCATAATTACTTTTTCCACTTCTTGCACCACCTGTAACAACTGTAATTTTTCCTGCCATAAAAGGTGTCTCCTCTCATTTTGCTGGTATAAGATTTCAATGATATAAATGTATGATTATTCATAGCAATCCTATCCGATCTTTTCTAAAGTGCCTAGCATAAAATATATCAGATTTTTTGTCTTCATGCAATTTATCCAGTTTTCTATCCTCTTCTTTTAAAACAAGTAATAGAAAACTGGATAAAGCTTTTGTATGCCTTCATCAAAGATATGCATTAAATTTATTTTGATTTAGGATATTGCTACACGATAAATCTGATTTTTTGCTACTTGTTTTTCTTTGACTTTTCTGTTTCTTCCCAAATGATCCGTTACCATAATTTCTACTTGACCACTATCCCTTGGTATATATTCAATATATAGTAGTTCATTGGGTAAGTTGGTCAATAGAATCCATTTCAATGTTCCACTATATTCTTGTATAAAAACACCTTCTTTTTTCTCCATTGTATCATATAAAGTCATTATTCCTTTTTCTGTTCTAGATTTAACCGCTATATCCCCAGCACCGTTTACTAAGATACTTGTGTAATTCACCAAAAGACCTGCCCTGCTTCTATGTAATGATTCTTCCTCAATTCCCAGTTTTTTTCTAATGACAAATCCACATTTTTGTAGTATTTCAGTGTGATTCACATGAAAAACGTAGGAATCTCCTTCAATGGCAAAGACGCTTTTTAACATTACCGTGCCATCACCTTCTAAGGATTTTGAAACGGATACAACTTTGCCCTCTTTCCATCTACCATCCTTATACTTATAACGTGGATCTACTTGCAACTGATGATTTGTTTCATTTTCTTTTCCAGCGATTAAAGTCACTTTTATTCTTCTTCTTCTTAATAAATGTTGTTTTTCATTTAAGTGATCTAAAACTTGATTTTGATATTCCATTTGATAATAAGGAATATAGTTTTTCCTCCTATTTCTATCTATATGGTAAAGATAATCACCATATTGACAACTAGGAAGTAAGTCCCGTGCTCCTCGTAAGTAACGGTGGATCATTTCCATATCATTTTCCACACCATATAATTTTTCTAAAATCCATAAATATCCTTCAAATAGAGTTCTAAAAATATTCGATTTGATATTTTTTTCATAGGGCAGTTTTCCACCTGCCCAAAAATAATAAGCATCTGTAGCTCCACTATTGGGCGTAGCAATCATAATAAGATTTTCCACATCATATTCATAATACCTACTTTGGGCATAAGTTCTTGCTACTAAACCTCCCATACTATGGCATATCAGATCTACTTTCTTGCTTTTGGTTATTCTTTTCACTTCATTGATTTTTTTCTTTAAATAGTGCTGTCCACAAAACATACAATCCTTACGCCAATCATAAAATGCTATAAATAAATCTTGATCTTGTGTATACCCCATTTTTTTTAAGCTGTCAATAAAGGGTTCATAAAAAGCAGCTGACATACCAAATCCCCATTCTCCAGTTCCTTGAATAATTTCATCACTCATCGAGCCATATAATCCTGGGACAAATATAACTGGATTTTTACTTTCTGCATGGGTTTTATACTTTATCCAATTCAATAGGCCAAGTGTTGTCAATATTGAATACATCCTCTCTCTCCTCCCTTCAAAACATCTACTCATTTATAAAAAAAAAGAAAAGAAGCTATGATTCTATAGCAACTTTTCCTCTGTAGATACTTCTTCCCTCTAACTCAAGTAAACGGATCTTGATATCTAAACCTCCCCCATAACCAACTAACCCTCCATCATGACCAACGACGCGATGACAAGGTATGATAATGGGAATATTATTTCTATTATTCGCCATCCCCACTGCTCTATAACCTTTAGGGATTCCTGCCTCTACAGCAATGTCCTTATAACTGCGAATCTCCCCATAGGGTATCTTTATTAAAGTCTCCCAAATTCTTTTTTGAAAATCCGTTCCAATCAGATGACAATCAATTTGAAACGTTCTCAGCTCTCCACCAAAATATTTCATCAATTGATGGGTTATATGCCTGTTCTTTCTATCATCTTCTTTTATTTCTGTAAAATGTTTCTTTAGCCAATGAAAAAATTCTATTTTATCTTCATTTCCCAATGCTATTTTGCATAATCCCTGGTCCGTAGAAGCTACCCATAGATTTCCTATTATTGTATTTAATTTACAATAATACACCCTCTTCACGTTCTATCCCACCTGTTCTTCTTTTTTTTGTATTCTATATGCTTCTTTCGCCAATTGCCATTGTTCTCTTGTTTGTACATCTAGACTTCTTTTTCTTTTTATTGCTGGATTGCTCACTGCTTTATTAAACCAATCAATAGCTTCTTCGTATTTTTGTAGTCTTCGATTTAGCTCTCCTAGTAAATACAATATTTCTATTTCACCTAGATTGCCTAAAGGCAAAGCTTCATAACGAAAAGCCTCTTCAAAACAAGAAACCGCATGCTGTAAAAACGCCAATTCTCTGTCTTCTCCTATATATCTATGAAGCCACCCTAATCTTAAACAAATCGTCCCTAATACACCTTTTTGGGCATTGGTCAACTGTCCACATAATAATGCCAGTTTATAGGCTTCAATGGCCTCTCTAACGGTTCTTTCTCCTCCAAAGCTACGCTGCACCCAATTATTAGAAATATTGGTCATAATCTGTTTTTTACCTACATTGCTTATTTGTTGAAATATACTTTCAAGTGCTGCATACCCACAACTTGGACAAACCCATACTGTATAAAACATTGGATTTTCACTCGTATAATATACACAAAAATCCGTATCTTTTTTTTCGATCCTTAAGGCAGAACTTCTAACTTTTTTGGTATGAAAAGCATTGTTGCATATAGGACAATTCACTTCCTTATCATATAGTGCTGTGTTCATTTCTACACCTCTTCTATAGTTTTAAGTAGTTGCTTAAAGCACTTCCTCTACTTCAAGCTCCTCTTCATTCTCTATTTCCCCTTGAATTTCCTCTTCCGCTTGTTCATTCTTTTGTTCCTTAGTAGATTTAACAGGCGGTTTTTTGATCCCTTTTACAATAATTTGTTTCTGTGGCTTATAATAATCACTGGATATTCGTTCTTTTTTTACAAGCACATTGTTTTCATATATGAGTTTATAGGTTGTAACCTTATACCCATCCCTTCCTTTTTGCTCGATACGCTCTTCTCCTTGAAGTAATTGGTCATCATATTTAATTTCTATTGGTCTTTTTATTACTTCATTTTCTTGAGAATGTACTTTAACTACTTTATTATCCAATCTCTGTCCATACAATTTAACAGTCATCCGATTTTTGTGCACATAACTTTCTACATAAATGGGTCGAGGTGAACTATTTTCAAATTTAAAGTCCAATACCCCATAAGATACCGTAGCATCTTGCCCTTTGGGGACATAGCTCGAAGGAATTGTATGCTTAATCCTTTCAACTACCTTTAGGTTGCTTAATAGGACTGCGTTATATAAAGTACTAGACGCCTGACATACCCCTCCTCCTAGACCTTCTACTAATTCACCTTTAAATATAACAGGTGCATCCTGATAACCTCGATCTTTTGTTCTGGGGCCTACAATTTTATTAAAAGAAAATATTTCTCCCGGCATTAATACCGTACCATTCATTTCTCTTGCTGCTAAAATAATATTATGCGTTCGACTTTGGTTTCCTGCATTAAACGTGGTGACATACACCCCTAACAAATCATTGATCAAACTTAAACTCTCTGAGGTAATTTTGGGAGGTATCGTTTCAACAGGTAGTTCAATCACCACTTCATTTTGATACTTATAGTTTTTTAATGCTTCTGTCAAAAGATTTTTTGTTTTGTTTATATTTAATTTAAGTGCAATTTTTTCATCTGTAATAATAAATTTTCCGTTCTTTCTTGTAATCGTTGCGTCTTTTCCTGGCTTGTCAATATCTTTACTTATATCATAGAGTGCAGCATCTAACTTCCCATGATCATAAATAGGTAATAATTGAATACTTTCAGGCGCTTTATACAAAAGAATAATCTGCTGCAGTCTTTCAAAATAATTTCCCTGTCTTCCCACTTCATATGCCTCATTTAAAGCTTTGGTGTAGTCAAAGGTATATCCAATATCACTGCTTTCTATATTCCATCTCCCATCTCCATATGCAAACTGAATCTTACCCGTTTTCAGTAAGCCTTCAAAGTGCTCCTCAATCTTGTCTCGTGCTTCACGGATAGATAGTCCACCTACATCTGCATTTTCTATCATTACACCACTATAAATAGTATCTTTATAAAGCAAAAAAAAGGATATGGCTGTAATCAAGATCAAAAAACTTAATAGTACAATCATAAGTCCTGTTACAACATTTGGCTTAAATAATTTATTTTTTGCGTCTGTATCCAAAATTTTTTTCTCCCTCCCCATATGCTTATAACAACTTTTATATTATTTATATTATTATCTTTTAAAAGCCTATATTACTACTATACAAGATATTTACATCGTTGAATATAGCATAATGAAAATTTAATATTCTCATTTCTATGAAGTTTATTCACCTTTTTCTAAGACACGCATAGTATGTAGTGGACATGGATCCACAGCCAGTTTTCCCCCTTTATCAGAGGAGGGAGTTGCTTCCCTCCTCTTTTTATATCTATAAAATGATCGTATAAAATATGATACCATCTTTGAATACATCATGTCCTCAATTTGGAAATTGAATGGACAATAACACTCATTTCTAGATAATATGCAATCTTTCCTCTCAAAAAAACAACTAGAGTATCTCCCTCTAGTTATTTTATTTTTCCCAATAGATTTCTACCCGATCCCCATCTTTTATTTCGTCGGTATAGTTGACTTTTCTTCCATTTAATTTCATGATAAGGTTGCCTTTCACTTTTGTTCTATCAAAGTCAAAATGATTAAAAATATCTACAAAGATAGGAGGTTTTTCATTCAGAGGTATCTCAAGTATTTTATCATTTACCTTTATCTTTATTGTTCCTGCGCTCTTGCTATCTGTAGGTAAAGCAACTTCTGGTAGCCGTTTTCTTTCACAAGTTACTATCTCATCCATATGCTTTAATATATAAGTTTTATCTGCTTCTATACCATTTACATACACATGGGAAATGGTAGGATCAATATCTAACCGCTCCAATAATTCCTCTACATTGTGGATCTCCCCAAATGTAATCTGATCTTCTTCTTTTATTAGGTAGTCGCTATCAGCAGGTTTTCCATTTACAAGTAAATTATCGATTAATTTTATTTCTAATCCATTAAAATTTACTGTTGGTAATGTTTCTATAAATTCCTTTATGGTTAAATGGGCATCCTTTCCATCTACAGCAAAATCAATTCTTATTTCATCCATATCTTTAATAGGTGTATCCAAATTACTAGGTTTTCCATTTAGATAGATTTTGGCTGCCTCTCCATAATCTCCTTTTACCACTTTGGGCTGTTTATTTACAGTAAAATGTAACTTTTTGCCTTTCCTACCAATCAGCTTTTTTGCATTCAGTCCGGCTCGAATAAGGGCATCAGATATGAACATCTCCTTGGTTTTAAATAGTTTTACGAGTTCTTTATTTACTATTACTTGCATGAAATTTTTCTCATGATCTCTGGCACTGACAAGACCGATGCCAATAGGGGTAATAAATTCTGGTCCCTCTAGTTTTGCACATTGGAATTCAATATCTTGAATAATTTCAGTCCCCCTAACAACGACTCTTTCTTCCTTCAAACCGAGTTTTTCTGCCAAATAAAACGTAAACCTTGGAATTTGACTGCCACCACCTATACAAAATATAGCACTAGGAGCCTTAGCATTATACTGCACTATCTTATCTGCAATTTCTGCTGCTAAGTTTTCAATAACAGGGGCAATTTTTTCTATAATTTCTTCCGTAGTCATGCTGTAGGAAATACCCACAATATCTTGAAATGTATGGCTGTCTTTCTTATTTAGCTGTAGTTTTAATTTTTCAGCAGCATCAAAATCCATCAGAAATTCCTTGGCAATTGCCTCCGTAATCTCATCTCCTGCCACGGATGCCATAGCATATGCTACAACCGCACCATCCTTTGTTAGGGCAATATCTGAAGTGCCTGCGCCAATATCTATTAAAGCTAAGTTTAATAATCTTGCTTTTTGAGGGATTGCCACCTCAATAGCTGCAATAGGCTCAAGGGTTAGATGAAGCACTTCTAATCCGATCTTATACATTACGCTGTATAAGCTGTCTACTACCACATGGGGAAGAAAAGTAGCCAATAAATCTGCACCAATTTTACTTCCTTTATGCCCTTGCAATGATGTAATCATACCCTCATCTAAATAGTAATTTACAACCGTATAGCCAACACAATAATACTTCATATTTTGGTCATTCATTTCTTGGTTTAGTGCTTCCTGTGCTTCCTGTATTCCTTCTATTTCCATACTACGAATAATGGCTTTATCAATTGTTTTGGTAATATCTATTTCCCTACTAGCTTGGATACGATAGGTTTTCAAAGCTCTACCTGCTGCTGCAATAGCTACATGGCTTAATGAAAACCCTAGTCTCTCTTCAAGTTTTTCTTTTATTTTTTTTGCAACTGCAGCAACTTTTTCAATATCATGTATCTGACCATCATACATAGCCCTGTCAGGATGTTCCATCATCTCAGTTTCTACTATGACAAATCGGTTTCCTTCTTTTTTTCCTACAATGCCTATCACGCTTCTCGTACCAATATCCAATGAAAAAATAACTTCATGGGGGTTTATCTTTGACCTAGTTGATTCTGTCATTCTTCACACCTCTTTTGTGAATAGTAAAGGTTGAATATTCTATCTTCTACGATATGTGTGTTCTAATCAATCTATCTGCAACACTATCTTATTCTGCATTTTTTTTGAAATTCCTCTTTTTTCGAGTTCAACATACCTATGCTATCAATTTTTTCCTACTATTTTTCGATAATATAAACATTCTTCTGTTAAAGGGCACTTTTCGCATAAAGGCTTTCTAGCTTTACAAATTCGGCGACCGTGATAGATCAACCAATGGTGCGCATCAGACCATTTTTCTTTGGGTATATTTTTCATCAATTGTTGCTCTGTTTCATCCACATTATCACTATTGGCTAATCCAATGCGATTAGACACTCTAAAAACATGGGTATCCACAGCTATAGCTGCTTTGCCGAAGGCATTGCTTATCACTACATTGGCTGTCTTTCTACCTACCCCAGGAAGCTTCATGAGATCTTCTCGACTATTCGGTATCTGTGAATCAAATTGTTCCACTAAAATTCTACAGGTATTCAATATATTTTTTGATTTCATCCTATAAAAACCACAGCTTCGTATTTTTTCTCCTAATTCTTCTTCTGTTAATGTCAGAAATTTTTCAGGTGTATTAAATTCTTTATATAATTCACTTGTCACCTTATTTACTCTTACATCTGTACACTGGGCTGCCAATATGGTAGATATCAACAGCTCAAAAGCACTTCTATAATCTAATTCAGAAACTGCATCAGGATACATATTATATAATTTTTCTAGTACAGCAGTTCTTTCTTTTTTCCCAAGCATTTTTTTACCCATAACATTCTTCCTTTCTTCCCATAACACTATAGTATTTCCATATCCCACCGAACAATTTCTACCCTATTATCTCCTTCTATAAACTTTATAATTTTATCTATCATCTGATTGGCATGTTTTTTTGTATTGCTCACACATGCAAATCCGATTACGGCGCTTCTCCATTTTTCCTGCATATCCACCTCTGCTATGGATACATTAAATCTAGATTGTATTCGCCCAATTAAGCTTTTCATAATCTGTCGCTTTTCCTTTAAGGAATTGGGATCGTACATGATGATTTCTACGCTACAAGTTCCTACAAGCATCTGTATCACCTCATATAAAATTGATATATCTATTATACACCAACATATATCTTCTTACTTTTAATATAGTAAAAACTCCGAAATTTTTTCGGAGTTTTTACTATATTAACAAATATCGCCTTCTTGGGCTACAAATCCTGCTTTAGCTAATACTTTTGTTGCTTGCTGAAGTTTCTCTTCATTTACTAATACAATCGGTCCTGTGCAACCCATGCCGCTTTCTGCATAGATGCCTTCTTTCCATAGGGCCTTTACTGCATCTTCTAAGTCCATGATGTCAATCCCTGATATGGCTCCTGTCACCACTTCTTTAGGTGGTGCTGTCACTTCTTCGTCATCTTCTTTTACTTTTTTGGTATCCTTTGTAAGGTTTTTTAATATTTCTTCTAATTTGGCTTTTTTCGCTTTTTCAAACTCTGCCTTTGCTACGGATCCTAATTTTCCTTGGGCTAATTGGGCTGCATATTTGATCGCATTTGCTACTACAGGAGCACCGGATGCTCTTGAAAGAATTAATATGGTTCGATCATAGCCATCTCCTACACCTGGACCATAGCCATAGCCCATGGCTTCGTAGCTGCCTCCTGTTGTATAAGAGGAGAATACCTTCATCATGATATTACCTGTTAGGGTATCGGTTACCATTACATCCGCTGTTGCACCTAAAAGGTCATTGCCCCTCATTACGGCTCCGCCGTCAGAACGCATGGACTCTGCAAAGTCAATGCTGTATCCGTTAGCATTTAGTTCTTTTAATGCTCTTTCTACTTGTCTTGCGCCATCTAGATTTAAAATTCCTACTGTTGGATTGGCAATCCCCATGGTTTTTGCTGTGATAATGCCGTATAGCGCATTTTTTACCATGGCTTCTACCCTATGGGCAGATGCTGTGCCTGTGGTGGTAGCTAAAAACATTTCTTTTCCAAAGGCTGGTGTAATCACTCGTCCAACGGTTGATACGCCTATTGGAAAGTTATAGTGCATGGTTACGCACCCTTGGATATAGCCACTGTCTAATAATTCTTCCATTTTTTTATGGGCTTCTTCTTCTGTGTTTACCTCTACAACCTCTAGATTTGTTTCTACCTTCGGTCCGATGAGGACGATTTCAAAGTTGCCACCTTGCTTAGCTGCAAGATGTGCACCCTTTACTAGATTTTCTGTGCCATGTTCACTTCCAAGTGTTGTAAGACCTACCTTTACTTTTTCGCCAAATTGCCCAGTCTTAAGGGCATCTGCGATATCCATGAAGGTCTTACCGATCATTTGTCTTACTAAATTATTCTCCGTCATGGTCTCACCCCTATTCCTGTAGTAGATGTGACGCGAAATCTTTCATAGCTTCTGCTATCATGTTTTTGATTTCTTCTTGGGTTACACCAACGCCAGCTTCTTCTTTCGCTCCTGTATTTCTTTCAATGACTACGGATACTCCGTCAAATAAGTTGGTCATACGGCCTAGGAATAAGCTTCCCTTTCCAACAATCATCACTCTGTTTAAGCTTCCTTGGGTTAAATCTTCTTTTGCAAATCCAAGGTATGGTACCCCTGAAGGAATATGTCCTTGGGTTGGTGCCCAACCTGGCATACCATGTTTTGTCACAAAGCTTGGGAGTTCTTTTCTTTCAAGTTCTTGTCTTTTTACCCCTAAGGCTGCAATCATTTTGTAATTGGCCTCTGGTACATCTCCTGCCCCTGCGGGTTTTGTAATATCTGGATTTTGCATTTCTACAGAGTATTTATCAATATCTGTAATCTTTAATCCACCCTTATCGAGTGGTGCTGTTACAAGTGAAGTGATTACCGCCTGTGGTGATGAACCTGTTCCTACGGTATGTCTTCCTACTAAATCAGTTCGTACGATTGGGTTAATCCCATCGTTTTTGCTTATAAGTATTGCAAAGGCACCTAGTACATCTTCTAGTATTGGAAGCTCTTTTTTAACATGGTCTTTTCCGTTCATACCAAGTTTTGCTGTGGCTCCACCTGCTACAATTACTACGTTTTCATATACCCCTGCTTGTACTAGTGCAGATGCTTGGATTAATGCATGGGTTGGTGCTGCACAAAAGCCTCTTGTGTCTGAACCTGTGGCATTTACTGCTCCCCCTATTTCTGCAATGGCTTTGGCAAAGTTTCCGCCACCTCTTTGGTTCATATCTCCACAAGCTTCTTCTGAACATTCAATAACGTATTGAATCTCTTCTGCATTGATGTTGTTTTTGTCAATAAGATGTTTAAATGCTAATATTCCAGAAGCTTTTACTACTAAGTTTTCAAATAAAATATGGGCTGTTAAATTCACGTCTACATCATGGGCTCTTTTTACACAACCCACTAATTTTCCTTCATGATAAAGGGCTTCTGCATGTTGTTCTTCCACTGCTTTTTTGATTTCTTCTATTTCTTCCCCTTCCTTTAGCTTGGCAATATCTTCTTTAAATAAAGGATGGTTGCCCAACTTTTCTTTTACAGCAGCTGTAAATCCTTTATCTAGCTTTACTAAGTCAAAGGCATCGGAAATTTTCATCAGTCCGATAAATTCATCTTGGGGCATGATCTCTCCTAATTTCCCAAAACGGTCTGCTCCTGGCATTTCTTTGTCATGCCATGGCATTTCATAGCCTCTTAATTCCTCTGGGGCAAGGCTACCAATGTATGTTTGATTCGGTGGATATTTTACAACTTCCTCATAGCTTCTTATGTGCTCAGGAAGTTTCTTTAAGTATTCTGAATTAGGATTTGTAATTTTTTCTGTTGTTTGGGTTGTTCCATTATGCATAATCATATCTGGTGTGTGTACAAGTGCATATCCTGCACCTTTGATTACTGGGTAACTCATTCTTCCTTCACCTCCGTATAATTTTAAGGGGATTTTTTCACATTCCTGCCGCAAGTTTTCTCGCAGCTCGCAGCTACAGACTAGCATTGTTTTTTTATTAGTCACGCAACTGCCAGCTGCGGGGACAGCTGGCATAATCTATAATCTTTTCATATCATATAGGTCATTCAATGCAATTCTTTAGAATTTGCAGAATTGATCTCTAATAGATGTCATTTCAGAGATAATCTCATCTACATCTAATACCATTTCCATCATACCAATTTGCTCATCATATACTGCTGGATCTACAGCATCTTTGAATTCTGGCTCTACAGCATGATATACTCTAAGTCCTAACTGGACTCCTGCCAATGAACCTGCGAAAGTAGGGTCTCCGTTTGTAACAGTCTCAGCAGCTAATCCTGCAGATTCTGCTTCTGCGGCTCCGATCATTACGATCATATTTTCAGCACCGTACTTTTCTGTCATAGATTTTACTCTATTTTGGTTTTCTAGGTCCATTGCTCCTGCAGCGGTTCAGACAAAGCATTCTGTAGAAGAGAATACTACTTCTGCACCTGTACCTTTTAAGCACTCTTCAATTGCAGGACCTGGTATACCGTCTCTGTCACCAATGATGATGACTTTTTTTCCATCAAACATACTCATGGTTACCATCCTCTCTTTTGTTTTTATTCTTATTTAGAAAATTGGGTAGCTTTATGTACTAACCAAAATTGTTAACTAACCTACATGCTTTTGAAGCATTGCATCAATGTTGGCTCTTGTTGCATCTTCTTTTGTTACTTCCTCTACCTTTTCACCATCTTTATAAAGAGCAATCGTTGGAAGTCCTAATACTCTTTGTGAAATAGCAAGTCTTCTTGCTTTTGTTGTGTTTAGCTTTGTAAATTTCACTTTGCCTTCATATTTTGCTGCTAATTCCTCTACATCTGGCATTAATGCTTTACAAGGCTCACATCCATCACTCCAGTAATCTACAAGTACATATCCTTCTGCTTCTAATACTTCAGCTTGAAAAGTATCCTTATCTACTGCTAACATGTTTTCACCTCCTTTTACGGCTTTCCCTCATGCTTGTTTTTCATTCAGGAAATTTTTTTGTGCTTTACTTTATATTTAAAAATAAACTTATTCTTCAAAATTGTTTTCAATGTATTTTTCTGCTTGTACTGCTGCTATAGCCCCATCAGCTGTTGCTGTTACTACTTGTCTTAGGGTTTTTACACGGATATCTCCTGCTGCAAAGATTCCTTCTACATTGGTTTTCATGTCCACATCCGTTGGAATATAGCCCGCTGGATCTAATTCAATTTTTCCTTTGTAGATTTCACTTAATGGCTGATAACCTATGAATGGAAATACACCAAAGGTTCCATCATCTTCTGATGCCTGATATTCTGTTATTTCCCCTGTTTTTTTGTTTTTAAACACAATAGATTCTACAACGCCATCGCCTTTGATCTCTTCTACTGTGCTATCCCATAAAAATTCCATCTTAGGATTTTTAAATGCTTTTTCTTGGATGGATTTTGCTGCTCTTAATTCGTCTCTTCTATGTACAATCGTTACTTTTCTTGCAAACTTTGTAAGATACATTGCTTCTTCTACTGCTGAATCTCCTCCACCTATAACAAATACTTCTAGGTCTGTGAAGAAATCTGCATCACAGGTTGCACAGTAGGATACACCTTTTCCTGTTAATTCTTTTTCTCCTGGACAGCCGATTGGTTTTGGTGTAGCACCATTAGCAATAATCACTGCTTTGGCATGGTATTCTCCTGCTTCTCCTTTTACTACTTTTACTTTTCCTGTGAAATCTACATCGATAATATTGTCTTTTTTTCTTTCAGCCCCAAATTCTTCTGTTTGCGCTACCATTCTTGCAATCAAGCTAGGGCCTGTAGCATGTTCTACGGATCCTGGATAGTTTGCTACTTCATTGGTTGTAACAATCTGTCCACCCGCTTTATTTTTTTCCAAAATTAATGTCTTCATTTTTGCTCTTGCTGCATACAATCCTGCTGCTAATCCTGCAGGTCCTGCTCCTATGATGACTACATCATATAAATTTTCCATTGTTTTTTCCTCCTTTATTAACTTAATAATAGCAATTGATTTTTTAAAAAGCAATAGCTACTATTAAAAGGATTGTAGATATATAACCTTGATCATTATAACATGCTCAAGATATTTTTGTAAATGAATTTATTTTATAATCATGATTAGTTTTTAAAATTATCTCTGCAAAATCTATCATGTTGCATGCTTGATTTAGAAATACCTATTTGTTTTCCTAATGTTATTAAAATTATTTTTATCTGCTATTCTGAAAATCTATATGCATCAAAACAAGTTTATAGTAAAATCTATACACTTTCTTTTATTTTCAATGGGGGTTGCCCCCCATTAAATTAAGTTTTATAGCTATTTCTCACTTTGAAGTGCCTTGTAAAGAGAAACACAAGCTAACATCATAACTGCAGTGAATGGGAAAGCAGCTGCAATCGAACCGATTTGCAATGTTTTAAGTCCTCCTGCAAGCAATAATGCCAATGCAAGTAATGCTTGAACAAGACCCCAAATTATTTTCTTTGTATTGGATGGATTTAAATCTCCATTTGACGTAAACATCCCTAAAACAAATGTGGCAGAATTTGCTGATGTAATAAAGAAGGTACATAGTAAGAATACAGCAACCATAGATATGATATTTCCTAAAGGATAATTTTCTAGTACTACAAACAACGCTGTTTCTGTAACTTTCATGGCCTCAGCAGCAGCATCCACTCCAAGATTGATTCCCATAGTACCAAATACAGCAAACCATACGAAGGACGCAATCGAAGGTGCTATAATAACCCCTAAAACAAATTCTCTAATGGTTCTTCCTTTAGAAATACGAGCAATAAACGTTCCTACAAATGGTGCCCAAGCAATCCACCATGCCCAATAGAATACAGTCCAACCACCAATCCAAGTATTATCTCCGAAAGGCTCTATATGGAAACTGTCTCTAGCAAAATCATTTATATACATACCCAATCCATTTGTAAATGAATTCACCATTTTTACTGTCGGTCCTACCAATATAGATCCAACCAATATGGCAATCGCCGCAATCAAGTTGATGTCTGATAATACTTTAATACCTTTTTCAACACCACTAACAGCTGTCCATATATATATAACCGTTACAATGGCAATAATCATAACTTGAACAAATGTAGTTGATGGGATACCAAATAGATAGTTAAGTCCACCATTGATTTGAAGTGTTCCTAATCCAAGAGAAGTTGCTACTCCTGCAACCGTAGCGAAGACAGCTATAATATCAATCGTTTTCCCGATAGGCCCTTGAACTCTTTTTTCTCCAATTAATGGAATAAAAATAGAACTAATAAGGCCAGGCTTGTTTTTTCTAAACTGCATGTAAGCAAGTGCCATTCCAATAATACTATAATTTGCCCATGGATGAAATCCCCAGTGTACGAAAGATGCTTTTGTAGCAAAATTTGCTGCCTGTGCGGTTCCACCTTCTATACCAAACGGAGGGGCTACAAAGTGATTTAGCGGTTCAGCAGCACCCCAGAATACTAGTCCAATGCCCATCCCTGCTCCAAATAGCATGGCAAACCATGAGGAAGTTTTAAATTCTGGTTTTGAGTCATCTGGACCTAGCTTTATATTTCCATATTTACTAAATGCAATAAACAGTGCAAATGTTACAAACACAAACATGGATACAAGGTACATCCAGCTAAAATTATTTACAATAAATTCAAACAATCCGTTGGCAGCATTGCCAAAGCCTTCTGGGGAAAATATTCCCCAGAAAACAATAACAAATACTATGGCCAAGGATACATACAATACAGTATTATTTTGTATTTTTTTCATATGCCATATCCTTTCCATAAGTTATTTAGAATTTCACTTTAAATACAGTCTGCTCCTTGATGTCTGTAGCTAAAGCTTCTAATGCCACGCCTACTCTATGATATCTAAGTTTCCATTGTTGTTCTTTAGGTGTATTTGGATCTCCTAATGGATATGGGATAGAAATTGTTGGTACCATTCTGTTTGAGCCCACTGTTTTTGCAACTGGAATTAAGTTTGCCATTTGTACGATTGTAATTCCAGCTTTTTCTATTTCTTTTACGATCGTTGCACCGCAACGTGTACAAGTACCTCAGGTAGATGTTAGAATTACTGCATCTACACCAGCAGCTTTCATATCCTCTACCATTTCTCTACCCATTCTGGCCGCTTCTCCTTGTGTTGTTCCTGTTCCAACAGTTGTATAGAAGTGGTCATGAACTGATCCAATTTTTCCTTCTTTTTCATATGCTCTTAAAGCATCTAATGGAACAATAACATCAGGTATTGCATCTGCTGCTGCGGGGTCAAATCCAGCATGGATTGTCTTATATACACCTGCTGGTAGATGGTCTAACTTAGAAACATCATATTTCCCCCATCTTGTAGCAGAAGCTGATTGAATTCTGTCTGGGTTTTCTACTGGAACAATACCACCTGTTGTAGCAAGCGCAATCTTCGCTTTGCTTAAATCTGCAATTGCAGGAGCAATTGGTACTAAATCAGATGGAGGTATTGGTAATTCTGTCTTGAATTCTTCTCCACCAATCTTTTTAAGTAACATATCGATTACTCTATCAGTAGCATTTACTGGAGGATTTAACCAAACTTGATGTCTTACTCCTCTTCCATAATATCCTTCTTCTTCTGCTGATAGCAGCGGCTCGTTATTTAGTATTTTCTTTCCCAAGTTTGCCATTGGTTTAATGTCTTTTCTCATTGCAGCTGCACTAGCGCCACCTTTGAAAATGTATATGTCTTTTTTGAACATTTCAACCCCAGGATTTTCATCATTCATAGAACTAATTACTGGGACATTAAATTTTTCCTTTACTGCTTTGCCTATATGGCCACACGCACTACCGTATCTTCCAGCTCTAAATGCAGGACCTGCAAAGAAAATATCAAACTCTTTATCAGCTAAAAAACCTAAAATGGTTTCAATTGCTTCTTCTTGTCTTGAACCCATGAAGTTATCTCCACAAATAATTGTATGGGTTACTTTTATGTCATCTCCCAATTGCTTATCAAGTTCCATTGCTGGTCCTACTAAGCCTTCTCTTATTTCAGGAGCATGATCTGCTACGTCTTCACCACCAACTTGTCCAAAGAATTGGTTTAAGTATAAAATTGCTTTTTTCATTCGTTACACCTCCTTAAAACTCTACCATTGTTTTTGTAGACCATCCTGCTACTCGATCGCCGCAGAACATTGCATTGTTTTCCATGATGATTGAACCATCTTCTTTAACAGATGAACCTAATACTTCATCATGTGCCCATCCACCAGATAGACCATCACGCGCTAAAGCTTCTAACTCACCAATAACTGTTTCCATTGGAGGAAGTTTGATTAACTCTGATACATTTCCACAAGATACAATTGCATCTGCTTTTTCATCTAAAGTTACGAGTGGTTGAGAAGCACCATCTCTACCAGTACATTCATTTGTAAGACCTACTGTTTTTACACCTGCATCTTCTAAAGCAACAATGCAAGCAATAAAATCTGCATCTGGATTACCGTATCCTTCTTCTGCAACAATCGCACTATCTGCACCTAAGGATTTTGCAATCTGTGCCACATATAATGCAGCTCTTTCTTTTTGTTCTAGAGCAACATTTAAGTTAGACATAATAACACCTAAGAAGTTAATTGTCTTGCCATGCTCTTGATATAAACGCTTAATCATTGGATAGTTTTGGAAATCATAAGTAGACCACTTTGAAGAACAAGGCATGAATGAACCTGAAATCATTGCACCATCTAATACTTCATTAGGGTGCATGAAAGTAGGTAGCATATGGTTGCAGTCCCATCCGTATGCTAAATCATTGTAACCCATTTCTTCCATTTGTGATTGTGGTTGTAATACAAGCACAACACTTGGTAACGCTTGTACGGCAGTAGCGCGCTTTGTTACAGGCTCTAATTCATATGTTTCTATTTCTTCTGGCTCCATTTTAGCCACACAATTTCCTATATATTCTGCCAAACGCATTCCAGCCCATCTTAGCGCATGATTTTTCTTTTGTTGTTCTCTTTTTTCAAACTCTTCGTCTGTATCTGCTACAAGACAAATATTTTGCAATTGAGAGAATAATGTATATTTTGCTCCCTCTCCACTCATATCAATTAAACCGTCTTGGAATCCACCCCAGTGTTTTCCTACTACTAATACGCTACAACCTTTTAGGGCTAAAGTTTTACCATTTCCTGCTTGCATTAAATCTCCAGTCACACCTGGGAATACTGGACCTCCACCAACTCTATGCCTTGGCTCAATTGCTTCCTTTACAGGTACAATACGAGTTTTGTCTCCAGGTTTTGCAAGCACTAGATCTGCTTCTGTTATGTGTTCATCTTCTTTTACTACATCTAAAGCTTCTTTCTTGTTGATTGTTAAGATGCCATTTTCATAAGAAGTTTTCTCTCCAAACACAACATCTTTAACATAAAAATTGCCTAACTCTAATTTCATTCATTTACACTCCTTTCTAAAAATTAAATTTTGAGAATAATAACTTTGTATTTTGTCTTTCAAAAAACGTTATCCTTCTCACTAATTCGTTTGTTATTTTTGTAACTAAACAGATTATATCATAATTGAATTTTAATTGTAAATGTTTTTATTACATAATCATGATTATTTTTGTATTTTTTTCTTGTTTTTTGTGGTATACTTATTCTTGTGCTTCTATTGAGTATGAAGAATTTAACCTGTGGCCATTGGTTTGAAAATCTAGTACCTTTTTTATTTTTGTTTAAAACAAAAAAAATATGTTATAATAATTATTAAATTCTAAATTTTTTTAGTTGGTGATTAAATATATGGATAAAAAAACAATTCAAAAAAGACGAATGATGAGTTATTTTATTGAAGCAGCTCAGAGCATTATAGAAGAGAAGGGAATTGAAAATGTAACAATTCGAGAGGTTTCGGATATTGCTGGATATAATAGTGCTACACTATATAACTATTTCGAAAACTTAGATCACTTGCTTTTTTTTGCTTCTATGAAATATTTGCGGGAATATGTGGTCAACCTTTCAAATACTATAAAAAAATCTCAAGGTGACATGGACCGATTTCTAAAGACTTGGGAATGCTTTTGCAATCATTCATTTCAAAAGCCTAAAATATACCAAACCATTTTTTTTCATGAATATAGTCATACTTTAAAAGCTACAACGCACGAGTACTATTTGATTTTCCCAGAAGAGCTAGGAGAACAAGCTGAAGATATGCTTGATATGCTATTAAAAAACAGCTTATTGGAGCGCAATAGAACCGCCTTGGAAAAGTGCTTCCTCGAAAAATTCACAACCAAAAACCCAAAAGATAAAAATGCAATCAATGAAATTATTGTATTCATCTATCATGGCATACTCTTAAAGATAATAAATCATCATGACGCTCTA
This sequence comes from Clostridiaceae bacterium 35-E11, assembly GCA_038396625.1. Lineage (GTDB taxonomy): Bacteria > Bacillota > Clostridia > Peptostreptococcales > Thermotaleaceae. The sequence continues at coordinate 2,469,727 of CP121688.1, forward strand.
AGCGTTGAAGATGCCACAAACCAAACGTTAGATTATATTCAACAAATACTGCATTTCTATGGAATTACCTCTTCCTAAACTTATTCATTTACTTTTTTATAAAAAATAGCCTTTTAGAAAACCAAAAGGCTATTTTTTATTTATATTTTCTTATTTTTACTAAATCAACGCTTCTCTCTTCAAAACCTCTATAAAGCTATTGGTTAGATGATTGGTGTTGCTGACTTTGTTAAACATCATGCCGTCTTTTACAACTTGTAATCTTGCCTTTTGATCAGGGAAGTTAAATCCTTGTGTATAAAGTACAGGATTATCTCCTATAGGCCAGAATACATCTTGATTTGTTTCTTTGCTTATTTTGAAATAGGCTGGGATATTTTTGCTGATTTGTGCCAATAGATCCTCAGGACTTGCATAAGCCATATTTACACTAAATGCGTTAGCAAGCTTTAGGATCACCTCCCAGTTTTGTAAACCGGCGATAGGCGCAATGGCTTGATTTAGCTTTTGAATTCTTCTTTCTGTATTGGTAAAGGTTCCTTTAGATTCTGCAAAGCCTACGGCTGGTAATACTACATGGGCTTTTTTAGCAGTTTCTGTTAAGTGGGTATCTTGCACCATTAAAAATTCTAGGTTTTCTAGTTTCACAGAAGGAATGTCTTCACCAAAGACCAAAAGTCCTTTAATAGCTTGTTCTTCAATGGCCTTTTTCACTGCTTGTGCATCCATTTCAATGCCCATATCTACAAGACCTTGACTGTTGTTATTTAATTTTAATTGAATAATACCACTACGAGGCTTACCAATATGACCTGCAAGCACTGCAATATTTGCAAGCATTTTCGCAGCTTCAGCTGTTACATTGCTTTGATCAAAGACAATCATCGCTTTTTTGCTGCCGGCATAAAGCTCTGCAATTTCCTTAGCCACATCACTTACTTTAACAGCCTTTAAGGATTCTTTTAGATCTTCAAAATTATGGGCAGCTGGTGCACAACCTCTATCGATTAAAGCTTTTGCTATTTCTTTTAAAAGATCTAAGTTGTTTTTAGGACAAACCTTTTTATAGGCCCATTCGTCTGCTAGGGAGTCAAAAGGATTCATAACAACTAATTTTGATTTTTGTTCTACCGCTTTGCGTATTTTAAGTCCCACAATGGTGTGATCTTTCATTACATCAGCACCGATTAATAGGATGGTTTCTGCACCGAGTAGTTCATCAAAGGTATTGCTAGAAGCATCATAGCCTAGTACCTCTTTGATCCCTGATTCTATATGATTAAAGCTTAGAATATTCTCGGTTCTTAATGCCTTTTTACCAAACTCAGCGGCTAGGTAAATTTCCTCGTTGGTATATCTGTCAGAAACAGAGAGGGCAAGGGCATCTTTTCCATGTAAAACACTTAGGCTTTGGACTTTTTTAGCTGTATAAAGTAACGCTTCATCCCAAGAAACCTCTGTAAGTTCACCATCCTTACGGATAAGGGGTTTTGTTAAGCGTGCACCCTTTTGGGCAATATCAAAACCAAATCTTCCCTTTACACAAAGAAGACCATCGTCTACCTTGCTTTCCCTGTCGGGAAGGGAACGAAGGAGTAAATCTCCCTTTGTAGTAAGGTTTAAGTTACAGCCGACACTACAGTGAGAGCAAACGCTATGGGTTACTTGGGTTGTTACGGGAACAGATTTTTCAATGCTTAGTTTTTCACCAAGGGCACCCGTAGGGCATACACTGATACATTGTCCACAGGAGATACAGCCAGTTTCCTTTAAAGGTTGATTTAGGGCAGGCTTTACAATAGTATCAAAGCCACGATCCACAAGACCTAGGGCTGTAACTCCCATCACTTCCTCACAAACCCTTACACACAAACCACAAAGAATACATTTGTCAGGATTTCTATGGATGAAGGGATGTTCATCCTCAAGAGGACGGTTGTGCACTTCCCCCGAAAGTCTTTGAGGGGCTACCTTATATTCATTGGCATAATCAATAAGTTTACACTCAAAGAAATCATGACATCCACACTCAAGACATCTTTGGGCTTCCTTTTTTGCATCCTCTTCGCTGTAGCCCTTTACAACCTCTTCAAAGTTTGTCTTTCTTTCAGCTGCAGAAAGATGAGGCATTGCAGGTCGATAAAGCTTCTCTCTATCCTTAAAATCTTCTTCTGTTAGGTCATCCCTTTCTACATAGAAAGGTTCTTCATAAGGAATTACGACTCCTTCAAGATAGCTGCAAATCACTTGAGCGGCTTTTTTTCCTTCTCCTATAGCAGCAATGGCAATACCTGGACCCTTATTGGTAGCATCTCCTCCAGCAAATACCCCTGGAAGGTTTGTAAGGTAGGTGTTTTCTCCTGCATGGATGGTACCCCGTTTGGTTAACTGAAGGTCTTCAAAGCCTTCGATGTTTACCCCTTGACCAATGGCAGCAATGACAGCATCCACCTCAATGATTTCTTCTTCTCCCTCAATCGGGATTGGTCTTCTTCTACCACTTTGATCTGGTTCTCCCTGCTTCATCTTTTGAAGACGGATTTTTGTTACCTTGCCATCTTCCCCGAGGACTTCAATAGGGCTTACAAGGAATTTAAAAATAACCCCTTCCTCTTCTGCCTCTTTAATTTCTATATCCTCAGCAGGCATTTCATCCTTTGTTCTTCTATAGATATTATATACTTCTTTAACCCCTAGTCTAACAGCGGTTCTACATGCATCCATGGCTGTATTTCCGCCACCTACGATGGCCACCCGATCTCCCAGCTTTACGGGCTGATTCATGGTAACATTTCGTAAAAAGTCAATTCCCCCCAAAACACCCTCTAATTCTTCACCGGGGCAGTTAAGGTTTGAACTGGTCCATGCACCAATAGAAACATACACCGCATCAAACTGATCTCTTATATGATCAAACTTTACATCCTTTCCGATGCGCACATCTGTAAGCATTTTAACACCCATTTTTTCAATGATGGCAATTTCTTTATCCAAAACTTCCTTCGGAAGACGATATTGAGGAATTCCGTAGCGAAGCATACCTCCAAGTTTAGGCATGGCCTCATAAATTGTGACCTCATGGCCTTCTTTTGCAAGATAATAGGCAGTGGTTAGTCCGCTAGGACCCCCACCGATAATGGCAATATTTTTGCCTGTAGCAGGTTGGATTTCTGGTAAAAATACATCCTCATCCTTTAAATCAATATCTGCTACAAAGCTTTTAAGCCAAGCAATAGATACAGGCTCTTCCGCAAGTTGTCTTCGACAGGCATCCTCACAAGGGTGGGGACAGACTCTACCAATACTTGCAGGAAGGGGTAGCTGTTCTTTAATTAATGTTAATGCCTCTTTATATTGCCCATTGGCAATAAGCCCCACATAGCCTTGACAATCGGTTTGTCCAGGACATGCCAATACACAAGGTGGGCGACAATCTCCAACGTGGTCAGAAAGTAAAAGCTCTAAAGCCATCTTTCTTGAACCCTTTACTCTTTCCGTATTGGTCTTTATTACCATATTTTCACTGATTTCTGTGGCACAGGCTCTAAGCAGCTTTGGAATGCCTTCTACTTCCACTACACAAAGACCGCAGGAGCCATAAATTTTTACCCTCTCATCATAACAAAGGGTAGGGATCTCAATTGCATTTTCTTTTGCTACTTCTAAAATGGTCTGACCTTTATGACCAAGGACTTCTTTTCCATTAATATTCAATCTAATTTGTGCCATAACCTTTCCCCCTATCTTCATTAGTCAACGAACACTGCATTAAAGCGGCAGACCTGTGCACATTTTCCACACTGGATACATTTTTGTGTGTCAATGACATGGGCCTCTTTACGTTCCCCAGTAATAGCCTCTACAGGACAATTTTTGGCACAAAGGCCACAGCCGATACAATTATCCTTTGAAATACTATAGGTTAATAGGTTGCTACACTGCTTCGCAGGACATTTCTTATCATAAATATGCTTTTCATATTCCTCACGGAAGTAACGGATCGTACTTAAAACTGGATTTGGTGCTGTTTGACCGAGTCCACATAAAGAACCGTCCTTAATCTTTACAGCCAACTCTTCTAAAAGCTCAATATCTCCGTCTTTACCCTCTCCTTCACAGATACGGGTTAAAATCTCAAGCATTCTTTTGGTACCAATTCTACAGTGAATGCATTTTCCACAGGATTCCTTTCTGGTAAAATCTAAGAAGAAACGAGCCATATCCACCATACACGTTGTTTCATCCATAACAACCATACCACCAGAACCCATAATGGCACCCGTTTTTGTGATGGATTCATAGTCTACTGGAGTATTTAAAAGTTCTGTAGGAATACAGCCTCCCGAAGGGCCACCCATTTGTACCGCCTTACACAATTTATCATCCTTAATACCGCCACCGATATCGTAGATAATTTCTTGAATAGGCATCCCCATAGGTACTTCTACAAGACCTCCATTTTTAATTTTTCCCGTAAGGGCAAATACCTTTGTCCCCTTACTTTTTTCTGTACCCATGGCTGCAAAGGCTGCGCCTCCGTTTCCTAAAATCCAAGGTACATTCGCTAAGGTCTCCACATTGTTGATATTCGTAGGCTGCTGCCAGTAACCCTTTTGGGCAGGAAATGGCGGTTTTAATCGAGGCATACCTCTTTCTCCTTCTAAGGATGCAATCAGAGCCGTTTCCTCTCCACATACAAAGGCACCTGCTCCTGCCTTGATTCTTAAATCAAAATCAAAGCCACTGCCAAGAATGTCTTTACCCAAAATATTTTTTTCTCTTGCTTGTTCAATCGCCTTTTGCAAACGAACAATCGCCAAAGGATATTCAGCTCTTACATAAATGATACCTTCGTTAGCACCAATGGCATATCCGCCAATCATCATTCCCTCAATCAAGTTATGGGGATCTCCCTCAAGAACACTTCGGTCCATGAAAGCACCTGGATCTCCTTCATCCGCATTACACACAATATATTTAGGAGATCCTTGGGAATTTTTTGCAGCATTCCACTTAAACCAAGTGGGAAATCCTGCGCCCCCTCGACCTCTTAGACCAGAGATTTGAATCTCTTCAATCACCTTTTGAGGGGTCATATCTAAAAGACATTTTTTAATGGCTTCATATCCGCCGGAGGCAATATACTCCTCAATAGATTCAGGATTAATGATGCCGCAATTTCGTAAAGAAACCCTCTTTTGTTTCTCTAAAACACCCTTATCCTCATCTGAAATCACACAAGGGGTAAATACCTTCTTTTCTACCACATGATTTTGCAGCATTTCGGCAACTATTTCAGGTTGAACCTTTACATAAGTCGTTTTATGACCTTCATCATCTATTACATCCACAATGGGTTCTAAATAGCACATCCCAATACAGCCTGTTAAATCAAGGGCAATATCAAGATTTTTACATTCAATTTCATGCTTTAATGCATCAAATACCTTGTTCGCACCAGCGGCAATACCGCAGCTTCCCTGACCCACAACAATCTTCATTACTACACCTCCTGATTTTCAGTCTCTTTTTGTTTAATTTCCCTTAAAATCTCCCTCGTCTTTTCAGGAGTAAGCTTTGCATAGGTTTCACCATTAATCATCATAACCGGTGACAAACTGCAACAACCAAGACAAGCAACATTATTTAAAGTAAACAACAAATCCTCTGTTGTTTCTCCCTCTTGAATATTTAATTCATCACAAATGGCCTCTTCAATCCCCTTAGAGCCATTTACGTGACAAGCAGTTCCTTGACACAGCATAATTAAATACTTTCCAACTGGATCTAGACGAAACTGGGTATAAAAAGTGGCTACGCCATGAACCTTTGCAGGTTTAACCCCAATTCTTTGAGCAATATAATCTAGCACCTCCATAGGTAAATACTCATAAATTGCTTGTGCCTCTTGAAGAATACTAATCAAGCTACCTGCTTTACCCTTATATTTGGCAAATACAGGATGTAATTTCGTAAGATCTACACTTGGATCACTTACAGTTGTTTTAGGAAGTTCATTTCCACCACAGCAACACTGCATTTTTCCCACTCCTCTCCATGATTCTCTATAATTTGAAGTAATTTATAGCGCTATAAGTTTTAATAAAAGGTTTTACCTTTCATAAATAAACATGACATGCATAAAGTACCATCATTTACCCTTTTGTTTCTCATCATGCTCGGATGACATTTAAGCACTTTTCTGTGTCATGTTTTTTAAAAGTTTTCGTTTCATTATTTATATAGTACAGTTGTATGCTATAGAAATTATACCATGCTTATAGTTGTTTTGTAAAATTGTTTATAATGTAATCACGATTATTTTGTGTTTATTTTAACAAATTTTATTTTATTTTGTTTTTTTTATCCTCTATTAAAATTTACTACTTGACTTCCATAAAATAACTATATACAATTTCTTTGAGACTATTTTGACCGACCGGTCAGTTTTGGAGGGATATAATGAACAAAAAAATCATATTTTTCGTTACAGCAATCCTATGCTTTACATTATTTTTAGCTGGTTGCGGTAAAAAGAACAATGTCACCGCAGCAAAAGAAGAAAAACTTATTACTGTAAAAACATCCAAAGTAGAAAAAAAAGATTTAATTTTAAAAACTACCTTATCTGGAAAAATAAAACCTGTGAAAGAATCTAGTATTGTTTCTAAAAATCCTGGAAAAGTAATGAAGATCCATGTTGAAATGGGTGATAAGGTACAAAAAGGAGACATTCTTTTTGAATTAGATACAGAAGATATGTCCAATTCTATGAAACAAGCAGAAGCAGCATACAATGTTGCATTGGCAAATTTCAATCGAACACAAGAGCAAATAGATCTAGCAAAGAAAAATTATGCAAGAATAAAAAGTTTATATGAAGAAGGGGCTGTATCACAACAGCAATTTGAACAAGCAGCACTTCAGGCATCTGAAACCCAATTAGATGTGGTAAAAGCCCAAATGGAACAGTCAAAGGTTGCGCTAGATACAGCCATATCTCGTCTTGCAGATTGTACAGTTACAGCACCTATTTCTGGCTTTATTACTTCCGTTAATATCAACGAAGGTGAAATGGCTTCCTCAGGTATGGCTGCTTTAACCATTGCAAATTTAGATACCGTTCTTATTGAAACATCTATATCTGAACATTTGATTAATAAGGTTCATGCAGGAGATGACGTAGAAGTATTGGTTAAATCAGCAAGTGCCACACCCTTAAAAGGGAAGATTTTTGCTTTATCTCCAGCACCTACAGAAAATGGTCTTACCTATCCTATGAAAGTATCATTAGAAAACAAGGATGCTTCTATTAAAGCTGGTATGTTTGCAGAAATAAATATTGTTTCTGATAGAAAGGAAAATATTATTACAGTGCCCTCGGACTCTGTCGTGCTAAGAGATGGTAATCAAGTGGTATTCATTGTACAAAACAATATAGCAAAAATACATCAAGTTTCTTTAGGTTTAGAAAATGGCAAAGCCGTTGAAATCACCAAAGGTGTAAAAGAAGGTGATCTTATCGTTGTAAAAGGGCAGAACTACTTAGATGAGGGAAATCAAGTCAAAATCATTGAATAGGAGTTGATTGTATGAATTTATCGAAAACATCTGTAAATAGACCTGTAACTACCCTCATGTTTATGCTCATTGCAATATTACTAGGTTCAGTGGGTTTAAGTTTGCTCCCTATTGACTTATACCCAGAGTTAGAAATTCCTGTGGCCATTGTATCTGTAAACTATAGTGGTGCTGCGCCAGAAGAAATAGAAACGCTCATTACAAAACCTATTGAGCAATCCGTTGCTTCTGTCAGTAAATTAAAAAATCTATCTTCTTTTTCTCGTGAAGGCACTTCTATTGTAGTAGTAGAATTTGAATCCAGTGCTGATATGGACTTAGCTGCTCTTGAAATGAGAGAAAAAGTTGATTTAATCAAAGGAACTTTACCAGATGACGCATCTACTCCTATGGTGTTAAAAATTGACCCCAATGCACAACCCATTATTCAACTTGGAATTTCTTCAAATATGGAGGAAGGAAAACTTCAAACTCTAGTTGAAGATGAATTAACCTCTCGTTTTGAGCGTATCGAAGGGGTAGCCTCTGTTAGTACCTATGGTGGAAACGAAAAAGAAGTAAGGATTGAAGTAGACCAAGAAAAATTATCAGGCTATCAGTTAACATTGGCGCAAATTCAAAATCTATTAAGATCTGAGAACTTAAATCTCCCTGGTGGTAAGGTAAGCAAAGGCAATGTAGAATTGTTAGCTAGGACTACTGGAGAATTCAGCACCGTAGATGATATCAAAAATGTTCCCATCGTCCTAAAAAGTGGTGAAATTATCAAGCTTTCTGATATTGCTGATGTTCAACTGGATTACAAAGAAAGAGATAGCCTTATTCGTGTGAACCAAAAAAGAGCATTAGGAATTGGTATCACAAAACAATCTGTGGCAAATACTGTAAAAGTTGCAAAAAAAGTATTAGCAGAAATTGATGTGGTAGAGAAAGATTATCCTCAAATTGATATCGTTGTTGGTGTAGATCAATCTGAATTCATTAATAAATCCATTACCAACGTTACACAAAATGCCATTATAGGTGGTGTTTTAGCGGTACTAATTCTCTATTTATTTTTAAGAAATGTACGCTCTACCTTTATTGTAGGTATTGCGATTCCTGTATCCATTATTTCTACCTTTGCCCTCATGTACTTCGGAGATCTTACAATAAATTTGATTTCTCTAGGAGGCTTGGCTTTAGGGATTGGTATGCTAGTAGACAATTCTATTGTTGTTTTGGAAAATATCTATCGTTTTAGAGAAGAAGGGCTATCTAGAAAAGATGCTGCTATCAAAGGAGCTAAAGAAGTAGGCATGGCTGTGTTTGCTTCTACTATGACAACGATCGCCGTGTTTTTACCCATTGTTTTCGTGGAAGGATTTACTGCAATTGTATTCAAACAGCTTTCTTTTACTGTAACATTTTCATTACTTGCATCTTTAGTGATCTCCCTTACCGTTGTACCTATGCTCTCTTCTAAAATTTTGAAGGTAGGAGAAGTAAAGCAAAGAAAACACACAGGTGTTTCTTTAGGAAAACTGCTAGATCTATTCTCAAGTTTTATTGATAAATTAGCAAAGTTTTATAGTAAAATCCTATATTTTACCTTACACCACCGAAAAATCACAATTTTTGTGGGTCTAGCGATATTTATTTCTTCTATTGCTTTGGTGGGTATCGTAGGAGGAGAATTCTTCCCTAAAGAAGACGAAGGAATGTTTACTGTAAGTATCGAGGTACCCTTTGGGACCAGCCTTGAAGATACCAACAAGATCGTTACTGAAGTTGAAGAAATCGTGAAAACCATTCCCGAACAAGAAAAAGTTTTTGCCATGGTTTCATCTAATTTAGGTTTCTCAACCTCAGCTACCAACAGTTCAACAGTTATTGCTGCTTTAAAAGATCAAAAGGATCGCAAAAGATCTACAGAAGAAATCGTAAATGAGGTTAGAGAAAAGGTTTCAGTGATTCCTGGCGCAGATATATCTGTAAGTGAATCATCCTCTATGGGAGGAGGAGGTCCTGAAAGTGCTGCCATTGAAATAGAAATAAAGGGAGATGACATCAAGCTTTTAAAATCTATTGGTCAAGATTTTGAAAAAATTGTAAAGTCCATTCCAGGTACGGCAGAAGTAGCCTCTGATACAGAAGAGGGAGAACCTGAGGTAAGAGTGATGCTAAATAGAGAAGTGGCTTCCTTCTATGGCATTACCACATATGATATGGCAAATATCTTAAAAGCTGCAGTAGGTGGCATAAAGGCAACTAATTTTAAATTTGATGGAGATGAAATTGATGTAAATATTTCTTTAAACGATAATGTGAAAGAATCTATTGAAAATATGAAGCAAATTTTAATTAAATCTCCTACAGGTACACTAGTATCTCTGGGTCAGGTAGCGGACATCGCCTATGGTAATTCACCTACACAGATTAAAAGAATCAATCAAGTTCGAACCGTCACTGTTTCTTCCCAGCTGAGTGGTAGGGACTTGAAGTCTGTTACAAACGATATTAAAAATAAGCTCAATGACTATCAAATGCCCTCAGGATATCAATATAATTTTACAGGACAACAAGAGGATATGATGGAAGCATTCGTCAGTCTTATAAAAGCTTTGATTCTTTCCATTATTATTGTATATATGATTTTAGCATCACAGTTTGAATCACTATTGCATCCTTTCACCGTTATGCTTTCTGTTCCCTTTGCTTTATCCGGTGGCTTTATTGGACTTTTCTTGACAGGACGATCTTTGTCTGTTCCAGCATTTATTGGAATTATTATGCTTGCTGGAATTGTAGTAAACAATGCTATTGTCCTGATTGATTATATCAATCAGCTTAGAAGTAGGGATCTAGCGCGAGAAGATGCTATATTAAAAGCAGCTGCCACACGATTAAGACCGATTCTTATGACTACATTAACAACAGTATTAGGCTTATCACCACTTGCTTTAGGTATCGGCGAAGGTGCAGCAACACAAGCTCCTATGGCTACAGTTGTAATCGGCGGACTATTGTTATCGACCGTGCTTACTTTATCCTTCATACCTGTTGTTTACACAATTTTTGATGATATTCATGTCAAAATCATCAACAGACGAAAAAAGAAAAGGAACAAGAAAAAAATACTTGATGAAAGTCATTAGAATTCCTTGATTTGGAGGTTAGGCAATGACTATTGAAAAAGATAAAAGCACATTAATCATTGAAGCTGCCATGAAAATATTTTGTAGGGATGGCTTTCATAAAGCAAAGGTAAGTGACATCGCAGCAGAAGCTGGTATTGGAAAAGGTACGATTTATGAGTATTTTGACAGTAAGCAACAGCTTTTTATAAAAATGGTCCAATGGCATATTGAGCTTTATCATCAAAGATTAATGTGTGCTATACAAAAACATGAAGATATTATCGAAAAGCTACAATGTTATATTTCGATTGAAGAAGAAATCATAAGAAATTATGGAGATTTAGCGCAAATTTTCATACGAGAAGGCGCTAACATTGGTTCAGAATTTCATAAAATCATGAAAACTGCCAGAGAAAAGAAAATCGATTGTATCGCAAGCATCATTCAAGAGGGAATCTGCAAAGAAATTTTTAGAGATATTAATCCTTATGTTGCTGCCCTAACCTTTATGGGTAGTGTACATCATCTGGTAATAAGTAAAATTTTTATGCAAGATGATTTTACAAAGCAAATCAATATTGCAAATTTAAATGATATTTTGCTAAATGGGGTAAAGAAATAGGTCCATACCTATTTCTTTACCTTTTTTATTAATCAATTAAACCCATTTCTTTTCCAACTTTTTCAAAAGCTGCTACCGCTCGATCTAATTGCTCTTCTGTATGTCCTGCGGTCACCATACATCGTACTCTGCCTGTTCCTTTTGGAACTGTTGGAAATACAATTCCTGATACAAAAACACCATTATCAAATAATTTCTTTGAAAAATCCATTGTTTTTGCTTCTTCTCCAATAATAACAGGGGTAATCGGAGTTTGACTATTTCCAGTATCAAATCCTAGTTTTCCTAATTTTTCTTTAAAATACTTTGCATTGTTCCATAACCTATCTGTATATTCTGTAGTTTCCATTAGGATTTTTACTGCTTCCATAATGGCACCCACAGCAGCTGGTGGCAGTGCCGTACTAAATAAAATAGGTCTTCCTCTATGATTTAGCCAGTCTTGAGCCGTTTGACTACCTGCCACATATCCACCAATAACACCAATGGCCTTAGATAATGTACCAATACTAAAATCAATTCTTCCATGTAAATGAAAGTGATCCACTGTTCCCCGACCGCTTTCTCCAAGAACACCTGAACCATGGGCATCATCCACATAGGTCATCGCATCATATTTTTCTGCCAAATCTGCAATCGAGGGCAAATCTGCGATGTCCCCATCCATACTAAATACACCATCTGTAATAATTAAAAGGTTTCTGTATTTGTCACGATTCTCTTTTAATACTTTTTCAAGATGATCCATATCATTATGCTGATACACTGTTTTTTTCGCTTTGCTTAATCGAGCTCCATCAATAATACTTGCATGATTCAGTTCATCAGAGATGATCAAATCTCCATCCTCTGTAATAGCTTGGATTGCTCCTGCATTACAATTAAAGCCTGATTGAAAGGACATCACTGCTTCCTCTCGTTTAAATTCTGCTAGTAGCGCTTCCATTTTTTCGTGAATATCCATATTCCCAATAATTGTTCTTACTGCACCTGCTCCTACTCCATATCTTTCAACAGCCTCAATGGCCGCCTTTTTTAATCGGGGATGATTGGCAAAACCTAAATAATTATTGGAAGAGAGATTAATTACTTTTTTGCCATTTAAGATAACTTCTGCTTCATTGGGTCCTTCTAATATTGGGAGTTTTCTATACACGCCTTGTTTTTTTAACTCTTCAATTTTTTCTTTCAAAAAAGGTAATTCATGAATATTGGACATAATAAAACCTCCTTTTATTATAGATGTTTTCATTTTCAAAGTCATGAAACATCGTATTTCTATCCACATTTACTAGTATTCCCGAATTCCATATTTTATAGCATATACACCAGTATTTTTGCATATTCTTTATCGCAACGAAAGTTATTATAGGTTGAAAAATCTCTCTAAATTTATATACTACATTTTACGTAAAACTCCTCTATTTCTTTTTTCTATTAATTATGTAGAAATTTTTATACAAAAAAGATAGAGATTGAATGCTCGTCAAGCTCTATCTTTTTCTTAATATTTTTGAGGAGTTCTTTTTTCTATCTTTTTCTTGTTCAATATTATCATGATAATATTTCAATTTTTTCTTCACTGCTTCAGAAATTTCATTGAAGGATTTATCTGTCAAAATCTCCATCCCTTCTTCAATATTAGTAACAGGATAAACATGGAATTGCCCTTTTTCAACAGCTTCGATCACTTCATCACATAATACAAGGTCCTCTATGTTCTGATAAGGTATAATCACCCCTTGTTTTCCCGTAAGCCCAAAATACTTGCATAAAGAGAAAAAACCTTCTATTTTTTCAGTTACTCCTCCCACTGGCTGTATTTCTCCTTTTTGATTTACTGATCCCGTTACAGCAATATATTGCTTTAAAGGTATATTACTTAAACTAGACAGTAAACCATATAATTCTGTGCTGGAGGCACTGTCTCCATCTACACCACTATAGGATTGCTCAAAGCAAATTTTAGCTGTTAATGTCAAAGCATACTCTTGGGCAAACTTTTCGTTCAAATAGCCTTCTAAAATCATAATTCCCTTGTCGTGAATACGCCCACTCATATCTGCTTCCCTTTCGATATTTACAACGCCTTTATTTCCGGCAAAGGTCGTTACAGTAATCATAGAAGGTTTTCCAAACATATGATCTCCTACATCTATCACCGATAGACCATTGATGCGGCCCATATGTGCTCCTTCTACTTCTATGAGTACCTTCCCTTGTTTATACATTTCTTCGATCTTTTCTTCAATTTTATTATTTCTGTAATTTTTTTCTACATAAGCTTTCTTAATATGTCTTTCCGTAATAAGGGTTTCATGTTCTAATCCTGCCCAAACATCTGCTTCAATCAACAGCTCTATAAGCTTATTAAATTTCGTAGTAAATTTTTTTTGACTTCCTGCAATGCGGTGACTGTATTCCAACATTCTAGCAACACCACTGCCATCCAAGTGTTTTAAACCTTCTTTATCACAAAATGAACGGATAAATTGCGCTATCTTCAAAGGATTTTCAGCATTTACTTCCATCTCTGAATTGAAGTCTACTTTGACTTTAAATAATTTTTCAAAGTCTTCATCATAGGTATATAGCAATTGATACACATAGGGATTATCAATTAATATTACTTTCATATTAATTGGTATAGGTTGTGGTTTTAATGAAGCAATATCTACAATTCCTAGTTGGGTTCTAAGACTTTCTATTCTCACTTGCCCTGTCTCTAATGTCCTTTTTAATGTATCCCATGCTTGGAGATTTGATAAGAGTTGTCTTGCTTGTAGAATCAAATATCCCCCATTAGCTTTATGAATGGCACCACACTTTATCATTGTAAAGTCTGTTTTTAAAGATCCTTGCTCATTTTCATATTCAATTTTTCCTACAAGATTCACATAGTTTGGGTTTGTTTCAATAACAACAGGGGCTCCCAGTTCCTGACTATTATCTATAAATACATTTACTTGGTACTTTTTCACAAATGTATTGTTACTATCCTTCATAATTTCATCCTGTTCATCCTCTGTAATATGAAAATCATAAATATTTTCTATTACATCTTTTTTTACCTTATTTAGGTACGTAATAATTTTAGGGTGCTGTTTGTATTTGTCAAATAAGTCTTCCATCAAAGGTTCTACGGTAGATTGCCCAATATTATTATCTAATGCGATAATACTTTTTTTTGCTTGACGCTCCACACCCTTCATTTTGCGCAAGAATTCTGCTGCTTTCAATTCTACATCTTCAGCCTTTTTTTCTATTTCTTTCTTTTGTTCCTCCTCTAACGCTTCATATTCCTTATCACTTATGGCAGCACCATTAATAATGGGTGCCAGTGCAAATCCTTTACTGGTACTCTTTATAGTAAATCCATTTTCTTCACAATATGTTGTTAGCTGCTCTAGCAAATCATTTCTTGCTTCCTGATATTTTTTAACTATTTCTGCTTTTTTTCTCTCGTACTGATCTTCATTAAAAGCCTTAGGGATTTCTTCTAAAAATTCTATGATTAATTCATGCATATCTTCACTAAATATTTTCCCCATTCCTGGGGGAAAATTTAAAGCAATGGGTTCATCTACATTATCAAAGTTATAAACATAACACCAATCATCAGGCACATTTTCCAGTGTTGCATTTTTTTCTATGATTTTTTGTGCATAACTTTTTTTACCCGTTCCCTTTAATCCTGCAATAAATATATTGTATCTAGGATTTTTTACCTGTAACCCGAATTGCATGGCTTTTTCTGCCCTTTCTTGTCCTACGATTCCTTCAATAGGTGAAATTTCTTCTGTAGATTTAAATGGGAAATGATTGGGGTAATACATTTTCTTCAATTTTGTGTAAGGTAGCTCTTTATATCTCTTCATAATACTCCCCCTTGTATTACTTTCTTACCGCCTATAATCCATTCTATTCACTACACTTGTCCATCTCTCCAATTATTTTAAAATTTGTGAATGCTAAACAATATAGACACATCTTTTATCTAATAAAAAATTCGCATACTATCAACGCAGTATGCGAATTTTTATGGTGACGAAAAAGCTTTGACTTCATTCAATGGCCAAATCCTAATATTTGCTTTTCCTCTAATATTCTTTATAGGTACAAATCCAAAGCATCTACTATCATTGCTATCATTTCTATTGTCCCCCATGACAAACACCATTCCCTCTGGTACAATACCTTCCATGATTTTGTATGTTTTTTTATCATATGCTTCTTTGTGGATATAGGGCTCATTTATTTTTACACCATTGATATAAACTGTATTTTCTTTAATTCTGAATGCGTCTCCCTCTACAGCAACAACTCTTTTGATAAACATTTCCTTTTTCCTTTCTTCAATGGGTGGATGAAATATAACAATATCTCCTACATGCGGTTTTTTAAGGAAACAACCAATCTTATTGATAAATAATTTATCTTCATCCTGCAATGTAGGACTCATTGACATACCTTGCACAATAGTAACGCCACAAATAAATTTTTCTATCATAATAGCAATAGCTATAGCAAACAAAATGCTTTTTGCCCATCTAAGTATTCCCTCTAACATCTTTCTCACATCTCCTCATCTTCTTATACGCATTGTAACCACATAGGTAAAGTTTTATAACAGCTAAAAACACCATTCTTAATTTTTTAGAGAATGGCTTTGATTATATTTTCTTCCTATGTTATTATATGTAAGTTACATATGAAAATATTTCTGGAGGTGCAAGAAAATGATTAAAATTATTGTGCCAGGCGCACCTATTAGCAAATCTAATTTTAAACTTCAAAATATCCACGGTCATGTTTGGATGCCTAAACAAGGAAAACATAGTAAATACCTCGCCTATGAAAATAAAATCGCTGGTTATATCAATCAACAATATGAAGGGCCTATGTTAACTGGCAATATCATTACCATTATAAAACTTTACTTTCCTAACCGTAGAATGGGTGATCTCCATAATTACCCTAAAAGTATATGTGATGGCATTGAAAAAAGTGGCATTATTAAAAATGATAAACAGCTAAAGCCTGTATTATTATTGGATTTTATTGATAAAGAGAATCCAAGGATTGAAATTGAGCTATATGAGGGAAGCAAGTTTAAGCTAAACTATTTTATTGAACCCAATTCTCAGTAATTTAAGTTTTTATATAGTTTTCTAATAAAAGCATGATTATAAATCCTCCAATTACACCAAAAGTTGCCTTCATTTGATTTCCATGACAATGACTCTCAGGAATCAGTTCATGGGATACTACATAATACATAGCACCTGCTGCAAAGGACAGTGCAAAGGGCATAAGAGTTTTGCAAAAGCTTCCTGCTACTATTCCTAAAGTAGCCGCAATGGGTTCACCAATACCTGCAAGGAAAGCAAATAAAATAGCTTTTGTCTTAGAATATCCTTTTTCAAGTAAAGGTGCTGAAACAATCAATCCCTCTGGTGCATTTTGAATACCTATAGCTAATGCAAGAATCAAACCTGTATCTTTGCTTCCAGAAGCATACCCAATGCCAATTGCAAATCCTTCAGGAATATTATGGATAGCAATGGCTGCAATCATCATCACTGTTTTAACAAACTCTTTATCTTGAAAATCTGTATTTCGCACCTGTCCCATATTGATATTAGGGATAATCTTTTCAATCATTGCTAAGACAATTGCACCGGTGAGCATCCCAAAAACAACTTGTTCGATACCATCTGTATTTAATGCAGGCAATACAAGACTAAAAGAAGCAGCAAATATCATAATCCCTGCGGCAAATCCTAGCAATATATCTTCAAATGTTTTGGTGATTTTTTTCAAAAATATAAGTGGTAGAGCACCAAACCCTGTACACATGCCGGCCAATATGCTAGCGATATATCCGTTCAAGTTCATCAACTCCTTTTGATTCTTTCCACTTACAGATATTTATAATTAAAAGAACATAGTATATTTTTTGTATTCCATTTAAATTCATCCTTAATTTTTATTTGTAAAAATAGTTAAATTTACTAGAATTCGCAAGCCCCTTATATAAATACAAATAAAAAGCACTATCTATCATTTAGATAGATAATGCTTTTTTTACTTGTTCTTTCCCATTTCTTTTGGCACCAACAATGATGTAATGGAATAAGTCGTTGTATTTTTTTTCTTGTTATCATTCTTTTCTTTCATAAACTCCTCTATTGTATTCTGCAATCTTTCACGCAATGTTTCTGCGTCCTCAGCAGTAAAATGGCACTCTCCATAATAAAGGTGCTTTGACTGGTTCTCTGTCTTTTCATCTATGCTCTCGATCGTTTTGTAGTAATCTTTGGCTATATTTTCAAAATCAGACAAGGACACTTGATGGAGATTTATAGACTTCTCATGCCTTCCAAAATTAATAATACTTTTATCAACTATAAACATCCTCGCAGAGGGCAAATAATACTTCTCAATAATACCCGATTTTACCCGTTCATCCACTAATTCAAGAATATTTACTTTTTGTAATGTTTTTATATGATAATTCACCTTTGCATGGGGTTCTCCTATCTTATCTGCTACTTGCTTTGTTGTAGCAGGCTGTTCTTCTTCAAAACATTTTAATATTTCTAGTCTATAGGGATGCGCAATGGCCTTTATTTGTTCTAAATCTCTCAATACAAGTACAGCTTTCATAGTTTGTCTCCTTTATCTTATCTGAATAATCATATATAGTAAAAAAGTTACTTTATATATATCTTATCCAAATTTCTTATCATGTATTTTTCAATACATTTTTCATATATCTTTACACATTTATGAACCTAGGCACACTTTTATTTTATATATTAATTATATTATATGCTCCTTGTCGTTCATTGTCAAAGTTATAGAAAAACGAAACTACATCTAAAAAGCCATAAACACTTATACTTCCATAATAAAATAAGTAATATCATCCTCATTTTGAAAATCCTTTGAACGATTTGCAATTTCATCTAATATATTTTCATTTAATACTTGTAAAGAATCGTTATTTCCTTTCTTTAATAAATGCATAAAAGTTTGTTCTTCTAATAGTGTATTGTCTTTAAAGTTTTCAACAAGTCCATCGGTATAAAAAATTACACGATCTCCTTTTTCTAGTTTTACTTCCGCTGTTTTGTACTCTGGTACATAAAAATCTTCGAATTTACAAATTGGAAATCCTATACTCTTATCTAGCCACTCTATTTTTCCATTTTTTTTGACTACAATAGGCAATATATTCATTCCTCCAGAGCAATAGGATAATACCTTCGTTTTTATGTTATATATTGCTTTAAACATAACAATATGCATTTCATTTGGAAAATCTGATTTATTAAATTCTCTATAAAAATGCGCCAATGCTTTACTTGGTGAAAGATTCTTTATTTTTCTGCCTTGTATATCTGAGGGTTTCATAATCCTATCCGCAAACACAGTCATCATTGCTGCGGATACACCATGTCCTGCAACATCTGCAATATACATTCCGATATTCTCTGCATCTAATACATGTATGTGATAAAAATCTCCACTCACTTTTTCGCAGGGAACATATTCAGAAATAAATTGTACACCATAGATATCTAATACCCGGGGAGGTAGTAAAGATTGTTGAATTCTTTTTGCATATTCTAGATCCTCAATCATTTTTTTGTTAGATTTTTGAAGCTCTTGGGTCCTTCTTTCCACAATCTTTTCTAGATTTTGCGCATATAGTTTTATTTGCTGTCGTGCTTTTTTAAGCTCAAAATAAGGCTTATCCAAATTATAAACAAATATACCTTTAAATATTAAATATATGCTTATAATCTTATAGATATGTCCTAACATATTGTAAGTATCATAGACACTTTTATACCAAGTAAAAATCATTTCTGTCATGGCACTGAAAAATAGTCCCATTGCAACCATTAAAAATATTTTATCCTTTGTAATATGATAATCTCTTATAAAAAAAGCCATTGCTATACAAAATATACTTGCAATTATATACTCCATAATCGTTTTGAATTGGGTTAATCCATATCCCTCTACAAATAGAGTTGGCATTTTATTCGTGTAATAGGTAATGCCATAAAAAATCCCGTAAGTCACGATGATACTAACGATTAGAAAATGTATACGCTGTAGTGTTGTTTTTCTATGATAAGGCACAATGCCAGCAGCTAATAATCCTAACGCTAGGATCAATCTAGCTATCACCCAAAAACTAGTCGCTTTTATAACCGAACTTTCCGTAAAGAAAACAGGCATTCCATTATAACTCATAATATGAAAAAAATCTAAACATCCTACAATAAAAAAGATGGATGAAAAGATAAGCATCCTCACTCGACTATTTTGCATATAGGTATAATAAGTAACAATAAAGATCACAAAGGATATGATCACACTGACAAACTCAATAATAATATGATAAGCTAAAAATTCAGTAATATTAAGTATGCCATACATTCTATTTCCTAAGTAAACGAATGACTGCAATAATGAGATCGCAAATATCAAGACCACCACAAAATAGATATAATTTGGATCAAAGGTCTTTTTATGATTTCTCGTACTAAGCATGAAGGTGCTCCTCCATTTCGACAATAATAATCTATTATGTATAGAATTCTACACATAATGCCTTATTCCTTTATAAAACCATAAAAAGATATTTTTTCTTTTTTATATCATATATATAACAAAAGCGGCGGATAATCATCGCCGCTTATTGCTCCATTCATTTTATAGAATCATTTCTCTAGTCTGCAAAACAACTACCTCCAATAAATTCTTTGATAATAGAGGTTTGGGGAATAACATGATCCTCTTCTATAGACAAGAAATAATCTAAAAACTTAAGTAACCTTTTTGCTTCTGCATATTCTGTTTCTTGTCTAGATATTTCTTGCAAAAGAGGTTTTGCATACTTTTTTAAAACTGACAGCTCGTAAACCAGAGCTGAATTAAACATAATATCTGCTTCTTCTTGAAATGGAAATATATTTTTTTCTTCTCCTCTTCGAACAGAATTCCACAGTTTTAATGTAGTCAATGCTGAATGCCCTCGATACTTACTATCTCTTACAATCCTTCGAATCAGTCTCGTATCTGTAGTAGGAATTCTATTATGATCGTCAATATTTAATTGAGTAAGGGCACTAATATAAATCTTAAACTTTTTATCGTGGGGAATATCTGCTGTTAGCAGATTATTCAGTCCATGAATGCCCTCAATAATAATGGGCTGTTCTTCATTAATCTGCATAAATTTCCCTTTATATTCTCTTTCTCCTCTTTGAAAGTTAAAGGAAGGTATTTCCACTTTTTCACCTTGTATTAGTTTTGTAAGATGTTCATTAAACAAATCTAAGTCTACAGCTTCTAGCGCTTCAAAATCATATTCTCCGTTCTCATCCTTTGGTGTATGTTGACGATCTACAAAATAATCATCCGTTGATAATGCTACAGGTCTTAAGCCATTCACTTTCAATTGTATAGATAACCTTTGAGCAAATGTTGTTTTTCCTGAAGATGAAGGCCCTGCAATAAGAATAATTCTTTTTTTCTTTTCTGCAATTTTATCTGCAATTTCTACAACTTTCTTTTCATGAAGTCCCTCTGCAATCCGAATGAGTTCTGGATACTGTTTGCTGACAATTGCTTCATTTAGATTCGCTACATATGCGATATTTAATATCTTACCCCATCTCTCTGATTCTCTAAAGATACTGGCAAGTTTTTTTTGCTCTTCATATTTGGGTATTTTATTTGGATTTGTTTTATTTGGAAATTGTATGATAACACCAGGCAAGAAATATTTTAATTGAAATAATTTTAAATATCCTGTACTGGGCACCATATAGCCATAAAAATAGTTCTTTAACCATCCACAGCTATAAATATTGATTTCTGGACTTTCTCTAAAATCAAGTAGTTTGGTTTTCGCTTCTAATCCTAATTCGGTGAAAATTCTTTTGGCATCTTCCACCTTAACGCTACTTTTAATAAAAGGTACATCCTCTTTTATAATCTCCTTCATTCTTGCTTCAATTCTGGTAATATCTTCTTCTATGATGGGTCTTTTGTAATGGATTTCACAGTATAGCCCTTTACTTAAGGAATGTTCTACTGTTACTTTACAACCCGATAGCGCCTCCATTGAAGCCCTTATAAATACAAATGCTAAGCTTCTTTGATATATACGATTTCCATCAGATGTAGTCAAATCTATAAACTCAACTCTACAAGATTTATGTACTGCATAATTTAATTCTTTTAAACTATTATCAACCTTTGCTGCTACGATCATCGATGTAGTTTCTTTTTCATAGGCTTTACTTATTTCCGCAAGGGTTATTCCTTCATTTACTTCTATGCATTTTTTATTATTTATCATCACTTTTATTTTCTGTGGCTTATTTGTCATTCTTTGTATACGCCCCCTTCTTACTCTATTTATATTATAACTATTACTCACATAAATATATTATACCCCATATAGCTTCTTTCTAAATTTTTGAAAGTTCCTGTTTGCCAGGAACTTTCTTATTAATTATATTTGTGTTGTCCTTTGTTCTGATATTTGACTTAAAGCATCCCCTGCTTCATTAACATAAATATCTATGGTTGATAGATCTCCTATTGCCAAAATACCTACTAACTTTCCATTTTCAACTACAGGCAATCTTCTTATTTGATGTTCAGCCATCAAATTTGCTGCTGCATGGGCATCCATATCTGGTGTAGCATACACCAAATGACTAGACATTACATCTTCAGCATTGGTATTAATATTTCCTGTTGAAACGCTTCGAATAACAATGTCCCTATCTGTAACAATCCCTAAGGCACGATTATTGCCGTCACAAATAGGAATAGATCCTACATTTAAATCCTTCATTTTACTGGCAACCTGATTTAAGGGTGTGTTTGGATTAGCAATAGATACTTCAGTAGTCATTAAATCTCTAACTTTCATTATGCTATACCTCCTTTGGTATTTTTCATTAATTATCATGTGCAATTTCTCGAAAAAATAAACAAAAAAAATAAAATGCACATGTCGTTTTCATTACAACATGTGCATCTTATTAGTAGACTTTTCCTATCTTGGAAAATGGATATAAACGAACCAGCACTTTTCCTCTAACGGTATCTATTTCTACAGGACCTACTCTTTCGTCTCTGCTATCCAAACTATTTTCTCTATTATCCCCCATAACAAATACCATGTTTTCAGGAACTACAATTTCTATATCCCCAGATGTATAATTTCCATTAATGTAATCTTCCTGTAACTCTTCTCCATTAACGGTTACTTTTCCATTCTTTATCTTAATGGTATCTCCTTCAACACCAACTACTCTTTTAATCAAATCTTTTTCTCTTCCTTCTATTGTTTTTAGATGAGATTTAAAAACTACGATATCTCCCTTCTCTGGTTCATGCATCATATAGGGTATTTTATTAATAATCAAATAATCATATGGATGTAGGGTTGGATACATAGAATAGCCCTTTACTAAAGTAGGTCTGATGAATGTAGTGATAACCAGTGCAATGACAACAGATATAATAATTGTTTTTAACCATTCTAAAACTTCTTTCTTCATCTTAACATCTCCTTACTGCAAACTAGATACATTTTATTTTATCACTTATTTTAACTTTGGACAATCACTGAACACTCATATTTTCTAGTGTATTCCAAATATATCCATTTATTTTTTTGTATTTATTCCCATGTACCCGTACCCCTATTCTTCCTAATGCATCTAAAAAATCATCAATAATATAATCTGGATTACCATATATACGGGTTAAACTTTCTCTATTTACGCCTTTAAAGCCATGTCCCGCAATGCATTCATGTCTCAACTCAATGATTTCGTTCATTTTATTAGAATCTAGAATTGCTAAAACTTCACTATATCGTTTATCTTTGTTTAAGTATTTGACCACATAACTTGCAATGGCAAAACTTAGATTCGGATTATAAATTTTATACTTTTTACGTAAAACCTTTAAGATCATTCTTTTAGATACAATTTCTGACATGAATGAAAACTTATTTTTGTTGATATGACTTTTGACAAAAATATATTTCATAATTGCTTCCTTTAATCTATATACTCTACTCAAAAAATCTATATACTGATGATTGGTTAATTGAATACTTGTATTTTCAATGAGTTCTGAAAAAATTGCATCTGGCTGTCCATCAATTAAATTTTGTAGATTTGTTTTTATTTCTTCGATCTTTTTATTGTTTTCTGTATTTTCATTAACTGTCCAAAGTTCATTGAGCGCCGACCGAAAATCAAAATTCATTGCATGTTTACAGGAGTTTAATAAACTTATTATCTTCTCATCTTTTATTTCCATTTTTTTTGCATGTGCAACTGCACCTGCATAGTCATATCGCTCCATAAATTCCTTCAGCATTACGGTATGATTCCATTGATCCATTTATGCCTTCCCCCTTTATCGTCTGCCTTTCTATATTTTTACTAAATCATTGTCTTTGATCAAAGGATATATGTCTTTTCTTTATCCTTCATAGTTTATTCCTAGCAGGATTCCTTAAATATAACCTGCCTCATATTTTCTAACTTTTTTGGCAATGCTGAATAGAAAGTTTTTCCTTCTAAATATTTTAGATTCCCAATACAGGTTTCAAAATAAATTTTATAGGCATGCAAAAACTGATTTTTTAAATCAAATTCTTGCCTGAAAGATTGATTGATTTTTTTATCTCCATACTTCTCATCTCCTATAATAGGGTTACCCGTACTCGCCAAATGTAATCGAATCTGATGGGTTCTTCCTGTGATGATTTCTACCTCTAGCAGGCTATACTTACCATTGGTTTGTATAGGATTATAGATAGTATGCATGAATTTTGCCTTTGGTATCTGTTCTTCTGTTATACTAACTTTGTTACTTTTTTCATCCTTAAGTAAATATCCTTTTAATTCGCCTTTACTTCTTATATGCCCTGCTACAATTGTCAAATAATACTTTTTTATGGCATTTCTACTTCGAATCATCTCATTCAAGTTTTGAAGGGTTTCATTATTTTTTCCAATCATCACAATGCCACTCGTATTCCTGTCTAGCCTATTTACACTTGCTGGAACAAAGGTTTTCTCTATCTCTGGGTCATATTCTTTCTTGTCAAACAAATATTTAATTACTTGATTAATCAGTGTGTTTTTGGATTCATGAATATCTTCATGAACCAAAAGTCCTTGAGGCTTTTCTACTAGTAAAATATTCTCATCTTCATAAACAATACCAAATGTTGGAGCAACTTGCTGAACCTCTTTCTTATCAAGAAATTTTTGTATCGTTTCTTCACTTAAATAAAGTTGAATCCTATCTTTCGCTTGTAACATGTAATCATTGTTAATTCTTTTTTCATTCACCTTTATATTTTTTTTTCGAATCATTTTGTATATAAAGCTCAGGGAAGCTTTTGGCATATATTTCCTCAAAAATTTATCTACTCTTTGATTTTCTTCATTTTTCCCTATGTATATTTCTCTCATTGACTTCACCTCTATTTCATTATGCCATATTCATCCTTTATTTTCATATAAAATACGTGCAAAATTTTATTTTGGCCATATTTTTCCCAAATCCTCTCTTTTCATCCAACTCCTTAAAATCCATATTATTCTTTGGATACTTTACGCGTTCTTGTTGAAAAAGTAGTGTGTATTATGTTATGCTTTAAATATAAAGCAAGCATGATAAAAGGGGGAAAAGACTACATATGTTGGAAAGATGGAAGGATCTATTCTATGAGATCAGCGATATACTATTAGCACTTGTTATTATACTCATGATGTCTACTGTTATCACCTGGAAGGTCACCGATTCATTAGCTTATTCGAAAGATAAAACTTCTATTGCGCATGAATCCGATCAAAAACTTTCTCAGGAACCTATTATAAACCAAGAGAAAGAATCTACTCCTATTTCTACAAACAATGAGAATACAGAAAGTGATCCTAAAGATTTTGTTGAAGCACAAGATGATACGGTAGAAGATATAAACGTCGATGGATCTACCAACGAACAAGCCCCTGTTAGTTCTTCACAACCTACTATGATTCATGTTGAAATTCCCAGTGGAACTCCTGGCATGCATATTGCTACGATTTTGAAGGAGAAGGGACTCATTGATAATACGGCAAAGTTTGTGGCTAGAGTAGAAGAGAGGAATTTATCTTCTAAACTTAAATCTGGCAGCTTTGACATTGCGTCAGGTACTTCCTTAGATCAGATTATTAATGTTATTACAGGTATAAATAATTAGGCTAGGTAATTTTACCTAGCCTTCTTACTTACAATCTATTCTTCTTTGTCAGATGCGTTTAAAAATTCCATCATTTTTTCTAGTTTCTTTTTTTGATCCTCATCTAAAAAATCTTTTAGCTGTTCTACTGCTTCCATCTGTTTTTTGAATTTAGGGGAATTCATCATCAAACTTTTTTTTAGTTTTTTTAGTTCCTTCATGATTTCCTCTTCACTTTTATCGCTGTATCTTTCCGATATCTGTTCCATCATTTTCTTTTGCTCCTGATTAGGCTGCATATTATCCATCGTTTTCATAAATTCTGCCATTTTCTTCTTATCTATATCTCCCATCTCGTCACCCCCAATATGAATATAGTCATCTCTCAGTTAAACTTATGAATTTATACAAAAATTTATTACAGTAGAATGTTGTAACATCCTCTGAAATTTTGCATATGATAAAACATGAGGTTTATTTTTGTCTAGGAGGGAAATTATGAATGAGTTGATCCCTGTCCATAACCATGATAGTTCACTACCTACTGATGAAATGAGTCTTTCTGTTTTTGGAGCATTGACCAATAACAGGCTCCTTCTTTTCATCGTTCCTATATTCTTTTTATTTCTATTTAGAAATAAAGATATAGGATTGTTTCCAAAATCCCATTCAGTTGATGGTGATTACAATAATCCACAGGATCGCCCCACAGGTTCTGCACTGAATCCCATGGATCCTGCAACACTAGATAAGCTTTCTCTTTTGTTGGAAGGGGTAAAAAAAGCTGCTACGATTAGCGAGATTAGAAGAAGTATGGTTGAATCAAATTCTCGCTCGGGAAACTTTCACATTGAAATTTTAAAAGAAATGATTGATGCTTTTAGTAGTACTGCAAAAGCAGAACAAAATCCCCAAATACAATCCATTACCAATATGCTTTCTATACTGGAAAAAGCGCATATCATGAAAAAAGTGATGGATGTTCAAAAAGCTATGAAATTAGAAGAGGGTGCAGATATTACAACACAAATCAACCATATTGTGGATGCAATCCAACCTATGCTGCCAGAAGAACAAGCAAAAAATATTGATAACTTTAAAAAAATGGCTCAAATGATGAAACTCATGTCTTTATTTGATAATGATGGCGATGAAGATGCTGCTGCATCAGCAGACAAATAGCACCATGAACATAAGCAACTCAACAGTCTAAAAGGTGAAGCTTCTACGCTTCACCTTTTAATGCTTTTAGTTCTTCTTGTGTAACCTCCCGATATTCCCCAGTTCTTAACAGGGGATCTAACGAAAGATTCCCCATTTTTATTCTTTTGAGATAAATTACCTTTTTACCCACAGATTGAAACATTCTTTTAACTTGATGAAATTTTCCTTCATAAATTGTTAATTCTATTTCAGAAATTTCACCACTTTCTATAATTTTTAATTGGGCTGGCATTGTCTTATAGCCATCATCCAATACGACTCCTTCATGGAAACGAATGATATCCTCTGTTTCTACTTTTCCATCAATACGTGCAAAATAAGTTTTAGGAACATGTTTTTTAGGTGATAATAGTTCATGGGCTAGTTTCCCATCATTCGTGAGTATGAGTAATCCTTCTGTATCCTTATCTAATCTCCCTACTGGAAAGGGGTGAAAAATTTGATCCTTTTGATCAAGTAACGTCACAACAGTATCTACCTTCGGATCAAAACTAGCAGAAATCACACCTTGTGGTTTATTCATCATAATATAAATTACCTCTTTATAAGATAGCTGCTTGCCATCCACTTCAATTTGGTCTTCATAGGGATTTACATGTATACCATTGTCCTTGATAACACCTCCACCTATACGCACACGCCCCTTTTTTATCATATTCTTAATCTCTCTTCGTGTACCATAGCCCATATTACTCAATACTTTATCAATGCGGTGTGTATTTTTCATGAAAACCTCCTATTCTAACCATCGCCATGCAGCTGGATAATAGTTTTTTAGCATGGTCCCTGTTTGTTTTGCCCATCCGAGGGGAAAGTTGTCTACACATACTAAAGTCCATCCCTTTTCACCCATAATATGTAGCGTTTCTCCCTTTAAATACTTCACAACATCTTGATCATCACAAGAAAAATTTACAATTCTCTTTGCACCTTTACAAGTCAATCCCATAGCGAGTGCATGACTGGGTTCAAATCTATTTTTCTTAAAAGTTCCTAAAAACCACCCAGATCTTAATACCTTTAGCCCTCTCAGATTTGGTAATCCTTCAGGCAGCATATAAAGATTGTCATTGTGTATTTCATAGTTTCCATTGGGTATACTATTTAAATTTTCCTTAACAAAATGATAAAAATCCTTACTTGGTGTACAACTAGATGTGCTCTTCATCTCTAAAGATTCGATTTCTTTATCCGATTTTTTTTCCATCATTGCTAAGAAATGTCCTTCTCCTTCTAGCTTATGAGGCCATAGTCTTATGCACCGCTCTAGGTAGGAATCTCCGTTAATCCACTCAGGTCTACCTCCTGTAAATCCATAATTTTTAGGAAGATCCACAACAGAAAAATCTTGATTTTCTTGGATAAATATTTCTATGATTTTTTCATTTTCTTCAGGTGAAAACGTACATGTAGAATACAATATTTTTCCTTTTTCCTTTAACATCGCTTGTGTATGCGCCATAATATTGCTTTGTATAGGTGTATAATAAGTCGCATCATGTTTTTCCCAAGTTTTTGCCATACTGCTATCTTTCCGGAACATTCCCTCTCCTGAGCATGGTGCATCCACTAAAATACGATGGAAATAGTTTAGAAAATATCTTTTTAGTTTCTCTGGGGATTCATTAGTTATAATAGCATTTTTAATACCAAGTAACTCTATGTTCTTTATAACAGCTTTGACCCTGTTTAAATGAATATCATTGGTTATCAATATCCCCTGTCCTTTTAATGCACTGGCGATCTGAGTGGATTTTCCACCTGGAGCAGCGCATACATCTAATATATACTCTCCAGGATGAGGATCCAGCATTTCTACAGGTGCCATAGCACTAGGTTCTTGTATATAGTATAAACCTGCATGATAATAAGGATGCTTGGCTGGTCTTTCGCTTTCCTCAAAATAAAAACCATTTTCACACCAAGGTATAGGCTTTAGGGGAAAGGGAGAAATCTTTTTAAAATCTTCTGCTGTTATTTTTAAGGTATTCACACGTAGGCCTTGTAATTTTCCTGCGTCATAAGCTGCCAAAAATGGTTCAAATTCATCTTGTAATAATATTTTCATTTTTTCTAAATATTTTTTAGGTAGATACATCGCTTTTATTCCTCTCCTCTTGACTTATATGCTCTAGCTTTACCTAAGTTTATACAAAATTATACCCACCTACATAGGTGGGTAATACGTATCTATCTTTTTCGTAATTTAATTCTTTTGCTCACCATCGCATAAGATAAAAATAGCATCGATATAAAAATAACATGTAAGCTCGTCACAAATTTCGTAGAATATAAAGACATTAATGCTACAATCCCACCACACAAAGTAATAGGGATACCCATATATACACCTTCAAACTCCATAATATTATACCTTGCCAATCTTACCGTTCCACAAAGGGCAAATACTAATGTAATTGCAATCCCCATTGCACCTGTTTCCATTAAGTTTAAATGCCACATTAAAATGGCAGGTGCTACCCCAAATGAAATTAAGTCGCATAACGAATCTAATTCTTTCCCAAATTCGCTTACCACATCTAGTTTCCTTGCCAATTTTCCATCCATTCTATCCAACATGCCTGCAATAATAATTAAACTTGCAGAGATACGATATTGGTCATAAAATATAGAAATAATTGCTAATATCCCCAATGTCAAATTTAGAAGCGTAAATATATTTGGTATCAACCGCTTATACTTCATCCATCATCACCTCAATCATCATTCTAAGACCCACTCCCTCACCGTATACTTGTCTTTCATCAAATCATATCATTAGAAAGTAAATTTAACAATACCTAAGCTGAATACAAGTTTTATTATCTTGTTATAATATATTATGGTTGCCTTTTTATATATGTCAATTTCCCCTTTATATATACTATTTTACAGGAAAAATTTCATTCTTCAAAGCTATTTTTATGGTATTTTTTATTTTATTGTTATATAATTACAGTTGAACAAAGGAATCGGCTTTTTTGCTCATATCCTTTTTCTATACATATATCCGTTGCTCTTTTGTATTATATAGGTTGTTTTGTTTGTTTAAATTAATATATAGGAGGTTTGATCATGCCACTTATTACATCAACTCAAATGTTTAAGGATGCACATGCAGGGGGTTATGCCATTGGTGCATTCAATGTAAACAATATGGAAATTATTCAAGGGATTGTAGAAGCAGCAAAAGCAGAAAAGTCTCCACTCATCCTTCAGGTTTCTGCCGGTGCAAGAAAATATGCGAGTCCTATCTATCTAAGAAAACTTGTTGAAGCAGCAGTTGAAGACAGTGGACTGGATATTGTACTTCATCTTGACCACGGTGAAGATTTCGAAATATGTAAGGCCTGCATCGATGATGGTTTTACTTCTGTCATGATTGATGGTTCTAAATATCCTTTTGAAGAAAATATTGCTCTTACAAAAAAAGTTGTAGATTATGCCCATTCAAAAGGCGTTGTAGTAGAAGCTGAATTAGGAAAACTTGCAGGTATTGAAGATGATGTCAAAGTAAGCGAAAGAGATGCAACTTTTACAGATCCTGATGAAGCCGTAGAATTTGTAGAAAGAACTGGCGTAGATTCTTTGGCTATTGCCATTGGAACAAGTCATGGGGCATACAAATTCAAGGGAGAGCCACGATTAGACTTTGAAAGATTGGAAAAAATCACTAAACTGCTACCAAATACACCTTTGGTTCTACATGGTGCATCAACCGTTCTTCCCGAATTCGTGAACTATTGTAACCAGTATGGTGGCAATATTCCTGGTGCACAAGGTGTTCCTGAAGACATGATTCGACAAGCCGCAAAATTAGGGGTATGCAAAGTAAACATCGATACTGACTTAAGATTAGCTATGACTGCTGCCGTTAGAAAATTTTTAGTAGAAAATCCATCCGATTTTGATCCTAGAAAATATTTAGGTCCTGCCAGAGAAGCTATAAAAGGTATGGTACAGCACAAGATTCGGAATGTTTTAGGTTCAAGTAATACACTAAAATAAAAAATGGCCAGGTTTTCCTGGTTATTCTTTCTTATAAGGGGTGCTTTATCATGAAAACAGCTGCAATAGGGATTGTGGTAAAAAACAATGAAGTTCTACTTGTCAATAGAAAGTTTCCTCCTAAGCTTTGGGCACCACCCGGTGGATTTTTAGATCCCGGTGAAACCCCAGAAGAAACTGTTTCTCGTGAGGTTTGGGAAGAAACAGGAGTAACATGTGAGGTAATCGGTAAGGTCCATGAATTTGACTATCATGATGCTTACAACGATTCCCATATTGACGTATATGTATGCAAATATCTTTCTGGAGAACTTGAATGTAGCTTTGAAAGTTTAGATGTTCATTGGTTTGATATCGCACATTTACCAACACCAATCTCTCCAGAATCATCCATTTTTGAAATGGCAGTTCAACAAATGAATCGATGATTTTTCTTATTTTAAAAGGAAGTCAGTATCTGACTTCCTTTGTATTTACATTTTTTCTGGTTCTGGATAAGTTTCTCCAAACAACTCTACTGTTACTTCTTTCATTCTTTGGTCTTCCAATGGTTTGTCATTTCTATTGGTCTTCGTACTTGCAATTTTGTCTACTTCTTCTATCCCTTCTATTACTTTTCCAAAGGCAGCATACTGTCCATCTAAGTGTGGAGAATTTTCATGCATGATAAAGAATTGTGAACCTGCAGAATCTGGATGCATTGCTCTAGCCATGGAAATAACACCTTTGGCATGTTTTAAATCATTCACAAAATTATTCATAGAGAATTCTCCTTTAATAGTATATCCAGGCCCTCCTGTTCCTGTTCCATTAGGACAACCTCCTTGTATCATAAAACCTGGAATTACCCTATGAAAAATCAATCCATCATAAAACTTTTTTTGTACTAAATTAATGAAATTATTCACTGTATTTGGGGCTATATCCGGATATAACTCTACCTTTATTTCTTGATCATTCTCCATCTTAATCGTTACAATAGGGTTTTTCATTTTTATCATCCTTTCATTTTTTTGTCTCTATTCTTTTTTACTATATCTTGGCATAATATGCAACATAAGTTTATCTATTTACCACTATTTTTACTTTGTTGTTATCTTATTTGTTTTAATTTGTGAAAAGATAAACCACCTATCCCTCCCATGATAACAATAAAAGAGATGATCACCTTTATGGCAATATCTATAAAAAATTCCAAAGGCAACATCTGAATCAATACGTCTTCCTTCGGATCTAACAGCCATAGATCATTATCAAAAAAGATTTCATGAAAATAAGTGAAATATTTATAAAAATCAATTTGAATCAGTAAAAACAGTATGGTCATGACTGTCAGTGACACAACACTGGCGTTAAAGAAGCTTTTAAAAATATCCTTATACATATTCTGTGACAATTTAAACAATATGATTACTGCAATAGTCAAAAATATGACCCCTGTATTTCGTAACATATATCCTTTTTGGAATAATTTTTTTACATCAATCATATGCTGCTTTTCTCTTTCACCAAAAACTGGAGCTCTTTGTCCTTTTATTTTTATCTGAATCTCTAAATCATCTTCTTTTCCACTTAAATAATGGATTAACTTTTCAGCAATCTTAGCTAAGTCTGGTTCCTGAATTTGTGTAACTTCAGTAATATCATACTTTTTAAATTCTTTTACATAAAATTTTTTATCGAATGCATAGACTTGAAGCACCGATAATAAGACCACAATAGGAAGAAAGATACTAATCACCATACGGCTAATTTTACACAAAGTTTCTCTTTCTCTCATATTTATACTCCATTTCTATGATATTTTTATCTACTTTCGCTTGCACCCTTGAAAACTGTTTCTTTTCTTTAGCTCTTGCTCAATTCCATTCAAAACTGCTCTCTTATTAAGACTCCAACGAGGACCTACTAACAAATCTTTTGAACCATCTCCTGTCATACGATGAATGACCACTTCTGGTGGCAAAAGTTCTAAAGCATCCACAATCAAGGAGATATACTCTTCCTGGGATAATAAAGGAAAATCAGATTGTGTATAAAGCTGACAAAGATCTGTATTTTTTAAGATATGCATCAAATGCAATTTTACACCATCAATGCCACATTTAGATATATACTGAATAGATGCCACCATATCTTCCTTTGTTTCTCCTGGAAGCCCCATAATTAAATGAATAACCGTACGAATCCTTCTCTCTTTTAAATCTTGTAGTTTCTCCTCAAAATAATCTAAAGAATATCCTCTTCTTATGAACCTAGCAGTAGCTTCATGGATAGTCTGTAAGCCAAGTTCCACCCAAAGATAAGTTTCTTGATTTAACTGTTCTAATAACTTCAGAACATCTTCTGGCAGACAATCAGGTCTTGTGGCGATTGCCAGTCCAACTACACCCTCACAGTTTAACGCTTCTCGATATTTTCTTTCTAAATCCTTAACAGAAGCATAGGTATTGGTAAAATTCTGAAAATAAGCGATATATTTTCCTTTGGGCCACTTTAGAGATAAAAATTCTTTCTGTTGCCTGATCTGTTCACAAATACTTAGTATTTTAGGGGCAGCAAATTCCCCTGCCCCTTCTTCACTACAAAATATACATCCTTTTCGACCAATGGTTCCATCTCTATTTGGACAAGTAAAATCTCCATCTAAAGAGAGTTTAAAAACTTTTTGCCCAAATACTTTTCTGAGCTCATAATTTAAAGAATGATATCTTTTATCATCCCATCTCATAAAAATCCTCCAATAACCTTGTCTATTATTTCATGAAATCTTCTTTCAATCCCTCTTGTAAGTCTGCAAGAGGAATTTCAAAAGTCGGTATACCTGCTGCATAAGGAGCAATTTCATATAAACCAAAATAAATTCCTAAACGATCATTTTTTAGATAAAAAGAGTGATTATCGTCAATACGTTCAAACCCTTGATAGGGTACATAAACATCCTCTGATTTTTCCCCTTCCTTTAGTGCTTTTTCGTATAGTTCTTCTTCAATAACCTTTATTTGCTCTTTAATCTTGTGACTAATAATTTTTTGATAATCATATCCTTCTTTAAATAAATCCTTTAACTTTAGAAGTTTTCCTGTTTCCAAATCTATGTTATAAGTAATATCATCGTGTCCTCCATGGGCTCCTCCTGTATAGGTATAATAAACAACATACAGGCTTAAAATATCCTTTTCATTTTTCTTTTCTTCAAAGGTAATACTAGTAGCATAAGGACGCATTTCATAGTCATACTTTTTGGCTTCCTCCCAAGCTGCTTTTGCCGCTTCACTCAATTCTTCCTTAAAGCTTAGGATATCTATTTCAAACATTTGATTAATTTTATTCTGTACTTTTTCATCCTCTAACCCAGAGATTATAGGTATATTCACATCTACATTAATCCAATCTTCAGATTCATGAATCTTTCTTTTATTTACCATGACTGCATGAGGACTTAAAGCAACATCTGTATTTATTCCTTTTTTGAACATCGTAAAAGGAATTTCAAATTCAGCATCTTTTGTATCTTCTACACCCACTTCATAGGGATTAAAATAAACGACGATACCATTCTCTTTCACATAATATTGATGATCCCTGATACTGGATTTGAGGATGGTAATTTGCTTGCCATTTTTTTTACACTGTTCTTCCACATAGTCCTTAATCACTTGCTTGTAATCTTCCTGTGAATCAAATAATTGATAAAGTGCCAAGGTTTTTCCACTATTTAGATCAATATTATAACCATCATGCAATGCATATACAAAATCTTTACCTTGTCTTATTTGCTTCTCCACTTTCACACTCATCATATCTTCACTTTTATAGGTCACTTTCGATGTTAATAAGATATTGTCTACAATGTCTTCTTTACTATTGTCTTGATATCGATATTGTGCAGATTGTATTTGCATCTTTATAAAATCATCCGCCATATTTTGAAAAAATTGGTTAATCCTATTTTCTGCCTCTTTATTTAATAGTTTTGAAATTACGGGGATTTGTACGCTTCCTGTTATATACTTTTCATTTACTTTTATTTCCTTTTTTTGCACTTCCAGCCCTTGTTTTTGTTCTACCTTACTAGCCGCATTCTCTGCTTTGCTAATTGTGGGAGTGCAACCTACTGAAAAAATAAGCATACCTCCAATAATTACTGTTCCTGCCACTTGATACATTATTTTGTTCTCCATCATAAAACCTCTCCTTGTATTCTTCTTTTTCTCCTATCCTCATTTTAAAGGTTTTTCTATGGAAAAGGTTTACGAAAGAGTTACAATTCTATGGTTTATAATTATTAGAATATTTTTTATTTTACACGTAGAAACACTACTTTCAAATAGTTTCCTTCTGGAAAAGAATTTTTGACTGCAAAGTCTTCAGGAAGTGTATATTCTTCAAGGATTTGATATTTTTTCCCTGACTCAAAAAACGCTTTATGAATAAATTCTTTAAATTGCTTCATGCTGAAGGTACTACAATTAGTAGATGCTAAAATCATTCCTTCCTTTTCAGTAATCTCTATGGCTGCTTTTATTAAATCTTTATAATCCTTAGCAGCACTAAAACGGTGCTTTTTAGACGTTGCAAAACTAGGTGGATCAAGGATTACTACATCAAATTTAAGTTTTTTCTTACTGGCATATTTAAAATAATGAAACACATCTTCAACAATGATGTCATGGGCCTCATAATCTAGTTTGTTGATACTAAAATGTTCAATAGTCTTCGCTAAGCTTCGATTCGCCAGATCCACACTGGTCGTTTTGACTGCACCTCCTAATGCTGCAAAAATAGAAAAAGCTCCTGTATATGAAAAAGTGTTTAGTACTGTTTTTTTGCTGCTATAACGATCCCGAAGTGCTTTTCTTACCTCTCTTTGATCTAAAAATACCCCTACCATGGCTCCTTCATTCAGATAAATAGCAAAGTTTACATCATTCTCTTTTACAATTAAAGGTGCTGGCGCCCTTTCTCCACAAACAAAACCATCTTCATCAACAACCTTTCCATTATCATCAAATCTTTTCTTTTCATATATCCCTTTATAGTTCACAATAGAATTTAGCGCCTTTAGAATATTCTGCTTAAAGGCATACATGCCCTTACTATACCAATTAATCAGGTAATATCCATCAAAATAATCTATGGTCAATCCTCCTACTCCATCGCCTTCTCCGTTCAATATTCTAAAGGCTGTTGTGTGTTCTGATGCAAAAAATTTTTCTCTCTTGCCTATGGCTCTTTTCAGTTTTTGATAAAAAAATGCTTCATCAATTTCCTCTCTCTCACTATGAGTTAAAATCCATCCATAGCCTTTATTTTGTCTTCCATAATAGCCTTTCGCCACAAATTGTTGCTTCTCATCTACCAAACGCAGCAGTTGTCCTTCTTCTTGAAGATCTTTCATGTTGATGATAGCATCTTTTAGGATCAGCGGATATCCTTGATAATATTTTTTCACGAGTTTATTTTTTATTATAAGCTTTATTTCTTTCATATACTACCTTCCTTACCTATCCATTATTTTTAATAATTATATCATATCAATTTTTCATCATAATTACACAAATTTTTTTCACAATTTCATCACAAGAAATCTATTCAAAATTCAAATAATACAAAAACAAAAATAGGGGTATTTTCTACCCCTTATCCATAAAAAATTTTCTTTTTTTAAACACTTCTATAGCTCCCACTACCACAATTGTCCTTGTAAACTTCAATAACTGAATGATCATGTCACCATAAATCACATCTATCTTTGTAAGGAATAAAATGACAAGTTCAAAGAATATATAAGTAGTCATGCCTACCATTGCAATTGACATACATTTATCACGTTTCTCATACTCTTCATAAACCTCATAAGTTTCATATTTCTCAATAATATAATATGTAATCAATAATAAAGGTATGATACTCCAAAATATAGATATATACCTGATTATTACATTAAAATCATTCATAAAACTTGTCAACTCCCTTCCTTGATTTTTACCTTACTTTTAAATACTTATAATATATATTTGATATCAAAACGAAAAATCCTTCAAAAAATTTTGACAAAATCATAAAAAGCTAAAGCAATTATTTGGCGTTATACTTTTTTATATTATACTAGCCATAATTCATTGCTTGATCTATAAATTTAAGCTTTAAATGAAGCTCCTTGAATCAAAAAGAGACTAAGAAATTACTTTCTCAGTCTCTTTTTCTATACCCTTTTTTATCATTCACAAACTACAATCTTTAGTGCCTGCGACATTGGTGGTATGCTCATAGTCATAATATTACTGTGATACGCCTTTACTGATATATCTTCCTTTAATGCTTCCACTTTTAATGGATTCCCCTTTTCATCTATAATCTCTGTATCTTTAGAAACAGTAAGATACATCCCCTCTTGAATGTCCCCTACTAAAATTTTGATACTATCTTTGCTATTTGATATTTTTGTTATTCTACCTTCTCTTAGATTTTGATTGGCTTCAATAGAATCAATGGCTTCTATTTTTTTCGCCACCGACTGGGCAGGAATACTTCTCGTAGTAGTAGGTCCATAAGATACCTTTAATTTCATTCCCTCTTGGATCTCTTCCTTTTTTACACCTATTAATTTTGTTTCTTCATCAACAAATACCATCACCTGATCTAAATCTCCGTTAGTTCCAAGCTCTCCTTTTACTAAAAAGCCAATTTTCCCCTCTAAATTTTTTACTTCTTCCACCATTCCAACAATTTCAGGAAGCTGTATATTTTTTTCAGTGGATATTTTAATCACACCTGTCTCGTCCATAGAAACCTCTGCTTCTAGAAAATCTCTAAAGAAATTCATAGGTACAAAAGACCTTCCATCTTTAATTTCTATATTTACGGGAATCGTCCTACCACCTTCAGTCACCATATTCTTATGATCTACTTGAATGCTCATGATCTTCTTGCCTTGCTCTTTCACTAGAATTGTCCTTTGGGATTCTTCCCAGTTTATATGGTAACCTAAATTCTCTAAGACAGATGTCAAAGGAATCATGGTACCCTTTTCAGCATGATAGGGTTTATTTTTACTAACATCTACTCCCTTGTTATTTACTTGTAGCACAAAATGGAAGTCATCTATGGCATCAATAGGCTGTGAAATAGGTATAGGTTGTATCAAATTTCTAGTAATCGTTCCTCCAACTTCTGCATTGACAATACTGCTAGAACACAGTACAAGTCCTGCCATCAATGTTATGTATATTTTATTTCTTTTCATCTTGTCGTCCTCCTTATATTTTCTTTTACATTTAAGTTAGACGCAATTTCATAAAAAATGTTTCTTATTTGCTAAAGTATTTTTTGGTAATTTTTAAGCTATTAGTATCGCATTTTTACGGACATACTATTTATATAAATATGAAAATCTTACTTGAGGAGCTGAATATGCATGTCTAAAAATAGATTGGTTGTCCCTGAAGCGAGGTCAGCCTTAGAGCAATTCAAGGCGGAAATGGCAAAAGAATTAGGGGTCACAAATCATAATCCTATTGATTCTGGCTATATGGCTTCTTATCATACTGGCCAAATTACTAGAAAACTTGTAGAAATGGCAGAAAAACAATTAATTGGTCAATAACACTTCTGTTTTTATATATAAACTGAAACCTCTGAAAAATACACTAAAGATACTTCTTGATACTTTAATTTTCTAACCGATAGATTATTCCATATTCACTGACATATTCTATCGGTTTCATTATTTCACTACAAATTCTATAAGTATATCTTAGTGACACTGCTATATATCCTTGACCTAAAATATCCAATGTATCTATTACAGCTTTTGTAATATCTTCTTTTTATAAATTTAATCTACTTTATTTTTCAACATTATACCAATTTATGGATTTTTTCAATAAAATCACATTAGTGCAGCAGATTAAATTTGAATACACAAATGAAAAGAGGTATATATTATGGATGATCGCAAATCCGAATCATTAAAAGCTGAAATTGAAGAAACAAAGGTAAAACTCTATGCGTTAATTGCAGAAAAGCACGGTTATCTTCTTGACCCAGAGATCATTAAGTTAAGTCAATTACTAGATAAACTATTATCGCAATACGATAATATAAAAAAATAGAATCTTAACTAGTTTAAAATAAACACGATTTAATCTGCTGTACTTTCTACCTTCTTTTCAATCAAAAAGAGAGCTTATGCTCCCTTTCTTACTTGTTATTCTTATTTGTTGGGTTTACAATAATAATTTTGTCTTCAATATCACCTACATCATTATCTCCTATTGTTCTACGTTTCGGTTCTATATTATAAATTTCTCCATATTCTCCTTCTGGTGATTCCAGAACTATTTTTCTTCTATGATTATCCTTTTTCATATCGTCACCTCACTATTATTATTTGATTGAAGAAACGATGCTATTCAAGAATACTTTGTATAAAATAACGGCTTCACCTTACATTTTCATTCATAGGATTGATGATTATTTTTTCTTTTATCAATTTATTGTCAAAGACTTTATTATTCTATTAACCACATGAATATTCGCAACTAAAAATAGTGCAAAAAACAAGCTATAGACAATGATTATTTTAGATATATTATTCCATAAAACATCATGTTTTTGATAAAATTCAAGTAATGATTCACTAATTGCATCCATAGCGCAATTTTTTTTTCTATTTAGAGCATTTTTACATGCATGAATAATTCCAATCATAATCTCTCCTCCTATGTAGATTACCATTTCTACATAAAAGGAAAATATCCTACATAAATCGTCCGCAAGTTTCGACATTGCGAGTCTACCTTCTTAAAATACTATTCCCTAGTCCTATTCTCTTCTCTGATTTCATCTCCTTTAATAAACTTAAACATTTTTGTTCTTTTTCTTTTTAGCAAAAGTCAGCCGCGCATCTAAAGCAATGGAAAGAAATGCTGGTGACAATAATTTTCAACGCATTTCCTATTCGTTGATACATGAATAATTTCCCTAAAAATAAAGGATTTTTTTTATGCATATTGAATAAATCTAATTACATAGTATGTTCCAAAACACAAAAGGACGGTGACAACATGGCTTCTTCTCTTATATCTATTGATACAGTTGACGAAATAAAAATTACAACCCTTATTGAAAATCAAGCAGGCTTTGGTACTTCTTTGCTAGCACAGCATGGTCTTTCTTTTCTGCTAGATATTTTATCAGGAAACACACAAAAAAGAATCCTCTTCGATACAGGCGCATCGGCAAAACCTATTCTGCATAATATGAATATGCTTGGCATGAATCCTAAAAGTATCGACATGATTTATCTATCTCATTGCCATTATGATCATACAACCGGTCTTGCTGAAATACTCCAAGCAATTGATAAGGAGGTTCCTATTGTCTCCCACTCCTCCTTATTTCGAGGACATTATACAATCAAACCCTATCTTAAAAACATTGGTGTATCCTATGAAAACCGCAAAGAGCAAATCCATAAGTATAAGGGAAAATTTATATTTGTAAATACGCCTTTTGCTTTAATGAAAGGTGTTATTTCTACGGGAGAAATCGAAAGGGTTACTGAATTTGAAGAACAAAATGTATCTTCTGTATACACTACCCATCAAGGAGAACTTGTTCTAGATAAAATGTTAGATGACCAATCTCTAGTAATACATCTTAAGGATAAAGGTTTATTAATTATATCTGGATGTAGTCATGCGGGAATTATTAATATCATAAAACATTCTATCAAAATTACAGGTATTCATAAAATTTATGGTATCATTGGAGGACTTCATCTTGCAAAAGCTGATGATCCTTTCATTAGACTGACTGCTGATGCACTCTTAAAAATCCAGCCTCAACTACTTGCAATAGGTCATTGTACCGGTTTTAAAGCACTCTGTCATTTAAACAAGATATTTGGTGATCAATTAGAGCCCTTGTATGCTGGAAAGCAATTACATTTTAAATAATTAAAAAATAGGATTACTTCTGATCTTATCCATATGCAGTATGGTAATTCATTGTATGCGAATTGTTCGTTTTCTGTCTATTTCTAGAGGATTTTAGCATAATACTGTAGAATATGGAAATCAAATACAAAT
The DNA here is from genome assembly GCA_038396625.1 of Clostridiaceae bacterium 35-E11. Lineage (GTDB taxonomy): Bacteria > Bacillota > Clostridia > Peptostreptococcales > Thermotaleaceae. Next base: position 2,510,671 of record CP121688.1, read on the forward strand.
ACCATTCAATGAGGAGGATTTTCTTTATGAAAGGTTTAGTTTTTACCAGTCTAAATCACGTCGAACTACAAGAAGTAGAAAAACCTGTAGTGCTAAATGATACAGATAGATGCTATTATCCGTATTACATTAACAAGCATTTGTGGCAGTGATATTCATTTAGTCCATGGACATATCCCAACCACGCCTGGATATGTTCTAGGTCATGAGTATGTAGGTGTGGTTGAAGAAGTAGGAAAATCAGTAAAAAGTATCAAGGTCGGTCAAAGAGTAGCCGGCCCAGCTGCTCCTTATTGTGGTCACTGTACAAATTGTAAAGCAGGTCATATTGAACATTGTTTATATGGTGGAGTTCACGGTAGTGATGCTGAATTTGGAAATCCCTCTGGTGCGCATAGTGAGTTTATTCGAGTACCATTTGCTCACAATGTCCTATTACCTATTCCTGATCTTCTTCTTATGATTCAAATCGGTAAAATTCATCTTTCACCAATAATCACTCATCGAATGCAACTAGACGATATTGAAAAGGCTTTTGAATTATTTCAAAATAGAAAAGAAAATGTTATTAAAATTGCTATAAAACCATAAAAGCTGGTGTTGAAATTTAATGATAAACTGAAAAATTCGAGAAAAATGTGGTGCATACTTCTTGTATAAAGAAAATCCCACCAAAGTCGTGGGATTCTTCATTTATTAAGAGATAAAATCCATAGATAGAAAGTAGCCAACATAGCTACGCTTACTTATTCTCTATAAATCCATATGATTTAAAAGCTCTTTTAACTTTTTCAATTCTTCTACTGTTAATGTAATACCTTTACCCATCTTTTCATGATCTGGTGCCCAATCGCGCAAATCATACTTGGGTTCTCTTCCATTCCAGCTAATCACATTTAGTTCCTTTTTCCACCCTTTTCCTCCTGTAGATATTTCCCCTAGTGTTTGAATAATTTCATATTTAATATCTGCCATATTTTTATTCCTCCTTCAGTCGTGTATACGCAGCAAGTGTTTAGCTATTATCTAATTACAATCATTACTCCTGTTAAAAGGATTTGTGGCATATTCATTAGTACAAAATTTTTAACAGATAAAACAAAGGTTTCACTTTTAATCTGCTTTTCATGAAATATTCTTATATTTTTATTGACTGGAATTAGTGTAAGCAATGCCAATAGAGTCGTTATTGGCGCAATCCTTAATACGAGTAAAATAATAATATCTATATAGCCAATATAATAAAGTATTCTAAATAACGTCAGCGCTCTCTTTTTTCCTAAATAGTAAGGAAGGGTATAGCGCTTGTTTATGATATCTTCTTCAATATCACAAATATTATTAGCTAGCATGATATTCGCTATTCCGCTCATAGTGGGCAAGGAAATTAAAAAGATATAAAATATTTCTAATACATTGATGCTTACATTTATCATGTGATTTTTATATATCAAAGCAACAATATTTTGATCATATATATGGATATAAATAGACAAAAACATAATAACAAACCCCATAAATACCCCAGAAAATATCTCTCCTAAGGGCATACGAGAAATTGGAATAGGTCCGAATGTATAAAAGATACCTACCAAAAACGAAATTACGCCAATGAAAAGTACGATTATATTTGTGTTGATTGTGAGCAGCACACCCAATAACATTGCAATAATTAATAAAGTAAATATTATGGCTAAGGCTGTGGATTCCTTGATATTATGTTTTAGCATTGCATTTTTATTTAGATAATTATACCCACTGGTCTCTTGAGCCTTCTTATAGTCAATATAATTATTGATAGCCGTTGTAGCCATATCAAATGCCAATAAGGATATACACATAATAATAAAGTTGTGGAGTTTAAAGCTGTTATACCGATACAAGGCATATACCGTCCCTAATGAAAAAGGGATTACACTAGCAAGTTTTGTTTGTATTTCAACAAATCGAAAAAAACTCTTTAAAGACAATTTGTATACCTCCATTTAAATAAGCATTTTATCAGATATACTATGCTGGGTTTTAGGTGTTCATCTGTTTCTAGATTTTCTTCTTTAATGTTATTATATCATATGGCGATTCTTTTTTAAAAATAGAAAAATCCTATGCTAATATGTTAACGGCAAACTTTTTGTTTGTCTTAGAAAAATAAATTTATAAATAGTAGATTTTATATACTTCTACGATTTGAGCATCTAACCGTTCTTATAATTAATACCTTCTATATAAACTTTATAAACCTTTCATCATTAAGTATAACTAAAATTCAAATGAAGTTTTAACTCCACCTGAATTTTAAACAAGGATGCTTCTCCAAGTCTTCTGTAGAACTGCTTTTTTATAATATGTCTATTCTATATTAATTATCCAATTCCCATTCATCACAAAGTCAGGATATGTTATTTCAATATGAGTGGTATCGATATCTTTGTCAAATTCTAAATTGACGATTGCTTTATTGCCATCAAATTCAGCAGATATTTTTTCCATGTCAGAACTGTAAAAATTAAAGGATCTTATATTAATGTTTTCGTTCCCATCAGTATTTAATTCAAACTCTACTTCAGCAGATGTTGGGGATATTCTTGTAATCTTTTTAACAATAGCCTTTTGGATAGTAAAATCAATTTCTTTGTTTAAAGTTATTTCCTTCAGAAATATCATCAGCATACACTGCAGTTATACTGAGCAAACATACACAAGCAGCAACTGCATATGGCAAGTTTTTTCTACGCTTAATCTTTTTACAGTTGCTTACAATACATGGAATAGCTGTCCCTTCTCTAAAGCTGACTCGATTTCATGCCCATGTATTTCTTCAATTCCTGCATTTTGGAGTTCTTCTCTTCCCCACATAATATAAACTCTAGGGGTCCATGCTGATTTTTAAAGAAAAAATACTTTAAAAATTCAAAAGAAGGTTTATCAATATGATGAAAATCTTCTACGCATACAACCATAGGCCGAATAGTTGCTAATAGATTCAACAAATGTTCTAAAGCATTGAATACTCTGATTTTTTCTGATTGCATACTTAATAAATCCTTAACAATTAGATTTTTATTGATACTTAGTACCTTCGCTTGTATTCTCAAAATATCCTGCCAGTAATAGAATTCTAACTTCTGTAGCTCTTGATTACCGTAACTGATAAAGATTTTCTCAACTAAATTTGAAATCCAATAATAACCGATATTCTCTAATGGGTAGCAATTATTCGTGATGGTTATTTTATTTTTTTGTGTGCTTAAAACTTTCTTTTTCTTGTTGAAATCTTCCATATGGTTAAATAAAACATGAACATTACGATGGATTTGCCAATCTGTAGATTTTTTTTCTAGGATTTCAAATTTATTAAAAGACCCACTGCATTTTTTAATTTTATCATAAATTTTTTTTGTAGATTCCATAGGACTTACATTTAGTTCTTCTCTTAAAACCGTACAGCACCTTTCGTATTGGCTTAAAGCCGCATCCCGATCTCCTAGCTTTATATAGATATTGATTAGTTCTACATAAAGCTCTTCTTTTAGCGGATTGAACAGCAACATTTCTTCTAAGAGATGAATTGCCTTATCATATTGGGCATTTGTCTTATATAGATAGGTTAGTTTATGTAGTACATCTATATAATTTCTTTGAAATTTTTCTCTCTCATAAAAAATCCAGTCATTAAACTCTATACACCTTTTTAGATAAAATTCTTCTAAAAACTCCCCTGCATAAAGCTGTTTTATACGTTCTAATTCATTAATGTAACTATTCAAATCTCTTTCTTCTATAGTTTCTAAGAGATCATTCATTTCAAAAACATCTATATATACACTTGCCTTACCGCTTACCATACAAGTATCCTTATCACTAATCAAAATATCTTCACCCTGTTCATCCTTGTTAATAATTTTCCTAAGGGTCCACAGGTTATATCTTAAATTATAGCGTGCAGAATCTATATTACTACCATCCCAAAAATACGCAGCCAGTTTGTCTCGACTAAACTTTTTACCTTTGTTTACTGCTAAAAAGCACAGTAGTCCTAATGCTTTATTGCTTAACTTTTCAGTTATACTTTTTCCATCCCAGTAGATTTTTAAATTGCCTAGTATATATATCTCTAACCTAACCAACAATTATCACCCTTTAGTCTCTTTTGTTCTTAGATCTGTTTCATACAAAATGTTTCCTTCTTTAATGGTAGCTATAACTTGTATATCCTTTATTTTATCCTGGGGTACACTCAAAGGGTTTTGATTTAACACAACAATATCCGCCAATTTATCTTTTTTGATTGTCCCCTTTAAATGCTCCTCAAACACAGCATAGGCCCCATAGATTGTAAACATTTTTAATGCCTCCCACGGGCTTACCCTATGCGCTACCACGGGATGGTTAACAGCTGCGTGGATTCCTAACAAAGGATCCATAGGCGTAACATCACTTTCAGAACCTGCTGCTACAATTAGCCCTTCCTTTAGAATCTGATGGAAGGGGTTCGCTTTTATTCTGCGCTCTTCTCCTAATCTTTTCTCATACATCTGTCCAGGATTTCCCCAAAAATACTCATAGGCAGGCTGCATAGATAAAGTCAGTCCTAGGCTTTTGGCTTTTTTGATATGGGCTAAGGTAGGTAGTTCAAAATGCTCAATACGATTTCTATGATCATTTCTAGGATAAATACTTTGCGCATATTCATGGGCTACTAAAATCTGCTCAATAGCTCTTTCTCCAATGGCATGGACGCTTACCTGCAAATTGTTTTCATAGGTCTTTAAAATAAAGGTATTTAACTCTTCCTGAGAAAAATACAAGCTTCCTGTAGTAGAAGGATCATCCCTATAAGCTTCTGATAGCGCAGCTGTTCTAGATCCAAAGGATCCATCTACAAATATCCCTCCACCAATTCTTTTTAATCCCTTATCCAAAACTTTATCGATATCTACTGTCTGATAAAAAAGTGTTACATCAATGGGAAAGCTGTCTTTATGTTCATAAATAAATTCTGCATCTTTATCATGAAAGGTAAAGCCTCCCTCCATGGCATTTAAAGAAGTAATTCCTTTTTCTATAGCCACTTCTAGTACTTTACTTACGCCCTTTAATCTTACGCGATTTGAAAATCTTCTAAGAATTTGCTTTCTTACAAGAGCATTGGCTCTCCCTGTTAAAACTCCTGAGGGTGTTTGGTTTTCGTTTCGAATAATTCCATCTGTATTAAAAGGGATTTTTAACATATGGATCGCCAAAGAATTCACAACACTTGTATGATAATCAATTCTATTAATCCAAACAGGATGATTGGGTGCACAAATATCTAATTCGTATCTATTCGGTAATCGCTTCTCTTGAATTTTAGATTCATCTAAGCCTATCGCACGAATAAATTTTCCCTTAGGGGTTTTTTTTGTCTTTTCTTCAATCAAATGTTTTATTTCTGCAATACTACTAGCCTTACTCAGATCTAGACTGAGCATATTGAGTCCAGTTTGAACCAAATGCACATGACTATCATAAAAGCCTGGTACTACTGCTTTTCCATTTAAATCAATTTTCTCTGTCACCTTTATGTACTGCTGATACTGATCGTCTGTCCCAAGATCAAAGATTTTTCCTGCCTTGATAGCGACCCAATTATACAATCTATGCTTTTCTTCTAAATCAATAATATTTCCATTATATAAAAGTAAATCTATATTTCCCATTTTATATCCTTCTCCTACTTGTTTATTATCAATCCGTACTTTGTTCTCCCCCTTATTGTATCATTGTTTTAAATTAAAATTCAATTTCATTCTTTTAAAAATAGGAACTCCCCCATACTTTCAATAAAGTATAAGGGAGTTTCCATTTTAGTCATTTGTAAGTGTGTTTATTAAAAATTCATAGATAACATTGGCAGTATCTACAATGGTGTCAATTTTTACATATTCATTAGCTGTATGATAATTTGCACCATCAGGACCGAACACTACAGTAGGCACCTTCAACCTTGATCCTAAATAATTAAAATCTCCAATACTTGAAAAATACGCAATATTTGGCTCTTTACCACAAACTTTTTTAACACTTTCTTCCATTTTTCTTATATAAGGATTCTCTTGATCTGCAATATAAGGCTGAAAACCTTGACTTTCATCACTAGGCGCATCTCTAAATTTCATGGTCACCTCTGATTGAATCTCTGCTCTTTTCACAGCTTCATAAAGTTCATTTTTTACATATTCCTTATCTTCTCCTCGAACAACATGTCGAAATACAGTAAAAAAAGCTTTATCTGCTACACTACAGGCTTGTCCTCCTCCTCCTGCTTCTATGATACAAATGGAGCCTTTTCCTAATTTTTCGTCCTCCATCATTTCGGTCTTTTTTAACTCCAGCATTACTTTTGCACTATCGAGAATTGCACTGATCCCCATTTCAGGATTTGCAGCATGGGCTGATTTCCCTTTAAATTCTACGGTGTAGTTATAACCTCCTCTGGCACCTAGACAAAAACATGGAAATGCCTCACCTGAAAATCCACTACTTGGTTCTGTAACAATAGCTACATCTGCATCACTAATAATTTTATCTTCTATCAGTGCATTCGTACCTAAACCATAGGGTCCTTCTTCATCGGATACAAAGGAATAGATAATTTTGCCATGAAACGTCTTCGCTGTTTTATAGAAAGCTTCAAGAGCTAACAATAACGCCACATCTCCAGACTTCATATCTAAAGTCCCAAGGCCATAGAGTCGATCTCCTTCCAGAGTCGCTTGTAGTGGATCTTTTTCCCATCCTTCGCATATGTTTACCGTATCTAAGTGACCATTTAAAAGTATACATGGCCCCTTTTCTTTGCCTTCTAATTGTCCTATTACATTTATTCCTTTATATTTAGTAATACGGTTTTCTTCATATTTATGGAGCTGAGGCTGCAGATTTCTCTCCTTTAGCCATCCATAAACAAATTGCATGATTTCCTCTTCATGGAAATAGGGACTATGAATTTCAACTAGCTTCCTTAATAGTTCAACGACTCTTTCTTGATTGATAATATTACTTACTTTTGAATGCATTATTTCTCTCCTTTCAATTCTTTAACTTGCGTTGACTTCTTCATCGGAATAAGTATTCATAGAAGAAATTTCTCCTTCTCTAAACATGAATTTTCCAGTAAAGCCATAGATTATGGCAATGATAGGTGTCAAAAATGCTAAAAATACATAGGGAAGATAATCCATGGTTTGGACACCCAAAACACCCGTAAAGAATGCACCACATAGCCCCCATGGTACAAGTGGAGAAGTTACTGTCGCTGAATCTTCGCAGGTTCTAGAACAAACTTGTGGAAGTAATTTCAACTTTTTATAAGCAGGCACTAACATTCTACCCGGTATAATTAATGCCATATACTGACTGGCAGAAAATAAATTTACAGCAATGCTTGAGAATACATGAACGATAACAAGTCCTCCTGTATTACTAACGATATGTGCTATTTTATCCAGCAGCACCTCAAGCATTCTTGTTTTTTCTAAGATACCGCCAAAGCTTAAGGCAATAAATCCTAAGGATATGGTCCACATCATGCTTTGTAATCCACCACGACTTAAAAGCGCATCGATTTCTTCGATTCCAGTTTGTGAAACAAATCCATCATTCATGAAAGAAAGCATTTCTCCCAATCCATATCCTTGAAAAGCAATGGCAAAGACAGCTCCTAAAAGAGAAGCGATTACCATTACTGCCAGCCCTGAAACTTTTCTTATGGCTAGAACCACCACAATCAACGGAGGAATTAAAGTAATGGGACTAATCCAATATCTTTCTTCCAAACCTTTTAAAATAATATCTATTTGACTTGTATCAATGCTTCCACTCTTAAATTTCATTCCAATAATCCCATAAAGAATAAGGGAAATGATAAAGGCAGGTCCAGTAGTATAAAGCATGCTACGAATGTGATCAAATAAATTCGCTTCTGCAATACCGGCTGCTAAATTCGTTGAATCAGACAAAGGTGACATCTTGTCTCCAAATATAGACCCAGAAACAACTGCTCCTGCAGTGATCGCAGGTGGAATATGAAGCCCCATTCCTATTCCCATAAAAGCTACACCAAAGGTCGCTGCAGTTGTCCAGCTACTCCCTGTAGCTATGGATGCAACAGAGCATACAAAAGCTACTGTTACTAAAAATACGGATGGTGAAATTGCTTTTAATCCATAATAAATTAGCGTTGGGATTGTTCCTGCTGGAATCCAGGATGCTATTAATACACCTACTAGCATCAAAATAAGCATGGGCACCATAGCAATATTACATCCATATAAAATGCCTTCTTGAATATCTTCCCAAGTAAACCCTGACATAATGGCTACAGCACATGCAACCACAGACGCTAAAATCAAAGTGATATGGGTTACCCAATTTTGGTGCAGTACAAAGATTTGTACATACATTGCTACACAAAGAAAAAGAATAACAAATAAGGAACCTCCAAAACTTGGTTTTTTTTCTTTAATACTTTTCTCTTTTGTCATAGTATTTCCTCCTTATGATGGTTTATTTTATCGTAACAATTGTATATGTCATGAAACGTTTTAAAATTTATTTGTAAAGTAAAAAAGCTGAAAATTTTTTAAACAAATTTTAAACCTTTTTTAAACATAATAATTTTCAGCTTCTCTATGCTTTCTTGTTAATTTTTTCTTGTGTTGCATATCGAGGAGTGTTATAATGAGTATGAAAAATTGTATTTAAAATGGATTAATTAATTTTTGTAAAACTCTCCATAGTTTATTTGAGATGAGCATACAAGAATGGGTTAAATCCAGATAAATTATGGAGGGATTTAAAAATGGCAGACAAAACATTAAATTGTAAGGATTGTAATGCAGAATTTATATTTTCAGAAGGAGAGCAGGCTTTTTATAAAGAAAAGGGCTTCGAAAATGAGCCACAAAGATGTCCTGCATGTAGAAAAGCTAAAAAGCAGCAAAGAGGCAATAATAACAAAAACAGAGGACCTAAGAAAAGTTGGTAATTAATAGGGAGAGTGTCTACTCTCCCTATCACTTTTTCTAAACCTATTTTTATTTTCCAAAATATCTTTCTAATAATCCTTTAAATGCCATTCCATGTCTTGCTTCATCTTTACACATTTCATGTACTGTATCATGGATCGCGTCATAGTTTAATTGTTTTGCTTTTGTAGCAAGGTCTTTCTTGCCTTGGCATGCACCATACTCAGCTTCTACTCTTAGCTGTAAGTTTTTCTTTGTATCTGCATGAACAACTTCTCCCAATAACTCAGCAAATTTTGCTGCATGCTCAGCTTCTTCAAAGGCGATTCTTTTATAAGCCTCTGCAATTTCTGGATACCCTTCTCTATCCGCTTGACGGCTCATTGCAAGATACATTCCTACTTCTGTACACTCTCCCATGAAATTTGCTTTTAGTCCTTCAATAACCTCAGCATCAACACCCTGTGCTACACCAATTTTATGCTCATCAGCCCACTGAAAGCTGTCTTCCTTTTGCTCTGTAAACTTGTCAGCACCAGCTTTACATAGAGGGCACTTTTCTGGTGGCTCATTCCCTTCATGTACATATCCACATACTGAACAAATAAATTTCTTCATTTTAAAATCCTCCTCTAAAATTATTGTTAAATTCAATCCGTAGTATTAATACCCACCAAATTGAATTGCTAACACAAAAGTTTTATTGTTTTTTACTTTTTTCCTGCTTAGTCATCTAAATCCTTATAAACTATTTCTTCTTACAATTTTTTCAATTTCCTATATTTTAAATTCAGAAATAGATTTTCGTAATTCTTCTGAAACCTTAGAAAGTTGTTGGCTCGCATTTGCAATTTCTTCTATCGTTACAGATTGTTCTTCTGACGAAGCGGATACTTCTTGGGTGCTAGCAGCATTTTGTTGGGCAATAGCTGACAAATTATGCATAATACCTAATATCTGAGCTTTTTTCTGTTGCATTTCTTTTCCTGATATATTTAACGCTTTAATTGCCTCTTCTGTACTTTCCATTGCATCAGCAATTTCTTTATATTTTATTTCTGTACCTTTGACACTTTGCACTTGTGCTTGTACAATTTGAGATACACTTTCCATTGTTGTGACTGCATTGCTAGAGTTTTGAACCAACTCATTAACGATATCATCAATCTCTTTTGTGGATTGTGTTGACTGTTCTGCTAATTTTCTTATTTCATCTGCCACAACAGCAAAACCTCTTCCGGCTTCTCCAGCTCTTGCAGCTTCTATTGCCGCATTTAATGCTAGTAAATTTGTTTGTTCAGCAATAGAGGCAATGACATTGCTCGCCTCTCCAATTTTGGTCGAACTTTTATTGGTTGCTAAGATGATATTAAAAATCTTATTTGCTGCATTGTTACTTTCTTCCGTTTTTTGGATCAATGCATTAATAATCGCCAAGCCCTCATGAATTAATGCAATAATTTGATTTGAAGCATCGTTTACTGCTTCCATACGTTTTTGATCTTTTTCAATAATATCTCCTAGCTCGTCCGCTTTCTCTGAACCTATTTCTGTGTTTCTTGCTTGATCAGTTGCCCCTTTAGCAATCTCTTCAATTGTCTTTGCTACTTCCTCAGATGCTGCGGCAGATTGTTGAGAAATAGAAGTCAATCCTACCGATGCAGTATTCATTTGCTGCGATAATTCAATGATTTGCTTAATTAGATTAATAAAGTTCTTCTGCATCGTTGCCAAAGAATTAGTGATAAGACCAATCTCATCTTTTCTTTTTAGATATTTAATCCCTTCACTCTTTTCGTCAAAGACTAAATCATAATTGGCAAGTCGATTAATAATATGGGATAAAATTTTAATTGGTTTTGTGATAAAGTTTCCCATTAAATAAATGACAAAGATGGACAGTATTAATATGATTATGGATGCAACGATATTTGAAAATTTCATTGTATTTAATTCCGATAACAATTCCTCTTTTGGTGCAATAATCGCCATTGTCCAATCTGTATTTCTAATAGGTGCATATCCTACGATTTTATTAGTGCCATCTTCCTCATATTCTCCACTTCCCACTTCACCTGCAACCATACTGCGTACAACATTGCCCATAGTTGTTAATACTTCATCGTTTTTTGCTTCTTCTAAGAGATTTCTACCTTCCAGAACATTTTTAATATCTTTATGCGCTATGATATCCCCCGTTTTATCAACGATATAGGCATATCCTGTCTTTCCTATTTGTATATCCGAAACAATTTGGCTGAAGCTTTTTGCATCTCGCACTGCAACCAATACTCCTGTCACTTCCCCATTATATTGGATCGGGGTCGCATATATAACAATTAAAGATCCATCCGATTTACTAATCAATAAATCGGAAATCACAGTTTCCCCTTTTAATGCTCTTTGAAAATATTCTCTATCCTGTAAATCATAAGTTTTGCCATCTGTTGCAATGGCATACCCATTTTTATCGGCAATATCCATGATAATATAGCCGCTTCGTTCCATTTCTTCTCTTAAAGCATTGAGTTTATCTTCCATAGAATTATTAGGATTGGTTATCCTCGTTCTTGCTGCTACGACTTTTAGTTTATCTCTTTCACCTTGGATTCTCTCTGAAACAACTTGTGCAGATTCTTTGGATATGCTCATTAGGTTTTTTTCAACACTATCTATCAATGCTTTTGAAGCATTTCTATAAGATATCACGCCTAAAGCACTACAGGCTATCATAATAATCAAAGAGAAAAATAAAATTAATTTAGACCGAAAACTTTTCATACAACTCCTCCTACTTCTTCTTTAAATCCATAGTAATTCTACCATTTTCCCCAAAATTCGTCAATTTTTTATTGCGTATTACCTAGATTCCCTTGTGATGCGTACTCTATCCATATACTTTTAAAGATAAAAATACTGACTGCTTATTCTTTTAGCAGTCAGTACTTACGTTTTAGACCTATATATTTAAATCAATATGACAATATCCATTAGGGTTTTTTCTTAGATATTTTTGATGATATGCTTCTGCCTCATAGAAGTATATAAGTGGTTCTATTTCTGTTACAATAGGGTTTGGATACTTTTTTTGCTCCTCGTCAAAAGTTTTCTGTATGACAGGTAAATCTGCTTTATCTAGGTAATAGATTCCTGTTCTATATTGATGCCCTATATCATTGCCTTGTCTGTTTTGCAACGTCGGATCTATGATTTTCCAAAATTGATATAATAAATCTTCTAGTTTTATAATTTGGGCATCATATTTTACATAGCACACTTCTGCATGTCCTGTTTTCCCTGTGCAAACTTCCTCATACGTTGGATTTTTAGTTGTTCCATTGGCATACCCTACCTTGGTATCTACCACACCTTCTATTCTTGACATATATTCTTCAATGCCCCAAAAGCAACCTCCTGCAAATACAATCTCCTTTATCATTTTTAGAACCTCCCATGCACGTAGTTAATAATTTTCTTCCAAACTTTTACTTCCTTGCGGTTCGCTCATCTTTGTAGTTTTTTTATATTTTAAATTTCATCACCAAATGATTTAATTCTTGGGCTAATGTTGCTAAATGTTGACTGGCATTGGCGACTTCTTCAATAGATGCAGCCTGTTCTTCTACTGATGCAGCAGCTTCTTGTGTTCCTGCTGCATTTTCTTGTGCAACTGCCGATAAATTTTGAATAATGTCCAACATCTCATGCTTCTTATTGTCTATTTCTTGTTCTGATGTATTTAATCTTTTTATCGTTTCTTTTGTTTTTTCTATCGCCTTTGTAATTCCGAAAAATTGATCTTGAGTTTCTACTACCTTTTCGGTTTGCTCTTCTACAATTTTTTCTACAGTTTTCATAGTAGCAACTGCATCTTCTGTCTTTTTTGTAAGGTTGTTGATAATATTTTTGATTTCTTCTGTAAAACCATTAGAGGCTTCCGCTAGCTTTCTGATTTCATCCGCAACTACTGTAAAGCCTTTGCCTGCCTCCCCTGCTCTCGCTGCTTCTATGGCTGCATTTAATGCCAAAAGGTTTGTTTGATCTGCTATAGATTCAATCATTTCACTGGCATTTTGGATTTGTTTAGCACTTTCATTTGTACTTATAATTACGCCATTTATTTCTTGCGAAGCTTTTTGATTTGCCTTTGTTTTATTTACCAGTGCATTTATAGCATCCATACCTTGATTTTTTAAATCAACAACTTCATTTACAGCTACATTCAATTCCTCCAAAAGCTTTTGATTTTTTTCTAATACTTCTCCCATTTCTTCCATGGCATGAGCACCTTTTTCTGTGTCTTGTGCTTGGTCTGATGCACCCCTTGCTATTTCTTCTATGGTTTTTGCTACTTCATCTGATGCAGTAGCCGACTGCTGGCTAGTTGCTGTCAATTGCTGTGATGATGCAGACACTTGATTTGACACATCTCCTGCTCTTTTTATAAGCTCTGCAAAATTATCTCTCATAACACGAATCGCCTTAGTGATTTTACCTATCTCATCTTTTCTATTTAAGTATTTTAAAGCTTTCGTTGACTCATCATATGTTAGATCATAATTAGATAGCTCTTCTATTCTTTCTGTCAGTGCTATAATTGGCTTTGCCAGCCTTCCACTTGCCATAAAAATAATCATCGCCCCAAGAACACCTGCTATGAAAGCAAATACGATCAATCTATTTCTTAATTGGTTTACTTCTTGTAGTATTTCCTGTGTTTCTATTCCTACAACCATAATCCAAGGGCTTCCTTCTATAGGGATAAATCCTACCATTCTTTCTTTGCCTTCATACATGTATTTGCCACTGCCTGTCTCTCTTTTTATCATATGATTTTTCGTAAGATCAGCTAATTCTTTTAACGCAGGATTTTCTTTGACGTTTTCAATATCATTATCCTGTTTTAGAACTAAATCAATATTTCTATGTCCCACTGTGGTTCCATGATTATTAATAATATATCCATATCCTGTTTCTCTATATTTTATTTCACTTACTATGGTACTTAAAGAAGTGCCTGCTTTTCTTCCATAAAACACTCCTTGAATTTCACCATTTCTTACTACCGGGGCTGCAAAAATCATCACAGGTTCTTTTGTGATCCTACTTATAATCACATCTGACACTGCAACATTTCCACCCATCGCCTGCTGATAATAATCTCTGCTTTTAAGGTCAGCTGTCTTTCCTTCTTTGTCAAAGGTAATGGATTGACCATTTTTATCAATAAAGGCAAAAGCTAAGTACCCTGCTCTTTTCGCCTCCTTTTCAAAGTAATCTACTTTTTCATTCCAAGGTATCTCTTCATCAAGAATGATCTTGTTTTGTGCCATACTATTAATATAAAAAGTCTCCGTCTCCATCCTAGCTTTTATGTATTTTGCTTCTTCCATCGCTAATGTTTGTAAATCTTCATAACTATCCTCAATTAATTTTTTGCTCACCATATTAATCGTCACAAACCCTAGTCCCAATGATATACAAATGATTGCAGTAGTGAAAATTGCAATTAATCTAGCTTTGATTGATTTCATACTATTTTTTCCTCTTTTCTTTTATTTAATATTTATTTTAATGACTTTTATGTATAAACGATTTCTTACTTCTTGTTTTTCACTGCATTTCTCCTATACACACTTGGTTACGACCATACCGTTTTGCTTGGTACAAAGCGCTATCGGCATAGCTAAATAATACCTCTGGTACGGTATCTTTGGTGGGAATTATACTTGCTAAACCAATGCTCATGGTTTGATACTGGCTAATTGGTGAATATTCATGTGGAATTTCACATTTTTCTAAAGCTTTTATTATCGCATCAGACACTTTTTGGGATTCTTTCATATCCATATTCGGCAATAATATAATAAATTCATCTCCTCCATAACGACTCACAAATCCTTTGTGTTGCTCTGCTTCGTTTTGTAATAATAAAGCTACTTTCCTTAAAAGTGCATCTCCTTTTAAGTGCCCATAATTATCATTAAATTCTTTAAAATAATCTAGATCAATTAAGAGCAATGAAATCTCCTGTTTATTTTCAATGGCCCTCTGCCATTCTTTTTCAAATATCTCTCGAAATTTCCGTCGATTAGAGATAGATGTCAATTCATCGAGACATGAAAGTACCTCCTTCTCCTTTGCCTGTTGTTCTGCACTTTTTACGCGAAAGCCTAGATAAACTGCCACCGTGCCAATGATTAGATTAATAAATACAAATCCACCTATCCATATTAAATATTCTTTTAATTCTTTATTATACTTTTCAATAAAGATATCTACACCTAGTAATCCTATATAATTTCCATTGCCATCATAAAAAGGAGCATATCCTGTTATATAGCTTCCCCAGCGGTCTTGCATCATGTAGTACGAAGGTGTTTTGCTACGATATGTAGTAAGGAACTGTTTATTCATGATTGTATATCGATCCTTATCAACATATCCTCCTCCCTTTGTATCCTTTAATCGAATTCCATCACTTACAACTGCATCTAATAAGTAGATGATCTGTAGCGGTGTACCTGGCTCTGCATCATATTGTTTCTTTTCTCCTTCTTCTACAATATATTTTACTTCTTCATCTTGTAAGAGGGCTTCAATATAAACATACTTTATATCAGCGTCTTGAATTACTGCCCTTACATCTTTTTCAAAATCAATGTTGATAGGATCTTTTAAAAGTTGATTAATATCTAATTCCAACAATCTCTTAACATCCTTTTCTTTTAAAATAAATCTTTGAGAAATATCTTTGGCTAAAAGTATCGCTTTGCTTCCTAATTGATCTCTAATATCTTTTGCTGCCTTATAATATGAAAAATAAGATAATATTAATAACGACCCAATCCAAATAGCTATAAGTGCGATAAAGTATCTTTTATAATATAAGTTGATTTTAGAATGATCTGCCTCTTTCACAATTGTATTCCCCTCTTTCAGGTATTGTCTTCTCATATGTTTATGTGAAAATAATCATCTCTATAATTCTTAATATTTTTTATCTATCTTTTAAAGGCTTATCTTCACTATATTGGGCGCAAAAACCTATGCTTCTCTTTTCTTCTATATTATACTTTATTTTTCTTTGCTCTTTTATCCACCTATGGTTACATATATTTTATCGGATTTTATTTATATTTCAACAAAAACTTACACAAATCCCCTTTATTTGTGCAAGCACCTTCATGATTATGTAGTCATTACTGCTTATTCTTCTAGGCTCTTTATGCACTATTTACTCCCTATATTTTTTCTACTCTTCACGCTAATACGTAAAATCAAGTTTTGTCATGAAAATTGTATAGAATTCTAATAAATATACCGTAAAGATAGGCACATATAAAAAACATCTTCTGCCAAAATAGACAGAAGACTTCCTATCATATATCAATTCCTGCATAGTAAAGAAATATCTCCATAAAATGAGATGTTTTTTTATGATCTAGATATTATGCAAACATTAACAAACTTAAAGCCATAACCGCCATTCCTGAGATAAGTCCATAAATGGCAATATGATGTTCTCCATATTTTTCTGCTGTTGGTAGTAGTTCATCTAAAGAAATATAAACCATAATTCCTGCAACACCAGCAAATATGATTCCAAACATTGCCTCATTAAAGAATTTCATTAAAAGAAAATAACCCAACAGGGCACCTATCGGTTCAGATAGTCCCGAAAGAAAAGAATATAAGAATGCTTTTTTTCGATTTCCGGTAGCAAAATAAATTGGCACAGAAACTGCAATGCCTTCAGGAATATTATGAATTGCTATCGCCACTGCTATGCTTATTCCTAGGGTTGGATCTTGTATTGCACTGGCAAAGGTGGCTAATCCCTCTGGAAAATTGTGAATTGCTATGGCTAAAGCTGAAAACAACCCCATTCTTAATAAAGCAAAATCATCTGCTTTTTCTTTCCTCATATCTTTTACATCCCGCATTTCATGAGGATTTTCAGTACTTGGAACAAATTTATCAATAATTGCAATTAAGGCAATTCCTCCAAAGAAGCCCATCGTGGTCACCCAATAACCCTTGGTTGCTCCATAGACAACCTCTAAAGCATCCCTTGCCTTAACAAATATTTCAATCATAGAAACATAGATCATGACACCTGCTGAAAAACCTAATGCGCTAGATAAAAATTTCTTATTTGTTTGCTTGGTATAAAAGGCCAATGCACTGCCAATACCTGTAGATAATCCTGCAAATACTGTAAGTCCAAAAGCAAATAATATGTTATTCATATTTAGATCCATAATTTTATCTCCCTCTTAGTTATTTTCGTTACATATCTAACTTTTTCCATTTACATATATTCCCCTACTTTTATGGTAATAAACATCAAAAGTAGCTAAAATACCACAAACTATATGGGTACGGTCACTTTACCCAATCAAAATAAATTTTCAAATGTAATTGTTGGTACAGATCAGCCTTTAAAGGTGGACATCATAAATATATGTTTCTATTTTCTAATGTGAGGGTATTATAAATATATCAAACATAGAGGGAAGGGTTGTCTTTGAGTATACAGGTAAAATTTATTAGCGAATTGGGAGAAGATAAACTGGAGAAGGACTACCGTGCGTCCTTCAGTGTAAAAATAAAAAATGCGACTATGTTCTAAAAATCTACGGACAATTCTGCTCACTGTAATATTCTCACTGGTTCCCTTGATCCCTGGTTATAGGCAGCAAATTCCTCTGACGATTAGGTCTACCTTTACCCCAGCAGCCGCTGCCTCATATAAAGCCATGATAATCTTTTTGTCCACTTGGGAATTCATCTTTGCAATAATATGAGCTTTCTTGTCCATTCTTGCATTTCTTTGTTCCTGAGACATCATATGAAGAAACTTTTCTCTTAAGCCTTTGGGGGCTACTTCTAGTTTATGCCAGCTAGAAGGCTCAGAGTAACCAGAAAGCATATTAAATACAGCAGAAGCATCTACTCCATAATACGTATTGGCAATAAGCAATCCTAAATCCGTATAAAATCTAGCAGTAATATCATTGTAGTTTCCTGTTCCTAAATGAACACTTTTGCTATAAACCCTATTATCAAATCTGCAACAATTGCTGACAAATATATTGTTTTTAAAGATGAAACTAATGAAAACAAAGAAGCCCACAACCCCTAAAACCTCAGCAATTATAGGTGATATAAATCCTGTTTTGTTACTTTAATTGATTTAATTATATGTATTCTCTGTTGTTAAATATGAAGAAGAGTAAGGATATTGCAACAATGTCCACACCAACATGTCATACAACTTATATTGTTATGTTAGTCATAATTTTATAAAAAGTCGATACATTTTTAAAAACAACTTTTTTATATTTAGCCATACTATTGTATGATTATTTAAAATGGATAAAAAAAAGACTAACGAAACACAACTTTCATTAATCTATCATTTAAACACTCTATAACAATTACAATACATAGATACTCTTCAAAACTACATGAATTGTTTTCAATAATTCTAATGTCTACTGAATTTACGTATTTGACAAAGCTCGTTTTCTTCTTTTTTATCTCTTCTTGCACATCCATTCATCTAGAAAATACGGATACAATGGAGAACTCTTAAGAATAGCTAATACAAATAAAGTAATGGGAAGTATACTTTAGAGAAGTAATCCATGTAGCAAAATGCAATGCCAGAAGCATCCCACCGATTATACAGAGTATAAAAATTTTATAGCTTACATGTTTTATTTCTTTTCTCTTCATTATAAGAGATGGTAACATTAATAAGACAGTAAACATCATTCTATACATTGCAATAACCAAAGAAGGTGCCTGGGATAACTTTGCTAAAATAGCAGAAAATGAAACGAATATAACCCCAAGGATAACAATGATTTTCGCATTGATTTTTTTCAATAAAAAAGCCTCCCCATTGGTTAAGCGATTTAATAAAGATTTTTAAAAATTATTTGAATATTATTTATTATATCAAGTATACGTGGGTATTAATAGTTCACTCACAGCTTTAATGATCAAAAGATTGACTGATACCATATTTGTTAGATAGTAGGATATTTCACAAGTTTTTAATATCTTTTGTAGATGCAACAAAGCTCCCAAATGGCAGGAGCTTTATTCTGCGTACCATAATATTATATTAATATGGACTCGTTTGATAAGTGATTCCTTCTGTAGCTTTTTCTAGATCAAACGCTGTTACATCTCCAGTAATCCTATCAATCACTACATTTGCTTTTTTACTTGGATCTTTTTCATCTTCATAGAAGAATGCTGCTGCATTAAAATCAAAACCTCTACCGACTTCATCTTTAAGATTCCCTTCTACATCAAGTACCGCAAAAGGTTCGGTAAGGACGCGTTGATGGCGGAGGTAGTGTGGCGTATTCATCCTGATCAGGTGAGTGGGCGTAAGGATCAGAAAGAACTTTAAGAAGTCGCTTCATCACACGATCATCTCCTTGCTTCACTGCAGCTTCTAGTGCCTCTTCTACCCGATGGTTGCGAGGAATTACCGCAGGATTATAATTTCGCATCAATTGATGGGAAGAGGCTTTGGGTTCGTGTTGTCTCTTTAATCTTGACTGCCATAGCTCATACCACTGAGTAAATTCTGTGGTGCCAAATAGCACCGTATCCTCTAATTTGTCAAATGTTAACGCCCGGAAGGTATTGGTATAGTCAGCACCATATTTCTGCATCATGCTTAGGAGGTCCTCAATAAGGGATCCATCCTGCAGTTCTTCGTTAAATATCCCCAATTTTGCTCTCATTCCTCCAAGCCAATCACAGTGATATACCTTAGTAAAATCTGCAATGGCATTCTGAGCCAAATTGACAGCCTGTTCTTTATTGACATGCAATAGCGGCAATAGAGTTTCAGCAAACCTAGTAAGGTTCCACACAGCAATATGAGGCTGATTGCTATAGGCATAGCGGCCATGAATGTCAATGGAACTAAATACCGTTGCCGGATCATAAGTATCCATAAATGCGCAAGGGCCATAATCAATGGTTTCTCCACTAAGCGTCATATTATCAGTATTCATCACTCCGTGAACAAACCCAACCAATTGCCATTTGGCAATTAGCGCAGCCTGACGCTTGACCACTTGGTGAAGTAAGAAAAGATAGGGGTTTTTATGATCATCAATATCTGGAAAATGTCTTTGCAATGTGTAATCAGCCAGAGTTCGAAGATCTTCAATAGTACCCCATTTTGATACGTATTGAAAAGTGCCAATACGCAGATGACTGGCAGCAACTCTAGTCAAAATTGCACCAACTTCCTCTGTGTCGCGGATCACTGATTCACCAGTTGTCACCACTGCTAGGCTACGGGTGGTAGGAATACCAAGTCCATACATTGCTTCACTGATAATGTATTCCCGTAGCATTGGTCCAAGTGACGCTCGACCATCACCCCCACGAGAATATGGGGTTTCACCTGAGCCCTTGAGCTGAATATCAAACCGCTCACCTCTAGGAGTGATTTGTTCGCCAAGAAGCAAGGCGCGCCCATCCCCTAGCAAGGTGAAGTGCCCAAATTGATGTCCTGCATAAGCTTGCGCAAGAGGCAGAGCACCTTCGGGAAGCTGGTTCCCGGCAAGCACAGCTACACCCTCATTGCTTTTTAGCACTTGGGCGTTCAACCCAAGAAATATTGCTAATGCGTCATTGAAAATAACCAACTTCGGTGAGCGTACAGGTGTCGGGTTGAGGCTGGTAAAAAAAATTTTCGGCAGGCGAGCATAACTATTGTCTAAGTTCCATCCTGTTTCTATTATTTCTTTTCTTTCTGTCATGGTATCTCCTTTGTCAAACCGTAGTATCGTCATACTAAAACATAGTGCTTATTAACGTATTTTCAATGCATCGATTTTCAATCGCTTCCTTAACCTAACATCACAAGAACAACCTAAAAATTTTGTTTTCCAGTCTATTTTTGCTTATTGTAATCTATTAGATGAATCAACTTGTCCATCTCCTACTATATTATCTTTGCGTTGTATTAAATGTTCCATTCCCCTTACTAAAGTATCATCTTCTAGTACACTATATAGATGATACCCTAAATCTTCTCTATCTACTAATACTTCTTGTAAAACTTCTGCTGTTCCATAATCTTTCACCTCATGAGCACGCTCTATTGTTTTTCTAAGCATTCCTTGAAGTTTTAGCTCATGCTCTAGGTCATTACGTATGAAATCTCTCATCGTATAGCGACCTTCCACCTCATGCTTTATATAAGACAGTTCATGTTGAGTAACTGGATGTGCAGTTGGTACTCCCCCCAATCTAGTAACTCTCTCTCCTATCATATCGATATGCTCTACTGTTTTATTGCGGTGTTCTTCTAATAAATGGTGTAAACTAAAAAAGGATTCGGCACCTTCTGTTAGCCAATGATGTTTATTGTATTGGTGTAATGATACTGTTAACGCACACTGATGGTCGTCAAGTTGAAGTGCCATTTCTTCTCTTATTTCAGTTGGTAAGCCAATCCCTGCATTGGTTTGCTTTACTGTACGAGGTTCCTGACGAAATATCATATCATGATTACTGTTATGCCCCGGCATATTTTTATCAAAACCCGATTTTGTCATATTAAATTCCCCAGTAAAGTTCGTCATGTGATTATTTACAATTTGCATATCACTCTGTGTTTGATTATTACGATGCATAAAGCACCTCCCTAAATTTTAATTATTTCATTTATATTATTTTCAAAATAATTATTTATATGTAGCACTTTTTATATAATTGTATATACTAATTATTGTTATTAGATGCAATACTCCAAATTTGGCTATATAACTATACAAAGATAAAAATATTTTGCCAATGCAGCAACAAGAAAAATTAACATTTATATTTCCTAGATATTCTTGATCCCAGTTACTTTACTCATCAAAAGAATAAAGCATGTTTTTTGTCTAGCTTATAAATATCATCTATTCCTAGTAGCTTACATCTTCAAAAAAAGACTCGTAGCTACTCTTTTAGATTATTTTAGAGGACTACGAGAAAGAAATATCTTGTATGCATTTTTATTTTACAACAACATCTTCAAATCCTATGCCTGTCAATAGCTGCGTAACAGATAACTTTGCATGTTCTTTTGCTTTTTGTAGTATTTCTGCGTCTTTTGCTTGTTTCTCCAAATCTTTTTTAAATTGCTCTAAGACTTTTAGTGTATCTTCATTATTGATGGTATTAAATAGACTATTCTTTTCATGATAAGGTTTATACTCAAGTACTTCTTTTGAAGTAATCTTAGGAGGTGGTAATTTAATATGAACAGTCTTTTTATTAGTGATATTTATATCTTCTAACTTAATATCTTTGAAATCAATTCCTGCTTTAACCTTTGCTTTCACCGTAAAAATAAACTGCTTTTTAGTAAAAGGAATTTCTGCTTTATTAAAGTATTTAGCATCTTCATACTCAATGATTTCATGAAAATACATCTCTACTGTATTTAACTCTGATATGGCCTGTACCTTTTCTAGAACGCCTGTAGTACTTAAATTGGTATGATTGTTTATATCCAAAACAGAAAAAATCCAACCCCCTTGAATCAATACCAATATCATAAGAATACCGATTATTCCTATACGCTGTATTTTCACTGTAGTCCCCCTCTCTACATGTTTCTTATATTATAACAACGATCCTTCTTTTTGTCATTTTTTGTAGAAATTTTTCTAATCCAAAATATTCTTTCCTTTAAATCACTGTTTTCATAGTTAACAATACGATTTTTTGTTTTATATAGAGAAAAATGATAGCATCAATAGAGAGGTTAAGCTTAGCAAGTATGGATAGCATAATTTTTTCGATAAAATGCATATTCAATAAAGAAGCGTGAATTTTCTTAGAAACTGAGTAGCATGATCTTATTCGAGTCTATAGATAAATTTGTGCTTAAATATATGAAAGATAATCAATTCAATCTAATATGCATATGTATAATTTCCATATTTTTTCATACAAGTTCATAAAATTCTGCTATTTTCTGGGATGTAAGCGTCAAGCTGCATTTCACACATATTGACATAGTCGCGATAGAGATTTGATTTATTATAGATATCATCACGATTGATTCCTGTTTTTTCTACTATCACATTTAATGCCGTTGATTTTCCTGAACCATTTCCACCATATAAAATCGTAACTGGCTCAAAATCAATTCTTTCAAAACCATGTCTTGATAATATTTTAAATGGATAAAACGAGTCATAGCACGTCTTTTTTACCTTCATGAAAAAGTCAAATTCCATATCTCCATTTGGAAATGTAAAAACATTTAAATAAATCATTATCATCTTCCTTGTCATAACATTATATAAATAATCTTCACATCATATTCTGTTTCCTTATACTTAAAACACATGATCCTGTACAAGTCAAACTCCGTAGAAGCATTGATTTATCCAACTATTTTCTCTCTAGCACATGATTCATCTCCACATGTGTTGATTCCCTCATAGCAATACACCATTTCATCTTTAATACCTTGTATTACATTAGACTTGCACAATATCTATATTACTATATGCTAACACAGATATAACAATATGGAAATAAAACTATATTCTTTACACAAATATTGATTTCGTCAACATATTTATCATTTTGACAGTATGCCGTCTGATTTCGTTAAATACTTTTTACCGATTTGATGGCAGCTGTTATTTGTGGTAATATTTCAACACAATCTCCTACAATCTTGTAATGTGCTGATTGAAATATAGGTGCATCAGGATCATTATTGATTGCAACAACCGTTTCTATTTCTGCCATTCCAGCAATATG
The DNA here is from genome assembly GCA_038396625.1 of Clostridiaceae bacterium 35-E11. Taxonomy (GTDB): domain Bacteria; phylum Bacillota; class Clostridia; order Peptostreptococcales; family Thermotaleaceae. Next base: position 2,534,496 of record CP121688.1, read on the forward strand.
TTGTATCGCTCCTGAAATCCCACAAGCAATATATAATTTGGGTGAAACGGTTTTGCCCGTCTGTCCTATTTGTTGGCTATAGGGCATCCAGCCTTCATCAACTACTGGTCTTGAAGACCCTAAAGCACCGCCTAAAACCTTTGCCAATTCCTCTGCTAATTCAATATTTTTTTTATTGCCTATGCCTTTTCCAACCCCTACAATAATATCTGCATCACTCAAGCTTGAGCCACTATCGTAATCCAAACTTTTTATTTTTTTAACTAAACTCTTTATTGGTCTAGGGGCTGATATTTTTGTTGTTTTTCCTGTTTTTGTATAATCAGGGTTCATCGCCTTGAATACTCTTGGTCTTACTGTAGACATCTGTGGTCTGGTGTTGGGACATACAATGGTTGCCATTAGATTTCCACCAAATGCGGGTCTTGTTTGAAGCAACAATCTTTCTTCTTTATCTATTTCTAATATTGTACAATCCGCCGTCAAACCAGTTTTTAATGTAGAAGAAATATAAGGCGCAAGAGAACGACCATAAGAGGTGGCTCCCATTAAAATGATTTCCGGCTTATAGACATTGATTAAATCAATCATAATCTCTCCATAAATATGCTCATTGCAATCTTTTAACCAGTCTGCCTCCATATATAGTACTTCATCTGCACCATAGGCGATCAGCTTATTTACAAGAGTTTCAATTTTTTCTCCCAAAAAAACTGCTGTAACATTAACCTCTAAATCTTTTGCTAGGTTTTTAGCCTGCCCTAAAAGCTCTAAGACTACTTCTTTTAAAACACCATTTTTTTGTTCCGCAAATACCCATATCCCTTTATAATTGCTAATATCTTCATATTCTACTTCATCCTTTTCTAAAAAGATTGCATCAAACTTACAGCTATTTATACAAGCACCACACATTGTACATGCTGATGAAATAACAGCTTTTTTATTCTCTATATGGATTGCGCCAAAGGGACATTGACTCAAACAAAGTCCACAGCCAACACATTTATTTTCTAAAACATGTATATTATTCACTTGTCTGCTCCTTTCTATTTGTTTAAAATATTTTTACTCATCAATATGTTCACTAGCTTTTGTGCTTGTTCCTCTGGTCTTCCTGTAACTTCTTCACTTTTGATTTCATGATTTGGGATAAAAGTTTTTCTTACTTGAGTGGGGGAACCCTTTAAGCCAAAATATTTTTCTTCTCCTTGCACCTCTTCAAAGGATAGCGTGGAAACATGGGACTTTTCAGCCCTACGCATGCCTTTAATAGAAGGCAGTCTTGGCATATTGATTTCTTTAACCACTGTAATAAGTGCTGGCAGCTTAATTTCTAAATCTTCATACCCATCATCTGTAATTTTACTACAAATCATGCAATCCTCTTTTATATCTATGATTCGATTAACATCTGTAACATAAGGAATATCTAAGCATTTAGCTAAGCTAGGTCCTACTTGCGCTGTATCTCCATCCGTTGCCATTTTTCCACATATAATTAAATCAAAGGCTCCTATTTCTTTTACACCTTGACTTAAAGTATACGAGGTAGCCAAAGTATCTGCTCCAGCAAACTTCCGGTCTGTTAATAACAATGTATGATCAATGCCCAAAGCAATCGCCTCTTTTAGAAGTTCTTCCGTGGCTTTGATCCCCATACTAAGTCCGTATACTGTAGCCCCTCTTTGCTCTTTAATTCTTATTGCTTCTTCAATAGCATAGGCATCAAAAGGATTGATGATGGATTCAATATTATCTCGAATAATCGTATTGGTTACTGGATCCATCTTCACTTCATTTGTAGCTGGAACTTGTTTGATACAAACAATAACCTTCATTATTCTACCTCCTTTAAAGGAATAAACTCAAAAATGTTTCCACGGTTTAATAATTGCTTTGGATCAAATAATTTCTTTATTTCTCTGAATTGATCAAACTCTTTTTCACTATACATTTCTTTTAAAAAGGGAATCTTAAGTTTTCCTACTGCATGTTCGGCAGAAACTGTACCGCCCATTTCGACAATGGCTTTAGCCCATTTTTTGTATAGTTTTTTTCCCCTCTCATAATCCTCTATATCTCTTGGAATAATGTTTACATGCAAATGATTGTTTCCTATATGACCAAATATCACAGCATTTAAATGGTTTTCTTCCAAGCCTTCATTATACATTTTCATAACTTTCTTTAAACAATTATCTGGAACAGACATATCCGTGCCAAGTTTTGTCAATCTAGTATCTGTCTTTCTTATTTCATCTATCTGCATATTTACGCATTCGGGGGTAGCATGTCTAAAGAAGTGTAGCTTGGCCATATCAGTAGATTTTTTTGCTACCCAAGTATCTTCCTCATTACCCCCTAATATTTCAATGATCTTTCCTAGTTCCTTTACAGCTTCCCAGATTTCCTCCTCATGATTTGATTCCATTTCTGTATAGACAGCAGTATGGTAGCTGGATTTTATTTCTTGTATTTGAGAAAAAGCTGGATTTTGTTTTTGCTGAGCTCTAAGCAGTTTTAGGGCATTATGATTAAAAAACTCTATTGCAGAGGGCTTAAATGAATATCTTTTCACATGATCGATCACCTGTTCTCCTCTAAGCATACGAACCAGGTCCAAAGCCTTATCTTCATCTGGCATAAAGGTAGTTATTCCCCACTTATAGGAATATGCACGGGTAAGCTTCACCTCTACAGAAGTTATAATTCCCAGAGTTCCTTCAGCTCCAATAAATAAATCAATCATATCCATATCTTGTTTGATATAATATCCCGCAGTATTCTTTTTTACCTTAACATCTCTAAGCTTTGGTAATACCGAAGAAATAGACCTTCTAGATTGGGTTTTTATTGAAAATAGGCCATCTTTAACATAATTTTGACCTCGTTTTATGCTTATTAAATCTCCATCTGGAAGGACTACTGTGATGCCACTTATATGCTCACGCGTTGAACCATATCGAAAACTCCTAGCCCCAGAAGCGTTACAAGAAAGCATTCCTCCAATAGATGCAGAGGTTTCAGTTGGATCTGGTAAAAAAAACCATTCCCCTGCTTTGAGTTTAGCTATTGCATCAATAGATGCTTCATCCCAATCGTTAACCAAAAAAGTTTTATTTAATAATGCTTTTCTTAATTCAATTAACAAGACCCCTGGCTGCAGGGTTAAATAAAATGTATCCTGTTTTTCTATATACTTTGCCCCAAGAATTTTATTCATTCTACTTAAATTGATAATATGTCCACCGAAAGGAACTGCTGAAGCAGCTAATCCTGTACGGGCACCCTGAATAGTCATTGGAATATCCCTATGATACAAATCCTTTACGATTTCAATTACCTCTTTTTCTGTTTTAGGAAAAGATATATCTTCCGCACTCCCCACTACACGAGATTCGTCTTTTAAATATTCACTATAATTTTTAATAAATTCATTATTCTTCTTCATCTCTGTCTTCCTTTCTTGTATTTTCTAAAAATCCAGACGCTATTGATGCCCCATCTGAATCGTAGATTCACAATAAGACTTATCTACCATTGGTAACTTGAGTCTCTTTTATATATCCTTTCTCTTTCGAAGTCATCAATGTTACAACAATACCAACGATTAAATTCACTATTAGTACTGGATAGATGACATTTATTGGTTGTTTCGTAATTACCCACATAATACCAACAATGGTAGGAACAACTATGCTCCAAAATGCACTGCAAAAATCACAGCAACCGTTGCTCCTTCAAGCAACATGATTTTGGCTCTTCGTATCCGAATCAACCGTAAATATTCCGGCATTGTCTTTCCATAAGGTTTTAAAAGCAGTTTATTTAGATAGCTTTTATTTACACCAAGCCTTTGAATTTGCTTTTTAATCTCATCTTCATCAGCAAAATATCTATTCATCACGTCTTTGGCATTTTCCGCCAACTTTTCTGTTGGACAAAACTCAAGCAGGTCAGGTCGACATCTTCTGCAAGGGCGATAACCGGCATCCATGACTTGTTGTTTGTTATCAAAAAAATCACATTTTTTCTAAGTGGAGCTTTTGACTTGCAAGATGGTCTGCAAAAAATCTTTGTTGTTTTAACTGCATTAAAAAACTTACCATCGCTATCACCGTTATTTTCAATAACAGCCTTTCATTTTTCTTCATCAGTCATAGTAATTATCCCTTAATGTTTATCAGTATAACCTTGTAATTGTTCATGCCACTGTACGGTATCATATATCTGTGGTTCAGTTTTTTCTCCCATTAGAAGATCCATTAAATGCCTAGGTGTTTTTCCACCAATATATATTGATTTGATACAGGATACACAATATACGCAAACCTCATTGCAAGGCATTGATTGTGCTCGTCTTTTCATTTTTTTATGAACCCTTTCAACCGCCAGCTTAGGATAAAAATCATCTCCGCAGCATATCGAACGCGTACCTGAAAACTTTGCTTCCACAATATCAATATTCATTTTTTTGAGTAGATTGCGTACCGCCTTATGTACCTGCGGCTTTTCACGAATAGGGTAGGGATCATGTACTGACAACTCCAATCCTTTATAGTTAGGATATTGAAATGTATCCAATTCATCAAACACTTCCCATAAAGAAATGGTTGATATCCCCTGATATAAGCTCCTCAAACGCCTGTCACATCCAGCACATATATTGATAATCAATGCACCTGCTTCAAGTTGCGGATCATGACGGCAGCATATTTTATGTAATTTAACCTCTCCATAGTTTTCATTCAAAAACTTTAAAATTTTATTTTCTATTTCAGGCTTATATAGGCTTAAAGCACAACCTAGGTTAAAATACGCTTTGTTCATAATATATCTCCTCCTGTCTAAATTTACATTTAATTAAGGCAACTTTTATTTACTCTTCAATTTTAGCAGGAGGCAAACAAAAAATCTTCTTGATTTTGGATTTCTAATTTTTATAATTGGTATTTTCAGTCCTTGCTGGGAACTTTTCGATAGGATTTTTCAAAGATCATCAAATGCTCAAGTTCACCTAAAAGTCAGTTTTTCATCTCTGGATCCAATCCTTCATTCCTTTCTCTAATGATACTTATTTCACTGAATTAATTATAAAAGCGGTTGATATCTAAATTTTTCAGAATATCAACCGCTTTTATAACTTGTTTTAGATAGCATTTAACAGGAAACAGGGGGCAGCAATAAGAAATAGTGAGAAATAGGGGTCAGGCTTGACAGATTGACACTCTGATATTTTCTCTTGTGTTCTTTTATGATATTGATATATTCTTGTTTTTCTTTTGCTGCTGCAAATACTCTTTCTCCATTGTTTCCTCTTACCATTACATGATATAAGGCACCTTCATAATGTATTCGTGGTTTTCTTGGCATTTTATCACCTATTACTATTTTTCCTATTTCATTCTTTATTTGTCAATTTGTCAAGCCTGCCCCTGTTATGCATTTTTCAATAATTTCCATGGTATTTTTTAGTTCTGAAAAACTAATTTATGTTCCTTCTCTTCATAAATACCCTTAATTATCTCAATTAACTGTGGTTTTTGTTCCATTGATTTATAGGAAAAAAACACACTTCCCTTTATCTGGGGAAAATTCTTATTTAGTCTAAGCTGTCTTTCTATTTCTCCATACCCATACCATGGGCTGTTTATGTCGGTATTCCCTTCCTTATAGGCAGCTTGTCCAATATATAAATCAACATTTGTTCCATCAACATTTTCTACCCACCAATTTAACACTTTGCTATAATCAGCTACATTAAGACCAATGTTCCAATATATTTGGGGAATGATATAATCTATCATTTCCTCCTTTACCCATTTTCTAGTATCTGCATATTGATCATAATAAGATTGCATTCCATTGGTATCACTTCCAAGGGGATTGGTATTTTTATTTGCCCATATACCAAAGGGGCTAATGCCAAATTTAACATCATGGGATACATCTTTAATCGCCTTTGATAAATCACTTATAAGTGTATTCACATTTTCTCTTCTCCAATCCTCTATGCTTGCAAAGGATCCTCCATACTTATCATAGGACTTTTTGTCATCAAAATTATTATTTGGATAGAAATAATCATCAAAATGAATACCATCTACATCATAATTTTCTATTACCTCAAGAACGCTGTCGATAATTAACTGTCTTACCTCAGGCAATCCAGGGTCAAAATATAAATTTCCATCGGAGTGCATAATAACCCACTGTGGATTTTCAATAGCGGGGTGGGATCTATCTAATGCATCAAAATCATGTTTTGATTCATTATACCTTTTTTTAGTTATCCTATAGGGATTCATCCATGCATGTAATTCAATACCTCTTTTATGGGCTTCCTCCACCCAAAACTTTAAAGGATCAAAATCATCCTGTGGCATTAGTCCCTGTTTTCCTGTAAGATACTTGGACCATGGAAAATATTTTGAAGGATATAAAGCATCCCCGGAAGGTCGAACCTGTAAAAATATTGCATTCAGTCCCATATATTCTGCATGATTTAAAATTTCAATTGCTTCTTTTTTTAATATACTAGGATCTGTCGTAGGTTTTTTAGGATAGTCTATGTTTACCACCGTAGCCACCCAAAGTCCTCTCATCTCCTTTGTATCGGTAATATCCGGCTCATCCTGTGTGAAGGCTGAAGAACTCGAAGCTAGAACCATAATTAGTAATATAGACATAACAGTTTTTAAAATATTCTTCATAATATCCCCCTTATCATCATTTTATAACATCTTACTCTATTATTCGGCATCCTTAGCCAAAATACCTTTTAATATTGGCCTATTTTTCTTCTTTAAAAAATAAATCGCTTGTTTCTAAAACGTAAACTTTTTACTTTTTATTAGGTTGTTAAATACAAAACACCAGTCAGACTAAATTTTAAGCTTTATGAACCATTTTTGATACAGCCATTTCTGTCATTTCAAGATATTCTGCTAATTCTTTGGGTGCTTCTTCTGGTATAAATTCATATTTATCTAAATCAATCAGAAATCTCAACCCCTTATCTTGCAATAAATCCTTTAACATTCATAACTTAATCTCATTTTAATTCCCAAAATACTGCTTGTATTGATTTTTCTTCTTTATTTGCAGTAATATATTCTTCTTTCCAGTCTAAGTCAAATATTTTATTCCAAATTTTTTCAATTTTTTCTCTTAGTTTATTAAATACCGTCGAATTTTGGGTGCAATCTTGTAAATCATATAATGTAATATTATAACTTGCTATCTCTTGATCAAATTCTTCACTATCATGTTCGCTAGTAGGTAAATATAACCTCGTCTATTTTTGCTTTCATTGATAAAGCATTTTCTGACTTATACTTTCTGGTATCAGCAACAATACGCTTTAATTCGTCTTCAAACATAATCATTTCATTATCAACGGAGGATACCTTTTCCCAATAAAATAAGATTAATCTCTACAATTTTAGCACTTTTTAATAAACACCATCCTCTTTTAAATAGATGGTTGTGCAGGTCTTAATAGTCTACACAACCATAAAATTTTACGTTCCTTTTAAGATTCTTCTTTTAGCCTACCATTTATATATTTTTCATTTTTATTATCTATAGTAGCAAATTCTCCTATAATAAAAACAGCACAAGGTATCATAACAAATATATCTCAAAAGGGAGAACCAAGCATACTCCCCTTTCACCTATCAGCCTTGGTAAAATTAAAGCTATTGGAATGAAAAACAATGTGACAGGGGACGGTTCTTTTATGGTCTCTCCCTATGGTCTCCAAAGTATGATTTTAAAGATTATATCAGTTTAGATTCAAATATCTCAACAATAGTCTCTTCAGTGCCAACCATACCAGGAGATGCTATTAAACCCATATGCTTCATCGTAAGTTCAGGAGTTTTACCGTTTATTCCATGAACATTAGAGATATACGTATTGTTGATTGCAAATTCAACAGACTTGAACGCTGCATCCACTGCTACAACACCTTTCATAGTACAACCATGATTGCCACCATCACAAATCATACCAGTAATACTTGAAGCCATGTTGTTAATGGTGTGCACTATTTGCTCAAAAGTACCGTCTTTCATATAGACAAGAGCGCAAGCCATTCCAGTTCCTGCAGCAATTGCACAACCACAAAATGCGGACAGACGACCAGAGTATTCCTTGATATACATTGTGATAAGGTAACTCAATGCCGTTGCACGTAGTAATTTTTCTTCAGTCATATTGTTGACTTTATAAACTGCATACAGAGGCATTGTCGCGATAATGCCATGGGCGCCTGAACCAGTAATGCTCATTGCAGCCTTATTAAGACCTATAACACGAGCTTCAATTGTTGCATTGCACAATAACTGAGCAGTCTTAAGTTCATCCTTGGAGAAGATTTCACCGCCATTCATCTTATATAAATATGGTGCGAAAGTTGTTCTCGTGTTAACCATACCCTCATTGAACAATTCCATATTTACATCGTAAGCCTCACGAATGAATTTCAGTTCATTGATATCTACAGTTGTAATGTACTCATATAGCTCAGACAGTGTATACTTATGGATTTCATGTTCCCCAGTACCTTCTCCTTCTGTACTATCCTTTGCCTTACATCCCTTTTCAAATTCAACCTTATCATTTACAACGATCTTTGTAATATTTGTATGGGCATCACAAATGGTAACAACACAAGTATCGATATCAGTCATTAAAGTTGCTTGGATAAAAATATCTGAAGTGATACCGCTAAGTTCTACAGTTACTTTGCCTTCATCTATGAGCTTGCGAGCTTTTACGTTATCTTCTGGGGTAACATCTGCAAGAGCTTCAAGCCCCTTGTTAGCATTACCACCTACAACACCTAATGCAGCCGCAAATATATTTCCTACATCATTGGAATTTGGGATACCACAAGTGAACGCGTTCTTATACATACCAGAGTTCATAGATACATTAACACTTTTTATGTCACCCTTTGTATAGGTTCTTGCCTTGGCTACTGCAAAAGCAATTGCACCTGGTTCAGTAACACCTAATGCATGCTTCATATCATCTTTAATAAGTTGTGTTAATCTTTTCATTGTCGTTTCCTCCTTGCAAGTTAATAATCTGTTTTTTTATGCTCTAACAATCTCTAAATTTCACTGTTTTCCGTGCAAAAAGACACATACTCATCCCTATCTCTGATTAAAATTAAATATACATTATTTATAACTTTAATAGATGAAAGAAGTATCATATCCCAATTCTCACCAAATAATTATTACTTTGTGACATTTCATTTAAGTTGAATTCTTTTATAAATTTCATAACTTTGTTGACAAAACTGAGTACTATTCACAGAAGACAGAACTTATTAGCTCCTATTTAAAATACTGCTACCACTGGATTCGAAGCTTATGTTGCTGAAGCTTATTCAAATTTTTAATAGACAATTCTTAAAAACTCTAATTTTCCTCTAAGACATCATTTTCATCCTATCCTTTACCATTTCACCATTCGGGCCTTCAAATGTACGATTCCATCCAGTCAAACAAGATACAAGCATTACAACCCAAACTGCCCAGCTATAGAATGCGGTAAACATCATATCGGTTGATTTAAGAACAGGCAAAAACGAATACGTACTTTGCATAGATGACACCCCACCGAGAAATAATAGGACACATCCTCCAAATGGAAGGAAGAATGGAAATGAACAAACTGCAGTTGCAAGAATATTTGCTCTACGATATGGGTGCAATTCGTTCTTGCATCCTATTGCGTTAACAAACGGCGCGACACAGATATTTGCTATAGTATTAATGGCAGCGATAAGAATCCCAAAAATTGTTGCTAGAGAGAATATCGCAACTTCTGCATCACGCGGAGTCTCGATAACTTTTTCATTGAGCCAATTTACAGTTTTGTCCATGCAACCGCTCTTAATCAGCAAATTCCCCATTGCCACTACCATAATCAGCAATATTGAAACCGTTGTCATCCCTGCAACACCTTCAGGTATTGCACCTGTCAAAGCACCGTCTTTCAATGCTATAAGTGCGGATACATCAAATAATCTAAAACCAAGTCCAATTGCAATTGCAGTCGCCATACCTGTAGACAACGCAGCAAAAATATTAATACCCTTGATTGCAAGAAAAATAACTATGAAAGTAGGAATCAGCAAAAGTAAACCTGTTGGATTTTGGTATTGTTGGAGCAGTTCATTTGCCATGGTAGCGTTAGTGCTTGAACTTGTACCACCAAATATAAAGAACATAGTACTTGCAATTGCCATAGATATAAGAACAAACGGTATACGCGCACGTACAGTACCGCCAATATCGGCTGTTCCTTCTTTATATGTGTATTCCTGACTTGTTGCTGCAATAATAGTCGTATCAGACACCGGTGCCAAGTTATCACCACATGCAGCACCAGACAAGATTGCACCTGCAAGAACTGCAGGATTTGATCCAAGCAAAATACCTGCAGGGTAAATAATAAAGCTCATGGTAGAAATCGTACCAAAACCAGAACCAGTTGCTATGGCAAAACTGGCAGAAAAGATAAACGCCATAACAGTAAATGTGGCACCATTTACATTCAGCTTGACACTCAACCAAACGAGGCCTTCAACAATATGTCCGCTTTTTAAAATGTTGCCATATATACCAACCACCAGCCATAACATAACAGCTGTCATACCGACTTTTGAACCAAGACCTGCTAATACAGTATCCCAGTATTTTCCCAAATCTTTAACAAAAATCATACCTACCAACAAACCAATAACACCTGCACCAATCATCATGTTCAAATCAGCTGCATTAAAAAATGAAAGAGCAATCGTAATAGCAATAAAAATTGCAAATGGTATCAATGCAAAAAAACCATTTCCTCTAAACTCCAGTCTTTCTTCTTTTCTCACCTTATCCATCCTCCCTTTTTTATAATCCTTTTCTCTTATTTGTAATGTCTACATTCTTACATCCCATCATTTTCCATTAATAAAAGTTTTATAAATATAATCAATATATACGGTGAGCGATTACCTCTATCTCAACCAGTGCATCTTTTGGTAACCTTGCAACCTAAAAAGCAGCACGAGCTGGATAAGGTTCTGTAAAGAACTCAACATATACATCATTCATTGCAGCAAAATCACTTAGATCTTTCATATAGACTGTACTTTTAACAACATCAGCCATAGTACATTCTGCTTTTTTTAGAATTTCACGAACATTCTCAAGTGAGCATCGTGTCTGCCCAACAATGTCATCTGCTGCAAAAGTGCTTGTCTCATAATCAACAGGAAGCTGACCAGAAACAAATACGAAATCTCCTACTAAAATTCCTTGTGAATATGGACCAATCGCACTAGGTGCTGACTTAGTATTAATTACTTTTTTCATATATACATCCTCCCTTATTTTTTTATAATATAGCACATAATTTTCAGAACAGTCAAAATATAACCAGTACAGTTTTAATATTTTAAAATAGAACAGTAGAACACTTCGAGGTTGTATTTTTATTACCTTCATTCTCTATACAACTGAAAAGAAATGTCTACTCAAAGAAGTTAAAGAGTTTATAGATGAGCCTCTTGCTTATATTAAGTATTCAAATAACAAAAGAAAGATACAAAACAAAATGGCTCCCATGAAATAAAGGAACCATTGATTTGGAATAATTTGAATATAATTTTGTCGGATAAAAAGAGCTCATGTTGCCAGATTTTTCATTTTTAAATTATATATCGTATACAAAAATTGAACTATGTCATTGGGATTTGAGTTCCCTTTCCTAACATTTGATGAAGTTCTTTTATCATGTCCACAAGTTTTGACAACCCTTGAAGTACTTTTTCTTCATCATCATAAGCAAAGCATATTCTCAATTGATTTCCACCCTTTGTGCTACTATAATAATTATCTCCAATTATAAATAAAATGTTCTCTTCTGATATAGTTTTATAGTATAACATCTTACAATCAAATGTATCTGGTAAAGTAAGCCACAAGACTAGTCCACCTTTAGGTATTGTTATTTTTACATATGTAGGGCATATCTTTTCTAGATGTTTTTGTATACGCATCAATAATCGTTTCAATTCATCACGAACCCATATTAAGTGCTTTTTATGCTCTATTGAACCGATATACGAAGCTAGCATCACTTGGTTAATGAGCGGCGCTCCAGTATCTAACGTTGACTTGATTATTGCAAGCTTTCTCAACAAAATTTCATCGGCTACAATAGCAGACAACTTGTAAGAAGGACCAAGAGTCTTACTAAAACCTGCAATATAGATTACACGATTCTCTTTGTCAAGACTTTTTAGCGGTTTCTTAAATTCTTCATAATATAAATCGCTCCAGCAATCATCCTCTATAACAATAAAATTATGTTCATCTGCTAAACTCAACACTTCTTGCATGACTTCTAGACTTGCACTAATACCTGTTGGATTTTGAAAAGTAGGCATCGTATACAAAGCTTTTAGAGAGTATTTTTCGCATTGAATCAGTAAACTGTTTACATCTAAGCCTTCTGGTGTCATTGGCACTTCTATTACATTTGCCCCTCTACTTTTAAACACATCAATTGCACCAGCAAAAGTTGGCGCCCCCACTGCCACTATGTCGCCATGTCCAATAAAAGTCTGTGCAATTACATTAATAGCTAATTGGGATCCACTTGTTATAAGAACTTCTTCGTTACTTACCTTAACACCTTTATCGACTAAATACCCGCAAACTTTATCAATCAAGCTCTTTTCCCCTTCTACTGGAGAGTATTTACCTAGTTCTTTTTCATTATAGTTATCAATAAAAGTATCAATAATGGTTTTTGTAGGCAAGAAACGTTCATTTAGCCCAGCTATTCCCAAATTACATTCTAACCCTTTTAGGTTAAAATAATTTCTTTGTCGATATCCTTTTCTTACTATATAATCTTGAATGTTGTTTTTCCAGCTGTTTGAATCAGATCTTCTGGCTCCGGTCTTGTGATTGAGTACAATGTTTTCGCCTCTCACATAAGTTCCTTTTCCATGTTCTTTATAAATAAATCTATTTTTTTCTAATAGTTCATAAGCCTTAACAACTGTCATTTTACTTATGTCCAACTGTGACGATAGTTCTCGAACTGAAGGCAATTTTTCATTAGGTTTTAAGATACCACTATCAATTCTATTTTCCAATTCATCATATAATTGTTTAGTTAAACTAGTCTTACTTTTCTTATCAATACACAATTTCATCAAGCCACCTCCATACAGGTATTATAGCATGCTTTTATAGTGTTCTACTATCATATTGTAACTCAGCACATTCATTTATCGACTTAGAAAAAGCCTCTACTCTGATGTTAGTATAATATTGTAGACACAGAAAGACGAACACATTAAAATACAAATAAAAGAAAGATGCGTTCATAATGGCAAGAGGTCAAAAACAATATACAAATGAATTTAGAAATATAATAGTAGAGCTTTATAATGCAGGAAAGAGCGTAACAGGATTAAGCAGCGAATATGCCTTATCAAAATCAACAATACCAGGTTGAATAAAGAAAAACAAACAGCTTGATGAGGAGATAGAAATATTTAAAAAAGCTATGGGAATATTTGCAAGGAAATAACTACTGTATTTGAATTCATCACAACAATAAAAAATACCATAATATTAGGCTTATGTGTAAGATTTTAAAGGTGTCTAGAAGCTCCTATTATAAGTACTTTTTTAAAAAACAAGTAATAGGGAGCTTGAAAATATAAAAATTCAGAAGAAAATTATAGCAGGTTATCAACTGCCATGGACATATACTCTCATGTTACAAATTGAATCTCCAATCTGTAACTTCAATTATACAACAAATTCCACTGTTTTTCCAATGTATAGTATATAAGTGAACTATATTTCACTTCGCAATATACCTTGGTTGCCTGCCTCTACCAACTTTTGTGATAAGCTCTTTTTCCTGCATTTCTTTGAGCATGTTAATGGCATGAGTTGTGCCAACCCCCATGTATTTTATGTCTACATTTACTACGTAGTTGATTTCTTTCATGTTTAGTATGTTGTTTAATACTTTTGTGACAGGGGACGGTTCTTTGACATATCAAAAATATCCCTGGGCCACAAGAACCGTCCCTATGGTCGATCACCAATGGTCGATAGGCAGTCAATTTTATTTACTTCTGCACTGGTCTGATATACTTAAAATACCGTTCCGGATCATGATAAAAGTAAATTATTCTACCGGGGGAAGTATCAAAGCAGTAACCGGTGCCTGCAAAATCAAAAGTTGCCATTGCCTTTTCAATCTTTTCCTCTACACTACGATTTTCCTGCTCATAATCGAATGGCCCATGTTCAAAAACAATATACTCAGCTTCGGGAACATCAATCATAAGCATTTGTGATGGTACTTCGCCTTTATAATCAAAAGGAAGACGTACACCATAACACTCTGTACGTGGAATACCCCAATCGCAGAGTCTGCCGTCCGGGTCATTAATGTACGCCATAATCTGACCGCTGCCGCTGTTAGATTCGCTCCCACCATCGTCATCCAATTTGCCCTTGATACTATCGAGTAAGCCGCAAACTGTTTCGCAGTCCTGTCCCGGAATAAGGCTTTGCTTTTGCCAAAAATCCCAATACCCATTACTCTCATAGTTTTTAATGTGCAAAAATTTGTGTGCGGGAATTGTTACAAAATAAATTTTAACATTATCTGTAGATTTCATCATCCCAATCTCTCCCAATCCTAAAAAGTAGCGGTCGAAAGGGTTTATTTTTGTACGAAGAACGACAGGCTTAGGCTTTTTTCGGTATTCACTTGGAGTTACACCATATGTTCCCTTAAAAGCTCTGGTAAAAGCTTCATGTGATGAAAACCCATAATCAAAAGCAATATCTAAAAGGCTTTTTTCACTATCCCGAACCTCTTTTAGTGCAAAGGCTAATTTTCTATGCCGTAGATAATCTCTAAATTGCATACCCGATATTTCTTTGAATTTTCTCGTTGTATAAAATTCAGAATAACCCAGCCTGCGAGAAAGAAGGCGTAGTGTCAAGGCTTCATCATTATAATTTTTAATACATTTGTCAATTTCATCAACGATTATTTGAATTTGCTTCTGCCATTCGTACATTCGTCCGTTCACCTCGTTTCAACCACCCTACATTTATTATAAAGAAATAGAGAGATTACTGCTTGATTTTACTTGCTGTTATTTCATTTTTCTCTTTTAAGTTCTGCATCTTTGCGTCTGGTCTACAATATGAGGTTTTTAATACCTCTATCAAAGAAATTTTTGTCTGCACCGTTGCCATTCTCCATGCTATGATATGTAAGAGCCATTTTCCATTCACAATCAAAACACCAATAATATTGTGAGTATAAGAAACCGCAGGGGGAACAAAAATCATCTTTTCAATCTTGCAGCCGTCATAAGTTGTTAGTAAGTCAAGTACAGTTAAGTTTACTGTCTGCCTGTAGAAACGCCCCTATTATATAGCTGTTGACGGAAACACCAATCTTTACATTTAGAATCATCTTTTGTAGATAGTATATAAAGTGCACTACTTATCTCATCATACATGTTTACAGTTTGTGCAACTTCAAGACATGTTCTTTTTCCCTCTGTATTCTCAGCCCATAATGCCCAAAACTCCTGATTGTCTATATCTTTCTTCTAAAGAATAATCTTCTTCACTCCATTCCACATTATATTAAGCAATTATTTCTTCCTTCATGTACTACCGTTTCAACATGCGTGGTGTGTTGTAATTAGCACATATAATCTTAGACACACAACTGTGACAAAGAACCCTCCCCTGTCACGTACTTTTTCCTTCTGTTTTCTGGTATATATAACATTTCTCCAACCAAACTTCTCGCTGACCTTTTATTTCACATTTTTCTTTATCATACCATACTATCCGTAGAACAAAAACGGCACAGCCACACTCTTTTACTGCCAATGCCTTACTGGTACAGTTTTACATAAAACTGTAATATATTGATATAACTAGTTTTAGCACATATTGATTGGATCAAAAAATTTATACTTTCCTTAATAATAAAAAAGTAATACGACAGAGTAGAACCGTTCCCGTGTAGCATTAGGTACTTATTATCGGTTCCCAATCTCCTTCACCGCTGATGGTGTTAAGATACAGGATTGAACAAACTGCTTTGGAGTGACTTCATTTGGTGACAAGGGGATGGTGACAATGACAAGGGGACGGGGTTGATGTCACGCTATAATCTTTGAATGATCCCTCTACTAATTCCCGTTAATCTTTCGATTTGTCTTATGGATAAGCTATGCTTCTCTTTTAGTTCTTTTATATAAAAATTTCTTCGGTGTATCTCAAGCTTCTGTAAGTCCTGCCCATGATCCACCTTGCAAATATCCTTGATTAGCTTTATAGCCTCACCATCGTTTAGCTTTCTATTTTCCCGTAATTCCAGACATAGATCATTGTTCTTTTTATGTACATAATCTATAAATCTTCTTACCGCTGTAGCTCTATCCGTATCAAAAATATCAAGGGCAAAGTCAGTATCAGTCCAATGGCTTCCTTCAATGTAATGTGTATAATTTGTCCATAAATAGCTTTCAATTTTAGCAACTATACCCGATTTTATAGGATTTTGAAAGATATATCGCAGAACGGTAAGGAAATATTCATCATCTTCTACAGGCTCACTTTTGAATCGATCCTGAAACAAATGCCCTACTCTGCTATATTTTTTGTTATACCATAAAACATAGCTACCACATATCCTGCGCATCACGGTCTCTAATGGTTCCTTACCTTCCATGAGCAATAAATGTACATGGTTTCCCATTAAACAATAGGCATGTAGGCTATATTCACAGATTTCTCTATATCTTTGCAGGGTTTGAATAAATTTAAAACTATCCTCTTCGTCTTCGAACACCATTTGCCGATTAATTCCTCTCATGACAATATGGTATATTCCGCTTTCACTTTTTATTCTTGACACTCTTGGCATAAAAATCACCTCTAAAATATCTTATACCATAGAGGTTTCGTGTCAATAACCCCGTCCCCTTGTCACGACGCGTGTCAATAACCCCGTCCCCTTGTCATTTAACGTCCCCTTGTCATTTACGTCCCCTTGTCACCTTTCTAAAAGGAACTCCACTCAAAAAACAGAATAAATCTTCGTGCTTTTGAATGGAGTTCTTTAACTCTCAATTCTATGAAGTTTAGATTTTTATTTTCAATGACACAGTAACTTATTTTAAAATCTATCAAATTCTTTACTGTCACACATAAGTCAAATTTTTATTGTAAATTTTAATTGATGTTATTGATTGATCTTATTTTCCTGCATATTCAGCTCTCGAGGGTATCTTTATGCTATCTAAAAATACAACTAATTGTGTGTGTCTATTTTGCACATAGTTACCTCTTTACCCCCTACTATAACTTGTTTATAGCCTATGAGTTCCACATCTAAATCCAAATCTCCTGTGTCTACTAAAAGTGTTCTATGCTTAATAGAAAGTAATTTTTCTTTCGTTGCAATAATGGTTATGCAATCAGTACCTACTTTTCGAATCACTCTAGGGCTTATTTGTTGGTTACCTCTTCCAAATATATGACCTTGCCCACCAATAACTGTAACCACAATTTGCGCTTTGTTGTCTTTGATAATATTCCATATTCCATTTTCAGTCACATCATTTGCAATCAATTTTCTGTTTTTTATAATATCAACACCAATTAAAGTATTTCTCAAATCAAGTATTTCCATAATTCTTCTCGTTGTTGTACCGGGTCCAATGATATAATATATATCATTTTTCATGTTATTAATAATATTATGAGCAATACTGTTTAGAGATGCATCTTCAGATTTACTTCTTGCTTTAACATTCTGAACAAAATGTTCATTATGCGGTATTTTCATAAATCCAAAAAGTTTGGCACTAACTCTTTCGCTTCTATATTCTTCTTCATCCAAGTCCATGACTTCAGCTTCTTTTACTTGAGGTGTATCATTTTCAAGATACTGTAGGGCAACAATTCCTGCGCTTTTGGGGTTAATCGCATATACCCCTGAATGGATTTTAACGCCTGTAGGTATTCCTAACGTTACCAACTTATCCTTTACTGCATTGTATATATTTCTAGCAGTACCATCTCCCCCTGCAAATATAAGAAGATCTACTTTTTCTTCGATCATGGCCTGTGCAGCCATGATCGTATCTTGAGGAGTTGTAATTTCACCACTAATTTTTCCAATTACTTTTGGGGTAAATCCTGCCTTTATCAGCTCATATTCTCCCATTTCTTTTGGATATGTTACGATTTCAATTTTACCTTTGATTTTGCTGATTATTCTTAAAGCGTCAATTGCTCTATCTGGAGACTCTGACTTTGCTCCAAGTTCTATTGCCTTCTTTAAAATATCTTCACCATCACTACCCTTAAGCCCAACGCGTCCTCCAATACCAGCAATCGGATTAACGATAACACCTAACTTTTTCATAAGTCCGTCACCTCATTGAAAAGTAAGAACCATCTACCGAAAACGTTTTACATAGGCTCTCCAAGTAGTAGCTAATGTTTTAAAGTCTTCATCGGTAGAATGTGCAGGAATTTTATTTGGCATATGTCTAGCAGCTTTATGGGGTGCACCTTTAATCATTTCAGGATCTTCTATACATTCATTTGCAATTCTTCTTAAAACTTCTACATAGTAGTCAATATCATCTTTGTTGTAAGATTCACATGGCTCCGGAGTAAATGGCTCTGGCACAGTGAACGGATGATGTGACATCCACAATTCAGTAATCCCATAATCCACCAATCTTCTATTAACATCCATAATTCCTAGTCCTGTTTCTTCAAATAGCTTATCAAAGGATAAGCGTGTTTGTTCCATACGTTGCTCAGCACTTACATTATAATGCAACGATGTTCCTGGAACTTTTTCTAAAATCTCTTTCGTCATATACTGATTGTTTAATACTGAAATCGTCGCCGCTTGTCTTAAGCCTTCTTCTCCAAGGTTCATACACCACATATAAGCTCTTAGAACAGCAGTGGTATTTCCTAAAAATCGTTTAATATATCCAATACTCTGCTCTCCATCATAATCTAAATAATATCGACTTCCATCAAACTCCACGGTTGGTTTTGGTAAAAATTGTGCTAATTCTGCTGTACATCCTAATGCACCACAACCAGGTCCATCTGCGCCATGAGGAGATGAAAAGGTTTTATGAAGATTAAAGTGCATTAGATCCATTCCAGAGTCACCAGCTCTTGCTACACCTATCAGTGCATTGGCATTGGCTTGATCGTAAACACATAATGCATCAACATCATGAGCTGCCTGTGTAAACTTATCAATGATATTATTATATATTCCAGTATCTTCAGGGTTTGTTATAAATATCGCTGCAGTTTTATCACTTAGTGCTGCATTGTACTCATCCCAATTAGGAAGTCCAGTTTTTTCATCTGGCATTAAGGTAATAATTTTATATCCAAGCGTTGATGATGCAGCCGCATCTACTGGATGTGAATGTAGTGTCGTAATGATTTCAGTTTTATGCGTATTTCCCTTAGCTTCGTGATATTTTTTTACAATCTGTGCATTAGTATAGATCGCTTGCCCACCTGCACCTGGTAAAAATGAAAATCTAGCCATGCCAGCAATTTCTTTCATGATTTGCTCAGTTTTATAGTAAATTTCTAACAGTCCCTGCATTGTATCATCATCTTGTAGTGGATGAACATTAATAAGTCCTGGGTGTTTCACCATATGCTCCTGAACTTTGGGGTTATATTTCAACGTGCATGTTCCTTGGGAAATTCCAAGGGTATTATCAGACCCCATACACTCTTGCGTTAAACGAATATAATGTCTAACTAGCAAAGGTTGATTTACTTCTGGTAGCCTAAGTTTACTTTTTCTTTTCATTTTTCCTAATTTAGAAACACCATCACTCACTTCTGCTTCTAATTCTTTTTCCGCTTTGGTAATGAGTATTCCTCTTTCGCCGGGAGTGCTCATTTCCATAATAATTGGCTCGTTCCAGCGTGCCTGATGAAATTCTCTTATTTTTACTTCTTTCATATTCCCTCAATCCTTTCTTTATTTTTCTAAATAGCCGCTTTCAGAGCACTTACAAATTTATCAATATCAGATTTGGTATGTATTTCAGTTACGCAAATGAGCATACACTGATTTAATTCATCATAGTCTTTTGCAAGATCATAACCACCAACAATTTTATCTTCAAGCAGTTTTTTATTAATTTCATTAACCGTTTTTCCTGTTTCAGAAAAATCAATAACAAATTCTTTAAAGAACGGACCTGAGAATTTTATTTTAACTCCTGGAAGTTCAGCTATTTTCTTAGCAGCATATTCAGATTTTTGCATGATAACGGTTCCTACTTCTTCCATTCCTTTTGGTCCCATCATCGCAAGATATACGCCAGCTGTAGCAGTCCACAGGCCTGCGCTTGTTCCAGTAAATTCTGCTGAATTTTCACGCACTTCATAAGAAGTACGATCAAAGGCTGCTTCAAAACTAAAACCAATTTCTCCTTCTACCGTTGTAGGTGATGCTGCATACATCATATCCTTTAATTGAAATGCATACCTAGGGTCATCTTTCACCATTACATAACCCCCAACGCCAGCACCTGCAAACATATGAATCCCTATTGAATGAACATCTCCGCATGCAATCGTTGCACCATATGATCCTGGAGCTTCTACAACACCTAGTGAAATAGGATCAGCATATACGATAAACTCTGCACCTACTTCTTTCGCCATTTTGCCAATTTCCTCTGCTTGCATTTCAACAGCGCCAAGAAAAGTTGGGTTTTCAATAAATATTGCTGCAATCTCATCATTTAATTTAGCTTTTAGATCATCTAAATCCATTAATCCAGTTTTTTCTTCATAGTTAACTAGGATTAATTCACAATACTCTCCATCTATCTGGTTAATGTAGTTGTATGCTATATTATAATTTAGCTGACTCATACTTTTTGGAATAAGTATTTTTCGCCGTCCTGTGAGACGACGGGCCATTCTGAAAGCATGACCTACTGAACTACCTCCATCATATTGAGGAAATGCAATAACGCCCATATCAAGCAACTCTGCCATCATACTTTGATATTCAAATTGAAGCTGTCCTCTGCCTTGATCTCCCATTACACTTGTGTAAGAAGTGTAAAACTCCCCTCTACCAAGAACTTCATCGACAACAGAAGGTACATAATGGGGTGCACATCCTGCTCCTAAAAAATAAAGATGGGTATTTAAGTTCGCATTTTTTGATAAGATTGCATTCGTATGTCTCTTTAAAGAATACTCATCCAGTATTGGTTCTGGTAATTGAAAATCATTGTATAATAAATGATCTGGGATCATATTAAAAATTTCTCTATCACTCTGGGCATTTACTGCCTTCATCAACTCTACTTTTACTTCTGGTACAGTATTAGGAATATAGGGATGCACAAACGTTGTTCTATCCATTATTAATCGCCTCTCTTTTTTCGAATTTTTTAATATCCTGAATTCAGGCCCCA
This sequence comes from Clostridiaceae bacterium 35-E11, assembly GCA_038396625.1. Taxonomy (GTDB): domain Bacteria; phylum Bacillota; class Clostridia; order Peptostreptococcales; family Thermotaleaceae. The sequence continues at coordinate 2,556,088 of CP121688.1, forward strand.
ATCTAAAGATATATTTTGCGCTGTGATAGCTGGGCATTTGTCAGAAGCTAGAAAATAAACAGCTTCAGCAACTTCTTCAGGTTTAATAACACGGGCATTTTCTTTTGCAGGATAATTACTGACTAATTTCTTAATATAACCTTCTGGATCTCCGTTTCCATAATCCCTTGCTTGACCTTGTAGCATGGGTGTATCTACATCACATGGACATACTGAGTTTACTCTGATTTGTTTTGGCGCTAGCTCTAGCCCTAAAGATTGGGTTACGAGAGATACGCCACCCTTTGAAGCATTATAAATGCAGTTTTCAGGATTTCCTCCAATACCTGCATCCGAGTTAACATTTACAATACAGCCCTTTGTTTTCTCTAACTCAGGTATCGCTCGGCTACATACGAAAAATGTACCTTTTAGGTTTACATCTATCGTCCGATCCCACATTTCTTCTGTCATTGTTTCCGATGGTCCTTCAACCCACACACCTGCACCATTCACAACCACATCTATTTTCCCTGCATCTTTTGCAACTGATTGTATTAAATTTTCGCACTCAGAAGCCTTTGTAACATTTGTAACTACATATTTTACAGTTCCATATTGGCTTAAGTCTTCCACAGCAGTCTTTAATCTCTCTTCATTAATATCTGCTAAATATACAATTCCACCATTTTCTAAGAACTTCTTAGCCGTTGCTAATCCTATACCCCCAGATCCACCTGTAACAATAATCACTTTATTTTCCATTTTCCTCATCCTTTCATCTTTTTTTAGTTCATTAACCTGTTGTGCCAGTTTAACTTCTAAACATGTTTTTACCAATTTTACTTCCATAACATTTCATTTGACTGGCACAAAAAGCTAATGGATTATTTAAAAGAAAATTTTATTTTTTTATAAAAGTTTTTCAAACCCTTCAGTTGTAAATGGCTTTCCTTCTCTTTTTAGTTGCAAGTTCTCCGTCAATGCTTCATATCGTTTGCGTGTAATGGGATAAGCTACAATACTTAAGGCACATAATAGGGCAAATATTCCTGGATATATGGTAAATAAAGATGTAATGGTGTCTAAAGCCGCTTGTGATTGTTCTAATCCTAAAGCTGGATCATAATTTCCTAAATGAAGTAAAAATCCTGTTAATTGTCCTGCAAGGGCTCCTCCTAATTTCCCGAAGAATGAAAAATAAGCCATCAAGGTTCCTTCTCTTCTCTTACCCGATTTAAATTCATCTACTTCTGTTACATCATATAGCAATGTGTAAATTAAAGTCCAATAACCTGCTGCCCCTATATTCCCTAGACAAGAATAAATGATGGCCCCTCTCAGCGTAGAAATTTCTACAAACTTAGCTAAGATCATAATAGCGCCTGAAATTGCTAGGCATACAATAAATACACTTCGCTTATCAAATTTCACTGCAATTTTACCTAGGGCGAGGGCGATGATCATCCCCGATATACCGATTCCTGCATAGACAAAGGAAGCTTCTGTTTCTCCCATGCCTAGATGATATTGTACATAGTACATAATAGAAGTAGTCCAAATGGTATAGCACATATAGAATACTAAATCTGCTAAAAGAATAAACAAATAAGGCTTGATTTTCATAATATCCCAAATATCTTTAATAAGAGATTGTTTCGCTTCTCCTGGATTTTCTTCAATGACAATTTCCTGCCCTCGTGTCGTTCTCCAAGAAATTAAAATGGTAATAATCGCGATAATGGAGATGATGATGACGGCATACTGCCATGATTGGGCGTCGCTATAACCCTTTTTTATAAATAGACCTATTAGAAATGTGGGCAACGCACTTGCACAAAATACTCCGATAAAATTAAAGAATTGAGCAATACCACGTAATTTGGTACGTTCAGCAGTATTAAAAGTCAAAGACCCCCCCAGTGAAAAGAAAGGAATATTAAAGCAAGTATAGGCCGTCCAAAACATCATTGCCATAATAATGTAATAGGCATTTTTTGCTGCTCCCTCAAAGTTTACCACTGTGAAAAGCAACATCATCGTAACGCCTAGGGGAATCGCTGAGCCCAATAAAAACGGTCTTCGTTTTCCAGATGGAGATTTGGTTCGGTCAGACCATGCCCCAATGATAGGATCTGTTATAGCGTCCCATAATACTGCAACAAGAATGATCGTACCAGCAAATTTGGGACCAATTCCTGCGAGATCTGTTAAGAAAAATAATAAAAATCCTACAACAAAATCATATGCAATTGCATCTCCAGTCCCTCCGAATGAATAGCCAATTTTTATACCCATTGATAACTTTTTGTTTAACGCATCTTTCATCTTTACCGAGCTAGTGGAGTTTCCCAAATTTTTATTTTTTACATTTTCTTCCATGTTCTTCCTCCTTTTTTTATTTTTCATTACCTTAATAGTGCAAACTACGTGCCAATATATAAATAGGTAGGGGCAAACTTAATCATTTTACAAAAACATCTATGCAGAATTCCGCTAAAGCCTCTTAAAACCCTTGTTGTTCTGTTAAATAAAAAAATGTAGCATGTTCAAAAATTTTTGAACATGCTACATTCGGATTGTTAGTTTGAATATTTAATTATTTTATAATTTTCTAAAATTAACAAACGGATATGTATTGTCTTTTCTGTAAGCATTATAGAATCTAGTTTCTGTATATTTCTTAAAAATAACAAATGAATTTGTTATTTTTAAGAAACTTCATATATTCGTTATTTTCTCTTAGCCATTAAACTATCAATTTGTTATTCTGCACACACTTAATGGTAACTCATCTCTCTATTTTTAATTCTCTAATTTTACGGTATAAAGATGATTCACTCATTCCTAAGAGCTTTGCAACTTTCCTTTTTTGTTCAACGCTGTAACCAATTTTCTCCAAAGCATTTGAGATAACTCTTTTTTCTAACTGCTTACGCTGCAAATCAAGAGGTAAGATATCCAATTGGATGTTAGGCTCAGATCGTAAGCGAGGCGGAAAGCTATTGATTGTAATGATCTTCGTGTTTTCCATATTTACTGCATATTCAACTACATTTTCAAGTTCTCTAATATTGCCTGGCCAAGTATAGTTTAGCAATAATTGCATTGCCTTACTATCAAACCCTTCTATTTGCTTACCTAATAATTTATTATATCTATCTAATGCATGTTCAAGTAAAATCAAAATATCTTCTTTTCGGTCACGGAGAGGTGGTACATATAGAGGGATTACATTGAGTCTAAAATATAAATCCGCACGAAATTCTCCATCTGCTACCATCTTTTCAAGATTGCGATTCGTAGCAGCAATAATTCTTACATCTACAGAGATTTCTCTGGTTCCACCTACTCTTACTAATTTTTGTTGTTGTATAACATCTAACAGTTTCACTTGGAGATGGAGGGGAAGATCACCAATTTCATCTAAAAATATTGTCCCTTTGTTAGCTAACTCGAACTTTCCCGGTTTTCCATTTTTTTTTGCTCCTGTAAACGCTCCAGCATCATAACCAAAAATTTCACTTTCAATTAGGTTTTCAGGAATAGCTCCACAATTTACAGTAATAAAGGGTGCGTCTTTTCGAGCGCTTGAAAAGTGTATAGCCTTAGCCAAAAGCCCTTTACCAGTACCGCTTTCTCCCGTGATGAGTACTGTCGATTTTCCATTAGCGACTTTTAGTGCTGTTTCTTTTAAATCACGAATTTGTTTACTATTTCCTAAGAATTCACCTATAGAAGCGCTCATCTTCTTTTCTGTCATATCATATACCATTTTTCTTACATCTGTTATATCGCGAAAAGAAATAACAGCGCCAGTACATTTATTTTTTGAGGAGTGATGATTATTTTCCCCATGTAGATCTAAGGGAGAAACTGTAGTAATAAAATGCATTTGCATTCCATTAGCAACAGAATATATTTCTTCATTATCTTTATATCCAATACCTGAATGAATAACATCCATTATGGGTGAGTCCACCCAAAATTCTTTTAAATTTCTTCCTATCAATTCTTCTTTAGATTTACCAACCAATCTTTCAGCCATTATATTACAAGCAGTAATAATGCCATTATTATCGACTGAAATAATCCCTTCAGTAATGGCTTCTAAGATAATTTTGATTTTGTTTGAAGTTTCTACTTCTAAAACTTTACTAGCGAGAAGAGAAGCCATTTTTCTAGTAAAATTTAATAAGCTGTGTGGTTTATTCAATAATCTTTTTTTCTCTTCTTCATCAAATGCGACTAGCGAAATCGCTCCAATGATCTCATTATTCATATTGATCGGACAGCAAACTTCTGCCAATTCTCCTTCTACAGGTAAATAAATAGGATCCTTAGGATCATCAATAATATATTCTTTTCCTGTACTTATCACCAATCCATAGATTTCACCTGAATGAATGTTGCCCCCCTCTTCTATTTGACCGATTTTTTTATAATATCTTCCAGTGCCTGCTACGATATTTAATTCATTATCTATAATTTCTGTTTTTAATTCTATCGCTGCCGTTATAGCTTCTGCAATTGCTTGCGTAGTATCCTGGATGGTTAATAATTTACTCATTTAGATCCCCCCATTGCTATAATATAGCATCTTGCTAAATGAATCTGCTACTTTAAGAACTTTTGCAATTCAAAGTAATCGATATTTATAATTACAAAATTCTACACACTTTTCAATTCCCCTTCAAATCCCATTGCATTCTTTTAAAAAATGGCACAATGTAATCAATACGGGTGATAAACCCCTTAAATTATACGCTATCTATGCGCCACCTGAGCATCCACGTGGTACCGTTCATGAAACGAAAGCAGATGCAGAGGCTGATGAAGAGAACCACGGTCATTAATATCAAAAGGTACTATGAAAAATAGTCTGTAAAAACAGCTTTCTAGGGTAAGATCAAATTATCATAGGAGACTGTTTTTTATGACAAGCAGAAATAATTCCATGAGGAAATGAAAAAATATTGTTGCAGATGTCCTCCCTAAAACAAGATCATTTACTATTGTAAATCCATTATCATTGAAAAGTCTATATATCATCTCCATTTAATCTTCAACAATAGCAGATAACAAATATTAAAATAATGATGTATTACAAAAAATCTTGATTTTTATAAATAAATAGGTTACAATTATCGACATAGTTCTTAAACTTAATAAGAATACTCGTATAATTTTAGAAATATGGTCTAAACGTTTCTACCGAATCACCATAAATGATTCGACTACGGGTGTTAATGTCCGTTTATTTTTGTATATCAAAACAAATGATATATTCATTATATCATTTACTTTCGTAAAGCTAAAATAACAGCCAGTTAACTCCCACTTTGGGAGTTTTTATATATATAAATTCTATAATTATCGAAAGGAAACGCTATGGAATTATTAAAACAACGGATTATAAAGGATGGAAGGGTAGAAGAAGCAGATATTCTGAAAGTAGATAGTTTTTTAAACCATCAAATTGATGTTGAATTGTTTAATGAGATTGGAAAAGAATTTAAAAAGCTATATAAAGATCATGGGATTACAAAGATTCTTACTATTGAAGCCTCAGGAATAGGTATTGCATGTATTACGGCTCAATACTTTCAAGTTCCAGTTGTTTTTGCAAAAAAAACAGAGTCCCGCAACTTAGATGTAGAAACTTTTGAAAGCGAAGTCTACTCCTTTACGAAACAAAAAAGCTATAAAGTTAGAGTATCTAAGAAATATATCCAGAAAGAGGATAGTATCCTTATCATTGATGACTTTCTAGCCAACGGGAAAGCTGCTTTAGGGTTAATAGATATTGTAGAGCAGGCAGGAGCTAGAGTGGAAGGAGTAGGAATCGTTATTGAGAAAACTTTCCAATTAGGAGGACAACATTTACGAGATCAAGGAATAAAAGTGGATTCCCTCGTCAAAGTAAAATCAATAGAAAATGGTCAAGTTATTTTTGAATAAATTTCAAAGGGTAAAAAAGTTGTTTTTAGTTTTAATTCATACAAAAGAGGGTAGATTTGTCTCTGCCCTCTTAAACATTTCTTTATCACTATTTTCTCTGTATACCTTTAGTTCTCTTATACTTCGTATGTTGATATCAAAATGCGTCCTCAAATCCTACGATTAACAAAACCTTTTAGGCGCATCTATAATACTACTGTCTAAGCCGATGAGTCATTATTACTGACCTAAAATTTCTATTTTGCATCTGCGTTAAGTATTGCGTTTAGCATTACGCTTGCACCATTTGTGCACTGCTCAACAGATGTAGACTCAGGTTCACAGTGGCTATGACCGTCCTTTGAAGGAACGAAAATCATCGTAGTTGGTATCATTTCTGATACGAACTGAGCATCATGTCCTGATCCACTGTTAATATACTGGTTAGAAATACCTGCTTCATCAGCACTTTCCTTGACAAAACCTACTAATTCCTCATCAAAGTATACAGTATCACGAGTCCAGGCCTTTTCTTATTCAACCTTGCACTTCGCAACTTCCTTAGGCATATTCTTAATAACATCAAGACCCTGTTCAATTACCTTAGGTTCTTCATGTCTTGAATCAATTGAAAAATCAATAAAATCAGGAATTACTGTATGCCCTACTCTGCTATATTTTTTGTTATACCATAAAACATAGCTACCACATATCCTGCGCATCACGGTCTCTAATGGTTCCTTACCTTCCATGAGCAATAAATGTACATGGTTTCCCATTAAACAATAGGCATGTAGGCTATATTCACAGATTTCTCTATATCTTTGCAGGGTTTGAATAAATTTAAAACTATCCTCTTCGTCTTCGAACACCATTTGCCGATTAATTCCTCTCATGACAATATGGTATATTCCGCTTTCACTTTTTATTCTTGACACTCTTGGCATAAAAATCACCTCTAAAATATCTTATACCATAGAGGTTTCGTGTCAATAACCCCGTCCCCTTGTCACGATAATCCTTAAACATCCATGATCTACAACCATCTATGTTCAAGAACATTTATCGCTGCTTCTCGATCAACCACTAAATTTTCCATTTTCTTTTCCATTTAAAAATCCATTTTTTCAGTACTTATTTACGGAAATGCTGGAACTCATCTCATTAAAAATCCATTTAGTTTCCCATTTTATCATCCATATAAATCCACTGTTTTCAAGATTTAAGGAAGTTTTCTTATTCACTTGAACCATATCTCTTAATCCTTTTTCACAAAAAAGGTTCTATAATAAATGTTGGGGTAATAAATCTCCAACATTTATTTTTTTACAAAAAAAGGTTCTTAATGATATCTATTCGGAAATTCTTTTACGCTTACTGACAACTTCAACATAGCAGGTGGTTTATTGTTCCTATCTCCTTCCGTCGTTCGGAACCTCTGGCTAAAGCAACAATCAAAAGTGCCTGATGTCTAAAGCTCCAGGCACTTTTAAAATTATAGAATTTGATTATTTACTATTTGTGATTCACTTCTGCAATATAAATCTTTGAATTCATTCTGCCTGCAATATCTATTGCTTCGCCGGCATCATCCACTGATAAAATAAACCTTCTAGATACCACATCCTTACCAATATGCAGTTCCACATTTGGTCTGGATTTGATTGAATCTGTATGAATTGTGTTTATTTCGGTCCAGTCCCACATATTATGAAACTGGACTCCACAGACAGTATACAGAATATCCACTCCTTCTTGTGAAATCACATGTTTTCTGTCAGAAAAAGTGGCAAGAATCATGATAATTCCAAATGGCAGGTAAAACCAGTTATGATTTACAGCTGCGTTATAAACAACATAAGCTCCAAAGATGATAACGGCCACCTTTACCCACAGTTTTCGTTCCGGCATGATTCCGTAATATTCCATAGTATCTCCTCTCTTATATTAGCTAGATTTGTTTCTATAGGCTCTTACACATTCCAGCAGTTCTTCTTTCTGCAAGAGCCTTCATAGCCTTTTCATGTGCCTCTTCAGGTGCACCAGCAGGTCCATGACCCTTTTTTAGCTTACCAAACATATTAGTTCTTGATCCATCAGCATATAAAATATTTCCACCCCAGCTTGCAGTAACAATAGCATAAATAGGGTTGATAATATTCATGAAGCAAAATGGCAAGTATGATAGTGTTGGAACTCCAAGTATTGCTGCGTGGTATGCACCGCAAGATGACCAAGGGATAAGTGGTGACCATAAAGTACCACCGTCTTCAAGTGTTCTTGACAGCATGTTCCTACTAAGACCCATTTCGTCAAAGTTATTCTTATACATTGATGAAGGAATGATTAATCCTAAGTACTGGTCGCACATAGTTGTGATACAGAACATTGAAGTCGTAATGGTAACAACAACTAACTGGAATGGAGTCTTAACCTTCTTGATAAGTCCACCAAGAAGTGATTCTACTGAACCAATCTTCTGAAGTATACCACCAAAAGCAACCGCAACTATTACAAGATTGTTAGTCCAAAGCATACTATCCATACCACCTCTGTTTACAAGCTTTGTAAACAGTGCGTTTCCTGATTCAGCTGCATATCCATAGTGTAACATTTCGATGCAGTCAGAGATTCCGGCACCCTGGAAAATTAAAGCAAATACACATCCAATCAAGGAAAGAAGTACAACTGAAGGAATAGCTGGCATCTTTATTACTGCTACTACTATAATCAATAAAATAGGAATAAGAAGAATTGGACTCATATATGTATAGTGGTCAATGATTGCAGTTGATAACTCATTTGCAAGAGTAGGGTCATAGTTCTGAACCTTTGAAAGTGAGAAAAATGCATATATACATGTTGCCATAACTACACTTGGTAAAGTTGTAGTTACCATAGCTCCTACATGATCAAAAAGTCCAGTCTGTGCAGAACCAGCAGCCAGATTTGTTGAGTCTGAAAGTGGTGAGAATTTATCGCCACAACATGCGCCTGAAAGAATAGCACCTGCAATAAGTGCTGGATTTAGTCCCATTGTTGTACCTATAGCCATAAATGCAATCCCAAGAGTTGCTGTTACTGTCCATGCTGATCCAAGTGCAACACCTACAACTGCACAAAGAACTGTTACAAATGGAAGGAATATAGCCGGTGTAAGTAGCTTCAGCCCATAATAGACTACCGACGGGATAGTTCCACATGCAGTAAATGAACCAATCAGGCATCCCACAAGAAGAATGATAATTATTGCTTCAAGGGACTGATTAACAGCTTCAAGACCTGCAGCAAGCATTTCCTTGTAGTTGTAGCCGCACAGTTTTCCAATAATCATAGCAACTCCACATGCAAGAGTTACAGGAATATGAGGATCCATTCCCCAGTCAAGTGCATAGTTTGTGATCATTACTGTCAGAAGAAAAATAATTGGAATAAGAGCTTCCACTTTGTTAGGTAATCTGACTATTTTGTTTTTTTCACTCATAAAAACACCTCCGAAAATATAATGATTTATCAAATTACAATTCCATCATAATATTCTCTCCGTCAAGGAAGTGTCAATAAATATGAATATTAGTCAATTTTTTTAATATTTATTTATGATATTTCTCCCTTTCGATGAAAGCATTAACCTCTTCAGCCCAAGAGTACTGAGCCATATATTCGCCACGATAAAGCTTTCTACCCTCTACACTGTTTTCTACCCATTTAAAGTAGTCGCACTGGATACATTCTAAGTTTGACAGTCCAATCTGGCCTCTTGAACTATATATTATTTTTCCACATCCAAGCTGGTTCAACACATCCTGCAAGTCTTTTTTCAGCATCCTGTAGTACGAATCATGACCATCTTCCTCCCATAGAGTTGCAATTACTTCCTTTGAAGTACATCTCGCGCCCTTTCTGTGAACAAGATATGCCAGAAGCTCCTTTGTCTTTTCAAATTTAAATTTTGTAGGTTTTCCATCTATACGTATCTCAAAATTTCCAAAGCAGGTTATCTGTATCCTCCGTTCCTCTTCCCCTACTGGATTCTCCTGAGATGAATATCTAAGATTTTTAAGTGCATGGCGTATCTCCTCCACATTTGCTGGCTTCATGATATAGTCACTGGCATCCAGTCTAAATGCCTCTCCCATATGATCCGAATAACCAGTCACAAATATGAAGTTGGTCTTAGGGTACAATTTCTTAAGCTTGTTGGCAAACTCTATGCCATTTAATCCCGGCATTTGTATATCAATAAAACACACATGAAACTGCTGCTGCTTGGCAAGCTCCAGTGACTGAACAGGATTATTTGCCGTTACAACTTCTGCTTTTTCATCAGCTTCACATATTAATGCTACAAGATACTCTGCTGCAATTATCTCATCGTCCAATACTAAATATTTCACGTCGTTCACCACTCTCCAGTCTTACATTTTTTCTTTCTCCCGGAATAATAATTTTTACAGTTGTTCCAATTCCTATAAAACTAGTAATTTCCATTTCTGCCTTAACCGTACTTTTTAGCCGTTCATTTACATTATGTATGCCAACATGAGGCTTTCCATCATTTAATGCCTTGTCTATTTCAAAGCCTATTCCATTATCTGCAATTGTTATGATGTGATCCCTCCCCTGCTTTTCTGTAGAAATCTTTATTGTTCCTCCCTCAAGCTTTTTGCATATTCCGTGCTTGACTGCATTTTCCACAATTGGCTGCAACGTCAGGATTGGCATATTAAAATCATCTGATTTTATATCATATTCTACCTTTACCCGATTCCCAAATCTCAGTTTTTCTATATCAAGATAAATATTTGTATGGTCCAGTTCCTGTGAAAAAGGATGTGTGTCATTTTCGCCCATGCTATACATATTTTCCCTAAGATATCTGGAAAATTTTATAGTAGTTTCCTCTGCAAGCTTCGGATTTGCTCGGCAAAGTGCAGTGATAGTATTTAATGTATTGTATAAGAAGTGAGGCTGTATCTGTGAAAGCATCAATGATACTCTTTGCTCCCTCAGCTTTATTTCCTTTTCCTCATTTACCTGCTGTGATATATATACATGCATTACAAGGTAATAAAACAAAAATGCTACAGCATAAGTTTCGTTCAATATTCCTGCTCTTACCCCTATTGATTCCATAATATTTGCAGTCATCAGCCAGGCTATACAGAAGAAGGCTCCAAGAGGATTTACATCTGTTTTTTTGTAAAATTCCATATTCAATATAAGAAGGAATATAACCCAATATACCCAGTCCGTAACAATAAAGGTATATCCCACAAGTCCAAGTTCAAGGCTTCCATCGGACCCAAAATAAAATACATTATTTTTTAAAAATGCACCGCAGTAAAAAAGGAAATTCACTATGGCTGGAACATAGATTAATTTATTTTTTGGTTCCACCATATTTATAACTATAGCCATAACCAAAGGTTTTAGAGAGTAATAGGTTATACCTGTTATGATGAGCGGCAATCCCACCATAGCTTGCTCCTTAAGATAATTCATATAGAACTCCGCTATAGACAGAATCAAAAGCAGTGTCATATTTATAACCATTCGTTTTTTTATAAATATATCTACTGCCGATTTCATGGAAACAACAAAATATATACCCACTACCATTGCAATAAGTATATAGTTTTCAACAATATAATTTTGCAAATATGTCTCTTTCACGTACTTCACCTCATATTATTCAAAAACACTTTAAACTGCTTATGCAGAAATGTAAAAATGCATTCCTATACAAAATGCCTGAGAACAATCCCACCTATTTGCCCCAAGCCTTTATTTATCAAATTTATTAACCCAGCTTGTGCATAAGCAGTCCACTGACTAGCCTCATTTCAAATCAAGTGAATTTTAGTGACATTACCACTTTTTCGCAAAATGGATATGTCATTTTTTCACTTCCATATAAGCATACAATAACTACCACTAGGCATTTTATTTTTACTTATAATTATTACTATATCATGTTTACTTAATTAATCAATATGCACATGTGAAGTCTGTATCTGATGTTACTATCAAACTTCTTAAATAGCATTTTCATACTTCCGATTATGTTCATGAAACTACCCCTTAATTATTTGGTTATTCTTCGAAAGGTATTCGCCGAGTTCTGTGGACTATGCTGACTTCTCACAGTTCGTTGTTACTCGGCAAACCTAGGTAAGAGCGTAATCTTTCTCTCCATCTATCTGCCACATTTACAACAACTAATTTCAAGTAGTTATTGGACTTTGACTTGTCGTGCAGTCTTATATTTTTCATTTTGCAATATCTTCTTCAGAGTTTCTGCTCTCCACTTTAGACTAGAGCTACTATCAAAAGATAAAAAATAAGGCTTCCAGCAGTCGGTGATTGTTACCGAAAGTCTGGAAACCTCTGATTTAAGCCTTTCTGGATCTCTTTATCCTTTGTGGTTTTATAATAAAGTTTTAGAAACCCCCCCTCAACCCCTCATTCCTTCGTCCCATTTTAAAATAAAGTCTTTTAATATGACGCTTTAAATTTTCTATTTTCTTCAAACCCTAATAAAAAACTTTATTTCATTTTAAAATAAAGTTTTTCATCAATCATTTTATCTCTCTTTAATTTTCCATTTTCTTTTCCATTTAAAAATCCATTTTTTCAGTACTTATTTAGGGAAATGCAGGAACTTATCTCATTAGGAATCTATTTGTTTTTTCCATTTTACCATCCATATAAATCCAATATTTTCAAGGCTCAAGGAAGTTTTCTTAATCACTTAAACCATATCCCTTAATCCTTTTTCACAAAAATAAGGGTCCAGAATAAAGACTCAAATCCTTATTTTTTCCCCTTAATAATTCTATTTATTTTTTCTATTTTTACTTCCATTTTTTTGTCCCTATATCGAACAAACCCTTTCATTCCAAGACTTTATTTTAAAAATACAAAGAGTTTATTTTAAATTGTAAGGGTTTGTTTTAGTTAGACAATTCTCTTATTAGCAAACAAACCGTCTCAACGTGCGGCGTATGTGGAAACATATCCATACATTTCACCTTTTCTACTTGATAGCCTGCTTTTTGCATGTCTGCTAAATTTTCTGCCAAGCTTCTTGGATTACAAGACACATAAATCATTTCAGGTGCCTTGAAATCTATGATCTTTTTTAAAGCTTTGGGGTGCACGCCTACTCTAGGAGGGTCTAAAATAATAATATCTGGTTTTTGCTTAAGTTCGTCTATTTTTTTGAGCACATCTCCAGCAATAAATTTGCAGTTTTTCAGTTCATTCATTACTGCATTTTTATTCGCTGCTTCAACGGCTTCTTCTATAAGCTCAATTCCGGTTACTTCTTTGGCTTTCTTGGCTACGATTTGTCCAATTGTCCCCGTTCCACAGTACAAATCAAAAACGACTTTATTTTCTGCATCTCCCATAAAATCTAGCACCATGGTGTATAGTTTTTCTGCTCCTAATGAATTGGTTTGAAAGAAAGAAAAGGCAGAAATTTTAAACTTGAGTCCTAAGATTTCTTCTGTAAAGAAGTCTTGTCCCCACAACACCTCTGTTTTATCACTTACCACGGTATCAGCAATATTATCATTGAAAGTATGCAGGAAGCCTACCAACCTTCCTTCTAGTTTCAAATTCTTCATGATCTCAACCAATTCCGTCATATCAACCGTTATTTGACTACTTGTTACAAGATTGATCACTATTTCTTGAGTCTTTTTTGCTTTTCTGACAACAAGATGTCTTAAATATCCTTCATGACTTTTATTGTTATAAAGAGGTATTCCTTTTTCACGAAAATAATGAAGCAAAGTCTTAAGAATCAAATTAAAATCTTCATCCACAATCTTACATTGATCTACCGTTACGACATCATGAAATTTTCCTTTTTTGTGCATTCCCAGTGTCAGTTCTCCATCCTTTTTTTCATTTCCAAAAGAATATTCCATTTTATTGCGATAGGCAAATTCTTCTGGACTTCCTTCAATGCCCAAGAACTCATAGTCTTTGATTCCAGCATCATCTAAGAGCTTTTTCACCAAATGTGCTTTCATCTCTAATTGTTTTGAGTAAGGTACTGTTTGATGGGCACATCCTCCGCATAATCCAAAATGTTCACAGAATGACGGTGTTTCAATTGGTGCTTGTGTCACGACCTCTAGGAGTTTTCCTTCTGCATAATCTTCTCTATTTTTTTTAATCACTACGCGTACGTTTTGATCCGGAATCGTATTTTTTACGTATACTTTTTTTCCTTCATAATATCCGACTCCTTTAGATGGAAATTCTACATCTACTATTTTTAGCTCTATAATGTCTCTTTTCTTCATATAATCCTCCTGTTTTTCTCTATATATTATTTATCTTCCAACCCATCTTAATCCTTTGAGATCATCACTTTTAAGCATGGTGTTTGCGATTTTACACTATCCGATAGAGTAACCATCTACATTAACTAAATTCCAGCCTTTTTTACCCTCTTTGTGAATGTTTTCTCCTTTTAAACAAGTCACAATTTCCGCATCATTACTATCCATAAAAACATTATTTTTTACCTCCCCATGACTTAAGCTCAATGCCAATGCATGGGAAGGTTCAAATCTATTTTTTTCCCAAAGTCAAAATAATCTTTTAGCAAACCTTCGTCTAACTTCTTTATTGTACTTTTTGGCTTACTTGATTCTCCATCAGTCTTTCTTAGTAACACAATATAGTGACCTTCTCCTTTTATTTTATGCGGCCATAGCCAAATGGTATGGAATCTAGGTGAAAGGGACTTTGCTTTAAAAATTCTTTAACGTCTATTTTAAGGGTATTGACCCTTAATCTTTGATTTTTTATTTCATTATAACTTTTAATAAAATCATCATATTCTGTTTTCATTAAAGATTTCATTTTATGTAAATACGCTTGTGGCAATGAAATTATACGATCCCCTCTGTTGTACAAAACTTTCATCATTACTATTCTTCATTCAATTATGCTATAATATTCACTATATGAAAATGCCAAAAAGGAGTAGAGCTATGTTTACATTACACCATCTAACAGGAAATACTTATTATATTGATACCCCTACAAATATCGGTCTTTATCAATTAAATGAACAGGACTGTATTTTGATTGATACTTGCTTTATGGGTAAGTCTACGGAAAGACTTATTCAGACATTAGAACATCATCAGCTTTGTGTAAAGGCTGTCTTAACTACCCATGCCCACCTAGATCACTGTGGCAGCAATGCTTGTATCAAGGAAAAATACGAGGCAATAGTTGCAGCACCTCCCCTTGAAAGTACATTCATAGAGTATCCAGAATTATCAAGCATCTTGATTTTTCCCTCTGCGCCTTTTTCTGACATGGGTGAATATTTACCAAAAGGAATTTCTGTGGATACGCTATTAGATAAAGAGGAATTTTTTATTCAAGACGCCACCTTCAACATCTTTCCCTTAAAAGGGCATAGTTTAAATCAGGTAGGTATCGTTACTCCAGATCAATGCATCTTTATTGGAGATACTTTTTTAAGCAAAGAGACACTAGATAAAGAGAAAATGATTTACAACTATGATATTCCCCTTGCCATTGATTCAATGAAGTCTCTGCTAGATACATCTTATAATTTTTACGTTCCTAGTCATGGCATTCCTTTGAAACAAATCGAAGATACCATTCATCATAATCTGAATAGAATCTATGAAACCGCTAGGCAATTAAAAACATTGCTATCACAAAAACCCTTAAGTTTAGATCAAATTATGGGTATTCTCATCAGTGAATATGGCATCACAGCACAAACTAGACAATACTATATTGCTCAAGCATGTGTCACTTCGTTTCTCTCTTTTCTTGAAAACAAAGGGGAAATAAAGAGATTCTTTCAAAACGGTATCTTAACATTTAAAACTGTAGAACTTTAAAGCCGAGTATATACTCGGCTTATGCGATTTCTTCAAATCCTTCGATATATTGATCTGCTAAGGAATAGATATCTTTCTTATAAGGTATGGAGTTTTCATCAGCAATAGCGATTACCTTCATTCCTGCCCTTTTTGCTGCCAACACGCCTGCATAGGTATCTTCAAACACCAAACAAGATGAAGGTGTAACGCCTAAATCTTCTGCTACCTTTAGAAAAATATCTGGATAGGGCTTCCCTTTATCCACTTCACATGAAGTACGAATGGCTTTAAAAAATCCCATAATATTGTGTTTTTTGATCACATGCTCTGCTAATTCTCTTGAGTTACTCGTTCCTATTCCCAGCTTGATTCCTTGGCTTTTTAAAAAAGTTAGCCATGGCAGTACCCCTTTTTTCAAAGGAATTCTATTTTGATAATAGTCTTGTGCCATTTTTGTCCATTCTAGCTTTATCTCTTCGATAGACTCTTTTATAGCAAATCTTTCTTTAAAGTAGTGAGCAGTTTCTGTAAAGCTCATACCTTCAATCTTTTTTTGCAAATCATTGGGTAAGGCAATTCCCCTCTTTCCTAAATAATCAATATCAATTTGCTCCCATATCCACATAGAGTCTACTAATGTTCCATCCAAGTCAAAAATAACCCCTGCAATATTCTTTAACATTTTTGCACTCCTAACAATCATAGTTCTTTTATTGTTTACATTATTCTTAGATTACCATATTTGCTCCTATTCTTCAATCATCAAATAGAAGTGCCTGTGTTTGCATATAAAAAACTCTGTCCAAGCAGAAATTTTTATTCATGATCTCTTACAACGTCCTAATATTACGACAAACTTAAGCACATTACTATTATTTTTAAAAAATAGGATAGAAAGTAAGTGATGCTATTTTCCATCCTAGCTACATGTATTCTATTATCCAGTCCAAAAGCTTGCTGAGTTTGTTGTGTTTTTTCATTAATATCCTATATCTTTGAGTTTTTCTGCTCTTTTGCTGGCTTTGTTTAACAAAGCTTTTTTGTTTACAATCACTCTTTCATGGCTTCCCATCCCAATCACACCAATTTCGTCATAAGCAGTCATATCAAAGAAAATTTTCTCCCCGTCAAACTGCTTTACTTCTACGTTCACACTTACTGTAGCTCCTAAGCCTGTGGGCTTCTCATGAACAATTTTTACCATTTTTCCTACCGTGATAAACCCATCTGGAAGTTCTTCATCTATCGCTTTCACTGCTGCTTCAATCATTAACGCTACTAGGGAAGGTGTTGACAGCAAAGTTTCTAATTTCCCACTTCCGTAATTTAGTGCTGTATCTTCTTCTCGAATTTTTTTCTGAATAGTTTTAGAGGTCCCTATTTTGATTTTTGGAATTTGTAACATAATCATCCCTCCTATAAATACGGTTCCTTAATTTATATATACCACTCATTTTACTGATTATTCTTAATTATTTGAATGTTTATGTTTTATTTTTATTCCTTTGCTCTTTAAAGCAGCAGATACAAAAGTTTTCCATTCACTCGTACAGTGAGCTTTACAGTGCTAGACGGTGAAAGGGTATTTTTACAATTCAAAACCTTTGGCTTTTGTTTTTTATACAAAATAACCAGGACTACTCCTGGTTATTTTAATAATACTTTTTATTTCGTCCGTACTCTTCTACATTTCTCAAAGCTTCACCAAATCTTTGGAAATGGACAACTTCTCTTTCTCTTAAGAATCTTAAGGCATCCTTTAGTAATGGATCATCTGTTAGATGCAGTAAGTTTTCATATACTGCTCTTGCCTTTTGTTCAGCCGCAAGATCCTCATGTAGGTCTGCGATCACATCTCCGATAGATTGAATATAAGCTGCAGTCCATGGATTACCTGTAGAATCTGCAGGATAAATTGCTTTGTCACGAATTGCATAGTATGCACCCATATCTGCCTCTTTTATCTCTTCTATGGTTGCATCCTTTGTAAGCATATAAATCATGGTTTGAATCATTTCAACATGAGCCATCTCTTCTGTGCCGATATCTGTCAATAGTGCTTTTGCCTGATTTGTCGGCATGCTAAATCTTTGGTTTAGGTATCTTATAGCAGCTGATAGTTCTCCATCAGGGCCACCCAGCTGCGTCATGAGATATTTTGCCATTCTTGGGTCAGTGCAAGATACTCTTACTGGATATTCCAAGGTTTTTTCATAGATCCACATATTGTACTACTTCCCCCTTTAGTATTCAATTTCCCAAGGCCAAGGATCGTCTATCCATCTCCATGGACACTGACTTTGTGCATATCCAAAGTTTGTCAGTGGACCATACATACTTTCATATTGACTTTTTAATGTCATTAACTGATATGTGTAGTTGTTATAATCCATGACGGCCTTTGCATCTGCAGGGTGAGTGTCTAAATATAAATTCAGATCAATGCACGCAAATCCTAATTCCTGAATTTTTTTGAGCATCATTAATCTCTCTTTATGCATATGCTTTCCCCCTAATCTTTGACTACTTCTTCATAATAATATGGCGGCCAAGGTTTGACTAATTCTGGAAACAACGTTCCGATCATTAAAGCTTTATCCAACGGATATTTATGATAATACATTTGATAAGGTACATAAGCCTTGGCAAGCATATATCTTAGCTGTTCCAAATCTGTTTGCAAATATGGGTTACAATAAGCCCAGCGATTATCTATCAAAGTTGCTTCCCCCTTTTATATTCAATTAAAACTCTTGCACTACCATACTATTCAAACCACTCTTATTTGGTCACCTAAATTGGTAGCAAAAAAATAGACACCCATGTGCCTATTCAATTCTATCCCGCTTATTCTCAATATTTTGGTAAAATTCTCTCGATTCTTGTGTATACTCATTTAATCTTCTCAGATTAATAATCCATAGATAAATCACAAAAGGAATAAACAATCCCATCAACATCGGAATCCCAGCCATAAGTATGAAATTAAAGATCCCATGGAGTACTACGGGTACGAACAGAGCTTTGGTTAGATAACGTCTTTTTATATGGGGATTTTGAGAAAACTTAGATAAGGATAAATAATATCCCATCGTCACCCCAAACAGCATATGGGCAGGTACAGACAAAATGCCTCTATATAATCCTACATAAGGATTTGCAGCAAACCGAAAAACTACATACATAACATTTTCTATGGTGGCAAACCCTAAAGCAGAAAAAACAGCATAAACAATACCATCTAATTTTTCATCAAAAGCCTCATGACGATAGACCGTTCTGAGAACAACGCTCCTTTTGAAAAACTCTTCTGTCAAACCAGCAACAATAAAAGCTGTATAAGCCGCCCCTAAAACACCTCCAAATATATTAAAAGATAATAAGATTTTTTCTACAAAAGCCGTTGGAATAACAGCTAAAGCACCTAAGACAAACACCTTTACCAACAGTCCTACTGGCTCACGGTCATACCGGTCAGTAAGATAAATGGTCAACGCTAAAGCCAATCCTGGTGCAATGGCAATCACAAATAATCTACTGGTCATATTATACATCCTTTCATCTCGTAGGTAACCTTAGTATTTGTATGTAAACAAGATTTTAGCTAGGATAATACTACCAGTTATGTCATGATTTTTATATTTGAAAAACTTATGTGCTTTATATATCTTTCCCATCTTCCTTTTAATTCTTAGCAAAATCATAAAAAACTGCATTACTATGCTTTATTGTCACAGCGTATTTTTTCCCATTCTTTTTTTAATATGGCCATTCTAATCGTATCTGTAAATTTTCCTTGAATATAAAAATCCTCTTTCAATATACCCTCTGTCTTAAAACCACATTTTTCATAACATCGAATAGCTCTTTTATTATAATCTCTTACTTCTAATTCTATCTTATTAAGCCCCAGTCGATCGAATCCATAGGTTAGTAATAAGTTAATGGCTTCTGTACCATAGCCTTGATTATGATTTTGAGGACTGCCTACAATGATTCCCATAAGTGCTTTGCGATTTTTCCAATCTATACGTACCAAATCTATTTGTCCTATGTATTTTTCTGTATCTTTATGAGCAATAACAAATCCGTAGGCCTCTATGGTTTCTGATTCCAACATACTATTTAAAAACTTTTCTGTTTTATTCTTTGTATGTGGAAACATAAAGATATTTGAAAGCATATCCGTAATATCAGGATTATTTACCCATGCCTGTATATGTGGCAAATCTTCTTCCTTATATTCTCTTAGAATGATTCTTTCTCCATAAATTCTAGGCATTTTATTTCCTCCCTTTAGAATTTTGTGAAATCAACCAATTCTCCTTTTGTAACCATCAACAACTCTTCCACAGTCACAGGCACTGCAGTATTGGCAGTCCCTGCAGCTGCATAAACCACATCAAATCTCTCCATACTTTTATCAATAAATATTTTGATTGGATTCTTTAATGCAAAGGGACATACCCCACCGGGTTGAAAGCCTGTGATCTCTTCACATTGCTCATAGTTAGCAATTTTAGGTTTTTCACCGACGGTTTTCTTAAATTTTGATGAATTTACCTTTACATCTCCACTTGTAACAACCAAAACAGGACCTTTTTCTGTTACAAATAAAATAGATTTGGCAATCTGGCCTACCTCTACGCCTAATTGATCGGCAGCCATCTGTGCAGTCTTTGTACTGCCTTCTTCAAACTCGATTATTTCTAATTCTATAGGTAGTGTTTGCATATATTCCTTTACTTTTGTTAATGTGCTTCCCATATTACATTCCCTCACTTTCAATTATACAGTTTTAGCATCTTTTATTGTTCTTATCTTGCCTAATTTCCTATAGAAGTACACCTTGCTCTTTCAATTATTTCCACTTTTGATAACAAAATCCTTCATTTTTTCGTGTAATTTTTTATACAAACAGAAATAATAAATATAAATTTATTTTTAAAAAAGGAGTATTGACTATGGATAAAGAAACAAAACAAAACTTTACATCTCCAATGGATGTCAATGGATATTTAAGCAATCTTATTCATGAAGATAATCAAATCATGCGTCAGAAATCAAACAAACCCAAAAATACCAAAGGTGCTACTTTTAATGAATTTGTCAATGACGCACTCACACCACTAGATATAACTGACTAAAAATGCCGCACCCTAATATACTTCTTCAATTTCTTTCTTAGATTAACCACTTTAAGGTTAAAGCATCCAAAAATATTGACACTTTAATCTTATAATCCTTTTTTATCGTTTCTATGCTGATAAAGCTCCATCTGTTATTTTATACAGATGGAGCTTTACTAGTATTTTTCGTTAATGTATTTATCAATCATTGATTTTTTCTTTTGTTCGTCAAATACCCCTTCTTCCCTTAATCGATCTACTACCCACTGGCTTATTGAATGAAAGACTACATCGTCATAATCCTTAAGCACAACTTCAAACAATTTATTCTTTAACATAGGAGATTTCACTTTGATATAATAAGCTTCTACATTGACAAAGTCTAAATATGTTAACAACTTAATGATGGTTTTGTCTTTTTGCTTGTAATAATATTGTGCATCCTGCTGCAGCTGCATTGCGATTTTGGGATGTTTTTTCTGCAGCTTAGCATCTTTAGATTTCATATAACTGTACTTTGCCATCATATTATAATATTGATAATTATATAAACCTTTTTCAAAAGAATCAATCCGATACTTAAAAGGTTTTAAGTTAAGCCTTTGAATAAATGCATAATGTGCTTCAATAAATTCTCTTTTTGTGATATCGCCTTTTCTAAATTGATAAATCAATGCTTTTCGGTTATTAAAAAATTTGTCAAAAACACTTTCTTGCGGTCTATACCTCATTTTCAACACCTATTTCTATTTTAAAATAAAATGCTTCTATTGCTTCATATGCCCTCCTCTATACCTAATGATATACAGTAACCTAGAATTACGACTCTTTCTTACTATTTATTTCTCTTAATATTTAGATGCATCTTTGCACTTTCGCTATTAAAAGACTGTTTTAACTGTGTTTTTGCCATTTCAATTTCTTTTTCCATCCTTTCTCTACAAGAAGGGCAGTATTTATGATGGGCCGAAAGCAATAAACATCCACATCCCTTACATTCTATATTAATATATTCATTAGGAATCTCTATCAATCTACCTTCTCTCACAAAATTATTGACTACATGATAAGGCACACCTGTTTCCTGTTCTATTTCAAAACTTGTAGCCCCTGGATATTGTTTAAGATAGTCCTCAATTTTCCGAAAAACTTCTTCAATTTTTTTGAAACACGCTGGACAATAATCATATAATGCATTTTCTTCAATGATTGTTTTACACTTTTTACAAACTCGCACCGTTATGCCTTTGAAATAGTTTTTATTGGTTCCCATACTCCACCTCAACCTCTTCTTGATTCTTAATAATAATGCGATAAAATCATGTTTAATAACACAAATACAAGTTTTACGGCTGTATTGAGAATAAAATCAGTTTTGATTATCTATACAATTTTTAAAGGCTCGAAATCTAAATAATCACAAGATGTCAGATAATAAGAAGTGCCTTTATATTCTCCTTGTAGTCCACCCTTAAACGAATCCTGTCCATGTAAATGTCCATAAAAAACTTTTTTTACATGATATGCTTCATATATTTGTGTAAATCCTGATGGCTCTAATCGATCATTCGTTGGTGGATAATGGGTCATTACCATTAGTTCTGTATAACCTTTTTTTACTGCTGCATCTAAAGATAATGTTAGACGGTGTAATTCTCTTTCATATACCTTTTGATCCTGTTGTGTGAATTTGTTTTCATTTGGACAAACCCATCCCCTGGTTCCACATATTGCATAGGATTCATATGCAAAAAAATTATTTTGAAGAAAAAACATGTTTTCAAATAATGTATTGAGCTTTGTCACAGAACCCCACCAATAATCGTGATTTCCTCTTAATAATATCTTTTTTCCTGGAAGTGCTTCAATCCACATCAAATCCTGCATAGCTTCTTTCATACTCATTGCCCAGGAAATATCCCCAGGAATGAGTACTGTATCTTCTTGTTGAATCATGTTCATCCAGTTTTTCTCAATTTTTCTATGATGCGCAATCCATTGTTCGCCAAAAATATCCATTGGTTTGTCTACACCAATACTAAGATGCAAATCTCCAATTACAAATAAACTCATTTGCTCACCTACTTTTTTCCTTGCTGCAATTTCTTTCTTACACGTATTATACCCTATATTATTCTGATTTCTTTTATAAAAATAAAATTTTTCTTCAACGCTACCATTATAGGCCTTTCTTCCTATGGGTATGCGCCTGTAAACTGAAAATAAAATAAATTGGTGATTCAGAATGACTCAAAGGAATGTTCCGCAAATCGTAAATTTCAACTTTTAGCTGTATTTTCTAAAATTCTAAGGTAAAATAGTAAGGAAAAGAAATATAAACAGGAGTGATTCTATGTCAAAAATAACTTGGAAACCAGGAACAATGGTATATCCTATCCCTGCAGTTTTAGTTACCTGTGGTGATAAAAAAGAAAATTATAATATCATTACCATTGCATGGACTGGTACAGTTTGTTCTAACCCCGCAATGACTTACATATCCTTAAAACCAGAGAGATATTCCTACCCTATTATTAAAGAAACCAAAGAATTTGTAATTAATCTAACTACCGAAGAGCTGGCAAAAGCTACAGATTTTTGTGGTGTAAGATCTGGTAAAAACGTAGATAAATTCAAAGAAATGAAGCTTACACCTGAAAAGGCTAGTGTAGTCAAGGCGCCACTTATTAAAGAAAGTCCTGTCAATATTGAATGTAAGGTTGAAAGAATCATCAAGCTTGGTTCCCATGATATGTTTATTGCAAAAGTTGTGGCTGTCAATATTGATGATCATTATTTGGACAATAAAAACAAATTTCATTTGGATAAAGCCAAACCCCTATGCTATTCCCACGGACAATATTATGGATTAAAAAAATCCCTTGGTGGGTTTGGCTTCTCTGTTGCAAAAAAGAAAAGAAAATCGAACAAGTAAAGAGATGGATTCCATCTCTTTATTACATATCAGGAAATCATGCGTATAAACTAATCAAAAGCTTGATATTTATCTACCACATATTTAATTTTTTCAGCTAGTTCCTTTAATTCCATAACGCTGCCCTTTTCCCAAAGTTCATCAAATTTTTCTTGAAATGCTTTGGCTTCCATGTCTCGCCCTATGATCTTTAAAAGCTGTATATTATTAACAATACCAGAAACAGTATTTGACTTTACTTCAAATAATCTTTGGGCATTAATCACTTCGTCTCTTATCTCCCACATCTCTTCATCTAGTTGATGGGCAGCTTCTGCAGATTTTTTTAATCTTTCTCTAATTTTTGCAGGAATATTTCCTTTGTATTTATAATTGATGGAGTGCTCAATAGTTGCCCAAAAATTCATCGCTAACGTACGTATCTGAACTTCAGCTAATATTTCTTTTTGTCCGAAAGCCGTTTGTATAGGATATTTAATAATCATATGATAGCTTCTGTAACCACTTTCCTTTTGATTTTTTATGTAGTCTTTCACATACATAATTTTTAAATCTTTTCCATCTCTTTCTTGAATTAATTCTATCACTTTATATATGTCATCAACAAACTGGCACATAATTCTTATACCTGCGATGTCTTCTATTTTTTCTTCAATGTCACTTTCAGCAATGCCATATTTTTTAGCCTTTTCTAAAATACTGGATACTTTCTTTACTCTTCCCGTAACAAATTCTATAGGCGAGTATTCGTTCATTTCCCTTAATTCATTTCTTATGGCCTTAAATTTGACCTTTAACTCTTGTACTGCTTGTTCATAGGGTATCAAAATTTTCTTCCATTGTCGCATTTCTCTCACACCCCTTGCTTTCTATATCTAGTACCCTTACTATTTTACCATTTTTTTATACACTTGATAACTGCTTTTCATCTAAATCAAAGGCTACTTTCGTAATAATAAAAGTAGCCTCTCCTTCACATACATTTATCTCACAGAAAACTTTACACATGCATGATTTTAATAAATCCTTTAATCACCAATGGCAGTATAGTAATAACACTGATGAGTCGCATTAAATGCAATAATGCGACTTTTGAAGTATCTGCTCCATATGCTTCAGACGTCAATACCATCTCTGTTAAACCACCTGGCGCACTACTAAATAGGGCTGTAATCAAATTTAATCCTGTAGTTTTATAGAGTAAGAAACCTAACAAAAGATTTAACACCATCAGCCCAAGTACCATAATAACTGCTGGTATAAGCATTGCCTTCAATCCATGAATTGTTTCCATTGTAAAGTTTAATCCTAACATGCCTCCCACCATAATTTGTGCCACTAATTTAAAATTCGTGGGTATATATCCTTTCCCACTCCATATATTATATATAGCCACAAAAACCATGGCACCTACTAAGGCTCCAGCAGGTATTTTTAACTTGATTCCTATCATGCCACCAATCCCTGCAACAATCAATGTATATATAATCTTCTCCATACTTTTCTCCCATCCACACATACTTTATTGTCTATTCTAGTATTTTTAAAAAATTTTCTGTGTCTTCTAAATTTGCAAACAAATGATCAGGAGTGTACGCCATTAGCTCCTCTGGGCTATGGCTTCCTGTAGATACAGCAATGCTTTTTATACCTAATATTTTTCCACATTCAATATCTAGAGGTGTATCCCCAATGACAAAAATATTTTCTTTTGTATATTCCACCCCATGATGTCTTTCAGCATTTTCTATGGCCTGATGAATCATCTGCCATCGTTCTATTCTTTCATCCCCAAAACCACCTACAGGAAAATATCTATTCAAATCATGAGGTTTTAATTTTATGCGCGCACCTCTTTCAATATTTCCTGTTCCTAAAACATGACAAACATGATGCTGATCTTTTCCGTTTGCAAGGATTTTTTGTATTCCTGGCAAGATTTCAACATATTCTTCACCAGAGGTAAGCATATGATCTAATATCCTACAATAAGTATCTAAAAATAATTTTACCTCATTTTGATTGATGATGCCTTTATTCTCCAATGCATCCTCCACAATGATTGCATCTAATCTTCCTGCCATTTTTATCCCCTTAAAAGCATCTTTTATGCCAAAAACCAAATCAAATGCTTTATCCATAGCTTTTCTTCCACAGCTTCTGCTATCAATTAAGGTACCGTCCACATCCCATATCATTAATATATCCTTCATCGATCTTCCCCTTCCCCTTATATGCACAAGAATATATTTTCTTATTCCATCTCACCTTCGATTATAACAGAATTTTTTGTTTATTCCCCTTAATTTATCATTTTTATTCTAAACAAATTCTCATGTTTTACTTTGTTCAAATTTCTTAGACAAGATATAAATTATTCATCCTTTTGAAGATCCATACTTTCTTAATTAAGGTAAAAAAAGCACATCCTGCTTTAAAGCCAGATGTGCTTTTAGTATATTTATAAGCCTATTTTTCCCATATATGCTGCTAGATCAATTACTCTGTTAGAGTATCCCCACTCATTGTCATACCAAGAAACAACTTTTAACATTCTATCTCCAATCATCATAGTAGAAAGACCGTCTACGATGGATGAACGATAATCTTTCTTATAATCAATGGAAACCAATGGTTCTTCCGAATAGCCTAGTATACCATATAATGCATCTTCTGCAGCTTCTTTTAATTTAGTATTTACTTCTTCAGCTGTCGTAGATTTTTCTAATTCTATTACTAAGTCTACCACAGAAACGACAGGAGTTGGTACACGCATCGCCATGCCATTTAATTTACCTTTTAATTCTGGAATAACCAATCCAATTGCCTTTGCAGCTCCAGTAGTTGTTGGAATAATAGATTCAGCTGCAGCTCTAGCTCTTCTCAAATCTTTATGTGGTAAGTCTAAAAGTCTTTGATCTCCAGTATAAGCATGTACTGTAGTCATTAATCCTTTTATAATTTTAAACTCATCATGAATCACCTTTGCAACAGGTGCTAAACAGTTTGTTGTACAAGATGCATTAGATACGATATGATGCTTTTCTGGATCATAATCAGGATGATTTACACCCATTACAATTGTTGCATCTACCTCTTTTCCTGGGGCAGATATAATCACTTTTTTCGCACCTGCTGTAATATGTTTTTGACAATCTTCTTTGCTAGTAAATTTTCCAGTAGATTCAATAACAATATCAACACCTAGTTCTTTCCAGGGAATTTCTGCAGGATCTCTATGGGCAGTAAAAGCGATTTCCTTATTTCCTATAATAATTGAATTCTCTGTCCCCTTTACTTCTTGAGGAAGAATACCATAAAGAGAATCATATTTAAAGATATGTGCATGTTTTTGTGGACCACTGGTACTATTAATCGCAACAATCTCTATATCTCCTTCTCTTTCCAACCATGCTTTTAATACATTTTTACCAATTCTACCAAAACCATTAATTCCTACTTTAATCGCCATTTTATTTTCCTCCATTCCTAATATATGTATAATTTAATACTTAAACTTTTAAATTGTATGTATCATTCGTTATTTATGTTATATTATATTCTTATAATATCATATATGTTTTATATTGTATACACTATAATACATTATTCATATTTTAAAATAATTCTGAACAAAAAAAGATACATGATTTCATTTTGTTGATATCATGCACCAAGAAATACAAATCTATTCCCGCAAATTAACTATCTTTATAGAGATACCTTTATCTAAAACAATCCTTTTCGCTTGACAGATGTCGAACTGCTCTACCATTGAGATAATCGAACTGCTTGCCTTGATAGCTGTCTAATATTTTCATTTTTTCATCAATAGCATCTTTTATTTTCCACCAACTAGTATTCCAGTTGCAAAACAATGTATTTTCCTTTGGTGCTCTTCCAATAAGTCTTTGAAAAACTACTTGAGGATTTGTATATTCTAAAAACATAATCACCCGATCAATATAGGCTTCTAGTGATATCAGGTCAAAGGCTTTTTGTTCATACATCTCGCCCATCAAGGTATTTTTCACGATGTACAAAGAATGTAGCTTGATCTGCTCGATCCCTAATGTGGATAGAATTTTTGCTCCTTCTATAACATCTTCCATTGTATCCCAAGGAAGATTTAAAATCATATGTACACAAATTTCAAAGCCAAATTTTTTAATCCGTAGTACAGCATCAATAAATTCTGCTAGAGAATGACCTCTATTAATTCGTTTTAAAGTATGATAATTTACGCTCTGTAGTCCTAGCTCTATTGAAATATTAATATTGTTCGTTTCTTGAACTTCTTTGAGAAAAACCAAATAAGCATCACTAATGCAATCAGGTCTTGTAGACACAGATATTTCCACAACGTCTTTTTGACAAGCTGCATCAATATATTTTTTAAATTGGGCTAATGGTAAATAAGTATTGGTGAAATTTTGAAAATAAGCAATGAATTTTTGTGCTTTATACTTATTTTGAATATATTGTATATTTGTATTAAGTTGCTCTTCGACAGATATAGTTTCTGATAAATTTTCAAAACCTGCTCCTTCTTCACCACAAAAAATACATCCTCCACAACCTGAAATACCATCACGATTTGGACATGTTACAGGGAGATTGATAGGGATTTTATATACCTTTGTTCCATATTTTTCTTTCAAGTATTGAGAATACACTCTATATCTATTGTTTTCCATATATTTACTCCTTTAACTTTGCCAAAAAATTTCTGCATTTTGAAATTATATCACAAATATTATAACCTTATCTACTGATTCTAATGAGTGTCGTTATTTTTTAATAAAATTAAAATAGTGCACCCTTTCTAGGATGCACTTTGTTTTTTGGTTAAATCACATATTTCTTCTTATTTGGAGGCACAATTTGAATAGCCACTTCTTCAGGCAAACGTTTTTCTAAATTACTTACCATATTTCTGTCCCGGCTATTTTCATAAGATTCTCCTAGAACAATAATTCCTATATCATTTTTATCTGTTAATTCTCTTAATGTAGCCAATACGTCTTGAGATCTGACTACTGTTAAGTTGGCACCATAATTCTTTGATTTTTCAAACAAATACTCTAAAGCATCACCTTCTCTAGATTTGCCTAAAAAATTTACGCCTTCCTTAGCTACATGTATAACAAATAATTCTCCCCCTTGCTCTTCTCTTATTTCTGCCCCTCTTTTAATAAGTCTCTCACAGGTCTTCTGTTGTGTCACACATACCATGATATTCTTTGCAGTTTTCATTTCAAGACCCCTTTCGACAGTAAAAATAATATCATCTACTTATTCAATACCCAAATTCAATGCATCTATTCCTTTTTTATTCCCTTATCCATTATACTACAAACTTTTATTCTCTGCCAGTATCCTTAGACAGAAGAAGAGCAGCAAAAGCCGCTCTTTAGTGGTTATTCCATAACTATTATTGGTTTTTTAAACCAATGCTGCAAGTAACAGCAATTCTTCATTATCATTATATATTTTATCAAATTGTGATATAGGAAGAGGATTTCTCCCTTTTCCCACTTCAATCGTGTAACCCGGTCTTCTGTACTTATCGATAAACCAATCTTTATATCCTGCGTAAGAGCCAATGCCATAGATTTCCTCTAAAGTATATCCACTTACTTGCGCAAATAGTTCTCCGATTCGTCTTGCAACAGGCGGTGCTAGATTTTCAAAATTCCAATAAATAACTTCTCCCTGGCTATGATAAGCTAGCACTAATCTAAAATTATGACTCCTTGTAAAGTCTGCTACAGCCTTTGATTCAGGTTCTGACTCAGGATATGGACCAGAAAATCTTGTAGGTCCAGGACCAA
Source organism: Clostridiaceae bacterium 35-E11 (assembly GCA_038396625.1). GTDB lineage: Bacteria > Bacillota > Clostridia > Peptostreptococcales > Thermotaleaceae. Next base: position 2,585,798 of record CP121688.1, read on the forward strand.
ATACCCCATATTCAGGTTCTGCTGCTTTAGATAATTCCCATAATGCATCATAATTATGGTTTAAGTCTACACCTCGTATATTGGCTTGCCAATTTCGAGAAAAATCGGTGCTTCCATTATTCCATGCAATGAGTTCATCATAAAAAGGATTATCCCTTTGTAAGCCATTGAGTACAAGATTAACACCATCAGGATTTACCATAGGCATAATATAGATGGTACTTTGATCCCAAATGTCTCTTACATCATAACCTCGGATATTTGTTTCTGCTACGTAAGCCTTCGAAAAGTTTTCAATAAATTTCATTAATACAGGCGACGTAATCCACTCTAATGCATGATGAGCACCATTATAAAAAACTTGATTGGGTCCGTTACCTAACTTTATATAATATAGGTTTTTTCCTAAAACACTTTGTCCTGCAACTCCTACTTCTAAAAAGGGATATCTTGCCTTTAATCCTCTAATATCTCTTTCCATAATTTCATAGGTGTAGTCAATATTTGTATCCACTACATCAATGCCATAGGGTACAATAATCCTTTGTCCTATTTGTAGTGTATAAGGATTTACATCGGGATTTGCCGCCACCACCTTTGCTACATTTGTATAATATTTTCTTGCAATATTATACATGGTATCACCGGGTTGTATTACATAGGTGTCATATCCTAATAGCAGTAGCTCTAAGACTCTGTAAGTGTTTGGACCAATAATCCCATCGGGGGTTAGCCCATTATTTCTCTGAAACTGTATCACCGCTTGTTCTGTCTTCTGTCCAAATATACCATCTATAGGTCCAGGATCATATCCAATTTTCTTTAAGAGTGCTTGGATTTCCATTACATCCGTTCCTCGAGAACCTCTTTTTAATATCCTCAATCAAATCACCCCATATTCTTTACTACTATTATAGTATCCCTTAGCAAGGCTTTTGGTGATGATTATTTTGATGTATTCAAAAAATCAAATATGTTATACTATAGATATTGTACATTAACAAGCAGGAGGGAAAAAATGAAAAGATATACAAAGGTTATCAGAATGACGGGATATTATTTTACGAAGGAATTTGAAAAAAAGAAACATCACAAAAATAAAACTAGAGAATTGAATGAAAATACTGTAGCAAAATTTTTTTTGGAAGGAGATACAGAAATTTTAGTGTATTTTCAAGAAAATGACCGTGAAGTCCTGATCACTCCTTTAAGTGATCCAGAAGACATAAAAAAATATTTGGGCACTAAGTTTTTAGGATAAGCTAGTTCATAAAAGGAACTAGCTTTTTTTAAAACCAAAAAACAATTGGTCAAAATCTTCACTACTCTCTTTAGTGGGATACATGTCTACATTAGTTATTTGCCAGCCTTCATCACTATCAAGATGTTTTTTTGAAAAAATCAGTACTTCTACTGGTTCTACATATTCCTGCCCGCCTATTTGCTGTTTATATTGGGTGATCAGCCTTAGCTGTCCATATATGGTTTCATCTTCTTCATTCTCAGCCATACCAATGTCTTTTACTTCTACTACTTTCACTTCAGAAATGATCTGCTCAGCCGTCACGGTTTTTATGTTCTCTTCATAGTTGTCAAATATATAGGGTAATCGAAAATTAAGGGAAAAGGCCAATCCATATTTTGTGGGATCATAGGTCTCATAATCAAAGTTCTGCCAGTTTTCAAACACCCACTGAACGGTTTCCTGCATCTCTGATTGCAAGGCATCTATATCTTCATGATGTTCATGCTGCAATAGCATATCCTCGATTTTACCTGTATAAGCATCAATCTGATAGATATAAACTGTCTGACTATTTCCTTGCCCTATGCTAATTTCCCATATAGGCTTCTCTGGTGTGGCTTCCACAATATTTAATATTTCTACTTCTTTGCCCTTTTCTTTTATACTCCTTACCTCCGATTGATTCATCACAATGTTGATAGCATTTTCTTTATTCACCAGTATTTTTCCGTTATCTTGCCATTTTTCACTTCCACTTTGCGGATCAGTAGTATTTTTACTACAAGCGCTTAAGAGAAATATGGTAATTATACATATGCTTATAAAGAATAACTTTTTCATTTTTTCTCCTATCCATTTTAAAATTTTCTCATTGTATAAGATTCATCTTTAGCAGTCTTTCTTTTCTTTAAGATATCTTCTTCTTAGCTGTCCACAAGCTGCATTAATATCACTACCTAATTCCCTCCTTATCGTTGCTTCGATGCCATTTCGTTTTAAAATTCCTTGAAATTTCTTTACGCGATCAGCTTGTGCTGTTTTATAGGCTCTCTCATCTACTTTGTTTAAAGGAATTAAGTTAACGTGACATAAAATATGTTTAATCTTACTGGCCAATTCCTCTGCATGAGCTGCTGTATCGTTTACATCCTTTACCAAAGCATATTCAAAAGTAATGCGCTTATTTGTTTTTTCTGTATAAATAACACACGCGTTTAAGAGCTTCTCCAAAGGATATCGCAGATTTATGGGCATCATTTCACTTCTTATGGCATCATTGGAAGCATGTAAAGACACAGCCAAAGTCACTTGTGGCTTTTTATCCGCTAAATCCAACATCTGTGGCACTAAACCACAGGTGGATATGGTGATATTTCTCAAGCTTACATTTAAACCTTCAGGATGATGAATTATATCTAGAAATTTTAATACTTCCTCATAATTATCAAAGGGCTCTCCACTTCCCATTAATACTATGTTAGATACGCGTTCTCCTATATCTTTTTGGATTGTCAAAACTTGATCTAGTATTTCTCCTGCATGTAAATTTCTGATCACCCCATCTAAAGTTGATGCACAGAATTTACATCCCATTTTACATCCTACTTGAGAGGATACGCAAACAGAATTCCCATGGGCATATTTCATCAATACACTTTCGATGATATTTCCGTCTTCTAACAGAAATAAATATTTTCGTGTACCATCCACCTTTGATATCAATACATCTTCTATTTTTAATTTTCCTATATAGGCTTTCTCTTTAAGCTTTTCTCTTAAGTTTTTTGAAAGATTAGTCATTTCATCAATAGTATCTACGTGCTTATGGATCCACTGAAAAATTTGTTTTGCTCGATATTTGGGCTCGTTCATTTCTTTTAAAAAGGTTTCTAATTCTTCTATTGTACAATTTTTAAGATCAACTTTATTATTCATCTTATCGACCTCTCACTTTTCTTTTGTTGATTATATTATATCCAAAGAATCTTGCTTTTTCATAGTAAAATAATAGAACCTCAGCGAATGTTTCACCAAGGCCTTATATCTTATCTAATAGCTATTTATTATTCTTCATCAAAATAAGAATTGTATTCTTCTAATACTCTCTCAAATTCATCGTCATCTTCTACTACTACGTATTCTTCTCTTCCCTCTGCTTCCACTATTTTATAAACATAAGCATCCTCTTCTTCCCCAATAGGTGCTAATAAGGCATATTTTTCATCATCCATTTCAAGTATTTCCACAACTTCTAAATCTAGTGGCTGTCCTTCTTCATCCATAAGTGTTACAATTTTTTTATCTTCCATGTTTATTCATCCTCTCATCAATAAATATATGTATATGCTGTTAAAACTTAGTCTTTAGCATATCATGTAATGTTTATAAAAACAATCTTATTTTTATCTCATTTAATAGCGCCTAGTACATCATCCTTGAACCATCACACGCTTATCTTTTATTCTTTACTAATTTTTCAGGTTCTAAACTCTTTAACCGTGTATTTAGATAAACGCCAGAAATAATAATTGCGGCGCTAAATAATTTAAATAGTGTAATGGTTTCATGAAGAATCAACCATGCTAAAACAATTGAAAATACTGGCACCAAATTGATAAAGGCAGCCATTCTGCTAGCTCCAATTTGTTTGATTGCCATCTGTTGAACAAGATAACCAATAACAGAAGGAAAAATCGCCATATATAATACTGATGTCCATCCTTTCCAGGTAACATGTGGCAGATATACCAAAGGATTTTCTAATATTACAAAAGGAATGAGTAAAAATAAGCACACAAGAAAGCTGTAGGAAGTTAAAATCAAAGGCGAATATCTTTCCATTACACGCTTGCTGATAATCGCATATACTGCCCAACAGCATACAGCAACCAGCATTAATAAATCTCCATGATTAAATGTCAGATTTCTATAAACCGTTATTTCTCCATTAGAAATCGTCAATGCCACCCCTGTAAATGCAAGGCTAATCGCTCCGAACCTCTTCCATCCTAGTTTTTCTTTTAGAAATATAGCAGCTAAGATACTAGTAATTAAAGGATTTGTCGCACCTATCATAGCAGAATTCACTGCAGTGGTATATTTTAAAGCTGTGAAAAATAAGACATGATAGCCAAACATACCAATAACACCTAATAAAATAATAGGGAGCCAATCTTGCTTCTTTAACCGCCAATCTTTTTTCTCGCATTTTACCATTATAACAAATATAATCATTGTAGCAAATAAAAAACGAAAAAAAGCAAGCGAAAAAGGAGGTATTTCTTTTACCCCTATTTTTCCGGCGATAAATGCACCTGCCCAAAACAATGTGGAAATACTCATCAGAAAATAAATTCTACGGATAGATTTATCTATCATCATTTCACACTCCTTTCTTACACACAAAAACCATAAGTATATTATACATCAACATCATAAAAAGTTCCTAAAATTTAGGAACTTTTTTATGACCTATAGTTAGTAAATTGTAATTCTAATCCAAAATCTTGACTTTTTAAGGCCTGAATCACCTCTTGTAAGATATCCTTACTCTTGCTCGTTACACGTACCTGATCATCCATAATTTGAGCTTGGGCTTTAAGCTTTGATGCCTTAATAGCAGCCACAATTTGTTTTCCTTTTTCTTTGTCAATGCCTCTTTGAATCTTCACTACTTGACGAACCATTCCACCACCAGAAGGCTCTACCTTATCATAGCTTAAGGATTTCAATGGAACATTTCTTTTTACCATTTTCCCTTGAAGGATGTCAATGATGCTTTTAATTTTAAAATCATCTTCTGCCAATATCTTTATTTCATCTTGATCCAAAGTAATTTGAGCTTTGCTACCCTTAAAATCATATCGTTGTGATAATTCCTTTTTGGCTTGATTAACAGCATTGTCTACTTCCTGTAAATTTACTTCTGAAACCACATCAAAAGAATAACTACTTGCCATGAAATTTCCTCCTTTTATATAGCTTTTATTTTAAAAAAGGGCCAGCGTTTTTCTGGCCCTTACATACTATTTCAACAATTCTTCATTTGCAGTAATTTCATATTTGTTTCTTAGTGCATCTGTGTACTCTCTAAATTTCTGATTTTGCTTCTCTCTTAAAAGATAATCTTCAATTTGCTTTTCTACTGCTTCAAAAGCCATTGTAGTAGATGGTTTCTTGTCTTCTACCTTAATAATATGGTATCCAAACTGAGTCTTAACAGGTTCACTAACAACACCAATTTCTAAGGCAAAGGCTGCTTCCTCGAATTCAGGCACCATTCTTCCTTTTTCAAAATAACCCAAATCTCCACCTTTTTCCTTAGAAGGACATTGTGAATATTCTTTTGCAGCCTCTTCAAAGCTTTTTCCTTCTTTTAATTCATTCAAAACAGCTTGCGCCTCTTCTTCTTCCTTTACTAATATATGTTTTGCGCTAGCAGATTCACCTTTTACAAACTGGTTTGGATTAGCATCATAATATTCTTTCGCTCCATTTTCCTCTATCTTCACATCAGCCAATAAGTTCTTTATCGCATACTGCTTCAATAAACTTTCCCGAACAGCTTCTAATTCTTTTAAGTAAGCTTCATCTTTATCTAATCCTTTTTCTTTTGCATCTAGATAAAGCATTTCTTGAATGATCATCTCATTTAATAAGTACTTTTTTCCTGCAAAGGTATTTAACTGCATTGCTTGATCCTTTGGTGCATGCATTAATGCCAAATTCAAATCTTCCTTTGTAATTTCTTTGCCACCAACAGTCGCTAAAACTTGTTTACTCATGTAATTACTCCTTTATCCTTTATTTTTGGTATCTATATCATCATAACACAATATTAACACATCGTCTAATAACCTGCCTATTGTGGCATGATATCTCTTAATTGATCTATTTTTTCTTTCTTCGCTCCATAATAGTTTGTTCCCCAAACCCCCAATAAAATTAAGCATCCACCAATAAACTGATAAATACTAAAGGGTTCTTTTCTAATCAAAACCCCTGCCAAAATAGAAATCACCGTAGTTAAATTTGTAAAAATTGCAGCCCTTGATGCTTCCAACTTAGACAGCGTATAGTTAACCATGAAGAAAGCCACAATAGAAGACAATATCCCTAAATATAAAATAGCAACCCATATCTTCCTATCACCCAAAGACGTAAAATACCCCATGATATCTCCTGCTATCCCATGCTTTACAAAAGCCACTCCATTGAAAAATATTGCACCTACCCACATCATACAGAAAGTAATCTCTACAGGTTTAAAGCTAGTTGACAATTTTCTAGAAAGTATATTCAATGTAGCCGCACAAAGCACTGCTCCTGCCAAATAAAGTATCCCGATAAAACTGCCACTTTCCTTCCCTTGATCCTTCATAAATATAATGCAGAGTACACCTGCTAATGAAGTAAAAATAAAAAACAGCTGGGACTTTGAAGGAATTTCTTTCAGAAATATGGCTGCAAAACAAGTTACAACAACGGGTACTAAAGCAATCATAATTCCTGCTTCTGAAGTTGAGGTTTTGCTTACACCTACTGTTTCAAAGATAAAATATAAAACCGGTTGAAATAAAGACAAAACAAGCAACGCCTTTATATTCTTTCCTTTATAATTAATTTTTATAACTTTGGTCTGTTGTAAAATAATCAATACTAATGCAGCAATTCCAAATCGAAATCCTAATAAATCCACGGCATCAACGGTATTTAACGCTTCCTTTGTAAATAGAAATGAAAAGCCAAATATGGATGATGTCATAATTCCCGAGAGAATAGGTAATACTTTATGATCCTTTGTCATATGTTTTCCTTCCTTTACGCACAAAATTTTTAAGGCTACTACTAATTTTATCGAAGTATTTGGTAAAATTCAACTAAAACATCTATTTAAAACAATAAAGATTCATCCCATAAAAAACGCCTGATCAATTTATCCCATTGTATTGATCAGGCGTTTTTCTTACTATTTCAATAGAAATCCTTTACTTGCAAGAAATTCCTTCATATGCGGTCTCGTTTCTTTGTGCATTTTCTCTGCCATCTGCTGTGTCCATGTGTCACTTCTTTTTCCTTTTGTCCGTTGAATGTAATATTGCTCCATCTTCTCATCATATTGCTTTATTTTCATTTCTTCATCTAAAACATTATATTTTTCTTCTTTATATACAATATTCATTGGTAATCTCGGCTTTATTTCAGGATTTTGATGGGGATATCCTAAACACATGCCAAAAACAGGATAGACAAATTGGGGTAATTCTAAAAGCGCGCTTACTTCATGAGGATGATTACGAATACCGCCGATGTATACCCCTCCCAAACCTAAGGACTCAGCAGCAACCATGGTATTTTGTGCAGCCAAGGCAGCATCCACCGTCGCCATAATAAACGATTCGGTATAATCTCCAACCATTTCAGTATCATGCAACCTACAAGCCAAGTCTAGCCGATGCATATCTGCACAAAATACTAAAAATAATGGAGCACTTTCAACATAGGGTTGATCTCCAGAAAAATGTGCTAATTTTTTCTTCATTTCTGGATTTTTTATTCCAATAATTGAATAAGCCTGTACAAATGTGGAACTAGATGCACATTGGGCTGCCTCTATGATCTGTTGAATCAAACTGTCATCAATAGATTTATCTTGAAATTTTCTAATGGACCGATGGTTCTTGATTAATTTGATTACTTCATTCATAAACTCCCCTCCCTTCTTTAATAATTATCCCAATTTTAAGGTAAGAAACAAAAACTTTTAGCTTTTATCCAATATTATTTTAAAATCTAGCCATACACATCTAATGCAGTCTCTTTTCAAATATATCGTTATAAAACATTATCATGCATCCTGCCGTTGTTCTTTCTGCTAAAGGTAAAGAACATTTGGTAACCCTATAATATCTTTCTTCATCTTTTTTGATTCTCTTAAACTTCTTATATATTTTTTTTGCTATCTTGGTATTATGCACAATATATTCTCCTATAGAATCTAGGACGATTACACCTTGATTCACCTTAAAATCATGTGCATATTTATATGTTCTTTTTACAAATGTCTCATATTGACGATGGTTATCTAGTAGTCTCACATTTGCATGTTGGGGAATTGTCATATCCTGTACAATATGTACCGCAGCCCCAAAATAAAAGAGTGCTATGTCCAATTCTCCTTTTTTCCAAAACTTTATGGCTTTTATATAATACTCCTCGCCCAATTGATACGCATTTTTTCTTCCATATAATCCTTTTTTTGTATAAGGATCATAGAAATGTTGACTACTTTTAAAATCTTGATCTGCCCATACTGCTCCCTCATTCATTTTCATGATATTATTGCTAAAAAAATGCCCTTCAATGATATACCCATCTTTTTTTAAAATTTCTAATGCATGCATGTTGATAAATAGATGCACTTTACATTGTGTCTGAATCACTGCTTTTTTAAAGGGGTTTATTACTGCAAAAGACGCTCTTAAAAAGTTTCCATAGACATTTTCTATGATTTTCAATTTTATCACCTTCGCTTTCAAATTCTAAGCATTTGTTGTAATAAAAGCCTGTGCAATTATTTTATTGTTTGACTATATAAATATATTATTTGTGTTTTTTCAAATTATAGACAAAAAACTCCTACGATTCCCGTAGAAGTTTTTGTCTCTCTATTTAGTAATTTCTGTGCCCAAAGCATTGTTAAATCTGTTAAAATAATTAAATGTTCCTACTACGCAAGCAATTTCAATAATTTCTCCTTCATCAAAATATCCTCTTAGTCGATTCCACAAATCATCGGTCACATTGTTAGAATCTTTGGTCATTACCTCTGCAAACTCTAAGGCTACTTTCTCCCTTTCTGTAAAAAGTTCTGGATTATCTTCTTTATCTGCCATTGCATAAATGGCTTCTTCTGATACACCAAACTGTTTTGCCAAAACAGTATGAGACGCCAGTCAGTATTCACATTGATTCATTTGGGATACCTTTACAGCTACCATTTCTTTTAGGCGAATATCTACGGTTCCTGTGTTTAGTACTGTGGAAAAATGCTTAAACGCAGTTTTTAATAATTCTGGTCGATGGGCTAAGGTTTTAAACATATTGGGAATATTTCCCCGTTGCTTTAAAAAAGCTTGAAATATCTCTTGACTTTCATGATCTACTTCATGTAGTTCTAATGGTCTTATCCTTCCCATATTATTCCTCCTTGTCATTTGTTTTTATGTGAAATTACAAAAGCTTCCCTTTTTGCTTCAAGTAATTTTTTAACTTTTCAGTGGAAGTATTCATCACCAGTTCTTCTGGCATGTCAATTTCCTTAAAGATTTCCATTACCGTATCAAATCTTCCCACATCATAGCTTATATGTGCATCACTTCCTACAATCACTTTACAACCTATTTCTTTTGCTTTTCTTGCAATATAAACACAATTTTCTTTACTGCCTGTTCTGACATGAAAAGAACTATTATTAATCTCAATTAATACATTATGTTTTTTCGCAGCCTTCATCACTGCATCTACATTCATTGTATATACAGGATTACCTGGATGTCCAATAATATCTACATAGGGGTTCGACATGGCACCTATCACGGTCTTTGTATTGTCCTCCTGGGAACCACCTTTAATGCATAACTCATGAAGGCTAGCAATGACAATATCTAATCTCTTTAGCACTTCTTCTTCCATATCTAAATTTCCTTGATAATCAATGATATTTGCCTCCACACCTCTTAATATTTCAATCCCCTCTATTGTTCTAGGAATCACTTGCATATTCCAAAAATGACCAACATGACATGTGCCAGGCATAGCTGGACCATGATCTGTTATGGCAACCATCTTCAAGTTTTTACTTTTTGCAGACTGTATGATTTCTTGCACTGTGCTGTAGGCATGCCCACTGGCAATTGTATGACAATGAGTATCTAGTATTAATCTCATGTTTGCTACCTCCATTATTACTCTTTATATGGCGTTTTCATGCCTCTTTTTATGATGCTGAAGTCTCCTTTTGTTCCCATTCCCCTTCCCAATTTACACATCGAATACCTTCTATTTTTCTGACATCCATAAATAAAGGATCTGCAGAAAATTGATAGGGTAATTTCATCACGATATCTACATGAAGACATATATAATGATCTTCATCATAGGAGGACAAAGTAATATGTTTAATGGTGATCTTATGATTTCCTAATATGGTCCCAATATCTCCAATTAGTCCTGGTCGTTCAAAGCATAATAAATGTAAGGTTTTATACTTGTCTTTGAAAATATTTTTTTCAAGCAACCTCAAGCTTACCAAAGAAAATAATACAATACCAGCAGTTGTCAATCCCCCAATATAATACCCATTGCCTATAGCTAATCCGATACAACCACTTACCCACAAACTGGCGGCAGTTGTTAGGCCATGAATACTATTTCCTTGTCTTAGAATGGTTCCTGCTCCTAAGAAACCAATTCCACTGACTACTTGAGCAGCTAGCCTTGCTGGTTCTCCACCAGAACCATCTATCCCTAATCCTCTGAATCCATACATCGATATCAACATCACAAGAGCAGAACCTGCGGTAACCAAAATATGGGTTCTAAATCCTGCTGGTCTATTGTTTGCTTCTCTTTCTAATCCTATAAATCCTCCTAATACACTAGCTAAAACAAGTCTTAAAACAATTTCATAATTATTAATCATTATCGTCCCCCTTTGCACCGCTTCCATTTTTAGTATCCTTTCTCTACCTCTATCCTATTCTTTAACACTTCACCTTTAATATATCTACTCAAGTTTTCATAAATCATCTCAAATCTTCTTACATTTCCCATTTCTGAAATCCATGAATTATGGGGCGTAACGATGACATGCTCCAAATTCCACAAAGGGCTATCTTGGCTTAACGGCTCTTCTTCAAAAACATCTAGCGCTGCACCTCTTATCTTTCCTTGTTTCAAATAGGAAATCAAAGCTTTTTCATCAATAATACTCCCTCTAGATACATTGACCAAATACACTTGATCTTTCATCGCATTCATTGTATCTTTATTGATCAAATGATGGGTTTTAGCGGTATACGGAATGGTTAGTATCACCACATCACATTTTTTGAGCATTTCTTTCATGCTCCCCATTGGATAGCACGCATCAAAATACTTTACTTGTTTTCCTAGGGTGTTTAAACCTAAGGTCTTTACACCGAATCCTTGCAGTCTTTTGGCTGCTTCTATTGCAATACTTCCTGTACCTATAAAGCCTAGGGTCTTTCCATACAATTCCAATAAGGATTTATCCATTTTCCACTGTTTGTTTTGCTGTTGTGCATAAAGTTTTCTGCTATTTTTATACATTTCTAATACTTTCATTACGATCCATTCTCCCATGGGAATACTATAACCACCTTTATTATTGGTAAGGAGAATGCCTTTCGTCTTAATATAATCAAGAGGTGCTTGGTCAATACCGATGCTAGACAATTGTATCCATTTTAAATGCTTCATCTGTGTTATATCTAAGGTAGAAAAAGGATTGTAACATACCAAAACCTCAGCATCCTTGTTTTGGACATCTATTTTTGCTTCTCGTTCATGTACATAGCGTATTTCATATCCTAATGCACGAATTCGATTCATATTTTCATGTCCATAATCATAGGTAAATAATGCCTTCATCTTTATACTCCTCCCACGTCACATTCTTTCTTCAGTTCATTTATTTTTTCTAATGATTTTTTCAATGGGAACAATCTTCTGCTTTATAATATCTATTGCTTCTACTTGGATATTTAAATGTTTCATCATTTTATACATTACAAATTTTTCCCGATCTCTCACAATATTTATGACCACACCTTCTTTATTCATTCTTCCTGTACGTCCTGCTCTATGTAGATAATCAGTTTTATTTAATGGCAAATCCATATTAAAAATATGCGTAACCTCGTGAAAATCCATGCCACGTGTAAACAAGTCTGTGGTAACTAATATGTTTAATTTTCCCTTATTAAAATGATTTAACAAATGCTGTCGATCTTGGTTTTTGGTTCTTGTCTGTATTCCTCCCACTGAAAATCCTTTCTTTTTTAATTCCTTTACAAATCTATCGACATTCTCATTTCTATTAATAAATATCAAGGATTTTGGAGGTTTTATCACCTCTAGCAATTCTACTAAAGTATCTGTCTTCTTAGGATTTTTGCTAACAATATACTGATGAGTTATGGTCGATGGTACGGGTTGTATATGATCTAAGTTGATAAATAAAGGTTCTTTCATTAAGCTATCTAATACCTTCTTTGCTTCCTTTGACATGGTTGCAGAAAAGCTTAGCAATTGTCTTTCTTTTAATGTACTTTTAATAATCATCTGTACCTTATCCTGTAATCCTTGATCCAATATTTGATCGACTTCATCTAATGCCACAATTTTGACACCATGTAATTTAATCTTTTTAAGACTTAAGATATGAACAAGCCGTCCCGGTGTAGCAATAATCAACTGTGGCTTACGTTTTAACTTTTCTAGTTGTCTTTCTAAGTTCATACCTTCTACCAAAGCTTCTACAACAATCTCTGTATCTTTTATCACGTATTCTACTTCCTTTTTGATCTGAAGACTTAATTCTCTACTAGGTGCTAATACCAACATTTGCACTTCTTTTTTAGATGGATGTATTTGATCGATCATAGGTAATAAATAAGCCAGTGTTTTTCCTGTTCCTGTTTTGGCTTTCCCAATGACATCTCTTCCTTCTTGTATTAATGGAAATGTTTCTGCCTGTATCTTCGTAGGTTCAGTTATGTTGCTATCTTGTAAATTTTTTTCAATGAAATGTTGAAACCCGTAATCTTTAAATGTCTTTTTCACTTTGTATTTCTCCTTTTTTATTGAATATGTATATATTATACCGTTTAAACGAAATAAAAAATACATTTTATTAAAATCCCCCACTTGCACACAGCAAAGCGGGGGACACTTTACATTAATCGTTTTCATACAAAATGTAATTGACTAGATTCCTTATGATTTATCTAAACCTAGTCTCAAAATAGAAGCCCGTATACTTACACATGTTTCCTTCCTTTTTTCAATATATTCTTATAGAATGTATTCTATGTCAATATCTTCATTCCTCTATCTTTTCATAGATTTTCTCAATATTTATTGTAAGTTTTAGTTCCATTTTGAAATATTCTGCATAGATTAATAGTATCAGTATAAAAATGAGGTGAATAAATTATGGCCTATTCTTACCGAGAATTATTAGCAAGAATCATTAAGTGTGAAGCTGGCGGTGAAGGTGATGACGGCATGAAAGCAGTTGCGACTGTTGTTATGAATAGAGTAAGGGTTCCCTATGGAGAATATCATCGCGTAGGTCAAGGAGATGTCCGAAAAGTGATCTATCAAAAAGGTCAGTTTGATTGTGTTCGCTCTGTACTTGGTGGAAAACCCAATCCCCAAACTATTTGGGCCAGTCCACCAGAACAAATACATTATGATATTGCTGATTGGGCTCTTGCAGGTAACAGATTGTTCACTGTAGGATATTCCTTGTGGTATTTTAATCCTTTCATACCTACATGTCCTTCTACATTTCCTCGAAATGGTACAGGATCTTTGCAGGTAAGGGTACAGCAGCACTGTTTCTACAACCCTACGGAACTTTATGCCCAAACTTAATTTCTATTCGATAAAAAAATCTATTTCGTCAATTCGCTAGTGGTTAAAATATTATAGACTTATTCACATAAATTCAATATACCTACAATTTTCTATTTCTAAATAAGCACAAATATAATTAAGGAGGATGATTTATGTTTCACAATCCATATCTAAACAATTTTTATCCAAGGATGCCTATGTATCCATCACAGCCTAATGTACCACCATCACCAATGCCACCCTATACACCAATGCCTGCACCACCTTATACCCCAGGAACTACGCCAACACCACCCTATACACCCGAACCCACACCAGCCCCAGATTATACCACACCACCAGATTTTGAATACGAACCTGGCGCACCGGTGGAGACAGATATAAGTTATACACAAGGATATCTGAGAACGCAAATCGGTAGATACGTAAAAATTGAATTCTTGATTGGTACCAATATGCTAATTGATAGAGAAGGAACTTTAGTAGATGTGGGCATCAGCTATGTCATTATTCGTGAACCTGAAACCGATGATTTAGTTTTATGCGATATCTATGCTATAAAATTTGTAAGGATTTTCTTTTAATATCTGTTTTTTCACCCTTCCATAAAAGAAAAGCTGCTACTTTCAAAAGTATGTAGCTTTTCTTTTATCTCTTTCACATAATCACCAAATCCTCTTTCTCCACATATTTATATCTTAGATAATAGAGAAAGGTGGTGACCAATGATGTTTTATTGTCCTTATATGCAGTCTCTTTATAGAAATGTGGCGATGCCGTCCTATGTAAGAATTCTTCATGCATCTCCCGATGCACCTGCTGTAGATGTATATGCCAGTGGTAAATTGATTGCTTCAAACTTAAAGTATAAGGAATTTACACCCTATCTTTCACTCATTCCTGGCAAATATAGTGTTTTAGTTTATCCTGCTGGGACAACAACCACACCTGTGATTAATACCAGTATTGATGTTATGCCTGGTGGAAACTATACAGTAGCTGCCACTGGCTTGGTCAAAAACATCAAACCTCTTGTTATACCAGACACAGCATCTCCTTTACAGCCTGGTAAAACACAAATAAAGTTTGTTCATCTATCACCTAATGCACCTATGGTTGATATAACATTGCCTGATGGAACAATTTTATTTAGAAACATTGAATTCAGAGAAATCAGTCCTAACTTAGTTGTAGCACCTGGAAACTATACTTTGCAAGCAAGAATAGCAGGAACAAATCAAGTCGTATTAAATGCTCCCAATCAATTGCTCAAACCCGATAGATATTATACGGTATATGCAGTTGGCCTCGTAAACGATACACCCCCTCTACAAATACTCACAGCCCTCGATAAAAGCTCCTACTGATCATAATTTCTATCCTAATGGTACCATTTATTGAGATCAAGCACAGCCTTGATCTCAATAAGTCTTATTTATATTGCAACAGTCATGCTAACTTTTATACTATTGTCATAAGTTTTTTAATACAATTGAAACAAAATAGTATATAATTTTATTTAACACCTATTACTTTCAGTATTTAATAAACAAACTACATACAAAGAGGTGCTTATATGTTTCATAACAAAAACAAAAGTGGACGTAATAGAAAGCTTATTTTCAATAGAGATTTCGATAGCTTTGAATTTTTATTGGATAAATTGCCAGTGAATGGAGGCTTAACATCAAAAAAATATCCCTTAAAAGTTACGATTCTTTACATGACTTTTGGGATTTTGTGGGTATTATTTTCCGATACGCTTCTACACATATTAATTGATGATTCCCCATTGTTAATAAGCTTCCAGATGTTGAAAGGTTGGTTATATGTTATCTTTACCGGAAGTCTCTTTTATCTACTTATTCAACACAGCATAAAAACAAATACCTATTGGCAAAAAATGTTGTGTGAAAGTTACAAAGACTTAGAACGCATTCATGAAGAATTGGTTGCTACAGAAGAAGATCTTCAAAACCAACTTCATACCCTTGAAAAAAGAGATGAAGAAATCTATTATTTGGCATACTATGACACCTTAACAGGATTACCCAATAGAACCTTCTTTAACGAAAAATTCTCAGAGGCCATCATCAAAGCAGAACAACATCAACGTCAGCTAGCTTTATTATATATGGATCTAGATAACTTTAAAACAGTGAATGATACATTAGGCCATATGTTTGGAGATCTTTTGTTGAAAAACGTTGGTGATTTACTCAAAAAACACATTGGTGAAATTCATACGGTAACCCGTATAGGTGGAGATGAATTTGTTATTTTGCTAGACGAAGTGAGGGATATCCATGAAGTAACCACGATTGTCGAAAATATCATCTCCTCTTTTCAAAATCCATGGATCTTAGATGACCGTGAGTTTTATATTACTCCTAGTATTGGTATCGCTATCTATCCAAATAATGGTGTAAATATCCATACATTGTTTAAAAATGCAGATATGGCCATGTATCATGCAAAACGAGAAGGAAAGAACAGCTATAGGTATTATACATCTTATATGAATCAACAATTAGTAGAAAAACTTGAGATGGAAAATCATTTAAGGTATGCACTAAAACGTAAAGAATTGATGGTATATTATCAACCACAAATTGATGTTGTTTCAAATACAATGATTGGCATGGAGGCATTAATAAGATGGCATCATCCTTCTTTAGGCTTTATATCTCCTTTAAAGTTTATTCCTCTCGCTGAAGAGACAGGGCTTATTCATTCCATAGGCGAATGGGTATTGTGCACTGCCTGTTCACAAAATAAATTATGGCAAGATAAAGGTTATCCTCCTTTAAAAATGTCTGTCAATCTTTCCGCGCGCCAGCTACAGCATCAAAATTTAGCGAGACAAATAGAAATGATATTACAAGAAACAAGAATGGATGCATCCTGGTTGACCTTAGAAATTACTGAAAGTTTGGCAATGAAAGATTTAGATAAAACCCTTATTATTTTAAAGGAATTAAGAAAGATGGGGATTCAAATTGCCTTAGATGATTTTGGTTCTGGCTATTCTTCATTAACCTATCTAAAAAAACTGCCCATCGATATATTAAAGATGGATAAATCCTTTGTTTATGACTGTATTGATTATTCCGATGATGCTGCGATTACAAAGGCAGTCATCGATTTAGCTCACGGTATGGACCTTAAAGTAGTAGCTGAAGGGGTAGAGACCCCTGAACAATTGTCAACCCTAAAAAAACAACACTGCGATATTGCTCAAGGTTATCTTTTTAGCAAACCACTTCCTGCAAAGGATCTTGAAAATATGATCATGCTAAATAATATACATCGATAATCAAACCCTTCACAGCCTAATAAGACACTGTGAAGGGTCTATTTTTATTTGCTATATCCAGTCCTTAAAATTTTTTCAAATTTATCTGCTGGTACAGGAGGACTAAAAAAGTATCCCTGAATCTGGTTGCATCCCTGAACTTTTAAGTAGTTCAGTTGTGCTTCTGTTTCTACACCTTCCGCAATAGATTTCAATCCAAGACTACGGGCCATTGCGATAATTGCAGATACAATTGCTTGATTCCCACGATCTTGATCAATTTCTCTTATGAAAGATTGATCGATCTTCAATTTATGGACAGGAAAATTCTTAAAATACGCTAAGGAAGAATACCCTGTTCCAAAGTCATCAATGGCTATCTTGATCCCCATATTTTTCAACTGTTCCAATGTTTTGATGGTAAATCTAGGATCTATCATGGCGTTTGTTTCTGTAATCTCTAATTCTAAATATCTAGCCTCTATATCTGTTTTTTTCAATATCTCCACTATGTTTTCAACCAATTTTTTTTGCTTAAACTGCAATGGAGAGAGATTCACTGAAATCGGTATAGCAGGCAATCCTTGTATCTGCCAAGTCTTAATTTGCTCACAAGCTTTGTGAAGTATCCAATTCCCTAAACTCACAATGAATCCTGTTTCTTCTGTTAAGGGAATAAATTTTCCTGGAGGTATCATCCCCAAATCTGGATGCCGCCAGCGAATTAGCACTTCTGCTCCTATTATTTTACCTGTATGGGCTTCCACCTGAGGTTGATAGTATAGTATAAACTCTTCTCTCTCCAATCCTCTGTACATATCATTTTCCATTTTAAGCTGCTCACAGGCCACTGCATTCATTGCTGACGTATATAACTGATAATTATCTCTTCCACTCTCTTTTGCACGATACATAGCTATATCTGCATTTTTCATTAAAGTATCTATATCCTGGCCATCATCAGGATACAAACTAATACCAATACTTGTAGTAGCATAAATTTCATGATTTTTCAACACAAAGGGTTCATCTAATGCATGAAAAAGTTTATGTACTACTGTTAAAACATTTTTTATTCCTTGTATATCTTCAAGAAGGATTGTAAATTCATCACCACCCAATCGTGCAACCGTATCTCCTTCATTGACACATTCTTTAAATCTTTTTGCTACTTCTTGGAGCAATATGTCTCCTAGAGCATGTCCTAATGTATCATTAATCCGTTTGAAACGATCAATATCTAAAAATAGTACTGCGATTTTCTGATGAGATCGATGAGCTTGTGCCAAGGCAATCCCTAGACGATCTTTAAACAAATATCTATTCGGTAGTCCTGTTAATGCATCATGGTATGCTTGATACTTAATGTGTTCTTCCTGTTTGATGCGTTCTGTAATATCATTAAAGACAGAGACATATTGAATGGTTTTTCCATGATCATCTTTTACCGCTGATATCGTCAGCCATTCAGGATAAGTCTCTCCACTTTTACGACGATTCCATATCTCTCCTTGCCACTGTCCCTTTGTTAACAAATCATGCCACATATTTCTATAAAATTGAGGATGATGTCGTTGTGAACGTAATATTCTTGGATTTTTTCCTATAGCTTCTTGGGCATCATATCCTGTAATCTTTGTAAATGCTGGATTCACCCACTGTATTGTCCCTTCTATATCCGTTATTACAATACCTTCGATGGTGTAATCAAATACTTTTTTTGCCATTTTAAGTTTTTCTTCTGATTTTTTTCGTTCTGTAATATCTAATATATAGCCATAGTATGCATCAATTTGATCAAAGTAGTTCTTTTTCATAACAGTACAATCGTATACCCACCTAATTTCTCCATTGGCACATACAATACGATAGTCCTGTTCAAAACGAATCTCTCCTAAAGTCTTATTTTTCGCCATCTCTTCCATAACTCTTTTTCTATCCTCATGATAAATCATATCTAGATATGCAATTTTGTCATTCATTAATGCTTCAGCTTCATAGCCAAATTGATGCACATTTGAAGATACAAACATAATAGGCAAAGTTTCCTCTGCTCTCCATTGGAAAACTGTAATGGGCCCTGCCGAAAATAAAGTCTCATCTTCAAAAATTGGCTGTATGAAAGGAGTTATTTGTCTTTGTGTAGATATTGTTTTCTTTGCTTCATTTGATTTGTGCATATAAAACCTCCTACAAATCATTGGCTTATTTTATTACTCACACATTTTTCTATATACCCATCTTGTCTAATCATCAAAATCTTTTCATACCAATATTCTACATAAATTTCCCATCCACTGAAAGTCATTTTTCATTTATTAAAGCACCTTTTAAAAATTTTCTTCAAAATTTAAAAATCAGCCGCCCACGGCTGATTTTTAAATTCAATCTATATTCGTTCTAACTTAATACCTGTTTCATGATCATTTAAGTTTTGTTTTTCAAAGGTATCATCCGATACGGTTTCAATGGATACTGCCAAGGTTTCCTGCATAATATATTCTTTATGCACAGCTACAGCTTTAGCAATTGCTTCATCTCCGTCAAAATAGATACGGATTTGATCCATCATTTCATAACCATTATTCTTACGCATCTGCTGAACTTTTGAAATAAATTCACGCGCAAAACCCTCATCAATTAATTCTTGTGTCAATGTGGTATCTAGAATTACGAAAAGATTATTGGCCATTTCAACTGTAAAGCCTTCTTTTGCAGATATCGTAATCAACACATGATCCTTTGTAATGTCAAATATCTCTTCATCAAGGGTTACTGGGATACTTTCTCCCGCTTCCAGTTTCGGTGCAATAACAGAAGCATCTAATGCTCCTAACGCTTTTCCTAATAACTTAATTTTCGCTCCTAAGATCGGTCCTGCAACTTTGAAATTAGGCTTTAGATTAAAATTCATAAAATGATTCAGTTCTCTTTCAAAGACAACTTCTTTCACATTTAATTCTTCCTGCATCAAAGGTACTAAATCAGAAATAAGTGTTTCGTACTTTCCGTCAATGAGTACTTTTTGAATAGGTTGACGTACTTTGATTTTTGCTTGCGCTCTTGCTGCTCTTCCCAAGCCTACTAAATCTCTGACCAAATCCATTCTTTCTTCTACTGCAGCATCAATCAAACCTTTGTCTACCGTTGGATAGTCTGCTAAATGTACAGATAATTCACCAGTTAAGTTTTGATACATCTCTTCAGATAAATATGGTGCAAAAGGTGCTACTAATTTAGCAACCCCTACAAGGATTTCATAGGTTGTATTATAAACTGCTTTTTTATCTTCTGTCAATT
Organism: Clostridiaceae bacterium 35-E11; assembly: GCA_038396625.1. Taxonomy (GTDB): domain Bacteria; phylum Bacillota; class Clostridia; order Peptostreptococcales; family Thermotaleaceae. The sequence goes on from CP121688.1 coordinate 2,606,305, forward strand.
CAGTAGCCCAAAAACGACGACGTGCACGTCGGATATACCAATTAGATAAATCTTCATTTACAAAATCTTGGATCTTCCTTATCGCCTTTGTTAAATCATAAATTTCTAACTCGGAAGTTACTTCTTCTACTAAGCTGTGATATTTAGATAGTATCCATCTGTCTAGTTCTGGACGTTCCTTGTAATCTACAAAGAATTCCTTTGGATTGATTTCATCGGTGTTGGCATAAAGGGTAAAGAAATTATAAACATTTCGAATGGTACCAAAGAATTTGCTCTGTACTTCTTTTAATCCTTCCACATCAAACCTAGTTGGCGTCCAAGCAGGAGAAACATAAAGTAAATACCATCTTAATACATCCGCACCATATTGATCAAAAAGCTCAAATGGATCTACTGTATTTCCTTTAGATTTTGACATTTTTCTTCCATCTTTATCCAAAATCAAATCATTTACAAGTACGTTTTTATAGGGTGAAACGCCTTTTACAAAGGTTGAAATCGCTAAAAGTGAATAGAACCATCCACGGGTTTGATCAATTCCCTCACATATGAAATCTGCTGGGAATAATTGATCAAAGTCTTCTTTGTTTTCAAATGGATAGTGATGCTGCGCAAAAGGCATCGCTCCACTATCAAACCAGCAGTCGATTACCTCCGTAACCCTTGTCATAGCCCCTTGACAATGCTCACACTTTAAATGCACATCATCTACATAAGGTCTGTGTAATTCAATGGTTTCGTCAATGTTTTCAATCGCCTTTTCTATCAATTCCTGTCTTGATCCTACGGACGTAGTATGACCACATTCACATCTCCAAATATTTAAAGGTGTACCCCAATAACGGTTTCTCGATAAAGCCCAGTCATTTAAATTTTCCAGCCAATTTCCAAAGCGCTTTTCTCCAACATAATCTGGATACCAGTTTACACTATTATTGTTTGCAATCAATTGATCCTTCATCTTGGTTACTTCAATATACCAGCTTGGTTTTGCATAGTATAATAGTGGCGTTGAACAACGCCAGCAGTGTGGATAGTTGTGATCTATTTTTTCTTTCTTGAATAATTTGCCTTCTGCATGAAGCCATTTGATAATGTCTACATCACAGTCCATGACAAATCTGCCTTCCCATGGCGTAGTAATATATTTTCCTTCTTCACTAACAGGTTGTAGAACTGGAAGATCATATTTTCTTCCTACTTGGTAGTCATCTTCACCAAATGCTGGTGCAATATGGACAATTCCGGTTCCATCCTCTGTAGTTACATAATCGGCAACGGTCACAAAAAATGCTTTTTTATCTGCTTTTACAAAAGGCATTAATTGTTCGTATTCCATGTATTCTAAGTCTTTTCCTTTTAATTCCTCTAGTACTTCAAAATCTTCTCCTAGCACTTTTTTAGACAATTGCTTTTCAACGTAAAATACGTTTCCTTGAGATTTCACCTTTAAGTATGTTTCTTCAGGGTGCACTGCTAATGCTACATTTGCTGCCAATGTCCATGGAGTTGTCGTCCAAACTAAGAAGTACTCATCAACATCTTTTCTTTTAAAGGCAACAATCACAGTATTGGATTTAATTTCCTTATATCCCTGAGATACTTCATGGGAAGCTAGTCCTGTTCCACATCTTGGACAGTAAGGAAGAATTTTGTGTCCTTCATAGATATAGTCTTCTTTAAAGAATTTGTCTAAGATCCACCAAACAGATTCAATGTAGTCATTATCTAGCGTAATATAAGGGTTATCTAAATCGATGGAATAACCCATACGTCTTGTCATTTCTCTCCACTGTCTTTCATAGGAGAATACAGACTCCCGGCATTTTTCATTAAATGCCGCCATACCGTAGTCCTCAATTTCTTGCTTACTTGATAATTTTAACTGCTTTTCTACTTCAATTTCTACAGGCAATCCATGGGTATCCCATCCGGCCTTTCTTTTTACCTGATGTCCTGTCATTGTTTTGTATCGACATACAGAATCTTTTAGAGTTCTAGCGATGACGTGATGAATTCCTGGTCTTCCATTAGCTGTAGGAGGACCTTCATAAAATATAAAGGACTTATTTCCTGCTCTTGTTTCAATACTCTTCTCAAGGATTTCACTTTTATCCCAAAAATCTGAAATTTGATTTTGACATTCAGCAATCGGCAATTCGGATAATGCCTTAAACTTTTCCATTCTTTTCATCCTCTCATTTAAGATAATTTTTGATTTTTAAAAAATAAAAAGTCCCTAAGTCAACACTTAGGGACGAATAAACCGCGGTACCACCCTCATTATAAGTTGTCACAGCAACTTATCTCTTAATACATTTTAACGCATGCCTGCGAAAATCCCTACTATCGTTCAGGATCTCAGCTCTAAGGTGATCTTCATAAAAAGCTTTGCAAATAATCTCTCACCATCCGATTATCTCTCTGTATACACCACTTTTTATTACTGTCCTCTTCCTTGCTTTTTGCTTAAACTTTTATATGCTATTTTATTGCTGTTCTATTTTTACAGTTTATTTTATACGGAATCTACACAAAATGTCAAGGGATTAAACAAAATTTGTTAAATTTTTTGTCAAATCTTATAATTTTTTAGTTTCTTTTTTATATAACGTCTGCTAAGCATAAAATACCCTTTTATATAATATGATTTTATAGAACAGATGCCACATCAATAAAGGAGGTATTCGTGTTTCTCCATCATTTAATTTATAATTTTTTTATTGCCTTTGGTGTGATCGTAGGTGCCAGTTTGTTTGCTGGTATTGGTGCCTTAATCAATAACCACCCACCCTTGAAAACCATGCTGGATGTAGCAAGTTCTCTTAAAATTTGGGCTGTTGCTGTTGCGTTAGGAGGTACTTTTTCTTCCTTTCAAATTATTGAAAAAGGCTTGCTAAAGGGAGAGCTCAAGGCCGTTATCAAACAAATTTCTTATATTGTTGTAGCACTAATAGGTGCCCATATAGGCTATCGCTTTATTCAATTGATCCAAAACTGTGGGAGAATATGGATGCAATGAAAGCATCAAAAAAATATTATCTTTCATTTTTGTGGATAGGATTCATCATAGGTGGATTATTGGGCATAGTCAGTATCAATGCATTGGTCAGCTATAGAATCGATATCTATCACCAGCAAATCCAATATTTAAAAACGGTTATTGAAGATAAAGATATTCGATTAAAAAAGTTGGAAGAATCGATTAATCGAAAAAAAGTTGTTTTAAAAGAAATTCAAATTGTTTTGCTATCCGAAGAAGATGTCTTGGATAATTTGACATTAGAAAAACATATTAAGCAAAAATATACAGAATTACTTGGGAAAGAAATCAAACAAATCGACATAGACATTCTTGACGATGTAGTTGATCGTAGAATTATGAAGGTCGATGATAAAGAATATCGATTAAAAGTACTTAAACTAGTCCTTACAGAAATCCTAAAAATATGGATTCAAGTAGTAGAAAATGAATAAACACAGATTTATTTCTCATAAATAATTCTAAAAATACCCTAAAGGAGTAGTCACACTACTCCTCTAATGGCTGTTTGCCATTTTTTATAAGTGTTTTATCTTTGTAAATTTGGTCAATGATACCACCACCCAAACAAAGTTCTTTATCGTAAAACACAACCGCTTGTCCAGGCGTCACTGCTCTTTGAGGCTTTTCAAAAACAACAATACATTTGTTCTCTTCTTTCAAGTAAACAGTCACAGCTTGATCTGGCTGACGATATCGAAACTTTGCTGCACATTGAAAGGATGTAGGTTTCGTTTTCTGACTGATCCAATGCAAATCTGTAGCCAATAATCCATAGGAATATAGTCGAAGATCTTTTTCTCCTTGTACGACATATAAAATATTGTTTTTGATATCCTTCTCTGCAACAAACCACGGCTCTCCTGTTCCTGTTCCTCCAATGCCCAGTCCTTTTCTTTGTCCTAAGGTATAATACATTAAGCCTTCATGTTTTCCCATTATCTCCCCTGAGAAAGTCCTTATTTCACCCGGTTGAGCGGGTAAATAGTGACTTAGAAATTCTTTAAAGTTTCGTTCTCCAATAAAGCAAATTCCTGTACTGTCTTTTTTCTTTGCTGTTTTTAAGCCTGCCTTCAGTGCAATCTCTCTAACCTTGGATTTGGTTAAATGTCCAATAGGAAACATCGTCTTTGACAATTGATATTGTCCTAAGGCACATAGAAAATAAGTCTGATCTTTGTGGATATCTACTCCTCTTATCAAATGAAATTCACCATCAGAATAATCTACCTGTGCGTAATGTCCTGTAGCTAAATAATCTGCCCCAATTTTTAATGTATAATCTAGAAATGCCTTAAATTTAATTTCCTTATTACACATGACATCTGGATTGGGTGTTCGTCCCTTTTTATACTCTTCTAGAAAATACATAAAAACCCGATCCCAATATTCTTTCTCAAAATTTACGGTGTAGTAAGGAATACCAATTTGATCACATACTTTTCGTACATCTTCATAATCTTCTGCAGATGTACAATAGCCAAATTCATCTTTTTCATCCCAGTTCTTCATAAAAATACCCATAACATCATAACCCTGCTCTTTTAATACTAAAGCAGCTACCGATGAATCTACGCCACCAGACATACCTATCACCACTTTTGTATTCTTATGCGTTTTGTCTGTTTTATTCATAGCCAACCTCTCTTTTGTATAACATTCTTGTGTCTTTATTTTTTACAATTTTTAAATATTTATATCTTCCTATTTATATATGTCCTGCACTTTACGCATTCATACAGCACAAATTTTTTTTATTATTTAAGCACCAATCCCAAAACTGGACATAAAATATTAGTGCAAAGGAGTAAAATTGAAAGGAGGCAAAATAGATTATGAATAAAAATTTAGAAAACAATTTTTCTTATATGCTAGGTCAAATGTTCTTAAACGAAGAGCAAATCAAGGAATTTAATGCTTTTATGAAAGAATATGCTGGCAAATCAGATCGATATATTTTTCGAGAAATCGCAAGAGTTAAAAACGAAGTTTCACAGGAAGAGCTACAGCAACACATTGCAAACCTTGATCACTTATATAATATGAAAGGATTTGCAACAGAAGAAGTAAAAAGTAGAATTGATACTGTAAAAAAAATCTTGACCTCAAAGTCACCTGCATTCAGCCCAAGAAATATTCAGCAGTCTGCACCTAAAACCCAGTTTTTCTTTGGTAGCAGCTTATTATTATGGTTCTTGGCGCTTGTAGCAATATGGAGAAGACCATTCTTTGGCTATCCTGGTTTCTGGTAAATAAAACATTCATAGTACAAATAGCACCTATGTCTTATCATAGTGTGCTATTTGTAATTTCCACTTTTCCTACAATATCCTTCATAGACTTCATAGAATGCTTCACCATATATTTTTCAATTCCTTCAATCATTTCTACCATGGCGTTTGGATTGACAAAGTTGTAGGTTCCTACCTGCACCGCCGAAGCACCTGCTAAGAAATATTCAATAGCATCCTCCCAATTTTGAATGCCTCCAATACCAATAATTGGAATAGACACCTTTTGTGCTACTTGCCATACCATTCTTAGAGAAATTGGTTTAATCGCGGGACCTGATAGGCCTCCAATTACATTACCTAATTTTGGTTTCTTGGTATGGATATCTATAGCCATTCCTATATAGGTATTTGTTAGTGAAAGCGCATCAGCTCCTGCCTCTTGTGCTGACAAAGCAATCGCTGTTATATCTTCAACATTCGGGGTTAATTTGGGGATAATGACTTTGTCCGTCAATCCTCTTACTTCTCTTACAATCTCATAAGTAGCTTCACAGCTCATACCAAAAGCTTTTCCATTAGCCTCTAGATTGGGACATGAAATATTTAGTTCTATCATATCTGTACGCCTATCTTTATGAAGTGCATCCACCATCTTTTTAAATTCTTCCACACTGTAGGCAGAAATACTGGCCATAATAGGAACATTATATTTTTCATAAAAAAGAAGAGTATGATCAATAAAATGCTGTAGTCCTTTATTTTGTATTCCTACTGAGTTTAACATACCTCCAACTGTTTCCGCTACTCTAGGGGGCTTATTTCCAGATCTAGGGTGGAAAGTAACACTTTTAGGAACGATTGCACCAATTTGGGTCACATCACAGATTTCACAGGATTCTTCACCAAAAGTTCCTGATGCAGGCATGATTGGATTTTTTAATTGACAACTACCTAATCGTATGGATAAGTCTGGATTGTTCACGATAAACACACCTCTTCCACATTGAAAATTGGTCCATCCTTGCAAACCGTTTTATAACCCTGCTTGGTTTCACAAACACATCCGTGACAAACGCCAATGCCGCATGCCATATGCTCTTCTAAGGATACATAGGCAGGTATTTTATACTTTTGTCCCAGTTCTCTTGCCAATCTTGCCACCCTGTTAGAGCCACAAGTGAAAATTTGGCCAATGCCGTATTTCTCTAGATTCTCTTCTAATATTTTCATTACGTTTTCTATAGAACTACTTCCATCTTCATCATTGACAGCAATCACACAACATCCCATTTCACCTAAAAGCTCTTTACCAATAATGGCTTCTTTTGATCTTGCACTTAGTAGGGCAATGACTTCTTTTCCTTGTTCCCTTGCTTTCTCCCCTAATGACACAATGGATGCAATCCCTACACCTCTCCCTAAAATCGCAATGCCTTTTACATTGGCATCAATCTCATAGTAATTACCTCCAGGACCTAATAGATCTACGGTGTCTTCTTTTTTTAATTCCTTCATCCATGCTGTACCTTTTCCTTTGACAATATACATTAATTCAATTATACCAGCAACTCTATTAAATCGATAAACGCTAAAAGGCCTTCTTAAAATAGGGTCTGCATCTTCTCCAATACCCAGATGTATAATTTGTCCTTCCTTTACCTCTTGTGCCAATGCAGAACATAAAATCTTTAGATGGTAATAACGTTCCGTAATATGTTCATTGCTAATAACGATTCCTTGATATAACTTCATCAATTCACCTCCATTATTGCTGTCTATACTTAATTTCCCCATTTACAATGGTTGTAACTACTTTTCCTTTTAATTGCCATCCTTCAAAAGGCATATTACTGGATTTAGAATAAAACTTCTTTTTATCCACAATCCATTCTCTGTCTAAATCGATAATGGTAATATCCGCATCATATCCTTCTTTTAAAGTCCCCTTAGGAAGGTTTAATAATTGTGCTGGTGCACAGCTTAATTTTTTTACGAGTGCTTCTAAGGTCATGTGTCCCGGATGTACCAATTCTTTGAGTCCAAGAGCAAATGCCGTTTCAAGACCAATGATTCCATTGGCAGCTCCTACCAAATCTTTATCCTTATCTTCTTTTGTATGGGGAGCATGATCTGTGGCAATCACATCAATTGTACCGTCCATCAAACCCTCTTTAATGGCCCTTACGTCTTTTTCAGTTCTTAGTGGAGGACTCATTTTCGCATCGCTACCTCTTTGTAACACCATTTTGTCTGTTAAGGTAAAATGATGCGGTGTAGCCTCACAAGTTACCTTTAATCCTCGCGCTTTTGCAGCCCTTACCAACTCCATTCCTTTTTGAGTAGAAATATGTTGGATATGTAGTCTTGCACCTGTTTTCTCCGCTAAAAACAAATCACGAAGAATAATTAATTCTTCTGTAGCTGCTGGTATTCCTACTAGATTAAGTTGTTTAGATACTTCTCCCCTATGAATAGAACGATCATATACCATACTAGTATCTTCACAGTGAACACTTACGAGTAAGTCCAGATCCTTAGCCTTTTGTAAAGCTTCATACATTACACTGGCATTCATAACCGTCTTGCCATCATCTGTAATCCCTACAATGCCTATATTCATTAAATCCTTGTATGGGCTTAATTCAATGCCCTCTAGTTTTTTGGTAATACTGCCCATCATATAGATATTGCACTGTGCTTTTTGGGATTTTTGTTTGATCAGATTTACAACCGATGGATCATCTATGGTTGGATTGGTATTTGGCATACATACAACACTGGTGAAACCTCCAGCAACCGCTGCCAATGATCCTGTTTCAATCGTTTCTTTTTCTTCAAATCCTGGTTCACGAAAATGCACATGCATATCAATAAACCCCGGTACCACATACTTACCTGTGGCATCAATTACTTTGCAATTTTCTTTTGGTAGATTCTCTTGTATTTTTTCAATTTTTCCACTATCTAGTAATACATCGGATACTTTATTGATTCCTTGAGTTGGATCAATCACCCAGCCTCCGCAAATCAAAGTCTTCATTCGCTAACACCTTCCTTTCTTATAACTATTTTGCTAATTCCAGCACCGTTTCAAACAAAATCTTTATACCATTTTCAATATCGGAAACTTTTACATCTTCGTTTTTATTATGGCTGATTCCTTTTTTGCATGGAATAAATATTAAAGAGGAAGGTACCACTTTTGCCATATTCATCGTATCATGTCCAGCGCCACTGGACATCTGTTTAAAGGCAAGTCCCAACTTTTTACACTTTTCTTTTACCACATCCATCATCTTTTGATCAAGCATTACAGGTCTCTCTTGACTGAGTACCTTAAGTTGATGGTTTACCTTTCTTTTGTTGCAAATCTCACTGGTTTTCGCAATCACAGTATTTAATGTGCGTAAAACACTTTCTATGTGAATGCCTCTGACGTCTACAAATAAATTCACTTGACCTGGTACCACATTCATAGCTCCAGGAAAGACTTCACAATTTCCCGTAGTCGTAACCGTTTGATATTTGGATTCATCTCTTCCTACTTTTTCTATCTCTAAAATAATCTCTGCCGCAGCAGTTAGTGCATCTTTACGCATGGACATTGGACAACTCCCAGAATGAGCCTCTTCTCCTGCTAAATGAATATGCAGTCTCATAGGTGCAGCAATCGCCTCTACGATCCCAATTTGGATTTGCTCTCTTTCCAAAATAGGTCCTTGCTCTATATGAAGTTCTACAAATGCTTTTGTATTTTCAGGTCTCACCAAGCTCTCTTGGATTGTTTCTGGCATATACCCTCGGTCTATTAATGCATCATATAAAGAAATATTATTTTTATCGGTATAGTTTTTCAGCATAGATATAGCAAGTTTACCTGTAATTGCTTTGCTTCCCACAGTAGAGATGTTAAATCGACTGGATTCTTCTGTCGAAAATACAATTATCTCGATAGGATGCCTATGGTTTATTTGTTTTTCTCCAATCATCCTTACCGTCTCAATCGCTGCTATGACCCCTAATGTGCCATCATATTTTCCTCCGTGGGGAACTGTATCAAGATGTGAGCCTACAAGTAAGGCTGGCAGCGTAGGATCCCTGCCTTCTTTTCTTGCACGAATATTGCCTACACCATCTTCCCAAACTTTTAACCCTAAACCTTTACATTTCTCCTTAATAAAGTCTCTTGCTTTCATATCCTCATCAGATAAAGCTAATCTTGTAATTCCACCATCATCTTGTTGACCAATGCGATTCACCATATCCATGTTTTCCCAAAAAACTTCTCGTTCTATTTTCATGGTGTCACCTCAAATATTCTAATAGTAGATCAATCTAGGCAGTAATAGAGAAATATCAGGGATATAGGTAATCGCCATAAGTGCCGCCACACTTACAAATACAAAAACCATAACTGCAGGAACAATTTTTGCAATTGGCACATTGGTTACACTATTGGCCACAAATAAATTAAGTCCAAAAGGTGGTGTAAAATTGCCAATTGATAGATTTGTTACCATGATGATTCCTAAATGAACTGGATTGATACCCATTTGCGCTGCAATAGGAAAGAACAAAGGTGCAAGAATAATAATTGCTGCAATTCCTTCCATAAACATTCCCACAATCAGCAATACAATATTTACGATGAGCAAAAATACAATAGGAGAGTTAATGTTCTGCATAATTCCTGCTGTAAGGGTTTGAGGTACACGAGCAACTGTTAAGAACCATCCGAATGCTTGAGCTGCAGCCACCAGTACCAATACTTGTGCACATGTTATTGCTGAGCGTACACATACATCATATAACCCTTTTAAATCAATCTCCTTATAAATAAACATTCCCACGATAATTGCATAAATGGCTGAAATGCCCGCCGATTCTGTGGGTGTAAAAATCCCGAAGTAAATACCTCCTAATATAATGATTGGTACTGCTAAGGACCAGGCTGCCTCTTTTGTATTCTCTGCGATTTCTTTGAAAGTTGATTTTTCATCAACGGGTAATTGATGTTTTCTTGCATAATAGAATACATACAGCATTGTAGCCAATCCGTAGACAATCCCAGCTCCAATCCCAGCCATAAACAACTCTCCAACTGATGTTCCAGTAGCAGTAGCATAGATAATTAATGTGATACTTGGTGGAATTAACAAAGCAACTGATCCTGAAGAAGTGATCAGTCCTAGTGCAAATCCCTTTGGATATTTCTGTCTTACCAATTCGGGATATAATATCTTACCCATAGCAATTACCGTAGCAGGGCTTGATCCAGATAATGCCCCAAAAAACATACAAGCAAGCTCCGTAGTATAGCCTAGACCACCTCTTACGCTTCCTACCAAACTTCTAGTCCATTTAAGAATCCTTGTAGAAAGTCCTCCTGTATCCATCACATTTGCTGCAAAAATAAAGAAAGGCATGGACATGAGGGCAAATTTATCTACCCCACCAAAGGCTTTTTGTATCATAATCATCGGATCCATATTGGTAAAAAACATCATTGTCAGTAATACAGCAAAGTTTAGTGCAACAAAAATAGGGACACTACCTAGTAAAAGCGCAATCAACAAAACCATCAATACAATTGCCAAATTAATTCACCCCTTTCAAATCATCATCTTTATCGCCTTTGATTCCTTTAAAAACTTCTTGTACAAACCGAATTGTCATTAAGAAAAATCCAAGGGGGATTGCCAAGTAGGGAATCCACATAGGTATTTGTAATGCTGGAGAAACCTGTCCCATGCTTATGGTAAAATTAATGACTTTTATACCATAAGTCATCATAATGCCAGCAAAAATAGCAGCAATCGTGTTGACCACAATAAACACCTTCTTCTTAGACTTTGAAGAAAGATACTCATGTATAAAGTCTATACTCACATGGGCGCCTGTTCTTGCACAGATGCCTCCTCCAATAAAAGCAATCCAAATCATCAGATATTTTATAAGTTCTTCTGCCCAGCTGGTACTAGACTTAAAGATATAACGCAGCATAACATTGATAAACAAAATAATTGTTGTTGTCAATAAAGCTGTACCACAAAATATTTCTTCAATTTTATCAAGTATCTTCATCTTTTCACCTCCATTATTCATCAAGCTTATAATGCAAGGATGCACGATGTGCATCCTTAAGTTAATTTGACCTCTACTTATTTTAGTGCTTCAATCTCTTTGTTGATTAAATCAAGAATTTCTTTTTTCTCAGGTGTTTCTGCAAATTCTTCATGAACAGGCTTTGAAGCTTCTCTAAATGCTTCTCTTTCTTCTTCTGTCAATTCATAAACATTGATATTAGACTGCTTAATTTCTTCTAAAAATTCAGCTTCTTTATCCTCAAGTGCTTTTCTTTCTACTTCTCTTCCTGCTTTTTCTGCTTCGATAACCATCGCCTTGTATTCCTCTGGCAACTCATCAAACCATGCTTTATTAGCTACAAATGCATATGCTAGATATCCATGGTTACTTAAAATAAGGTTATCTTGTACTTCATAGAATTTATTCATGGCAATAGATTGGATTGGGTTTTCTTGTCCATCTACAATATTTTGTTGCAATGCATTATAAAGCTCTGCATATTCAATCGGTACAGGATTTGCTCCCCATGCCTTATATTGTGCTAATAAAAGCGGTGAAGGCATTACACGCATCTTGACCCCTACAAAGTCCTCTGGTTTATGAATTTCTTTACCTTTTGTGGTAAATTGCTTAAATCCAGAACCCCAAAAACCTAATCCTTTGAATTTTTTTTCTTCTGCTTTTGCCAACAGCTTGTCTCCTGCTTCGCCATCAAGCACTTTCCACATTACATCACTTGAAGGGAATAAGAAAGGAAAGTCAACAATTTGTAATTCCTCAACAAAAGGCGTCATTACAGCAATTGGCTGAATCGTCATTTGATGTGATCCCATTTGTACTGATTCTGCTTGCTCTCTCATGGAACCTAATTGCATAGATGGGAAAATCTCTACAGTAATTTTTCCACCACTCAATTCTTCAAGTTTTTCCTTAAAAGCAAGGGACCCTACATGTTCAGGACTGCTTTCTGGTTGATTGTGGCTTAATTGAACCGTCATACTTGGTAACTCCTTTGCCTGCTCTCCATCTCCTGAAGGTGCTGTTTCTTTTGTGCCACATCCTGCTAACATACCTACACTCAGTAAAAGTACAAGGCATAAACTTAATAATTTCTTCATTTTCATATCCTCCTTTTTTACTTTTTATCTATATTAGACTTGTATTTATGGCTCTATCCTACCTTATCATACAAGCTAATATTCTTTCTGATAACCTAATGCAATAGATATTTCTGATGCAGTACGTTTCAAGTCTTGAATTTTATTTTCATTAATATAGTTTTTAGATTTAATTCCCACCATGGTGATACTTGCTGCCACACTTCCGGAATAATCTCTAATGGGAACTGCAATGGCATTGACCCCTGCCTCTAATTCTTCATCACACAATCCATAGCCCGTTTTTCGAATACATTCCAGTTTTTTCTTTATTTCTTCTATATTAGTAAGGGTATGGAGCGTAAACCTGTTTATTTTTTGCTGACAAAGTATTTTTTCGATCATCTCCTCATCTAGATAAGCCAATATTACCTGTGCCGCTACAGCGGCATTCATAGGCATTTCACTGCCAATTTTTACATAAAACTTGACTCTGTCAGAAGACATCACTGTATCAATACAAATTGCCCTATTGTTCTCCATAATACTAAGAAATACCATTTCTTCGTATTTCAACGATAATCTTTCTAAATAAGGTCTAGCTACCAAGCGTATATCATTGTTATTTAACAGATTTACAGCTAAATGAAGTACCTTCCAGCTGAGCTTATATTTTTTGGTTTCAGGATCTTGAACCACATAATCATTTTTTTTCAAACAAGCCAACATCCTATGTATAGAGCTAATGGGTATAGAAAGATGCTCACTGATTTCAGAGATCATATATCCCTCTTTTCGTTTACTTAATAAATTCAGCAACTCTAATAATCTATCAATAATTTGCATGCCTATACCTCTCTTAATCATTCTTTTCCACCGGGTGGAAAACATTTCTTTATAGTGGAATTTTTTATATATATTCTTTTTAAAAACCAAAATTCCTTCTTAAAATTACAAATTATTTTATTTTTTGTATTGAATATAAAAAAACCTTTTGCTCTCATAAAGGCAAAAGGTTTTTTTATTCGTATAAAAACAGCAAAGATATTTTATTTTTTATATCTCCTAATGTTCGTTTCATGTATTTGCCTTTTCAGCCTCTCTGGACTCATTTAAAGGTTATGCATATTCTCTTGTCGACTTATCTTATCATAGTGTATCTTTTTGTGTCAATACTGTATTATTGGAAGTATGTCGTAAATTATCTTAAGGTTATTTTTTAAAAATCCTAAAAGGTTGTCCCACAGGTAAAAACTCTCTGCCAAAGTGAGGATTTAATACTGCTGCAGCTGAACCATAAAATGAAAGGATAGAAATAAGTAATTCTGAAAACGCTGCCAGCCCATGACCAAATTCTGGAAATATTCCAAATGTGCTTAAGGACAATCCGATAAATAAGAAATCTATTAGAAAAAAGATACTAAATAATACTTTATGGGTTTCCATCGCACCTATTGTCATAAATATACTAAAAACCAAATAACCTACAAAGGCAAATCCGAGTTGCTTAGGATCTGCATTAGCCGCCAACGCTTCTCCAAAAAGTCCTAATTGAATACACCATGTAATAGCAACACCAAACCAAAAGAAAGCGTATCCTCCAAATGCCGTTGTTCCAAAAACATTATTACGCTTTGAATCATTGATGCAAGCAAACAGTTGTGCAAAGGCACCTAAAAATATAGCCCAAGGAATGATAAAGGATACACCTTGGGTTAGTCCAAGTTTTTGTGATGATGCTACCAGGGTTACCATCGCTAACCCAAATAAGCCTAAAGCAGATGGGTCCGCATTGGTAATTTTGACATTTTGTGTTTCGTTTGTTGTCATATTGAGCCTCCTCTAAATCTTTTTTCAAATTTTGTCGTAATGTTAATAATGAAAAAAACAATAGCTTTAATAAGATATCAAAAAAACAAAGAGGAGTCAATCAATTTTTGGAAATATCTCATTGTACTTTATGCATATTTTGCTATATTCTGTAAAAAAGCAGAGGGCATCAAGCCTCTGCTTTGTCAATTGGTATGAATGGATATGTTTTTACTTTCATCACATACAATTCGTTTTTTGACTTGATCAATTACTGTACTCAGATATACTTTGCCCCCCCATAAATTCGAAAGATGTTTTAAGGTTTCATAGGCGTAGGTTAACTCTAATTCTCTACCATCATATTCATGGCTCAATAAAAGCGATTGATCCTTTGGCAGTATTTCTTCTACTTTAATACAGGGAATTGCCCCCATACCGATATTGTTGGCAATGGTATTTCTAATTTCTTTCCAACCTTTTTCATCCGCCACCTCTTCGATCTCATAATCCTGCCCTTTTTTTCGATATTGAAACAAATTCATCTCTCCACATAATTCTTCTGTAAGATATCTTCGAATAAAGGATTCATCTCTTTCCAACTGCCGAACTTCAAATATTTTTTCTATCCCATAACGTTTTTCAATATCCTCAAAAATTTTAAATCCTACATAATAAGGATTAATGAATCCTAAAAAAGGTCTGATAACTTGATTATGCCTGCTTAAAAATTCTATATGCAGATTTTGAGGCAGTTCCAGCTTATTGAGTATTTTATAATGCCAATAACTAGCCCATCCTTCGTTCATTACTTTGGTTTCAATTTGAGGAATAAAGTATTGTGTTTCTTCAATAACAATACTTAAAACATCTTTTTCCCACTCTTCTAATCGGCCATGTTCTAATATAAAACCCACAAGATCTTCGCTAGGTTCTAAAGGCACTTTGTTTATATTTGGAAAAGGAATATCTTTTTTTTCTTCTAAAATACTGATGGGTTTTGTCTTAAGATAATATTCATTAAGTATTTTTTGCTTTTTTTCATCATCTGTAATCTTCTTACTTCCTACCACTCTTGATGTCTGATATCTTAATGCATGGGCTGCATCCAATATACGTTCCATTCTTTCATAACCAATGGTTGGATCTTGAATATAGCTTCTCACCCTATTCGCGTGATTTTTAAAGATTTCTATTGTGTAATGTGCTGCGGTCCCTTCTACAAACAATCTATTATTTTTAAAGAAATCATTATGTCCATATACATGGGCCATGGTAAGAATCTGTAGTAGTAAACTATTGTCTCGCATCAGATACCCAATGCATGGATTAGAGTTAATGACCATTTCATAGGGTAATCCTTCTATATTATATTTATAGAGAATTTTTTTCTTTTCATAGGCCTTTCCATAACTCCAATGGGGATAGTGCGCAGGCATACCTACATAGGCCTCATAACAAATCATATCTTCATAACTGCAAATTTCAAACTCCTGCGGATAACAATCAAGACCATATTGTTTCACCATTTCTTCAATTTTCTTGTTCCATTCTTCTAGCTCCTGCATTGTATAATCCATCATAGGAAAAATCATTATTCCTTCAGCTCTTTTTCTTTGTTCAACAGTTTTCGAAGCGCAGGAATAATTTCCTCCTTTCTTGACATGGTTACAATCGCAAAGTTGGAATATTTAACCTTAGAAGCAAACTCTCCTCTGATCGTACTCATTCTCGAATAATATTCAGGCATAATTTCTCCGTATCCAAACAAATTACAGGTTTCACATAATTGTTTTGCTGCTTCTACAGCTTTTTGATTGTCTTCTGTCCAATTGTCTCCATCACTGCAGTGAAAAGCATAAACATTCCATACTTCTGGATTATATCTTTTTTCAATAATCTCTAAGGCTTTTTCATAGCCGCTACTGATATAGGTTCCACCTGATTCTCCTTTATGAAAAAAATCTTGTTCACTAACTTCCTTGGCCACTGTCGTATGTGCCACAAAAACAATCTCCACATGAACATATTTGAGTCTTATAAATTGGTATAGAAGAAAGTAAAAACTTCTAGCAAGATATTTTTTTGTCAACCCCATAGAGCCAGAAGTATCCATAATACAGATTACTACGGCATTGCTCTCTCTTCTCACATCTTCTCGCACGCGAAAATACCGTAAATCATCTTCTTTAAAAGGAAATCTTTGTTGTTCTTCTTCTTGAACATCCTGTAAATTTTCTTTCTTTCCTCTATAGTATGCTTTTTCCCTTTTGATTTTCTCTATAACTGACCTTTTTTTTGCTAAGCGTGGTCGAATCCCTTTTCTTTGATATCCTAACCTTTTAAAATTCTTCTGGGATTCTATCTCATTGAATCTCTTTCTTTCCAAGAAAGGCAAATCTAAATCTTCAAATAGATACTGAATAAGCTCTTCAATCGTTATTTCTGTTTCATAGATGTCTTCTCCCTCTTGATTACCAGCCTGTTGCTGCCCATCTTTCTTCATTTGGTCAGAACCTATTTTATCTCCTCTTTTCTCACTTCCATCTCCTGATCCTGTTCCTTTTTTATTTTTTCCGTATATAAACTGATACTCTTTGATTCCTTTTATAGGAATTTTGATCTTTTTATCCTTATTTTGTCCTATAATACTTTCTTCAGCAATAATGTTGCCGATGTTCTCTTTAATAGAATCTTCAACCAATTGCCTATGTCTTCGCCTATCTTCTGCAGATCTATCCCGTCCTCTGCTGTCAAATTCTCGGAATATGGCCATATCTTCACCCCCTGGATCCATGAATCATTAAGAATGAATAACGAAAGACGATTGTCTACCAATTATTCATTCTTAATATTTGATCTTCTTTTTTGTCTCTAATCTTTCCATAAATTATTTGCAGCATATTTGAGAATCACATTACAGCAGTGGTCACAATAACCATTTCTTTTCATTTCTTCTACCATTGCATTATATTTTTCATTCTGTTCCTTATCCCTTACTTTTGTACGTGTTATGATTCTACTCAATTCTTTAACAGAAGATGTAAGCTTTTTTTCTATGGCTTCTTTTAAGGGCTCATAACTTGCATAATTGATTTTTCCTCCATTACGCATCATATAAAACATATACGCTGTTACATCCTGTCTAAATCCCTTAGCGGCACTTTGATTGATGCCTATTTGCTCTTCAATGGATCGTAAGAACTTTTCATCAGGTTCTAGTTCTTCACCCGTGCTTTTATCTTTGATCTTTGACTTATTTACAAAAGCTTCTGCATGATCTAAATAGTTATTAAACAGATCTTCTGCCTGCTCCTTATAGCCATGAATAAAGGCTTTGGTTACTTCATTTTCTAATATTTTATGGTATTCTTTTTTGATGGTGTCATGTATAAAGTTTAAATATTTTTTTCGATCTTCATCACTAATAGAGAGTTCTTTTACGGCTTTTACCAGGGTTTCCAGTACTAAAATCGGATTGATACAATTATGCTCTGATTCTGCCATTGCCGTATCTAGTACTTTCATAATAAATCTTGTAGAAATTCCTGTCATCCCTTCTCGTGGTGCTTCTTCTCTAAGTTCTAATATATCTACTTTTTTTGTTGTCCCTTTTTCTACAATTTCTTCTCCATTATATATTTTCAGTTTTGTAAGAGGATCTACCTTTGCTGAAGGAGCTAAGCGTGTCAAAATAGCAAACATAGAAGCTACTTCTATTGCGTGAGGTGCAATATGTGCACGAAATTTACTCTTTTTTAAAATCTTATTGTATATTTTGATTTCTTCGTTTAATTCAAGACAATAGGGTATTTCAATTTTTACAATTCTGTCTAAAATTGCTTCATTAGTATGATCCGCCTTAAATTTATTCCATTCAGCTTCATTAGAATGGGCTAAAATAATACCATCAAAATAAATCATCGCACCCTTACCTGGAGATGGAATGCTTTTCTCCTGTGTTGCAGTAATCATCGTATGAAGATATTCCACTTCATTTTTAAACACTTCTATGAACTCTACAAGTCCCCTATTGCCTACATTAAAAGCGCCATTTAAAGATAATACCCTTGGGTCATCCTCAGGATATAGGTCTAGCTTGGATATATCTACAGACCCTATGAGTACAGATGTATCTTGGTTATTAGGATCTACTGGAGGAACGACACCTATTCCTTTTCTAGAGCGAACACTGAAATCTATCGTTTCTATTGGAAATCTTTCATATTCTCCTTGGTATTCCTCTTTTAATCGGTAGCGACAAACAGGACATAAATCTCCTTCAATTTTTACGTTTAATAATTTTTCAAAGTCTTCTCTTAGATGTTTTGGAATTAAGTGAAGTGGTTCTTCTCGCATAGGACATCCTTTCATGGCATAAATAGGTGATCCCATTTCTAGTACTTTTTTTAATGCTTCCATTAAAGAAGATTTACCTGCACCTACAGGTCCAACTAGATATAATACCTGCCGAGATTCCTCCCCTTGCATTGCTGCAGTCTTAAAATACCTTACGATTTTCATTAAACTTTTATCAATGCCGAAGAAGTCTTCTTTAAAAAAATTATATTTCTTTATTACATCATTTCCATAAATTCTCCTCAATCTAGGATGTTCTTCTGTATTGATTACTTCTACTCCTTTTTCTATAATTCGTTCATACATTCTTTGATGTGCCAACATACTAATAGATGGATCTTTCTTCAGTATCTCAAGATAATCTAATAATGTTCCTTCAAAATGTTCTTTATTTCTATCTTCTCGATCCTTTTTAATTAGCTCTGAAAATTGCATTATCATCTTCCAAAGCCCCCCTTTTTAGCCACTATTTACTACATATATCCATGTAGTTTTTTTAACATACATAAAAATCAAAATGCTTTTTATGTAAATTTTCACCATGCTCATGGGCTTCGTCCTGCGTTAGTAAAAATACATTTTTATATATAGTACATATGTATGTTATAGATGGCGATTTTAAAACCCTAATATTTAACTTCAGCTGTTTAAAATCTATTTTTAAATAGCTGTAATATATAAAAACCACTACATTCTATTAAATTGAAAACTTCATCTGCCTTAAATTAGGCTTTATTTCTTAATATACGTCATCATTTGATTTCTTGATACCGATTTGACATATGCTTGGTGCTATAATGTTGATATGGAGGTGATAAGTTTTTGGAGCATATTTTTGTTATTGATGATGAAAAAAACATTAGGGATTTAATTAAAAAATATCTTGAAAAGGAAGGGTATCTTATCAGAATATGTATAATTGTTCACAAACAATACAATGTTCACCACTGTAACCAATATATATAAGGTACGCTAAATATACTTTTTCATATTATGCCTACTTTCTTTCGTCTAGATCACCTTAAATATCTAGCTTTGACTATCCATTTAATTTTGCGAATCCTTTTCCGAACACTTTCTGAACATGCTGTACCGTCATGAAAGCTTGATCATCTACCTGTTTGATATGATTGCTTAATGGCACAAACTGTTTTCGATCTATGATGGTAATAATCACTTCCTTGTCATCATTGGTAAAAGCCCCTTTTGCTACATAAACCGTGGCACTTCTATGAAGTTCTTGAAGAATATATTCCTTTATTGCTTCGCTGTGGCTACTAATGATAATAATTTGCTGACACATATTTAATCGGTTGATCAGTACATCGATAATTGTTGCAAGTAGAATAATGACAAAAATACCGTACATACCTTTTTCAATGCCAAATACAGTTATGGCAAATACTATGATAACTGCATCTACCATCAAGACCGCCTTACCAATATCTATTTTAAAATATTGATTGAGTATTTTGGCCAAGATATCTGTTCCTCCTGTGGAAGCATTTTGGTGAAATGCAATCCCCATTCCTATACCACACATCGTCACTCCAAAAATGAGTTGGATAAGGATATCGCTGCTTATAGGATTTTGAATAGGGAAAAAAGTTTCCATAATAAAGATCATACCAGAAATAGAAAAACTACAAAAAATTGTCTTGCTTCCAAAAACTGGACCAATTGCAATAAATCCAATAGTAAATAATACAATTTCCATCACAGCCATAGAAATCCCCATAGGAATTTGTGGGAAATAATGATTTATAAGAATGGCAATTCCGCTAATTCCACCTGATACAATATCATTTGGTGCAAAAAAGTAATAAATACCTGTTGCAGCCAATAAAGCCCCCAACCAAATCAATAGAAAGTCTTTTATTTTCCCTTCCATATAAATCTCCTCTTTTCACAATCTTTGAAATAAATCTTTCATAAGATATATTCTATAGCCAAATTTAGATTCCTGCTTATATCTTTTTCCCATTAAAATTTAAAATAAAATCTTGGCTTAATTGAAATACTATGAATATCTTTTGTGTCATAAATTCTATATAGATTCTTATATAATATTATGTATGCTATGCTGGAATCACAATATTGAAAAAATAGGAAGGGAAGGGTTTTTTATGAAATCTGCTGAGTTCAAGGCAATTGTATTATCCAATGAAATCAATCTAAATAAAATCGCCCAACATTTCGGCATAGATAAAAAATTAAAATGGGAAGATACCCTAACATTAGGGGAAACGTATTTAAAGGGGATCATTAATGTTCCCGAAAAGAAATTCGTATATATCTATTATTTTGGAACCGTTGTTTTTATTAATCTTACCCATCATGAAATCATGGATATTATTCATTATTTAAAACAGATTGAAAAAAGCTTGAATACCCAAGTTCCCTTTGACTACATAGATGATTTTAAACTTGATGTTGTCCCTAATGAAGAGATCACCATGAATTATGAATACATGACCGTTCCCCAAATCAGTGACTATCACCTTGAAATATTGAGTACGATTTTAGCAAAATCCGTAGCACTAGAGAAAATCGAGGCAGGCATTGAGATTTTGTCCGATGATATCGAAGATATTGTTGATTTTTTAGAAAAGGGACATTTCAATTTGTCTGATGAACAACTTTCAAAAATATGGTCTAAAATTCTACGATTTAAATATAATACAATTTCTTATATTATGCTTTTAGACAAACCTGCTATCACATGGATTAACGAAGATGCAGAAAATCTATTTAATCAGCTTAGTACTTTTTTTGAGCTTGATGATCGCTATGAAAATATTCATCAGAAGACACAAATTCTGAGTGATATTACAGAAGCCTTTGGAAGCTTGACGCACACGAAACGAAGTACAAAACTAGAATGGCTCATTATCATATTAATTGCTTTCGAAATCCTGATTACCCTTACTGAAAAATTTGTAGAGTTTGTGCTTTAAAAAAATACTAGACCACAATTACATAAAAAAATCCCTCTTTATACAGAGGGACTTTTCTCAAGCATCCTTATAAAATATCTATGTATAGATTGATCTTCTGTTAGTTCAGGGTGGAAGGAGGTTACAAGCATATGATTTTGTTTTGCTGCAACAATATTCCCATCGATCTCACTTAAAATCTCTACTTTGTTTCCTACATTCTGAATATAAGGCGCTCTAATAAAAACCAAAGGAATAGGATTTTCTGAAAACTCAGGAATCCTTTTTTTCATTTGAAAACTGTCGATCTGTCTTCCGTACGCATTTCTTTTCACGTCGATATCCATCACCTTAAGATGTGCTTCTTCTTTCCCATTTATTTTTTTTGCCAGTAAAATCATTCCTGCACAGGTACCCCATACAGGCATCCCATGATTGATTCTATCTTTTAAAAGAACATCTATCTTAAAATTTCTTAAAAGTTTTCCTATGGTTGTACTTTCACCACCCGGAATAATTAAACCGTCTATTTCATTAATTTCCTCTGGATACTTGACACGAACAGATTTTACCCCTTCTATTTTATCTAGCATTTTTATATGTTCAATAACCGAGCCTTGTAAATCTAAAACACCTACCTTGATCATTTTACCATCCCCTATTAGCAAATTCTGTATCTAATTTGCTAATTTCTAATCCATACATTGCTTCACCCAAATCTTCTGAAACTTCTGCTACAATTTGCGGGTCATTAAAATATGTAACAGCACTTACGATGGCTTTTGCACGTTTTTTCGGATTTGAAGATTTAAATATTCCTGAACCTACAAATACACCATCGCAGCCAAGCTGCATCATGAGCGCTGCATCGGCAGGTGTGGCAATCCCTCCTGCTGCAAAATTCACCACAGGTAACTTTCCATGTTGCGCTACATATTGGACAAGAGTAAACGGTGCACCCATCTCTTTAGCAGCTGTCATCAATTCTTCCTTCGGCATCATTTGAACTCTCCTAATTTCTGTATTCATTGTCCGCATATGTCTTACTGCTTCAATAACATTCCCTGTCCCCGCTTCACCCTTTGTTCTAATCATTGCTGCCCCTTCTCCTATTCTTCTTAATGCTTCTCCAAGATTTCTTGCACCACAGACAAACGGAACGTTAAATGCTTCTTTATTGATATGAAATAAATCATCTGCTGGTGTTAAAACTTCACTTTCATCTATAAAATCTACATTTATAGCCTCTAATATTTGCGCTTCCACAAAGTGACCTATTCTAACCTTAGCCATTACCGGTATCGAAACGGCTTTCATAATTTCTTTGATCATTTTGGGATCAGACATTCTAGCCACGCCACCCTGTTTTCTAATATCTGCAGGTACTCTCTCTAGTGCCATAACTGCTATGGCTCCAGCCTCTTCAGCGATTTTGGCTTCGTCTGGATTAACTACATCCATAATAACTCCACCTTTAAACATTTGTGCTAGATTCTTATTTAGCTCATACTGCTTTTTCATTGTAACGCCTCCTTAGGATATAAATAATAATAATTGTATTGTTTTTGTATCTATTTTTTAATAATTAACGTTACATTATAGATACGATATAATTATTTCATAATAATTGTATGGTGTCAATGGTTTTTGTACTTATTGCAATAAAAAAACAGACTTCCTACAAAGCCTGTCTCCTATCCATTTTGTTTCTATCGAGCAATAACTATTTTACTATTGATTTTAAAATCACTTTATATTTTAATTCTGTTTTTACTTTACTTCTCTATACCCTTCCTTTTCAACTTTCATTACAATATCTTTAGCCGTTTTTAGTCCCTCACGATACCAATATTGGCTTTCTTTTAAGTTTTTTCCGTGACTCTCTTTTTCATTGATTCTACCAATGGAATAATTCAATTCATCTAGAATGATTTTCGTTTCTTTGCTCATGATACGCTCCTTTCTAAATCTACAATTTGCATTTCTTTTAATATTTCATTGCAAATTGCTTCATTTCCTGTCACCAAAGAAATTTGTCTTTTGTTTTCTAGGTAAAACACTTTTCCTCCTGCTTCTTTTAAAATTAATATTCCTGCAGCAACATCCCACAAGCTAAGATTTAGTTCCCAGTAGCCATCTAAACGCCCTGCTGCCACATTGGCTAAATCATATGCTGCCACGCCTATTCTTCTCAAACCACGAACTTTAGGAATAAAGTGACAGAAATAATTTGCATTATTATCCCGGTTTGTCTCTCGGTCATAAGGAAATCCTGAAGCTAATACACACTGTCTTAAATCTTTTTTATTCCCTACTACTATCTGTTTTCCATTCAAATACGCTTTTTCTCCTTTTATTGCTTCAAACATCTCATCAAGCATAGGTATATAAACAACCCCTAGTACAGTATCTTCCTTGTACTGTAGTGCTATAGATATGGCAAAAATAGGTAAACCTTGTGCATAATTTGTCGTACCGTCTAGAGGATCCACAATCCATAAATAATCTGATTCTATTTGAAAGTTTCCTGCTTCTTCTGATAAAATTCTATGCCCAGGATAATGCTTTTTTATTGCTTCAATAATATATTTTTCTGATCGTTCATCGACTTCTGTTACCAAATCTGCTTCCGTTGATTTGGCATGTACCAACAAATCACTTTTTCCAAAATATTGTCTTTGGATTCTGCCAACTTCTCTTGTCCACCCTTTTACATCCTTCATTACTTCTTTTAAATCAATCATTTTTTTCTTCCCATCCCTTTCATTTACTAAGTTATCTATACATATTGCATAGATTGACAAAATTATCTCTAAAATATTGTGTTACTGTCTCCCTATAATTATGCCTTACAAATATACTAAAAAATTCTTTTTGGAGAACTTCTATCTATTCCTATAAAATCTTTCATAAGATTTTGGAATCAACAAATACTCGACTTATTCTATGGCAATACTATTAACTGGAGGTGTAAAAATGAAAAAATCTATATTTGTTGTTTTAACAGTCATTTTTATGATACTACTATTATCCTGCGACTCTTCTAAAATTGAATCTGACAAATCTGTTATTAAAGAGTTTCCCTATCTTCCTTCTTATACAAATATGAAGATCGAAGATTTTGAAAAATCCACAACTAAGGAAGGTCTAGATCATGCATCTTTTACTGTAAAAGATGGGATGTATACTGATTTTTTAAATAATTACGAAGAACTACTTCATGATAATAATTGGCAGACTACGGATGATAAAAAACCATTTTCTATGACCCTTGAAAAAGAAGAGCATATTGTGATCCTAGTCGTAACATCTACCGAAGAAGATCCTTATGTACATGGTTTAATCTATTCCAAGTAGCATTGAAGCAAATTTCATATAAAAAACAAAGTCTTTTAAGAAAAAAAACCTTTTTTCAAGAACTGGTCAATGAGTTGTGCCGTTTGATATTGATAATGGATTTCTTTATGTCCGTAAGGTGTTACAATAAAATCCTTCATGTCTTTAAATTTAGTGGATTCTACTTCTACCCTTCCATCATTTTTTTCTGTGAGCAATTTTCCTAACAGTAAATTGCTTTTATTACCTGCAATAACCCCTACTTCTATATTACTACAACGCCATTGATCATATATATATGCTTTATTTGTCTTTAAATCTTCTAAGGTTTTAAAAGCTTTTACAAATATTGGAAATATCCTTCCTATAAGATCTACAATCTTTGTCCCTTTATGGGGCGTTGCTATACAAACACATCTGCCTATATTTATTGTCTTATGCATGTAAATGAAATTTCGGATGATAAGACCGCCTGTACTATGACCAACCAGATGAAGCTTTACCCTATTTTTATTTTCCCTGCATATCTCGTCCATAGCTTTTTCAAAGCAGTTGATCCCTTCTGTCAATCTTTGATAAGTTAATGGCAGATCTAACGCAATCACTTGATAGTGTAGTTGCTCTAAATTTTTTTTTAGCACAAGCATATCTCTAGAACTTTTATGATAGCCATGTACCAAAATAACAAATTCATTTTTATGCATTATTACAATCCTTCCCGATTATCCTATCTACTATTTTTCTAGTGAGCAATCTTTTTCCATCCTGTGTATATCCTTTTTCTAAAGCAAATGATACAAAATGTCATATTGCAATTTATTTTATCATATAATATGTTATTTGATTATTTAGCTAGGGGGACGATTATGTACAGAAGCAAAAATCCTATTGTATCCTTATTTTCATTTCTTTTATTACTACTTATTTTTAGCAAGTATCTATTTTAAAAAGATTTATCTTTTAGAATATACATGCTCTTTTCTACAAGTATATATCCATATGCAGATTATTATTTATCAAATATGAAAATACTTCATGGACTAAAAGCAAAAACAGGTTCTCCTATGGTTCCTGTTTTTTTGCTTCTTAACCATCTAATTTAGCTTATTCTTTATCTTGCAAAAACATTGACTATGTTTTCTTTTAATTTCCTGATATAATCTGCATCTTTATATCTTTTCCATCTGCATACTGTTCTAATAATTTCTTTCCCTGTTCCATATGTTTTTTTATACTAGCCTCTCCGTTAAAGGACACAATACACTTTAGTATGTATTTGGTATCTTTTGTTACCATCGTTCTTTCTGAATCAGATGTTGTACTACCGAATTCTCCTTTCTTATCTAAAAAGACAGGAAGCTTTTCAATATTTATGCTGCCTCTTCCTATTCCATCATACCATTCTCCTGCCCGACCTATAGTAAAGCTAATGGGTTCTTGAATTTTTTCTAAATCATAGGTACATATAGGATAAAAAGATGTAATTGAAATGAGGTTGTTTATATCTACGATGTTATTGACTTGGTAGAGGGATTTATCTTTTAAAATACGTCGCACCAAAGCCTCAGAAGAAATTCTATAACGTGTTGGATCTTTTCCTAATCTTCTATATACAGTTCTAGCATCTTTAATATTTTTTATCTTTGAAATTTCTGATATACTATAGATACTCATTAATTTTTCACATGCTAGAGATATTTCTCCCCATAATTGTGCATCATAATCTACAACGTTTACTTTTGCTTGTATACATCCCAAGGTAATTTGAGGACATATTGCTTGAATTTCATTAGATATATATATATTGCACATATTCTCATACTCCTTCGTTTTTTGCTACTATATATTATATCACATTTCATTGGAAAGGTTTTTACAGACATGTATCTATCATAATATTTGGATTTAGGCACTTGACTATTGCAATGGCTATACACCAATATCATTGAGTGCTATTATTGAAGAGAGGAGCTTTGATCATGATTAAACTAGAGGGAATTGAAAAAATGAATGAACAGCAGAAACTTCACTATCTTCTTCTTTTACTGGAAGGACAATTAAGCTCTGAAAGAGATCCATTGGCCAATCTTTCAAATGCCACTGCTCTTATAAAAGCTTTAGTAGATGACCTTAATTGGGCAGGCTTTTATTTTATGAAAGGGAAAGAGTTGGTCCTAGGTCCTTTTCAAGGACTTCCTGCGTGTAATAGAATCCCTGAAGGCACGGGCGTATGTGGTACTGCTACTCATACGAAAAAAACACAGCTTGTACCAAATGTTCATGAGTTTCCTGGGCATATAGCCTGTGATAGTGCATCTAATTCTGAGCTTGTCATCCCCATCATCAAAGATGGTGTAGTATACGGTGTACTTGATCTAGATAGTCCTCATCTTAACAGATTTACAGAACTAGAAGCTCAATATCTAGAAAAATTTGTTGAGAAACTCAATCGTTATATTGATTGGGATAAGCTAATCAAATAAAGCGTTATGGCTTAGATCCATAACGCTTTATTTTTATAGCTGTGTATTCTTATCAAAAGGCTTATTGATTGTATAGTGTCCCATAAGACTCTCTTGCTCTTTTCCATCTACTAAAAACTCTACTTTTTCTACCTCCTCTATAGAGGTCAGCGAATATACAATTTGACCAATGACATAGAACTCTTGTAGTGAGCTTCCGCCTAAATCTTCAGAGGAAATGTCTACATAAACAGTTTTATCTTTTAACGTTACATCTAAAAACTTTAAATTTGCTAGCTGCGTTTCTGCGTTTTCTATATTGGGATCTTTCTGTAGTTCTGTTAGAACCGTCATAAATAGTTCATTATCTTTTTCCATCTTTTTATCGACGGTAATAAATTTCTCTTTGCTTTCATCTCCTGTATTTACATATTCTTTGTTGGCATAATACAAAGTAACTGCTACCTCTTCCTTGTTGACAGGCTGCTCATCTGGTTGTGGGCTAGGCTGTTCAGGTGATTTAGGACTGCAACCCGCCATCAGTAGTGCTATCAGTATCAAAGAAATCCATTTTCTCATTGTACCCCTCCTATGTATGCTTTATTTCTATTATTCCTATATCCACAAATTTTATCATTTTTCATAGATATGTTTTAACATCTTCTTTATGACACAGTTTAATCTTCACCCTCCTCCTTTCTCCTGCTTAGGCGTGTAATTCCTCATCCTATTTTTCTATTACAGTTTTTCTTATTTTATTATATCATACTATATATCTTCGTTCTCTTTCTATATCTTATGTAATTTTTAATTTATTACAAATATCTTGCAAAACAAATCGAGATTTTTCCTAAATAAAAAATCTCCATTCATTCATTATGGATGTTCATCCTATACCTACATACATTTGTTTAGATCCATGGCTATTTACACCTTGAATTTTGTTATTGAGTTTGAGAGTCGCTCCATATTTTGCTGAATTTTATCGCTTCTTTCAAGAACTTCATAGGATTTATTTACGATAGAACCAATATTTTCTGCAATATCCGATGTACCCTTTGCCCCTTCATTAATCACAAGGCTTACCTCATTGATTACCCTTGTCATATTTTGTGCTGATGCAGCGATTTGTTGTGAAGTTGCACTAAAATCACCTACTAACGATTCGACAAATACAGCATCCTCACCATATTTCTCTCCCGTTTCTACAAGTCTTTGGTAATCAATCACTACCTTTTCATCTATAAAGTTTAATGCCCCTTTCGCACTTTGTGTAAGTTTACCAACAGCATTGATGACATTTTCAGTAATTGCTTGAATTTCTACTACGGTCGCATTAGATGTCTCTGCAAGTTTTCTGATTTCATCTGCCACCACTGCAAATCCTTTTCCTGCTTCTCCTGCCCTTGCGGCTTCAATAGCTGCATTTAAGGCAAGTAAATTTGTCTGCTGTGTTATCTCAAGAATTGAATTTGATAGTACTTTTATTTGCTCTACCGATTTTGACTCGCTAATTGCTGTTTTGATCTGATCATCTATTTCTAATCTCACCTTATGGGCATTTTCCTGAGCTTGCACAGCAGAATCTCTTAAATTTTTTGCTCTCTTACTGATTTCTTCAACTGAGACCATACCCTTTTGTGCCCTAGTGGCAATATTATGTACTGCTTGTTCAATTTCTTCAGATGTTGCACTCATTTCTTCAGAAGAAGCAGCGGTCTCTTCCATTCCTGCAGATAATTGTTGTATTGTAGCAGATATGCCTTCTATTAAGGCATTTAATTCATTCATTTTGCCCCCATTATCTAATACAATTTCGGAAACATCTTTTGACGCTGCTAAAATCCCAGTGATCAATTGCTTAAAGGATTTTTGCATTTCGTCAATTGATTTGATCATTCTACCAATTTCATCCTCTGTTTTCTCATATTTAGTTCCAACAGCAACGGTAAGGTCTCCAGCAGATAGTTGGCTCATATGTTTTTCTGCATAAACAATGGCTTTTGTAACCATTCTTGAAATAAATACTACAGCTACTATGATCATAATTAATGAAAGGATTGCCCCTATCAAAACCATTCTTAATTCTTCATAAAATCCACGAAGAATATTCTCTTTTGGTATTATACTTGCTACTGTCCAATATCCATCCGTTTCATCCATTTTGATAGGGTAAGCTACCCTTAAAACTTCTTTATCCAAAAAACCTAATTTCCCGAAACCTTGATACATATTTCCAGAAAAGGTAACTTGTAATATCTTCGCCCAATCTGCTAAGTCATCCACTGCTTTCGTCATATTCTTTTTGGCGTCCAAGCCATTGACGACATAAACACCTTCTTTGGATAATAGATGGGTAGCACCTCCCATTGGTTTTACACTACCAATTGATTTTTGTAATGTAGAAAGATCATAATCTAGAGCTATCACCCCTAAAAAATTGTCGTTATCAAGAATAGGTACTACCAAAGACACCATAGTAACCGTTTTTCCATTCACTATGTATTTTGTTGGTTCTGTTAAATACGTTTTTTTCGATTGCTTAGGCACCTCATACCATGTCATATCTGTTTCACTGTTATAAGCTGCTTCTACATGAAATCCATTATCACTTCTAGAAACATAAGGAATAAATGCTCCCCTTGAATCATATCCTTCTTGTCCTACATAGAAGGCATCTTGATCATCATATTTTTGGGGTTCATAGGCTATTGTGATACCAAAAATATTTTTATCTTTTTCTAGAACTTCTTTCTGCATTTGCACAATAGCATTACGATCTGTCATTCCTGCTTTTCTCAAATTTTCAATGCTGATCATTAACCCATTTGCTACTTTTTCTAAAGCTTGAAAGGTACTTTTAATTTCTAGCGAATTTGATTTAGATATTTCCTTCGCTATTTCTTGGGTCTGAGCTCTGCTACGATCATAAATTCTGAATAATACAATTGAAAAAATTCCCGTATAAGCTAGGAGTATTGCTATAGTAACTAAAATAATGATTTTATTTCTGATCGTCAATTTATTTAACATTGTATTCCTCCTTTTAATTTTTCTACAATATTCGACATATTTTTGCAATTTCCTCTTATTTTTCTCAATATTTATAAGGAGTTATCACCATTTTATTACCTTTTCAACAAAAGAAGGTGTGGATTTTTCTTCAATCTACACCTTCTTTTGTATTTAATGATATTTTTAAGTTGTTTTGTTATTTAAATCATCATAGCTATAAATATTTAATCAAGCGTAAAAACCACCACTAACAACATTTTAAATCGTTCCTTTGCAAGAAGCGCATGTGGTACATTTGCTGGCATAATAATCGTTTCACCTTTTTTTACAAAATGCTTTTCTTCTCCTATGGTAATTTCCGCTTCTCCATCTAATAAATAAACCATCGCATCTCCTTTTGAAGAATGAGAACTAATTTCTTCATTCTTATCAAATGCAAACAAAGTAACACTTACAGGTTTTCCCTGAGCCAATGTTCTGCTTACCACTTGTCCCTCTTGATATGTTACAAGTCCCTCTAATTCAATAGGCTTTGCAAAGTCAATATTTTTAATAAAATGCTTATCCATAAAATTCACTCCTTTTCCTTAATAGTATATCCTTTATTCATAAATTTTTACTACCTTCATGATACCATTGCTCATAAAAGAAAAATATGATAAAAATCACATATTAGAAATTTTATCCATCACATTTCCCTATCGAGGTGGCACATAATTATGTAACAAATTTTCTTTAATCTGCATACGCTGTATTAGAACAAAAGAAAAAACTATAATTAATATTGTTAAAGGAGGCATAAATCAATGGCTGATGCTAAATGTGGTGGAATTGGTGACATCTTTGGTGGATGTGATAGCAGTCTATTATTCTTCTTTTTATTGCTAGTCATTCTATTTTGTGGATGCTACGGTGGTTTTGGCCGTTATTAAGGGATTTAACTAGGAATTGGGCATCTTCTCCCGATTCTTTGTACATGATTTTCAGCCACTTACTTTTTAAAAGCTTAGCACTTCCTTAATATAAGACCAGGATATTTTTTCCCTGGTCTATATTAACATCTATATATACGACATGAAAAATCCAACAAATGTCCTAATGTATTATAAGAACCAACCATTTTTTAAAAGAAAAGAAATGAAATGAAGGATTCAATAGATCCATGTTATTTGCAAGCACTTGAAAAATTTCCCCTATATCCATTAAATACATTTTGCATAATATATGATGTAAAAAAATCCTATAAAAGGATATGATGCCTATGTTATTTCATTATAGAATGAAAAATCTTTTATTATCTTTCTCCTATATGCCCGCTGAAATCATGGTGATGCTATTATATAAAATTTTAGACTATCAGGCTTTATAATATGAGGAACTATAGATATAAAAAGTGGTTATTTTTTAACTGCTTTTTATTTATGATTTTTTCTATTAATCATTATTTTGCAAGTATGTCGCTTGACAAATCTTGGTATCACAGCAATAATGGATATGTATGGAAAATTTTATTTCTTACTTTGGAGGTCTTTTTATGAAACGTTGGCAGATTAATCTTTACACTTTATGGTTTTCACAAATACTCTCCCTCATGAGCTTCGGATTAGGGTTACCATTTATGCCTTTTTACATACAAGAACTAGGTGTTACTGATCCTGATCAATTAAAATTGTATACAGGAATACTCAATGCTGCACCTGCCCTAGCTATGGGAATCATGGCACCTATATGGGGTATGCTCTCTGATAAATGGGGAAAAAAACTAATGCTTTTAAGATCCATGTTATTTGCATCCTTTATTCTTGCAGGAATGGGTCTTGTAAAAAGTGTAGAACATCTTGTGGTATTAAGAGTTCTTCAGGGATTTTTTACAGGGACAGTTACTGCCTCTGCTGCTTTAGTGGCTTCTGATGCTCCAAGTCATCGTCTTTCCTATGCCCTTGGTTTTTTGTCCTCCTCTACTTTTATTGGTTATTCCGCTGGTCCAGCGATCGGAGGATTTATCGCAGAGGGTGTAGGATATCGTATAAGCTTCATCATTGGAGGTATCTTAATGCTTCTAGATTTCTTCCTGGTTTTATTTGTTGTAAAAGAGAATAAAGATTCTCTTTTAGTTAGTGAGAAGAGTTTTTCCAATAAATTTTCTTTTATATCTTTCTTCTCCTCAACCCTTGTTGCCATGTTACTTTTGCTTTTTTTTATGCGCATTTCTCGAACAATATTTAATCCATATCTCCCTCTTTATGTCCAAGAGATGCGTTCATCTACAACTGGAAATGTTACAACCACCGGTATTATCAATGGCCTAGCAGGGTTAATGACTGCCCTTTCTGGACTTACCTTGAGCAGGCTAGGTGATCGCTATAATAAGCTGAATATATTAAAACTATTGTTTGCTACAGGAATTTTACTATCATTACCCCTATTCTTCATCAAAACGCTACTAGGGTTTGCTATCCTATATGGAATTTTCTTCTTTGCTATTGGCGGAATTGAACCTATTGTCATGTCAATAACCAGTGAAATGATTCCTTCAGAAAAACGTGGGTCTCTATTTGGCATACAAGCTTTGGTAGGTAGCATTGGCTGGGCTATTTCTCCATTGCTTGGAGGCTTTGTGTCTATTAAATTTTCTATAAAATCTATATTCATCCTTATCCCGATATTTTTATTTCTTGCACTGCTTACTTCAATAGTCACCAGTAACATGTCTAAGACTGTTGTAGCCCAAAAGTAACGGTACTAATAATATCCTCATCTTTAAAACTGAGATGAGGATATTATTAATACGCTTATCAAGCATTACACTTCGAAGATCTTTTCTTGTTTTCATGCTTCAGCAATAAAAGTTGCTTTACATCATCTAGGATAACTTGATCCTCTACTGGAATCATTAGCCATACCGTGCCATTGAGGGGTTTTGCTGTCCTTATCATTTCTAAAATAGAAGGATGAAATTCTGTAGATATCCCTTCAATTACTGGCATCAACTCAAGAGTAATCACAACAAGGACAACAAAACCTTCTTGCTCAGGATATAATGTACACAAGGATCTACCAGATTTCTGATATTTAACATTCCATCCTGGCTTTCCGGAACATTTACTGTAGGTAATCTTAGGAGATGTATTGTATCTTTGCTGAATAAAAGAATTCATCTCTTGCCATAAAATCCGTGCAGGTTGATTCATATAATCTAATATTTCATCATAGGATGGTACATGATTCCCATCTAGAATCAAGTCTCGTTCAACCATTTAACAACCCTCCTCTTCTTACTTTAAGGGGAAAGTAATTCTTGTCTGGAGCTGATTTTCTGGGGTTTCCCTTGGATCATTCAGATAAAATTCATAGGATATTCCTGTCGGGGTATGTCCATTTTCAGCTGCCCACTGCATCAATGCATCATAGGCAGGCTCTATTTGACTATAGGGTCCGATATGCATACAGGATGCATGCTTTCCTGTTGGAATTTCACTCGGCTTAATTTTATCTTTCTCAGGAAATTCTCTAGAAACAGGAAAGCCTACCTCTATTTCTAAATCCTGCATGTCCATGTTGTAGTATGCTACAAATGGTGCACCAGATGGTTGTTCATGGATTTCATTCAAATACTGAATAATCTCCATATAAGCATTCCTTAAGACCTGTGGCAGATTATCTACTGAACTCCTTGTACGAATGGACAGCGCAGGTTGTGCTGTCTGCTCAAATAACTCACATTGATATTGCATATATTTTCCTCCTTTTGTTTTTTCTTGATTATACCATTCTAAACATGACAACTGTATGTCATGTTTTCTATAAATACTTTTTACATATATCTTGGGCAATCTCTCTTAGTATTTTTCGAATATGGGGAGGATTTACAACCTCTATGCCTGTCCCGAAACTTAGAATAAATCCATAAAGCCAATTGTCTTCTGGAAACAATGCTTTAACCATTATCCTTTCATCTTCAAGCGTAACCATTTCTCCCCAATGCCAATCTTTAAGGATACGCTCCATTTGTTTTTCAAAAACCATTTCAAGCTCTACCATATTGTCATGCTTTCCCCAATCTCTTTCTAAAGTAACATTTTCTAGGGATACATCTTTTGGTTGAAAGTGCGTCTCTAAGACAGTGAATTCCTCTATTCTTGATAACTTAAAGAGTCGGAAATCTTCTCGCATACAACACCAAGCATATAAATACCAATTTTGCCCCTTTAACACAAGGGAATATGGCTCTATCCTCCGATTTGTACTTACACCTACTGCATCCATATATATAACTTCTACTTCCTTACATTGCTCTATTGCATTACGTATGCCTGTCAATTTTTCTTTGATCTGTTCATCTCCTCCCCATGGAGAAAGATCAATAAAAAGCTGATTTGTCTTTGCATCTAGATTTTGAAGTTGTGTCGAAGGCAATATATTTTTCAGTTTTTCCATTAAAATCTCGTGTCTGGGATCTGGTATCGTTCGTCTTACCCCTTTTAGCATCGCCATAATGGCAGCCATATCATCAGAGGTAAGAATGCTTCTGTCCAAGCGATATCCTTCTGCAATGCCTATTCCACCATTTGTACCTTGGTATGTTACAACAGGTATGCCTGCAAGGTTTATGGCATCCACATCACGAAGAATTGTTCGTACTGAAACCTCAAACATTTCAGCTAATTCTCTGGCTTGGACACGTTCTCTTCTAAGGAGCACCACCAAAATACCGATGAGTCTATCAAGCTTCAAAGAATCACCTCCTTGATTTTATGCTTCCCTTTTAAGATTGCCCCCTTTACCGCCATCAATTCGTAGGCAAGTGCTGAAATATTTGATCTTGAAAAGGTTTTGTTTTTTCAACCTTGATGTCTTTTTCTTCTGCCTTTTTTTCAAATTCATCTCTATGATGAATAAATCCTCCTTGAAGCCTTACTTTCTTTAGGTTCTCTAATTCAAATATTTTGCTGATATCAGTAATACTTAGCTCATATAAATCCAATTCTGTTAAATTAGGGAAGTTTTCTATTCCTTCAAAGCTTATTACTTGGCCATCTCCAATATCTAGTTTTTCTAACTGTGTAGGACCCTTTAATCCCTTTAAGTTTTCAAAGCTCATGCCTTGTATAGCAAACCTTTTTATGTTGGGAAAATTATTTAAGTGATCTATTTGGCCTCCCTTAGGATAGACGATTTCTAACCATTCTAAGGAGGTCATTGTGTCTATTTCCTCAAGTTTATCTACATTAACATACCAAATCATTAAGTGTTCTATATTCTTTAATTTGGCTAAGGGAGTGAAATTTTTTATAATGGATCCATCCCATATATTCAATCGCTTAAGATTTGTAAAATGCTCAATTCCTTCTATACTATTTATATGATAGTCATCATCTAAGAATAATTTTTCGATGTTCATTAAATCTTCTTTTTGAATTCTTCCTTTGATAGCATATTCTTTTCTTATGAGTCTACAAAAATTTCTATCCTTTATAAGATTACTAGAATACATATAATAATCTGTGAAAAAAAATCCTATAATCAAGATACATACTAAAGCAATCTTGTATATTTTATATTTGCCCTTCTCTTTATTGATATAATAAATAAGTATTGCTGAAAATCCGATAAAAAAAACAATATAATTTGGAATATAAATGGAAAATATAAACAAAATGTAGTTTATAATCATTGCACCACACAAAAAATACATTTCTCTTTCTTTTGTATCCTTTATTTTATTCCTTATCATATTTCCTATCAAAAGTCCTATCCAAACACTAGGAAATTTTCCATCCACAAATAAATTGATGAAAAATAGATGTACAATCATAATCCCTACTATAAAAATCATGCCCAAAAAACTTTCTTTACCATAATTTTTTATATCTTCCATGTCTGATATCCACCTTAATCTATTAATTTTTTATAAGTATAAACTTTATGTGGGCGTTTGTAAAAAAGCATCTTAATATTCCATAATATTCCTTATATTGCTTCTTATTATATCACACTCTTTTGATTGAACACACTCAAAAATGTGGATACATGGTTTGCTTATTACAAAATAAAATGTTTTAAAAGATATTTTTAAAAGCTATAGCGATATCTTTGTTTTTGTGCTAAAATTATTTCAATATGATATATTCCTCATCAATCATCTTATTATTTTCACAGAATGCTATTCATCCTATGGGGGATTAACTCAACTGGCAGAGTGCCATCTTGACGTGGTGGAAGTTGTAGGTTCAAGCCCTATATCCCCCACCAAAATAGCAAAGACTATTTCTTATGTCTATGAGACATTTTAGAAATAGTCTTTTGTATTTTCACGTTCTTCACGCTTCTTTTTCCTTTTTGTTTTTTCTCCTTAACACATGTATCGTCGGTTCTTTAAGCACCTTTTGCGCTATTTCAAAAATATCTTTTTCCTGAATATGTTCTAAATTTTCCATATCCTCTATGAATCCATAGATATTTTTCTTTGAAATTTTTTGGTGAAGTACATAGCTACTTAACCCAGCAGCATCTTCCAGCATAGAAGCAACACCTGTTTTTATCACTTTTTTCATAAGCGTTATATCCTTTTCACTGATCATGCCTTTTCTTGTCTTTATGGCTTCTATACAATTTTCTACTTCATTTCTAGCCTGCCCCAAATCTTCTTCAGCAACAGCCGTATAGATATATAAGCTCTTGATCGCTTCTGTTGCATCCATTTCTGAATATACATCATAGGCAATACCGTGATCCTCCCTAAGCACTTGAAAGAGAATAGAGTTTGCACTTACTCCTAGTTTATGATTTAAAATCTCTAGTGCCAATTCTTCCTTTCTTGAAAGTCCATAGAAAGTATATAGATACATTAAAGTATTTTGCTCGATATTACTTTTATAGGAGGTTTTTTGAAGAGGATGATTTTTTTCTATTGTGATTTTTCGGTCGAGTATCTTTCCTTTTTTCCATTTTCCAAAATATTTTTTAATGATTTCTACAATTTCATCATGGGAATATGGAGATACTACACTCATGATACATTGATTGGGAATATAATGTGCATGGTAAAAGGCTTCTAATTGCGGCTTCGTAAAACTCTTTATAATCTTTTCCACTCCGATCACATCATATTTTAATGGACTTTGCCGAAAAGCCAACTCATTGGTTTTTTTGTAGGTATATTGCTCTACATCATCCTTGTAGGCTTTGACCTCTGCTAAAATTACTTTTTTCTCCTTTTCTATTTCATCAGAAGGAAAGGTGGCGTTCGTCAGCATATCCGATAAAATTTCAACAGAAGCCTCTAGTTCATCTGCTAGTGCGGTAATAGAAAAAACAGTAGCATCGTAATCCGTATAGGCATCATAAGCTCCTGCTCTCTCTTCAAAAGCTTGATTAATCATATGATTGTCTCTTTTTTTCGTACCTTTGAATAGCATATGTTCAATAAAATGACTAATGCCTTTTTCTTCTATTTTTTCATACATGGCACCTATATCCATTCCCACGTGCAATGAAAAAATATTACTATCTTTCTGTATTGAAATAATCTGTAGGCCATTTTCTAATATCTCTTCTCTCGCTTGAAACATGTCTTTTTTTATCTTCATTCTATTTACTCCTCTATTGAATACATCTTCATTGACTTATTGGTAATTATAACTGATTTTATGCAAATGATAAAGAGGATAAATGTTATTATTATGCAGCTTACATTCCATGCATTTTTTCTATAAAATTGTCATCATATATTTTTTCAACTTCCTCCACGACTAGGGGCTTACTAAAAAGATACCCTTGAATATAATCACATCGCCCCACCTTAAGTCTTTTATATTGTTCTAGATGTTCTATTCCTTCCGCTGTTACTTCTAAATTTAAACTATGGGCAAGAGAAATCAAGCTATCCATTACTTTAATGGTTTCTATTGCTAAAAACTTATCATTTAAAGATTTGTCTAATTTAATTTTATTCACTGGTATAAAAGTTAAATAACTGAGGGAAGAATAGCCTGTCCCAAAATCATCTAATGCAATTTTAACGCCTAATTGCTTTAATTGATTGAGCATCATGATCATTTTTTCTGTTCCTTCTAACAATATACTTTCCGTGATTTCTATCTCTAAGTATTGAGGATCTACCTGTTTTTCTCTTAAAATTTCTTGAAGAATGGTAAGGTATTCTTCATCTTTCAATTGTTTTGGTGAAAGATTAATAGCAATAGGCTTTAATCTAAACCCTTTTTTTTGCCACCTTGCGATTTGAGTTACTGCCTCTTTTGTGACCCATTTTCCAATCTCTACGATCAGTCCTGTTTCTTCTGCAATGGGGATAAAAAGGGCTGGAGATATGGCATAGTTTTGAAGTCTTAGCAAAGCTTCAAATCCTACGATATTTCCTGTTTGGACATGCACCTGAGGTTGATATACCAACTTAAATTCTTCTTTTTTAAGTGCATCTCTTAAAATCTTCTCTACTTCCATTTTTTGTTTTAGTTTTTCTGTCATTTCTCTGTCAAAGAAAATATAGTGGTTCTTTCCTGAATGTTTTACTTGATACATAGCCGTATCTGCATTCATGATTAATTGATCTACATTCTTTGTATCATAGGGATATCGTGTAATTCCCATGCTGAAGGTTATATGGATTTCATTATTATTCATTACGAACTTATTCTTAAGTAGATTTGCTATTTTTTTTGCATAATTCTCAATACTATTAAGATTTTCTTCGTCACCAATAAGCAGAAGAAACTCATCCCCTCCAAATCTTGATATAAACATTTTTTCGTCTGCTATGTCCAGCAACATTTCTGAAACTTTTTTTAATATTCTATCACCATAAACATGTCCTAATGTATCATTGATGGATTTAAAATTATCAAGATCTAGAAGCATGACAGCACCTTTTTTTCCAAGGTCTATTTCTTCCTTTAGTTTCTCCATAAACTTTATTCTATTTGGAAGTTCTGTCAAAGGATCATGATAGGCAAGATGTTCTATGTAGGCTTCTTGTTCCTTTAGCTTTGTAATATCCAATACGATTCCATTGATTGTCTTTAAATTTGCATTTGCATCAAAAATCCCTTTACCACTTATCAACAGCCATTTTATATTATGCTCTTTATCTTTTATGGGGACTTGATTATAAATTTCTTTGATTTCTCCCTTTTTGTATTTCATGTATTCATCTATTAATCTTTTTTTATCTTCGCACATTAAAAGCTTATCTAAAGCTTCTTTAATATCTTCTTTATCCTGAAGAGGTACATCCACAATATTTTTAAATTCCCGAGAAAAATAAATGGTCTTTTCTTCTAAATTCACTTCCCATACAGCACTATTTGTTCCTTGAATAGCAATTTCATATTTTTGTTGTAGATCTTCTAACTTTCCTGTATAATTTTGTATTTCATCATACTGTGCTCTTAATTCTTCTTCAGAAGCAGTTAACTGTTGAAACGCAGATACCAACTCTTCATTGGATGCCTTTAAATCTTGTTTGTTTTTTTCAAGTTGCTCAAAATACGTATATGTTTTATCCAATATTTTATTAATTGAATCAGCTAAACCTCCAAATATATCTTCTTCTATTATAGGTAATCTATATGTTAAGTTGTTTTCTATATCGATTTTATTAATATTGTTGTTTAGCTGTTTTATTGGTCTTATGATGTTTCTATCTTGTACCCATAAAAATATGAAAAACATAAAAACTGAAATAATTAATGAGATTATAGCATTTTTATATATTAAAGCATAAACTTCTTTCATAGAAATGCCTATATTCAAAGCACCTATCATTTCTCCTGCTATAAAAACAGGAGCAGCTATATCAAACACTTTTACTCCTATGTCTTTATAGTACCACTCTTTCATATACACATTGCCTTTTATCGCTTCATTTAATGCTTTATCGTCTTTATATACAATTCCTATATCTTCTTTATCTCCATCTGCAATAGCTTTCAAATTTTTGTCTACAAAAACTGCATAAACAATATTATCTTCCTTCACCAATTCCTCCACAAGCCTTTGATATCGAAATTGTTCTGTTAATTGATGAATGGTATTGGCACGAATACCGACCTGAACAAATCCGTCGTCTTTATTTTTTATTGCTCCGTATTTAACAAAATTTCCCCTATTTTCATCGTATCTTATGTCATCTATAAAATCCTGCTTATCGCTTGATACAAAATCATATAAAGGATGGCCTTGCAAGGGAATCCAGCCCACATATTCTTCCTTATTGGAATAGATAATCTCTCCATCCCTGTTCATCCAATGTAATTCATCTACATTCAATTCTTTTGTTAATTTTTTTAAAAGTTCACTATCTACATGGTCTTGCTTATTAAAAACTGTTTTTGCAGCAACCCTTATTTTATCTTCCAATATCGCATCAATTGCTACTAAGGATTCATGGTTATCTGTTATTTGTCTCAGCACTTGCTTCGTAAGATTTAATCCATCTTTTTTCATTTGTTTTATTAAAGCATTTTTGCTAACAAAAAAGATGCTACTACTCACACTTATAATCGCAACAAATACAATGAGTAAGGGCACGAGTGTTAGATTAAAATAATTTACTACATCCTGTTTTCCTTTCTGTCTTTTTTTGTACATGTAGGCCCTCCTATGTCATGAAAATTTAAATATTTTTAATTTTCATTTAGCATTTTCTTCTTTGATGCTTTAAATTTTTTAGTATTTGTTTATATCTAGTCTCTTTAAATACTATATGTTTTTTGAAGTTTGCAACAACGTTTTAATGTTTTAGGAAATTTTTATACTATAGTGTATTATTATTATTTTTATTCCATCGTTTACATCTTAAAACCATCCATTTCTTTGTTCAATTTTTCAGCCAAAGTCTTCAGTTTTTCAGAAGCATTAGCTACTTCTTCTACAGCTGCTAATTGCTGCTGCATAGATGCGCTTACTTGTTCTGTTGCAGCTGCTGTTTCTTCAGTAACTGAAGATATACGTCCAATAGAAGCTACGATATTATCCTTGTCCTTGCTAATATCATCTACAAATTCTGTTATATCCTCAATCTTTTGAGCTATACTTTCCATTGTTTTATGAATCTCTTCAAAAGAATAATGTACTTCTATTACTGCATTATATTGCTCCCCAGACCTTTGACTTACTTCTTTCATGATATTGACGGTATTGCTACTTTCCTTTTGTATATCTAACACAATTTTATTAATTTCATCTGCTGCTCTTCCTGAACCTTCTGCTAATTTCCTTATTTCATCTGCAACTACTGCAAATCCCCTTCCATGTTCACCAGCTCTTGCTGCTTCAATTGATGCATTTAATGCTAATAGATTTGTTTGGTCTGCAATAGAACTAATCGTCTCTAATATACTTCCAATATCTTTGGATCTTATATCTAATGTATCAATAGCTTTTTCAATTTTTTGCGTTGCATGATTATTCATCTCTGTTTTTTCTCTTAAGTCACTAACTACTTTTGCCCCTTTTACATTTGCATCTACAACAGCGTTAGTTGCATTACGCATGTCTTTACTATTATCCACTAATCTATTAAATTTTTCATCCAACCCAATTGCAAGCTCTGCTCCCTTTTCAGCCTCTGCTGCTTGCTCACTTGCCCCTCTTGCAATTTCGTCAACAGCCCTTGCCACTTCCTCTACAGAAAGGTTTGTCTCTTTTGAAGATTTTTCTAAATAATTAGATGCATTATTCACTTCACTTGTAGCATCCTTCACATTAGTAACTAATTTTTTCATGTTCTGAACCATTACATTAAACTTCGAAGAAATTTCTCCTATTTCATCATTTGATGAAATATTTAAAGCTACTAATAGATCCCCCTCTGCTACAGCAGTTAATCCATCCAAAATAGCAGGTACATTCTTTAATATTTTCTTAGTTAATAAAAATATACCAATAGCAAGTCCTATACAGCTTAAGCCATAAATTAATAGAACAATTTTTCTTATTCCACTTACTTTATCTACCACATATTCTTCAGGTATGGTCATAGCAACAGACCAGCCATTAATGCCAATGGGCATATAAGCAACATATTTTGTTTGCCCATTATAAGAATATGTTTTTACACCTGATTCTCCGCGAATCATTGATTTTCCAATTTGTCCCATACCTCCAGCTACTTCTGTTATGTTTTCTTTCAATATTTTTTCCTTATCAGGATGATATACAATCGTTCCTGTATTGTCGATAAGTATTGCATAGCTATTTTCTCCAATTTTATACTGGGACATCATTGTAGCTAATTTATCTATGGATACGTCAATAACTGAAGCTCCCACGGATTTACCTTCTTGAAATATAGGAGCAACTACACTAATTACAAGCTTGCCTGTCACTACGTCTACATAAGGTGCAGTAAAATGAATATCCTTTTTTGCTACAGCATCTGTATACCATGCTCTTTGCATAATATCCCATTCTGAAGTGGCTTCATACCCTTGGTCCTCACTAATAAAATTATTATTATCTTCTAATGCTACATAAACAAGGGCTAAATCTTTGTCAGAGTTTTTGATGTTTTGTAAAGTTTTTAATATCGAAGGATAACTAGGTAATTGCTTTACAGCTTTCCTGTTTTCTAATTTTTCTGTATTTTTAATATAATTTATAATACTATCTGTATTTGCCATGACCTTCACGATATTCCCTTTTTCCGTAAAAAACGTTCCTATATTTGCACTAATATTCTGAGATTGGCTAACCATATCATTCTTTGCTAAATCTGTGATCGTAGTGCTTACTTTATTATTAATAATAAATCCCGTTAGCATAAATATAATAACCACCATAGTTGTAACAACCATTAATACTTTATTTGCTATACTTTTGCTTTTATTATTTAAGTACTTTTTAGACTTATACTTGCTCTTTTTCATCAGATCACCCTTTCCAATGTATTTGTTGCGCATTTTTGAAATTTTCCTTATTGATTACCCCTCCCTTAGTCAATAAATTTTTCTCATGACATATTTCGACATTTTTCTGCATTATCCTTCATATTTTTCTTTATTATTACATAAATACCTCAATTTTTATTATTTAAACTTTCTTTGAAAATTCACAAAATTATACACAAAAATAAATATTATAGTAAAATAGTAAAAAATTACTTTCATATTTTTTAATGCTTTCATTTATCCATGTACTACAATTTAATCACTAAAAGAGCACCTATCACTTCATCGATAGATGCTCTTTGTCCTGTCTACTATTTCATTTAACCA
This sequence comes from Clostridiaceae bacterium 35-E11, assembly GCA_038396625.1. Lineage (GTDB taxonomy): Bacteria > Bacillota > Clostridia > Peptostreptococcales > Thermotaleaceae. Next base: position 2,649,921 of record CP121688.1, read on the forward strand.
TTTAAAATATTCACCATAAACACTAATATACACGATTTTTATTTATACTTTTATTAAAAAAAGCCATATAAAATAGGTAGTATAAATGGTACTACAAAAGTAAGAATGGTTCCCGTTATTAATGTTACCAATCCCAATTCTACGCCAACAAATTTCGTTACTGGCACTAACATAGTATCCATATTACCTGCAGCACCTGCAGCAATCGGACTTCCCTTAGTAATTTTTATCAATAAAGGTAAAAGTAATACCGTAAAAAATTCTCTCATTACATTAACAATAAAACCATAGGTTCCTGTTTCTATTCCATATACTTGAGTCATATATGCCCCTGTTAAGCTATAGTAACTCATTCCACTAGCTGATATTACAGAAATGTTAAGTGGCAAGCTTAATATAATCCCTGATACAATCCCTCCGACCAAGCTCCCTATCAGGATAGCAATCGAAAGAAAACCAATTTTGAAACCCAACACTTTTATATATTTAAAAACCTTTCGGTTTGAACCAAGGCTTATACCAACACAAGTATAAAGTACAATTAAAGATGCTGTAAGTAGATCATCTAATATAACTGTTCTATCCTGTGGTATGATAAAATAGCCAAATATTACACCCATGATTATACTGATTGGCATAATCCAAATAAGTGGTGAGGTTTTTTTATTTTCTTCCTCAGAAATATCAACCTCATCATTTATACTCATTTTCTCTAAGGCTAATTTTTTACTTACTTCATCTAATGGCAATATTGTCTTTTCAATCAGGAGTGTGACTATCACACTAAAGAAAATAGCAAGTAAAGAAATAACAACACAGTTGATCCCAATCGAATCTAAATTAGATATAACGGAGTTATTCACACCTATATTTGCACCAATTGTTAACATCAGCATTATCAATGTTATATTTGTAAGGATGTCTATTGCCCTAAGAAAGCCTCTAGAAAGATTTCTTAGGCTCAATATAAACCCCGCACTTAAGCAAACAAATGGCATCCACGTCATAAAAACCACATCTCCTTCAAGCTAATTATATACTATTTCTTATTATATGTATGAAAAAATTTAACAACATAATCATTGTGTCCATCTTATTTTCTTATGCTACTGTTTTAGCATACTCATTAAGTACATTTCTACTTCATTGGCAGTAGCAAATTTCATGGCCTTCTCCATTATTTCTTTAGCTTCCTGCATGGTTATTTGAGATATTCGTTTTTGGATAGGAAGTATAGAGGATGCACCCATAGACAATTCATCTATACCAAATCCTAATAATAAAGGGATTAGAGCTGGCTCCCCTGCTGCTTCACCACACATTCCCACCCAAATTCCTTCATTATGTCCATTATCTATAACCATTTTTATAAGTCTTAAAATTCCTGGATGATAAGGGGAATATAAGTAAGATATTTTTTCGTTCATTCTATCTATTGCTGCTGAATACTGTATCAAATCGTTTGTCCCTATGCTAAAAAAATCCACTTCTTCTGCTAATATGTCGCTTATCATAGCAGCTGCAGGTATTTCTATCATTATACCTACTTCAAAATTTTCACTATACGGTATCCCCTCAGCTTTTAATTCTTCTTTCACTTCTAGTAATATTTTGTTGGCAAGCCTAACCTCCTCAACAGACGAAATCATAGGATACATAATTTTTAAATCCCCATAAATACTAGCTCTTACTATAGCTTTTAGTTGAACCTTAAATATATCTATTTTATCGAGACATATTCTTATAGCTCGATAGCCTAAAGACGGATTTAATTCTTTACCAAGATTGAGATAAGGTATTTCTTTGTCTCCACCAATATCTAAAGTTCTTATCACCACAGCTCTTCCCTGCATATTCTCAAGAACTATTTTATAGGCTTGAAATTGTTCCTCTTCAGTAGGTAATGAGGGTCGATCCATAAACAAAAACTCCGTTCTGTATAATCCAATACCCTCAGCACCATTGTTAAGAACACTATTTAAATCATGAGGTCTGCCGATATTTGCAGCTAATTTAACTGGTTTTCCATCCTTTGTTTTAGTAGTCTTATCTTTAAAATATTTAAATTTTTTAATGTCTTCACGATTCTTTTTGCTTTTCTTCACATAATTTTGTATTAATTTATTTTCAGGATTAATCAATACTTCTCCAGTAGCTCCATCTATTATCAGAAAATCTCCACTTTTTATCTTCGAGGTAATATCACTCACTCCTACAACAGTTGGAATTCCTAGATTTCTTGCCATAATTGCCATATGCGATACTCTTCCCCCTAAATTTGTTACAAAACCCAATACCTGTTCTTTATCTATCAAAGCAATATCCGAAGGAAGTAAATCATGTGCAACTACTATCACTTTGTGTAATACCTGATTCAACTTCATGTCTTCCTTATCTAAAAGATTGTTTATTATTCTATTCCCTACATCTTTGATATCAGCCACTCGTTCCCTCATATATGGGGCATCTATCGTTTCAAATATTTGAATGTACGCCCGAATCGTTCTATTTAAAATGTACTCAGCATTTTTCTTTTCTTCTTTTATTGCTTTCTCTACTGTGGCTTTTAACTCAGGATCCTCCAACAGCATTATATGTGCATCAAATATTTGTGCATTCTCTTTTGACATATTTTTCAAAGCAGCTTTCTTAATATCTTCTAATTGATTTTTGGATTTAGAAATTGCTTTATTTAATCGCATTATTTCCCTATTTACATTTACTATTTCTAGTTCCTCAATAACATAATCCTTTTTATCTATCAGTAAAGCCGTACCCATTGCGATACCATTAGATACTCCTATCCCTTGAATCATTTGCATTCCTCCTATTCTCCGAAATTACTAGCGAATAGTTTTTGCAACGCTAAAGCAGCTTCTTGTTCATCAGATCCATTAATTTTTAAAGTGATATTATCATTTTGCATAGCTCCTAGACTCATTATATTTAAAATACTTTTTGCATTGGCTTCTCTTTCACCCCTCTTAACAATGATTTCTGCTTGATATTTGGACGCTGTAGTAACTAATAGTGTCGCTGCCCTTGCATGAAGTCCTGACTTATTGTTTATTTTTAAACTTAACGCTATCATATTCCCACCCCTTTCAACCATATTTCAATGCTACTAGATACTAAAAAAGCATCCACATTTTTTAGTAGACGCCCTTTTTCATGCCTAAATTGTTCTATATCCTAATTTACTCAAAATTATTGTTTTCCTTCTTTAAAATCAAACCACAAATGAAATCATTCGCATCACTTCAAAATAATCATCTGTCTTGAATAATACTTTATTAGGAGAAATTTGCTCCATACCGGGATAAAAAGAAGCTTTATAAGCCAAAGCATGCTTTGTATATGCAATCTCTACTTCAAAGTGATCTGGTAAATTGAGTTGACATAACTGTACGTCTTTCTTTAACGCCTCTTCTACTTTCTTCTTTGTTAATTCTGCCGCCAAATCATTATGTATACTAATTGTAGAATTTCCTATCCCTTTCTTTACTGCAAGAGTATGAATATTTTCGTTGCATTCCATAATTTCATCACAAAGTCCCTCATCTCCACTTACAAACACCACAGGAACTCCAACAGTTGCAGCTGCATAGGCATGAATTAAAAATTCACTTGCATGCACTTCATTAATCTTAATATACTCAATATTTGATGCATGCATTGTATGTGCTAATGGGTTACAATTAGATCCTCCACATGAATGGTATCCTATAAACATGGCTGCATCAAAGGATGCATCTAATCCTTGGATCATTGAAAATGGATGTCCACTCCAGCCCCTAATGATTTTTGTGTTTGATGGAAAACTAGATCCATCCATATTTCTTCCACTCTCGTGTGCATCCTTAATAAGAATTTCAGTTGCCCCTGCTTTATTTGCCCCTTCACATGCCGCCTTAACTTCCTTTTCCATTTGTTTTACAAACCTAGGATAATCAGCATGGGCTTTATCTGCCTCACTCCAACTAGTAGATCCTGTAATACCTTCTATATCTGCACTGATATATACCCTCATCTTTATCCCCCTTGTCAAATAATATTTGCAATTATATTTTACATCTTTTCCCATGATTATTAAAGCACATTTTATGATTCTAATAAAAACTAACAACTAAAATTTATTCTCTCCTATAGCATACCGTACTGCTGCCTCGGAATGTATTTTCGTAGTATCGAAAACGGGTATCGATACATCTTCCTGCTTTATCAGTAATGGTATTTCTGTACACCCTAAGATTACACCTTCAGCACCTTTTTCTGATAGTTTATTGATTATCTTTATATACTTTTTCTTACTCTCATTATTTATAATTCCTACAACAAGTTCATTGAAAATAGTATCATGTATGAATTTTCTATCTTCAGCTTGAGGAATAATCACGTCAATATCGTATCTTTCTTTTAAAATATCTTGATAGAATGTACCCTCCATTGTAAAATTAGTTCCTAACAACGCTATTTTATTTAAACCTTTCTTTCTAATTGATGCACTAGTGGCATCTGCAATATGGAGCACTTTAAGCCCTGTTCTTGTTTCAATATTTGATGCGATCAAATGTATGGTATTGGTACAAATAACTATAAAATCTGCGCCTGCTTTTTTCAAATTAGTTGCTTGCAAAACCATTTCCTCCGTAAGCTGTTTCCAATCTCCTTTGTGTTGGAGTTTTGCTATTTCATGAAAATCGAAGGAGTACATTAGACATTTAGCTGAATGAGATTCCCCTAATATTTTCTTTGTTTTTTCATTGATGATGCGATAATACTCTAATGACGATTCCCAACTCATACCACCTAGTAAACCAATTGTTTTCATTCAAATGCTCTCCTTCCAATTACTAGATTTAATAAGTATTTCAATTGTTTGTGTACTTATTCAAAATGTTATTTATTCGTTCTCTATTGTCATGATTAATTCTTAGCTTAACCTCACTATCTAATAATTTAAAGAATTTCCATCTTGGTAGTGTAAGTATTAAGTCATAATACCTACCTTTTTGAAATAATTTTTTTTCATAAGCATTGCTCCACTCATAATCAATAATCTCACGCCAATTTAGAACTTTGTTATGAATCAGTATTCCATTATCATAAATTACATTTTCCTGCCACCCTATATAAAGATAAAATATAGCCATGCATAATGAACCAACAATCCAAGTAAGCATATTCAGCAAATTCTTCTTATACTGAACTATCGTCATAAGCTCCATTAACATGGATTTTTTATAAAAGTAGTTCCTTAAGCTTTCTAAATATTCAATATTTATCAATTGTAAAACACTATTTATATAATCGTTATGTAATAAATGATATGCATCTCGCACTTTATTAATAAATATCGCAGACCATATAATAAAAAATATAAACCAGATTAGTCCCAATGCTAAAAAATGTAAGTTTTTATTTAATTTTATAATTTCTTTATTTCTTTGCTGTCTTTGTCTACTAACAAAATTCTTAAAAATTCCAATAAATGTAATTAGCATCACCCCGATCATAAGTACAATATATACTTTTTCAATCAATATTTACCCTCCTCAATTTAGAGCATCGTCTTTAAATCAAAAACTCATCTAAAATACTATCTTTATTGTAACAAAGTTCATACAATTGGTAAAAAAATCATATGATTAAACCATCATAATCATTTCATTTAATTTTTTGCTCATGCTATTTTCAAGCAAACTTTTGAAGAGTGCCTTAAAGATAAGTAGCACATAAGATTTCTTTCAACGTATAATGATATGGATTAGATTTCAAACACAACACTATAGAAATTATCACCTAATACAAATTTGTCTACTTTTTTAAACCCTTTGCCATTACATATTTCTTTTACATCTTCTTGAGAAATCCTATGATTAATTGGTGGTCCCATCGGTGTTTTTCTTTTATGGAATTCTATGATCATCAACTTTCCTTTTTTCTTTAAAACGCGTTTTATCTCATTTATCATCAATTCTTTATTTTCTATCTCATGCAATACAGTTACCATTATCGCCATATCACAACTCTTATTATCTAATGGAAGTATATCCGATTCAACCTTCTTCACTTGAAGATTATTTGTGTTTCTCTCTATTATTCTATTTTTTAATAATTCAATCATACTATCTGAAATTTCAAGAGCGTAAATATTATTACTGCTAATTTCCGCAGCTGGAAAGGAAAATATACCTGTACCCGCGCCAATATCACATAGGGTCATATTCTCTTTAAATCCTGCTTTTATCAACGTACTCATTGGATTAAGTTCTGATATCCTTGTTTCGCTTTCAAATTTATTAATTTTATTATCATTCATTTAACTTTCATCTCCTTTATCATCTATAGATATTGTATATATCCATCTTGTTATTTGAAAACCTTTTAATATCACTCGTTATTCTTTGATCTAGCATATCATTTCCAATCATTTCATCTAATATTATAATTCCTTGTATATGTGTCATATATCTACGATAACACCACTTCTCCATTCATGCTTGGTAACTCTGTTTTCAGAAAATTGTACTAAAAGTATATCATATATATCATAAAACACCTATTATAAAGAGAACTTATATAGGCTAATATTTTATCTATATATGTTTTAGACTCTAAATAATCTCCAAGCTACCAAAAACAATTTTATATAATTTAACCCCTTTTAGAAAATAAAGGGGTTAAATTAAGATAATTATCATCAATGCTCATTTAAACAGCAATAGTTTTATCCTTTAAATTTTTCACCTTTCTACCCTTTCCATGTGGAATGCATAAGGGTGTTCCAAATAAGGTATCTGCAGTAATATGGCATTTCATTTTGAAAACATTACGTACCATTTCGCTAGTAACAATATCCTCTGGTCTTCCTTGAGCATAAATTTTTTTGTCTCGAATAGCCACAATGTTATGGGCATATCTACAAGCAAGGTTTAAATCATGAAGAACCATAACGACTGTTGTGTTTTCCACTTCATTTAATTCAAACAATAGATCTAAAATCTCAATTTGATGTGCTAGATCCAAATAAGTAGTAGGCTCATCCAGTAAAATAATATCCGTTTTCTGTGCCAAGCTCATGGCAATCCAGGCTCTTTGTCTTTGTCCACCAGATAATGCGTTAACATTTCGATCTGCCAAATCTTTCATTTTAGTAGCTTCAAGAACTTGATTAACTACCTTTTCATCTTCACGGGACCACTGCTTCAACCAGCTTTGATGAGGATATCGCCCCTGCTTAACCAACTGTAAAACTGTTAATCCTTCTGGAGCAATTGGTCCTTGAGGTAATATTGCCAGTCGCTTAGCCACTTCCTTAGTTGACAAAGTGTCAACTCTGTCAACGCCTAATAAGACTTGTCCTGATTTCGGCTTTAAAAGACGAGCAAGAGAACGGAGTAAAGTGGATTTTCCACAGCCATTTGCCCCGACAAAAACAGTGATCTCACCAGTAGGAATTTTTAAATCTAGTTCATTTATGATAATTGTATCACCATATGCTAATGTAAGGTCATTTGTTTGCAGCATATTCATTATCTCAGCTCCTTTTTAAGTCTTAGTTTACATATTACGATTCCTATAAAGTAGAAAAATAAAAAATGGTGCTCCCATACCAGATACAAATACGCCAGCGGGTAAATCAAGTGGTAAAAACACTGTTCTAGCAAAGACATCAGCTACCATCACTATCAAACCACCTATTAAAGCTGAGACTGATACCAAGCTTCCAAAGGATCTACCCACTAATTTCCTCGCAATATGAGGTGCAATTAAGCCTACAAAACCTATTCCTCCTGCAAAGGCCACTGCAGACCCTGCTAAAGCCACGCTGATAAAAATTAAAATAAAACGATCTAGTTGAACATTAGAACCTGCTCCCATAGCTAAATCATCTCCAAGTTCCTGTAGATTGATCCTTCTGGCCAATAACATCGTAATGGGAACAAGAATTAAAACCCATGATAGCATTGAGAAAACGTCCTGCCAATTAGCTCCATAAACACTACCTGTCAACCAAATATACGCCTCACTAGTGGAATATGTAGGACTTAAAACAATCATCATAGTCACTAAAGCTCCCATACCTGCTTCAACGCCTATACCAATAAGAATCAATCTAATAGGCGTTATCCCTTTTTTCCAAGCTAAAATATAAATGATAAAGTAGGCTATCCCAGCTCCGATAATAGCCACAACAGGCAACCACTTTATGCTAACAGCCGATAAATATGTAATAAAAAATACAGCTGCTACTTTAGCCCCACCAGTTATTCCTATTATGTCAGGAGATGCCAGAGGATTTCGTACAATTCCTTGTAAAATTAATCCAGCCACAGCAAGAGCAACGCCTACTAGTAAAGCAAGAATCATTCTTGGTAATCTAAGTATTTCGATGACAAATGTATAATCACCGTCACCTATTCCTAGTACATGCTCCATAATGAACAATGGGTGAATTATGGTACTCCCTATAGATAGCCCCAAAATTAGCAATAATAAAGATACTACTAGTAGAGATAGTAATATAATCAGCGCTTTGTTCTCTATCAAAAAAGAAGTTTTGTCAGATCTGCTTCGTAAAATCGTATATTTATTCATATCTCACGCCCCCCTCCTTGCAATGTATATGAAGAATGGGACCCCAATAAACGCAGTCATTACCCCGATCGGCATCTCTTCTGGCATAATCACAAGTCTTGCAACCACATCAGCTAGTAATAGTAAGATTCCTCCATAAACAGCACAATAAGGAATGATCCAGCGGTAATCAATACCTACAAGTGACCGAACCAAATGAGGTACAATTAAACCTATAAAACCAATTGAACCCCCTACTGCCACAGAGCCCCCAGCTAAAAGTATGATGACCATACCTATCAAAATTTTTAATAATAATACCCGTTGCCCCAGTCCTTTGGCAATATCTTCTCCAGAATTTAAAATGTTTATAGAGTTACCTAAGAATAAGGCTATAATACCTGCTCCAACCATGAAGGGTAGTATAGGTAGTAGCATATCAAGACTTCGTCCTGATACTGAACCTCCTAGCCAAAACAATACCCCTTCTAAACTTTGTTCATCAAGTACTAACAATCCTTGAGTAAAAGAACTGAAGAATGCAGTAATTGCAGCACCAGCCAGCACGATTTTAATAGGTGATAAACTGTCTCTTCCAAGAGAACCAAGGAAAAATACCATAACTGCTGCAATGGCTCCACCTAAAAATGCAATCCACATAAGTTGAACAAGAGAGTTAATTGCAAGGAATACAGTAGCAAAAACAACAAAAAATAACGCTCCAGAGTTTATACCAAAAATACTTGGGGAAGCCAATGGATTTCTTGTTAACGCCTGCATTAGAGCACCAGCTACTGCTAAGCTAGCTCCAATCAACGTTGCTATAGAAGACCTAGCAATACGCGTGGTGGTAATAATAATATGTTCAGTTGAATATGGGTCATAATTTGTAAAGGCTTCTACTAATGTTTTAATTGGTGTCCTCACTTGTCCTAGCGCCATACTTAATACAAATGTCAATCCTAAAACACACAGTCCTATTAAAATACCCGCTATCTTTAATCTTCTGTTGTGTAATAACAATGGGTTCATAAATATCACTCTTTCAGAAATTTATTTTCATGGGGAATTTGCACAATTTAAATTCTCATCACAAGATGTATCTGTACGTCCTTTCATAATCACTATTTGGGGTATGTATGTTATTTGTAAAACTACAATTGATTTAATTCTTAACTGAAATAGTGATATACAGGACTAAATTTTTTATTATATAATAAGTTAAAGAATTATTGTGATGTGATTTTTCCTTCTCTAATTCCTTTAAATGTAAAATTGGGGTAGAACTATGAAAGTTTTACCCCAATTCCAAATAAAGGGATTTCTACTATTTTTCTAAACCAAAGCGCTCGTAGATCTGGTCTAGCATATCATTAGCAGAAAGATACCCTCCTCCCATATTCCATGCAACATCATCTACTATATAAGCACGGTTGTTTTTAACTGCATCTAAGTTTTTCCACAAAGGATGGTTTGTCCATTCCTCATAAGTTCTTTGAATGGCCTCTTCATCTGCATTGTGTCCATCAGCAGTGAAAGTAAAAAATACATCTGCATTCATAGAAGGAATACTTTCTTTAGTCGTCAGCTTAAGTACCACATTTCCCTCCTCTGCCGCTTTTCTTTGTGTCTCAGGTCTTACAAATCCAAGTTCACTTAAGATATCTCCTGCAAAACCTGTAACATAAATACGTGCATGATCTGTTCTAAAATTCAATACAGACACTTCAATCGGCCATTCGTCACCTAGTTTAGCAAAAATTTTTTGTTTGAAATCAGCAACTCGACTATCCCAGTCCAAAAGAAGTTTTTTTGCATCCTCTTCTTTATTCATAGCTTGCCCCATCAATTTAACTGTATCTTTAAATTTAAAAACTGTTTCATGGGTTACTGTAGGAGCAATTTGAGAAAGTTGCTCATAAATTTTTTCATGACGTAATTTAGAAGCAATGATTAAATCTGGTTTAAGTTTCACAATCTCTTCCAGGTTAGGCTGGGTTTCTTGTCCTACAATAGGAGTATCTGCAAGGTCAGCTCTTAGATATTTATAGACTGGCTGTTCAACCCAGGATTCAACAATCCCCACTGGTTTAACTCCTAAAGCAATTGCAACATCAGTGGCCCCTTGATATAGCGTAACAATTCTTTTCGGTGTACCTTTTATTTCCGTTTTACCCATGGCATGTTCAACAACTCTAAACTCTTCCTTGTCAGCTACTTCCTCTTGCTTAGATTTGACAGCAACATCTTCAGTTTCTTTTACGCCACAACCTACAGCAGATATTAGTATTATAATAGCTAAAATCCCTAATATAATTTTTTTTGATTTGAACATTTTTTCCTCCCCATTTTGCTATGTCATTTTATCTCACATATTATTATAATCACAAATTTTTGTTAATTTATGGTGACACTATATGTAAAACAAATTGTAATTTTCCTTAATAATCCCTCCTCTCTTTTTTATTTTTACTAATAACAATCAAAGATACCTAAAAATCAAAGCATCTTTAACTTATATTTTGATAATGATAATTGTTATCATTAGTTCCTATTTTAGTTTATACTATTTCTTTTGTCAAGTATCATTAAAAAGATTTTTGTATTTTATTCTTCAGTTTACACTTTTACAGACATTTTTTCATAAGCTCATATTGGGGCTTTTTCTTTGCTTTAAATGCTAAAAGAAGATTATATGCAATTAAAAACCTACTGGTTCTAATAGAAACCAGTAGGTTTATTAATGACTATTTTTCAGCTTCGAAGCTTCCACAATCTGTAGCTTCTTGAGAATTGGCTCTTTCATGATGCTTAACCACATTAATATGGTCTAGGCTACAATAGGATTGATCTTTTGCATGATACTTACACTCATTCACTGTACAACCAATACTTTTATTAATTTTCACATTTTTCACCTCCAAGATATTGTTCAGTTATATTTTAAGCATTTATAGAATTTATTATTCTATTTATTTATTATGTTTGCAATCTAAAAATTAGCATCTGAAATTTTACTTTTTGTTATGGTATTTTTATTAAAATGGGAAAACTATAAAATATAATTTTGTTTAATATGTTTTTGAGAACCTTTACCAGTATTTTAAATAGCACATTTTCTTTCCGCTACAATCATTGTCCTCTTAATAAAATTTTTTTTATTTTCGTCAAGCCTTATCATAAATTAAAGCTTCCTGGTAGTACTCTATCCATTGAATTTACTGTCATTTCACCAGTGACCCCCATAGCCATAATTGCCGCTACTACCGTATTAAAGCTTTTAGCCAAGCTCTTACAAGCTACTATCGCATGTAAGTAATCTTTCAGCAATTTTGTTTAACATATAATCCTCCTCAAATGACATAAAAAAGGGAATGCGCAAGTAAGGCATTCCCTTTTTTAAAAAGTTCAATTACTTCCCTACGCTGGTATTACCCAAACAGGTTAAAAGGGTTAAGATTTCTCTCTCTCAGCCGAATGGCACCCCTAGTAAATATTTTTAACAGAATGTTGCATGCTGTCTATGATCGTTTTTATCGCACCATTAGGGGTCGGGTCCTATACAGCATTAGTGCAATTAATAAAAAAAGCAATCATTCCTGTAGTAACAACTATCGTTATATTTTGAGTAATAGATGTAAGTAGAAAGTGTACCAATAATCATTATTCCTATCAGCAATGTAGTTAAAGGCATTAACAATAACTTTACCTTGATTTTATCTCCAACAAATATCTGCTATCCCACATACTATAACCTCTCTTTATTTTTGCTATAGAATTAGTCTATGTGGGTGTTCTAAATATGTGTTTGTCATAAACCTACACCCCTCTTCTACTGATATCTTTGATTTTACTTTTAACCCCAATTCTTTTTCTTTTCGAAAACTTGACTGAAAGCTTGGCAGTAGCCGTAAACCTCAATTTAAACTATTATGATCTCAAAGACATTGCATTTCTGTGAATCGAAGCACATTTCCTGAACCTAGGGAATATAATAATGTTATAATCCTATGAAAGGAATGAGTCATATGTATAATGTTTATAAAAGATATCCATGTCATTATTACGTTAACACACCACTATATTATTCAGGTAATATGTGTAATGTTTGTACAATGTATCCATGTCCTTACTCCATTAATACACCCCTGTATAATACAGATCATTTTTCACACGCAGAAAAGGATAATGGTTTCATTGAATTAAAGGATTATGGATCGAATCCGTTTGTGGTCAATATCGAGAAAGCTACTAAGCAAAACAATAATTTTCGTACTGCTTTATGGACAGGAAGCCATTTGCAACTTACTTTGATGAGTATCAATGTTGGGGAAGACATCGGTTTAGAGGTGCATCCTAACCTTGATCAGTTCATACGTATTGAAGAAGGTCAAGGACTCGTTAAAATGGGAGATAGAAAAGACAAGTTGAATTTTCAGGAAAAAATCTATGATGATTATGCCTTTATCATACCTGCTGGTAAATGGCATAATTTAATCAACACAGGTAATAAACCCATTAAGTTGTACTCTATTTATGCACCACCCCAGCATCCATATGGTACAGTTCATAAAACGAAAGAAGATGCAGAAGCTGCTGAAGAAAACCACGATCACTATATCTAAAGATTTATTGGTTCAAAAATTTTGATATAATATGAGTAAGAAATGCTTAGTGCTATAAATACTAAGCATCTTTCTCTTTGGTTTAAGAGGAATAGTTATAAAGAAATATATTATTTTTTTATTATTCTTGAATTTTCCCATATATAAATAATAGTTGTAATAAACCTGTTGGATTCTGCGATGTCTTCTAAAGCGAAATATCATCTTATCCATCGTTTAAATAATATATCAGAAATAATCAAATAGCCCTGAAAATGTGAATAATTCCAGGACTATTTCAACGAAGTTACTATCAGTTAGATGAACGAATCTCCATTCATCCCTCAACGGGCAGTATTATTCGTGAAGGATATTTCTCGCCATGATAGACGGTATTCTCAGCTATTACAATTTTTGTACTGTTATATGCCTTTTCAGTGTTGCTATGGGGGAATATATAATTTTTGGCGCTTGATGTTATTGTAAATCTAATTTTATGACCTTTTTTAAAAGTGTTGGATATTTTGGAAGTACGTATTCTAAATACATAGACTTCACCAACCCTCATAAGCTCTGGTTTGGTAAAACTATTTCTGTATTTTGCTGTAAGCAGTCCGTCTGTAAGTTTTATGGAGTTTCCTTCTTCATCTACGTCAAGGACCCTTATCACCCAATCCGTATCTACAGCACTGCTAGAAGCATAAAACTCTGCTTTAATATCCCCTGTAATAGTTAAGTCCGCCTGCAACGCCTCGGAGGTATAACATAAAATATCTTTTCTCTTCTCTTCATCTTTATAATTTCCTGGGACTGCTACTTCATTTTCAGAAACATCTATAAGATGCAATGCAGGATTCTGGGGATCATAAATATATGTGTCCTTGCCATTTTCCTTTACAGCCTCGAATGCTAATCTGCCGTCTCCCATGGAGCTATTTGCATTACCGCAGCTATCTAGGTACATTTCTACATATTTATTATCATTCAAAGGCCAGTTATCGGCAGTTTTCCATTGATTGCTGCCCACTGTATAATACTCTACTACAGGCCCTTGGTTTATTCCATTTTCCACACCCTTAAGATGACAATCAAACCATGCAAGGTAATTATAGTCTAAGTCATATCGCAAAGCATTATTACCGAAAGCGACACCATGCAAGTCTCTTGTAGAGTTACCGCTATGCATCCAAGGTCCCAGTATTGTTTTCTTGTTTTTCTCCGGGAAATCTCTAATGACATTCAAGGCTTCCGTAGTGCCCATGCCATTATCGTCATACCAACCTGATACAACCATTATAGCTATGTCTTTAATATTATTTTTATTGGCATACCAGTCTGTCTTTTTCCAGTACTCATCATAATGATCCCTGCTAAACCACTGATCAATAAACTCAACAGGATATCTTAATGTTTTTTTTACAACATCTTGAAAAGGCCTTATGTTTAAAACTTCATCCCAATCATCTCGCACCATAAGCTCAGGTCTAAACTTCTTACTTGACACGGCAAATGCCCAGGCCAGCATGCCTGAAACAAAAGCTCCACCCTTTCTAGGCATATCTGTAAATGGCCCTCCAGCTGTCACGATACTCACCATTGCCTTTAGATATGGATTTCCTGTAGATGCAAGTGCCCATTGCACATAGCCCCCATAGGAACCTCCTATCATACCTATTCTCTGATTGCTCCAAGATTGCTTTGCAATCCAGTTTGCCGTGTCATTTCCATCTTCAGCCTCATAATACATGGGTAACCATTTGCCCTCTGATTCGTTTCTCCCTCTGACATCTTGAATTACAAGAGCATATCCTCTCATGACATATTTCAGGTGATAATCTGTAAAAGCCTCTTTACCATAGGGTGTTCGTACTAGAATAACAGGCAGTTTTTCATTTAAGCCCTTAGGCAGGTAAATATTAGTTGAGAGCTTTACGCCATCTCTCATTTCTACCATAAACTCACCTAAAAACCCTACTGGATACGTTTTTTCGTCTTTATATTTGTCTTTCCATATTCTGAAAGAAGTTTTTTGCTCATAGCCTTCTTCTACCATACATGTACACCACTCCCTGGCAACACAATTAAAACCAACTATTTTATTATCTGCAACTACAATATCCAAGGGAAACTTTTTGTTTCTTTGAACCCAGATACCATTATACTTAGAATATATTTCACCAAAAGGTGTCTCAATCCTATCGTTGTTAGCCTTTACGAATATTTCCTCATAGATTTTAAGCCTTTTACTCAATGCTTTCATGTCAATTTTGGTAAACTCACTGTAAAAATTATAATCTTCTTCAGTCAAAGGGCTCAGCGTTTCCAACTCGTTCTTAAATACATTTAACCTTTCATGAAATACATTGCCTCCGTCAAAATAGATATAACCATAATGAATACCTGTTTGATACAATGTGAACTTTCTCAACTCTACATCACTCCTTACATGCCAAGTATTGCTTTAATTGCATAAGAAACCATTATTCCAGCATAGTTTCCTGCCAGTCCGCCTATGACACCCATCACAACTGATATACCCACCAGTGATTTCCATTCTGCAGACGCGGCGACCAAAGCTGCCGTAGCGCCATCTGCAATAGCGGCTACAATTCCTAATAGCACATATTGATATTTTATTTTGAACATTCTAGCCAATACAAGGTGTAAAAGCAAACTTCCGCCAACTACTGTAAAGCAGAATAAACTAATCATAATCGTAGAACCAAAGAATTGCTTTAGATCTACTGCAAAGCCTATGATTGCTAAAAAAATCAGTGCTACATAAAGACCTAAGTCTAGATTTCCTTTAAGTTTTTGAACTGGCTTTAATTGACCAGCGATTACGGCAATGGTAGTTATAAGCAGTATTCTAACTGCGCTCTTATAGGCTACCGGAGAAAATTCCGCTAAATACCCAGCTACCGCAGCTATAGTAAAACCAATTGCCAGCATCCATGCGATATCTTTTATGCTCCACTCCTTAGCGCCCATAAGCTCTACATGATCCTTCGTATCCAAATCATTCTCAGAAACTGCGTATGGCCAGAGTTTTTGGAATGTCTTCGATTTCTTTATAAGTGCAGGAGCTGCAAATAGAAATATCAAAGAAGGCATTCCTATAACGTAATCTGCTGCATTCGCTGCAGCTATGGTTGCACTGCTGGCGTTAAGACCTGCTGCAATAGCATTTAAGTTACTGCTCCCTCCCGTATAGGTACCCACAAACATTCCTGCAACCTTCCAGCCTTCATCGATTTTAGGCGCAAAAATAAGTCCTGCTAAAAAAGCCATGAAGCTGACGCTAGTTACGGCTATCGCTATCGATAATAAAGGCTCTTTAGATATTTTCTTTAATGCCTTGAGGTCTACGCCAATAATCATTATCGCAATGGAAACGGGTATACAATAGTATATAAGGGTTCCATAGAGTTCTGTACTTACAGGTACTATTTTAAGATTTGATAGTATAATACCTATGATAATGACTGTCAATGCTGGTCCAAGACTTTTAAACAGTCTGAATTTTTGAAGATATAACCCTCCTGCAACCATGGCAGTTATTACCGCAATCAAGGCAGGTGTGCTTGATAATACAGTTTCCATTTAATTTCCCCCTTTATTTATTATTACATATTGATGTTTATACCTAACCCTGGTTCATTCAGTAGTGTTATGACATCTCCTTCTATTACGAATCCTCCTTTTATGCCATCGGATTCCTGGCAATACATGAAACTATCCAAATCTGTTTCGGTTATATTTCTTTTTGCTGCTATCAAGCTTGCTGCTGCTGTTATGGCCACTCTTGTTTCAAGCATACATCCCAGCATGCATTTAACCCCTGCTGCTTCGGCAATAGCATTGATTTTTTCTGCCGGATAAAGACCTCCGCTTTTCATCAGTTTTATGTTTAATATATCTGCAGCTTCTTTTCTAACTACTTTTAATGCATCATATGGACTATGTATTGTCTCATCAAGCATCACTTTTATATTTGTTTTGCTTCTTATGAAAGCAGCACCATCTATATTCCAATATGGCAAGGATTGTTCTATAGCTTCTACCTTATAGTCCTCCAAAGCTTTAGATACTCCTACGGCATCATTGACGCTCCAACCTTGATTAGCATCCATTCTAAGCCTTATATTATATCCTACTGCTTCTCTTATAAATCTTATCGCTTCAATATCATTTTCAGGAGCTATTCCTGCCTTTATTTTTAATATTCTAAAGCCCTCTGCCACTCTTCGTTTTGCTTCTTCCGCCATATCTTTTGGGGATCCTATTCCGATAGTCATATCTGTCTGAATCTTATTGTCAAAACCTCCAAGCACTTTGTATAGAGGTGCACCCATCACTTTGCCTTTAATGTCATGAAGAGCAATATCAATTGCTGCTTTTGCCGATGTATTTCCTATAGCCGCCCTATCCATGATATGGTGTATCCGCTCTATAGCTAAGGGATCTTTTCCAATCAAAAAACTTTTAAAAGCTTCAAGAGTAAGCAAAACGGTATCCACACTTTCTCCAGTAACCGGTGAAAACGGAGCTGCTTCTCCATACCCAAAATAACCTTCATCAGTCAAAATTTTAACGATTACAGTTTCACAATATTCTATGGTTCCTAGGGCTACTACAAAGGGTTTTTTTAATTTAATTCTAACTTTCTCATACTTCAAATCTGTAATTTTCAATACCACTTCCTCCTTTTTTAGTTATACTAAAATATTATAAATAATATTAGTATTTATAATATTATAATAAATATAGAAATTTTAGTCAATATAATATTTATTAGTATTTATAAAATTCAAACATTTTATTGTGTGCTAACAAGGGAGGATATGCTTTAGTTAAAATTATATGCTATAATATAATTTCAGTAGTGTTGCAAAAATTAATGGTAATAAATAGCTGTTGGTGAAATAAAAACTCCTTGTTAATATCAATGGTAGGATCACAAACAGCCAAATAATATTAGTAAAGAAGTCTATACGGAGGAATGATTGGAACATTATATTTGAAACTCTAATGGGCTTTCCCTCAAAGAATATAATTAAAAAAGCCATTGAAGAAACATTACTCATAATTTTCTTATTGAACTAAGTTACACCTGTAAATTATTGCTATTGGTTTTTGTTAAACTTTTATTTGTAATAATACTGATATAATTTATAAAATACAATGGTTTTTCAAAGGAGATTTTTCATGTTAGGTGATAATATTAGAAATATGCGAAAGTCAAATAATAAAACTATCAGTGAGTTAGCAGCGTTGACTGGCCTATCGGTAGGATATATATCTCAGGTGGAAAGGAATCTTATAGAACCATCACTCTCTTCATTAAGAAAGATTGCAAAAGCATTAGACGTTCCAGTGTATCTATTTATGGAAGACACCTCCAATACTAATGTCTTCACAAAAAAAGACGACAGAATCATAATGAAATTCCCTAATAGCACTGTTGTATATGAGATATTTTCACCGCTTCCATCGAACACCTTTAAGCCTGCCATGTTAGGCTATTTTTTTGAAGTGGCACCACACAAGGCCGATACGGAAGATTTTATAATCCACATATCTGAAGAGCTCATGATACTTCTTGAAGGTGAGGCGGATGTCATACTAGGAAATGAAACCTTCAATCTAACATCCGGCGATTCTATATATATCAAAAAAAACGTACCACATAAAATAATAAATAATACAAATGCTCCAGCAAAAGGTATCTCCATGATGTCTCCCCCTGTATACCCAACAAAGAAATAAAGCAGATCTCTTTGGTATTACCCTAGCGACCTGCTTTACAACTTGTAAGACTTATTCGTTTAATTATTACATAGCTATCACTGTTTCATTAGTATTTTGGAGATATTTCATAATCTGAGATCCTCCTAATTTTCTTGCGAAATAAATAATCGAGTTCTATATACTTTTTGTAGTCCTCTATTGGATCATGGCTCTCAATTGGTATTCTGTCAAGAAAAAAGACAACTTAAAATTAGATTTTTTCATGGCTATATTATATAGCGGATTCTATTTTAAAGACATGTGGTAACATCATATTGCAATAACTATGATATGCTTTAGGGAGATTTTTGATTTAAGAAAAAGTTGCCAAGTAAGGCAACTTTTCTATTGTAGAAAACCATTAGTAAAAAAGAGTAAAAATGAAAATAGTTGCACAAATTGTAATCTTGTTTTTCCAATTATAACCATATCCTCATTTAATCCCAATACACATAGTGGAGCCTGCCATAATTGCAACGGTCTTGGTTTTATGTATGAAATAAATCCTGAAGCAATCATAATCAATGATGAGTTATCTGTTTTGGACGGAGCTACTCATTGGTGGGGTAAACTAAGAGGAAAAAAAATTACTGGTAACTGGTGGGTAGGCGAACTATATGCAATTGCAGAGCATATGAACGTAGATCTAAATCTACCATGGAAAGATCTTCACAAAGACTTTAAAAAAGCTATACTTTATGGAACAGACGATAAAATTTATAGCTTTACTTACAATTCTCGTGATTACAAGATTAGGAATTGCAGTTGCAGGAGTCCATCTAAATCCGCTTTATTCGTACCACGCACTCTACGTGTGTTTTAATAAAAAAATGATACTGATCTACAGAATGATTGATTTTGCATAAAGATGTATCCCCTAAAAGTAAGGAGGACGTGAAATTTTCCAAGCTTATCCCTTTTCACAATTCTAACCTTATCCCAGTCTGATGGATACAACATGGTACAATCAAACCAGTTAAGGTGTCCTGGACAACCTAATGTCTATTATAATTTTTGCTCTATTTCCGTAACACATTCAGTTTTGATTTTTTCAACTAGGAATTGCAAGGCATCTACAACATGTGGTCTAATATCGCCGCCTATCAGTACATACATTATATCATCACCAACCTCAAGTCGGCCTTCATTAAGCCAAACTTTAACGTAGAAGATGCCATTCATTTTATAAGTCTCCGCAATCGCTGCATCCACTTTCACTGCATCATAAGCAAATTCCATTCCTTTTACCAACGAACCATCATCAAGCCCTTGGCGGACCTTGGCCTTGGGCGTCTGCCTCACAATGCCATTATGGACTAAAAACATCCCTTCCTGTAAAGCCATTGGATCCGCTTTTGCTTCTTTGAGCCATTCATCTATAGATGGTGATACTTTTTTTATTTTTTCATTAAACATAAATCCATACACTCCTTATTTATTAAAATAATTGGGTTATCATAACTGATTGTTTATTTTGATCTTGTTAAACCCAAATGAGATCCAACAATATCACTAATTAACATTCCTAATATATCTGCATCTCTTTATTAAAAGCGTTTACATCAATACTACTATTATAATTTAAAATTAATATGTAAAAATAATTCTTCACGAATGTGAATATACTATTTCCCTTTAACTTTCTTTTTCTTTTAATTCTATCTCATTCTCCATAATGTTTCAAAATTTTCCTTCGCTATCATTCGACAATTCGAGTAGTAAAAAAGCACCTACTTAAGCAGATGCCCTTTATCATACCTAAATATTCAATTCAATATTTCTTTAACTCTACCTACAATACCACTCTCAAGCATAACTTTAATACCATGAGGATGATTCGGTGACTTTGTAAGAATCTTTTGAACCACACCTTCTGTTAATTTTCCCGAACGCTGATCTTGTTTTTGAACAACTTTGACTTTTGTACCCTGTTTTATATTTTCTCGTATCGTTCCATCCATATTATTATCCTCTTTCTTTACTTTCGATATATTTTTACTATGATCATATTGGATTAAGTTGCTTTTATTCTCGTGGCAGAAATTTTGCCTTCAACTTTACTCAAGTTTTTAATCTTTAAAGTTGGGTCTGTTACACCACATTCATACATAATATTTTCAAATACTTTAAATTCTTTTCTCCTTATAACAACCTCTACCTTATATCTTCTACCGCCATTATTTCCTCGAGCTAAAAAATTATTAACTGTATATCCTTCTTCTCTAAGTCTTTCTGCTATTTCAATCATCTTGCTTTTATTATTCAAAAATACATCTACTTCTAAAATACCTAGTGCAAGCCGTTCTTCGATTTTACCACCGATGAAAACTCCTAATGTTTTCCCTAGAGCATACGCAATTGCAAAATGAAAACCTTTTGAACTAGTAACTTTACCGAGCACTGTTGCAAAAATAATAGCATCTATAAACACTAAAAAATAAACCGGGTTCATAATATTCTTCGCAAGTAATATGCTTTTTAATGTTGCTAAAATATTCGTAAGTGCTGTTACTAAAAACAAGCCGATAAGTGTTAATATTATATGTTGTGTCATTAAGACACCTCCTCTTAAATTCTTAATTTTCCTTTAATATAATTGAATATATTTATTAGCATATTATTTTTTACATGTAAGTATCACATAACAAAAAAGCTAACATAGTAGCATGTTAGCAAATAATCAGTGTATTTTATAAATCCATCATTAAGCTAAAAATTTCACAGTATACATAACCTTCATTACTAGGACATCATGAAGTAAGCACACATATAGCATTAGTGAGATTCATTATGTAATTATTTATTTTAATAATTCATATTGAAAATTCAAGAATAGAATAAATCTACTTTTTTTAGATATTATGAAAACTCTAATATATCTTAAGGAAGGCATCTACATTTTTATAAGCCTTAAACATAAATGAAAAGCATCTTCATAGCAATTTTGAAACTAACGATAAAATTATTGCAAAAAATAATCTAACTATACATTAATTAACTCTGCATAACAAGTAAACTAATTTATATAGTATAACACATTCTGGGACTCTTTGCAAATGTATTCTTTTTCTATAATTCCATTTCGTTTTTATGTAAACATCAAATATACGCTTTTCAGTAGTAGGCACTATTCATACATAAATATATATTGAGAAAAAGAGTAATATGCTTCCAGCAAGTACAAAGAGATGCCATATAAAATGATGATATTTGAACCAATTAAATACAAAGAACAAAACACCAATACTATAACATAAGCCCCCTGCAAGTAATAGTATAAATCCTTTTTTTGTTAATGTTTGAAAAATAGCACCTGTGAAAAAGATAATCGTCCAGCCCATTATTAAGTATATGAGTACATGTATTTTAACAAACTTTTCAATCCATAATGCTTTAAAAACAGCACCAAGTATAGCAAGACCCCAAAGAATACTACAGATTACAAATCCTTTCACATCACCAATCGCAATCAAGCAAAAGGGCGTATATGTGCCAGCAATTAACAAATAAACAGAGGAATGGTCCATGCGTTCAAATACATTCTTCACTTTACCCTCTGGAAATGCATGATAAAACATAGAATTTGCATACAGTACAATAAGTGATGTTGAATAAATTATCATACTAACCGTATATAAGGTATTATCAACTTTTTTACTTTTTAATACAAATAGAACCAAAGCAGTTATTCCTAATAACATTCCAATCCCATGGGAAATTGAATGAGCAAGTTCTTCCCCAAGAGAAAAGTGTTTTCTGACAATTACCTTTCTAAGTTTATTCATCTGGCACCTCCGCAAAACACATTAAAGTAGCGTATATAGACATTTCAACTTAAATTATAGCACATCAACAGTAAGCATGAGATTGAGCCTCACATTGGTACAATGGAATCAGGGGTCAGGATCAATCATGTTGTAAGACTTTTTCTCTGTTATTACCCCTTACCATTACATGATGCAAAGCTCCTTTATAGTGTACACGTGGTTTTCTTGCCATTTCAATCACCCTATTTAATCATAATCCTAATAAGTGATTATTTCAAGCTCGTCTCCTTGCTTTCCCATGTTTTTCTTGGTTTTTTACCCTATTTAATAATTCAAAATGTTTTTAAACATGAATATTATTTATAAATGGAAAAATAATATTAAAGAATCGATAAATTTTTTAAAAATGGAGGTAAAAGCATGAGAAAGCTCACTGAAGGCGAAATATTATCATTAACAGGTTTATTGAAGATGGAGAAGGATGGTTTAGCTGTTTCAAAAGCTATGCAGGCTTTAATAACTGATCAAGACTTAAAGCAACAAGCAGAAGCTGCTATTTTAGCAACAGAAGGAAGAATCAAAGGCATTCAACAATTTATTAATGAAAACCAAGTTACTACAACAGGGGAGGTAAAATAATATGGCTTCTTTTCTAGGTAACAGAGTAAAAGACAATACAGATATTACTGATGAGGTAATAGTAAATAATATGATCGCTAGTGCATCAGCAGGTGCACAAGCTTATCTTAATGCTACTATGTCTGCTGCCACACCAGAGTTAAGGGCAATGTATTCTACTAGTTTAAATCAAATGGTAGGTGGTCATACTGCAGTAACAGAATTGGCTATAAAAAAAGGATGGGAAAAACCTTATAATTCTCCTTCTGAGCAGTTATCAGATGCGTATAATAAATCTAATAATACATTAAAATAAGAGCTTAACACAATAGTTAAGTAAAGAAATTAATAAATAAAGAGCTTTGGTTATCCAAGGCTCTTTTTGTTTGTGAATATCTCCCCTTTTTCTCTCCTTTCGGAAAGAGTGTACCATTTTTCAGAGGGAAATTTCAACTGTTTTTTATAAGTATTTTATCATTGATTTTGACACGAATTCCTTTATACAACATTTTTATGTATAATATTTATCTTATATTACAGAAATAACGTGAACTACTAAACACCAGAACCTGGTAGAATATTCGTAAGCGAATAATAATATATGAATTGTAAATTTTTAGGGGGATGACATTGTCTCCCCCTAATTGGCTTTACATATTTGCTGAATTAATGAATCCCATGGTAACATCTGGTCCAGTGTTTTTGGATTTGTTCTAAAGTTTGATCCTGGTAGTCGTGATAATATGTATTCTAAGTACTTGTATGGATTCAGGCCATTTGCTTTCGCTGTTTCTACCAGTGAGTATACACATGCACTAGCTTTTGCTCCTTTTGGGCTACCACAGAATTCCCAGTTCTTTCTGCCCACTGTAAATGGTTTGATACTGTTTTCTGCTATGTTGTTGGATATTACACAATTCCCATCTTCCAAGTATTTCTCCAGTTTTTCTTTGTGATTTAATGCATATTGCAGCGCTATACCTATCTTTAATTTTGGAAGTATTTTGACTTGTGTTTTTTCTACCCATGACCAAAAGGCTTCTAGTACAGGTTTTTCATGCTCTAGACGCTTCTTCTTTCTCTCTTCTGGTGAGAGGTCTTTAAACTTTCTTTCCCAATCAGATAGCTGATTGCAGTATGCAATTCCTGTTGCTGGAAGGGTCGCCTCTAGGCTTTTCATATCTTTTGGACTTACGTCCACTCAGAGAATGCAATTCGCCCAGTAGCTGTGGCTAGAAAGAACTATCTTTTTTCAGATACCCCAAGGGATGCATAAGCAAATGCTCTTGTTTTTAGTATTATTGAAACTGCAGCTGCAAATGACCTAGATCCTTATGCGTATCTAGTACATATATTCAAAAGCCTACCGAATATAGATTTCAATAAAAAACCAGTCCTTTTAGATGACTATATGCCTTGGTCAGATAAATTGCCTGAAAATTGTTATATGAAAAAGCAGAAAAGCGAACCACCCGAAGGGAGCACAAAAAACAATGAAAATGACTAATATAAATTTTGTGATGAATATGGCAAAAGATTATTTAGATGGAAAAATTAACTGCATTACCTATGGCCTTGATTTTCCATATGAAGTAGAAAAAAGATACCGAAAGATGGTTAATGAAGATCGTGACTATGCAGAATTAATTTTTGATACACTGATCGAAGAAGGTACAAATCTATTTGATGAACTATCTGATGAAGAATTTAAGAAGCTGATCAGAAAACAATACAAATATGTCAAAGATGTAGCTAGTGAAGGATTTTTTTAATTTTATAAAAATAATAAAGGCACGATTTGCTATTTATCAGCAGATAGTGCCTTTATTCTTGTTTTTACGCTATTTGTTCCATCGCTTACCATATATGCTAATGGATATACTTACCACAGTAAATTTCGACATATATTTTAATAGATTATATTTAACATTTTAAAACTCTTATATCATTCTTAACTATTGGGAAGTATATAATGGAAAACAAATCTTGTAAAAGGAAGAAAGAATATGTACAGACCTAAATATTTAGAATTATTTTATAATTGAAAACTGCAGAAAAGAGCACCAAAACTTAAAAGTATGCTCAAAAACTGTGTTCTTTGTCCACATCAATGTGAGGTTAATAGATTAGAGGGTGAACATGGTTATTGTAAGACCCTTTATAAACCTGTTGTATCAGGGGCAAATCCCCATTTTGGTGAGGAAGATGAACTAGTAGGAAGATATGGATCAGGAACAATATTTTTTTCCACTGCAATCTTAAATGTGTGTTTTGTCAAAATTTTGAGATAAGCTTCTGTGGAGAAGGTAAAGAGGTAACTGTAGAAACATTAGCTAAGCTCATGCTTTCCCTACAGAGAAAGAAATGTCATAATATCAATCTTGTATCACCAGGTCACATCATTCCCCAAATCGTTGAAGCCCTATTAATAGCAGCACAAAATGGTCTAAATATTCCTATTGTCTACAACTCTAATGGGTATGACTTGACTGATACTCTAAAGCATTTAGATGGTATCATTGATATTTACTTACCTGATATGAAGTTTGCTGATAATAAACTGGGCAAAAAGTATTTAGGTGTAAAGAACTATTATGATATTGCAAGTTCTGCCTTGATTGAAATGTTTCGTCAAGTAGGAAACCTTGAAGCTGATGATATGAATATTGCCTATAAAGGACTTATAATTAGACAACTAGTGATGCCACAAAATTTAGCTCATTCAGAAAAAATAATGACATTCATTGCAGAAAATCTATCTCTAAAAACCTACGTTAACATTATGGCTCAATATTATCCATCACATCAATCCTATAAATTTAAAGAAATTAACAGGGGAATACGCGATGAAGAGTTTAAATATGTAATCAAGGTAGCAAATGAAGTAGGATTAGAAAATATAAGAAGGTGATAATGTGTTAGATGCTAAGGTTTTTAATTTAACAATAGAATTAATAGTTGGCTTTTTTGCATTACTTATGATAACAAAGGTATTGAGAAAGACGCAAATAAACCAAATAACCCCTTTTGACTTTATATCAGCTTTAGTTTTAGGGGAACTACTGGGTAACGCCATATATGATCACAATATTAATATATGGTACATTTTATATGCTGTTATCGTATGGGGATGTCTACTATATTTTGTAGAGAAAATTACTCAGAAATTTAGACGATCAAGAAAGTTCTTTGATGGAGATCCAGCTATAATCATTCGTAATGGTCAAATAGATTTTAATGTGATTAAGAAAGAAAATTTAGATATAAATGAATTATTAAGTATGCTAAGACAAAAGGATGTATTTTCTATAAGAGAAGTAGAGTTTGCAATATTAGAGTCAAGTGGTTCAATTAGTGTATTGAAAAAATCACAATACTCTACACCTACAATTGAAGATTTAAATTTACCACAAAAACCAGCTTATTTATCCATTAACTTAATACTAGATGGGGAGGTTATGCATGATAATCTAGATGCTATTGGATTTAATGAAGGGTGGTTAAAGAATCAGATTCACAATTATGGAGTTGAAAAAGTTGAAGATGTTTTTTATGCAGAATGGAAAGAAAATGAAGGTATATATGTTATTCCTAGAAATAGTAATAAAAACCAATGATATATAAAAAAATATATTATGATTTTTTTGTAATAGAGCAATGCTCAATACCTATTGTTCGATGAATCCATTTTTTACAATAGATAAAACAACTTATGTCTAACTATAATATTTAATAAAACTGGATTTAGGTCAATATTCTGGACACAAAAAGTTAAACTTTTAAAGAAAAAAATTTTGCTTGATTGGATTGTCAACACTTTTTAGCTATTTCATTGGCTATTTTGGAGTTCAATCTATCATATGGTGAAAAGGATTGTACAAAGTGAATGAACTGCCTTCCTGTATCTTTGCCATAAGTTCTTTTAATTGTTGTCATTTCTATGTATGCATTTTCGACATTGCAATCTTTTCCCCATATTAGGTGGGGTTCAGTCTTTTCTGGACTGGTTATATAATCTATTGCTTTTCTTAATCCCTTGAGGGTTTTGTTAGATCGGTTAAGAAATTCAATAATTGCCATATATTATTTAGCTCCCTTTTAGTTCGGTTTAAGTCTGGACAGGTAATTCTTCCTTGATGGCATAGTATAACAAGCTGATTGAGATTTGTACCAATCTTAATTAGCTGTTTTGCTACTTTTGGTAGTCCATTTACAGATACTACTTTCTTCCCCACAGCAGAAAAAGCTACGAATCTTCTTAAACTCATTCCAGATTTCGTAGCTTTTTTCTTGATGGTTTCATATTCTTTTTCTCTCACTCGCAGAGTAATTAATTTAGTTTTCTTCATTCGATTCTCCTTTCATGAAAGCAATATTTTTACAGAGGGTTTGGGAGATTTTCTCCCAACAAGTAACTAAATGTAATACATTTAGTAAGCTTGCCAACTCTAAAGAGTTGTTAGTTGAGGCGTGGAAATACAGATGTCATTTAAACGGTAATCTATATAATCCTTTAGTGTTAAAAGATATATTCAAATTTTATGAGGATAAATATCAACATCCAACATTCGTAAATTCACTTCATCAAGAACATAAATAGTACCATCAACCATCTTAATCAAACCTCGGCTTTCTAATTCACCTAATGACCTAGTTAGGTGTCTGTAAGTAGTTCCTAACAACTCAGCAAGTTCTTTGTGAGAGAAGGGTAAGGTTATTGTATTAGAATCTTTATATAGATATTCTAGCATATAACTTACCAGACGATTTCGTAAAGGATATAAGATATTGTTAGAACTAACGCTAGCAATATCATCAAATTTATTGCATAGATCAGAGCATAGGTATCGCAGAAAAGCATTATGATTAAGAGCAATTGTTTGAATAATTTGTATAGGAAATGCCAGGCATAAGCTATTAGATAACACTTCCACACTGCAACGATACTTTGTACCAGTAATAAGTTCTATATCACCTAAATTAGTAAGGGTATTAAAGATTCTTAGAGATAAAATTTTTCCATTATCTGAAGTGGTGAATACTTTTACATTACCTTTAAGCAATATATAAAAATAATGTAGAGGCTCACCTAATACACATACTAAATCACCTTTCTTGAAGTCATGAAATTCATGATGTTCTTGCATATCTTTATGAATAACACCTTCTAATTGGTAAAGTTCAATGTAGTTTCGTAGCTTTAGGCTATCTTTGTATTTATTCAAAACATCAACCTCCTAATCCGACATTTCCCGAATATAGCATATAATCGGAAATCCATTTGTAATATAACAACATCTATGAATCAGTATAATCATAACTTAAATAGAATTATCTGTAAATATCATACACCTTCGACAAATGTCCTATTTGATTATTTTCAAGACATGTTAAGATAAGAAAAAGAAGAAAGGAGTAATCAAATATGTATAAGGTACTAGCTGCATTTGATGGTGTATTAATTGCTTTAATGGTGGCTTTTAATGGATTACTGGCTTCCCATATTGGGAACAAACAATCACTGATAGTTATTCATTTTGTTGGGTTACTATTAACAATCATTTTACTACTAGGAAGCCGTACCAAATTACAAAACTTAAATGGCTTACCGCCATATCTCTTCATAGCTGGAGCTCTTGGTATTTTTAATGTTCTATTTAATAATCTCAGTTTCTCGGCTCTGGGAGCTACCTTAACATTAAGTCTTAACCTGATAGGACAATTAATAGCTTCTATGCTCATCGATCACTTTGGGCTATTAGGACTTGTATTAAATAGGATTAATAGGCCAAAGTTAATTGGTGTCACCATTATGGTTCTTGGTATTATATCTATGATGATAATATAAGGAGGGATTATATGTTCATAACACTAGCGTTACTAGCAGGAGCACTTGTAATTATATGCATTTCTATTAATGGTCAGCTAGCTAACAAAATAGGTCTCATTCAAGCGGGCATGACAAATTTCTCTGTTGGTCTTCTAAGCTCCATTATATATATCTATATAGTAAATGGATTTTCATTAGGTCACATATTCATTTTTAAAAGTAATATACCCTTTTATTATTTTTTAGGAGGTGTTATTGGTTCTCTAATCATGGTACTAAATAGCTTAGTTATTAATAGATTATCAGCCGTTTATGTAACCATTTTAGTCTTTCTAGGTCAGCTAGCAACGGGAATGGTAATAGACTATCTAAAATGGGGAATGCTATCTGCTGGAAAAATTATAGGTGGAATAATAATTATTGTTGGGCTTTATTATTATATGAAAGGTGATAAAAAGCACCATAATCCACAAGGCGTATCAGCCTAAAGAGTAACTGTTATAAACCTCCTTAGCTATAATCAGCCTATAGTCAAGGAGGTCAATAAGTTTACATGCTAGCTACTTCCAAATTCTTAATAAAAACCTTAGCCATATCACAAGCCTCTCGCCTAATCCTATAACTCTCCATAAAATTCTCATCATTAGACAATGGATGTTCTCTAATATACTCCTTCTGAATCCTCTCAAAACGCTCATATGTCTTCTTTTCTATTTCAATAAGATGTTTCATCAATTCCCCTTCCCAAAGTAACATAGAAAATAAATAAAGCTTATTCTTCTTCAAATACCATACTTTTTAAGATCTACATTCTCATCAACCCCAAAGTCTCTGGGTAATAATGAGCCCCTTTTCTAACATATTTAATCTCACTCATTTCAAAACTTCCTTCCTATTGTTATTTTTCCATACAAAAAAGCCGACAAGACGTAAACGGTAAACCATCGGTACCAGTATAAAAAGGCCACCATTGCTGGCGGCTGATTGAACTATTGATTCTGTTTTTTGCATTCAATTGGCAGTTTTTCAGACCAAGGCAGAAGATCGTCTAGGAAATCAAGATTAGTATCTTCCATATGTTTTGGAATTTCTGTAAGAAGCAGCTCAAAATAATGATAAGGCTTTAGATTATTCGCTTTTGCTGTTTCAGCAATACTGTAGATAATAGCACTGGCCTTTGCTCCATCAATTGTATCAATCACATGCCAGTTGCGTTTTCCAATACAAAAACCTCGAATGCTGCTTTCAGCTGCGTTGTTATCTGCAGGTACATTCCCATCTTCTAGAAAGACTCTCAGATATTTTTCCTGGTTCAGACAGTAGGTAAATCCTTGTCCGGTTTCTGATTTTGGAAGGACTTCGTTCTGACGTTGTTTTACCCACGCAAAGAAAGCCTCTACCAGTGGCTTTATCGTCAATTGTCTTTGCCTTTGACGTTCCTCTGGCGAAAGCTCGGCCAATGTTCCTTCTATCTTGTAGATAACCGCAATCTGTTTTAATGCATCATAAGCAAGTGTTCCTTTGGCCTTTTCTTTTCCCAAGGCCTTTACCACATTTGCAAACCGACGCCGTGCATGGCTCCAACACCCGGCAATCTTCAGATCCTCGCGCTCTTTCTCCAGCGTATGATAAACCTGATAGCCGTCCGTAACCACTGTACCACTGTAGTCCTTTAGGAATTCACGGGGATGGCTGGTATTTCGGGTCTTCTGGTACTCATAGAGCACAATAGGAGCAGCCGTCTGCATTTTCCCGGTCCGGTAGACCCACATATAGCTCTTAGATCCAGCAGGACGTCCATCCTTGCTTACGCAAACCGGTGTTTCATCAGCCTGCAGCACATGGCTATTGTAGATCTCTTTATGGAGCCGGTCATAAAGAAGGGAAAGATATCTCTCACCACATTGAATTACCCAGTTTGCCATAACCTGTCTGCCAAGGACAACGTCATTTCTGCAAAACTCTTGTTCCAGACGGTAAAGGGGTATGGCATTGACATATTTGCTGTTCATGATGGCAGCCGTAAGGGAAGGCGTAGCAATGCTGTTACGCAGTAGGTCAGCCGGCCGCTTGCCGCGAATAATGGTTTGATTGTCTCCTCCAGCATAAACTGCAACATGATGTTCCTCGACTTCAAACCTTGCAGGGTGGAAAGCCAGTCTTTTGTATACTTCATCGGGAAGACGTTTCCACTTGTCTCCAAGACGCTCTCTCAGTTCTTCTTCTGATAATTCATGATTTATGACTATGACTGGAAGTTCTTTTAAATCTGCATCACGTTTACCCTTTGCTTTCTTACGCTTATAGGGTTTTGGGCAGACTTCTTCCAGCTCAGGTTCAACAACGTATTTGTTGACAATCGTGACTTCAGCTTCATTAAAGCACATTTCCAATTGGTCACCATAAACCATCTTCTCTGAAGAACGGCCAAACTGCTTTTGTTTTGAAATGTTTAGCTGTTCTAAAATCAGTTTCATATTCTGATTTACTTGTTCTAGCTGTATCTTCTGTTCAGCACAAGTCAGTGATAGATTTTCTACCAGTTGTTGCATGCCCAAGAAAAGGGAAATGATAACTTCTTTATCGTATTTAGTTAGTTCGGCTTTAGTATATTTTTTCTCCATATGGTGAAGATATCATATTTACGAGCCAAAAACAATAGAAAAAACGCAACTCTTTAAAATTGTGGAAGATCGTTAGAGTCAGCGTCTTTGCTGTGGATATGTTTACTACAAAACCCGTGAGGGGGTAAGGGGCTTGATGGCTTTTTTCTGCTCAATAGAAATACCCTCCATCAGCCATTTATACTGTTGAGATGTGATAGCTTTTACTTCAGCTTCGCTACGTGGCCATTGAAATTTCCCTGTTTCCAGACGTTTGTATAGAAGAAGAAATCCGTCACCTTCCCACAAAAGTCCCTTAATGCGGTCAGTCTTTCTTCCGCAGAATAGAAATAGGATACCGGGCTTAAATGGATCAAGCTTAAATTCCTGTTGTATCATGCTGGCAAAGCCGTCAATTCCACGCCGCAAATCACTATAGCCGCAGGCGATGTAAACTTTTTCAAAACCAAATGCGTCATTTAACATCATTCATTACCTTAAACACCTTGGAAAGCAGTTCTTCTGAAACGGTATTGGAAAGTTCTAATACATTATTTCCAATATGGATAATCATATCTGCCATAAAAGAAGGTGTGTTTCTTGAGATATTTGCAGGCACTGGAAGCTGTACAAAGTTTTGTTGTTTGTTGGATTCAGTTTTCTCCAGAGCATCATATGCTTCCTCCCTGACACGGCGCTGCCAGTAGTAGAACCGTTTTTCATTAATATTGTTTTCAAGACACCAAGATTTAATGGTCAAGCCACTTTTGCGGCATTCACGTATAATTTGCGTCCATTGCATCAAACGCATTTCATGAGTAATCTTATCCATTGGCACCTCCCAAAACTAATGTAGTCACTTTGGAAAACTACTAGTTTTTCAAAGCATAGATTGATTATCTCAAAATCGAAGACCAAATACGAGGTGCGTATGGTTTACCGTTTACGACAAGACTATTAAAATCCTATCAGCTTTGCTTTACTTAAAAATTCTCTTAACCCTGTATTCACCTACAACTATCACACCCACTATTTCTTCCTAGTAAGTAGCAAGCAACACTCCACATGCCTTGTTAGGGGAATAGGTACACGCTAGTTGTTTCTCGTTTGTTGCGTAAGTAGACATTTTGCCTGCTTCAATTATACCAGATGGATTGGCAATTTTCTCGTAGAATTCTTCATTGAATCTCATCCCTGCTTTGAATACAAAAGTGACTACGTAAGGATTTGGATTCCCATCTTCATCTGTTGCTCCAATAATGATCTTGTCAATTAAGCTATCCATAATATCACGGTCAAATTCTTTAATTTCTAGATTTTCAGCCAACACTTTTCTGAATTCGTTGATTCTTGTTGTGATTGATTCCTCACCCTGAAGTGCATCGTATTTTTCGTTTCGTTCATCTCTAAAGGCTTTAAGTTCTTCTTCAATATCATTGTATTTCTTTTCATAGTCTGCTTCTGTGATTTTTTCATCTAATCGCATATCCAAGAGCATCTGTGATTTTGTTTCCAACTTCTTGATTTTAGATGACAACTCATTCACTTCATCACTAAGATGACTTATATCTAAAGCGTCTTCAATATTACTAAAGAATTCTTCAATGTCAGTAGTATTCAATTCTTGTATCTTATTATATGCATTTACAAAAGCATCTTCTAAAAAGCTCTCATGAATGCCTTTTGAATGGCCACAGGTTTTTCTACCTTGTTTTATTGCTTTGCCACATTGCCAAGCCGGCTTTTCATGATCAGTTCCATGATGCCAAATTCTTCTTATATAAGTTCCACCGCAAAAGCCGCAGGTACACATACTACTGAATGCATGCTTTCGGCTATATTTTCTCGAATTATTCTTTTTGCTGTGCTTCTTGCTACGCATTCTTAAAATTTCTTGTGCTCTTTCAAACATTTCATCCGATATAATAGCATCGTGATTGTTTTCTACATAAAATTGTTCTTTCTCACCCATGTTATCTAGACGCCTATGTGTGATTGGATCAACTGTAAATGTCTTTCCTTGAAGAAGATCTCCTTTATATTTTTCATTTTTAATAATTCCTCGAACAGTACTTTCATGCCATTTGGTACTTCCTCGTCTGGTCTTATAACCAAGATTAGAAAGTTCTTTTGCTATGACAAAGCATCCTAATCCTTCAACATATCGTCTAAAAATATATCGTACAATATCGGCTTCTTCTTCATTAATAGAAATCGTCTTGGTTTCTGAATCATAATCATAACCTAAGCAGCCATTGTAACCAACCATTTCACCACGTTTCATTTTCATTTTAAGCCCCATGGTAACATTGGCTGAAATGGATTCACTCTCTTGCTGAGCCAGAGAACTTAGAATAACCAAGAGCATTTCACCATTCATGGTCAATGTATTAATGTTTTCTTTTTCAAACATGATGGCTACATTCTTTTCCTTTAATAAGCGTACATATTTTAAGGTATCCAAAGTATTCCTTGCAAATCTAGATATTGACTTTGTAATAATCATGTCAATTTTACCTTCAAGAGCATCATTAATCATCCTTTGGAAATCAACACGTTTATTAATCTGTGTGCCAGATATTGCTTCATCGGCATAGATGTCTACGAGTTCCCATTCCGGTTTTGTTTCAACTAATTGTTTATAATGAAGCACTTGAGATTGATAGCTCAATTTCTGTTCATCTGAATCTGTACTAACTCTACAATATGCTGCAACTCTTAATTGATTTTCTATAAAGCTGTTTCGTTGTCTTCTTGATTGTTTACTTGCCTCAATAACTTTAACCTTTCCCATTGAAAGTCCTCCTTACATTAATCTAATCTATGTTTGATGCGAGTTTACCATTAATCATAAATTAAGACCATGTTTCGCTTATTTTTTCCACATAACAAAAAAGCCTTCTCAGAATTAAACTTACTTTGAGAAGGCAAATCATTTTACATATTTACTTATTTCGGCAATCATCTAAGTATTTTTGTAAATATAGTTTTACTCCATTGCATAAATACCGATTTTATATTTCTTCTTAATAAATAATTTGATCTTATCATACTCAATTGGTGAAATTAACTTCTTATTTCTTAAGTGATTCAACATTGCCACTTGTTCACTAAATTTTAATCTATCGTCCATTGTTCTTTCCTCCAGTTTATTCTATTCAAAATATGAGTTTTCTTTTTTCTCTCTTAAAAAGGTTCGAATATCTTGAATGCTCTCTGCTCTTCTGCATTCAGGTAGCGCATGTAAGACATCTTGATGATATCGACCATTGTCGCTAGCTCTGACATCTAATAAGGAAATAACCCCAGTATCGGTTTCACTTCTTATCAGTCTTCCGACTCCTTGTCGTAATTTTATTAGCATTTTAGGTATTAAAACCGATTTCAGGTATTCATTCATATCCGTATATAATGATTTCTCATAATCACTGATTGGATCTGGTATTGGAAACGGTAACTTCACTATAATTAGATGGGATAAAATATCTCCTGGTATGTTAACGCCTTCCCACATGCTTCCGGTTGCAAATAGAACAGCATTTTGACTTTTCTTGAATTCATCGATTGCTGTATTTCTCCCACGCTTCATTGCTATCAGCTGTCGATTTGGATGCACTTCCTTGATGTGCTGAAATATCAAACGCAATGGTTTATATGATGTGAATAAGACCAAGGCATGACCATTGGAAGCATCAATTAACCTTGATATCTCTTGTCCGACCTTGTGAATGTATGCTGCATCATCAGCATTGGGATAAGGGATCTTCTTTGAAATATAAAGCATACAATTTTCTTTAAATTGAAATGGTGATGATTTGGTGAGTTCGTTAATCTTCCAATCACTAATAGGATTCATACCAAGTTGATGCTTGATATAACTGAAATCTCCATCCACTGCTAAAGTTCCTGATGTTAGAATCATGGACCGCTTTGCCTTCCAAAGGTCTTCTCCTAACTCTTTGCTAATGACTTTTGGAATAGATGCCAGAATTCGTTGACCCTTAACTTTGGGATTTTCCATCCAATAGATATTTGTTTCTGATAAAAATACTCTCAAGCCATCCAGAACAGTTTTAAGGTCAATTTGAAATTGCCTTTCCGTATAATTCATTTTCTTACTGATTTCATGAATGGTTAATACCATTTTCTTCAAAAGCGTCATAGCTCTTGAAGTGATTGTTGTTGGGAATTTTTCTGTATCATCAGAAAATGCTTTTCTGGGGATTTGCTCAGTCAATAAATCAAAGAACATTTGGTTAAGTGCCATCACCTCACTCGTTAAATTCTTTAATTCTTTCTGGCTCTTCTTTTTCGAGTGTGTAGGTGATATCTTCTTCATCAAGTGATTAACCTCATGTTCATTAATGGTTGTTCCATACATCTGATTTGCAGCATCCATCAACTTATGTGCTTCATCAATAATGACCGTTTGATAATCCGGCAATAATGATCTCCGACCATCTTTTCTTTTTAATATGTCTGCCAAATAATAGTTGTGGTTGCATATTTGAAAATGATAAGTGCTTTTTCTCGCTTGTTTCATAAACTGCTGAAAAGCACATGTCTTAAACTTGCTACACTTCATACACTGGCTACTTTTCACATTGATTTTTCGTTTATCATATCCGCTGATATCTTCAGCATCAGCAAGATCAATGTTTCTATTTTGAATTAATTTTTGTAGGCTTTTATATTCACTAGAACGTTTACGCTTCGGATCTAGTGATTGAAAATAATCCTTTAATCGATTTTCGCAAACATAGTTTTCTTTACCCTTTCTAAGTACACATGTAATTTGAGATGAGATAATGCCATTTTCTATCAGCATTTTAGAAATCTCCGGTATGTACTCTTTTATGATTGAGCGTTGCAGTTCAATGCTTGATGTGGTTATCACAATTGGCATTTGCTTATAGAAACGGTCCTTCTTTGAAAAAATAATATTATGCACAATTGCTGCAACTAGATAGGCATGGGTTTTACCAAGACCGACTGCAATGTCACTTAAGGATATCTTCCGTTCTTTCATGTTTTCATATATATGCTTTGATAATTCGACCTGCTCTTCTCTTACAATAAAACCATACTTGGGAAAGATATCCCTGAAGATAAGATCAATCATCTCAGAGCCATCTGAGGCTTGTTTCATATCATAAAAAGATAAGGCTTTGATTTTATCAATAACATCCCCGTAATCTTGCTTTGTCAACTCTTGTCGTTTGTAAAACAAATACTTTTGGTCCCCTGTAACATAATTAACCACACGATAGGTGTAATTCTTTCCGGTGAAAGTCTGGACTAAGATGCAGTCTTTTACAATGAATATTCCTTTTGAGTTTTCCGTTATCCACTTTTCACCGATTACTTTATTTAGAATTTCTTTTGTATTTAAATTTGCTTGTATATTATCCATCTTTTCTCCTTTAGTTAAGTTTGTTTCACTTAACAGCACAAACCTAGAACCAAGTCAAAACAACTTCGTTGTACGTTTGTACTGTTAAGCGATTCTTTAAAATATAGTTAATAAATACTTTAGGTGGTCAATAGTCATTGACCTCATAGAAGCAACCCATGCCATTGGCTTCCAGGCAAAGGCTGTGTTCTCCTGATCATCTGTCAGGCTGCCATCCATAGGATACTTAGGACTTGGCAGAAGTATCGTTCAAATTTCCCCTTGTGGATCATGGCGAATTATCTTAACCACTAGATAATTTAAAGCCGGATGTTGTCGCTCTGATATATCAGTCATGGCGCATCCTCTTATGTCGCTTTCCTTACGGTCACAAGGTAACGTACCTAAAATATTGAATATGAGTAAAATTAGATTTACTATTTTTCAAGGTTCAGAGGGGTAAAAAAATCCCCTTCACTCTTAAGCCGAAAAATGAAGGGGGGTGTACCAAACTTTTTTTAGATTTTTAATTGTTTTCTTAATTTATCCAACACTTTTTTCTTACGATTATTAATTGTCATCAGTGGAATATCTGTTTCTTTTGAAAGTTGCCTCTGACTTTTCCCACAAAAAAACAGCTCTTGGATGAGCCATTTCTCTTCTTCATCTAGAATTGAAATCGCTTCAAGAACTGTTTCCATAAGCATCTTATTCATGATTTCTGTTTCAATATCCGTATCCTTATCCGATAAGATTTCTTCTGCTGAGCAGTAACTGTATCCCATATCACTGAAATTAACGACGCCTTTTTTTAAGTCACGCTCTTCTAAGTACCGCTCTCTTCTATCCATACGATAGTAAACTTCATAGATTTCCTTCGTCGTTTCATAGTATTTGCCATCTACCGGAATAAAGTATCTCCTTGGTTCTTTGTTCTGATCATCTGATTGATTCATGTTCCATACCTCCTATTTTGTAATTAATGAATTGTTCTTTACAAAATAAAAAGTTACGGTCCACGAATTAAGACATAATAGGTATTCACCATTTTCCCCTCCTAAAAAAGGGCATAAAAAAAGGCCAGAAGTCGTTTTGACTTCTAGCCTAAAATTTGCCTATATTTATTTTTCAGCTGGAAAAAGGTACTAAAAAACCCCTGCAAATGCAGAGGTCAATATATGCCTATTACTTCCAGCATACCCATTATACCCTATTGACAATACCACGTCAGTACCAAAGCAGTCTCTATTTAGTATCAATTCCGTCTCAATTATGTCTCATATTACTTATAAACTCCGGCAATACATATCCCCATAAAATAACGCCAAATAGCGAAATAGCTTTTTTCCTTTGTCTGAAATATGTTGATCGTGACAATTTCAGCATGTCCAGTAATTCATTTTCTGAATATTTTTTCTCAGAGAAATATGTAGTCTTTAGAATCTCATGATACCGTTCACCTTTATTCGGATAAGTTTTTAGTTTGAGCATTGCAGCATTAATTATGTCAATAATCACTTTGCTTGCCTCTGCATCTTCTAATTGCTCATGCAAAAGCTTCGCTTTCAAATCTGAACCAAATTCTGTTATAACATCAAGTACCGCAACAGAAGCATCACCATATATTTCTTTGCATTCGCAAACAATATTAGTATAGCTATTTTTTATGCCCCACAAAACATCTGAATATATGTCGAGTAATAAATGAGCATCATGATATACTTTCTCATCAAACTCATCATAAACCTTAAAAGAGTTCATTAATCTTTCAAGACCATTCGTCACCTTTCCCATATATGCCTCACCTCTTTTTGTTGATTTTATTGACTTTTCAAGCAAATCTGTGTTATTATTTATATGCGAACGTTTGTTCTGTGTGCTTATTATACATGAACTAAATGTTCATGTCAATGCTTGTTAAATGATAACTGAAAATATTAGAAGAGGTGTGTACTATGACATTAGGAAGTAAGATAAAACTTCTCCGAAACGAACGTAACATGACCCAGCCTGATCTTGCCACTGAATTAGGCGTTACAGTTCGTACTGTTGCTTATTATGAAAATGATGAAAGGCAACCCAAAAAAACAACGATAATAAAACTCTGTAAAATATTCGATGTTTCAACAGATTATCTGTTATCGGACAACGAATCGTTCTTGATTGATGCCGCAGAAAAATACGGGTATAGGGGTAAAAAAAAGGCTGAATCATTTATTAACGAAACAGCTTTGCTCTTTGCTGGAGGAGAATTAAGCGAAGAAGATCAAGATAAAGTTTTTAAGGCCATCACCGAGATATATTGGCGATCAAAAGAAAAAAACAAAAAATACACTCCGAAAAAATATCTAGATACGAAAGAGTGATTTACTAAGAATCTCTCTAAGGGGGAGGAATGATTTGAACGATTACATTATTAACCACTCAACTAGACTCATTAAGAAATATAAGACCAGAAATCCTTTTGAAATAGCAGCCTGCATGAGTGTTGATGTTTTGTTTATGGATCGTAAGCGATGGAACAAATAGCGTAAAATAAGAAAAAAGGCACTATCTGCTGATAAATAGTAATTTGTGCCTTTTTATTTTTATAAAGTTTAAAAAAATCCTTCACTAGCTATATCCTTGACATATTTGTATTGTTTACGAATTAATTCCTTAAATTCTTCATCTGATAGTTCATTAAATAGATTTGTACCTTCTTCGATCAGCGTATCAAAAATTAATTCTGCATAGTCACGATCTTCATTGACCATCTTTCGGTATCTTTTTTCTACTTCATATGGAAAATCAAGGCCATAGGTAATGCAGTCAATTTTTCCACCTAAATAATCTTTGGTCATATTCATTACAAAATTTATGTTAGTCATTTTCATTGTTTTGATGCACTCCCTTCGGGTGGTTCTGTTTTTTGTTTCTTCGTATAACAGTTTTCAGGCAAATTGTCTGACCAGGGCATATAGTCATCTAAAAGGGCAGGTTCTTTATTAAAATCTATATTAGGTAAGCTTTTGAATATATGTACTAGATACTCATAAGGATCTAGGCCGTTTGCAGCTGCAGTTTCAATAAGGCTAAAGACAAGAGCATTTGCTTTTGCACCCCTTGGGGTATCGGAAAAGAGATAATTCTTTCTAGCCACTGCTACTGGACGAATAGCATTCTCCGATAAGTTATTAGAAATAGGAATTCGTCCATCTAATAAAAAGTTTTGAAAATACTCTTTGTGATTTAGTGTATATTTTAAGGCTTTTTTTAAAGAGGGTTGATTCGTATTTACAGACTCTGCCCACTCAAAAAAGGCATTTAGAACAGGAATACTCTGTTCTAGACGCTTTTGTTTTCTCTCCTTTGGAGAAAGCTTTTTCCATTTTCGTTCTAGCGAAAATAAATTATCACAATAAGACCTGCCTTTTGCACCAGCAGAGCCAGGAATTTCTTTTTTTCTGCTATCTAAGGGGATTGCTTCTAGATAATATCTTCTTAGGTGGGTCCAACATAAACATCTTGTTATGTTGTCTACTTTTTCATATCCTGCGTAAGCATCCGAAACAAGATATCCAGAAAAGCCTTCTAAGAACTTTTTAGCATGTTCCCCTGAACGAGTAGGGGTATATTGGAACAGGATAATAGGTGCTCCTTCACATGCACCGTTTCTATGCATCCAAAAGTAGGATTTACTGGAGGCTTTTCGCCCTTTTTCTTTATTGCACTGGTGGGTAGTTTCATCACTCATAATGATTTCATAAGTGACTAACTGTTTTTTCATTTGTTCATACAATGGCTTTAGCCAAAGAAAAGCACATTGTATTACCCAGTTCGACATATTTGCTCGGGATAAACCAATTCCTATACGCATCCATTCTTTTTCCTGTCTATAAAGAGGCACAGCTAATACATACTTCTGGTACATAATCCATGCTACAGAAGTTGGCGAAGCAAGGGAACGTTTCATAACAGGTTTAGGTACAGAAGCTTTTCTGATAACTGCATCCGGGTATTCATCACAGGTTCCACAAGTAGTGCATTTATAGATATACTGCACATACTCTGTAACCTTTACCCTTGCAGGAATAAATTCTATTTCACTACGCACTTTTTTCTTTCCTATTATAGATAATGAAGAATTGCAAACATCGCATATAGAATCTTTTTCATCTATGATGCACTCCACTACCTCACGGGGTAAAGCTTTTATTAATCGTTCTTGATCACCTTTTTTCCGTTTTAATCTAGTATGAGCTTTTACAGGGAGCCTTTCAGTAGTAGCATTACAATCTATTTCACCTAGGATTCCTTCTGTTTCATCGAAAATATAGAGTTGTTGATCACTAACAGTTTTCTCACTTGATGCTCCAAATCGCTTCTTTGAAGCTTGCAAAAGTGCCTGAGTAAGTGTTTCTATATTACGCTCTAAGCTTTCGATGCGTTTTCTTTGTATTTCATTTTCATAACGAAGTCTTCTTTCAGACTCTTTTAAGATAGAAAGTTGTCTAGCTAAAACTGTCTGCATAACCACAAATCCCCTTTTAAAAGATACTCTTATTATACCACAAAACTGTTGGAATTCCTATATTTCATGCAGTTTTCAGACAAGAAAAAACACTAGAATTTATCATGAAATGACGAGAGAATATAAAACTTTTTCCTTGAGAAGTAGGTGGTAAAAATTATCTTTTTATGGGGTAAATATTGCTAGAATACAATGTCTGATGTATCTATATTTTTAGTATGGGCTTTTTTCTGATCTATTTGAAGTCCTTCTAAAAGCCAGCGTAATTCTTGTTTATTAATATCCCTAAGAGCTCCTTTCGTTTTCGGCCATTGGAATTTGAGATTTTCTGCTAAATTTTTTGTAGTAAGCACAAATCCATTTCCCTCCCATCTTAATGCTTTGATAGCAGTACGTCTTTTATTACAAAATAGAAACAAGCTCTTCCCACAATAGGGGTCTAGTTTAAATTGAAGGGCTACCATAGAAGATAATCCATTAATTTGTCTTCGAAAATCAGTATATCCAAGAGCAAGATAAATGTGTTCTACATCATC
The DNA here is from genome assembly GCA_038396625.1 of Clostridiaceae bacterium 35-E11. Classification (GTDB taxonomy): domain Bacteria; phylum Bacillota; class Clostridia; order Peptostreptococcales; family Thermotaleaceae. The sequence goes on from CP121688.1 coordinate 2,692,154, forward strand.
TGCCATATGTCGAATCATAGGTTTTTCAGAACTTTTAACAGTTCTGTAAGTGTAGCAGAATTAAAATCATCAGCAATGCCTATGGAATATTCCCCATAGTTTAAAGAAAATTTATAATTTGTAGTGTGTAGAGCAAGATATTTCCTGCTATCAGTATCTTCAAATACTACTTCCGCAAATTGCTGACATACTACTTTATCTTGATTATGAAATGTTTTCAATCTTTTTACCCAGTAATGATAAGTACTATCTTTTAAGCCTTGTTGATTACACCATTGCTTTATGCTCATGCCACTTTTGCGGCAATCTGAAATCCGTTGGGTCCATTCTTCTGCTAGAGCAGAATTTTTTATCATTTAAAAACCTCCTATCTGATATCCTTTTCTTGTATTAAGATACCATGATCAGAAGGTTATTGCACTACGCCATATGTTCCACCGCTTACTTATGGATCTTGGCAAACTGAAAGGATTCTACAAAAGAGATGGACATAATCGGTTCATCATAATTAATGACCAGATTTGTGAACCATTGCAAAAAATTGTTTGTGCTCATGAATTAGGGCACGATCAACTACATAGACATTTGGCTAAAAGTCATACTTTGCAAGAATTCGTTGTCTATGATATGAAAAGCAAACCAGAGTATGAGGCAAACATTTTTGCTGCCGAAATCTTATTGCCGGATCATGATATAATATCGCTGTTTCAGCTAGGCTATAATTTTTATGAAACAGCAAGCCTACTTGAAACAGATACACATTTATTAGCTATTAAACTTATGATTATGAATACTGCTGGTCTTCAATTCAATATTCCGGTCGATTTGAAAAGTGATTTTTTAGCAATACAAATTGATGATTTCACTTCGACATAACCACACATTCAGACAATCATATTGAGCATCTCAATTTGCTTAAATATTGTCTGAATTTTTTGTTAGATTTGCTTTCATCCATCGACTCAACTCTTGCTCACTATCATTATCGAATCTGTATTTTGTTGATTTAGCTTCATTTCTGCTATGAACTTATTCGTATCCAAATAAAACTCCTAAGCTTTTTCTGAGTGTTGAATTCCTTGCAGTTCCGTTAAAGTGATTTCTATAATCACTTTTTTCAGTCCTCCCTCTAGTGTCTGATATTGTCCCATCCCAAGATTTAATGATATAATTATTATTTAGGTCTGCTAGTTTTACCAATTTTTCTTTTAGAAAAGGGTACTTCTTAACATTTATGTGCTTGATCTCTGGTTTGACATGCACATTGTGTTCAGATCTGAATCATTGTAGGTTAATATTGATTTGGGAGTTTTTTGTAAATTATAAATACATCAAATTACTCGTCTACCATTCTGTAGCCTACACCAACTTCAGTTAAAATGTACCTAGGTTGAGCTGGTTCCTCTTCAATTTTTCTTCTTAAACTAGCCATAAATACTCTTAATGATTGAGTTTCATTTCCAATGGTAGAACCCCATACTTCTTTCATTATATAATTATGGGTTAAAACCTTTCCTGCATGTTGAGATAGAAGGGTTAATAATTTATACTCAATTGGAGTTAAATGAACTTCTTCATCTCTTATGCTAACAATTCTTTTTTCTAAGTCAATTTTTAAATCTGCTAGTTTAAAATTGTTTGAATAATCATTTTGGGTATTGTCATGTCTATACGAATGTCGAAGAGATACCCTTAATCGAGCTAGTAGTTCTGATATACCAAATGGTTTCGTTATGTAGTCATCTGCACCTAAATCTAGTGCTTCAACTTTTTCTCTTTCTTGACCTCTAGCAGATACTATAATAATGGGTTTGCTCGACCACATTCTCACATCTTTAATGATATCTAGACCATCCATGTCTGGCAATCCTAGGTCAAGGATAATAATATCTGGATTATGAGACATAAATAAAGCAAGACCTTCTTGACCTTTTTCCGTTTCAAGATATCTATAACTTTGTGTTTTTAGTGCAGCCACTATAAAATTTCTTATAGCTTTATCATCTTCAATTACTAATACAAATGGCTTGTTATCCATAATAACCACCTTCTAATAATTTTATTACTCTAATGGGAGCGAAAACCTAAACATCGCACCACCGTTCCTTTTGTTTTGAGCTTCAATCTTACCTCCATGCGCTTCAACAATTGATTTACATATTGCTAGACCTAAGCCTACGCCTCTTCTCGAATCTACTAATTTGTTCTCAGGAACAAAGAATCTATCAAATATATGATCTATTGAATCTGGGGGTAATCCTTCACCATTGTCTGATACCTCCATGTAAACAAATTTTTTATTTGAAGAAGCTTTCACTTCAATAGTTGTTCCATGAGGTGTGTATTTTATTGCATTATCGATTAAATTTATTAATACTTGTTCAATTAACTTACCATCCATTGGTACAATTAGTAAAGAATCAGGTATTCTAACTTTTATTGTATGATTTCTTGAACGCTTTCTAATATGGTGAAGAGCTTCAGAAATCACTTCTTCAACTGCTTCAGGGACTTTCTTTAATTGTAGCTTTCCTTCATCAATTTTAGTCATACTAAGTAAATTTTCAACAAGTCGAGTAAGCCACTCTGAATCCTCATATATTCCATTCAGCAGTTCATGAACTGTATTTTTATCTAAGGTGCCTTCATTTTCAAGTATAGTAGTAGATGCTCCTGCTATTCCTGCAAGTGGACTGCGAAGATCATGTGATATAGCTCTCAATAGATTGCTTCTTAATTTCTCTCGTTCAAACTCTATTTTTATTTTTTCCTGTTCTTCCCTAAGGACTTCTCTTTCTAACGCTATCGCCATTTGCACCACTACTGTATTCAATAAATTACGTTGGTCAAAATTAAGGATACTATCCTTACTTTCGATTCCTACTACGCCTATTGTATTCTGGTACGTTTTTAATGGAATATAATAAGCTATTGACCCAGGTAAAGTATCCGTTCCAGCACCTGCAATTTGTCCACTTCTAAAAACCCAATCAACTACAGCTTGCTCATCTTTATCTAATAAAGCTTGCGTCTGATCATTCTTTGAATTTAGAATAGGTCTTAATGATTTATTTTCACTGTCAAACAAATATATAATAACGTCTTTCTTTAATGTGCTAGTAAGATATTCAATCCCTTGAATTGCTATGTTCTCTCTTCCTGAAATGTTTAAAAAATTTCTACTAATATCATAAAGCATTTGAGTATGCGCTTCTCTTTGCAGTGACGTTACTACTTGTTGCTGAATTTTTGATGTTAACGTACTAGTAATTAATGTTACTATTAACATTATTGGAAATGTAATTAAATAACTAGTGTCATATACCATAAAAGTAAACCTTGGTTCTGTAAAAAAGAAATTAAAAGATAACACACTTGAAATAGATCCAATCATTCCAATTACATAACCATCAGTTACAAGGGACATAATGAGTACCCCAATAATGTAAACCATTATAATATTAGCTTCTGCAGATCCTGTTACATAAAAAATAAATGCCAGTGCTGTTGTCAATGCTAGGATACTCATGATTTTCAGTAGATCATAATAAGAAAATCTTAACTTATGCTTTAAGCTAGTGTTCTTACTAGTATCCGTTTTCCCACTTGCATAATCATGTGGGTTTCCAGGTATTACATGAATATCAATATAAGAAGTTAATTCAATCAAGCTATCAACGATATCTTTTTTTAAAATTCGTGATATCCAATTTTGTTTTTTTTGATTTCTACCAATTACTACCTTTGTAACGTTCCTTAAGTTTGCATAATTAATCAATTGATCAACTATATTTTCACCATGTAAAGTAACGATTTCTGCTCCTAACTTTTCTGCAAGAGCCATATTTTTTTTAAGCTGATCTTGATTCTTCTTATTCATATTCTCATTTGAAGAAGTTTGAACATAAGTTGCAATCCACTTAGCTTGAAAAGAGTCAGCCATACGTGCCGCAGTTCTAATTACCCTTGCAGAGGCAGGTGAAGGACTAATACATACTAAAAGCCGTTCTTTAGTTGGTACTATTTTAATCTTACTCTTTGATAATCTTGTAATCTCAACTTCTTTATTAACTCGATCGGCAGTTCTTCTGAGCGCAATCTCTCTTAAAGCAACTAAATTCTCCTTCTGAAAGAAATTGTTCTGGGCTCTTTTCACCTGATCTCTTTTATAAATTTTCCCTTCATCAAAACGTTTTAGAAGGTCTTCTGGCTCAATATCTATTAATTCAACATGGGTGGCTTCATCAAAAACTTTATCGGGTATTGTCTCTTTTACAAATACATTAGTTATACTTGCTACAACATCATTTAGACTTTCAATATGCTGAACATTAACTGTTGTATAGACATCAATTCCTGCATCAAGTAATTCATAAATATCTTGCCATCTTTTGTTATGTCTAGTGCCTGCAACATTTGTATGTGCTAATTCATCAACTAGTATTACTTCTGGTTTTCTTTTTAAAGCAGCATCCAAATCAAATTCCTTTAAATAAATTCCCCTATAATAAACATTCTTAGGTTCCAGTATCTCTAATCCTTCTAAAAGTGCTAGTGTTTCAGGTCTTGTGTGAGGTTCTATATATCCAACCACTACATCTACATCAGACTTCTTAAGTACCTGAGCAGCATCTAGCATAGAATAGGTCTTTCCCACACCAGCAGAATATCCAAAAAATATCTTAAGTGCACCTTTGTTTTTAAGATTGTTTTCAGAGCTAATCTTAGCCAATAATTGTTCTGGGTCTGGCCTTGTTTCAGAATTAATAGTATTTATATCATCTATGGTCATTATCAATCACCTTGCTTTTTATTAGCTATTGGCATTATCAGTTCATTATTAAATAAACTTTCTATATTGATTAATTCTATGTCAAGCTTTTTATATAGTTCACTATTCTTTAATCCACAAGAGTAAACAGCTGTATTTTTTACATTATGCACCTTTTTTACAGCTACCGCTAGTAAAGCATTAATATCCTCATCCTGAGACCAAATCAGAACGGTGTCTTCATTCGAAATATTTGCATTTTCAAGGGTAACCTCATCTTCAAAGTTACCTATAACTAGATTACCCTTGAAATTTCCAGGTAAACTTTCAACATACTTAATCTCTGGATACACTACTGTTATATTTTTTATAGAGTTTATAAGTTTTCTTATGAATAAACTGCTTATATAGCTATCTCCGCCAATTATAACATGCTTCATCGTATCCCCCTCATTCCCAGATGATTTATTCAATATTATCAAGAGCCAAGTTTAATTTTACAACATTAACCCTTGGTTCACCTAGAATTCCTAATTGTCTTTTTTCAGTATTTTCTTTAATAAGATTTATTATTGTTACTTTTTCAATATCTCTTACTCTTGAAATCCTATCTACTTGATATAAAGCTGCTGCAGGTGTTATGTGAGGGTCAAGACCACTTCCCGATGCAGTAACCAAGTCAACCGGTATTTTTTTATCATTAGCGGGATCATATTTCTTAATCAATGCAATTCTTTCTTTTATAACATCATCAATAGTCTGTCCTGCTGGAGTTTTATTTGATCCAGAGGATGACCCTCCATTATATGGATGCGGAGATGTAGCTGAGGGTCTTGACCAAAAGTATTTTTCTGAGGTAAATGTTTGGCCAATAAGCTCTGAAGCCACTGCCTTACCATCTAAATATATAATACTTCCATTGGCCCTTGATGGAAATATCATTTGTGCAATTGCTGTAGAGGCAAGTGGATATATCAGTCCTGTTATAATTGTCATTACAACGACAAATTTTAAAGATTGTTTTATAGTTTTACCTTTCATTTGATACCCTCCTTATACAATTCCTATTGCTGTTATAAGCATATCAATTAATTTTATAGCTACAAATGGTGCAATAATACCACCAATCCCATACACTAATAAATTTTTCTTTAATAATTTAGATGCTGGTAGTTCTTCATACTTGACGCCTTTTAATGCTAAGGGAATTAACCCAATAATTATAAAAGCGTTATATATTACTGCTGAAAATATAGCACTTTCAGGACTTGATAGATTCATAATATTTAACTTATCTAAAACTGGATACATACTTACAAATAGCGGTGGAATGATAGCAAAGTATTTAGCTATGTCATTTGCAATACTAAATGTAGTTAAAGCACCCCTTGTCATTAATAATTGTTTTCCTATTCTTACTATTTCCAGTAGTTTTGTTGGACTCGAGTCTAAATCTACCATGTTACCCGCTTCTTTAGCTGCCTGTGTTCCAGTATTCATGGCTACAGCCACATCTGATTGTGCGAGAGCAGGTGCATCGTTTGTGCCATCCCCAGTCATAGCAACTAAGTGACCTTTTTGCTGGTACTCCTTAATCAATTTAAGCTTTTCCTCTGGTGTTGCTTCTGCTAAGAAATCATCTACACCTGCCTCAGCTGCAATTGCTGCTGCTGTTAATGGATTATCACCGGTTATCATGATCGTTTTGATACCCATTTTTCTTAAATCTTCAAACCTTTCCTTTACACCAGACTTAATTATATCTTTCAGATAAATAACACCTAATACTCTGTCATTTTTGGCAACTACAAGTGGAGTACCCCCTGCCTTTGAAATATTTTCTACTATTTCTTCACAATCTCTTGGAAACTCTCCACCCTTATTTTCGATATATTTCTTAACTGCATCGGCCGCACCTTTACGGATTTCATCTTTTCCTATATCTACACCACTCATTCGTGTTTTAGCCGAGAATGGAATAAACTTAGCTTTTAATTCATTTAAATTTCTTCCTCTTAAATTATATTTCTCCTTTGCAAGGACTACAATACTTCTCCCTTCAGGTGTTTCATCTGCTAACGAGCTTAATTGCGCAGCATTAGCTAATTCTTCTTCACCTACACCTTTTACAGGTTTAAATTCACTAGCACGTCTATTTCCTAATGTAATTGTACCTGTCTTATCTAATAACAATGTATCCACATCACCTGCTGCTTCTATAGCTCTCCCTGATGTTGCTAATACATTAGCTTGATTAAGCCTGCTCATACCTGCGATACCGATAGCTGACAGTAGTGCACCAATTGTAGTTGGTGCTAAGCATACCAATAATGCTATTAGTGCAGTAATAGATGCCACTTCACCTCTACCACTCTGTTCTACACCAAATATGCTATAGGGATAGAGTGTAGCTGTTACTACTAAGAAAATAATTGTAAGTGTAGTTAACAATATTTGTAGTGCTATTTCATTTGGTGTTTTCTGTCTGGAAGCGCCTTCAACCATAGCAATCATCTTATCTAAGAAACTTTCGCCAGCCTCTGATGTTACCCTTATAATCAACCAATCAGATAAAACAGTAGTTCCACCAGTTACTGCACTTCTGTCTCCACCTGATTCTCTAATGACGGGAGCACTTTCTCCAGTTATTGCACTTTCATCAACTGAAGCAGCGCCTTCAATCACCTCACCATCAGCCGGAATTTGCTCACCTGCTTCTACTAGAACAACATCTCCTTTCAATAGCTTTGATGATTGGATAATATTAAAAGATGAATCTTTACTTGGATTATCTAATTTTTTAGCTGACACGTCTTTTTTAGCTTTTCTTAAACTTTCTGCTTGAGCTTTACCCCTACCCTCAGCTATTGCCTCCGCAAAGTTCGCGAAAATAACTGTAAACCATAACAGTGTAGAGATACCAAATATAAATCCGGCATCAGCATCTGCATAACCTAATAATGATCCGAAAAACAATCCTGTTGTAAGAATTGCCCCTATATAAACAACAAACATAACTGGATTTTTAATTTGTGTTTTTGGTGATAATTTATATAAAGAATCTTTTATAGCATTTTTAAAAATATCTTTTGAAACGAATTTATTATCATCTTTTTTCATTACCTACATCTCCCTTCATAAATATAAATTAATTAAATAACATTTGAAGATGTTCCACTATAGGTCCTAATGCTAATGCTGGGAAAAAGCTTAATGCTCCAACCATCAATACAACTGCAATTAATAAACCTATAAACAATTTATTATAAGTGATGAGTGTACCTGAAGTAACAGGTATGCTCTTCTTTTTCGCAAGTGAACCTGATATTGCAATCATTGGTAACATTGGCCCAAACCTAGCTAATAGCATTGCTAATCCCAATGTTATATTTAAAAATACTGTATTGGCGTTAAATCCTGCAAAGGCACTACCATTGTTATTACCTGCAGATGAATATGCATAAAGTATTTCTGAAAAACCATGGGATCCTGGATTATTTAATGAATCCATAACACTAGGATTTATAGCCGCCATAGCAGTCCCTATTAGTACCACTATAGGTGGAATTAATACTGCTAAAGATGCCATTTTCATCTCAAAAGGCTCAATTTTTTTACCTAAATATTCTGGTGTTCTTCCCACCATTAATCCTGCTACGAAAACAGCAACAATTACAAACGCTAACATACCGTATAATCCAGAACCAACTCCACCAAATATAACTTCTCCAAGCTGCATTAGCAGCATTAAAGGTAGCCCTCCTAATGGAGTGTATGAATCGTGCATCGAGTTTACAGAACCATTTGAGGCCGCAGTAGTTGCTGTAGCCCATATCGATGAGTTAACTATTCCAAATCTTACTTCCTTACCTTCCATGTTTCCACCCGATTGAATAGAAGAATAAGACATATCAACTTCATTATTTTGAGTTAATTGTGGTGTGCCAATTTGTTCAAAGCTTACAACTGTAGCTAAACACATTATAAACACAATCATCATAGCAATTAATATTGCTTTTCCTTGTCGCTTATCCTTTACAAGATACCCAAATGAAAAACACAATGCTAAAGGTATCAGTAAAATTGATAACATTTCCAACAAGTTTGATAATGGTGTTGGATTCTCTAAAGGATGGGCTGAGTTGACACTGAAAAATCCCCCTCCATTTGTTCCTAACTGTTTAATTGCTATTTGACTTGCTGCAGGCCCCATTGGTATCACTTGTGTATCTATTACTGTACCATCATTTAGGGTTTGTGCCTCTATCAATGTTACTTCTTGATATGGATTAATATTTTGAACAACTCCCTGAGAAACTAACATAATGGTTAATATAATCGAAAGAGGGAGTAGCACATACAAAGTACCTCTAACCATGTCAGCCCAAAAGTTACCTATCTTAGTCGTCTCTCTCCTAGTAAAGCCTCTAATTAAGGCAAATAGTACAGCCATACCCCCTGCAGCTGATATGAAGTTCTGCACTGTAAGTCCTATCATCTGTGATAAATAACTTAGAGTCGTTTCCCCGCCGTATGCCTGCCAATTTGTATTTGTTGTAAAGCTCATAGCAGTATTAAAAGCAAGATCTGATGGAACTGCTTTTAATTTTTCAGGATTTAAGGGCAGTACTCCTTGTAATCTTTGAACTAAAAAAATAAACAAAAACCCTATAATGCTATACATGACCACTGATTTCATGTATTCCTTCCAATCCATCTCATCATCAGAATTTGTACCGATTATCTTATATATAAGTTTTTCTATTGGTCTTAATATTGGACTTAAAAAAACTTTTTTTCCTTCATAAACCTTTGCCATGTACTTGCCTAATGGTTTCCCAAGTACAACTAATATAATTAAGTACAACAGTATTTGAGTAACAATATTAATCATAGCTCTTCCCCCTTAATTAATACAAAGAATAAGTATATCAGTAATGCAACAGTAGTTATTAAAGAAATAACTTGTATAAAATTCATATACACCATCCTTTCTTTTATATTCTGTAGTTTTATTCTATCAAGGTTCATATAAAAATGGGGTTAAGACTATTGAGGCTAGTATAAAGATTTTGTTAAGATTTTAAAAATGTATTATATAAGGGTAACATATAATATACAATTAAACATTTGTACTTTTAGGTACATTCAAAAGTAAATATAAATAAATGTGTAGCTTCAAAATAAATAAATCTAATGTTTAAAAATACAACCATTTGATATAATAGTAATTAAAATACTGTTTATTTGTAAACGGTAAACCATCGGTACCAGTATAAAAAGGCCACCATTGCTGGCGGCTGATTGAACTATTGATTCTGTTTTTTGCATTCAATTGGCAGTTTTTCAGACCAAGGCAGAAGATCGTCTAGGAAATCAAGATTAGTATCTTCCATATGTTTTGGAATTTCTGTAAGAAGCAGCTCAAAATAATGATAAGGCTTTAGATTATTCGCTTTTGCTGTTTCAGCAATACTGTAGATAATAGCACTGGCCTTTGCTCCATCAATTGTATCAATCACATGCCAGTTGCGTTTTCCAATACAAAAACCTCGAATGCTGCTTTCAGCTGCGTTGTTATCTGCAGGTACATTCCCATCTTCTAGAAAGACTCTCAGATATTTTTCCTGGTTCAGACAGTAGGTAAATCCTTGTCCGGTTTCTGATTTTGGAAGGACTTCGTTCTGACGTTGTTTTACCCACGCAAAGAAAGCCTCTACCAGTGGCTTTATCGTCAATTGTCTTTGCCTTTGACGTTCCTCTGGCGAAAGCTCGGCCAATGTTCCTTCTATCTTGTAGATAACCGCAATCTGTTTTAATGCATCATAAGCAAGTGTTCCTTTGGCCTTTTCTTTTCCCAAGGCCTTTACCACATTTGCAAACCGACGCCGTGCATGGCTCCAACACCCGGCAATCTTCAGATCCTCGCGCTCTTTCTCCAGCGTATGATAAACCTGATAGCCGTCCGTAACCACTGTACCACTGTAGTCCTTTAGGAATTCACGGGGATGGCTGGTATTTCGGGTCTTCTGGTACTCATAGAGCACAATAGGAGCAGCCGTCTGCATTTTCCCGGTCCGGTAGACCCACATATAGCTCTTAGATCCAGCAGGACGTCCATCCTTGCTTACGCAAACCGGTGTTTCATCAGCCTGCAGCACATGGCTATTGTAGATCTCTTTATGGAGCCGGTCATAAAGAAGGGAAAGATATCTCTCACCACATTGAATTACCCAGTTTGCCATAACCTGTCTGCCAAGGACAACGTCATTTCTGCAAAACTCTTGTTCCAGACGGTAAAGGGGTATGGCATTGACATATTTGCTGTTCATGATGGCAGCCGTAAGGGAAGGCGTAGCAATGCTGTTACGCAGTAGGTCAGCCGGCCGCTTGCCGCGAATAATGGTTTGATTGTCTCCTCCAGCATAAACTGCAACATGATGTTCCTCGACTTCAAACCTTGCAGGGTGGAAAGCCAGTCTTTTGTATACTTCATCGGGAAGACGTTTCCACTTGTCTCCAAGACGCTCTCTCAGTTCTTCTTCTGATAATTCATGATTTATGACTATGACTGGAAGTTCTTTTAAATCTGCATCACGTTTACCCTTTGCTTTCTTACGCTTATAGGGTTTTGGGCAGACTTCTTCCAGCTCAGGTTCAACAACGTATTTGTTGACAATCGTGACTTCAGCTTCATTAAAGCACATTTCCAATTGGTCACCATAAACCATCTTCTCTGAAGAACGGCCAAACTGCTTTTGTTTTGAAATGTTTAGCTGTTCTAAAATCAGTTTCATATTCTGATTTACTTGTTCTAGCTGTATCTTCTGTTCAGCACAAGTCAGTGATAGATTTTCTACCAGTTGTTGCATGCCCAAGAAAAGGGAAATGATAACTTCTTTATCGTATTTAGTTAGTTCGGCTTTAGTATATTTTTTCTCCATATGGTGAAGATATCATATTTACGAGCCAAAAACAATAGAAAAAACGCAACTCTTTAAAATTGTGGAAGATCGTTAGAGTCAGCGTCTTTGCTGTGGATATGTTTACTACAAAACCCGTGAGGGGGTAAGGGGCTTGATGGCTTTTTTCTGCTCAATAGAAATACCCTCCATCAGCCATTTATACTGTTGAGATGTGATAGCTTTTACTTCAGCTTCGCTACGTGGCCATTGAAATTTCCCTGTTTCCAGACGTTTGTATAGAAGAAGAAATCCGTCACCTTCCCACAAAAGTCCCTTAATGCGGTCAGTCTTTCTTCCGCAGAATAGAAATAGGATACCGGGCTTAAATGGATCAAGCTTAAATTCCTGTTGTATCATGCTGGCAAAGCCGTCAATTCCACGCCGCAAATCACTATAGCCGCAGGCGATGTAAACTTTTTCAAAACCAAATGCGTCATTTAACATCATTCATTACCTTAAACACCTTGGAAAGCAGTTCTTCTGAAACGGTATTGGAAAGTTCTAATACATTATTTCCAATATGGATAATCATATCTGCCATAAAAGAAGGTGTGTTTCTTGAGATATTTGCAGGCACTGGAAGCTGTACAAAGTTTTGTTGTTTGTTGGATTCAGTTTTCTCCAGAGCATCATATGCTTCCTCCCTGACACGGCGCTGCCAGTAGTAGAACCGTTTTTCATTAATATTGTTTTCAAGACACCAAGATTTAATGGTCAAGCCACTTTTGCGGCATTCACGTATAATTTGCGTCCATTGCATCAAACGCATTTCATGAGTAATCTTATCCATTGGCACCTCCCAAAACTAATGTAGTCACTTTGGAAAACTACTAGTTTTTCAAAGCATAGATTGATTATCTCAAAATCGAAGACCAAATACGAGGTGCGTATGGTTTACCGTTTACGTTTATTTCATTAAAATAGAGAAGGATGACAGTTACCTGTAACTGTCATCCTTCTCTATTTATTAAACTATTTAGGTGATGCTTTATTCTACTAATAATATCTAGTAACAATTTATAATTTCTTATCTAAATTAGATAAATATTTATTAAGCCCCATAACAATCAAAATGTTATTTTCTTCAATAACTGCTGAAGCCGTAGGTGATACGGTAATTTTATCCCCTTTTCTTATAGCCATGACATTTATGCCATATTTTGGTCTCATGTTTAGCTCAGTTAAACTCTTGCCTATCCATTCATCAAAGGCTGTAATTTCTGCTATGCTATAATCTGCTGACAGCTCAATATAGTCCATTATATTTGTAGAAACTATGCTTTGAGCTATTCTAGCCCCCATATCCCTTTCAGGAAAAACAACTTTGTCTACCCCTATTTTAAATAAGACCTTTGCATGAAGTTCACTTTGAGCCTTTGCAACTACATACTTCGCACCAGCTTCTTTTAGCATAATTCCTATCAAAATTGACGCCTGTATATCTGACCCCATTGCTATAACACATACATCAAAATTACTCACTCCAATTGCTTTAATAGTTCTTTCATCGGATGCATTTCCTTTAATAGCATGGGTTGAAAACTCTGATAAGGTATTTATTACTTCTTCACTTTCATCTACCACCATAACATCGTGACCCATTTTATAAAGATTTCTAGTTATGCTGGCTCCAAATCTTCCTGCTCCAATTACTAACACTTGTTTCATGTAGTCCCCACCTTTAACCTATAATAACTTTCTCTTCGGGATATCTCAAAGTACCTCTATTTATCTGTCTTCTTTGGACTAGTGCCAAAAATACAGTAAGTGGTCCTACTCTACCAAAGAACATAGTAATAGATATAATTACTCTTCCAATCATAGTCAAATCTGGCTGATTCCAAGGGGGGTTCCCAATGTTATAAAATTTTTTTCCTGCTCTTATATATTAATTTAATATCTTTAACTATTTTCATGCTAGCAAAGAATATTACTATAAATTCTAATCTTCCCAACATCATACTAAATGTTTCAGCCCATAATACCATACCTGGAGCATCTGGTGATGTAACTCCAACAGATAGCCCAACAGTGCCAAGACTTGAGGCAAATTCGAACATTGAATCCCTTAGAGGATAACCATGAAGTAGTAGTATTCCTACACCTATAGCATAGGTAATTATATATAGTGTTGTAAAATTTGATATTTCTAAAATATGATCTCTTGAAACATAGTATTTACCTTCTGGTCTATTAACATAATTCTGTCTTACCGTATTTCTGGGAAGTAAATATCCCTTTATATCCCATATTAAGGATTTTAATAATACATAAACCCTATATTGTTTTAGACCACCAGCAGTAGAACCTGCTCCACCACCAATAATCATAAGGATTATCATGATAAATACTGCAAAGTTATTCCAATCAAGATAACCTACCGTTGAAAATCCTGTAGTAGTAAGTGCAGATATAAGCTCAAATGCACCTATTCTTATACTTTTACCTACCGTTTCATATAATTTTATTAATGATAAGAATGATACTATAGGAATGAAAACTGCCAATAGGAAAAACATAAATCTTATTTCTCCTATTTTAAAGAATTTTTTTATTTCTCCCTTTAATAAAACATAATGTGCTGCAAAGTTTGTAGTTCCTAAAAGCATTAGAATAATTGTAATTAGTTCAATAGGTAAACTATTATAGGCTCCTATACTATTTGCTTCAGTTGAAAATCCTCCTGTTGAAACCGCTGCTATAGAATGATTTATAGAGTCAAACCAGGGCATACCAGCGACCATATATAGTACAGTACCAGCTATTACATATCCTGAATAAATAACCATGATTAGCTTTGTTGATTTTGTAACATTAGGTAATAACTTATCTGATCTTCCTTCAGCATTATATAATCCTAACCCGTGTGGTCCAATAATAGCCGAAAGCATTACTACTGCAAGACCAGCACCACCAAAAAATTGCATCAAACTCCTCCATAGTAAAAACATATGAGAAGTCTTAGTTACGTCTACTACTGATAATCCTGTAGTTGTCCAACCACTTACTGCTTCAAATATTGCTTGAGTAAAATTAAGCTTTCCAGATATAATAAAGGGCAAAGCTGAGAAAATAGCTGTAAGTAGCCAGGATAAAACAACAATGATGCCTCCTTCCTGTAAAGTCAAGGTTGCATCTCCGCTGTGTTTTCTTCTGCTTCTCATAACAAATCCTATTGTAATAGCTAAAGCTGATGGTATTATAAAGTACCATATTTCATTTGCTTCATTTCTATATATAGGTAGTATAAGTAGTGGTATAAGTAATGCTATACCAACTCCTATCGCAATTGTTCCTACATATCCAATAATCAATTGATATCTGTCTCTAAGCTGCTTTATATATAGCAATTTAATCTACCCTTCCCCTAATAATTTTAAGTACATCTGACTGAACCAAAGGTAGTGATAGAATAATTAGTTTATCATCTTCATTTATAGTTGTGTCTCCCCTAGGAATAATGGCAGAACCATCTCTGATAATACATCCTACTATAGAATCCTTTGGCAAACTTATTTCACTTAGTTTCTTATTAATATTAATATTACTTGTACTTATTTCTATTTCCATAATTGCAAGCTTACCTTCTTCAATAGGCATGAGATTATTTATATCATCGATTGATACCTTTTGTTCTATCAACGATGAAATAATATTCGATGTACTTATTACCGTGTCTACTCCAAGTTTTTTAAAAATTTCTATATTCTTAGGGTCATTTACTACGGCAAAGGTTCTTTTAACCTCATATATTTTTTCAGCTATTTGACATATTACAAGGTTATCCGGATCCTTAGGAGTAAGGGCTATAACCATATCTGCATAAGCAACACCTACATCTTCTAATATATATGGTCTAGTTCCATCACCAAATACTATATTTGCCCTATGCATCCTCGCTAGTTTTTTACAATATTCTTCATCGTTATTGACTATAGTCACACTATATCCTTTTGATATAAAGGACTTAGTTAAAAAGTGTACTTCCTTTCCCCCACCAACTATAATAATATTCATTAGTCTTCCTCCATTTCTTTCCCAACAATGATATTCTTAAATTCAACAGCAGAAAGAACTGTAGGGCAAAGTGTCTCAATCTGAAGTTCCTCATAGACCTTCTGTCTTGAGGGTTCAAATAACCTAGCGATTACCATGGGTACCTTATATATGGATTTTGCAATCTGTGCAATCATAATATTTGTATTATCATCATTAGTTGTTGTAACTACAACATCAGCTTTATCTATCTTAGCATGAAGTAAAGTATCTATCTCTATAGCATCGGCTTGTATGGTAAAACCACTAAACTCCTCAGTCAATCTATTAAAAGCCATTTCATCTTTGTCAATAATAACAACACTTTTTCTCGCCTTTGATAATAGACTGGCTAAATGGGAGCCAAGTCTTCCACATCCAACTATAACGATATATTCATCATTATTTTTTATCATCATCCCCATCTCCTTCATTATTTTCAGCACCTAAATTCATACCAACCTGTGTATATCTAAACTGAGCTGTTCTTTGAAGATTCTTACTAGATGGTTCATAGGTTGGATCTAGTGCTAGTGCTGCTCTATAATGTTTTTGTGCCCCTTGAATCTCTTTTCTGTATTCATACAGAATACCTAAAAGGTTATGTGGTTCTGGTGCATCTACATCCATTGATATTGCTTTTCTTAAGAATTCTTCTGCTTTACTGTAATCTTTGGATAATATACACTTCTTAGAGAACTCTAGTATATCTTTATAAGAATCCAATTCAGCCTCAGTAAGATTTTGTCTTTCTAGTACATCATTAACTATCCTTCTAATCTCCTCCGGGGTAAAGGGTTTACTTATAAAGTCAATAGCACCTAGTTTCATTGCTTCTACCGCTTTTTCAATAGTTCCATAAGCTGTCATCATTATTACATCTATCTTGTTTCCATCTTGTCTAATTCTCTCTAAGACTTCCATACCTGTTAGTCCTGGCATTTTAATATCAAGCATTACTAAATCAAAGTTATCTTCCTTAATTCTATTTAGGGCTTCGTCTCCATTGATAGCAATTTCTATGTCAAAATTTTGCTCCTTTAGACAGTGACTTAATGTCATTCTAATGTTCTTCTCATCATCAACAATTAATATTTTCTTAGTCATACTAATCATCCTCCTAAATATATTTATTAATTAATTTTTTTATCTCCTCATGGGTAAATGGTTTTATAATATAATCACTTCCACCCACTTCAAATGCTTTGTTTAAATCCTTTTCTTGACTTTTAGCACTCATAAATATAACTGGTATGTGCTTTGTCTCCATATCATCCTTTAGGGCTTCACACACTAGATAACCATTCATATTGGGCATGAGTATATCTAAAAGTATTAAATCTGGAATATCTTCTTGAACTGCTTTGAGAGCATCAATACCATTTCTAGCTACCTTTATATCATATCCTTCTTTTTTTAGATACATTTTTAGGGACAAAACTATATTCTTTTCATCCTCGACAATTAATATTTTCTTCATCAAAACTATCCCCTTTTTATACAATTAGGAGCCAATATTTAGAGTAAAGTAGAATGTGCTTCCTTCTCCAATTTGACTCTGAACCCAAATTTCTCCTCCATGGGCATTGACAATTTCTTTACTAATAGCTAATCCAAGTCCTGTAGTTCCGTTAGTTTCTTCATTTCTATCTCTTACTTGAATAAACTTTTCAAATATCTTTTGTTGATATTCTTCTGGAATTCCTTTACCATTATCTGATACTGCAATTAACATCTTATTAGCTGTTTCCTTGGCTTTAATTTCTATCTTTCCTGTTCCATCTCTAGGTACATATCTTAGTGCATTTCCTATTAGGTTAGTAAGTACCCATGATATTTTGTTATAATCAGCCTTAACCTTTGCTAAAGTTTCTCTAACATCAATATCTATGGAAACATTTCTCTCTTCTGCCTGCATTCTAAATGGTTTTACTGCACTGTCAACCATATCTTTTACGCTTTGTGCCATAATGTCCATCTGTATTTTACCTGATTCAATCCTTGAAAGATCTAGTAGTTCACTTACTAGATTTTTTAATCTTTCTGAGTCTTCTTTTATTGCTTCTACTAGCTCTCTTTGGTCTTCATTAATATCTCCTGGTATTTGGTCGAGTAGTAGCCCAACTCCCATGCTTATTGAAGTAAGTGGAGTTCTAAATTCATGGGATACGGTAGATACGAAGTCTGATTTAATCTGATCAACTTCCTTAAGCTTTGTGATGTTTTGCATAAGAGTTACAACCCCTATGTGTTCTCCATCCCTAGTTACTATTGGCTTAATATTGATTCTATAGTGATTGGTTCCATTTTCATCCTTTATGGTTATATCCTTATATTTTTTATATTCGATATCATCTTTTTTGTTTTTTACTTTATCAATTAATTCAAATACATCTTCTCTTTTAATCACTTCTAAAAAGTGTTTATTTAATGCTTCCTTCTCCCTTATGTTCAAGGCTTTTTCGGCTGCTCTATTAACTAGGAGAAGTTTGTGCTCTTCGTTTGTAACAATGATTCCATCACCTATACTTTCAACAATTGCTTCAGCCTTTTGTTTTTCTTCCATGAGCTTTTTAACATTTAGCTCATCATATGATTGGAGTTTTAAAGTCATTGTATTAAACTCCTCAGCAAGCTTTGCTATTTCATCGTCTCCATCAATATCTAACTGTTGACTATAATCCCCTTCAGCTATTAACTTGATTTTTTCAATAAGATTATATAATGGTCTAGCAATCTTATTGCTCAAATAGATTGCAAACATTAATCCTACAAGAATGGTTCCTGAAGATATAATCATGGTTGAATAAGTAGCATTAGTTGATATCTCATGGGCTCTATTTTTTCTAGCTAACATACTTTCTTGATTAAGATTAAGTAAATTTCTACATTCTGCCTTGGTTTTCTCAAACAAAGGTAAAATTTCATTATAATAATATTTCCTAGCTGAATTTATATCTTCTGTCTCCTGGATATCCACTAATTTTGCAAACTTATCAATATAATCTACATATAGACTATTGATGTTTGCTAGTATTTCTTCTTCTCCTTCTTCTGTAATGTTATCCTCTGCTCTTGACAGCCATCTTAAAAATTCCACTTCATTCTCTCTAAATGCTTTTGTTGTAGTTCCATCGCTAGAAAACATATGGGCAAGTTCTGCACTATCCTGTCTTTCTAGAGCAATAATCATATTTTGTGCTGCAACTATACTCTTGTAATTTGATTGCATTATATTTTCTATAGAATCACTAAGGCTATTAAAGTTTTTAATTGACCATAGGCTGTTAGCTCCAAGAACTATAAATATTAAGATAAAGACTCCTAGAAGTTTAAACTTTATACTTTCTTTCATGTTTCTTTTCATGACTATAACCTACCTTAATTTTTTATTAGTGTTCACTCATACACCAAAAAAATACAAAAAACCATGGAGAACCCATGGTTTTATATACAATTAATAAATGCATACCATTGCTCTCTCTTTCAACGCTTACGAGGTTAGCTGTCGGGCTCGGATTGAAAGAGTTATCCTATCCTTTCGGAATTCGCCCCATAATTTGGGTCCCCCGCTTCTTAAATAGAACTCAGCGTATATACTTTAAATTTCAACTTGATTATACACCTATCATGTATGTTCGTCAACAGATTATATAATTATTAATAATATCTTATGCAGCTAATGTATATTAGTTAATAATAATTTATTAGAGTTTATCTTACTTAAAATACTATTTACTTTAATTAATTATTTAACAATCAAATAATCCATCTTCAATATTATCCTTTTCATGATATAGAACCCCATGTAATCTTTCGAATGCATCCATGTATTTTTCTACTCGTTTCTTATCTTCCATGATTGGGCTTTTAATACGTGAAAGATTCATGTTATCCTACAAATCAGCAATTTTGACTCGACATGCTGTTTCATTTGTACTTATCCTATCAATAAATGTACTATAATCTTCTTCCTCTTTTTTCTTCAATAAATCTAAGATTACTAAAGCTTCCTCTGAAAAGCCTTCTTCTCTCAACTCATTTAATGATATATTCGTATCTTCAATAACATCATGTAAGATAGCACATGTTTTTTCTAAATCTGAATTACAGCTTTGCATAACTCTTAACGGATGTAATATATAGGGTTGACCACCCTTATCTAGTTGCCCATTATGGGCTTTAGTCGCTATAAGTATTGCTTTTTCTAGCATTAGCACCCCTCCTTAAAGTTTTTTCTAATTTGTTATCTATCTAATAATTCAATTACTTTGTCCGCACACTTAGTAGTAAACTCTTCCAAATCTCTTTCATCAAAAAGCTGTAAATAAGGATCATTCGCCCCTTTAAAATCTGGGCTAAGCGCATCATTATCTTCTGGCGCATATTCCCAATAAGCCCACCAATTATCAATATACGGTTCAACACCTAGAATTTTTGTAATTTCATCTTCTGTTAATGCTTGCTTTCTAGAATTTCCGTCTACTGGACAACAGTAGCCTACAAATATATGATTATCAATTTCAATACGGACCCAAATATCTACATTAGGTTTTACTTTTGATCTATACTCATAGCTAATTCCGGGATAGGTGGAATACTTATATTTATAGAAATCATTGCACTTCTTAAATTCGTTAAATGCGTAATCATATTCATTTTCCAGCTTAGTTCTACCGATTTTCTCTTCAATCTTAGCAAACATTTTCTTCATTAGGCTCAATCTAGCCTGGTCAACACAATTTTGAATAGCTATGGCACTCTTCATATTTTCTGGTGTTTTCATAAGTACATCTAAGATTTCCATTTCTTTTTCATCCTCCATCTGATTTGTAAATTTACGAATAATCATCATAAATTGTAATAACACTTCACGGATTGGAGCTATTTTGATCGTCT
Source organism: Clostridiaceae bacterium 35-E11 (assembly GCA_038396625.1). Taxonomy (GTDB): domain Bacteria; phylum Bacillota; class Clostridia; order Peptostreptococcales; family Thermotaleaceae. Next base: position 2,712,824 of record CP121688.1, read on the forward strand.
CTGTTTGAGAGACGCAGCTTTCAAGCCAATTTAGAATATCCTCTGAAAAAGAAATACAAGAGACTTCTAAATATCCATCATCAGATTTAAGCAAGCCCTTTGCACTGTATTCACTTGGACATTCTCCAAATCTGGTCAAATAATAAACTTTTGAATTCTTAGCTACTTGAGCGTAGTCAAAGCATTGTTTTGCTTGTTCTCCCGAAAATATTTTAACCTCTATAGGAATAAAATAATTTATTGTTTGAATAGCTAAATCAATACGTCTATTATTGTCTATTCTGTATTCACGGAATACCTTTGCAGTTCCCAACTCTGTTTCTGGCATTTCAATTCTAAGAACATCTTTGATAAATGTTTTTAAATATTTGTGCCCCTGAAAATGAGTGCCTTCAGGTGAAAGAATTTCGTGTAATACCCTACAGATAATAACTTCATCTGACCAAATATTAGTTATTTCAAATATGTTGAAATAACCGCCGGTCTTTTGGTTTATTAATTCATATTTTTTTGATATTGATGATAATTCTTGCAATAATAATTCTACATTCATTACATAATCTCCCTATCATTCAAACTTTCTGCCGGAAATCTTTCGAATAATTTCACAAAAGCGTTCCCACCCATCGGGATACATATTACTTCCATGCTTCTTAATATTTCGTCCTTTTCTCACGATTTCAATACTCCATTGTGTTCCATCAAGAATATGTGGATCTACATATTCAGACTTCCAATTCAATAGATCAATAAGTTTAAGCTCTTCAATCAGCTTATCAGCAGTTGTATTCCGAAACACTTTTCTATAAGATTCTTCATTTCCTCCACCAAAATGCTTCCATGTCAATTCTCTACTTTTCAAATTGATTTCTACTTCATAATAACCGCCAAAATATCCACCAACTGAAGCTATAAGCAATTCCATTTGGTTATATGCATAATCAATTGCCTGTTGTTTATCCCACTCATGTTCACAATCTTTACAATAATACTCAGGATCACTATCCGTTATACAGCAACCTCCCAGCTTTATTTCACCTGCTTCAGCCTTTAGAAAGGCTTCATGTGTTGGCATTCCATATAAAATGCCAAGAACATTAGTCGAACCACAATTGGGACATTTTTTATAGTTGATTGCCATTCCCCTTCCCCCTTTACAAAGTTCTAATTAACAACTATTTTGAAACTTTCAACTTCTTCCATACTAAATCAATATAGTTTTGGGCTGTACGAGGATTAATAAACTCTGAACCGTGCGTAAATAATTCTCGATATTGCCCCAGATCCTTTTTATTTAACAGTTGCTGGATATAACTTAATCGAAGTCTTTGGTTTGTGCATAACAAAAACTGCTCATCCTCAGATATTAAGGTCTCCAAATCTGATCTCAGCTTTTCTTCAGTTTCTTTGCGTCTTTCAATCACGTCATCAATGACACTTTCATATGAATCGATCAAATCTAAATATTTTTCTTTTCCCAGTAACAATCCTTCATCAAAATGCCAATAATCACTTTCAAAAAAGCCAACTTTTTGCCCTTGGTATAATACAAAGTAAGTTATTTGAATAGGTCTAGAAAAATCAATATCATCTATTTGAGTGTTGTAATTATCTATTTCATTGGTCAGCACTTCAAGTAAGTCATCATCTAATCTACTAATTTCTTCATCCGTTATTTTAAAGATATCAGGATCATAAAATGCCTTGTTGTAAAACACGGTTGTAATATCATGGGATTTAATGAACCGGAGAAATTCTTCAACATTACTATTCCTAAGTGTAATTAGTGTTTCTAGTTGAGAATCTAAAGTATCCACTTCAAAAGCATCAATATCATTTTCTGCTAACTTATCAATCACAATCTTCTCTGAAATCAACTTATCCTTCACTCCTCTCTTGGTTGGATGATTAAATGAATTTACTTGAACAAAAATATCAATAATGCTCTGGATTTATCAATACCCAGGATACTTTTTCCACCAGCTATCACCGTCTTGATATCCTAACAATAAGTCGTTCGCCAATTCAATAATTTCTTCAAAAAGCTCGACTGACTCAAGCCATTCTTGTGGAATATTTTGAATGCCAAGTAATGCACCAAGGATGTTTCCGGTTATTGAACCTGTGCTATCGCTATCGCCATTATGATTTACTGAAGCTATAAGCGCTTTTCTAAAATCAGTTTCATATCTTAAAGCACAAAATACACTAATACCTAATGCTTCTTCAGCAATCCAACCTTCTCCGATTTCTGAGATAGCTTTATAATCCGGTATGTCAGTTCCAGATAAATCTAAAGCCTGCCTAAGTTTTTTAGTGCATTCCATACCGCTATTTTCTGAACTCAGTTTTTCAATCGTATTAAATATAGATTCTCGTAATCCTGTTCCCCCAACTATCTCAGCAATAATATTAGCTAATGCTCCAGCCGTTACATAACCGGTTGGATGCCCATGTGTCAATGCTGCTGATTCCTTTGCAATCTCATAGGCACTATTCTTTTCCAGAAATAATCCAAACGGTGCTGATCGCATAACAGCACCACAGCCTTTGCTGTTATTGATTGGATTTTCCAGAGTTCCTTTATCATCACTTACAAGTGCAGTGATACATGAATTTCCTGGTGCTCTTCTTGCGTGCAGCTCATTTCTATTCATTAACCACCCGTCATAGATCCAGTCTAAAGACTCTTTCTTCGGATATCCTTGCGTTGCTAACCACCGCTGGTATGCAAAATAGATAACTGTAGGCGCATGACAGATTCCTTTATTTCTTAATCTTGATTCTGCACGAAGAATACCTTCCGCAGTAAACATCGTCATTTGAGTATCATCTGTTATTTCTGCCTTACCACAATCTGAATGGACAAGCTCAATAACTCCTTTATCACCAAACCTTTTCTTTATTTCATCAAGTTTAAGAAATTCGACAGGCCAGCCTAAAGCATCTCCAACAGCCCCGCCAACAAGGCATCCTTCAAAGCGACTTTTCTTTTCCATATATCATCATCACCGATCTATTTAACTAATTTTTATAGGTGTTTCATACCCTTCATTATAATAGCCTAAAGTATTTGCCAAATCTCTAGCCAACTGACTTGCCTCAATTTCCAAATCAACCTGTATAAGCTTTATTGACACAACTCGCTCATAGTTTTCTATTTTAAATTCTTGAATCAGTAATTCACATTGCTCATCTGCCAATAATTTGGGATATATCAGAGCTATATTGTCACATGCATACCTAACGCTATAAGCAAGCATCTGATAGATATCAGCCTGAGAAACACTTAGTTCGTTTCCGTCGTAAAGCACCTCTTTATACTTAGCATCAACAACATATTTCACCTGACTACCACTGACAAAAGTAATATCCGGTCTTAGCTGTAAGTAATTATTATCCTCGCATTGCGCTAAATACTTGATTGGACTTTGATACTTAACATCAAAATCTTCAACCAAATGTTCCTTAAGCACTTTATATAAATACAGTTCAAACAATTGATTCACCGGTACTAAAAAACTAAAGGTATATTCATCCCCGGCATTTAGGTTAGGGCTTGAATTATAATAAAACAACTTGGCCATATTAAAAGCAGGTGCATACTTCGAATTATGCCTAGTGAACTTTACATTTTTCCAAATCTCATTATTAAGAGCCATCTCTTCTACATCTTCAAGCCAAAGCAGTGATTGTTTTAACTTGATTTTGTTACGCTTTGAATTCGTTCTTGATATCAAGTTTTGAATGACTGATTTGAAAACTCTATTCAGTAATATATTTTCACTGAACTGGTCATACCTTACATAATGAAGGTGCTTTTTAAAGCTGTTTTTCTTTACTGTTTCTACAAAATCTACTTTGCCTTTAATGAACGTCTGGTTTTCTAAATGATGATTATACCCACGGTTAATATCTCTTTTGAACTGTAACAATAATTCGTCTACAAATAAGCCAATAAATAACTCTAGCAAATCACCATTATACTTATCCATGCTTTGTGGTGTTGGTATATTTTTTACACCTTCAAAGCCTGAATAAGAAAGTAATCTCATCAATACCTTAAAAGATTTTTCAAACTCATCCTCGCCGGTCATCCGTTTTGATATTTTAGGATAAATCAATAACCTCGTCTTATTCATTTGAATAAATCCGACATGATGTCTAACCAACAACTTACCATCTGCCTGAAGAACAACATTGTTTTCACCAATAACATTCTTCATAAGCAAAATGTCTTTAATACTCTGATCCGTCAGATTAACCTTTGTTTGTCGATCTTCAAATATCCGAATAATTTTTGTTTCATCCATTATCTTTCACCCTATAAATATCGATGATTTTTTCTTCAAATTCAGAAAGTTCATCATCCTTTTTATGTAACGAAAGGTATTTAACATTACCATATTGGTCATAAAAACTCTTACCTACAATTGACTTAAGGGTTTCAGTATCATTATAGAAATATTCCCCAATCAATGGCAAAATCTTGTAATACCAAGTTTGATATAAATTGCTTAATGATTCAATTCCCATAAAATAGGCATGTCCAATTCTATGGTCACGATCATATTTATCCATAACTTTTTCATTGATGGCATCTAATAACTTCGTCAAATCAACGGTGTCATTGATAATTGGATTATCATATTGCGTCAGAACTCCTGAATCCGGCTCAATTTCAACGAATGTAAAACGTCTTCTTAATGCCGTATCTATTGCTGCTATTGACCTATCTGCTGTGTTCATTGTACCTATAATAAATAAATTGCTTGGTACAGAGAATTCTTTTTTTGAGTAAGGCAGTAAGCTCTTTAGCTTCCCTCGTTTGTCTTGTTCAACGAGCGTAATTAATTCCCCGAAGATTTTGGCAATATTACCTCTGTTGATTTCATCAATAATCATGTAATAAGGCTTAATTTCTCGTTTGTCCTCATGACTTTGTTTCACCAAACTGTTTTGAGTAACCATTTCAATAACATCGGAAACACTAATACGTGATAACTCATATATCGTTTTCAATGTCAAGTTCTTAAATCCGTTGTACTTATGGATGTTTATGGGATAACTAAGCTCTGTGAACCACTCGACGCTTCTTCTATGTTTATAACTATATTTTGTATCATATCTATAATCAGCTTTAATCACACCAATCATGCGAATGGTCTGTTGACTGTCATAGACAAGCACAATATCACCAACCGTCATATCATTTACGAAAGAATTTACTGAATTTGCATTTTGAGTCGGCTTATTTCCAAAATCGCTTTCATCTCCAAGTTCAGCTAAAATATCATCATAAGTCATATTACTAAGATCAAGTTGATCCAACCAGTTGATTGCAATATCACCGCTTTTAATACATTCATTAAAAATATCGTCTGATTTTCTTTCTCCTAATGATACTTTCCATATATTACTTTCAGAATGAATCATGTCCACATACTCGGCATTATTCTGCCTTTTTATCAACTCTTTCTCTGCATTTATGCACAGTTCCTTAAACAGACCATTTTCTAACTTGTAACCCACTTTTCCTGAATCATCATCATTCAGAACCGGTCTGATACCTTCAATGAATTCCTCATAGGAATAGGATTGATGAAAAGTAATGGTCTTGACCCTATTTTCTACTTCCGCCACCTTATAGCTTCCACCTGTCTTAAAATACTTATTTTCAAAATGGTCAATAATCTTTCTGGTTGCGTATGTTTTACCAGTTCCCGGTGGGCCGTATAAAATAAGATTGGGATTAAAATTAAGGAGTCCCGCAAATATTTGATATTGTTCATTATCATCTTCGAAAACTTCTTCATCGATAACGGCACTATTCGGTTTTATGTCTGAATTTCCCGCTTTTGCACTTGCTGATCGTTTTCTACCAACCAGAAGATTATCATATAACCGAATTGCACTTGAAACTTTATAAAAGCCATTACTTTCAAGCTCTTCAATCAGTGTAATCAAAAACTTACGTTTCTGAGAAGCTTGGTCTTCTAAGGCATAGTCGCTCAACTCTCTAATTGTATATTTTCCGTCATCAGCGTTTCTTTCTTCATAAAGTTTATTGAACGCTTCATATACTATGAACTTGCCTTTCTCAAAACGATCTATGCTAGTAATCTTCATCTGTTCAAGATTATCAATCGTTACTCTAATATCTCCTTCTTTATAATTAACACTGGTATCCTCCAAAGCAATATATATATTGACACCACTGGATTTGAAGTCAATGTCTACGGGATTTGGTGGACAATCATCCGTTGTTTTTATCGGAATAAACCCTAGCCCTTTAACACTCTTTGTCACTTTATTGACTAGATTCAGATCATGAATAAAATACTTATATCTTGTAAAATCATTGGTTACACTAACATCGTCATATTTCTTCACTTCATCAAAAAGCAATACCCCATCATCCTTGGGGTTTACTGTATTCTTTAATTTGGTATATTCTTTGGCTTTCCATAAAGCTGCAATTTTGCCTTCATAAGCGGCAAAAATATAATCCCCTGGTTTAACTTCACCATAATAACTACTGCCTTCATCTCCAGCAGAATAAAATTTCTTTTCAATTTGTTCCCGATGTTTATTACTAAACTTCCCTAAAAAGAGTCTCATCTTCAATCCCTCCAATCTATTTAAACAGTTTTTTTAGAAGCTTAAAAATATCAAATGATGTTCTATTATACACCTTGTTGTAGGCATATTTCTTTGGATTTCTAACCCATCCATATCCTCGTGGCATTTTCAGACCTGCTCTATGTACAATCTGCCTTTTTAAGCTCGTTCTTGCAGATATTCTTTTTTTCAAGCTTGGTGTTCTTATTCCAAATTTCACTTGCTTCGCCTCCCATTTATTGATTAAATCCAAAATAACAAATCCGGAGATTTTGTGCTTGTAATCACTTTAGTTGGATTAAGCTGCTTCCATTTCAGATAAAGAAGATATGATCATCAATATATCGTTCACCATTAAAATCAATTTCAATACGTATTCTTTTTTATCATAATCCGTAATAATACCATGCTTTATCTTATTTCTGTTGAAATCTGGTACAGCCTCTGTATTATCAGGACTAAAACTAGCATAATACGCTTTAAATTGAACAAAGAAATACTCCGTCAAATAATCCATTAATTCATCTGATTCTTTTTTTAGTGGAGTTATATATTTCCAAATGCTTGTTTCGAACACTTTGTATCTATCGTTTGCAAAGTTACGAATAGCACCTTCAAGCATTATAGTAAAGGCATCAACACCCGGCCAATATTTTCCCATTTTATAAAAGTTCACAGCATCATCAGACAATTTTTTAAATGGCTGGTAATAATTCATTTGCTCCCAGCTAGAAACCAACTTATCTAACACTTCATAATTATTGCTCTCAAAATAGTTTGTGATAATTTCACTAATCTCTTCATCGCTTAGCTTATCACAATCACTATATAATCTTTCAATTACTTCTTCGTGTTCAATGTTGCCAATACACCAACCTAAGCCATATAGTTTTTTAGTTCTGTTCTTCAGATAAGCCTTCAAATGGTTTTGAGCTATACTTATTGCATTTAGATCAAAAAGAAAAGGGGTAATTCTTCTAGAAATTTCATTTGTGAATTCAACAAACTCCCTGATTCTATCTTGAGCTTCAAAGGCAATTCGATAATCCATCATTGTTTCACTAAACAATATCCTTTGATGTTCAATAACATCCGTAATTCTAGAGCTATTTATCATAGCATTTTTAACGGTGGCAAAAATATCTGAATCAAAAATGCCCGTAACTGCTTTTATATTTGCCATTGCCTCTAAGGGTGGCTGTGAAAACATATTTGCTGCTTCAATTATTGTTCTATTTGAATTTACAACATTCTGTATCTGAATGCATTCAATCATCTGGACAACATTATTGTTATATAACTCATTTACTCTATTAATCGTTTCAATATGCTCATTTATCCAGCCAAAGTGATTATGAAGCATTGCGATATTATTGAAATTAGGAACTTTAGGCAAATTCCCTTTAAAGGTAGTATCAGTTATTTTCTTCATTTTTTTATTTAGTTTATCTAACTCTTTCTTCTCTTTTTCATGTAAGAGATAAAATTTTTCAAAACTTGATGTATCTTTCATCCCTAATACGCTTTCAAGCTGAGCAAAATATCCACTTTCTCGATAAATGATTTCAATAATCTTTTCAATATCACCTTTAGATATGGCTTTCATATCTTTAAACTCAAGCGTAAAATGGATATCATTATTTATGATCTTCCAATCAGATTGTATCATTTCAAATAACATTGTATAAAATGCTTCCACTTTATCATCGCACTTCTTTATCTTATCCTCGTACACCTTATGAGCACTCATACTATAACTGATAGGAAGCTCATATGCTTGGTCATTTATATTAACTAAGACTGTTTTAATTGATTTTTTAAAGTTTGATATTATTTGATCCATATAACCGATAGTCCCCCTTTTCTTATAATCGTTGTCACTGAATAAATGTTCTTCGAAATTCTGATAACATTCTTTTTAGAATCTGCACATTATAATATTGCTTCTTAAATTCTTCCATGATATAACCGTCAATTTCTGGAAAGTGTGGAAGCCATATATTTATTGAAAAGTTTTCCTTGTTTGCCCAGTTTTTTATAACATAATTTTTAAATAACTCCTTCTCATTTTCAGATTCAAAGATCAATACACATTCTTCAAATCTATTATGTGATGTAGTTTCTTCATCTCCATCTGGGACATAATAGAACTGATGAATTACATAAGGCAATGTATCTTTAATAAAATATTTAAAAACTATGTCCCAATTATGAAATCGTCCAAAAGAAACTCCGTCTGTCAAAGGTGTAGGTGTAAAGTATCTTCCTCCATCTAAGCTAACCCCTTCTAATGTTGACAATAATGTTTGATGATAAAATATTCTTATTTCTCTCCAATGGGGTCTAATATCTGTTTGGTTAAACAAATAATATTGATATGCATCCCCATCATCTTCCAAGGTATATTCTATTGTGAACTCAGGAAAAAACATATGATATTTTTTTGCCGTTTCCCAGTTAGTAGGAGCATCTAGCCACTCAACTGGTTTACACAAGTAGTGTTTGATTCTTTCCAGTGGTGTCGATATAATTCCAAATCGTTTTTTCCATAAATATTCTACATGGTGAATGTCAGCTGATTTTTCTTTTGGTGTGTTGGTGTCCATTACACGTGTGTATATATTATTTGCCTCAATACTCTGATATCTCTCATTTAAGTAGTATGGCGTATTGTTACTATTTTTCATCACTATCACATCAATACAACCATCTTCAACAATAATAGGTTCTACATACACTGTAGGACGAATTCCTCCGGCAAATTTTTTATCCTTTAAAAAGTCAACAATCATTTGAGTATTTTTCCGGTTCTCATCATCTTTGACATCCTTAATCTTATGATCATTTTCTTCATCTACTCCAATAATGATATAAGCATCCCTATTCTCAAGATTATTGGACATGCACATGATGTCATGGAGTAAATCCGCTTTCTTTCCCTTCGAATACCACTCGCTCTTAAAATCCCAATACGAGCCTTCTTGTTTTAAATCAATAATATTCAATATTTCTGAGTACACATTCATCACCTTCAATGTAAATTCTTGAAATTTATTTTAGCTCCATGTGGCTAAATATCTTCATTATTCTTTAATTTCAAGAGCCATTTTTTCCATAAACTCTTTATATTCTGCTTTCCCTTGGTCTATATTAGCAATGATTTCCTCAATATCAATTGATACTAATATATCGTTCTCAAAGTTTAATGATTCCATATGATTCTCAAGTAAAAATGTCGCCAAGTATCTTGGTAGACCTATATTTTGTAGTTCTATTACCTTTAAATCCGTTGTACCGTATTCTAAAAAGTCTCCCCAATTTGCTCCTGCATTTTCTTCACCAAGCCTTTCACACAAGATCAAATAATAATTGGTAAAATAGTTTTTCATCTTATATCGAATATTTGTTTCGATATCTCTCATTAATTCATTGATTATCAGATTGATTATTCTTTTATCCTTACCATCAAATGGAAGTCTCTCATTTACATCCCAATATTCGCCTCGTTCTTCATAATACTTAATTATGTTCATAATAATATGATTTAATGGTACAGAATTCATCCAATCTTTCATAAGCACAGCATAATATCTAAGCTTATTTTTATTTTTTGCTAACGGGGCATGTCCACTGGATTCTTCATCTTTCCAACCATATAGGTCATAAAAGAGATTAAGAAAATATTGACATTCTTCTCTTGTTACATCAGTGGGCATTGTTTTTTCATTAATTTTCTCCAATTGCCAAGCATTATTCTGGTACTTTTCTTTTATCATCGAAGATGTTGACAGAATTTCGACTGGCACCATATTATTCTTGACTTTTTTTCGTAGCAGTTGATTTGCACCATCAACTTGAGCTATGAAATTTGCTTTTAAAACGGATTGTTCCTCCCGAATTTGATGTATAAACGCTATATTGGCATAATGATCCCATATTTCTTTTTCGGCACTAGTTACACTCTTTCTAGTAAACTCTTTCCCCTCAAGAGAACGTCCAATATTAATGTAAAACTTCTTTTGCCCTTTGATAACATACGGCTGAATTTTTCTGATTTCCCTACTTCTAACAACTTCAAGGTCTTTTATAGGATTGTCCCAGCGATTTCTTTTATCTAAAATCTTGGTACAGATAATATTTCCGGACAATTCTTTTGTTAAACGTCCTGCTCTACCAGCTAAATTCCAAAAATCAATATCAGTAAACTTAGATAACCCAATCGCATTATTTAAGATGAAAATATTCTTTGCCGGTAAATTTACACCTTCTAGTAAAGTAGACGTGCAGAAAAGATAATCGATTATCTTTTCTGAGAACAATGACTCGATTCTTTCCCTTACCCTCTGTGGTAAACGTCCAAAATGATATCCTACACCTTTTTTTAAGCAATCAATCAAATAGTAATCTCGATGTATATGTTCTTTTATTAGTTCAATCAACTCATTAATCTGTTCATTATCTTTATCTGGCAATAGTTTAGCAAACGAAATTGCGTAATCAATAGTATCCTTTGTTGAATTACAGTAAATAATATTCTTGTTGCCATCACCTAGTTTATATAACCACTGATTAAAATCATACTTTTGATATTCTGAATCCATTGATTCAGTATAATCTTCGCCTAAATCTGAAAACAAAGTTAAATTATCGTTGTAAATATCTAAAAAATATCTGTTCTGTGCTACCGGAGATTCTTTAACTGACATCGTCTCTTCTGTACTTTTTTCAAACAACTGCAAAAACACATCAGCATTTGGTACATTAGGTGAGGCAAAGAACAATTTGACACTTTTTCTTTCAGCCTGTAATATTGCATGGTAAAATAGCGGTCCCCTTGAATCCTTATTTGAAACCATTTTATGCGCCTCATCAATAAACATATAATCAACTTTCGGATTTTCATTGTTTGAAAGATATGATATTAGTCTTTCTGGTGTAAATACAAAAATATACCTAGTCTTTGTATCTTCAAGTAATCTAGGTATAACAGGATGTGAAAGCACTTTGTATTTAATGTCATTGAAATTACCGCCAGCTATATCTATTAGTTCAGATTTCATTTTGTTTGTTACCTGATTTATTAATGCTCTAGTCGGTACGAGAATAACCATGTTTTCTGTAAAGTTATGTTCAAAAATCAGATACTTGATAAATGCTTCAATAATAAAAGACTTTCCCAAAGAAGTAGGTCCCGAGAAACTGAAATGGTTGTTGCTTTTTAGTGCTTCATAGATCTTATACTGCGGATCAGTAAAAACATTCTCACCATGTGGATCTCTTTGAAATGTTTGCTTTATAATTTTCTCCATTTCAATTTCTTCATTTGTAAAAACTTTATTATTATTTTTCAATACCAGTTCAAGTGCTGGGAAGTTCCCCAATCGAACAAGAACAGCATTTGCTATGCCAATATAATACTCGTCATATGAATAATCGTCGTATAGCATACTAATGATTTTGTAACATATATTTCTGTCATCGCTTTCTTCTGAATAAGAAAGTATATCTGCAAATCGAAGTAAATCGTGGTATTCTTTTGAAGACAGTTCATGACCTTCAGCAAGTTTAAAAAAGCCTTGAAATTTAATTCTCTCAATTTTCATAAACAGCTCTCTAAAATATTCATCTCTTAATACTCGTCTAGACAGTTCTTTAAGCAACCCCATTATATAATCTCCTCCAATATTCTTCTTCGATTATCATCTAACTCAGAAAATGGCATGACATAAATATAAAAGTTATGCCCAAACAACTTATACTCTTCAATCTTCTTAGCAATATAGCCTAATCTTCGAGAAACATCATCACTTATTGTTGATATGATTTTCTGTCTGAACTGATCATTTGGCAACTTCATATCTTCAGTATTAATTTCAATCTCATAACCAATAAAGATTCCAAAAGCATCATCAACATAGAAGTCTCTATCCTTTTTCGGATAAATCAAGTTTTCCAAAAAACTTCTTTCCTCATCAGAAAAAGCTTCTTTGTCTAAATTTGAATGTAATAAAGTCTTTTCATAGTTTATTCCACTTTTTTCTTTACCATCTTTGTTAATTTCGTTTTTGAATTCATATATCGATGTGAAAGCAGCGCTTAAAGCATCCGTCATACCTTTAATAGTCTTTGATTCTCCAAATATTAATTGATAATTACCGTTATCCAGCTTTAAAAAATGCACTCCATCAGCACCATGAACATACATGCTAGTTGAGGTTTTAAGTTCTAATTTCGATAAAATTTTAGGTGCTTCCAGATGAGATTCCAAAAAACAATAAAGTAAAAATTCACCTAATTCACCGGTATTATTGATATATTCCTTGAACTTATCTTGTGCTGTACGAGTTAATGTATGGGGTTTGCCTTTAAATCTTTCTTTTATCTTTCGTGATACAGAGTAGTCAATTAATGGGTCAAGAAGATTTCTTGTTAAACTCGAATAATCAAAATTATTTGCATTAATATTAAGCACAAATAAATTCACTTTACTTGTACCATAATCATCAACATTTTTTTCCCATATATGCTGAAATGAATCCAAAAAATCTTTTGACCCTATACTCAACTCCATATCAAACCCTCCTAAGGTATTACGAAACAAAATTTGACTCTCTATAATTTACTAGTAATCGATTTTAATTCCTTAAGTTCTTCGTTTGTCAACGTCACACCTTTTCCCATCTTCTCATGCTCCGGTGCCCAATCTCTTAAATCATATTTTGGTCTCTACCATTCCATGAAACCAGATTTAATTCTTTTTTCCAACCCTTGGCATTCTCTGAGAGAACACCAAGAGTTTCTATAATTTCATATTTGATATCTGCCATATTTTCCACCTTCTACACTATGCTTTATATTGTGATCCTGGATCGGCAACTCGATCGTAAAACACCAAATCAACTTGATTTCCACACATTTTTTCCGCTTGTCGCATGACTGTTTCCATCGCTTTTTTAGCTTGCTCAGGCGGATAATCATATTTCTTAAGAAGTCTTTTAATGATACGTCTCATACCGGCTTGAGCACTCTTTCTAACACTCCAGTCAATGGTAATATTATTGCGAATAGCTACAGTAAGTTCTCTAGCAATCTTCTTAAGTGTCTCATCTTCCAAGAAGTCCTTTACAATATTATCTGCTGTTAAAGCATCATAAAAAGCAATTTCATCTTCACTCAAACCAGAGTTTACTTGCTCTTCCTTCATCTTTTTGAGTTCATGTGCCATTCGAATAAGTTCTTCAATAACTTCTGCATTAGTAATGGCTTGATTACGATACTTGTTAAGAGCTTTCTTTAACTTTTCTGAGAACATTTCTGATTTAACAAGATTTGTTCTTTCAATGGATTTGATATTGCCTTCTAAAAGCTTTCTTAACATCTCAACAGCTAAGTTCTTCTGTTTCAACTCTCGTACTTCTTCTAAGAATTCTTCTGAAAGTATAGAAACTTCTGGTCGTTGAATTCCCATTGCATCAAATACATCAATAACTTCTTCAGAAATTATGGAACGTTCAAGCATTTGATGAACTCTCGCATCAATTTCGCTTTTACTCAAAGGTCGGTCACCTTTTGTTCCTAGCTTAACCAAGCTGGCTTTTACTGCTTTAAAATAACTGACTTCAAGAGCTTTCGATCTTCCGATTTCAGTTGCTGCACACAGCGAATGTGCTTTTGAAAGCTCTATGGCTATTTTTTTGAACTCTTTTTGATCTTCTTCTGTCATTCCAAGCACAAAATCCATACCGCCTGTTATTGCTCTGATTCTTTGTACTTGTGATGTACCCAAATAAGCAGAATAATCATATCCATGGAACATATCTTGAAGGATTTCAAGTTTTTCAAGCATTACACCAATAGCAACGTCAGTATTAATACCTGTATTGCCACGGTCGCTGTCCGTGTATTGCTTTAAGGCACTTTTTAGACTTTCTAAGATTCCGATGTAGTCAACAACAACACCACCAGATTTTTCTTTGAAAACACGGTTTACTCTAGCAATGGCTTGCATCAGGTTATGTCCCTTCATCGGCTTGTCTATGTACATAGTATGCATGGATGGCACATCAAAACCAGTAAGCCACATATCTCTAACAATAACGATTTTTAATTCATCACTATTATCTTTCATACGTTTTGCCAAAGTATCTCTTCGTTGTTTACCGCCAACATGCTGTTGCAATCTTTCACTATCTGCAGCACTGCCTGTCATAACAACCTTAATTTTACCTTTATCAACATCATCACTATGCCAGTCCGGTCTTAATGCAATGATTTCATCATATAAATCCGCACAGATTTTACGACTCATGCACACGACCATTGCTTTCCCATCAATAGCTTTTGTCTTTTCTTCATAATGAGTTACGATATCTTCGGCTAATTTCTTGACACGATTAGGAGAACCTACTATAGCTTCTAATCGAGACCATTTGCCTTTGTTCTTTTCCTTTTCGATATCTTCTTGACCTTCTGTCAATTCATCAAACTCTTCATCTATAGCTTTTAGCTCTTCTTCGTCTGCTTCTAATTTAATAATTCGATTTTCATAATAAATCTTAACAGTCGCTTCATCTTCAACTGCTCTTGTCATATCATAAGTGTCAATGGTATGTCCAAACACAGCTGTTGTTGAACGATCTTCAAGGTCAATAGGCGTACCGGTAAATCCAATAAAAGAAGCATTTGGTAAAGCATCTCTTAAATACTTCGCATAACCATATTTCACTTCACCAGTCTTAGCATCGGCTTTAGCTTCAAGGCCATATTGACTTCTATGAGCTTCATCCGCAATTATGATGACATTTCTACGATCAGTTAATACCGACATTTCACCTTCTTCAGGTTTGAATTTTTGAATCGTCGTGAAGATAATGCCACCGGATTCTCTTTCATTTAAAAGATCAAAAAGACCATTAACCTCTACTGAACTATTACCGATAGCAGAAGACTTCTGATTATCTGTAAGCTTTCTAACATCCGCCTGTTTTGGCGTTTGTCTCAAAATATCTTTAGACTTTGTAAATGTCGTAAATAGCTGATCATCTAAGTCATTCCTGTCTGTAATAACAACAATGGTTGGATTGTTTAATTCTCTTACAAGTCCAGCAGTATAGAATACCATGGAAAAACTTTTACCTGATCCTTGAGTATGCCAGATGACACCGATCTTACGGTCACCATCTACACTTGTTGCTTCTTTGGTTTTATCCACTGCTTTTTTTACGGCAAAATACTGATGATAGGCAGCTAAAATTTTTATGATCGTCTTTTTGTCACCTAACTTCTTACCATCAGAATCTTTCTCGTCTTCGCTAGACTCTTGGAATAGAATAAAGTTTTGAATGATATCCAAAAGTCTTTCCTTCTGTAGCATCCCATTAAATAGGGTCTCATATTGTGGCTTCGAAAGTGGCTCAACGACTTTACCATCAATGCTTCTCCAATTCATGAATCTTTCTTCATTGGACGTGATGGTACCAGCCTTTGCATTAATACCATCTGATAGAATGCAAAAAGCGTTATAATTGAAAAGGCTTGGTATATCTTTTTTATATGTTTGAATCTGATTGTATGCGCTTTCAATACCGACATTTTCATCACTGGCTGACTTTAATTCGATTAACACTAAAGGTATACCGTTAATGAAGATAATGAGATCAGGACGGCGCTCTTCATTTTCAACAATAGTAAACTGATTGATAACTAAAAACTCATTTCTGTCTAGAAGCTCTTGCTCGAACTCAACAATCCTCGCATTTTTAGTACGAGGGTGTCCATTTTCCATAAAGGAAACTTCAATTCCCTCAGTCAGTAGTTTATGAAAACTTCTGTTGTTTTCTTCCAGCATCGGGCTATTAAAAGCAATAATCTGTCTATAAGCTTCCTCCAGTGCTTCTGCTGGTAAATCTCTATTGATTCTATAAAGGGCATCTTTAACTCGGCTTGGCAAGATGACTTCTCGATAGTCTTTACGTTCTTCATATTCTCCACCTAGAGAGATTTCTGGTCCAAAGGCATATTCATAACCTAAGTTTTGTAATATCTCTATGGCCGCTTCTTCAAGTAGATTTTCTGTAAAATTTTCAAAACGGTTCAAATCTGTTCCTCCTTCCCAATAAATTGTTTTTCTTCTGATGGTATTGTTATCTCACCAGATATAAGTTTGGATAGAATTAGATCTCTCATTTTTACTAATTTTTCACTTTCCGCATCAATATACCTAATGAACTTTTCAATCTTTTCGAATAAATTAGTAAATCTTTCTTGCAATTTTTTATCTGGAACTGCTACAAAAAATTCTGAAAAACCTCTATAATCAAAATTTTGTCTTGTAGTTCCCGAAGAGTGTTTGACTATAAAATCCTTAAAGACTTGCTTTTTCATATACATTAGAAAATATATAGGCGATATTGAACCATTAAATTCAAATATCTTATATATTGGGCTCAATAATCCTCTTTCAAATTCTCTTAAAACTGCAATAGAACCAATATTTGCTCTTGACGGGTTATAACCTAAACAATTTCTAGAAATAATTTTATAATTTTTCGTGTTTTTACTATAAACTTGCTTTGTAAAATAATCTTCAGATAAAACAAAAGTTCCTTCTTTAACAACTGATAATACCGGTATTTCACTATTTTCTTTGTTCTTAATCTTCACCTCTTGAATGTTATCAAGTATATTATCCACATTCCATCCTTTGGGAATCAATCCAATTTTACTCTCAACCATCTCTCCACTCGATGATTTATAAGGCTCTCCATTATCGTTAGGAAATTCATACTCTATAAACCAATGTGTAAAAATAGCTTTAACTATATTTTCTAGAATCACTTTTATTTCATTGTTTGCTTTTACTTTTTCATCAAACAGCTTTAAATATCTACCAATTGTAATTTGCTCTTCAATTTGAGGTATCTCGACTTTGAGTCTTTCTATCATAGAATTATTTAAGCTTGCTCTAGTTGTCATTATAGACAAACTATTGATTTGATTTCTAACAACACTACTCCTCATGTAATACGCCATATAGATAGGGTCAATCTTCCCTTCGAATTTAGGTTTGAGACGTAATCTTTTGGTAAATCCATTAAAAGTTGCATTTTCATAATCTCTCAGCGCAACACAACTCATCCCAAGTTCTTCCTGTGTTTCGCTCGTTCTAGTAAGAAATACATCCCCTTTCTTAACAGAGCACCTTTCCCTTTCTTTCTCAGATGTATTAGCTAGGTTACTAAGTTTATCAGGTAAAAAATAGTTATCAAAGACATCTTTAAAAGTTACAAAAGGGTAACCAAACCCAAATTCCTCTCTACTTTTCGAAAGTCCTGAACTAATTGTATATAACTCACTTAAAAAATAGCTTTGTGTTTTGTTAAAACTCATATCCTATCCCCCTAAGATTTTTTCTTATTTCATCCTCAAGGTGACGTGATTTTGCAAATAGCTCAGCTAATTCCGCTGTCATATTTTCCATCTTCTCTTCAAAAGGAGCACCATCATCTTCAATTTCTTCTATACCAACATATCTTCCCGGAGTAAGAATATATCCGTGTTCTTTTACATCATCAAGTTTTGCAGATTTGCAGAATCCTTTTATATCTTCATAACTACCATTGATATTTCTCCATTCGTGATATGTTTTAGTGATTTTACTTACATCATTTTCTGCACCTTCACTTGATAGTTCTCTATGGCGGCGATCAATTATTTCTCCTAAGTGTCTTGCGTCAATAAATAATATTTCATTTTTTCTTTTTCTATAATTTGAATTCCCATCTTTGTTTCTATTTAAAATCCATAATGACACTGGTATACCCGTCGAGTAAAATAATCTGTCAGGTAAAGCTACGATTGCATCCACTAAATCTGCTTCAAGTATTTTCTCTCTTATAACGCCTTCATTAGAAGTATTGGTGCTAAGTGAACCATTTGCCAATACTATGCCTGCAACTCCATTAGGAGATAAATGATAAATCATATGTTGCAGCCATGCATAGTTAGCATTACCTGATGGTGGTATTCCATATTTCCAACGGATATCATCTATTAATTGGTTCCCACCCCAATCACTAATATTAAACGGTGGATTAGCAAGGATATAATCCGCTTTCAACGTTTTATGCAAATCATTATGGAATGTATCTGCATGATGATTACCTAGATTAGCATCAAGCCCTCTGATTGCCAAGTTCATTTTACAGAGTTTCCATGTCGTCGAATTAAGTTCTTGTCCATAAATAGAAAGGTTTTCAACTTTTCCTTGATGTTCCTCAACAAACTTTTCACTTTGGACAAACATTCCACCTGAACCACAACAAGGGTCATAGATTCTGCCTTGGTATGGTTCTATCATTTCAACTAAGGTTTTAACTACACTTGTCGGTGTATAGAATTCTCCGCCGCCTTTACCTTCAACTGAAGCAAATTGGCCAAGGAAGTATTCGTACACTCTACCTAATAAATCTTTTTCACCATTTTGATGAAGCTTAATAGTAGAAATAAGGTCTATTAATTCTCCCAATCTTCTTTTATCAATTTCAGGACGTGCATAACGCTTATCTAGAACTCCCCTAAGAGTTGGATTTTCCTTCTCAATCAAAATCATAGCATCGTCAATAAATTGACCTATTTTAACGTCTTTTGCATTATCCATAATAAAGTTCCATCTTGCTTCTTTTGGAACCCAAAAAATATTTTCCGCTTCATATTCATCACGGTCTTCTTCAAAACCTTCACCCTCAGTAAGCAATGCCTCATATTTGTTTTCAAATTTGTCTGAGATATATTTTAAGAATATAAGCCCAAGCACAACGTGCTTATACTCACTTGCATCCATGCTCCCTCTCAGCTTGTCTGCTGCTTTCCAAAGTGTTTCTTCAAATCCAATGTTACCTGTTGTCGCCATTTTAAATTGCCTCCCTTAATTAATAATTATGATCATCAAAAACTTCAAAAATTTCTGCTTCAAATTCTTCTTGAGCTTCATCACTATTGATGCTTCCAGGTAAAACCTCTAGATAATGTGATAATGCTTCTATTGTCTTATGAAGAATAGACTCATGCTGAGCTTTCTCCATCAATTCAACCATCAATTTGAATGTATCCATATATGGGTTATTATCCACAATATCCATCGCTTCTTTAAACCTTGTCACCAACTTTGCTTTTTCAATATCTCTTTCAATGATATTAATTTCCTCTTTATCGTATATCGGAATATCAACAACATCATTTACTTCTCCGGATTTATATCTCTTTTCATGCTTTGTGATAACTGGTTTTAAATCCTTTTTAAGTTTCTCTTTTTGTATTTCAAGCTTTTCAATCTCATCAAGCTCTCTAGAGAATACTTCTCTATCAATTCCAAATAGTTCTTCCAATACCGGGAGATACTTTTTAGGAATGTTTTGTCTTCTCTTAACCCACATGTTGATATTCTGTTTCTTGATTCCTAAGTGTTCTGCCAACTCAACGTGTTGCATATTGTATAAACCAAGAATGAATTCTAATCCTATCAAGTATTCACCTCCCATTTTATGTTTATTGACTTAGTCAATATTTATTATAATCCTATTTATTGACTTAGTCAATATAAATATCCAAATATATGTAAATAAATATCAAAAGCTATTCTTTTTTATCAATAACCCAATGTTAGAGTGAATAATTCAAGGTACGCCATCATGACATAGGGTCCCCGACAGTAAATTTTCATTTGTCATTGTTGCATATAAAGAGTCGAAGTTTACTTGTTCAAGAGTATTGCTGGTTATTTGTGTTTCCGCATTACTTTCTAAATTCACTCGTGTACATGTACAACCATCTTCTATACTTATCGATTGCTCACAATCATAAAGCATTTTCTTTTCTTCATAAGTTTCACATCCTATTTCTGAATCAAGATAGTCCAGGTTATTAGTAGTCTCTACTTCAATCAGGTGATAAAGATTAGACCGCTGTCCTCCTTGTTCGTGGAACCGACTTTCTCGAGTGATAAAGCCGGCTTTTTCAAGATCATTTAATGCTCTTTGGACTGTTCTAGTGCTTATATTACACTCTTTAGCAATGGTTTTAATGCTAGGAAAACAAGTATTTTCCTGGTCTGCTCTATTAATCAAATAAAAAATAACCAACGTTGCTCGCTGGCTTAAATCTGCTTTATATACACTTTCAATCAATTTCCCTTTATTCGTCATGAGTTGTCCTCCTTTAATATCACTTAATAAATCTGGCGATTATGTCTTCCCAAATCTCTTCGTTAGTATCTCCATCAAAATAATCTGGTGTGTAATTTGAAAAAGATACATCTCCACATTGCTTTTGAATTTTTCTTTTATCCGATTCAGCAACAAAAGATAACACTTTGCCTATGAGCTTCTCACCAATCAGATTATCGATATTCTCCATATCATTAATTTCGTAAGGCTTACCTGTTGCACAAAGTATTGCAACATCGCAATTTTTTCTAATGACTCCTATGATCCTATTGTTGACTACCCCCATGTCATAAATTATGAAATCAAATTCATCATGACACTCTGAATGGAGTGAAAGATATTTTACTCCATTGTATAGGATGATATCTTCCTTCGTTGTCATCCCCTGATAAAATTCCGGAAGCTTACTCAAATGATCATGTTCATTTGCTTCTACATAACATACCTTAGCGCCAATGTTAGCTAAGTAATTTGCCAAATTGATAGCCATGGTCGTCGTACCAACACGGTGCTTCACCCCAGTGATAGCAATCTTGATATCTTTTTTCAAGAAAGAATATGATGTAAAGGTTCTGTTTTCCGTTACATCTTCTTGAATAAGCTTTGACTGAATTTCACGTTTGCTTATCCCAAGGTCGCTAATGGCTTTAAGAACTTCCTCTTTAAGGGATGCCACATCTGCCGATGACACAATGTTATAAATCCCTGCTTCAATGAGCTGTAAAATGAGTTTCTCTTGTTCCTTAATCGCTTCTATATAAACTATCATTCTTGAAGAGAACATCTTCCTAAAACCAATTACAGCTTCCATCATTTCGTCTTCTGTATCCTTAAGCGCTTTTAGATCAATAAGCACATAGTTAAAATGCTCTAAGCTTCTCATATCACTAAGAACAAATTGTTTTAGAGAAAACGTACCAGATAATTTCTTTATAATCATTCCATGCTCATCATGGAGAAAATCAATCATATTAATGTTCTCTTTACTGGATAGGTATAAAAGCATCACCAGCACCTCCTTCCTGCTCAATCTGAAAATCCTTCGGCAATACTATCTCCACTTCTTTTGGCTGGTACATAATCATCATTATGATTCCAATGATGACAATTACAATATAAATGATCAATTCTATCACTAGTTTCTTTTTCAAAAGTTCACACTCCTATCTTCCACTGGCTTTGCCCATAAACTCAAATTTGTAATCTGGTATCTGAAAGTTCACATGCAGTCTTTTAGATCCAATCATCACAAGGGCATTTCCCCTTTTCTTTTGACCTAATAGCTGTTCTTCAGCATCTGTTAGGTTGTATAGTTTCTTGGTTTCGATTAAATTCATGCCATCACAACCCATCAGTATTTTATAAGCCGGAATGTCAAGCAGTGCTTGTCCATAAAGCTTAATCTTCGGATCTAAGAAATCAACAACTGAATGGGATATAATCGCTACCCCTGCTTCATATTTTCTAGCTCTTTTTTCTACATTTCTTAAAAACACCAAAGACTGCGGCACATTGGGATCGATCATAAGATAGCTTTCATCACATATTAGTAAAACCGGTTCATTTCTGTCCAAACTCATTTGTTGCCAGCACCATGTAAGGATATTGAAATACTGAGTTCTTTTGATATTGTCACTGGTGTTTTGTAGATCATGAGTATCCAAGCAGATACATCTTGAATTTGTCTTGATTGTGCTTTTACCGTTCCATAAAAAAGCGTCACTGCCAAGAGCTATATCCTGTAACAGTAATGCCAACTCTTCATATTCATTTTTGCTTGATGAAGTTTTTTCCTTATTAGCCTTTTCTTTGAGCAGTTCATAAAGGTCTGAAAAAACCGGAAAATCTTCATTTGATAATATATTAATATCTGTATCCCATCTAATACCAAAATGATTGTATAGTTTGATTAGCACGTTCTTAAGAATGGCTCTTTGCTTATCTGATAGAGAAGGTAAGTATAAGCTAAAAAAGATTTCAAGGTTCTTCATGTAGATGGCCATATCTCCCATACCATGACCTTCATCCTTATAATATTTGTCATCATCATCTACAGGTGTGGGTCTGATTTGCAATGGATTGATTTTACCATTGACACCACCACCGGTATTTATCCAGTCGCCATTCAACGCCTTTGTAATTTCTTGGTACTCTCTCTCGGGGTCTATGAAGATAATTTTAGTTCCTTTCATATATTCCGAAAGAGCAATATGCTTTACGACGGTGCTCTTGCCAACCCCCGCCACACCCATAATGGTAAAATTGGTATTAGTTCTGTCATTACCTCTTTTCCATGGATCAAGAACAACAAGACCACCTGTACTATCACGTCCAAAGTAATAACCGGTTCCATCATTATAACCAGAAGATGAAAAAGGAAAACCCCCGACAAAACTGCTCATTGGAATGACTCTTTTAAGTACTTCTCCAATCGCTTCATCGAGGGTATAATATGGTGCAACACTTTTAAATGCTTGTTCTTGTAGATTTGCCATAATTCTTAATTTTGCTTTACTTGTGGCAATGATACTTTCTGTTTTTCTGCAAATTTTTTGAAAGTTGTTTTCTTCCCTTGCAATCACCATGATGGTATAATCATGGTTCCAACGGTTTCACCTTCTCTATCAATTTGAAGCATAATCTTTTCACCATCCATAGCTGCTTGCTCTGCCCTTTGCCGAATGAGTGGATCTTTAGCTGAATCCGCTGCACTTCGATTTTGAATGACATTTTTTGATAAACCTGAAATAAATTCACCATTATCGATCGGTATAAATGTAATGCCGACGACTGTTCCGGGTATGTTTGTGATTTTTGCTAGCCATCCATAATCGACTTTTTGCGGGTACTTGACAATACCATAAATTCTCCCTGTGTTTTCACCTACAATCAGGCTGTTTCTTTTAAGTTCAAGACCGATTGGAGTAATGATATTTAATAGGCTATTATTAACTGTTACTTGATTGTTCTGTGTCTTTTTCATTCACTTTTCCTCCATTTTTTTGCACGAAAAAAAACACAACATCAATGTGCTGTGTTTTCTCGTGATTATATTCATTTAGTTAATCTATCTTTTTTTATTCAAAGAACAAGTGAAAATTGCTATACCGTTTGAGGGAATTTCCGTTAAGTTTTATAAATTTCCAAGTTTCTTTGTAATCGCCTTTAACTGCAAACTGTTCATCTCGAATGAAGTCAATAAATGTCGTTTCCGTCTTATAATAGGAATCAGAAAACCGCTCAGCATACTCCATCTTCAATTCATCCGCCAGATTTATCTCATTATGCAAAACGTGTTCAAGATTACAAGAAAAATAATACATGCTATACGGAATACCCGATATCTTTGGACAGAGTGATAATCGATTAATAACTTGCTGTTTTCTACTGTTTCTTTCAAGAACACGCTCTACCCCGTTTGCAATAATCGCAGATTCCGAATAAGCAAATTCCTCTACTTCTTCCACTTGAATTTGATTACTTTCTATATAAGCCCCATCCATGTCGATTAGATGAACGATGCGAATGATATCGCTCTTTTTTATTCCTAGTTCTCTTGCTAGAAAAGCTTTAACATGATCATTGACTTTGGCAATGGCATTAGAGCTATTTGAAAAGCGATCACTGGTTATATCTCCTCCGGTTATATAAAACCTTACCAGGTTCGACGAAACCAATTTATCAATAATGCCACCTAAAGATGTTTTATCAGTGACACCTTCTACAATAAATAGAATGACCTTTTTAGTTTTCATCAATCACCCTCCCAGCAATCCTGAAGGCACGACTAATATCAAAACTATTGGTCTCTTTGTAGATTTCCTCTTTTTGTCCACCAAGATTTATGCTTCGATAATACAAGTTTCGAAGGTTATTATTGCTCTTAACATTTGCAAAGCGCATATATCGATTTTTAGGATTCGTTGTTGTAAAGATGATTGAACTTGTATCCAGCATTTCAAGGGGTCTCAAATTATGAGAAGTAAAGATCAACTGTCCTTTTCCGTTTTCACTGATAATCTGAAGAATTTCACCGAGTAAATATTCAAATATGCCGGCATCCAGTTCATCAACCACCATACAAACTGTAGGATTATTAAACATTGTTATCAAAGTACTCAATATTGAGATGATTTTTTTGATACCATCAGATTCATATTTTAAAGGAACTTTTATGTCATCTCTTATGGATATGAGTTCAATCCGAATCCCTTCATTACCATCTTCTCTAAGTTGCTTGCCATGGTTTTTCAAACCGATATTAAGACCTGGAACAATGGTCTCAAGTACAATATTCATCTGTTCAATAATCTTAACCACAACATTATAAACTTCTTCCGGTACAACCGATGGCTTTAACAGACCGATTGCCAAATCTCCCTGTGTCACCTTTTTCTCATCCAACAACCTGAAACTAAAGGGAATTAACACATTCATGTTAATCATTCCTGAATGGTGATTCTTTATGATGAAAAGATTAACATTAGCATAATGCTTTAAAGCTATAATAATGTCTGTGTAGTTTTTAAAAGCATCACTTTTCTTAATGATATCTTCTAACTCACTGCTGAAAACAAAAGAGGTACTGTTTTTATCTGACATTTTTTTTGCAACACCTAAATCAATTTGAACATCAGCATTATTTGAAGTGAGTAAACGATAGTTTTTTACCGGTTTAAAAACATATTCTTTGTTTTTTACGTGATAATCAATAATTCCCGCTTTACTTTTCCAAGCACCGTCAATAAGCTCTTTGTACGTTAAGTTTTCTCGAATGACTTTAGCTTTGTTTTCATCTGTTCTTTCAATCTCTACTTCGTAGAAAATCTGATACTTATGGTCACCTTGGTTCATATCAAAACCAAGTTTGATCGTGGCAGTTTCTTCTGCTTCAAAGATATAGTCACCTGCGTTTTTAGGTAGCTCTTTTCCACTTATAAGGTGTTTAATAATCCACATAGCATCAACAAATGCTGTTTTACCTGAACCATTTTGACCATATATGCCAACGATCTCAGAACGCATTAATTTATTTGATGATGTATTATCATATGGAAAATCAATTTTTCCATATTCAACATTTTTTATATTATAGAGTTCAGCTTCTTTAATACGAATCATAGAATCTTTCATTACATACACCTCCAGTTACAATAAATCTTATCACAAAACACTTAATTTGTAAATATATTTTTTAAATTAGGTACATTATGTATCGATTTCTGATTTTATATTGCATTTATTATAACCATATTTTATAATCTTATTCACCAAATCATCCTACTCATAATAAATATATGCAGGATTATTAATTGAATTACACAGCCTAGTTATTTCTTGTTCTTTTATGATGTCGCAATGAATGTTGACACTATCAAACTTTTGAATCATTTCCTGACACTCTTTAATCAAATCCGATTCTATGCCTTCTCGATATCGACTCCAAAGCATGATAAAAAAGTTTCTTTCTATAACTTCACCACTGGTAGCAAAATTGCTAATCTCCATGATTTCATGCCTGAGAAGCTCTTTTTGCTTTTGATCTGTGGTCTCTGATAAAAGACTTTGGTACTCATTCACCAGTGGTGTGATATCCACCGGTCGTGAGACTGCCAAAAACTTAAAGGGTTTCTGAACACTAGATAATTCAGCTGTTAAAACCTTTGAAATCTGTTCTTTTTCACTTTCTGAAAATAAATCTATACTAATTGGATGAATCTTAATATAAGCGATAATCTGACCATCTCTTGTATATAAAAATCTATCATGAATATCTTTCACATTAACAAACTCCTGAGCGGTCTTTTGATTCTCATTAATCTGATCATTCTTTAGTTGCTTTGGTCTCTTTAAAAAGAAAAACGCTACTGCTCCTGCAATAGCACATAATAAAATCATAATAATTGGTAATACTGGATTCATGCTTAACCTCCCGACTTTAATTGATTAGAACTGCCGGTCTTCTATAATATAAAAAACCAACACTTTCTGCTGTTGATATTGAAACGTTGTTAGCACCTGATGAACAGTGAATGACCATGATTTGTCCGTTATCGTTTCTACCTGTAACGATACCAACATGATTAACCTTTCTCGTTCCTGGTATTGCAAGAAAAGCGAAATCGCCTTTCATTGCTGCACTTGTCGGAATACTTGTAGATACATTCCACTGAGCTGTTGTGCCGTGGCCTATTGTTGATTCAATAGACTCAGCAGGTAATCCTACATTCACGAATACCCAAGTCACAAAACCTGAACAATCCAAGCCAAAGGGACGTATTGTACCTGTAGATGAGCTTCCCGGTGAAGTCACTTCCATATCTGTTCCAAATCGATTATCCCATCCGATAGCTAGACTTTTTCCACCCCAGAAATAATTTACTTTCCCGACTAAGCTTTCAGCTGCTTCAACAACTTTTTCACTTTCGATGATTATGCCTTCGGGGATATGACTCTTTATCTCTTCAATTTCTTCCCTAGCCAGAAAAGTCTTGCTGTTACCCGAAGCCATCAATATGCCATATCCACTTTGACGCATTTCACCAATCATCTGATTCTGCACATCATCAAATCCATAAACTTCACCGATATCTTCTGCTGTCAAACTGTCAATAGTAATAATTTTAGTGGTTGTTGTAACTGTTTTACTCTCAGTAACCGACTCTCCATCATCATTCGTTGTCGTGACTTCAACTTCTTTTGATGTGGTTTCATAAGTAGTGGTTATTACGTTCATATCTAGATAGACTTGTCTAAGCTTTTCTAGTTGATTGTCAGATAGAACTGCAACCTGCTCTGCATCATCTTTTGTCACATTATATTTCACTGCGAAAGCAATCAATACATCTTCCGAATTATCAATTAGTAATCCGTCTTCACTTCCCATAACTATAGTTTTAATGATATCTGCGGTCGAATCGGCTTGTTCCTGTTGTACACTATATCTAAAATCTTCTTTCATCTCATTCAATACACTGATAATCGATACCGTTTCTTCTTGACCATCAAGTATTGAAAAAAAGATCGCAAATGGTGATGATAAAACTAGTAGAATGATGATAAATGGAACAAGGCAGGCAACCAATACGATTCGCCTGCCCTTTTCATCTGACAAAACTGTAGTAGCAATTTTTGCTGCTGCTTTTAGTGTCGCTGGGTCTATTGCCATGTCTCATTCCCCCTCTATTTTGGCCCAATGTGCCAATCCATATATAAATCTCCATCAATGGTCACATCATCATTTAAGTTAATTCTTAACATCCCGTCAGGCGTCCACATGTCTATTATTTCAGCATGAACACTGTACCTTCCATCGGGAAACCAAAGCGGTGTGAAATGGACTCGGCCATTATAAGTTGAATATTTATTTTCCTTGAAAGCAAATTCACCATATCCCCTTGTATCCAGCAACCTCCAATAAATATCATAATGAAACTCTGGGAAATAAGTAATGACATTTTGAGCTTTGGTAACATGAGAACTTGGGGCATTGGTTGTTGGGAAGGTTGAAACATTGATATTTACACCATAACCTGATCTCATAACCTCTCCGTCTGCGGTTGGAGATTTTTCATCCGGTTCCAATGACATATCGCCTGTGAGACTGGCACTATAGTTTGTATAATCATATTCCCAGTGTCCTTCATCTACCCAATGACCGTTATCAACCCACTCACCTCGATCAACCCAGCGATATCTTCTGTGCCCCGGACAATAATCATCATCTCCATCACCATCAGTATCCCTGCATCCACCAGAATGATGATAGGTATAGTAATCCTTCTGCCAATCAGATTCCCATTCCCATTTTGGATGCCATACCCATTTTGGAATCCAGTTACAATCATACACACCCCAGTTCGCATTAATTTTCTCTGCTTTTACCGGAATACTTGGTAAGGTAAAATGATCGTTTCGGTCATTGGCCGTTGGATTTGGTGGTTCGCTCAAGCTTAAATCTACAACTTTACCAATTAAAGTAACACTTCGACTTGTTCCATCAATTTTGGCTGCACTATTACCACTAACACTTACTTGAATTGTTACATCACCAGGTACACTTGGAGTATGCCATTTAAGCCAGACCAGTTCTGAACCGCCATCAGGAATAACAACTTCTGTACTCTTTGAATAGCCATTGGCACTTATGGTAACAGTAGCTGTATTCTTAACTGGATTGTTATAGGCAGCTTCACTTTCATGGCGGTTATCAGGCGTTATGTCATCACTTGCGTAAATTCGAACTGACGTAATAACATCTGTGTCAACACGATACTCATAGTCATACTCTGTATCATTTTCAACTACATTGACCGCATTCGCCTTTAATAGGCGCATACCCCAACCACCGCCTGCTATAATACGATCTAAATCCCAATACACATTATCAGGAAGTGCCGACGTTACCGGATAACCAAACCAACTTTCTTCTAAAAAAATGGAATTTGGCAAATCAGAATGGGTCATCCCTGAAATATACTGCCCATCAGCTCCACCCCTAAAATTAAAATACCCTAGCTTTTGAGCTAAGGCATATTCTGTGGCAGTAAAGGCTAATGTGGTTGTACGGTCTTTTAGATATGAAATAATCACAGGTTCATAAACAATCAGCCATGGCACTTTGTTCTGATATTGACCATCAACTTTGATGGGCAGGATTTCTTCTGTGGGATAGAATTTTCTATCACCTTCAACAGTAAAACTTATGTTTTCAACTAGACCTTCTCTAGAAGTTCCTTTTTGAGTGGCAAAATAATTTATAAACATATCAAGCGTATTTACATCTCCAAAATAGGATTTTACAGAGCCTATATTACCACCATTCGTAATTGGTATTGGTGGTGGATTGTCAGTAACTATGATTGGACTGTTATTAGGTGTTAAAGCATTTCCCTCTTGATAATTCACTTTATTTTCAATACCAAAAAACACGTTTGATGGCATTGAAAAGTTGGATGGTTTAACATATATAGGTCTTGTGCCAATCATTTTCCAATCTGAGCTTAAATTTGTATTCTTATCAGCTTGATCTGACAAACCAACATATACAGATACTTTATACATATATTCACTGCCACGGTAAAACCCTTTACCATCCAGTGCATTACTTGTATCACCTGAACCTGTATCAGCATTGTCATCGGCATATACGGTTAAAGAACCAATCAATAATACCATGACAAGAAATAGTCCTAGTACACTCTTAAATTTCTTCATCATTTTCATTCCTCCATAAAAAAAGACAGCTCCTACTTTCTAAGAGACTGTCTAAAATATTTTTAATTGGTTAAAATTTGTCGCCTTCACCAGCTTTTCTTCCATCTTCATAATAGTCTTCGCCATTTGACTCTATAGGTTTTGCCGCATTCTCTGGATTTAAAAATGGGTTTTCAGATGATGGTACTAAATTGCTTTCGCTCTCTTCTTCTACTACTGGCTCTGGTTCTGTTGATTCTTGGGGTTCATTCACCAAAACAACTTCCTCAGGTTCAATAACCAAATCTTCTTCATTGTATTCAGGTACATTATCCATATCCTCTAAATCGTCATTGGTTTCCGGTTTGTCCTTTGGTGCTTCTAGTTCTGGTTTTTCTGGTGGTTCAGGCATCGGCTCCTCAATGGAAGTAACTTCTGCTTTGTCTTCTGTCAGCTTCGTTTCAGTATCCTGAATTTTAGGAACTTCAACAACTTGTTCAATTTCATCTGATTCTTCAATTTTTTCTACAACAGGTGCATTATTTTCAATATCAGATAATACATTGTCCTTTCCAACTTCTTGAGTATTGAGCTTCGAAAAAATCAAAGCACCGAATATTACTGCAACTATGATTAAAGATGTTCCTGTAAACAAAGTTATTTGTTTTGAATTCATTTTTTTCATATTCCACGACCTCCTTAGGTTTCGTTTATAATTAACTTTACTTCTTCTAATTTTTCTTTCAGCATATCAACTTCATATTGAAGGATTTTCTTCCCTTCTTCTGTCAATTGATATATCTTCTTATTTCTTTCCTGACCGTTCTCATCGATCTGTTCAATGAGCTCAAGCTTCAACAACTTTTTTAGGGTTGGGTACATTGTTCCAGTTTTTACTTCAAGTCTACCTTTTGTGATATTTAGTATGTCTCTTGTTAGTTCGTAACCACTCATCGGCTCCTTTGACAATGCCAATAAGATATAAAAGCTTGGTTCATTCAGATTTATAGATGGTTTATTTTTCATGTTCATCAACTCCAATAACGATATGTATAAATTATACATGTTCTATATATACATATTATCATGAGTGATTTTATTTGTCTATACTTCACTTATTTTTTTAGAACTTTGGACTATATCCAGCATTAACTTTAAGTCGAATCTCCATTGGCGGTAAGTGCTCCCAACCAAAGGATAAAGGTACAAGAAGTGTCACC
Source organism: Clostridiaceae bacterium 35-E11 (assembly GCA_038396625.1). Taxonomy (GTDB): domain Bacteria; phylum Bacillota; class Clostridia; order Peptostreptococcales; family Thermotaleaceae. The sequence continues at coordinate 2,744,082 of CP121688.1, forward strand.
CAGGCTTCTGCTTCAAATCTGTTGTTATTGTCACTCATTGCAAAAGGCGCATTATTAATCTGAATATCCAAATCGTATAAGCGATATTCCAAATACCCACCTGCATATTTATTTCCACCGATTAGTCCCAGTTTATCACTCAATTTCATGAGCACTGCACCTGAATCAACTCGCTCTACCCATCTATCCATTTCATTTAGCTGATAACCACCAGAGTAGCCTTCTCTTAAACCGTTGTAGACTTCATCATAGTTTTCAGTCGCTACTGCAATAACAGAGGATTGCAGGGCATCTCTGACACCACTTGCTATTATTTGTAATCTTAAGTATTCACTTGCAACTGTAAAGAGAAGTATCAGACATAAAATAATGACAATGGCAAAGAGTGCTGCATTCCCTTGTTTATCTTTTATGATTTTCATCACTTGTTATATACCTCCGATCTGCCTGTTGCCTTAGCGGTCAAGGTAATGGGAAAGGAGCCAAATTCGAAAAATCCAATATCTACAGGTAATGTTAAGACAACGCTAAACTCTTCATTGAGATCAATATTCCCTGACGTAGACCAATTCACTGTTGGATCAATCCCAAGACTTGCCCTAAGTTCATTTTTCTTAGCTGTGGTTTCTGAACCAATGCGTCCTTCAATTTCAGCCACTCTTGCAAGCTCGTTTGCAAATGTGTTTAAATCCCCCTTCACCACAAAAACAGGATATACCTTAACTGCCATGGCAATGACCATCATCGCTACAAGGACAACCACCACGACATCAATATATCCCTCTCCCCGTTTCGACTTTAAAATCTCTATCATTCGACCACCTCCTAAAATAGTTTCCCAAGGGTTTCAATAATTTCAACAAACATAACGGATAGATACATCATCAAGAAGCAAAAGAGCATGGCAAAGGAATATTTCCTTATCTTTGCCGGTCTTTTCATGGCGATTGTCTTTAATCGTTGTAATTCTAATTGTTTCAAATCATGGGACAGCATTTGAAAATACACAACACCATCATCACCTCTTAGTACACCAATAAGCCCACGAATCGTTTCAGACAACGATGGGCTGTTGAGCCTTGCTTCCATTCTTGTAAGGGCTGATTCATAGCTTCCTGACTTCATGTCTGCCACGGTAATCTCTAGCTCATTTTTAAAACTCTTGCCCGCATTTTGTTTGTACGTTTCTAAAATATTAAGCACATTTCGATTGGCTTTTAATTCCTGAGATAAGGTAGAAACAAAACGTGGCAATTCAAACTCGATATCTTCTCTTCTTTTTCTGACAGCTTCATCAGCACTTCGGATTTCTTTGAAATAAACTGCTACTGCTAAAAACAATATGACTGGAAATACCATAGGGAAAATAAATAAAGCAGGGATTATAAAAAGTAGCATCATCCCCGCTTTTAGCCAAGCTCTCGCAACAAATGTTTCTGGTGAGAGCTTTATATTTGCTGATTTTAAAGTCGCTGTAAGTCTTCGTCTGCTGTAATCCGTAAGACGGACTATTTTAGATAATCTGATTGCCCATTCATTGATTAGCACTTCAAGATTCTTTGATTTTTTTCTTTCCCTTTTATCTATGACGTGAACCGCTTTAATAGCTCGTCCTGAAGGCAATTTTAAAACATCCTTCAAAATCAGATACACACCTAAAGAAAAGGATATCGAAAATAAAAGTAAAATTTGTATCATCATATCCCCCTTTCTACCTTTTGTATTCCACAGGCTTAGATAATTTAACGACGGCTGCCAATGAAACAAATATGACGATGCCACAGACTGCCAGTACAAATTTACCAATGCCTGTGAACATCAATGTATGGTACCAATCTTTATTGAGCATATACATGAGTGGTATGTTGCCAACTAATAATATTGCCATGGTAACAAATTCTTTAATTGGTTCATACAGAAGATAATCAAGTTCAGCTGAAACCATCCGCATATCTGATAATTTAGATACAATAGGTGTCAGCGTACTTTTAAGGTTTTTATCTTCCTGACAGTCAATGAGCGCATCTACCCACTCGTGAAATACTGAACTTTCTATTTTGGGTTTTAAGCTCTCAAGTGCCATTTTTGTATTGGCATTAATCAATTTCGTTTGTGTTAAAAAAGCATGAAACACATTCTGAACCGGTGGATTGATATAGTTTACGTTTTCTTCTATAGCTGTGATAATACTCTCACTTCTTAAATAAGATGTTGTAATGACTGATAAAGCTGTTTCCAGTTCACTATTTAATCCCTTTTTCCATTTTGTCGCTGTAAATTGGACGTACCAAAAAGGAAGTAGTGAAAACCCAATAGCTAGTACCGGCACAAGGAACATATTCGCTAGTGTAATGGCAATAAAAAAGCCGATGGTCATAAATACAAGTGAGAGCATGACGATCAGCATAAATAAATTTTCTTTATTGGTCATTTGTAATACATGTTTGGTTTCATCAATAAGCTTTTTCAGTCCTTTTTTCTTTTTCTTACTGGTTAATGCTTTGATTCTTTCATTTAATGCCTGTTCCTTTTTAGCTCTCTTTTTTAGAATATCCGTTGCCATATCAAAGAATGAAAGTCCAAATGTAACAAAGAGACCTATAATCATGGCAATAAATGCGATAAACAATAAACTATTCATGGATATCACCTCGCTTAAAACGTTTTAATAGGCTACTTGGCATACCGTTTTCTAGAAGTCTTTTCTCAAAAGATGATGATATGTCATTAATCTTTTCATATTTCCCAATGATCTTAAGTTTGCCATCTACAAGAGCATTATCCGTTACATTGAATTTATAAAGTGTTCTAATTTCTCTTGAGCCATCCTCTTTAATCTCGCATTCGGTAATTTCCATGATATGCCTTGAGTTGTCTTCTAGCTTCTTTGAAAAAGCAACAATGGGAAAGGCTTCTGTTACCAGATTATAAAGGGTTCTTTCATCCATATCATATCGCTGTTTACAAAGGGTTACCATTCGATAATAGGTAGCAATACAAGAGCTGGCATGTATCGTAGTAGTTACCCCATGCCCTGTCCTTGCCGATTCCTGAGCGAAAAAGGCTTCTTCCGACTTCATCTCAGCAACACAGATATAATCTGGGTTAACTGTAAGTCCTGTTTCAAGCAATTTAACCATGGTAATATTCTGTTTTGGATCATCACTATGTCGTGTTACGGTGTGGATAACATTGTTGATAACTTCACCTTTTTCATTTTTCTTGACTAAATTAAACTCTCTTGTACCGTTTTCAATGGTATATAACCTCTTATTATCCGGTAGTGTTGAAAGAATCCAACTCATGAGTGTCGTCTTACCGCTAGATGTCGCTCCGGTGATACAAAGACTTTCACCATATCGGTGTGCCAGCGATAGGAAATCTAGCATTTCCTCACTTGCTGTATTCTGTCTGATGAAATCCTCTTTGACCAGTTTCTTTGGATTGACGATACGAATAGATACAGCAACACCAATAGCCGGGTCAATAACACCTTGTCCTAAAACTGTGATTCTAATACGCTCCGATAAATGACCTACAACAATGGGCTGTGACTGGTCAAGAATCATACCACTTTTATGAAGCAGTCTTCTAATAACATCAATGGCATGCCTTGGTGAATTAAATGTTTCTTTTATAGGTAAAATTTCGCCATTTGAATAAGTGACCTTAATATCATTCCATGCGTTGATATTTATTTCTTCTATGTCACTACGAAACAGATACTTCGTTAGAAATGAATACTCTGCCATTTCTGAGTATAGAGTTTCTACCAACTCGTCTAGGTTCATATCTTCAACCGCTAAAGAATAATCCATCAGATACTTGGTAATATAGGACTTCATCTGTTCTTTTTGCTTTTCACTGTCATGGGATATTAAAATTGCATATTTCCCTGATATATATTCCTGCACTTCATGAAGGATATCAGAAAAATCTCGGATATTCTTTGCTGATTCTAAAAACACGCCACTCATCTACGCATCACTCCCTTTTTTGAGAAAAGCAATTTTAAGTTTGTTTTCCTTTTTCTTTTCCTTTTTCTTTTCTTTTTTCTCATGATCATCTTCACCAAAGAACAACATGTCCATAAGGCTTTGGAGTTGCTTATTGTATCCCTCGCTCTTTTTATCTGTTAGTGTTTCAAAGAGTCTCGCTTCTAGTACTTGTCGTTGAAGTTCCTCACTATAATCCAGTTCATTCTGAATGCCACCAAAACGATTCCCAACAATATCTTTAGGCATTTCTGGTTTCACATTGGATAATATCTTAGTATGATTTGCCAGGTTGTATTTTCGCTCTTCCAATAAAGGTAACGAAGCGTCATAGAAACTAATGGCTTTTAAGTCTGGTGATATTAAACGAATGACTTGATCTGATAATTCAAGTGCACCTCTTGACAGTAAATCATGGTGAAACTGACTACTGCAATCCACAATAATGTGATCTGCAAGATGCTTTAACAGAATGAAAAAATCAAGAACTCTCTCTTTCCCATAGTCTGCATAAGTTCGAATATTCTCACCATGAAGATAGCTTAAAATACTTAAGTTTTTGGTATTCTGGACTGGAATGCACTTTTTCAAAATATTTTCCTGTGAAATCTGAATAGAACACAATAACGCTCCTAATGACTGATCCTTTGTTTCTGTAAAGGGAAGCACCGTATGAATAGCCGGAGTGAATGGATTTGCCATCACTAATATGACACTTTTATTTTTTTTAACCAGTTCATTTGCAATCTTAATGCTGAGAGTAGTTTTTCCGCTATTGGGATTGCCCCATATAGCAATGATTTTATTATTCTTCATCGTTATCTTCCTCCAATTGTTCCCCAACTTCTTGGCTAGTTCCTTGTACCTCATCTTCTTGATTGGTAACATCGGGTTCATTTGCATCCTTTTGCGCTTCATCAATACTTTCAGATAATATTAACTTCTGTTCATCCAAGAACTTATCTGCATTTTCCTTTGTACCACGATACACAAAAACCACATGAATTTTACCCTTGGCTTCCATTTCTGCAAGGAGTTTTGCTTGTTCATAGGTTGCCTTTAATGTCACTGTAACCGGTAATTCTTTATCTTTTTCTATTGCTTCTCGATCTATTTCATATTCATCTGTATCAAGACCCGTTCCGGCTGTCACTGCTAGCACCTCTACATATTGAAGTTCCGCAGGACTTACTGTTTCTCTCATATCTCCAAAATCAGAAGCCATAACAGTAACAATATCCCCTGGTTCTAATTTTCCTGACAACCCAGCAGCAAAGCTTTTAATGCTGACAGATATGGCTCGTTCACTACCATCAAAATCCGTCAAATACTCATAATTTACAAGCGGTTTACTTGAAATCTTAGAATTTAAAATATAGTCACCTGTATGAAGTTCTGTTAAGGCATAACTACCGATGATGTTTTCTTCCTGACGTAAAACTGTATGTGGCAGATTATATCCACCAATTTCAACCGTTTCTATCATCTTTGATGTAATTCGCTCACCCTTTTGAATATTCTCTGTTACTCTTGCGATCGATACCTTCTCAGAAATCGCCTGATTGAATAATGGGGTCAATCCAAAACAAATAATAAGAGATAGCACGATACTGGCTATCCCTAGAACTGTCCTGTTTCTTAATATTTTTTTCATTACTTGTATTCCTCCTGTCTTTTCTTGTTATTTTACTAGGAAATAGGCTATTAAACAGCCTGCTCCTAGATATGGGGCAAGGGGTATATTTTTAATCACCTTTTTATTTCCAATCACGCTATAAGCGAAATGAATGATAATCGCAAGCATTAGTCCAAGAATACTTGCCATATATCCAGCTTCCAAGCCTAAGCAAAAGCCACAAGCACCCATGAGCTTAATATCACCACCACCTATGCTGTTTTCTTTAAGAAGTGCCATTATAAAATAAGGCAAAGGAACAAGCATCAGCCCTAATACTGCTGATATAGGTTCAATATCAATCAATCCAATAAGAATGATTAGCACAGGTATATGATCCGGTATTGTTCTTGTCTTGAGGTCAATCATGGCAGCATAAGTTAATAGCATGATGAAGGATACCAATTGAACAATATGAATGTACTGCATCATATCAATCCATTTCATAGCCATCATCCTCGATTGCTTGATTTTCCTCTGTAGTTCTTGCCAAATCCATAAGACTATTGTTAACTTCTTTTTCGACAATCCCTAAATCATTCGTTGATACACTTTTCAATTCAGAAGCTTTATAAACCTTATCTAGGATGTTTTCAATAGGGATAAGATTTTCAAAATACCTCTCAGTAAAATCAAACTGATCATCATATCGAAAGATACTGTAGGTCTGCATTTTTACTGTCATTTCTGTAATCAATTTAGGCATATCATAAGGTGACTTTTGCTTGAATTCTTCAATAAATTGCTGATATTCTCTTTCTACTTTTTTATGAAGAATACTTTTAAAATGTTCATAGTAAAGACATGTCGTATAGTCTTTAATGAAACGCTTATGATCAACCTCTTTTGTTAAATAACCGGAATCCACATAGAAATCATACATTCTTTCCAGTGGCTCATCTTGATTTACCATCAGTCCAACAATATGCTCTGGAATGTGTTCTTCCAAAAACCATTTTCTAATGGCATAATGGACACTCTCAGCGGTCATATAGTTTTCACCTGACCTTAAATCATAATTTCCATCTGAAATAACTGCTAGCTCCTTACCCATCTTTGATAACACTTTTTCTTTATTAATTGCTTCCACTTGCGCTACCTCCATTCATCTTGATATTTGTAAGGATAATATTTTTGCGACCTGGCAAAGCGAACCATAAACCCGACCTGATCTACTACTGAAATATTGGTATGGTCTTTCGTCAACATCATGACGCTTCCTGCAATTGCAACAAGAATGGTAACAATACTTACCACCGTATTCTTAAAAATCAGGTAATACATAATATCAAGGATGCCAACGACTATGGTTACCATAATGGTTTTTAATAACTCTTCTTTACCGAACCCATCAAAAATCTCAACCCTTGTTTTCAATCCTTGTGGAATATACAAGGGATTCTTTTTTCTTTCTTCCATACGCACCTCCATCACATGTAATAGCTCATGACTAAATCTTTAATCTGCCATATGCTTTCTGCTAAGACATAAAAGATTACTGTGTTTTTCATTCTCTTTTTATAGCTAGCACCTTGTTCTTCATCAATTCCTATATGAATAAAGCAGTGAACGACTCTCAATACTGCTCCTACACGAATTAAAAGGATGAAAGCATCAGCCATTTCTTTTAATAGATCCACTGCCTCACCATCCTTCTATTTTCTAAATACTGCTTTTCCCATCTGGTATATTCGAGCAGTTGAGTAAATTCGGTTCATCATGCCACCACCACTGTTTCCACTTGAAACGATCAAAAATTCCTGTAAGAACTTCGGTGTCCTTAAGGCTAATAACAGAGCTGCTAGTCCCCAAAACACATGGGCATTGAGCATTAATGAAACGCCAAGTTTTGCTAGTACAATCTGTACCAAAACTGCTGTTGTACTTTGAAAGAACTTTTGTATATAGGTTCTAAACACACCATTGTCTTGATCCATTAATCCCACACAAGCTAGGGGAAGTCCTATTCTAAGAATCAGAATTTCAAGTCCTCTTGTTAGGAACTGTATATACAGCATAAAGAAGCAGATGAAGAAGATGATGGACACAATACCTGTGAAAATCCCTGCGCTAGTAATACCGGTAATAATGGTACTAAAATCCGTTGCCATATCATTAGAGACAGTGGTAATTAATTCATTGCTTAAGTCTTCAACAATTTCTGACAACCAGTCATATAATGTTGGAAAACTAATGGCGATGGCAAGTGACTTAAAGAAACCTGTAAGTAGCATAATGGGTTCAATCTCTGCATCACCTTCCGTCCATAAAATGTACCTCTCAAAGCCTTTTTTTAGAAATTTTAAGACAATCAGTGAAACACCAAATGAAAAGAAAATATCAAATATTCCACTTATCCCACTAGTTCCAAGAAGTGTATCCATATAGTCTTCTGCATGAAGGGCAATGGGAACAAGGCCATCTAAGAGTGTATTTGCATATGCCAAACAGCCTGTTAATATTGCTCCAATTAATAGCATGATGACATACTCCATCGCTTCCGACCTCCTTTCAGAAAGAGTGGCCTAAGAATAACTTAAGCCACTTTCTTGATATTTTCTTTCTACTCAAAGTGATACTTTACTGAATAGGTGATATTTGATTTGTTGTACATGCAATTGTGATTTGTATAGTAATAGAATTCTAGTTGAGAATAAACACCTGCATTTAACGTCTTACTGAATGTAATCCCGTTCTTGGTTGTTTCATAGTCAAGCTGATCCCATTTTTTAGTTGTCACATTATATCCTCGTACACGACCAAAATCACTTCCGCTATGACCGGATACAGGGGGCACGGTAAAGGTATATTCAGTAATCGTCGCTCCTTCCAGACCTTCTTCTAAAATAACAGAATCTGGACCAGTCAAAGTCATTCCTCCACCACCATTCGCATCAGCCACGAAAAAGACAATGGCTGCCCAAGGCGATTCAGCTCCGGCGGCATCGACTGCATTCACACGAACAACATTTTTCCCACGAGGATATGTCTGTGTTTCTGAACTTCGACCATCCCAAACATATGAAATCGAGTCTCCCTCAGGATCTGTACTTTGGGCTGTAATAGTGACAGGTGTCCCCGGTGAAACGCTGTTACCGCTTGGTGATCGGCTGATGACTGGCGCCGTCGGCGCTGAGTTTGTTACAGTAAAGCTTTTTGCCAACCATGGTGAATAAAATCCGGCTTCATCTTTTGCTCGAACTCTTACTGTATGCGTACCGACTACATAGTAATCGTCCGCTGTTCTTCCTTCATATTCTAATGTTGTCTGATCACCATCGGCATCTGTTGCTGAGGCTTCAATATTAACCAAGAATTTACCATTCTTAATGGTTCTGGTTGGCGTTGCAGTTAACATAACTTTTGGAGCCGCATTAACTACAGTAAAGCTTTTCTCTAACCACGGAGAGTGGAAGCCAGCCTCATCTTTTGCCCTTACTCGTATAATGTGATCGCCTACTTCATAATAATCTTCCTCTGTTCTTCCTTCATACTCTAAAGTTGTCTGATCACCATCAGCATCTGTTGCTGTAGCTTCAACTTCAACCAAGAACTTACCATCTTTAGTGGTTCTGGTTGGTGTTGCTGTTAATGTTACCGTTGGCGCTGCATTTACTACTGTAAAGCTCTTTTCTAACCATGGAGAATAGAAGCCAGCCTCATCTTTTGCTCTTACTCGTATAATGTGATTACCAACTTCATAGTAATCCTCCGACGTTCTTCCTTCGTATTCTAACGTTGTTGCATCTCCATCGGCATCTGTTGCTGAAGCTTCAACTTCAACCAAGAACTTACCATTCTTAATAGTTCTGGTTGGAGTTGCTGTTAATGTTACCGTTGGAGCTTCATTTACTACGGTAAAGGTCTTTTCTAACCATGGTGAATAGAAGCCAGCTTCATCTTTTGCCCTTACCCGTATTACGTGATTACCAACTTCATAGTAATCCTCCGACGTTCTTCCTTCGTATTCTAACGTTGTTGCATCTCCATCGGCATCTGTTGCTGAAGCTTCAACTTCAACCAAGAACTTACCATTCTTAATAGTTCTGGTTGGAGTTGCTGTTAATGTTACCGTTGGAGCTGCATTAACTACAGTAAAGCTTTTCTCTAACCACGGAGAGTAGAAGCCAACCTCATCTTTTGCACGTACTCGTATCGTATGGGTGCCAACTTCGTAGTAATCATCAGGAGTTCTTCCTTCATATTCCAAGGTTGTTGCATCACCATCCACATCTGTTGCTGAAGCTTCAACTTCAACAAAGAACTTACCATCTTTAGTGGTTCTTGTTGGTGTTGGTATTGCAGATAATGTTACCGTTGGCGCTGCATTTACCACAGAAAAGCTCATTTCTAACCACGGTGAATAGAAGCCAGCTTCATCTTTTGCCCTTACTCGTATCATGTGATTACCAACTTCATAGTAATCGTCTGCTGTTCTTCCTTCATATTCCAAGGTTGTTGCATCGCCATCAGGATCTGTTGCTGAAGCTTCAATGTTGACAAAGAATCTCCCTTCCTTAGCTGTTCGAGTTGGTTCTGCTGATAAAGTGACTTCCGGTGCTATGTTCGTCACTTCAATCACCTCTGATGATTGATACATTCGCCCATAAGGGTCAATAATCGTCGCTGTAAGAACAAATTCTCCGGTATCTCGGATTGCTATTTCTCCTCCATCAGTTGCGAGTTCTCCTTCAAACTCAACTGGTTCTTCAGTTTTTTCTAATGTCCATTTCACTTGATTTTCATCAAGATTTAATGATGTCGTTTCCACCTCAAATGTCTTTCCGAAATGTATGGATTCAGGCATCGTAAACGTATACTGAATAACCGGATAGATACTTATTTCTTGACTATGGGAAAAACTTCGATCAAGAAAATCTGTTACCGTTGCTGTTAAAACATAGTCTCCCGCATTAAGAAAGGTTATTTTACCACCATAAGCATTCAGTTCACCCAAAATGGCTTTATTCATAGAAATTTCTTCGCCATCTTTTGTTATCTTCCATTCCACAGGGAGAACACTATTGTTAACATGTGTCCTTATATCCATTGTGCTGTCCGGATAGGCAAGCTTAGGAAGTTCAAAATCGATATTTAAGACCGGTAACACCTCTGTCCTATCTCCTGGTTCAAATAAGAATACACGATCGGTTTCATCAATTATTCGTGCGACCAGTTCATAGATGCCTGCTCTTTTAAATTGAATGGTTCCTCCATCATTATTTAGTGTGCCATCAACATAAGTAGACCAATCTTGAAATCCAAAGGTATTATCAAGCAACCACTCAACGGTCAAGTCATTGATCTCGGTACTATTTGCATCTACCTTTATGTCTGTATCCGTATGAGCGTATTCAGGAAGTGAATACGTTATAGTAGGTACCGGATATACCTTGAATGTTTGCTCATAACTATAGCTCCTTCCACCATCATCAGTGAAAGACGCTCTTAAAATGTACTGTCCTTTATGTTTAAAACGTAATTCACCACCTTGATTCGTTAATTGTCCGGTTGTAACCTTGGAAATCTCGACTGGTTCGCCATCTTTAAGTAAGGTCCAATCTGCACGATGTTCTCCAATTTCATTAAAAGTCGCTTCAACGGTTACCGTATCATCTGTATGAAATAGTTCAGGCAAATAAAAACCGGCAGAGCCTACAGGATATACCATTACGGAAGTACTATCTGTAAAGACTCGACCGGTTTCATCGGTAGCCGAAGCTGTTAAGTTATAGACGCCTTTTTCTTTAAAACGAATCCTTTGTTTTCCTGCAGTAATTTCACCCTCAATAAAATCAACAATCGGAACATCCTCACCATTTCGTGCCAGAGTCCATTGAAGCTCCATGTCTCCTATATTTTCTGTTTCCGTTTTGATGATGATTGGTCTATCCGAATGTGTAATTGATTCCATCTCTAGGTTAATTTTTGCTACAGGATAAATGTTGATTGTATCCGATGCAGTAATAACCTTTCCCAAGTCATCTTCAATGGTTGCTATCAATTCATAAGTCCCTTGACTTTTGAATTGTACAGTACCACCTTCATTTGACAATTCTCCTGTAAAAGCTGAGTCCATCTCAATGACTTTATCATCTTGTTTAATCGACCACTCAACATCTTTTTCTCCAAGATTTTCGGTTATCAAATCAACAATAACCGATGTATCCGTATGCGCTTTTTCTAGTAATTCTAATTCTGTTGTTATGTTGGGATAGACTGTTATTGTCTGCTCATGGGTTACCGTTCTTCCTCGACTATTCATCGCTGTTGCCGTCAGTGTATAGCTACCCATGGATTTGATTTTAACCAAACCACCATCGGCTGTTAACTCTCCATCGATAGCTGTGTTAAATTCGATAGGAATATTATTTTTGTTAACCGTCCATGTAACAGATTTGACATAACGACTCTCAGGTACAATGTTTATTTCTTCATTTACATACGCAGTTTGTGGAATTTCAAAGTGATACTGTGGTGCAGGAACACGTGATGGGCGATGCTCTGATGTTTGCTCATGATCTTTACTTTCATCAATAAGTTCTACCTCATCCGTCGCTTCCTCCTGTACCTGGTCTCTCTCATCCTTGATTTTCTTCAACCGATCAAGCATAGAAAAAGCTTCTGCACGAGTAGCTTTTCCCTCCGGTTGAACCGTTCCATCCGGATATCCTGAAATAATTCCATGCTGTTTGCCGTGATAAATATATTCTAGGTCTTCTTTAGATAAACCAGCTATATCTGTAAAGTTTACATCCTCTGTACAATTTTCCTCATGAGAATGTTCATAAATGGATCGAACCATCATTCTTATGATTTCTAATCGAGTAATCGGTACATTTGGATAGTAATACTGCCCATATTCTTCTTGAAGGATAATCCCTGCGCTAACAAGCTTTTCAATATCTTCTTGAGCAAAATTTCCTTGGATGTCTTCAAAGCCTGTAAAATCAGCCTCTTTATCCTTAGGCTGAAGCTTCGTTACTCGTGCAACAAGAGCAGAGAACTCTGCTCTTGTAATCATTGAATCTGGATGGCACAGCCCATCCGGATACCCATGAACGATACCTTTTTCTGTTAGTCGATTTATGACGTCCTCTGCCCAATGCCCTCTTGCGTCAGCGAAAGAACTTTCTGTTGCATAAACCAACCCTGAAAAATTGGATAATAATATACTTAAAACTAAAATAAAACTTAACCACTGCCTTTTATTTTTATTCATTGTCATCTCTCTCCTTTTATCCTGCAAAGTTAAACATTTCTTCAATACGCTCTTGCAAAGTTGGCAAAATCACGTCACCGAAAAGTGCGTACAAACCCGCTAATAGCAATGCGCCAATGACAATCGAAATCAAAATTTTGACCGCCGAATCAACCATTCCTTCACCGCTATTTCCTGCAAGAATTGCTCTTCCCTTAATCATTACTTTTACCATTTCCATTTGTGCTTTGTTCATTAACTTTCTCATTTCATTACCTCCGTAAGTTTAAATTTGTTTTTTATTTTTAATCAGGACTTTCCCATGATTAAACGTAGTAACCAATAATCAGATTAAGTGTTGCAGAAGCTAGAACTGCTCCTATAACTGAAACAATTACCGTAACAATACGGTTGTTCCACTTCTTCTGATCGATTTCATCTGCTGCACTTCTTCTAATGAAGAAATAAATAATCAGCAAAACACCGACAATGGGAGCTAAAACCATTAGCCATGTCGTTACATCTTGAATCAATTTTTCAGTCCCTTTGACAATTTGACTGTCCTTAACCGTATCTGCCATAACTGGAACCGTTGACATCATCATCACGACCAGTGTTCCAAAGATTGTCTTTAAAGTATTCCTTGCTTTCATTTTTAGTGGTTTAAGTTTCACCTTGTTCACCGCCTTTCATATTTCGCATATAAACAAAATTCGATTTTTCTTCTTGGGTGTAATACTCCCAAATATTCCATGTATCAATGGCATTAGAAGATTTTCTTACGTTACGTTTTTCTTCTCTTTTTTCACGCACCTTTCTATTATGTTCTTTGTCTCCAAGTCCAAAGAGGGTATTAAAAAACCACTTCGATAGATCTGGCAATTGCATCATTGCCGGGTGATTTCTCGAAGTGATTAATGTATATGGTCTATTGATTCGTCTGATCTCATCCACCGTTAATAAGGCTCGGTGGGTCAGATTAACGCTATGGGAACTGGATGGATTAGAATATTTACCATGAGATGAACTTAAAGAATAAGTGGATACGGTATAGTTCCCCAGCTTCTTTGATATTTCATCCAAAGTTCCCAAATCATCTGCCTGAAGATAAAGCCAAGTTTCACAGTTGGATTTAATAGTGCCAGCGACTTCTTTACCATATTTCTCATCCAACTGCATAAAGCTTTGAAGGAATAAATTGAAACGAATGCCTCTACCACCACCTACAGTCAGCTTATTAGCAAAGTCTGGAATCTTAACAAAGTTGCCAAATTCCTCAAGCATGAAGTTTACACGTCTTTTTAATCGTCCACCTCTTTCATCTGCATTTTTAACCAGTTGCATATAGCATTGATTAACAAAGAGACTGGCTAAACTATAATAGGTTGTCTTTTCATCAGGAAGCACAATAAACAGTACCTGCTTGTCTGTTCCCATTCTCCTTAAGTCAAAGTCACTGGCTTCAGACATGGAATGTATGAGTGGGTTTGTAAACAGTCTTAATGTTGTAAGTGCTGAAGTATAAAATGATCCTCTGGTTTTACTTGGCGCAACTTCACTTATTGCAAGTAAGGCTTTTGCTGGATGATGTGCCGGCATGTTCTTCATGTATTTAATGATTGGCATAGCTCCATCCACTACTTTGCACATCTCACTGATGAAGAAATAGACATTACTCATGTTCTGATATCTTCTGTCTTTACCATTCCGATTGTCATAAACGACTGCCATAATAGCACTGGCAATGATACTGGCTTCACCGTTGGTCCATATTTTTTCATTATGACTGTTCTCCGGTACAAGGGCAGCTGTTAAGTCCCATGTGGCATCCACCGCTTTAGGAATATTATTTTCATCAATGGCATCAATGACCGGTTGTAGGAAGTTGTACCGATTACTCTTTAGGGGATTTTTAAAGTCAATGCAAATCACCTCATAATCAAGGGCTTCAAAGTATGGATAGGTATAAGTGAAGATTTCACCTTTTGGGTCACTTATAACTAGACTTTCAGCTGAAAGCCCCAGTAATCCAACGGATTGAAGTACCACTGACCTTGTTTTCCCTGATCGTGTTGCACCAATGCAGAGACTATGGGTATCCTCATCAACGTAAAATATCTTTTCAGTATCCCCCTCTTTATGAAAGCCAACAACGATACCGCCTTCCTTTAACTTGGGTAACGGATATTCCTGCGTATCGGTTTCTGACAAGTCTTTTTCATTTGCCTTTTCATTACTTCTTTCTGATAGTCTTTGAAGGATTTCTCCTTGGGATAAGCTTTTTTCTTTTGAACTGTTTTCTTTTTCTTCATCCTGCCTAATCCTCTCCATTAGTATTTTTAGTTCGTTTCTTCTAAGCCTTTTATATTTAAAGCCTTTGTTCTTTTCTTCTTCTGTAAGCCATCTAGCTGATCCAAATTGCATTTGTCCTGCCCTAATCGGCGTTGCTATATCTGGTGTAATTGCTTCTAAATCAGATTGATAGGGTTTCATATTTGCCAGATAGAAATAAATAGAGCACAGAAGGATAAAACCTTGTAGATAGAGAAATAGCGACAAATGTTGACCACTTGCCGCCATACTTTCAAAGCACGATTTTATTGGAACAAAGGTGAGCACCTTCATTTTTCTTGTTAATAAAAAATGTAGGTTTGTGGAAAAATAAATATTCATCCATAAACCTACAAGGAATATTAGCGCTGATATCATCAGCTTCAGTTGTTTATACTTCATCTCTTACATCACCTCACAGTTCTATCCCATCATCAGCAACCATTTCAAGGTCTTCAAGTTTCTCATGGCGTAGAATCTCAGGCACAATCAATTCGATTTTTTCAAGAATGGAACCGATGGCTTTTTCATCCTTATAATTCAAATTGCCATTAAGTCCCACATAATTCACAAGGCATGAATGGATTAATTTTAAATCTGTTTCTCCAAACATCCGATTAGCATTAATAAGCCCTGCTCGTTTAGCAAAATCCTCTTTTGCACCTTCAAGACTTGTAAAATAATGCCCCAATGTAACGGAGTTACCATCATAGGTATATCGCCAAGTCACAAATTCAAAGCCATCCTGCATTTTACCCATAGCTAGAACATGTCCATCATGTTCTAAAATTTTACGATAGCCCTCTCTTAAACCATCTGCTTGTAATGGTTTAAGTTGATTGTAGAGTTCCATTAATTTTGTCATTCAATCGTCCACCTTTCTTTTACATACTGTTTTCACTTTCTTTGTCCCAGTTGAGCCCTTTACCTTTCTTTGATTCTTCAATTTTTTCTTTTAGCGCTTCTCCTTCCAGTGTTGATAATGGATAGTTCTTACCGGTATCTAATGGATCATCCATTTTGACAAGTTGTACTGCCGATAAAAGCATTTCCATTTTATTTCGAGAAAGCTTAGCATCCATCCTCTGGCTATTTAATTCAAAAGCTTTTAACAGTGCTTCTTTCGTAAAATGCTCTGGCGGATAGAGCTTTCTGTTTCTGCATTTTTTGCCCTCCCCATTTGTAAAAGTAATATATTTTCTAGTATCACTCCAATCTACTTGATAGCCTAATGCCTTCATATTGGCTATAAATTCTTCTTTGCTTCTAGCAATCCATTTCACTTTTTTCACTGCTAAGAAGAGTTCATACTTCCAACTATGACCTTTTTCTTTAGAACGATATTCACCCCGATTAACATGACTGCCTGATTTGCCCTGGGTAATAATCAATCCGTATTTTTTACAGATTTCATCAGAATAATCTTTCATCATTTGAAGCTGCTCTGCACTTTGTTTCCACTTCATACCGGTTTTCTTATTGACGGTGTTTACGACAAAATGGGTGTGAAGATGATCTCTATCTGTATGGACCGCATAAGCAATTTGAAAGCCTTTAAAGTCTTCCATTTGAACCAGCTCATCAGCAATCTTTTTTACAATTTCAGGCGTCACCTTATCATAGGGTGCAAAGCTCTGAGTAAAATGAATATATTGTCTGCCTTTAAATTTACTGAATTCTGACTTCACCATAGAAAAATCGTTATATGCCGTATTAACGTCACAGTTATGACCGCCTTTAAGATTTTCTTCTGTTTTCGCCGGATTGATAATATATTTAAGGACTCTTTTAAGCGCTGATAAGGTATTGTTTTTCCCGTTAATGAATTCAATAACAGCCATAAGGTCTACATCTCATCTAATTCATGATCTAATTCATTGCTTAAATCCTTCAAATCCTCAATCATCTTCTGACTAATTTCTGTTTTAACACCTACAGCTTCATATAAATTCGATAATGCACCAATCATCTTTTCAGGATTTTCTTCAAAAAGTTTTGATTGCCTAATGTCTTGTGATAATAGAAAATCTTGCCCTTCAGCATATTGTCCCTTAATTACAATATCAACTGCATAAGAACCTTCAGTTATGCCTATGGTGGTATACTTTCCATCTGTCGGTAATTGATTAAAATAATCAGAAGCTTCCTTAAGATCATCCATCCATTTACAACCATGTCCAAACCGATAAATATGATATTTCATTTGTCATCACCTCTTCCCTTTCACTAATTTGCATAACTCATCCCACAAACCGGTGAATGCTTCTTTGGTTTTCGTTAGATTAACTTCCTTGATTTTTCCTTGATGCGCTAATACGGTCAACTGGTTTAAGTTGTTACCGATTTTAGATAACTCATGATTCATTCTTTTAATGTCGTCAAAAAAAATAATCTCCTTGTCCAGTGCGGACAGGGAGACATATCTGCTAATGCTAAGATTTGCTTTTTTTGCTTTACCTACAATTTTTTGATATTCTTTTTCTGTAACTCTTAAGTTGATTCGCCTAGATTTATTCATAACACCACCTACCTTTATGAGAATCAACTGAGGGTTTGGGAGCACCGCTCCCAAGAATTAAAAGGGTATGGGAAACTCCCATCAAGCACAATGTCATACATTGTGGAAGCTTGCCCTCATGAAAGCAGAGCTTTCTTATTCGGTCTTTGGGGTATTGAAAATAAAAGTCAAATAAACTCAATCTCCATTTCTTCATCCAATTCCCCCAAAATTTGCTTTTCAATATCCACATTAAAACGCATATCAATTCCACCTTTTGCAACCAAGAAGTTTTTACGGTCAAGATTATAAAACAAATCTCTTGGCGTGGTGTACTCATCTTCATAACCATTAAAAAGATTGTAGGCAAGTCTTACTAAAGACTTGCTACTGGAACATAAATCCACTTCTCCATTTGTTAGAACTTTCGGATTGATTTCGTGATATTTAAAATCGTAGATATTCTGACGCTTCATAAATAAATCTTCGTTTCCACCAATAATATAGAAGAGTGACATCCTCTCCAAATCACTTGGATGTGTTTGATCTTTTAGTATCATGTTTTGAAAATTATGGGCATGATCTTCATTTAAAAAATACATTAGCTGCCTCCTTTCACAACTCTATTTCTTCTTCAATATCCCTTTCTGTTTCATAACTTATTGCTGGTTCTCTTGCTTGACTTTGCTGTAGATTGCTTTTTATAGTTAGTAAATCTTCATTAAAATCCTTACCTGTTGGGCTATGCCTTAGAAGCTTGTAATTCTCATGATACTTTTCACTAAACTGCTGACAAGCAAAATGCCCTGCTTCGTCATTGTCGAGGCAGAGCATAATTCTACTAATTTCAGGATGAAGTTTTAAATAATAATCTAATGCTCGATCAGCTACACCTCCAAGTGCAATCATATGATGTTCAAGAGATTCAATCCCATGATACTTGAGCAAGGTTAAATAACTCATCAGATCAATGGGTGATTCAAAGACACATACCGTCGTGCTGCTCCCCTCATAAGAAAAGGGAAACGCCTTATCAGAGTTTTTTACATCTCCCCGATAGGGATTCCCCCTAGTATTGGTACTGCGTACGCTGGCGTATTTCGGTTCATGCTTTTCATCATAGCCTACAAAGACACATCTCCTATGAGTATTTTCATATAGCTTGTCTTGACTGATAAAATCGTAAACAACTTCTTTATCAATACCTCTTGACTGTATGAGATAAGCTATTACATGTTTATAGGTATCATTTTTATCGGGTAATACAAATGGTCCTTTTTCATCATCAATAGGTTCAGGTCTTGGTGTAAAATCACTTTTTTCTGTACCAAGAAGTGTATACACCGCATCCACCCAGTTCTTGCCTTCCATTTCCATAACAAATTGTATCGGGCCTCCACCAGTATCTTTAGAAAACCAATTCCACTTAGCACCGGTTGCATCGATATAAAGTCCTCCGTAATCTTTGACTTTATAGGAACTACCCATCTTTTTGAGATTAAGTCCAATCTTTTCAGCATATACAATGAGATTGATACTGTTAGCTTCATTAATTTCAGCTTCTGTAAATCGTTTCAAAGCTTAACACCCCTCATCCATATCACCAAAGTTTATTGTTTCGATATCTCCGTCAAAGGTTTTAATCACACGTTTTAACACACCAATTTTCTCATTATCTTCAGTGGCAAGCTCCAAAGACTTATAATGTAGCAAAAAGGCTTTAATGCCATGATCTAAAATATAGCTTTTAGTCTTTCCCTTTGCTTCACCTGTTGTGCCAAGAATCCATGTAATGGTTTCAGCGTTATTTTCTCGAATACGTTCTGTTCTATATTGATTCATTGATTATCCCTCCTACAATTCCATTTCTTCATCCACTGAAATATATTCAGCTTGTTCTTCTTCAGATGCTGTCAGTTCAATAGGATCATAATTTGCAACATCCATTTTATTGCTTGGTAACACACCGTTTTCAGCCATGGAACTATAGCTATAGCCACCCACAATAATGTGATCTAAAACTTTAATGTCTAGCGGTTTAAAAATATCGACAATACGTTGTGTTAACCCAACATCTTCATTAGAAGCCCTTAAACTGCCACCGGGATGATTGTGGGAAAGAATAATGCTGCTGCAATCATTTGCAAGTGCCATTTTGAGGATGTCTCTTGGATATACGACTGCCATATTGGTAGTGCCTTGCGACACTGTTCTAAGCTCAATAATGCTATTGCTGTTGTCTAAAAAGGCAACTAAGAACCTTTCCTTATCTTTCACACCACCAAGTAGTGAGGCGAAGTATTTCCCCGAATCATTAGGAGATTTAAAGGTGATTCTATCGTTTTCCTGATCCAGTTTTAGCACATTATAAGAGGCAATAAATTCATTGAGTTTGTTGAGTTTTTCAAGCTGTCTATCATTAGGTTCAACAACACCAGGATGTTCTAAGATATTAAAAGGGTTATTTTCTTTTGCATAACTTTTCAGTTTACTCATTGGAATACCGGTCAGTTTATTTAAGCTTTGAAAAAAGCTATCTGAGTATTTTGCTTTTGTTGCCATATCACTGTCCCCCTTCCAATGCTTCTAATGATTTTGCTTTAGCTTCAATCACTTCTTTAAGTGCTTTAATTCTGTCTTTTTCAGCTTCATCAATATTCAAAGCATCAATGCTTGTAAAGAATGTCTGAATGCCTAATTTTTCTACTGCTTTTGCCACTTTCTTTTCTGAGCTTTCCGAAAGCTCCAACACCTCACACATTAGCTCAATGACATTTTCTTGTTTGACATTTTGGATCATTTGTCTAGTCATTAAATTTCACTCCTTCCATTTTAAAAACAGGGGATAGCCCCTGCTAAACTGTCATTTCTTCATCATCTTCAACTATGGCATCTTCATTAAAATCTTCTTCACTCACTGCTATGTCATCATCTCCTTTATCCATATCCAGTTCAGCATTAAGTTCAAATTGTCGCTTTAACTTCTGCGCTAGTTCTTCCTCATACATAAATGGTTTCTCCCATTCTTCCTTGGACTGGGTCATATTTCTTTCATACTCATCAATCTGGCTTTCCGTTTTTTCAATGCGCTTTTCAAGCCCTTCTAATAGATTTTCAAGCCTGACCATATTACCGTGGGGACTATCGCCAAATTCAACTTCGTATTTTTGCTCTGCATGAAGGATTATCTTATGCTGACCAAAGAAATTGTTCTTTTGGATTAAGAAATCAAAGCCATTAAATGTACCCACATGAGCTTCTTTATCTGGTTCAATCCTTGATAGTAACACTTGAAGATAAGTTCCAGCTTTTTCCCTTTCGTCGAAGAATTTGCCATCAATATTGATTTGAAATTCTTCTATCTTATTCATATCTCGCCTGCTGATGTCTTTAATTAATCCTTCAAGACGCTGTTTTGCCTGTTGAATCAGTTTAGGGTATTTATAGGTAAAATTATCCTCCATGGCATACCTTCTGCTGTTGTATTCAGACTTTAAAAGGCTTAAACGACTGACTTCATTATCAATATCCATCTTTTCTTTGATCAAAGGATTGCCTGTTGCTAGGGCTTTGACTTCTGCAAATGATAGTACGGTTTCATCAATGTCCTCTGCGTTTCTAGCAACAGATTTACTGGTCATGATTTGGCTGATGAAGCGCTGTTTGTTCTCAACAATTTGCCACAAATAGCTGTCAAATGTTGATTTTGTCACGTATTTATAGATGTTTACAGCTTCATTTTGATTGCCTTGTCTTAGGATTCTTCCTTCTCGCTGCTCCAGATCACTTGGCCGCCATGGGCAGTCTAAATGATGAAGAGCAATTAAGCGGTCCTGTATATTAGTTCCCGTGCCCATCTTGGCAGTTGAACCAAGGATAATGCGCTTGTTGCCACTACGCATATCTGCAAATAGAGTTTCTCTTTGTGCTTCACTATTGGCATCATGTATGAAACAGACCTCTTTTTCTGGAATACCTCTCTTTATCAATTCTTCCTTGATATAAGGATAAACAGAAAAACGCCCATCTAAATTAGGCGTACCTACATCACAAAATATGATTTGTGTTCCTTTAAAAGAATCACTCTCCTTATATTCTTCAAAGACCTTATCAATACACTGATTAACTTTACTATCTGGTTCATTAGGTGCTTCATCATAAAGCAGTCTTGGGTCAAGTCCCAAAAGTCTTGCTTCATTGGTAATCTTTAGCATGTTGTCAATCCTTGGATCAACCATACCATTTCGAATATCGCTTGCCCTATCAACAAAACTTTCCATAATTTCTTTTGTAAATTCACTGGAATCTGCTGAAACTAACTTATGTTTGTCTCCCTTTAATTTAGGAATAGGTAATTTAAGCATATCCGCTGTTTTTACATCTGCCATGTTTTTAAATATAGTCATGAGCTCCGGTAAATTTGAGAACTTAGCAAATCTGCTTTTATAGCGATAGCCTGTACCTTCAGGTGCTAGTTCAAGACTTGAAACAACTTCTCCAAACTGTGCTGCCCATGCATCAAAGTGATGAATACCTCTTGCTTCAAGCTCCTTATTTTGAATATACCTTTGCATAACATACATTTCAGTCATGCTATTACTGATGGGTGTACCAGTCGCAAAGATGACGCCACGCCCTTGATTGATTTCTTGGATATACTGGGTTTTCATGAGCATATCCATGGATTTTTTACTACGTGTATTGGAGATTCCCGCAACATTTCTTATCTTTGAAAATACAGCACAGTTCTTAAAATAATGGGCTTCATCTACATAGACACAATCAATTCCAAGTTCTTCAAAGTTGATGACATCATCTTTTGGACTGTCATGAAGTCGTTTGATTTCAGCTGTTAGTGAAAGTTTGAGCTTTTCCATCTGCTTGATACTCCAGTTTTCACCATTACTTCTTTTTGCATCAGCAATGGCAGCAGAGATATCATTGATCTGCCTGTGAATCATTTCTTCCTGACGTTCTTTTGATACAGGGATTTTCTCAAATTGCGAGTGTCCCATAATAACAGCATCATAAGCTCCTGTAGCAATACGACTGACAAAACGTCTTCGATTGGATTTTTGAAAGTCCTTCTTTGTGGTGACTAGGATATTAGCCGATGGATAAAGCCTTAAGAACTCACTACCGATATGCTGTGTTAAGTGATTTGGTACAACAAGAACTGCTTTATTAATCAATCCCAATCGCTTTTGCTCCATACAGCTGGCAACCATTTCAAAAGTCTTTCCTGCACCTACTGAATGTGCTAGAAGTGTACTACCACCGTAGATAATTCTTGCAATGGCAGCTGTTTGATGTTCTCTTAATTTAATATCCGGATTCATTCCTGGCAATTTTAAATGACTACCATCATATTCTCTCAGGCGGATATTGTTATAGTGCTGATTGTAATAATCCACATACTTTTTACGTCTTTCTGGATCTTTAAATAGCCATTCTTTAAAGGCTTGTTTTAACAGAGATTGTTTTTCTCTTGCTAGCATGGTCTCTTTTTTGTTGATGACATATTTGACGGTATCTCCATCTTCAACACGATCTTTAACCGTAGAATTTCTAAGATTCAAGCTGTCTTCAATGATGTAATAAGCATTAATTCTAGATGTCCCATAGGTTTCTTTAGCAGAAACTGAATACCCATCTAATCCTTTGTTCTCAACAGCAAAGCTTGCATTGTAATTGTTGTAGTGCACTTTGATTTCGTTTCTGCCACCGTTATTGTGATAATATCTCGGTGTTTTCAAGGTCTCATAGATGAACTGTTCATAATCTGCTGCTTCAATCCATGTGGTTCCTAACCTTACATCAATATCACTGGCCTCAAGATCAATGGGTTGTACTTTTTCTAGGGCAGTCACATTTTTAGAAAAGAGTTCCGGATTCATATCCGCAAAGACTTTGGCAAATTTAAGCTTTTGCCTTACATCACCTGAGAGGTATTCATCAGCAGTTTCCCAACCTCTCAAAGCATCATTTTCATCATACTTTTCAGGGTTCAAATAAATATCCCGTTCAAGCTCCTTAATGATGATTTCTGATTCTTCATCATAAAGCTCAGCCATAAATGGAATATCCACCATACCTTTTTCATTTAAAGATGCTGTTAATGCTTCAAATGCAGAATCTACATCGGTTATGGATTCATAGGGCTTAATGGTCTGTTTGGTAAACATATCTGCCTTTGTGACATGATGATCTTCATCTTCCACTTCTAGAGAACATAAAAGCGGATAGTCATTGTCATCACGGAAGGCGCTGGCATTGGGTCTTGAAGTAATATATCCATAATCTTTAACAAAAGCATCATAGATTTGGTTTAACTGCTCCTGAGCCTTTTCAAGTGATTCTTTAGTACAACCTTCCGTTTGAAGTGTAATGATTTCTCTTGTTATCTCCCGAACCGCCATCATGCCTTGAATCCGCTCAAGGGTTTTACCGGTATAATCCATCCGTCTCATAATGGAATTTTCACGGTAATAAAGCTTTTCATCAATAAAGGCATAACAATAATTCTTGTACTTAGGATCAGCTGGTAAATCGTCACTTTTCTCTTTTTTTACCTGCTCGTAATAGCCGATTTCAGCCTCAAGATGAGACACAGCTTCTGCTAGAGCTTCTTCTAGATTAAAGTTACTATCACTATCTGTATTCACACACGTCGTATAACGACTGTCTCTACCAAACATCCTTTCATCAAATACCATCTCACCAAGCATCATATGGGGATGGTCAATAAAGTATTGATTGACGGGGACCCCATTTTCATTATCTGCAACCGATAACCACGTTGGTATTTCCACCGACCTACGTTCTCTCTTTTTTAGAAAAAGGATATCTGCTGTTACATCGGTATTGGCATTTTCCTTAAATGCTGTATTAGGTAATCGTATAGCACCAATTAATTCAGCTCTTTCAGAAATATACTTCCTGACAGCTTGATCTTTTTTATCCATGGTTCCCTTACTGGTAACAAAGGCAATGATGCCACCAGGACGCACTTTATCTAGTGTTTTTGCAAAGAAATAATCATGGATCATGAAGTTATGCTTATCATAAAGTCTGTCATATACTTTATAATTACCAAAAGGAACATTACCGATGGCTACATCAAAAAAGTTATCTTCAAACTGTGTTTCTTCATAGCCTTTCACTTGAATCTGCGCTTTCTGATAGAGCTGCTTTGCAATACGTCCTGATACATCATCCAATTCAACCCCAAAGAGTTTTGACTTGTTCATAGAGTTAGGAAGGTGGGAAAAGAAATTACCAACACCTAAGGAAGGTTCCAAGATGTTCCCTTTTTTAAAACCAAACTGATCAAGTGCCTGATAAATGCTTTGAATGACAACAGAGGATGTATAGTGGGCATTAGGCGTTGACGCTTTTGCACTATCATATTCTTCCTGAGACAACAGTTTTTTAAGTTCACCGTATTCATTGCTCCAGCCACTTGCCCCTATATCAAAGGCCCCTGGCATACCACCCCAACCAACATACCTGGCTAATATGGACTGTTCTTTGTCAGTGGCCATACGGTTTTCTGTTTCAATAACTTTCAACGTTTTAATCGCTTCAACATTGGCTCTGAATTTTGTTTTTAACCCACCAATACCGATTTCATCTTCAGGTGAAAATTGATAATTGATTTTTGTAGATTGTTGCCTTTCTTGATTTTCATCTTCAACTGGACCAATGGATACAATGCCCCACTTTTCTTCTTCAGTCAGTGGCTTCCCATCGGGCAGATAATCCAAAACAAAATCAACACTTTCTTTTCTGAAAATCGGATAACCAGTTTGCCCTGCAAAAGTTAAATCCATAAGAGATACATCATTATTATCATAGTCAATGGATTCGATTTGAAATTTCCTTCCCTCAATATCCACTTCCATGCCTACTTCTAAAGGGTACTCATGGAAATCCTCATTTTCTAGATCCAATAAATCATCCTTTTCTGAAGGTGCTTCAATAATGATTTCATGACCTTTATCATCAAATGTTGGTTCTACGTTTGACTCGTCTATATCTTCTGAATAATAAGCCTTATAAACAATGTGACCTTGCCTAGCAATATTCGATAACCAATCATTGAGAAAATCATTTAACTCATCTTCTAAATCAGGATTAATTAATTCATCACCCTGATACGCTTCATGATAGATTGCCATATTATCTTGCTGAAAGGTGGCTGCTGTTAATGTTTTCTGATTCTGGTCCACAATGAGTTCCATATCCGGATCGCTCATTAAATCACCATTTTGCTCGTAATAATGGGATAGAGAGATTCTATTCTCATAGAGCTTTTCAATAACAATATCCATAAAGCCAGGTGCTTTCAGCTTCATATAACGATAACGTCCGTTTAAGATACCAGGAGCAATCTTCATTAGCTTTTTATAATTCTCATGTGCAATGTCATTTTCAGCGTAATTGATGTCAAATAATGTTGGTTGATACACTGTCTTTCTTGTTGGTGGATTATCATTTTTATAGCGAGGTTCAAAATACTTACCATTATTAATTAAGGCATCAATACCGGAAACAACTTTAGCCCAAGACAAATGAATTTCTTTATCGGTTTTATAAAGATCAATGGTAATCCCTTTACTGTCGTGATTTTCAAAACCGCTTAGATCATCAGAGAATGTAACGGAACCTCCGCCAGTTCCATATTCATTCTTTAGAAAATCCGCTTTTTCTTTTGCAGTATGTTCTTCAGCAAAGAAATCAACAATCCGTTGTTTCCCACCTTGAAATCCAGAATCTCTTAGCAGTACCTTTTCAATAAGCTCATCATCTGTTAGTTCCATTAAAAAAGAGCTACGCTCCGGCAGCTCTAAATCTTTTGCTATCTCTCCTTGAAGATGATTTCTTGAAGAACGATCTCCTCCGCTCTCGTTCGAATCATCTCCCTGTGACGATAAGTCTGATAGGTGTTGGTTGGATCTTGTAATGGTTCTTTCTGTAGCATCTGCTCCTGAAGCTTCTTCATCCTCGCCCATGCTTCCTCGTTCACTTGATGCATCAGTGGAAGCAGCGTCCCTTCGGTCACTAGATAATTGTACCGATTGATGTGTTCCTCTTTCAGGTAATTCATTGCCATCTGTCCGTACTTCCCTAGTGGCTTCTTGTCGTAGCTTTCCTCCTTCGATATTTGAATCTGAGGATGATAAATCCCTTGTACTTCCTGATAACTGAGTTTCATGGGTTTCATTGACATTCACACTCCTTTTTTCTTTTTTTATGCTTTTAATTTCTCTTTCAATTTCTCTTAAAATTTGCTCTGAGATGGTACTTGTCAAATAGCCTAATCTTAGGGTTAATGCTTTCGTATCAAAATCTGTTAATGTATTAAATGCATTTAAATTACTTATCTTAGGTTCTTCAATGCCTGATCGAATGGCTGTCATATACTCTACACTATCAATAATAGAGTGCATAAATTGCTTTATAACACCTTCAATGGGAAGTCCCGATAATTTGGTCTTAGACAATTCTTTTTCAAGTCCTTGTTGGATATCTGAGGCATAAGCAAGGACTGATTCATGGGTCCGCCTTGCAATCCATTCTGACAAGGTATTCGCTTTAAAACTTTTTAGTAATTGTGATTCTAATGCTTCATTTAATTTCCACACTTTAGGAATGGTATGCGGCTGGCCATGGGTATCTTCAATATCAAACAGGTATTTTAGTTTTAAATAAGCACTTTGATCATCAAAGACTGCAATACTCTTAGCACCCCTGTTAATCCATCTGCCGATACGACGGTTCCAGATTTCCATATCTGCAACTAAAGTAGCTTCCGGTCTTTGGGCATATATGAGCACGGCGTTATTAAAACTGTGCTTATATATCCTTGCATGAAATGTTAGAAAGTCTTTCCATGCTTTCTCATCTTGCATGATTTCTTTCAAGATGTAGTCATAAATTTCCTTGATTTCTGTCAGTCTACTCAATCATCTCCTCCCCCTCCTCTAAGTCATGTAATTGGTTTTTCATCTGGCTAAAGTAAAATTCAAGAGCTTTTTCAATTGTTTTTTCAATAGCCTTCTTGTCTTCATTTGGATTAAAGTACTTTAAAATGATTGTCGGTTGAAGCTTAAATGGTTTGACTTTTCCAGTGCTTTTTAAAATATCACCGCTGATAATCTGTTTGGCTGCATTCCAGTTTAGATTTCCTTCTTTCTCATACTTTCTCAAAAGCGCCGCCTTTTTCATATCCACTTTAAAGGTGTTTTCAGAAATAATGGCTTCCACCATTTCTTGATTTTCCTGTGATAGATATGAAAGGTCTACACCAGCTCGCATGGCAATTTTGCCTTCATCAACTAAATCTTTTAATTGTGCATTTAATTCGTTGATGCGCAAATAGCGGGCTACTGAACGAGAAGACAAATCATATTTTTCACCAATCTCTTTTTTAGTATCTAACTTCGTGCCCACTGGGCATGAAGTTGTATCTTCCATTGAATTTGGTGCTTTAGACAACTTCTCAATCTCGCTTAGCAAATCCGTTCTGACACCTTGGCTTTTCATTACACTGTGTCTTGTTGCAATAACTGTAGCTCTTTCAGAGTGAGCTAGTTCTGAAAAGGAACGTTGCATTAAATTTGTTTCAGTGACAATTAGTGTCGCTTCCTCTTCTGAGAGCCCTTCCTTTATGACCGTTGGAATCTCAGTTAACCCGGCTTCTTTAGCTGCATTAACTCTGTTATGCCCAGATAAAATTTCAAATTTATCATCTACTTTTCTTACAACAATAGGAACAATCACACCATAGTTTTTAATACTCTCAACCATGTCATTAAATCGTTCCCCCTCATAAAGCTTGAATGGATGATTTCTAAAAGGTATAAGATCATCAAGCTTTAATGATGTGGTGCCATCTGTTTTTTCAGATGGCACTTCACTATGATCCTCACCAAAGATTGAGGCGAACGTTTCAACTTTTTTCATTTTTGCTTTATCCATTATTGATCAACTCCTTTGTCAATTCTTGATAAGCAATTGCCGCTTTATTCGTTGGCATATAATCCACGATACATTTACTTTGAAGATTAGCTTCTCCAACTTTTACAGATTTGGGAATTCTAATATCAAACACTTTGATATGCTCACCATAGGCTTCATCCACCATTTCAATCATATTCTTGGATAGATTGGTTCTTTCATCAAACATCGTTAGAAGAATACCTTCAAAAGTAATACTTGGATTAATTCTTCTTTTAATCTTCATAATTGTATGAAGCAACAGTTCCAGTCCTTTCACCGATAGGTACTCTGGTGTTGCTGGAATCAAAACACTGTCACAAGCAGCTAATACATTTAATGTCATCAAGCCTAAAGATGGAGCTGAATCTACAATGATGTAATCGTAATCTTCTCTAAGCTGTTCTGTAATTGTTTTTAAAACATATTCCCTGCTCATAGTGCTGACCAAGTTCATTTCAATAGCTGACATTTCAATACTACTTGGGATAACATCCACTCCATCACTTTTGAGTATGTAGCTAGCTTTTGGTGGAAGATCATCTTCATTCATAACAGCCATCATCAAATGATACAGCGTCGTATTAAGAGTCTCAGGTTTTTCAATACCAAAACAATCCGTCATTGAAGCTTGATTATCCGTATCAATTGCGAGTACCTTATAACCCTCCTTTGCTAAAATCGTTGCTAAATTCCTACATGTTGTACTTTTTGCCACCCCACCTTTTTGGGATGCTACAGCTATAATTTTACTCATAATTTTTTTGCTCCTTTCTAATATTCACTTTATAATGTGATAATACATTTTAAGGTTAACTTAATCAAGATTTCACTTATTTTAGTTTCTAAATAGTTTCTAAATAGCAAGACGTTCTGCGAATTTGTTGCAGATATTCACTAATAGGTGTATTATTTAACTTAGGCAGGTGATAATTAATGAAATTAACGATGGGTGAGAAAATTCGGATTTTACTGAAGAGAAAAAATGTAACGATAATAGAACTTAGCAATAGACTTGGAACCACAAATCAGAACATGGCGAATAAATTCAAAAGAGATAACTTCTCTATGAATGAATTGGAAGCAATTGCTGAAGCTTTGGATTGTGAGTTTGAGGGTTATTTTGTCGATAAGAATGGGGAAAGAATTTAGATTTTAAATATATGGTTAGACAAAAAAAAATAAGGAATGAGGTATTAAATGATTATAAAAGTTATCTATTTTGATGAAGGATCAGCAACTGACTTAATTCATCTTGCCAAAGGTGGAGAGATAGATGAACTAGAAACAACAGTAAGCCAACGTAGCGCAAAGATTGCTGCAAGTGCAAAAGCAATGCTATCAGCAAGTTTTAAGTGGTTACCATTTTTTAAAACGGAAGCTTCAGCAGGCTTAACAACAGATGTTTCATTATCTGGAACTAGGATGATTGAAAAAGCTATAACCAATACCATACTTACAGACTATATAAAACTATTGGATAATGATATTCATTATATTAAACAATTCAAGAATGTAAATATTACTACATACAAAGAATCAATAACTTACTTAAAAATAATTACACCTTATATGCTTATGACAGAAGGTAAATATGAAGTTGATTCTGATATGACATTGAATATTGCGAAAATGGATGAAGCTTTCGAGAATGGTAAAGGGTATTATGAGTTAATAGTTAAGGAAAGTGATGAAGAATATGTTCTACGTTTTAACATTCAAGCGTTTAGGAACAATTATGGTATATCCGATCTGACAAAAATGAAGTTAACATATCATGCGATCGAGGTTGGTACTATAGATATGGCAAAGCTTGATATGAAATATGAATTCGATATAGAAACACACGATTCAATTTCAGGCATAGATATTGTCAATGGTGAAGAAAATACGTTGAAAATGGTAAAAGTTTTTGATGTCATACTCGCAGGTGTTAGTCATGAATAACATAAAAATATTTTATGGTCCGAAAAGAAAATTTAAAGATATGATTGAATTCGATTATAATATTATGACTCTCACTGAATTGGTTACTAAAAGTGACTCTACAAGAAGAGAATTTAGGATTGTTACTGACCGAGATAGTGATAACATCGAATCCGAAGAACGTCAGCATATTGAGACATTGATCTGTTACTCAGAAGAGTATTCTGGAATCACTGATAGCGCAATACATAATTTTTTAAGCTTTCTATCTGGATATGAAATAGATAATCTTTATCTGCAAAATCCTCCTTCACATATTGTAGAACAGTTTCAAAATGCACATCTACCGATCGAGATAATCAAACATACTTATTCAAGAATAAGTAAAGAAATGCTTAAAGAGATTAACGCTGAGTTTAATACAATAATTATTGGACAGCATAGGGTTAAAGACAAACTTCTTTCAGCATTATACCCTTCATGCAAAGAAGATGAAGATTCACCGATAGTAATGTTATTCTATGGACCGTCTGGTGTGGGAAAAACAGAAACTGCAAAATATCTAAGCGAAAAGTTGAAAGAAAATTTGTTTAGAAAGCAATTTTCAATGTTTCATAATGAGGAGTTTTCATCATACATTTTTGGAGGTAAGCATACTCAGCACTCTTTATCTAAAGATCTATTAGAACGACAGTCAAATGTTATTCTATTTGATGAATTTGACAAGCCTCATCCTGTCTTTCATAGTGCATTTTATCAAATGTTTGATGAAGGAGAATTTCATGATAAGAACTATCATGTCACATTGAAGAATTCAATCATCATCTGTACTTCAAACTACAATAATGAAAGCGAAATAAAGAAGCATCTTGGTGCACCAATTTATTCAAGATTTGACTCTGTAATCAAATTTGATGAATTGAAGCCTTCTGATATTGAAAAAATTATTGCGAAGGAATACGACCTTATACTATCAAAACTAAATAAACATGAAATTGAGATAATCAAAAAAAGTAATGTTTATAATAGAGCATTGTCAACAATTATAAAGTTTAGTAATGTGCGAGAAGCTAGAAGAATACTCAAAGAAGCGATTTCCTATATATTGGTTAAGAATTTCATCCAATAGTAAAATTTTTATCATCTTCTTTCAAAGTAGTATCAGTCCGTTCGCTTATTAATATTTAAGGGAGAAATGGTATTCGTAACTTTGCAAATAAATGTAATGTTATCAAAGTAATAAAAGAAATGTTATATACTTTCCTCAAAATTTAAACACTAAAAAACCCTAGATACTTCACACTGAATCTAGGGCATTTTACTATCTGAATTTCCAATTTTCCAACCTCAAAACCCACTGCTGGTAGACGTGTTCCCACGTACCATGTCATATAACGACTTTGATTTTGATACTGCTTTTTAGGTCTTTTTGGTGGTAATTTTCGCTATTTTTACTGAAACTGAAGAAGTCATAAAAATGCTTAAACTCCAGTAAAATCAAGGGTTTTGGCGTTGTAGTCGTACCACCGTCTCCACATGAGCCGTATGCGGAAACATATCCACTGGCTGTACCTCTACCGTCTTGTATCCTCTTTCATCAAGGTACTTCAAATCCCTTGCTAAGGTGCTTGGATTACAAGATACATAGACGACTCTTTGTGGTTGCATCTTAACGATTGTGTCTAGAACCTTTTCATCACAACCCTTTCTTGGGGGATCTATCACTACTACATCTGCCTTTACTCCCTTGGCATATAGCTTTGGCACAACATCCTCTGCTGGACCTGCAAAAAATTCTGTGTTTTGTATATGATTGATTCGAGCATTTTCTTTAGCATCTTCTATGGCTGCTTCTACAATCTCAATCCCATATACTCTTTTTGCTTTTTTTGCTAAAAACAATGAGATCGTACCAATACCACAATAAATATCATATACATTCTCACTGCCTGTTAGATCTGCGTATTCTAAAGCTTTTTCATATAAAACCTTGGTCTGCATTGGATTCACTTGAAAGAAGGAAAGTGGTGAAATATTAAATTTCAAGTCTCCTATTTTGTCTATAATCACATCTTTTCCATAAAGAGTAACACATTCTTTGCCAAGAATCCTATTGCTCTTCTTTGTATTGATATTTTGTACAACACTGCTTATAGAAGGAACTTCCTCAACAAGCAGGTCAATCAACACTTCTTTATGGGGTAAAGTGCCATCATTGGTCACAATAACTACCATAATTTCTTTAGTAGCAAAACCAACTTTTGTTATGATATGGCGAATCAAACCTTTCCCTGTTGCTTCATCATAAGTCGCTATTTGGTAGTTATCGATATATTTTTTTATTGCGTTTACAATTTTATCATTTACCTCATGCTGGATATGACAGCTATTCATATTAACAATTTCATGGGTTCCTTTTTTATAAAAGCCGACAATGGCCTTACCATCTATTATTCCCACTGGAAACTGTGCTTTGTTTCGATATTGATAGGGTTGAGCCATTCCAATTGTTTCATGGACGATTACATCATTAAGCTTTCCAATTCTTAGAATATTAGCCTTTACTTTATCAGCTTTTAATTGCAACTGCGCCTGATAGTCTATATGCTGAATTTGGCAGCCTCCACAGACTTCTGCAATGGGACATATTGGCTTTATCCTATCTTTAGAAGGAAGGTTGATTTTTATCATTTGT
The DNA here is from genome assembly GCA_038396625.1 of Clostridiaceae bacterium 35-E11. GTDB lineage: Bacteria > Bacillota > Clostridia > Peptostreptococcales > Thermotaleaceae. The sequence continues at coordinate 2,777,403 of CP121688.1, forward strand.
CCTATTGCATAATTCTTTTTTACCGTTTCAATCCTTACTTCTAATTCATCCCCAGGTACTCCGCCATCTACAAACACTGTAAATCCTTCTACTCTACCAATACCTTCTCCTTTATGACCAATATCTTCTATTTTAACTGGATAAATTTTACCTTTTTTCATCATATTGTTTTTTACTCCCATCATTGATTAATCAATTTATCAAATTTTTCAGAAACATCTTATCTTTTCATACTTTTACCTTCTATATAAATCATTTATAATGGTATTATAAGTGATTTCGTGGACAAGTTTCAACACACAAAGGAGTGGTCATGTGTTTAAATCTATTTTTCATGTTTTTCTTGTATTTATTATTTGCATCACAGCTTCTGGTATCCCTGTAGATCGTAGTACCTTCGACTTCTCGCAAAATTTTTTTACACATAAGGATAACACGTCCCATTCTATCAATTCAGAAAAATCATCTTTACAGGACCCTATACCTAAGCGGCAGATTCTCTACACTTCACTTCCTACGTATATTCCTACTGTTAATGAAACAGCAAGGGGTATGATGGGACTGACCTTATTTTTTCCAGACAAAACCAATCCCCAGGATCTTATACCTGTAACCCGCTTTGTAAAGAATACAAGAACACCCCTTCGCACTGTAATTCATCATCTACATGAAGGTGCTTTAGGATTAACATCCCCAGTTCCCAATATTTCAAAGCTTCAGGTGCAAAACAATATGGTCATTGTACACCTGCCCGTTACATTAAATCAGTATAACGAAAATGCTCTATCTGGAAAGGTTATCCTGCAGAGCTTAGTCTACTCCCTCACTTCTGTCTCTGGCATTGATCAAGTTAAGTTTTTGGTAGATGGCAAAGAATCTGACAATCTATTTGGTGACTACAGCACAAAAACCATTTTTACACCTAATGATCAGCCCCGTGCCTATTTGGGCTTAAATCATAATAATAAAAGGGTTTTATTGGTTCCAAAGAAAATTGACTCTGTTCCTACAGCACATACAATAGAAAATATGATCCATAGCTTACAAACTACAAAAATAAGCAATACCTCTTTAAACCATCTTATTGCAACGATTCCTAGTAATGTGGCCCTTATAGATTTTTCCCATAAAGGCAGTCTCTTAGAACTTAATTTCAATCAAGCTTTTTTGCAGGCTTATGTAGATAGAGCAGATTTACAAGCTATGATGATTGACAGTATCCTACTGAGCTTTACTAGTATGAAAGATATAGAAAGCGTGCAAATTCTTGTAGACAATCAGCCTGTGCAATCCTTAGGCAATATAGATCTATCTGTTCCCCTTAACAAACCAAAATTTACAAATCCTGAAAGTAGCTAAAAAATGCTTGGTTTTATGGCAAAAAAATGGGCGCCCACTTTTTGCATGACGCCATTCAAGATAATATGTAGAATCAGTTACTACCTAATATTACATTGTACCATTATAGATTATTATACATAATTTTCAATTTTATACCAAGAATATTTATGTTAAAAATATATTTCATTATTTTTACTATATTTACATTCTATTAAACAAAAGTGCCGATTTTAATATTCTATTAAGTATCGGCACTTTTTTCTTACTAAGCTTTTATTTTAATCGGTCTTCCTTCCTCTACAGATTTTTTTGCAGCTAATCCAATCAATACTGGTTTTAATCCATCAATTCCTGTTACAGGTACTTCCTTATTATTGACTACTGCATCCATGAAATCCTTCATCTCATCTACAAAAGATTCCATATATCTCTCTAGGAAGAAATATTTTGGTTTGTCGCTGAATACCCCTTCTTCTGTGCTGAGTATAGCAGAAGTTGGTGTATCATTTGAAACTTCTACTTTTCCTTTTGAACCAAATACTTCTACTCTTTGATCATAGCCATAAGCTGCTTTTCTACTATTATCGATTACGCAAATCGTACCATCTTCAAATTTCAAGGTAATCACAGCGGTATCCACATCTCCAGCTTCACCAATAGCAGGATCCACTCGTACAGCAGCAGATACATATACTTCTTCTACTTCACTCCCTACTAAATATCTTGCCATATCAAAATCATGAATGGTCATATCTAGGAATATACCTCCTGAAACCTTCACATATTCTGCTGGTGGTGGTGCAGGGTCTCTTGATGTAATCTTAACAATGTGTAAGTCCCCTATTTTATTGGCTTCAATAAGCTCTTTTACTTTTCTAAAGTTGTGGTCAAATCTTCGATTAAAACCAACCTGGAATTTTACACCTGCTTCTTTTACTGCTGCTAAAACTGCCTCCACTTTCTCCACTGATAAATCTACTGGCTTTTCGCAGAAAATATGCTTTCCAGCCTTGGCTGCTTCAATAGAGATTTGTGCATGGGTGTCGGTGGAAGAGCAAATCAATACCGCATCAATTTCAGGGTCATTTATAATTTCCTTATAGTCTTGTGTAACATTAGGGATACCCATTTTCTCTGCCCATTCTTTAGCAGGCTCAAAATACACATCAGATATAGCTTTAATTTCTACTTCAGGAATATGATACATGATGCTCTGAGAATGTAATTTACCAATTCTTCCAGCACCGATAATCCCTACCTTTACTTTTTTTGTCATACTCATGTCCCCTCTTTTATTATATTTTTCTAACAATGTCTTTGATTAAAGGCCTGTATGGGCTGCAATAAATTTCCTTGCTTTGATGGCATATTCCAATGGATTTGCCTTGGCAGGGTCCTGCTCTGCTTCTACCACCATCCAACCTTCATATCCTATCTTATCCAATACCTCAAAGGTATGATCAAAGGCAATAACCCCGTCTCCTGGTACAGTAAATACCCCTTCCTTTACTCCTTTCAAAAAGCACCATTTTTCTTCTTTTACCTTTTTTAAGATCTCTGGACGAATATCTTTTAGATGCACGTGTACAATTCTCTCAGCATATTTATCGATTAGTTGATCTACAGCTTCTTGTGTTCCTTCAGAAAAATACATATGCCCTGTGTCAAATAAAAGATATACATCTTGATTCGTCAGCGTCATAAACTTATCTACTTCTTCAGGTGTTTGGATACCTGTTCCCATGTGGTGATGTAGGGATACCTTCATCCCTTTTTCTGCTGCCAGTACAGCTAATCGATTCATGCCTTTCGCTAATTTTTTCCATTCTTCTTCGGTAAATATGGGCTTTTCGTCAAAGATTGGTTTATCTAATCCTTGAATACTATGACCTTGCTCAGAGCACCCAATCACTTTTGCACCCATTTCATATAAAAAATCTCTATGTTTGATAAAGACTTCAATTGTTTCTCCCTCAGGCTTTGTTGTGAAAAATGTGCTAAACCATGCATTACAAATTTGAACACCTCTTAAATCTAGGGCTTTTTTTAATTCTCTTGTATCTTTGGGGTATTTGTTGCCCACTTCACTTCCAGTAAATCCTGCCAATGCCATTTCACTTACACATTGTTCAAAAGTGTTTTCCTTGCCCAAGTCTGGTAAATCATCGTTGGTCCAAGCAATTGGTGCAATCCCTAGTTTTACTTTTTCTTTGTTTAACATCTTCATCCCCCACATTCTCTGATTTACAATGCTTTTTACTAGATTCATTGTGCTTTAATCAATACAACACATATATACTAATATTTTCTTGCTTTTTCCACCGCTGCCTTCATGTCTTCATAGGCTTGCTGTACCCCTTTTGTTTCAGACACCGCTGCCGTTCCTACTCTCCACCAGCTTTCATATCCACCTGTCATTGTTTTGGGCAGCACTTTGATATCAATAAGCGTCGATACAGTTTGTTTCTTGGTATCTATTATGGCATCTCTTAATTCTTCAATGGTTTTTACTGTGTAGGTTTTCACCCCATAGCCTGCTGCACTCTTTGCATAATCAATAGATAACATCTCTCCATCTAATCGACCTGTTTTTTCATTTCTGAATCTAAATTCTGTTCCAAAACTCTCTATCCCTTGGGACATCTGTAAATTATTGATACATCCAAAGGCCATATTGTCAAAGAGCACTACATTAATTTTCTTTTTTTCTTGGATACTGGTGATAAGTTCTGAATGAAGCATCAAATAGCTTCCATCACCTACAAGCGCATATACTTCTTGATCTGGAGCTGCCAATTTTACACCTAGTGCCCCTGAAATTTCATAACCCATACAGGAGTATCCATACTCCATGTGATAGGTATTGGATTTTTTCGGACACCATACTCTCTGAAGATCTCCTGGTAAGCTTCCTGACGCACCCACCACAACAGCATCTTCATCTAATAGTTGCTCTAATTCACCTAATACATTTGTTTGCGTTAAGCATGAACCGGTGTTTTCATAGAACTCAGCTAAAACATGATCAATATGTCCTGAAATTTCAGGCTTAAACCCATCTTGGTTATACGCTGTATGAAACAATCTATTCAGTTCCTTTTCCCAAGCTGCTTTTGCTTCGTAAATTTCATCTTTATAGCCTGATCGATAACCTTCCTTCTCTAAAGCCAGCCTAAGTGTATCAAGGCCAACTTTTGCATCCGCCACAATCTTTATCCCATCTAGTTTATACGCATGAAATTCTGATATATTGATATTTAAGAATTCCACATTAGGATTTTGAAACAAACTCTTAGACGCCGTTGTAAAATCTGTAAATCTCGTGCCAACACCAATCACTAAATCTACATCCTTGGCAATCAGATTTGCTGCTAAGTTTCCGGTAACACCTATTCCACCTAGATTTAATGAATGCTGTCCTTCAATAGCACTTTTTCCTGCTTGGGTTTCTCCAAATGGAATGTTGAAAGTCTCTGCAAATAATTTTAGTGTCTCAGCAGCTTCTGAATACCTTACGCCTCCCCCGCAAACAATGATTGGCTTTTGCTTTTTCTTCACTAATGCGACTGCATCTTTTATGGCTTCAATAGTAGCAAGTCTTCTCTCAATTCGATGTACACGCTTTTGAAAGAAATAATCTGGATAATCATAGGCTTCACCTTGTACATCCTGAGGTAGTGCAATGGTTACAGCTCCTGTATTTGCTGGGTCTGTTAGGACTCTCATGGCATTAATCATAGCCGTCATCAATTGCTCTGGTCTACTGATTCGATCCCAATATTTGCTTACTGCTTTAAATGCATCATTGGTACTAATGGTCAAATCATGCAATTGTTCAACCTGCTGGAGCACTGGGTCTGGCTGGCGTGTAGCAAAGGTATCTCCTGGTAAAAGCAGTACAGGAATATTATTCGCTGTAGCTGTCGCAGCAGCTGTAACCATATTTGCAGCCCCTGGTCCCACAGAAGATGTGGCTGCATAGATTTGTTTTCTATGTTTTTGCTTGGCGAAGGCAATAGCAGCATGAGCCATTCCCTGTTCATTTCGACCTTGATGCACGATTAAGTCTCCTAGATCCTGTGCTAGTGCCTGACCAAGCCCCACAACATTTCCATGCCCGAAAATAGTAAAAATTCCTTTAACAAATTTCGTCTCTTTTCCGTCAAATTCGATATATTGATTGTCAAGAAACTTTACCAGCGCCTGAGCCATTGTCATTCTTATTGTTTTCATTGATGGTGACCTCCTTAAATTTTTCTATCCATGATTTACTTAGCAGGCCATATCTTTGCGTCTTTATCTAATAACCATTTATGTTCATCTACAAAAATACGTTCATCAAAACGGCTGTCCTCTAAATGACGAATCATCCAAAGATAATACATCGCATAGCCTGGAGCTGTGGTTTGGGGATGTACCAAACCTCCTGGAATCGCCACTGTATCTCTATGCATTACTTTATATACATCCTCTCCAACCATTGAAAGACCGTAACCTTGCTGTGGCCAGAAACGATAATGATATATTTCCGGCTGTGGATGGTGATGCGGTGGGTAACTAGAGTATTTTCCAGGGTGATTAATGACTTCTCCTATAACTAAATTCGCATCCGGTGCATTTGTATCATCAAAGATTGTCCTTACAGTTCTTGTGGCTGTTTCATTGAGGGTTCCTGCACCAAATTGTTCGCTTCTGCATTCTTCTTGGGTATAAAGTTTCGCTGGGAAGCTTTTTTCGTTATCTGTTTTTGCCACAGCGATTTCTACATCATTTTTTAAAGCAGTAATTTTTATTTGTGTATCCTTAGGTACATGCAAACACCAAGGTCCTTCCGCAAAGCAGTCACTTCGTTTGGCTTCTACCCTATTTTCCTCCCATTCAAAGATGATCTCTCCTTGCATCAGCAAATAGGCTCTTTCTAAATTTTCATGATTGATCTCTTCTTCATCTTGATTTAGTTTTAAAATGCCAAAATCCATCAGCATGCTGCTATGTTTACCCTTCATTTCTGTGATACTATTGTAGCCATGATCAAAGGGTTCTTCTTGTCGAATTCTCATATCCTAACTCCTTTCCCAATCATTACTTTCTACCAAGTCCTAACAGTTTCATCTTCTTTTCAGCTTCTTTTTGTACCTGATCCATAGGTTTTTGGAAGAAAGCAATTCGATCAAATTCTTTGGGATGTTCATTCATTTCTTTTCTTAATGTTTCTCCAAAAACCATCCTAAGTGCCGTACCAATATTGACTTTTCCCACATTATAGGTAGCTAGCTTTCTTAAGTCTTCATCTTTTATTCCTGTAGAACCATGAATCACCAAAGGTACATCCGTTAATTTTTCAATCGCTTCTAATCGATCGTACTGAATGACTGCATTTTGTGTTTCCATTCTATGAAGGGTACCTATGGCTACGGCTAATGCATCTACTTTTGTTTCTTTTGCAAAAACCTCCGCTTCTTCAGGTTCTGTGTACATGGCTTTCATATTTAAAGAAGGATCACTATATCCTACAGCACCAATTTCTGCTTCTACTGAAATCCCACAAGCATGGGCAAGTTTTACAATTTCCTTTGTATTTTTAATATTTTCATTCAATGGTAATTGGGAACCGTCATACATTACAGACGTATAGCCACTCATGATGGCTTTTGCTACCAATTCATATCCTGTAGCATGATCTAGATGAACACACACTGGTACCTTTGCATCCTTTGCAACTGCATGCAGCAGTTTTCCCAAATATTCTACGGGCATATGTTTGACGGCAACCTTATTGGTCATCAAGATCAAAGGGGCATTCAATGCCTCAGCTGCACGTACAACAGCAATTGCATCCTCATATCCAAATACATTAAATCCAGGAATGGCAAAATCTTGTTTTGCCACGCCCGCTAAGATTTCCTTCAGATTAACTAACATCATCCTCACCTATTCTTCCAGCATAAATTTGCCAAATAATGCTTCGTCTGTTGGTTGTGTTGATAGAATTGGAGCCGACACCCAAGTAACATTGATCAGATGCTTCCACGTAATATTTTCAGAAGAGATATTGCCTCCCCATGTACCACAGCCTAAGGTTAACGTCATTGGCATACCGTTTGTCCATGCACCACTATTTGCTAAACATTGTGGCTGTCTCACCATAATACGGCTTGTTTTGGTCTGCTCAGCAAGGGCGAGAATATTGGCTTCGTTGAAAGAATGAATACCACAGGAATGCCCGCTGCCATGATAATCTGTGATCGCATTTACTTTCTCAATGGCTTCCTCAAACTCCTTATATTTAAACAAGGTTGTAACAACGGAAAGCTTCTCCCCCGAGAATGGATAGTCTGGCCCTATGCCTGATTCTTCTACCATGAAAAACTTTTTGCCTTCCGGTAGATCAATCCCCGCTTCAGCAGCAATCTTTTGAGGTGCTTGTGCAATGATTGCAGGACTCAAATGGCCGTCAACCCACATCGCCTTCTCCAATTTTTTCTTTTCCTCAGCACTTACAAGGTAGCCTCCTTCCGATTCCATCGCTTCGATTAATGCTTCATAAATACTTTCTTGAATCACACAGGCATTTTCTGTTGAACAACTTGTAGCAAAATCAAAGGTTTTACTTCTCATAATTTTATTAGCAACATCTTTTAAGTCAGCAGTTTCATCTACAACGGTAACTGCATTTCCTTGTCCTACCCCATAAGCTGGTGTACCAGAGCTATAAGCAGCTTTTACCATACCGCCACCTCCTGTAGCCAGTACAAGGTCAGCTTGCTTCATTAGTTCTCCACTAATCTCCATCGTCGGTTCCTCAATGCCGATCACTAAATCCTCAGGTGCATCATATTTTTTTAAGGTGTCTCGAATAATATTTACAATAAAAGTGTTTGTTTTCTTTGTTCTAGGATGGGGTGCTAAAATAATAGCGTTTCTTCCTTTAATTGCATTCATTGCCTTTAAAACTGGGGTGGCTTCTGGATTTGTGCAAGGAACTAAACCGGCAACAACACCCACGGGTTTTGCCACTTTAAAGATGCCCTTTTCCTCATCATGTTCGATGACACCTACAGATTTTTTACCTTTCATGTCACGAAGACCACCTCTAATTTTGGTCATAAGCTTTGCATATTTTCCTTCGTAATTTCCTAGTTTAGATTCTTCTACCGCAAGTTTTGCAATCTTATCAGCATTCACTTCTTTTACGATATTCCAAGCAATTGCCGTACATAAATCATCCACTTTTTCTTGTGTATAGGCATTTGCAATTTTCTGTGCATTCCTAGCTCTTGTTATTAATCCTGCTACATAGTCTTTCGCATTGTTGTTCATTTCTGTCATTTGTAATTCCTCCTTGTAGAAATTTTAAAATGCTTCTATATTATTGTTCTCTTTTATAAAACATCGCAAACGTTTGCGTTTTTACTTAAAAAATTATTGTATTTTGCCTTTTTCACACTTATCAATATAGGATTGAATTTCATCAGCTGTAGGCATTGCATCAGAACAGCTGTGACTAGAAATGACAATGGAAGCCGATGCTGCACCAAAGGACATAGCTCTTGAGATATCCCACCCTTGCATCAATCCATAAATAAATCCTGCTGCATAGGAGTCTCCTGCTCCAAAGGTTTTTACCACCTTTGCTGGATAGATCTTACCTTGGAAGCTTTCTCCATTCTTTGTATAAGCGATAGAACCCTCTTTACCATGTTTAATGACCACAATTTTTGCATGATAGCTAAACCATTTCTTTGCTGTTACATCATCATCCTTATTTCCTGCCATAGTTAGCGCTTCCATCATATCGAATTCTTCTCTGGTTCCAATAATAACATCACATTTTTCTGCTGCCAAATTATAATAAACACTGGTTTCTTCCACAGATCTCCACGTATATGGACGATAGTCTATATCAAAGAATACAAGGGTATTATGTTTTTTTGCATAATCCAAGGCTAAAAATACCGCTTCACGAGATGGACTTTGGGCCAGTGCTGTACCTGAGATGAGTAATGCTTTTGCATTCTTAATATATTCTTCAGAAACATCTTTTGGTTCAAGCTTTAGATCTGATACATTGTCCCGATACATCAAAATACTACAATCCGTTGGACTCTTAATTTCTGTGAACGCCAATCCTGTTACCGTTCCCGATTGGTCAGTAATTACACTCGATGTATCAATGCCATCCTTTTTAAGATAGTTTATAATGTATCTGCCCATCTGATCATCTGACACTCTTCCAATGAACCCTGTCTTCATTCCCAATCTCGCCATTCCTACCGCAATATTTGCTGGAGAACCTCCCAAATATTTTGTAAAGGTCATGGTTTCTTCCATAGGACGATGAATTTCATTGGCATTTAAATCTATACATAATCGACCTAATGCTATAAAATCAAGTTCTCTATCTAAATCAAACTTCAACAAATTCATTTTTCTCCTCCTTATTGATGCTACAAATTATTTTTTTCCATGGTTTTTTCTTTCATCTAAGATAACAGCCCCTACAATAATGACACCTTTAATAATCTGCTGCCAATAAGCAGAAACATTCAATAAATCAAGTCCATTATTTAACACGCCAATGATCAGGGCCCCTACCATCGTTCCTGGAATTGTTCCAATTCCTCCAGATAAGCTGGTACCTCCGATAACAGCTGAAGCAATGGCATCTAACTCATAGGCTACACCTAATCCTGGTTGTCCTGAGCTAATTCTTGAAGATAATACAATCCCTGCTAACCCAGCTAGCATACCAGCATAGGTATAAAGCATAATTTTATATTTTGAAACATTAATTCCTGAAACAACTGCTGCGTTTTCATTGCCACCAATCGCATAAATGTATTTTCCAAATTTTGTATTTTTCAATAAGATATGTGAAAACATTGCCATTACAAGAAGGATCAGTATAGGGAACGGAATACCGAATATTTTTCCCTGTCCAATAAAATTATAAGAATTTGTCAAACTACTGACTGGTCTACCATCGCTGTATAATAAAGCCAATCCTCTTGCCGCTGTCATCATACCTAACGTGGCAATAAAGGGTGGAATTTTCGTTTTTGCAATGATTGTACCATTCACAAAGCCACATGCAACCCCCACCAATAACCCAGCAAGTATTGGTACAATCACAGGTAATCCTGTCAAAGAAGGATACATCGCTGCTGCCCAATCGGATCTTTGTGCAAAACTAGCTGCTACAACTGCCGCTAATGCCAAAACTGAACCTGATGACAGGTCAATTCCTGTGGTAATAATAATCATCGTCACACCCATAGCAATTAAGCCAATTACAGAAATCTGCCGTACTACATTCAAAAGATTGCCTACTTTTAAAAATGCTGGTGATAGTATGGACATTGCAATCACCATACTTACAAAAATAAAATATATGCCATACTTTTCAAAAATCTTTTTTGCCTGTTTTTTATCCATCTTTACACCTTCAACGATCTCTACTTTTTCCATTTCTACTCCTCCCCGAATCCATCATTGACTTTATATACGTGGCATCTCTAGTGATAGGTTCCTGTTGCCAGCTCTAAGATTTTTTCTTGAGTTGCTTCTTCTCTTGATAATTCTCCAGACTTTCGTCCTTCATGCATCACCATAATACGATCACTCATCCCTAGTACTTCTGGTAATTCTGACGAAATCATGATAATAGCTTTCCCCTGTTGTGCTAGTTTTGACATTAATTTATGAATTTCAGCTTTTGCACCAACATCGATTCCTCGAGTAGGTTCATCAAGTATTAAAATATCTGGTTGCGTTAGCAGCCAACGAGAAATCAATACTTTTTGTTGATTTCCTCCACTTAAATTTCGAATCAGCTGGTCCATGCTAGGTGTTTTAATTCCTAATCTTCCTTTTTCTTCTTCGCATACCTCATTGATCTTTTTATAATCAATAAAAGTCCCATTAATATATTCATCAATGTTGGCAATAATCATATTATCTCGAACTGAAAGCATTAAATAAAGTCCGGTTAATTTTCTATCTTCAGTTAATAAAGCCAGCTTATGTTTAATGGCATCCTCAGGACTATCAATTTTGACACGCTCTCCGTGTAGATAAATTTCTCCATCCTCTCTTTGAGTAATACCAAATATATTCTCCATTACTTCTGTTCTTCCAGATCCCATTAGTCCTGCAATTCCTAATATTTCTCCCTTTCTTAATTGGAAATTAATATCTTCAAAAACACCTTTTCTCGTTAAGTTTTTTACTTCCAAAATCACATCGCCTATTTCAGCCTCTTCTTTATGAAAAACTTGTTTTAATTCACGTCCTACCATCATTTCAATTAATTTGTCATTATTTAAATTCTTTGCTTCTTCTGTTCCAACATAGGTGCCATCTCTCAATACAGTAATATCATCAGAAATTTTAAATACCTCATGCATTTTATGGGTAATATAAATAATAGAAACTTCTTTTTCTTTTAGTCGATGAATAATTTTATGAAGATGAAGCACTTCTTTTTCTGTAATCGCAGAAGTCGGTTCATCCATAATAATTAAATCTGAATCATAGGATATGGCTTTTGCAATTTCTACCATCTGGGTATTGGCTATGCTTAGTTCACGCATTTTTGTGTTTGGCTCTAAGTTAATTTCTAACATTTCAAATAATTTTTTTGTCATCTCTTCAAGTTTTTTATTATCTACTAATCCAAGTTTATTTACAGGCTCTCTGCCTAAAAAAATATTCTCTGCAATAGTCATATAAGGGATTGGACTTAGCTCTTGATGAATCATAGAAATCCCTTTCTTTAACGCATAATTGGTATCTGTAATATTGATTTCTTCTCCTTTGAAGGTGATTATTCCTGAAGTGGGTTGATGAATACCAATAAGAATCTTCATTAACGTAGATTTTCCTGCACCATTTTCTCCCATCAATGCGTGTACAGTACCTTTTCGAATATTCAAATTTACGCCATCAAGTGCCTTCACTCCTGGAAATTCTTTGGTGATATCTTGCATTTTTAAAATATATTGACTATCCATATTTTCACCTCATTTTCATTTATATAAAGGATATCAATCACCATTGATATCCTTTATATAATTGTTTCTTACTTATTTTATAAATTCCTTATAGTTTTCTGGTGTTACCAATTGGAATGGAATCATAACTCTATTTTCTACTGCTTCACCTTTTGCTTTATTTACAGCTGCTTCCATAGCACCTTTTCCTTGTCCTTCTGCATCTTGGAATACTGTACAATCTAATTTACCTGCCTCTAATTCTTTTAAAGCATCTGGCGTTGCATCTACACCACCAACAAGTATTTCTCCTAATTTTCCAGCTGCTTCAATTGCATTGATTGCACCTAAAGCCATATCATCATTGTTGGAAGCCACTGCATCAATTTTATCACCACTCGCTAGCCAGTTTTCCATCAAAGCCATTCCCTTTGCTCTTGACCATTCACCTGTTTGCTCTTTAATCACTTTAATATCTGGATATTTCTCTTCAATAACTTTTTTTACGCCCTCTGTTCTCATGATGGCAGATTCATTATCCAATTTCCCCATCATAATTACGACATTACCTTTTCCACCCATTTTCTCTGCTAAGTATTCCATTTGGAAGATTCCTGCATCAATTGATTCAGATCCAACGAAGATTACATCATCAGGTAAATTTCCAGGTAATCTGTTTACATACACTAGAGGTACATCAGCATTTTGAGCAGCTTCTGTAATAGGTGCAGTTGCTTCCGTATTCACAGGAACAACAATTACTGCGTCAACGCCTTGTGCAATAAAGTTTTCTACTTGTCCTAGCTGTTTTACTGCATCTTCCTTGGCATCTACATAAGTAACCTCTACTTCATCGCCTAATGATTTTGCATAAGCATCCATACCATCTTTCATATACATTAAGAACGTATCATCGAAGTTAGAAATAGAAACCCCTACTTTCACTTTCCCATCTTCCTTAGCAGATTCATTTGTTGTACCCTTCTCGCCACATCCTACAAATAATGTTAACCCCATCATAAGAATCAATAGTATTGCAAGAATTTTTTTCACCGCTTTTTCCTCCCTTAATATTTATTTTTATATAATACCCAAATCCTTAACTTTCATTTCGATGATTTCCTTGTGCAAGGATATGGGTTTATAATTGATCGTTTGAATATTCAGTTATATTTTTGTAAAAAAACGGAGATGCTTTGTTACTAGGGTTATATTTTTTATAATCTAATAAGTTTATTTTCTCTAAAGGAATCTGTTGCTGCATAAGCAATGACAGTTGATCTAGTTCCATCATATACCGTTACATCCGGTCGTCGGTTCTCTATAATACAATCCACAAACTCCTGTAATTCGTCTATATATGCCTGCTCAAATCTTTCCAAAAAGTTCTGGGAACATTCTTTTCTTACACCCTGCTCGTCTAATATTTCCACTAAATTTTTTTGTGGCACAGCACCAATTCTTAAAATACCTTTAGTACCAATAATCTCTGTTTCCACATTATAACCATGAGGCGCTGTCCTACCTGCAAACAAAAATGCCATCGTTTCATTTTTAAACTGTATGAGTGCTGAAACATTATCTCCATCCTGATATTGCGCAAACTCTGGATGGGCATAACATCCACCAACTGCAAAAACTGTCTTTGCCTCTGATTCTAGGAACCATCTTGCTAAATCGATATCATGAACAGCCATGTCGATAAACTGACCTCCACTATGTCCAGCATATTGAATAGCACCTTCTATCGCACTTTCTGGATCTTGACTATACCCTCTAAATAAAATCGGTTTTCCGATAACACCCTCTGCAACTTTTTTCTTCGCATAAGCATAAGACGGATCATATCTTCTCATAAAACCCAGCATAAATATTTTGTCTGGATGCTTTTCTACTGCAGCTTCTGCTAATTTACATTCTTCTAAGGTAGTTCCTAAGGGTTTTTCGCTAAATACATGAAACCCAGCATCTAAAGCATCTGCAATTTGTTGACAATGTTCTGCGGAAGGAGATGCGATAAATATGGCATCTAGTTCTTGATTCTTTATCATCTCACTAAAAGCAGTATAGCCATATGGAATATGCCAAGCTTTCATCACTTCTTTTACTTCTTCCTCTATAATACTACATACTGCCATCAATTCTGCATTGGGAATTCTAAAGGCAATATTTTCTGCATGTTTTCTCCCTAATCTCCCTAGGCCTACGATTCCTATTTTGACTTTTTGCATTGACTTCATAAACCTCCTTTGTTTTTGCCAAAGATGAAAATTTACAAACTCATTTCTGGCAAACGTTTGCGAATATCTTTAAAATAATATTACTACATAGAAATTTTTTTGTCAATTATAAATAATTTAACAATTGTCGCAAATTTGTTAATCTTTTTACATGGTTATCTATCCTTTAAATTACAACATATATACAGATTTTGTTTTAGTTTTTATTTTATAAATATTTAATCTAATGATTGTTATTATAGTTTTTATTCACATTTTTTATAATTAACGTTTGCAAAATCTTGTGCAGTTTTTTATGTCTCATAAGCGCTAAAATAATTTAATGCATGGAGAATTTTGTGAATTAAATAACGTTTTTCTCCAAAATATTTTCAAAAAAATATTTTGGATATAATAATCTTTGTTCTTTATGATTCTAAATAAAAAATAAACCTTCATCTTCATTAAAGAAAAGGTTTATTTGTATGAAAAAGATACATCACAAATTTTTATTTTCATTATACACCTTTAGGTCCCGTAGTGTTTCTTATTACAATGTCTGGCTCAAGAATAACGCGTTTTACCATTTTTTCACTTCCACAATTTATTTCTTCTAGGAGTAGTTCCAAAGCTGATTTACCCATATAATACGTGGGTTGATTAATGGTAGTTAATTGCACCTGGGGAAGCTGTGCAAAAGGTATATTGTCAAAACCTACTACCCCAAAATCTCTTGGAATATTTAGTCCAAAGACTTGTACACAATGTAGAACACCTAAAGCCATAAAGTCATTTCCTGCAAAAGCAGCATCTGGGGGATTGTCGGATTTCAGTAGTTTTTCTATTAGTTGATAACCACTTTTCATTTTAAAGTCTCCATATAAAATTATTTCCTCATCAATTTCCAAATGAAACTTTCTCAAAGCCTGCTTATATCCCTCTAATCTTGTTGTATTAGAGTGTGAATTGGCATGACCACCAATATAAGCAATCCTTTTATAGCCTAGTTCGATTAAATGCTTTGTAGCAAGAAATCCACCACGCATATTATCTGTCTCAACAGAACTATATTTCCCTTCATCAGATCTGCTATCCAGTAATACCGTTGGCGTTGTTATATATTCATGTAAATCATTATTGTCTGATGTGGATTTAATAATGATCCCATCTACTCTTCTCTCTTGCAACAGTCTTAGATAAGCCCGTTCTTTTTCTTTATTCCAATTTGTATTGCATAAAAAAACATTGTAGCCATTTTTGCTTGCTGCTTCCTCTACACCACTAGCAATTGTAGGAAAGAAAGGATTTGTAATATCTGGTATAATCAATCCTAAGGTATTGGTATGTTTTGTTACCAATCCTCTTGCTATAGCATTTGGCTGATATCCCATTTTTTTAGCTTCCTCTAATATCCTTTCCATGGTTGCTTGGTTAACACCGGGTTTTCCATTCAATGCACGAGAAACCGTGGTATAAGAAACCCCTGTTTTTTTAGCAATATCTTTAATCGTAACATTCATATGCATTTCCCCATCTGTTTTTGATATTATTATAGCAAACGTTTTCGTTTTTTTCAAATTTAAATTGATTATAAACGCTAATTTTAAAAGGTACACTTTGAAATAAAGCTTTCAATAGGTCATCAAACAATTTATTTTCTACCACTTAAAAAAAATATTTACATTTCCACTTTCTATCATCTTTCTAAATTTTTCTTTTAGGTAAAGCTTCACAGCTTCTCTTGTGATAGGGATTACCAAAACAAACCCAAAGGTATCTGTAATAATTCCTGGTGTTAGCAACATCGCTCCTCCCAACAAAACACACAACCCATTGATCAATTCTTCTCCTGGCATTCTCCCCTCCTGCATTTCGTATTTTATACGAGAGAGTATTTGCCGTCCCTGGGATTTTGCCAAATACGCACCAAATATTCCTGTAAATAACACAATCCCTAAGGTATATCCTAGACCAATATAGTTGTTTAACTGAAATAACAGTGCCAATTCCACCACTGGCGTCACAGTAAATAATAAAATTAATTTTAGCAACATATTTATTTCACCTCTTCAAGACATGCGTATAACAAATCCCAAATCTTAGGATTTCGCTTTTTAAAATTCACAGGTTTTAAAGTTTTATCCACAAATGCATGGGTAGTCTCACCCATTGCCAATAGTACTTCATCCTTTTTTCGAATAATTTTATATTCAAATACAATACGCACGCCCTTTAAATTTTTTATTTTTGTACGTATCCATAATTCATCATCATATTTTGCCCCAACTTTATAGGAGCAATTACTTTCTATAACAGGCAATATAATACCTTCCTGTTCTAATTGTTTGTAGGTATAGCCTAATGAACGGAAGAAGCTAGATCTCCCTACTTCAAACCAAGTATAATAATTACCATGATAAGCGACCCCCATTTGATCCGTTTCCTGATATCTTACTCTTACCACTGCGTCATTGATGTGCATCTATATTACCTCCTGTTCTGT
Organism: Clostridiaceae bacterium 35-E11; assembly: GCA_038396625.1. Classification (GTDB taxonomy): domain Bacteria; phylum Bacillota; class Clostridia; order Peptostreptococcales; family Thermotaleaceae. The sequence continues at coordinate 2,794,457 of CP121688.1, forward strand.
CCTTTTCTTATCTTTATATTCCTTGAACTATATTATACCATAATATAGCAACAGCCGAACTTTATAAAGTTCGACTGTAATTATTATTTAAACACTATAGTACATTTGCCCTGCCACTATATACAAGCCCCCTTATGGCGTCTACAGTAACGATACTTCCATCTTTTAGTATTTTTGTAACATCTTCAGCTCCAACAATTACTGGCTTACCAAGATGTAATCCCACTATGGCTGCATGAGAGGTCAAACCACCTTCTTCTACAATAATGGCAGCTGCCTTCTCCATAAATCCTACCATGTCTTTATCTGTTGCAACGGTAACAAGAATATCTCCTTCCTCAAATTTTTGTTTGCCTTCTTGTGGATTATTAATGATACAAACCTTTCCTGTGGCAGATTGTTTTCCTATTCCCATTCCTTTTGCTACTATTTCTCCTGCTATATGCACCTTAATCGTATTGGTTGTACCTGCAACGCCTACAGGTACACCCGCAGTGATAATAACCAAATCTCCACCTTTTATATATCCAGTCTCCAACGCTTTTTGAATAGAAAGATCAAACACTTCATCTGTTGAGTATCCCTCGTTCACAAGGACTGAATAGGTATTCCAAGTTAATGTAACTCTTCTGGCTACTTTTTGACTTGTAGTAGATACAATAATCGGTGCTTTGGGTCTAAACTTTGATACCATTCTTGCTGTATAACCTGATGATGTGGCTGTAATGATAGCAGATGCACCTAGATCTTGCGCACTGGTACAGGTTGCATGGCTGATGGCATCTGTAATGCTTTTTTCTTTTCCTACGCCTTTCTCTCTTAATATCGCACGATAATCCAAAGATTGTTCTGTTGTTTCAGCAATATTTGCCATAGTTTTTACAGCTTCTATAGGATATTTTCCCGCTGCTGTTTCTCCTGATAGCATAATCGCATCTGTCCCATCAAATATGGCATTCGCTACATCCGTCACCTCTGCTCTTGTAGGTCTTGGATTTCTCATCATAGAATCTAACATTTGCGTAGCAGTAATAACAGGTTTTCCTACTGTGTTACATTCAGCAATAATCATTTTTTGTGCAAGGGGTATTTGTTCCGTAGGGATTTCTACACCTAGATCTCCTCTAGCAACCATAATACCATCAGAAACCTGAATAATCTTTGAAATATTATCTACCCCTTCTTGATTTTCGATTTTAGAAATGATTTGGATATAATCTGCATTATGTTCTTCTAAAACCTTTCTTATCTCTAATACATCTTCTGCTTTTCTTACAAAAGAAGCGGCAATAAAGTCTATCTCATTTTCTATCCCAAAGATAATATCCTCTTTATCTTTTTGTGTAATTGCAGGAAGGTTAATTTTAACCCCTGGTACATTCACACCTTTATGGTTCTTGATTATTCCTGAATTGTTTATTCTACACTGAATATCTGTATCTCCTATAATTTCTACTACTTCTAATTCTATCAACCCATCATCGATGAGGATTCGGTCTCCTTTTTTTACATCTCCCGGAAGCCCTTTATAGGTAATGCTTCCTATTTCTTGGTTTCCAACAATATCTTTTGTTGTCAAGGTAAAGAATTTTCCTTCTTCTAAAAAAATTTCTTCTTCTTGGAATTTGCCTGTCCGAATTTCAGGTCCTTTTGTATCTAACAAAATGGCGATGGGCACCTTTAACATTTTTCTTACTTCTTTGATGGTGTCGATTCGTTTTTGATGCTCTTGGTGGGTGCCATGTGAAAAATTGAGTCTTGCTACATTCATGCCACTTTCAATAAGTTTTGTTAGTGTATCTTTCTTTTCGCTAGCCGGACCAATCGTACAAACAATTTTTGTTTTTCTCATATGCAATATCCCCTCCGCTATATTGATAGTATCTTTGCAAGTTCATACAACTCTTTATTAATTTCCTTTTCTATGCTAAGTGCTTCAGAAATATCTTGATCACAAATTTGATTTCCTTTTATACCAAGTGCTCTACCTTTTTTATTCTGCATTAGAAGTTCAACAGCCTTACTCCCCATCCGACTTGCCAATATTCTGTCAAAAGCAGTTGGACTGCCACCTCTCTGTATATGCCCCAGGATGGTTAATCGTGTATCCATACCTGTCTTTTCTTTGATCTCATTTACTATTTCGTAGGAATTTTTTACAGTTCCTTCTGCTAAAATAATAATACTATGTAGTTTCCCTCTGTTCTTTCCTTGGATTAATCTTTTACAGATTTCATCGATTGACCAGTTCTTTTCAGGTACAATAATACTTTCAGCACCTCCTGCTACACCTGCATATAATGCAATATCGCCACAATGTCTTCCCATAACCTCAATAATATTAGCTCTTCCATGGGAAGTAGATGTATCTCGAATATTACTAATGGCATGAAGCACTGTATTAATAGCTGTATCAAAACCTATTGTATAGTCTGTATAAGCCAAATCATTATCAATCGTACCTGGAAGTCCGATGGTAGGAATTCCTTCTTGGCTCAATTTCTCAGCGCCTCTTAAAGAACCATCTCCACCAATGACAACAATTCCTTCAATACCAAAGATATTAATGACATTTAATGCCTTTTCCAATCCTCTCTGTGTTTTAAACTCATCACTTCGTGCAGTTCTTAGCATGGTCCCTCCTCGATGAATAATATCTGCCACAGACGAGAGGTGCATGTCTTCAATATCTCCATTAATTAACCCTTCATAACCCCTTTTTATTCCAACCACCTTTAAGCCGTGATAAATACCTGCTCTTACCACTGCTCTTATAGCAGCATTCATTCCTGGTGAATCTCCTCCACTCGTTAGCACACCAATTTTCTTCATTTTATGCCTCCTTCATGATCATTTGTTCTATAAACTAGAAAAAACCTATATATATTTTATAGGGGAAAGCACACTTAAACAGTACTTTCCCCTATAACATACCATATACTTTTTCTATAAATTTACCAAAACCTCATGGGCCTCTTCTACTTCAGCATTGGGAACTAACACTTCATAAACTCGATCATCTTCTTTTCCAATAGGCTTGATTTTAACCAAAAACCCTTCTGAATCTAAAGCATTCTTGATTTTTCTAGCGTCTGCTTTGTTATGTGCCATATATACTACTGTCCACATAGTTGCGTCCTCCCTCTGGAGTAGTTTGATTTGTTTTTATTTTAATCTAATTTTTAGCAAATTTCAATACATCCCAATAATTAAATTCATTGAACTTATATTTTGCTTTGATGTTATGGTTAATATCATTCCTATTTAAAGCTTTTTAACATATTTTTACACATTCTTCCCCTAATAATTCTTCCAGTTCTTCAATTAACCCATCATTTAATGTGACCCACAAATCTTTCTGTGCCTGCAATTTTTTTTGGGATTCTTCTAGATACAAATAAACAGGTATATTTCCCCTCCAATGCTTAAGAATGGGTTTAATTTTGTTAAAGATCATCGTTGTATTCTGCCCTTTGCAGATTTTCAGATATAATTTTTCAGCACCATGATGTTCACTGCTTTCAGTATGCTCCTTGCTATTTTTTTTCTTTATTAGTGGTAGCATTTTTTCTGCGATTATCTTCGGTTCTTCTTCTTCTCTCATGCTTATTTTCCCTTCAATAATCACTGTATTATCTTCATGCAAAAAATTCATATATTTATCAAATATCTTAGGAAAAACAAGCACTTCCACAGTCCCAGATAAATCTTCTAGGGTTAAAAACGCCATCATATGATTGTTTTTGGTCATTTTATTTTGCCTATGTGCAATCAAACCTGCTACTCGTATATAAGCACCATCTTTTATCTTGCTATCTTTATGGTTTTCGTCAATTTCCAATAAACCCGCTGTTGTAATCGTGGAAATTGCTTTTATTTCTTCCTCAAATTCTGCAAGGGGATGACCACTAATATATAATCCTAAAACTTCTTTCTCCATAGTTAGTAATATTTTAGGAGTAAATTCCAAAATATCAGGTAATATATCTTCTTTAACATGATTAGACAATGCTTCATCAAAGGCTTGAAAGAGTGATACTTGTCCCTGAAGATTTCTTCTTCGATCCTGCTGCACTCCCTCCATCACTTTTTCATAAATGGCCATTAATTGTGCCCGATTTGCACCCATATAATCAAAGGCACCGCATCTTATAAGGCTTTCAATGGCACGTTTATTCACTTCTCCCATTTCTACTTTGTCACAAAAATCTAAAAAGCTTAAATAAGCGCCTTTCTCTCTACGTGCATTCACAATGGCTTCGATTACACCTAGTCCTACATTTTTCACCGCCATTAATCCAAAGCGAATTTTACCATTTTCTACAGTAAATTTTGCTTCACTATCATTTACGCTAGGGGGAAGGATATCAATACCTCTTTTTTTACAATCTTCAATGTATTGGGCCACCTTTGGCGTATTTCCCATAACACTGGTAATCAATGCTGCCATAAACTCTACAGGATAATAACATTTTAAATAAGCAGTTTGATAACCTAAAACAGCATATGCAGCCGCATGGGATTTGTTAAAGGCGTATTTTGCAAAATCGATCATATCATCATATATTTGATTACCAATGTCTTCAGGGACACCATTTCTTATACATCCTGTAATTTCTATGTTTCCCTGAGCATCCTGTTTTCCATGTATAAAGTATTGTCTCTCTTTCTCCATCACTTCCATCTTCTTCTTACCCATAGCACGACGAACCAAGTCGCTTCGTCCATAGGAATATCCCCCTAATTCTCTTACAACTTGCATAACTTGTTCTTGATAAACCAAACATCCATAGGTTACATTCAAAATTGGTTCTAGTTTTGGATGTAAATATTGAATTTTTTGGGGATTGTTTTTATACTCAATATATTTGGGAATCGAATCCATAGGACCTGGCCTAAATAAAGAAATTCCCGCGATAATATCTTCAAAGCAATCTGGTTTTAGCTCCTTCATAAATTGTCGCATTCCTGCACTTTCTAATTGAAATACCCCTAAGGTATCCCCTTTACTAATAAGTTCATACACTTTAGGATCATCATATTTCATGGTAGAAAAATCAATTTTGATGTGATGATTTTTCTCAATATTTTCAAGTGCATCTCGAATCACTGTAAGATTTCTCAAACCCAAAAAATCCATTTTGAGAAGACCTAACTCCTCCAGCGTACCCATCGTAAATTGTGTCGTAATACCATTATCATGCATATATAATGGCACATACTCATCAACAGCCTCCTTCGATATCACTACACCTGCTGCATGGGTTGAAGCATGCCTAGGCATTCCTTCCACTGCCTTCGCTACATCAATAAGATATTTCGCCTGCTCATCCCCATCATACATTTCCTTTAGTACATTGTTTACTTCTAGTGCCTTATCGATGGTCATGCCCAATTGAAGTGGAATTTGTTTTGCAATGGCATCTACTTGAGCATAAGACATATTAATAGCTCGTCCCACATCTCTTATTGCTGCCCTAGCTGCCATCGTTCCAAAGGTAATGATTTGTGCTACCTTTTCCTTACCATACTTTCTAATAACATAGTCAATTACTTCTTGTCTTCTTTCAAAACAAAAATCAATATCAATATCCGGCATACTAATTCTTTCTGGATTTAGAAATCTTTCAAAAATAAGATTGTATTGAATAGGGTCAATATCTGTAATGCCTAAGGTATAGGCTACAATACTTCCTGCTGCAGAACCACGTCCAGGGCCTACCATGATATGCTGTTCTTTTGCATATCTTATAAAATCCCACACAATCAAAAAATATTCTACATACCCCATATTTTCGATGGTTCTCAATTCATCATCTAATCTTTTCTGTAACACAGGGGTAATCTCTTTATAGCGCTTAGCCAAACCGGTACTGCATAACTTTCGAAGGTATGCTTTTGCACTATATCCTTTTGGAACATCATATTTAGGAAGGTGAATTTGGTTAAAATCAAATTGTACATTACACCTTTCTGCGATTTTCACCGTATTGTCTAAGGCTTCAGGTGCGTAAAGAAAAAGTTCTTCCATCTCCTTAGCAGATTTGAAATAAAACTCATTGGTGGGAAATTTTAATCGATCCTTTTCTTCAACTGTCTTTCCTGTTTGAATACACATCAAGATGTCATGAACATCTGCATCTTCTTTTTTCAAGTAATGCACATCATTGGTGGCTACTAAAGGAATCCCTGTTTCTTTACTTAATCGAATCAATTGTCGATTGACGGTTTGTTGCTCTTCCATTCCATGATCTTGCAGCTCTAGATAAAAATTCTCTTTGCCAAATATATTTTCAAGCTTTAATGCTTCCGTTTTTGCTGCCTCATAATTCTGATAGAGCAGCTGCTGTTGAATATTTCCTGCTAAGCAGGCACTTAAAGCAATTATTCCTTCACTATTTTTTTCAAGAATCGAAACATCAATCCGGGGCTTATAATAAAAACCATCTACATAGCCAAGGGATACAATTTTCATAATATTTTTATAGCCAATATCATTTTTTGCCAACAAAACCAAATGTCCTAATTTCTTATCCTTTACCGGATCTTTGTCATACATTGTTCTGCTAGCTGTATATACTTCACACCCTATAATTGGCTTTATCCCTTGTTTTAACGCTTCTTTATAAAAATCTATCACACCGAACATGGCACCATGATCTGTAATCGCCACTGCTTTCATACCCATACTTTTTGCCAGTCTCATAAGTTTGGGAATTCGTGCAGCCCCATCTAATAAACTATATTCTGTATGTACATGTAAATGTACAAAATCTCTCATAGCGACCTCCTTTCTTCCCTATTTATTTTTTTAGTAGTTTTGCAGACATCATCGCCTTGGATACAATTTTTCCATCATTATAACTTGCAACATCTACCTTATAAAAGTTTCTCCCCATATTCACAATATCCGCATAAATTTCAATATGATTTGCTAATTGTAAAGGTTTGATATAATAAATCATAAAGCTATCTATCACACTGTCCAAATGTTTTTGCGTTTTTATTGCTATAGAACCAGCTGTAGACATGAGCATCACTAATACGCCTGCACTGACTATACCCAACTCATTTAACATCATAGGTGTAATCTCACCCGTTAACTTTATACCTTTCGGGGTTTCCTCTATTTTACATTGATTAATCAGCATATCTTCAAAGGATTCACCTACATGGGGTTGGTTTCGAATGTATTTTAGTCCTTTAATCACATCTTGCCTTGTAATAACCCCTATTAGTTTTTTTCCTTCTGTTATAGGCACCATTTCAATGCCTTCCCAAATCATGATATGAGAAATATATGCCACAGAGGTATTGGCTGCAATCGTAATAGGATTAACCGTCATCAGATTGGCAATCAATTGACTATCTTTTGCACCCGCTATATCTCTTGGCGTAATAATACCCACTACATATTTATTTTTATCAACTACTGGAAATCTGCTGTGCTTCGTTTTTTTCATATGTTTTTTCATATCGCCAGCAGTATCCCCAAGTTCAAGATAATGTAGACTCTTAGGCATAATATCTTCTGCCAACAATATTTCTTTTTTTATCAATCTTTCATGAATATTCCGATGGATTATACTTGTAATGGTAAATGTATCATAGCTTGTTGAAATAATAGGAAGTTTTTTCTCATTGGCCATTTTTTTGATATCTTCTCTACAGGACAATCCTCCGGTGATGAGAATAGCACATCCCTTATCAAGGGCAAGTTTATGTGCATTATCCCTGTTTCCTACAATCAACAAGTCATCCGCAGAGATATATTTGGACATTTCATTTATATCCATTGCACCAATTACAAACTTGTTCACTGTTTTATAAATGCCCTCATGCCCCCCTAAAATATTTCCTTCTACAATATTGGCTACCTCACTGAAGGTCACTTTGGTAATACGATTTTTTTCAACTTTTTCCACTCTTATCGTCCCTACCCTTGGAATTGTACTAACCAATTCTCTCAGCTCAGCATCTTTTATGGCTTTATATGCTGTTCCTTCACTAACATCTAAATCCTGTGCAATTTGTCTAACAGAAATCCTGCTCCCAATTTCTAAACTCTTTATATAGTTCAAAATCTGTTCATTTTTTGTAATCATAAGTATCGCTCCCTATGCCTTTATATCTATTCGGCATCTTATTCTTAATAAAACCGGCAATCTCCCGTCAAATTCTGTAAACTGTATTAAAAATATTCCATCTTATCTTCGCAACAAAAAAGATATGAACATTTCATCCATACCTTTTATTATACCAAAATTATTTAATATTCTCTAATACCTCAACAATTGTAACCGATGGCACCTGTGCTAAGTCTATTTCTAGGTTTTGCTTGTATGCATTGCCATCTCTATCCCACAAGCATCTCACTTTTGGCCTATTAGGATAATTTCTATGTACCTCCACTACCACTGCTTTAACACCTGTACTTAAAAATACAACCGTCCCAACAGGATAGCAGGCTACATGTAAAATAAATTTTTTTACCATATCATAATCAAACTGATGATTTCCCATTGCCGTTAAATATTCTACTGCTTGATGGGGAAGTATCTTTTTTTTATAAACCCTATCAGACGTAAGGGCATCATATACATCAGCAATATTCACAATTCTTGAAAATTCATGGATTTCTTTTGCTTTTTTCCCAAAAGGATACCCTTTTCCATCATATCTTTCATGATGCGTTAATGCTACTATGGCACTGGTACTATGAATTTCTGCATAATCTTTCAAAATTTCATAACCTAATTCTGTATGCTTCTGTATTATATAATATTCTTCATTAGTAAGACTTCCAGGTTTATTTAATATCTCTTGAGGAATCGCCACTTTCCCGATATCATGTAAAATTGCCCCCACACCCAAATCTTTTAATTGTGTTTTATTATAATTCATAGCAATACCCGTTATGAGGGATAACACACATACATTTACAGAGTGACTAAAAGTGTAATCATCTACTGCCTTAATATCCGAGAGGTTTACCATAATATCCTTGTTGCTTAAGAGATCATCCAAAATATTGCTAACTAATTGCAGTATTCTTTGTGCATGCAAATGTTCTCCCATATAGACGGCATTCATTGTCTGTCGCATGATATTTTGGGCTGTAATTCGCGTTTGCTCTTGAATCACATCTTGAATAGCAACATTCGTTACTTCATCTATATCAATATAAATTTCGCTAATGCCTAATTCAATAAGCTTGGCAATATAATTTTCTTTTAAGCGTACGCCTTCCTGCAACAAAACTTGGCCATCACTGCTTACGATAGATTTTGCCAACATCATACCTGATTTTAAAAATTCAACATTAAGTTTTAGCATGGTGTCCTCCAAAATTACATGGGATAGGATATTAAGGAAAATTTTTCTACTATCTTTCTATTCGTTATGCTTTAACAAAATTCCTCTAATTTATTCCCATTTTATTCATGAGGCTTTGTACCTATTTTTGCTTTTACTTTTAAAAAAACTATTCCCTTAGGAATAGTTTTTATAGATCTACCAATGTTTTTTCTACCAACTGTACCAATTCTTTTATGGCTTCTTCTTCATCTGGACCGTCAATGATTAATGTGATTTTTTCATCTTTTCCGATACCTAAAGCCATAATCCCCATAATACTCTTTGCATTTATCTTTTGTGTTCCTTTTTCAACAAATATATCCGATGTAAATTTATTTGTCATTTGTACAAATAGAGCTGCTGGTCTAGCACAAAGACCTGATTTATTTGCCACAACAATTTCTCTCTTAATCATCTATATATCCCCCCCTCATCTTGCTTTAATTTTTCTGCGATCTGCTCTATTTTCCTTAATCTGTGATTTACCCCTGACTTTCCTACTGGCGGTGTCAGCATTTGTCCTAATTCCTTTAAGCTGGCTTCTTTATATTCAAGTCTCATTTCCGCAATTTCTCTAAGCCCATCTGGAAGTATTTTTAATCCTTTTGTTTTCTGAATATACTCTATATTTTCAATTTGTCGAATAGAGGCATTAACAATTTTGCTTAAATTAGCTGTTTCACAGTTTACAATTCTATTTACATTATTTCGTACTTGTTTCATGACCCTTATATTTTCTAAATTCAGTAGAGCCGTATAAGCACCCATGATATTCAGTAAATCAACAATTTGATCTCCTTCTTTCAAATATACAACGTAACTGTTTTTACGTTGGACAATTTTTGCGCCGAGTCCAAAAAAATTAATTAAATTTTTTAAGTCTTCACTGTGATCTTCATTGCTTGTTACAAATTCCATATGATACGTCTTCTCGGGGTCACTTACAGAACCTGCTCCAAGAAAAGCACCTCTTAGATATGCTCTTTTGCAACATTTGTTCATCACTAATGCTTTTGGTATCCTATGATCTATAGAAAATTGTTCATTGGCAATCCTCAAGATACCTACACTTTTTAGGATATCGTTTGCCCCGGCTTCACTGTTGATGATGATAATATAATGGTTGTTCTTCTTCAACAATTTATTTTTTCTTACCCGTAATTCTGTATATATCCCAAAACATTTTTTTAATAGTGTAAAAGTTTTTCTAGCAATCGCAGCATTTTCTGTCTCAATTTTTACATTCACTTTCTGAAATCCTACTAATTGTATTGTTCCACTCATTCTAATAATAGCAGCTAACTCAGCCAGCTGACAGCATTCTTTCTCAGATATTACTCTAGATAATTCGTTTTTGGTTTTCATGGAAAATGACATATGATCACCCGCTTTTCCTGCCTTTTATTTTTTGTCAAGTTCCTTTTATATTTATATGAAAAGATTATATTGCTACTATTATAACACAAATTTGTTAAATTTCTATGAATTTTATATTTTTTACTGTTTTTATCATTTTCTCCTTTAATCCCATTCTTTATTACATAAAAGACCTCACTTATCAGTGAGATCTTTTTGAATTTCTATGATTGCTTTTTTGATAATCTCTCGCTCGTCATCATATTTTGCTAGGCCAGCTGCTCTGCGAATATGGACAAATCTTGCATCTACAAATCCTTCTTTTTTAAGAGGCATGCAGTCCATATTCCTAGCTTTCATAAGATACCAGTGTACAGTTTTATGAACCTTTTCATGCTCTTCCCAACAATCTTTAAAACAATAGTGTATCTCCCCGAGATATTTCACCACCTCTGCTTTTACGCTGCCTTCTTCATATACTTCTCGAATGGCAGCACTACTAATATCTTCCTCTGGTTCCACTTTACCCTTAGGCAATACCCAATCCCCATTATATTTTCGTAAAAGCAGTATAGCATTTCCGAAGACAACAACACCACCGGAACTGATTTCTTCCCTCACATTGTCCACTCCTCATTATATCCAAAAACTCTTTATAGTATTATATGCCTTTAGAAACATTGGAATGACAGCATCTCTTTTTCAACTTTTTTACCTCTTCATTTTATATGACATCGTAAATCGCCTGATACTTTTACATATTTCTTGATTTTTAAAGACATACATTATTCCTGCTCCTCTGGTTTTTCATCATATCGAAATTCTTTTAGTCGATAATCAAAGGTTCTTATCATTTCTTCCGTTTCATCCAGTCGATAGATTCTCGCAGGTTTCATGTTTTTATCCCAGTCAATACCGTTCCACCATATAGCTACCTTAATATTTTTAAACTGTGATATATTGTCAAACATCTCATGAATCCATTGTATTTTGTCTCCTCCTACAGAATTTGATCCAAATTCTGTAATCATAAAAGGATGTTCAAATAGATTGATATATTCATTGTACAAAGGTACATAAATTTCATTAAATCCTCTCCACTTTTCTCCTGGATAATAAGTTCCTGCATTATATCCTGTTAATCCAACAATATCAACATATTCATCCCCTGGGTAGTAAGCTAAGGAATGATTCCATGCAAAATTCGGAAAAGAACCATCATGAGGATTCCATACCCATAAAACATTGTCTACACCCGTTTCTTTAAAGATACGATGTACATATTTCCATACTTCCTTAAACATTTCCGTATCTTTTGACGTATAATAGCTAGAATATACACACCAATCTCCATTCATTTCATTGTTGAGGCGAAACAGGATAGGATGTCCAAATTCTTTTATTTTAGCTGCATAATCATAGAAAAGTTGATCATACTTTCCCTTTAAAATATCATAGGTAACGCTGGCATTGTCTCTACCATCCAAGTACATTGTTTGAAGGGTTAATTCAACATATCGGTTATGCTCATAGGCATTAAGCATTTCTTCCATGGGAAATCCATCACTTGAAAATGATTGATAAAGCACTAAGAAATCAAAGGTATAGTTCACTCTTTTCTCTATATCCTTTAAAAAATCGAAGCTTTTTGGTGCTGAATTTTCAAAAATCCCCCACATCAGTTGATTGCTTTCTAAAAATTTTTTTTTGAAAAAGGCGGCAGTTTCTGCATTCAGCTTTTTATTTTTCATTTTAAATTTATGGTGAATTTGTGGTTTTCCTATTTTTTCTATCGTTTCAAAACTTTTGATAATTGTCATATAATCTTCAAACTTTTCAAAGGGTTTTGTTGATTTGATAAAAACAGTATATACTTCATGGTGATTCTTTACAATTTCAGCACTTACGTAGAAATTTTTATCGTTTTCTACCCTTGAAAGTTTTTCACGACGCCATTTTAGTATATGGGTTTTCATGCCATTGATATAATGTGTATCTTCATATTCTTTGATATGATCCTTATCATTTTCTAAAAATCGATTGCTATAATTGATATATGCCTGAGATGATGCTGTTTTATTGAGAAAATTATCATAATATATCTCAATTGTTTGTTCTTTATTAAATAGCACTGTTTTAATAGGTGACAACATTACATCCACAAACATATTATTAGGATAATGGATGGTAAATCCATTAGTATAATCCATGTATTCATTATATCTTTCATCTATCGGTTGAATTTTTTTAAAATCATCTTCAGCAGTGAATTCCTTATCAAAGACAATCTCTCCATTTTTTATGTAAGTGTTTAAAGAGTCTACCGTATCTGCCCAAGTAAATGTATTAGAAAAGAAAAAAACGAATAACATTACTAAGACGCCTGCTTGTTTTATTGTCATGTATTATCCTCCTTTGTAATTAACACGCTTCTCAATCTATTCTATTTATTGGATATGAAGGAATATGGGTTCTCCTATATTTTAGGTAATTCCTTATTATTATAGCATAGAATTTCATAAATTTATATTTTAAACTAAAAAGATCCCCTGCTTATTGGGAATCTATTTTTTCCATATTTTTTATTTTATCACTTACAAAGGAATAATCCCATATCCTTTTTTTATCCATAGCATATTTCTCTTCTGTGATTAACTTCATGATTAATGCTGATAATTGATAAGCATCATGCCTTATATATTGCTTTTTGATATCAATGAAGGATCCTTCAATAACTTGAATACCATTTCTCAATAGTAAACTTCTCTCTTTTTGTGTTAATTTTATGGGTTCAGCGCCATCCTTCACATATCGCTCTAATACCGCTTTTGGAATTTCTTCATTATTGACGAATACATAATCAATCACTTGATATTTTAGATGATGAATCATAGCTTCAATATGTTTCCATACACCATAGCCATCTGTCTCTCCCGGCTGTGTCATCACGTTGCTCACATAAATCTTCACTGCCGATGATTTTTTTAACGCCTCAGCAATAGCAGGAACCAATAAATTAGGGATTACACTGGTATATAAGCTGCCTGGCCCTAGTATAATTATATCGGCTTCATGAATTGCCTCAATAGCCTCAGGTAATGGCTTTACACGATCGGGTTTTATAAAAACCTGATCAATTTCACTGTCAAACTCTTTTACTTTCATCGGAATTTGAGATTCTCCTTTGACAACCTTTCCATTTTTTAGTTTGGCATAAAGGGTAACGTCTTCTGTCGTCACAGGTAATACTTGCCCAGTCACTGCTAAAACACGATTAATTTTTTGGATTGCCTCCTCAAAATTATTCGATATGCCGTCCATGGCAGCAATCAATAAGTTTCCAAAGCTTTGTCCTTTTAAGCTACCCTCTTCAAACCTGTACTGCAGTAACTGTTCCATGAGAGGTTCTGTATCCGCCAAAGCTAGAATGCAATTACGAATATCTCCTGGAGGAAGCATTCCCAAGTCTTCTCTCAATATCCCAGAACCGCCTCCATCATCTGCTACGGTAACAATGGCTGTAATATTTGAGGTGAAATTCTTCAACCCCCTTAACAAAACAGACAAACCGGTCCCCCCGCCTATTGTTACAACCTTAGGCCCTTTATTTAAAACACGTTTTTTATATAACTTTTCATCAAAACGGTTTCTGTACCTTGTTTCCCCCTTTGGTGTATCCATCAAAATCAATATGGACAATAATCCTTTCTGCCCTGCAATACCTATGAGCATCATTCCTATGATAAATAGGATAGGATAATAATAGACGTCAATACCTTCCCCTAAAATCTTACCCATCATAGGATGAACACCAATGCCCACTAGAATCATCCCTATCAGCCCTAAAAATACCCATCTCTTGATCTTCAGCCCAGGTTTGAGCCAGTCTTTTAGATTCATTCCTGCTCTACTCCCTTATAACTTTTACTGAATCTCTATGATTAATCGTCACACGATGTCCTTGTTCACGAAACTTCTCATACAGTATATTTGCAATGGTTACTGATCTATGTTTCCCACCTGTACACCCAATGGCAATAACAAGCTGAGATTTTCCTTCTTTAATATAGTAGGGAATTAAAAATTGCAACATATCTTCTAACTTCTCTACAAATGCTATGCTTTCAGGCCACTTCATCACATAATCCCTAACGCTTTGATCATCTCCTGTATACTCTCTGAGAGATTCAATATAATGGGGATTGGGTAAAAAACGAACGTCAAATACCAAATCAGCATCCAATGGAATTCCTTTTTTAAACCCAAAAGATCGAATAGAAATTGTTAGATTTTCTGTTTTTCCACCTTCTACATAAATCCTTTTGATTTCCTCTCTTAATTGTGCCACTGTTAAATTTGATGTATCTACGATATGATCTGCTTTTACCTTTAATTGTGATAATTTTTTTCTCTCTGCATCAATACCATCCATAATACTTCCCTCTGGACTTAAGGGATGTCTTCTTCGTGTTTCTTTAAATCTTTTAATCAATGTAGCATCAGAAGCTTCTAGAAATAATATTTCATAGTTGTATCCTTCTATTTGGATAGTGTCTAAACTCTGAAATAAATCATCAAAAAACTGTCTTCCTCTTATATCAATCACCAAAGCAATTTTTTGTATATCTCCTTGTGCATGGAAACAAAGCTCTGCAAATTTTGGAATTAATGCAGGAGGAAGATTGTCTACACAGTAAAATCCTAAATCCTCCATGCTTTTCATCGCCTGGCTCTTTCCTGCACCAGATAATCCAGTAATAATTACAAATTTCATGGTGGCCTCCTTATCTTATGATTATGTGACAATAAATGCTAAGATGTATTGGGTGCTGACATAAGCACTAACCCCTACCCAAGTTGACCAAATATATCAAGCTGGAAGAATCAAGATTCTTCCGCATTGATAATCTGATCTACACTTAGCCCTGCTTCTAGCGCTCTTTGTATTCCTGCTTGAACATTGCCAACATCTTCTGGTCGATGAGCATCACTATTGATAACAAATTTAGCTCCTTCTTTCATGGCAATCTTTATATACTCTACAGTCAAATAACCATGACTACTATTTATTTCTAATATGGTTCCTCTTTCTGCTGCTGCTTTTGCCACTTCTCTTGTATCAATATTGGCTTTTGCTCCTGGGTGCGTCAGGATATCAATTTTGTTTTTGTATATGGCATTTACAACCGCCTTCGTATTCACTACCCTAGCTTTTTTATCTACTGTTGGGAAGTATCTTGCCAAAAAATTTGTTCCATGAATCATGGCTCCTTGTAATACATTTTTAGGCAATGCACCAAAATGATATCCTGCTAGTACAATATCTAGATTTCTTATCACCTCTTCATCAATGTCCAGTTTTCCATCAACACTTACAATATTTGCCTCTAATCCTAGTTTCACCTTAATTTTATCTGTAGACTTATTGATTTCCTCTATTTCTTTTCTCATCTTTTCAATGTTGCTCTTTTTCACGCCATACAATAAATGTCCATATCCATGATCAGTAATGGCAATTTCTTTTAGTCCTTTTTTAATGGCTGCCGATACGTTTTGTTGGATTGTACCCTTTCCATGACTATAAATTGTATGGGTGTGGAAATCTGCAAATATTTTCATTTGTCTTTCACTCCATTTTCTGACTTTTTTAACCTCTACTATATTATTCCATAATCTTGACTTCTGGATGCAATTCTACCCCAAATTTATCTCTCACAGTTTTTTGCACAAGCTTTATCAAATTGATTACATCCTCTGCTGTTGCATGATCTACGTTCACAATAAATCCTGCATGCAAATCAGAAACTTGGGCACCACCTACACGAACACCTTTTAAGCCCGCATCCTCAATTAATTTTCCAGCAAAGTGATTAGGTGGTCTTTTAAAGGTACTACCTGCACTTGGCAATTGTAAAGGCTGTTTTGTCGTTCTTCTTTGGGTAAAATCTTTGATCTTCTCCCTTATTACTTCACGATCTCCTTTTTCAAATTTCATTTCTACTTCTAATACAATAAAGCCTTTCTTTTGCACAATACTACTTCGATATTCTAATTCTAATTCTTCATTGGTTAAATATACAACATTGCCACGATCATCTACTACAGAGGCACCTATCACTACGTCTTTCATTTCTCCACCATAGGCTCCTGCATTCATAGCAAGCGCCCCACCTAATGTACCAGGGATGCCACTTGCAAATTCAAATCCTTGTAAAGATTCTTTCACGATAAGATTTGCTAGGGTAGACAATAATATACCTGCTTGAGCCGTTACTTTTTCTCCTTCTATATCTACCCTTTTAAAATTGTCTCCAATCTTTATAATCACACCTTGTATTCCTTTGTCAGCCACAAGAAGATTGCTACCATTGCCCATGATATCATAATCTATTTTCATTTCTCGACACAACCGTACCACATGCTGTACTTCTTCAACTGAATGGGGCAAAACCATTATATCTACTGGTCCCCCTATTTTAAAGGAAGTATGCTTACACATGGGTTCATCTTGCATTATACGCTCTGGTGAAATTTTCTCTATTAATTTCTCATAAATTTTTTTTATATGCACGATATTCTCTCCTATCTATGTACTTGTTCGCTATGCATTGTAGATCATTCATGTTTAGTATACCTATTCAATCCTTGAAATACAAGATTGCATTTAGGAATTTTCTCTTTTCATTTCATTATATGTTTGAATCTTTTTCTTTGCGTCTTTCAATGCATCTTCAATAGCTTTATTCCCTAACAATACTTGTCGAATTTGACTTTGAATAACCCCCTCAATGGTTAACCAATTGGGATGGGACGGTACACTTTGGGTATATGCTAAACTTTTTTCGATATGATGCATTATGCGATCTTCTTTATAAATTTCTCCAACACTTTTCTTCACTGGAAAAACGCCTAATCGATTTAACTCTTTTTGGTATTTATCCTGCGTAATAAATTTCAAAAAATTTACACACATTTGAAGCTTCTCTGAATCTTCCTGTTTGAAAATTCCATAGGCTGATGTCGTTTTTGCAATAGACACAGGTACACCTTTTTCCCCTATGGGATAGTTAGCTACCGTGAAATTAAATCCTTTCCCTTGATTTTGCAAGTTCCTTAATACATTAATTGCCCACGTACCCGTAGGATATACTGCAACTCTTTTTTCTTTGTAAAAACTTTCCCATGCCTGTGCTTCTGTATTCTCTCCAAAATTATTTGGTGTAACTTTGTGAATCAGCTTTAAATCTGCTAATTTTTTCAATCCTTTTGCTGCTCGTTCGTCATAAAATCGATAATATAAATGATTCTTATCAAATACTTCAGCCCCATCTGAAAGCAAAATTCCCCATGTATTATAGTCATTTTCACCGATAAATGAGTTAAAGCCATATACATCATTTTCTCCATCGCCATCCTTATCCCAAGTCACCTTTTTTAAAATTTCTACAAACTCCTCATATGTCCAATCTCCTTCTTGAGGAGGACTAATTCCTTTCTCATGAAATAAATCCATATTTAATATCATTGTATAAGTTGTCATCATCCAAGGAAACCCCCACGTTTTCTCGTTGTATCGAACAGCAGATAGTGCTTGGGTTTTATAATTATTGATTTCATTATCAGATAAATACCTGTCAATAGGTTCTAACACATTTTGCGCAATGACTGTAAAATCTGACCCTACAGGAGCAATATCTGGATATGTTTTCATCTTAACTGCTGTTTCAATCTCGATCGGTCCTGATTTCCAATCGATTGGTTTTAATTCGATATAAACCCCTGGATTTTCTTTTTCAAACTGTTTTATCTTACTGGCAATCCACCCATATCGCGTTCCATTGGTAATATCCAACCTAGGATAATCCCAAAGAGTTATCACCCCTTTCCAATTGCCTTTTTGATCCTTTCGCTCATTGACACCATCTTTTGTCCTATGGTTTATAAAATAAAATGGCCCAAATAAAATAAAAGCAATTAAAAGTAAATACAACAAGGCCATCAAGGGTCCAAATTTTTTTTTCTTCACGCGCATACACCTCCTACACTATATCTATTATTGTATAGAAAGCTATATTCCCAACAACATATTAAAGCTTTCATCAAAATATTTATTACATGCTATGGGTTTATCCTTTTCCATGCTTTACATAATTTCTATATTCGTTTATAGAATATTTTAATGATATTTATTATCATTTGATGTTTAAAATCATTTATTTTGGGGAATATACTATAATAGATTCATCATTTATTTAAGGAGGAGATATTAATGGCAGATAGATTAGTGGGCAAACCCGCCCCTCATTTTGCAATGAAAACAGTGGATGGAGAAGGTCAAAATTTTGGAAAAGTATCATTAGATGATTACAAGGGCAAATGGTTGGTCATGTTTTTCTATCCATTAGATTTTACTTTTGTATGCCCTACAGAAATTACCGCTTTTAACAAAAAAATTGATGCATTTAAGAGTTTAAACGCAGAAGTTTTAGGAGTAAGTACCGATAGTGAACATTCTCATAAAGCATGGATTCATGCTTCTTCAGATCAAGGAGGACTTGGAAAGCTTCAGTTCCCATTGGCATCTGACATTACACATCAAGTTTCTAAGGACTATGGTGTTTTTATTGAGGAAGAAGGTATTGCACTAAGAGGGTTATTTATTATTGACCCTGACGGTATGCTGAAATATTCTGTGATCCATGACCTAAATGTAGGCAGAAGTGTAGATGAGACCCTAAGAGTACTACAAGCTTTGCAATCTGGAGGATTATGTCCAATAGATTGGCATCCAGGGGATGAGAATCTCTAAACATAAATCAATCGTATAGGCTGCAACAAATCGTTACAGCCTATACGATTATTTCTTTGACATAGTAAATAATTTTTTGACTTCTGGAAATGGTTCTAATGCTCTTTCCAACACCCCTGCTACAAAGCCTATTAATACGCCATAATTCACGATGGGGGTATGATTGTCTATTGCTTGATTGATTCTAAATTCCATTTCTTTGGGATTCAGCATACATCCTCCACAATGGACAATAAGATTAAATTGTTTCATCTCCTGTGGTTCTGGATAATGGGTACCGGAAGTCCATTGAAAATTTAATTTTCCACCAACAATTTTTTCAATCCATTTTGGAATTTTAACCTTTCCTATATCTTCTTCTTGCCTGTGATGGGTACAGCCTTCACAAATTAATACACGATCTCCTGGGTTCAGCTGTTTTATTTTTTTTGCACCTAATACCAATTCTTCCAAATCTCCTTTATAGCGTGCAAATAGAATGGAAAAAGAGGTTAAAGGAATATCCCCTGGAACATCTTGACTGACTTTAGCAAAGGCTTGTGAATCTGTAATCACCAATTTTGGTTTTTTTCCTAAGCCTTCAAGGGTTGCTTTTAATTCCGTTTCTCTTGTAACAATGACCATTGCACCATGATCTAGAATATCTCGTATGGTCTGCTGTTGGGGTAAAATCAAACGTCCCTTTGGTGCTGCTTTATCAATAGGTGTTACTAATACTACAAAATCATAGGGTTGTATGAGATCTCCCACAATCACCTTTTCATGCTTTTCTGTATTGGCCTGTTTAATCATGTATTGTTTTAATGCTTCTATTCCTTCTCCATGAGTAGCACTTACCTTTACAAAGGGCATATCATACATTTTTTCCCATTCTATTAAAATATTTTCCTCAATATCCATCCTATCTATTTTATTCACGACTCCTATAATAGGAATATGTCGTTCTTTGATTCTTGCAATAAGTGCTTGATCATAATCAGAAATGCCTTCGCTCCCATCGATGACCAATAATGCCAGCTCTGTTTTATTCAAAATTTGATAGGTTTTTTGAATTCTTAGTGTTCCTAGAGATCCTTCATCATCAATCCCTGCTGTGTCAATCATCACCACAGGCCCTATAGGTAAAATTTCCATGGTTTTATATACAGGATCTGTGGTGGTACCAGCTACTGGAGATACCAACGCAATGTCTTGATGCGTTAATGCATTAATTAAGCTGGATTTCCCTGCATTGCGTTTGCCAAATATCGCAATATGCAGTCTATTGCTTCTTGGTGTTTCCTGCATCCTCAAACACCTCCATGTCTACTTTTAAATAAGGGGGGAATTTCCTTTTTGCTTCAGTAATGGCTTTGTAGGCACTCTCAAGGTCTACCATATTTTTTCCACTATAGATTTGATAATTATCTCGATATTGCAAAGGAGTATTAATCAACATAATAGTGTTTGCGCCAGCCTTTAATGCTTTTGTCTGTCCATCAGGGTCTAGGGTAGCCAATGCAGTTGTTGCAGGAAGAAACACTCTTTTGCATACAATTCTCGTTACCGCCACTGCTTTCAAGGTCATTTCTACACTTCCTGTTGGATATTTTTCAAAAGGGGTCCCCTTCGCCGGTAGAAAAGGTCCGATTCCAATCATATTAATCCCTTTCTCTTTAAAGAACAAAATATCTCTGGCAATATCTTCAACCCTTTGTCCAGGCAGTCCAATAATATTTCCTGAACCATTTAAATAACCTAATTCCCTAAGCCAATCAGAACATTGTACCCGATGCTCAAATTGATCGTCAGGATGAATAAACTGAAATATTTCTTTGTTAGTGGTCTCAATTTTTAAAAGAAAATTATTTGCACCTGCTCTTTTATATAATGCATACTCTTCTTTGGATCTTTCTCCAATACTAAGTGTAATTTTCATGCCTGTCTCTGCTTTTATTCGATGAATGAGCGCCACAATTTTATCTGGTGTCCACCATAAATCTTCTCCTGATTGAAGAATCACTGTCTGTAATCCCATTTCATGTAATTGATGAACGACTTCCATAATTTCATCTTCTGTCATCCGATAACGCTTAAGGGCTGTTAAACTCTTTCGCACACCACAATACTTACAATCTTTTCTACATATATTTGAAAACTCTATAGCTCCTCTCACATCCACAATATCTCCAAGAATTTCTTTCCTCATTCTATCTGCGGTAGTAAATAAGGCATCTATTTCTGCTTTTCTCTCAGCTTTCAAAAGCAGCACAATGTCTTCAAAACTTAACTCTTCACCATCTTCTATTTTTTGTAATACGTCCATAAATGCATCTGATATTACAGATTGGGTCAGCTTTTCCACTAATCCCGAAAGCTTTTTGGGTTTTTCTGCATAAATTCCTTGCAGCTTAATGTTGTTTTCCTTTAATATATCTTCTGCATACTGTAAGTCTTTTGTACTCACCTTAATGGCGATGGCACAAACAGAGCCATATTCTGAGGGAGCGGGTACAAGCGCAGTTTCTATCCCTTTATTCTTTAACAATGCATCTCCTCTCAGCATATAATTGGTGGAACTTGCCATAATCAAATAATGTTTTATTGGTACGTCATTCATATAATTCCTCCGTTAAAAGTATAAGTCCCTTTCACCTTCTTCAATCCTCTTTAACCTTGCTAGTGTTTCCTTTTTAACCTTTTCATCCTCGATTTTTTCCAGCTCTTCAAGCAGCATTTTTTCTCCCTTTGCCCTTGTCTGCGCTGAGGCAGAAACCATTAAATTTTCTTTAAAGGTTAATATAGCATTTGGTTGACAAAATTCATGGATATGGGCATCCTTTGCCAATTCCATAAAAGCCTCTCCTGTTCTTTTTTCCCTGTAGCATGCTGTACAAAAGCTTGGCAAATGCCCTTGTTCACAAACTACCTGTAGCATCTCATCTAATGTTCTTTCGTCGCTGGTTTCAAATTGTGTTGCTTTTCGATCATCCTCTTCATAACCTCCAGGATTTGTTCTAGAGCCTGCTGATATTTGGGATACGCCTAAATTAAGCAATTCATCTCTTAAACCTGATCTTTCTCGAGTGGATAAGATAATTCCTGTATAAGGTACTGTCAATCTATATACCGCAACAATTTTTTTAAATTCTTTGTCAGATATAGGATATGGAACCTTCTGCAATGCAGATCCTAGTGCCGGTCTAAGCCTAGGTACAGATATGGTGTGGGGTCCTACATTATACTTGTCATCCATATACTGGGAATGCATTAATGTTCCTAATACATCAAATTTATAATCATACAACCCTAATAAAGCACCGATGCCAAAATCATCAATTCCTGCCTCAAAAGCTCTTTCGATTGCAGTAACACGATAATCATAATCTCCCTTTGCGCCCACAGGATGCATTTTTTTATAGGTTTCTCTATGATAAGTTTCTTGGAATATTTGAAATGTACCAATGCCCGATTTTTTCAATTCTTTAAATTCCTCTACACTCATTGGTGCAGCATTTACATTAATTCTTCGAATATCTACATTTTTATAGATTGCCGCTACTGCATCGGTTATATGATGGATATGTGTTTTCTTAGGATCTTCGCCACATACCAATAAAATACGTTTATGTCCTTGAGCTTCTATGGCTTGTGCTTCATGGACAACCTCATCAGCACTCAATGTTCTTCTATGAAGCTCCTTATTAACAGCACGGAAACCACAGTATAAACAATTATTCGTGCATTCATTGCTCGTATATAGGGGTGCAAAAATAACAATTCGATTGCCATATATTTTTTCTTTGATAAAACGTGCAGATTCAAATAAAACTTCCATCGTTGTATCATCTTCTATTTGTAATAAAGCCGCTGCTTCTTCTAAGGTCAATCCATAGCAGTCTTTTGCTTTTTCAATTATTTCTAATATTTCTTCTCTGTTTACCCGCTTTGCACTCTCCAAAAGCATATTAATTCTTTCTTCATCAATCATATGGTGTGTATTCATAGTAATTTTATCCTCCTCATACTGGTTAGCGCACCTTTTACACAACTCCCATAACAGTAATTCTATTGAATCCTTATTTTTTGGTTAAAGCGCTCTTGACTGTTACACCTTCTAATTTACCTAATTTTCCTGTTAACGCACCAATTTCATCAGTTGTGCCGTCCACAATAATGGATATTACACTAACATGCTTTTCTTTATAGGGTACACCCATTCTTCCAACAATGATTTCTCCATAGCTGCTTAACAGTTTATTAACCATGTCCACACTTTCTCTATTTTCCACAATAATTGCAATAACACCAATCCGTTTATTCATCTAAATCTTCTCCTTTTATTTCTTTTAGGAACTATTTCACGCGTTACATCTATTTTTTTCAAAAAACAAAAAACTTCCCTAAAAGATAAGGAAAGTCGTTTTATGTATCCATTGTCATATAATCACCCTCTTACCTTTTGCTCAGAAAAATCCTCGCAATTAGATTTTTATTGTTTTCCTTCAAATGAATGATATCCATCCGTCAGATCTTACTATTATTCTATCGCTTTTCACACAGTTTTTCAAGTTAATTTTTTCACAATTTAAATAAAATATCCTACTTTTAAAAAAGCGTAGATGCTTTAACATCTACGCTTCCTTTACACTATTCGTTACAACCGCAATGACAATCTTTCGCTGCTGCCGCTTCCTGACAGCAGGAATCAGCACCATCATCTGTAGGGAATTTTTCTCTTGCGACATAATGGGTGTGTAATAACTCATGAGCCTTATGACTATTTGGTTTACCTAAGAAATCTTCATACAGCTTTATAATTTGTGGGTTTTCATGGGATTTTCTAAGTTCTAATATCATATCTTCTTCATATAAGGCTTTTGCTCTTTCTACTCTAACATCACATTCTGACAATATTTTTGATGAAACCTGTGGCTGTCCTCCACCAGTTACACAACCACCACTACATCCCATAATTTCAATGAAATGATAATCTTTTTCACCGGCTTTGACCATATCAAGTAGTTTTTTTGCACTTGCTGTACCATGTGCCACAGCTACTCTAATCTTATTGCCTGCCAAAGTTAATTCTGCCTCTTTAATATTTTCAATACCTCTTACTGCCTTGTATTCAATTTCTTCAAATGATTTTTCTTCCAATACCTCTGCAACCGTTCTTAAAGCTGCTTCCATAACACCACCGGTAGCACCAAAGATAACCGCTGCACCTGTATAATCTCCTAATAAGCTTTCATCAAATTTTTCATCTGCAAGCTCTAGGAATTTAATTCTCGCTTGTTTAATCATCTTTCCTAATTCTCTTGTTGTAAGAACTGCATCTACATCCCTTAAGCCAGTACCTTTCATTTCAGGACGTGCAGATTCTGTCTTCTTAGAAGTACATGGCATGATTGAAACAACAAAAATTTTCTTAGGATCGATATTATTCTTTTCTGCATAGTATGATTTCACAATGGCACCCATCATTTGGTGTGGTGATTTACATGTAGATAGATTATCTAAGAACTCTGGATAGTTAAATTCACAATAGCGAATCCATCCTGGAGAACAAGAAGTAATCATTGGTAGCTTACCACCATTTTGAATTCTGCCTAATAACTCATGTCCTTCTTCCATAATCGTTAAGTCAGCTGCAAAGTTTGTATCATATACTTTGTCAAATCCAAGTCTTTTTAAAGCTGCAACCATTTTTCCTGTTACTCTTGTTCCAATTGGCAAACCAAACTCTTCTCCAAGGCCTGCTCTTACCGCTGGAGCTGTTTGTACTACCACATGCATCTCAGGGTCTTCTAAGGCATCCCAAACTCTTTCAATATCTTCTTTCTCTCTTAATGCAGCTACTGGACAGGCAACGATACATTGTCCACAATAGATACATGGCGCATCTGCCATGCTTACATCGAAAGCTGGCGCAACTTCTGTATTAAATCCTCTATTTGTAAATTCTAGAATCCCTATTTGTTGTACATTTTTACATACATTTACACATCTTCCACACAGTATACACTTACTAGGATCTCGAACAATAGAATGGGATCTGTTATCAATTACCTTCTCTAGCTTTTCACCTTCAAATGGAATTTCTTGAATATTTAATTCTTCTGCTAAACTTTGTAATTCACAGTTTTGATTTCTAAAGCAAGTTAAACATTCTCTGTTATGATTAGATAAAATTAATTCTACCGTTGCTTTTCTTGCATCTCTTACTTTTTTTGTATTGGTTTTTACAACCATTCCTTCAGATACTGGATAAACGCAGGAAGCTTGCAACCCTCTCGCTCCTTCAATTTCTACTAAGCATACGCGACACGCGCCCACTTCATTGATCTCTTTTAAATAGCATAGGGTTGGAATGTCAATTCCTATCGTCTTTGCAGCCTCAAGTATTGTAGATCCTTTAGGCACTTCAACTTTTATATTATCAATGGTCAAAGTAACTTTTTCCACTTTTGCCACTCTCCTTTTCTTTTAAGATAGAAGCTTACTACTTCTTAGAAATTGCCTTGAATGGACACGCTTCCATACAAGCTCCGCACTTAATACATTTATCTTGATTAATATGATATACTTCTTTTCCTTTTACACCATCAATACAATTCACAGGACATTTATTTGCACAGATACCGCATTTTTTACAAAGTTCTGGATCAATCTTATAGGCTAATAATTCCTGACACACACCTGCAGGACATCTTTTTTCATTTACGTGCGCTTCATATTCATGTCTAAAATATCTTAGTGTTGACAATACAGGGTTTGGAGCAGTTTGACCCAATCCACATAAAGAAGAAGCCTTAATGTTTTGTGCTAATCTTTCAAGCTTATCAATATCTTCTGGTTCGCCTTTACCAGATGTAATCTTATCTAATATTTCTAACATTCTTTTTGTACCAATTCGACATGGAGGACATTTACCACAAGATTCATCTACTGTAAAGTCTAGAAAGAATCTAGCGATATCCACCATACAGTTATCCTCGTCCATAACAATCATACCACCAGAGCCCATCATAGAACCTAGTGCAATTAAATTATCATAATCAATAGGTGTATCTAAATGATCTGCAGTGATACATCCACCAGATGGTCCACCTGTTTGTACTGCTTTAAACTTCTTCCCGTTTGGTATGCCGCCACCGATTTCATAGATTACTTCTCTTAAAGTTGTTCCCATTGGTATTTCCAAAAGACCCGTATTGTTGATCTTTCCACCTAGTGCAAACACTTTTGTTCCTTTTGATTTTTCTGTACCTGTACTTGCAAACCATTCTGCACCATTAAGAATAATCTGAGGTACATTGGCATAGGTTTCAACATTGTTTAACAAGGTTGGTTTTTGCCATAGTCCTTTTACTGCTGGGAATGGTGGTCTTGGTCTTGGCATTCCTCTGTGTCCTTCTATAGAATTTAATAATGCTGTTTCTTCCCCACAAACAAACGCTCCAGCACCTAATCTGATTTCCATATCAAATTCAAAGTCCGTTCCGAAAATATTTTTTCCTAATAAACCATACTCTTTTGCTTGGTCAATCGCAATTTGCAATCTGTGTACAGCAATTGGGTACTCTGCCCTTACATAAACATATCCTTGGTTTGCACCTACTGCGTAACCAGCAATTGCCATGGCTTCAATAATAGCGTGAGGATCCCCTTCTAGTACCGATCTATCCATGAACGCTCCTGGATCTCCTTCGTCTGCATTGCAACATACATATTTTTGATCTGCTGAAGCCTTATAAGTGAACTCCCATTTTAAACCAGTTGGGAATCCACCACCCCCACGACCACGAAGTCCCGATTTCTTAATTTCTTCTATTACTTGCTCTCTTGTCATCTCTGTAAGTGCTTTTCCTAAAGCTTTATATCCATCAAAAGCAATGTATTCCTTGATATCCTCTGGGTTAATAACACCACAGTTTCTCAATGCTGTTCTTTTTTGTTTTTTATAGAAATCTACCTCATTGATAGATCTTACTTGATCTTCTACAACAGCCTCTTTAAAGAGTAAATCTTTTACAATTCTACCTTTTAATAAATGTTCTTCTGTGATTCTCGCAATATCCTCTACCTTTACATGGCTATAGAAGGCTCCCTCAGGATATACAATAACAATAGGTCCCGCTTCACAAAGTCCAAAACATCCCGTTCTCACCAATTTTACTTCATTTGCTAAGTTATGCTTCTCTAATTCTTTATTAAAAGTATCTATAAGGGTTTGTGAACCTGAAGAAGTACATCCTGTACCACCGCAGATTAATACATGTGCTCTATATAATTCCATGGTCTTACCTCCTCACAAAATTGTTGGTTTTAATTATTTCGCGGCTCCGATTGTATATTCATCCACTACTTTTCCATTCACAACATGCTCTGCAACAATTCTCTTTGCCTTCTCCGCTGTCATCTCTACATAAGTTACTTTTTCTTCACCAGGCTTATATATTTCAACAATTGGCTCTAGTCGGCACACGCCAATACATCCTGTTTGACTAACAACCACATCTTGTAAGTTTCTTTTCTTTACCTCTTCTACTAGTGCCATGAGTACTGGTCTTGCTCCTGCAGATATACCACAAGTAGCCATACCCACAACGATTCTTGTACCTTCTCTTTCATGTCTGATATCAACTTTTTTAAGCGCATCCTCACGAATTTTTGCTAATTCCTCTAATGATTTCATGATTGATTCCCTCCCAATTTAAAGGTTATAAAAACGTTTGCACAGAGTCTATTATTTTAGAGTCATTACCATTGAATTACTGTTTATCTTAAATTCTAATACTTGCTTAATATTCCAGGAACATCTGATTCAACAAGTCGTCCATATACATCTTCATTGACTGTTAATACAGGTGCTAGTCCACAGGCTCCAATACATCTTGTGGCTTCTAATGAGAATTTTCCGTCTTTTGATGTAGCTCCTACCTCAATATTAATTTCTTGTTTAATTCTGTCAATAATTTTCTGTGCTCCCTTTACATAGCAAGCAGTACCCAAACAAACACCGATTGTATATTGTCCCTTAGGTGTAAGTGAAAATTGGGAATAAAAAGTAACAACACCATAGATTTCTGCTAAAGGCATATTCAGTTCTTCAGAAATCTTTTTCTGAACTTCAATTGGAAGACAGCCAAAAACCTTTTGTGCTTCATTGAGTACAGGTATTAGCGCTCCTCTTTTCTCTTTGTGCTTTGCAATGATTTCATCTAGCTTTGCAAAGTTTTCTTGTGTTAAAATATTGTTTGCCATAGTACCTCCCCTTTTCCCTTAATAATTTTCTAAAGAATAGAAATTATATTATATTGGTGTATGAAAACTTTAATTTGTTTCATTATAACAAATAATTCACAATAAGTGTATGATTTTTTATCAATCTATTTTGACTTTTTTGCATTTTGCATCAATCATTTCCTACATGAAATTTTGCAAATAAAATCATTCATTTTGTGGTTTTTACCAATTCATCAAAATACATCTGTCTTTTTGATTTTTCCATCAGTTCAGTATTTATTTTAAAACGATATATGATTATTACAATTTTTTCCCACCATTTAACATATCATTAAAAATATTGTATTATTTTTTTCACAAATCTTTGTTAGCATTTTATCATATTTTGCTTGTATTTTTAACACAATTATTTAAATAGTAAGCATCCAATTTGTGGATGCTTTTATAAATGACTCGTATTATTTTATTACTTCTATAATATCTCCTCTTTTTACTTTTCCGCTCTTTAAAACTTTTGTAAATATTCCTTCCCTAGGCATGACACATTGACCTACTTGTTTTTTAATAGCACACGCATCATGACAATCCTTCCCGATTTGTGAAACTTCCTGGATGGTTTCTCCGATTTTTAATTGAGTTCCTACTGGTAATTCATAAAGAATAATTCCTTCTGTTGTAAGATTTTCAGCAAATTTTCCACTACACAACCCGTGGATTCCCATTTTTTTCATTTTTTCAACACTTTCAACCCCTAGTAAGCTCACTTGTCTATGCCACTTTCCTGCATGTGCATCTCCTACTAATCCATAATTCTCTTGAAAAAAGCCTTCCTCTACTGGGGTTTTGATAACACCTTTCTTTTCACTAATATTGACATCTAAGACTCTACCCTTCAATTGATTCACCTTCCCTTATATAGGTCCCAGATTTTCCACCTGTTTTTTTTATCAATCTGATATCCGAAATAATCATATCCTTATCCACAGCTTTACACATGTCATAAATTGTTAAAGCAGCTATTGATACACTGTTTAATGCTTCCATTTCTACACCAGTTTTTCCTACTGTTTTCACTGTAGCTTCAATATGGATAACTGATTTTTCTTCCTCTAGCTGAAAGTCCATATCCACACCTGTTATAAATATGCTGTGACACATGGGAATATTCTCACTGGTTTTTTTTGCAGCTATAATCCCCGCCACCTGTGCTACAGATAGAACCTCTCCTTTCTTCATTTTGCCTTCTTTAATCATTGCTAATGTCTGAGGTTTCATCTTAATACTTGCTCTTGCTATTGCTATTCTTACTGTGTCTTCTTTCTGTCCTACATCTACCATTTTAGGTCTTCCTTTTTCATCTATATGTGTAAACATTCTATGTTCTATCCCCCTATACGAACCATATCTCGTTCAATTGGCTGATTATTTTTTTCATTCAAAGTATGCTGGTCGGGTTTTTCCATGATTGCATTTTTTATGATACACTTTAAATCTTCCTCTGATTTGTCTTGTCTCAAAATTGATTTTACATCAATTTCATGATCTGAATGTAAACAAGGCTTCAATCTGCCATCCGCAGTTAACCTTATACGATTACAATACTTGCAAAAATGACTGCTAATAGGATTAATAAAACCTATTTTTCCTTTAGCTTGTGGGAGTTTAAAGTACTGGGCAGGGCTACTTTTATCTCCTTCATATACAGGAATCAAATTTGCTAATTTATTTTTTACCTGTATATTGGATAAAAAGTTCTTCTTCGCCCACTTACTGGCCTGCCCAATAGGCATCAATTCTATAAATCGAACTTCAATATTTTCTTCCATGGTAAGCTTTGCAAAACCAATAACTTCATCATCATTGAATCCCCCAATAACAACAATATTTAACTTAATTGGAAAAAAGCCTACTTTTTTTGCTTCTTCTATTCCATTTAAAACATCCTTTAATTTTCCACCTCGCGTAATATCACAATATTTTTCCTCGTTTAGCGTATCCATACTTATATTTACACGATTTAATCCTGCATTTTTCAAATCATTTGCATATCTCTTTAATAATATGCCGTTTGTCGTTAAAGCAAGGTCTTGGATTTGTTCCAAATTGGATATTTGTTCAACTAAACGAACCAGACCCTTTCTTACAAGGGGTTCTCCTCCTGTTATTCTTACTTTATTGATGCCTAAATGGGTAGATGCCTTCACGATTTTAAATATTTCTTCTAAGGATAATATTTGTTCATGTTCCTTTTTACGAATTCCTTCTTGTGGCATACAATATTTACATCGTAGATTACATAAATCTGTAACGGAAACTCTAAGATAAGTGATCTTCCTGCCTAATGCATCTTCCATGTATTTCACCTCTTTCTTATGTGAAAGTCAATATATGTGGACTACTAAAATCTGGCCTTTCGCATACTGTTTTCTGTTTATCTTATAAAATTTCATTCCTTCTTTTATTTATTTACTCAACTCTGATTACCTCACCTGCATTCTCTATCCCATACCCACCGAGCTTTTCTATGGCTTCTTTGAATTCCTTCGATTGAAGTATTTCTATAAATAATTGTATCTTTTCTTCCTTTAAATATTTACTTGGAATAGCAAAATCATATTCTTCTTCTCCTATAGGAATAAAATCCAAATCCATTGCTTTTGCCGCTGACAAAACACCTACCCCCATATCTGCTGATCCTGATGCTACTGCTGCTGCCACTGCCATATGGGTAGTCATTTCTCGATCGTAACCCATAATCTTATTGGGTTCTATTTTTCTTTTCTTTAATTCATAATCTACTAAGAATCTTGTTCCTGCGCCTTTTTGTCTATTAACAAAAGATAATTCTTCTCGTACGAAGTCATCTAGTCCTAAAATGTTTTTGGGATTTCCTTTTTCTATCATCAATCCTTGTACTCTTTTTACGCCTTTAATAATTGTCATATCTATATTAAACAAATATTTTTTAATAAAGGTTTTGTTATAAGTTCCTGTACGATCATCTAGTAGATGTATCGGAGCTATATGTGCTTCCCCTCTATTTAATGCCATAATTCCACCTAAACTACCAACGTGGGCAGATGATAAATCATATAGCGTGCTTTGTTGGTGCATTAGATTTCCTATTATATCCATAATCAAGTCATGACTTCCTATGGAAACAATTGTATTATTAATTTGACTTAAGGGTTTCAATAACGCTACTTGAATTTTTTCGCCTGCTTCAACGCCTTCACTATTTTGAGGAATGACGAACACCCCATCGGCTCTTACAAGAGACATGGTTACACCTGCTCCACGATTAAGGGGGGTGGCAATTAATCGTTGATTCACTTGTCCTAGCTTTATTCTAACATATTCCTTATGTTGTAACGAAGAAATAATTCTTTTTGATATAATAGCCTCTACTGTTTTTTTATCTTCGCTCCATTGTCCTAAATATTTTTTGATGATAGGTTTTGCAAAAGTTTCGAAAACAAAATATGCAGAGACAGGATATCCTGGTATACCCATCACAGGTTTATCCTGTATAACACCAAGGATGGTAGGTTTCCCCGGCTTTGTCGCAATCCCATGAACCAATACTTCTCCCAATTCTGCTATTAATTTTACTGTATAATCTTCTGTGCCAGCAGATGAACCTGCATTCATAATCACAAGTTCATTTTCTGCTACAGCCTCTAACAGATGTGTTTTTAGCAAACTGTAATCATCAGGTACAGGCTTGTAGCGATTCGGTTGCCCTCCCAGTTCTTTCACCATTCCTTCAAAAACTCTAGAATTTGATTCGATAATCTTTCCCAATTCCATTGTTTCCTCAGGTTCAATAATCTCTGTGCCTGTTGGAATAATTCCTACTCGAGGTCTTTTATATACTGAAATCTCCGTTATTCCACCACTTAGCAATGCACCTATATCTACTGGTCTAATGAGATGATTGGATGGAATAATCATCTCATGGGCGACAATATCTTCTCCAATAGGTCGAATATGCTGCCACGGTGAAGCTGGCTTAATAATTTCAATCGTTTTCTCATCAATTTCCTCTATATCCTCAATCATAATAACTGCATTAAAAGGTTCTACAATAGGATCCCCTGTGTCCAGGTAAACAAAATCTTCATTCAATGTCAGCTGTATAGGATTCCTTTCCGAAGCACTAAAAGTTTTCATTGCTCTTACTGCAATACCATCCATAGCTGACGCATTGTAATTTGGTGAAGAATATTTGGCAAATACGGGGCAAGTCGTAACTCTTCCTTGTGAATCAATCACAGAAACCATTTCTTTTTCTTGTTTCTTAAAAATTGTGTTTATTCTGGTTAAAAATTTTTCAAGGGCTTTTTCTACTTCAACATTTGAAAGATAAATATTTCGCTCTTTTTTTTGCAAAACCATCCCTCCCCTGTAAGATTAGTCATTATATATTGCGAACAAATTAACGGGAATTTCTTTAAATTTATAATATGGTTACCCGTACTTTTTCCCCTTTTTGAATACCCTCTTTATTCGTATCAATCTTTATATAGCCATCTGCTTGGGTTATTAATGAAATAGCTCCTGATTTTCCATAGATAGGTTTTGCAATATATTGCTCATTCTCCTCTATAATTCTCACCATTTGATAAGTTTCCTTTCCTGGAGAAGAATGAATATTGCTGCCAGCAACGGCCTCAATAATCCATTGGTTTTTGGCCCCTATTGAAAGCATTTGATCAATAAAATGCTTCCCAAATAACTGAAATACAATCAGTGCAGAAACTGGATGACCTGGCAGACCAAAGATCGCTGTATCTTTTGCTTTTCCTATAATGGTTGGTTTTCCAGGTTTTATGGCAACGCCATGGACAAATACGCCTGGGTCCCCTAAATCATTGATGACCTTTGCTGTCACATCCTTTACGCCTACAGAACTTCCTCCCGAAATCACCACAAGATCACTTTGATCGATAACCTGCTCTACTACTCTTTTTAGTGTTTGATAGTCGTCTTTTATAACAGCCTTGTAGATCACTTCTCCCCCCATTTTCATTACCAGCGCCGATAAAGCATAGGTATTTATGTCCCGTATCTGTCCAAATTTTATTTTTCCCTTAGGGTCAACGATCTCATCTCCAGTTGATAAAATAGCTACCTTGGGTTTTTGAAACACCTTTACGCTATTCATGCCTATGCCTGATAGCGCACCTATATCTTGAGGCTTAATTCTTCTTCCTTTGGAAAGAATTACATCACCCTTTCTCATATCCTCTCCTTTAGAAATCACCCCATCTCCTGGGGCAATGGGACGATATACCGCTATGGTCTTTTCATCCAATTGCTCTATATATTCGATCATCACCACACCATCTGCTCCTTTAGGTATCATCCCTCCCGTAGGAACATACACTGCTTTTCCGCTTTCCACACACAAATCTGTTCTTTCTCCCATTTCTACTTTTCCTACTATATCTAAAAAATTAGGTAAACTTTCACTCACACCAAATGTATCCTTTGACAATATGGCATATCCATCTACTGTAGATCTATGAAATTCAGGCAAGTCAATGGCAGAATAAACATTCTCTGCCAAAACTCTTCCTAACGCATCTAAGATATGTATCTCTTCACTATTAACTTGAAAACATTGAAAATGCTGTTCCATTTTTTTTTCTACCTCTTTCACCGTATCTACCTTCAAAAGCTTCATATTTTGTCTCTCCTCTACATTAAAAGTTCTCCTTCAATAAACTTTTTTACGGCGGAATCTTTGGGATGAAAAATCACCTGTTCCATGACTCCTACTTCCTTTACTTTTCCTTGATGCATAAAAACCACTTCTTTACATATTCTTCTTGCTTGCTGGAGATTGTGGGTAATCATAATCACCGTTGTCTTCTCTCTTTCATTTATCTTTTGAACCATTTTTTCCATAATGGCCATCGAAGAAGGATCTATATTTGCAGTGGGTTCATCCAATATCAATAGGGAGGGTTTAAATATCAGTGCTCTAGCTAAGGCAACTTTTTGCATTTCTCCTCCTGACAAGTTCCATGACTTTTTATCCTTTAAATCATGCAACTCCATTTCTTCTAATACCACATTTACTTTTTTTGTTATTTCTTTTTTATTTTCTTTTCGAATTATTAATGGATAGGCAATATTATGAAATACGGTTGTACGAAGCAGATAAGGCTTTTGGAATACCACTGTTATATCTCTGTATACAGGATTTATTTTCCCATTATACAAAATCTGTCCTTTCGTAGGTTCTTCTAAGCCTCCCAGCATTCTTACAAGGGTGCTTTTCCCTGCGCCATTTGGTCCAATAATACCAAGAAATGAACCCTTCTTAATTTTTAAATTTTCTATATCTACTACGCGACGTGTTTCATAGTCTTTTACTAAATTGCATATAGAAATTTCCATCGTCATTCTCCTTGCTGAAAATGATAAAGTATGCCATTCATCCCAAATGATATCCCTAATAAAACAATTCCTAATGCAATGGCCATGTCATAATCCCCCATATTTTGCAACATCGCAATGGAAGTAGTCATTACCCGTGTATGTCCTTTGATGTTTCCTCCTACAATCATTACTGCACCGACTTCTGATGTTGCTCTGCCATATCCTGTAATTATAGCCGTAAATAAATTTACTCGTAGTTCTCTTACTAATAGTATTAAAGTTTGTATTTTATTGGCACCCAAGGTCTTTCCTACCATCCTTACACTTTCTCCCTTTTCCTTGGTTCCATTGTAGACAATTCCCATTATGATGGGAATAATTAAACAAATCTGTGCAATAATCATGGCAGCAGGAGTAAAGCTTAGTTTCAAAAATCCTAAAGGCCCTTTTCGAGAAATAAGAAGAAAAACAACTAATCCTGCAATTACAGGAGGGAGACTCATAAACGTATACAATCCTCTTATCACGATTTGTTTGAAAGGAAAATTTACAATGCCTAAAAAAATACCCATTGGCACTGCCAACAAGGTAGAAATAAAAGTAGCAGTGAGAGAAATATATATAGATAATAATATTACACTATATACTTCATGATCAAAAGATAATAATAAATCCAGCGCTCCTTTAATGCCGATCCATATTTCTCTCACATGCTTCACTCCTATCTAGTTTGCATTTGGTATAAACAAAGGCTGTCCAAACTTATCTTTGCCAAACTCACCAATAAGACCTTGTGCTTTTTCAGATAAGATCCAATCAATAAATGCTTGTGCTCCTTCATGATTGATCTGGTCATTCTTATTAGGATTTACAGCAATTACTCCATATTGATTAAACAATTGGCTATCTCCTTCTACTAGGATATCTAAGTCAAGATTATCTTTCATAGATAAATAGGTTGCTCTATCAGACAACGTATAGCCATTTACCTCATTAGCCATTTGGATCACATCCCCCATCCCTTTTCCTGCTGACAAGTACCAATCTCCTGCAGGTTCTATGTTGGCTGTTTCCCAAATTCCCAATTCCTTTTTATGGGTTCCAGAATCATCTCCTCTAGATACAAACTTTGCTTGGTTCTCGCTGATCAGCTGTAAAGCCTTTACTACGTCACTTCCTGCTTCATCATGAAGCATTGCTGGATCATCTTTTGGACCAATGATCACAAAATCATTATACATTACATCAAATCTTTCAAGTCCATGTCCTGCAGCAACAAACGCTTCCTCTGAAGCTTTGGCATGTACCAACAGTACATCTGCTTCTCCATCTTCCCCCATTTTTAATGCTTTGCCTGTTCCTACAGCTACTACCTTTACCTCAATACCTGTATCTTCTTTAAAAACAGATAATAAATATCCTAATAAACCACTATTCTCTGTACTGGTTGTGGTCGCCATAATGATACTCGTGTTTTCAATTTGAGCCGTTTCCTGCACTGGTTCTTCTGCTGGAGCCGTTTCTGTTTGTCCACATCCTGTCACCATTAGCAATCCCATCATCAATACTACAATAAAACAGGCAATTTTTCGTTTGTTCCCTTTCACTTTTATTCCCCCTTTTGTATTCTTTATAAAAGAGCTAGTCCCCTTTCCAAGTTACAGAAGGTCTAAGGATTTCTCCTTAAACCTATGGTTTCATATCCCTTAGTGCCGGCAACCTTAGGTACATGAAATTGGAGATATGTAAATTGACAATGTCAATTTTACAAGTGCCTATTGTTTTTTCATACAGAAAAAAACAATCCCGAAAAGGATTGTGAGATAAATCAAAATTTATTGATTTTCCTTTCCAAGCACGGGAGGTATAAGTATTTCTTCTTATACCCAGAGGTTATAATTTCATAGTATTACTACCTTAGAAAATACAACTCGGAAAATTTAAATGATTTTTAATTTTCAAAAACTCGTTTTACTTTAAATGCATTATATCATACTTTCTGGTAAAAAACTATTTTAATATGCATATTTTTCCATAATTCTTATAGAATGTTTTTGGCCTTCAGCGTATATATCCATGCTTTTGTGCATGTAAAAACAATAAGTTGTTATTGATGAATTTTTCCCTAGTAATAGGCAGTAGCATGTATAGTACTTTCCTCTAAGGTTCTATTACTATGATCTTTTTTCTTTAAATAGCTTCGTGTACTTGATAGTAGCTACTCTTTTCTACCTCTCTTTCCAGCAGGTACCATATGAATGGCTTCTCCCTTCAGTCCTAATACGGCCTCACTAAAGGCTTCTCCCAGCGTTGGATGTGCGTGGATGGTATGGCCTATATCTTCTACATGCATTTTTTTCGTAATAGCCAATGCTGCTTCATGTATTAAATCTGATGCATGAGGTCCCATAATATGAACACCCACAATGCGCTGGTCTTCTTCCGTAGCAATTACTTTAACGAAGCCATCTGGCTCTTCCATTGCCAAGGCTTTTCCATTGGCACCAAACATGAACTTACTTACTTGATAATTCAATCCTTTTTCTTTTGCTTCTTCTTCTGTTAATCCCACACATGCAATCTGAGGTTTTATAAAAATACAATCTGGTACCACTTCATGATTCGCATTGGATGAAATACCCATGATATGTTCAACAGCGCGAACTCCTTCATGGGATGCCACATGTGCTAACATCATCCCTCCTATCGCATCACCTATTGCATAAACTCCCTTGATATTGGTTTCAAAATTTGCATCCACTTTAATGCCTTTTTTATCGTATGCAACACCTAAATCATCTAGGTTCATTCCTTCTACAATAGGATTTCTACCAGATGCCATTAATAAATAATCTACTTCAAGTTTTACTTCACCCTTACCTTTTTTATTATTTGCGATAACAAGCAATCCATTTTCTCCTTGAACAATCTCAGACACTCTTGTATCGTTATAGATCTTTATTCCTTGCTTCTTTAATAATGGTAATAACCTTTTGGTTAAATCCTTATCTACTCTTTTTAGCAATGTGGAAGAAATAACAGAAACCTCTGAGCCCATTGCATTAAATATATAAGCAAACTCCATACCGATTACTCCACTGCCAGCAATTGCCATCTTTTTGGGTACCTCTCTAAAATTTAGCAGTTCATCACTGGTGATAACACCTTTTAAATTGGACCCTGGCACATCAGGAATTGAAGGCTTAGATCCCGTAGCAATAATAATATTTTTCGTAGTTATTTCCTTCTCTGTTCCATCATGTAGCAAAGCAAATACTTTATTGGGATCCTTTATGGTTCCTTTGCCATTGATTACTTCTACTCCATATGCTTTTAATATCTTTTCTATACCACCTACCAGTTGATCAACAATTTTTTGCTTTCTTTCTTGAATTTGTGTAACATCTATTTCATAATTGCTCACTTTAATACCAAATGCATCTATATTTTTTAGATTGTTTAGAATTTCGGCATTGGTATATAGCGCCTTTGTGGGAATACATCCACGATTTAGGCAAGTTCCACCTAATTTTCTTTGTTCAATTAAACTTACATTTGCACCAATCTGAGCGGCTCTTATGGCCGCCACATATCCAGCCGGTCCTCCCCCAATGATTACAATATCCTTTTCCATTGTTCCATTCACCTAACCTTTCATATTGTAGTTTCCATTTTATACAGCACTTCACATATACCTATTTTATTCCTAATAAAAAAAGGAATACGGGATACATAATATAATGCTGTTATGTTCTCGTATTCCTCTGTATTTTTACCTGAGAGTTTCTACATAATGTATTGCTCCTACGGTGCCATGAGAAATGGTCTTTCCAGAGTCCCATCCAATAACGATACTTTTGCCTGAAAGATTCTATATAGCTTGAACATGCTACATATTGCTTCTTCGGCTCCCATTTGGGTATCTCCCGTTATTTTCATTTGGATATTTTCTTTTCTAAAGCTTACTATATTTTTCATAATTTTTCAACAATCGTTTTATAATTAACGATATGATCTATCATTTTACATACTCACTTCTTCTATCATACAAATTAATTTTAGTTTATACATCATCCATAAAGATGCTATAATAAAAAGACAGAATATTTTTATCAACTTTTAAAGTAAGTCAAAGGAGAGGAGCATAGGAACATGGAAAGATATCGTCGGAATATAGGAATGTTATCTCCTCAGGAAAATGATCAGTTAAAAAATTATAAGGTTTGTGTGATCGGCTGTGGGGGACTAGGTGGATATATTATAGAACTATTAGGTAGATTAGGGATTGGAACCATTACTGCGGTAGACGGTGATATATTTGAATCGTCTAATCTAAATCGGCAAATTCTGTCAGATGCCCATTCTTTAGGTAAAAGTAAAGCCTTTACTGCAAAAGAAAGAATGTTGTCTGTAAATCCACTCATTACTGTTCATCCTATCGCTGAGAAATTTACTAGAGAAAATGGTAAAGAAATTTTGGCAGGTCATCACGTAATTGTAGATGCACTAGATAATATTGAGTCTCGAATGATCCTTCAAGATATAACTAAGGAATTAAATATCCCCTTTGTTCATGGGGCCATAGCTGGTTGGTATGGTCAAGTTTCTACGGTTTTTCCTGAAGATCAAACCTTGAATATCATTTATTCACATACAGCAGGCAAAGGCATTGAACAAGAATTAGGCAATCCTTCTTTTACGCCATCCCTCATTGCTTCCATTCAAGTTAGTGAGGTACTAAAAATCCTTATTGGACGAGGCAATCTGCTACGAAAAAAAATATTGTATATTAATTTATTGGATCAAGAATATTTTACCATTGATCTATAAAATAAAACTTGATTTAGATAACATTTAAATTCCAGATGACTTGTATGTCCTTTAAGGTAATGTGCCTTTAGGATAAGCACTGTACTGCCATCAGACAAATTATTTTAGAGGAGGTTGTTGCATGTTTACATTAGGTATTATTATTGCAAGTGACAAGGGATCAAAGGGTGAACGGGTTGACGAAAGTGGGCTTATCATTCAAGAAATAATGGAAAAGCATGGTTTTGTTACAAAAAAATATATCATTTTACCTGATGAAAAGGAAATTCTAGAAAAAGAAATGATACATATGAGCGATGCTTTAGAGATAGATTTGATTCTAACCTCAGGCGGAACTGGCTTTTCAAAGAGAGATATTACCCCAGAAGCAACGCTGAATGTTGTAGAAAGATTGACACCTGGTATATCTGAAGCCATTCGATACAACAGTCTCCAGATTACGCCTAGAGCTATGCTTTCCAGAGCAGTATCAGGCATACGTAACAATTCTCTTATTATTAATCTCCCTGGTAGTCCAAAAGCTGTTCAAGAAAGCTTAGAATTTATTCTTTCAAGCCTCCATCATGGTTTAGAAATTTTAAAAGGAACTGCTTCAGAATGTGCTAGAAAATAGAAATCTTTTACCCTCATACTAAAAGGCAAAAATACTCTTGCCTTTTAGTCACTTAACCGTGTCAGAAATCGATTATTTAATTCTTCAGCAGCATTAAATCCCATCCTCTTCTGCTTATGATTTCTAGCAGCTACTTCCACAATCATCGCCAGATTTCTACCGGGTTTTATGGGAATCGTCGTTTTATAAACATTTACCCCTAATATCTCCATGTACTCTTCATCCAACCCCAATCTGTCGTACTGCTTATCTGGTCTCCAATTTTCCAGTTCTATGACCATTTCAATGATTTTTGTATCTCTTATAGCCCCCACACCATATAGTTGCATAATATCTAATATACCGACTCCTCTAATCTCCATAAAATGGCGTATCAGCTCAGGTGCACTAGCTTCTAGCGTATTGTTATCTTTTTTCTTGATTTCTACCGCATCATCTGCTACCAATCGATGTCCCCTTTTAATCAGCTCAAGGGCTGTTTCACTTTTCCCAATGCCACTTTCACCTATAATCAATACACCAATACCATATACATCCACTAATACTCCATGCATTGTAATCACAGGTGCTAGTTTATCATCTAAATAATTAATGATCTGGGTAATAAATTTTGTGGTAGATAATTTTGTACGTAATATAGGTCGATGAAATTTTTTGGCTGAATCTATAAGTTCATCATATATCTCTAAATCTCTTGCAATAATCAGACATGGAATGGGATGTGAACACAACTCGTCTGCCCTTCTTTTTCTTGCCTGAGGAGCAAGGGTAGCAAAGTATGTCCACTCAACTCTGCCCATAATTTGTACTCTTTCATAAGCAAAGTATTTATAAAAACCTGCTAACTGCAATCCTGGACGATTCACTTCACTGACCTCAATTTGTACCTCTTCTTTTTCAGGTTTATAAATAACTTCTAGATCAAAATCCTTTATCAACCGATCAATTGTTACAAAGGCCATATGTCACACCTACTTTTCTTGAATATTTTTATTCCTAAAGTAATTTTGTATTGCTTCAGCTGCCTTTATATTCATTCCTTCTACTTTACGAAGCTCTTCTATAGGAGCTTTTTTTATTTTTTCAATAGAACCAAAGTACTTTAATAAAGCCATTCTTCTTTTCTTCCCTATGCCTGGAATCTCATCTAATACTGACTGTACAAGGGTTTTGCCCCGCAAACTCTTATGGTACGTAATGGCAAACCGATGTGCTTCTTCTTGTACTTTGGCAATGAGTTGAAATACATAAGCATTTCTTTTTATATTCAATTCCTTACCTTCATAAATTAAATCTTTTGTTCGATGGTGATCATCTTTTACCATCCCAGCAGTAGGAATCTGTAATTTTAATGCTTGTAATACCTCTTTTACAGCATTTACTTGTCCTACACCTCCGTCAATTAACAGTAGATCAGGAAGTCTTGAAAATTTACCTTCTTCATCAACAATTCCTTTTTCCTCCATTGCTTGCTTTTCCTCTATTCCTTTTTTAAATCTTCTATAAACAACCTCTTGCATACTTCCATAATCGTTGGGTCCTTCAATCGTCTTAATCTTAAACCTTCTATAATCACTATACTTTGGTTTTCCATTCTCAAATACTACCATAGAAGCAACCGAATGTACACCTTGAGTATTAGAAATATCGAAGGCCTCAATACGATAAGGTTCCTTTTTAAAGTCCAAATATTCTCCTAATGCTTTCATAGCACCTTCATTTTTTTCTCTTTCCCTTACTAATTTTTCTCGAAATTGTGCTAAAACTTCTACAGCATTTTTATGCACCAGTTCCATCAAGGCTTTTTTCTCCCCTCTTTGAGGGATATGCACAATTACTTTTGTGCTTTTTTTTGCAGAAAGCCATTTTTCAATCAGCCCATGGTCCTCTATTTCTTCTTGAATCAACACTTCTTTAGGTACAAAGGCTGTTCCTGCATAAAATTGTTTTATAAAGGCACTGACAATTTCTCCTCGATCTTCTTCTTCTACCGCAGCTAGCATATAATTTTCTCTTCCCATCAACTTTCCATTTCTTACAAAGAAAACCATCACACATATTTCATCTATTCCTCTTGCCATGGCGATTAAATCTTGATCGATATCTGAGGAGAGAACAATTTTTTGTTTTTCCATAATGCTATAAATGGCATTAATTTGATCTCTATATTCTGCAGCTTTTTCAAAATCCATAACAGCAGCAGCTTTTTTCATTTTTTCCTCTAACTCTTTCATTAATTCATCTTGTTTACCACTTAAAAACAAAATAATCTCATGAATCATTTTCATATATTCGTCATGCTCAATATCCCCCCTACAGGGACCTAGACATTTATGGATATGATAATTCAAGCAGGGTCTCTCTTTTGTTTTTTCTAGATTCTTATTACATGTCCTCAATGGATAATATTTTTTTAATATCTCAAGAGTTTGATTCACTGCTCCTACATGAATATAGGGCCCAAAATACCTCGAACCATCTTTTACAACCCTTCTTGTTTTTAGCAGTCTGGGAAACTTTTCTCCTAAAGTAACCTTTATATAAGGATACTGTTTATCATCCCGTAATAAGACATTATACTTTGGGCGATGCTTTTTAATAAGATTGCTCTCCAACATAAGCGCCTCTACCTCTGAATCCGTAATGATATACTCGAATTCTACAATATTCGCTACCATGGCCCTTACCTTTGGCGGATGATTTTTGGAAGATTGAAAGTACTGTCGCACCCTATTTTTTAGAGAAATTGCTTTTCCCACATAAATAATTTCTCCTAACCTATCCTTCATTAAATATACGCCTGGTTTTTCAGGCAGCTTTTTTAGTTGTTCGTTTATATCAAACATAGTCAATTCCTCACATTTCTTGAAATTTCCTTGTTGTAAATTGTAGGACCTACCTTTTATTCTATCAAAATTTGTTGTGAAATAAAATTTTAATATATCCTATAAACAGTATTTAGGAATACATTTTTTTAGATAGAACACAACAGGGTCACAATTTTTTTATTTTTACCTGCAATTTATTAAAAAATGTATAATTTTCTATTCTTTGGTTTATACTCCAAACAATAACCGATTTGGAGGGGGAAATATTATGAATCATT
Source organism: Clostridiaceae bacterium 35-E11 (assembly GCA_038396625.1). Taxonomy (GTDB): domain Bacteria; phylum Bacillota; class Clostridia; order Peptostreptococcales; family Thermotaleaceae. Next base: position 2,838,149 of record CP121688.1, read on the forward strand.
TTATAAAAAGACTTTTTATTATTCTATTACTGCTTATCTTTACATCGTCCATAGCTATGGCATCTGTAAGTTTAGAAGAAGTCACTGGTTTTGTAAAAAAAATAAACATCAAAATTCAAGACGCCCCTGCAGTATCAACACAAACCATACTTTCTAATAATCGTATTTACGTACCACTTAGGTTTATTGCAGAAACCCTTAACGCTTCTATTTTTTGGGACAAACAAAGCAACATCTTAACCATTCAAAACAAACCTTCATTTAAAGATTTTGAAGAATGTGATCCTTGGAAAGGTGAGCTCTTCGTTTATGGAGAAATTTGTGCTATTGATAAAATAAATCGACAAATTACAGTAGAGCAACATATTGACGATAATAGCATATCCATAGAACCTGGTATAGAAGTCGCTAAGGATGTTGTCATCATTCTGCAGAGAAATGATAAAAAAATGAATATTGATTTCCACGATTTAAAAGTAGGCGATCAAATTGGCCTTGTGTTAACTGATGAAGGTATTGCCCGGGGAATTATATTAGCAGATTAACTAAAAATACTTTAAAGAGAAAGAAGCCTTTACTGGGCTTCTTTCTCTTTATGGATCATTTTTTTTAAATAAATACCTGTATAAGACTCTGGAATACTCATAATTTCTTCTGGCGTTCCTTGTCCTACAATTTGACCTCCTCGATCGCCACCATCAGGACCCAAATCAATAATATAATCGCAGGTTTTCATTACATCAAGATTGTGTTCGATAACAAGAACCGTATTGCCTCCCTCCACAAGTTTGTTGAGTACACCAATAAGCTTATGAATATCTGCAATATGCAATCCTGTTGTAGGCTCATCAAGAATGTATAAAGTTTTTCCTGTGCTTCGTTTACTTAACTCTGTAGCTAATTTTACCCTTTGTGCTTCACCACCAGATAATTGTGTTGAAGGTTGTCCCAGTTTTATATAGCCTAAACCCACTTCATACAATGTCTTTAATTTTCTTTTGATCCCAGGAACATTTTCGAAAAAAGCCAAAGCTTCTTCCACTGTCATATCCAATACATCAGATATAGATTTTCCTTTATATTTTACCTCTAAGGTCTCTCTGTTATAGCGCTTCCCTTTACAAATATCACAGGGTACATACACATCTGGAAGAAAATGCATCTCAATCTTTATGATACCATCTCCTCTACATGCTTCACATCTTCCACCCTTTACGTTAAAACTAAATCGACCTTTTTGATATCCCCTCATTTTTGCTTCGGGTACTTGAGCAAATAAATCTCTAATGAGATCAAAAACACCCGTATACGTAGCAGGATTTGACCGTGGCGTTCTACCAATCGGTGATTGATCAATGTCAATCACTTTGTCAATATGCTCGATACCTTTAATATCTTTATGGGCTCCAGGTCTGCTTTTGGCCTTGTGTAGTTCCATTGCCAGTCTTTTGTATAAAATTTCATTGACTAAGGTGCTTTTTCCTGAACCGGATACACCTGTTACACAAGTGAATACCCCTAAAGGAACTTTCACTTTCAAATTCTTTAGATTGTTTTCTTTTGCACCAATGACTTCTATCCAGTTTCCATTGGGTTTTCTTCGTTCCTTTGGAATTTCTATTGCTTTTGTTCCTTTTAGATATTGTCCAGTAATGGATTCTTCACAGTTCATAATTTCGTGTACTGTGCCTGCTGCAATAATCTTTCCGCCATTCGCACCAGCACCAGGACCAATATCAATAATATGATCTGCAGCATACATGGTATCTTCATCATGCTCTACTACAATTAAGGTATTTCCTAAATCCGTTAGGTTTCTTAAAGTCTTTAAAAGTTTATCATTATCTTTTTGGTGAAGTCCAATGCTAGGTTCATCTAATATATAAAGCACACCTACTAAACTTGAACCAATCTGCGTAGCTAATCGAATTCTTTGAGATTCTCCACCTGATAGCGTTCCAGCTGATCTCGATAAGGTTAAATAATCTAATCCTACATCCACTAAAAACCCTAGTCTTTCATTAATTTCCTTTAGAATCTGTCTAGCAATCATGGCTTTTTTCTCTGGCAGCTGTAGGTTGTGGAAAAATTCTTTTGCTTCTCGAATGGAGAATTCTGTCACTTGTGCGATATTTTTTTCTCCTATGGTTACGGCTAACACTTCTGGTTTTAATCGATTTCCACTACATACGTCACAAGGCGTAAGACGCATAAACTCTTCGATTTTTTCTCGCATATAATCTGAATTGGTTTCCTTATACCTTCGTTCCAAATTTTTAATAATTCCTTCAAAGGGGGCCCGATATTTTCTCATGCCTCCATATTTACTTTCATAATGGAACTCAATGGTCTTCTTTCCTGTACCATATAATAATTCCTTTATAAAATTCTTTGGCAGTGATTGAATAGGTATATTTAAATCCACTTGATGATTCTTAGCAAGGGCATCCATCATTTCAAAGTAATAGGTCCCCTCACTGGCATTGGCCATAGGTGCAATTCCACCTTCTTTGATACTTAAAGAAGGATTAGGTATAACCAACTCTGGATCAATTTTTTGTAAAAATCCGATACCATTGCAATCAGGACATGCACCATAGGGACTATTAAACGAAAACATTCTTGGTTCTAATTCCTCTATCCCCATTCCATGTTCAGGACAAGAAAATTTTGTACTAAAGGTGAGATCTTCTCCATCCATTACATGTACAATCGCAAGCCCTTCGGATAAGGATAGGGTAGTCTCAATTGAATCTGCTAATCTATTTTCAATGCCTTCTTTAATGATAATTCTATCTACCACTACTTCGATAGTGTGTTTTTTATTCTTAGCCAGTTGAATCTCTTCACTCAGCTCTCTCAGTTCACCATCAATTCTAAGACGGACATATCCATCCTTTCGAATGGATTCCAAAACCTTTACATGCTCTCCTTTACGTCCTCTTACAATAGGTGCTAAGATTTGAATTTTTGTGCTTTCTTCTAATGTCATAATTTTATCTACGATTTGGTCCACGGTTTGTTGCGCAATTTCAATACCACATATAGGACAGTGGGGTGTTCCTACCCTAGCAAATAATAATCTCAAATAATCATAAATCTCTGTTACCGTTCCCACTGTAGAACGAGGATTTCTGCTGGTAGTTTTCTGATCAATGGATATTGCAGGAGATAATCCTTCAATATAATCTACATCTGGTTTTTCCATCTGTCCCAAAAACTGTCTTGCATAAGCCGATAAGCTCTCTACATATCTTCTTTGCCCCTCTGCATAGATCGTATCAAAGGCTAAGGACGATTTTCCTGAGCCACTTAATCCTGTCATCACTATAAATTGATCTCTTGGTATTTCAATATCTATATTTTTTAAATTGTGCTCTCGGGCACCTTTTACCAATATGTTATTTTTTGACATGCTTTCACCTCTACTCCAGCTTTTTCTTAAACTCCATAATCTTGTCTCTTAGTTCTGCTGCTCTTTCAAACTGTAGATTCTCCGCAGCTTCTCTCATTTCTGTTTCAAGTTTTGCAATGAGCTCTTGTATTTCTTCACGATTCATATCTTCCTTATTCTTCGCTATACGATATTTCGCATTTTCTTCTGCTACTTTAGTGGCTTCAATTACATCTCTTACTTTCTTCACGATTCCTTGAGGTTTAATGTTGTGCTTTGTATTATAAATTTCTTGAATACTTCTTCTACGATTGGTTTCATCGATGGCTCGCTTCATAGAGTCCGTAATACGATCTGCATACATGATAACTCTTCCATTTAAGTTTCTCGCTGCCCTTCCTACTGTTTGTATTAAAGAGGTCTCTGAGCGAAGAAAGCCTTCTTTATCTGCATCTAATATGGCAACTAATGAAACTTCTGGTAAATCTAAGCCCTCTCTTAACAGGTTAATGCCTATTAATACATCAAATACACCTAGCCTTAAATCCCTTACAATTTCCATTCTTTCTAAAGTATCAATATCTGAATGTAAGTATCTTACTTTGATACCCACATCTTTAAAATACACCGTTAAATCTTCTGCCATTTTCTTTGTTAATGTAGTCACCAGCACCCTTTGTTTTTTCTCAACGACTTGGTTAATCTCCCCAATCAAATCATCAATTTGTCCTTTGGTAGGGCGCACATAGATTTCCGGATCCAATAACCCTGTAGGCCGAATAATTTGTTCTACAACCTGTTGATGATGCTCTTTTTCGTAAGGACCTGGGGTTGCGCTTACATAAACAATCTGATTTACCAATCCCTCAAATTCTTGAAAATTTAGGGGTCTGTTATCATAAGCAGAAGGTAGACGAAAACCATATTCTACTAAATTTTCTTTTCTTGAACGATCTCCTGCGTACATTCCTCGAACTTGTGGTATGGTGACATGAGATTCATCTACAATAATAAGAAAATCCTCTGGAAAATAATCAATTAATGTAAAGGGCTTACTTCCTGGCGGTCTTTGCGAAATATGTCGAGAATAGTTTTCGATTCCTTGACAAAAACCTACTTCCTTTAACATTTCTATATCGTACATAGTTCTTTGCTGAATTCTCTGGGCTTCAATTAGTTTTTCATTATCTTTAAAGTGTCTCACTCTTTCTACCAATTCTTCTTCTATATGCACAATTGCCTTTTCCAGTTTATCCTTTGTTGTCACATAATGGGATGCAGGAAAAATAGACACATGATTCCGAAGTCCAATAATTTCTCCCGTAATCACATTTATTTCTGTAATACGATCTATTTCATCTCCAAATAGCTCCACCCTAATAGCACTTTCTGAGGATGCAGCAGGAAAAATTTCCACCACATCTCCTCTTACCCGAAAGGTTCCTCTTACAAAATTAATATCATTACGCACATACTGTATATCTATCAATTTTCGTAATATATCATCTCTACTTTTTATCATTCCAGGTCTTAACGATAATACTTGATTTTCATAGTCGATAGGATCTCCTAATCCATAGATACAGGAAACACTAGCTACAATAATCACGTCTCTTCTTTCAAATAAGGCAGCCGTAGCAGAATGTCGTAATTTATCAATTTCTTCATTGATTTGTGCATCTTTTTCTATATAAGTATCGGTATGTGCCACATAGGCTTCTGGTTGATAATAATCGTAATAGCTTACAAAATATTCAACAGCATTATTGGGAAAAAATTCTTTAAATTCGCTACACAACTGTGCTGCCAAAGTTTTATTATGTGCAATGACCAAAGTAGGTTTTTGCACTTTCTCTATGACATTGGCCATCGTAAAAGTTTTTCCTGAACCTGTAACACCTAAGAGGGTCTGGTGCTTTAACCCTTGTTCTATTCCATTGCTCAAAAGCTCTATAGCCTTTGGCTGATCTCCTGTTGGTTTATATTCTGAAACAATTTGAAATTTTCCCATATTCAAAACTCCTCTATTTGTTCTCTATCTAGATTATAACATACCTCTTTTTTTATCCTTTAAACAATATCTTCCACTTTCCAAACGTTTGTTCGCAATTTAAATTATAACGCTATCATTTTATAAAGTCAATTTGTGTTTTTTGATTTATAAAGTTTATAATCAACCTATTCTATTGATACTTCTCTTGATAAATGCTTCTAACAAAAGCTAAACATGGTGCTTCATGTGAAGTCTCTACCTCAACTTAAGTCAAATAAACACCCACTTAATAAAAGTGGGTGTCTTGTAAATAATAAGATAAAAAATACATGACATCACAATAGGTTTTGTATTCACAGAAACAAAAGGATTATCACATGTTCAATAATAGTACAGAATATTTTAAATGTAACACAATGATAATTCTGTTACCTTTATATACATTTTTTTACATGATCTTGTAAGACATTATATTACAAAATTATATTTTTTTCAACAAATATTTACTTATATGGATAATTATGCGTTTTAAAACGTGTTTCTTATATAAATATCTCAATTTAGATATTTATAGACGCTAAAATAATTATTAAAATGATAAAATACAGCAATATATATGGTGCTAAGGTAACAGAATTATCATTGTGTTACCTCATTTTATAATTTAAAAATTCAATGTACAAAAATAGACATATTACCAAACGCTCTCTGTTTATAAGCTATTTTCATTTTTGATTAGGTTTATGCACATTTTTACCATTAATTTTTAACAATAATATTGTTGCAAGAAAATACTAAAACATATAAAATGAAATCATAAATATAACAAAATTGCAGGTGACTTTTAGTGCCTAAAAAATCGAAAAATCAAGTGATTTTTTTTATTCTATTAACTGCTTTATCTCCTTTCTTGATCTATTATATTTTTTATTCTTTAGAAATGAATCCAGTGTTGCCTCCTGCCATCATTTCTTTTATTGTACTAGTAATGCTTTCTTACCTATTTAGAATCTTTAATAAAGAAACTACCTTACATTTACAACAAATTGAAAAATTTAAAAATATAAACAGGGAATTAATTAAATATAATGAAATTAAAGAAGTTATGCTCCAAATTAGCAATTCCATTGTAAATATCAAAAACATGGACGAGCTTTTACAGCTTACCGTAGATGCAGCCGTCCAAATTATTGATCATGCAGATACTGCCAGTATTCTTATAAAAAATGACAATGATATATTTGAATTTAAAGCAACTCATGGCTTTGATATTTTAAATTTTTCCCAAACTGCACTAACTTTAGAGGAAGTATTTATTGATGATCATGAATTAAGTAAATACTGTCATGCAAAAATTATTCATAATCCTAAATGTTTTAATGACATAAATATGTCTGACAAAAACTATCAACTTCTTAAAAAGTCTAATGCTCTCAATATAAAATCTACTATTTGTACCTCAATTGTTATTGACGATCAAATTTATGGATTTATTAATGTAGATAGCTTATATCAGCAAAATATTTTTAAAGAAGAAGATAAAATTGTTATGGAATATCTGGCAAGTCAGCTTGCTATCGCTATTAAAAATGTACTTTTGTTTGAAAAAACTTTGTTTTTATCTAGATATGATGGATTAACTAAGGTATATCATCGTCATTATTTTGATGAACTGTTCGAAAACTTATATAAAAGAGCCAAGAGATATCATGAAAACTTTTGTTTGTGCATCATGGATTTGAACAATTTAAAGCAAATTAATGATATCTATGGACACCTTGCTGGAGATATGGCGATTGCACATTTTGCTAAAATTCTAAGAGATAATGTAAGAGAATCAGATTTATTGGGAAGATATGGTGGAGATGAGTTTATAGCAGTCTTTTTAAATACTGACTATAAAAATACAGAAAAAAAAATGCGGAAAATATATAAGCTATTAAGTAAAACGCCCTTGCATATCCATGAACATTCCTTTGTAATTAATTTTAGTTTTGGTATTGCTTCTTTTCCTAATGATACACTCGATGATAAAGAATTAATTAAAATAGCAGATTTTAAAATGTACAAAAACAAATCTTTTCACAAAACGATGTGATCGTCACATCGTTTTGTGTTTTTTATGCTTTCCTTTATCAAACAAATTTTTAATCATACTAACAGAAGTTTTGGTATCAAAAATTACTTCTGGTGTTTTGGGCACTACAATAATGCCTAAGCTTTTTATTCCTGAACGATAATTTTTATATTCTAATGTTTTCCGATCTCCTTTCAAATTTACGATATCTACCCAAATATAAGGAGGATATTGATTTAAAATTTCCTGCATCTCTTCTTTAGAGTTCACAAAGCGATTATTGATTTTAAGAATCACATCCCCCTGCTCAATTCCCATTATTTGACCTGGTAAACCCTCTTGAATATCTAGCACCGTAACACCACTTCTATGATGACGAAAAATAGGGTGGCATCTTTCTTCTTCTTTTTGGCCATAGATAATCAGCAGTTCGTGGGCTACAGGTGCAAAAAAAGCAGCAAGAAATTTAAAGATATATAGTTTTATAGAAATAACAGATAATAGTAAAAGAGCAACACTATATACAAATAGTCTTTTAGCAGATTTTCTGCACTTCTCCTTTGGTATACTAGATAAAGCCATATCTCCATATCCTAAAGCAGCAACAACAGCAGCCATCTGTAACGAAATATTTTTAATATCTATTCCAGCCTTATCTGCCTTAAAAAGTGGCCACCATTCTGGAAGATTGATTTCTCTTGCCCCCTCTAAAGGTCCCAACATAAAAAGAAGGATTGCAAAAGGAATAGGCCAAAAACGCTGCAGCATAAAACCACCTACTACACCGTATTTTTTATTTTCCATAAATATTGGTACAGCATCCTTATCTCCATCTGTCCAAATCAAAACACTCTCGATGAGATGTAAGACTGCAACAATAGCCAATATGCTTGATACATTTAATTTGGGAGCACCAAATATCAAGCTAGCTAACGCCAGTAATCCTCCTGCATAAGAAAAACATATATAGCGCACATTGATAAGCATAAGCAGTATAGCCAAGGGAAGAATAAATTTAAAATCTCTTGTCTCAATCGTTATCCCTAGCAACATGATGATGATCGTTCCTATAATTCCACCTACCATGCCAGTTATAAATGCATTAACCATCTTATCTTTTAATGATCTTCTTTGTTCCCCTAATATTTGAATTTCCATGCTATGGATTCGCTTATACTGAATATAAACGAGTAGCATAACGATCCAAAAAAGAGGATTTAGAAATGTCGTTAGGATTGAAATCAAAGCCATTTGTAATAAAGTTAATACTGGAATCAAAAATTTTCCTCCTTTGCAAAAAATCATATTGATGCAAGCACAAATTGCCTTGACATCAATATGATTCACTTTATGGTCGCGATATTTTTTGGTTCAAGACCTCAATACCTTTCTGTAGCTGCACATCTTCTTCATCCGTTATATCTATGCGCTCTGCTAATTCTTCTGGTATTTCAACGACGATATCTGGTTCAATTCCTTTTCCATGGATATATGTGCCCTTCGGTGTAAAGTATTGGGCAGTAGTCAACTTAAATCCAGTGCCATCGTCCAATGCTTTCACACTTTGCACCAATCCTTTTCCAAAGGTGGTGGTTCCAATCAATGTTCCAGATTTTGTATCCTTCACTGCTCCTGATAAAATTTCCGATGCACTAGCACTTCCTTGATTTACTAATATTACATAAGGATAATCTACTTTTTTTCCATTAGATTTTTCATATTTTCTATTCCCCGCATTATCTTGGGTATAGACAATAACTTGTTTTCCTAACAATTTATCGGCAATTTTCACACATTCACTCAATAAACCGCCTGGATTATTTCTTAAGTCAATAACCAAGCCTTTTATGTTCTGTCTTTCTATCTCTTCCAATTGGTCTAAAAAATCTTCTGATGTTTGTTCGTCAAACATCGTTATTTTTATATATCCTATTTCATCTTCTATGATTTTGGATTTTACCGTTTTCAAACGAATTTCTTCTCTTGTCAGTTCAACAACAAAAGGTTCTTTTTTGCCAGGTCTCATAATGGTTAAATTGACCTTTGTTCCTGGCTGACCTTTTATCATTGCTACTGCTTCATCTAATTTTTCAGCGGTAACTTCTTTGTCATTTACTTTTACAATTTTATCCCCTGATTGCATACCTGCCTTTTCACCTGGGGTATCTTCTATAGGTGACACCACTGTAATAAACCCATCCTTTCCTGGGGTCATTATAACACCAATGCCTCCATACGTACCCTTTGTATGGGTCATAAAGTTCTCAAATTCTTTTTTATCCATATAAACAGAATAAGGGTCCCCTAATGATTCAAATAAACCTTTTATAATGCCATCTTCCATTTTACTTTCATCTACAGGTTGATAATAGTTTTCTTTTATAAAACCTTTTAAGCTAAGCATTTTCTCATAGGTTTTATTTAGATTCTTATAATAATCATACTCATCTTTTGAAATAATTACCTTTTCGCCTACACTTAGTGCAAAAACATTTGTTAATGTAAAAGTTAATAACCCTGTTATCAATACTAATATAAAAGCTCCTGTAAATATACGCTTTTTACTTATCATAGAATTCTTCACCTCAATATTATTTTTAATTCACCCTTTATTGTATCACGCTCTCTCACAAATATATTATTCCTGAATTGAATTGAATATAACACTACTTTCATTTGATCTATGGAGTCCACCCACAAATTAAATTTCTTCTAATCTATACCTAAACTATTTCATTTTAATACTAATTATACCACTTACTTCTACGTTTGCAAATTTCTTAATGCTCCCATTGTATGCTGCAAGATTGAAAATAGAAACGCCAGAGGGTTATCTGGCATTTCTATTTTCAATATAGTTTTTCATTTCATTCATATAGCCATCAGTAATTTTATGAATGATAGGATCCTGTACCGAATTGAGTACCACTTCATCAATAGAACGAATTGGGAGCACATTTACAGAAGTTCCAGTCATAAACGCTCCATCTAATGACGCGATTTGACTTTCATGAATTGCTCTTTCTCTTACATCAATTCTTAAATCTCTACATACTTTCATAATTCGTGTTCTCGTGACACCTAACAATACATCGCCAGCAGGAGCAGTGTAGACACAATTTTTTTTGACAAAAAACATATTTGAACGGCTCCCCTCAGTAATATAACGTTCTTTATTTACAAGCAATGCTTCATATGCATTTTTTTCTTGGATTCTTTTATTAACTTTTTCTCTTAAACCCATATTCATAATTTTTGCGTTAGGGTTTTCTCTCTCTGAGTTATATAAAATAGTATGAATCCCTTTTTGGTAAACTTCTTGTTCTGGATAATGACTTTCAATAAAATATGTCAAAAACTGCTGACATTCCTCTTTAAGATTGCTGCATAACAGCTTTACATTTATATTTTTACACTGATTTAATTCTACCAGTTTCATTATCTCAGAGGTTATTTCTTCATTTGACTTATTAACTCCACAACCTAAGAGATTTGCAGATTTTCTTAGTCTCTCTAAATGATCTTCTAAAAATAGTGGGGCACCCTCAATAAGCCTTATCACTTCATAAATGCTTTGGTCATGAATGTTATCAAAAACTTCCATATTGTCCGTACAATACTCTTTATTGTTATAAATAAAATAATCTAAAACCGCTTCTCTCTTCATCTTGCCACCTCAATATGTACTATATTTTTTCTGCTATTACTATTATAGCTTAAACTAACCTAAATAATCTATATTCTTTTTTATATAAATCAAAATAGCAAGCATAAATTTATGCTTGCTATTTCTATCTTTGGTGCCCAGAGGCGGAATCGAACCACCGACACGGGGATTTTCAGTCCCCTGCTCTACCGACTGAGCTATCTGGGCAAATATGGTGGGCCTTCAGGGATTCGAACCCCGGACCTGCCGGTTATGAGCCGGACGCTCTAACCAACTGAGCTAAAGGCCCATATCCTTGGTTTTGTGGTGGGCTTGGGAGGACTCGAACCTCCGACCTCACGCTTATCAGGCGTGCGCTCTAACCACCTGAGCTACAAGCCCATATTCATAAATGGTCGGGGTGGCAGGATTTGAACCCGCGGCCCTCTGGTCCCAAACCAGATGCGCTACCAAACTGCGCTACACCCCGATTGATTTAGAGAATATTGGCAGGGGTAGAAGGACTTGAACCCTCGGCACGTGGTTTTGGAGACCACTGCTCTACCAACTGAGCTATACCCCTATAATAGAATTGAAATTTGGTGACCCATCCGCGGCTCGAACGCGGGACACCTTGATTAAAAGTCAAGTGCTCTACCAACTGAGCTAATGGGTCATATGGCTGGGGTAGCAGGACTCGAACCTACGCATGCCAGAGTCAAAGTCTGGTGCCTTACCGACTTGGCTATACCCCAATATTTTTTTGGTGAGCCCACAGGGATTCGAACCCCGGACACACGGCTTAGAAGGCCGTTGCTCTATCCAACTGAGCTATGAGCCCACTTTGGAGCGGATGATGGGAATCGAACCCACGCTATCAGCTTGGAAGGCTGAAGTTCTACCATTGAACTACATCCGCATGTAATTGATGCTTCTAGTTTTTCTTTTGTTTGAATTCTTTTATGCATATGGAGCTGGCGAAGGGAATCGAACCCCCAACCTGCTGATTACAAGTCAGCTGCTCTACCGTTGAGCCACACCAGCATTTTGATCTTTAATTTGTTTTATGGTGGGCGCAATAGGGATCGAACCTATGACCCCCTGCTTGTAAGGCAGGTGCTCTCCCAGCTGAGCTATGCGCCCGAATATTGGTGACCCATCCGGGAATCGAACCCGGGTTACCGCCGTGAAAGGGCGGTGTCTTGACCGCTTGACCAATGGGCCATTTTAAACCAGCGACGACCTACTCTCCCAAGGCGCTTCCGCCTAAGTACCATCAGCGCTGAAGGGCTTAACTGCTGTGTTCGGTATGGGAACAGGTGTGACCCCTTCGCTGTTGTCACTGGATATAGAAGGATATATACCTCTAAGCAACCGAAATTTCAAAATGATAATTTTGGAATTTAGTTGGCGCCGGTACATTTTGTGAAGCAACATGTACCTTCAAAACTGAACAATGTTAGAGTGTTTCTGGTCAAGTCCTCGACCTATTAGTATCGGTCAGCTGCAGACATTACTGCCCTTACACCTCCGACCTATCAACCAAGTGGTCTACTTGGGGTCTTACTCGCTTACGCGATGGGAAATCTTATCTTGAGGGGGGCTTCGCGCTTAGATGCCTTCAGCGCTTATCCCGTCCGTACGTAGCTACTCAGCCATGCTCCTGGCGGAACAACTGATACACCATAGGTACGTCCATCCCGGTCCTCTCGTACTAAGGACAGCTCCTCTCAAATTTCCTGCGCCCACAGCGGATAGGGACCGAACTGTCTCACGACGTTCTGAACCCAGCTCGCGTGCCTCTTTAATGGGCGAACAGCCCAACCCTTGGGACCTACTTCAGCCCCAGGATGAGACGAGCCGACATCGAGGTGCCAAACCTCCCCGTCGATGTGGACTCTTGGGGGAGATAAGCCTGTTATCCCCGGGGTAGCTTTTATCCGTTGAGCGATGGCCCTTCCACTCGGAACCACCGGATCACTAAGCCCGACTTTCGTCCTTGCTCGACCTGTATGTCTCGCAATCAAGCTCCCTTCTGCCTTTGCACTCTACGCGCGATTTCCAACCGCGCTGAGGGAACCTTTGGGCGCCTCCGTTACTTTTTGGGAGGCGACCGCCCCAGTCAAACTGCCCACCTGACAGTGTCCCAAAGCTGGATTCACAGCTTATGGTTAGAACTTCAGTATTACAAGAGTGGTATCCCAAGGACGACTCCCCTCAGACTGGCGTCCAAGGATCTAAGTCTCCCACCTATCCTGTACATGTAATACCAAAATCCAGTGTCAGGCTACAGTAAAGCTCCACGGGGTCTTTCCGTCCTGCTGCGGGTAACCGGCATCTTCACCGGTACTACAATTTCACCGAGTCTATTGTTGAGACAGTGCCCAAATCGTTACGCCTTTCGTGCGGGTCGGAACTTACCCGACAAGGAATTTCGCTACCTTAGGACCGTTATAGTTACGGCCGCCGTTTACTGGGGCTTAAGTTCAGTGCTTCGATTGCTCTAACACGTCCCCTTAACCTTCCAGCACCGGGCAGGCGTCAGCCCCTATACATCGTCTTTCGACTTAGCAGAGACCTGTGTTTTTGCTAAACAGTCGCTTGGGCCTATTCTCTGCGGCCACCTCAGGCTTTAACACCCTAACGTGGCACCCCTTCTCCCGAAGTTACGGGGTCATTTTGCCGAGTTCCTTAACAATAGTTCTCTCGCTCGTCTTAGGATTCTCTCCTCACCTACCTGTGTCGGTTTGCGGTACGGGCACCTAGATCTAACTAGAGGCTTTTCTTGACAGTGTGGAATCAGTAAGTTCGCTACTTAAATTTCGCTCCCCATCACCTTTTAGGATTGTCTAAGCGGATTTGCCTACCTAGACTCCCTACGGGCTTAGACGCACACAACCAACGGTGCGCTTGACCTATCCTCCTGTGTCACCCCATTGCTCAAACGATTTTCGGTGGTACAGGAATTTCAACCTGTTGTCCATCGCCTACGACTTTCGTCCTCGGCTTAGGTCCCGACTAACCCTGAGAGGACGAACCTTCCTCAGGAAACCTTAGGTTTTCGACGGGTAGGATTCTCACCTACCTCTCGCTACTCATGCCAACATTCTCTCTTGTGTATCGTCCACCACTCCTTACGGTATGACTTCAACCAATACACAATGCTCCCCTACCCCTGCCTTGCGGCAAGCCGTAGCTTCGGTGACAGATTTGAGCCCCGGTAATCTTCGGCGCAGGATCACTCGACTAGTGAGCTGTTACGCACTCTTTGAATGAATGGCTGCTTCTAAGCCAACATCCTAGTTGTCTGTGCAATCCCACATCCTTTTCCACTTAATCTGTACTTAGGGACCTTAGCTGACGGTCTGGGCTGTTTCCCTTTCGACTATGAATCTTATCACCCATAGTCTGACTCCCAGAGTAAAGATAACGGCATTCGGAGTTTGATAGTCTTCGGTAACCGGTGAGGGCCCCTAGGACATTCAGTGCTCTACCTCCGTATCTCAACCTCTGAGGCTAGCCCTAAAGCTATTTCGGGGAGAACCAGCTATCTCCGAGTTCGATTGGAATTTCTCCGCTATCCACAAGTCATCCCAGCCTTTTTCAACAGACATGGGTTCGGTCCTCCACGAAATTTTACTTCCGCTTCAACCTGCTCATGGATAGGTCACCCGGTTTCGGGTCTACGGCATACAACTTAAAACGCCCTATTAAGACTCGCTTTCGCTGCGGCTCCGTAGCTGAACTACTTAACCTTGCTGCATACCGTAACTCGTTGGCCCGTTCTACAAAAAGTACGTGGTTGTTCACATAAGGAACTTCCACTGCTTGTAAACATAGGGTTTCAGGTTCTATTTCACTCCCCTCCCGGGGTTCTTTTCACCTTTCCCTCACGGTACTATACGCTATCGGTCACCAGGTAGTATTTAGCCTTGGGGGGTGGTCCCCCCTGCTTCCCACAAGGTTTCACGTGTCTCGTGGTACTCTGGATTATACTCGAAAGTCTTCTTGTTTTATCTACAGGACTGTTACCTTCTTTGGTGGGCCTTTCCAGACCGCTTCGATTACAATAGCCTCTTTCTTAATGAGTATATCCGCAACCCCTAAAGAAAAATTCTTTAGGTTTGGGCTAATCCCCTTTCGCTCGCCGCTACTTAGGGAATCGAGTTTTCTTTCTCTTCCTCAGGGTACTTAGATGTTTCAGTTCCCCTGGTATGCCTCCTGCCTACCTATTTATTCAGTAGACGGTATCTAGGTATTAACCTAGATGGGTTTCCCCATTCGGAAATCCCCGGATCAAAACCTGCTTGCGGTTACCCGAGGCTTATCGCAGCTTACCACGTCCTTCTTCGGCTCCTGGTGCCAAGGCATTCACCCTATGCTCTTTCTAACTTGACCAGAAATTGTATGTTTTGCTTGTTCTCTACATTGTTCAGTTTTCAAGGTACAAAATGGACGTTACAGAAATCTTTGATTTCGTTGTAACTCCTTTCTCAGCGTTAGCTGAGCTTCCTATTTAAAAGATGCTTGTGGTGGAGATGAGGAGGATCGAACTCCTGACCCCCTGCGTGCAAGGCAGGTGCTCTCCCAGCTGAGCTACATCCCCACATTTGAAAGACTTGGTCTTTCAAAACTATACAGTGTAAGTTAAGCCAATTCTCCTTAGAAAGGAGGTGATCCAGCCGCACCTTCCGATACGGCTACCTTGTTACGACTTCACCCCAGTCATTGGTTTCACCTTCGGCAGCTTCTTCCAAAAGGTTAGATAGCTGACTTCGGGCGCCCCCAACTCCCATGGTGTGACGGGCGGTGTGTACAAGACCCGGGAACGCATTCACCGCGGCATTCTGATCCACGATTACTAGCAACTCCAGCTTCATGTGGGCGAGTTGCAGCCCACAATCCGAACTGAGACTGGCTTTTAGGATTGGCTCCCCCTTACGGGTTCGCTGCCCGTTGTACCAGCCATTGTAGCACGTGTGTAGCCCAGAACATAAGGGGCATGATGATTTGACGTCATCCCCACCTTCCTCCGAGTTATCCCCGGCAGTCTCTCTAGAGTGCCCACCCGAAGTGCTGGCAACTAAAGACAAGGGTTGCGCTCGTTGCGGGACTTAACCCAACATCTCACGACACGAGCTGACGACAACCATGCACCACCTGTCTCTCTGTCCCCGAAGGGATTTCACCGGTTAAGGTTCATGCAGAGGATGTCAAGTCCTGGTAAGGTTCTTCGCGTTGCTTCGAATTAAACCACATGCTCCGCTGCTTGTGCGGGTCCCCGTCAATTCCTTTGAGTTTCAGTCTTGCGACCGTACTCCCCAGGCGGAGTGCTTAATGCGTTAGCTGCGGCACCGAGGGTGGTACCCCCCGACACCTAGCACTCATCGTTTACGGCGTGGACTACCAGGGTATCTAATCCTGTTCGCTCCCCACGCTTTCGTGCCTCAGCGTCAGTTACAGTCCAGAGAGTCGCCTTCGCCACTGGTGTTCCTCCTAATATCTACGCATTTCACCGCTACACTAGGAATTCCACTCTCCTCTCCTGCACTCAAGCCAATAAGTTTCCAAGGCTTACTACGGTTGAGCCGTAGCCTTTCACCCCAGACTTTATCGGCCGCCTACGCACCCTTTACGCCCAGTGATTCCGGATAACGCTTGCCCCCTACGTATTACCGCGGCTGCTGGCACGTAGTTAGCCGGGGCTTCCTCCTAAGGTACCGTCATACTTCTTCCCTTAGGACAGAGCTTTACGACCCGAAGGCCTTCATCGCTCACGCGGCGTTGCTGCATCAGGGTTTCCCCCATTGTGCAATATTCCCCACTGCTGCCTCCCGTAGGAGTCTGGACCGTGTCTCAGTTCCAGTGTGGCCGATCACCCTCTCAGGTCGGCTACTGATCGTCGCCTTGGTAGGCCTTTACCCCACCAACTAGCTAATCAGACGCGGGCCCATCCTATACCGATAAATCTTTGACAGATACACCATGCGATCTATCTGTATCATGGGGTATTAATCCCGGTTTCCCGAGGCTATCCCCCTGTATAGGGCAGGTTGCCCACGCGTTACTCACCCGTCCGCCGCTAACTCATCTTAATTCCGGCCGAAGCTTTCATTAAGACTCATTCGCTCGACTTGCATGTGTTAGGCACGCCGCCAGCGTTCATCCTGAGCCAGGATCAAACTCTCATAAAAAATCTTCGAGGTTTATTTCATAAATTGCTGGCTTAATTTCTTACACTGTGTAGTTTTCAAAGACCAATTTTATTTCGTCGCATTTTGGCGACTTACTTATCATAGCATATCCTGTCGATTGTGTCAACCACTTTTTTATTACTAATTTTTAGGTGTTGCTCTTTTGCGGCGACAAGATATATCTTACCATGTATATTATTTCAAGTCAACTGGTAATTTATTCTTTTAATTTTGTGTTCCCTCCATCCCTTTTGAAGGAACAAAATCTATTATGCCATCTAATTAACTCTTTGTCAATTATTTTTTTATTAGTATATTTACTTATTCTCATAGTACAGTACTTACTATAGACAAGTAGCAAAGCCTTTTTATACTTTTAGCTCATACCGCTTATCTATTTGCTTCATTAAAATGTATCCACTTTATTTTCTCAAAACCATTCTATGTATTCTGCTTTATATATGCCGCAGTTAATCAAACACAAATTTAACTTATTCTAAAAAATTATACTTTTCTACAATTCCGTTAAAGAACTCTTCATTAAAATCCGATTTAGTAATCGGCCATACTTTTTGTCTAATAGTGTTAGCAAAGTTTGCAAGTTCCTCATCAATAAATTCAATAATCTCCACACCAGCGTCAGCAAGCATGTCTTCATATTCCTTTTCCTGAACCTGTGCTCCACTAAATCTCTTTGCTTCTATGGCTTTTGCAGCAGCCACAATAGCCTCCTGCTGCGAAAGGCTCATTTTGTTCCACGTCTGAGTACTTAGGCATATATACCATAGCTCAAAATGATCATTTATATAGGTAAATAGTATTTTATAAGATCCCTATAGTTTGCATAATAACCCTCAGCACCATAGCCAATAGCACCTTCTACCATACCCGTCTGCATGGCGGTAAATGCATCGGCTGCTGGAAGTGGTGTAGCGATGTATCAATCTTATAGTATCTTTTGTATAAATTTATAGCCTGTTGGCTATTTATAAATAGTTAACAGGCTAATTTCATTGTTGTTACATATTGTTAAAATTTGATTTTTTTCAAAGTCTATTTTTTACATTAGTATTTTAGGTAAGAATGTTGTGATGCTAGGCACATAAGTAATTAGTAGAATATCTATAATTAGAATAATTAAAAATGGTAGTATATTTTTTACCACTTCTTCCAAGCTTATTTTTGAAATGCCACAGGCAACAAATAAACATACTCCAAAGGGAGGTGTAATCATACCAACTGCTAAATTTACTGCAATAATCAATCCAAAGTGTAATGGATCAATCCCTAACTGCGTAATAATAGGAAATAGTATAGGTACTAAAATAATAATAGCTGCAACAGTATCTAGAAAAGTCCCTACAATAAGCAATAATATATTGATAAGTAGCAGAATAACAATTGGACTTGTTGAGATTGATAAAAATAACCCTGCAATTTGCTGAGGTATTTGATTATTGGTTAAAATCCACCCAAAAAGAGCAGCGGTAGCTATAAGAAGCATTATCACAGAAGTACTTACAGCTGCATCAGTTAATATGGTGGGTAGATTTTTCATAGTTAGTTCTTTATATACAAAAAAACCTATCACGAATCCATATATAACTGCCACTACAGCCGCTTCTGTTGGCGTAAACATCCCTCCATATATGCCTCCTAATATGATACCAGGCATTAATAAGGCTAATATAGCATCTTTAAAAGCCTTTGTAATTTCAGAAAAATTTGCTTTTTTTTCTCCTCCATATCCTTCTTTTTTTGAGATAAAAAAAGCAACACCCATTAACGATATTGTCATTAGCAGTCCTGGACCAAATCCTGCTATAAACAATGAGCCAATTGATACTCCCGTAAGTACACCATAAGTAACAAGCGGAATACTGGGTGGTATAATTACACCTATAGTTCCCCCTGCAGCTTGAATTGCCGATGAAAAGCCTACATCATATTTCTTTTTAACCATTGCTGGTATCATGATAGATCCTATAGCTGCAGTGGTTGCCGCCGAAGAGCCAGAGATTGCTGCAAAAAACATACAAGCCACAATAGAGACTAAAGCAAGCCCTCCAGAAAGAAATCCAATCAATGTATTAGCAAAGTTAATGAGCCTCCTAGATATTCCACCACTTTCCATTAAACTTCCTGCTAAAATAAAGAAAGGCACAGCCATAAAAGGAAAGGAATCTGTGGCTGTAAAGAGCCTTTGAGGAACAACTACTAATGGCACATTGCTTGCTGCTACTAAGGTAAGGGCAGATGCTATTCCCAATGAAAAAGCTATCGGTATATTCAAAATAAAAAAAATGATTAAACTTCCAAAAAGCACTAAAGTAACATTTTCCATAATCTTATTCACTTCCCTTCTGTTACATGATGGTCTGCCATCATTCTCGCTATGAGATGCAAGGTCATAAAAGCGGCTCCTACAATGATTGCTAAATAAACGTACCCCATATTTATCTTCATAGCAGGAGAAAGTTGCATCATGGTTATAGCTACAACTTTCATTCCATAAACAATTAAAACCATAAAAAAAGCTAACGAGAGCGTTTGTGCAATCATATTCGTAGTTTTTCTTAATAATGGCGGCAAAAACTTCACAACCACTTCTACACCTATATGTGCATTTCGTTTTACGCCAATGCTTGCACCCAAAAAAGTAAGCCAAACAAGTATATATCTTGCCAATTCTTCAGACCATGGAAGAGATGCACGAAATATATATCTAAAAACTACCTGTGAAAAAACTACAACAGACATAATAGTCAACAACAGAGCCACAATTCTTTCTACGATCTTGTTCAGCTGATCACTTAACGTTTGAATCCAATCCATCTAATCACCCCATATAATAGTTGCAACGGTAGATCTCTGTATAAGGATCTACCGATTATAGTCTATATTTTTTATTTAGTATTTATAATTCTATCAATTAAGTCTTTAGTAAACTCCTTTTCATATTTAGCATAAACAGGTTTCACCCTTTCTTGTAGTTTTGCCTTATCTGGTATTGTAACCTTCATTCCCAAAGTTTTTAATTCTTTAATCTGCTTATCTTCCATCTCTTTAATTAGTCCTCTTTCATAGGTAGCAACTTCCTTAGCCGTATCTGTAAATATTTGTTTTGTGTTCTCATCTAATTTATCAAATGTCCCTTTACTCATAAGTAAGAGGGCAGGAGAATAAAAATGTTCTGTCAAAGCAAGATGTTTTTGAACTTCATAAACTTTTGTTGAATATATAATTGGAATAGGATTTTCCTGACCATCAATTACTTTTTGCTGGAGTGCAGTAAAAACTTCACTCCAAGCCATCGGCGTAGGATCTGCCCCTAACTCTTTAAACGCATCCATATGTACCTCGTTTTCCATAGTTCTAACCTTTAAACCTTGTATATCTTCTACAGTTTCAATAGATTTTTTTGAATTGGTCAACTGTCTAAATCCATTTTCCCAAAAAGCTAATCCTACAATATTTTTACTCGTCAATGAAGAAAGGAGTTCATTCCCAATGTCTCCATCTAACACTTTGTATGCATGCTCCCTATCTCTAAAAAGAAAAGGCAAATCAACAACCAGCATCTTAGGCTCAAAGCCTCCTATTGGACCTGTTGAAGATACAACCATATCCAACGTATTCATTTGCAGTCCTTCGATCATATCTCTTTCATTTCCGAGTTGTGCAGAGTGGAATATTTCAATCTTTACTTTTCCTTCCGTTCTCTCATTGATTAATTGGGCAAACCTCTCTAATCCTAAATGATATGGATGGGTTGGAGGAACTGAATGCCCTGCTTTTAACACAATTTCTTTTGCTTCTCCACCTTTTTCTGATGCTTGTTGTGTTGCATTTCCACAACCAGCTAAAAAAACTATTACACTTACAATCAATAAAAACACTAACATTTTTTTCATTGCTTTACCTCCCTTTTTATTTAATTAAAGTTTTGCATTATGAAATTGCATTTCGCATTTCCTAACATTCTTTTTCTATATATATATGAAAACTCCTTCTATAAATTTAGAATATTTATAAAATTATATTTTTAACAAATATTCTAAATATTTTAGAGAATAAAAAACCTATTACTAAATCTCTTGTATTTCGATTCAGTAATAGGTCTGACTTTTTCCCAGTTCTACTTTTAAAGGTCTAATCGTTTTATTGTACCTCTACATATCCTCTACCACATTTCTCACCCATCGTTTTGATAGTACTCTTGGTATACCAATAGAAGTTTTCACAATTTCTTCTAAAGAAACCAATGCTACGACCCAGTAAACAGGCAATTTCCAAACCAATGCTCCTAAAAATGCTAAAGGTACACCTACCAACCAAACAGACCCTATTTCTAAATAGAGTGAAAACTTGGTATCTCCTCCACTTCGTAATATTCCTACAATTAATATTGTAGTATAGATTTTTACACTCATAAAAAATGACATAACCATAAGTATTCTTTTTGCATTTGTATAAACTTCGGCAGATACATTAAATATGGATAAAATCATTGGTGAAGCCAAAAATAAGGTTACACCCAACACAAGTCCTCCAGCTGGTCCCAATATAGAAAATTTGTTAGCATAGGCTACCGCTTTCTCTTTTTGATTGGCTCCAAGCTGATTGCCAAGCATTACTGCACAGGCGCTCCCCAACCCCATAGAAATTACCATGAAGATTTGATGTACTGTATTCGAAATTTGTACAGCTGCAATAGCCTCCGTACTAATTCTTGCATAAGCCACAGAATACATCGTCATCCCCAATGCCCAAAATCCTTCATTTACAATTACAGGTGTTGCTGTCTTAAAAATCTTTATTACAAAATCCCGAGATACATCCAACATTTCATGTATTTTACCCGCTAACGCATATCCTTTATAATAAATATTTCCCAAAAGCAAAATCATTTCTATACATCTTGCGATGAGTGTAGCCAGTGCCGCCCCTTTCACACCCATCTGTGGGAAACCAAGGTTACCAAAAATCAATAAATAGTTAAGTCCTGTATTACATAATAGGGAAATAGCACTGGTATACATAGGTAGCTTTGCTTGCCCAATACTTCTTGATGCAAATGCATACGCAAAGTTAATCGCTGTAATCATATAACTAAAGGATATCACCCTTAGGTATTGACTTCCTAACAGTATTACTCTTTTGTCTTCAGTAAAAATTTGTAGAATCAACTTAGGAATAAAAAAAGCTCCTAAGGAAAAAACAAATGCTACAATTCCACCAAAAACAAGACCAATACCTAGTACACGACGAATATTTTTCACATCACGCTTTCCCCAAAATTGGGCGATAAAGATAGATGCTCCACTATTTGTACCAAATAAAAGCAATGCCAATAAGAAGAAAATTTGATTCGCCAATCCTACTGCTGCAATTTCTGTCTCACCTAGTCTCCCAATCATAACCGTATCTACCATGTTTAAAGAAGAAGATATTAAGTTTTGCAAAGCAATAGGCAACGCAATGGAAAACATTGTTTTATAAAAAATCTTATCTGTAAATAGTCCTTTACTCATACTGATCTCCTTTGTGAATATACCGTTATAAAAATTAGATTCTCTCTAGTGTCATTCTATTATATTTATAAATATTTTTATCTCTTTTTATCGTAGTTTTCATTCTAGGGTAAGGCATGCTTCTAAACATTAGCCTAGATAGAATGCAGTAGAGGTTCTCCCTCATTACCCCATATGTCAGCTTACTGAAATGCATTTACTTCCATACATACTTTTTTATGGCATAAACGATTTCATATCTTGGATCATAAACTGTATATTTCTATAGCCATTCCACTCATTTATCTTAGGAAACCCCACTATGTCCAGTTTTTCTGGACAATTTAAAACCTCCACATAAAAAGGCGCCATACCAAATCCTACAGCATGAACAGGTAATATATCATCATATATGCAAGATTTGCCTTTTAATTTTAAATGCTCTTGGCTTTGTCCCATCATTACTGCCTCTGGAGAATTATTTACTTGTAGCTGACGTATAAGAAACTGCGGTTTTTCATTTCCCATACCATAGGGTTCTATTTTTTGCAGCGCATTCACCAGTTCTTCCGTTAGCTGAGAAGGTTTTAGTTCACAATCAATTTTTACTTCTTTAATAAAAGTTTCTGGAGACTTTGCTTTCTTCTCTTTTGCTTGCTCATTTAACCTTTCCCTTAATACAGGTAATTTGTCTTTTTCAATAGAAAAGCCACATGCATTTTTATGTCCACCAAACTTTAAAAATAAATCTGCACATTTTTTCATTTCTTCATATATATCCATATCATCAATGCTTCTTCCACTACCTTTAAAAACTCCTTTTTCTGATGACTGAGTAACAATTAGCGTTGGTTTGTAATATAAATCTCGTATCCTTCCTGCGACAATACCAATAACGCCTTCATGAATCCCTTCTGAATCCACTACCAGAAACAAATCATCTGCATAAAATTCTTCTACTTTATTTTTGCAGATTTCTAGTCCTTTTTCTTGAATTCGTTTTCTTTCTTGGTTGCAAGACACTAAATGCTTTACCAAATGAATGATTCGCTGTTGATCTCTCGTTAAAAGCAGTTCTACTCCTGCTCTAGCATCATCAATTCTACCACTGGCATTAAAGTGAGGTCCTAATACAAATCCGATATGACCTGCAGTAATTTCTTTTTCTTCCAATCCCACCATCTGAATCAAAGCCTTTAACCCTGGTCTTGTTGCCTCATTTAATTTCTTTAAACCATACTTTAATATGGTTCGATTTTCATCTATTAACGGGACCACATCTGCTACGGTTGCTAATCCTACTAAATCTAAGATATCACTCAAGTAACTTTTAGGCGCATCCATTGTTTTCTGTATTGCTTGGACTAATTTAAAAGCTACACCACAGCCACATAATTGTTTAAAGGGGTAGTGACAATCCTTTTGCTTTGGATTCAATATAAGACATGCTGGCACCTCATCAGACAAATTATGATGATCCGTAATAATAATTTCCATCCCTAATTCTTTGGCTAATTGTACTTCCTTTGTAGAAGTGGAGCCACAATCTACTGTAATAATCAAGTCGGCTCCCTTCTCTTTTATATCACGAATCGCGTCACAATTTAAGCCATATCCTTCTTCTTCACGCAAAGGGATATAGTAATTTAATTTCTTGGTAAATCGGCTCAAAAAATCTATCAATAAAGCAATACTAGCAATACCATCTACATCGTAATCTCCATAAATCCAAATGTTTTTGTCTTCTTTTATAGCTCGTATAATCTTTACTACAACTTCATCCATATTTTTCATTAAAAATGGATGATAAGTTTTCTGAGGCTTGGATGATAAAAATTCTTCCATATCCGCTTTGTGAATAATACCTTTATTAATAAGTATTGCCTGGATAATCTGATCTACTCCATTAAATGCATTTGCATGATGATTGTCACAAAGCATTTTCCAACTGGTTTGAAACATAAATACATATCCTCCTAATTTCTATATAGCTGTTTTGGGTATATTCTTCCTTTATGTTATGTACAAAGTATATATCTTTATTTTACCATTTAAATTATATATTTGCACAAGCATCCAAAAACAAAAACAGGTACTTTCACCTGTTTGGCTCAATGTGCTTTGTAGTTTTGCAATAAAAATCATTTCACATTTTTTTGTGATGGTATTCTTCAATTTATCCTTAGTGGCACATCTACCTGTAAACAAAGTCTTCCCAAATAGTATAAGAGGTCAAAATAGACCTCTTATACTATTCTTCTCGTAACAATTTTGGTTCTTCTGGCTGATAACATGACCAAAAACAAGCAGATGCAGATACTGTCTGAGCAAAAAATGTTAATACAGACACACCTACAACAGCCATCATTGTGAATAGTTTATTTTTCATCCCTTTTCACCTCCTTAAAGTTTCGTCTTGTCTAGCATCCTATCGAATTTATGTATAATGAAAAACCCTATATCCGTTAGAGTAATTCCTTGCCAAAGAAGTCCTAAAACTACGGCAGCAGCATAATTCAATAGATCTTCATTTCTTGTTTTTAGATAAGCGCCTATTAATAATAGCGTAGCCACAAAGAAAACATGTATTGTATAAATACTTTTCTTTTTTAGTTGCTTTCTAGTTTCTTCTCGTTTAATAGGTTTTTTAGGCGTATCTACAGGAGCATATTGATTCATCACATAGTATACAAACCCAAAGCCAATACTTCCAAATACAGATAATACCATACCGTTGGCAAAAGGTATGAACTGACCAATTATAATTGCAAGACTACAAGCCGCAATCGTTCCAATAATAGCACATCGATTAGGAGATGTGGCATGGACTCCACCTGAATATTTTCTTAGCATAGCCATTGCAAATGAGATGATCAATGCCTCCATGCAAATACCTAATAACATACCGAACACAATAACCAATAAAATAGACCAAATCGTTTCAAAAATGGCAAATGCACCGTAGGCAAGAACTGCCTCATGCTCTTGATCCATTTGTAACTTTGCAGCGATTTGTGCTGCTACCTGCTTTGATAGTTTTTCTATTGCATACATACGAAACATTCCTTTTGCTTCTAGACTTTTCTATATAAAAATGTTATAAAATTATAAGTTAATAGTGTATAAACTAGAGAGATAATACCATGCAAAACGTCTACTCCTATGGCAGATGTATGGGAAAATAAAGTTTTATTCTATTATCTCATTTATTCTTTCTCTTATAGTGCCTTCAAGGTATATCATTTCGACATATAGCAAAAATTTCCTTCTTTTAAACATATATTTCCAAATAATTTTAGTAAATATTAAGTTTCTCAACTTTTCTCTTGCTTTTTCTTCTTTCATCGACATTATATGTAAATTTTTGACTCTTACGCATTTCTTGATACAAGCAAAAACTCCAATCACCTTTATGATCGGAGTTTTTATTTGCTTTTCTAATCCATTCCATAAATATTTTTCTTTTTAAAAAGAACACAACTGATAATAAAACGACAAAGCTGGTCAATGGTAATAGCAATCCAAACACCAATGACATTCAAATGAAAGTGCACCGACAAGATATACGCTACAGGTAATCTTATGAGCCATAAACCGGTTCCTGCTACAATCATGGGTATCCGTGTAAAACCAGCGCCTCTTAAAGCGCCATTTAAAACACCTGCTATATTTTGTGGTATTTGTACTAATGCCATAAGCACTAGGTATTTTACACCTAAATCAATTACTTCCTGTTGATTTGTCAGTAAAGCCATTACTTTTGATGGAAAGAAAAATAGAACTACGACACTAAAACTTGTTAAAAACACAGATCCTTTTAGGATCTCATTTACATATTTTTTTCCTTGTACTAGATCTTTTGCACCAATAGCCTGCCCGATAAATGCCGTAGATGCGAGGCTAAAACCTACTGCTGGCATGTAAGATATGGACTCAGCCTGTAATCCAAGTTGATGGGCAGCTAATGCTACTTCTCCAAATTGTAAAATCAACTTCGTTAATAAGATCGTACACAACTGCCAAAAAATAATCTCCCAAGCGGAAGGCATTCCCATCTTGTAAATTTCAAAAATCCGATTTCTGTCAAAGGAGAAAAAAGAACGACGCACCATCCTATATAATGGTCCTCCTTTGCCAAACAAAACATACAGTCCTGCCATCGCTCCCACAAATTGCGCAATAGCAGTTGCAATAGCAGAACCCCTGATCCCCATAGGAGGAAACCCGAAGTTTCCATATATTAACAAGTAACTTACTAGCACATTTACAGCATTCATTATTAAGGCAATTTTCATCGGGGTCTTTGCATTGCCCATTCCTTGTAAAACTCCGGCTACAACAAGCATAATAGCCATAAATGGTAGCCCAAAGGATACCGTTCTAAGATATAAGGCACCATTTTCTAGTAGAAGACCCTTTGCACCTAACCAACCAATTAGCAATTCCGCTTTCCAAAAAATCATGGCCTGTATTGCAATAACCAAAATAATAACTGATAATAGGCTCTGTTGTACAACACTTTTCAATTTTTTATAGTCATGAGCACCATAGGCTTGTGCTACATATATGGTACTCCCTGTAGCAATTCCTTTAAACAATCCCCATACGATTTGCGTAATTCTAATACTTAATCCCACCGAAGCAATAGCCACTGTGCTTATTCTTCCAATCATCGCCATAGCCACAAAACCAGCGAGCATCTGCAATACATTTTCCATACTTACAGGAAGAATCATCCCATAAATTTTCTTACGCATTTCTTTTTTTGTTAGATCTTTTTGAATACTGTTTTCCATTCTTGTCAACCTGCTTTTCCAAAATATAGTATATCTTATTTCATTATATCTGAAATCTTTATAAAAATATATTATATTTTTATATCCATTATTATCTGTCGGTTTTTTTAAATGCTTTGATCACCTTCATAAACGCTATTGGAAAAGCGTATTCTCTTACTTCATCCCATGTAATCCATTGTATTTCTGGATAATCTATCAGTGGTTGGATTGGTACATAAAATGCATAAACCATTATCCTCCATTTTAAGTGGGTAAAGATATGTTTTTTTTCAAATAAAAAATTTCCTTGTCCTGCTTCGATCCCATAAGTATTCTTCAACTCCAATGTAATACTTTTTCCCCTCTGCTCATTTTCTTCTCTTTCTACTGCAGGCAAAGCCCATAGATTTGCTAATAATCCTTCTGAGGGTCTCTTAGTAATCAAAAATCTGTCTTTTTCCCAAACGAACCCTACTTCTAATTCTACTGTTTTTGTTTTATTTTTTTTCTTTTTAATGGGCAGGGTTCCTTGCACCCCTTCTTTTCTTGCACTACATTGCTGATAAACAGGACATGCAATGCATTTAGGAGATGTAGGTGTACAAATTAATGCTCCTAACTCCATGAGACCTTGATTAAAAAAAGAAGGATTACGATGTGAAACCATTATTTCTCCTAACTTCTCCATTTCTTTTCTCGTTCTTCCTTCTCCAATATCTTCCACAATATAAAATAGTCGTGAAAAAACGCGCATCACATTTCCATCTACTGCAGGCACTGGTTTTCCATAAGCAATACTTAACACTGCACCTGCCGTATAAGGCCCTATTCCTGGAATCTTTTGAATTTCTTCCATTGTATGAGGGATTTGTCCATTATAATCTGACACGATCATTTTTGCACCTCGATGAATATTCCTAGCTCTAGAATAATAACCTAATCCTTCCCATGCTTTTAACACCTCTTCTTCATCAGCTTGTGCCAATATTTCAATATTAGGAAATTTATTCATAAAGTTTAAAAAATAAGAAATAACAGTTTCTACTCTCGTCTGCTGAAGCATAACTTCGGAAATCCATATATCATAAGGATTCTTTCTCTCTCTCCAAGGTAGTTGCCGATGATTTTTTTCGTACCATTGAATCAAATGCTGCTGTATCCATGCTACTTTCTGCTGATCTATACTTTGCCAATCTCCTAGTGAATAATTTTGCATTCTATTTTCTCCTCTTATCAATTTATCAATCAGTATTTTTTAACATATCTAAGTATCCATTGTATATATTCATGAATTGCTCACATTTTATTATTATATCATAAACAGCGATATCTATTTTTCATTAGCTAATCACTGTTTTTTATCGTTTGCTGTATATATCCTCTTTCTTTTTCCCATAATTCTATATTTAGCTGTACCAATCGATTCATTTCATTTTTGATTAACTTTTCATAACTTTGTCTTTGTACTGAAGAAGATGACAAGAATGCCAAATGCCTCAAATGTTCTATTCTCCAGACTATTTGAAAAAATAAGTTCTCAAACTGATCATCCTTTTTCATCTTTTCCCTCCTACATTTTCCCTTTATTCATTATATGCATAAATTATTTTGCTCATTATAAAAGGCCATATATCTATTGATATATGACCTAAAAAATGCTTATTTTACCCAAGGAATTGGGTCTGTGTATTGTCCATTTTTTCTGACTTCAAAATGCAAATGAGGACCTGTAGACATACCCGTACTACCTGCTTTAGCAACTACATCTCCTTTTTTTACTTTTGCTCCATTCTGTACAGTAAGCTTAGAATTATGGGCATATAGGGTTACAATACCCCCACCATGATCGATCATTATTACTTTTCCATAACCTCCTAGCCAATTGGCATGGATCACCGTACCATCTCCTGCTGCAACGATACTTCTTCCTGCTGGAACACCAATATCAATTCCTGTGTGCAATTTTTTCCTCTTCAATATTGGATGGATGCGATAGCCATAAGGTGAAGTAATCCGTGTATAGCCAGGAGCTGGCCATGTCAACTTTCCACCTGTATACTTGCCGCCAGATTGTTTTCTTCTGATTTCTGAAGAAATTTTGTCAGCATATGTATTTAATTCATCAATTTGAGCCTCCAATGCTTTACTGTCTTTCTGCAGCTTGTCTTTGATTCGACGCATCTCTCCTCTGCTTATTTCTAATTCCTTTTGCTTGGTTTCTATATTACGCATCATTTTGTCTAAAGAACTT
This sequence comes from Clostridiaceae bacterium 35-E11, assembly GCA_038396625.1. Classification (GTDB taxonomy): domain Bacteria; phylum Bacillota; class Clostridia; order Peptostreptococcales; family Thermotaleaceae. The sequence continues at coordinate 2,867,995 of CP121688.1, forward strand.
TTATGACTTTCAAGTGTCCTTTTCTTTACATCAATTTCTTCTCTTTTCTCTTTCATAAAACCTAGTAAATTCATATCTTGCTTAAAAATTCGCTTCACCATATCTAGTTTTGAAAACAAATCCACAATACTTTCTGAGTCTAATAGTACTTCTGCATATCCCACATTTCCATTTTTGTACATCACTCTTAATCTTGCATTTAATGTATCATTTTTTTCTTCAATATTTTCCTCTGCTTCCTGTAATTCTTTTTTTGTCTTATTGATGTTATCTTGGGTAATAGATATTTGATAACTCAATTCTCCTATTTCTTGTTCTGTTTTATCTATTTTCGTATCTAATTCCTTGATTTGTTGGGAAACGTTCCTTTGTTCTTTTTTATTTTCATTAAGTTTTTGCTGTGTTTGCTTAATAGCACTATTTACTTGATTTAATTTTTTCTGATCATTGTCCACATTCAGTGCAAAGCTATTTCCCGTAACCATAAAAGTTACTATCAAGATTAAGGTAACCACCAACCTTTTACGTGTCCTTGCCATGCCTTTATCCCCCTTGTATTGATTTTTATACCTTTAAGAATTTTCTCATAGAAAATATACTCCCTAGCGCGCCAATCCCCATGCCTAAGACAATAAAAATGATCGATAAGTTTTCAATCACTATTGGAGCAGGAATCATATAGGCTGCAATCATAACGTACAATTTATGCGTAATCAAATCAAATATACGCTTATAACTAAATCCAACAATCCCCAATGCAATCAAAGAACCCAGTAGCCCCAGCGTCATTCCTTCTATCAAAAACGGCCATCGAATAAACCAATTGGTCGCACCTACATATTTCATAATATTTATTTCTCGATATCTCGCCATCACAGTAAGCTTAATTGTATTAGCTACCACAAACATAGATATTAGTATAAGGATAATAATAACAATCAATCCTGCCAATCGTATAAAGTTTGTAATATTTAGAAGCCTGTCCACAATGTCCTTATAATATTTTATTTCTTCCAATCCTTGAAGTCCTTTAATGTGATTTACAACTTGATCTGCATAAGATACATCTTCTAATTTTACTACATAGGAATTAGGCAAAGGATTGGCCTCTAAACCTTCTAAGAGATAGCCATTTTCACCCCATTGCTTTTTCATATCTGCTAATGCTTGTTCCTTCGATAAAAAGTATACTTCCTTTGCTCCTTCAATTTCTTTAATGCTATTACCTATACTTTCTATCTTGCTTTGCTCTAAATCATCTTGTAAATAGATTTGTATTGAATCGAATTGCCCTTTTGCCGTTTCAGCAAAGCTATGAATATTTAAGACAATCATAAATACAATTCCCAAAATTACTAATACTGAAGCTACAGAGGCTACAGATACAAAACCCATCATACGATTGCGCCATAAGCCTTTTAACCCCTGTCTAATCATATACGATATGCTTCTAGTCTTCATAGCCATACACACCCTTCTTATCGTCTCGAACAATTTTTCCTCGTTCTATTGCAATAACTCGTTGCTGCATCATATCTACAATCTCTTTGGCATGAGTGGCCATCACCACGGTGGTACCTCGTCTATTTATTTGTTTAATCAACTTCATGATTTCCCAAGCCGTATCAGGATCTAGGTTTCCCGTTGGTTCGTCTGCAATTAGTACAGCAGGACTATTCACAATTGCTCTAGCAATTGAGACTCTTTGTTGTTCTCCGCCAGAAAGTTCTGAAGGATATTTTTTTGCCTTATCACTAATACCAACCATACTTAAAATCATAGGCACTTTTCTTCTAATTTCCTTTGGTGTAGCTTCGATAATTTCCATCGCAAAAGCTACATTTTCATAGACTGTCTTATTTGGAAGAAGTCTAAAATCCTGAAAAACCACACCCATTTTTCTTCGTAAATAAGGAATCTTCCTCTGACTTAATTTCGTTATATCGGTACCATCTATTAATATTTTCCCATTTGTCGGTTCTACTTCTTTTAGTAGTAACTTAATAAAAGTAGATTTTCCAGCACCACTAGGTCCTACAAGAAATGCAAAATCTCCCTTATCTATTTTAATATTTATATTCGAAAGTGCAATTGCATTCTGTTCATACTGTTTTGTCACATTAGAAAAATTTATCACATCATCAACTCCCCCTGTATAATTCTACACAATGTCGTAAATTTCCTCTATTATTTTATCATGAATTTCTAGTTCATTTGTCTCAAATCAAAAAAAATCGAAATATGTAAGAACCTATATATATTATATTATGTTTCTTCTAAATTTCCAAACCCTATACGTTTCCATTATTAAGTAATTTCTATCATATTTCTCTACATTAAAAAATATTGTCTTAAAATGCAAATTTTTTCATATATCCTTAATTTTAAAAATCAAATTTATAAACGATTCATATAGTAAAACTGTAGGTTTTTGTAGAAGATAAAACATGATAAGATAAGACTATGAGAGGATTTTAGAATTCTTTTGTTGCCAACAAAATTTGTAATGATCTAGAAAAGGAGCATGATCACCATGAAAAAAGACATTCGTCAACAAATATTACATGTAAGAAAACAGCTTACACCCCAGGCACAAACTGAGAAGAGCAAAATGATTTTTAACCAGCTTAAAGAGTTTAAACTTTATAAAACTGCAGAAAATATAATGGTCTATATTGATTTTCGCAATGAAGTGAAAACAGATTCCATTATCGCAGATTTGATTTCATCTAACAAAAAAGTCATCATTCCTATTTGTGTACCAAAAACAAAGGATTTAATCTTATCTCAACTATTGGATCCCTCAAAAGAACTGGAAAAAAGTACCTTCGGTGTATTAGAACCTAAAAAAGAATATATTCGTAAAGTGGATCCTGCATCTATCGATCTTGTCATTGTACCTGGAGTTGCCTTTGATCGACAAGGCTATCGCATTGGTTATGGGGCTGGATATTACGATCGATTCTTCGAAAAACTTCCAAAACCTGTTCCTTCCATAGCCATTGCCTTTGATTTACAGATGATTCCCAAAGTACCTGCCGATGATTTTGATTATCCTGTGGATTACATTATTACTGAAACAGAAACCATTACATGTAAATAGGGCAGCATTTTGCTGCCCTACCTCTATTTTTCTTTATCTTTTTTTTCCTCTTCTTCACTTTTTGAAAATTCTCTTAGTTTTTTATCAACTTTATAGAATATAGTATTTTGTGGATATTCCCCATTTTCATCTTTTGTTCCTGCTGGCATACCCGTTAATATTTCAATTCCTTCCTCAACACTTTTTATAGCATAAATGTGGAATAGTTCATTCTTCACTGCATGAATAACTTCATCATTTAACATAAGATTTTTTACATTCTGATGAGGGATCATTACCCCCTGCTGCCCTGTTAAACCCTTTAATTTGCATACTTTAAAAAATCCTTCTATTTTTTCATTAACCCCACCTATGGGTTGAATCTTTCCCCGTTGGTTTACTGATCCTGTTACAGCTATAGACTGTTTAATTGGTACATTTGAAAGACTAGATAATAATGCATATAGTTCTGTACTAGATGCGCTATCTCCGTCAACTCCTGAATATAGTTGTTCAAATACAATATTTGCCGATAAGGCTAATGGTGTATCTTGTGCAAACTTTTCTCCTATATAACCATTTAGTATCAATACACCCTTATCATGAATGCTACCACTTTTCTTTACTTCCCGCTCTATATTAATAATTCCTGTTTTTCCTCTATAGGTAGTCACCGTAATTTTGCTTGGTTTGCCAAAGGAATATTCTCCTGTTCCTGTTACTGCAAGCCCATTGATCTCTCCCACTTTTTCATTTTCTACATCCAGTAGATATGTTCCATCTTCAAACATCTCTAAGATTTTTTCTTCGTATTTGTTATTTCGATATACTTTCTCTGTTATTGCCTTTTCTATATGCTCCACTTTCACAATCTCAGACCCCATTATCTCTGCAAAACGGTCTGCCTCGTATAGGATCTCGACCACTTGATTAAATCGAGAGCTTAATTTCACTTGATTGTCCGCTAGGCGTGAACTGTATTCGATCACTCTTCCTACTGCACTTTTGTCAAAATGCTTTAATCCCTCTTTTTCACAGTGAGTTGCAATAAATCTTGCCATTTTATACATGTTTTGTTCATCGCGATCCATTTCTATATCAAAATCTGCCATAATTTTAAATAACTTCTTAAAATCTTCATCATAATAATACAACAATTGATAGGTATAAGGGTCACCAACAAGAATGACTTTGATGTCCAGTGGAATGGGCTGAGGTTTTAAACTGGTTGTTACAACATAGCCAATCTGCTTGTCCAATCCTTCCATCGTTACTTCATTGGTCTTCAAAGCTCTCTTTAACGCATTCCATGCAAAAGGATTGGTTAATAAATCCTTTGCCTGTAATATTAAATATCCTCCATTGGCTTGATGCAGGGCACCAGGTTTAATTTGTGTAAAATCCGTTTTCATTACTCCCATCTCATTTTTATATTCAATCCGCCCAATAAGATTGTAATAAGTTGGATTTGTTTCATTAATAATAGGGGCCCCTTTTTTCTCTCTATTATCAATAAATAGATTCACTTCGTATCTGTCTGTAAATGCTTGTGCTGATCTCATTTGGAACATGGCAAAGGGATTACTCATATTCTCTTCGTTTTTGTCCGTTTTAAATTTATCGATATGCTCTACAATATCTGCTTGTAATAAATCTAAATACTTTACAACACATTCTCGGTCTTTAAATTTCTCTTTTAGCTGATTGATATAAAAAGTCACCACATTTAAGCCCATTTTTTCGTCCAATTGCTTTAATGTATTTCGATATGCTTCTTCTAATCTCCGTAATTTATTAAAAAAGTCTATGGTCTCCAAGCTTAACTCATTGGAGTTTTTCCGTAGCTTTTCCATTTCCTCAGGTCCTAAACTTTTGTACTCTTCTTCACTCATAGGACGTTCTTCTTTTATAGGAATACTTACAAGTCCTCTCTCTGTTTGACTAAACATAAACCCATATTTTTTTGCCATTGCATTTAATTCATCAATGGTTTCTTGCGTTTCATTCTGGTATTGCTGGATTAAATTGCTCTTTTGATTTTCATACTCTTTCCCCATAAAAATCTGGGGGATTTCCTTTTTGAGCGCTTCAATCACATTATTAATTTCTTTCTTAAATACTTCTCCCATACCACTTTTCAAATGTAAGGCAATAGGGCTGTCTGGGTTTTTAAAGTTATGTACATAAACCCAATCATCCGGCGTTTTTTTTGTTTCTCCTTTTTTTTCTGCAATGGCTAATACATAGCTATTTCTTCCCGTGCCACTCTGTCCAGACACAAATATATTATAGCCCTTTTTTCTTATATCAAGACCAAATTCCAAAGCCTCTGCTGCCCTTTTCTGTCCAATGATGCCTTGCAGAGGATATAAATCCGCTGTTGTATCAAATTCGAAACAGCTACTGTCACATTTATTTTTTAATTTTTCTACAGGAACTTTATATTGATTTAACATTTACTCAACCTCCCCTTTATAGTTTCAAAGAATATATACCCGCTTATACATCCAATTAAAATAAAATTTAGCGAATTATCCCAATTTTTCGGTATTTAACTGCTATTTCTCAGGTAAAATATATCATAGATTTAATTATGCAAACCATTCCTACCGATGGGTAACACATCGTTTCTTCACTATTGGGGACAGCTTTTGTCTACAAACTTAAACTGCAAACATTTTTACAGTTTATTTTATCTGAATATCTATTTTTTTTAACTTATGTTGTAAGGTTTGTCTCTTCATTCCTAACTCCTTTGCCGTTCTAGAAATATTATAGTTACATCTTTCTAAAGTTTCATTAATAAAATCTTTCTCAATCTCTTCCAATATGTAGGAAAGACTCTTTTTAAATTTATAATCTCTTTTAGGAGATAGTGTAAATATTTTTGCACTTATATTGGGAGGAAAATGTTCTTTTATTAAGATTTCTTCATTTTCCACAATATTCACTACCCCTTCTATAATATTTTCTAATTCTCTTACATTCCCCATCCACTGATAATTTGAAAAAGCTTCTCTCACAGAAGCATCGATCCCTTTGATTTCCTTATTGAGCATTTTGTTGTATTTGTTAATAAAATAATCAGTTAAAATTTTAATATCTTCCTTTCGTTCTCTTAAGGGAGGTAGAACAACAGAAATAACATTTAACCGATAAAATAAATCTCTTCTAATTTTCCCTGATTCCATGGCTTTATATGGTTCTTCATTTGTACTAGCAATGATCCTAATATCAATAGGAGTATCCTTGAGTCCCCCTATCCGCCTTACACTTCTTTCCTGTAGTACCCTTAATAATTTCGATTGCAATTGCATTCCCATTGAATTGATTTCATCAAGAAAAATAGTTCCTCCACTCGCTTGCTCAAATAAACCTGGTCGATCAATAGCCCCTGTAAAACTTCCCTTTACCGTTCCAAAAATAATTCCCTCCAATAAAGTTTCTGGTATAGCTGCACAATTTTGTGCAATAAAAGGTTGGTCTCTTCTATCACTACCATAGTGAATACTTTGAGCCACTAATTCTTTTCCTGTGCCCGTTTCCCCATATATTAATACGCTTGATGAAGATTTTGTAGCTTTCTTAGCATATTGTATAGCTTTTATAAAATTTTTACTTTTTCCTATGATACTATCAAATGTATAGTTTTTACTAAGTTTCTTATTATTTCCGGGTTGAGATAATTGTTTTTGAATAGATATAATTTGATCTGATAATTTCTTGATTTTAGTAATATTTTTAGCAATTTCTAGTGCCCCTATTTTTTCCCCGTCTATAAAAATAGGTAAGGTTGTATTAATGCTAGTAATTTCTTGATTCCGATTATTGAAATAGGTTTGGGAGCGGTTAATCAATCGTTCCTCTGTTCTTAAAACACGTAATAAAGTACTATTATTTTCATCTAATGTTGGAAAAATATCCAAAAAAGGTTTCCCTATCACATCTTTCTTCTCTAGTCCTTCCATTTCTGTCATCGCCTCATTATATATGATAGTTTTCCCATTGGTATCAATTACATGAACCCCTTCATCTATATTTTTTAGAACGATTTTCAACACCTCTTGTATATAAGATTCCATAAGTCTCTTCCTTTCCACCCTTAACGATTCCTTTTTCCCCTATTCTTGAAGAATTTTTTTGCTTATCAGCGCTGAAATTTAATAAAATTCTATTTAAAATGTAATTTCCAACTGTTTTAATTTAACATAAAGATTTTTTCTAGCAATACCTATTTCTTTAGCTGTCTTTGTAATATTCCCACCATTTGCTATTAAAGCTTGTTTTATAAATTCTCTTTCAAATTTTTTCTTTGCATCAGACAAATTAATATTTGACTGTATATCTACAACTTCTGCTTTTCCTTTTTGTTCTAATAAATTAATTATTCTTTTTTTGTCATAAGGTATACCCTCATAGAATATAGTTAAGTTTTCAATAAAATTTATAAGTTCTCTTATATTCCCATGCCAAGGGTTATTTATCAATAACTCTATCGCACCATTTTCAAACTTTATATATGGCTTCTTCATTCTTAAAGCTATTTGTTGTGCGTAATAATAAATTAAATCTAGAATATCCTCTTTCCGATCTCTTAAAGAAGGCAAGTGTATATTTACAACACCTATTCTATAAAGTAAGTCTTCTCTAAAATTTTCATTTTTTACTTCTTCATACAGGTTTCTGTTTGTTGCACATATTAGTCTAAAATCTGTTTTAACTGGCTTTGTTCCCCCTACCCTTTCAAATACTCTTTCTTGCAAAACTCTTAAAAATTTCACTTGCAAATGCTTAGGCATTTCTCCTATTTCGTCCAAAAATAAACTTCCCTTATCTGCCAGCTCAAATTTACCTTTTTTAAAGTTGACAGCCCCTGTAAAAGAACCCTTTTCATGGCCAAAAATTTCACTTTCTATTATATTTTCTGGAAGAGCTCCACAATTTACCTTTACAAAAGGCATCCTTTTTCTTCTGCTATTTTTGTGGATCATATCTGCAATCAATTCTTTTCCTGTTCCACTTTCTCCTGTTATACATACATTAGAATCTAAAATGCAAACTTTTTTAATAACTTTAGTAATATCTTGTATTGCCTTTGATTTTCCTATTATTGGATTATAAAAATTCCCACCTATTCCTCCAGTATTTTCTTTGTTTTTCTTTTTTAAAATATTAGAAATTCCCAAAAGTAATTCATCTACATTTATTGGCTTTGTAAAATATTCAAAAGCCCCCTTTTTCACAGCCTCAACTGCATTTTTTATGGAAGCACAACCTGTCAATACAAATATGGTTAGATCTGGTTTCATCTCTAGAGCTCTTCTTATAAACTCTAACCCATCTATATTGGGCATCATCATATCTGTGATAGCAATACTAAAATCCATTGTCTTTATTTTTTCTAAAGCATTTTCCCCACTAGAAGTACATAGAGGAAAATATCCTTTTTTTTCTAGAATTCTCCCATAAATCTTTAAATGCTTTTCATCATCATCTAATAAAAGAATCTTTATTTTTTCCATATTAATCACCCTTATTTTTTATATGTTTATAATGATATGAAAACAGGTTCCTTTTCCTTCTTCACTTTCAAAATAAATATTCCAATTATTTTTATCGCATTCTTTTTTTACAATCCAAAGACCTAGTCCCGTTCCATAGCTATCTTTTTTAGTACTAAAGAAGGATTTAAATACCTTATCTGCAATTTCCTCTGGAATACCACAGCCCGTATCCTTTATTTTTATATGGATTGATTCATCTGTATAGATATATTCCTTTATTATACTTATTTGGAGTTTCCCACTATTTTCCATTGATTGAATGGCATTTAATATTAAGTTCATGATTACATATTTAAGAGAGTTTTCATTACCTTTTATTAAAATATCTTCTTGATCATAGTATGTGTTTACTTCTATTCCTTTTCTTAATATATTATCTTTTTCAAATAATAGGGCTTGAGAAATGATTTTTTTTATATTTATGATACTTTCTTTTCCATTCTCCATCGAAAAATCTAAGACATCATAAATAATATTTTCTGAATGAAGGATACTGTTATTGATAATTTCAAAGTATTCCTTCATCTCATCTTGTGTATTTTTATCTTCAATTTGCTCTGATACAATTTCATTTAAAAGATAGAATGTTCCTTTTATAATTCCTATAGGCGCTTTTAGTTCATGGGTAATCCCAGCGGCTGCTTTTCCTATAGAAGCCATTTTATCAGCCTGTACATATTCTTGTTCTAATAATATATTTTCAGTAATATCTTCACAATAGATAACCAAACAATCAATTTTTCCACCCATTTCTATAATGGGGTTACATGAGATAGCATAGATTTTATCTTTATCTATTACTCTTCCCGTTTCTAATTTTTTTGTTTGTAATACTTTATCTACAGGACAACCCTTACAGGGACTATCTTTTTGAAAAAATATTTTATGGCATTTCAAGAAATTATTTTTTTCATATTTTTTAAAAAGGGTTGTACCCTTTGTACTGGTTAAAGTTATATCATAATCTGTGGTAATCATAGATAGTATTCCAGGGACACTATTAAAAACCACTTCCATATTGTTTTGCCTTCTTTTTAAATCCCATGTATATTCCTTGATTTTTTCTATCATTTTATTAAACGAAGTTATGATGACCCCTATTTCATTATCAGCTCTTATTAAATCAAATTTTCCCATATTATCTAAGGATGTATTTTTTAGGAATTTAGAAAATATAACTAAGGGCTTTGAGACTGATATAAACAAATAAAGCCCAATAATGATCATCAGTATGGTGATCATTCCCACAATATTTAAAATTTTAGCTGCACTAGTGGATGATGCCACTAGATAATCCTTTAAATTAACCTCTATTCCCATGGTCCAATCTATATTATTAAATTTTTTAAATATAACGAGTTTTTCTTCATCATCTAAAGTACTTTTATATTTTTTTATTCCTTTTTTATGTTTAGAAATATCACTTGAAATATCGTCTACTAATTTTTTAAAATCTGATAGACCTTTTTTATCCTTGATATTTAAGAGTTCTCCTTTTTTTTCTCCTTTATACAAAAGATATTTAGGGTGAAATAATATATTATTATTTTGACCTACTAAAAAAGCAAATCCATTATTCCCAATTTTAAAATTCGTTAAAGTATTATTGATATAATCCAATGTAATATCTGCTGAAATCACAGCCTTTAAATGACCATCTATATAGACAGGATATGAACAGGTAATCATCCAACCCTCTCCACACCAATCTAGATAGGGCTCCGTCCATGTAATCTTTTTTTGTTCAGAGGCTACACTATAATAAATATCGTTTTTAAAAGAATGATCATCCCCAAAGATTTCTACATTTGTATAGGGATATATTCTTAATAAATCATTAGGCGTTACGATATAAATCCACTGGATACCTAAACCCTTTAAATTTACTTTTTCAAATAATTTTTCCATTTTTTCTGTAACCAATAATTCTTTTTTTATTTCATTATCAAGATTGGTTTTCTCAGGTAAAAATATGTTTGATTTACTTAATATTATTTTTCCTTCTTGCGTTTTTAAATATTTCTTTCTAACAAAGATTCCCTTGTCCGTCTTATAATACTGATCCATTGATTCTTGAAAATCTTCCTCACTATATATGTGATAATAATCTTTAAACCAATGCCCCAGACTTGTTAATTCAAACTCTATTTGGTTGATTTGAAATTCTAACAAACTAATTTTACTATCCAATATATGTTGTATATCTTCTGTCATTCTTGTATATTTTATGTTTGTATCATAATCATATATTTGATACATAATTCCTATCATCGGTATTACAATTACAAAAATAAAAAATATCAAAAACTTAAATACGATAGATGAAGTCTTCTTCATTGGATCCACCAACTTTTTTAATGGATTGATATTGTTTGTACTATTACTTACCAGAAATTTTATATAGAAAAAATATTGACCAACAATAATATTTTTTCACTACAAATAAGCTTATAATATTACAAAATTAGTGATTTTTCCTTTTATTATACTACAATTTTATCATGATTTGTGATATTGTTTGAATGTTTTATATATTTTTACAATTATTGCAATAGGCATTTATTGTTATACTAATTGTAGCAGAGATTAGAATCTCTGCTACAATTGGTAAGAAATAATAAAGATTTTCGCCTTATTAAGCGTGCTCACAAACTTCATCTTCTAACGTAATTATTTTAGCTTCCCATTCCTCTGGTTTTCGTTTTTGCATCATTTTTGCATAACCCCAGAATGCAACTCCAAGGGCAACATAAGCTCCTAAAACAATCCACGCTTCTCTATTCATCGCCATAAAAGAACTAATAATAATCCATACTGTAAATAACAAGCTAACAATACTTATAGGAAGGAAACCTTTTACCTTATAGGGTCTATGCCAATCTGGTTTCTTCCTTCTAAGTATCATAAAAGAAAGAACTACCATAAAATATATAAAACCTGCTGTTATACCATAAATTGAATAGATGTAGTTAATCCATGCCTCTGGAGCAAACACAGTAAAGTACATAGATAGAATTCCAACAGCAATATTTGCTTTCCAAGGTTGACCTAATTTATTGATACTCGTAAACATTGTAGTCAACTGCCTTTGGTTTGAAGCGCCATAAAGTGTTCTTGATGCACTTAGCCAAAAGCCTGACAAAGTTGTTAAACATGTAAGTGATCCCATTATAACAATAGTTACCCCAAGCCAATGCATCCCTAGTATATCTGCAACCCTTGGATCTACGATGTCTGTTTGTAATACCCAATCAGTCGTTACTATACCGCCGCATCCAATCACTGCAAGTCCATATACTAAAACTGTAAGGCCTAAGGAACCCACAAATCCTATCCAAAGTTTATTTTTAGGAAAGTTTGTCTCTTCTGCCAATTGAGGTATCAAGTCAAATCCTACAAACTTCATAATCAAAAGGCCTACTGCAGCACCATACCCTCCTATACCATTTGTAAACCATGGAGAGGAAAGTCTTTCAAAGCTCCATTGATTGCTAAATATAAAGGTTAATGAGGCCACTATAGATACTACCAAAGTACTATAAAACATTATACTTTGTATTCTAGCTAAAAACTTTATTTCAAAATTGGTCAATACAAACCAAATCAAAAGTATAGCTGCAGCTACTATTTTTACCTGGGAAAACTCAATGGGATATACATATCCTATCATACTGGCGATCCCATAAGAAACCGTTGGCATGGCCATTACATACATAAGGATTAATGCCCAACAGGAAAACCAACCGATATTCCAGTTAAAAGCATTGGATATCCATATATTTTCACCACCTGCAAAAGGTAGGGTGCTAGTAAGTTCTGAGTAAATAAGGCATAATGGCAATACCAATGCAGCACAGGTTAATAATGCCCATAAACTTCCTGGACCACTTAATTCAAACCAATATTTAATCTCAACCATCCAAGCTGCAATCATTCCACCGGCTGCTAATGCGATGATTTGACTAATTGACAGTTCTTTTTTAAACGTATTATCAGACATATCAATAATTCCCCTCTATTATTAGACATTCGCAACGCAAGCTTCTTTAGAAGTTTCATAATCAATTAACTCTATAATCTCATCCGTGCTCATTACATTACAATAAATGATATTCATAATTTTTAATTCCGCATAATGAAGCTCATCTGTTGCGGAAGCACAACAATCTTCTGCTACAATAATTTTAAATCCTGCATCAGCTAAATCCCTAACAGTTGAAGCTACACATTGATCTGTTACAATTCCTGTTACTATAATAGTTTCTATTCCCATATTTTTAATTAATCGTGTATAATTTGTTCCATTTACTACACTATCTGTTGTTTTATTTACTACAATTTCATCCCCTAATGGTTCTAATTCTTTTACCATTTGTGCACCGTAACTATCTACTGGAATTAACATTCCATTCCAACCTTCGGATTTTTGAACTTCAGATCTGTCACTTCCATCTTTTTTAAGGCAAGCTATTCTTCCATATGTTACTTCCATGCCATTTTCTCGGAATTTGCTTATCAGTCTTTTGGTATTAGGTATAACAATATCATCTAGTCTATCATGGAACGGTATCCATCTTTCCCATTCCCCCATTTCTTTAAACATAACGGCTTCACCATAATCACGGGATACAAATTCATTTTGCATATCTACGATTAGCATAGCCGTTTTCTTTGGATCTAAGTTTACCGTTGGAAACTCCTTAGTTGTTTCATAATAAAAAGATACATATTTAGGGTTAGGTTTATACATCTCTTACTCCTCCTTATAATATTGTTTTTCGTTGTTACTATCTAATAGTAGCAATTTTCGTGCCATTTTTTATAGTCTGAAAATTACACATTTGCAACAGTTATTGTAAAACATTTCTTAGTACTAATTACCTTTTGGTTACAATTAAATTCTATACGGGATAATTAAGAGGGTTTTAGACGTCACCTTTTCGTAACAGAGATGTTACCTTTATATTCTATACATTACGAGAACATCGAATTGTATAAAAACTATATGAAAAAGTAAAATTTTAGCATTTCCCTAAAATAAATGCGCCCCTATGGCGCTCTTTTCGTTTGCCAGGCATGTTGCCCATTCGATGGCAACATTTGCTGTACAACATCTCTTTTATCTAGAAAATAAAACATGGGCATGTTGTGATCACAACATACCCATGTTTTATTTTATCCCTGCAGCAATCTTTATATTTCTTTGGTGCTCCCAATCAATTTGTCCATCTTTGTGCCGTGTACTATTAGCAAAATGAATATCCATGTGACCTGAAAAACCATTGGTGGTGATATCTTGTACATCATGGGATTGGGAAGAAGCTGAAGCGGCAATTCTTCTACCGTTATATTCAATTACTATTGGTCTTCTTACCCAGCTGAATTCCCCTCCCCATACAGCTTTCATTATATCTGTATCTTCACGGGTTAACGGTTCACAATCTGCATGATTTGCACCCATCGTTCTTTTCATCATCCATCTCTTTCCTGTGGCAAAATCAATGACGCGAAATGTTGCTCTCATAGGAATAACATACTGTGCTTCTGTCCACCAGTCTAAATATTCTCCATACTTGCTGGCCGGTGTAGGCTTAATAGGTACATGGTGCACAGGTATTTTTAAGGTATCACCAATATTAAGCATGGTCTGCTCATTCATGCCATTGGCTTTTATTAATTCATACATAGGAATTCCATATCGTAAAGAAAGTTTCCAAAAATCATCTCCCTGCTGTACTTTGTGATAAATATATGTAATATACGGTTTTTGTAAGGACGGTACTGTTCCACTATTGGATATCTTTACTTTTTGACCAATTGACAGCCAGGTATATTCATTGGCTCCATTGTATTTTAATAATTCTTGAAAATTCACCCCATATTTTTGACTAATTGTCCAATAGGTTTCCCCTGATTGTACTGTATGTACAATCTCATTGTTAGGAATTATTAAAGACTCCCCTGGATATAAAATGGTATTTTCAGTAGCTCCATTCGCTTTTATTAAGGCTGTAGTAGAAATACCATATTTTTGACCAATAATCCAAAAGGTATCTCCATTTTGCACTTGATACGTTCTCTCCTCACCATAAACCATGGCCATGCTTCCAAAAAACAGAGTTGTTCCCAAAATACTAGCAATCACTATTTTTTTCCATTTCATTTTTCATATGCCTCCTGTATTGATCGGTTTTATATGTGCCTTAAAAGGACTTATTCTTATTTTCTATTCGTCATAAGTCTCCATATTCTTTTATGTAAATAATGGCAATGGCCTGTATTAAGGGAATACAGGCCATTGCCATTATTTACATCATACATTAATCATCATATTTTACTTTTAATTCAATTTTATCAGGAAGATTTTTCAATTCAGTCTTTGCCACAACATAAGGATATGTAATAACTTGTGTTACGATATCACCGGGTTGAGGATCTTTAAAGGTTGTATAAACAATAAGTTTTGTTTTATCTTCTTCCTTTATCTTATCGATATTATCTATTTGAACTGTATATCCACCCGTAGGTTTTTCTCCTCTCGTTGCGATTACATAAATTTCATCTTCCACCTTACATGCCAAGGCTCTTTCTAAATTCTTATATCTTGGCAAGATTTCCTGGATCTTCTGTGGTATCATATCTTCACTTAGTACTTCAAAAGCCACGTTATCATCATCCCTTATAAAATTTTTGACACCATAAACGCCTGCAACGATGACCATTACAACAACCATGATAATAATGACAGTTTTCCAATTGAGTATTTTCGAATTCCATTTCCATCTTCCTTTCACCAATACCCCCCCTTTACCTTCATATATACTAAATCTTATTCCAAAAGGGGTACAAATATTCTATTGTTTTCCAAGCCTACCTTCAATTTTTAGGTAAAAAATAAATAGAAAGGAATGTGAGCCTTTATGCAAACATTCCTTCTTTGATATCCTTTTACTTATTTATTTTTTCTGACATACCTCTTTTACCCCTTGCATAATAGCTTGTGCTGTTATACCATATTTCTCCATTAGCTCTGCAGGTTTTCCTGATTCTCCAAAGGTATCCATGGTACCTATTCTCTTCATAGGTACTGGTTTATTTTCTACTAAAACCTCTGCTACCGCTGACCCAAGCCCTCCAATGACATTATGTTCTTCTGCTGTAACAATGGCACCTGTTTCTTCTGCAGCTTTGATAATCAATTCTTGATCAATAGGCTTAATGGTATGCATGTCAATTACTCTTGCTTCTATTCCCTCATGCTGTAACAAGTCTCTTGCCTTCATTGCCTCAGCTACCATAATTCCCGTTGCAATAATCGTTACATCTTTTCCATCCTTCACTTCAATACCTTTTCCAATTTCAAAATGCAATTGGTCTTCTTCATACAAAACAGGAACCCCTGCTCTGCCCAATCTAACATAGACAGGTCCATTATATTCTGCTACGGCAAAAATAGCCTTCTTTGCTGAAACTGCATCCGATGGATTGATAACAACCATATTGGGGATTGCTCTCATGCAAGCCAGATCTTCTAAAGCTTGATGGGAGGCACCATCTTCTCCTACAGTAATCCCTGCATGGGTAGCACATATTTTTACATTCAACTTTGGATAGCATACAGAGTTTCTAATAATTTCAAAGGCTCTACCTGTTGCAAACATTGCAAAGGTACTGGCAAATGGTATCTTACCAGAAGCCGCAAATCCTGCTGCAGCACCCATAAGATTTTGTTCTGCAATCCCCATATTAAAGAATCTATGAGGAAATTCTTTTTGAAAAACTGCAGTTTTTGTTGATTTTGACAAATCTGCATCTAATACAACAACCTTTTCATTCACTTTTCCTAATTGAGCCAATGCTTTTCCATAGGCTTCCCTTGTAGCAATTTTTTCAGTCATTAGTTTGCACCTCCTAATTCTTTCAGAGCTTGTTCCGCTTCTTCCTTCTTAGGTGCATTGCCATGCCAACCTACTTGATTTTCCATAAAGGATACACCTTTGCCTTTGATAGTCTTGGCAATAATCATCGTAGGTTTTTCTTTGATGGTTTCTGCTTTTTCTAAAGCATGAATAATTTCTTCGATATTATGTCCATCTATAGCTAATACATGCCATCCAAAGCTTTCCCATTTCTCATGAATAGGATGGACCGACATGACTTCATCATTATAACCATCTATTTGTAAACCATTAAAATCTAAAATAGCTGTTAAATTATCTAATTTGTAATGGCTTGCTGCCATAGCGGCTTCCCAAACAATTCCTTCTTGTACCTCTCCATCTCCTAAAAGAGTATAAATTCTATTTGATTTTTTATCTAGCTTATCAGCCAAGGCCATGCCTATGGTCGCTGAAAATCCTTGACCTAAAGATCCTGTAGACATTTCAACACCAGGTATTGCTTTCATCTCTGGATGACCTTGAAGCATCGATCCTGTATGTCTTAACTTTAGTAGTTCTTCCTTGGGAAAATAGCCTTTTTCTGCCAAAGCAGCATAAAGAACAGGAGCTGCATGTCCCTTAGAAAGTACAAATCTATCCCTTTCTTCCCATTTAGGATTTTTAGGGTCAATCTTCATCTTATGAAAATATAGTACAGCTAAAATATCTGCTGCAGATAAGGAGCCACCAGGATGTCCTGAACCTGCGGCATGAATTGCTTCAATAATATCTTTGCGCATTTGGGTGGCCATATCTTTGATTTGGCCATAATCTACTTTTTGCAACAAAATCCCTCCCTATGTATTTTATTCTTTTGTAAACCCTTCTCCCAATACTTCATGAATAGTTGTCACCATGACAAAGGCTTTAGGGTCTATTTCATTAACAATATTTTTCAACTTCGCTACTTGTGTTCTATTGACAATACATAATAGTACTGCTTTTTCTTTACCCGTATACATTCCTTTTGCATATAAGCTTGTTACACCTCGTTCTAATGTATTCATTACCACTTCACTGATTTCCTTTGGAAAATCAGTGATAATCATAAACGCCTTGGCATAATTTAACCCTTCCATAATAAAATCTGCAATTTTTACTAATATATACAGTGCAATGATTGAATAAAGAGATGTTTCAAGTTTTTTGTTGACAATTCCTGCTGTTACCACAATAGCAAGATCAATTCCCATCATTAGCTTTGGCATACTCAAACTGGGTATATACTTATTCAGGATTGCACCAGCCAAATCTGTTCCTCCTGTAGTTCCACCAGCTTTAAATACAAGCCCCATACCAATACCCATTAGTACACCTCCATATAAGGTTGCCAACAATACATCTTCTACACCTATTATATTCTCTCCTAAAACCACAATAATCAACCTTATGGCTAAAGATAAACTCACGGTTCCATAGGCAGTCTTCAGCCCAAATTGTTTTCCTAATGTCATTATACCTATAAAAAACAAAGGAATATTAATAGCTAAAATCATCACATCAATGGGAATTCCTGTCAGTCTCTCAATGATAATGGCCAATCCACTTACGCCACCAGGAGCAATGGTATTCGGTTCTAGAAAAAAGATTAATCCAAAAGCAAGAAAGAATGATCCTAGGGTAATCAACAAATAATCAAAAAAAAGCGTGGCCTTCAGTTTTTGCACCATGTTTTCACCTCACTTATTATATCACAGTCAATAATTTAATCAATTTTCTTTTTATCATTTACCCATATTCTTCTATCCTTAACATAATAAAATTTTCAATGCCTCTATCTATGTCGCCACTTTTTTGTAGGTATATGTCCATAAGATGAAAATAAGGGCTTCATTCGCGAACCCCCTTTTCAACCTTGACTACTTTTGCTGAACAATACTTGAAGCATAAATTTAGGTAGTACCAACATTCTTTTATATCGCCAAGGTTCTTTAATTAAGCGATAAAACCACTCTAATCCCAGCTTCTGATAAATCTGAGGTGCCCTTTTTGCGGTACCTGCCCAAATGTCCACACTTCCTCCTACACCCATAGCAATGCTAATCTTTAGTTGGTCTTTGTATTGATGGATCCACTTCTCTTGTTTTGGTGCTCCTAAAGCAACAAATAAAATATCCGGCTGACTTGTATTGATTTGATCTACAATTGATTGCTCTTCTTCTTTTTTAAAGTATCCATCTATACTTCCTACTACTTTAATATCCGGAAATTTTAGGCAAATATTTTTTCCTGCTTTATCTGCTACGCCAGGCTTTCCTCCAAAAATAAAGATACTTTTTTTCTGTTGATTGCAGTAGTCTAAAATACGCAACATTAAATCTACACCAGTAACTCTTTCATTCAATCCTTTGTTTTGGATTTTAGATGCATAAATTAAGCCAATACCATCGGGCACAACCAAATCTGCATTTTTTATAACTTCCAATAATTTGTCATCATTCCTGGCTTCCATCACAATTTCTGTATTAGGGGTAACAATGACACTGCAATTGTCCTGCTGCATTAATTCCTTTGTCCGCCTTAAGGCATCTTCTACGGTCCCTTTGTCAATCGGCACACCCATAATCTCTACTCTATCCCTCACTTTAACACGCTCCTTGCCTTAATAGATCCTTTAATAGCTTTTCATTGATCTCTAATTTCTTTTGAATTTTCTCAACACTATATCGTAAGACTTCTTTATCTTGTAAACTTTGATTTCGTTTGTTTTCAATTGCTAATAATAAATCTTCATATGCCAATTCATCTACACTACATAAAGTGCTTAGTCCTAAAGATTCCATGAAGCTATCAATTTTGGGGTCATAAGATATAGCAATCATGGGGATATTCATAATTGCTGCAAAAATGAGTGAATGTAATCTGACACCTATGAGCAGATCTAAATTTCCTACAATTCCTAACATTTCATAGATATCATATTTATTTTTTATAAAAATAGCCTTATGCATCATTGTTTCTTCAATATCTTCCATCATTTTCATATCTTCTCCAAAATGAAAAGGAATAAAAGCAACCTGTGCACCATAATTCTCAATCAGCTTATCGGCTGTCTTTGCAATATTCTCCTTCAATTTTTCATTTTTTTGCCAGCCTCTAATGGCAAAACCGATTAATGGCTTTTCTTTTTTGTTCTGCATTCCTTCTTTAAGCAACCTCTTTTTCCCTATTTCAATATTTCCTTTTTTTAAGCTCATGACCGGGTCTGCCGTTACATAAATAGGAGGTTTATGAACGCCTATATCTTGCAGCAATTTATGAGATTTTTCATCTCTTACTGTAATACAATCCACCTTATTCAATACCCATTGAACAAAATATTTATTCATATGTCTATTGATTGGTCCTATGCCTTGGCTATAAATCATTACTTTTTTCCGCAATAGGATGGCAATCAACATAATAACCAAGTAGTAACTAATGCTTCTACGACTTGTCACATCTTGCAGCAAACTTCCGCCACCGCTAATCAGTACATCGCATTTTTTAATTGCATGATAAACTTGTTTCATATTTTTTCTATCAATAGCATGTACTTTATGCCTTTCAGAGGTGCTTTGAGGATTTACAGACAAAACGGTTATTTCGATGTCTTCAATGCGTTCCTTCAAGTTATCCACAATGGAAGTTAAAATGGATTCATCTCCAATATTATTAAATCCATAATATCCGGAAATTATGATTTTATGCATCCAGCTTATCTCCTCTCATGAATTTCAGCACCTTTACGGCACCCTCTAGTATCAAGATGTAGACAATTCCCAGTATGATTCCTAGGCCTAAAGAATAAATAGTTCTCACAAAGGATAACACCATAGGCGTTCTTAAATGTGAAAAAGTGTTAACAATAGAAGTTTGCCCCAATATAGTAGCTAATCCCGAAAGAAAAATAAGCCATTTATATCTTTTATAGGCAGCAAAAACACCAACCATAAGTGCAGGGAAAGCAACTAAAAATTCCTTCGTTCTTGGTCGTGCAAACAATTTTTCTTCCAACATATTTCTAAAAATCATTTCTATGTCTAACGCTTGTATAGACGTTTCATGTCCTGTTCTGGCAATATAGATATATCCTGCTACAAGGACTATTCCTGCGATTACTGTATAAATAATTTTTACGTTATCTAGCATAAGCCTTTGGATATCTTCCCATTTCAGTGTTGGTCTAATTTTTATTTCTTCTTTATTTCTTTTATAACCAAAATAGACAATATATATGAGCATATAAATCATGATAGGTACTATCTGACTAATTTTTACACCTCTAAAAATATCCATTTCCAATAAATATTCTATATCGGACAAAAGCGTTCCTACCATCAATGCACCGATAAATGAAATACTTGAAGCAATGAGCAAATCCTTTATACCTATTCCAATCACTTTCAAGAGATGATTCTTAGAAGTCTGTTGCTGATAATATCGACTGGTTCTATTACAGAAATAAATCATTCCTAGAGATGGAAATATAATAGCTGCACTTAATGCCATCAGTTTATCTGCCAAAGATGGCAGTATAAAAAATACACCACTTACGCCTAATACGCCCAATCCCAACAATCCATATTGAATCTTTTCATTTATGCTTACCATCTGTCTTAATAATAGAAGTGCTCCTGCAACAATCCCCCAGCCTATTAAAATCTTATAGCGTATTCTCGTATGATTGGCTGCCATTACTTTGGCTTCACCTAAAATCATTCCGTGCTCCGCAATCCTCTCCTTAAAACTCATAAACATTTTTTCATATTCCTTCGCATTGGTTACATAGACACGATCGTCATATTTAAAGGGCTTCAAATAGATAGCTCTTATATTTCTTTCTGTCACTGCCCTATAAAGGGTATTTTCTATTTCTTCTGCGCCCTCATAATTATAATATTGAAATCTTTTTTGAATATAAGGCCATACACTAAATACTCTTATTGCATGATAATCTACATTTCTTACCAACTCATAAAGTCCGTCCTGTTCTAAATGTCCCCTTTGTACCGATGTCTCTACCATACCCACTTTTACATTGTTCTTCTTTATGTATTGTTCTAGTATTTTCACATCTTTAGGATACCCAAGAACTTCACCACCACCGAAAATCATATAAGAAGGCTTTAGATTAAATTTATCATAATCCGTAAAAACGCTCTGCACAAGCTTACTACTACTCCAATCCTCATAATTATGAGGTCGTGGAATGACTTTTAAATCACTGGTTTTGATACGTTGAATTTTTTGTGGATCCAATCCCAATCCTAATCTTACCAACTTTGAAGAGTATAAATGGGATTCCTTCTTAAATGGTTTTCCTTTACTATCTGTTACATTTAATTCTTGTGTATATAATGCATCTTTCACTGTTCCATCTAAAAGGAATACAAAGATATTTTCTGCTGCTAATATTTTAAACTTTTTAGCAGAATATCGACTTTCTAATCCATTTTTTATAAATGCATAAAGTTCCTTTGAATGTGTTGTAACCGCCACATCAAATTCATCTATTCCATTTTTTATCAATTCTTTTACCAATACTTCAGGATAATTTTTTTGCCAGTTCATATCTTTTATGATATTGCCCACCATTTCTACTTTCAAAGGTTTCTTTTCATCTATCATAGATTCAAAACTTTCTTCATTTAATGCTACTGAACTGACCCCTTGCTCCTTCATCTTATCAAACCACCATGATAAATCATGGGTGGATTGGTCTGCCATTTTTTGAAATTCCTCATAATCTAAAGCAATGTCTACCACTTCATTATTTTCTTCTACGAAAAGTCTATTGCCTGCTGTAATAGATGTAGCGATTAATGCCACTATCAGAAGAAAATATATTATAAAATTTTTCTTCATGCTGTCACATCCTTTGCTTTAATTATTCTTTAACTTTGCGAACATCGGCTTTACAAAATCATTATAAATCATTAAGGCTTCTTCAATTTTAAACTGAATCGTAATAAAAGCATAGACAATACCACCGAACATACTTGGCACGATGACTACAATCATCTTATGGATAAAATCATCTCCTGGAAAGTAGGTGCGCAATATTTTTGTACTAAGCATCACCATCACACCCATCAAAAAGGAACAAATCAACGTCTTGAGAAAGGTAATCATTAATTTTTTGATCTCTAAATGACCAATTTTTCGTTGAAAATCTCCTAATAAACCAATTCCACCCAATGTAGATGCTAGCGCTGTAGCAATAGCCAATCCAGCAATATCAAACCTTTTTACTAGTATAAGGTTAAAAATGATATTTAAGCCTATAATGAGTATAGCATATCGAACAGGAGATTTGATATCATTT
Organism: Clostridiaceae bacterium 35-E11; assembly: GCA_038396625.1. GTDB lineage: Bacteria > Bacillota > Clostridia > Peptostreptococcales > Thermotaleaceae. Next base: position 2,890,888 of record CP121688.1, read on the forward strand.
CGTGCATAAAAAGCTTTATTAATCACATCTTGCATACCAAAACCTAGCATACCAGTGGCATAGCAACCAAGTGCTAACCCTGTGTAAAGCGTTGTATGGTATTGAAAGGCACCTCTCTCAAATACGATTCGAATAATGGGATTACGCAATAATATAATTCCTGTTATCATTGGAAGCAGTAGAAATATCATTAAACTTAAAATCGCCGTCACAAATCTTGCATACTGCTTCTGCGTCAGATTTACTGCTTTCTCTGCAAACTTTGGAAACATTACAGTACTGATACCAAAAACTGTCGTAGTAGCAATGGCTTGATACAACATGTTTGCATAATACAGAATAGATATTCTTCCATGTTCAAGGAAGGAGGCCTGTTTCTCATCTAAAAGCATATTGATTTGATTCACCGAAGCCACAATAACAATGGGTATAATTATTCTAAAAAACTTCTTAACGGATTCATCTTGCAAATCTAAGGCAAACCTATAGCGATACCCTTCTTTATACAAAAAAGGAATTTGTATTCCAAATTGCAATGTCCATCCTACCAATGTCATTATAGCTAATCCTTGGACTCCATATTGCTGAGAAAAAAAGTATAGATACAAAATTACAGCAATATTTGCAGGAAAGCTAATGATAGATGTAACCTTAAACTTCTCTAGTGATTGAAGCATTGCTACAAATACATAGGTAATACAGATACATATCAATATAGGAAACATCGTTTGTGTCAACTGAGCGGTTAAATTGAGTTTTTCTTCATCAAATCCACTGGCGATGATTCCCATGATATTTTTAGAAAAAAATATCCCAAAAGCTACAATGGTTGTGGACAAAATAATTAATATATTTAATAACTTGTTTATAAAAGCAAATGCTGCTTCTTTTCCTCTTTTTGTCAAAAGCTCTACAATCGTCGGAATAGCTGCAGTTACAATAGCACTCCCAATACTTACAAAAATGATAGAAGTACTATTTAATGCCATTAAATAGGCATCCGATTCCATATTTGCTCCTAATTTACTTCCCAGTAAAGCATCTCTAAAAAAACCCATAAATTTTGCCAACAGGGTTATACTCACCACTGCAAAAATAGTTTTCACTGTTTTTCTATAATTGCTCATACAAACCTCCATCACTCAAAAAAAGCGCCGTAGCGCTTTTATTGAATCGTATAGCTTCCTTTTACCATTACATATATATTTGATTTGGCAATAATGCCTCTACCATCATTTCTAGGTATCAACAACAAATTATTGAGATCTACTTTATCTCCCATTCTTAAATCCTTTCCATTTGTAACATTCGCCAAACCACCACTTTGACTATCTATGGCATTGGCTTCTCCTGCTCTTAATATTAGTTCTGTGCCCTCTCCCCCAACTAATCTTTGTCCTTTTTCTAATTGTACAACAACAAAAGAGGTTCCTTGAACTTCTGCTGTAGGCGTTGTACTATTAGATTGTTCATTGCCTTCACCGATAACGACTTTGATTTCTTCAATTTTTTGATCTATGTAATATTTAAGCTGTTCATTTCTCTTTTCTACATACCCTTGGGTTACAATAGGATCATCTTCTGATCCTGGTTCAAAAGTACCAGCTTTGCTAATAGGTGAAAAAATCATCATAAACCCCAAAACACCTAATGATACGGCAATTACTTTGCTTTTGTTTATATTTTTTTTCATTTTTATCCCCCTTTGTCTATTTCCCGGGTAATATGGCGTCAGTTTCTGTCAAAATGTATCTATATTTTATCATAAATTTTAAGGAAAATCTTTATCTATTTAAACCCTTTTATTAATTTTTTATTACAGTAATCAATGAAATCACTTGTTTTCTTCTTATTAATGCAATTTAGCGGTTAACAAACATGTTTGTTAACCGCTAGGACAGTTGTGATAAAATGAAATGATAAAAATAATCATACCTTTTTACACATCTATATGTATGTTCTATTAAAAATCTATTAATCCAAAACTAATAGATAATGCTTGATTTACTTTATGCATCATCTCATCATCAGAGTGGCCTATTTTTTCTCTCAACCGCTTTTTATCAATTGTTCGAATCTGCTCTAACAATACAACGGAATCTTTTGTCAGTCCATATTCAGAACAGCAAATCTCTACATGGGTAGGTAATTTGGCTTTATTAATTTGAGAAGTAATTGCTGCCACAATTACCGTAGGGCTATATTTATTGCCTACATCATTCTGAACTACTAGCACAGGTCTTACACCGCCCTGTTCAGAGCCTATTACAGGGCTAAGGTCTGCATAGAAAATATCTCCTCTTTTTACTATCACGCTACTCACACTCCGCCAAGTTTGCTTCATAACTGGTGAGTGCATTCACATCTAAATCTAAACCCATTTCTGACAATGCTAGGTTCATAGCCCCCATTTCCCTATAGCCGTTTTTCATTGTTTCTCTAATTTGTATCTTACGTCTTTCTCGAATATATAATTTCATTGCTTCCCTAATAAATTCGCTTCGGTTTCTCTCTTCCATTGAAACAATGTCATCTACCTCTTGCAACAGGCTATTGGGCAAACTGATAATAATCCGTTTTGATTCAGCCATGTAAGCACCTCCTAGAATTGACAAAAACAGCGTACTGCCTAGTTATAGGCATACTTATTCATTTTGATATATACAAAAATATATACTTAATTATATACTATTCATTATAAGTGTGTCAATATGACTACTTTTTTATACTTTCTAGCTAAAAGTTGTATCAATATTTTTAATCAAAGAGTTCATCTTTTATTTTTACAACTTGATTATTCTTTGTATACACTCTAGGTACCCTTTTTCCAATCATACATACAATTTCATAATTAATGGTATCTAATTTTAGAGCCACATCTTCTACAGATAGGGTATTCACTCCATCAGAGCCTATTAATATCACTTCATCTCCCTGTTGGATTTCTTCAATTCCTGTTACATCTAGCATGCACTGGTCCATGCAAATCCTTCCTACAACAGGTACTCTTTTTCCTTTCACCAATGCTTCTGCTTTTCCTGAAAGCATTCTCGTAAACCCATCGGCATAGCCAATAGGAATTGTAGCAATCTTTGATTTTTTATCTGTTGTATATTTCAGCCCATAACTAATTCCAATTCCTTCACTTAATTCCTTTACATGGCTTATTCTGGCCTTAAGGGATAATACAGGTTTTAATTGAATTCGATTTTTTTTCACATCATTAGAAGGATATAACCCGTATAATATAATTCCGGCCCGTACCATATCCATATTCATTTCAGATAAATCTATAATTGCTGCACTATTAGATACATGCTTTATAGGAATATGCATTCCTTCTTCTTCAAGGGCATGCACCATATTCATAAATTTGTCATATTGATGGTAAGTAAACTGCTTATCTGTTTCATCCGCTACTGCAAAATGGGTGAACATTCCCTCGACAACAATATTGGGTAATTTAAAGATCTCTTTAATCACATGAACAGCATTTTGGTCTGGCTGAAAGCCTATTCTACTCATACCAGTATCAAGCTTTATATGAATTGTCGCTTTTTGACTTAGCGCCTGGGCTTTTTGAGAAAAACTTTTTGCCTGTTCTAGAGAATATAGAGTCTGCGTAATGTTATTTGTTATCACTTCTTCTGCACAACTATCAGGCGTATAGCCTAAAATTAAGATTGGAATATTGGGATAAGCTTTTCTTAATGCCATGGCTTCAGACAAGGTCGCCACTGCTAATCTATCTGCACCATTGTCTAACAATGTTTGGGCGATTTCTACAGCGCCGTGGCCATAACCATCTGCTTTAATCACAGCCGTCAACTTTGCTCCAGGATTTACATTTTTCTTTATTTCTTTGATGTTGTGGGCTAGATGATCTAGATTAATTTCTGCCCATACAGGTCTTACTTTTTCTAAAGTTAGCATATTACCCCCCCTTATCATTTGTAGCAAATCATGTGATCTATTATGTTAATTGTTCTAACATAATCATTTATGTACCATAACGCTATTTGTGTATGATGCCCTTTTTGAATTGAAAGAATTGATCCTCTAATCTTGGATTATATTCAAATACATCATACTTGACTTTAATCCTTAGTTGATCTTGACGATCAAAGGTCTGCATCATAAAAGGTTTTCTGCTATCTATATGCAACCATACTCTCTCTTTACTAAAATACGCATGATTCCCTGGAATATTCGTAGTAATCACAAGATATTCTTCATTTTCTATTGTTTCTCTGCTTATATGAACTTCTTCAGAATTCAAGCAATTCTTAACAAAATATCCTAAAAACATATTTTGTTCTTCTGCATTCACAAAATCCTTGATTAGCCAAGTTTGCTCAATAACAGGATGATAAATCCATGCTTTCTTTCCGTCAAATATGGTCATCTTGCCCTTTAAATTTTCTGGATACACTACTTCTAATTTGTACATATTGGGTTTCTTAAACCACTGCTTCATTACATATTTTTGTGATCCTTTATTTCCTATTGAAGTGATTTCCACTTGACATTGATAACTTTCCATTTTATTTAATTGTTTTTGTGCATCATACAGTAAGTCTTCATTGTTTTTTGGAGAACAACCAGTAATCATTAATATCATGAAAATTATCCATACTACTGCCTTTTTTTTCACTATAACTCCCTCCACATAAAGATTCTTCTATTATCTTTACGTGGTTTTTTATACAGATATACCTATACATCCATTTTTTTATAATTCATTGCTTCTTCTATCTTCCTACAATGTCTTTTATAACAAATGGTAATTCTTTTACCATATCTCCAGCAATCATACCGTATTCTCCCAACCTTTCTGCTACTCTATCTCCTGCACATCCATGAACATATACAGCAGCAATCGTTGCCTTTGTAGGTTCTATCCCTTGTGCTATAAACCCTGTTATAATTCCTGTTAATACATCTCCACTACCTGCTGTAGCCATACCTGGATTTCCTGTTTCATTAATATACACCTCTCCGTTAGGTCCTGCTACAATCGTTTTAGTCCCTTTTAGTAATACTGTTATTTTCCATTTTTTCGCAAAATCCACTGCTACTTTGATACGCTGTTTCCGAATATATTCAATATCTAATTCTGTCAATCTTGCCATTTCTCCAATATGAGGTGTAATGACAACAGGCGATTTAATACATTGAAATAATTCTTTCCTCTTGGCTAATGCATTTAATGCATCCGCATCTAACACAATGGGTTTGGTAAAATGTTCAAAAATATTTCTCAGTAGTTCTTCTATTTCTCTGCTTTGTCCACTTCCAGGACCTATACCAATCACATCTGCTTCTTTCATGGTGTTAATCACTTTTTGTATGTCACTAATCCCTAAAACCCCTTTATTAAGGTCTGGTAAAGGTAAAGTGATCGCCTCTGTCAACCTTACCTCCATGATCGTATTTAAACTTTGTGGCACAGGAATTTTGAGAAGCCCTGCACCACTTCGCAATGCAGCTTCACAAGCAAGCATAGCAGCACCTGTCATTCCTGTAGAACCTGCTACAATATATGCTTTTCCATAATCTCCTTTATATGTATCTTTTTTTCGCATAGGTAATATATTTTTCACTGTATCCTGGGTAATTAGATTCATCATGAGATTCATCTGATCTATAGCTGCCGGTGGGATACTGATGTCCTTCAGTATGATTTGTCCATTGTATTCATTGCCAGGATAATTGATATTTCCTAATTTGGGCAGCTGCAATACAATGGTTTTATAGGCTCGAACAGCAATACCACATACTGTCCCATCATTTCCACAAATGCCAGAGGGTAAATCAATAGATATGACTTCTTTTCCAGAGGCATTGATAATATCAATAATCTCTTTGATAAAATTGTCGATTTCACTATTTAATCCTGTACCAAAAACGGCATCTACAATGATACTACATTCCTTTACAAGGTCAGCAAATTTTTTCAAATTATTTACCCCTGCAAGGGGATAAATTTCTACTTTTATTTTATGTATCATCTCATAATTCGTTTTTGCATCTCCATCAATCAAGGATGGATTCCCCATGATACATACTTTAACAGGTACCCCTTTATTCGCCAAATGGCGCGCTACAACAAAACCGTCTCCGCCATTATTGCCTCGGCCACATACAATCACAACTTCTTGATTTGTTTTGTCTTTTAGGGATTTCATTACTTCTTCAAGCACTGACAATCCAGCATTTTCCATTAAGACAATCCCTGGAATGCCAAATTCTTGTATCGCCGTCCTATCTACTTGTTTCATTTGCTCACTTGTAACAATTTTCACGCCATATTCCCCCTATACATCCTTTCACAAGAATGAAATCTTAGTGACCCGTCCCTATATAGCAAGCGCTTGGGCTACTGCATAGTTTTTGCTATGGGATATCGTTATAAGAACTTCTTGAATCTCCTTTTGCGTTGCAATGTCTTTTGCATTATTATATAACATAACAAAAGGTTTTCCCAAATCATTTCTATATATTTCTATATCCGTCCATTTGAAATTTCTCAGACCCGTACCTAATGCCTTCATCACGGCTTCCTTTGCAGCAAAATTTCCCGCAATGGTATTTACACTATACCCTATCTTCATAAAATAATCTGTTTCTCGATGGGTAAAGATCCTTTGCAAAATTTTTTCATTTTTGTCTATTGCATTGGTTATTCTTTCAATTTCTATAATATCTATGCCTATTCCTTTGATCATCTTTATCCACTCCATAGCAAAAACATAAAATCCATGTCTTTTTATTTCTATTTTATATTATAAACTCCTTTTCCTCAAAATTTTTTTTCTTTTCTTCCTTCTATTTTTCTCTTATCAGAATATATTCTTTTTGATATATATAAATAAAAAATACGTAACCCTACGTATTTTTAAAGAAATTTCTTATCAAGTTTATTGGTTTCTTCATGGCCTAATGTATTGTGTAAATAAGAATACATCCTCTGTACTTTTTCTTCTAAAGTTATTTTTTCATCCCAACTTTCCGCCAGCTGCTGGCGTAATTTTCCTATCGTTTCTGTCAATACATCTATTTTTGTTGTATCTTCTTCTATATCTCTGTATGCAAGGTTAATTGTCTCTTTCAATAAAGTAAGATTTAATTTTTCTATTTCCTTTGGCAATGTTTCCAGTTTATATTGTAATTCATCCATTTGATCATTTATTTCTAGAAGTTGGTTTTTTGCTTGTTCTAATTTTTCTAAGGACTCTTTTTTTTCATTACGATTGACATCATCAGAAAACTGCAGTATCTTTTCCATCAACGTTTTTTTTTGCTTTTTATAGATCAACATTTGTCTGCGTCCTTGCTTTTCTTCTGCTACCATTTTTTCTAAATCTTTTGCTGCTTTTTTCATTGTTTTTGTCATATTTTCTTCAAAAAGAAATTTCCAATCCTTATCTAGTACAAGCACAGGTATTTTGTTTTTTTTCATCAATTTTTCATCTAAGGTAATATCTTTTGTCATTGCCGCATGTCCTCCCCCATCTCGTCCTACATTCTATTATAATACTAGATGCATCGACAATCAATTGTACGATAAGTTATAGGTCTATCGTCTTAATTTTAATATTTTTTATTCTCTTGTATCTCTTGTATTTGCCAAACGATCTTCCATCTTATCAATATATAATCGATTGCTGCCATCTATACTAGCATAAAATACCTCTTTAAGGTCTTTTACACCCATCATTTTTAACTGTGTAAAAAGCCATTTTGCAGTTAAATTTTTCTTTTGTAGGTTTTGATAGATAATATTTCCTGTTACAATAACTTCTATAGGAAGATCTTCCTGTTTTGTCTGTAGATTTAAATCTGAAATTTTAACATTTTCTTCTTGAGCTACTTTAATTACACTTAATTCTCCTGTCGTCTCCAATATACCATACTTCACCTTCGTCATATCAAAAATATCCTTTTTCCTCAACAGATGAGTAAGATCATCTACAGTATAGCGAAATCGCGTCAAATTCTTTTCTAGAATTTTTCCATCTTGTATAACCAAAACAGGTTCTCCCTGCACAACTTTAGAAAATATACGACTTTTGGTATTGAGGTAGGAAATTAAAAACGTCAAAATACCAAATAAGATTAATCCTATCAGATGATGCCACGTTCTTTGATTAACATCTGTAGCTAAGGTAGCGGCAATAGAACCAAAGGTAATACCATTTATATATTCATGCATGGTAAGCTGTGCCACTTGCTGGCGCCCTAGAATGCGGGTGATAAATAATATCCCAAAAAAAGCTAACAACGTTTGTAATACAATTTCAATCATTATTTTCATGTGCACCCTTCTTTCGCATAAAATCATTTTTTATTTTACATACTAATAATGTATATCATAAAGGGAATAATTATACGAGGAGACATATCAATGAAATTGTGGATACAGGCTATCTTAACTTTTGCCTTCATTTTCGTCGGTTTTTTTATATTATATATTCTTTATCGTAAAAAACGCATATAATTGACAAAAGCTTAAGAACCTATGCCTTAAGCTTTTGAAGCTATCGATTTATTCTATTTTTCATACTCATAATACGCTACTATTATCGAAGACCTAATAAAGTAGAAGCTATCGAAAAATATACAAATAATGAAACAGCATCTACAATTGTAGTAATCATAGGACTAGCCATAATCGCAGGATCCAACTTAAATCTTCTTGCAATAATCGGTAATGTTCCACCCACGATTTTAGCCAATATAACCACAATAAATAGTGTTGCACATACAGTCATCGCAATATTTAACTCTACACTCTGAAAGTAAAATAAGCGAATAAAATTGATAAGCGATAATATAATACCCACAAGAGAGCTTACCCTAAGTTCCTTCCAAATGACTTTTGAAATATCCTCGAGTTCAATTTCTCCTAATGCCATCCCTCTGATAATCAAGGTTGATGATTGGGCACCTGCATTTCCACCTGTCCCCATCAGCATCGGCATGAAAGCTGCAAGCGCTACAACAGATTGTAAAACATCTTCAAAACTTTTAATAATACTTCCTGTGAAAATGGCGGAAATCATTAACGCCAGCAACCAACCGATCCTTTTCTTGGCCAATACAAAAACACTTGTTTCTAAATATTCCTCTTCGGAAGGTTCCATGGCTGCCATCTTATGAAAGTCCTCTGTATTTTCCTGTTCAATTACGTCCACAATATCATCTATTGTAATAATACCAATCAATCTTTCTTCCTTATCTACTACTGGCAAGGCAATAAATCCATATTTTCGAAACACATGGGCGATGGCTTCTTGATCATCATGGGTATTAACACTAATTACACCCTTATCCATAATTTCGCCAACAGTTTTAGAGTCATCACTAATAACTAATTTTCTTAAAGAAGCAATCCCCTCTAACTTACGATTTGCATTCATCACATAGCAAGTATAGATGGTTTCCTTGTCAATTGCAATTCTCTTGATATATTCTAAAGCATGCTTTACTGTCATTTCTTTTTTCAAGCCCACATACTCAATAGTCATCAAGCTACCTGCAGAATCAGCAGGATATTTTAAAAACTGATTAATGAGTCGTCGTTCTTCTTCCTTTGTATTCTTTAATATTTTTTTCACAATCGTAGCAGGTAATTCTTCTATCAAGTCAATCATATCATCAAAAAATAATTCATCCATGATATGATCTATTTCTCGATCTGTAATGGCATTAATAATATGTTGTTGATATTCATTGGATAAATTGGCAAAAACCTCTACAGAAATATCCTTAGGCAACATTCTAAAAAGTATCACTGCATTGGCTGTTTCTAGTTCTTCTAAAAGCTCCGCAATATCTATGGCGTTTAATTCTACCACTTCTTCACGTGCTTTGGCGTATTTTTTTTCATCCATCAATTCAATAATAACATCCTTCATTCCAACTCCTCCTTAGAAGAGCCATATGTACCCTAGGATGGTCATGGCTCTTTTTATCATATTAAGCTTTTGGTTTCTCTGCCTCGGCAAAGGACTCGAATCCACAACCATCACCAACCTTTCAATGTATTTTTCCCAAACAAAAAAACTCTACTCAACAGTAGAGAAAAAATTTCCCTTCTATGTTGAGCTTTAGCACTATTGAGCTTTGACATCCGTCAGCTGTATTAAATATAACCTTGTCGATCATATTTGCTAACCCATTGGTGTCTTTCGACATTTCTGGGCAACAGCGTATATCTCAAATAGGAGCCTCACCTAACACGATAACTTATTCAATACATTTCTCATTATATTGTATATTACTCTATTTTTCAAGTGTTCAGAACACCTTATTTAAAAATGTACACATAATACCTTGTTAAAAATATATAAGATTTTTCATATTTTATATTGACGAATGCTTTTTTTGATAGTAAAATGAATTTATTCAATTCAAAAAAATATAACAATAGTTATGATGGAGAGAAAAATACTATTTTTTAACTTCAGAGAGCTGATGTTTGGTGAAAATCAGTGTTAAAACAGTATAGAATAATCACTCTTGAACTGCCGCGTTGAAATAGATCTTCAGAGTAAACAAGGCCGGGATTTGTGCCACCGTTATATGGCTAGGGTTACAAGGAAGTTCCTTTGACCTGAAGAGATAATTCATGAGAATGAATTGTAAATTAGGGTGGTACCACGGGTAAATCTCTCGTCCCTAGGATATAAATGATTGTGTCCTAGGGATGGGAGATTTCTTTATTTCCCTAATCTCTTGATGACATAAATTCCAAGCTATATGTTGCTTAGTACAAAATATATATTATGCAATGTACAAAATCAAAGGAGGCAATTTTATGAGAAGTGATATCGTAAAAAAAGGTACAAAAGGTGCCCCCGCTCGATCATTGTTTTATGGAATGGGGTATACACGGGAAGAAATTGATAAACCCCTCATCGGTATTGTGAATGCACAAAATGAAATCATCGCTGGTCATATGCATCTTGACAGAATTGCAGAGGCTGCAAAAATGGGGGTTGCTATGGCAGGTGGTACCCCTATAGAATTTCCAGCCATCGGTATTTGTGATGGTATTGCCATGGGCCATCAAGGCATGAAATATCCTCTTGCCAGCAGAGAATTGATCGCTGATTCTATCGAAGCTATGGCGATGGCTCACGGTTTTGATGGACTTGTACTAATTCCAAATTGCGACAAAATCGTACCTGGGATGCTTATGGCCGCTGCGAGACTTAACATTCCTTCTGTAGTTGTAAGCGGTGGACCCATGAGAGCAGGAGAGCACAATGGTGAAGTGCTAGATTTTAGCAGTATTATTGAAAAAGTAGGTGCTTTTCAAAATCATCAAATTACAGAAAGTGAATTAGAAGAAGTAGCTCAAAAAGCTTGTCCCGGATGCGGCTCTTGTTCAGGACTCTTCACAGCAAATAGCATGAACTGTTTAACAGAAGTATTAGGAATGGGGCTTCCTTATAATGGTACAGCTATGGCTCATTCTGGGGAAAGAATTCAGCTGGCAAAATATGCAGGGATGCAAGTAATGGCGTGTGTCAAAAATGATATCAAACCTTTAGATATCCTTACACTAGATGCCTTCAAAAACGCCATTACCGTAGATATGGCCATGGCAGGCTCTTCAAACACCGTGCTTCATTTACCTGCTATTGCCCACGAAGCAGGCATTTCATTAAAACTTGAATTATTTGATGAAATCAGCCAAAAAACACCTTATTTAACCAAACTTAGCCCAAGTGGTTCTCATCATATGGAGGATCTTCACCTTGCTGGAGGTATTCCTGCTCTAATGAATGAACTTGCTAAAAAGGGATTGATTGTAGAAGAACAACTCACTGTTACAGGACAAACAGCAGGAGAAAATATCAAGGATCGCGTTGTAAAAAACGATAACGTAATTCGTTCTATTGACAATCCTTATAGAAATAGAGGGGGATTAGCCATATTACGAGGTAATTTAGCTCCAGATGGTGCAGTAGTAAAGGAATCTGCCGTAGCGGAAGAAATGTTGAAGCATGAAGGACCTGCGAAGGTATATGGTTCCGAAGAAGAAGCTGTACAAGCCATCTTTGACGGGAAGATTCAAAAAGGAGATGTAGTGGTTATTCGCTATGAAGGTCCTAAGGGTGGACCAGGTATGAGAGAAATGCTCTCTCCGACTTCTGCCATTGCAGGTATGGGCTTAGATAAGGATGTTGCACTTTTAACTGATGGCAGATTTTCTGGAGCTACACGGGGTGCCGCCATCGGCCATATTTCTCCCGAAGCTGCAGAAGGTGGCCCACTGGCGCTCGTACAAAACGGTGATATCATTCATATTGATATTACAAATAAAAAGCTTGACGTTAAATTAAGTGACGAAGAACTGTCAAAACGCAGAGAAAACTTTGTAAAACCAGAGCCTAAGATCACAAAGGGATATTTAGCAAGATATGCCAAGTTAGTGACCTCAGCTAATACCGGAGCTGTCTTAAAGTAATGCTTGTTATGATATATTAGGAATATAAAGGGATTGTACCATCGACTGGTCAATCCCTTCTCTTTTATTGGTTTACAATTCTTTTTCCTAAAGTTTCTCCCATATTTGCCTTTGTTTCTATACCTTTTTGGGTATTATAAACGATATCCTCGTCAATTTTTACTTTGTTTTTTTTCAGAAATAATATAACCGTTGAACCACCAAATTTAAAATATCCTTTTTCTCCACCCTTTTTTACATGTTTATCAGGAATATAAGTTTGTATAATGGAGCCGACACAGGTCGCGCCCACTTCTACAAATACAATCTCTCCAAAATGATCAGATCGAAAAAAAGTAATTTCTCTTTTATTTCGGCAATATATATCCGTAAGCTTCCCCAACGCCATCGGATTGACAGAATAGTATTGGCCTTTAATTTGTTTCGACGTCCCTGGCACACCGCTGTCAGGAAAGTGAAAACGATGGTAGTCTGCAGGACATAATCTTACTATAATGCAAGTACCTTCTTCATAGTTTCTTGCTAATTCATTATCTTGAAAAAGTTCTTCCAACTTATAAAAATTTCCCTTTATTTGTACCATACGATTCATGTCAATATTCTCATAAGCCAAGACTCTTCCATCCGCTGGGGAAATGAGCTGTTCACAATCCTTTGATATGGGCCTTGCTGTTTCTTTAAGTTTTCGTGCAAAAAAATCGTTAAAATTCTCATAATCATAGATATTTTCTCTGTCTGCTTCTGTCATATCAATAGATAAATTTTCTACAAATTTCTTTATCTTCCTTTTACTCCAAGACATATCTTGTAACTTACCATATAGAAATGAAAAAACCTTTTTTTTCACCAATAGTTCCAATAAGGTATTCCCTTGCTTTGTATCATAAATCCATTTTAAAAATCTTTCTCCTGCCACAACTTCTTTTTTCTTTTCTCCAGTTTTTCTATCTATATAATAAATATCCATTATCAATCGTCCCTATCTATATTATTTATTCTGATTCATTTTACCACAGAACAAAACAAAACTCCATCTCAGCTTTGTGAGATAGAGTTTTGTTGATATTAGTTCCAACCAATTAAGGTTGCCACTGCTACAGCAATCGTACCAACGACAGTCCACATCAAGAATAAAGGTGCTACGAATTTTACCCACTTTTCATAAGGTACCTTTGCAACGCCTAAAACAGCCATCAATACACCTGACGTAGGAATAATAATATTTGAAAAACCATCACCATATTGGTAAGCTGATACAGCAACTTGTCGTGTAACCCCCACAACATCAGCCATTGGCGCCATCAAAGGCATAACGATCATTGCTTGTCCCGACCCAGACGGTACCACAAAGTTAAAAATAAGATTTGCTAAAAACATACCAATAGCAGAGAATACAGGTGCTACCTTTGTCAATGGTATGGTCATATAGTAAATAATAGAATGAATGACATTTCCTTCTGTTAACACAAGGGTTATCGCACTTGCAAATCCTATGATCAAGGCACCATATACCATACTCTGTGCCCCTTTAATAAAAGATTTTGCCATATCATCTGGCTGCATTTTTGCTACAAGACCACTTACTAAAGCAACCGCCAACATCATTGCACTTAAATAATCAAGACCCCATTTTAATTTATAAGAACCGTATGCATACACTACAAATCCAATCGTTAAAGTTATAAGTACCAACCCATGTCCTAGTTTAAAGTCCTGACTAGCTGCTTCTCTATTTGATTCATCTCCCCAAGTTATTTCCTCAAACACACTATTTTTAGGATCTTCTTGAAGCTTTTTAGCATAACGATAAGTATACCATGCTGTTACAGCAAAAAGTGCTGCCCACACAACAGACCTAAGTCCAAATCCTGATAATAAAGGAAGTCCTGCAATGGTTTGACCTAATATGGTATTAAAAGGTCCCATAGGGGATGAAGCAAATCCTGAATATGCACCTAAATACATAATCGAAATCCCTACCATCGGATCTAATTTTAGCTTTTTGGCTAAAGCTACTCCAATAGGAATAAATGCAATCGCTGCATTTACCACAATCCCTAAAGCCCCTAACACAGACATCATCATCATAACAATCGGAATTACCAAGAGGGCCTTTTTTTGTAATTTATTAATAGACATATTAATAGCTGCATCAATTGCCCCTGTATCATTAATAATTTGGAAGAATCCTCCCACTAAGAATGTCAAGAAGATTACTGCTGCCCCTTTATTCATTCCCTTGGGAATTGCCAATAGAAAATCTCCTATGCCTACCGGTGTTCTTTCCATGAAATGAAAGGCTGTAGGATCTATGGCATTTTTCCCGGTAGCAGGATCGGTTACCATATCATATTGCCCTGCTGGCACAATATATGTCGCAATTGCAGCTAATATTACAAACATCATAACTAGCGTATAAGTATTTGGAATTTTAATTCCTTTTTTCTCTTTTTTTACAGCTTTTACACTCATTTTTATCCTCCTACTTTCCTTTTCTTTGTTTTCTTTATCCTAGTCTTTTTTGTGCTATATTTTTTAGTATTTTTACTCCTAACGGCAGTGTCTCAAGGTTAAACGACATATTGGGGTGATGTAATCCGGGTGTTAGATCAGCTCCTAATCCAATATAAGCCGTCTTAATCTTTCTTTCTTTACTATAATAATGAAAGTCTTCTCCTCCTGTTGTAATAAGAGGAGCTAATGCTTGTCCTAATTCTTCTTCAATTGCACAGCGAGCAATCTCAACCATTTCATCATTATATTCTGCTGCTGGCACTCCCCCAATCAATTCAATCTTACCCTCTGCACCAATGGCTTTAGCACTATTGATGATGGCATCCTTTGCCTTGGCAATCATTTCTTCCATAACCTCATTTGTTTGTGCTCTTAAATCCATAGCAATTTCTGCTTCATCCGGAATTAAATTTATGGTTTCTCCACCTGCATGCACCTTTGTAACTTTAATAGAGTGTGGTACTCCAGGATCAACGCGAATGGCATTGATTGCACTAACCACAAGCATCGCCGCATCTACAGCATTGATTCCAAGATGTGGTCTGGCTCCATGAGCATTTAACCCTTTGATTTTTGCAATGATACGATAGCTTGCTCCATGAACCAAAGCAGGAGTCGCCTGTCCAATTCTCGTCTCTTGAATGGGGCGTAAATGAATTCCTACCATTTCCTCGACTCCATCAGCATACCCACTTTCAACCATACTTTGTGCTCCACCTAATACTTCTTCTGCTGGTTGAAATAACACAATCAACTGTCCTCTCGTGATACCTTCTTCAGCCATTTCCTTTGCTGTAGCCAATACCATGGCAGAATTGGCATCATGTCCACAAGCATGCACATTATACTTTTCTCCATCCTTCTCAAAGGACAATGCATCCATATCTGCACGCATTGCAAAAACAGGTCCAGCTACTCCACTATCTAGTTTTCCGACAACACCTGTTCCAGCAATTTTTTCTACTACTTCATATCCAAACTTTTTTAATTCTTCTGCAATAAATTTTGATGTTTCAAACTCTTCAAATCCGACTTCTGGAATTGTATGAAGATAGTTATATACATTTTCTACATATGCTTTTGCCGTGTCCATTTCCATTACTTCATCTCCTTATCATTTTATGGGCCCATGTCCATAATTATATTGCAAGTTTTGTGCCAAATTTTATTATTTTAAGATTCTAGAAAATATATAGAATTTTCATTTAGTACAAATCTATCTATCCTTTTAAAATTCTATATATTTACTTCTATCAAGTAGACTTTTTATAATTATTTTTTAAAGGAAATATATTGCCAAATAAATAGCGGGATGATTGCGGGAACCTTCACCCCACTTCCATCCCGCTATTCATCCCTTAAGTGTATATGCCCTAGCATAAATTCTTTTCCTTTATGCGTTAATTGTGCACCTTTACGCCCATCTCCATAAATAATCCATTGCTTAGAATATAGAATTTCTAGTATTTTTCGTATTTCATATTCCGACGTTTGGAAACCTTCAGAAACTGCATATTTATAAATCATTCTTCTACCACAATTTTTTTGATTTAAAAGTTGTAATATATACACAGCAAGTTTATGATTTACAAATGTTAATTCAGGAACTTCATTCGTCTCTAAAGATAATTCTTTTTTATTCATAAAATTTTTTACATCTTCAGGTAAATCACTTTTTGTGAGTACATCTCCCCCCATATAAACCATATACTCTATGCAATTTCTAAGTTCTCTTACATTTCCTTTCCATGGATAATCTAGAAGCAGTTTCATTACCTGGGGGGCTATTTTCTTATTTTTAAATCCAATTTCTGACAATATATCTTGGATGATATGTTTTATATCTTCTTTTCTATCACGCAATGCGGGTAGATGCAAACCCAATACATTAAGCCTATAATATAAATCTAAACGAAATTTACCCTTTTCTATTAAAACTTTTAAATCTTGATTGGTGGCTGCCATGATTCTAACATCTATGGGAATAATATTGGTCCCACCAATACGCATAACTTCTTTTTCTTGTAATGCACGTAGCAACTTCACTTGTACATTGATGGGAACATCTCCAATCTCATCTAAAAATAAGGTGCCTGTATGTGCCAATTCAAACAATCCTTTTTTACCACCTTTTTTAGCTCCTGAAAATGCACCTTCTTCATATCCAAACAGTTCACTTTCCAGCAACTCTGAAGGTAGTGCAGCACAATTTATAGCCACAAAGGGTTTGCGCCTTCTTTTGGAAGCATTATGAATAGATTGGGTAAACAATTCTTTCCCCGTCCCACTTTCTCCCACAATTAATACAGGCGCATCAATTTGTGCTATTTTCTTAGCCTTCTGTATGCACTCCTTTAAAACCGTACTCTTTCCTGCTATATTTTCAAAGTGATATTTTGCCACATAGCCTTTTTCTAAAAGCTGTTTTCTTAGTTGATTTTCTAAATTTTGAATTTCGGTAATATCTTTTATAATCATTACATACCCAAAAGTTCTATTGTATACATCTATCTTTCGCTTTGTTATGAGAAAACTTTTATTGACCTCCGGGGACTTTACCAAGACATTTTCTAAGCAATCTTCCTCTCGTAACTTACGACAAAGAGTGATGGGAATCGTTTTTTCATACAGTTTTGTATTGTTTAACATCTGTTCATTGCTGTTGAGCATTTTACAAATCGCTTGATTACAATGAATTATTTGATAGTAGGTATCTGTCACAATTACACCATCATCCACTACATCTAGCACTATTTCCATTTGGTTTTTGATTTCTCCTGTACTATTTAATGTGGAATGTAACCCATGACTTATGGGAATAATGGTCTGAGCATACATGCCCAATCTGTCTTCTAAGGTTTTATTCATAATATCTAATTTTGTTCCTATATCCATCAATGTAGACAAATCAAGGACTCTCCATCCAATATCAATCACCTGTTCTATCGAAGAAGGAACATAAGACAATTGTGCTGGAGTCACTGCAATCTTTAGATCAGGGATTTTCTTTACACCAGGATACACAGGAATGAAATCAACATGCTTAATCCCCATTTCATATAATGTGGATATGGCTTCTATAGCTGCAATACTCGTATTACTCACCATCATTGCCTTTGTCCCGGGTACCAGACGATACAATGGCTCTAGGGCACTATGAGCAAAAGTTCTATTCATATAGATAATTTTTATATCTTCTGGCAAATATTTTTTTGCCATATTGGTTAAGACAGGAGAAGTGATTAGGGCTAAATCTCCTTCCACCAATCCATCAATACCTTCCTTAATACTATAGCCTTCAATTTCTAGATATTCTTCAAAGAATTTATTTAAATCTTTGATATATTTTTGCTTTGGCCCTGAATCTAGAGCTATGAGCACTAATTTCTTTTTCAAAACAACCACCTCTTTAACTGTTTCTATTCCTTTATTTTATCAGAAATTACATCAAAATAAGACTTTTTTCTACATTGCACAATGACAATATTTACCCTTAATTTCTTAATAACAAATCACGCATACTAATACAAAGTATTTGTCTATCTGCCAAAAAAGAAGCAGATACATTTTAAAAAGATGCTACATAAGGAGATGATACAATGTCTACCATACAAGATATGTTAGAAAGAGTTAAAAAAAGAAATCCAGGAGAACCAGAATTTCATCAAGCAGTTGAAGAAGTTTTATCTTCTTTGGAACCCGTTATTGAAAGACACCCTGAATATACAACAACAGGTGTACTTGAACGATTTTTTGAACCTGAACGCCAGATCCTTTTTAGAGTACCTTGGGTGGACGATAAAGGTACCCCCCATGTAAATAGGGGTTTTAGAATACAGTTTAATAGCGCTATCGGTCCTTATAAAGGTGGACTTCGATTTCACCCATCTGTATATTTAGGAATTGTAAAGTTCTTAGGATTTGAACAAATTTTAAAAAATTCTTTAACAGGGCTTCCCATAGGAGGAGGTAAAGGAGGCTCAGATTTTAATCCCAAAGGTAAGTCAGATGGTGAGATTATGAGGTTTTGTCAAAGTTTTATGTCAGAGCTATATCGACATATTGGACCTGACCTTGATGTTCCAGCTGGAGATATCGGGGTAGGTGCAAGAGAAATTGGTTATCTCTATGGACAATTCAAACGTATTAAAAATGCCTACGAACCAGCAGTTTTAACGGGAAAAGGCTTAACTTACGGTGGATCTTTAGGAAGAAAAGAAGCTACAGGATACGGATTAATCTATTTTGTAGAAGAAATGCTATTAGATAATGGCCATAGTCTTAAGGACAAAACCGTTGTCATCTCAGGATCAGGAAACGTAGCAACCTATGCTTGTGAAAAAGCTCAGCAATATGGCGCAAAAGTGGTTGCCATGTCTGATTCTAGTGGCTATATCTATGATCCAGATGGAATTAACCTACAAACGGTTAAACAAATTAAAGAGATTGAAAGAAAAAGAATCAGTGAATATGTTAATCATCATGCACAGGCTGAATACCATGAGGGCTTTAAAGACATTTGGTCTATTCCATGTGACGTAGCACTCCCCTGTGCAACACAGAATGAAATCGATATCAAAGAAGCACAAATGTTAATAGACAATGGCGTGATGGCCATTGGAGAAGGCGCCAATATGCCTACCACTAATGAGGGTACAAAAATCTTCTTAGAAAACAACATCTTATTGGCTCCTGCTAAGGCTGCCAATGCAGGGGGTGTAGCAACTTCTGCGCTGGAAATGTCTCAAAATAGTATGCGCCTTTATTGGACTTTTGAAGAAGTAGAAGAAAAGCTACATCAAATTATGGTCAATATTTATAATGTATCAAAGCAAGCTGCCCAAGAGTATGGTATGGCAGGAAATTATGTGGCAGGCGCCAACATTGCAGGTTTCTTAAAAGTAGCACAAGCCATGATGGATCAAGGTATTGTGTAGGGTTATCCTGTTAGTTTCAATAAGAAAACGCTCAATTATTTGAGCGCTTTCTCATTTTACTTTTCATTTATCTTCTTAAAAGAATTATGTTCCTGCAAATGATGGGGAACGGATACATTAGGTGCTTCATATTGCAATCCTTCTATCACCAAATTTTTCTCCTGCATTAAATCAATGATTTTCATTTCTATACTGACCGCCCTTTGCCGAATCACTTTGATTTTGGGTCGAAGGGGAAAGTGCGGATATACTTCCTCTACTACGCCTACATCATTGTTACTTAATTTTACAAGACTCCCTACAGGATAAGGGACAATCTTTTTAGCAAAAGCCTGTACCATTCTAAAATCAAAAAATCTTCCTGCACTTCCCATAATAAACTCAAGGGCCTCACTAGGTGAAAATGCCTTTCTATAGGGCCTATTAGAAGTCATCGCATCATAGGTATCTGCAATGGCTACAATTTTTGCTAATTTGTTAATTTGATTTTCTTGATGCCCATTGGGATAACCAGAACCATCTAATCGTTCATGATGCTGTAGCGCTATGATCTTTGTGACACCAGGAAGATTATAATGTGCCTTTAAATATTCATATCCTTTTTGAGGATGTTGTTTTGCTATGGCATATTCTGCTTCTGTTAAATCAGACTTTTTATAAAGAATCTCCTTCGACAAAAATGTTTTACCAATATCATGTAAAATTGCTCCTATGCATAAATCATACAATTCATGTTTATTTAGATTTAGTTCCATCCCTAATACCAATGATAATACCCCTACATTTACAGAATGTTGATAAACATAATTATCCAAACTCTTAATATCAACCAAGTTGATCAAAAGGTTTTGGTTGGATAGAATTTCTTCCACAATATCCTTCGACAGACTGTTCAGTGATTGAATACCTTGTTCTATACTGTTTAATAATTGTTTAGATTTCAAAGAATTCCTATTGTTGTTTACTGATGAAGCGAATTTTTCAACATTATCAAAAGTTTGTTTTGTTGATTTCACCGCCGCATTTCTTAACTCAGGTTTGATAATATCTTCTATCTCATTATCACTATATTTGTCATTAATATAGATGGTATAGATGCCGTTTTCTTCAATTTTTTTTAAAAGATTTTCATTGAGCTGAACACCTTTTTTTAATAATATTCTATTATCCCTATCATAAATGGTCTGGGCTAAAAATGTATTTTCTTTCACACAATTTATGGGTACAAGTCTCATTTAATAATAACCCCTCACATTATAAGTATTTATCCGCTACATTGCATTTTAATAACATCAATTATATCAAATTTTATCGAAATTTGTAAGTTGTATTTGTTAAGTATCTTTTGTTGTCTTTCTCTGTGCTTCTAAATTTCTTAAAATGAGTTTTCTTCCTCTCCAGCTAAATGCCCTATCTCCATATTTTCTTTTAAAAGCTTTATTAGATATCCTTTCGATTTCTTTTTCCTCAAGCTTGTATATGATTGACTTTTGAAATGCTTCTATTGGTGTATAACTTACATTCTGGTTATGGGGACATACATCCTGACAAATATCACAGCCAAACACCATAGGATGCTTTTCTAGTAATTTTTTTTCTTCACGGCTTAAAACATCTTTCTTTTGGGTAGTAAAAGACAGGCACCTACGAGGGTTTATTTGAAAATCACCTAATATGGCACCTCCTGGACAACTTTTCATACATGCACCACATTGAATGCATGTTTTTTTCAAAGGCTTGTCTGGTTCGAAGGGATAATTGTTTAGTATATACCCTATAAACACATAGGAACCGTATCGATCCGTAATGATGTGGTTATTGATACCAAAATATCCAATCCCAGACAAATAAGCCAAATATCTATCTACAAAAGGACCTGTGTCTACAAAAGTTTGATATATAAATCCATCAATTTCCTCTTTTAAAAATGCTCCTATGTTTTCAAGTTCTTCTTTTACAATAAGGTGATAATCCTTTGCATAAGCATATTTAGAAATATTTGCATCCTCTTGATGCACTATAAAATAAGGGAATGCACACACAATAATCGATGCTACATCTTTCATTGTCCTTTGGGGATCTACTCGTTTTGAAATATCTTGCTCTTCCATCCCCGTGAGGTATCCCTTATCCATTCGATCCTTTAGTATCCTTTCCAATTCTTTATATGGCCCTATGGGTGCAATCCCAACCATATCAATATTATGTTGTTGACAAAACTGCTTTAGTTTTTCTTTCACTTTTTCATCTCCATTTTATTCTATCTCAATATATCTTAAAGGCTGCTATGCTCCCATTTTCTGTAGGCATTACCTCAAGTCGCGCATCAATGCGCTCTTTTAACTCTGGTACGTGGGAAATAATCCCTACCAGTCGACCACCTTTTTGTAAATCAATTAAAGTTCTCATGGCAAAATCTAAAGCCTCTGGATCCAAGCTTCCAAATCCTTCATCCACAAAAATAGTATCTAACTGAATACCTCCAGCATAAGCCTGCACCACATCTGCTAAGCCAAGTGCTAAAGATAAGGAAGCAAGAAATGTCTCCCCACCGGATAGGGTTGTAACAGGGCGCTCTATACCTGTATAAGTATCTAATACTTCTAATTCTAGACCTCCTGCTGCATTTTTTCTTGCTCTATCCAATGTTCTTCTTAAATGATATCTGCCTTTACTCATTAATTTCAATCTTTCTGTGGCTGCAATCGTAATATCATCTAGCAATGCTCCTAATACAAATCGCTGGAAGGTCAATCCATGTATATTATCTCCATTGCTTACTTGAGATAGATTTCCTATGATCTCATATTCTCTTTCCTGCGTCTGTATTACTGCATTTAATCTTTCTACTTCTTTTAACAAATCTTTATCGTGCTTTATTTTTTCTAAGAGACTATTTTCTAATTTCAAGGTTTCATCCTTTTCTTTTTCTGCATCACTTAAAGCTTTTTCAAGTTTGCCTACATCCACTTTAACAATACCCTCTGCTGCTTTACATGCTCGTTGGTGATAATCCATCAAAGCGTGCCATCTTCCTTCAAAGTCTTTGATTTCCTTTTCTAGCTTTTGCATTGTTGCTTCATTTTTTTTCGCATCATCATAGTCTTGATATTTTTCAAAGCCTACTTTATTCATCATTTGTATGAAGAGATTTTTTTCATGGTTATACTTTTCTATGGCCTCTTCAAGAAGCTTCTGAGCATTACCTTGAGCTGTTTTGGCAGAAACCAATTGCTTTTCCGCTTGATCAAAATCTTTCTTTGCGATTTCAAACTTTTGTATAAGCATCTGTAAATGTTCTTTTGCTTGTTTTTGCACCTCTGCCAGGGCATGGATGTTTCGAATATTTTCAGGAATCGCTTCTTCCTGTCCTTTTAAAGCGCCTATTTCTTTCTGATAGGTTTCATTTTTTTCTTGTACATCCTTTTCTATATCTTCAAGCTTTTCTTTTACCAATTTCTCTTCTTCTATCAACTTCTGTAAAGCTTTATTTTCTTGTTCTAACTTTTTTGCTTTTTCTAATGCTTTCATCCATTGACTCTTTTTATTGTCTACATCATTTTTCATTTTTTCTATGTCTATATCTGCATGTTCACCTAATTCTTCTTGACTGTTTCGGATTCTGCTTTCTAAAGCTTCTTTTTCTGTTTGCGCTTGATTTAGCCTATCTTTATCTTTATCTTTCTTTTTTTCTAGCTCTTCTACTAGGTTTTGTTTTTGTTTGATTTCTTCCTCTGTAGGCATCCATGTTTCTTTTTGTGCAGGAATTGGATGATGAATAGATCCACATACAGGACAAGGATCACCCTCTTTTAATTTTTCTGCCAAAATAGCAGCCTGACCTTTGTTCCACATTTCTTGTAATGCAAATAATTCTTTTTTAACCCTATTATATTCCTGCTCAGATTTTTCAAAAATTATCCCTTGCTTTTCATAGCATTGCATTGCTACTTTTATCTGTTCTTTCACCGTATTTAGTGTCAGTTTTTTTTCATAGATTTTTTTAATGGTTTCATAACTTGTCTGAAAAATGGGCGCTTTTAAACGATATTCCTTTGCATCCTCTACGAATCTTTTTTGCGCTTCTATCTTTTCTTCTAACTGAACTTTTTG
Organism: Clostridiaceae bacterium 35-E11; assembly: GCA_038396625.1. Classification (GTDB taxonomy): domain Bacteria; phylum Bacillota; class Clostridia; order Peptostreptococcales; family Thermotaleaceae. The sequence goes on from CP121688.1 coordinate 2,914,933, forward strand.
CTTTTGTAGGATGTTTTTTTGTGCTGTTACTTGCTCTTTTTCCTTTTTTAGACTTTCTACCATTTTTCGCATATCTTCTAAAGATGCTACTTTCTCTGTATACCCTTGTATTTCAAGCACCTTATTTCTTGCCTTTTCTCTTATTTCTTCTTGGTCATTTTCTATCTGCAACCGTTCTTTTGCTTTTTTATGATGCTTCTCTGATTCCTCTAAATTCTTCTTCGTTTGTATTAAGTCTTTCTGACATTGCTCCCGATCCTGACTTCTTAATCTGGTAATCTTTTCAGTTTCCTCTAATGTAGCTGCTTTCCTAGCTTTTTGTAATTCTACGCGTTTTAACTCTATCTTGGGTATATCTTCCTGTGCCTTTTTTAAGTCCTTCTCTACTTGTTCTTTTTCTTTTATTTTTTCATTTCCTTCTTTTCCTATTCTAAACTTCTCTTGGGCATTTTTAACGGCACTAAATTTTTCTTCTAACAATCCTTGTAATTGTACCCGTTTTTCTTCATTGACTCTAATCAATTGCTGTAGTGCTTCCATATTTTCACAAGCAACTTTTTTTAAATACCAGTCTCGTTGATTTTGTTTTTCTTTGATTTGGTCTTTTAATTCTTTTGCAGATTTTTTCAATAGTTCTTCAATTCCTCTATAAAATTCTGTATGAAAAAGCTTTTCTAAAATTTGCTGACGTTCTATCGAATCCGCCACTAAAAGCTTTCGAAATTTCCCCTGGGGCAACATGATTACTTGTCGAAATTGATCACTTTTAAAGCCAATCATTCTTTCTATTGCATCCGTTACATTTTTCCAGCCTGTTTCCACTAAAACAGCTTTCTGTTCTTCATCCTCTAATTTCCATAAAACAGCTTCAGGACTTTGTATTGTTGTACCTGTTCCAGACTTTTTCATTCTTTCCTGCTCCGGCTTCCTACTAACCCGATACCGCTCATGCTTTAACTCAAACTCAAAAACAACTTCAGTTATTTGGCTTAGATCAGCATGATGACTACGCATGTTTCTTGCATTACGTTCTGCTCCACTGGTATCTCCATAGAGTGCAAAACAAATTCCATCAAGAATCGTGGTTTTTCCAGAACCAGTAGGTCCATGAATCAAAAATATACTTTTGTTTTTTAGCTCTCCAAAGTCTATGCTCTGTTGTACTGCATAAGGACCAAATGCACCCATTTCAAGCTTAAGAGGTTTCATACTTTATTCCTCCCTCATGTTCTTGTAATATTGATCGAATATCCCTTGAAGGATCTTTTTTTGTTCATTGCTCAGATCGCGTGTTGTTACCTGTTGAAAAAAAGAAGAAAATAAATCAATTGTATCCATCTTTTTGAAATCACGATCTGGTCCTACTATTTTGAGGTTAGAGGTTAGTTGCGGTCGTTCAATATGCAGTACGTTGGGATAAACCTTTCTAAGTTTTCCTATGGCATCTAAAATGGCGCCTTCATCCTTTAATGTTACACAAAGATAATCCTCCTTATGTCCTTCTAGTTGAGGGCCCTTTAAAATATCCTCTAAATATCCTTCGATACACCGTAGCTCTCTACGGGGTCTTAGTCTTATGTATTCAATGCTGGTACTACCTTGTGCATCCATGTCAATTAATACCACACCCTTTTTATGATCTGCCTCTGCAAAGGAATATTTCATTAATGAACCTGAGTATCGAATATGCTCTGCACTTATCTTTTGTCCTCTATGTAGATGTCCTAATGCTACATAATCAAATTCTTTAAAATAAGCTGCATTTACTACCCCAGAGCCCCCTACGGAAAGGGGCCGCTCTGATTCGCTTTCTTCACCTCCTGCCACAAAGGCATGGGCAATTAACACATTTCGACTACCTTGATTCATGTTGCTTTTTATATAATTAGTTAATTTCATCATGGCAGTATCATGGGCATGGATGGTTTCATCCCCAAACCGTTCTCTAACAATAGCAGGCTCTACGTAAGGAACACCATAAAAACTCACTGATCCATATTTATCTTCTAATGTAATGGGTTTTAATGCAGGGGTTAGTTTTCCAAAAATATAAAGCCCCCTATTTTGCATTAAACGATATCCGAATCCTAGCCGATCTGGGCTGTCATGATTTCCTGCAATCATCATAATAGGAATATCATGATCCATTAAAATACGTGATATCACTTCGTCTAAAAGATTTACTGCCTCTGTAGGAGGTACGGATCTATCAAATACATCTCCTGAAATCAATATGACATCTGGTTTTGTATCTTTAATCACCTCAATAAACTGCTCTAGAATGTACGCTTGATCCTCTGTAAGATGAATTCCATGAAAAATACGCCCTAAATGCCAATCAGAAGTGTGTAAAATCCTCATATTTTCACCTCTTCATCTAAGTAAAATAAATAAAGATAACTTTCTTTCACTGTTTTTCTTGTTATTTTTTCCAATGCTTCTTTATACAGTTCAATTTGGACACGGTATTTGTTTACGATCTCTTCTTTGTTGCCAAGTCCCGCATAATCTGTTTTATAATCTACCAGCACAAACCCATCCTCTTCTTCAAAGTAACAATCTATAACCCCCTGTACCAAAAGGCTTTCTTCACAATCCTCTAACCCTAGAGTGATTTCACAGGCTTTTTTTACAAAATTAAAAGGAACCTCTCGAAACACTTTTTTTGCTTTGATAATCCTTTGTCCAATAGCACTTTGAAAAAACTTTTGTATTTTTAGAATATCCACCACATTGGCTTCTTCTGGTTTTAACAATTCTGCTGTTACCATATTTTCTATTTGTAGTTCAATAGCTTCCTTTGTATCAACTTTTTCTATATTTAAATGCTGCATTGCAAAATGAATAATGATACCTTTTTCCATGCCAGTAAATTGTTTTTTTCCTTCCATAAACTTAGGTCTTTGGACTAAGGCTGGAACATGCATATTCATAGGATTTAATTCCTTTACAGAAATTCTTTTGATTTCTGTTACAGATAATTTCGAAGGGATCTTCGTAGCAATCTGATAAGGATATTGCCAGTCTAATCGCTGTTTGACCCACTGTCCATCCTCACTGGATGTGATGTGTTCAAAATTTTTCAGATATTGAAGAAAAGCCAATTTACTCATCTTTTTTTCCATTTCTTCTATATTAATATCCGTTTTTTTGAATTTTGTTATCTTCCACTTGGAAGAGTCCTCAAATAATACATCCCTTGTCCAATCAACTTCTGCCCACTCTCGCAGTAATTCACCGTCCCTATGCCGCATTACCACTGGCCCTACCCAATCCAAATAGCTTCTCGCCTTTGATAGATGAAATGGGTTCACTGGATTCGTCCATTTTTTTGCTGTTCTTTCTATATCCCTTACAGATCCTACTAAAATCAATTTTTCTTTAGCTCGCGTGAAGGCCACATACAGAATACGCATTTCCTCAGACAAACTCTCTAATTTAATTTGGTTGGTCATAGCGACTTTGGCAATGGTGTCTCCATATTGTCTAAGTTCTGGATCTACATATTTAGGTCCAATGCCTAAATCCTTATGAAATAAAACAGATGCATGGGTATCTCTTAGATTAAATTGTTTTCCCATACCAGCCACAATTACTACAGGAAATTCTAAACCCTTACTTTTATGGATACTCATAATCCGAACGACATCCTCATTCTCTCCTAATGTTTTGGCTGTACCCATATCGCCACTACTGCTTTTTAATTTATCCACAAACTTAATGAAATGAAATAGCCCTTTCATAGACGTCTTTTGAAATTGTCGTGCTCTATCAATAAGAACCCTTAAATTTGCCTGTCGCTGTATACCTCCCGGCATAGCACCTACATAATCATAATATCCTGTATCCATTAACAGTTTCCAAATAAATCTATCTATATGCAAATAACGGGATGCTTCTTTCCATGCTTGAATTTTTTCAAGAAAAACAGCACATTTTTCTTTTAATTCATCCGTCATTTGGGTTTGATAGGATTCTATGGCTTCAAAGTATGTGGCTGCTTTGCTATAGGCACGAATATTAATCAGTTCCTGGGTAGAAAAACCGCCTATAGGAGAACGCATCACACTTAACAATGGAATATCCTGCCTTTTATTATCAATTACCTTTAACAAATTCATAAAAATATTTACTTCAATCGCCTCAAAATATCCTGCATTCACATCTGCATATGCAGGAATCCCCTCTTCAATAAAAACTTCTAAAAAGGTTTGTGCCCAATTCTTCGTTGTTCTTAACAACACAACAATATCCCGAAATCCAAGATTTCGATATTGTTCAAGCTTTTGATCGTAAATTGTTGTATCTAGGAGCTGTTTTAGCCTTTTTGCAGTTATCCGCGCCTCCACTTCCATATCTTCTAGCTCTTCTAATGCTTCTTCCATTTCATTTGTTTGTACCTTTTTTTCAATAATATTGATTTCTATGTTAGGATCCTCTATGGGTTGTGTGGTTGCCCCTTGATATAGATAGGCTTTTTCATCATAATCAATTTCTCCAAACTGCTTGCTCATAATGTGCTTGAAGATAAAGTTTACACCATGAATTACTTCTTCTCGACTTCTAAAGTTTTTGCTTAAATCAATTCTGCAATTAAGGGCTTTCAACGCATTTTCAAAAGTCTCATATTTTTCAATAAACAAAGAAGGATCCGCTAATCTGAAGCGATAAATGCTTTGCTTTACATCCCCTACCATAAAAAAATTATTTTTCTTACGGATAAAGCTTAAAATCGTCTCTTGTACAATATTGCTGTCCTGATACTCGTCTACAAATATATGTGCGAATTTATCTTGGTATTCCTTTGCCACTTGCGCATTGTCTAGAATTGCTAAGGCATAGTGCTCTAGATCACTAAAGTCTACAATTCCCTTTTCTACTTTTTTATCATGATAAAGTTCTTCAAAACCTTTGACCAACTCATATAAATAATGCATGTATGGATATAATTCATTTAAGTTTTTCACATATTCTATAGGATCTTTGGGCAATACTTTTTCTTGAATATCTTTTATGATATCCTTTCCTTGCTGACGCTGTGCTTTTACCTTTTCCTTTAGAATGTCATCTACATCCTTGCCTAGTCTGCCTAATCGTTTATGGTTGATGGTTTCCAACCCATCATAAAAAAATTTTAAGCCATTTTTTAATCTATTTAACAATTCTTCCACTAAAGAGATATCATTTATGATAGCCTCTTTATATCCTGTTGGTCCTCCCGGTAGTTCACATAATTTCTTCGCTTCCATGAAAATTTCTTTAGCCCCTGCCAAATCCATTCCAATCTGCTCTACAAGGACATGATGCCATGGACTATGTCGAAAATTTTCTGCGTCTAATTGGAATGCCTCTATTTTTTCTGCTAACCATTGCATTGGATAGGGTTGACTTTGAATAAATTCATACAAACTTAACACCAATTCCTGTAGTGGAATATCCTCTTTGCTTCCTCCAAATCGTTCTACCAATCCTAAAAACCGCGCATCTTCCTTACCATATTCTTCTTCAAATAGTTCTTCTAGTACTTCCATTTTCATAATACTCGTCTCAGTTCCGTCTCCTATACGAAAATTAGGATCTATATCTATCAAGTGAAAATATCTTCTCACCACATCAATACAAAAAGAGTGTAAGGTACTAATAGACGCTCTATTGAGTAGATTCATTTGTCTTCTAAGATGATCCTCATTTTCATTTTTCTTTTCTAATTCCTGTAGAATTGCAGCCCCTATTCTTTCTCGCATTTCGCCTGCCGCTGCATTTGTAAAGGTTACAATTAATAATTTATCAATATCAATTTTATCCTTTGTAATGATTTGAATAATTCGTTCAACCAATACTGCCGTTTTTCCCGAACCAGCGGCTGCTGCTACCAATAGATTGCTGCCTCTAGCATCAATGGCATCCCATTGCTCCTTAGTCCACTTAACCATTGTCTTTCCCCCCTTCTTCTTGTTTGATTCTTTCCATTACCTCTTGATCCGAAAGCTTCTTAATATTTTTATAGTTGTTTTCTTCAAACATGCGATCAAATTGACAAATACTATGATAAGAACAATAATCGCAAGCTGTCTGCTGTCCATTTTTAGCAGGTGCGATCTGAATGTTTCCCTTGATCATTTCATGGGTGATTTCCTTGATCAATTTTCGAACATGATTCAGTAAGCTCTTAAAGTTTTCTTCATCTATTGCAGAGGAGTTATGATAAAATTCGCCTTTTTTATTGAATCCTACAGGAATCATATCTGAATACCCTTCAATTTCCCGGTCCATCTCTTGAACAATTTTTATATCCTTCAATACTAGACCCTTCATTTTCAACTTTTTACGAATTTCTTTCTCAATAATATCTACTACTTTTTCTTCTGTTTTCACCATTGGATCATCTATTTTAAAGTAAAAAACACCAGCGGGTTTGACTTCTTTTCCCTGCCGTTTTCCTTCATTGGTCAAAATGGCATCTAGATAAATCATTAACTGTAATTGTAATCCATAATATACATCAGACAAATTAAATTCTTTGTTCCCTGATTTATAATCAATAATTTTCGCATACTGGTTTTCTTCTTCATCTAACATATCCACCCGGTCGATTCTTCCCTCTAAATACAATTTTTCTCCATCTGCCAGCTCTATTTCAATAGCAGGATAGATCTGCTTTTCTCCAAATCCTACTTCATATCCAAGGGGTTCAAAACCGCTCCTTTTAATATGGTCTGTCAATGTCCATACGGCTCTGCGACTAATTCTTTTTAATCGAGTCACAAGGTATTGATAGCGCTTTGTACTGAACATCACACCACTTCTGTGACTGGATACGACATCCTCTACCACCTGGTCCACAATTATATCACATTGCTGTTGCTTTAAATCCCGCCAGTCTAGATTTTCTTGCTTTAGCTTATGGGTAAACTTTTCTAGAGATTGATGGAAAACCTGTCCAATATCTGGTGCCTGTACTTCAAATACTTTTCTTTCATTTGGTCTTAATCCATATTTTACAAAATGAGCAAAGGGACAATTCACGAATTGTTCCAATCTTGATACACTAGAGCGAATAGGGGTATTATACAGCCGCTTCGCATTCATCCCTTCAATATAGGCTACTTGATTGTTGTGAAATAATCCTTCAACAATCATTTTTCGCTTTCTATTCCATTTCTCATGTTCATAATACCATCCGTATACATGCCACCACCAGTTTTCAATGTCTTTTCCATCTGCACACTGGCGTATGTTTTCTACTAAATATTTAAAGGTGCTCTTTGGTGTGGATATCATCTTTTGTTGTTGTGTTGCATTGTTGATAACATCATTTTGTATCTTGATATCTCTGAATATTTTTTTTAGTCTATCGATTAAAATTGATGGCCTCAGTGCTCTTCCCTCTTGATCTGCCATGGCATAGCTTATCCACAAATATTCTCTAGGCTTTGTAAGGGCAGTATAAATCATAAATTTTTCTTCATATGCCTTTTTTTCGCTATCAAAACCTAAGGAAATATCCTTTTCCTTCATTTCAAGCCTTTCTTCATCAGATAAAATCCCTTCTTCCCCTTTTCCTGAAGGAAGAATTCCGTCATTCACACCCACGACAAATAATGCCTTAATATCGTGACTCTTAGATCTTTGGATATTTCCTACTAAAACTTGGTCAACGGTAGTAGGAATAATCCCCACTTCTAAGGATAAAAATCCTGATTCAAGCATGCGAATATATTCTTTCAGTGTAATAGGCTGATCTCCAATAATTTCTACCATTTGGTCGAATATTTCCATCACAACATTCCATATTTGTGCATTTTCATAGACACACTCATATTCTTTTTTGTCCCGCAGTATATCAATCCATTTTTCCAATTTCTCTTGAATCTGAATCAATTGTAGATAATCATACAATCCACGGGTAATTTCTTCCACTGTTTTTTTTCCTTTAATTTTTTTTTCTAGTTTCTCAATCGTTGCCATGAACATTTCACGGTTTCTGTTCAAATCCTCTAAGACTCCTGCTTCACCATATTCAAATAGATTTCTCCATTTATTTCCTTGTATGCCATAGGCTAGCACATAATTTTCTAATCGCTCATATGCATCCACCTCTAAATCACTAAACCCTGTTTTAAAAAATCGGAATACATCTTCATATTTATAGCCTCTGTGAACAATCCCTAAAGAAGACAAGATACACTCAATAATAGGATTGTGCATAACTGTTCTTTTTTGGTCTAAGAAATAGGGAATATCATATTCATCAAATACTCTTTTAATAAGTGGTCCATAATTTTCCATATCATTACATACAAGGGCAATATCATTCCATCGATAACCCTGATCTCTCACCAAAGTCACAATTTGTGCAGCTGCATTTTCTATCTCTGTATGCATTGTAAGCCCAGCAAATAATTCTATCGCGTTGACTTTTCCATGATAAGATATGTAAGGATACGCATAGAATTCCCGTTCAATATGATGAATCTCTTGGGCCTTTGGTGGAACCCTTCTTTTTTCTTTATCTAAATCTATAACTTCTCCTGGCAATCCATATTTCATGGCAATCTCATGAATTTTTTCATAAGTAAGATTTGAAGTTTTGAATAAATCCCCATCCTTAGCTTGTCCTGAAAATTCCATGGTAAAGGTAATGCTTACTCCCCTTGCAGTGGTCATAATTTTTTCTAGAATATGATAAGTTTGAGGTGTAAAGCTTTGAAATCCATCAATCCAAATCTCTGCATCCTTTAAAAATTGGGCTTTATCTATTTTTTCAATCAATAAATTCAAATAATCTTCCGTATCAATATATCGTCCCTGTAAATATCCTTCAAACTGCTCATAAATATACGCAATATCTTTAAGTTTATGGGCTAATATGCTATCGGCTTCCATTTCGTCTGCCTTTATTCTCAACTCTACTGGTAACACATCATGCTGCTTAAATTCACATAAAAGCTCATTAAACATCTCTACAAAACCATCCTGCTGTGCAGTTTTTTTATAGATGGTTAACCCTTTTTCCCCTTCATCAATAATCTTTCGAAGAATCATATTTTTTCCCTGTTCATTAATATGAATCCTCGTGATGCCCCCTACTTCATTTAAAATTTTATGAGCCAATCGAGTAAAGCTAAGAACTTCTATGTCTATGATTCCCGGTAATTGCAGTTTCTCAATCAAATCTCGCTCTGATTGTAAGGTGAATTGTTCTGGTACGATTAGAATCAATCTGTTATGCTCTTGATTTTCTAATCGTTTCTTGATTTCTTCAAATACCAAATGGGTCTTTCCCGTACCTGCCCTTCCCACAATATATCTTATATTCATATTTCCACCCCTCGTATACTAACATATATAAAATTATATCATACCATAAGGAAACCCTCTATCGCTTCAGATAGAGGGTTTGTTTAAAATATTGGTAAATGATAAAATTGTTTTATATTACAAGTTTTTTCACTCATTCTTTTTTATCGTTTAAATCGTAATATTTGTTTTTGCAATGTCTCTGACATGAGGGCTAGGTTTTGAGCAATCGAAGCAATCTCTTCGATTGCTACCATCTGTTCCTGTGTTGCAGCAGAAGCTTGTTGTGTATTAAGGGTACTTTTTTCTGTAAGACTAGACACATTGCCCATGGCAACAGCTATTTCCTCTAATCCCATGGTCATCTGCTTCATCACGCCAGATGTTTTGTCTATATCTGCTGTGATTTGATCTATATCCCTATGTATTGCATCAAATGCTTTTCCTGTTTCTCCCACTGCAAGTGACCCTTTTTCTACTACTTCTGATCCTTTGTTGATTAAGTCCACTGCCGTATTTGTTCCCTTCTGCACCTCATCAATTAATTGAACGATATGGGTAGCTGCATCGCTGGATTCTTGTGCTAGCTTTCTTACTTCCTCTGCTACTACTGCAAAGCCTCTACCTGAATCTCCTGCTCGTGCAGCCTCTATGGCTGCATTTAAGGCCAATAAATGCGTTTGTTCTGCAATGCCTGTTATAATCTGGACAATATCGCCTATTTCTTTTGAATTTTTTCCTAGGGTTTGTGTTGCAGTAACAGATTCATTCATTACCATTTGCACATTCTTCATTGTTTCAATTGCTTTCTGCACTGCTTGTCTTCCATTATCTACGGATATTTTTACATTTTTTCCAACTTCATTGGTTGTTTGTGCATTTTGAGCAATTTGTTTCATACTAGACGTCACTTCATTAACAATGTGGGTGGTCTCCTCCACAGATGCTGCTTCTTCTATGGCACCTTTGTTAAGGTCGTCTGCAATCTGTGCTATTTGTTCTGACATAGAGCTGGATTGTTGTGCAAAAGCGGCCATTTGTTGGGAAGATGTTCCTAATCTTTCGCCTGTATCTGCAATATGCTTGATTAGCTGACTTAAATTATCCACCATTTTATTAAAATTCGTCGCTAATATACCTAGTTCATCCAAAGAATGTATTTCGATTTTTTCCCCAAGATCTCCTTTTGCCCACTGATTGCTAATATGAATAATCTTGTTAAATCTTTTTAAGACTAGTCTATTATAGATCAGTATGATGATGCTAACAGTTATAACGATACTTAAGGTTGTTGATAACGTTAGCCCAATGGCACCTCCTATTAAAGATACTTTTATTCCTACTTTCTGGGTAAGTTGATCCATGGTATTGAGTATAAAGTTTACTGCTTGTCCAATCATAGAACTGAATAATTGAACCGTTACAATGGCCATGATTAATTTAAACTTTATGCTGTGTCTGAATTTTACACAAATAAATTCTTTTTCTAGTGCCATAAATTCCTCTCCTTTTTCTAATAAAAAGTTGCATCATGTAACAAGCCATACAATCATTGCATATACATACTAGTAATATTTTACCATATCCTATTACCAATATTTAAACCATCTAGGAAAAATACAGAAATTAGGTACAAAGTCTTATAATATTAAAGGGACGATTCATGATTTTTTAAAATTCATTAACCGTCCCTTTGTCTTTACAGCTTTTCTTTTATTCTGCAGTCACACCGCATTTTCTAAGCAAATTTTGCCATCTTTTATCAACGTCCTTTTGTAGTTCTTCGATTAAATGCTTATTTTCAGGCTTAAATAAATGCTTAAATCTTCCTTGAGGCTTTAAAAATTCTTCGATAGGTAGTTTATTTTTAGGCATATAATTGAGTTTCCACACACCATCTTCTATTTCAAACAAAGGCCAGAAGCATGTATCCACAGCTAATTTACACATTTTCATCAAATCAGAAGCCTCATATCTCCATCCTCTTGGACAAGGAGCTAAAACATTTAAGAATGCTGGACCTTTTTTATATACTGCCTTTTCTGATTTTTGATGCATATCGCTAAAATTTCCTAAAAATGTTGTTTGAGCAACATAGGGGATATTATGACTCACCATAATCTCCGTTAAATCTTTTCTAAATTGCTGTTTACCTGGAATTTCTATTCCTGCTGGCGTTGTTGTAGTATCTGCATATTTTGGGGTAGCCGAGGATCTTTGAATACCAGTATTCATATAAGCCCCGTTATCATAACATACATAGACCATGTCATGACCCCTTTCCATAGCGCCAGAAAGGGATTGAAAGCCTATATCATAAGTACCACCGTCTCCTCCAAAGGCAATAAACTTATATTCTCCATCAAGCTTTCTTTTTCTCTTTAGCGCTTTATAGGCAGCTTCCATTCCCCCTACTGTTGCACCCGCATTTTCAAAGGCAGAATGTATAAAGGAATCCTTCCATGCTGTATAGGGATACATGAAGGTAGATACTTCAAGACATCCTGTTGCACAGCCAATCGCTGCTTTATCTTCTGGTTTTAATGCCCTTAACACTCCTCTAACTGCCACAGGAGCACCACAACCAGCACACATTCTATGACCACCCATCAGTCTTTCTGGTTTATTCATTTTTTCTTTAAAATTGTATGTCATATTGTACACCTCCTATTCTCTTACACCTAGATATCTATATGGATCCGTTACTTCTCCTGCTTCAATCCTCTCAAACAAGGAGCTGTAGATATCTCGAATATCTGTTGTCTTAACATCTCTTCCCCCTAATCCATAGATATAATTAACAAGGATAGGTCTTTCTTTACAATCATATAGGCAAGATCTTATTTCAAAGAATAATGGTCCTCCAGCAGTGGAAAAACTCTCTGAGCGATCCATAACAGCAATGGCTTTCACATTTTTTAGTGCTTCTGCAATTTCATCTGCTGGAAAAGGTCTAAATACCCTTATCTTTAAAAGACCCACTTTTTTTCCTTCTTTTCTCATTTCATCAATGGCTGCCTTAGCAGTACCTGCTGCTGAACTGATTACTACAATTGCGGCTTCCGCATCCTCCATCCTATATTCTTCAAACAATCCATATTTTCTTCCTGATATATTTTCGTAATCTTTTGCTACTTTCAATATCACAGCTTTTGCATTTTTCATTGCTTCTGCCTGTTGTCTTTTATGTTCCATATAATAGGACTCTGTATCATATGGCCCCATAGCTATGGGCTCATTGGGATTAAGCAAGTAATGCTCAGGGATATATTCGCCAACAAAGCCCTTCACTTTATCATCTTCCACAAGTTCAATATTTTCAACACCATGGCTTGTAATAAATCCATCTTGGCATACCATTACAGGTAATTGAACTTCCCTATGCTCACCAATTTTTACAGCTTGTATAAAATTATCATAGGCTTCTTGATTATTTTCACTGTATATTTGAATCCACCCTGAATCCCTAGCTCCCATTGAATCACTGTGATCTGCATTGATATTAATAGGACCTGATAAGGCTCTGTTTACACATGCTAGCGTGATAGGAAGTCTTGAGGAGGCTGCAATATATAGCACCTCCCACATAAGACCAAGCCCGCAGGAGGATGTGGCTGTCATTGTTCTAGCTCCTGCAGCTTGGGAACCTATACATGCTGACATGGCACTATGTTCAGATTCTACTGGAACAAACTCCGTGTCTACTTCTCCATCGGCTACAAATTTTGAAAAATACTGTGGTATTTCTGTCGATGGCGTGATTGGAAATGCCGCTACCACATCAGGATTTATTTGCTTCATCGCAAGGGCAATTGCTTCATTGCCTGATAGTCGTTCTCTTATCGCCATTTTTATCCCCCCCTATTATTCCTCTATCATTTCTATTGCATCAAAAGGACATACTTTCATACAAACGCCACAGCCTTTACAGTGGTCATAGTCAAATGCTGATCTTTTTTCATCTTCAACAGGTATGGAACTATCTGGACAAACCGGAGTACATAATAAACATTGCTTGCATTTATCCTCAATAAAAACAGGCTTCATGGTTCTCCAGTCCCCTGTATTAAAATATTGCGAAGTACCAGATTCATAGATTGTTCCCCCAGGAGTTATATCCTTCCAAGATATACTTGGGTTTATTGTCATCTTTTTATCCATTCCCTACACCTCCATCCACGCTCTTTTAAGGGCATTCATATTCCCTTCAATCACTTCAGGTTTAGACGAAAATTTATGTTCGAAAGAATTTTTCATTTCATTTATAAATTTTTCTTCTTCCATAATACCGCTTACCTTTACAACTGCACCTAACATAGGGGTATTGGGAAAATTCTTTCCGAGTGTCTCTGTTGATATTTTTCTTGCATCAATTGTATAAACCTTACCCTTATAATCCTTTAAATACTCTTTTATTTCTTCAATCGATTTATTGGTGTTTATAACAATGCCACCTTCTTCTTTTAGTCCCTTTACAACGTCGATTGTGGATAGTAAGGTTTCATCCACCACAACCACATAGTCTGGCTCATAAATATTTGAATGTATTGTGATTTTCTCATCACTGATTCTGTTATAGGCAGTAATTGGTGCACCCATTCTTTCAGGTCCATACTCTGGAAAACCTTGAATATATTTTCCTGTACTGAAGGCAACATCTGCCAATAGCAATGCTGCTGTTTTTGCTCCCTGTCCTCCACGGCCATGCCATCTTATTTCCACCATTTTTTTCATTTCCTATCCTCCATTTCATCTACATGATCTAATCTTTTTTGTATGAATGATCTTTATCTCTCATCCATTTTCTTAAATCATCCATCTCCTCCTTTTTTATTTTTAGAATATTAAAAACCCGCCCTTGAATTCATTCAAGGACGGGTTTTATCCGCGATACCACCTTAATTGTAACTAAAAATAGCTACCTCTCTTTCGGTTCCAACAAACCTAAGCCTTTTAACGGGGCTAATCGTTATCCTTTAATAGTAACATACTTTTACTTTCGAGGATAAAGCTCAAGAGTGATTTGTATTTTAACAGCAGTATCGGTTTCCAGCAAACACCGACTCTCTGTGACTACTTAAGATAAAATACCCTTCTCCTTCGTCGCCATATGTTTATTAACAACTAATTTGAATTGTAACAATATTTGTACTAGTTGTCAATTACTAATTTTAAAAAAGCAATTGACAGAAAAAATAAAACAAACTAAAATAATGTTTAAATAATGTTTTATTTTTAAATATAGTGACAAAATTCTATTCAAAAAACTTTTATTACACTACTTATTGTAACTGCATGAAACTGATCAAATATGAAAAGAGGAATCCTATAATGAAACATAAATACATTGCCAAGAGATATTGGAAAGATATTACTACACCCATGGGTCAATCAGATGTACTCGCACAGCAGTATAACGATGTCATTGATTTAAGCCTTGGGGACCCTGATTTAATTACAGATAATATCATTATTGAAAATGCAATGAATGATGCAAAATTAGGCCATACAAAATATACGGACTTTAGGGGCGATAGAGAGCTTAGGGATGAAATCAGAAAATATTACAAGGAAGAACATAATATCGTATTTAATGATGAAGAAGTAATGGTCGTTACTAGTGGATGCTTAGCTATGTATCTTGCGTTAGAAGCAATCATAGATGATGGGGATGAAGTCATCATTCATCAGCCAGGCTTTACACCTTATCCACAGCAGATTGAACTTGCAAGAGGTGTATCAGTGGTTTTAGATACTTATGAAAAAGATGATTTTCAAATAAATACAAATAGATTAGAAGGATTAATAACAGAAAGAACAAAGGCAATCATTATCAATTCTCCCAATAATCCTACTGGTACTTGTTTTACTAGGGAAACACTTGAAAACATTGCTGCTATTGCAAAAAAATATGACCTTATTATCATAGCCGACGATATCTATGGGCTATATAGTTTCAAAGAGCCCTTTATTCCAATCGTAACCTTAGAAGAGATGAAACAAAGAACGATTACCATTAATAGCTTCTCAAAGGATTTTACAATGACTGGATGGCGAATCGGTCATATTTTAGCCCCAGATTTTATTATAAAAACTATACAACAAATTAATGAAAATCTAGTATTTACAGCACCATCTATATCCCAAAGGGGAGCTATTTATGCTTTAAGGCATCGTAAGGAAATACAGCCAAAAATGTTAGAAGAATATAAAAAGAGAGTTTTCTATGCAGCAGATTTTATTAATAAAATACCCAATATGTCTGTGCTACCACCAAAGGGGACCTTTTATTTGTTTGTAAATATTAAAAAAACAGGACTTTCATCTGTTGAAATTAGTAATCGCATACTAAACGAAGCCCATGTTCTCACACTCCCAGGAATAGCCTTTGGAGATTGTGGTGAAGGCTACATTCGTATCGCATGCACTTGTACAATTAATAAGTTAAAGAATGCTTTTGAACGCATTGCAAAAATGGATATTTTCAAAGCTTAAGATGGTATAGGCTTATAAGAATAGGGATACTTACTCAAGTAGATTTTACTTGAAAAGTATCCCTTTTTTAGTTCATTCCATCTAGGATTTTGGGTCATTTAAGTTCATCGTAATCTTATTGTAATTGTTGCACCGATAACAGGAACCACTTATGACATCCCTTAATATTTCTCTCCCAAACACAGTAAATTGTTCAATTCTAATTCCATAAATACCGCCCCTTCAATGGGATTATATGTATAAGGTTCAATTTGTTGAAATCCCAAATTCTCATAAAGTTTCACGGCTTCTTTCATGGTATTAATTGTGTCCAAACGCATATATCTATATCCCATCTTATATGCCTCTTTAATAATTCTCTCTGCTAAGCCTTTCCCTACGTTCCTCCCTCTAAATTCTGGTCGTACATATAACCTTTTCATTTCGCAAATATCCTTATCAATTTTCCTTAATCCAACACAGCCTGCAGCTTCATTTTCAAGTATCGCTAAAACTAAAGCGCCATTTGGCAAGCTATATTCCCCCGGTAGGTCAGAAAGTTCTTTGTGAAAGTTTTGAAAATCTAAATCAAAGTCAAGAGAATTTGCATATTCTTCAAATAATTTGCGAATCAATAATACATTCTCTTTATGTTTTGCTTGTATAAAGATCAATCCTTTACCCCTTCTTTCATTTTTATTTTTACTACTATACGCTGTTATTTTGATACTATTTTTATTCTTTATTATACTTATTGTTGTTCAAAAAAACAAGGAACACAAACTATACGATTATCGCAAAACAGTTCTTGCTGTAGTGAGCTTTCACCCTGATATTCTTCCGCCTCAATATGTTTTAGCTTTAGCAACTTCAAGGGTGACAGTTCCTGCCAATGCATTTTTAGAAGCTACCCTTATGGAAATTGTAGCAGAAATGCTCCGAAAAGCCAGCATAAGGCTTCCTAAACAAATTGGTCCTGCTATTGGGATTGTAGGTACTATCGTTATTGGTCAAGCAGCTGTTGGTGTTGGACTTGTCCGTCCCCTGATGGCCATTATTATATCCTTGGCTACTATGAGTTCTTTTGCATCACCTGATTATACGATTATGAATCCTATTTGCTTATTGAAGTTTGTGCTGCTCATAATAACCGGTGGCTTTGAATTATTTGGTTTTATGATGGGTTTTATCTTGATTACAGTTCATCTAATCTCACTTACAAACTTCGGCGTACCTTATATTACACCCATTGCTCCACTTGATTTTAAAGATTTAAAAGGTTATCTTCTAAGTGATATTACTTTATCTAAAAAAAGACCTGAATTTTTAAATACACGAGATAAGACAAGACAATAAATTTAATATCTCCCACTATCAATAAAGCCTTTTGTTAGTGTACTATTACAATAAGGACATACTTGTTTCATACGGCTTTTCCCTCCAATAAGATTCTCTTTTTAAAACTAGCAGCATCATGATCACTCGTATAAAATACTTACCCATTTACGGATCCCTTATTGCAAATGCTTTAAAAATTAATTGACAGAAAATATGAAATGAGCTACAATAACATTGAAACATCGTTTCATTTAGGTGGCATTAAAGCACTCCTCCAGTAAAATATTCAGGTTAATGAAATGCAAATGCACTCCCAAGAGATATTGAAAGAATGCTTTGGAATACATTGTCAATATACCTGTTTTTAAAGTTTGAGATAATATAAATCTACAAGGAGAGGAATACTTATATGGATATTAATCTAATTGGTGTACCAGTTTTTTATGGAGCAGATAAACGTGGACCTGAGCATGCACCTGCAAAACTAAGAGACAAGCATATTATTTCAACATTAACTAAGTATAATCATAAGGTATATGATTGTGGAAATCTTCATGTGCCAGAAATAAAAGAATATAATAAATTCAGTTGTCATCATAATTTAAAGTATTTAAAACCCATCGTAGAGGTAAATACAAATCTAGCCCATATGGTATACACATCATTGAAGGCAGAAAGTTTCCCTCTAATTATAGGCGGAGATCACTCAGTTGGCCTTGGCAGCATCTCTGGGATTAGTAAGGCTTTTAAAAATATTGCGGTGATATGGATGGATGCCCACGGAGATATCAATACTCATAATACCAGTGGCAGTGGCAATATCCATGGTATGCCTTTGGCTATGGCAATGGGTTTGGGACATCATGATTTAAATAATGTTTACTTTGAAGGTCAGAAAATTGCTTCTGAGAATATTTTCATACTAGGTGCTCGAGATTTAGATGAAGGTGAAAAACAATTAATACATGAAAAAAATCTTAATGTCTATTCTGTTGAAAAAATACGCAAAAAAGGTGTAAAAAAAGTCGTCCATGAAATTATACAGGATTTAAAAAATAAAAACATTGAAGCTATACATTTAAGTTTTGATATGGATTTTATTGACGCAAAATACGTACCTGGCACAGGTACACCTGTACATGAAGGAATGAATATTGAAGAAACAAAAGATCTTTTAAAAAGCTTTGCTGAATCTAATTTGATAAAATCTATGGATTTTGTAGAATTAAATACACTATTAGACAGAAATGATGTTACAGCTACTTTAGCTATTGATTTATTAGACTGGACCTTTAAGCATATTCGTTAATTCAATAAAGGAATCACACCAAGAGCTATTTATTATCAAAAGAGCGATAAGTTAAAATCGCTCTTTTGATATCATGAAATGCACTCCCCTGACTGCGAGATGGTATTTGCACTATCGATTAATTTATCCTTGATTTTTTTCATTCCTTTAAATTTCAATCTACTCGTTGGACCCGATACACTTATTGCTGCTATCACCCTTCCATCAATGCTCTTTATGGGAGCAGCGATGCATGTTAAACCATATTCATATTCTTCATGATCAAATGCAATGTTTTCCTCTAAAATAGTATTTCTTATCTTAAGATAATCTTCAACAGCTACAATAGAATTAATTGTTCTTTTTTCAAGATTGCTTGTCTGAAAATACTTCATAATTTCTTCATTTGTAAAATGAGCCAAAAATATTTTGCCCATTGAAGAACAATTTAGAGGACTTATTGGAATTAATTTTGAGACTAGAGAGGATGATTCTCCTTCTTCACTATAAACTGTTAATACATTTCCTTCATATTGTATTCCAATATTTACTGTTTCTCCAATTTCTAAAGATAAATTTTTAACAATAGGAGATGCAATGCTTATCAAATCAATTCTCTCCTTCGCCTTATTTCCGTATTTAATGAGTCCTTTTCCTAGATCATATTTATCATTATGTGATCTTTCTACAATGTTCCATTTATGAAGAGTATTTAATATTCTAAATATATTTGCCTTTGGTAGATCAAGTTCATGGGCTATTTGGGAAATACCCACTGATTTATCACGATTGGATATATATTCAAGTATCTCAAATGCACGATCTACCATCGTTATGTAATTACTATCTTTCATTTCCTTTTTCAATATCTCACCTCCAATTATTTTAATGAAAGATAACTATCCATTTTTGCTTATTCCTTATCTTTCTTTTTAAAATACGTATCAATAATCTTTTCTGCCAATCTTTTTTGTGCATGGGCTTGAGCAACGAGCATAATAACTACTAAGAACCACTCTGCCATTTCTTGATCCTGTTCTTTTTCATCTGGGTTTTGGCTATTAATAGATTTTGTTTTTTCTTGGATTGCGCTTAAGTTTTTGGATAATGTGTTATTAAAGTTTTGAAATTCATCATTTTTTAATTCTACGAAGATAGAATAAATTTCTTCTAAAGGAATCACATCATCTTCTATGGTCGACATGTCCTTTAAAACCGCATTAAACATTTTTCTGATATCGTCTAGGGATAATATCTGTTTTAAATAATATAATAAAATCATTAAAATGATATGAGGTTTTGTATATTGTTTACTTTTGGTAGGCTTCATTAACAGATTATCCTTTGTATAGTTGTTAATCATGGTGGTAGTCAAAATCTTATCCGTTTCAGAACGTTTCAAGTGATCTAACTTATCTGTTAAAAAGCTCTGTACTTGGCCAATATATAAATGTAAGTCTGGAATATCTGAGAGATTTATTTCATCAGAAAGAGATAATTCATTCACAAGTTGTAATAAATCTTTTTTATTAATCATTATATCACCTCAACTTTATTATACGGTATTTGATACTATATATAAACATCCACAAGCTATATTCAACGATATTTATAGTTATTATTAGAAAATAAAAGTATTTTAATGATATATGGACTTTTTTTAAAATTTTAGCCCTATATATATTTATTTTACTATTGAGATTTTGATATCTATATAATATCATAACAATGTAGATTGAATACGGTTTTAAAAACCGCATAGTATCGTACTACTTACAAGTAACTATTTTATCTTTTAAAGGAGGCATCTAGTCAATGAAATTCTATAAAGGATTAACTGCTAGTGAAGTAGCTGACTCCCGAAAAAAATATGGGACAAATCAACTTACACCGGCACAAGGTGAAACATTTTGGGATAAATTAAAGGGTAATTTAAACGATCCCATTATTAAGATTCTTATTGTTGCCTTAGTCATTAATGTAATTTTTTTCTTTTTCGGTAAATCTGAATGGTATGAATCATTAGGTATTGCTATTGCCGTTGTATTGGCCACCCTTATCTCTACTGTAAGTGAATACAGTAATGAAAATTCTTTCCAAAAACTACAAGAAGAAGCATCTAAAATTCGTATCAAAGTGTTCCGTGATGGAACAGCCCAAGAGTTGTTGATTGACGATATTGTACAAGGAGATTATATTCTACTGCAACCGGGAGACAAGGTTCCTGTAGATGGCTTTATTTTAGATGGAAGTGTCAAGGTAGATCAAGCAGCTTTAAACGGTGAATCTGAAGAAGCATTAAAGATAAAATCTAATATTCATAGAGATTTTGGTGAGGATGACTTCTCAGACAAGGAAAAAGTGTATCGAGGTTCTGTAGTTACTTCTGGCGAGGCGATTTTAATCGCTGCAAAGATTGGTGATCATACTTCATTTGGAAAAATTGCACAAGAATTATCATCAGGAGATGAAATTGATTCTCCTTTAAAAATGAAATTAACCCATTTAGCAGATAAAATCGCTTTATTTGGATATATTGGAGGTAGCTTAATTGCCCTATCTTATTTCTTTAAAACAGCGGTTATTGACAACAACTTCGATTGGTCAACAATTATACAATATTTAAGTAACTGGACGAATCAATATCCTTCGCTGGGCAATCCATTGAATGATTTAGTCACGGCTTTAATATTAGCAATTATTATCATCGTTGTAGCAGTTCCCGAAGGGCTACCTATGATGATTGCTATTGTCCTTTCATTAAATATGCGCAAACTTCTTGCAGATAATTTACTCGTTCGAAAGTTAGTGGGAATTGAAACAGCTGGTAGCATCAATATTCTTTTTAGTGACAAAACAGGTACGATCACAAAAGGACAGTTGGAAGCTGTAGAGTTTGTGACAGGAGACGTTCGAGATTTTAAGACCTTTAAGGGTATGCCTGCTGATTTGCGAAAAATCCTCAGAGCTTCCATAGAGCATAATACAGCTGCGGTCTTAAGCGGCGTTGATACTGGACAGCTTCAAGTAATTGGTGGAAATCCTACTGAACGGGCTTTAATGAATTTCATTGACTTTACGGATGATAAGATAATAGATTCTCTTGATAAGGTAGGAGAAATTGAATTCAGCAGTGCGCGAAAATTTTCTGCTTGCCAAGTAACAGGCAATTTAAATGGAACCCTTGTAAAAGGTGCGCCAGAAAAGCTTTTGGATAAATGTGAACATTATTATGATGTAAATGGATCAAAACAAATATTTTCAAAGGAACTTCGTGATGCTTTAGAAGAAAAAATGGAAGTTTTAGCAGGTCGTGCAATTCGTTTATTAGCATTCGCGATTTCAGATGGAAACATTGAAGACGACACCGTGACAGGATCATATACCCTTGTTGGTATTATGGGAATCCGAGATGAAATTAGATCTGAGTCTATAACAGCCATCAAAGAAGCACAAAATGCTGGAATTCAAGTGGTCATGATTACAGGAGATCGTAAGGAAACAGCTGTTGCTATTGCCAAAGAAACAGGGCTTTTACAAACTGACACCGATCTGGCTTTAACTTCAGCAGAGATTAATAGCATGTCTGATGAGAAATTAAAAGAAGTACTGCCAAATATTCGAGTAATCAGCAGAGCACTACCTACTGATAAATCTCGATTAGTCAGAGTTTCTCAAGAGTTAGGCTTAGTTGTAGGGATGACAGGAGACGGCGTTAACGACTCTCCAGCATTAAAGCGTGCCGATGTTGGCTTCGCCATGGGATCAGGAACTGAGGTGGCGAAAGAGGCAGGAGATATCGTCGTATTAGATGACAACTTCCTATCTATCACTAAATCTGTGCTTTACGGACGAACCATTTTTAACAGTATTCGAAAGTTTATTATATTCCAATTAACCATTAATGTATCTGCTGTTCTAATTGCTTTTATAGGACCGTTCTTAGGATTAGCCGGTGGATTGCCTTTAACCATGACACAAATGCTTTGGGTAAACCTTGTAATGGACACCCTAGCGGCTTTAGCTTTTGGTGGTGAACCAGCACTACGCAGATATATGCTAGAAAACCCAAAAACGCGTACAGAATCTATCGTATCCAAATCAATGTGGAATTCTATCTTGTTCAATGGTATATTTGTCGCATTAGCCAGTGTCGTATTTCTTTCATCAGATAAGATCTATGGCGCATTTAGAAACTCCACAGGTGACATAGTATTTCTTACAGGCTTTTTCTCTTTCTTTATCTTTCTAAATGTATTTAATATGTTTAATGCAAGAACAGAGAAAGCCAATATATTTGATAATATTGGGAAGAACCCTGGATTTTTGAAAGTTGCATTACTCATTACAGTTGTTCAAATTCTGCTTACATTTGTTGGTGGAAAAATATTACGTACTACACCTTTAGTCTTCAATGAATGGGTTATTATATTAGGCTTGGCAATTTGTATTATTCCATTAAATATGTTTCGCAAGATTATCTTTGACAGCGTGAAACCTGCATCACATAAAAATATATCACCAAATGAATAGGCAGATCTATTTAAGGGGATCGGGCAAAAGCTCAATCCCCTTTTTACAAGATGTGATTTCATTAATTTATTATATCTTGTAGATTGTTTTTTTAAAGTGATAAAAAAATCTCACGAATATACATACTTTTTAATTTTTCTGACAGCAGTTGGCTGACTAATTCCAAGTTCTTTAGCAACTCCTACAGTAGATTTCCATTTTGCATAGGCCTCAACTACTAGCTGTTTTTCATACTCTTGCAAAGATTGTTGAAGTGTTTTGCTTTTTCTTCTTTTAAAGTATTCATATTGCATATGGGGTACTAACTGAATTTCTATAATATCCTGATTTGAAACCAAAACCATTCTCTCAATTAAATTCTCCAACTCCCGAATATTTCCTGGCCACTGATATTCCATAAAATAATCTAGTATCTCTGAAGACAGTCTTTTATTTTGATTGTATTTTTTATTGTACTGATCAAGAAAATGCATACTTAAATGAATAATATCTTCTTTTCTTTCTCGAATAGGAGGGACGCATATATTTACAACATTTAATCGATAATATAAATCCTCTCGAAACTTTCCTTCATGGATCAATTGTTTAAGGTTTTGATTGGTTGCAGTAACCAACCTAAAGTCTACATCGATATCTTTTAAGCCACCAATACGTGTAATTTTTTTATCTTGTATCACTTTAAGCAATTTCATTTGAAGATTTAGAGGCAATTCTCCTATTTCATCTAAAAAAAGTGTTCCTTTATCCGCAACTTCGATTAATCCAATTTTTCCTTTTGGATTAGCTCCTGTAAAAGCACCTTTCTCATATCCAAACAATTCAGATTCTAAAAGGTTTTCAGGAATGCTTCCACAATTTATTTCTATAAGAGGGCCCTCCACACGTTTGCTTTTTGCATGTAGTATCCTGGCAAACATTGTCTTTCCTACACCGGATTCTCCTTCAATAAATATACTTGCATCAAATTTAGATACTTTGTCTATGGTAGCAATAATGTCATGAATCTTTTTGCTATTCCCAATAATTTTAGGGTAGGTTTTATTTTTTTCTCTCAATTCTTCAATTTCCATGGAATATCTCTCAACTTTATTCTCTAGACGCGCATATTGTTCCTTAAGTTTAATAAAATCTGTCAAATCCCTAGTAAAACTGATTACTTTTACTATTTCTCCTTGTTGATTTTTTATTGGAGAAGCAGTAACAATTAGCTGTTTTTCATCCTTGGTCTCCTGCACCATTGTTATCTGTTCACCACTTTTTAGCGCTAATGCCGTTATAGACGGTCTAAATATTCCTAATTTCTCCATTTCAAATACACTTTTTCCTTCTATTTCCTCTTTTCTAACATTATATACTTTTTCAAAGGAAGAAAATACTTTTCTAATGATGCCTTTTCCATCTGTTATTAAGATATCATCATAAATTGCACTGAGTATCATATCGATCTCATCTTTTAAAAGTTTTATATTTTCTATATTTAAAAGTACGTCTTCTATTTCTGATGTTTTCTTTACAATAAATATTTCTTTATTTTTCCATGAACATAAATGAAAAATCAAGAGTTCTATATTATTCGTTCTGCATATAAGTTCTTTCTTTCCACTATTCAATAGCTTTTTTAAGTGATTTTTTATTTCTAATTCTATTAATTTACAATCCTTGTGTATACCATTAAGCTGAATAGCATCAAGCTCCCGATCATATACACAAGCAATTTCTTTTATATTATCTATAAATTGATTCATGTTTATCGCTCCACTACATTTTCTATTATTTTACCTATTAAAATTCTATAAATAACAAGGTTTACCTTTTAAAAATTTAGCATGTGGGCAAAAAAAACTATAGCAATACTTTATTCGGCAGGAATGTGTTGTGAAACATTAGCTCGTTAAACAAAAGATGGAAATCTATAGACTTGGGATATTACAATTTCGTAGTACATAAAATAATTTTCGCAACTGTCGTAGGCTTTTCCATAATCCTCTACCAATATAGTAATACACCAAACCAAAAATCAGGAAACTTGCATGGCAAATTTCCCGATTTTTGTTCATAGCTTAATAAATTATTTTTCAAAGCGCATCTTTTTTTGGAGGGCTAATATTGAAATAAACTCAAATAAAATCCCCGATGCTGCAAAGGATGTGATTTTACCAGCATCTAATGATGGCGCCACTTCAACAAGATCAAAACCAACGATATTTAGACCCTTTAATCCTTTTCTTATTATTTCACAAGCCTCCCAAGTACTAAATCCACCGACTTCAGGGGTTCCGGTCCCCGGTGCATAAGCAGGATCAAGAAAATCAATATCAAAGGATACCAAAGCAGGAACATCTCCAACCGTTTTCTGAATCATTTCTACTGTATATTCGATTCCTTTTCTATGTATATCTCCTGCGGTGATCACTTCAAACCCCATATCTCTTGAGTCATTTATATCTCCTGGCTGATAAAGTGGACCCCTCATCCCAATTTGAATGGTCTTATCTCCTATAATACAACCTTCTTCAAAGGCTCTTCTAAATGGTGTTCCATGCGTATACTTCATTCCCCAATAGTTATCCCATGTATCGGTATGCGAATCAAAGTGAATTAATGCAACAGGTCCCATTGCTTGTTTTATAGCCCTCAATTCTCCAAGGCTAATGGAATGATCTCCTCCAATACATAAAGGAATAACTCCTGCTTCATAAATCGGTTTCAGTTGTTCTACCATTTGTTCATAAGTTTCATGGATATAACCAGGGATAACATCGATATCTCCATAATCCACTCCAGAACAATAATCAAAAATATTTACATCTAACTCTAGGTTATAAGGCCTTAGCAATATGGATGTTTCCCTTACTGATTGTGGACCAAATCTAGCACCACTTCTAAATGAAGTTGCCGTATCAAAAGGCACTCCCATAACAGCAAAATCAACATTTTCTGTTGTTTTTACATGTGGTAGCCTCATAAATGTACTCAACCCACAAAAACGAGGCGATTTTGATGAATCCTTTGGTTGATATTTCATTTCTATTCCCCCTTTAAATTAAGTAAAACTTATTTTTCTACTCATTCATCTTATTAAATAGTAAAACTTTTGCAGAGATAAACTGTAATCTCTAAATAAGTTTAAGCTACTACTGGTCAGAAGCAGAAACTTCATTTGATTTAACTTGTATATTATCTTCTCTAAACCATTTAAATAATCCCCAAAGCATAAGCAATATTACGAGTATAAATGGTACGGATACAAAGATTGAGAGTGTCTGTAATGTTTTGAAAGGTGCACCTGTAAACATTATGCTCAGAGGAATGGCTGCAAGGATGATACACCAGAAAAGTCTAAAAAACGGACTAGTATTCCCAGATGCATCTAATTTTTTCGTTGCGGTCGCTGAAAGAGAGAATGCAGCTGAATCAAGCGATGTTGAAAGAAATCCTATAGCGATTACTAGATAAACTATCGAAATCATTATCCCCCCTGGCAATAGATCTAATAAGCTGTATATCGCAGTTTGCCCAGTACCATTCAAAACCGCTTCTGTTATACTAAACTTTCCCGTTAGTTCTGCATCCATGGCAAATCCACCATTAATTCCAAATAATATCCATGTGCCTACACTAATTCCTACTAAACAACTCAAAATGACTTCTCTAATTGTTCTTCCTTTAGAAATTTTCGTGATAAACACGCCCATCAAGGCAGCATAGTTCAAAGCAAAAGCAAAGAGGAAAATCGTCCAAGATTCGGGAAAACCACTGTTGCCAATGGGATCTGTCCATAGGCTCATTGTAATATAATTTTTTAGCATTATCCCCACACTATTGGTAGTTTGCCTAATGATAAATTGAGTGGGACCAGTAATCAAAATAAAAATTAGAAGGCCTATTGCAAGATAAATCGTGTAATCGCTAATTTTTTTCATGCCTTTATCAATTCCAACAAATGAACTAAGTGAAAAAATTGCTGCAATCATAAGCACAATGATAACATTCATCGTAAAAGAGCCTTCTATTCCAAAAATCTTGGTTATTTCGTTTGAAATAAGCGGTACCCCCAATCCAAGTGATACGCCTAGACCTCCTAGGATGCTAAATATACATATTACATCGATCACTTTCCCTATTACTTCTTTATAGCGAAACGTACTCAATATTTCCTCACAGACTGCACTCACCCTTAACGCGGGAACTTTTTTAACATGAACTGCATATGCAATTGCCAATGATGTTAAGACAAACACGACCTGTACACTAAAGCCCCAATGAAAGAAAGTGTATGCAGTAGCATATTCGGCAGCTTCTATAGAATAAGGTTCTAACCTAAAGGTTGGCTCAGCATAATAATATGCCCATTCTGTTAAAGAGTAATAAACACTTGCAGATGCTAGAGCAGCGCAGATCATCATAGAGATATAGCTAAAAAGAGAATATTCCGGTTTACTGTTACCTAGCTTAATTTTGCCATGTTTGCTAAAAGCAAGATATAAACACATCATCAGACCTAAAAAAACAAACCATAAAATGAATGGGCCTAGTGCATCCGTAGTAATCGTAAATATTTTAAGGATGAAATCTGTGGTTGTATCTGGTCGGATTGACATAAATCCAACAATTACAAAAACGCACGTTACACTGATTGTGGTGATTGTCCAGTCAACATTTAACCCTTTCTTCATCTTTTCCATATTCAACCCCCCTCGTTTTTCTTTGCACACATCTTATATTTATGCATAAAGCGTGCCATTGTGAAAATATTCTATCTTATTGCTTTCCGAATTTTTTTCAAAGAATGCTATTCTTAAGTGAATAACTTATTGTTATGTCTAACTTAAAGGTACATGTATATAAGGCTTTTTCAAGCATATTCTTTCGTGAATACGTTTATTCAAAATTGAATTTTTAAATTTTAGAGGCAAACATTTCTGTTTTACGATCAATATTGTCTTACTACTTTTCCACCACAAGCGATTTAAATATTTATGAGATGTTTCAAAAAGGGGATTAAGCAAATGCTTAATCCCCACTATTATAAATATTGTTATATAGTCTACTTAAATTCATTTTAAATCAATAAACTTACCAACGAATTTTTAATATACAAAACTACATAAATCCTAACACTTGTGCAAAAAATTCCTACGTTTATCACAATTATTGACAATAATTAAGTTGACGAAATTTCTTAATAATACTCTTAGAACATTAAAAGTTTGCACAACCCAAGTTATTCATTTATAACATATCGTATTATTCCTTCACCAATAGCTTCTGCTACTTTCTTTTTATATTTTTTATCATTAAGCAATTTTCTATCTTGTACATTGGTAATAAATCCAGCCTCTATTAAAACACCCGGCGTTTTTGTTTCTCGTAGAATGTAATAATCATTTGGAATGATCTCTACTTTCGTGTGATTGTCCTTTAAAAGCTTTTTATAGACACTATCATTTACTACCGTACCAATAGCTTTTGCCAAGCTTTGACTTTCTTCAGCAGTCGGATAATAAAAGATTTTTATACCTCTTACTTTTTCATTCTCTGGATAAGCATTCACATGGATACTAACAAATATATTTTCGCTACCATCATTAATAATCCTTTTTCTAGCATCTAAATCCCTTTTGTATCGGGAATCATTTAGGTTGCTCCTATTTTCTAAAGAGATATCCTTATCCCTCGTCATCACCACATAAAAATTTTTACGCTTCAAGTATTTTCTTAATTCAAGTGCAATGTCTAGATTAATGTTTTTTTCTAATAAGTGAGGTCCATAACTAGTCCCGCCATCTACCCCTCCATGTCCTGGGTCAATGACAATCATTTGTTGTGTACCATGATGAAAAATAGATTGTAAATTGTGCCCTTTGGCCATGGTCATCATCCATAGGGATATGAGCAATAACATAAGGATGATACACAATCGCTTATTTAATTTGATGACTATAAAAATTTTTTTTCCAAACATAGGATCTCCTTACGCAGTACGCCACAAGGGGCATTCCCCACGAAAAATTTTTGGTTCATGATAGTATATTCAAGTTCTTCCTTCAGATATTACATTCTTAACCATCTACCAATCAAAAATCATGGATTTTATTACCGCAAAATATTCACGTAGATAATATTTCGGAATGAGGTAAGAAACAGTTTTTGAAGGCATACCATAAGGAATCAAACCTATGCGTCTCGCTAACAACTTTCCTCGAAACAAGTGAAAGCCATCTGTTATGATCAATATGCGATGGTTTTTATCTCCACTCTTTTCATCTAAAATCTTTTTTGTGAATTTTAGATTCTCTAGGGTACTTGTAGATTGTTCCTCTTTAATAATTCTTCTTTCATCAATTCCATGTGTTATTAAAAAACGCCTCATAGCTTCTGCTTCCGTAATATCCTCTCCCTCACCTTGTCCACCAGAAACAGCCACAGATAAATTTGGATCATGCTGAAGATACCCTAAACTTTCATTCATCCGATTGAAAAGGGTTAGAGAAAGCTGTTCTCCTCTTAATCCCGCTCCTAGTACCACTACATAATCCACCACTACGTTTTTGTCAGGTTTTGCATGCCATAAAATACAGCCTTCAATTATTAGAAAGGATAGAAGCACCAAACCTAGTAAAATATATGCTATTTTTTTCATATTCTTCCTCCCATTTCATTCATACGCAATAGACAGTTTTATCATAACACAAAACACCACGCTATTGCATATCCTAGCGTGGTGTTTCTATCTCATTCTCTTTTTTTAATTCATTACACCTAAGCTGCTACAAAGCCAATAATCAAATATACAAGGGCTGCCAATCCTGCTGCTAACAAAGCATATGGGATCTGGGTTTTTACGTGATCAATATGGTCAGCTGCAGCTCCTGTAGAAGCCAATATCGTTGTATCTGAAAGAGGTGAACAGTGATCTCCAAATACGCCCCCTCCTGCAACTGCTGCTACTGTAGCAAGTACTAGAGCAGTTACTTCGTTGCCAGCAAAATTAAAAGCAAGAGGTGCTGCAATAGGCATTACGATGGCGAAAGTTCCCCATGATGTACCTGTTGAAAAAGCAATTGTCGCTGCGATTAAAAAAGTAATAAAAGGCAATAGATTTGGCGTCAACCAACTTTCTGTTACAGATATAATATAATTTGCCGTTCCCATTTCTTTACTCAAAGCATTGATTGTATAAGAAAGTGCTAGAATAATGATTGCGGGCATAACACCTTTCATTCCTGCCATGGCTGTTTTCATAATATCATTAAAGGGCACTCCTTGAATTCTCATGATAATACCTAATACAACCGCTGCTGTCAAGAAAGCTTCCATAGTTTTTGCTGACTTTAATGTAATGAAGGTTCCAATGGCAATACTCACAACAATTAATACAGGAAAGATAAAATCAAAGAATACATGGGTTTTGATCCCTTCATAGGGAGGTGTATCTGTTAATTCCTCTCCAAGAAGAGGTTCTGCACCATCTCTTAATACTTTTCCTTCTTCTAATGCTCTTTTTTCTGCTTTTTTCATCGGTCCAAAATCTGGAATAATCCCTACTGCGAACAATCCTACGAGTAACACGGCAAAGATTGCATAGAAGTTAAAGGGCACTGCCTTTGTAAATACCATCATCGCTTGTTCAGCATTTTCTATAGGTCCCATACCAACTAATAAACCAGCAATGAACACTGCCCATCCAGTAATTGGTGCAAGAACGCTTACTGGTGCTGATGTAGAGTCTGCAATATATGCAAGTTTTTCTCTTGAGATCTTTGCTTTATCTGAAAGACTTCTCATGGTCGAACCCACAAATAATGGACTAAAGTAATCACTAAAGAAAACAAACATTCCCATTACCCATGCTGTCAGCTGAATTTTCACTCTACTTAGCTGTTTTCTTTCCATTATTTTTGTAAATCCCTGAATCGCTCCCGTTCTTTGGAAAAATGCAATAACAATCCCTATAAACAATTCTAGTAATAAAATCCAAGAAAAGCTCGTGGTTCCTAAGGAAGTTTTAAGGATGGTTGGAAAACCCATAAGTCCTTTTCCTGCCGCCAAAACACCAATAAAGATGGCTACTGCCAATGAAAAAACTGTATTTCTCGTTTTAAAGGCTAAAATGATTGCAATTGTAGCTGGTAATAATGAAATAATTCCTAAATTTGCACCTGCTTCCATTTTTTCATCTCCTTTATATTTTTTTATATATGACATAGGCAATTTTCTAAAATGTAATGCCTATGTCATTATTTTCTTACATGTCCACTCCGATACACCTGCCATTACGAACATTTGCACTGACATGCTTGCGTTTCTTCTTTTTCTTTCTTTGCCACCGTAGTTGTTGCAGCAGGGGCAACATCTAAATCCTCTCGTCCTATAAGACCCAAAATTTCTTCTGGTGTCGTCCAAGGTCTATCTTGAATGGCACTGGTTTCTTCATGGGTTAGTATTCCTCTGTAAGTTGTTAAACTTCTTCTCAAATAACCATCCCTACGACAGGCTTCCACAATCCCATTGTTTGCAATAGATTTAAAATGTGGAAGAACAGAGGCAGCATAAGCAATGGATGTCGTATGGGGCGCTGCGCCTGGAATATTATCTACACCATAATGCACTACACCGTTCACTACATAGGTTGGATTCTCATGGGTTGTTGGCTGATAGGTTTCAATGGCACCGCCCACATCTGCGCTAACATCCACAATTACAGAACCTTTTTTCATTAATTTTAGCATATCTTTTGTAATTAAGTGATCTTTTCTATGTTTTGGCCATTTTACACAATTGATTACAAGATCTGTCTGGGGCAATAATTTTCTAATATTTGATTGATTTGAAAAAGCAGTGCTTACATTTTTAGAGAAAATTTCTTCACAGTGTCTAAGCGTACCAATGTTAACATCCATTAAAGTCACTTGTGCTCCTAGAGAAGAAACGATTTCTACTGCAGCTTTACCAACAATTCCAGCGCCTAATACTAAGACTTTAGCTCCAGGGGCACCTCCAATGCCGCAAATTAATTGCCCACTACCTCCATGAATACTTAACAGATGATTTACCCCCATCAAAGCACCTAATTTACCTGCTACTTCACAATTTGGTGATCCATATCTATGGGTATCCTCAGCTGTAAAAGCAATAACTTTTTTATCTAATAACGCGTCCACTTCTCCTTTGTTGGCCGCTGGATGAATACATGTAAATACAATTTGTCCTTCCCTTAGCAGATGATATTCCTCAGGAAAAATTTCTTTTACCTTTGCCACCATATCACTCTCTGCATAAATGGCTTCCATTGTTTCTCTAATTTCTGCACCAGCCTTAATATAATGGTCATCTTCAAACCCAGCCTGTGCGCCTGCCTGACTTTGAATCAGTACCTTATGTCCATCGGCACACAATTCCTCTACCTCTGTTGGAGTCATAATAACTCTAGATTCTCCTGGTTTAATTTCTTTTAAGACGCCAATAATCATTTTTGCTACCTCCATTCATCAATGTTGTTATATTATGTCATTGATAGGTATAGCAATTTCCATGCCAGATAAAATTTGTAATCTTATCTTTTCTTTATTGATTTTCAGCCATTTGAAGGTTCTACTTTTAAATACATTTGCATCTTCTGTAAATAAAAAATGTAAAAAAGCTAGCAGAAATAATCATCCTTCTAGCTTTTTTGTTATATTTTGGGCACTTTTTGTTATATTTTAAGCATTTTGTGCATAATATCATACTTCCATACAATTATGGGGTGTTATTTTTTAAATAATTTGATAATCTTGAAGCTTTCTTTGCAAGGTTTGTCGTGGAATTTCCAATAATCTAGCTGCTGCAGAAACATTTCCTTCTGTTTCCTTGATGGCCTTCCTGATCAATGTTTTTTCAATTTTTGATATAACTTCCTTTAACGGTTGAATAGTAAGACTTATTTCTTCCTGTTCTACTTCTGTCATCTCCCTTAATCGATGGGCAATATGTTCTATTTCAATGGTATCATCAGATTTATCAATAATATTCATAGCATATTCTATTAAATGCTCTAATTCCCTAATATTACCCGGCCAATTGTAATTTGCTAAAAAATGATAGACATCCTTTGATACATTGTTAATATTTTTATCTAAGGATTGATTATATTTATTAATAAAGAAGTTTAGCAATAACGGAATATCTTCCTTTCGATCTCTTAATGGAGGAATATGGATATCTAGCACACAAAGTCGATAATAGATATCTTGCCTTAGATATCCTTCTTTTACACATTTCTTTGGACTGGCATTCGAAGCAGAAATAATCCTGGTGTTTACCTTCCGTTCCTTAGCATCTCCTAGCCTCCTAACATAACCATCCTGCAATACTCGAAGTAGTTTTGCTTGTAAATTTAAGGGCATGGAGTTGATTTCATCTAAAAATATGGTTCCTCCCTCTGCTACTTCAAATAATCCCGGTTGGTCATGTGCTCCTGTGAAACTTCCTTTGGTCGTTCCAAATAAAATACTTTCCAATAAATTTTCTGGGATTGCCGCGCAGTTCTGCGTAATAAATGGTGCTCTTGCTCGGTCACCAGCATTATGAATAGCATGGGCAAACAATTCTTTCCCTGTACCGGTTTCACCATGTATAAATACTGGTGCCGTCCCACTGGCAATTTTTTTAATAAAAAACTTCAATTCCTTCATTTCGCCGTTATTTGTAACAATATCATCCAATGTATATCTCGCTTTGTCTGGTCCTAAATGCTCTGCCATGACATTTCTATTGTCAAACCATTGGCTATTTAAATCCAACTCCATCACATGATTAGATTGTTCCTTATATTTTGTGATATCTTTGGAGATTTCTATGGCACCAATCACCCTACCATTGGTCTTAATAGGCAATGAACAGTTCATTGTATCAATTTTTGTACCACTCACATCTTTAATGGCCTGTCTCTTTTTATTGATGGGTTTTGCCAATTCCATCGCCTTTGTTAAAGTACTTGACTCTTGATCTAAATTGGTAAATACCTCAAATAATTTTTTCCCGATAACTTCCTCGTCATCTACGATTTCTGGGTGAAATCTTGGATTAAACTTTACAGAAAACAATATGGTCCCCGAAGTATCAATAATCGTAATGCCATCTATATATTCCATCTCACTTAAAAAGTCTTTTTTGCGTCTTCCCATCTTTATACCCTCCTATTTTTTGCTGAAAATACTCTAGATGATCATCACAAAATCCCCAATAAATTGAATAATTGTTTACTCTAAACTAAAGTTATTGTTAAGTCTCTCTAATAACTCGAGTAATACTTCTCTTTCTTCTATAGAAAAATTTTTATACGCTGTTTAAATAAACTTCTTTAGAAATATCATTAAATTTATCTTCTATTTCTTTCCCTTTTTCAGTGATTTTTACATACGTTACTCTTTTATCTTCTTCACATTGTTCTTTTTTTATATATCCTAATTTTAATAACTTGTTAACCAATGCCGTAACAGTAGACTTGTCTTTCCCTATTGATCCACCTATTTCTTTCATACTTAATTTCCCATCATTGTCACATAGTACTGTAAGTATATTTCCATATGAAGGCACTAAATCATTCAATCCTTTTTCGATAAATTCAGTCACTTTTTTCTTGGTTTTACTTATAAAATACACGATATATTTATCATTCATCGCAAAACTCCTGTTCCCACATATAACTTTAATTATAGTATTATATAGACAATTAATCAATTTACAGAATATCGTTTAACATCAAACGACATCTTTTAAAAAAAGTCCCTAACTTCAATGATTCTACACCTAATTTAGAAAAAGCATTCTTACTTTTAATATACTTTAATAACTTAAAGCTTGATACATTGCCATATTAAACACGATTGTAAAAAAGCAGCCCATACCTTTAAGGTACGGGCTAAATTGTTTATTCACAATTAGGCTCAGAATTTCTATCTTCCCCAATTTAGAACATTACTTAAATATCTAATTTTCACAGTCTTTGGATCTAATGATTCTCTAAACTTTCCAGTAATGGGTTCTTTCATCATTCTTTTCGATGCTGCCTTGGCTTGCTCAGCAGAATCCCAATGCTGTATTATAAGCCACTGAGAGTGCTCATTCCCTCTAACTAGTTCTGAATCAATAAAACCGCCCTGTTTTGAATGGAAATTTTCTTCAAGGTCTTCTACAATTCTAATAAACGCTTCATCAGATATTGCAGAAATAACTTGAAATTCTGCAATTTCGGTACAAATACTCCTATCCATATATATTACCTCCCAAAACATAATTTAATTTCAATGTTATTTTACCTATAATATGCTTTGGTGAATAGTAAAAATGCGACACTTAATAAAGCTCCATTATCTGTCTGACAGAATTATTCTGACTGAGAAATTCTGTTGGAGTAGTCCCTATAAAAGACTTAAAATCCTTTATAAAATGAGTTTGGTCAAAATAATCATTATCATAAGCAAATAGCGCTAAGTTATCATTTTTCTTTCCTTGAAACTGGTTAATGATTCTGTTAAATCTATTAATTCGCTGAAATAATTTAGGGCTAACGCCTATATACTTATTAAATATACGTTCCAATTTACGTTGATTTACCCCATATTGCTCACAAAAACCGCTAATGCAATAATGATTAGCATTAAATACGCTAATCAATTCATATACATACTTATTCGGAATAAGTGATCTATCAACGGAGTCGACAATGGCCATTTCAATAACTTTTATTATTTCGGCATTTGATTGTACTGCAGTAATTTTCTCTAATATCTCATCAGTAAAATTGCTAATAATATCATCTAATTCTATTGTTTTACCTGTAAATTCATTGAGTGGTATTCTTAAAACTGGAAAAAGTCCGCTTGGAAAAAATGAAGCTCCAAATACCCTTAAATTCCCTGCTTGATTTATTATATAATACTTATCTCTTATCCCATTAAAATGGAAACGTGCTGATGTAGTCCTAACTTTTTCATCCGTTATGTACTCAATTGGGGAAGAGAGGTTAAATATAAAGTCTATATTGTTTACAGGCAAAAGTTTATGACTAACTGAAATTATTGATTCACTTTCAATTACCCAAAAATACTTGATCAAATTTCTTAACACTGGATGACTTACTGGATATCTAATAACGCTTAACATAGAGATCACCTATATTCGTTTTCTGAAACTAGACGGTATATTCCATACTTCTTTCCACATATTTACTTTAAGCGTATCATCATTAAATCTGTTTTGCAATAAAATTTTCTGCCTTTTCCTTAAAATCTATTACCTATAACATCTATATTTCCCAAAGTTTCTTAATTCCAGCCACTTTACCAATTTGTTCATCTAAAGAATATAGCATAGTTTTATCTAGCTTATGAATATCATCTATTCCTAACAACTTGCATCCCATCTTCATTTCTTCTGTACATGCACGGATGTAGTTTGCTAAGGATTCTGCTCCCCTATCAATATTAAACAACTTATTCTCTGGTACGTTATAGTGTACTAATTGTAAAGGATCCTTTAGATAGGCACTATCTTCATTCTGTGGTAATGTCATCGCAAGCATAAAAATTGTACATGCATAGATTGCATCTGCTCCTAGTGCAATTGCCTTCATAATATCTCCTGGTGTTCTTATTCCTCCTGCGATGATTAAAGAAATCTTATCTTTTACATCCTTCATTTTTAAGTAATCCCCTGCAATCGATGCAGCATAAATTGTAGGTACACCGTAATCATTTTCAGTAAGTATTAGAGATCCTCCAGTTCCTCCCTGTGCCCCATCAATTACAATTACATCTGCACCAGCATATAATGCAATATCAATGTCTTCTTTAATTCTTGATGCACAGAACTTGATAGAAATAGGTACTCCACCAGATACCTCTTTAAGATAGTCCACTGTATTTTTTAAATCCTGATGATTGTTTATACTGGGATGATGAGGAGGCATATAAGAATCTTGCCCTGGTTGTAAGTTCCGTATGATAGGCAATTCATTTTCCATTTGACTTGCTGGTAGTATAGAGTAGGTTCCAGGATTTGCTCCCTGCCCCCATTTAATCTCAATCATATCTGCAAGCTTTAAATGTGCTTCATCGTTGGAAAATCCTCCTCGATTATATTGAAGAACATATTTATTAGCTAGCTCTCTTTCTTCTAAATGCATCCCACCCTCACCAGAGTTTGCTGAAATTCCTGCTAAAGTTGAAGCTTTGGCTAAAGCTAGTTTTGCTTCTTTACTAACAACACCATAGGTCATAGCTGTTATCATCATTGGAGTACTAATTTCTAGAGGTTTATTTGCCTTTGGTCCAATTAGGGTTTTCGTATTGACTTCTATATCATCCATCAGCATAAATTCATGAAGTTGGTTAGGTAAAAACATCAATTGATCAAAATGAGGGAGTTGTTTTGTTGTACCTAAGTGTTCAATTAATGGATTCCCTTTCTTCCCTCGTTTTCTAATTTCGTCTAGTAGCAACTGATTTATCCCCATAATATCTGTAACTTTTTTCATGTTTTCACTTCCTATTCCTTATTTTATCTATTGAGAGTCTTAATAAGTTGAAAGACATAACTAGTATGGTTTGTCTCTTATAAAAATTAATACTATTCATGGTAGATTTTTAGATCTTAATAAATCCTATTATTTATTTTGTCATTAAAACCCCTAATTTATAAATACGTAAGATTATTATTAGAATATTAGCACAAGGAGTTATACATGGTAATCATCAATACATTTAGTGCTATGTAGTCACAACATATATATTGCAAGTACTTATCACAAATCTGCTACAATTAAGTTTTTCACTATAAATTAATTATTTTTTCGCTAAAACATATACACCCTTATTTCTATATATTCATATAATCAATAGTGGAAAAAATTTTTATATAATCAAATAAATTCTTACCTATATTGATGTACGGTTATAATGGGATTTATCCTAGTTCCACCTTTGCCTAATGAGATGGGTTGGAAAGATACTGTAAATGTAAACCCAGGGGAAATAATTAAAATCATTGCACAATTTGGCCCTTATACTGGTAAATATCCATGGCACTGTCATATTCTTAAACATGAATACAATGGAATGATGCGCCCTTATGAAGTAGTCTATTCATTGGTCAAAGGTAGGCATGGCTCTTTATGCTCACCTTATGTATGGTTATTATGATACATTTATTTACTATATAACACTTTATATCATGAACTTTTGTAGTCTTTAAATATACTATTAACAATATAATATAACATGTTTTTTATTTAAATTTCTACAGGAGGTGAATATCATGCAATATATAAGTATCCCCCCTTTAGCTTATCAATCCCCCAACTCTGCATCGCTTTGGGAGAACAGAGTGAAGGCTCCTGACATGCAAATAGCTGGCTATCGGCAAGAAGGCAATATAAGACACTTTCATCTTATAGCAGAACCTATTAAACATAACATATTGTCTAACTTGACAATCGAAGTCCTTGGATACAATGGTTCTACTCCAGGACCATTAATCATTATGAGACAAGGTGAATGGATCTATCTTACAGTTGAAAATAGAATGGAGCATCCCACATCCCTTCATGTTCATGGTCTAGCAAAACCAAACTCACAAGATGGTACTCCTGCCATAGAACCAGCAACTCCACGAATAAATCCAGGAGAGTCTTATACTTATAAATTTTTATGCTGGCAAGCAGGTACATTCTTTTATCACTCTCCAGAAGCATTTCAGGTATCTCAGGGCCTCATTGGAGCATTTATTGTTCTTCCAAAAAATGAGAACATTATACCTTACATGATACCCCATCATGATTATGTATTATTAGTGCAGCAGTGGGAGATTCCTCATCCAGAAATAGGAAAGGTTATTGCTGGAACATATAAACCAAATAAATTTCATCGTAATCCTAATTTCTTTACTATAAACGGTAAATCCTTTCCTGATACATCATCGCTCTATTTTAGGTTTGGTGAAAAAATAAGAATAAGGTTTATTACAAAAGCAAGTGAATCTCACTCCATGCATTTACATGGCCATGATTTTAGAATTGTATCCATTAATGGATTCTCAAGATCTGGTTTTTGGGATGATACCATTGACATTGCGTCAGGTAGAAGAATTGATGTGGAGTTAGTTGCTAACAATCCAGGAATATGGCCTCTAAATGGAACAAAGACCTTTCACCAATCAAATAATGGTGAGACGCCTGGGGGTATGATTACAAAGGTTGTATACCTATAGAACAATAAATTATATCCATTCCAATCAATTAACTAGTCATTTATAAAATGGATCCATATGAATTCATTTTTAAGTTAAAGAATATTTCTAGTTACAAATTAGTAAAATAAGCACCCTGATATGTAGTCTTAGTAATCGCTTAAACTATACTACATATCAGGGTGAATTTTTATTCTTTCTATACTCTGCGGACTACATTCCAGGCATTTTTCTGCATTCTTCTGTGAAAAGGCATCTCCCTTGTATTTCTCATTCTCCAGGTAGAATTCCCACTAATGCTCCTTGACTCATCTTGACTAGTATATGGAAGCAGGTTTCTAAAAAATACCATTACTTATAATACCATTCATCTTTAATTATTCTCAAATCATCTTTTTACAAATTTTTTTCCATTTAATTCTCTGTCCTTGTAGTTGCTAATCTCCTTCCATCCCATTCACGCCACCATGGCAAAAAAATCCACCTTCTATGATGAAGATGGATTTTTAAATCCTTCTATTTATCTTTATCCCCCTGCCAAGGGCCTGATAATTTTAATGTGATCCTGATCTTTTATCTTTCTTGAAGGATAATCTCTTCTTAATATTTGGAGGCCATTAATCCATATGGGGGCATAGGGATGATAACCCATTATTCTTAGTAAATCTTCTACAGAACATTCTAAAGGCACTGTCACTTCCCGATTATTTACAAATATCTCCACGTTTAAACTTCCTTTGCATTATTCTTTTTCAATCAACCATTCCAATGATAATCTTCTGAGTGTGGCTTCTGTAGGATTTCCTGTTTCTTCATCCCATCCAGCAAATTGATAATACCTTTCCTTCGCCTTTTCAAAGGTTACTTTATCTACATGTACTCCTTTTGAAGGTCCATCAGGTAGTGGCGTAAAAATGCGCTCTGGGAGTGTATCATCTTTCTTTGTAAAGCCTTCTCTCTCATTAAAATATCGCATCATAGTAATGCGTCGTTCTCCCATGGTCATTAATTCAAACAAGGATGTTTCCCATCCTAATCCATATTTACATAAATCTATAAGATCATTTGGACCATAAAGCTGCCAGGCAGGTCCCCATGCAAATTGACATAAACACAAGGTATCTAGTATCGATAAAAATCGCTGTGTATTCCAAGCGAAAAGAACTTTGTGATCATCCAATGCAAAATAATTATCATAGCCTTTAAATAATCCTAGCTGAGCTAGCCATATTCTTTCTTGACTATCTGGAGGCATCGTTAAAAAAACATCATGTTCACTGGATTGATGATCGGCGCCAAATGGATTTACGGCATAAACCAATCCTACAGAAGGCTTCATTTGAGGCATATGGGCAGGCATTTCTTGCCCCTTCACAGACATACTCAATGGTACAGCCTCATCTCCTATCCTTTTTGCTGCCCGCGCGCTTCCCTCTGCCAATAAATCTCCAAATCCTTCGCGCTTTGCAATCTTTTCAATCATAATCGGAATAATGTCATCATTTCCAAATGTCATTTTCAACTCATCTGTATCATGATTATTTAGTAAACCCTTTTCATAGCATTCCATAGCAAAGGCAATAGTGGAACCGCAGGAAATGGTGTCTAATCCATACGCATTACATAATTGGTTCGCCAATGCTACTGTTTCTATATGGGTAATACCACAGTAAGAACCAAAAGTGGCACAAGTCTCATATTCTGGTCCTCCATATAAAGGATCTACCTTGCCTGGTACTTCTACAACTCTTTTACATCTTATGGCACAGGCATGACAAGTGTCTCTTTCTTTTAGAATTGTTTCGCTCATTGTAGCACCTGTGATATTTTTTGCTCCCTCTGGAAAATATCCGGTACGCCAATTTTTTGTCGCCAAAAATCCTTCCTCATGAAACCCCTCAAGATCTCCATCAGTTCCATGTTCTCCCAATCCGGATATTGTGGCGTTATTCTGTAATCTCTCCAAAACATTTTTCGTTAAAGATTTGAAGCCTTCTGGATCATACGCTTTGATGGGACGTGCTTTTTTCACAACGACAGCCTTTAAGTGCTTCGATCCCATCACTGCGCCCGTACCTGTTCTTCCATTTGCTCGATTACACATATTTATAATACACGCATAACGTACAAGGTTTTCGCCAGCGGGACCAATCTGTGCAATTTCTAAATTTTTTTCTCCTAACTCCTCCTTGATCAACTGTTCTGCCTCACCAGTTACCTTTCCCCAAATATTTTGTGCATCTCTTAATTCAATATGTTCGCCATCTATATATAGATAAACAGGCTTTTGGGACTTTCCACGAAAAACAACAGCATCATAACCATTGGCTTTTAAGTGTACCGGAAAAAAACCCCCTGCTTGACTATCACCGATTCCTCCAGTCAAAGGACTCTTTGTAGTAACAACCATCCTACTCTGACCACTAATGGGCAAGCCTGTAATGGGGGCTACAGAAAATATGAGCATATTTTCTGGGGAAAGTGGTTCTATTCCTACCCCTATTTCTTGTAACATCAAATACAATCCCAGAGCTGATCCTCCGGGATAAAGGCGATACGTTTCCCCATTTACTGTTCTTGTGCTGACTTTGTGATGTGTAAGATCTACATCTAGGATTTTAGCATCTGGAAAATGTACCATACTATTCCTCCTTATCCCATATAATCACTATACTTTTTTTGACGGTTCCTAGTAACTTTCATAGTATTTATTTCTATACCCATCTTTTAAATCCTTTAATTTTTCTATATTTTCATTAATATTAGAATAGTATTGAAATTATTTCATAAATTCACAAAGTTATATTCTATTAAAGATATTTTTTTCATGTAAAGGCATTCCTATGTTATAATAAGGTTTTGTGAAGAAGAATTGTCCTATTTTTTCTATAGGAGGCGGATCCATTGTATAGAGATTTTTTCCATACATTAAAAACCAAATATAATATTCACCTCAATCCTCAACAACAAGAAGCTGTGTGCCATAAAGATGGCCCTGCCATTGTCTTAGCCGTACCTGGTGCTGGCAAAACAACGGTATTGATTTGTAGAACAGCCAACTTGATTCTCCACCACAAGATTGATGCTAAAAATATTTTATCCCTTACATTTAGTAATGCATCCGCAAAGGATATGAAGGATCGCTTTTATCGTGTCTTTGGAGATAAAATTGATGTAAATGTTTATTTTTCAACCATTCACGGCTTTGCATTAAGTATTATTAAAAGATATGCAGCAATACATCAAATCAAATACACCATCATTGAAGGAAAAAACGCCCCTGTTCATAAAGCCATTTTATTAAAACAGTTCTATCATCAAGTGAACAAAGAATTTTTAAACGATGATCAATTAGAAGCATTATCTAACGCTATCGGTTATGTGAAAAATGCCATGATTGACACAAAAGATTTTTCAAGTCATACTTTCGAAATTGATGGCTTTCAACAAATTTATGTGTTGTACGAAAAATATAAACGAAAAAATAATTATATTGACTTTGATGATATGCTACATCTTGCCTTAAAAATATTGCAAAGCAATCCTCATTTACTGAATCAGTATCAGAAGCATTACCCCTATATTCAAGTAGATGAAGCCCAGGATACATCTAAACTACAGCATACCATTATACGCTTACTTGTTCATCCAAAAAATAATATCTTCATGGTTGCCGATGATGACCAATCCATATATGGCTTTCGTGGTGCATTTCCAAAAGCACTCCTTCAATTTGATCGTACCTATAAGCATGCCAAAACCTTTTTTATGGAACAAAATTATCGTTCCACCCATGATATTGTAACGGTAAGCAATGCGTTTATAAAGTCAAATAGTGAGCGATATGCAAAGCATTTGTTTACAAAAAACCAAGGAAATCAACCGATTGCCATTATCCATGTAGCAAATGAAAGGGAACAAACAAATTATATTGTAGATCAACTAAAGCATACAAAAGCATTATATGATACAGCCATTTTATTTAGGAACAATATTTCTGCTATTCCTTTTATTGATCAACTCGAAAGAAATAACATTGCCTTTTATATGCGGGGATTAAATATGCATTTCTTCAATCACTGGATTGTTCAAGATATCATTGCTTTTTTCGATCTAGCATTAAATCCTTACGATATGAATGCCTTTGAAAGAATTTATTTTAAAATGAATGGATATATTTCTAAAGCAATTCTCCACACCATAAAACATCAGCATCTCTATCAATCTGTATTTGATCGCTTACTAAATTACGAAGATCTGAGAAGTTATCAAAAAGATAACCTTCTACGATTGCGCTCTGATTTTGTGAGCTTATCTAAAAAGAAACCCTTAGAAGCCATTCTGTTTATAGAAAATGATCTGACTTATAAGAAGTATCTACAATCTCATTGTCAAAGAATGCGTTATTCTTATGAAAGTATGAATATGATTTTATCCCATTTAAAGATCCTTGCTTCTGAAGCCGCTACGCTTATAGAATTTCTACAACGGTTTCATGAATTGCAGAAAATAATCGAGGCTTCAAAATATAATAAAAATAAAAGTGCTGTTGTATTATCCACGATTCATTCTGTAAAAGGATTGGAATTTGATGATGTGTATATGGTTGACTTAATCGATGGGCAATTTCCAACAAAGAATAGTATTGATTTATTGGAGGAAGAAGATGTTTCCTCCTTAGAAGAGGAACGGAGATTATTTTATGTAGGAATGACAAGAGCAAGAAAGATGCTTACACTGCTAGTAATGGATTTTAAAGAAGAAATGATGGTAAAACCCTCTAGATTTGTAAAGGAAGTTAAAAAATGTATGGCTCAATGTTATCCTAACGATATCATAAAAACTATTGATACAAAGGGATTCTATAAAAAACATCAGAAGCACTATTCTTTTAAAAATCTTGAAAATAATAGCATTATCCATCATGATTATACTGTAGGCATGCCTGTGTATCATGAAAAATTTGGAAAAGGCATAGTAACATCCATTCACAAAGATGTGATTCAAATTGACTTTGATGCTGTTGGACGAAGAAACTTATCTTTATCAATCTGCCTAGAGCAAAAAATTCTGCAGATACAGTCATCTACTGGCTAACCTTTTCTTCATCCTATATATTTATAGCGGAGAGTCGATTCTCCGCTATTTCACTTTATTCTTTTTAGTCAATATTACCGAAGCTCTTCCACCTTTACCTCGTAGCTTTTACCATTAATCTTTAATGCAAACTGTCTTGTACAAATAATTTCCCGGGCAACACAATTTCTTTTAATATTCAATACCTTCTGTTCTAATTCCTTTAAAGCGCTTTGTGCTTCTTGAACAGTAACTGCTTGAAATGCTATTTGATCCCCTGGTTTTGCTTGTGCAATCTTATACAAGTCTGCACTAATTACATTGGCTATTTTGGTATAGCCGCCGGTTGTCTGTCTATCAGCCATCATAATAATAGGTTTTCCATGACCAGGGATTTGAATCGCACCAAAGGCAATACCATCGGAAATAATATCTCCTCCATTCATATGCTCTATGACTTCCCCATCTAATCTAAATCCCATTCGGTCGCATTCATTGGTAACTACATATTTATTTGAAAGAAAGGTCTCAATTCCCTTAGAAGTGAAGTACTGATCTTGAGGCCCTAAGATAACCCTTACCTCAAAATCATTGGTATATTGGGGTATATACTTATCTGCTACAGTTCTTCCCTTTAAAGATATAAGTGCTTCCTTTGCCACACCGATTTGTAATCTATCCCCAGCTTTTAAGGGTCTTCCCTCATATCCTCCT
The DNA here is from genome assembly GCA_038396625.1 of Clostridiaceae bacterium 35-E11. Taxonomy (GTDB): domain Bacteria; phylum Bacillota; class Clostridia; order Peptostreptococcales; family Thermotaleaceae. The sequence goes on from CP121688.1 coordinate 2,959,886, forward strand.
ATTTTACCCTTTGTGTAGGTGGATTTACTCCCCATAACCTTTGGAACATCAATTCCTCCAGCAAAAGCAATATAGCTTCGACAGCCACTCTTCATTCCTTGAAAAATCAAACGTTCTCCTTGTTTTACATAAATACTTTGCCACATCGGTATAGCAGCCCCATTGAGGGATGGAGATAGGTTTCCTCCAGTTATAGCGATGATCATATCGCTTTCAAATTCTATCTGTGGTCCTAACATGGTGAGCTCTAGAACGCCTTCGCCTTCATCATTACCCACTAAAATATTTGCTACACGCTGAGCATAGCTATCCATCACACCAGATACAGGAACGCCAAACTGCTGGTAGCCATATCTTCCTTGATCTTGTACCAAGGTCAAAAATCCAGGATGAATGATTTTGAACATTGCCATGACTATCGAACGCTCCTTTCTTTGGGGTATGTTATATATTCATATGCGTTTTTTTGAATTGCGGATTCTATCTTGTGATATTCTTCTTCATTAATGGAAACAAACTTGATATAGTTCCCTGATTGTAGCAAAATAGGTGTATGTCTATAGGGATCATAAAGCTTTAACGGTGTTTTTCCGATCAATTGCCATCCTCCTGGACTGTCAATAGGATATATACCTGTTTGATTGCCTGCAATGCCTACAGAGCCTCCCGAAATTTTTGTCCTAGGTACTTTCAGTCTTGGAGTACCAATTTTTTCATCCATTCCTCCCAAATAAGGAAACCCGGGGGTAAATCCAAGCATATAGATCAAATATTCTCTTGACGTGTGTATCTGAATGACTTCGTCTATTGTCAAATCATTATGCTTTGCCACATTTTCAATATCCGGCCCATATTCACCACCATATACTGTAGGAATCTCTATAACCTGAGGTAAAGGAATATCAATATGATCTAACTCATTTTCTAATACTTTTAATTCCTTTATCAAGTTTTGATAATCGATCTCTAAAGGATTATAGTGCACTAGTAATGATCGATAAGTAGGAACCATTTCTACAATCCCTTTCATATTTCTTGTATCAATAGCAATCATCATTGCACGCACTTTGCTATTTATGGGTTCAGAGATCATATCTCCAAATTCTACGACTACTGCTCTATCTCCTGCTGTTAAATATTTTGTCTCTTTATACATGCTACTTCCTCCTCGTGCTAAGTAGTCTAATATAGTAGGCATCTAAACAAATTTCATGATATTGAATCCATGTCTGTTTAGATGCCTCATGCTTAATGTACTAACATAGTCATACTTTTTAGGGCATTTACCCCTGCATATCCTGCCACAAGAACAATCAATACTCCAAACACGAGTAACCAAGTGGGATGCTTGTAGTCACCTACAATATCTTTTCTTTTAGAAGCTAGTAAAATGGTACCTATCGTTACAGGTAAAATAAGTCCGTTTAGTGATCCTGCTAAAATAAGAAGTTTTGCAGGTTTACCTAACCATGCCATAATGAAAGTAGAAGCTACAATAAATGCAATAATAAAGTATTTTTCATTTTTCTCTATAGTTGGATGTAATGTCTTTAAAAAAGATACCGATGTATATGCTGCACCAATTACAGATGTAATACCTGCTGCCCATAACACAATTCCAAAGAATTTATATCCAATCATACCAGCCCCATGTTGAAAAGCAGATGCTGCTGGATTTGAAGGATCTAATGCTAACCCTCTGCTCACTACTCCTAGTACTGCTAAGAAAAGAAATACTCTCATAACAGAGGCAATGATAATCCCCATTACAGAACCCTTTGTAATTTCTCCTAGATTCTCTTCTCCCGTGATTCCTGCATCAATTAATCTATGTCCCCCAGCAAAAGTAATATAACCTCCAACGGTTCCTCCTAATAACGTAATCGTAGGAAAAATCAATGTTTTAAAATTTTCAGGAACTACACTTCTATAGATTGCCTCTCCCACAGGTGGTTTTGTTACAACCGCCACATATGCAACAATCAGAATCATTAATCCTCCAAGTATTTTCACAAACTTATCAATCGCTGGTCCCGCATCTTTAGATAAGAAAATAATAACACCAATAATTCCACAAACGACAGCCGCTAACTTTACATTCATTCCAAAAAGTACATTTAGACCTAATGCAGCTCCACCAACATTTCCAATATTAAATGCCAGTCCACCTAAGGCTACCAAAACTGCTACAAAGTAACCTAGTCCTGGAACCACCTTGTTAGCAATATCCTGCCCTCTCATACCCGATACACCAATAATTCGCCATACATTTACTTGTGCGCCTATGTCCAAAATGATTGATACAAGAATTACAAATGCAAAGCTTGCTGCAAATTCTGCTGTAAAAGTAGCCGTTTGTGTTAAAAACCCTGGTCCAATAGCTGAAGTAGCCATAATAAATGCTGCTCCCAAGAGTGCACCTAAGTTTTTTCCCTTTCCTCCAATTACTCCTGTTGCTTTTGCATGTTTTTTAACTGGTTCCATTGGCTTTCCTCCTATTTAATAAAATTTGAAATTGCAGTTACTTCAATATCTTCTTCTTTTAGCTTTGATCGTATTTTTTTTACAAATTCAAGAGCTTCTGGATTATCGCCATGTACACAAATCGATTGTGCATTGATCTGAATATCTTCTCCAGTTATTGCAGTGACTTTTCCTTCCTTTACCATTCTTACAACCCTTGTTATGGCTAAGTCTGCATCATGTATCACTGCGCCTTCCGATTTTCTTGATACCAATGTACCATCTTTGTTGTAGGCTCTATCTGCAAATACCTCATTTGCTACTTTCAGTCCCACTTGATTTCCTGCTTCAATCATTTCACTATTGGCAAGTGCCAAAAGAATAATATTTTTGTCTACTTCATAAATTGCTTCTGCAATGGCCTTAGCTAATGCTTTGTCTTTCGCTGCCATATTGTACATGGCACCGTGAGGTTTCACGTGCTGCACCCTTAGACCTTGTGCTTGTGCAAAAGCCATCAAAGCCCCTAGCTGATATTTGACATAAACTTTTACTTCATCTGGCGTAACTACAAGATTTCTTCTTCCAAAGCCCATTAAATCTAAAAATCCTGGATGGGCGCCTACGCCTACTGCTTGCTTTTTTGCCATTTGGATTGTTTTTTCCATCACCATCGGATCTCCTGCATGCCATCCACAGGCAACGTTTGCCGAAGTAACATATTGAATTACTTCTTCATCTAATCCGATCTTATAATTTCCAAAACTTTCTCCTAAGTCACTATTCAAATCAACTTTGTACATGAAAACACCTCCATATATTCTTATATTTGTTTTATATATTGAACCAATGGTTTGTATTTTGCAATTTTATGATATCACACACTTTTTTTATTGTCTATAGTAATTTTAAAAACTTTTAGACAATTTCGTTAATATATTATCATTTTTAATCCGTGTCCTTTTACCTTCTATTCTGATAATTTCTGCAAACTCTTTTTTCATGCCCCTATTTCTCTTTTGTTTTCAAGAATCCACATAATTCTTCTTGAAACAACAGTAGATTATTAAACTGTTATTCTATTGTCATTTTTCAAGAATTATTGCAAAAAAAAATGATGAAGTCATTAAACTTTCATCATTTTTGATTTCTTTTTTCTTTCATGCTGATATCTTCTTTAAAAATTATTTTTCTATATAACCTAAGGCTTTTGAAATCTCTTTTGCTGTTTTTACTGTTTTTTCAATAATCTCAGGAAGTCTTGTTACATCAAATCTCTGCTCAGGTCCTGCTGTACTAAGGGATGCCACAACATTCCCTGTATAATCGAAGATTGGTGCCCCAACTGCAGCAGTTTGAGGTTCCATTTCCCCAAAGCTAACGGTATATCCTTTTTTTCTACTTTCTAAAATCATATCCCAAATTTTTTCTTTTTCCACCACTGTACTTTCTGTATACTTAATTAATTGCTCATTTGTTACTATATCTTCAATTTCCTCGTCCTTCAAAAAGGATAGTATCGCTCTCGGACAAGCCCCTGCATTCAGGGAGGCCCTTCTACCAGTTTTCGTAAACAGTCTTACAGGATGTGTACAAATAAATTTCTCTACGTAAATTGCTTGATTGCTATCTCTCATAACTAGCTGTACATCCTCGTTCAGCTCATTACACAACTTTTTCATATAAGAAACAGCAATCGCTTTTACTTCTATAGATTCTGAAACAATCGTTCCTAATGTAAGAAATTTCATTCCTAAGGTGTATTGATTTTGTTTGCCATCTATATTGATTTTCTTTAAATAGCCATTCTTTTCGAAGGTATTAAACAATCTATACACGGTAGCCTTAGGAATGGATGAAATCCGTGCAATCTCGCTTAATCCTCTAACGGGATGCTCTGCTGTAAAATATTCTAAAAGACTCAATGCTTTATCTAAACTATAATTGATCCGTTTATCATGTTGTTCCATATTTTCTCACCTACTTTATTATTGATTAAAACGATTATACCACATCTATACCATAAAAACACTGCCTCAAAATCCCTTTTATAAGGGCTTCAAGGCAGTATTGATTGTATCTTATTCTGTTTTCTTCCATTTCAAAATTGGATTTCTCGCTGCTTTTACTTCATCTAGTCTTCTAACCGTGGTATTATGGGGTGCACTTTTAATTAATTCAGGATTTTCGTCAGCTTCTTTGGCAATATTCACTAATGCTTCGATGAAACCATCTAACGTTTCAATACTTTCTGTTTCTGTGGGTTCAATCATAAGGGCATTATTCACAATGAGTGGAAAATAAATGGTTGGTGGATGATAGCCATAATCCAATAGCCTTTTTGCTACATCTAGTGTAGATACTTCTAACTCATGCTTACCTAATCCACCTAGAACAAATTCATGTTTGCAAACTTTATCTATCGGTAGATAATAATGCCCTTTCAATTTATTCATCATATAATTGGCGTTTAGTACAGCTACTTCACTGGCTCTTTTTAATCCATCGCTTCCCATAGATAGAATATAGGTATATGCTCGGACATTTACACCAAAGTTTCCATAGAAAGACCTTATTTTACCGATAGACTGTGGATAGCCATAATCAAATACATATTTGTCTTCTTTTTTCTCTACCATAGGTACGGGTAAAAATGGTACAAGATCTTTGCGAACACCTACAGGCCCACTCCCTGGACCTCCACCTCCATGGGGTGTTGAAAATGTCTTATGGAGATTTAGGTGAACTACATCAAACCCCATATCTCCTGGTCTTGCAATGCCCATAATTGCATTGGCATTTGCTCCATCATAATAAAGCAATCCACCTGCTTTATGCACTAAGTCTGCAATTTCTTTGATATTCTCCTCAAACAACCCTAAAGTACTTGGATTTGTCAACATCAATCCTGCCACTTCATCATCCAATGCAGCTTTTAAATTCTCTAAATCAACAGCTCCTTGCTGATCTGATTTAATTTCAACCACATCAAACCCAACGACCATTGCGCTGGCTGGATTTGTGCCATGAGCAGAATCAGGCACAATAATTTTCTTTCTTTTAAAATCTCCTCGATGTTCATGATACGCTTTGATGATCATAAGACCTGTCATTTCTCCATGGGCACCTGCCGCAGGTTGCAAGGTAACTCTTTCCATACCCGTAATTTCCGACAACATCTGATCTAAACGATACATCATTTCTAAGGCCCCTTGTACGGTTTCCTCAGATTGATAGGGATGAATATGACTAAAGCCCCTCAGACTTGCCATATCCTCATTGATTTTGGGGTTATATTTCATGGTACAGGAACCAAGGGGGTAAAAACCTGAGTCTACAGAGTAATTCTTATGGGATAAAAGGGTAAAATGTCTTATTACATCCACTTCACTCACTTCTGGTAAATCTAGCACTTTGTCTGCCAGCATGCTTTCGGGAATGAAATCCTTGATGTCTACTTCCGGTACATCATTTGAAGGTAACGCATAAGCCTTACGTCCAGGCTTTGAAATTTCAAATATCAACTTATTGTATTCCTTCATTTTATCCCCTCCAATACATTCACCAATTGATCGATTTCTTCCCGAGTTCTCTTCTCTGTTACACAGAACAACAAATGATTTTTAAACTGAGGATTCTCTCTACCCAAATCATATCCACCCAGTATACCATTCTTTAATAAGATTTCATTGATTCGCGTACTGTCTATTTCACTACTTATCACAAATTCTTTAAAAAATGGTTTACTAAAGGCTGCTTTATATTTGCCTGACTTGGTGATTTCCTTGAATGCATAATGTGCTTTTTGTGTACTGAGCATGGCAACTTCTCGTAATCCCTGTTTTCCCAAGGTTGAAAGGTATACCGTTGCTGCTAAAGCATTCAAAGCTTGATTCGAGCAAATATTTGAAGTTGCCTTTTCTCTTCGAATATGTTGTTCCCTTGTTTGCAGTGTAAGCACAAATCCCCTCTTACCTTCCACATCTTCTGTTTGACCTACCACTCTTCCAGGTATTTTACGCATTAACTTGCTGGTAGTAGCCATAAATCCAAGATAAGGTCCACCGAAACTCAAGCTATTTCCAAGAGACTGCCCTTCACCTACCACAATATCTACCCCTAGCTCTCCAGGTGTCTTTAAGAGCCCTAAAGAAATTGGGTCAACACTCATAATAAGCAATGATTTTTGCGCATGGGTAATTTTTTCAATTGCTTCTATATCTTCAATAATTCCTAGAAAATTAGGATTTTGAACCAGTACAGCTGCCGTATCTTTACTAACTGCCTGCTTTAATTTTTCTGTATCTGTACTTCCATCCAATGCTTTTATCTCTATGATCTTGATACCTTTAAACTTTGAGTAGGTTTCTACTACTTTTTTTGATTCAGGATGGATGGCTCCAGCCACAATGATCTCTTTTCGTCTTGTACTAGATACAGCCATAGCAGCAGCTTCTGCCAGCGCACTAGCACCATCATACATAGATGCATTAGCTATATCCATTCCTGTTAAGTTGGCAATCATCGTCTGATATTCAAATATGCTTTGCAAAGTACCTTGACTAATTTCTGGCTGGTAGGGTGTATATGACGTATAAAATTCTGATCTTGAAATAATATGCTTTACTGTTGATGGAATATAGTGATCATAAGCACCTGCCCCTAAAAAGCATACCAATTGATTTATATCTACATTTTGCTTACTTAAATCTTCCATATGTTTTGTTACTTCATATTCTGACATAGACTTTCTAAGATTTAAAGCTCTATTTAGACGCACATTTGTAGGTATATCCTTAAAGAGTTGCTCTATATTCTCAATCTTTAATTCTTCTAGCATTTTTTTTTCATCATTTTGTGTAATAGGTATATATGGAAACATATTATGCCTCCTCTTCACATAATTTTTCATAATCCTCCGGTGATAATAACGCCTCTAATTGTGCTTTATCTGTTAACGTTACTTGAATAATCCAATTTTTATAAGCATCTTCGTTGATTAAAGCTGGATCATCTTCAAGGGCTTCATTCAATACTTCCACAGTTCCCCCTACTGGCATATAGATATCCGATGCTGCCTTTACTGACTCTACAACACCCAATGCATCTCCTATCTCAAATTCATCTCCAACATTAGGCATTTCTACAAATACAATATCTCCCATCGCATGCTGTGCAAAATCTGTAATCCCTATATAAGCCTTTTCTCCTTCTACCTTTACCCATTCATGATTTTCCGTATAAAGTAACTCCTTTAATACTTTCATTGTGCTTCCTCCTCTTATTTTTTATATTTTTTGGTATAAAAAGTTTTCTTTATAATTTCTGCTTTTACCCTATTTTTTCGAATAGCGATTTCTATTTGCTTACCGATTTTTGCATAGTCTGCATCGATCAATGCTAGGCCTATATTTTTCTTTAACGTCGGTGAAAAATAACCAGTAGTCACAAAACCTATCTTTTGATCCTCATAAAAAACATCATAGTTACTTCTAGGTATACCCCTTTCCTTCATTTCAAAACCCACTAATTTTCTTGGGACACCCTTTTCTTTTTGTGCTACCAACGCCTGTTTCCCTATAAAATCATCTTTATCAAGTTTCACAAAGAAGCTTAATCCTGCTTCTAAAGGTGTAATATCTTGAGCGATCTCATGACCATATAATGGCAGTGTTGCTTCAAACCGAAGGGTATCTCTGCTCCCTAATCCTGCTGGCTTAATCCCCTCTTTCTTCCCTGCCTTCATTACTTGCTCCCATAAATCCGATACGTCTTGATTCGGAGCATATATTTCAAATCCATCTTCTCCGGTATATCCTGTTCTTGAAATCAAACAATGAATACCTGCAATCTTTACATCTCGTTTGCAGTAAAAGAATGGGATTTTTGATAAATCTGTATCCGTAAGTTTTTGTAAAATTTGTTCTGCTTTTGGTCCTTGTATTGCTATCTCTGCTATGTCATCGGATACATTTACAATCTCTACTTCATAATTTGCTTTATTCTCTACCATCCATTGATAGTCTTTTTGAATATTTCCTGCATTGATTACTAAGTAAAAATGTGTTTCTGAAAACTTATACACCAACAGATCATCCACAACACCTCCATCAGGATAGCACATTAAAGTGTAAAGAATTTGATTGTCCTTTAATGTAGATGCGTCATTGGTAATAAGATTTTGTACATAAACGAATGCATCCTTTCCCTTAACCTCTACTTCCCCCATATGAGAAACATCAAAAATTCCTGCACTACTTCTTACCGTTTCATGTTCAGGAATTAATCCCTCATACTGCACAGGAAGAGCCCAACCTGCATAATCTACAATTTTTCCCCCATACTTTTGATGCATTTCAAATAACGGCGTTTTTCTCGCGCTGCTCATAAAACATCCTCCCTTCTCAGGTTTATTTTGATAAATAAAATTGTTTCTTATGAATTTCTTTCTAGCATTTCAAAACAAAATCATATTTTAGGTAAAACAAAAGGAACATGAGGGCATGATTTATAACTATGCCTCACATTCCTCTGTATGCTTTGCCTGAGAGTTTCTACATAAAATGTATTGCTCCTTCGGCGCCAAAAGTGGTCTTTCCAGAGTTCCATCGGATAACGATCCTTTTGCCTGAAAGATTCTATATAGTTCCTGCTATATATTGCCTATATATTGCTTCTTCGGCGCCCCTAAGGGTCTCTCTCATTATCTTCATTTGGATTTTCTTTTTCTATTTTAAATACTATTTTAATATACTTTTAGAATTTTTTCAATATTTTATATTATTATTTATTAGAATATTCATAAGTTTTCGTTATGAACCCATCTATTTTGTCCTTCTGCAGTCTACTAATAAATTTCACTTCTTTCTTATTACTACAAAAACTCCTTTTTTTAGATTATCAAACAAATAATATTTCCCCTCTTTTCTTAAATGCTTTACAATGAATTCTTGTAGCATTTCTATTTCTTTTTTTCTTTTATATGGAAATATTTCTGAAAAAATCTTGATGTTTCTTCATAGCTTATAAATGGCTGTGGAAAATCGTAGCATAATTCTTCATAAAAGTATTTATAACCCAATGAATCTAAATCTTGTACAAGGTTACCACTATTTTTACTAAACCGCTTTAATTCTCTCCCAAGCAGAAGCTCTAGCTCATTCTGAAATGGAGATAAGATATATTCCATATTCCATTATGATTCGCTTTTGCATGTAAGTTTAGTAACATATTTGAAAATTTTAGGCATTCATTTTTTTAATCTTGATGCAAGTATGCCCAAAAACGCCTATACAGTTATTTTAAGTATCAGACTTCCAAGAATTATTGTGGCTATGCTTGTTGGTGCTGCCTTATCCCTTTCTGGTGCCGTCTATCAAGGAATATTTAGAAATCCTATGATTTCTCCCGACATTTTAGGTGCATCTCAAGAAGCGGGCTTTGGCGCTGCGCTTGCCATCCTTCTAGACTTTAATCGTTTTGGCATTGTCTCAGTATTCTTCACCTACTTTATTAGCAAGAAAGTATCCAAGCATACTGATGCTACTTTGGTACTTATTTTAACGGGCATGATGTTGGGAACTCTATTTGGTTCTTTTTTATCCCTAATAAAATATGTCGCAGATCCTTTAAATAAGCTTCCAACAATAACCTTCTGGCTCATGGAAAGTCTAACCACTATTGCAAATAACGATATTCCTATTATTTTATTTCCTTTTGTTTTGGGTGCTATTCCCTTGATTTTCCTAAGGTTGAAGTTTCCAAGGACGCCAAAGAATTTTATGCGTTATTCTATCACATAGAACTAACCGATGCTGATCTACAGGATATTCTAAAATCCTCTATATAGCTGAATATATCTTGTCAATGTATAACTGGAAATACTCCCGCTTTTGCAAGGGGAGTATTTCCATGATTATTCATTATATCCATTTTTATTATAGCGCTGAATTATTTTTTCTATTTTTATCACATCTATCATAATTTCATGTCCTTGTGGGGTTGGGTGCAACCCATCAAGATAATATTCTACTTTGTTTTTTCCTTCTATCGCATCGCTAAACTCTTTAAAAAAATCAATGACTGGTATATTAAATGTCCTTCCAAATTTTTTCATCCATTCTCGATATCTTTGTAAATCTTCATTTACTCTTGAAAAATCTGTTACTTCTGACCAATGTTTTTCAGCCATCTCTGATTCTATTCCTAAAGGGGTCGCTATAATCGGTATAATATTATTTCCCTGGGCTTGATGTACCATAGCAGCAATATTAGAACATACAATGCTTAATGGCACCCTCATAATAAAATCATTGCTTCCCCCCATAATCAGCACAAAAGAAGGGTTGTGATCTATTACATCCCTATAAAATCTCGCTAACATACCTCCTGTAGAATCCCCACTAATCCCCTTATTCAATACTTTTATATCATATTTCTTTTCAAGAAGTCGTGTCCATACTTCTGACCTTCTTACCATATATCCATAGGTTAAACTATCTCCAATGCAAACTATCTTTGTCATCATCATACATCCTCCATAAAAAATAATAATCTTTAAAATTGTTTAAATCTTAACATTGAATTATTATGTAAATTATATTAAAATAATAAATAAAAGTAGCAACATATATTGTACCCAAATGAAGATAACGAGAGAGACCCCTCGGGGAGCCGAAGAAGCAATATATAGTGAAAACTATATAGAATCTTTCAGGCAAAAGGATCGTTATCCGATGGAACTCTGGAAAGACCACTTTTGGCGCCGAAGGAGCAATACATTTTATGTAGAAACTCTCAGGTACAGCATACAGAGAATATGTACACATGGCAAATGTTTATTTGCCATGTGTACATATTCTTTTTTATTTGCATATCCTATCGCTATATATTTTAACATAAAATTCTATATTTTTTATAGTATTACATTCTTCAGTTTTTTACGATAAAAAAATTAAGAATTTTTCAATAAGTATGTTGGATTGTGATATAATTCAATTGTGTTATGGTATGTATATCCAATTCAATGCAGTAAACAAGATAGCAAGATAGCATCATTTTTTATACATTCATTCTGTTTTCTATATTCAATTTTATATTTAAAATACAAAATAAACAAAGAATCATGGAGAGGAGTGGGAAAAATGCAGTGTTGCTGTGGTGGAAATGAACTTCCTAAAACAACTGTAAGTGATCCAAGTGTAGATCTTACGAAATTGGATCCTGTATTTGCCAAATATAAGGGTAAAGCAGGTAGCTTGATTAGTATTCTTCAAGAGGCACAAGCAATTTATGAGTATTTACCTATGGAGGTGCTAGATTATATTGCTCAAAGAATTGGGGTTAAACCTGCAAAGGTTCATGGCGTAGCCACTTTTTATACCCAGTTTCGTCTAGATCCAGTTGGAAAGTATTTAATTATGCTGTGTCAAGGAACTGCTTGTCACGTAAATGGCTCTAAGGGGATTGAAGAGGCCATTTGTGATGAATTAAATATTCAAGAGGGAGAAACAACAGAGGATTTGTTGTTTACTTTAAATAATGTTGCTTGTCTTGGTTGTTGCAGTTTGTCACCGGTTATGATGATTAATGGTGAAACCTATGCAAAGCTTACTCCTGAAAAGACGAGGGAGATTTTAAGGGAAATTAAACAAAAAGAGACTGAAAATCAGGAGGTGTAGTAATGAAGATTGTTGTGGGTCAGGGAAGCTGCGGTATTGCCGCTGGTGCGAACAAGGTATTTGATGCATTAAAGCATGAAATTGAATGTAAAAATCTTGATATTGCCCTTGATTTAACAGGCTGTATTGGGATGTGCTATTTAGAACCCATTGTGGATGTAATAGATGATGAAGGTCATAAAACGACTTATGTAAAGGTTCAACCTGAAATAGTTGCCGAAATGCTGCAAAATCATGTGGTAGAAAAGAAGGTATTTACCCCTTGTGTGATTTCAGATGAGGATAAGGGTGTTTTAGAGAAACAAAAGAGGGTTTCTTTACGAAATTGCGGCATCATTAATCCTGAATCTATTGAGGAGTATATTGCCTCCGGCGGATATGAAGCCATTAAAAAATGTCTTTTAGATATGACCCCTCAAAAGGTGATTGAAGAGATTCAAATCTCTGGTCTAAGAGGTCGAGGGGGCGCAGGATTTCCCACTTGGTTTAAGTGGAATGCTGCAAAAAATTCCCAAGGATCTCCTAAATATATTGTGTGTAATGCGGATGAAGGAGATCCAGGTGCTTTCATGGACCGAAGTGTTCTTGAGGGAGATCCCCATAACTTGATTGAGGGAATGATGATTGGCGGATATGCCATTGGTGCTAACGAAGGTATCATTTATGTAAGAGCTGAATATCCTTTGGCGATTGTTCGTTTGCAAAAGGCGATTGAACAAGCAAGAGAAAAAAATATTTTGGGTAAAGACATTCTTGGCAGTGGCTTTGATTTTGATTTAAGAATCAAGGCAGGAGCAGGTGCCTTTGTATGTGGAGAGGAAACGGCTCTGATTGCATCCTTAGAAGGAGAAAGAGGTATGCCTCGATTAAAACCGCCATTTCCTGCCCAAAAGGGTTACTGGCAGCAGCCTACGAATATCAACAATGTGGAGACCTTAGCGAATGTACCTTGGATTTTAGGAAACGGAGGCGCAGCCTTTGCAGCCATGGGTACAGAAAAAAGTAAGGGGACAAAGGTATTTGCCCTTACGGGAAAAATTAAAAATGGAGGTCTTGTAGAAGTACCTATGGGGATGCCTATTCAAGAAATTATCTACGATATCGGTGGCGGTATTAAGGATGATAAATTGTGTAAGGCGGTACAAATGGGTGGCCCTTCGGGAGGCTGTATTCCTACAGAACTTTTAAATACTCCAGTAGACTATGAATCCATCACAAAAACGGGTGCCATTATGGGTTCTGGTGGTATGGTTGTTATGGATGAAACAACGTGTATGGTGGATATGGCTCGTTTCTTCTTAGATTTTACCAGAAAGGAATCCTGTGGAAAATGCATTCACTGTAGAATTGGTACCAAAAGAATGCTTGAGATTTTAACCCGTATCTGTGAAGGAGAGGGTAAAGACGGAGATATTGAGCTTTTAGAAGAGTTGGCTGTAAAGATTAAGGACGGTTCTTTATGTGGACTCGGTCAAACAGCACCAAATCCAGTTTTAAGTACGATCCGTTACTTCCGTGAGGAATATGAAAAGCATATTTATGATAAGAAATGTCCTGCGAAGCAGTGTAGCAACCTATTAACCTATAGTATTTCAAAGGATAATTGTATCGGCTGTGGCCTTTGTGCCAAAAATTGTCCTGTAGAGGCTATTACTGGGGAACGTAAAGAGGCCCATGTCATTGACACACAAAAATGTATCCAGTGTGGAAAATGTGCACAGGTCTGCCGCTTTAATGCAGTGTTCGTTGACTAATGAAGATAGGGGGAAAGGTTATGGCACAAATTAGATTGAATATTAATGGAAAAGAAGTCCTTGGTCATAAAGGTCAGACCATTTTAGAAGTAGCAAAAGAAAATGCAATTGAGATCCCTACCCTTTGTTATGATGAGAGGGTAAAAATTTATGGCTCCTGCGGTCTTTGTGTAGTGGAAGTAGAAGGCATTCCAAAGCTGCTTAGAGCCTGTGCCACAGAAATCAGTGAAAATATGGTAATAAAGACCAATACGGAAAGAGTAAAGGGTTCAAGAAAGATGGCTTTAGAGCTTTTACTTTCTGACCACGTTGGAGATTGTCGCCCACCTTGTGTATTGGCATGTCCTGGACAAACCGATTGTCAAGGCTATGTGGGGCTTATTGCCAATGGGCAATATAAAGAGGCATTAACATTAATTAAAGAACAGCTACCCCTTCCTGCAAGTATTGGTAGAGTCTGTCCCCACCCTTGTGAGGATGCCTGTCGAAGACAACTTGCGGAAGAGCCTGTATCTATTGCTTGGCTTAAAAGCTTTGTAGCAGATATTGATTTAAAGGATGAGGATGTATTTTTACCAGAAATCCAACCTGCTACAGGCAAAAATATTGCCATTATCGGTGGGGGTCCTAGCGGACTAACCACTGCCTATTATCTTGCAAAAGAAGGCCATGAGGTCACAATTTATGAGGCCATGCCTAAACTTGGAGGTATGCTTCGCTACGGAATTCCTCAATATCGTCTTCCGAAGGAAGTTTTGGATAAAGAAATTGCCATCATTGAAAAAATGGGTGTTAAAATGCTTACAGATGTGCGCATCGGAAAGGATGTAAAGTTTGATCATATAAGAGATCAGTTTGATGCGGTGTATGTTTCTATTGGTGCATGGACCAGTTCAAACCTTAACTGCCCCGGTGAAGAATTAGAGGGTGTTTTGGGGGGAATTGACTTTTTACGAAATGTTACCATGAATCAGCCCGTAAAGCTGGGAGATCGGGTGGCCATCGTAGGTGGCGGAAATACAGCCATGGATGCATGTAGAACCGCTGTTAGACTAGGGGTTAAAGAAGTATATAATATCTATAGAAGAACAAAGGATGAAATGCCTGCTGAGGATATAGAAATTAAAGAGGCAGAAGAGGAAGGGGTTATTTTTAAATTCCTTGTAAGCCCTATTGAAGTCCTCGGGGAAGATGGCAAGGTAACAAAAATCCGTCTTCAAAAGATGAAGCAGGGAGAACCAGATCAAAGTGGTAGAAGAAGACCAATCCCGATTGAGGGAGAAGAAGAAATCATTGAGGTGGATGCTGTCATTGCTGCCATTGGTCAAGGGGTAAACATCGAAGGCTTTGAAGACCTTCAGTTAACCAAACGGGGTACCATCCATGCAGGAGAAAACACCTACCTTACAAACCTTCCAGGGGTATTTGCTGGAGGAGATGCTACCAATAAGGGTCCAGGTATTGCCATTGCTGCTATAGGAGAAGGAAAAAAAGCCGCTCAAGTGATTTGCAGCTATCTTGAAGGAGTCGTAATTCCTTATGAAGAACCTTTCTATGTAGAAAGGGATGACCTAACAGAAGAAGATTTTAAGGATAGAGAGAAGCTTTATCGACCTGCAATGCCTCATCTTTCTGCAGCTGAAAGAAAGACAAACTTTGAAGAGGTTGTAAAGGGCTACAGCGAAGAGGATGCAAAAAAGGAAGCCCAAAGATGTCTTGAGTGTGGATGTCATGATTTCTTTGAGTGTAAACTTATTGATTATGCCAATGAATATAAGGTAGCCCCTCAAAGACTTTCGGGGGAAGTGCACAACCGTCCTCTTGAGGATGAACATCCCTTCATCCATAGAAATCCTGACAAATGTATTCTTTGTGGTTTGTGTGTAAGGGTTTGTGAGGAAGTGATGGGAGTTACAGCCCTAGGTCTTGTGGATCGTGGCTTTGATACTATTGTAAAGCCTGCCCTAAATCAACCTTTAAAGGAAACTGGCTGTATCTCCTGTGGACAATGTATCAGTGTATGCCCTACGGGTGCCCTTGGTGAAAAACTAAGCATTGAAAAATCTGTTCCCGTAACAACCCAAGTAACCCATAGCGTTTGCTCTCACTGTAGTGTCGGCTGTAACTTAAACCTTACTACAAAGGGAGATTTACTCCTTCGTTCCCTTCCCGACAGGGAAAGCAAGGTAGACGATGGTCTTCTTTGTGTAAAGGGAAGATTTGGTTTTGATATTGCCCAAAAGGGTGCACGCTTAACAAAACCCCTTATCCGTAAGGATGGTGAACTTACAGAGGTTTCTTGGGATGAAGCGTTACTTTATACAGCTAAAAAAGTCCAAAGCCTAAGTGTTTTACATGGAAAAGATGCCCTTGCCCTCTCTGTTTCTGACAGATATACCAACGAGGAAATTTACCTAGCCGCTGAGTTTGGTAAAAAGGCATTAAGAACCGAGAATATTCTAAGCTTTAATCATATAGAATCAGGGATCAAAGAGGTACTAGGCTATGATGCTTCTAGCAATACCTTTGATGAACTACTCGGTGCAGAAACCATCCTATTAATCGGTGCTGATGTAATGAAAGATCACACCATTGTGGGACTTAAAATACGCAAAGCGGTAGAACAAAAATCAAAATTAGTTGTTATGAATCCTTTTGACTCCCTAGCAGACGAATGGGCCTATAAAAAGGTTTGTCCTAAAAACAACTTAGATCTTTTAAAAGAAATAGCAAAAGCTTTAATCGATAGAGGTTGTGCACCAGCTGCCCATAATTTTGAAGATCTAAAAGAATCCTTAAAGGCTGTTAAAGTAAGTGATGTGGCTAAGGAAATTGCAGAGCTTTATGCCGGCAGCAAAAAAGCGATGATTGTCTTTGATCAAAGCAATGTAACAGCTGAAGCTGCGAAAATGCTTGCAAATATTGCAGTGCTTGCAGGTCATATTGGTAAGCCTCGTAGTGGTATTATTCAATTAAAATTAAATAACAACAGTCAAGGTCTTGTAGATATGGGCATTGAAATGGATGCACAAGCAGTGAAAAAGGCCATTGAAGAACAAGCTATTAAAGGACTTTTGGTCTTTGGTGAAGACATTCCTTCTGTGAAACTAGAAAACCTAGAATTTTTAATGGTGCAAGATACCCACTTAACAGAAACTGCTAAAAAAGCCCATGTAGTATTACCAGCCGTAGGCTTTGCAGAATCTAAAGGAACCTTTACCAATACAGAAAGAAGAATTCAAAAGCTAAATCAAGCCATTGCGCCTATCGCCGGTTTACAAAACTGGGAGGTGATCCTAAAGCTTGCTAACGCATTTAGTGTAAATATGGCTTATGCAAGTCCTGAGGATCTATTGGCACAAATCAGCAAAAATATCCCAGCCTATTTCAAAATAAGCAAAGAAACAAATCAAGATGTATTCTGGCCTATAGGAGATAATCCTGTACTTTATACACAAGGATTTAACTTCCCTGATCAAAAGGCAAGATTACAAGTTGTAAAAGACGGCGTGATGTTTAACAAAGTCAGCAATACCAATCATCTAACCAATAGCTTTATAGAGGTTTTGAAGAGAGAAGCGTTGATTTAAATTGATCAATGTTTTACAGTAACAAAAGAGCCGTTGCTTACTAAATCTAGTAAGTAACGGCTCTACATTCTTTATTACTCAACACTACCGTGACTTCATTTTCACCACAATCAGTAACACGTTTTACTGCTTCTTCTTTAAATTCATTACTTTAAGTAGTCATGGTAGCTTCTTCCTCGTGACTATCATATCATGTATTCTATATGTCTGTCATACGGGGGATGATTTACCTTTAAAAGAATATACATATAGTTAATTGGTATAACCAGTTGGCAGATATTCCAGCACAAAGCCCACCAATAGTATGGCTAAATATAGCTTTTCCAGTAAGTTGACTACATTTTAGTCCAGACATCATAGCTACATGAGTACTTAAATAGCCACTCCAACACATACACATGGCAGTAAATACAGCGATATCATTAGCATGAACGATGCCATTGCTTACTAATTTAGGTACAAGACCGATGGCAGCCCCTGCGGCGCCAAGAGAAGTAATTGGAACAGAAATAGCAGCTGGATCAGAAAACCCAAACAATGGCGTTAATATGAACTGAAGTTTTTCTCCTAACCATGGCAGGAAGGCAACACCTTCATAAGCGGCCCCCGTATAAGTTCCAAATTCAGAAGGACCATTTGTAATGATTAAAATCAAGGTACAAATAACTAGTACACCCGGAATAATAGCCAAGCCCATGTCTACACCAGATTTTCCACCGCCTAAGAGCGCTTCTATTGCACGTGAACTAGCGCTACCTTGTCGAACAGTTCTATATTTAAAACTAGCAGTAATATCTGTATTACTTTCGTCCTTACAACAATAGTCAGTTGTACCAAATTCTTTTTTTGTAAAATGTAACATAATTCTAGCACTAATAACACTTCCAATGAAAGCACCAAGGTTGCCAATTAAGGCAGCTAAGCCAAAGGATTCGCCAGTAGGTGAATTCAAACCAATCATAAAGGTGGTAATAATTAATCCCATACCAAAAGCAGTACCTATATTTGTTAAGGCAGGTAGTTGATATTTTTTGAAATATCTACGGAAACGCTTATCATCAGCCAAGGTTAAAATAGCTGGATTATCTGAAAGATACGTAGTTACGACACCTAATGCTGCCGCTCCAGGTTGATCATACACTGGATTCATTAGGGGTGATAACAGATTATTAATCATAGCTATTACACCAAACTCCGATAACAATCCTGAGATGGCACCCGCTAAAACTGCAATTCCCATGATATAAAAAACGGTACTTATTAATAGCTCATATGAGGTATTCATCAATGTATTAAGTAAATTAATACCACCCATCTTACGTCCAATCAGTCCAAAGAATAACGCTGCAATTCCAATAAAAACAAAAGTCTCAATACTTATGGCTGGTTTTTGAAAACTGTTACTCTTCACTTCTTTTGGCTTCTTGGAACAACACAGTTTGGTGCTCATTTCTTTTGGTAAACTATTTAGAGAATCCATATTCTTCCCCCTGTCACATAGCAATACGTAAAGAATAAATAATTCTTATATTGAAAAACTCTCAAAATAAATATTTATTAGATACTTTATATTCGTATAACATAAATCTCTATATAACCATAGTTCTAAGTAGTTTAATTAAGTAATTCCAAGTACGCATCAATGATGCAATATCCACATGCTCTTTTGTTGTATGTACATCAAACAAATCTGGACCAATAGATACCATATCCATATTGCTATTTTTGCCAAGCATAAGTGCACACTCTAACCCGCCATGAATTGAGGCAACTTGCATGTCACTTTCAAACATTTCCTTATAAACATCACAACAAAGACGGCGCAACTTAGAATCTTCTTTAAACTCCCATGCCGGATAATCATTTCCTGTATTAAATTCAGCATTTAGCAGCTTAGAAAGATACCTAAAACGTTCCATAATATCTTGGATTTTTTCATTGTTATTACTACGAATCAATCCTGTTATAAGCATACAATCTTTTTGAAGTTCTACAATGCCAATATTAGAAGATACCTCTACAACACCTTGTAAATGAGAACTATAAGCCAGGACTCCATTTGGTGCAAGCAGAATACTTGCCAATATATCCTCTAAAGAATTTTCGCTTAATACTAATAAATCTGACTGAGCAGTAGGCTCAATTAAAATGGAAAGCTGTGGTTCTTTTAGAGCATATTCTCTTTTTAAATCCGACTGAAATTGTTTACATTCTTCTTTAACACGCTCTGCAATATCAGCCGTAAACCAAACTGTTGCAAAAGCATCTCGAGGAATAGCGTTGGCTTTCGATCCTCCACTAATTCGTGACATCTGAATTGAAAATTTATTTTTTAGTTTACTAATTAATCGCGCTAATAAAACAATACTATTTCCATGTCCCTTATCAATATCCAATCCCGAATGCCCCCCTTCTAGTCCATCAATAGTCAGTGTGTAGGGTACAGCTCCTGGCATCCGTTGCTGCATACTAACTGGAAGTTTTAAATAATAGCGGATGCCGCCAGCACAGCTAGAAAAGACCACTCCTTCCTTCTCACTGTCTAGATTAATCATACGTTCGCCATTCAGCCAAGCAATGTCTAAATTAGCCATTCCCTCCATCCCTACTTCCTCACTGGCTGTAAAAATCGCTTCAATAGGAGGATGTGGCAAGGTTTTATCTTCCAATATAGACAATATATAGGACATTCCAATCGCATTATCTGCACCAAGTGTTGTTCCAGAGGTCATAAGAACTCCATCCTGTTCTACAGGAACAATGGGATCTTTTGTAAAATCATGATCACTGTCTGTCTCTTTTTCACAAACCATATCCATATGGCATTGCATAATCACTGGAAGCGCCGACTCATATCCCGACGTAGCCTGCTTTTTAATCATAACATTCAGCTTATTATCTCGACGAACTTCTAATCTGTGTTCTTGTGCAAATCGAACTATATAATCACTAATGCTCTGCTCATTCCCCGAACTGCGGGGAATGGCTGATATTTGCTGAAAATATGTGTAGAAACGCATCTTCTTTAAATCGTCAAATATATTCATAATAATATCTCCTACTTCTATCAGCTGTTTTTATTCTTTATAGTATTAATCGTCCCATTAACAAAATTAAACACCGAGGAGCCAACGATAAATCCAGCAGCAGATATGGCAAGTGTATTTTGAATCTTTTCTCCAAATTTCTTTTCAAGAATAATACGGATGGTAATAGAAACCAATGCAGCAATACCTCCTAACGGACTTGCAATAAGAAGACCAGTCGCAAAGAGCACTCCAATTTGGCGTTTAGTTCCACCGATTAACTGAATAACACCTCCAATAATGGCAAACATCACAAGGTTCTTAAGGATTTCTGGAGAGGTTCCAGCCTCAATAGTAGCAGCAAACACCTTCGAAACTGGTGGGACAAGGTCCTGACTAAAGTATCGCTTATAAGAAATTATAGCGATTACAATACCTATCACAACTCCCATAAGTTCTGCCTGAAATTGTTCCTTTCTGCCCTCAACCTCATAAGCAATATTCTGACCCTTACCACGGAGAATCCATCCGGTTTTAAGGTCGTACCCCATATCTGCAAAAGCAGGACCAGTACAGATTTTATACCCAACTAACAGCGCTAAAGCAGTAGGAGGGAATTTCATTAGCATGCCTAGTATAAGAAATATTAAAGAAGTAGCCATGGCCGGGAACCAGCCAGCGTGCATTGCAGCGGTTCCGATTAATAATTCAGCCACAATAGAAGTAAGCCCTGTAAAAAATACCCATAAAATAAACATAGCCATACTCATTTTTGTATATAGACCAGCCACTACAGCCATAATGATTGCTCCTATCAAAAATAGGATAGAGCCTTTTTGAAGGGATCGAATTGCAAATTTATTTTCTTTAGTCGTCACATATTCTACATTTGTGCTTTCTTCTCTGTTTTTCTTCTCATGAAATAAGAGGTACAAAAGTTGAATAAGTGCTACAATCCCTGCGCCAATCATTATACCGTGAGGAATATACATGGAGCCAACACTGAAACCAAATATTTTTTCAGAATACCCACTGACAAGAAGACCTATTCCAAACATAGAAAGTGCCCAGATGTTCCCAATCCAACAAACCCCAAAAATATCCATTGGTATCTTAAAATATTGCCCAACAGCACCTATAATTGCTGTACCAACTAATAAAAAGGCTCGTTTTCCCCCTTGTGCAACAGAAATGATAGTTTCTGCTGTAGCTATACCTGCCGGCCAAGTGCCATTACCCGGAAAAGCAGGAGTATCAAATAACCAGTACATAACCGTAATATCAATTATCACACCGATACAACATCCAATAATCATGGGAACCATAAGTGATTTGTCACCCAAAACCCATATGGTACCTAAAGCAAGCATAAAAACATTGCCCGCTGTAAATGTAGATGCTGAAATGGCAGTTTCAACTAAATTTTGGCGGTGAATATTTCTAAATTTACTAAAAGTATTCATAGGAATCAAACCAATCATTACTGCAACTAGTGCTCCAATAATAGAGGTATTTGCGGAAATACCTAAATTCACAATAAGTTCCATACCAATAATTGCTCCCAGTATACCCGTAACTAATATAACAATAATGGTGCCAATTTCTTTCGTTTTGGGATGTGGCTTCATATTAGCTTCTTTTAAAAATTCTTGTGTATTCAAAACCTTTTCTTCCATTGTATTCCCTCCTCTGTAATAATTGGTTCGTATTAATATCCATTAATACCCAATTTCTTACATAAGTCTCTCGCCCCTTCATCCATATATACTCCGTCTTGTTCAAAAACTTTTCCGTCCAGAATAATAGTCGGTCTTAAAAGCGTACCGTCCGCGTGAGATGCCGCTGTCCAGAACTCTCCCATAATCGCAGCACCTTGACTTCCGATTCCAAATTCCATACAACCAAATACTCTCTCATCTTCTACAATACGACCAGTGGTTGCACGTACACCTGGATTGAAGCCTAAAGAGTAATGTGCCATACGATACATATTATCATCATCGAAGCTTTCAAGCCAATTGGAGAAAGCAGTAGCTTCTGACCCTCCAGAAATATCTGTTATACGCCCATCTTTAAAAATCAATTCAACTGGAGAACTAAGCTTACCAAGCTCTAATGGAGGCCACAGTGCTCCGTCAAATACCAACTTGCCATTGATTGTATTTTCTACAGGACACCAGCTTATCTGTCCTCCTAACATGATAGGGTAACCTTTTCGCGTCGCCTTTTGGCCAGAATGACGTACCTTACGTCCTCTATTATAAGCAGTTAGGTCTGTTCCGTTTTTACTACGTATAATTATCTCATCGGCTTTTTCTAAAGTATCTTTCATGTATTCGCCTAGTTCAATCATTGTCTCATAGTCCACTTGGGATATGGTTTTCACCATCATTTCTACATCCATTCCTGTTAAGCAGATATAACGGGTACCAAAGTCCATAGAATCTCGAAATGCTTTGGAGTGCATAATATAAGAATAAGCAAGCTCAATCCAAACATCAGCTTTTGCTACCGCAGCAGCTATTGGAGCTGGTGGTTCAACACAAGATGTGGAAGCTGTAGAATAGCCTATTACAGTAGGCACACCGCCAATGGCATATACTGCCTGAGCAACAGCGTCAATTACTC
This sequence comes from Clostridiaceae bacterium 35-E11, assembly GCA_038396625.1. Taxonomy (GTDB): domain Bacteria; phylum Bacillota; class Clostridia; order Peptostreptococcales; family Thermotaleaceae. The sequence goes on from CP121688.1 coordinate 2,983,027, forward strand.
TTTTGTCAGATGAAGTATCTCCAGTAATAACAACATTTTCTCCTTCCTTAATTAACATTACATCCCGAACAAGTGTCAGAGCTCCTTTCATCAGCTCCAGATATAAATACTCACCTCTTGTTTCAATTCCTAAATTTAGTTCCATGATAATACCCTCCTTTAATAAAAACGTGGCCTTTTCTTGACAATATAACATCATTAATTGTATATTTTACTAAACGCATTATTCCCTTAAGGAATTGTATATATTTTACAATTATGTTGTTATATGAGCTGTCACAGTGTACACATTTTTTCTTTTGTAAGAATACAATAACATGATTTGTCTATTTGCACTAATCAATATAATTAATTAAAACATCAGAATTTTTTATACATTTTGAAAGGAGTAACTTTCATGAACTTACATCAGTTACAATATTTTCAATCAGTGGCAGAGAACGGACAGGTTACCAAGGCGGCAAAGATTTTACACGTTTCGCAGCCAGCACTAAGTATGGCTCTTTCCAGTCTAGAGGAGGAAATTGGATTGCCCTTATTCAAAAAAAATGGAAGACTTCTTGAACTTACCAAGTACGGAACTATATTTTTAAAGCATATATCCAAGGCGCTTCACGAAATCGAGTTAGCAAAACTAGAAACTGCTCAACTTGCTCTTTTTGATAATCAGACAATTAATATTGCTTCCACGTATTCACTGAGTATTTCTCTAATTCCTGAGATTGTAAAAAACTTTACCGTACAAAATCCTAATACAGTCTTTCGCCTGAAGCAGGGACCCAATCTTGATCTGATAAAAGATCTTGGAAAAGCAGAAACAGATTTCGTATTCGGGCGAATTATCCCAGGACAAGACCTTCACATGGACATCAAATATATTCCCTTATATTCAGAAGATTTAGTTATTCTTACTCATAGCAATCATCCATTGGCTAATCGGAAAGAAATCAATATGGAAGAACTGAAAGATGAGTATTTTATATTTTTCCACGAATCCACTGGCTATAACATGATTGTCACAGAGCTGTTAAGCACTTTGTCTTTCAAACCAAAAGTTCGATACGAGGTGTATGATAATGCTACTTGTACTGCGCTGATTTCGGAAAATCAAGGAATTGCACTTGTCGTCCCATCTCCCCATTATGACTCCAAGACGATCCATCAAATTAAAATAAAGGCCCCGAATAATTTTAATAAGACCAATGTCTGTTTAATCTGGAACAAAAATACAGAACAAAATGCATCTAATTTATACAGGCAATTTCTTGACTATGTCTTTACACAGTATCGTGATCCCTATTACAACTACTAGTCGCACAAAATCAGCCCCTAGACACTCGTCTAGGGGCTTTTGTTTTATTGCCTACTGATTTTTATACGCTAAACACCTTTATCGATTCTGCAAGCTTTTTAACCATTGTGTCTAGTTCTTGTATCACAGAGACTACCTCTTCTATAGAAGCGGTTTGCTCTTGGGCCGCAGCACTTACTTGTTGCGTTCCTGCAGCAGATTCTTCTGTGATGGCTGAAATATTTTCTATGGATAATAACACTTTATCCTTTGATGCATTCATTTCTTTAACATCATTGTTTAAGGATTCTACATCCTTTAATAACTTCTCTCCAGAAAATTTTATCTCCTCAAAGGCCTTTGTCGTTTCTGCTACAGTCGTATTTACTTCTGTCCCTAGCTGCCCTGCATAGTCCATAGTATGGTCTGTATGCTCAATGACTTGGGTAATTTCTTCAATGATTTCTTTTATTTCTTGGGTTGCAATTGCTGACTGCTCAGCAAGCTTTTTCACTTCCTCTGCTACAACAACAAAACCTCGACCTGCTTCTCCTGCCCGTGCTGCTTCGATTGCCGCGTTTAATGCTAGCAGATTTGTTTGCTCTGCAATGACATTAATGGTTTCAATGATGTTTCCTATAGATTGGGATTTCGTTGATAATTGCTGTATGCCTTTTGCTACGTCCATAGCCGCTTCATTATTTCTTGCAAATTGCTTCTCTAATTTCTTAATAGCTTTTAATCCCCCATCATTCTTCTCTTTCATATACAGTGCATTCTTTATAGTTGTATGGGATTTGTTTTCTATATCTACAATTCTATCTGCCAATAAGCCGGTAATACGTAATCCTTCTTCAGCCTCTCTAGCTTGGTCTGTTGCTCCTGTAGCAATTTCTTGGATGGTCTTTGCAACATCTGTACTTGATATACCTATTTCCTCTGCTGAGCTGGCGATCATTTCTGATATATGTTGGGATTGAAGGGCAATTTCTTGAACATGACCTACGAGATTTTTCATGTTTAAAACCATATGATTAAAGCTGTTGCTCAATAAACCAATCTCATCTTTTGATTTTTCCTCTAACGCTAATGTCAAATTTCCTTCTCCCGCTTGTTTCATCGCATGAGCTAGTCTATTTAGAGGATTGATAATTTGTTTTTTGGTTATTATAGATATAATTAAAGTAGATAACAGGATCGCCATCATCAATATTATCAATATACTCGTTTTGAGGTGATCGATATGCTGCATATATTCAGATGTAGGGATTGCTGCCATTACGATATAATCCTGCACCCGTTTAAAAGTCACATGCTTTTCCATCCCATCATATTCATAATAAAGACTTCCTTCCTCCTTGCTGACTATTTCTTTTCCCCAATCACTTTCCTTTACATCTGTATGAATGTGCTTTTTTATCGGATGGGCAATTACCACCCCATTTTGATCTAAGACTGCAGCATATCCTGATTCTCCTATCCGTAGCTTTTCCACAAGAGGTTGAAGTTCCATTTTGTTCATAATTGTTTCTATGATCTCCGGACGTATCCCTATCTGTACAATGCCTGGCTTGTCTATTCTCGCTACACCAACGTATTGAAATAGTTGTTGATCAACGCCTCTTTTTGTGGCTTTCTGAGCAAGGGTATAATTCTTATCTTCTAAAATTTTTAGAAAAGGCTTTGTTTGGTCATCAGACCCAAAGTCAAATCCAAAAAAATCTGATTTATTTCCATGGGTTAGGACCCCTTTTTCATCGCTTACGTGAATTTCATCCACGCCTAATTGCTGTGCCAACTCAATCATATGCTCTGTGTTGAGCATAGTAGGATTATGATCAATCATTTCTGCCACAGCTCTTGCAATAGAAATATTTTTCTCATCTAATGCCTTTGTAGTAATCTCAATAATTTCTAACCTTTCTTGTATGGTTTCTTCCACAGTGTCAATAGCACCTTCTAGCTGTGCACCTACCATTTTCATAGCAATATCCTTTGCCTGAAGAAAACCATATACACCTAATCCTACTATGGATACAATCACAATGATCATAATAGGAATCAATAATTTTGTCCTTAACTTCATCCATCCTCTCCCTTTCCATGTTCCATAATTTTCATTTATTGCTACATTGCTTTGATTTTTACAACACCTCCTGATTTTGTATAGATTTCGACATTCTTCGTCATTTTCCTCCTTGTATACCCTTATTTCTATGATTGGTTCTATAGAATTAATCATACCTCCATAGAAATCTCCTTATATATTTTTTATTCCCTGAATGCTCTGAAACAAAACAAAACCATTCTTAGTCTGAATGGTTTTGTCTTGTTTTTTAACTTAATCCCAATTCTTTTCGTTTCTTTTCAATATGATCTACATAGATTTGAACGGTCTTTTCTGCATCCATCTCAACCACTACCTTACCTAATCCTAGGGTTTCTGTTGTTTCCGTGAGGGTTTTCACCACAACATCACTTCCCGTAATAGACGGCACCGGTGCCACATGTACAAGCCAGCCTAAGGCTACGGCGGTACAAGCATCGGCAACAGCTTTTTGCTCTAGATACTCTGGTGCACCAATGACTAACGGCAGTTTATTGGTATCAACATTTAATGCATCTGCTAATTCCTTAGCTGTATGGGTCATTTTTCCTATGTCTACGCATGCTCCATAGGTTAGTACTGGTGGAATACCTAATTGTTTGCAAACAGCCTTTAAACCCTCTCCACATTCATCTGCCGCCTTTGGATCAGTCAGTCCTGTATATTCCATAACAGCTGATGTACATCCACCGGATAATACTAAAATATTGTTTTCAATTAACCCCTTTGTAATTTTGAAAATATTGCTACCACCTTGTCCGTATCTAGCAGTTGTACATCCTACAATTGTAGCAATCCCTCGGATATTGCCGTTAGCAATTTGTTCTATTAATGGATCAAAGCTTCCACCAAGGGCTTTTCTTACAGATTCTGTACTAAATCCAACCATACAATCGGATACATGGGGAGGTATGTAGGTCTTTCTATTTTCATTTTTACGCTGTTTATATGCATCAACTGCCATATTCAGTGCTTTTTCTGCCTGTTCTTTCATCTTTTCAGGAACAAAGTCCAAAGTTTCTGTTCCCTGCAGTTTAATAACAGGATGGGTACTTAATAATTTTGTCCCAAAACGTTTGGCATATAAAGGCATGGTGGGTACTGTACAATTGTAGTCAAACATAAATAAATCTACCACACCTGTAGCTAATAAATACTCTTGAGACAACCATTCTCCTTCTTGACCTCCATAAGCTTTTTGGTTGTGGGTGCCTTCATAATTGATTAGCTGCTGTCCTTCACAAACATGTCCAAGAATCTGAATGCCCTCTGCTCCTACATCCTTAGCTTTTTGCTGCCATTCATCGCTAGATGCCAAATCAATAGCTACATGAGCAAGCAGTGGCATATGTCCATTGGTTACAATATTGATCATCTTCTCTTTTAAAAGTCCCATGTTCTGTTTTTTGTTTGCAATTTCTTGGGTTCCCATTAATATTTCCTGAATAATATCCAATAGGAATAAGCCTTGATATTCATTGGCAACACCCATTCGTACACTATTTAATAGAAATTCTACAGGATCAGATCTGAAATTGGTCATACAACTTGTTTGGGCATAGGCCACTTCACTATATCCACCACCAGGAAACAAACCAAGCTTCTTCCATAACTCTTTGCGCTTTGCTGGTGCAAAGGCTTCTACTGTCTTAGACGGAATATGATAAGGACTATGGATATCATCCATTACCCATTGTGCAAATGCAACAGCAATCTTTTCTATTCCTTGATTCACATTAATACCTGCCATATCCGCATATTTTTTTAGCTTTTCAGGGTCACGAATCTTTAATCCACTTTCTGGATGTTCTCCCGCAGCTTTTAATGTCCTAGCGGCTTGATGACAGTGAAAAATATTGGCAGATGTACCGATAGTAACATGTCTGTACACAAAATTTCTTGCCACCATAGTATGGGCATCTACACCACAGGTACCTCTTGGAGATTTTGGACTAATACGACAGGGGCCATTGGCACACAGCTGGCAGGAGAGTCCTTCAATACAAAATGTACATTGAATAGGTTGCTGTTGACTAAAACGATCAAACACGTTCGTCATTCCTGCATCATGTACCACTTGATACATTTCTCTCATGGCAGGATCAATAATAATATTTAGAGGATATCCTTCTTTAGATTGATCATCCTTTTTGATATGCTCTCTCTGCCACTTATGTACTTCTTCCATGGATGGCGATTTTTCTATCTTGGTATAATCCACTTTTACATGTTCATTTAGATCTGGATGGGTATTGGGATCATTAAAATCTTTAGATGTGAGTTGAGAACCTAGGGTAGCTCTACTTCCACTCATCCGCTCCGCACTCTTTTCATAAGATTTTTCAATATCTTTGTTTGACATAAATCTACCTCCTTTTTATATAACATTATCTTCTTTAGCTTTCCCATCTATTTCCTCAAAATATGCACTTTAAATTTTATTTGCACAAAATAGGTAACTCAAAACGCATGCATTCTTCTGTGAAATTTGTTATGATAGGGGTATAATGATGATAGCATCAGAAATTGTTTTGATGATCATAACAAATTTAACGTGACACAAAAGATGCTTCCAAGGAGCTTCATAGCATAAGGAATAGTCCAAGAGACGAAATTTGAACAGCTGTCACGTATCATCTTAGGGGGAGATATAATGAAAAAAACAACAATATTAATGATATTAGATGGTTATGGTCTTAATAACAGTCCTTATGGGAATGCTGTTGCCCTTGCAAAGACCCCCAATATTGACAGTTATTTTGAAAGTTATCCTCATAGCATTGCTCATGCTAGTGGTCTCGATGTAGGACTTCCTGATGGGCAAATGGGGAACTCTGAAGTAGGCCATTTGAATATTGGTGCAGGTAGAGTTGTGTATCAAGAACTAACAAGAATTACTAAAAGCATCCATGATGGTGATTTTTTCAATAATCCTGTTCTATTGGAAGCTATAGAAAATGTGAAAAGGCATGAATCTGCCCTGCATCTTTGGGGATTATTATCGGATGGCGGTGTACACAGCCACAATACTCATTTATATGCCCTATTGGAGTTTGCAAAGAAACATAACCTTTCCAATGTGTATGTTCATGGATTTTTAGATGGTAGAGATGTACCTCCTTCCAGTGCAAGTAAATATATTGATGCCTTAGAAGATAAGATGCAAGACCTTGGTATCGGTAAAATTGCTAGTATTTCAGGCCGTTACTATGCAATGGATCGTGATAAGCGTTGGGAACGAGTGGCCTTAGCTTATGATGCCATCACATTAGGTATTGGTGAAAAAGCATTTTCTGCGAAAGAGGCTTTAGAAAATTCTTATGCAAAAGAAGTGGTGGATGAATTTGTAAAACCTACTGTCATCCATGAAAATAATAGTCCTATTGCCACTGTAAATCCCCATGATTCCATTATTATGTTTAACTTCAGACCAGATCGTGCCCGTGAAATTACCAGAGCTTTTGTCGATGACAATTTCAACGGTTTTGAGAGAAAAAAAGGCTTTTTTCCTGTACATTATGTATGTATGACCCAATACGATGCTACTATGCCTAACGTACACATTGCCTATGCTCCTGAGCCATTGAAGAATACCTTAGGAGAATATATCTCTAATCTAGGGTTAAAACAGCTTCGTATCGCTGAAACAGAAAAGTACGCCCATGTAACCTTTTTCTTTAATGGCGGTGTTGAGCCTCCTTATAAAGGAGAAGAAAGAATCCTCGTTCCTTCTCCAAAGGTTGCCACCTATGATTTGCAGCCAGAAATGAGTGCTTATGAGGTAACCGATCGGATCATTGAAGAAATTTATAAGGAAACCCATGATCTTATCATCATCAATTATGCAAATCCTGATATGGTAGGTCATACAGGCTCTATAGATGCAGCCATAAAAGCTATTGAAACGGTGGATGCATGTGTTGGTAAAGTAGTTGAAGCTACCATTGCAACGGGAGGACAGATTTTACTTACTGCAGATCATGGTAATTCTGATGAGATGTTAGATCCTCAAGGTAATGCCATAACCGCCCATTCAACCAATCCCGTACCTTTACTTCTCATTAACGCATTAGAAGAATACGGAATTACAGAAGGTCGATTGGCAGATATTGCTCCTACTTTACTGGAATTGATGGAATTAACGCAACCAAAAGAAATGACAGGTCATTCTTTATTAGTACCTGCTTACGAATTGGCAGAGGAAACTATCTAATCTTTAGAAATCATAAGCCCTTCTCTCTTTCGAAAAGTTGAAGGGCTTTATTATTATTTACGATGTGTTTATTATACGAGCATTTATTCATTGTCAAACATTTTGTATTGTCTCAATAGCTGATCCAATTCTCTACTAAGTTTTTTTATTTCTTTTTCATCTATGTCTAGATTTTTCTTCATCAGTAGGGTTAATTTTTCTATCTCAATTTTAATGGACTGCAAACTTTTCTTTTTTTTCATGCAAAGTCACCTTCTTTATTCATTATTCTTCTTTTTAAGTTTTGCATAATATTTTTTCCTATCAATATTCAACACTTTTATAATACGCTCCATATATTTTTCTCCTGATCGTTCTCCACGAAGAATCATACTTAAATACACTTCTGAAGTTCCTACTTTTTCAGCTAGTTTTCTCTGTGTCATATTTAATTTAATTAAGCGTTCATTGACGATCTCCCCAAAAACAGTTAATTTTCTTTTTCGCATAGTATTTCCACCTCCATCATCCTTAAGATAATCATTCTCGTATATTGGGAATATATGATACAATAGAAAATATTAAAAAGTAAGTATACTAAAACAATATCTCTGATATCAGATATTGTCAATAACTTTTGGTATTATTTACAATATTTTCTCTTTTAATAGAATTTTAGGAGGTGCTCTTTTGGATTCTATAGGAAAAAGAATTCGTTTTGCGCGAAAGAAAAATAATTTAACCTTGACAGATATCAAAAAAATAACAGGTCTATCTACTGGAAATTTAAGTGAATTAGAGAATGATAAATTCATGCCTTCTGCTAATGCGCTGATTGCTCTTAGAAACATACTGAATGTATCTATTGATTGGATTTTAACCGGTGAAGATTATATGCAAGAGCAAGAAGCAGTTGATGATAACATGCGTGGGGATTTTCTTATAAAAGAAACCAAAACTACTGCCTATTCACTAAATCAAGATGAACAAGCGCTTATCGATGATTATCGTAAATTAGACGCAGAAAAACAACGGGATATCAAAGGATTTATCCGAATATCGCTAGAAAAACTACATGCTGCTAATTTCATAGAAAATCATGCTACAGACACAAAGGAAGAGTCTTAATTTTTTGTCCTTATATGATTAATTTTTAATCATTATTTAGAACTTCTTATTTGGTAGAAATAAAATAGGAGTAGTCCATGCTTCTTTTCATGAACTTACTCCTATCACCCATTATTTATCACGTTCCTCATGTTTTTACCTCATGGCGTTCATATAATCTTGTAAAAATAGAAGATTGATACGCATAATCTACAAGTGCCAAGAGTGCGTGCCAAGTAGCCATATAATTTCCTTTCGAAGATTTTTTCCAGTGCCTAAAAGAACCATCCTTTAGTTGATAGGCAATGAGTTTATTGTATAATTTTTTATCTACCGTAAGACCTAATTTGATTCTTGCTAATATATAATAAGCAATCGTTTCGCAGCTTTCTTTCTTGTCTAAATTCTTTTCAATAAACTGGATCGCTTTTTTGACCTCTTCTGCCTTTTCATCTAAACCCAATATACTGTAGGCAATTAATGCCATGGCTGTTAAATCCATGTCTGAATCCTGCATCCCTGTAAAAACTGGAAATCCTCCATCCTTGTTTTGATGTGCCTTAAGCCAATGCAACGCTTTTGCCTTATCATAGTTTTCTTCACCCACTCCATACAAAGAGATCACTCCCCAAATATGTGCATTCACTAAATCCGTACCTTCTCCATCTATACGATCTGCAAACTTCCCGTCATTTCTCTGGGCTTTTATGATTTTAGACACTTCATTAGAGACATCTCTTTTTAAAGGAATGCCTCCTAAAATATAGGCCTCATAATCCGTAGTCGCATTCGAACAATCTACCTTCGGCAAGGTTTTTCCCTTTACACTCTCCCCCGCAGAATACAAAGCTAAAATTCCCCATTGATCCAAGCTTTGTTTGTTTAAATAATTTGTTGTAGCATTATAATCCACCGCCCACGAAAAGCTGGTCGAAGCCATCACAAAAATAAGTATCAACGCAATGATTTTTCTCATTTCTCTTCCTCCTAATCCATTTTCTCAACAGGAATCTCTGTATAGCTAATCCTGTCTTTAAATCTTGTCAATATATTGATAAAATCTTTGCCCAGTATATAAGCAAAGAGAAAATTGCCTACAGCATGCATTAAATCCAAATAAAAGGATGCACTATATACTACCACAAAGCTTTTCCAATTTAATGGGTATACAAAAAACAGCCAATGCCAAATATTCATGATATAATCAAATAGAAAACCCCAGCAAAAAGCAAAAATAGCAAAAAGTAGCCTAGGGAAATTTCGAGAATTTTTCTTAAAAATGCCTGCGCTACAACCTGCCAAACCCCATGCTAGCATTTGCCAAGGAGTCCATGGGCCATGCCCTAAAAAACTGTTGGATACTAGGGCGGCAACTGCTCCTACTATAAATCCAAAGACAGGTCCAAATACATAGCCAGAAATCATGACCAAAAACGTGGTCGGCTGTACATTTGGAAGCGCCGCAAAAGGAATTCTTGATACCCCCGCTAAAGCAGAAAGGGTTGCAATCAAAGAAACTTCTTTTACAGTAATCTGCTGTTTTTCGTAAGCCATGAATGCAAAAACAAAAGCTAATAGTAGAATCATGGCTACCATTATTCCGTAATTCATATTAGATTGCTCCTTTTATTGAGCATGGACGGACAATGCTTAATGCCTCTTCTATGGTAAGAACTTTTTCAACGTAATCCCTAAAAAGCTTATTCATTTGTGTGGCATAATGAATTCCTGAAGTGAGCACATCATATTTTGAACCGATTTGCGCAATACTTCCATCAAATAAAAGCCCTACTCTGTCACAAAACTTTCCTACAAATTCTACATCATGGGTTACCAAAATCACCGTATTCCCTTGCCTTTTAATATCTGTTATAATCTCTCCTAGTTCTTCCTTTAATCTTCTATCTAACCCCCGAGTAGGCTCATCTAAAAGTAATATGGAGGGATTCATCACCAGTATAGAAGCCAACGCAACTCTTTGTTTCTCTCCTCCGCTTAAATCTCTTGGATTCTTATTTTTATGCTCGTATAAATGTAATTGCTTTAATACTGTATCAATCATGGATAGGTCTTTCATTCCTTGTTGTGCTAAGGTATAGGCTAACTCTTCATAAACTGTATCATTAAACAAATAATCATTGGGATTTTGTGAAAGATAACCCACGAGTCCTTTTACGTTTATTTTTCCCTTGCTAGGCTTTAGAAGTCCTCCTATATTTTTAAGGAGTGTAGATTTACCTCCTCCATTTTCTCCCATAATACCTAGTATTTCTCCTTTTTGCACGATCAAATCTAAATCTTTTAAAATTTCTTTGTCATTTTCATAAGCAAAGCTTAATTTTCTCATAGAAATTACTTCTGTTTTAGAAGATGTCCTATACAATGGTACTGCTGTATAGGAAGATAATTCTATATTTTTGTTTAATTCTTTTCTTCCTTCTTTTATGGTAACAGGGATGCTACTGTGCCCCAATTCAAGAAAAAAATTTGAAACACCAGGAGCAAAACACATCTTTTTTCGATTCTGCCAAACTAAAAAAGTTTCTGGTGCTCCATCAAAGATTAGCGCTCCTTTCTCCATGAACCATATGCGGTCTGCCAAATGAAAACAACAATCAATTCTTTGCTCAATCAAAATAATCGTGTATCCCAATTCTTCATTGAGCCTTTTTAAAATATGCAGTATTTCTTCTGCCGCCACAGGGTCCAATTGAGAGGTTGGTTCATCAAAAACTAAAAATTTGCATCCCATAGCAATCGTAGCACCAATGGCTGTCTTCTGTTTTTCTCCCCCCGACAATTCATAGGTTTTGGCATTTTTGATATGCCACATATTTAGGAAACTTAAAGTTTCCATTACTTTTTTACGCATTTCCCCGTATTCAATGCCCATATTTTCAAGGCCAAAGGCAATTTCCCGTTCTACACTATCCATTACCAGTTGCTTTTCTGGATCTTGAAATACCATCCCTACCTCTACTGTACTGTCTACGCTGCCTTTGATTTTGCCTCCATAAAATCCAGGGACAATCTGATTAAATACTCTCCCTAAAGTAGATTTTCCGGACCCTGATTCTCCTAAAAGGAGGATAAATTCTCCTTCTCGAATGGATAAATTAATTTCTTTGATGGCAGGTTTTTCTGTTCTGGGATAGTAGTAGGTCAAATTTTTCACTTTACAAATTTCCATTTTTTGCACCTCCAAAGGAGCAGCCCATATGCTGCAAAGATTAAATCAATTAGAAGGAGAAACCGTATATCCTCAAAATGAAACTTCTCCAGCACAGGATAAAATGCATATACTCCTCGTTGACGGGTCATACCATAGATCACTAAAAACAATAAAAGTAAATTTATCCCGTGAAATATATAGTCGATTTTTTTCATTCTTAAAGAAATATAAGTAGTTCTTTTTTCGTTTCCATATTTTCTAGCATAAAGGGCTTCTGCCCTCTCAAGAGAACCTTCTAGGGAAGATACAAAAACAACTTTTAATAGAGGATAATAGGCTTTCATTTTCTTGCGTAGATTCTTTTCTTGGAAGTTTACACCTCGTAAAATCATTACATCCCTTACCCGTGCCATTTCTAACCTTAATCGATGGATCAAGTTGATGGTCATAGACATCGTCAAAGTCAGCTTATGGGCATACTTAGAAAAAAAAGAAAAAATATCATCTCGATTTGTTATCACTGAATACAATAAAAATATCAACAGAATGCAAATCATTTTCAAAGCCATATTGGACCCAAAGGCCACAGCCTCCCATGTAATTTTGATTCTCCCCACCATAGGAATTCTAGGACTTTTATAAAGGATGGATCGTCCTGATTGTGCCATCAAAGGATTGATCAAAATAATCAATATGACCATATATAAACTATATTTTATTGTGTCCTTTATTTTCTTTTTCTCTCCTGCTATCCCTATCCCCAGGATGGTAAATATCAATATCGATCCTATGTAAAGGGGATGACTATACAGTAATGTTATAAAAAATAAGAGAATCGTAAACATTATTCCTGTTAAAGGATGTAATCGAATCATAAAATCACCTAACTTTTTATTGGCATTCTAAGAATTTCATCTTTGCTCACAAAAACAGAAAAAGCGCCCTCAATCTGTTCTGGATAACGATAAATTAATGCGGCTGCTTTCTGAATGCATTCTTGATCATTTCCCGTAATCATCCACAAGGTTCCCATTTCTCCATATGCTTTTAGCACCGATGCAATCACAGCACCCTTTTCATATGCTTTTATACGCACTCCTTGATCATTTAGCACTTCTATTTTTGTACCCATATTGAAAAACAAGCCTGTTTTTCCCCTATTTTCGTAGATTTCTTTTACGTATGACATCTGAGAGACCTTTTCCCATGAACCAATAACAACCGAATGCATACTTCCATTTTTTAATTCTTTCCCATTTAAAGGCTCTAAAGCAATATGATTGGTTCCTTTCTTCTTTAGATCCTTCAATAGATTTTCGCCTTCTTGTTTATAATCTTTCTCATATAGAATTTCTATCTCTAAAGGATTTCCTTCATAAGCATTCGTAAAGTTTATAGGATAAGCCCCTATAATACTAGATCCATAGGCACTATTCCAATGATGATAATCCCATATAATAAAATCATTGGGTTTTAGCTCATATTCATCCGATCCTACCTCTGCCAATATGCCATTGACATAATAAAACCAGTCTATTTTCTTTTTATCCTTCATCCCTGTAAAACCTGATTTAAATCCATCAATCCCATTGATAAATCCACCACCATATGCGATTTCAATCGTAAAGTTTTCTTCCATTATTTCCATGACACTCATATTTTCTGTAAGTCTCATTTTTTGATCATGTAATGTTTCACTACCAAAATCTTTTGAAACGATTACGCGAATTTCTTGGTTTTCCAAGGTAGTTTGCTGAGTGCAAGCTGTACATATCAAAATCACTACCCAGCATAAAAGAAAGCTTATTTTGGATCTCATATAGAATCCCTCCGTTTTTGCTGCATTAGGCTTTCAAACCCTTATTCTTTTCAGGTTGTTCTACATAATGCGTTGATATAACTTATACAGAATCACAGCTGCTTGAGCACGATTTGCTTTTTCAGTTGGAGCAAAAATTTCATTGCCTATTCCTCTCATCATGGATTCTTTGACACAAAGGGCCACAGATTCCTTTGCCCATGCTGCAATTTCATCGGTATCATTAAATATTTCCAATTCCTTTAATTCCGTATCTGTATATCCTTTCTTCCTTAACGCCTTTCCAATCATAACAGCCATTTCCTGTCTTGTAATATTCCCTTCTGGATCAAAAACCGTTTCACTTCTTCCAGAGATTAATCTGTTGTGATATGCTCCTGCAATAGCATCATAATACCAAGCATCCTTGGCTACATCTATAAAAGGAACATCTCTTGCATCATCGTATGCCAATACTTTGGTTGCTAATGTAGCAAATTCTGCTCTGGTAATGAGTGCACCTGGATCAAAAATTTCTTCTTTTCTTCCATGGATGATTCCCTTCCTTGCCATATCCTCCACTGCCTCTTTCGCCCATGCATAGTTCTGTAAGTCTGTAAATAGTGGTTGGCTTTTCTTGTCAACTATCTTTGCAAAGTATTTGCTGAAATGGCTTGTTTTGAAGGTTACCATACCTTTTTCTCTGTCGTATTCTCCTCCCATAGAAGTGATTGTGCCATCGTTCTGTAATAAAAACACCTCTACTTTTTCTTTATTCTTCACTTCTCCATTATAGGGAATGCTTACAATCATAGGTTCTTGAAAACTGGATATTTTCTCTGCTTCAATCCTTGCATCTAGATCAACAATCAAACTGTCTTCTGGTACGTTATTTTTTACCAGCGCAGATAATGTATTTCTATCTACCTTTTTTGCACGAAGCCTAATCTCTTCCTCTTTCCAAAAAGTATCTGGTGTCACATAGAATACAGCCCAATCCGTATGAATTTCCAGCTTCTTTATTTCATTTTTCTTTTGCATCTTCTTCATATCTAAGCTGACTTCTACCGCTTCTTTGTCCATATTTAATATTTCTATCGTCCATCTTCCCACTAGATCCTTTGGTACTTCTAAACCAATTGCCTCTAACTGTGTTTTCATAGCTTTTATTGTTCTCTCTATTCCCTTACCTAAGGAGTCTAGAACCACGCTGTCTATTTTTGCAATTATTTTGTTTTCCTGTTGTTTTAATTGACTTTTTGTTAGCCTCTGTGTGCCTGCTTTTTCGATTACTTGCTCTGCTGCTTTGATTGCTTTTTGTTTCATTTCCTTGAGATCTTCTTCTGTGTTTTTGACGAAGTTACCCGTAAGCTTAATGATATCTTCTGCAATATTGCCCATTGCTTCTATATCTATTACTTGATCCATACTTGCCAATACCATCGCCATTACATCTGTGGCAACTTGTACTGCCTCTTTTTTATCTTCTTTTAATTTGTCTAGTGATTTTTCTAATATTTTTATAATATTTATACTTTGATTGGCTAACTCCTTTGCTCCTTCTTCTGTCTTGATTCGCTCTTGAGCCTGTTCTATAAGGGATACCACCTTTTTGACATTTTTCACAAAATTCTTTGCATCCTCCTGTGAATTTATTTGATTTATTTTTTGATCAAAAGCTTCTACGATCTCCCTTACTGCCTTTGTAATCTCACTTTCTTTTGCATTTTCATTGTCTAAAATATTTTGAGCACTTTCGATTTGCTCAGCAATTTCCTCTATAGGTATGTCCCCTGAAACATTTGTATTTCTTGGATCCGATGTATAATCTAAGGTATAAAACCACGCTATTTCCTCTCCACCATATAATACTACAGCATCCGAACCACTGCTTGTGGTACTGCCATTTACATTAAACAGCCAGCCACTTTTTTCCCCTTTATCTTTTTCAGCTTGCCCATCTATGCTTACAAAATAATCTCCACTTTTAACACTGTAGCTGATTTCTTTACTGTCTAGAGTTCTCTTCGTAACTGTAAACACCGTATCATCCTTTTGAAGCTTTACCTCAGTTTTCGATAGGATAGTACCCTTATATCCCTTAATAGAAATGGCTACGGTACTTCCTTCTACCGGCTGATTTCCCCCACCTCCATTGTTACCTCCATCACCTGTTATATTTACAATCCCACCTAACATCAAGTATGCATCCAATGCCCAGGTGTTGTCTGAAATATTTTTAGAGGTTCCAAAGGTTCCATCATTATTTAATGCATCATTTTTTATATAATCCACAGGACCTCTGCCATTACGCTTCCATGCATTCAAATCTTCCTCCAAAAGCTTTAAGGTATGCATTGCCTCTGAAGTGTTTATCACTGGATCATCCCAGCCTCCATTATTAAAGCTTCCATCCTTCTGCTGCTTTCCTTTGATCCAGTCTACACCTTTTGCAATGGCTTGATCCACCTTATCCTGATTGGATACATCATTTTTTAGATAGATGAGGGCTCGCACAGCCTGAGCTGTTACCTTAAAGTCTTGCCATCCAGAAGTCCAGCCGCCTGTAGCCGTATTTTGCTGATTTAATATATAGTCTACAGCTTTTTGGGTATCAATCTTGTCAATATCTCCTCCTCGACCTAATGCTTCTAGGGCAGCGATATCGCTAAATCCATTGTTATCGAAAGAACCATTTTGACTACTACTTTGTCTATCTATTAGTATATCCAGCAATGCTTTGGTATTTTCTGATTGCCCTAGCCCCTTCATGGCCAGATATTGATGGGCAATCTTTTCTGAGGTATATGCATTAACTTCATTGTCCTGCCAATCTAGCTTTTTCTTATGGGGATTCTCTATGATCTCGTCTGCTAACTGGATAACCTTCTCTTCCATGCTTGTGCCACCATATACCCACGAAGCCACATCCACTTCTGCTTGACGCAATATGTAAATATCATCCCCCCCAAAATTTCCATATTCTCCATCTACAGGGGTTCCATTTTCATATAAGTTTTTATTGTTCTTTGCTGCTTTTGTAGCTAAATCTGATACATCATAAACTGCTTTAGAAACCGATGCATCATAAACCGCTGCAGTAACCACCCCATTATCTTCAAAACCAATAATCATTGAGAAGGTAGGTGCCACTAAAGTTAAAGCCATCACAAAAAATATTGTTCGTGCAATTTGGCTTTTCCATCTTTTGCTCATCAAACAATTCATATGATTCCCTCCTGTTCTTTTTTCTTATAGTAGTCTTAAAATTTTTGCGAATAGTTCTATTAAAAAAACCTTTTCCGCTTTGGAAAAGGTTTAAGATACATTATGGCTGTATAAATAATGAAAATTTTTACCTAGATAGCTCAAAATTTTTAATGATTTTCATTGCTATAACAAATCCATATATCTTCTTTTCCTCTAAGTCGGAGGATTGTTGAAGAATATAGCAACAGGTCTCCTGGCTCACGGATCATTTTTGGGTCAAACCTTCCCATCTAGCACTTCCCAGTGACATAAACAGTGGTAAACGATGACCTTCATTCCCGCTTACAGTTGCGACTACAGCAAGGGCTTTTCACCCTTTTCCCTAAATTACTATATCTTTTCAATTTTAAGAACTATTACTATCTCCATTATATCACTCAGTTGGTATATGTCAATATTTTCCTGGTTTTATTTCTAGAGTGCCATGATATCCTATATGTGGAATTTCATTTTTATTGACTTTCTTATCAATTTTTAATATAATGCTAAGGTCTGTTTCAATATCATTCATGTATAACATCGTCATCAAATGAGGATTCTATTGAATATCTACACTACATTATACAAGGAGGTCTATGCCATGGACAACACAAATCCTCAAAAAGATACTAACAATTTACAGGAGAGAGATGGATTTGCCAGCAGACTTGGTATCATTGCCGCAGCTGCTGGATCAGCTATTGGATTAGGTAATATATGGAGATTCCCTTATATCACGGGACAATATGGTGGCGCCGCATTTATTCTTATTTATTTGATTTGCATTGTACTGATGGGTATGCCATTAATGATTTCAGAATTTGCCATCGGTCGCATGGCACAGAAGAATGCTATTGGGTCTTTTAAAAAACTAGCACCCCATACCTACTGGTTTCTCATAGGCGTTATGGGTATTGCGGGAGCGATTATGATTTTGGCTTTTTATGGGGTCGTCTCGGGATGGTGTATTGATTATGTAGTAAGATCAGCAACCAATGCATTTGCTGGTAAATCTACTGAATCCATCATACATATGTTTGATGGATTGATTACCCATACTTGGATGCCTTTACTTTGGCAATTTGTATTTATGATTTTAACAGGAATTATCGTCATTGCAGGTATTCAGAATGGTATTGAAAAATATGCAAAGATTCTCATGCCCTTGCTGTTATTGATTATCATCATACTAGATATTCGAGCGGTAACACTTCCTGGTGCAAAGGAGGGCTTATCCTTTTTATTCAAGCCTGACTTTACAAAACTTTCTACAGAAGTGATGTTTGTTGCCTTAGGACACGCCTTCTTCTCCCTTAGTATCGGTATGGGTACAATGATTACCTATGGTTCCTATATTGGTAAAAGAGAAAATCTAGGGGTTACGGCCTTACAGGTTACCATTGCGGATACTTTGGTTGCCTTATTGGCAGGGGTGGCTATATTCCCTGCAGTATTTGCCTTTGGTATCAATCCTACGGAAGGGCCTGGACTAGCTTTTATCACTTTACCCGTGGTTTTTCAGCAAATGCCTTTTGGCAATGTTTTTGGCACTTTATTCTTCCTATTATTGGTGGTAGCTGCTTTAACTTCTTCCATTTCTATTTTAGAAGTGATCGTTGCCTACTTTTCAGAGGAATTAAAAATGTCAAGAAAAAAAGCTACGATTCTCAGTACGACCATCGTCACCCTTATTGGTATTCCTGCTTCATTATCCAACGGTCCTGTTTTAAGTAATTTCAAAATTTTGGGCTTTGGATTTATGGATTTACTCGATTATGTATCCGCTAATATACTGCTTCCTATAGGAGGGTTACTAATTTTAGCCTTTGGAGGCTGGTATCTTGGACGTGAAAAAATGGAAAGAGAACTTACCAATGGTGGAACGATTCAATCAAATTATCTATCTATTTTTATGATCCTAACGAAATTTATTGCACCTATTGGTATTGCCTTAGTATTTTTAAAAGGGTTGGGCTTCATGTAATCAAATCAATTTCTCAGGTTAGAAATGTCCATCGCAGTTTAGCGTATGGGCATTTCTTATTTTGATCATATGCCCTGTTTTTCAAGGTCATATTGACAAAATGGAAGTATTCATCATATAATATTGATACTGTATTACACTAAAGTTATGAATCAATAAAGTGTTATTAAACTTAAGCTGTTGCCTAGAAATACATGATACTTCATAGATGGATCATCTTGTATCTTGATTGGATAGCAACCTATTCTATTTGCATAAGAGGTGAAATACAATGGTAAAAAATTTAAAGTCAGCGCGCCCCAAAAGAGTTTCAGAAACACAAGTTCTACAACAACAGGTTACAGAAATCATTGATGCTATAAAACAACAAGGAGATTTGGCGCTCCAAATGTATAACATGCGTTTTGATCAATGTTCCCGCAAAAGTTATCGTATCACAGAAGAAGAAATCCATACGGCATTCAAAAAAATTCCTTTCACTACCCTTGAGGATTTACGTTTTGCGGCTCGTAATATCGAAGCATTCGCCAAAATCCAAAAAGAATCCCTTAAAAATATGGAAAGAGAAGTCTTACCTGGTGTTTTTTTAGGTCATCGCGTAATTCCTATGTCCTCCTGTGCAGGCTATGTACCAGGAGGGCGTTATCCGCTACCATCCTCTGCATTGATGTCCATGATCCCTGCAAAGGTAGCAGGTGTTAAGAGGATTGTTGGCTGTTCCCCTCCATTAAAAGATCAGCACACAATTCATCCAGCAACTTTAGTGTCCATGCATCTTGCAGGGGCTACTGAAATCTACGTTATGGGTGGTGCACAAGCCATTGCGACCCTAGCTCATGGCACTGAATCAATTTCGCCTGTAGATATGATTGTAGGACCGGGAAACCAGTATGTTACAGAAGCAAAAAGACAGGTATCTGGTAAAGTAGGCATCGACTTTTTAGCAGGACCTAGTGAGGTCGTAGTGATTGCCGACCACACCGCTAATCCTTCTATTATTGCGGCAGATATTTTAGCACAATCAGAACATGATCCTCAAGCACGAGGAATTTTATTGTGCACTGATGAAGCCTTAGGACATGCTACCATGAGGGAAATTGATGTTTTCTTACAAAATATTCCTACTGCAGAAATTGCCCGTGAAGCTTGGATTAATAATGGAGAAATTATGGTTTTTGATGATCTCAAGGATGCCGTAACCATGTGTAATCATATTGCTCCAGAGCATTTAGAAATCCAAGTAGAAAATCCAGATACGATTCTTTCCTTATTAACCAACTACGGTGCCTTGTTTATTGGGCAAGGATCTGCAGAGGTTTTTGGTGATTATGTTGCCGGAACCAATCATATCCTTCCTACTATGGAAGCAGCGCGTTATACTGGAGGGGTATGGGTAGGTACCTTCCTAAAAACTGTTACACAACAGCGATTAACCCAAGAAGGCTTAGATGCTATTGCTCCTGTTGCTTCTAGATTGGCAGAATTAGAAGGCTTATATGGTCATAAACTAGCGGCAGATATCCGTCTAAAATAATCTACATGCAAAAAACTCGTTCAACATATATTGAACGAGTTTCTTTTTGATTAACAGCCACCTGAGCAGGAATCACAACCTGAATCATTTGCCTGTGCTGTAGGTACCACACGAAATCCTTGTCCTGCAAATTCTATGGTCATATCTCCAAACATATCTACCAATTCTTTATCCATTAAAAATGTAATGGCTGTAGTGCTATCTACTTCATCTTTTTCTTTTTGCTCATCCAGAGCAAGACCAAATGATGGGCCTTTTCATCCCATGCCTGCCACATAAATTCGAATGTTTTGTGGCTTTCCTTCATGTTCACCCATAATTTTTTGAAGCTCTTTGACGGCAACTGCGTCTATATTGATCTTCATTGGTTCCACCTTCCTTTATTTTTGTATTCAGTAACAAAATATATCACTTTCTTATTCATCTGTCAATGCTGCTATATTTATACCCATTATTTGATATCTAATCATATAAACAAAAAACCTCATCAAGAGGTTTTTTGTAAAAGGTAGATTTATGATTTGTTTACTTGGTTCAAGAACTTCATCGTTCTTGGATTTTTGGGATAATTAAACATTTCATCAGGCTGACCTTGTTCAACAATGTTGCCATTATCCATAAATATGATCTTATCTGCTGCTTCCCTAGCAAAGCGCATCTCATGGGTTACGATAATCATCGTCATGTGCTGATTTGCCAAAGATCTTATGACATCCAGCACTTCTCCTACAAGTTCAGGATCCAAGGCAGATGTGGGTTCATCGAACAGCATAATTTGTGGATTTACAGCTATAGCTCTTCCTATCCCAATTCTCTGCTGCTGACCACCAGACAGTTTCGAAGGATAGCTGTCTTTTTTATCCACTAAGCCTATTTGGTCTAGTATTTTTAATGCAGTTTCTTCTGCCTGTTTATACGCCATTTTTTTAACCACAAGTAATGGTTCCATAATATTTTGAAGTGCTGTTTTGTTTTTGAATAAATTATAGTTTTGAAAAACCATTGCCGTAGATTTTCTTAACTGGTGTATTTCATTTTTTGTAATCGTTTCTGCATTGACTTTCAAATCACCAATGGTAATTTCCCCTTTATCTGGTACTTCCAAATAATTTAGACATCTTAAAAGTGTAGACTTTCCTGTGCCAGAAGGACCAATCACTGCTACAACTTCACCTTGCTTGACTTCTAGATCAATCCCTTTTAATACTTCTAATTGCTGAAACTGTTTATGTAGATTTTTTACTTTTATCATTATTTCACATCCTACTAATACGCTTTACTCATCTTAACTTCCAGCTTTTTCTGTAAATATCCAAAGAATGAGATCATTCCCCAATAGATGATAATCACATCTGTAAAGGCTTCAAAGAATCGATAGGCTGCTGCACCCTCCATTTGGGCTGTGGCCATGATTTCTGTCACCCCCAAAGTAAAAGCAAGGGCAGAACCTTTAATAATATCGACAAAATTATTGGATAATGCAGGTATGGCTACCCTAGCGGCCTGAGGTAAGATCACACGTCTCATTGCCTGAAGATAAGTCATGCCTACGGATAAACAGGCTTCCATTTGTCCTTTATCTATAGAAGAAATTGCACCTCTAATCGTTTCTGCCATATATGCCGAAGCGTTTAAACTAAGTCCGATAACAGCTGCAGTAAAAGCCTCCATACTTCTTAAACTTGGAAAAAGCTGTACCAACCCGAAGTATAAGAAAAACAGCTGGGCAATCAAAGGGGTGCCTCTAAAAAAAGACACATATACTTTCACAAAAGGATGTAAAAATGTCAACTTGCTTTCTGTAATCAAAGCAATCATAATGGCAAGTAACAACCCTATGAACAAAGCCACTACAGACATACTTAAGGTCACAGGTAAATATTTAAACATTAAAGGAAGTAGTTTCAGCGCAAAATCAATACTAAAAAGCTGCATTTTCTAACCACCTATCGTAAAGCTTCTGTATACTATTTTTTTGTTGTATCTAAGTCAAACCATTTCATGGACAATTCTGCTAAGGTTCCATCCTCATGCATTGATTGGATTGCTTTGTTAATCGCTTGAATTTTCTCTTTGTTTTCTTCGGTTTTTGCAAATGGATAAGCATTAATTTCAGAACCAATTTCTACGTTTACTGCCATTAATTTTAAATCTAGATCACCTTGTTTGATAACTGTATTTGTCTTAATAGCTCCCTGCCAGCATGCATCTAATCTTCCCATTTCAACTTCTTTTTCTAAAGGTGTTCCATCATACAATACAATATCTAGATCTAATCCATATTCTTCATTTAATGCTTTAATGGTTCTTTCTCCATTTCCGCCTAACCAAGCACCTACTTTTTTGCCTTTTATATCTTCTAATGTTTGTAATGGACTATCTTTTTTCACTGCAAAATCGTATTTACTAAATGCATAAGGTTCTGTAAAATCATATTTTTCTTTTCTTTCTTCTGTAATAGAAACCTGATGCGCCACAGTGTCAATTTGTCCTGCATCTAACATACCAAATAATCCACTAAATTTTCCTACAGTAAATTCAATCTCATAGCCTGCTCTTTCTGCAATTTCATTCCATACGTCAATTTCAAATCCTTGAAGAACGTCGTTCTCTTTAAAGCACCATGGATTGTATGTACCACCAGCACCTACTTTGATTATTTTTTTAGCTTCAGCTGGTGCCGTTTCTGCTGATGTATCCTCAGTTGGTTTCTGTTTTGCACAACCTGCAAATAGTCCTATTGTCATAACTGCAGCAAGTAAAAATATCATCATTTTATTTCTTTTTAACATAAGTTTTCCTCCTTTTTAGCTTTTGTATTTGATATAGATTTTCTATTGCTAATTATAAGCCTTTTACAGCTTTTTCTAATCGTTGTAATCCTTCTTCCAATACAGCCCGTGGACAAGCAATGTTGAGTCTTACAAACCCTTTCCCTTCATTTCCATAGGTATGCCCTTGATTTAGAACCAATTTTGCTTTTTTGTGAATAAGCTCTTCTAATGCTTCTTTTGTTAAGGTTAACTTTCTACAATCTAGCCATACCAAATACGTGCTTTCCAATGGAATAACTTTTATTTGAGGAATTTTTTCTTCAATATACTTTTTGAGAAATATAAAGTTTTCCTCAAGGTACGCTAATAGCTCCTTTAACCAATCTTCACCATGTCTATAAGCTGCCTCTAAAGCAGCAATACCTAGCACGTTAGGCTTTGAAATTCCAATATTTTCTCTAGCTATTAAGAACTGTCTGCGAATTTTTTCGTTTGGAATAATGATATTCGACATTTGAAGTCCTGCAATGTTAAAAGTCTTACTTGGTGCTGTACAGATTACAGCATTTTGAGCAAATTCTTCTGAAATGGATGCAAAGGGAATATGGCAATGTCCTTTCAGTACTAGATCTGCATGTATCTCGTCAGATATGACGATTACTTGATGCTTTCTGCAGAGTTTTCCAAGTCTTGTTAATTCTTCTTTTGTCCATACACGACCTACTGGATTATGAGGACTGCATAAAATCATTAATTTCACTCTAGGATCAAATTTTTTCTCTAAATCTTCAAAATCCATTACGTATTTTGTGCCATCAAATTTTAAGGGATTGTTTACAACATGACATCCATTATTCAGCACAGCCTTGCAAAACGGTGGATAAACAGGGGGTTGTATAATCACCTTATCTCCTGGATGGGTTAAAGCTCTTACCAATATATTTAAGGCAGTAACAATCCCTGGGGAGAAGGTAATCCAATTTTTTTGAATCTCCCAATGATGTCGATGCTTCATCCAATGCATTACAGCATCATAATATCCATCATATCCTCCTGCATACCCAAAGATGCCATGTTCAGCTCTTTTTATAATGGCATCTATAACTCTCTCGGGTGCTCTAAAATCCATATCTGCAACCCACATAGGCAGTAAATCTTCATCGGTCAATCCAAATCTTTCTTCCAAGCCATCCCATTTTAAACAATCCGTATTTTTTCTCGCAATTACATCATTCAATTCATATTTCATAACAAAATCCCTCCTATTATTTTGAGGTTATTCGTTACATTCTTATGGTAAACAAAATGTAAATATACCCAATTCTATTGATAAGGATCTACTTAATATAAAGGAAGTCACCTCACTGTTTTAAATTCACGCTTCCTTTTACTTTTGCGGAAACAATTTTTTCTTATAGTACCCCTGTGATAGATATAATGCAGCCAAAGGATTATGTCCTAGCACCCTATCCTTAACAGCCAACACGGTTACAGGTGCATCTGAATACTTAATAAATAGTGCATCATGTCCAACACATAGACCTAACAGTAAATTTAAATCTGTTTTAGCTTCGTTTAAAAACAATGCCTGCCCAATAGGGTTACACATTGCTTCATAGGTGTTAGGGTGAACCTTTCCTTTTTCTTCAATACCAATATGCTCCTTTGGTATGCTACCGTTTTTACATATAATAGCATTTACTTCAAAGCCACTATGGGTTAGTACTTCTTGTAGCATTTTCATCTCTCTTCTGAGTCCAAGACAGAAGGCAACACCAATCTTGGTATAATTACACTTTCGAGCAAAATCCATGATTTCTTCAATTCTTGTTTTTTGACAGTACCCCTCTGCTTCTACTAAAGCAGATTGATAAGCGATCTTACGATTCTCTTCTTCTAAGTACAATGCCTTACTTCTTTCCACGATATCATCAACACTGGGACAATTCTTAGGCATCTTTTCTTTCTCACCTGTTTGACAGGCATGGATTTGACATACACCACAAGTATACATATTCATTTCCTTCCTCCCTCTTTCGATGCAACAACACCACAATCATTATATTGAGGAAACACATTATTTTCAAATTGAATATATTCATGATTTTACCTTTTTATATAAAATTTTTCTATATTGTATATCATTTCCTTATGCTTGTTCTTTAGGGACTGTTCAGGAAAGAAGGTTTTTATTTTAAAACAATAAACTAAGGGAACCTCAAAGGAGGTTCCCTTAGAAATGTGATTATATGAACATTATCTTTTAACAGCGCCATATTCGAAAATCAACTCAATCAGTCTTCAAAGTTTAAATCACTATTTTCTTCTTTTATTGTAAGCAGGTTATTGCTTATACTTGCACAGCACCGCCTTAATGGCCAAATAGTCCACTTCATCGGGCAGCATTTCTTTAATCGGTTTTAACTTTTCTGCCCCAACTTGTTCGATTACTTCTACAATAAGGGGTTCATAGGCTTTGGGAATAAAATCATCTAAGTTAACATGCAGTCCCTCTGATGCACATCGAATAATATGATTCTGAATGGTAATGGGTGTCATTTCTCGTGTTGCAGCAATTTCTTCCAAGGATTTTCCTTCTTGATATAAATTAAAGGTGATCACATGACTTGGTATTTTATCTTCATTTACCTTTTTTTCTTGTTCATCCAAGGTTGTTTTTAAATCTTTTATGCCATTTTCTTCTATATATTTTTTAATCACATTTAAAAATTCGTTTCCATACTTTTTAAGTTTCGCCTCTCCTATCCCTTTAATTTCAAGTAATTCTCTATCATCTTGGGGATACAGATGGCTCATTTCACGAATGCTGCTATCTGAAAAAATAATATAAGGAGGTACTTTTTCCCTTATTGAAATCTCCTTACGCAGGCTGCGAAGAATTTCAAATAAAGTATTATCCACAGATGTTTTTGCTTTTTTCTTCTGTATTTTTTGCAGTACCTTCTCCTTGTTTTTGAGTACAGGAACAGCTTTGTTTTGAAGCTTCACAATAGGGTACTGTCCCTCTGTAAGACCCAAATACCCTTCCGCAATCAAAACATTTATCTGATCCTTGATTTCTTTCTCTGTATATTCCTTCATAATGCCATAGGTGGACAATCTATCTAATCCAAACTGCAATACTTTTTTGTTCTTTGATCCTTTTAAAACTTGTGCCACGAGGGCAGTACCAAATCGTTCCTTCATACGATAGATACAGGAAAATATTTTTTGTGCTTCTATAGTAATATCCGTCAATTCACTATCATCATTGCAAGTACTACAATTACCACAGGTATCGGATATATTTTCTTCTCCAAAGTATTCTAGGATATATTTTCGTAAGCATTTTGTAGTATGGCAATAATCCACCATCGCTTGTAGTTTTTTATACTCATTTTTTGCTCTTTCTGGTGATAAATAATTTTGTTCCATCAAAAACTTTTGTATTAATACATCTTGAGGCGAAAACAATAGAATGCATTCACTAGACTCACCATCTCTGCCGGCACGACCTGCCTCTTGATAATATGCTTCCATGTTTTTAGGTATGCTATAGTGTATAACGTAGCGAACATTAGATTTATCAATTCCCATCCCAAAAGCATTGGTTGCAATCATAATCTTAATATCATCATATACAAAGGCTTCTTGTTCTTTTTCCCGATCTGTAGGGCTAAGACCTGCATGATATTTGCCTACTGCATATCCTTTCTGCCTTAAATAGTCATATAGACTTTCTACTTCTTTTCTTGTAGCTGCATAAATAATCCCTACTTCATCTTTATTATCTTGTATATATCGTAAAATAAAATCTTTTTTATTCACACCCCTTACAACAGAAAAAGATAAATTTTCTCGATCAAATCCTGTAATATAGACCTTCGGTTGCTGCAAAGATAATAATCTTATCACATCTTCTCGTACTTCTTCCGTAGCTGTTGCAGTAAAGGCACTCACAATCGGCCTTTGGGGCAGTGCTTTGATAAAAGCTGCAATATAACCATAGCTGGGTCTAAAATCATGCCCCCATTGGGAGACACAGTGTGCTTCATCCACTGCTACCATAGCGATAGGCAGTAATTTTAATTGCTCACAGAATTCTTGAGATTCTAGTCTTTCCGGTGCAATATACAAAAGCTTTAATGGGCCACTGTGTGCTTCTTCAATACGTCTTTGAACTTCTTGATAATTCAATGAACTATTGATGAAAGTTGCTGGAATCTCTGAACTTTGAAGGGCATCTACTTGATCCTTCATCAGGGAAATTAAAGGAGAAATAACAAGGGTCATTCCTTCCGTTAAAAGGGCTGGTATTTGAAAGCACACAGACTTTCCCGCACCTGTTGGCATAATCGCGAAGGTATCTTTTCCTCGTAAAATACTATCAATAATCTTTTCCTGACCACTTCTAAAATCTTCATATCCATAATATTTTTTAAGTAGCTTCCGTCCTTTTTCTAGCATGCTGTTACTCCTTTCCCGTCTCTTGCATTATGAATACCTATAGTATATCATTAGTAAGCTATATAATAAACGACAGTAAAACAAAAAGGTAGCATGTCCATTTAACATATGGCAGCTACCTTTTTTATACTTTCATGTACTGTTTTACAATTTGTATCTATATCTTTTCATAGCTTAAGTTAAAGTTTTACATGAACTTTAACTTTAAATACGTCCTTTATTCAACAAAAGCATTGTAAATTGCACATACAGCTTTTTCAAAATCATTGGTTTCTATTCCTGTAATGATATTAATCTCACTGGAACCTTGGTCAATCATGCGAATATTGACATTTGCCTGGGCCAAAGCAGTAAAAAGCTTTGCAGCAATACCTGGTGTATAGGCCATTCCATGACCAACGGTAGCAACTAATGCCATATTTGGATAGACATCAATAGAATCAGGTTTACACTGTTCTTCAATTTCTTTTACAATCCTATCCAATTGATTATCTAGTTTTGTATCTGCGATCACAATAGATACATTATCAATACCAGAAGGCATATGTTCTATTGGTACATTGTTCATTTCCATAATAGATAATAGTTTCCTTACAAAGCTAATATCTGCTTTCATGCGATTTTTTTGAATGGCAATTACTGTAAAATCCTTTCGCCCAGCAATTCCTGTTATGGTTCCAGGACGAATATCTGTTTTTTTATCGCTTACGATGATGGTACCAGGATGCTTAGGCTCATTGGTATTTCGAACATTAATTGGAATACCTGCTTCTCTCACAGGGAATACTGCTTCTTCATGAAGAACCGTAGCACCCATATAGGAAAGCTCTCTTAATTCATGATAAGTAATTTTTTCAATGGGCTTTGGATTTTCTACCACCCTTGGATCCGCCATTAAGAATCCTGAAACATCAGTCCAGTTCTCATAAACTTCAGCATTCAGTGCTCGTGCAATAATCGAACCTGTTATATCTGATCCTCCACGGGAAAAAGTTTTGATTTTTCCATCAGCAGTAGCCCCATAAAACCCTGGAATCACAGCTTTTTCATGCTGTGCTAGTCGTTGACCCACCATTTCTCGTGTCTTTTCCACATCTAAAGAACCATATCGATTAAAGATAATAATTTCACTAGCATCCACAAATTCAAATCCTAATAAATGAGATAAAATAATTGCATTAAGATATTCCCCTCTGCTTGCCACATAATCTACAGATATCCCCTGACTGATTTTTTGTTTGATCTCCTCTAGATAAGGTCTTAAATCTAAGGAAAGATTTAACTCCTCTACAATCCCTAAATAACGCTCTGTGATAATTTTAAACAATTCATCAAAGGGAACGGAATGTTGTACATGGGCATGACACAAATAAAGTAAATCTGTGATTTTATTATCTTGGGCGTGTCGCTTCCCTGGAGCAGATGGAATAACATATCGACGGCTTGCATCTTCTAAAATGATATTTTGCACTTTACGAAATTGCTGGGCATCAGCCACAGATGATCCTCCAAATTTTGCTACTTTTATAGACATATATGAACCTCCTAGTGCTAAAATAAATATCATCATTATAAATTGAAATTTTCGAAAAGTCAATACAGGATATCGTTTACACAAAATTTTTCTTTCTAATTTATAAAACAAATGAAATACATCTAGGGCTTTTCATCTGTTTTAATAGATTTGATCTTCTACTACTCTTTATTGACACCTC
Source organism: Clostridiaceae bacterium 35-E11 (assembly GCA_038396625.1). Taxonomy (GTDB): domain Bacteria; phylum Bacillota; class Clostridia; order Peptostreptococcales; family Thermotaleaceae. The sequence continues at coordinate 3,012,417 of CP121688.1, forward strand.
CGTCAATGACTTCCCAAATTTCTTCTGTTTCAAATCCTCTTCTCCATGCACCAATCCCTGCCAAATTGTATTTAGAAATAAGTCCAGTTCTTGATGCCATAGATTTTACATCTTCAATCCATATCTTATGCAGTGCATTCTCTTCAATATAGGCAACATAATATTGTCCAGCCGCATCATCCCATATCTTTACAATATTATTTTTTTTCAAGATTTCATCAATTGTCTCCATCGACGCAGCTTTAGACTTTACTTGCATCTTATTGGGTTCTTTCTTTGATGGGGTCTCTACCCAAATCCTTGTATAAAATGGCACACCCAATAAAATTTTTTCTTCAGGTACCTCTTCCAATATCGTCTTAATGCCCTTCTCCACCCAAGGAATGGATGCAACGGATCCACTCACTGGACTCGTTCGCCAATGCTCATCATAGGTCATGACCGCCATATAGTCTACGATCTTCCCTAGAGCAGCCCGGTCATAGCACATAGACCAGTTTTCACTCATACTCTTCACGGTCACATCCATTGAAACCACCAATCCATTTTCGTGGAAAACAGGAGTTAGTTCTCTCACAAATTGTGTCAGCTGATCTTTATTTTTTAAATATACATTTTCAAAATCTATATTAATACCATCCATATCATTTTCTTTAACAAGCCTTATTAGATCATTGATAAACGTCTCTCGCGCCACTGCATTATTCAAAAATGCATTCGTTAAATCAGGATCAAAGGAGTTCGAAGCCAATACCCAAATTTTATAGTCTCTTTGCTTTGCCCATTCAATATAATCTTTACTGATATTATGCTGTATTTTTCCTGATGCTTCCACCAGCTGTATCCAAGTTGGAGAAATCACATTGACCCCTTTTAATGCTCCTATTTTATTCGTATCTGGATTTCGACCAGTAACATGTTCCCAGGTAAGAATAATTTTTCCTTCTTTTGGCTTCCAAATAGGTTCATTTTTCTTTTGTTCTAAACCTTTGATTTCTTCTTTGTCGTTTATTTGAGTCTTTTGGATATAACCTATCTTCCCCTTTTCTGTCAATACCTGTAGCCATAGTCCCTCTTCTTGTAGAATCTCAACTTTTTCTTCTTTCTGAAGCATCACTTCTGCACTACTCCAAAAGGTAGGAGCCTTTTTTAATTTTATGGCATCGTAGGCAATATTTCCTATTGTTTTTGAATCCCATTGACTTTTTAAAAGAATAAGATTGCTTTCTTTAATCCATCGGCAATCTACTTTTAATAAATCCTCTAAGCCATTGACGGGTACGAAAGGTTTCCCATCTTCTACAATCATGGCGGCGATGTCCTCTACTTCTTCTTGATTTACTTTTACTTTATTCTTTTTCTGGTAAAATCGGATCACTTTATCTTTTGTTGTGATTACAGCTACATTATGATCTTCATCATAAATCCCATCAATGTTCAAGTGCTTAGACAGTACCTCCAATGATAGATAGATCTTATCACCTTCTGTTATCCTCATCAATCCATCAGTATCTTCATATACAGCATTTTGTTTAGATTGTTGAATCATCAATATCGGTTGATCTTGGGTGTAAAAAGCAGGCTGAGCTTCATCAGAAAAGTAGGCAAGTATCATACCAAACAAGATAAAAGAGCAGAATACCAAAATATAAATTGTGTTTTTTTGCATCCCATCACATCTTTCTTTTTTAATATATATAATGCAGTAAATATATTGGATATGCTATTGCTTCTTTACATTCTTAGTCTATCATATGCAGTAGTAGATTTCGATAAATCCTTTATTACAATTTGCTAACAATAAAATAGTAGAAACCAAATAAAATACCACAAACCTTTATGTTTCAGGCCTATGGTATTTTTCTATAAAGCGTTTTTATATGTATCAAAAGATCTAGATCTATTTTATTCTTTCAGTGTACAGTTTTTTATATAATACTGCTGTTTCTGGTTTGGGACAGGATTCTAATGGTCTATATCCTTCTGTGATATAGCATATACTAAAATACAGGGGCTCAATCTTATAACCTAAAGTACATTTATCTTCTATCAAAGCATAGCAGCCATTACAGTTTTCTTTTACATTCATGCCAATCCTCTCCTTTTATTCTTTTTTCTGTCTCCATGGACATAAAACTTTTTCCAAGTAGTCAATGGTTACAAATAGCAAAAATCCCATGCTGCTTAATACCAAAATGCCTGCGTACATTTCTAAATAATTCACCCTCATCCACGCATCCATAATAAAGTATCCCATTCCATGTTCCGTCCCAAAGGTTTCCGTAAAAAATAAAACCGATATAGCCGTTCCTATGGCAATTCTTAAAGTGGTCAGTAGTTTAGGAAGAGAAGCAGGAATTACGATTTCTTTAAAAATATCTAAATGGGTTCCACCTATTGAATATAAAGGATAATAGGTTTCTTCAGGTATATTCTTTACTGTATCTCTAACTGCTACCACCACCTGAAAAATCACAATAAGAATAATCATAATAATTTTTGGAAACTCTCCCAATCCAAAAACCAGCATCACGATAGGCAGTAACGCCATTTTAGGAATAGGATATTGAAAGTATATAAAAGGAGATAATATTCTATCCCACATGTGAAAGTATCCCATACATAATCCAATAGGTACCCCCAAAATAATTGCCAATAAAACACCTGCAATAATTCGCCAAGTACTAAAAAATGTATGTACAAATATTTTTGAAAAAAAAGTTTCAGAAAGATTTATCAACACATCAATGGGTGATGGAATGATGGACATGTTAAGAAGTTTTGATAATATATGCCATACCGTGAGCATCACCACCACAGTATAGAAATAGTGACGTGTTTTCTTCTTCTCTACCAATTTTACCATTCCTCTTTTAACATTTTTCTCAACTGAATATTCAATTGATAATATTCTTCTTTTTCTCTTAGATTTTCTATACCAAATAAAGGATTATCCATCATCTTTACAAGCTTCCCTGGAGACTTAGAAAAAATTGCAATTTTATTTCCAAGGTAGATAGCTTCTGTAATACTGTGGGTAACCAAAATTGTTGTTACCTGATTTTCCTTCCATACATCTAAAAAAATATCTTGAATCTCTTCCCTTGTAATCGCATCTAAGGCTGAAAATGACTCATCCATCAGCAAAAGATTGGGGGATAAAATAAAGGCACGAGCAATTGCTACCCGCTGCCTTTGTCCGCCACTTAATTGATATGGGTATCGCAACTTCAATGATTCAAGGCCCAATTGTCTGATTACCTTATCAATATGTAACTGATTTTGTTTTTTCTTTTTATCCTTTATCTTTAGAGACAATAAGGCATTATCATATACACTCTTCCAATCTAGTAATCCATATTCCTGAGGAATAAATCCTATCCGCTGTATTCTGGCATCCAACGAACAATGATTTACCAAAATCGTCCCTGTATAATCCTTGATAATTCCTGCTAATACCTTTAAAAGAGTAGACTTACCTGATCCCGAAGGTCCTATTACTGCACAAATTTCTCCCGTAGCAAGCTGCATATTTATATTTTCTAATGCTGTGATTTCTCCGTCTTCTGTGGGATACTTAACAGTAAGTTCTTGAATATCTATCATCCTGTACTTACCTCACAAATTTTTCTTCTACCAAATCTTGAAATCCATATTGTTTTTTAATGAGCTGCTTATCGTACAGCCATTTAATAACCTCTACCACATCTTTTTCTGTGGGTAAAGTGGCCTTTGTATAGTCTGGAAGCTCAATAACATCTCTCACTGCTTCAGGCAATCCCGCCTTTTCTATCAGTAGGTCGATATAATTTTCGATCGGCTCTTTCTTCAAATAATCAATCGCCTTATTGTATGCTCTAAACATGGCTTCAATCTCTTGTGCCTTTTCTTCCACCGATTGGCTCGTAAAAATTAAAACCCCAGGATTAATCCCTAAACGATCAGAGCTGTTTAAAAGTTTTGCGCCACTTTTTATAGCAATCGTAGCGAGGGGTTCAGGCAAAGTAGCACCATCAATTTTACCGTTCTGTAACATTTCTAACCTAGCTGGAATTTTAGGAATCACAACTTTATGAATATCTTCTCCTGTAAGACCTTTCTCTATTAAGATTTGATCCGTAGTATACTCAATAATCGTATTTTTAGAAATTGCCACGTCCTTACCCTTCAACCCTTGTAAATCTATAATTTCTGAATCCTTTCCAGCAAGTAATTTATAGCTGCCATTGGTCATGGATATAATTTTTACTTTAAAGTTATTATCATGGGCAAAAGCTGCTGCCAACACGTCAGAAATCGCTCCATCCAGATTTCCGCTTTGCAGTGCGCTATCTCGATCTACCGGACTTTTAAAATGTTCCAAATTCACAGTTACTCCTTCCTCGTGAAAAAACCCCTTTTCCTGGGCAATAACAAAGGGAATAGAGTCAACATCCGGTAAAATACCTATGGTCATGGTATCTAAATCTTTCATCCCTCCATGGTCTTGTGCAACCTCTTTTTTATTGGAACATCCTGCAAAAGAAAACAAAACACATACACCCAGTAAAATATAAAATAGTCTTTTCATTTTAGAAGCCTCCATTCCATTCTTTATATAGGGTGTTGCTGATATTTAAGCAACTTAAGGCTCTTCCTATGGTAATATCGATTAATTCTTCCATAGATTTTGGTTTTTGGTAAAAGGATGGCATTGGTGGTAAAATAGTCACCCCCATTTCACTTAGATGCAGCATATTTTTAAGATGGATCGAATTCAATGGTGTTTCCCTCGGTACAATTACAAGATTTCTTTTTTCTTTAAGGCACACATCCGCTGTTCTTCCTAAAAGACTGTCTGAAATTCCCGATGCAATTTTTCCCAATGTACCCATTGAACAGGGTATGATAATCATGCCATCTGCTTGAAAAGAACCACTAGCAATTGGTGCAAAAATATCATCATTTTCATAAACTTTAAGCACGCCCCCAAGCTTTTTAAAATGGCGAAATAAATCTTCTAAACTACAATTCATCTCATACTTTAAAACAGTTCTACCATTATCCGTCAGTACTAAAAGTACTTCATTTCCTTGTTTTAATAACTCTTCCACTAATCTTACCCCATAAATACTTCCACTTGCTCCTGTCACGCCCACAATATATCTACTCACACGATCACCTCTATATAAAAATATCTGCTGATGTAAAAATGAAAAGTACAATACTAAGAATTTGATTGATGCTATAGGATGCGATCTTCATTGTTTTTAAATTTGATGGAGAAACCATCCTGTGTTCCATATAAAGTAGCCCTCCTGCAATGCTCACACCTATTAAATACAGCCATCCCATATTCATGAGAAAATAAAGATATATTAATAATACCATAACCATACAGTGCAAAAATGTCGAAATCAGTAGTGCATGCCTTATACCAAAGCATGCCGGTATAGAAAAAAGACCAAAATCCCTGTCGAATCTAACATCTTGCGTCGCATAGATAATATCAAATCCAGCAACCCAAAGAGTAACTATTGCCCCTAGAACCAATGCTGGCCATTCTATTTTTCCAGTTACTGCCATCCATGCTCCCACTGGTGCTCCACCACAGCTAATTCCTAATAGGATATGACACCCCCATGTAAATCTTTTACTATAAGAATATAACAAAAACAAAACAATAGGAATAGGTAATAATCTTAAGCATAAAGAATTCAGCTTAAAAGCTGCTAAAACTAGGATACTAAAACAAAATAGAATTAGCAGGATTACCTCATAATTTTTCACGATTCCTCTGGGCATGTGCCTGTCTGCAGTTCTAGGATTTTTTCCATCAATCTCTTTGTCAATCAAGCGATTTAATGCATTAGCACCGTTTCTTGCTCCTAATAAAGCAATCAGTATCCAAAAGAAAACATCAAAAGATGGAAAACCTTGGGCTGCCCAAAGCATAGAAATCAAAGCAAAGGGTAAAGAAAACAATGTATGTGAAAACATCACAAGTTCTCCATAGGTTTTCGCCTTATTTAATGCCATATTCTTTCCACCTTCTATCCACAAGATCTTTTATTTCTTTTGTCATTTGGATATCCTTTGGCCACTCTCTTGTATGTCCTTCACTTGTCCATTTTTTTGTTGCATCAATACCCATCTTATGCCCATAATGTGGCAAATTAGAGGCATGATCTAAAGCATCTAAAGGTCCATCCACAATAACAACATCTCTCGCCGCATCAATATTATTAAATACCTTCCATGCCACAGTAGATAAATCACTGGGTTTTACATTTTCGTCTACTACGATAATCATTTTTGTGTACATCATCTGTCCCATTCCCCATAGAGCATGCATTACTTTTTTGGCTTGTCCTGGATATGTTTTTTTGATAGACACGATCACGCAGTTATGAAAAACACCTTCCAGGGGAAAATTCATATCCAAAATCTCCGGACACTGTACCTGCACCAAAGGCAGAAAAATTCTCTCTGTTGCCTTTCCTAGATAGCAATCCTCCATTGGAGGCTTTCCCACCACTGTTGCAGGATATATAGGATGTTTTCTTCTTGTCATTTTTGTAAGATGAAATACAGGATATACATCTGCCAATGAATAATACCCTGTATGATCACCAAAAGGTCCTTCTTCTCTAAACTCATCCACATTGACATATCCCTCCAAAACAATTTCTGCGTTGGCAGGCACATATAAATCATTAGTAATGCATTTTACAATAGGCAGTGGTGCTTTTCTCAAAAACCCTGAAAAGACCATTTCATCAATCATTTTCGGTAGGGGTGCGGTAGCTGCATAAATCGTTGCAGGATCACACCCTAAAGCTACAGCTACAGGCATACGTCCCCCTATTCTTCGATATTTTTCATAAATTTCTCTGCCATCCTTATGGAGATGCCAATGCATACCCGTTGTTTTTTTATCAAATACTTGTAAACGATACATCCCCATATTCTGTATACCCGTTTCTGGATCTTTTGTAATCACCAAAGGTAATGTGATGTATCTTCCTCCATCTTCTGGCCAGCATTTCAATATAGGCAGCGTAGAAAGATCCGGTTCTTCAATAATTTCTTGACAAGCTGCTTTTTTTATTTTCTGAGGAAATACTTTTGCCAATCTTGCCAATTTGGGTACAGATTTTAACTTATTCATAAACGTTGCATAACTAGACATATCCATCAAATCTACAATTGTATTTGCTATATCATTGATGTCATCTACCTCTAATGCGCTATTCATACGCTCGTAGCTTCCAAATGCGTTGATTAATACAGGGTAGGGAGAATTTTTTACATTCTCAAACAATACTGCAGGTCCATTTGCCTTAGATACTCTATCAACAATCTCCGTAATCTCTAAATTGCTGTCAACTTGAGGCTTCACCCTTACAAGCAGATGATCTTCCTCTAACTTTTTCATGAAATCTTGCAAATCTTTGTATGCCAAAAAATCATCCCCTATTCATCTATATGCCTTTTATTAGCATTCCCAACATATTATTCTGATTATAACACACCATCACTTATGTTGAAATATGCACTTGTAATATTTTACCAAATGACCATAATGATCAAAATGTTTTTTATGAACAAAATTTACGAAATGTTCTTTTTAAACATAATTTACTATTTAATAACGAATATTGACAGTCCTTTATAAAACATGATAAATTTAAAGCATACACACATCGTTAAAAAATTATTTTTCGCGATAATTTAGACTTTTCATACGTTTGTGTGTGAAAACACATTTAAACCGTAAAAGGAGGATTTTTATGAAAAAGTTACTTACATTAGGCCTTGTATTGATGCTTGTGTTATCATTATTCGCAGGTTGTGCACAAAAAACAGAAGCACCTGCTACAGAAACTGAAGCCCCCGCAACAGATACAGTTTATACAGATGGTACTTATTTCGCCACCTACAGTCACATCGACAGTCATGGATGGAGACCCCAAGTAGAAATTACGATTGAAGATGGTAAAATTACAAAAGCAATGATGGATTATGTAAAGCCTGATGGTAGTTTAAAGTCTAAGGATGAAAAATATGCTGAGACAATGAAAAGCAAATCAGGTACAGCACCTGCAGAAGCTTATGCCCAACTTAACGAGGATCTAGTAGCAAAACAAGATATTACAAAGGTTGACTCTGTTTCAGGCGCTACCCATTCGGCCGAATGGTTTGTTGAAATGACTACAGCTGCTTTAGAAAAAGCAAAAACTGGAGATACTTCAGAAACCGTTCTTCCTATGAACGATACTTATACAGCATCAGAAGCTGAATTTGATGATCATGGCTGGAAATCTGAAATTGCCATTACTTTTAAAGATGACAAAATTGCCGAAGTAGTTTATAATGAAGTTAATGATAAGGGCGAAAAGAAAAGAGAAAGTGAAGAATACAATACAAAAATGAAAGCCAAATCTGGTGTTTCTGCTGTTGATGCACAAACTGCTTTAGAAAAAGCATTCGTAGACAGCCAAGACATTGAAGCTGTAGACGTTGTTTCAGGTGCAACAAGCACTTCTGAAAAATTCAAAGCTCTTGCAAAAGAAGCTATGGCAAAACGAGTAGCATATAAATAAAATTTGTTCTTTAACAACTATAAAGGCTTTAGAGATCTCTCTCTAGAGCCTTTTCAATCTTTTATAATGGAGGATCATACATGTCTACTATACACAAAAAAATGACTTCTATTTCATTTATTCTTATTTTATGCCTCTCTCTATTCTCGGGATGTGCAAGCACAAAGCCTACAGAGCCTCAATCGAAAACCAATTTTTTTCTTGGTACGGTTGTTACCATAACGATTTATGACCATGCCTCCGAAGAAATATTTAATCAGGTTTTTGAAAGAATTCGAGACATAGAAAACAAGATGAGCATGAATATAGCACAAAGTGAAGTAATGCAAATCAATGACCAAGCTGGTCACCACTTTGTTTCAGTATCTAAAGATACCTTTGATGTCATCCAAAAGGGAATCTACTATAGTGAACTTTCCCAAGGAAAATTTGATATTAGCATTGGTCCTATTGTAAAGCTGTGGAATATTGGTTCAGAAGATGCGAGGATCCCCTCTTCCGAAGAGATTGCAGCAAAATTAAAATTGGTCAATTATAAGGATATTCTTCTAAATGAGACTGAGCAGAAGGTTATGCTGAAGGATCAAGACATGATGATTGACCTAGGCGGCATTGCAAAAGGATTTGTTGCGGATGAAGTTAGAACCATCCTACAAAATAACGGCGTAGAACATGCTATTATTAATCTTGGAGGAAATATCTTTGCTTTAGGCAATAAGCCTAATGGCCAGCCATGGGCAGTAGGAATACAAAATCCTTTTGAACCTACTGGTACACCCCTAGGAGCTGTTAAAGTGGCAAATCAGTCTGTTGTAACCTCTGGGATTTATGAAAGGCTTTTAGAAAAGGATGGTAAAAAATATCATCATATCCTTAGTACTGAAACAGGGTATCCTATTGAAAATAATCTTGTAGGTGTTTCTATCATCACAGACCAGTCCACTGACGGTGATGGCCTTTCTACAACGATTTTTTCTCTTGGGCTGACGGAAGGAATGCAGCTTGTTGAAAAGCTTGATGGCGTAGACGCCCTATTTATTACAAAAGACTCAGAGATATATCCCACTTCGGGCATAAAGAATAATTTTCACTTATCGAATGATGCTTTTACACTGAAAAAATAAGAATAGAATCCTCATCCTCTGCGGTGTGGATTTTATCCTTATTTTTATGCTGCTCCTCTTTTCTCTTGTCCCCAATCCCATCATTGTTGGTGTTCTCAAAAATACCCTGTAATTTTATTCTTTTGATTAAGGAAAGCCAGTTTTTAAAGTCCTTCGTTTTTTATTTACACACCTATTTCTTTTATTCTTCTTTCAATTTCTTGTGCAGCTCTTTTATCCTTTTTTCTCAAACGCTTGATATACTGCTTTATATCACCATCAAATTCAAAGCTCTGCTGAAACAATATAGTCTCTAAAACTTGTCTCACCTTGTTGATCACAAAATCCTCATCATATTCACCAATATGATTTGTCAAATAATCGATGACCATACTTAAGCTGTCAATTACTTTTTTTTCTTCAAAACTTCTTCTCAATTTTTCTGTCAGATCTTTTTCATCCTCTGAAAATACATATTCTCCTTTTTGAACAGCATCTTGCATTATCTTTTTTGCATAGCCTATCATACACTGCTTTCCTTGACATCTTCCACAGTGCACTTCACCTAAGCATATGGCTTTTACCGATTCCTGAATCTGATAGGCATGTTCATACAAGGTTGCGGCTACCTCTTGAAGAACTGATTTTTTTCCTTGTTTTCTTGCCTTTAATGTAGGCTTTATAATTATATATACACTAATAGATATGATACTTAGTAATATGACAATATTAATAGGAGTTATGTATATGCTTGGTACAGACGTATAGAGTTTTCCTAAACCAAATAACATAAATATCCCCGCAGAACCTATTTTTATCGTAAACGCAGGAATTTTATCACCAATTTTGCTACCAACAAAAATTCCTAAAGCACTGGTCAATACCATTCCTGATACCGTTCCAATTAAAATAAATATGGGTGCACGTGCATCTGCAGCTAAGGTTATGGCTGCGAGCTGGGTCTTATCTCCTAATTCACCGATAAAAAAAGCTGTTGCAACAGTCAATACGGGACCAAATCTTTTTATTGCACTTTCTTCCTCTTCTTCTTCATCCTCCTTTAATGTCCATAAGGCAAAACCAATAAATAAAAAACCTGCAATGATTTGAATCATATTGATTGGTATGACATTCGATAAATACGCTCCTAAGATCACTGCAATACCATGATTCAAAATAACACCGATGAGTATACCTATTAATACCTTTGAGATTGGAAACTGGGTTGCAAATGCCATAGCTAAAATTTGTGTTTTATCTCCCATTTCCGCCATAAAAATAAGCAATAATGATTTTGATAATTCTTGTAGCATTCATTTTCCTCCCTTATACTAGTAGTCTTAACAATTTAATTATTAGGCTACTAGTTACTTTCTCACAATTTTTGATGCTCTAAACCTTTTACGCTTATATACTATATTTTGGAAAATATTGTGTATTTACTAATGCACGAAAAAAAGCGAAACCATTAACTTAGCAAAGCTTTAGAAACCAGGTAGCTTTACTAAGCCAAAAGTCTCGCTCCTTAAGATTCGCAACTTAAGTAAATAGGACCAGGTATATAACCAGTATGTTGATCCTATTTGTGATTGTGCATCACAGCTACTCCCTTTTAGCATTCTTCACAATAAATACTATATCATATATAATTATTCTAGACAATCTTATTTTACAATATCTCCCTATAGATTCATTGTGGCAGTCTTATAGACAATCATCCTTCCATTGATTTTGGAATTTTTATTGTGAAAATACTGCCCTTTCCGATTTCGCTTTCTACAGTAATTTTCCCTCCATGGGCTTCAATCAATGTTTTGGTAATGGTCAATCCAATTCCTGCTCCACCAGTTTCTCTACTTCTTGAAGCCTCTCCTCGATAAAATCTTTCAAAAATATGGGATAGATCTTCTTTGGAAATTCCTATTCCTTCATCTTTCACAGAAAAAAGGATTTCTTTTTCATTAAATTTGAGTACAACTTCAACTTTTCCCTCTTGTTTGGAATATTTATAAGCATTGGAAAGCAGATTAAACATAATTTGTTTGATTTTATCTTTATCCATAAGAACTTCAATACCTGGTGTAATATTGGTTAAAATCTCCATATTCTTTTTTTTGTACTGGGGCTGAAAGGTTTCTATGACTCTCTGAATTACTGCTGATAAATTAAAATTCGTTTTGTTTAAGTGCAAATTTGCCTGTTCTAATCGTGCCAAGTCTTGTAAATTATCGACCATTTTTGTTAAACGTAATATTTCTTCATGGCAGCTCTCAAACCTTTCTACTGTTGGTTCCCACACGCCATCCATTAAAGCCTCTACATGGGTTTGCAGCGTAGTAAGAGGGGTACGAATCTCATGAGCCATGTCAGAAGTCATTCTTTTTCTAAGCATTTCTTGCTGTTGTAATGTTTCAGCAAGATAGTTCATAGATGTAGAAAGTTCATGAATTTCTTTTGTGTTGAAATTTCCTTCCGATCGTATGGTCAAATTCCCGTCTCTCATCTGATTTGCAACCTTTGTTATTTTTACAAGAGGCGTTGTTAATTCCCTAGACAATATCAAACTAATTCCAAATGCAAAGACAATAGCAGCCACAATAGAAATAAAAAATGCTTGATTTAGTGTATCTTTAAAACCTATGTCCCGTTCTGTTGTATTCCATTCTCCAAAATATCCGATTATAAGGGTTCCTATTTCTTGTTGATTTTTAACAATACTAAATTTTTCCTCCATATACTCTCCTAAGGATCTCCCCATTCTTCGGTTCATCATAGACCCCATCATTTTTTTATGAATGAGGTGTGCTTGTCCTGATGAAAAAATTTCATTACCATCACCATCATTAATCTGTATATATAAATCTTCTAACATGGCATACCTTTGGATTTCACCTTCATTTAATTTACCCTCTGGATCTTGTGGATCATACAATTCTTCTACAAGTTTTTTTACTTTATTAATCTTTTCTTTGTGAACATTTAATAAATATTCATCAAATCTTGTATCAATCATATAGTTAGCAATAAAACTAGTAATAAGAATCGCAGCCAGTACTGCTAGTAAAAAACTAAAAACCAATTTTTTCGCTAAGGAAATTTTCATTTTGCCCCTCCAAATTTATACCCCACGCCATATACAGTCACAATATACTCTGGTTTTCTAGGATTATCTTCTATTTTATGTCGAATGTTTTTAATATGGGTATCAATTGTTCTGTCAAATCCATCATAATCCATGCCAAAAGCATTTTCTAGTAGCTGCTCTCTTGTAAAAACCTGTCCGGGATTGATCAAGAATACATTGAGCAGTTTGAACTCATTAGGTGTTAAATTCACCCTCTCTCCTTTTTTCTTTGCCTCAAATTTTTTTACATCTACTTCTAAATCCCCATCATTAAAAGTAAAACAATCTGCAAGAGGACCTTGGTCCCGATAAGCCCTGCGCATCAAAGCCCTCACTCTTCCCACCAATTCTCTAGGGCTAAAGGGCTTTGTCAAATAATCATCTGCTCCAATAGCTAATCCTTCAATTTTCTCATCCTCTTCATTTTTTGCTGTAAGCATAATAATGGGAATATCTGAAGAAGTTCTAATCTTGCTGCATACTTCTTCTCCTGATATTTTGGGTAACATAAGATCTAAAACAATTAAATGGATTCTTTCCTTCTCAAATAATGTCAGTGCTTTCTCTCCATCCATGGCCAATAGCACTTCATATCCTTCTTTTTTTAAATAAGCTTTGACTACTTCTAAAATTTTAGGTTCATCATCTACCACCAATATTCGTTGGTTTTCCATGGCTGACACCTCTTTATTTTTTCTGTCCTTATTCTATTTTTTCATGATCTCTATCCTTTGTAAAGAATATTTTCTTTTAAAAATAGCTAGAGTCTGACCTCTAGCTATTTTTCCCTTAATATTTTTTTCTTCTGCATATATTCCTGCTCATTGATTTCTCCATTTGCAAATTTTTCATCTAGTTTTTCCAATGTATGTTTTCTATGATACCCATTATTTTTTAGCAGTTTTGTCATCCAGACAATCAGTCCGACGGTAATCACAATTCCTAAACCCATTCTGAGGAACATCCAAATGCCCCATCCTGTGTAGCCAAATCCGTATCCACACATGCTCATTATCCTCCTATCGTCTTATTAAATCTTTTTTATGTTTGTAGGCTTCTTCTGTAATTTCACCATTTATAAGCTTTTCATCTAATATTTGCAACGCATTCTTTTCATTTCTCCCATACATATATTGATGATGGTCTCTAGAAAAATATAAAACAATCAAAATCAGGATTGGTATCCATAAAAACATCATATAGTTCACTCCCTTCTTTCATGTCCTTTCTGTTAGACTTATTCTATCAAAGAATTATGAAGAAATTATGAAGGTAGGTGTATCAAATGCCATCTTTAATATTCTATTTTAGTTTAAATATTCTAGAGCAATTCAAGCGATTCACATTTTATTTTAAAAATAATTTAAGGAGCAAACAAAATAGATGTTCTATTTGCCTACTCCTTTTCAATCTGCTTATTGTGATTACAATATCTGTAATTAATTCACCTTAAAACTTCCAACCAAAGCGTTCAGTTGCTGTGCCAAGTTCATTTGTTCTTCTGCAACTTTTGCGGTAGTGTCCATGGCTTGATTTACTTCATTGGTATTCATGGATATCTCTTGGGAACTTGCTGTTGTTTGTTCAATGGAACTGGATACAGTTTCCATGGCTTCACTTACTTGCTCCATAGAAGTCAGTATTTTTTCAGCACTGTCAACAAATTCCTCAACAATTTCATTAACGCGTTTTGCATCTTGTGTATATTGTTCTCCTGTTTTCATAAAAGCTTTATAGTCTTCATTTACTTTATCATTCATAAAGGCTAAGATATCTTCCATATTATGAGATAATTCTTTTACCGCATCCTTCACACTAGCAATAATAGGTTTTACTTCTGCCACTGTACTGGAGGACTGTTCAGCTAATTTCCTTACTTCTTCAGCCACAACTGCAAAGCCTCGGCCATGTTCTCCTGCCCTTGCAGCCTCTATTGCCGCGTTTAAAGCCAATAAATTTGTTTGCTCTGCAATTTGGGATATAACATTGGATATTTCTTCAATTTTTGAAACGACTTTTGTTTTTTCAATGGCCTTTAAGATACTTACTTGCTTTTCCTCATATACACTATTGGCAATCTCTATGGCAGCTTGTACATTTTTCCTTGTTTCTTCTGCTTGTAGTTCTATATTCTTTGCTGCTTTTTGTCCTTCACTTGATTTTTCTACCAATCCCATGATCGCATTCGTAACCTCTTGTGAAGAACTATTGACTTCCTCCATAGATGCACTACTCTCTTCCATCCCCGCTGCAATTTCTTGTGTCATTGCAGCAGTATTCTGAGATTGTGCTGATATTTCTTCCGTGGTTGCCGAAAGTTCTTCTGACGATTCAGCAATCGTATGGGCAGTATTTTTTATATGTGTTACTAAATTTTGGATTCTATCCACAAATAAATTAAAATTATTGGCAAGTTCACCTATCTCATCTTTAGAGTAGACCGTAAGTCTTTTTGTTAAATCACCTTCTCCTTCTGCGATGTCTTTTAACATATCAGAAGTTTTGATAATAGGCTTGCTAATGATCCGAGCAAGCCACATTCCTAAGAAGACTGAAGTCAATACACTTGCAATAATTGTCATGCCCACACGTTTTACTGTATCCTCATATTTTTTCTTTCCCTTTTCCTTTGCATTGTCTGCGATTTCCATATTTGTATCAATAATCTGATTCAATCTGATTTCAGCCAGTTGAAAAAATTCATAATTCTTGATTGACAGTTCCATTACTTTTTTATCTATTGCTTGAACTGCTGTATCATCCGCTGCAATCCCTGAGGCAATTGCTTGATCTCTTTCTTTCGCTGCTGCTACAACTTTTTGATTCCCTTCTTTCCAGGTATTCCACCTACCAACAAATTTATTCCACAGCTCCCTTTCTTTGTCTGTTTGGGGAAGAGCTGCATATATTTTCCACGCTGCATCAGCTCTTATAAAAGCTTTTTCAATATCATTATATTGTTTTTGTCGATTAGCACCTGTTATATCTTTACCATTAATCAGCCCACGTTCACTAGCTAGAACAGCAGTTTGAGCTTCACTAATAATCAATAAATTTTCAACACTGGGTAGACGAACCTCTGCGATTTCTCTCTGTTTTTCCATGATATCTGCCATTGCGTTATAGGCCGTATACCCTAAAAATCCTGTAACCATAGACATAAAAATAAAACCTAATAATATCTTTGTACCAATCTTCCTACTCTTCAATGATTTCATACGGTGACATCCCTCCTAAGTAAATATGCAATTCATATTTGAATCATTTTATTTTCGTCCAATTTCGACAATTTATTGTACATTTCTACATATTTATCCATTTTCCTTCATAACCGCAATAAAAAACTTTATGATATTTTTTTAACAACTCTAATACCAAAGCTATATTTATAAATAAAGTCGTTTATACAGGTAAATACAATTCTTCTTTATTCTTTTTACTAAATGAACGATCTTCATAATTCCTTCATATTCTTATCCTATAATCATCTTGTAAACAAAACTTATTTATTAAGGAGGAATTTTAGATGAAAAAAATACTAACAATTGTAACCATCGTATCACTACTTACACTTGCTTTTGGATCATTTGTTTTTGCGGCAGATACTGAAGAAGCACCACAATGGTTTAAGGACATGATTAGTTGGAAAAAAGGCCAAATCAATGAAGCTGTTAAAGACGGACAAATCACAGATGAGCAAGCAAAAGTTTGGAATGATCATTTTGACTACATGGAAAAATGGCATAATGAAAATGGTTTCTATAACGGTGGTTCCGGCTTTGGTGCTTGTCACGGTAGCTTTGGTAGTGGTAGAGGCTTTAGAGGTGGATTTGGTCCTGGTAGAACAACTGGCGTTGGTTTATAAAAAACGCTTCTCTATAAATACAAGAAGCTGTTTTCATCAAGAAAACAGCTTCTTGTATTATGTTTCTGTAATGATAATCACACCATTGGCAAGCCCATAGACATTTCCACCTAATATTCTTCCTAATTCTGAAGCCAATTCTTCCTGAGACTTTTTATTTTCTACCACAAAGACAGCTACCCCTGAATTGGTTACTAGTTTTTCATCTAAAGTGATCATTGCCATGATATTTCTTGTTCGACTTTCCTTCAATTAAAATTCCTCCTTTGAGGATTTGCTTTTTTGCTACTCTCCAAAATGGGTACATTTAAGATGATTTCTTTTAGCCGTTCAATATCCTTAACGATCGGAACAATCATGAAGGCAACTTCCCCAGTATCAAAATTCCTTCTGGTTTCTGCATATCTTTCTAATCCCAGCAGCCTCGCACACTCATGTACAATAGCTGTTCTCTGTCCCTCTGCATTTAAAATGACCTTCTCATTTTCATTATCTTTTGCAGGTTTTAAGATGAGTCCTATACCTTGTTTTAATATTCTTTCCCTTGTTGTGGACAATCCTACATTCATTACGTAAATATCCCCCACATAAAGATTATCTCCGTATTTAAAGCTTAATGGCGCTTCTTCTACTGTAATAATATCCTTTAATGTATGTCCCTTTGTATAGGTCTTCAGCAAAACAATAATAATAAAACCAACAATCATAGAAGTACCTATGACTATCCACTTATTATTGATAAAATTTTTCAAAATAAATGTTGTTACCGTTGTGCCTAATGCAGCAATCATCACAATATAGTTTCTAGATTCAAAGGTTTTCGCAATCCCATCAATGTAAGCATGTCCCCTTGGTGCATAGGATTGCCCTTCTAGTGAAAGGAGTGTTTCTTTCTCCATCTTCCGAATATCCCTAAATTCCTGAATGGCTAAAGCTAAAAAAGTTACTGCCACATAATCTTTTTGTAAAAGTGCAGGATAGGCCACTGCTCCTAAAGCTGCTGCAACAAACCCTGTAGTTAAGTGAATAAGGTAGCCATTGGGAAAAGTAGGGTACTGCCTTACATCACCCCTAAGCATCCACCATCTTCCTATAAATCCAACTAAGGTTCCTGCCAAAATATATAAGATTGTGGTTGTCTCTAACAACTGCTGTTTTTCCATAAGGTTACTCCTTTATATTGCAATCCATGTTTTAAACTTGCTTTTATTATTGTACAAAAAACAAAAAAATACACCCCTTTCTAAGTGTTATTAAAATCTCCTTACTGCGAAAATCTTGTATCATTTTGTTAGTAGCACTCCTATTGCCTATTTTTTTATGTAACACTTTTATCGCCCTATACATAATTTATATTAGGCATAAAAATCAACTGAAAATAAAAGTTTATATTTAAACGATAGGAGGGCATTCGATGGCTGATAAGCAATTTGGATTATTTAATACAGGAAGTGAATTGTTATTCTTCTTCTTGTTATTAGTTATCATTTTCTGTAGCTGTGGATTTGGTGGCATTGGGGGCTGCTAAAGTCTATTTGTATAACTTTATAACAGTTTCTTTAAGAAATTTCGTTATATCATCTAAAATAAAAAAGAGAAATCTTGACTTTGAGATTTCTCTTTTTTATTTTAGATGATATTTATATATCCCACCTTGCATATTTTTAACATCAATGGATATTTTTTATTTAATTGTAAATTATAAATATAATTGATTTTATCAAGTTTACATAAGGAGGATACCTATGGAGAAACGATCAATCAATAAAACAGTCTTTCCTGCTGCTCCGCAATCCTATTGGATTGCTTCAACACCGCAAACTGATTATCCATCTTTAAAAGAAGATATAAAAGTAGATGTAGCTATCGTAGGAGGAGGTATGGTGGGCATCACAACTGCTTTCCTCTTAAAGAAAGAAGGTTTGAAGGTAGCTATTCTTGAAGCAGATAGAATTCTTCAAGGAACCACAGGTCATACCACAGCAAAAATTACTTCTCAACATAGTTTAACCTATCATCAATTAAAAAACCAGCATGGAGATGAAAAAGTACAACAATATGCACAAGCTAATGAAACTGCTATTCATTTTATAGCAAATACTATTAAAGAGCGAAAAATTGACTGTGATTTTTCTTGGCAGCCTGCCTATATTTACACCCAGTCTGATCAGTATCTACCACAGATTATAAGCGAAGCAGAAGCAGCTTCTAGCTTGGGAATCAAAGCTTCTTATTTGGAAGAAATTCCTCTGCCTTTTCCCATAAAAGGAGCCGTACGCTTTGATGATCAAGCTCAGTTTCATCCCCTAAAATATTTATTGGACTTATCAAAGGAAATCTCTGGTGATGGCAGCTATATTTTTGAAATGACGCCTGTGATTGACATTCAAGATCGTCATCCTTACGCAGCTATTACCCAAAATGGACAAAAGGTAATTGCAGAAAAGGTAATCATCGCATCCCACTATCCTTTTTATGACAAACGGGGTTTATACTTTGCGAGATTATATGTCCATAGAGCTTATGTTTTGGCTGCAAAAATCCAAGAATCTTTTCCCGGTGGCATGTATATCAATGCAGAACAACCTACCCGCTCTCTTCGCTCTTTACCTACCGAGAAGGGCGAGCTCGTAATGTTCATAGGTGATAATCATAAAACAGGTCAAGGAATCAGCACCATAAACCACTATGAAAGCTTAAAAAAATTTGCTCAGCAAATCTATACAATACAAGATATCCCTTATCGTTGGTCTACTCAAGACTGTATGCCCTTAGATCATGTCCCCTATGTAGGGCATCTTACAGCCTCCACACCTAACCTCTATATAGCAACTGGTTTTAGAAAATGGGGGATGACCAACAGTACTGTATCTGCCATGATTCTACGTGATCTGATAATAAAAGGAAAAAGTCCATGGGCTCCTGTATATGCTCCATCCCGTTTTACACCCATGGCTTCTGCAAAAAATTTTATTGTTGAAAATCTAAATGTGGCAGAACAGCTTATCGTGGGAAAAATTTCTCCTATTCCTAGTGACGTAGAAATCCCTGTAAGTGAAGGAAAAATTGTAGAAATAGATGGGCAGCGAATCGGCGCTTATCGCAGCGAAAAAGGGGAACTTCACCTCGTAGACATCACATGCACCCATCTAGGTTGTGAGCTAGCATGGAATGCTGCAGAAAATTCTTGGGACTGCCCCTGCCATGGTTCTAGATATACTTATGATGGAATTGTTATAGAAGGTCCTACCAAGAAACCCCTTAAAAAATTAACCCTCCATCATGACCAAAAAAATCTTTAAAAACAATCGAGAAATAGACTTCTTTTACTGCCTTTCCATAAAAACAGGTGACGCAAATGGGTCACCTGTTTTTATAGATGAAATCTCAATTTATTTCACAGGTTTTAATCGAGCAGTAAAATGTCTTAATACTTTTGGCTCATAGTCAAATTCAAAACCCACTAATTTATCCGCATTTTTAGCTACTTCAATAACTGCATCTGCAACAACATCCATATGTCTATTTGTATATACTCGTCTTGGTATGGTCAATCTCATTAACTCTAGGGGAGATTCTAAATCTTTTCCTGTATCAGGATCTCTACCTAATAAGAATGAACCAATTTCAACTGGTCTAACTCCTGCCTCTAAATAAACAGCATTACATACAGCCTGAGCAGGGAATTGATAATAAGGAATGTGTGGACAAATTTTCTTACAATCTACAAATACCGCATGCCCACCCGTAGGATATTGGATAGGGACACCACCTTCCATTAATCGATCTCCTAGATATTTTACCTGCTCAATCCGATACGCTAAATAATCTAGTTCAACCCCTTCTTCAAGCCCTGTAGAAAGTGCTTCTAAATCTCTTCCTGCAAGACCTCCATAAGTTGGGAATCCTTCCATAGGTACGGTTGTAGATCTACATGCAACATATAATCTTTCATCTTCCTTAATCCCCACAAGACCACCCATATTTACAAGACCATCTTTTTTCGCACTCATAGTAAATCCATCGGCATAGCTGAACATTTCTTTTACAATTTCTCGAATGCTTTTGTTTTCATAGCCCTTTTCTCTTTTTTTGATAAAGTACGCATTCTCCGCATATCTTGCGGCATCGATAAATACCTTTAGACCATATTTGTCTGCTATTTGTTTTACGCCTTTGATATTTGCCATAGACACTGGCTGTCCTCCAGCTGAATTACAGGTAATAGTTACAACAATCAATGCAATTTTATCAACGCCCTTTTCTTCAATAAATTTTTCTAATTTCTCTAAATCAAAATCTCCTTTGAAATCATCATAGGTCATTGTGTCATAGGCCTTATCTGCGACAAGATTGATCGCTCTACCACCTGCGATTTCAATATGGGCTTTGGTTGTATCAAAGTGCATATTCCCCAGTACATAGTCTTCTTTGTTTTTAATTAAGTTTGGAAAAACAACTTGTTCTGCTCCTCTTCCTTGATGAGTAGGAATGACGTATTTATAGTTAAATATATCTTGTACTGTAGCTTCTAAACGATAAAAGCTCCTACTTCCTGCATAGGATTCATCTCCCATCATCAATGCTGCCCACTGACGGTCACTCATAGCACCTGTCCCACTGTCTGTTAAAAGGTCAATATATACATCTTCCGCTCTTAAAGCAAATGGATTGTACCCTGCTTCTTTTAATGCCCTTTCCCTTTCTTCTCTGGAAATCAGTCTAATAGGTTCCACCATTTTAATTTTGAATGGCTCTGCTTTTCTAATATGCATCCTTATTCCTCCTTCATCATATTCATATGAATTATTTTGACTTTTATCCCTACAAGTAATAGATGATATACATTTTTTAGGTTTCAAACTTAATAATATATAACGCAATAACCATGCCAATATGATAAATCTTATGAAAAGCTTGTATTTTCAATAAAAAATCCTATGTCTTTTTCTACAACAAAAAAGAACAGTGTAAAAAAACATTACACTCTCCTTTTCTACGATTACCAAAATGAGATAAGGACTATTCTTTTGTTGTAGTGTAAAAAAATATTACATGTATTATATTTTTACATTATATTTTCTGATCATACGATAGACGGTAGGTCTAGAAATACCCAATATCTCTGCTGTTTTCTTCTTGTTCCCGTTTGTTTGCTTTAATGTTTTCATGAAAACCTCTTTATTTAATTCTTCTAATTCATTCTTATAAATAATCCTTGATTTTTTTGCACTGATTCCTGCTTTGATTAAATTTTCTTTTGTAATAGAATCTTTTTCACAGGTAAACAAAGCTCTGGATATAATATTTTCCAATTCCCGAACATTTCCAGGCCAATCATATTGCTGTAATAATTTTCTCCCCTCTTTATCAATGTCATGGACTTTCTTTTCCATTGTCATACCGATTTTTTTGATAAAATAGTCAGCAAGCATAAGGACATCTGGATTTCTTTCTCTTAAGGGTGGAATCTCCAAAAAAAGCACTTTCAGCCTATAATATAAGTCTTCTCGGAATTCTCCTTTTTTTACCATTTCACATAAATCTCTATTAGTAGCTGCAATAATTTTAACATCTACATTAATAGGCTTGTTGCCACCGATTCTAAATAATGTCCTTGTTTCTAATACTCTTAACAATTTTGCCTGTAGGTGTAACTGCATCTCTCCTATCTCATCTAAAAACAGCGTCCCTCCATTGGCCAATTCAAATTTTCCTGGCTTGCCTCCCTTTTTTGCTCCTGTAAAAGCCCCTTCTTCATAGCCAAACAATTCACTGTCCACAAGATCTAGGGGAAAGTTGGCACAATTAATAGCAATAAAAGGCTCTCGTTTTCGCCTACTGTAATTATGAATTGATTGGGCAAAAAGCTCCTTTCCTGTACCACTTTCTCCTTGGATATATACATTGGCATCACTTAATGCAAAACTTTTGGCTAATGCAATCTTTTCTTTTAAAATACGACTTTCTCCTATAATATTTTCAAATTTATAAGAAATATTTTGACCCACCAATGTATTGGCAAGTTTTCTCGTGCGATGAATTCCTCTAAAAATGTCAATCGTTCCTATCAGCTCTTTCTGATCATTCCATACAGGATAGGTAGAATTGATCAAATGTACCGTTTCTCCTTTCACCTTGGCAAAGTGCTCTACATCGATGATACCTTGTTTTGTTTCGAGTACTCGTGCTAAGATAGGTTTGTATTCAGGAGAAATAAATCTTTTTTTATTGATGATTTCATCTTGATCCATGCCTAAAATTTTGCAACAAGCTTTATTCGCATAGGTAATTCGGCCCTCTTTGTTGCAAGCTGAAATTCCTTCATCTGTGGAATCTAGACATTTTATTAATAAATCATTTCTTTTGTGGTATTTCTCTATGATTTCCATGGATAACTTCATCTTTAAAATAACATCTTCCAGCATATGTTTCTCAGGAGCATCCTCTCCATCCTCTGCTATGAGACAAAGTGAATACTCTATCCCATTCGTATGCCTGCAAAAATCGATGATACACCCTTCATCTATGTATTGCATTCTTTTTTGATTTCGTACTAAGAAAACAGAGGGTAACGTTAATTTTCTGTTTATATAAGTGCGCTTCAAAGCTTGATAGTTTACATTTCTCACAATCTCTTTATTATCTAATAAGAGTAAGATACCTTTTACCGAATTGCTATGCATATTATATAGTTCAAAACTATCATAGATAGGCTCAAATCTCTTGTTTTCCTCTACAGTACATTGCTTACTTAACATACGATCTAGATAACTCATCATTATATTCTTGTCCACAGAATCACCTACTTTATACAAACTCAGTACTTGATTTAGATTATTTCTATTTTCTCCAATTTTGTATTAAATCCTTTAAATATTTCAAAAGAGGGAATACTACATGCAATTCATTATTGTCTTATACAGGATTGTATAAAATTTTTTCAAGCACTTTTAAAGGGAATAGAAATGGGTATAAATTTTTTCATGGAATAAAATCTATCCAAAGCACTACAATACGTTATAGACAAAATATTATCTGACGAAGAGGAGCGAAATTCATGGAACATAACACAATTTCATACGGTTCATTACTAATTATTGTACTATTGGCAGCCTTTGTACCAGTAATTATCAAAAAAACGAAATGGCTACCTATTCCCATTGTGGTAGGAGAAGTAATCGCAGGAATGATTGTTGGCAAAAGTGGATTCAATCTTATCGAAGAAACAGCTTGGCTGAATTTCCTTTATACTTTTGGATTTGCTTTTTTGATGTTCTTATCTGGATTAGAAATTGATTTTCATCTTATCCGATCTACACGAAATCAGTCCAATACTGTATGGTACAAAAAACCCACCATACTAGCACTCTTTTTATTTTTAGGCACACTTTTACTGGGTTCTACCATTGCTTATATTTTAAAAGGGTTTCAATTTATTATCAATATTCCTTTAATTACTTTAATCCTAAGTACCACATCCCTTGGAATTGTGGTTCCTACGCTAAAGGAAAAGCAGTTTCTAAATACGGAATATGGTCAAACCATTCTTTTAGCAGCATTAATCGCAGATTTTGCTACAATGGTGCTGGTAACTGTATATATTGCCTTTTACACCTCTAAAGCAAGCTATAATGTATTGTTGATACTTGTACTATTTGTAGCCTTCTTTGTTTTTTATAAAATGGGCTTAAAAATTGTAGGAAAAAAGATTATCCAAGAGCTTGCACATGCCACCTCTCAGATTAAAGTTCGAGGTGCATTTGCCCTTATTGTCATTTTCATTGCTTTGGCACAAATGTTAGGCACTGAAATCATATTAGGAACTTTTTTAGCCGGTCTTATTGTATCCTTACTAGATGAGCGGGATACTTCTCAGCTTTATCTAAAATTAGATGCCATCGGCTATGGTTTCTTCATCCCCATATTTTTTATTATGGTAGGAGCAAACTTTGATATTGGAGACGTTCTTCGTAATCCAAAATCGATTTATCTTCTTCCTGCATTGTTGTTTTCTGTATATGCTGTAAAAGTGATTCCAGCACTTCTGTTAAAACTACATTATGCTTGGAAGGAATCCATCGCAGCAGGGTTTTTGCTATCCTCTAGATTAAGTTTAATTATTGCTACCAGTGCCATAGGATTAAAACTGAATATTATCAGCAAGGAAACCAATGGTGCCATTGTATTGGTGGCCATTATCACCTGTACCTTGTCTCCTGTTTTATTCCATAAATTTTCTCCTGCAGCTCCTGTTGTTAAGAAAAAAAGCATCTATATTATAGGCGTTAAGCAACAAACTTTACTATTAGCCAAAAGATTACAAAGGGCTGGTGAAGACATTGTATTTATTACCCACAATCCTGATAAATATGAAAAAAGTCTACAACAAAATTATACGGTGCATTTAGGTGAACCTTTAGACTCCGGCTTTCTTCAACGTACAGGAATTCATGATGCTAAGGCAGTGGTGATTTCTAAACGCTCTGAGGAAATTAGTACCGAAATCTGTAGAATCTGTAAGGAAACCTTGGGCATTGATCACATTACGCTATTAAGTAATGCACAAGCAGCACAGTTAAAGGAAAATGATTATGGTGCCACCGTTATCTCTGATGCCTTTGCTTCTGTGCTAATGGCTGAAAGTTTGATTTTACATCCCAAATCCTTTTCTCTTTTCTTTGAAGGAGATCAAGATGATTTTTCTATGACAGAGGTATATCTCAAAAATCCAAATTACTTTGATATACCCATCAGACAGCTGGATTTACCAGGGGATTGTTTAATATTATCAATCTTAAGAAATACAGAAAAGATTATTCCACACGGAAATAATGTCTTAAGAGCAGAAGATTTGATTTTGTTAATAGGTACAAAAGAAAACGTGCACCAAGCCACCTTATTATTAGGAAATCCTTTATAAGAAAGCATCCAAAAGAGAGTTTTGAAAAAATTCTCTTTTCTTCTATTGCAATCAGTCTCCTATTGCTTTCTACTTTTTTAAAACAATATTTTTATTGCTTTTTTCTTCAAAAGTTATAAAATAGAATATGTATTTTATAACAAGTTTCGAGGTGTATTTTGTATGAAAATATTGGGTCAGTTTGTAATCATCACACTTATATGGCAATTAGGGGAATTGATTAGCCGCACTTCCTCCCTACCCATTCCAGGAAGTATTTTAGGCATGCTTATACTCTTTTGTTTACTCACATTGGGTATTATCAAGCTAAAATGGATTGAAGAATGTGGACAATTTTTCTTAAAGCATCTCGCTTTCTTTTTTATTCCTTCTGGTGTTGCCTTAATAGGTTCTATTGAGTTGCTGAAAGCCAATTGGTTGGCGCTATTGATCATCATTCTTTCAAGTACGATTATTGTGATGGGTATAACGGGTTTGGTCGTACAAAAATTTGTAAAGGAGGGCGAGTAGCAATGATGTCTATCTTGAATCATCCTTTGTTTGGTATTCTTTT
This sequence comes from Clostridiaceae bacterium 35-E11, assembly GCA_038396625.1. Classification (GTDB taxonomy): domain Bacteria; phylum Bacillota; class Clostridia; order Peptostreptococcales; family Thermotaleaceae. The sequence goes on from CP121688.1 coordinate 3,038,570, forward strand.
TTCTTTACTGGCTTTTAACATCGGATTATTTGTATATAAAAAAACAAAATTGCCACTTTTTAGCCCTATATTAATCAGTATTCTGATGATTATTTTTATTTTATTACACTTTCATATTCCCTTAGCCTTCTATCATAAGGGAGGCAAGATGATTTCCTTCTTTTTAGGACCTGCTACTGTGATCTTGGCCATTCCTATGTACAAACAGCTTCCTACTCTTAAAAATCATATGAAAGCCATCTTTATCGGGATCATTACAGGTGTTCTTACTTCTATTACGATTGTACATCTGTTAGCAAAGTTCATGGGATTGGATGCAAGACTAACGCTTTCACTACTGCCAAAATCTATCACTACACCTATTGGTATCGCTGTATCTGAGAGTCTGGGAGGCATGACCTCCATCACTGTAATGGCGATTATTGTAACAGGAATTTTTGGTGCCATGATTGCACCTTCTGTATGTAGGATATTTCGCATTCGTCATAGTGTCGCCAAGGGTATTGCCATTGGCACAGCTTCTCATGCTGTTGGTACCTCAAAAGCTCTTGAAATGGGCGAAACAGAAGGAGCCATGAGTAGCTTATCTATTGCATTAGCTGGCGTTGCTACGGTTTTAATCGTTCCACTGTTTACTTATTTATTGACCTTGCGGCATCTATAATTTTGTACAAAAGTCTATATCGTCATGATCTACAAATAGAGAGTATCCTTTCTGACTGAAAGAATACTCTCTATTGTTTCTGCAATCATTTTTAAAGTTTTTGCATGACCGGGTGATTTCCATGCTTGTGCTGCCAGTGGCTGAGATGTAGCAACCATTCCTTTTTGAGCCAAAACCACATTCCTTCTTGATGGATAATTATGCTGTAAAGCATCAAATTTCATTATAGTCTCCGCTAAATTTTTGAAAAATCTCTTATATATTCCCAAAACCTCTTTCTTATAATTGTTCAAAAATTCCTTCATCATCTATATAAACTCATTCTACAACAAAAGCTCCTAGAAGACTAGAAGCTTTACAGATCGTATTTTTTACACTTCCTCTCAAAGTAATGTGGATAATGTTTGGCACAACAAGGATAGCATCTTATTTGCCAATAAAATTTGTTCATGCTATTCATTTCTTCTTCATCACTATTCCTATTTTCTTTAACAAGCTTTATCTCTTCTATAGGTTGTTCCAATATTTCTTTATTTTCTTCATGTATATCTTTTGTTTCATACAGTATATCTATATCATTTTTTTCATGAACTTCTTGATTATTTTTTCTTTGTACCTCAGTTACTTCAATATTTTTCCTTTCACATGTTTCATTATGTTTTTTTCTCTCTTCTTTATCTTCGGTTATCTCTTCCTCATCATGATCGTTTTTGACTATTTCCTCATATTGCTCTTGGATTGGATCATTTTCTTCCTTCTTTTCATCATTTTTCTCGTGATTGCAAAATGGAATTAGGATATTACGATATTCTAGTATCTGTACTAGAAGATATAGAATCATTGTGGTATCAATTTCTGTAATTATTTTAGAATGATACCCTTCCATTTCTTCTACTCCTCGGGTTTTGGGATTATCATAAATATATTGACAAGATTCGATAATTTTACTATTTATAACATCGCAAGTCAAAATCTGATCAAGATTTTTTAGATTCATAGATGCTAATCTAAGTTTCTGAATAGAGACCCAAAACTGATGTTCAAAGGGTATATCGATTTTATAATAGCGTAGTTTCCTGCTTATATTCTCTACAAAATAAATATTTTTGTTGATAATCCCTTCTATAAATATTTGGTCAAAATTCGGTATCATTCTACATCCCATAATTCGGACTTTGTTTTTGATACTTTCAATGCTATTTGTCTGTTTAGGCAATAGAATCTTCTCATGAACATCTAATTTTATGGTAAATTGTGCTAATACAATGGGAATATTAGATACAACCTCTTTTTCAATGGCTTTTATCTCATGAGGCATATTGATTACATTTTTTATATTGTTGTGGGAACCCTTTAGAAATAAATGGGTTTTTTCACGTTTTTCTTTCTTATTATACAATGTATCAACAACTCCTCACTAAGAACAATGTTCCTTATGTATCTTTTTTAATTTTTTCTTAGTACTATTATATGACATGTAAATATATTGGTTCTTTATGAGAAGCTTTGAATCAACTTGTGTAGAAAAAACAGCATCTTCACTTTTCAGAAGATATTTTTCGTTTTAACAAAATAATAGATGGAATTATCTAATCACTTAGACAAGTCCATCCGTATTTTCATCATAATCATTGTATGAAATAGCATCCTGTTTATCCCCTATTTTCTAGTTGCGAAATAATTCTACCCCTTTTTTTGTTTGATTGCTTACTTCTACAATAATTTTATCCATGAGTGTAAATATGTCTTTTGATAATTTTTCGGCATTTTCATAATATTCTTGTGCCTGCAACTTATTATTTTCATGTACTGCTGTTATTACCTTTTCTCCTAAACGATGTAATTCTTCATGCAAGCTATCAATGTCCTTCCATGCTTGTCCAATAGATGCATGGGTTACGTTTATGGCATGATAGAAGTGACCAAAAGCACATTTCGAACTATTGGTTTGCAAAGGATATATTCTCATTTCATCCACAATGCATTTTAAATTTCGCATCCAATCTTCATGTGCGTCTTTAGCACTCCTCATATGACTCAAAAAATCTTCATTCTTCATAGCATTTACAGTGCCCTTCAACCCTTGCATCATTTCTTTTACAATCTCTGAAAGAGATTCATCCACTTGGGAGATTTGTTTCGCATAATTGGCACTTTTCAATGCATCCTGGTGAATGGTATTGGTCATCATACTCAATCTTTCTGCATCTTGGCTGGAAGTATCCATTGCTTCATTAATCTCTGCTGCAGCAACACTTATACCACTCATTGATTCATTGATTATCTGTACATTGTTTACAGTGCTTTCGAGCATGTTTACATTTTTTTTCATCGTATCTGTAATCAAGTCAATTTTCTGGCTCATTTTTTCTGTAGAACCAATGGTATTTTCCATACTATTCTTTCCTTCTCTAGCAGCATGCTGAATATTATTGACAAAGTTCTTCATCCCTTGAAGACTTTCCTTTGTGTCATCTGAAAGCTTTCGAATTTCTTGGGCTACCACTGCAAAGCCCTTACCATTTTCTCCTGCTCTCGCAGCTTCAATGGAGGCATTTAAGGCCAATAGATTTGTTTGATCTGCTATGGCACCTACACCAATTACGATGTCATTTACTTTGTTCGCCATTTCGACCAGTTGCTCAATTTGCTGACTCATAACACTTGCGTCATTCATAACCTCCTGCTTTAATTGATTAATCTCTTCAATCTCAGTAAGACTATGATGATTCTGTTTTATTAGTTCTTGAGAAGATGCAGATAACTGCACTAACGTTGCAGAAGTATCATTGATCGTATCATTTACTTGATTCATGCTAGCTGTAATTTGCTCTACTACCGCTAAATTTGACTCACTTAGTGTAGCCATTTCTTCTGCAAAATCAATTAACTGATAGGAAATGGTAGACATTTCTACATCAAAATTACTCAAGGATGCATTTATATTGAGTAATTCCTTGGCTGAAGAAGCCATTCGTTTTTCATTAGAAAAGAGCTTGTTATAATTATCTAACAATTGATTATGTATAGGATATTCACATTTGGGTTTTAAAGGCTCATGACCTTTTAGCTTGTCTTCTACATAATCGATAATACCCAGCGCTTCATGACATGGTTTTTTTTCAAATAATTTCAACATCTTCATTCCCCTTTATTATAGTTTTTTATATGCTATAGCCAATTTATATCTTTACATACTACCTATACGATGACGATTAGATTATACCCTGCATCACCTTGTTTAATCACTATAAAAATAATGGTGGTCCTACTGTAGTTTATAAAAAATCAAGGAAAATAGTTTAAATACCATTTTCCTTGATTTTATTGATATCATACCTTTTATCAATGTTTTAAGATTATATCTTTCACTTATCTCTTATCCTTCTGCTATTGCATCAATTGCGACTTGTTGTTTTTGTAAAATTTTTAGTGTAAGGAAAATTACCATTTTTTCTTCAACTTCTGTAAAGAAATTTTCTTCAAATGGTCCGCCTATAACAGGTGTACGGTTGATATACTCATCAAATTCCACAATTCTGCTGCTGATTAATTCACAATACGGAAGTTCATTATAAAACTCTGTACTTATTTGGTTGTATTCTGACAAATCTCCCGATAGTAGTTTGTCTTTTTCTGCAAAAGTATTTGGTAAATCTTGTGTTCTAAAGTATTCAAATTCACTAATGGTATTTTCCGCTACAGGTGCAGGAGGTGTTCCGTTAAAAGTAACTGTAGTTGTGCACTCAAATGGTACATCAATGGTACAGTGATGAATTTCTCCACATACCCCTTGATCATTTGCACAAAATCCTGTAGCATAATCAATATTTTTGCGTACGAATCCTCTAATAAATAATACATTGGTATCTTGTAATAACATACACTGGGTTACTTTCACCCTTTTCTTGATGTTTTTGATTTCAAGTGCGGGCTCAGGTAATTCAATAGTTGAAGTCACGTTAAATTGAACTGCTAATTCAGCTAAAACCACAGGAATTTTTGCTACAGCCCCTGTAGTAATGGGCTCTAATGCTACAGGTGCATTGGTACAGGTTTCTACGACGCCACCTTCCACATTTACACAAATTTGTTGTTGTACGACATTGTTGTCTGACATATTTATCTCCTCCTAATTGTTTTGAGCTGTCAATACTCTTATTGTCCTTTTTCCTAATACATCATATTCCCCTGTCCTTTTTTGGTGCACTGTATTTAAAATTTTTTATGTTGAGGTTAATGCTCTTGTCCATTCTTATATGATGGTGATATATAGGAAAATATGATATGGTATGTATATAGCTTTCAATAATAACCTGTAATGAATGAAGGATTGATCGTCATGAACCCTACAAAAGAGATAAAATTATCCGTTAGAAATTTAGTTGAATTTGTTTTACGTTCTGGAGACTTGGATACAAGCTTTAAAAGTGCTTCAAGAGCTGTCGAGGGAACAAAAGCCCATCAAAAGATACAAAAATCTAAGGATGAAAGCTATGAAGCTGAAGTACCTTTAAAGCATCGCTTTGAATATGAAGGCTTTACTTTTATCGTTGAAGGCAGAGCAGATGGCATTATAAAAGAACCTCTTCTCGACCAAAAGCAAATGAATCTAAATGGAGCACAAGAGATTCCCTTTCATTCGATTTGTGTAGATGAAATCAAATCTACTACTAGACCCCTTGAAAGTATCAACGAAAATTACAATAAACTGCATTGGGCACAGGCAAAATGCTATGCCTATATTTATTGTCTCCAAAACAAACTCAATCATATTGATGTTCAATTAACCTATTTTCATCTAGAAACAGAGCTTGTTAAAAACATAAGAAAAAGCTTTGACTTTATAAGCTTAGAAAAATTTTTCTACGATATTTTGAAAAAATACATTATTTGGGCAAATTTTACCGCAGAATGGCAGGTCATTCGTGACCATTCTGCCAAATGTTTGGTATTTCCTTTTGAAAATTATAGAATGGGACAAAGACAACTTGCGATTTCCGTTTATAAAACTATTAAAGATCAAAATAAGCTATTTGTTCAAGCACCTACAGGCATAGGAAAAACAATTTCAACCCTTTTTCCTACAGTGAAAGCCTTTAGTGAAGGACATACTTCAAAGCTGTTTTATCTCACAGCCAAAACCATTACAAGACAGGTTGTGGAAGAAGCCTTTGCAAAAATGTGCGCACAAGGATTACGATTTAAAACCCTAACCTTAACTGCCAAGGATAAAATCTGTTTCCAAGAAAAATCCCAATGTAATCCTGATTACTGCTCATATGCCAAAGGGCACTTCAATCGTGTCAATGATGCCTTATTGGATATACTGAATACTCAAGATGCATTATCTAGACCTGTAATAGAAGCCTATGCACAAAAACACCATATTTGTCCCTTTGAATTTTCTCTTGATTTAGCTGCATGGGCAGATGGTATTATTTGTGACTTCAACTATGTATTTGATCCTCGGGTATATCTTAGAAGGATGTTTGACCTAGGAAATAATGACTATACATTTTTAATAGATGAAGCACATAATTTGGTGGACAGAGCCAGGGAAATGTTTTCAGCCACCCTTTATAAGAAATCTTTTTTAGATCTTGGAAGAACCTTTAAAGAGAAGGAGCCTAAGATTGCCAAGGCACTCAATAAACTCAATCGCTATATGCTTAAACAAAAGAAACGTTGTGAAAATGAAAACTTTTGTGTTGAGAAAGAAATGCCTGATGACCTATCTTATTTACTCAATCAGTTCATGGCACAAAGTGAAATATATCTAGCTACAAAACAAGGAACTGAGGGATATGAAGATCTACTGGAATTATTTTTCGAGGCGTTAACTTTTGTAAAAATATTAGAACTGTATGATCATCGATATATGACTTATGTAGAAAAAAAAGATAAAGATGTTAAGCTAAAAATTTTCTGCCTTGATCCTTCTTATCTTTTAAGTGAAGCAATCAAAAGAGGTCGATCAGCTGTTTTCTTTTCAGCTACACTATCTCCGATAAGGTATTTTAAGGATATTTTAGGTGGAAATAAAAATGATTATGCAATGAGATTGTCTTCTCCTTTTAATAAAAACAACCTATGTCTTATGATCGCTACAACGATTTCAACACGATATAACGATAGAGAAAATAGCTATAGCGTCATTGCAAGCTATATAAAAACCATTGTGTCGCAAAAAAAAGGAAACTATCTAGTATTTTTCCCATCCTATCAATATATGCGCCAAGTTCATGAAATTTTTATTACAAACTACCCAGAGTATCCTACAATGCTACAAGACCATGACATGCTAGAAGAAGAAAGAGAGGCCTATCTTGGTAAATTTCAAAACTGTCCTCAAGAAACCTTAATAGGCTTTGCAGTAATGGGAGGAATATTTTCAGAAGGTATTGATTTAAAAGGAGATCGATTAATAGGATCTATCATCATAGGCGTAGGTCTCCCACAAGTATGCTTAGAAAGAAATATCATAAAGGATTATTTTAATGAAATTGGCTACGAAGGGTTTCATTATGCCTATACATACCCTGGTATGAATAAGGTTCTTCAAGCTGCAGGAAGGGTGATTCGCACAGAAAAAGATAAGGGGATCATACTGTTGATCGATGAGCGCTATGGCTATGCAAGCTATAGAAAATTATTCCCTAATGAATGGAGTAATGCTACTAAGATACTATCTGAAAAGGAAATGATAAATACATTAGAAACATTTTATAGTAAATATTAAGTCATTATAGCATTTTTTATCAAGAATATTTCCATATTTTATAGAACAAACAGAACAAAAGTCCATGTTTTTGGCTTTTGTTCTGTTTGCATTATTACTTAAAATTTTCCTCTAACGTTCAAACGTATGCACCACTTCCTTTAACATATCTGAAATAGGAATATGCTGTGGACAAACTTCTTCACATTTTCTACAAGTCACACATTTAGATGCGCGCTTCTTCTCTTTTATAAAATTATGATATTGTTTTTTGGCACCGTCCATATCATCAAACATAAATGCATTGTTAAAGTGGCTAAAACTCTCTGGTATGTCTACCCCTGCAGGACAAGGCATACAGTATCGACAGTTAGTGCAGTTTACCTTGATTCTTGACTTGTATATCTTTTTTACCGCTTCAATCAAATCTTTTTCTTCATCGGTCAACGTATTGGGTAAAGCCTTATCAGCAATCTCAATATTTTCTACAACTTGTGCCATATCACTCATACCGCTAAGTACAATCCCAGTTCGAGGGTTATCCCATAAAAACTGAAGCGCCCATTCTACAGGACTTTTTTTCACTGTTGCTTGATCCCATACTGCTTGAATATCCTTTGGAATGTTAGTAGCGATCTTTCCTCCCAACAACGGTTCCATAATGATGACGCCTAAACCACGAGAAGCTGCATATTCAAAGCCTTCTTTTCCTGCTTGATATGCTTCATCTAGATAATTATATTGTATCTGGCAAAATGTCCAATCATACGCATCTACTATTTCTTTAAATAAAGGTAATTCATCATGAAAAGAGAATCCCACGTATTTTACCCTTCCATCTGCAATGGCTGCATCTAAAAATTCAAAAATATTCAGCGTTTTTAAGTTGTTCCAACGCTCTTGATTCAATGCATGTACTAGATAGAAATCAATATGATCTGTCTGCAGTCTTTTTAATTGTTCATCTAAGTAATAATCCATATCTTCTCTTTTTTTAATAAGCCAGCTGGGGAGCTTTGTTGCTAAATGTACTTTTTCTCGATAGCCATTCTTTAAGGCTCTCCCGACAAAGGGTTCACTCATACCCCCATGATAAGGATAGGCTGTATCTACATAATTCACCCCTTGATCAATGGCATATCTCAGCATCTCTGTAGCTTTTTCTTCATCAATTTGATCATCTTTTCCATCTACTGTTGGAAATCGCATACAACCAAATCCAAGTACTGAAATTTCCTCATTAGTGGGTCCAAATTTACGATATAACATGTTTCTCCTCCTCTTTATCTTAAAATTAATCTTTCTTTAATCGATATTTATTTTGGGGCCTACCGATTTTACCATATTCTAATTCCATAATAATTTTTTGTTCTCTCTCTAGATAATCCAAATATCTTCTCGCTGTAATTCTAGAAACCCCTATTTTATCCGCAATTTCCTGAGATGTAAAGGCTTCACCATCCATCCCATGAATACAGTTGAGCACTTTTTCATACGTATATTGATTAAAGCCTTTTCCGCCTGTTGATTCATCCACCTTTACAACATTCTTTTTTTTCTCATTCAAGGTATATTTATCAATAATTTCTTGTTCTGCACAGTCATTTTTTTCAAAGCTATTCATTCTTTGTTTAAATTGTAGCATGGCCTCTTTAAATCTTTCAAAAACAAAGGGTTTAATCAAATAATCTACCGCACCGTAACGCAGCGCTTCCTTTACCGTATCCATATTCTTGTCTGCTGTAATCAATATCACATCACTTTGAAAATTCTTCATGCGCACCCATTTTAAGAGATCTAATCCTCCTTCTTGGGGAAAGAAAACATCTAATAATATTAAATCTGGTTCTTCTCTTAGAATTGCTTCTTTGGCCTTTTCTATTGAGTTAACACTATCATGCAGTCTAAAGCCTCCTATCTTTTCTAAAAATTTCTCATTGATTTCTCTTACCATTGGATCATCTTCTACAATCAGAACTTTTATCATATTCTCTTCTCCCTTCCATTGGTATAAAGATATCCCAAATTGTTCCATGATCCTGTAAAATCTTGATTGTTCCTTCAGCACTATCTATAATTCGTTTCACAATCCACAGACCCAATCCTCTTTTTCCTTCTTTCGTACTGATTCCCCTAGTAAAGATCGTATCCCTTATCTCTTTCTTTATACCCGGTCCATTATCTTTTATCCAAATGTATAAACCTGTATCATCAGAATTTAATCTTATTATAATCTTACCATTTTCAAATTTAACCAATTCATCAATAGCATTTTCAATTAAGTTTCCAATCACTGAACAAATTTCATCCTCAGTAATATTTTTAGGAATTCTCGTTACATTTGAGTCTGGATCAATTTCCAATTTGATTCTTAACTCTGCTGCTTTATTATATTTTGCCAAAATTAGTCCAGCAATGTGTAGATTTTTTATTTTATTATTTAAAACACCAAAGATCTCTTGTCTTTGTTGTGACAGTTCTGAGATATATTCTACTGCTTTATCATATTCTTCTAACTGAATCAATCCTGATATGGTGTGCAATTTATTCATAAATTCATGACTCTGTGCTCTTAATGCTTGGGTCATTTTCTTGATACCCGTTAATTCTTCCGCCATTCGCTTTACTTCTGTTAAGTCTTGGAAACTTGATACAACCCCAATTGTTTCATCCTTATGATCTTTTAATAACGTATGACTACAAAGCAAAATCTTCCCAGGGCTTATTTTAATTTCTTGATTATATACAGGCTCCCCTGTTTGTAGGACTTCCATCATTTCATTCGTATAAATAAGTGCTATATTTTTCCCCACGTCATCATCTTTTAATCCCAAAACTTCTTTCGCTGTTTTATTAAAGAGCATCATTTCACCTTTTTGGTTAATCGCCACAATTCCATTTTTCAGACTTTGAAGAATAATATCTCGTTGTCCTAGCAGTAAAGCAATCTCCTTGGGTTCTAAACCAAATATGGTTTTTTTAATCGTAAAGGATAATATGGCTGCTCCTATAATACTTATCAAAAGTCCTACCCCTAGAGTAAGCTTAAAAATAAAAATATGGGCTGCAATTTCCTTGTTTACCGTGTCATTTAAAAGTCCCACCAATACGGCTCCTACCTGCCTACCATTGTAATAAATAGGCACAAAAGCTCGAATAGCAGAAATTAGAACATTTCGATCGGCAGAAACATAAGCTTCGCCTTTTTTTAGTACTCGCTCTTCTCCACCACTTATATATTTTTTACCTAATCCATTTTCATAGGGATAAGAATACTTGATCCCCTCCATATCCATTACAATAATGTATTGAAACCTCGTCTTTTTTCTAAAGCTTTCTACCTTATTTTGAATCACACGATAATCCTTCGTCGTAGCTAAAGTCTCTTGAATCACATTCATGGATGAAATGGTCATGGCTAAGTCCATAGCATTATTCCCCATTTGAGTTTCTACTGTTTTTTCTACTTGTTGAAAGGTAAGAAATCCAATCCCTCCAATAACCACAATCAACATTGCTGTCATAAATAAAGTAATTTTATATTGTAATTTCAACAATACACACCTCTTATCATTAAATCCTGTTAAAAAACAAGGCACTTCCAATTTTTTATTGAAATGCCTTTACTTTAACTTTTATGATTTTTCTTTTATCTGTGCTTTCTCTAGTCCCTCTCGAATAGCTTCTAACATACCATTACTGGTAAATGATGCCCCTGCTACTACGTCCACATCTGTACTGTTTGCTTTGATAACTCTTTCAGGAATTTTTTCATATACAATTTCACAAATTCCAGGCATCTCTTGTTCTTCTACAATTTGAATCTTTTTAATCCTGTAGGCATCTGTTGTCACCAGTACCTTGATACTCCCATGATGTCCTTGTCCCACGCCCTCATAAGTCCCCTCTAGATAGCGTACTTCTTTTTTTCCACATGCTGCTAAGCCAATAGTCAATATCATCAAAGCCAAGATGATTATTTTTCTCAATGGCATCCTCCCCCTGGCAGATAACGTTTTCTTACTTCAAAGTAAATTTTACAATATGATGGGAAACCATCTACATCTATTATATCACTTTGATATTTTCTTGTCATTTTTCTTTGACGATAAAAGTAACTCATTAAAATGCAATGGATTTTTAATATCTTCGTTGTAGCAATTTAGGAATAACAACACTTAATACTTCTTTACTTTCACAATCAGGCAATTTTTTAATATTTTCAAAGGCCTTAAAAACATACCGATCTGCTACGCTTTGTGCCTTTGTCAGTCCATCATACTTCTGCACTAACTGAATAATTTTCTCCACCTCTTCATTCGTGAAAGAACAGGATGCTAATATTTGTGGAATTTCTTTTTCTTTATCCTTCTCTAAAGCATAAATAAGGGGCAATGTATAATATCCCCTTTTCAAATCTCTTTGGGCACTTTTTCCTAATAAAGCGGTATCACCTTTATAGTCTAATAAATCATCTATAATTTGAAATGCCATTCCAATCTGATACCCAATCTTCCCCAACAATCTAGCCAGCTTTTCATCACACTGGGTTTCTTTGGCGCCCCCATAAAAACTCATAGCAAACAAAGCAGCTGTCTTACCTGATATAATCCTTATATAATTTCTAAGATTCATATTTTTTGCATATCTGAGGGAATATTGCTTGATTTCACTCATACAAATTCTAGCAATCGCCTTCGAGAGATCTCTCATATTCTCTGTAGTATAATCATATTCTGAAAGCATCAATAGACATTGGCAAAATAAAAAGTCCCCAATATAAACCGCATATTCTTTCCCATATTTTGACTGTATGGTTTCACAGCCTCTTCTTAATTTGGCTTCATCAATAATATCATCATGCACCAACGTAGCTAAATGAAGCATCTCTACGACCGCCGCAAGATTTTGCATTTTTTCTGGAGCATAGTTTCCAAACTTTCCTGCTAATAAAAGAAATGCAGGACGAAGCATCTTACCACCACCCTCTACCATAGGTAGAATAGATTCTTCAATATACTTTTCTCTCGTTTGAATTCTTTTTTTTATTAATGTATTGACATTGTCTAATTCCTCTACGATTTGAGGATAATCTTCCCAAAATTTGCTCATCTCATCACCTTTTGTTTTGCTAAAATAGTTAATATATTACAACAACTGTAAGAACTCACTTTCTATTATAAAACAAATTATAATGCATATATTCGCTTTATATAACCAAATGTCCTTTTAAAGAAAACTTTAAAAGGACATTTTTAATTGAAATCATCAATCTATATACAAGTAAGATTTTTTCACAATATTGATTTTTTTCCACATTCTCTTAAGAACTGGTAATACATAGTAATCTAGTCCAAAGGTGCTTCCTGAACCCCCTATTAAAGCAATTCCTGCACTTAGATACCACAGCATTTCATAAGGAGCCATACCTGAAGTCCAAATCATCATACCCATTCCTACCGAAACAATGGATGCTAGTGCTGTAAATAGTCCCGCAATCAGCAGTAAACCTACAATCACTTCTCCAATAACCATTCCTGCTTGGAAGATTTCCGCTAATACCGTATAACCGCCATCTCCTGTATAAAAGAAGGTGTCCATAGACCATTTTACCATATTTTCTATAAATCCTGGTACTGGCAAGGCAGGTCCCCATTGAGATGCGGCTTCTGCTGCGGCTTCCACTGCTCCTGATGCAGCCGTAGATGCCGTTGTCGTTGCATCCACTACTGCCTCTGCAGCTGTTGATGCAGAAGTAGTAGCATCTACTACTGGTGGAGGAGGTATTAAGAAAATATTAGAAGGATCTTTTAATATCCCAGGTAATTTATGCAATCCTTGCTCTAACCATTTATACCCTACAAAGATTCTCAGTGGTACCAGCCAGAAATTGGGGGATGCTTTGGCTAAATGACCTCCAACTAAGCTTCTGTTGTCCTTTACATGGAAGATTTCATGCATTAGATAAGACCAACATTTATTAAACCCGGCTACTTGGAAAAAATATACCAGATTAATAAAATGCTTTACAAACATAGCAAAGAAACCAGACAAGGAGAAGAATTTCCCTGGAGTTCCAATATGAGCTACGCCATATTTCCCACCAATACATACCATTGCCCCATGAAATACTGGCTTATAAGATTTCTTTACTCCACCTTTAATGTCTGCATAAATATTATGTGCAATTAATGGTGCAGAATGCTCAGCATTTTCTACCATTTGGGGAACAGGTCTCTTTTCTCCTTCAGGAATATAGAATATATTGTCACCAACCACATAAACATTTTCATAATCTACGGCCTGTAATTTATCATTTGTAACAATTCTCTTTCTTCCTTCTTGTTTTACGTCCATTTGTCCAACAATATCTGCGCCTTCAACACCAGCAGCCCAAACAACCGTGTAGGTCTCTATGCTGCCCTTTTCTCCTAATATAACCAAGTCTTTTGAGACTTCCGTTATTCCAGCTCCTGTTATAATCTCTATTCCTAGCTTACGAAGTCTGTTTTCTGTTTTCTTAATTAAAGGATCAGGAAAGTTAGGTAAAACTTTAGGTAATGCATCAACTACGTATAGTTTTACATCCTCTTTGTCGATACAAAAATCTTCACATAATCGATCCTTCCATTCACCTAATTCACCAATCATTTCTATTCCAGTAAAACCACCACCAACCACGACAAAGGTTAGCATTTTTTGTCTCTTTTCTTGATTTGTTTCTTTTGCCGCTTCTCGAAACATATGAAGAATATGTTCTTTTAGGTTAACAGCATCTTCATAAGACCATAATTTATGGGTGTATTCCTTTGCTCCTGGTATACCAAAGAATGTAGGCTGAGATCCTGTTCCTACCACCAAATAATGGTAATCATAAACATTATCCTCTGACTTTAATAACTTTTTGTCAAAATCAATCTCTGTTATTTCATCCAACACCACATTTACTTTTCTTCCTACAAATATCTTTTTCAGATCTATTCGGATCGAATCTTCCTCTACTCTTCCTGCTGCCACTTCATGAAGTTCTGTCAGCATTGTATGGTAGGGTTTTTTATCAATCAAAGTAATTTCTATATGCTCATCTTTTTTGAACTTTTTAGCGAGCTTTTTAGCGGTCAAAATACCGCCATATCCTCCACCGAGGACAATGATCTTTTGCTGATTGCTCATGAACAAACCCCCTAGTATAATAATGTCATAGTCACTAATGACTATGCAGTTAATACATTTCTATAAAAAAACATTTCTATTATTTAGTAACAGAAGAAGGAGTTCTTCCTTCATCAGATGTTACTACTCTATTTAACATGTCTGACGGTTCCTGGTAGACTCTAGACTTTTCATAATGTATAATCTTCAAGGATAGGATAAAGAATGTACACCCCCTTGGGAAGTCAGTTTCTACTGACCTATACCTACTAAAAAGTCAATTAGTCCATTCAATGAGGTTTTATGATTAGGCTGGTTGGGAGCCTCAGGCTATACCCGTATCACATGCTAGGTTGTGTACTCATTAGATGGAAATGGATTCCTATCGGAAAGGAGCTTTCGCTCATGTCAAACTTTATTTTTGAAAATTTATTTTTATCGGTTGGTATTGATGTAGGTGCTGATTTCAGCTGGATGTCTATAGCACTACCTAACCAAACCTTTGTAGGAAAACCTTTTAAAATCCTACATTCTGACCTTAATTCCCTTGCTCTAGCTGTTTCTAAAATAAAAGAAGCAGAAGAGCTGTATTCTTTGGAAAGTCGCATTTTCCTAGAATCCACGGGAATTTATCATTACCCACTCTTCTGCTATCTTCGTGATAAAGGATTTTGTGCATCCATCATTAATCCTATCATCACTAAGTCTAGCACAAACATGAACATTAGAAAAGTGCATAATGACCGTTTCGATTCTAAAAAAGCTGCTTTAATCGGTTTAAAGCCAGATTTAAAGGTTTCTCTGATGCCTTCCGAGCTTGCTCTTGACTTAAGAAATCTTTCTAGAGAATATTATGACCTGATGGACAACCGTTCCTCCTATGTCAATAAACTGCAAGGTGAGCTTCGTATGGTGTTTCCTCAGTACCTGAATATCTTTTCTAAGATTACCACCAATACTTCTCTTACTTTGTTGGAAAAATTCACATCCCCAGATGCCTTTTTACAGGCTTCAAAGGATGAAATAATTGATTCCATACGTTCTACTGCTAGATTTGGGCTTTCATATGCTCTTAATAAATATCATGCCATTTTTCAGGCAGCTACTAATGCCAAGGTCTTTGGAAGCTCTGTCAGCAGTAATTTTAAAAGAATCCAATTGTATATCCGCTTTATTCGCCAGTATGATGAAGAAATCTCTTCTCTGCTGGAAGATATGCGCCAATTGGTAAATGCCAATGAAGGCTCTGACTTTGTGAAGCAGATTCGTCTGATTGAATCTTTCAAAGGTGCTGGCTTTCTCTCTGCTGTCAGCCTTATGGGTGAAATCGGTGATTTTTCTGCCTTTAACACTCCCAAGCAACTGTTTGCCTACTTTGGTCTTGATCCCGCCGTAAAGCAGTCTGGTAAGTTTGAGGGAACCAAAATTAGTATGTCAAAACGTGGCTCTCGCATTGCAAGAAGAGTCATTCATACAATGGCATTAATCAGCATTAGTAAAAATCGGAATGGTTCTGCGAAGAACCCTGTTCTTCGTGATTATTACCTTAAAAAGTGTCAAAGTAAACCTAAAATGGTAGCTCTCGGAGCTGTCATGCATAAAGTGTGTAATATTGTTTTTGCCATTCTCCGGGATG
Source organism: Clostridiaceae bacterium 35-E11 (assembly GCA_038396625.1). GTDB lineage: Bacteria > Bacillota > Clostridia > Peptostreptococcales > Thermotaleaceae. The sequence continues at coordinate 3,054,743 of CP121688.1, forward strand.
AAAAACCTTTTGAAATTATCACACCGGAAGAACATCAAAAGAATTACTTAAAAGCAAAATGCGACGTCGCTGCATAATGTAATCCCATACGAATAACTTCGTTTTTGTCAGCTGTCAAAAGGCTTGTTAAAGTTACCCTTTTTTAGCGAGCAAGAAATATCAAATATTTTTTATTTCACCATTGACATTTCTTAGCTGGACTTTATATCGTTTCTTTTATTTTAAATCCTATTACACCGACAAAATTCAACACAATTTCTTTTATAAAACAACTTCTATTATTATTTTGTTTTATACCCTTTGTAGTTAAAATTTTATCATAGCAGTTTTAAAAATCTATATAAAAGAGAGTTTTGGTCATTTTGAACATGTTTTGTATTTTTTTATTAAATTTTTATACTAAATCAAAGAGCATACAGGTATCTCAACATCTATATGCTCCCTTGTATCTCTATATTGAAAATGTGTAGTTGTATTGATGCATTCATTTCTTCTTCTCTTGATAAAGATTCCCTATAGCACTATAATAATACTATCAAATAGCCTTACTATTCCATTTAAAAACTAATGAGGAGGATACCTTACAATGTTTGATATAAACTACAAGCCCACCGAAGACACCTTTTGGCAAGGACGGATTGATAGCGAAAGTAATTATGATGCCTTCCGATGGCATCAATGGATCCAAACCATGGATTTGCGAAAAGAAGATTTAATACCTTATAGTGGCAAATTAGGCTTTGCACTTATTGGTTTTTGTTGTGATCAGGGCGTAAAACGTAATCGAGGTAGGGTTGGTGCTGCAAACGGCCCTAAGGCAATTCGAAAAGAATTAGCCAATCTACCTTGTCTTTTCACACAAGATGTAAAGATTTTTGATGCAGGAAATATTTTTTGTGAAAATACTACTTTAGAAGAAAGTCAAAAACTACTTTCACATGCTGTAGAAAAAATACTAAGCTTAAATCTTTTTCCAATTGTTTTAGGTGGGGGACATGAAATTGCTTTCGGTCATTATAACGGCATATTAAATTATCTGTCAAAAAATAAGGAAAAACCTAATATTGGCATTATCAATTTTGACGCCCACTTTGATCTTCGCCCTTATCCAAATGGTGGCAGTTCTGGGACAATGTTTCGACAAATCGCAGATATATGTGAAGAGCAGGATTTAAAATATTCGTACTTGTGTTTTGGGGTTCAAAAACATAGTAATACCATCGACTTGTTTAAAACAGCAGATAGACTTGGTGCACACTATATTTTAGCAAAGGATATTACAGATGGAGATCTTTGGACTGTCATAGCAAAATTAGATGATTTCATCAGACTGCAAGATCATATTTATGTCACCATATGTTCTGATGTATTTTCTTCTGCATTCGTCCCTGGTGTAAGTGCCCCTCAGGCACTGGGATTAGACCCAGAAAAGGGTTTAAAATTTCTTAAGTATATTTTAAACTCCAATAAGGTCGTTAGTTTTGACATTGCTGAAGTCTCTCCTAGATTTGACCAAGATAACACCACTGCCAATTTGGCTGCAGTATTAATTTTTTCAGTAATTAATACACTCTGCCAAATGCATGATTTATCCCTTTAAAATGTAAAAGACTACTCATTTAAAAAACCCTTCGCATTAAGGTCGGTGTTCACAAGGACAATTTGTGAACCTGCCTAAAATGGGGCATATTAGGCAGACAGTTTCGGCTGTCTGCCTTTTGCTATCCCTAAATAGCCGGCTGCAAGCCATCATCCCATTCGTAGAACTCGACTCCACCAAGCATTTCTTCTGGTGATGCAATATCAAACTCTTTCTTCACGTCGCTTAACATTCCAATGTCACGATAGTGAATCCAAACATCCTGTGGTGCAGTGCGTGAGTATTTCTCGGCTCTTTCGCCAACTTCAATCTTCTCAATAAACATATGCAGTATCTCCGGAGCCAACTCTGTGAGGTCTGTATATTTTTTTGCTTTCTCAATAAACCTATCCACATTGGTAAGTGAACTTTTAAGTTTTTCCATTCGCTCTTCTGACTGCGGAATGATTTCACGCAAGCTTTTCTGCTCTGAGATGTACTGTTCGGACAGTGTTCTATAATGTTCATCGGGAATTCTGCCAAGTACATTGTCCTCATAGAGTCGCCTAAATAAGGCTGTCAGTTCAAGGTCACGCTTTTTCATTACATCAATTTCTTTTTGCAGACGAGCGATTTCTTTTCTTGTTTCGGCAGTGTTTTTCTCGTTAATGACTTGTGCAAACAAGGCTTCGTCCTGTCTTGCAAAGTGGGTAACTCTTTTTAGGTCATCTAATATAACCTTTTCAAGCAATGTTTGTCTGAGGTAATGAGCAGTACATTTTTCCTTACCAAACCTTTTGTACTTGGAATACATAAAGTTATTTTTACTTTCTTCCATTGTATGAGCACGATGAAGAACCAATGGTTCACCACAGTTGGCGCAGAACACCATTCCTGAATAGGGATTAGGTTCATCCATATCTTTTCTTGAACGCTTTTTGCTTTTGCGGACATACGCTGTTGTTTTCATGGACGCCGTACACTTCCACATCCGCAGCGAGGGATAGATTGTAAAGAGGGCGGTCTATGTGGCTATTGGGGTAAAGATGGACGGCATCCGGGACGTATTGGGCATGTGGGTCGGCGAAAATGAGAGCGCCAAGTTCTGGCTCGGCATCCTAAACGGTCTGAAAAACCGTGGTGTAAACGATATTCTGATCGCCTGCGTGGATGGACTGACGGGTTTCACTAATGCGATCGAGGCTGTGTTTCCGAAGACAGAGATTCAGCAGTGCGCCATTCATCAGATCAGAAACAGCACAAAATTTGTCTCCTACAAGGATATCAAGGCGCTTATGGGTGACCTGAAAAAGGTGTATACTGCCGTGGATGAACAGATGGCGCTGTATCAACTCGATCTCTTTGATGAAAAATGGGGCGGGAAATACCCTAAAATCGCTCTGTCTTGGCGCAGCAACTGGGCCAATCTCAGCACGTATTTCAAGTATCCACAGGAGGTTCGGACGCTTATCTACACCACAAACGCCATCGAAAATTTCAACCGCCAGCTTCGCAAAGTGACGAAGTCCAAGTCGGTTTTTCCGACTGATGACAGCCTTTTAAAGATGCTGTATCTGGCCATGATCGACATCACGAAAAAGTGGACAGGCCGAAGGAAAGACTGGGGGCAGATCCACTCCCAACTGGAGATTTTCTTCGCCGACCGGCTGCCTGATTAGCAGAATTTAGCCGTAGCCAAGAATAACATGAACGCTACTGGGAGGCCCCCCTTGACACGCCGTCCCTTTCCTGCTATGATGCGGCTAAGGCGGAAGACCTTTTTCCGGCCTTCCGCCCCATAAAATATTTTGCCCTATTTTGCACCAATCGCACGTTTACACAAAATCCGGGATACACCCGTTTGCTGTTTTGATTTTTTGCCACTTCCTCCTCTGGGATAAATAAAGTCCCGTAGTTTTGAAATTTACTTTCAAGACTACGGGACTTTTAAGTTTGTAATTTGGTTGTGAGCTCCACGTCAAGCCTAAAGCCTTGTAGAAAACTATCCTTGCTTTGGTAATTGCAAATCATTTCAAGTGCATCCATAATTCGCAGAACGATTTTCATATCTTCCTTTGAGAGATGGTCAATCAAGACTTTGTGATTTGCTTCCGCCAAGATTTTTAATCATTCTAAATTATCCAATTTTTCACATATATCAGTAATGCTATTATATAGTCCAGTGCCTTGTATTTCATCTTTTGCAGAATCAATTTTATCACATATATCAGTAAGACTATTATACAATCCTGACCCCTTGATTTCTTGAATAGCATCTTCTATATTCTCTAATTTTCTATTACCTTCTCTTATTTCTTCTAAGATTAGATATAAAATATCTGATACACTATTAGGTTCAAATTTTTCTTTTAATACTAATTCTTCTTGAATTTCAGCCTTTGCTTCATAAAATGGAGTAACAATATTAGTGCATTCTTTTAGATCCTTGCCTGTAAGTTCATGTAATTTCTTAATTGTTATTATTCTTTTGAAATCAGTTTCTTCCATTAAAGCGTAAATATCAATTTCCATAATACATTACTCTCCTTAAATTATTCTACTTGTACTACCTTTTCCTCTAAAACTTCAACACGGTTCTCTTTCAACAACAGTTCGAATGCTCTATTCATCGCCGAAGAAATATTCTCAGTCATACGGTTATAATTATATGCCCTTGCGGTTTCTGTACAGAGAGTTTCCTTTGTTGCTCCAATGCATTTATCAAGTACTGCCAACATCGCTTCAGCCAATTCCTCCGTAGCAACATAGTCAATTTTTCTCGTGTTGTTTTGACGAGGAGTGATTTTATCGTAGCTGCATGGGTATAAAAAGTTATCTTTTCTTATAATCCGTTTCCCGAGTTTGCTAAGTCCGTAATCAACCTCACGCTTTACTTTTACAGTGGCTTTCTCATTACCGAGCAGTGGTGCGAGTTCCTTGCAAAGCAAATCATAATGAATTGGAAAGCGTTGTTTTACAACTTCCACAATGCAGTCCTCTATAGAAAGATAACCGCTATAATTACGAGGTAAGTCTGAAAAAGAAACCGACTTTTCTTCCTCAAATCCATAAGGATTCAGTTGTTTTTCTACTGAAATTGTTTTCTTTTCAATAGAAACGAAATCATCAGCTTTCGGTATATCTGTTTTGAGTACTTCCTCATAAGGGACAGCATAGTTTTTCAAAGCATCTTCCACCGCTTCGATTAACTTTTCACCCTCTGTAACAGGGTCCTTGATCCAGTCGGTTGACCAAATACGATAAATTTTCCAACCCATTTGCTCCAACACATCTTGGCGCAAACGGTCACGCTCTCTTGCTGTTCGGGCAGAGTGGTAAGCAGCACCATCGCACTCAATGCCCAAGACATATTGTCCGCTTAAATTCGGATGCTTTACAGCCATGTCAATTCGATAACCAGAGCAACCCACCTGTGTTCCAAGCTTATATCCTTTTCTGTCAAGAAAATTGTACACTGCTTTTTCAAATGGTGAATCATGCTCTACAATATCATTTTCTGTAATTTCACGAGAGAGTGAAGCAACTCCATTGATTGCAAAATCAATATACGCTTTCAAAAGTTTAGGACCTTCAGATGATATCTTTTCGATATTAATATCAGTTGGCAAAATAGATCCTACAAGTTTAACATTATACTTTGCGCGAGTGATGGCTACATTTAGACGGCGCTCTCCACCTGTCTTACTTAAGGGACCAAAGTTCATTCTAAACACACCACTTGCATCTTTTGCATAGCCGATGCTAAAAACAATGGTATCACGTTCATCTCCCTGCACATTTTCGAGGTTTTTAACAAAGAATGGTTCTTCTTTATCCTCATTAAAAAAGGATTCAAACATTTGATTTTCCATACGCATTTTTCGAATGGCAGTATCAATAGCTTGCTGCTGCACCCCGCCAAACGCAATTATGCCAATAGAGCGATTGGGGTGTTTCTTGAAATGCTCAAAAACAATTTCAGCCACTCGTTTTGCTTCTATCACATTTCCTTTTTTACCACCGCGGTCATAGAAACCATCTCGCACATATTCATATTCCACCCCGTTGTCCGGTACTTTGTCCACGTTAGATGGGAAAGTAATCAAGTTATTTTTATAAATCTTTGCATTGGAGAAGGCGATTAAATGCTCGTGTCTACTGCGGTAATGCCAAAGCAATGTTCTTTCAGGAAGAAGATTTGCTTCATCTAAAATAGATTCGTACGCATATCCATCATCTTCATCATTATCATCATCGGTGTCGTAATCCATATCTGATAAGGATGCACCAAAGAAGTTTGTAGGGGGAAGCTGTTTGCTGTCACCTGCAATAATAACCTGCTTACCTCTTGAAATTGCACCGATGGCATTTTCGGTACACACCTGTGATGCCTCATCAAAAATAACAGTATCGAACTGATAGGTTTCCGCCTCTAAAAACAAACTTACAGAAAGAGGTGACATCATAAGGCAAGGTTTCAGGGTGGGCAATAAATTTGGAATTTGCTGAAACAGCTTTCTGATCGGCATAATTTTTCTTCGTTTATACAGTTCTCGCTTTAGAATACTGACTTCATCTACGCCACTGGTAAAGTGGTCAAAGGAAGGCAAATCGTTGATTAGTTTACCTTTAATTCTTGCTTTTGCTATTTCAAACTGAATTTTATCAAGTGAAGCAAATTCATTAATGGTATTCTCTTGATTAATTCTTCTAAAGTTTAAAATAGCGGGATAATTTGGCAGAATAGCATCTAACCACAATCTGAAAAATCTCTTTTGGAATATAGGCAGAATGTAGCTCGGTGCAATCTTTTCTTCTTCAATTTTTTCGATATATTCGGTAAGACCTTCTTCTCTGCAGTTCTTTCTTGCGTTCCTAAAATCGATCCATTCCTCCAACAGAAATAAACCATTGTTGCATTGGTTGATTCTTTCAATTAGATCAGAAAATTTAGTTGACTTTAATTCATCGGTATTATCAAACAATTTAGAGAACCAATGAAACTCTACATCTATGTCCTGCGTCATCTGCTTGAAGCTTTGCTCATAGTCCTCACAGTGACCTACAATTTCTTTGTCTCCGCAAATTTTTTCTACAAACTCTTGGCTAAGATTATTTTCTTCGACCGCCTTTCGGAACGATACACCCCAAGTTAAGGAGTTTCGGATATTTTCCCATGAAGTATCCAACCCATTGTATAAAAATGAATAATGGGCAATCAAATTGGGTTCTATTTCCCGGTTCTGTAATGCTATATCATATAGAATATTCAAATGAGAAACAATGTCTAATAATATGCTAAAAATATCTATATGCCAATCAATCAAAGAGAAGTCCGTATTCTCTTGCTTAAAGAAATTCTGGAACACGGCCGACAGGTCTGTGCACTTTTCACCTATCCACTGTTTTGCATCTTCTACTTCTTTTCGACATAAACATAAATAACGGCAAATTAGTTCATTTTCTGCCTCTTGGGATTTCAATGCTATATCTTCTAACTCAGCCAGTGACACAATGTTTTTTTTCAACATCGCATAAATTTCCAATTGCCTTACCATGAGGGTAAGGTCTGTCTGTTCTAAGCAGAATAACTCGCCAAAGACATGCTGAATATTCTTACAGCTTAAGTTTAGCCATTGTCTAATCTCAAAAAACTCCTTCAGCAAAACAAGAGCGTTCAAAATGATTGTATCGGTCATTTTTTCGGATGTGTTTTTATATATTGCTTGTAACTTCTTTCTGTCAGCTCGATACGACCTTTTTAAGAACTTGAGCACAGAAGTGTATTCAGTTCTATATCTCGCCAGTATGGCATCCCATTCTATAGAAAAAATCTCTGTTTCAAAATTTTCTAATATTCTATGCTGAATTTCAAGAGCTCTTTCTATTTTCGGTGTTGCACAGTCGATTTCTTTTTTTAATGACTCTACATTTCCCATTTCCTGAATGTTGCGGTAAATAACATTTTCATTAATATGAAATTTAATTTTCTCTATTTCTTTAAGGATTATAGTATCATTATCAGTATTCAGTATTTCTGCAAAAGGAATTGGACAATTCATGGCTTTCAAATCAGCATTTTCTTGTTCCACCTCAATAAGTTTTTTTGTAAATTTTTGGTCATAGTTTTGAATGGACTCCAGGCTTGGTTGTCCATGAATCTTATTTGCCATCAAATTATAAATCTCTAATCTTTGAGGTTTGCTGGATATATAGTTAGGCTTAAGATTGCAAAAAACAATTGAAGCCTGCAATTTGTCTGCCTTTGTAATTGAATTATAATCAACATCAAATATTTTGTGCTCGAAAATTGTTAAAACCTCTTTTTGAATAGCCTGTATTTGCTCTGTTTTTTCCTTTGTTAATTGAATTTTTTCTACCAAATCGTTGTAGTTATTCATTTCAAGAATTTTACTATAAATGGGATGAACCTGCATGAATTGATTCACATTATTTCGTTCCTTTTCGATGTTCGCATAATCACGTAGTGCATCTACATCTGAAAGGGTCAAATTACAAGAAAAACCAGAAAAACGTTGGTAGATTACAGATAAAATCTCTCTATTTTCAAAAAAATTATTCTGGAAAATTTGAGCCTGTTTTGTTTCGTCAAACAGCGGTTCGATATCTTCGCATAATATCCAGTGTACTGGAATAATTGGAGAGTTTTTGGCTACTTTTAATAGATCAATTATCTTTTCGATGGAGGAGTATGAAATAGGGAAATTAAGGGACAGTTCCTGTTGTATTTTCTGAAATTGGGACTGATACTTCTTAATTTTATCAGAAAGCTTTGGAAGTGTTGCTCCTATATCATGACGCAGTTCATTGCTTACACTTAACACATTTGCCCCATGCCAAGGGTTTGCACTGTAATCCTCAGACATTTTTCCGATGCTGTTCACAAACTCATTCAGCACATAGACATATCGGCTATATTGATTCCAATCTGTCTTATCAATGTTTTCGATTGGGAAAATAACATCTTTATATTCATTCAAATTTGCAAGAATGCCGTTAACTTCATAGATGGATTTGCCCAAAGGTTTAACCTTTGTGAAGAGTTCGTTGGCATATTGATTCAGTTTTTCTCTATCTCGCTCTAAGGTATCTAATTTTAGGTAGGCATCATCACTGAGTTCAGCTTTCTTTTTCGCTAAATTTAATACTGCTTCAAGCTGTTCTAATACAGCTTTTTTATTTGCTTTATAGCTATGCAAAACAAGGCAAAAATTATTCAGCCCTGCCGCAGTCAAACGCCTATAAACTACATCCAATGCAGCCATTTTTTCCGATACAAATAATACCTTTTTGCCGTCTGCCAAGCATTCGGCAATGATATTGGTAATGGTTTGGCTTTTACCTGTCCCCGGAGGGCCTTGCAAAACAAAGCTAATGCCTTTTTTCGCACATAGAATCGCATCTTGTTGACTTGAATCGGCATCTACAACTTGAAACACATCAATCGGTTTTGTCTTTGCATCAAAGTCATAATCGTTAATTTCTTTGGGAATGGTATTGGAGGCAGAGGCATCGCCGCTGATTGTTCTGACAATGGGATTCCTGATGATACTATCTCGGTGCTTTGACAGGTCATTATACATATTGATTTTCAAAAAGGACAATAAGCTAAGACCTGTTTCTTCAATTACTTTCCATCTGTTATGAGAAACCAAGGCATTTATTTCTGTAAAATACTCTCGTAAATCTCTATCCTCATCAAATACGGGCAGTGATATTCCGAAATCATTTTCTAATTTATATTGCAAAGTAGGATTTAAAAGTATTTCATCTTCATGAAGAGAAAGAATATATGGCGAGGAAATTGATTCGACAGTCAAAGAAACTGGAACTAAAATTAATGGCGAACGAAAGAATTGTTCACTATCTTTGGATTCATTCCACTCTAAAAAACCAAAAGAGAGATACAAAACATTGATGCCCTGTTCTTCGGTTGCGGTCTTAGCCTTATCTCTAAGATTTCGCAATGTCTTTTGCATATCCTTAACGGACTGATTTGTTTCCACATCAGCCAATAAATCAGGTTCTTCTTCATCCTCTATATCATCATAAAAAGGGAATTCCAAAGGCTTTTCGCTTTTTACAAAGCTATCCCAAAAATCATAAATCTCCGGAGTTTTGATACGCAGGGTAGAGCGTTTGGTTTCCTTGTAATTAAGCAACTTATTTCTTTTACCTAAATCAAGCAATTTATTTTGCCATATTTCAATTTTGTTTTCAATATTAACTGCCATATCAATTCCTCCAAGTGTGATGCTATTACTCTGACACGGATATTTTTAAATTCTATTTTAACCTTAATCTTAATAATTTTTGTTTGGATTTTATTCGCATTTTAAACGATCCTATATTATCAGAAAGCAAAAAATTATTGTTTCTTCTCTTCATCATCTTCCACTACTTCCATAATATCTGAAATATCACAGTGTAAGGCGGTGCAAACCTTGAGTAGCACATCGGTAGTGACATTTTGATTTTTGCCGAGTTTTGCCATAGATACAGTGCTAATCTTAGAGGCTTTCAGCAAATCCATCTTCATCATATCTCGGTCTATCAGTAACTTCCAAAGTTTTTTATAAGTTATTTTCATTTCATCCCTCGTATTTCTGCAAATTATTACCATATTTTTCATTATATCACTATGTTTAAAGGTTTACAATTCAAATTTGAGAATGCAAATATGAAAACACAACAAAACAGCTATTGATATTTTTATACCAATAGCTGTTTTTCTCATATTCAGTTTACCTTACTTTGACCCTTCGTTCACAAGTTGTCTTTATGACTACTCGCTATACTGTGGAGGGTTTTTTCTGTTTTATTCAATCACAATGACTGCACTTTTCCCTATTTCTATCCAATCATATAGAAATTTAGCATGACTGGTGTAATTGCGTACACATTTATGAGAACGAGGTGTTGTGCCGATTGTAAATAAATATTCTTTCATACCTGGATCAACTCTTTTTCCATCAACAATTCTAAAATTTACAGGAACACCGTGAATATAAGCGCCACCTGTAAATCTAATGGCGTAGGGAGCATATCCATCGATTTCTTTTGTCACATCATCTAGATATAGAAATTTCGGTTTTGTCTCAATGGCCATATAGTAACCTAATGGGGTCTCCATTTTATACCTCGCATTTTCACCGGTTGTAGCAAAGGAGTAAGATATTAGCTTCCATTTTTCATCTACAAATTCAAATACGCCTTCGTTTTGATTTTTTCTGTCTACAACCACTGCTTTCTTAAGTTCTTCAATAGAACTTCTAAAAGATACATATCTTTTAGGCACCCAGTATTCCCCTTCAAAATTCAGGGTTTTTATTTTATAAAAATCACTGACTTCTTCTAAAACCGTCACTAAAACACCATCGGCAATATAACGAAATTCAGTTTGAGTATTCGGCTGTATATAAGCTGGTGCTGATTGATACCTTCTTTCCCCATAGATATCATTGGCCTTTCCCTTGTATAAAGGTGCTCGTCCATTCCTATTCTTATAATTTGCAATATAAGCCGTTGTGTTCTTTTCTACTTCATTCTTCAATAAATTTAAACTTTCCCACATTTTAGTAAATTGGAATTCCCTGGTCTCTCCTAGGGTGTTAAATATATAGCCGTATGCAATTTCCTCCCCTTCCTTCCAAAACACCTTATACCAAAGATCACTATTATATTTGTCTATCTTTTGTCCTTTCACGGCTTCAACAAGGTTAATTTTTTCATACATAGAAGCTTTTCGTAGGATTTTCGATCTCGTTGTTGGCTCTTCTCTTATATTGATATGCTTTCCCAAAACTAAGAAATAATTGTAGCTGATTGGGTACTGATCATATCTGATATCACTGGTAATTTCTAAAGGTAAAGCTACATTAAAGGTGTGGATTACAACGTAGGCTTCTTCCTTTTCCTCATTTTTTAAAGGCACATTTTCTTGGGACTCTTCTTCCACTTCTTCTTGAGGAATCAAAACATCTTCTTCTGTGACATTTTCTTCTTTGGCTTTTTCTGTCAAGTCTTCATCTTCTTTTATATCTATCCCATTCACGTCTTCTTCCACGTCTTCTTTACGAGAAGTATCTCCTTCATTCGCCTCTATATCATCTTCTAAAACATTATCCGCTTTTGATATATTTTCTATACTGCATCCAGAAACGAATACTGTTAATATCATCAACAATACTAGCATATTTTTTTTAATCATTTTCTCACCTCCACTTAGCTATATTCTAAAGTAAATGTTTTATCAATTGTTTACAAAGCGGTTAAAATGTGGGTAGCAATAATTAGCATCTATAGGATTTTATGGACTCATCCCTTTATTAATATGCCTATTCTAAAAATATATGCATTACATCTATGTTAAAATTTCAATGTATCTTATGAATTATATGCATATATACCCTAAACCTTATTAAATAATACTAATCATATATTTCATGCCTTCATTCAAGTTTTTTTATTGCTTGGGAAATAAATAGTTTTTCTCAGCATTCACAATATATTTTTATACATTATTTCCCATATATTGATTTTGTTAATAAATGTAAAGTAATTATTTTTAAAAATCTGTTGACTTCTATTTCATCCCCATTTATAATAAAAACATAATTCATAGTAAACATATAGGAATTATATGATTAAACACTATGATCAGGAGAAGTAAGAAGTATGAAACAGACAGAGAGAAGCTTCTTGGCTGAGAGAGCTTTATGCAGGACTATTTCTGAAATGCCCCTGTGAGTGTTAGGCTGAAATTAAGTAGGCTGTTACGGGTTCTCCCGTTATAGAGATAGGTATCGTTGTACCGAATAAGAGATGGGCATTTATGCCTAATCAGAGTGGAATCGCGGAAGTAACCTTCTGCCTCTGTAAAATAACAGAGGCAGAAGGTTTTTATTATATCTACACTCATGTATATACACTTGCGCGCAGTGCTATATGCATAACAAATTACCATAATTTATAGAGGAGGAATATGATGAGTTTGTTTGTTTCTTTATTTTTATTAGCATTTTTATACTTTTTAAAAAAGAAAAAAGTAGGTTTTGGAAACAGAGTTTTAGCAGCAATGTTGTTGGGTATTGCAGTAGGTGCGATCTTTAAACAAGATGCACAAATCTTAGCCCCTATTGGACAGGTATTTGTGAAGCTTATTAAAATGCTTGTTATGCCACTTGTGACAGTTTCCATTATTTCTAGCATTACTTCGCTGGAGGATCCTACTCAGCTTAGAAAAATAGGCTTTAAAACCATTGGTTTGTTTCTGTTTACAGCCGTAATCGCAAGTACAATTGGTATTATTGTAGGTAACGTACTAGATGTGGGCGCTGGTGTGCAATTTACTCAAGATGTTACTTTTCAAGCAAGAGAAATACCCACAATCACTCAAGTTTTATTAGATTTGGTACCATCAAATCCAGTATCTGAAATGGCAAATGGAAAGATTTTACCAGTCATTATCTTTGCTATGCTTATAGGGATTGCCATCACTATTGAAGGTGAAAGAAAACCTGAGCTGATGAAACCTATCAAAGATTTCATCACTGCTTTTGCACAAGTTATGTTCCGAATAACAAAAATAGTGCTTAGATTAACACCTTATGGTGTATTTGGTTTGATGGGAACTGTGTCTGCTCAATACGGACTTGCTACCCTGCTTCCCCTTGGAAAAGTAGTATTGGCTGTTTATCTCGCTGCCATCTTGCATGTTGTACTAACCTATGGAAGTTTATTAACCTTTGTTGCAAAAGTAAATCCCATACGCTTTTTCAAAAGAGTCTATCCTGCCCAGGTAGTCGCCTTCACAACAAGAAGCAGCTATGGTACTTTGCCAGTGACCTTAAAGACATTAACCAATCGTGTAAAAATTTCTGAAAGAATTGCTAGTTTTGTAGCTCCCCTAGGTGCTACCATTAATATGGACGGCTGCGGTGGATTATATCCTGCGATTGTAGCCATTTTCGTAGCAAGAGTATTTAATATCGAGCTTACAATGAGTCACTATATTATGTTGGTTGCTACTGCTACTTTAGCTTCTGTAGGGACAGCGGGCGTTCCTGGTACTGCTTCTATCATGTCCACTGTAGTACTCACAGGCCTAGGTCTTCCGATTGAAGGATTGGCAATGGTACTTGGCATCGATGCTGTACTGGATATGGCAAGAACCTGGGTAAATGTTACAGGAGACACTGTAGTATCCCTTGTGGTTGCCAACGCTGAAAATGAATTTGACAGAGAAGGATTTCATCAAGATCATGTAGATGAATTAGAACTAAACGCATTATAAACAAAAATCTTTTTAGAAATTGTGAATTAAACCATTTAAAGCAGTTAAAAATAAAACACCCCCTATTACAGCACCATAGCTGTAATAGGGGGTGTAAACATAACAGTCAAAAGTGGTTACACCTACTATTTTTTCAAATATCTTGTAAAACATTTATTACAAACAACCTCATAACTATATTCTTTGATGTTTTTTTCAACAATAGAAAATAGAGGTGCTCCATCAATTGCACAGCATAATCTATTTTTATTTAATACTAAATCTTCTTCACTGCTTAAATCTGACACTAACATTTTACCTAGTTCAAAACTCCCTTTACTTCCACAATTACATATAAAACTAAATCTAAAATAGAGATATGTAGTATAACATAAATAACCAACCGTTTTATTGCAATTATTACAATACATCCAGCTTCCATAACTTTTTAGAAGGCGGCCATTAATAATTTTTTTGTGTATTTCCTTTCTTGTTTTCATGATTTTTACCTATATCCCAATGGATTGTCCAATTAAGCCAACTAAACTGCCTAGAAATGCAGACATCACTAATATAATTGGTGCTGATTTTCTATCTTCTTTCATTACTAAAATAATGATTGGTAACGCGAGAAAAACTGAAATCACTAGTCCATTTAGCCAGCTCTCTAGCCCAAAAATATTTGTATTCGTAATCATAATACCTAGTACCACCCACTGAACAAATGCAGACATAATAGAATACTTATCTAATTTCTGTAAAATCATAGGAGTGATATCAATAATCCCTGCGCCTACACCTAAAATAATAGAGAATAGCACTTCCCTCATTATAATCCTCCTTATCCATTAATGTATTTTTTGTAGAAATTATGTTCTTATATATTCCATTACACACATACTATATTATTCAATAAACTCTGCTTTTTTCCTTGTAGATAATTTACTTTATCCATATTTTATTTGTTTAATATTTGTACTACCATTCTATGGTTTTCTCTTCTAAATTACCGCTCTTTTATTCATTTCACTTTAAAAAATGCAATCGATATTTTATCAAACTCTACTTTTCATTTAACTATTATGAGAGGTTAAATTTGAAAATATTTTATCATTTATTATGATTTTTGTAATTTATTTTACAAATTCCATTGACAAATTTGTCGAATTTTAATAAACTTATTACAAGAATAATTTACAGAAAATTTTATATACAGAAAATATTTATTTAAAAATAATGTTAAATGAAAATAATTTTACAGAATAATAAAGGAGAAGATTATGGAAAAAAACATTTTTTATTTGATTGATGAAAAATATAATACTTTGTCAAAAACTTTTAAAATTATAGCAGATTTTGTGAAGGATAATTATTCCATCATCCCTTTTCTATCCATCAAAGAAATGAAGGAAAAAATTGGGGTTAGCACTGCTAGTATCACTAGGTTTGCTCAAGAAATGGGCTTTAATGGTTATCCTACTTTTCAAAAAGAAGTACAAAAAATTGTAGAAAAAGAAATGGTTCCTATGAGAGAGGTGAAAAATTTCATCGCTAATTCTAACGATGATGAGAATATTTTACAAAAAACGATAGACTCAAATATTAAGATTTTACAAGCAACATACTCTGATGAATTACATGCATCTTTCAAAAAAGCTATCGATCTCATCAAGGGAGGCAGAAAAATTTATATTATTGGTTCCAGGTCTTCTTATACTGTTGCCTATTATTTAAGTTTTATGCTAAAGGGATTTATGGAAAATATTGAATTATTAAGTGCAGGTACAGGAGATATCTATCCAAAATTAGCTTATATTAAGCCAGATGATGTATTGATTGGGGTAAGCTTTGCACAATATACGAAGTTTACTTGTCAAATTGCAGAATTTTTCCATAAAAAAGGAAACAAAGTCATTGCTATTACAGACAGCTATTCTTCACCCTTATCCATTAAAGCAGACGTCACATTGATCTCAAAGAATAGTTCAGATACTTTTTCCTTTGTCTCTGCAATGACAATTATGAATGCGTTGATTGTAAGTTTAGGTAAGACAAATAAGGATGAAACACTACGTAGATTAAAGGAACAAGAAAGAATTGCCATTGAAAATGGGGTTTATGCTTAATATAAATTGCTGAAACAAGGTTGCCGAGAGAGAGGTGAAAAAATTTTTAAATAAACTTTGTTTCAAATAAATCATATAAGGGGGTTATTACAATGATTTTTGGCTTACCTGCCATATTAGGTTTTTTACCTTTACTTGTTTACATTCTACTATCTTTTAAGGGCAAAGATATGTTGATGGTTGTTATGCTGTGTGTTATACTCGGTGCTATTTTAACAGGTCAAACACCTATTACCTTTGGTGTCGCCTTACAGCAAGCACTGGGCTCCTTCTTAGGATTAATAGGTTTTATTATCTTAATGGGTGCAGGACTTGGGGAAGTATTAAGTGAAACAAAAGTAGCACAAAATATTGTACATGTTGTTGTAACCAAAACAGGCGTAAAAACAAAAAAACAAGCTATGATTGCTACAATGGCGTCATCTATTTTACTTGTTGGCTTATTGGGTTCTATGGCTGGTTCTAATGCTATATTAGCTCCTATTATCATTCCAATCGTTGCCAGCTTTGGTATCACACCAAATACGCTAGGTGTACTATTACACGGAGCTGGTGCCACAGGATTATTCCTTGGCCCCTTTGTGCCACCAGTTGTTACCACTATGGGTCTTACCAATATCACCTATGGATCCTATTTATTAAATGTAGGATTGCCTATCTCTGTATTAATTTGGATTTCTACATATTTTATTGCTCAAAGAACACAAAAAAAATACGAGGGCGTCGTATCTTATTCCAAAGAAGATATTATCGATACAAAAGAATTCACTGTTACACCACAAATCAAAAAAGCTACCACTTTCTTTGCTTTGTCTATGGCAGCTTTAATTACTTATGGTATTGTTGCAAAAGCTGGAGCAGCTTATGCACTGACAGTCATGTTTATTGTTGCATTTGTAACTGGATGGGCTGCAGGTTTAAGTGCCACGGAGGTTCTTAAAATCTTAATTAAGGGTAGTGCACGAATGTACTGGTTATTCTTATTGTTTGTTTTATATGATCCATTCTTGAAATTTGTTACTGAGTCTGGAGCCTTTGATGCTCTTGCAGGATATCTTAAGCCCCTTATCGACGCAAGTGGAGAAGCAGGTTTTATGATTATTAGTACCCTTGTTGGTGTCTTTGGAGTATCTGGTGCAGCAGTAGCACAAGAAAAAGTTTTATACGACTTATTTTTACCTATTGTGCAAGACCTAAATATTCCTATGCATCTATGGGCACTCGTATTGTTAGTAGGTTCTCAGATCACTTTCTTTGCTTATCCTACGGGTGACATGCTTGGACAAATGGGTTTAGCCAGATCTAACGACTTAAAAAGCCTCATTAAAAACGGTTTATTAATCACGACACTTACCTGTTTATTCGTTGCTATTAGGGCATTAACGTATAATTTCTAATAACAAAAATAAATCTCAACTTTTATACTTAATAAAAGTTGAGATTCCATTTTCTTAAAAACTCTATGGAGGGATAAAAATGTCATTTAAGGTATCTTCTATTCAATTGGATATTATTTATAAAAACCCACAAAAGAACAGAGAAAAAGTAAGTAATCTCATTGAAGAGGCAATCAAAGAGCATCCAGATATGATCGTGCTTCCTGAAACCTGGACTACTGGATACTCTGAAGAAATTTTTCATAATATAGATGCCTATGGAGAACCGCAAGATGGAGAGAGTATTACAATGCTAAGAGCATTAGCAAAAAAACATAATGTATGGATTGTATCGGGTACTATCGTAGAGAAAGATGATGTGGGTACATATAATACAGTATTTCTGATCGATCGAATGGGCAATATTGTTGGCAAATATAGAAAAATGCATCTATATAGTGCTATGGATGAAGATATAGCTTTCAAAAATGGGCTTGATATGCCAGTGTTTAATACAGAATTTGGAAAAATTGCACTTATGACTTGTTATGACATTCGATTTGTAGAACTATCTAGAACGTATGCACTAAGGGGAGCAGATGCAATTATTGTTGTATCAAACTTTCCAAATCCTAAGGTAAATCACTGGAGATTGTTGCTTCAAGCAAGAGCCATTGAAAATCAATTGTATATTATTGCATGTAACCGCGTAGGCGCAGCAGATAAAAGTACTTATTTTGGGCATTCATTAATTATTGACCCTTGGGGAGAAATCATTAATGAAGGAAGTGGTCAAGAGATTGTACTTTCAGGTGAAATCGATTTTGAGAGAGTAAATGAAGTACGTAAAATAATACCCATGTACTATGATCGTCAGCCCCAGAGCTATCCAGACGATATTTTAAAGCCGCTCAACAAGGAGGATACATTATGCTCAAAAGCACGATAAAAAACTTGATAGATAGCCTTAATGGAGATGCAGGTGTAATCGTTAAACATATGAAAACAGGTGAGTCTGTTCTGTTTAATGAAAATATGGTATTCCCTTCCGCAAGTGTTATAAAGCTTCCTATTTTATGGGAATTATTCAAAACAATTGACGCAAAACAAATTGCTTTAGAAGATCTCATCATCTTACAAGAAAGTCATAAAGTTGGGGGATTTGGCGTTTTAAAAGAACTACATAGTGGACTAAATTTATCTATAAAGGATCTTGCTACTTTAATGATCATATTAAGCGATAATGTAGCTACCAATATGTTGATTGATTTATTAGACATGAAAAACATTAATCAATCAAGTAAAGAGATAGGTATGACAGCTACCACCCTACAAAGAAAGATGATGGATGCAGATGCCAAGAAGGAAGGACTTGATAATTTTACTTCTCCTATTGATGTTCTCTGTATTTTAGAAAACTTCTTAAACTCAGAATCATTGACGAAAGAAAGCAAAATCGAAATAATAAATATTCTAAAAAAACAACAGTGTAATAATAAACTGCCTGTTTTAATAGATAACAATATAGCATTTGCCCACAAAACTGGGGATTTGCCGGGTGTTGAACATGATACAGGAATCTTATTTTTAGAGAATGGACCTATTGTTATTGTAGTACTAACTAAAAATTTAAAAGATAACGCTGAAGGAATCAAGTTTAATAATGAAATCGGTAAAGTTGTTTATAACTATTTTAAATAAACAAGGATGGTGACAGCAATGCATAAAAGCATTATCAAAGATATTGAGGTTAAGGTAATTGAATTACCACTAAAAAAGCAGTGGAAAATCTCATTATATGCTGCAAAAACTAGAGCTCATGCCATTTTAAAAATTACCACAGAAGATTGCATTATAGGATATGGTGAATCTTCTCCTTCTCCTGCCTTTATGGGTGAAACAGGATATACCGTTAAGCTTGTTGTTGATAAATATTTAAAACCAGCATTAATTGGTCAGAATGTATTTGATGTGGACATGCTTCATGAAAGAATGAATGCTGCAATCTATGGTAATTATGCTGCTAAATCAACGGTAGATATTGCTCTTTATGATATAATGGGAAAGACGCTTAGTACACCAGTCTATAAACTGCTAGGCGGCAAATATAGGTCTGATGTTGAACTTAGCTGGGTAGTGGGAATGCAAAACCTTGAAGATGCCATTGAGGAAGCAAAAGAAAAATTAAAGATCGGCTATAAGGTGTTAAAGGTCAAAGTTGGGAATACACCTGAAATCGACTATGCACTTGTAAAAACAATCAGAAAAGCTGTGGGAGACGATGTTCCCATTAGACTCGATGCAAATCAAGGATATGATTATAAAACAGCTGTGGATGTATTTAGCCGAATTGAAGAATTTGGACTGGAAAGCATTGAGCAGCCCGTAAGAAGATGGGATATTGAAGGAATGAAATTTGTAAAAAATCGACTAAGCACACCTATTATGGCAGATGAATCTGTGTCTTCGCTACATGATGTAAATCATATTATTAAAGAAAGAGCAGCAGATATCGTAAATATTAAGGTTGGTAAAGTGGGTGGATTATCTATAGCAAAAAAAATAGTAGCTTCCCTAGAAGCAGCAGGAATGACGGCAACAGCTGGAAGTAATTTAGAAGTAGGAATCGGTTCTGCTGCCAGTGTACATTTTGTTGCAAGCAGTAAGATTGTAAATGTACCGAATGATTTGTTGATTGGCGGTCCTTTACATGAATATGATATTATTAATGGTGGACTGGAAATGGTTGATGGTAAAGTAGTATGCCCTGAAAATCCAGGACTAGGCATTGAAGTAGATGAATCAATTTTCAAATAGAAAAGAGTGAGGCTAGTGATAAGATTTAAAGATGCATTAAACAAGGAGATTGCTAATATTTTAGAGAATGTTACCGCTTTTCGAAAAGAAATCCATATGTATCCTGAATTAGGATATAAGGAAGTAGATACTACAAAGAGGATTGTAGACTTTCTCGAAAAAAATGGTGTAAAATCCGAAACTTTTTCAAATATAACAGGGGCCATCGTTAACATTGATAATAACTGTAAAAAAACCATCGCTTTAAGAGTAGATATTGATGCGCTTCCCATCTCTGAAAACACAGGGTTGGAATATACGTCTAAAAACATTGGTTTGATGCATGCTTGTGGCCATGATGTACATACTGCAATCGGTGCAGGATTAGCTGTTATTTTAAATATTTTGAAAGAAAAACTTCACGTAAATGTAAAGATCATTTTTCAACCAGCTGAAGAATGCAGCCCTCATGGTGGCGCTAGCTTCCTAATTAAAGAAGGGGTATTAAAAAATCCAGATGTATCTGAAATTTATGGGTTTCATGTTTGGCCAGATTATAAGGCAGGACAAATCGGGGTAAAAGAAGGACCGATCATGGCTGCATCGGACAAATTTCATCTGACGATCAAAGGTAAAAAAACACATGCCGCTCAACCTCATAAGGGCGTAGATGCCATATCTATTGCAGTAGATATTATTAATGCAATAGAATTTAAAATAAAAAGGGAAATCAATCCATTCGAGCCAGCTGTTATTTCTATTGGGCAGATTAACTCTACTGGCAGGTATAACATCATTTGTGACCACGTAGAAATAGAAGGAACCATAAGAACTTTATATGAAGGAACAAGAAATGCCATTCATACACGGATTAAAGAAATTACAGAAGGTATCACTAAATCTTATGGTGGAGATTACAAAATTGTTTTAAACAAAGGATATGATCCTGTCATAAACCATCCAGCATTGGTTCAAAACTTTGTAGATCACTCCATTCAAGTTCTAGGAGAAAATAATGTACAAACAAATATCACTGCTTCTTTAATAGGAGAAGATTTTTCTTCATTCTGTAAGTACGTTCCATCATTGTATTTTCATCTTGGCTGTGATTCTGAATATCCTCTTCACAGTGACAAGTTTTTTCCAAAAGAAGAAACGATTCAAGTAGCATTAGATCTTTTAGGAAGTTTTCTATTGAATCATGAAAAGTAGTATAGAGAAAAGACAGCTTTTATTTCCTCAAAGCTGTCTTTTCTTATCCTATAATTTCGTTTTTAATTTTTCAAAAAGAACATTATTCTCAAGGTGAATATGCTGGAACAAATCAGATTCTATCGCTTCCATTTTTTCATAGGTTCTACAGAAGGAATTGCATCCTGTATCAGGCACTTTATAGTCATCTGTTATTTTTCTCATTTCTTTTAATATATCTCCTGCAGTTTCATGCTCATCTTCTGTTTCATCCATGACTTTCAAAACTTTTTGCAGCATTTCCTCTGAAGGATCTTTTTCATACGCTTTAATTAGGGGGAAAAGTATCTCTTCTTCTTTAATAAGATGCTCTTCTATCTCACTCTTTAGCTGACCAAATAGTTTATGCAGTTTTGAAAGTAATGGACCGTGATCAATATAGTGCACCTTTAATATTTTGCTTAGAAGTTGTTCTGTAATTGGAAGCTCTTCTTTCATAAATTTGTGATGGGTTATAACAATATAATCTATTAGATCAGTCATAGAAGATTTTCTCCAGTCCATATTTTCATCTATCTTATTTTGAAATGCTTCATAGGCTTTATTTAATTCATCTAGTATCTCTGCTTCATTTATATTTTGTTCTTTTAATGCTTCTTGTAAAGTTCTATCTCCACCACAGCAAAAATCGATTTTATATATCATAAACACATCTGTAGCTTTTGGGAATATTGCTGCGATTTCCCCTATTTTTTGGTTTTTATTAAATACTTTTTTCATGAGCCATTTCCTCCTTCCATCTTATTGTTTCCTTATCTTTATTATAGATACTTTTAAACGCAACTACTGTGATTAAAATCAAATAATTATTTTTTCCTTATCATCCAATATTACATATATTCTTCCAGTTTTTCTTCATCAATAATGAGAATCTTCTTGGTTCCTATGAGCTTAATCACCCCTTCTTCTTCAAGCTTTTTTAACTTTCTACTAATCGTCTCTCTAGCCACTCCCGTATAATTGGACATATCCTGTTTTGTAATGGGAAGCTTTATCTCAATACCACTTTGTGTTGCTCTCCCATATTTTTCTTTTAGATCTAAAAGCAGATAGGCCAGTCTGGTTTCCACCTCATTAGTAGCTAGATTTTGTGCAAGGGTCTCTAGTTTTGAAAGTCTTTCTGCAATGACTTCTAATACTTTTAATCCTATTTCAGGCTTTTCTGTAAATAGGTTTCTCATTTTATCTTTTGTTAGTGTACAAAGCTTCGCAGGAGAAATAGCTTCCGCGTAAAAACCATATTGACCTTTTTTCAAGAGATTCAATTCCCCAAAGAAATCTCCTTCCGATAATATATGGAGGATCTGTTCTTTTCCATCCTTTGTATATTTAAAGAGCTTTATTTTT
Organism: Clostridiaceae bacterium 35-E11; assembly: GCA_038396625.1. Taxonomy (GTDB): domain Bacteria; phylum Bacillota; class Clostridia; order Peptostreptococcales; family Thermotaleaceae. Next base: position 3,077,513 of record CP121688.1, read on the forward strand.
CCTTCACGAATAAGATATAAGGTATCTGCTTCTTCCCCTTCCATAAACACAGTTTCTCCTTTTTTATAGCTTCTGTGTCCTGTCATTTTAATAATATCTATTAGCTCTTGTCTATTGAGATTAGAAAAGATTGAAACTTTACTTGCGCATAACTGATGCGCACATCTTTCACAGCAGGATTTCATTTTTTATTCCCCTTTATACAAATGTTTTCTCTTTTAGTATACCCTTGCATTAAAAGAAAAAACTTTTTGTCATACATCTTCAGTTTTATTTTAGACCCTGTATATGTTTATAAACAGGGCCTATGGTTTCAAATCTATATCAGCCTAATAGCAAATCCCCAATAATTCCTGCAGCTCTATTTAATCGCTGTATCTCTTGTTCATCGGGACTAAACTTTACGCGAATTGGAAATTGTACATCGTCCATGCCAGTTGATTTAATAATATCTGCACTGTGAATGACCTGCATATTACTTTGCCTCAAATAATCATTCACTACTTCAATGGCTTCTCCACTCCATCCATAGGAACCAAATGCCACAGCTAGTTTTGAATGTAAATCCATTTCCTGTAATACTTTTAACAACTCCTCTAAATTTCCAACCATATCTGCATATCGGGTAGAACTTCCAAAGAAAATGACATCTGCTTGCTTCATTGCTGCTTTTACTTCTTCAAAATCCACACCATTTTTCATATGGATCAATTGTGTCTGTATTTCCTTTTCTTTTAGACTATCAGATAAATGATAGGCTATTTTTTTCGTATTTCCTGTCATCGTCGCATAAAGAATAAGCGCTTTTTTATCTTTGCTATTGGGTTTGCTCATTGCATCATAAATATCGATAAATTGCTTAACATCTTTTCTTAAAATATATCCATGAGAAGGTGCAATAATTTGAATATCCAAATTTCTAATTTTTTGAATCATATCCTGTACATAGGGTCTGTGAGGATGCATAATCAGTTTATAATACACTTCAAAATCAGCTATGATATCTTCCTCTGCCAAATCATTAAATAAACTTTGCGTTGCCACATGACTGCTGAATATATCGCAGGGATAAAGAATTTTATCCTCTTCACAGTAGGTTATCATTGTTTCTTCTGTATGAAGATAAGGTGTTTCAAAAAATTGAAGGGTTTTCCCTCCTATATCCAAACGTTCTTTGTCTTTTACGATTAAAAATTCTCTATGATGTAGTTTATACATTTCCTTCAATTCTTTAGCACCAAGGGCAGTGGTAACAATCACTGCATTTTTTGCTTTGTTCGCTAAAGCTGGAAGCCCTCCAGAGTGATCAGGTTCAACATGATTGATAACAATATATTTAATTCGCTCAGGGTCTATATGTGTTTTTAATGTTTCGACAAAGTCTCTACCAAATCCAATATCTACCGTATCGATTACCGTTGGTTTTTCTGTTTTTAATAAATAACTGTTGTAGGTTGTTCCTTTTTCAAGTATTAATCGATGAAAAGGTACTTTTCTATCGTCAATATATCCTACCCAGTAGGCTTTGTCCGCAACCATAATTTCTTTTTGCATATTTATCTCCTCCTCTTTTAGATGCTGTTTGTTTTGTTAATCTCATTATAAGAGGATTTGATCAATAACACTGTGACTACAATCAAAGTTTTATACAAATCTATTTCTAATCTAACTCTAATGTTCAATTCATAAACCCTTAATGCTTTTTGCTTACAATCCATTTTTAAGATACAGATTAGAAATTATTTGGGGGGATTTATATGACAATTTCATTAGAAAAAATTGATCTATTCAGAAAAAGGGTAAATGGGGATTCAATTTCAAATTTCCATAGACTATTTTTCAATAATACTGGCCCATTCAAAAATCATTTTACGATAGTAGCGCTAAAAACTTCCACCATGGAATTTGAATCAATAATACTCCAAAAAAAGTAATAAAAGTGAGTACACATCCAAATTTAAAAACCTCTTTATTGGAATAATGGTTTTGTCCAAATCCAATCATGATAGTAGATTGGTGAAAAGGTAAAATATAATGAATACTCACGACGGTATAAGTAATCAATGTCAGTACCACTGGATTTATATCCATGTTATTTAGACGAAGGATCATCGGCAACACTACAGATATGGTAGTTACTGCACTTCCCAAGAATAAATGTACAATCATCGTCATAGATATTAAAAAAAAGAAATACGTGCTATTTACTGATTTTGGCATAACTTTTATGTATTTTGCAATTATATTTTCAATAATTCCTGTATGGCTGAGTACGCCCCCTATAGCAAAAGCTGCTGTCAAAAATATCAATAAATGGATATTAATTTTTTTCAAATCATTGAAGGTGAGTATTTTTAATAGAAACATTATGGCTACACTGCAAAAAATAATCCACACGCCTTCAATATGATGAATAGGCTGGGTTATAAAAGTTACTAGTACAAAAAACATAATTATCAAGGTTTGTATTTTATTTTTATCTAACAGTTCCTCTGTTTCTGCTTTATGACACACTTTGAATGAAATATTTGAAATCCTTCTTTTAAAAACCAAAATAAATGAAATGAGTATCAAAGTACTAATCATCAATGCAGGTACAGCCATATATACTGCCCACTGCCCCCAAGTAAGCTGTACCTGACCCATCTGCAATGCTACATAATTCAGCAGTATATCACCATTTAAAAACATCATTGAAGTACAGGTGGAAGCCACATAAATACTAAAAAGAACAATAGCAAAGGTGTTTTTATCTATCCTTTCATTTTTTAAATACTGAATATAAATTGTAGACAGTAAAATTACTCTTGGAAATGGCTGAGGAATAAAGAAAATCAATAAAGTCCCCATAATAAATGATAAAACAATTAATTTAATCGGCGTATTCCCCACTCTCTGTAGCAGTTTTTGTGCTATATGATCGGCCACATTGGTTTTTACAATCCCCTCTGATAATAAAAAAGTAAATACAATAAGAAAAAATGTTTTGGAAAAAGGAAATTTCAGTATAATGCTTAGAGGGATATTTCCAAATGATATGAATACAACGATTAATAAAATAGAAGCAAAACTTCTATGTACAACACCTGTTGCCCACCAGGATATGGTTAAAGTAGTGGCGGCTAATATAATTCTTTGATGAAGGTTTAAAGAATTCAAAAAAAACAAGATCAAAATGGGTATAATACAAGTAAATACGCTTATGATTTTTTCTTTTCTTTTGTTTGTCATTTTCTTCTCTTCTTTCCAATATATTATGCTCCAACTTCTTAGCGATTAAAAATTAGATTCTATTTTCATATGCTTTTTCCCTTCTACCTTTCACAAAAACTATTCCATTTTAAAGTTCTATAGAAAAAGACCATAAGTAAAATAATATTACCTATAGTCTTACATTTAATAAACGAATGGACAGTTTGTACGTCAAACTCAGTTTACTCAAAACTTGCAATACTTCTTTTTTCTCTTTCTATGATTTCTTTGCACATTACAATATCTGTTTCTAGCATTCCTTTTCTTGCGAGTCTTCCTAAAAGTGCCAAAGTCTCATCAGCTGTATCGTCAACTATGCCATCTCTTTGAGGTATGCTTATCCCTTCTATTGATAAATATGCAGATTCTATGGCAACTCCTACTGCTGAAGAAAGCTTCAGTGCACATCCTAGCTTCGCACCATCGCACAAAATCCCACCAATACTTCCAACAATATTCCTTATGGTTTTTTCTATTGTTTCATACTGCTCATCTAGAATAAATGTGGTTCCTGCACCCACACCTATACTAGCTGCAATTGCACAAGCACACATTGCAGAAAGCCTGCCTATATGATTTTTGATATAAATGGTTAACAAAAAGCTTAGACTTATTGCCCTTAGTAGCATTTCTTCACTCTTTTCATATTCTTCTGCTACGGCAACTAAAGGAAGAGAAGCCGTTATTCCTACATTTCCACTACTTGCACAACTCATGGCTGGAAAATTTTTTCCTGCCATCCTAGCATCTGATGCAGCAGCAGTATATGCTTTTGCTTTTATATACGCTTTATCTCCAACAAAATTTTTAAGCGTTCTGCCAAACCCTTTCCCATCATTTACTTCATAACCTAATTCTACGAGTTTTTTATTCATTTTAACTGTCTCTCTCAAAAACCCTATGGACTCTATGGATACGTTTTTCGCAAAATCATAAAAATCTTTTATTTTATAATTTCTTATTGGTGCTTTTTCTTCACTGGTTACTGTTTCTAAAGTTTCATTTTCATTTCTATATATGATTTTTTCATTTGCTTCAATCAGAATTACATTGGTATGGGTTTTTGAAACGATGGCATGTCCTTCCCCCTTCTCTGTCTGTACGAATGCCTCAATATATAGCCCCACTCCTTGAATTTCCCAATTTATTGCTAATTCAACTGATTCTTCTGCAAACTTTAACGCATTTTTTTCACTTTCGGGGGGAACATTTTTTAATACTTCTAGCCCAAGGTTGGAATCTCCATACATAGCTCCAAGGGCTGCTGCTACCACCACACCTCTTTGGGTGGTACCTGGAATCCCCACGGCAATAGAATTTTTATATGTGTCCCTATCTACAAAAACCTTAACATGTTTGGCTGTTCCTCCAATAGCATCTCTTGCTAAACTTACAGCATATGAAACTGAAGTAGGTCCCGTACATCCAAGTGCTGGTTTAACTTCTGATTTTAATATCAATGCCAATTCTTCATACATTCTATTTCCTCCTTGTATAAGCTACGCATAACAGACCTATAGAAATATGTCTGTCATGCGTATTATTCAAACATCGTTTATTAAATTAAACACAATATCATTTGATTTCACTTGTAATACTATCAAATAGCTCCTCACCAAAATCCGACTTTATTACTGGCCATACCGTTTCTCTAGCTTTCTTAGCAAATTGTGAAAGTTCTTCATCACTAAATTCTAATACCTCTATACCTAACTCTTTTAGTTTATTTTCATATTCTTTTTCCATTGCCTCTGCTTTTTCAAACCTTTTTTCTTCCATAAACTTGGCAGCTTCTTGTAATGCATTTTGTTCTTCCGGTGTAAGTTTTTCCCACACACCTTTATTGATGTATAAGTACCACATTTCAAAATGGTCATTTACTGGTAAGTAATATTTGATTAAATCTCTCATGCTTGAATAATATGCTTCAGCCCCTCCACCGATGGCACCTTCTACGATACCTGTTTGCATCGATGTAAACGTATCTGCCCAAGGAAGAGGTGTTGCTATAAATCCCAATGCTTCTGCGGTTTTTTCAAAGGATTTCATTGGAGGTACCCTTATCTTAATATCCTCTGCTACGTCTGGGTTGCCTGGGTCTACAGGTTCTTTCACCAAACATATTCCTCCAAAATAGAGTGGATATGTAGCAAGCAGTTTTATATCATTTTTATCTAATAATTCACCCATTGCCTGAACCAACTTGCCCTCACTACTATATAAACGCTTTGCTTGTTCCCAATTTTCTACAAGGTATGGTGCATTTGAAATCCCAAATCTTTTATCAAGGTTTGTTCCCAATGGTGCAAGTTGCATTTCAATATCCCCAATGCTTACCCTCTCTTGTACAACCGTATAATCTCCCAATTGGCTAGCAGGATATATTTCTAATTTCAAAGAACTATTGCTTCTTTCTTCAAGATCTTTTGCAAATGCTTTTACATCAACATCTGCTACAGCATCAGCAGGCCTTATATGTCCTATTTTAAATACTTTGGCTTCTGCTTTTTCCTCTTCTCCTGATTGTTCTGTAGAAGGTTGGCTTGAACATGCTGTGAATGAACCCATTGCTAATACAATACACAATAACCACACACATATTTTCCTCATTTTTTTCCCTCCTTGTAAAATAATTTTTATACAAATTTAAACTTTTGATTCAAACGACGTTCCATCGCTTTATTATAAACAACAGTAGCTACTGCAATATCCATTGCTCCTGTCCCAATAGGTATACAAAGTATTCTTTCTTCTTCAGAAGTTCTACCCATCTTTTTACCTGCTGCAATTTCACCTATTGTTGCATAAATATTTTCTTCGGTAATATCACCTGCTTCACTCAGTTCTTTGAGGGCGCCTCTATGCAGGCATTGCCCCACATGATCAACAATTATTTTATCCGCATCTAATATAAACGCATTATCGCATTCCTGATATGATCCCATAGGGAATACAATGGTTCCAGGCTTTATCCATTCATTTTTCAGGAATTTATCCTTAGATTGTGTTACACAGACAATTGCATCTCCTTTTGCTGCTTCCTTTGGATCGTCTACTACAATGATTTCTCCTTTTACAATATCCTTCATATTCTCTGCAAAGCTGAGACTTGCCTCCTTATGAATATCGAATATTCTTAATTCTTCAATATCACAAACTTCTGCTATCGCCATTGTTTGTGTATGCCCTTGCATTCCTGCACCGTACAATCCAATTTTTATTTTCTTTTTATTATGGAGATATTTTAAAGCAACTGCTGTTTGTGCACCTGTACGAAGATTGGTGATCAGCGCTCCATCCATGGCTGCTTTAAAGTACCCTATTTTAGGATCAATCAGCAATATCAATGAAGTTATATAGGGTAAACCCAATTTCTTTCTTTCCCCTAAAAATCCCCCAGCCCATTTTATGCCAGCTGAATCAAGCCATCCAACGTATGCTGGCATTGCATTCATAAAGCCTTGATATGGAGGATATTCACTACTCTCACCTAAATCTAAATTTACTTTTGTTGGGTTAATGGTGGTTCCTTCTCCAAATCCTTTAAAGGTCTTATCACAGATATCAACAACTTCATTCATGGTAATAAGTTGTTGAACCGCCTCCTGACTTAACAACATTGTTTCATAAATTTCCCCACTTTTTAATTTTTTTTCAATTCCTTTCATTTGATCTCCCCCTTGAACAGTATCATTTATTCTTTTACATTACATGAAGCCAAATAGCTTTGGTAGCCATAATGACAATTGTGGCCAGAAGGTTGTTACAAACACAATGGGCGCATACCCAATCAATAAAAATTCCATTGTAGGTCTTATAATTTCCGCAAATTCACATTTTCCTATCCTCATTCCAAGGTATAATATACTAGCATACGGAGGTGTTATTCCTCCCATGGCTAAATTCACGCCCATTATGGCAGCAAAATGTATTGGATGAATTCCTAATTCTTTTACCAAAGGTAATAATAATGGGGCAACCAGAATCATTCCTGTTGCATCGTTCACGATCATACCTACCACAAATAAGAATACATTGATAATAATAAGCATAAGGATTCTATTGTCTGTTAAATTAAAGAACATTTCCACAATTGCCTGTGGTACCTGAAGCATTACATACGTCTGGCTTAACATTAAGCAAAATACAATCATTGTCATAATTGCACCAATAGAGCTTACTGATTCTAAGGTCATATTATAAAAGCTTTTAAGATTTATTTCTTTATATATTGCAAACCCTACTGGTATAGAGAATACCCCTGCTACTGCTGCTGCCTCTGTGGGTGTAAAAACGCCTCCATAAATTCCCCCTAAAATAATTACTGGCATTGCTATAGCTGGCAACGCTACTATTGTTCGTGTTTTGATTTGTTTTTTCTTTTCTTGGAAGGTTAAAGGTTTTTCAAGAATCAGATGAAACTTTTTCGCCCGCACTAGGTTAATGATGCAAAATACGAAGGTTATTAAAATCCCTGGCCCCACTGTAGATAAAAAGCAAGCCAAAATAGATGTTTCTGTGATCCATCCATACAAAATCATGATGACACTAGGAGGAATTAATAATCCAAGTACAGAAGACACTGTTACTAGAGCAGTGGCATATCCTCTTGGATATCCTTGTTCTACCATTCTGGGTATCATAATCGGTCCAGTAGCTGCTACACCAGTAAATCCACTCCCGGATATGGCGCCTATAATTGCACAGGTAACTACACTAACTACACCCAATCCTCCTTTAATTCTACCTATAAACACATCCGCTAAATCTAATAATCTTGCAGCAATGCCACTGCCACCCATTATCGTTCCTGCAAATATAAACAAAGGACTGGCTAGTAACACAGGACTTATAGATTGGTTAAAGGCCCACAGCACCATACTTTTCATAGATACGCCCCCAAAAACACTCATAAACAGTAATGCCCCGCCAAAACAATATGGCAGTGGGATACTCATCATCAACAGAAACACCAATAGAATTACATCAAGAAGTACGATTGTTAGCATCCCGAGCCCTCCCTATTTGTTGGTTTGTTTTTCTTCAGATAAGTTTTTATATGATCAAAAAGCTCTACAGCTGTGTAGACCGTCATGAGTGCTACCCCTATAAACATGGCACTTTCGCCCAAAAACATTGGGATATACAAAAGATCGCTTAACTTCCATCGCGTAAATGAATATATAAAAAACCAATAGTTCCAATATAAAAGCCATATGCTTATCAACAAAGATAGAAGTGCTTTTACTATATTGAATAATTGCTTTGAACGGGCTTTTTTTATATACAGGGTCAAAATACCACAAGATATATGACTTCTTTCTTGGGATGCGTTTGCGCCTCCTATCATATATATCCATATTGTAGGGAACAAAAGTAATTCTTCAACGCCCATTAGAGGTGCTTTAAAAACATATCTTAGAAAAACTTGTATTACTACTAATATAGGAATAAATAGTATTAATAAAAAACTAACGAATTTCTGGGCTCCAATGAACTTGTCAACAGCTTTCCTCATACCACTTTTCATTTCCAACTGTTCGCCCTCCTTTTTCTCATTACTAAATTATCAAAGCTGCAAAAGCAGATTTGTCACCGTATCTAAGTCATCTATGACATATTGTATGGCAGCTTCTTCATCCCTTACTTCAAGAGCATGGATAAATTTACTGTGAACATGTGATAGACTTAGTTCAGTATTTTTTTTAAACTCATCTGCACATCTATCAAGATATTGTTTTAGATAATATACAAAACCCCTATAACATTCTTCCCGCAAGCTTTTTATGATGTTGTATAAAGTTTCATTCCCTGAAAGCTTTGCAATATAAAGATGAATTTTCATCCCTTCTTTAAATGCTTGATTTAAATCGTCTTTTTTATAGCTATCGCACAGTTTTTGGTTTAATTCTTTCAAATAGTCTATATCCGCCCTTTTTAAATATTTTATTGCCTTTTGAATAGATAGGGGTTCCAAGATGTTTCTCAATTCATATATTTCTCTTATTTTCTTGACTGGCAATGGGGCGATTTGTATTCCTTTTTTGGGAATAACTGTTATCAAACCTTCACCACTTAACACTTTTAATGCTTCTCGGACAGGCGTTCTACTCACATTTAGCCCTTCTACAAGTTCTTTTTCTGATACCAATTCTCCAGGCATTAATTCACAATACATTATTTTTTCCTTTATCATATCGTAGACAGTCTTAACATTTGATGTATACTTCATCTTCTATCAGCTCACATTCAGATATTAATTTGGCTTATCATGGCTACATGAAATTTTTGTATAGCCATTTTATATCCCCATTCTATATTTAGACAATCCTTTCTATTTAAGTAATTCAGGGAATAGATCTCAATAAAGTTTCTTTATCCATATGCAACACCTTTAATTTTTCAAGATCTGTCCTTCTTTTGTAAAGCCTCTTGATCAAGCTTTAGGCACGAATCCCATAGGAATATCTTCTTTCAACAAATATCAAATAGATTTGCTGTGAAATATTTTTTTCTCTATAGCCCTTGCTGTAGGCGTATTAGAGATGCCCGCACCTAATGTATCTTTTAAAGATATGTCCATTAACTTACCTACTTCATCTAACGCCCCAATCATTTCATCTGCTGGAATCACGCTATCTATCCCTGCAAGAGCCATTTCAGCACAAATAATTGCATTGACGGCTCCCATGGTATTTCTTTGTATACAAGGTATTTCAACCATTCCAGCTACAGGATCGCATACAAGACCTAAGATGTTACCTAGGGCTAGAGAAAATGCACTTAAAATTTGTGTATCATTTCCATCTAATATTTGGGTAATCATTGCCGCTGCCATAGCTGAAGCACACCCACATTCTCCTTGGCATCCACATACAGATCCTGATATAGATGTTTTTTGAGTTATGATCATTCCTAGTCCAGCCCCTACAAATAGTCCTTCTACAACTTTCTCTTCAGGTATCTTGTTACATTCAGCTACAGTAATCAGAGCTGCTGGAACTGTCCCTGCTGATCCAGCCGTAGGACATGCTACAATCTTGCCCATCGATCCATTTACCTCCATAATTGCCAGTGCATTTCTGACTACCTTTGAAATATTTATGCCACATATGCTTTTTCCGTTTTTTATATATTCCTCCATCTTTTTTGCATTTCCACTAAATATATTCCCCAGTAAAATGTTTTCTTTTTGTAGACCATCTTCTATAGATTTTTTCATTACCATATAATTCTGTTTCATTTGTTCAATGACTTGTATTCTCTCTCTACCAGAATTTTTGCATTCAAAATCAATAACTAGATCATGCATCGAAGCCTTTCTTTTTTTAGATTCTTCAACCCATTCACTGCATGATTTGAAGAATTGTTTATTTGCAATATTTACAGGCATAATGGCTTTGATTAAATGGATATCTAGGGTACTTGGTATTTTCCTGAGCTTTTTAATTACATCTTGATCTATGGTTTTTTTGCATGTTATACTAAAAATTGCATATTCTCCTGTATTCTTAAATAATAACTTTACATTCTCTCCTGCAATTTTTTTTACCATTTCTTTGAACGTGCTAGCATCTTTGATCGTTGTTCTTCCAAGGAGGTAATCCTGTTTCCCATCCAAATTAACCTTATATTCATTGATTTCTTCTACATAGATATTTCCCCCACCAATTGTGGCTGCCCTTACATATTGTTTTTTATCATTGTGATCTATCATGTAGATCAAGATGGTACTAGGGTGTGCCTCTTCAATCTCAACGGTATCAATGGTAACCTTTACACCTTTCTTTTCTGCCAGTTGTATCGCATCTTTTAACTGTTCATCATCCACCTTCATTCCTAGAATACCCGCTACTACAGCCACATCCGTTTTATGAAAAGAATATGTACTTTTTAATGAACCATGAAATAATACAGTTATTTCTTTAGGATTGTAGTCACAAAGCTGTCCTGCAACTAATCCTATACGCACTGCTCCTGCCGTATGGGAACTTGAAGGTCCAACCATAATTGGCCCTACGATGTCAAAAACATCAAAATTATTAACAATGTCCATTCATGTCACTCCTTCTTTGAAAATTTTTATGCAGCTGTACCTAGGTATAAAATGCATTGTTAATATAATATTGCAAGTATTAATCATGTATACTTCATATATATATGATATATGTTTAAAATATTCTTATTTTTTAAAACATTATAAAAATACTATTCATCCCTTAGGACAAATAGTATTTTTATATCATTCGCTTATTATTTTTTTTGTTTGAATATATAAACACTTGCAAGTTTTTTATAATACTACTTTCTTCTTCATTGATTATTAAATACTTTTCCCTTCTAAACTAATATCATCACTTCATGTTTTTTGCAAATTTTTCTCTTATCTTGCCATATTTTCTAAGCGCCACGATAGCATTAACAGCCTGTTCTGCTGTTGGATAAGCCGGAATGCCATGCTTTCTCAGTTTCATAATTGACGCATGACATTCCTCACCACCTTGACATTCCATAATTAAAGGTTTGCCAAGATGTTTATAGGTTTCATATATCTCAATATATAAATCTGTTACGGCTGGAACATCTGTAACAGATGTTGGGCAAATTGATCCATAAATTGCATCAACGTTCGGATCCCGTATCGCTTGGGTTATCGCACCTTTATATTGTTTTGGTGTTGCTGTACCTGCTATATCTACTGGATTCAAAGGCGAGCCGAACATAGGCATATATGTCCTTATTCTATCTCCTAGCAGCGGAGAGATTTCCTTTAGTTCACGCATTGGCATTCCTATTCTTTCGAAATGATCACAGGATAATAGTCCTGATCCACCACCGTTAGTAATCATTACAACATTATCACCTTTTAAAGGTGGCTGTAGTCCAAGGGTCAGTGAAACATCTAAGAATTCCTGCCATGTAGTTGCTCTAATTACTCCAGCTTTTTCAAAGATTTCATCAAATAACACATCACTGGTTCCTTCATTTTCAGAAGCTGTATGAGCAAACGCTGCTTTTACACCGATTTTAGACCCCCCCACCTTGATAGCTACTACAGGTTTCCTAGGAACCACGTTTTGACAGGCTTTAATATATGCTTCAGGAGAATCTAGCCCTTCTATATAAGTAGATATACACTTCGTATGCGCATCTTGCGCACCGTATTCGATAAATTCTGCAAAATCTACATCTGCTTTATTCCCAAGCCCTACAAAAAAGCTCATTCCAAAGTTTAACATTTGAGAAGTACCTAAAGCTGCTAATAAGTTCGCCCCAGATTGAGAAATCATAGCTACAGGTCCTTCAACTGGAAGATAGGGAATAAACCCACAGTTAAAATTGAGATATGGACTTCCCATTCCTACAAGGTTAGGACCTATTAATGGCAGCTTATTATCCCGACAATATTGGGTTAATTCATCCTGTAATTTTCCTCTACCTATTTCTTTAAATGCGCTAGTAGCAATAACAACAACCTTTGCCTTTTTCGCTACTGTATGCTCTAAAACCATTTTTACTAAATGTGCAGGTACAGCAACAAATACTAAGTCTACTGTTCCTGGAATATCTAGAATTGTTTTGTATGCCTTTAAGCCATGCACTTTATCTGCTCTAGGATTGACAGGATATATTGTTCCTTTATATCCCCATTTATTTAATCCTTCAATAACTTTATATCCTACCTTTCCATCATAGCGAGAAGCCCCTACTACAGCTATCGAAGATGGATTTAATGCATATTTTAGATTTTCAACTACATATTGGCGAGGAGCATTTATTTTCATTTATTTCTCCTCCTTTCCAAATTGACATTTGATCGGCGATTTTTTTATCGTCCTGTTTTCAAGGAAATCATCAGTAAATACACATTCTTCCCAAAAACCATTTTCTTCATCAAGGCGACAAACCCAACGTCTAAACATTTTATTGATATCTGCTTCTTTAATATCTTCTATTTCACTATATTTAGAAAGTATATTTCTTAATGCATCAATATCTGATATTTCATTGTAAGCGCCTAACATTATGTCGTAAAAAGAATCACTAAATTCATATATTGTATTAAATTCAGGAATCTCACTTAATTCATCCACAATCTGTGTCTTTCGATAGCATGGAATGTTTTGAAATATTCTAATAACGAATGCATGAGTTGTTAAGTTTAGCTTCATAGAATTTAAATGGAATAAGGGTACTAAAATACGTTTTTGCTCTATTACTTCTTTCATGCCAGCTAGCATATCCTTAGGGTCTAAACCAGATATCTTCGATAAAACATTAAAATCAAATAATTGCGCTACTGGCCTTTCTGTATTCAACGCTTCGATCAATTTTAAGTCTGTTAAATCTATTTTATTTTGAATTTTTGCTAGCTTTTCTAGCTGCCCTTTTCCCCAATAAACTTTTCTATAAGCCTCCTTTGGTGCATCCCACATGTTTACATGGGACTCACGAACATCTCGCCTGATAGGACAAATATGTACAAATTCAATTTCAGGATTATCCTTCCATGGTCCGATGACATCTGCTAAGAGATTATCTAAAACCCTCATATGATTTCCATTATAGAAGTCAAAATCTCCTTCCATTTCATAACCTGTACATATATCATCTTTACTTTGATACCAATCCGATAATTTTTTCTTTGCTTCTTTTGACGTCCCTTCTCTTAGTTTTACAAACCAATAATAAAGTCCCCAACCATAAACTTGAGTTGCAGGATTCATGACAAACATGATTAAATGTTCATCATATAATCTATGCATACGCTTAATGATGTCTTTTTTATCTAACCCTGTAGCTTTTGCTAAATATTCCATATTAAAAACTTCTGGATGTATTTGATAGGCAGATTTAGCTATATTGTATGCACTCATTTTTGCATCGTCTAGGGGTATCACTCCTGGTTCTAAAAAACCTACACCTCTCGGATCAAAAAAATATCTCTGCTTCCATTTCAACTGACTATCGGTTCCTAATAGATAGTCAATATGTGTGGCAACCTTTTTTTCATCCATTTTTTCCCCTCCAATTCATTTTTTATTTTCATTCATACGTTTTAAAATGCTCATGATCCTTTCTAGAAACTGTTTGTAATAAACTTGCGTCCTTACTTTTTATATTAGCAAGAGGTATGCCAGATCAATATTCAATCAGCTTTTTTGATCAACAAAAATAGTCCCTCTTTTAAAACCTTCTAGGGACTATTCTAAGATCAACTCCAATGATTTACCTTACATCTATTCTTTTGTTTTCTAGAAAAAATAATAAATGTTTTATTTTTATACTGTTAAAAAATTGCACAGCTGTTCAATTTTTTAACAATAATTGCATGCCTTTAATTTGTTATACAGTGTATTCCGAGATATGCCCAAAGTCTTAGCTGTTTTTGTAATGTTTCCGTTGTTCTCCTTTAATGCATTTTGGATTATTTTCTGTTCTATTTGGTCTAGGGAATATTTATTGCATAAGCTTATATCAAATTTCTCTGAAAGCATATATTCTGGAAGGTGTTCCGGCAATATTACCCCCTGATCTGCAAAAACCAAAATCCTTTCTATCACATTTTCTAATTCTCTAACATTACCTGGCCAATGGTAGTTCATCAAGATATCAAGAGATTCATTATCGAATCGATATTTCTCTTGAGGACAATCAGCATGTTTTTTAATGAAATGTTCAATGAGCAGAGGAATATCTTCTTTTCTTTGAGATAAATTAGGTATATTTAGAGGAATCACATTTAATCTCCAGAATAAATCTTCTCTAAAATTTCCCTTTTGCACTTCTTCCATTAGATTTTTATTCGTTGCTGCGATTACTCTTACATCTACTGGAATCGTTTTTGTACCACCAATACGCATAACTTCTTTCTGCTGTAGAACTCTAAGAAGCCTTATCTGTAGCGTTTTTGACATTTCTCCAATTTCATCTAAAAAAATAGTTCCTCCTCTAGCAAGCTCAAACTTACCAGGTTTTCCTCCTTTCGCTGCACCTGTAAAGGCACCCGTCTCATATCCAAAGAATTCGCTTTCTATTAAATCTTTAGGAATCGCTCCACAATTAATTGCTATGAATGCTCCTTTTTTTCGAGAACTACTACTGTGAATCGCTTGAGCAAATAGCTCTTTTCCAGTACCACTTTCACCCATAATTAATATATTATATTTCGTGGATGCTGCCTTTACCGCCATTCTTTTAACTTTCTCAATGCCCTTCCCTTTCCCAATAATATCATCAAATTTAAATGTAGTATTGCTTTGTATTTGATTTTCAGTGGATTTCCTATGCCCAGGAGTGAGAATGTTGATACATCCATTCACAGCTTTGTTATTGTCATATATGGGAATAATTTTTTTTATACTATAATAGGATTTTTTATCTTTTGTATCTATCATTGTCCCATTACTCTCGAATTCTATTCCAGTTTTCATGACATCCATTATTATAGGATAAAATTCTAGAATTTCGCATGCTTGTCTACCACATATCTTCTTACTACCTTCACCTATAATTTCTACAGCTTTTTGATTTATATCTACAATTATCCCCTTATGGTTTACTGTGATAATAGGATCTACAACTGATTGAAAAACAGCTTTGTAATAATTACTAATCAAATGTAATTCTTCATTGATTTTCATTAATCTTAACTGATTTTCTATAGCCATTTGCGCTGCAAGCAACATACCAAAAACTTGACCGTTAGGCTGTGGAAAATTTGCCGCAGCTCCTAATATAGCGACGATTTCTCCATCAATATTTCTAATGGGTACTGCTGAACAAGCCTTTTTCTTTAACTCGTAACAATATTTTTCTTCTGCCATAAAAGGGACTGATGTCCCCTTGGTCATTGCCATAGAAACAGCAGTAGTACCTACAGCATCTTCACACCAAGCTGCACCAATTTGGAAGTTTAGTTCTTGTTTAAAACAATATAAGATATCATCATCTCCTGCTATATATAGTAAATCTGCTTGATGATCCGTTAAAAATACAAGATATCCTAACCCTCTAATATTTTGATAAATTCTGTTTATATATGTTTCTGCTACGGAAATAATCTTTTGATTACTTATTAGTTTTTTGTTTATTTCCTCTGTTGATAGTATCTTATTTGATTTTCCTCCAAATGGGTTGATCTTGAATTCCTTACTTCTTTCCCATGATTTTAAAATTTCTTCTCTCACATTAGCTGGCTTCTTACCTCTCTTTATAAACTCATGCCATTCTTTAATAATAGGTTTATTCATATCTATCGTTACAATAGACATACTGAAGCCCCCTTAGTATTTTTGTTCTTATCTTATTTTCAAATCTATGAACCCATGCTTCCAATTCAGTACCATCTGTATCTTTGCTATTAAATATGTATTCGTAATTTATCTTTATATGATAATCAATGGTCTACCTAGCATCCATGAGTGCTTTTCCATGTTCATGGATTTGATGCCTATAGTCAAAAGCAATATGACTTCATCTCTGTCCGTTGTAATATGATAATTTTTTATAGTATTCTTCATAACACCATATTTTCCCTTTTATCTATTTTTCAAAATTCAGTTGATTGCGCCAAGAATTTTCTTTATACAAATACCTATAAAACGGCATTCCTCGAGGAAAGTATTGATGAAAAAAAACTGTATCCTCTAAGGAGTACAGTCTTTTTTCTATCATTTTCTTTTTTGTTTTAGGCACATATTTTCTTCTTATTAAAACATAAAACATGTTTTTACCCATTGATCTTAAATTGATTGATGGCTTCTTCCAAAACATTGGCTAATTTCTTTAAATCCTGTGAATATGCTGCAATCTCTTCCACAGTTGCCAATTGCTCTTCTGTTGCCCCTGAAACCTCTTGGGTAGCTGCCGATGTCTGCTGAGATACAGCGGATATATTACTTATAATATCCACCATTTCTTCCTTATGCTGCATCATATCATCTGTATAAGTTTTTACTTCTTTTACCTTTACAATAAAGATTTGAATCTCCTGAAGGATGTCCTGGAATATTTTTTTTGTATCCTTTACTACTCGGGCCTCATCCTTAGCCACCAGATTGGCCGCTTCTATAAAATCTACTGCAGTTTTTGATTGATTTTGTATAGCTAGGATTAAATCTCGAATTTCATTGGTTGCATCTGCGGATTGCTCTGCCAACTGCCTTACTTCTTCAGCAACTACTGCAAAACCTCTTCCTTGATCTCCTGCCCTTGCTGCTTCTATTGCTGCATTTAATGCTAGTAGATTTGTTTGTTCTGCAATTTGAGCAATTACATTTGTAATTTTACCTATTTCTCCAGCTCTTTTATTTACTTTTCCCACAATTTCGTTTACTTTACTAGAGGCAGCACTGTTTTCTTCAGATTTCTTAGATAGCATTTCTATCGTTTCTATCCCTTTATCACTTAATGTATTGGCTTGATAAGATATTTCTTCCATATGCTGTGTATTGGCTGTCACCATTTCAATTTTTTCTGCCAATTCGCTTATTTTTAGGGTGCTTTTTTCTGTATCCTGTGCTTGTTCGTTGGCACTTTTCGCTATTTCTTCTATCGTACTAGCTACTTCATCTGCAGCAGCCGCTGTTTGTTTCGTAATCGATGATAATGCATCTGAAGTTTCTAATACTGTCAGAAATGATTTTTTTATGTCATTTATTAAAATACTAATATTTTGAAGCATTTCTTCAAAATTGTTTCCTATGTCACCAAACTCATCCTTTGATTTTATTTCAGTTTTAACAGTTAAGTCTCCCGAGGCAGCAAGGGAAAAAGTTTTTCTAAGCTGATTTAATGGTTTTGATATGCTTGATGCAATAGAAAAAGCTACAATAATTGCTAATATACATCCCAGTAAAATAGCATACAACATAAAACGTTTAATTACATTGGTATCCCTTAATAACTCATTCAACTCCATACAAGCCATTAACTTCCAACCTATTTTTTCATTGGTATCAAAACTTAAAAATTTTTCTTTACCGTCAAAGGTATACTTTGAAAAACCCTCTTCATTGTTTTTCACAGTCTCCCAGAATGTTTGTGTTGTAGGTGTATCTGTAGCAATCAATTGATGATCTGGATGTGCAATCACCATACCATTCTTATCGGCTACAAATAAGTATCCTTCTCTTCCGATGATCCTATCAGATAACGCATTAGATAGTGACTCTAGGTTGATATCAATCGCTGCCACCCCTATGATTTTTCCGTTTTTTTCAACAGCTTTAGCTGCAGTCAATATCACTTTTTGAGAATTAGCATCTACATAAGGCTCTGTCCATATTACCTGTCCTATATTTTTTACAGCTTTCGTATACCATGGCCTTGTTTTCGGATCAAAACTTCTCTGCAAGGTATCCTGTGGATATATATACATCTGCCCATCTGATGTTCCAAAAAAGACATTGCGTATATTCTCATTACTTTCTTTCGTTGTCTTCAACAACTCTTTGGCTGTTTGGTTTTCAGCACTAGCTCCGCTTACTACGTTTTCTTCATTTTCTAGCCTTTGAAAACTGGAATTTGCGGCTAATACATTTACTTGATACTCTATACCTTCTAAGAACCTAGTAAGGGCCTTATTGACCTCTTCTACAGTTTGTTGTGTACTAATGGATAGTTTATCCTGTAAAATATCAAAGGATGTTTTATATGCAAGATACCCTAATAAAATTAAGGGAATAATCATTGCAATCATTATCACAGCAATCAATTTATTGCGTACTTTATTACTAAAAATCTCTTTATTGATTAGTTTCCCCTGCTTTTTCTTATATTGATTCATCCTATACGCTTCCCCTTTCAAAAATGATGTTTAAGTGACCGAATAATATATTTGGCATACATAAAACAAAAACCAACAAAGTAGGTTATGTTTTCTCATAACCTTACTATGTTGGTTTACTTTTAGCTGAAAAGTATATTGTAAATAAAATACTTCCCTCTATCCGTCTGACCGATCCATAGATTATTCAATTTTTATGATAAATTTTACTTTGTCTTCCAATAAACTTTCTTGTATATCGTCTACAGTCATAATTTTATTCATTATTTCTGATATCTGTGAGGCAAGCTTACTACTTTGCGCCTTATAAAAAGTATTTCTCACCTCTTGGATTAATTTTATATTGCTTCTATCTTTTATAAGATTCTTTTCTAAGCACGTTAAGATTTCTTCTACCAGTACCTCTATGCTATCATCTAAAATCTTTACTTTAATTTTTTGCGGTCCTTTTCCTGTGTTTTGTTTGAGCCATTTGATGAATAAATTAGCAATATCCTGTTTCTTTTGGCTCTTCGTTAGGCTTTTGCTATATAACATTTATACACCACATTTCAACTTGTATTGTCAATATTTTATCGAATTTATAGAGATATTGTCAACCATTTTTATGAATTTAAAGAAATTTTTTCTATTTATTTTGTTGGATGTCAAAAGTTATAATGCCTTTATCGTTTTTTAAATCATTATTTAGATGTGTCAATTCTACAGGATGACCAATAATTTCTCCTATTCCTTCTAAAAAAAATTGTTTGTTTGTGTTCACAAAGCTTTCTCTTAGTTTTTTAATCAGATCATGATATAGATCAAAATCTTGATTCAATATACTTTGCTCAAGGGGTGTTAAGAAACCTTCTAAATGAATATAAATTTTATTCTTATCTATTTTGGATTTAATAACTTCCGGTCCTTTCCCCGTGATCTCCTTAATGCTCTTTGTCATAAAGTAAGTCATTTTTTTTTCAATAGCTGCTCTTTGTCTTTTTCCTAAATTTTTTTTCATCCATACACTCCTTTGTTCTTTTATTTTCTTATCCATTTTTTAACTCACCTCCTCTCCCTGCAAATCAAACACTTTATAGAGAAAAGAAAACATCTTGATGCTTATATACATGTGCTATTTTTAATAGCTATGTACTTTTTTTAGTCTATAATAATGCATCATCCTCTTCACAATATATTTCAAAATAATAGCAAAAGGAAAAAATTTTTTCTATTATCAAAGTCACAATTCAAAATTATTACATAGATAAGATTATATTTTGAACGCTCCTCTTATGTTGCTTTATGGATATTTCTCTAGCTTGACTTTTATACAAATAAATGCAATAATATTGTTATCGTAATGCGATAACGAAATTCGATATTTTAAGAGATGAGGTGATTGATTGCTATGCAAGATCGTATTCTTCGTAAATTGTTTTTAGGATTTATCCAAATCCATATACTTCATCATGCACAAAAAGAACCTTTCTTTGGTGCATGGATGATCGAAGAACTGGAGGAACACGGGTATCATATGAGCCCTGGAACGCTTTATCCTATCCTACATGGAATGGAAAGCAGTGGGCTTTTGAATAAAGAAGAAAAAACGGTTGCTGGTAAGGTCAGAAAATATTATGGCATTACTAAAAAAGGAAAAAAAATCTTAGAAGAAGCAAAACAGAAGGCTTTTGAACTTTTTAAGGAAATAAAAGATGAATGATGCTTAACAGGAGGGATAAATGATGTTTCAGTTTCAAAACGTAAAATATAAAAATATTCTTGATATTAAACAGCTTACTATCCCCAATAATACAATAACCTGTATTGTAGGGGAAAGTGGTAGTGGAAAAACAACGCTACTCAGGCTTCTTAATAAAATGATTAGCTGCACGGAGGGGAAAATTTATTATAATAATACATCCCTTGATACTATTGATTCCATACGCTTACGACGTAATGTTATGATGCTACCGCAAGTGCCTGTTATTTTTAACGGCACTGTAAAAGATAATTTATTAATAGGCTTAAAGTTCTCAGAAAAAAACTTTCCAGAAGATGTGGCGTTATTGAATGTATTGGACATGGTTCACTTACACAAATCTTTAGATGAAACTGCTGAAAACTTATCTGGAGGTGAAAAGCAAAGACTAGCCTTAGGAAGAATTATTTTAAATGATCCTGAAATCTTTCTATTGGATGAACCTTCTTCTGCTTTAGATGAAAATACAGAAAAAATCATTATCGAACAGCTCGTTCACCATACAAAACAAAAGAACAAAACCCTTATTATGGTTACCCATTCAAAAAAAATAGCCCAATCCTATGGGGATCATATCATTATCATAAAACAGGGAAGCATTTTTGATGACAAGGAGGAATGCTAAATGGATACTCTCCTCAATCTCCAAATAACACAAATGGCTTCAGCTTATATTTTTATTGTTATCCTATTGTTCATTGTTAAATTAAGAGGTATTCCTAGAGAAAAAGAAATTTTTATCGCTTCTATGCGCATGACTTTGCAACTCGTTTTGACTGGTTATGTTCTTGTGTATATTTTTGAAAACAATCATCCGATATTCACAGTGATCATCATAGGTATCATGGAAGGTTTTGCAGTTCACAATATTTTTAACCGTGTGAAAGTCAGTCTTTCTTCAAAAATCAAAAAAATTATTGCCCTATCTATGATTTTGGGGACAATATCTAGTCTATTATACTTCATCCTTGTGGTAGTGCATTTATCTCCATGGTACGATGCAAGATATTTTATTCCCATCGCAGGCATGCTCATTGGCAACTCTATGACAGGAATTTCTCTAGGAGTCAGCAGGCTTGTAGAAGGGATGCATAAACAGAAACATTTACTTGAATCCGCTCTTATGTTAGGTGCTACACCTAAAATGGCCTCTAAGGAAATAGTAGATACTGCCTTCGATGCAGCTATTCTTCCTACCATTAATTCCATGATAGGAATGGGAATTATATTCTTACCCGGCATGATGACAGGTCAAATTCTCTCTGGTGAATCTCCTATTATCGCCATTGAGTATCAAATCGCTATTATGCTGGGCATCCTTGGAAGCGTCACCCTAACCGTACTATTATTTCTTCACCTAGGCTATAAAACCTTTTTTAATAACCAACAGCAGCTCAATATTTAAGACATAAAAAGCTATCATACCAATTCTCATTCTTTGCCTATTTCTAATAAAACAATCACCCGAAGGGGTGATTGCTTTATTAGATTTCTTCTATTGTCTTGGCTTCATCTGCCATCTCTACATGATCTACTTTATTTTCATCTGGCGTAATGCTTAGGGCTTCTATTTGCTGTTTCAACACTTTATTTTCTTCTTCTAATTTGGTGATCATCTTCGATGTACTTTTAATTTTTAGATTCAGCTTAATTTGCTTTACAAGTCCTAATAATAAAACAATAATTCCACCTAAAATTGCAGAAATAAGAATGACAAGTGCTTGAGAAACCGTATAGGTTGCAAAGAAGATATTGATTGCTACTGCACTTGCATTTTGTATTGCAAATAGTGCCACCAAAATGGCGAAAAATAATGATACGATAAATCTCACAGCCATTTTCTACACCTCTCTTCTACTTTATCCATCTATTGACCTACACACTCTTTGCAGTTGCTATGCATGTACTACTTATTTTGATGCAGATGTACATCCATCTGTGGAAATGGAATATTGATTCCTTCCTGATCGAATACCATTTTTACCTGCTCATGTAAATCATAGTAGATTGCCCAATAATGTTCACTTTGACACCATACTTTTACGGCAAAGTTAATGGAACTTGCAGCATGCTCTGTGACACGCACTACTGGCTCTGGATCTTTGAGTGTCAATGGATGATTCATTACGAGTCTTGTCAGGACTTCTTTTGCCTTAGTAATATCCTCTTCATACCCAATACCAAATATTAAATCAATACGACGTGTTTTTTCGGCAGAAAAATTCACTACCCTTGCATTGGATAACTCTCCGTTAGGAATCACTACTCGTTTATTATCTGGCGTATTTAAGTAGGTATATAATAAATGTATTTCTTTTACCGTCCCCATATGCCCTTGTGCCTCAATAAAATCTCCTACATTAAATGGTCTAAAAGTTAAAATCAGAATGCCTCCCGCAAAATTTGACAAGCTATCCTTTAATGCCAGTCCTATAGCAAGACCTGCTGCACTTAAAATAGCAATAAAAGTGGTCATAGGAATTCCTAATGTAGCCGCTGCCGTAATCAAGACCACAATTTTTAGGACAAAACTAGAAACAGATTTAATAAAGGTATGTAGTGAA
Organism: Clostridiaceae bacterium 35-E11; assembly: GCA_038396625.1. Taxonomy (GTDB): domain Bacteria; phylum Bacillota; class Clostridia; order Peptostreptococcales; family Thermotaleaceae. The sequence goes on from CP121688.1 coordinate 3,100,860, forward strand.
GCATCTACCTTACTTTTCTTTAAAGCATTATCGAGTATTTTGATTATTCCTTTCACTGCCCACAGCCCAACAATTAATAGGATTACTGCTCCCATAAGTTTAGGACCGTATGCCATGACAAAAATAGATACTTGCTGTTGTAAGTTCATCATGTTATTCTCCTTCCTTTGCCATATCACCGTATTATTACCCTAAATACAATATTATCAAACAAATTTCTTTCTTCTATCATACGTTAATAATCTTGATTTTACAAATCATATTTTTCCTATCCAAAACTTATTTGTTCATCCTGCTGTTCTTCATCCTCTTTCTTTAAATAAGTTCCAATGGCAGGAATCTTTGCTCGATAATAGTCAAGATCACTATACTGTACTTCTTCTATGGTTTTGACTTTCACTAAGGTACTCCCTTTTTTAGACTTTAGTACCTGTACGCCTTGAGAGTTTCTCGTTGTTTTTGCATTAATTTGCGCTGTATGGAAGAGAAGTACCTTTTGAATACTGCTGATTGCAATGAGTTCCATATCTTCTTCTATATACATGATATGCATTAATTCCTCGTAGTCAGCATAAGCATTGGCTAATTGTGTTCTATTGGTCTTTGTCTCATAGCTGGATAAATCAATTTTGGCACATTTTCCGTTCTCAAAGAAAAATAGCATATAGCCAGCATAGTCATTCGTCCCAACCATATAGATAATCTTTTCATGCTCTTCAAGTTCTAACAAGTTTTGAAGATAATCTCCTAAACTGCTTGTTTTACTATCCTCTAATTCATAAATTTTCTTTTTATACACCGTGTGTTGATTGGTAAACAGCAATAGTTCAGACTTATTCGTTGCCTCCACTTCCTGTATGATATCATCCCCATCCTTCAACTTATGGGCATTGTTACCTCTTAAGCTTATCAAAGGAATTTTCTTTAAATAACCTTCTTTTGTAAGAAACAACTTTACATTATAATCTTCAATAAGGTCTTCTTGTGTGATTTCTTCTATGTGTTGTTCTTCAATGATCTGGGTTTTTCTATCTTGTCCATATTTCTTAGACACTTCTTGCAGCTGCTTGATAATCATCCTTTTTATTTTTTTCTCACTATTTAATGTTGCTTCCAAATTTTTTAATGCTTTTTCAAGGTCTTGAATATCCTTTGTCTTATTTAAAATATATTCTTGATTAAAGTTTCTTAACTTAATTTCCGCAATAAATTCAGCTTGTGCCTCATCTACTGCAAATCCTTTCATCAGATTGGGAATAACCTCTTTATCTTTCTTGGTATCTCTAACGATTTGTACTGCTTTATCTAAGTCTAAAAGTATTTTTTCTAACCCTCTCAGCAGATGTAGCTTTTCTGCCTTCCGATCTCGGTCATAGCTTAAGCCTCTCTTCAAACAGGTCACTCTAAAATCAATCCACTCTAGCAGTATACCTTTCACCCCTAGTACTCTGGGACTTCCATGAACTAAAATATTGAAATTACAACTAAAGCTATCCTGTAGTTTGGTATATTTAAACAGCTTTAACATCAGCTGTTCTACATCCACAGATCGCTTAATATCTATGGTAATCTTCAAACCCTTTTTATCCGTCTCGTCTCTTATGTCTGTAATCTCCTTGATGGTACCCTTCTTGACTAAATCCGTAATTTGATCAATAATGGTTTCTGCATTGGTCGTATAGGGGATCTCATATATATCAATGCAATGATTGGCTTGATCATATTTATATTTTCCTCTAAGATAAAAAGTCCCTCTACCCTCTTCATAGATTTTTCTCATATCATTTTTGTTATAAATTAATTGTCCTCCTGAAGAAAAATCAGGTGCTTTTAAGCATTCTAGCATATCTATGTTTTCATCTTCAAGAAGCTGAATGGTCGTATCACATATTTCTCTTAGATTGAAGCTGCAAATATTACTTGCCATCCCTACAGCGATCCCTAGATTAGGATTCACTAATATGTTCGGAAATGTCGTTGGGAGAAGGGTAGGCTCATTCATTGTATTATCATAGTTTGGTATAAAATCTACGGTATCTTTGCCAATTTCATGGAAAAATTCTTCACAAATTGCATCTAACTTTGCTTCCGTATACCTAGGTGCCGCATAGGCCATATCTCTTGAGTAATTCTTACCAAAATTTCCTTTACTGTCTATATAAGGATGTAGCAAGGCCTCATTTCCTCTTGTGAGCCTTACCATGGTTTCATAAATCGCCATGTCTCCATGGGGATTCAATCTCATGGTTTGTCCCACAATGTTTGCTGATTTTGTTTTCTGTCCCTTTAATAAACCCATTTTGTACATAGTGTAGAGTAATTTTCTATGGGAAGGCTTTAATCCATCAATCTCAGGTAATGCCCTTGATACAATCACCGACATCGAATAAGGCATATAGTTGGTTTCTATGGTGTCTATTACATTCATTTTTGTAATGTTATGGGTCATGTTGTTCTCCTTTCTTAACCTACATCAGAAATATCCAAATACTTATGTCCATGTTCCTCTATAAATTGCTTTCTTCCTGAAAGGTTATCTCCTAAGAATAATTCAAATGCCTGTTGTGTTGCTTTGGCATCCCCCGGGGTAACTTGCACCAATCTTCTTGTCTCTGGGCACATGGTCGTTTCCCACATCATATCTGCCTCGTTCTCTCCTAATCCCTTCGATCTTTGAATTCTATACTTTCCTTTGACTTTCTTGAGAATTTGTTTTTTCTCTCCTTCGGTGTAAGCAAAATAGCTTTTTCCCTTGTCATCCGTAATTTCATATAAAGGAGATTCTGCAATATACACATAACCCTGTTCAATCAAAGTAGGTGTCAATACATATAACATAGTAATAATCAAGCAGCGGATTTGATATCCATCTACATCAGCATCGGTACAAATAATGAGTTTATTCCAATGCATGTTCCCTATATCAAAGTCCGTTAACTCTTTCAAATGTTTTGATTTAACTTCCACGCCACAGCCTATCACCCTTAATAGATCCATGATGATGTCGTTTTTAAATATCTTTTCATAATCTGATTTAAGGCAGTTGAGAATTTTACCACGAACAGGTATAATGGCTTGAAATTCACTGTCTCTACCCATTTTTGTACTTCCTAGGGCAGAATCACCTTCCACAATAAACAATTCTCTCTTGGTCTTGTCCTTACTTCTGCAATCCACAAACTTCTTTACTCGATTGCTGATATTGTCTATTTTTTTGCTCAGCTTTTTTCTTACATCAATACGTGTTTTCTCTGCTTTTTCTCTGCTTCTCTTGTTCACTAAAATTTGATCCAATATTTTTTCAGTTTCCAGCTTATTCTCGATAAAATAGATTTCAAGCTTTTCCTTTAGAAATTCCGTCATGGCATCTTTAATAAAAACATTGGTAATTGCCTTTTTAGTCTGATTTTCATAAGAAGTGATGGTGCTGTATGTGTTTGCTACCAAGATTAAGCTGTCTTCAATATCTTGAAAATTTATCTTCTTTTCTCCCTTATTGTATTTGCCTTCTTTATTTAATTTTTTGTCTAGGGCATAAGTAAATGCATTTTTTACAGATTTATCGGGCGATCCTCCGTGCTCTAGATAAGAAGAGTTATGGTAGTATTCTAATAAATTTACTTCATTATTGAAACAAAAGGCAATTTCTATTTTGACCTTGTACTCTGGCTTATCTTCTCGATCCTTTCCCTTTGTTTCTAATTCAAAATATTGTAGTTCTGTAAATCCTGTCTCTTCACTTAATTCTTTCACATAATCCTGAATACCATTTTCATAAAGATATGTAAAGGTTTCTCCACTTTCTTCGTCATAAAGCCTAAAGGTAATTCCCTTATTTACAATAGCCTGCCGTTTTAAAGTATTTTGAAAAAATGATAAGGGAATATCAATATCATTGAAAACCTCTAAGTCTGGTTTCCACTTAATCCTTGTTCCTGTGTGGGCATAGTCATATTTTGACTTGATATATCCTTCCTTGCTATCGGTTACATTATCGCCCTTCTGAAAGTACAGTTCATATCTGTACCTATCTCTAAAAACAGTAACTTCCATATATTCAGAGGCAAATTGGGTTGCTGCAGTCCCCAACCCATTTAAGCCTATACTGAATTGATAATTGTTACCCGAATTATTATCGTATTTCCCGCCCCCATAGAGGATACAAAATACAATCTCCCAGTTATATTTCTGTTCTTTTGGATTCCATTCAATAGGAATCCCTCTTCCTCTATCTTTCACCTCTATGGATTGATCCTTATATCTTGTTACTTCGATAATATCGCCAAATTTTTCTGCTGCTTCATCTCTACTGTTTCCTATAATTTCCATGACTGTGTGCTGACATCCTTCAATCCCATCGCTACCAAATATTACTCCTGGCCGAAGTCGAACCTTATCTTTTTCCTCTAGGGTTGAAAGGCTATCATTACCATAATTATGTTTTTTTGTCATCGTGACCCTCCTGCCATGTTACCTATCTTATTTTGCCTTTTTCATTCATTGCTGAATAACCGTATTATATCATGATTTTTCAGAGAATCAAACATTTGTTCTGTTATATTTTCTCTACACGCTCTACATATAAAAACACACAAAAAAGTTAGGAAGATAATCTTTTATCAAACCTTCCTAACTTCTATTTTCCTTTTTTATGCAATATATTTTACTTCTAAAACAAACCCTACTACACGAGATATTTAAAAATACCTACAAAATGTACAATACTCCCCGTTAAAACAAAGAGATGCCAAATCGCATGATTATATGGAATTCTTTTGATAGCATAAAATATCGTTCCTACTGTATATACGATGCCACCTGCTAAAAGCCACATGAGAAAGCCCCTGGGAACCATCTGAAGCATTGGCTTTATAGCAATGACCACGATCCATCCCATCAATATATATATCATCAAAGAAATGGCTTTATACTGTTCAAATTTATTGTAAGTGAAGATTTTAAATAATATCCCAGCCACAGCCACAATCCAGACAGCAGTTAAAATCCCAATCCGCCAGTACCCTTTCATCGCAAGTAATGCCACAGGGGTATATGTTCCAGCTATAAACAAAAATATAGAGGAATGATCAAATATTCTCAGGATCTTCTTTACCTTTTCTTTTTGAAAGCTGTGATAAAGTGTTGATGCAGCATATAGGCAAATCGAACAAAATCCATATATGCTAAAACCCGTAATTGAAATAGGATTTTTTTCCCAAATGGCATACACCAAAAGGATCGTCAAGGTTACAACACTAAACAGGATTCCAATACCATGAGAAATACTATTGGCAACTTCCTCTTTTAAGGAGTATCTCCTACCTATGGATTGGTTGATTTGAAAACTTTTATTTTCCAATTGCATCTCTGCCTCCTTGTATTACAAATCCATAAAGGATTCATAAAAATATTGCTTCTCTCTTTATTATATCAAAGATTTCCAAATATAAAACTTTCTTTACAAAAATGATACAAGAAACATGGATGCAAATCTTGACATTTTTCTCTATGCTCTAACTTTTTTTATGATTTCCTCAAGCAATAGCTTATATTGCTCTCCCGTTTTCATATCCTTCAGTGTCAATACATCACCTTCTACTTCCTCATCACCAATCAAAATAACATAAGGAATCCCTAATTTGTCCGCATAGGATAATTTTTTAGAGATTTTTGCATTATCTAAATATACTTGTGTAATAATTTTATTTTCTCTTAAGGCATTGGCAATAGTTATGGCATATTCAATTTCATCTTTCATTGGGACAACTAATACTTTTGACAGTGTAGATGCCGTATAATCTTTTAGTATTCCTGCTTCTTTTAATTGATAAAACAATCTTGTTAATCCAATGGATATTCCAACACCGGGAAATTTTTCATTGGTATAGTATTCTGCCAAATTATCATAGCGCCCTCCTGAACAGACAGAACCTATACTTTGATACTCATCCAGCAGAGTTTCATAAACAGTTCCTGTATAATAATCCAGCCCCCTGGCTATTTTTAAGTCAATGACATAATTCTTTTCTGGCACCCCAAAATATTTAATAAAGTAAATCACTTTGGATAATTCATCTACTCCCTTTTTAAAATTTTCATTCTCAATATCTAACTGATTTAAGGCTTTTAATATTTCATCGTTGCTTCCTTGAATATTCATAAACGCCATCACTTTATCAACCACAAATGGGTCTGCACATATTTTATCTAATTCTGCTTTTACTGCATCGATCCCTATTTTATCTATTTTGTCAATCATGCGCAGAACATCTTTCTTATTAGAAATCTCCAATGCTTCAAAAAAACCATTTAGTATTTTTCGATTGTTGATATGAATTGTAAAAGCATCAAATCCAAGCTCTTTAAATGTTAAGTAAATAACGCTTGGAATTTCTGCATCGTTTATAATACTTAATTTCCCATTGCCAACAATATCGATATCGCACTGATAGAATTCACGAAAACGCCCTTTTTGATTTCTTTCTCCTCTAAATACTTTTCCAATTTGATATCTGCGAAATGGAAAGGTTAAAGACGACATATATTGAGAAACATATCTTGCAAAGGGAACTGTTAAATCAAATCGCAATGACAAATCTTTCTCTCCTTTAGTAAATCGATAAATCTGCTTGTCTGTTTCTCCTCCACCCTTTGCTAACAGTATTTCTGTTTTCTCTATAATCGGTGTGTCCATAGGAATAAAACCATACTTTTCATAACTGTTTTGAATTGTTTCAAGCATATTGTTAAATGCGATTTGATCTGATGGCAATAACTCCATAAAACCTGGTAAAATGGATGGTTTAATAATTTTTTTCTGCATAAAAATTCCTCCTCACTTTATTGTTTTTCAAGTAAACAAATAAAAAACCCATGCAGGTATTGTACCTACATGGGTGGTCATGATTTGTGCTATTCTTTCATCACCACAGATACAATTGCCTACAAACACGAATAGACTTGTATCTATGGTTTATCTTCCCATAAAACAAGCCTTTAATGGTGATGATGATGCTTCAGGAACCTATTTTTTAGAGTTTTGGAAGATTTCATATTCCCAACCCCTCATTCGTAATTTTGCTTTATTTTAACATATCCTATTTAGACATGCAAGGTTATTATTTAATTATTTGGAATAATCAACAATATTATGTAAACTGTTTTTTATGCAACAATTCATCTCACGATATACGTCACTAAAATTTTTCTAATTTTATTTTACCTAATTAATCCTCAGGCTTCTGCGAAAGAAAAAATGATTTCAATTCATCTTTACAAGTTTGCGATAAATCATGCCATCGTATCCCTTGTATCGCACCTTCTAAAGCACACAACTTATTAAGACAGGCACTGCTATCAATTTCTCTGATTTTCTGAAATGCCCCCTGACTTCCTAAGGCCAACAGCTGTTCACAATTTTCAATCCCCACTTCTTTTAGTTGTTTTTCTAAACTTTTTCCTATATTGGGCATATGACTTAATTTTTCCATCTTCCCAGTCCCCCTATGTTGGAATCATCTATTGTTATTATATCAAAGACTGGGATGCAAAGCTTCCTTTTTTTGAACTTTACTTAAAATCATTAAATTCTTCTTCCGTAAAATCGAAATATTCTTTTCTGACCTTATCGAGAAAATCCTCATAATCTTTTCTTTCAACTTTTTCCAATTTATTGGCATATAGATTTACCATTAAATCATGACAGATATAATCCTCTCCCATATCAACAAAGCCTGGGTCCTTTGTCCATGTTACTTTACTTTCTTCACCTCTTGATATCACACCATAGAGTGCATGTTCTCCATCAATCGTAACGGTCATATAGCGTTCCTTCTTCTCTGCTAAGTATCTTTCAACTCTTCTATGGGTCACGAGCTGTTGATATGGATTGTTTTTTCCAAAGTATATGCCCTTTATCGTAACCCCTCTATGTATCGCTTCATCTAAGGATTGAGAAATGTCCTTGATTTCTTCTTCCCATATGGAAAGGGCGATTCTTTTTTTTGCATCCTTAATTCGTAAATTTAGGAAGGCTATGATATTCTTCCTACCTTCCACCACCATTAATTTATTGTAGCATATTTCCTCTACATAAGCTTTTTGTGTATATTGATCAACGTTGTCGAGTATATTCTTATAGTGGGCTTTCAGTTTATTGATTAGTAATTTTGGTTCAAGAGGATGATATAGGGTGGTGTCTCCTTCGATTTGCTCAAAAACCATCTGCTTACCTTTTAAGCTTTCTAATACCTCATAAATTCTTGACCTTGGAATACCAGAATTTTTACTTAAAGTATATCCATTCACAGGGTAGGTCTCTAACAGCTTTAAATATGCTTTTACTTCATATTCGCTAAATCCTAATTTCTTCATATCTTCTATAATCATGGAATCATTCTTCATCCTTTCACCGCTTTCAATTTATTTTATCCCACTTATATAGAAAGCATCATAAAGGTAATCACAATCGAACCTAATACAGGAATAATGATGCCACCTTTATACCATCCAAAAACAAAAGCAAATCCAATTCCTACTAGAGAAGCTTGCGGCATTTCGGGAGTTGCTGAAAACACACCTGGAATGATGAGTGCTCCTAGGGCTGTATAGGGTATGGTTTTTAGAAAACGATCTATTCTTTTTGGTAAATTCCTTTTAGATACAATATAAAATGGTAGCAACCTAGGAATATAGGTCACAAGCATCATGCCAATAATTAATAGGATTTGATCACTCACAAGGCTTCACCCTTTCCTCTTCATCGAAATAAGCTCCTACAGCAGAAACGACAATAATAGATAAAACAATATTCCATCCCTTGGGGAAAAACTCAAAATACGTAAAAAAAGTATTCAATATACCTGCAAACCCTGCCAATATCACCACTTTGCATGATTTCTTTGCTTCAGGTATTAAAATCGCTGCAAACATTGCATATAAGGCAATTTGCATAGCGTTTTGCATAATCTCAGGCAGCAGCTTTCCTGCCCAATATCCTAAAACCGTTCCTCCTACCCATGCACAATAGGATACGAACTGCAAACCCAGCATAAATGTTTTCGTCACTTGATCTTCTTTGAAGGACGTAGCTAAAAACGTCTCATCTGTTACACCAAAGGAAATAAAGGGAATCCATTTTTTTGCTTCCCTCTCTATTTTCGTTGCAAGGGATGCACTCATTAATAAATGTCGAAGATTTACCAACAGTGTGGTCAAAATGATTTCTCCTATTCCAGCACCTACACTTAATAAGCTTAGTGCCATAAACTGACTGGCTCCTGCAAATACAATGGCTGAAAATAAAAAACTATCTATCATAGAAATTCCCGTGGTTTTGGCTAACATGCCAAATGCCATTGCAATGGGTATATAACCAATTACGATAGGAAACCCTGCAATCATACCCTCTCTCCATTCACCCTGTTTACTACTATTTTTTACCATAACGAACCTCCTTCTTTCACAATTTGATAGGAATAACAATAGTAACTACTATAATAACTAGTTTTTAGTAGTTATTATAGTAGTTACTATTGTTATTGTCAATATATTTTTATTATTAAAATAGCTTGTTGAATAATTGGTTTAGGGTTTTCTAGGAATATCCATTTTAAATGAATTTCTATTTATTCCAATAAAATTTGTTACAACTGACCTCTTTATAGTTATATACATTTATGCAATAGCTGTAGTTCTACTAAGACGCCATGTTAATATAAAAGCAATTATAAAGATAGCGATAATTTCTAAATTTAAGACGCTTGGAAGTAGCGTTCTTGCAGATCCAATTATTAGACCAGCAAATAATCATGTTTTCGTACATACCTAGAATCACAAAAACTGTACCCCCACTCATTCCGGGTAGGACAATAATAAAACCTAATAGAAGACCTTTTACTATTGACACAAAATTTCACCATCCATTTATTTAACATCTATCATTAATAGTTTTTGAAAGTAAAATAAATATACTAAAGGTTAGAATTGAACCCCTCTAACCTTTAATAAACTAACTCTTTTTTATAGCGCATCCATATGAATGTTCCATACTGTATTAAATATTAGATATTAGCATGAATACTTTCACTTTTACTTACTACTTCTTTTTTATTAAACATAATTTTACGAATAGTATTTACTGGTATAATCAGTAGCGACAATACCGTTACGACTCCCCATTCTTGAAGTGTAAGAGGTTCCACACGAAGTATTTCTCCACCAATAAAAGTCATAAAAATTTGAATTCCTACTATTAATCCCATGACTCTTAAGAAACCAGGATTCTTCGTAATATTGTCAAATATATTGATACTTTCAGTTCTTGAATTAAATCCATTTGCCATGGCATTTAGAACAAAGAATGAAAAGAATCCAGTCATTAAATATATGCTTAACTTTTCATCTGAAGCTCTAAACATAGCGTGTATAAAATCTGAACTTAGGAATATCAAACTCATTACAGTAGTATAAATACCACTTGTTAAGATCGCACTCCACATATCCTTGCTTACAATTCTTTCGTCTCTTCTCTTTGGCTTTTCTTTCATGTATCTTTCCAACGCTGGCTCCCCACCAAAGGCAAGAGCAGCCAATGTATCCATAATCAAGTTAACCCAAAGTATTTGAGTGATGGATAGTGGATGGTCAATTCCAATAAAGGGACCAATAAAGGAGATTAAAACAGCACTAACGTTAATTGTTAGCTGGAATATGATAAACTTCCTAATACTATGATATATTGTTCTTCCATATAATACTGCTTTAGAGATAGAATTGAAGTTATCATCAAGAATGACTATATCTCCAGCTTCTTTTGCTACTTCCGTACCTGAACCCATAGCAAATCCAACATCGGCCTTTTTAAGGGCAGGCGCATCATTAACGCCATCACCAGTCATACCCACAACCAGATTTGACTCCTGTGATATTTTAACTAATCGAGATTTATCTGTTGGTAATGCTCGGGCAATAACTCGAATTTTTGGAAGCATTTTCTTCAATTCATCATCTGACATTTTTTGCAACTCATCGGACGTTAAAACAACTTGATCTTCTGATGTTAACAGGCCAGAATCTTTAGCAATGGCTATGGCCGTTTCCTTACGGTCTCCTGTAATCATAACTACTTGCACGCCGGCTTCTTGAACTCTTTTGATAGCTGTAACTGCTTCTGGTCTAACATCATCACGAATACCCAAAATACCTACAAATGTTAGTTTTTGAAATACTTTATCCTCAAGAAGCTCTTCTTCTGTAGTTGTAAGGGCTAGGATACGAATTGCTTTATGGGCTAATTCATCCATCTTTTTCGTTAGTAATTCTCTAGATTGTTTAGTTAGGACTTGCTTCTGACCCTTTTCATCATAAAAGAAATCGCACTTATCAATTAGTTTCTCAGGAGCTCCTTTAATCAGGGTTAGATTAAAATCACCACAAATTTGAGTTGCAGAGAACTTGTTTTCACTGTTAAAAGGAATGCTTGTCACAGTTTCAACCTCAAAGGGTAATTGTTTACTGTGGTCCACAAAACCTAACACAGCTTTTTCTGTTCCATTTCCACCAATTATTTTATATTGACCTTTGCTATCTTTTTCACCTACCATGGAGTTGGTATTTTTTGTAATTGATAAGGCTACAAAGGTTTGCAATGGAGCTGGGATATCAGTGTACCTAGAATATTGTTTGTTTTCACCGTTAATAAAGGTTACGGTTTCCAATTGTCCTTTTGTAATGGTTCCTGTTTTGTCTGAGAAAAGAATATTTAAGGACCCAGCTGTTTCTATTCCTACTAGTTTCCTAACCAGCACGTTATCTTTTAACATTTTCCTCATATTCATTGAAAGCACCATGGCAATCATCATAGGAAGTCCCTCAGGAACAGCCATAACAATGATTATTATAGCTAGAATCAAAGCTCCAACTAAATCATTAATTGGATTCGTCCAATCTGATAGATAATACATGATTTGAGCACTGTCAAAAGAATTCTTAATCACAATTTGTTCAAATAGGAAGGCAAGAGCAATTAAAACACCACCTATATATCCGAACTTACTAATTCCATCAGCAAGATTTGTTAATTTTACTTTCAATGGTGATTCTCTATCTTCTGTCTTCATTTCTTGAGCCAATTGTCCATAGAAGGTACTATCTCCAACTGTAGTAACTTCAAAAATTCCTTCACCAGATACAACCACAGTGCCTCTAAAAAGTTTATACTCGTCTAAGAAGTCTACCGTTGCGGGCTCTTGATAATCCATAGGTCTCATTCGCTTTGTTGCTTCTTTTGATTCACCATTTAATACTGCTTGATCTACCTTTAGACTTCCTTCTATTAGTTTTCCATCAGCCGGTATTTTATCTCCTGATTGAAGTATTACTAGGTCTCCTACAACTATGTGGTCTATAAGAATTTCTTCTGTTTTACCATTTCTATAAACCTTAACCTTAATCTTTGCTGCATCTTCCTGCAGTTTTTGAAATGAAGATTCGTTGCTATGCTCTGACCACGTTGAAATAAGAGTTGCTAGTAGAACGGCAAGGGCAATCCCTGCGGATTCATACCATTCAGCTTTTCCCATAAATGCAAAAACAACATTTAAGAATAGTGCAACAATTAGTATTTTGATAATAGGATCACCTAAATTACCCTTTAATTTATCAAAAAATGTCTCACCTTGTTGGGGTGTAAGTTGATTTGTACCAAATTTTAACCGTGAGCTTTCCACCTCACTGGATGTAAGACCATGATATGATTTCATTACTATAAATCCTCCTTAATCTGTATATGGTTTTCATAAGTTTTATACACGGTTTTTAAAACTACATAAAACTTATATTAAAATAATACTACATAGTAACACAAACTCCAATTCCGATGAATATCCATAGATGTCCAAAATTAAAGATTGAGTTTATATATCTTTCTCAATCTTTAATTTTCTTAGTTATAGAAAGAATATTTTAAGTACAATCCAAATAACTTTTAACAGAAAGACAATTAAGGCAGTTCAAAACAATTTAAGGATACAAAGGTTATGAGAGGTACTGTATTATATTGGGTAATTGTGATGAAACTGTGATGCAAATAAGCATAATTTATGTGCATTACAATTGCGTTATAAAATTTTTATAAAAAATCATGGAGAAATACAGTATCAAAACTGCATTTCTCCATGATTTTTGAAATTACCCAACAATTATTTACGAGTTTGCTATTCTTCGCTCTTTCTTATAAAGTGTTTTTTCTTCCGTGTCTATGCCGTCCTTTAAAGCATGGAGAACAAGGATGATGATGGGTGTCACATAGTATATAATCTCCACCTTCTATTTTTAAAATTTTTCCATTCACTAAGCTATCTGCAAGCTTTTGTTTTGCTTCATTGTACATTCTTTGAATTGTAGAACGAGCTACATCCATTCTTTCTGCACACTGCTCCTGTTCAAGTCCTTCCAAATCTATAAGACGAATCACTTCAAATTCTTCTACCATCATCATAATCCCATCATCTTCATGGAGCTTCCCATTTAGTGGCCCAAACATTTTATAATTTGGTAATTCACATACCCTTCTTCTTTTTTTCGGTCTAGGCATCTGCTCACCCTCTTTCTTACTTATTATCTTAACACAATAAAAGGGTGAGACAAGCTCATCCTTTTATTTTTTTTCTTGTTCAAAATCATCCAATCTTTTTTCAACATCTTTTAATCTTGCTTCAAGTACTGTCCTTTCATTTTGGAGCATAGACTTTTCCACTTCTGCATCCATCGCAGCATTGCCATAAAAGAAACATCTTCCCATTCCTCTACCATAGCCAAACCCTGCTTTAATCCCACTCCTAGATTTTCCACTTCTACACAAGCCCATTCCTCTTCCTGTCATTGGACCCATACCCATAGGTCCTGTTCCATCTCTTCTAGCCATATCATCATCTCCTTTTATTTTGGGTATATGTTCTTTATGATTACATTATATATTATTTTGGGCATATGTCAATATTTTTTTGTTTTTCTCTTTTAAAAAAAATCATGAGTCAATACAGAATTCCTCTTGCATTGACTCATGATTTTTAATAAACTTCAACAAACACTTCAAAATGGCCTTGTATATAAGCATATGTTTACATTGATTCAGCATTTTCATATATCTTTATAATTTCTGACTTACCAGTAAAAGAACATAGAAGATATGCAATGAGAATAATGCCAGGAATATCTATCATTAATCTTGTAACTGCAAATCTTGCTCCTAAGGCAGAAAGTTCAAATAAAAACATTGGAATCTTTGTTGTGGACCATGCACCGATAAAAATGAGTACATTACTGAATTTAACTCCTTTTTTCATATATCCTGCACCACTATTTAACAGCATAGCTGCCGTAGGGAAAGCTACAAATCATGGAATCAATGTAATAGCACCAACAACAGTAGCAAAAATTACGTCTAGCCATTCGGATTCACTGCCTATGATCTTGGATATGAATTCTGCATCAAATGCTGCAAGCAATATACCTACGAGCATAATTACCCCTAAAAACTGTGGCAAAATATTTTCAAAGGACTTACAACTGGTGTATTATTTCTACGATGTAGCAATGCGCCTTTTGTATGGATTTTTATTATTTTCCAGTTAAATGGGGATTATACAATAATTCTTTTGATTTCGCATGCTCCATGGCTTTTTTCTTCATTTCATGTTTTATCTGCTCAACTGCTAATTCTTCCTCTATCATCTGCATATCCGTTGTCATCCCTGCATCATATTTTGCACGCACAAGTTCTAAGTTTCGTTCTGCACTTTTAAGGTTTGCTTCTAGTAATTCATAACTTTTCTCTAATTGTTGAATTTGCTGATATATGGTTTTTGTGAATTCTTCTAGACTAAGCTTTAAATTTGCTAGATTATATTTCTCTTGACGCAAATCAATTTTCTTTACTTCATAAGGATCTCCGCCTGCATTATAAACATATAGACTTAGATCCAACTCTGCCATCTCTATTTTCTTTTCTTGGTTCCATATAGTGGGGCTTTCATTGATCACCTTTATGACCAAATGGTCCACATCTTTATTCTCTAATGGTTCATATTGGGTTGTGTCTTCTAAGCTGTATGCTTCCCCTTCACCAAATCCTATTAGGCTATTTAGCTTAGTATATGCAGTTTCAATGGTTTTTTCTAACATCTCTTTTTCCTTGATTTGCTTATGATAAGTATCTTCTTCTTTTTCTAAATCATATTTACTTAGCAGTCCTTTTCTTTCTTTGGCCCTAGCCATTTCAAGTTTTATCTTGGCATTTTGAAGTTCTAAGTTCATGAGTTCTCTTTCATTTAAGCGCTGATTGATTTCACTGATGGCATTTTTCACTTCAAAACCAATGTTTTCCTTCATAATCTCTCTTTGCTTTTCTGCTATCGTTAAGCTATTGACAGCACTTTTTAACTTTTTTAATCGATTCAAACGAGCAGCATCATCCTCACCATTTCCAGTACCTGAAGGATAAGAACCACCCATTGCATCTCCTGCTTCACTTCTTAGTATTTTTAATTTCTCTATTTCTTCTAATTGGGTTTTGAATTCATAGCTATGATTTAAAGCTTTTTCAATCGCTTCCTCATAGGTTAATAGGCCTGCTTCTTCATTTTCCTGATATTCAAGCCCATCACTCTTCACCTTATCAATGACTAGCTGTATTTCATGCGTGTTTTTTTCATCAATTATGCCTATCATATCATCTGCATTGACAATAGGAATGTTTAAGATTAGTACCAAAACAATTGGTGTAATTCCTTTTATTATTTTTTTCATCCTATTTTATCTCCTTTTGCTGAATTATTTCACTCATCATTTAACGGCATTTCTATCCAAACAGTGGTTCCTTCATTTAATTGACTTGTGATCCCATATTGAAATTGATGGGCTTCTAAAATATTTTTAACAATTGCCATGCCCAGTCCTGTACCGCTATCGTTTCTCTTGCCTGATTTGTCTACCTTATAGAATCTTTCCCAAACATAGGGTAATTCTTCTTCTGAAATTCCCTTTCCCTCATCAATGACTTCCATTCTTAAAACATTGTCTATGTTGAAAATCTTAATCATTACTTTCCCATTTTCAAAAGCGTATTCAATAGCATTGTTCATAAGATTAAAAAGCACTTGATACATTTTATCTTTATCTGCATGAAGTAAGAATGCTTGATCTTCAGCTTCAACATGTAGTTGAACATTTTTATGAGATGCAAAATAGGATAGCTTTTCTAAAACATTATTTAAGAGCTTCTCCAAAGAAAACGTCTCATAAATCAAGTTTGAAAACCCTGACTCCATTTTGGATAAATAAAGGACGTCCTCTATCATTCTATTGAGTCTATCGGATTCGTCTCGAATAACTTCTAAATAAGCATGCTTATCTTCCTTATTGATATCATCAATGGTTTCTAATAGTTCAGCATATGCTTTGATGAGACTAATAGGTGTCTTCAATTCATGAGAAACATTGGCAATCAATTCTTTTCGAAGCTGTTCAATCTTATCTAATTGTTTTGCCATATCATTGATTGTATCTCCCAAAATACCAATTTCATCCTTGGACTTATGGGTTACTTTTGTCACAAAATCCCCCTTTGCAATTTGCTTAGCTACATGTGTAATATTTAGTATTGGTTTTGTAAAAAACTTTGCCAGCCATAACGCCAGCAAAGTACCAATGCCCAATGAGAAGATAGAAATAAAGGACAATTGCTTTTTTAAGATAGATATGGTTTCTTCTATTGGTGCTAAGGGTGATGAAATAACGATATTTGCAACTTTTACACCTTCTCTTATAACAGGAACACCCACAAAAATAGACGGAACATGGTCTAAGGATCGCTTTCTTATCATTGTAAAAGATTTATTTTCTTCAATTTTTAATCGGATGTCCCTATCTCTCAAAAAAAAGTTTATGGTTTTATTCTGAGTCTTATTGGTATCTCTTGGCGATGAAACGTATTTATCTGACATACTATAAAATGGTATATGATCCTGCTCATCAAATATAAATACTCTAGCATTTATAGTAGAAACAAATGCATTGATTTCTTCTAACACTTCCTGCGAAAGCTTCTCTTCACTATCCGATTCTTGGAAAAGAGAAGCTAATTTGTCAGCTTCATCTTCTAATGTAGCTTTTCTCTCACGAATATAAAATTCATTTAATAAGGCTACTTGGAATATCCAAGTGATTAATAAAATAATCACCACTAAAGATGTAATTGCCAGCCATAGTTTACTTAATATTCCTTTCATTTTTATCTCCTATCATAAGCTTATACCCTATTCCCCAAACGGTTTGAATATATTTTTTATATTTGCCTAGCTTTTCTCTAAGCTGTTTCACATGGGTATCCACAGTTCTAGCATCTCCTACAAAATCATATCCCCAAACTTGATTGAGCAATTGTTCTCTAGAATAGACAATCTCTGGATTTTTCGCTAGATGATATAATAACTCATATTCTTTGGGTGTTAAACAAAGCTCTTGATTGTCTAACAGTACTTGTTTACACAACGTCTTAATTTCTAACGCCCCCATCTTGATAGCCTTTTCAAAGTGCTCGTTGTTGGCTTTGGTTCTTCTTAAAACAGCCTTTATTCTTGCAACCATTTCTTTTAAACTAAAGGGCTTACTTAGATAGTCATCTGCGCCTAATTCAAATCCAAAAAGCTTATCATACTCCTCTCCTCTAGCTGTAAGCACAATAATTGGAATACTTGATTCTGCTCTGATTTTTCTACAAACAGCCCACCCATCTATTTCTGGCATCATCACATCTAATAGTATTAAGTCATACTTATTTTTTTCAATGTTTTCCAATGCCTCTCTACCATTGGTTGCTTCCTCTACTTGATAGCCTTCTTTATTCAAAAATATTCTTATGGCATTTCTCATTTTCTCTTCATCATCAACTATGAGAATTTTGGCTTCATTCATATTGCTTCTCTCCTCACATAAAGGATTCAAAAATCCTACCATCTTTTACATGAATAATTCTTTGTGCTTGTTTTGCAATATCTTGATCATGGGTAATCAAAATGATAGTATTTCCTTCTCGATTTAGTTCTAAAAACATCTCCATAATTTCATTTCCCGATTTGGAATCCAGCGCCCCTGTGGGTTCATCCGCAAGAAGTATATTGGGCTCTCCTGACAATGCTCTTGCCACAGATACTCTCTGCTGTTGTCCACCAGATAACTCCATGGGCTTATGATCTATTCGATCTCCAAGCCCTACTCTTTCCAGTAGTTTCGTTGCTCTTTCATAGGCTCTTTGTTTATCCCATCCCCTTAATAGTAGCGGGAAAGCTACGTTATGAACAGCAGTATATTTAGGAAGGAGGTTAAATCGCTGAAAGATGAATCCTACTTCTTGATTTCGGATGTCTGCCAACTCATCTTCATTTCTGGCTTTTATGTCTTTCCCTGCCAGCACATATTCTCCTGAATCCACTACATCTATACATCCTATGATATTCATCAAGGTGGATTTACCAGAACCGGAAGGACCTAACACTGCGACGAATTCTCCTTTTTTAATTTCCAAAGACACTTCTTTTAACACAGTTAGTATATTTTTACCCATTTTATAAGATTTAAAGATATCCTTCATATAGATTACTGTATTGTTTCTCATAGTATTACCTTCCTTGCATTACCATAACACGGGTAATTATTTGATTTTCTTTGTCATTTTCATCAAACCATATTTGTAGCATTGACCCTTCATAAATATCGGCAATATCTATTTCCTTGGCTTCCCCTTTACTGAAAATGGTTACAGAAACCCCTACGGGAATCAACACTGTAGCGGTTTCTCCTGTGAGTTTCAGCTGTCTATTGCCAGCTGATCTCCCACCCTGAACACCCATTTGACCTCCTTGATTTGCAGAGCTTTCTCCACCACTTGTTCCCTCTCCTTGTACTTGCCTTCCTTTACCTTCTTCGCTTTGAGGCATCTCTGCAAGCTCCAATACTACTTCATTACCAATAATACTTTTTACTTTTCCAAATAAATCAGGTCTATTCTGTATTCTTCTATTTTCTTTATCTTGACCAGCAGTATTTTCTGCTGTATTTTGTTCGCTCTCACTACTCGCTTGTGAAGGTGGATTTGTAGATATTTTTGGTGTTGAGTCGGCACATCCTGTAAGCAATAAAGAGGTACTGAGAATACCTATTAAAATCTTAACATTCAAATTAATCATTTCTATCATCTCTCCTTATTCATAGTTTAATGCATCGATGGGTTTTAATGCCGCTGCCTTTGCTGCAGGATAATATCCAAAAAATGTTCCAATACCTAAAGAAAATATAAAGGCTAAGATGTACCCAAATAAGGACGGAATCGCTCTTACGTGAAAATAATTCATCACTGGCATAATCAGCATACTGCTCGTAATACCAATAATCCCTCCTGCAGCACTAATGATAATCGCTTCCAGCAAAAATATCAGCAATATGTCTTTCCTACGTGCCCCAATCGCCTTTAGAATCCCTATTTCCTTTGTTCTTTCTTTTACGGAAACAAACAGCACATTCATGATGCCAATACCTCCCACAATCAATACTACAGTAGCTACTGAAAGCAGCATAAGGGTCATGGTCCTTGCGGAGTCCTTTGCCGATTGCAGTCTATTTCCTGCATCTATCAGCATGAACTGTTCACTTTTATCTTTAAAAGACTTTTGTAGAATGATATTAATTTCTTCCATGGCTGAATCAACATAATCGATATTCTTGGCTAAAGCCAGTATGATTGGCCTTGCACTTCTACCTGTAATATATTTTTCCGCCACCTTATAGGGTATGAACACGCCTTCATCAGGGCTAAACCCTCTCATGCTAGAATCTCCTTGTCTTTTTAAGACGCCAATCACTTCATAACGTTTGCCATTGATCAATATTTTTTCCCCTAGAGCCTCTGAAACATCTTCTTCAAAAAACAACGCTGCAATATCGTATCCTATCACTGCAACCTTTTCAGTCTCATCATTCTGTTCATGGTTGATAAACGCACCGTGCTGGATTACAAGATTATTAATTTCTTTCAGCTCTTCTGTTGCTCCAGCAATGGAAACAGATGTCGACATATTGTAATAGTTTATATCTCCTTTACCCGTAATCATCATGGAGACTTTTTTGACAGAGGGAGCTTCTTCTCTTATTGCCTCCATTTCTTCTATACTTAGTTTTTCTGTTCCACCTCTTCCAAAGCTTGTCATAATTTGAATCGTTCCTACGTTTAAACTCTTAAATTGTTCTTCTACACTGGCCTGGCTTCCCTCACCTATAGCAATCACCAACACAATCGTCAAAGATCCTACTATAATACCTAAAGTAGTAAGAAACACCTTCGCTTTATTTCCTTTAATGTTTATGAATATAGACCTTAAAATCTCAATTAAACTCATCTCACCACACCTACTCTGTTTTTGTGTTTTCAATCAATACCGTTTCACCGACTTTCAACCCTTCCCTAACCGAGACGTATTTACCATCCGTTAATCCTGTTTTTATATTTTTAATTTGGATATCCCCATTTTGGTCTTTTACCTTCACAGCCTGCTTCCCGTCTATGATACTGACAGCTTTATTGGGGATCATCAAAACATCCTTTTCCTGTCTGAGTATAAAAAATACTGTACAGGTCATACCAGATTTAATTTTATCTAGTCCTTTTTCTAACGCAATGCTTACATCGTAAGTCACTAAACCACTTTGTTCTATTTTAGGAAGCGCATCTATTGACGTAACCTTTCCATTGAAGCTTTCACCTTCATAGGCTTCAAACGTAACCTCTACCATCTGTCCGATTTCTACCTTTGACAAATCAATCTCTGAAACAGGTACCACAACCTCCACTCGATCTGAATCGGATACCACCATAAAATGGGATGTATCGGCTGTTACTTGCCCTGTCTCCTTTACCGTAGAAATATTTTCTCCAGGCTTATAAGCTATTTTTAATACTTTTGCACTTAATGGGGCTGTTAGAATGGTGTTATTTAAATCATCCTTCGCCATCTCTAAATTGATTTTTGCACTTTCAACATTTGCTGTCTCTAGCTCCAAATCTTTATTAGAATTAGCTAGGGTATTATATCTTTCTAATTGTGTAGCATAGGCAGCTTTTGCGCTTTCATAGGCAATTCTTTTTAAATTAATTTCTTGCTTTGAATAATATTCCTCCAATTCTGTCATAGGCAGATATTCTGCTTCTACCTGCTCTAGTTTTAACTTTAACTCATCCAGTTTTTGTTTTTCACTAATCAGATTAAGTTTTTGGCTTTCTTTCTTTTGCCCCAAGCTAGCCAATGCTTTTTGATAGCTAATTTCAGCAGTCTTTAACTTGTTTTGATATTGTTTATCATCTAGTTTGGCAAGAATCTGCCCTTCTTTGATTTGTTCTCCCTCTTTAACATACAGCTCTTTGAGCTTTCCACTTAATTCAAAGTCTAAATTTACAACTGGTATCTCTGCTTCTCCATCTCCTGTAAAACCTATGGTAATATCTCCTTTTTGTACTTTTTCTTCTTTTGTTGTTATCTCATCACTAGAAGATGCTGTTGTCTTATTGATCAGTATAAAACCTGAAAAACTGATTCCTAGGATAAGAATGACAATGATTAATTTAGTGTATTTACTAGAAAAAAAACTTTTTATCAAATTGCTTTACCTCCTTCTGAAACAATCTTTCGATCCTTCACCTCTAACTGTATTATATTGGGTAATTGTGATGAAACTGTGATGCAAATAAGAATAATTTATGAGCATTACAATCGCATTATAAAACTTTCATAATAAAAGGGTGAAACAAGCTCATCCTTTTATTATGGGTATATGTTCTTTATAATTATAAAATATATTGTTTTAGGTATATGTCAATAACTTTTTCTTTTTCTCTTTAAAAAAATCATGAGCCAATACAAGATTTTTCTTGCATTGGCTCATGATTTTTAATAAGCTTCAACAAACACTTCAAAATGGCCTTCTAGATAAGCGTATGTTTACATTGATTCAGCATTTTCATATATCTTTATAATTTCTGACTTACCAGTAAAAGAACATAGAAGATATGCAATGAGAATAATGCCAGGAATATCTATCATTAATCTTGTAACTGCAAATCTTGCTCCTAAGGCAGAGAGTTCAAATAAAAACATTGGAATCTTTGTTGTGGACCATGCACCGATAAAAATGAGTACATTACTGAATTTAACTCCTTTTTTCATAAATACTGCTGCAATAGGGAATGCAGCATAAAGTGGTCCTGCTGCTGCTGAACCTAAGAAGACGGATAGAACAATTCCTTTGATCCCTGATTTTTCTCCCATATACTTCATCATCGTTTCCTTTGAAACCCATACATCTAGTAAGCCTAAAAGTATAAAAACTGGTGGAATCACCAAAATCATTTCTTTCAAACTATATCCTGTAATACCCATCGCTTTAATGCCCATTTCTTTATTTATTAACAATAATATTATCATCATGATCGCAGTAATAAGAAAAAATCGATACTTCTGCAGTACAGTCATCTTCCACCAGCCACCTTCCCAATTATGTATGCAACAACAAAGGAAAATAAAAATGCCAATATATTTCTCATGATTGTAAGTCGTTTACCAAAATACTTGTATTCAACAGGAGCTGTTACAACACCTACCATCATTAATGCAGAAACAAATGCGCCAATTTGCATATATCCTGCACCACTATTTAACAGCATAGCTGCCGTAGGGAAAGCTACAAATCCTGGAATCAATGTAATAGCACCAACAACAGCAGCAAAAATTACGCCCAGCCATCCGGACTCACTGCCTATGATCTTGGATATGAATTCTGCATCAAATGCTGCAAGCAATATACCTACAAGCATAATTACCCCTAAAAACTGTGGCAAAATATTTTCAAAGGACTTCCATGCTTTTTTCAAAGCCATTTTTGTCTTCTTCTTATCTCTAAAATAAGAAATAATCAAAAGCACAATTACCACTATGTACATGAGATAACTATTCATAACGCTAAGCTCCTCAAAAAGTTTTTTTGTATTTCTATTTTAAAAGGCATCTACCTTCCCATAGATGTCTTTCATCTGAATCAGCTTTGAACTATTTTTAATGATTGCAGCCATGATGATTACAGCTATGATTCGCTGAAAACTCCATTAATTTATCCCTTTTTAGCAGTTCAATATTCTGTGATACTGTTTCACCAGCAACTTTATATACCTTTATTCCTTGGTTATTTAGTTTCATTAATGCTCCTGCACCAATTCCGCCAACTAAAATAGCATCCACCGCTTCTCCACCCAAGGCCTTAAGAGGTTGACACATCCCATGGGCATGATGTAAATCTTCATTTTCAATTACTTTGATTTCTTCTTTTTCTAAATCATAAATTAGAAAAAATGGTGCTGATCCAAAGTGGTTATAAGCAATACTCTCTAACCCATTATTTTCTTTTACTGGAATACATACTTTCATATTCTTTCCCCTTTCAGCTATTCTTATTTTTTTGACAGCATTTATTTTGATTTGCTTTATAAACATTTGCTTTATGTGTACCTGGCTTGCAATGATTCATGACATGTTCTTCATTCATTTGTTCAATAAATTTTACAATTTCTAATAGAATTGGTTCTTGCAGATCATAGTGCACATAATACCCTGCTTTTTTTCCAACAATAATCCCAGCTTTTTTTAGAACCTTTAAATGCTGTGATACTGCTGCTTCTGAAATATCTAAGTGTCTAGCAATCCCTTTTGCACAAATTCTTTTTTTTGAAAGGATAACCAATATTTTCAGCCTTGTTTCGTCACCAAGAGCTTTAAATATCTGTACGATTTTTTCCATTATCTACTCCTTTATTTTACTTAAGTAAAAGATTAATTAAATAATATTTCACTTAATTAAAATTGTCAAGGATAAAAAAAGAAAACATTTTCTATTCTTTGCTACAAAAACAAATAATCCAACACAAAGCTGACGTTGGATTATTATTTGGCCAGTTCCATTTTTCAATTATAGCGCATAGACCTGCTAGCAAAAGTATTTATTCTTAATAAGCTTCTACAAAAACTTCAAAGTGCCCTTGAGGATGAGCACATGCGGGACATAATTCAACTGCCTTTTGTCCCTCATGAATATAGCCACAATTATTGCATTTCCATTTTATTACTGTATCCTTTTTGAATACTGTATCGTTTTCAATATTGCTTAATAATTTTCTATATCTTGCTTCATGATGCTTTTCCACCTCTGCAATTTTTCTAAAAACTACCGCAATCTCTGGAAAACCTTCTTTATCTGCAATATCTGCAAATTCAGGATAAAGATCTGTCCACTCTTCATTCTCCCCATTGGCTGCTGCTAATAAATTAAATTTTGTATCTCCTAGGGCAACTGGATAGGACGCATTGATTTCTACCATTTCCCCATTTAGACTCTCTTTTAAAAATTTAAAGAATCTTTTTGCATGTTCTTTTTCATTGTCTGCTGTCTCTAAGAAAAGATTGGCAATTTGTACATATCCTTCTTTTTTTGCTACAGAGGCATAGTACGTATACCTATTTCTTGCTTGAGATTCTCCTGCAAAAGCTTTCATTAAATTTTCAGCAGTTTTTGTCCCCTTTAAAGATTTCATTTTATCTCCCCCTGTTTATTATATAATTTAAAGCATTGCGCTTTCATTAATAGAATTGCTTTATTTGGATATTTGCGTAAGATCTTTTACGTACAACTCTTTCTATCCAATCCATATTCTATTTACCCTTTTTTATTTTATTAAAACAATTGTTTTTTACTGAGTGAATTTTTCATTGCCTTGCCTTCATAAAACTCTCCCTCATAAGTCATATTGCCTTGAATATCGAAACTTGTGCCCTGTCCGTGCCTTCTTCCATCTCTCCAATAACCTCTATATTTTAAATAACCATCTTTATCATATTCTAGTCCATACCCCTCATATAAATCATTCTTAAAATTGCCTTTATAAATCACACAATTTTCTCCTTCATCAGGATTGTATGCTATACCAAATCCATGTCTTCTTCCATTTTTGATATCTACTTCACCCTCATATACTTTTCTATCCATTGCATCCCTATAAACTATATACTCTCTCTCACATTCATCGCCAACCTTTTGTAAAGGCTTTTCAAAGGCCATATATTTTAAATCAGGAAATACTTTTTCTGCTTTGCGAATCGCTTCTTTGGCTTTATCAAAAATGTGTAATGTGTTGTAAACAAAAATCAAATTTTCATATAAATGTTTGATCATTTTATCTTTTTTCATTGCATCATCAATTTCTATGGCTTTTTCATAGTATGCCAATGCTTCTTTATATAGACCATTTGTCAAATATTTATCTCCCATAAAAATATTGTGTCCTTTAGAGCTTTTATTTCCCTTTTCGTCATAATAACAATCCATTTTTTCTAATAATGCGGATAAATTATATTGAATATATTCGTCTTTGGGATTAATCTCTAGGCCCTCTTTATATGCTTCTAAAGCTTTTACTTGATTTCCCAATCTATTCCAAAGTATGCCTAAGTTTAAAAAAGCGTCTGAACGACCTGGTTGAAGCTTTGCTTGTTTTCTAAAGCATGATTCCATTTTAAAAGGGTCATCTTCATAGAAAAAAGCAAATGCTATTTTTTCCCAAAAATACATTTTTTTCTGTTGAAAAAGATGCCTTGCTGATAGCATCACTTCCAATAGATTTTTATATACCTCATCTAAAATTCTCATTCGTATTTTTTTATCTAAATCTTTGTTCTCATAATCAACGAACAATTTCTCTGCTTTTTCTAATTTTTCTCTTGCCTTATCATCTGTTTTAAAGCAAGTATTTATGTCTGACATCACGTATCCCTCCTCTATATTATACATATAAATAGTATCTTAGTGGCTACGTTACGATGATTTGCATTATAAACAGTAGTAATATCCAATATTTACTATTATTATACCATATACATTTGGCATATGCCAACAATCGTATCTTGCACAATATTTTAGAGGAAAATTACCTTTCGTTCATATGAATACAAGAAGACCTTTGAATAACTCAAAGATCTTCTTATATTCCTTCATTATTTTATTTCTTGTTTACGTTTTGTATCATTGTATCTAAAGGAGTAAACTGCCCAGTTACTGCATCAAACATCAAAAAGAAATCTTCTTGGGTATCATTCTTACAATGGACGATATAAAATGGCCGATAGATGATTTCATCTTCGATGTTGGTAACAGTAGGAATTTTTAACACTTTTACTTTCTGCATTACTACCATACCAATGAATAATGCAGCTCTTTTTCTGGCATCTTCCTCAGAAATTTTACTGGGCATGACAAAACAATCTTCTACTTCAATGTCTTCCAGATTACCGTGACTTTTAGCAAGCGATTCCCGTCCAGTAACCATATCAACAGTACATACCACGTGGCCATTAAATCTCTTCGCATTAGCAAACTTGCTGGTTTTTATTATGAATATTATTTTTAAATATGGATAATATAACATTTTGGTTTTTAGAATAGAGAATTTATTGCTTCGTTTTAATAATATTTCTTTAGCATCTTCCATCGTATATCCTATTTTTATCGTTTTTATTTTCATAATCCATCCTTTATTTAAGATTTTTGTAAAATAATTATATATTCTACCTACATATTTTCATTTGTTAAAACAAAACCACATGCATTTAGATAGTTACTTTTCATAATGAATTGGGATACTGCACTGGTTTCAGGTGCTAATTCTTTAAAGTTAGCGGATGCAATACCTGCTGGAATTTTCGTTTTACAAGCAACTCTATCTAAAATTTCTTCCATTTCAGGAGAAGTTTTCTTTCCAAAATTTGAAAATATTAGCATTGAAATAATTGAAACAATTAATCCTGCAAAGAATGGATGCATTGCCGTGGCAGATTCTAATCCTCCTATCGTCCAAACAAAGTTCGTTACACCACCGCTAATCATGGAAGCAATACAACCGGTTGCATTGGCTTTTTTGTACCATACTGCGCAAACATAGGGTACTACAAAGGAACAGCCTAAAACACCAAATGAAAAGATAATGATATCAAATACACCTGGCGGTTGTACTAATGAAATGATTACGCTAACAATCCCTACACCTATTACCATCAGCCTCGATGCTACTAATAGTTCTTTGTCCGTTGCATGAGGTTTAAAGAATCTTTGGTAAATATCTCTAGACAGAATCGTACCTGTAATCATTAATTGAGCATCTGCTGTACTCATAATTGCTGACATAATTGCAATCAAAACAATCGCTGCAACCACACCTGGAAATAGCATACGAGACAGTTCAGGAATGACCATTTCTGGGTCTGGTATATTAGGAAGTAAAATAATACCGATTAATCCTAATATGTAAGGAGTAAAAATGAATAATTGGTTCCAAATTGTTGCATACAATACCGCTGATTTTGCTGTCTTCGTGCTTTCCATTGCCATATGTCGTACTACAACGTGCGGCAATCCCATATATCCTACTAGATAAATTAGCACTGCTCCCGCTATAACCCCGTATTGATTTAGATACATATTGCCCTTTCCCCAAACGCCGATAAAGGTAGGATCAATGGCAGCAAGGGATTGGTTTAATCCAGTTAGACCACCTACTTCAACAAGCGCAAGAATCAAAATTCCTACCATTGCTGAAACCATCAAGATTCCTTGAACAAAATCCGTCCAGGCAACAGCCATATAACCTCCTGCAAAAGTATAGAATACGATAACTCCTGCCCCAATGATAATTGCAGGTGCCAAAGGAATATTCAAAAGACTAGCTAAAGTTTTTCCTGCTGATAAAAATTGTGCAAGAACATAGCCTCCAATAAAAATAATTGAAATAATTGCCGCATAAATTCGCACAAAAGCGCTTTCATAGCGTTTCTCTAGATATTCTATTGGCGATAATGCACCTAATATTTGTGATAGCTTTCGCATTCTTTTTGCTAATACTGAGATATTTACTAATCCACCTCCTGCATCTCCAACTGCATAAAATAGTGTAAAGTATCCTTCTCTATATGCTTGTGAAGGCCCTCCCATAAACATATAAGCACTCATTGATGTTGTTTGTAATGTCAAAGCCGTAATAAAAGGACCTATGCTTCTTCCACCAAGGAGATAATCTTCATTAGAGCTGGTCTTTTTACTCCAATAAATTCCAATACTTAACATCCCTATCATATAAATTGCTAATACAATTTTTTCTGTCATTTTATAACACCTCCCCCTGGTACTTCTTTTCCTAGTTCTTTCATATATGCAACATATGCTTTTTCAAATGCTTCTTCCTTTTTGTCATTCTTGTCCATTATTATGTAAGCGATAATAGCACCTACAGTAAATGTAATCGGCCAACTAAGAAAAACGAAAAATGAAATTGCAGGCATCCCAAAGATCATATTTTACCACCCCTCCTCTATGAATTTTTCATTAGAACTATAGAAAATACAGTTGTTTCTATCTGATGACACAGATAGAATACTATATTTTCGATTTTTCACCTCCTTTTATCGTGAATTTCTATATGAAAATATATGTTTATTTTAATCTTAATATTCTTTATTTTTTAACTATTGATTTTTATATGTAAAATTATACTATTTATGACTAACTATCGATAGGAAATACATATAAAAAACATCCTGTACATTAGAGAAAATGAACCGACCCCCAAAAGTTAGACCTAAATCTAACAATTGGAGGCCGGTTTTTTATGGCGAAATATGATTATGAATTCAAGAAAAAGATCGTAAATGCATACATGAATGGTGAAGGTGGAAAACAGTTTTTAGCAAATAAGTATGGTGTAAAATCTCCTAGAGATGTTATGAAATGGGTAAATGCTTTTAAATCGTTTAGTGAAGAAGGATTGATACGTTCTAGAAAAAATGAAACATATACTTTCGAATTCAAACTTCATGTGGTAGAGTTATATTTATCAACAGAGGTCTCTTATCAGGAGTTGGCTCTATCTGTTGGCATGAATAATCCACCATTAATTACTAAGTGAGTAAATGATTTTAGAATTGCTGGTCCTGATGCTTTACGACCAAAACGAAAGGGGCGGCGTTCCAAAGTGTCTAAGCCAAAGGAAAGCAAATCTACAAATACTGAAATTGTTAGCAAAAACTCAAAGTATTTAAAACAACTTGAAGAAGAAAATCTTAAATTAAGAATAGAAAATGCCTATTTAAAAGAATTGAGGAGGCTGCGTTTAGAGGGGGAAGCTCTTCTGAAAAAACAGCGAGAATCATCCACAGCCTCCGAGGAGACTTCAAACTAAAAGATGTTCTCGCATTCACTGGTTTTCCCAAACCAACATATATGTACTGGCAAAAACGCTTTGATAGAGAAAATCCAAATAAAGATCTTGAGCAAAGAATCATTGAAATTAGAAAAGAAAATAAAGATTTCGGCTATCGTCGGATTTATGGAGAATTAAGAAAACAAGGACTCATTGTAAACAAGAAACGTGTTCAGCGAATTGTTCAGAAGCTTGGTCTTCAAGTTACTTCATTTACCCGAAAAAGCCGTAAATACAGTTCTTATAAAGGTAAGGTGGGTAAGGTTGCTCCTAATAGAATTCACAGGAGGTTTGAAACACATATTCCACATCAAAAGATTACAACAGACACCACTGAATTTAAGTACTATGATATAGATGAGAAAGGACGAATGATCATCAAGAAACTCTATTTGGATCTATTTATGGATATGTGCAATAGAGAAATAATTAGTTATGGTATTTCTAGGCCACCATCTGCTGAGAATGTAATGAATGCTTTAAACGAAGCCATAAAATTACAAGCGATTGTAAATACAGGCGTACATTTCACTCAGATCAAGGATGGGCTTACCAGATGAAAGCTTATAGTTATAAGCTGAAAGAAAATAAAATCTTCCAAAGTATGTCCAGCAAAGGAAACTGCCATGATAATTCAGTAATGGAAAATTTCTTTGGAATCATGAAACAAGAGATGTATTATGGTGAGGTTTATTATAGCTATGAGGAACTGAAAGAGACAATAGAGAAATATATAAAGTATTATAACGAGAAACGAATTAAGGAGAAACTAGGATGGATGAGTCCTGTAGAATAGGCTCAGCCTCTTGGCTGCATAAGATAATTGCGTAGCAGTTAAAAACTACTACGCAATTAAGTCTAACTTATTGGGGTCACATCAAGACTCTAATGTACAGGATGTTTTTTTATAAGTAACCATCTCAAACAATTTGCTTTTTAGATTATTGTTCAGTTCATTTTATTTGCCTTGTATAAAGAAAAATAAAATCACGATAACTCCTAATACAATTCTGTACCAACCAAATACCTTAAAGTCGTGCTTTTTAATATAACCCACTAAAAACTTTATTGCTAGTATAGATACTACAAAAGCAACAATCAATCCTGTTAATAATATGCTGACTTCCCCACTAGTGAATGTCAAACCAAACTTTGCAAGCTTTAACAGGCTTGCTCCGAACATAATGGGAATCGCTAAGAAAAAGGTGAATTCTGCTGCAACTGTCCTTGATGTCCCTATTAATATTGCACCGAGTATTGTGGCTCCCGAACGAGATGTTCCTGGAATCAATGCTAACACTTGAAATAAGCCTATCATCAATGCATTGCTATAAGTAAGCTTTGATAAGTGATTAATTTTAAAGATTTTATTTCTATTCCGATTTTCTATTATGATGAACAAAATCCCATATAGAATTAAAGTAATTGCAACGGTTTGATAGTTATAAAACAAAGCATCTATTTTATCATCAAATAGTAAGCCAATGATTGCTGCTGGAACACACGCTACAACAATTTTAATCCATAGCAACATCGTGTCTTTTTTTATGATTTGCTTTTGTTGTAAAGAAAACGGAAAAATCTTTTTCCAATATAAAAATACAACGGACATAATTGCACCAAGTTGAATAACTACAAAAAACATTTCTTTAAATGCTTCTGACATATTCAATTGTAAAAATTCATCTACTAAAATCATATGTCCTGTACTGCTAATAGGTAGCCATTCTGTAATTCCCTCAACAATACCGAGAATGATGGCTTTGATAATCTCAATCATTTCCATATATGAATCCCTCCTACTTCATACCCTGACTTTTAAAATTCAACAAGCTCGCTACAAAATCAATATCCCCTATAATCAATACGCGCAAATATAACAGCGCAACAAAAGGCGTAAGGGTCCAATATAATAGCGTCACCCCTAACAAAATACGACTATTGAACTTTCAAGTACAGTTATTCTGAAATCTTCCACCCCACCAATTATACCTAAAATCATAGATAAAGTCCAAGTAATTCATATGAATCCATAGTTCAATTATTCTATGAACTTGGCAATATCATATTTAAAATTTTCAAAGTAGAAATCTTTTCCTAGAAAAACCTTTAAGCAAGCTTCTACAACATCCTCATCATAGTAAATTCCTTTATTTTTCTCAATTTCTTCTAATGCAAGGTCAGTACCTAATGCAGGTCTATAGGGCCTATGGGAGGACATGGCTTCTACTACATCCGCTACCGTTATAATTTTTGATTCCAGTAAAATGTCCTTATCCTGTAAGCCATAAGGATAACCAGATCCATCAATTTTTTCATGATGCTGGAGAATAATTTTATCAATAGGCCAGGGAAATTTTACCTTTTTTAATATCTTATAACCAATCTCAGAGTGGCTTTTAATGATATTAAATTCTTCTTTGGTTAATTTTGTGGGTTTTCCTAAAAAATCAAAGGGGATGTATATTTTTCCTACGTCATGAAGTAGTCCTGCAATGTAAATGCAGTTCCTTTGAGACTTCGACAAACTTAGTTCCTTGGCAATGCGATATGCTAGATAAGCTACCCTCTCTTGATGCTGGACAGTATATGGATCTCTAATCTTCATCATTTTTAATATAACATCAATACTACTATTTAAACTTTGGCGCAGAAGCCCTAAATTCTCTTTAAGCTTTTTTTCCATGATTTTACGCTCTTCAATTTCTCTTTTGAGCTTTATATTAACATCCTTAAGCTCCTTTGTTCTATTCCTTACTTCTTTTTCTATTGCATTATAATTTTTACGTAATAATTCCTCAGAATCCTTTAAATTGGTGATATCTATTCCTACTGATTGAATTTCGACAACTTTACCATTTCTATCAAAAAAAGCTTTATCTGTCCATCTATACCATAAGATTTCTCCTTTCGCAGTCAGCACATAATGCTCATAGGTAATTATAGGATTATCTATTCGTAGTGACTCTATTTTATTCATCATAAATTCACCATCTTTTTGTGACATTAATGTCAAAAACTTCGTTCCTATTAGTTCTTCTGCGGTTTTGCCTAGATAATTACAATAAGCTTTATTTACAAAGGTCAAAGTTGTATCTGGGAGGAACCTGCAAATTAACTCAGACATGCTCTCCATGACGATACGATATGGAGTTTCATCAACTTTATTGACAAATTCTTCATTTGATTTCATCCATTACACCTGCCTAATTTATCTTTCTTTTTTGTTTTTCTACAAAACAAACGAGGCAACTATCCTTTGAATAGTTGCCTCGAATTTCATCTACATGGCTATTAGATAAATCTTATTTCGGCAACCTGGCAGTCATAGGAATCATCCTTCCCTTAGACCCATGGCTTTGCGACCCTACCTTTCGATAAGTGTGCCATTATCAAAATTTAAAGAATATTTTGAGTCTCCAGACCCATATTAAATATATTCTACCATATTTTGTAGAAATTTGAAAAACTTTTTTGATATTTAAATAAAACATTTTCATCCTTATATTTTTTGCTTTTACAGTTCTTAAATGGGTAATAATCTAAATAAATAAAATACGTTATATTTGAAATGAACCAATAATATGTTATAATACAAAGCGATAAATTTGTCTAAAAAAGGCAAAACTATACTATATAAGGAGTGTGATGTTTATCGTATGCATCAAAGAATAGAACATATTATTCAAAAACCTAAAGTATCCAATGAAAAAAGATACTTGATGATGATTGTCTACGTAGCGTCTTTAATTATATTAGGATTAGCAATGGATACCCCTAA
The DNA here is from genome assembly GCA_038396625.1 of Clostridiaceae bacterium 35-E11. Taxonomy (GTDB): domain Bacteria; phylum Bacillota; class Clostridia; order Peptostreptococcales; family Thermotaleaceae. The sequence goes on from CP121688.1 coordinate 3,134,036, forward strand.
AAACATCATTTATGGGCTATCTCAAATTATTACTCAACCTGATTTACTGATTACTGACTATATCGGCATTGGCGGTATGGGTGCCGCTTTTGTTAATTCTGGGCTATTAACACTTATCTTCATATTAATATTAATCAAGTTAAACATTCCTTTTAATGGTGCTACCATAGCTTCTCTATTTTTAATTTCAGGTTTTTCCTTTTTTGGTAAAAATTTGTTTAATGTATGGTTTATAGTTGTTGGCGTGTATTTGTATGCGAAGGTACAAAAAGATAAATTTTCAAAATATATTTATGTGGCACTTTTTGGTACTGCCATGAGTCCTATGGTAACAGAGATTTTTTTTAATGCTTCTTTGTCTATGTCTGCAAGAGTTCTATTGGGTATATTTGTGGGTTTAAGTATTGGCTTTATATTGCCTCCCTTATCTACCTATTTATTAAGAGTCCATCAAGGGTTCAACTTGTACAACGTAGGATTTACAGCAGGGATTATTGGAACCGTATTTGTTTCTTTATTTAAATCCTATGGTCTGCTGCCCACCCCTCAGTTAATTTGGACACGAGAAAACAATTATATTTTGTCTCTGTTTTTGTTTGTCATGTTCCTATCTATGATCATCATTGGATTTTATCTAAATGACCGTTCCTTTAAAGGGCTAAAGAACATTATGGATTATCCAGGAAGACTTGTAACGGATTTTATTCTTTTAGAAGGATTTCCGCCCACACTTATCAATATGGGAATCAACGGATTGCTTGCAACCCTTTATATACTGTTGGTAAATGGAGATTTAAATGGACCAACCCTAGGAGGAATTTTTACGATCGTAGGCTTTGGTGCATTTGGAAAACATCTTAAAAATATTCTTCCAATCTTCTTAGGTGTCTATATTGGGTCTATAACAAAGATATGGAGCATTAATGATCCTCCCATTCTATTGGCCGCATTATTTGGTACAGCCTTAGCACCAATTTCTGGAGAGTTCGGATGGAAGTATGGGATTCTTGCAGGATTTATTCATTCCTCCGTTGTATTAAATGTAGGCGTCTTGCATGGAGGTTTCAATCTTTATAATAATGGTTTCGCAGCAGGTCTTGTAGCTGTAATTTTAATTCCGATTATTCAAGCTTTTAGAGAGGAGGATGTGGAGTGAAACATATAAAAAAGCGTTTAGGAAAAATCGTTGATGAGCTTATCAACTATTTTTTTACAATGGGTGCAACAAATATTCAAATAAACTTAGAAGAAACGAAAGAGTTCTATAAGATTTTTGTTCACAGCGATTATTTGCCTCACCATGAGAAAAAAATAACCAAACTGATTAAATGTTTAGAAAGTCCTAAACAGGAAGCAATGGAAGAGTATTTTTGGGAATTGGCGGGTGAATGTGATACAGATACAGAACTTACTTTAGTAGGCATGATGATTGATGAAGGAGAAATTCAATTTACAGATGATAGGATTGAAGTAACATTATATAGACAAAAATAATAGCATTTTGATATACAGCCAGAGAATATGAATGCTTATACATTATTAAATAAGTGCTCAATTCTATGCATCTTTTTTTGTAAGATAATAAGAAGCTATTGCACCACTTACTCCAGCACCGATTATTAAGACATCACATGTAATATGATCATTTAAATAAGTATATTTATTGGGTATTTTATTTATATTGGTCCAAAGGGTATTTCCTGCTACTAACTTCATCGTGTAAACCTCCGCTAAATAATTAAAATGATTATCTCAATATTATTATTTATTTCTATAAGATTATTATTCTTTTAAAAATGTACATACTATGATTGAGGTGAAAAGAATGAAATTATTTATCCCAGATATGGCCTATATAGATCCTAAAAGTTTGAAGTATGATGCAGGAAAAGCTGCTAAGGCATATTTAGAAAAGCAAAATGTACCCATCATTGAATCAAGAAAAGTTGAAATCGAAGAAACTTCTCCTTTAGAGAATTATGCCAAAGCAAAAAAAACAATTTATATTACTGTAAATGGACAAAAAAAATTAAGACCTTGTAGCCCCTCTGCAGATTATCAGTTTAATCTATCTAGTTCATGCCCTGGTCATTGTGAATATTGTTATCTCCAAACAACACAGGGGGAAAAACCTTTTATGAAGGTATTTGTGAATATTGAAGATATCCTTAATGTCATTCAAGAACACATAGATAAAAATTTACCCAATATCACTACTTTTGAATCTGGAAGTATTACAGACCCCGTTGCCCTTGAACATTTAACAGGAAATCTGAAAACATGTATCGAATTTTTTGGAAAAAGTGCCAATGGCAGACTTAGAGTCATTACTAAGTATGATAATGTAGATTCTTTTTTGGATATAGCACACAATAAGCATACAAAATTTCGATTTAGTATCAATACGAAATATGTAATCAATAATTTTGAGCATAGTACAGCTGGTTTTAAGGAAAGGATTGAGGCAGCAAGGAAAATTGCAAAAGCTGGATATCCTATCGGCTTTATTATTGCACCTATCATGATCTATGATCATTGGAAAAGTGAATATGAAGAATTACTAGATGTATTAAAATCTCAGTTAAAAGATGATAGTGAATCAATTACTTTTGAACTTATACAGCATCGATTTACAGCAACTGCTAAGGAGTTAATCCTCACTAGATTTCCTAAAACCAAGCTCGATATGAATGAGGAAAAAAGACGATTAAAATGGGGGCCTTATGGAAAATTTAAGTATGTTTATCCGAAAGAAAAAAGCAGTGAAATAAAAGATTATATAACAAAACTCATTCACGACAACTTTAAAAACGCCACAATTGAATATTTCACATAAAGAACCTAGCAGCTTCTAGGTTTCTTTATGTGAAATATATTCGCAACAGAAGTTAATATTGCGATCCTTATTTAAATACAATAGCTTTTCCTGGGCATTTATACATGATGGATTTTATTTTATCTATCTGTTCAACATTTAATGTTGATTTTTTCCATCTTGCTTTTTTATCCACAATTTCAAAGTCCTCTGACAATAATTTCTCACATAATCCACATCCAACACAATACTGCTCTTTAATATGGATACCCGTTATTTCAATTGGATCCTGCTCTTCTTGAATAGGTATGCTTTCTTTTTTAACAAATATCCCAACAAGATATGCCATGATGAGTATGGATACTACTGTTAATATCCATCTTATTCCCATAAACTGTACTCCTAAGAATTTCGCTTCATTGGCAAGCATGGGTACTTTTATAACCGCCCATGCACTTAATATAATGACAATATTGGTAATACTTGCCCCTTTTTTTAATAGCATTTTGCAGACTGGGAATGCTGCATAAATGGGTCCTGCTGAAAAGCTACCCAATAAAAAGGAAAAAACACTTCCCCTTACCCCTGCTTTTTCTCCAAATCCATTCATAATCACTTCCCTTGGAACCCATGTCTCTATGATTGAGGTCAGTATAAAAATCACGGGCATGATTTCAAGCATTTCTATGATATAGTACATGCTATTTTTAACAGATAAATAGGCTTTATCAGGCATTGTAATCAATATAGAAATATATGCTAATGCTACTGCTGTTAGTAATTTATTCTTCTTCATGATTTTTAGCATCTTTAGAATATCCCTCCCATCGTTAGGGCAATCATCACAGCAAATATAAAACTAAGGATATTGCGGGTGACCGCAAATTTTAAACCAAATTCTTGCTTCTCCAACGGAAAAGTAACTACCCCTACCATTGTTAGCGTAGTTAAAAAAGCCACTGCTGGAACGATACTTGCGCCTATATCCACAAAAGAACCTACTAATGGGAATGCTACAAAGGCTGGAATCAATGTAATACTGCCTACTAGTGCAGATACAATGGTTGAAATCAACAAATTGGATTTTCCTAAAATGCTTTTGATGGTTTCAGGTGGTATGAAAGTTAGGATGAGTCCTATCAAAAATAATATCCCCAAAATCTGCCCGATCATATTTTTCATCATACCCCTTGCCATTTTCATGGAATCAAATGTCTTTTGCTTATTCTTTCTGAGGGATACGATAAACGCAGCCCCCGTGATTCCCCATAAGGATACTGTAAATATATCCATCCTTCATCACTCCTTATAGTTCTTAGGATTTGGTGATTTTACCACAAAGAATTCCAATACTGCTTCATCCAAATTATGCACATTCATTTTGGTATTGTAAGGAATATTTACAATCTCTCCTTTAGCGTATTGATGTGCTTCTTGCTCATTCAGTTGTAATGTCATGATCCCTCTTACAATTATCATATACACATTTGAATTTGAATAATGCTCTGGAAGACTCGTTCCTTTAGTAAGCACCATATGGTTTAGATGAATATTTTCATCATCTACAATCCTTTCAATAAGTTTCTCTTCTGTAAGGTTGTATATATACTTTTTTTCCGTCATAAAAAATGCCTCCTTTTATTCTTGTTGGTTCTATATTATAATAAATCATAATTCTATGCAGTTACCATGGTAACTAATATTAAAAAAGGAGATATTTTATGCATATAAAAGCATATCTGCATGTCTTAAAACTAACAGGTTTATTTGATGAATTTTCATCTGAAGAATTATCGACTCTATTTGAGATCTATTCTTACAACCTTTCTCACTACAAGAAAGGAAGTATCATCCACTTTGAAAACGAAATATGTTCTTCTTGGGATATTGTTCTTAAGGGAGAAGTGATCATTCAAAAAATTGACAAAAAAGGAAATGTACTTACCGTAACAGAATTTGGCATGGGTGATAATCTCGGGGGAAACCTATTGTTTTCAAAATTTCCCTATTATCCGATGAGTGTTTTGGCAAAAACCGATACAGCTATTTTGCATATTAACAAAGATTTTGTGCTGCAGTTATGCCAAAATAGCAAACAGTTTCTACTACAGTTTTTAACCTGTATTTCAGATAAAACAGCTATCCTCACGAATAAGATTAAATCGATCTCCATGAAATCTATACGAGAATCTATTATTGATTTTTTAAACTATGAGTATTATTCTCAAAAGAGTACGAGGATAAAACTTCATATGACCAAAAAAGAATTGGCTGAAAGATTAGGCATTCAGAGAACTTCTCTTTCCCGCGAACTCAATAAAATGAAAAAAGACGGTTTGGTTGATTACGATGCGCATTCAATAACCATTCATGATTTTAGCATGATTCGAAAACATTAAAAAAACAAATTGAAAAACTTCACTTATTTTCATATTGTCTTTTCACCATTTTCTTTCAACAAAAAAACAAGGTTCTTCACCCTGTCTCAATAGATCATAGAAATATTCGTAATCCTTTTGTACAATATTTTCCATAAACCTCCTGACACTATTCCTATACAATGTCTTTTATCATTTCAGGAGGAATAAAGATTTTTCTCCTATCCCTTATAGCTAATAATTCTTGCCTCAAACATTCAATAATTTCTTTCCTGTCATAATAAAAATCCTCTGTCATGATCTTTATAGCCAACCTGCAGAGCTTTATCTTCCATTCAGTGAATGCTGGATTATAGGTGAGCAAATACGCACAAAATCTTCCTCCATCCCTTTCTCTATCCCCTATCTTACAATCTTCAAAATCTATACCATATACCCTATCCGTTATAATGAAATTTCTAAAATTTACATCTTCTAAGATCATACGCTTACCCAGTAATTTCTTTGATAGATGGTAAAAATCATTCATCCATTTTAATACTTCATATAGCATATGGGTGTTATCGGCAGTATCAAAATTACCTGCTTGTTTTTCTTCATTTGCTTCCATCGTATCCAGCAATGTATTGCCTCTTATATACTCCATGATTATAAAGTCATCTGCTTGATAATATATTTGAGGAACTGTAATTTTTTTCTCTTTAAGTGTTTTTAGTATATAAGCTTCTTTCATATTACTATTTTTAAAAGTAATATAATCTTTTAACACACATTTTTTTTCTTCTCCATTTCGTTTTTGTATTGCTATTAAATACACTAGATTTTTTTTACTCTCAAAGGTGTTAAACATTTGGGTGATTTGAAATTCTGTTGTTTTAAGAAAAAGATTATAATTTCTCATCATCACTGCCTATTTCTATAAGGATTTTAGCATTTTCTTTATATCCTTCAAGTTCTGCCACAATTCCCTTTACCGTATTGATAAGAATATTTTGTACAAAAGGAACCATTTCAATATCTTTGTTATTAATTTTTAACTTTATTTTCCTATTGGATAGAATACAATCCTCTCGTTTCGCTTCTCCCTTCAATATCTTCATTCCTAAAGTTCTACAATCATAACCACAAGCTGAACAGCATTTTGAATCAAAATCTGGTAATTTTTCATAAACCTTATCTTCTATTAAGTCTACTAAATCCTTTATATTTTCCATGCTATTTATAACCGGTATCCCCTTATATTCCTTTAGGTAATTGGATATTTTACCTGAAATAGCAAATACACTTGCATCTATTTTTTCTTCTATCTCCTTTTCATTGTGAGCAGTAATCATCTTAGGTAAATTATAATCCGTAACACCTTCTAAAACCACATATTCTTGATCATAAAAGCTGAAAATCTTGGAGATAGATAGTTTTTCAGGAAACAATACATCTGTTTCATAATACCCTCTCGCTGAAACCAATTCTGACCCTGCTTTCCTATGTCTATCTGTATTGCTCCCTTTCATATCAATCGCAAAGGCTTCAAAGTGAATCTCCTTAACAGATCCCACAGAATATCGTCTAGCTTTTAACTCCTTAATTATGTTTTCTATCGTTGTAGTTTTCCCTGAACCTGAAATACCAAATACTGAAAATGCTTTCATTTCCTAACACCACCTTCATCAAACAATTAAATTTCAAATCATCAATTCTACGCTAAATGTATAAATAATGATAGGCTGTAAATAAAAAAGCCATCACAGTGAATACAATAATACAATAATCTTTGGTTTCCATACATAATTTCATATAACTTGTTCTTTTCGTATAGGCTCTAAAACCTCTGGTCTCCATGGCTATTGATAATTTTTGGGATTTTATGATGGTTCCTACTACAATAGGTGTAAAAATATATGCGTATATCTTGATCTTTTCCTTAAAGGATAGGGCTTCTAATGTTATTCCCCTTAGTTGAATGGCGATAAAGGTATCTTGTATCTCTTCCATTAGCATGGGCAAAAACCGTATCGCTATAGATACCATAAAAGCAATTTCATAGGGAATTTTCCATTGAACAAGTCCTTGAACAATTTCTCTTGAAGTTGATGTAGTAAGAATGGTCGCTGAAACCAATATGATCATCATTCTCAATATAAACCCTACGCCTTGTTTGATTCCTAAATCCGTAAGTAAGGTGACTCCTCCAAAGGAAACCACAGGGCTTCCCATTTTGCTAAATAGGCTTTGGATTATCATTATAGCAATAAAAATCCCCATCATCTTCCTTAACTTTCGTAAGACAGAAAACATTTGACTGTTAACAAGCTTTCCTATCATTATTGATACCAATAAGATAACAAAAAGATACTGAATATCTTGAATCCAAACAGCAAGAGAAGATATGCATATAACAATTATGAGTTTTGCCCTCGGGTCTATATCTCTATTTATGGTCTCCAACGATTTCGCCTCCTGCAATAAGAATCTTTCGATCCGCATGTTTCTCCACAAAATCCATATCATGACTAATAGCTACTATTCCTATCCCTTGTTTTTTGAGATTCTTTAAATAGCTCGATAATACTTCTTTTCTTTTATGATCTAGGCCTGTGGTAGGTTCATCTAGTATCAAAAACTCTGGCTTATTCACAAGTATAGCAGCCAACGCTACCCGTTGCCGCTCTCCTTGACTTAAGTTAAACGGAAAAGCATTTCGTAAATGATTTAGTTCAAAGAAATCTAGTAGTTTATCGCATGCTTCATCGATGGTATCTTCGGGAATGCCCTTTAGCTTCATAGGGAATGAAATCTCATCTATTACTGAATTGGTAAACAGCTGGCGATTGGGATTTTGAAAAAGGTATCCTACCTTTTTTCCCAATTGGCCGAGAGATAATTTTTTTGTATTTTCATCCTTTATGAGTATATCTCCAGATATAGGCTTGTAAATCCCCACTAATAGCTTTCCTAGTGTAGTTTTCCCGCTTCCATTATGTCCAATGATGGCTGTAAACTCGTCACAGGAAAAATCAATAGAAATATTTTTAAATAGCATTTCTTTTTGGGGATAGCAAAAGTCTACTTTTTTTACTTCTATATACGGCATATGCTATAATTCTCCTTCAAATTTTTCTAATTTGCCATCTCTCAGGAGCATTACCCTATCAGCAACGTCTAGATTATTAAAGTCATGCTCAATCATAATAATTGTTTTCCCTCTATTTTTTAAATCTCTTATAACTCTTTTAATCTGTTGTTTTCCCTGAGCATCAATTTGTGCCATTGCTTCATCAAATATCAATATATGAGGCTCAAGACTTAATACAGCACCTAGGGCAATAAGTTGTTTTTGTCCACCAGAAAGATTATTAGGGTTTTCATATCGATAGGCTTCCATATCAATTTGCTTGAGCACCCGCTCAATTCTTTGTCCTATTTCAGCTCTCGGTACACATAGATTTTCTGGACCAAAGCCTATTTCATCCTCTACTGTAGGAGAAAACAATTGGGTATCAGGGTCTTGAAACACAATCCCTACCTTTGTTGCGATTTCTGGAATTTTCATACAGCTAATAGATTTACCATCAATCCGAACTTCTCCAGTTAATTGTCCCTTATATATATGGGGAATAATTCCACACATTGCATAGCAAAGTGTACTCTTGCCATTTCCACTGAGTCCTACAATTGTTAGCACATCTCCCTTTTCTACGGATAGATCAATCCCTTTTAAGAGAAATTCTCCTTGTGTTTTATACTTGAAATAAAGATCAATAATTTCTATCGCCTTCGTCACTGTGCATCAGCCTCTAATGCAAATTTGCACCAGTATTGGCTAAAGGGGTCTTTACTTATAATCATCTGATATGGACCTGAGCCTCCATCCTCTTTATTTCCTAAACCTTCTCCTTCTCTCATATAAGTTAAGTAAACATTATCATCCGCTAAAACCTTCTCTATGTCCACCGCTACTGTATATCCGTCAATCGCCTTTACAACTACTGCTGATTTGTTTTTAAGTTCTACCTCATAATTTTCAAATATTTTTTTAAGTAAAACCCCTGTATACGTGTAAGGGGTTGGATCTTCACCACTTTTCTTTAACTTTGCCTCAAATTTGCTTTCCCCTAAACTTTTAATGGTTTTCATGTCTATCGCAGCTATTTCTTTGCCATTTTCCTTTATAACAAATAGCGCATTTTCTTCTAGATCTTTTTTTACTGCTACAGTTTTCATATTTAAATATGCAGTAATTCCTACGATTATGGTAAGAACCATAACAACAATCGTAATATATTTTTTCATTGTCTACTTGCCTCCCTCCAGCATTATATAAGGCACAATCAAGTCTTCATATCTAAAGGAGCCATGACCTCCTTCTTTATTTGTTTTATGCATACCATGGTCAGAGGTAATAATTACTTTACCCTCCCAATTCTCAACCAACGCTTTAACATATCCATCGATTTCTTTCAGCTTGTCCATAGTCTCTGGTGCCAAATCACCATACTTATGACCTAAATCATCTACACTATGAAAGTGTACCATCAAAAGATGGGGATGCTCTGTAATTTTTTTTAATGCTGTTTCTAAAACTTCATCATCGGTACTATTGTTTTTATTTTTATCTACATGAAGCAATGGTTCAATTTCTGTATTCATAATCTTAATACTTCCTTCAATTAATACCCCACGCTTCTCCATTTTTAGTGCCTCACCAAATAACGATGGTACCCTTAAATCCTTGGCTTTTCTATCATGTATTCCATTGATCTTTGGCGGTTGTCCTGTTATCATTGCAGCAAATCCTGAATTTGTGACGGGTTTATAGACACTCAGTGCCATTTTTGCTTCATTTTTTGTGCTTATAAAGGGCATAAAGCTATTTGCAGTTCCATACTTGTATTGATGATAACCTAAGCCATCAATATAAATGATTAGGACATTTTCATTATTTTCAAGATAGTGAAGTGTGTCATAATAAGTATTCATAATACTATTATTTGGTGGATTTACAATGATCCCCTTTACTTTTTGGATCTGTTTTCTTTTACTTAGATCAATATAGTTTATTTTGTTATCCTTTAGTTCAAGGTAGCCTTCCCCATCGATATATTCATAATCTCCTTCTTCTCCCATAAGTACCGATGGTTTCCCATTGTTGGGAGGAATCAACTTTTTTATCGGTAAAACTTTACGCATTCTATAAAGCTTTACATCATATGCTTTCCCTTCAACTTCTTTGGAGGATTTGCCATCATAATAGGGTAATACAGTGAAATTTTCAAAATAAAGCTTCCCTGGTGTTATATTGCTTAGGTTTTCTTCACAATTAATAATATTGATCCCTTCATCTAAGCTATTGTCTTTCGCTACTACAACGATCTCTTTTAATTCCTTAATTCTACTATTGATTGGATGATGCTGCATGAGTGAAGTCCATCCGCTCTTTTCAGAAAAATGAATATAACATGCCTTTAATTGTCCTCCATCCAATCTTGCAAATAAGCCATCTAAGCCAACTAAAAGAAGATCATACTGGGGTGTAATAGGTTCACATACTTTTAGGATATGGACTAAGGAGATTCCCTCTAGCTTCTTTCCAGTTTCTTGTATTGTTGTCAATGGAAAACCATCTGTACTATTTATTTCAACTACTTTATTCACATCCCCAACAACCCTTAATTTAGGTATATAATGGGTGTCCCCACCATTGTTATTAAAAGCTTCTATGGATTTTCCAACAACAGTGCCTATACCTAATAAAATCATAAACACGAATACAAATAATAGCTTTTTATTCATTTGATTCACTCCTTAGGATTCTAATCCTTGTATGTCCAGTTTTTTTAATCCTTTCATAATATTGAAGGCGATGATCCCTCCCAATCCTCCTGAAAGGGCAGCACTACTCAAACTCAATATTAGAGAAATCAAAGGTAGCTTAAAAAAAACAAGGTTTGATAGATACGTACCACTAATATTTGCAACGATTCCTCCTAAAAAACAATCTATTAGTGTATCGCCCCTTCTCTTAAAAATAAACAGCAACATATCTACCATAAAACCAGGTAGTATGTAGGTTATTATACTGATCACTCCATGGGTACCATATACCCCCATGGTTATTACTACAATAGCCTGAACTAGTGCAATAAGTGTAGCTGCTCCCCTCTTGTTCACTAAACTTGCTCCAAGAACGATCCACATCATATAAAAGCCACCTGCAACAGCGCCTCCAGGTATATACAGTGGACCTGTTATAATATGCGTTAGTGGCACAATGACCGGCTTTGTTGCTATCCCTAGAGCACCCATCATAGCTATTATAATAAGTTGGAACATGGTGAAACCGTCAAAAATTCTCTTGCTTGCCATGTTCACCCCTCCAATTATTTATTTACAATAATCTTGGCTACATTCTTAATCCACATATTTCCAGATGCATCTTTTACCACTAACTGTACTTTATTATCCGCTTTATCCAAAGGCTTCCCGTCTAAAACTGTGCCCAAAATAGTACCTTCACTATTCACAAGCTCTGGCGTATATTCCTTAGCATATCCATCCTCCGCTTCTACTACAACCGTTGAAAATTCTTTTACTCCATAGGCTCCAAGTACTTCTTTTAAGGCATATCCTTTCCAGTTTTGCTCTGTTTCTGATCCATCTTTTTTCTTTAAAATTGCTGTGATTTCCTTAGGGCTAAGCTTTTCAGCATCAATATTTGTAAATTCCACTGTGCCTTCCTTTGTACCTTCAATGCTTATGATCCATTCTGCATTTTGGACTGCTACTTCCTGTTTTTGACTGCATCCAGTAAAACTAACTAAAATTAATATGGCAAATAACATAAAATAAATTGTTTTTTTCATTCTCATACTTAACGCCTCCTTCATTTGTTTTTAATTTTATTTGATTGATTCTATACTTAGTATCTGCTTAACCTTCGTGTTTTTAGATAATCCTTCAAAAATTAGCGTATATTCTTCTTTATCATTGATATATATAAGCCCTTTATCGATATCATCAGCACTTATTTCTAGTTCATATCCATCTACCCCTTTACAAAGATACTTGTCTCTCTTTTGTATCTCCGTTTCTTTGATGATATCTTTTAAAGCAATCCCTTCTTCCTCATCAACTCTTCTCTTTTCAAAAACTTCCCCTCCGCTTTCTATTGAAAAGTATGCAGTACTACCATGGGAAAACCATAATATATCTTTGATATGCATACCCTTAGGAAGCTCTGGTGATAAGAATAATGGAATATCCTTTCCCGTAACCTTTATGTAACCAGTCTGAAACACCTCAATATTTTCTTTCTTTTCCAATCCATCTACGGATTTAAAAAACATTCCTTCATATGTTTTGTCTTTACTACAGTTTTGAATGATATCCATCCCTTTGATAGCTTTATCAGTGCTTTCATAATAGGTATAATCTTCATGCTTCAATAAGTTTGTAGCCGTTTCTAAGAAAAACAACTTATTTATGGTCATCATTTCTTCCTTAAGTAATTCAATCTTTGTGAGATTCCTAACCCAATACATTGCCCTTTCATTCGGTATTGTTACACGTAGTGGTAAAGATTGCTGATCCAATGGTTGGTCATCGATTTCATAGGCTAAGACGATATCTCTTATTTCTAAAACTTCCTTCGGAACGACTATGGAATATCCATCTCCTGCTATAAATCGAATCCCACTATAGTTTTTCTGTGAAGTACCATAAGATTGAAGGATGTCTTCTAAGGATATACCCTTTACCCTATTCTTTTTTATTTCTCCACTAGAGGTTATTGATTCCATTTCCTTGGTCACTACTTTCGTCTCTTTCATTTTTTCGATAGGAATTATCTCTTTTCCTGACTCTAAACCGACAATCGAAATATGATCCATTGCATTGTCTGCAGTTTGCTCCATATTTTCCTTTGAACTTTCTGTCGTTTCTTGGGAGCAGGCAGCAGACATCACTACCAATAGAAGTACGATAAGTAAAATCCACAGCCTTTCATATTTGTTTCTCATTGCACGATCCCCCTTATTTTTCTGTAGTTTTTCATAGCCCTATTTACACCATCCACCACTGCTTGACTTGTTTTTGTTGCTCCCGTTATTGCTACGATTTCATCATCCTTCGTGGCAGTCATCTTTACTATTTCTAACATCTTATCTACTTGTTTATTTTTAAACCTATTTAAAAACCACGCTTCAGTTAATAAAGCGCCATAATCATGGGATTCATTGTGCTTAAGAATTTCAATTTCTTTTATACTATTGGTAGCATCGTTAATGCTTATCAATAGTTTTATTTCTTCAACAAATCCCTTTTGATTTACAATTTGTACTACTTCTTGCTGATCTTTATTCGCGACTAAATAAATCCCCTCAATTACTTCATTCTCATATTCACTTAATCTGTTTATTTCATGCTGAGGAAATCGATCACGAACTTCCTTTACAACATTGTTGGTACATGATAATAAAAAACAGGTGATAAAAATCATTGCAAAAGCTATATATTTTTTTATAAGTATCACTTCCTTTACTAAAATCACTTATTGGCAATTGAATTTTTGTACAATATAAAAAACAACTTCTCTCATAAATTGAGGAAAGTTGTATCAGTATCTATAAATACTATCTTAATAATGTACCAATCTCCTTTCCACAATGGGAGGTATAATCGTTTCCAATTATACCCTATCGACTCATATTCCTTAGAAAATCTTTCCATAGGTATATGAGTTTGGAGAATTTATGTAGTTTTTCAATAATTTAACTTTCTATAAAAGTTTGAAAATTCCTTCTATTTAAATTGGTATTTTAAAATATATTTCTTTGTGCTATACACATTGATGATACTTATGCCTTGCTTATAAATGTGATTCTATCGTGTTATTAATATTTTTCTCGCCATCTTTATTATGGATCCCTTGCATTTTGGGAATTTTTAAGTCAACTTAAATCGGAAGATTTTTACATTTAATTTCTTTTATGCCCATTTTCAATTCCTATATCGCAGAGTATATGAAAAGATTAATATTGCTTGAAAATAAGCATATCTACTGAATCTCAATGCAATCGTATGCTATAAAAATAGAAGTGTATCTTATTCATGCACAGTCTATCTAGATCAAAGCTATTATTTTAAAGCATTTATTGAATTTTAATGATATGGACATTTCTTATCCATAAACTCCTAAGATTAATTTAGGAAAGAACAGAAAAGAGCGCTTGGACTTTTAGAACATTCTTCTAGTTGCCAAGAGCTCCTTTTTAGGAAGGAACGAGGGTATTTTAAAATATCACTAGTTAGGTGTATTCAATCACACTCCATCATTTTCTTATTATTCAAAATTTATAAACATTCCCTAGGATATGTTTTGAAAATGACTATATAAACCATTAAATTTATTTCTTACGTTATGTAATGATCTAAAATACATTTGGTACTTCTATTTCTTTATGTTTCTTATCTATATATAGTAAGCTGCTATTGCTTATAATAAGGAGCATTCCTGTAATAAATAAAAATAAACTTTGATAAAAAAAGTACCACCTGGTAAAATGCGAGGTGTCAGATAATCTCGCGAGGAAAACTGACCCTTAAATTTAAATAGCAGGAGGTACTATATATGAATTATACACAAAATAGAAAGATTTCACAAATAAATGAGGATACATTAATTATTGGAGTTGACATTGCAAAATATACTCATGTCGCTAGAGTACAGGATTTTAGAGGTTTTGAGTATGCTGCAGCATTGATATTTGATAATAGTGATACAGGATTTAAAAAGTTGATTAAGTGGGCAATTGAACTTAGTGCGAAGCACAATAAAATGCAAATTATTGTAGGGATGGAACCGACAGGGCATTACTGGTTTAACATAGGACATTTCTTAAAAGAAAAAGGGATTAAATTGGTTCTAGTAAATCCAATGCATGTCAAAAAATCTAAGAAATTAGATGATAATTCTCCTACAAAAAATGATTTTAAAGATGCCAAAGTAATTGCTCAATTAGTCAAAGATGGTAGATACTCCGAACCTATCATTCCAGAAGGGCCCTATGCGGAGCTTCGCGTAGCTATGGATGAACGAAAAGACATTATTTTTTATTCAATCTATATACCTATTATTTTATATCATTTGATAAATATTTAATGTTCCATTTAATTTAAACAATCATTATATCATTACGTTAAAAAATACTTATGTTAAAGGAACAATATCTCCATGATCCTTTTTAAGTTGAATTCCTTTCATATTATTTTCCTTTAGATAGTATTTAAGATGATCATTCATCAATTCAAATAAATCTCTATAATCACTATAATAGTTCATCATTGCCTTGGCTATATCGTCCCGTGGCTCGCAGAATTCTTCGATTGATTTGTTAAAATAAGCCCCATCCATCGCTTCTATATACTCTTTAAAGGTATATCTTCCATCATCATTTTTTGTATATATGATTGCTGCAGGAACGACTCCTGCACTTTCACTATGAAGGATTTTCCCATATAGCTTGAACTGATCATAATATACAGTTACAAAGATTTTTAATTCCTTTTCCTTTTCAAAGCTTCCAAATATTTTAGGAGCCACAATCGTCACACCATTACCATTTTGTTTTGGAGAATATTGTTTTAATGCTGCTGCATAAACTAATTTATCAATGTCGCTATTTGGTTTATACTTAAATGGAGGTAGCTTTACATCTTCATAAGGTGAAAGTTTTGCGTACCATTCCTTTGGTGAGGTATAGGAGTTTTCTTCCACATTATTTCTATCTCCTAATAAGTCAATGCACAATGCCATCATGATATGAGCCTTAAGACCTTCGTTTTTTCCCTGTTCAAACAAAGAAAGCATGTATTGTAAAGCTCCATCTCCTATTTTCAAGATGGTTTCATATTCATTTTGATGGGCCTCAATATAATCCTTGGGATCTGAAGATTCTTTAGGAGAGGACATGATTGTTTGTAAAAGTTCCTCTACTTTCATCCCAATCTCCCAAGGTTTATCCTGATTGAATCCTTCTCCAAATACCCCGATACTTCTAGATTCCCCATTAAAAATAATATCATCACTTGTTGCCATCATATCCTCTTTAGAAAAAGAACGATCATGGCGTATCGCCAAGTGGGTGTTCCTTTGATACTGGGATAATTTGTTGTTTATTCTTTCTATGTCCTTAGTGGCTATATTTAAGTTATAAATCTCTTTTTCATCTTTCGGTTTGTTGGTTCCTGGCAATAAGGTGTAGTAAGCATCATCTGTCCCTGTAATATTTTTATTTCTCCACAGATAAAGCTCTATTTTGTTCGTAAGATATACCTTAAATTCTGCATTACTCCAATTTTCTCTCTCAAGCATAGACACAAATTCATTTCTAAACTTATTAAATGAAGATGCATAATTTCTTATATCCTCTCCATATATTTTATTAAAAAATTCTCGTTGAAAGGAAAAACTGTGTATATTACTGCCATCGCCAAAGTTAAAACTTATTTTTTCAACATTATCAATAAGGCAGAACATCATTGCTGCATTCTTAAGCATCTTATCCGTTCGCTGAATGCCACCATACTCCATGAAGTCTTCAGCTTTTATATTATAATTTACAGTTAACCCATAGGGTTTTATATTTGTCTGTAAGGCAATACCATTTTTGAACTCAGTATAATATAAGTGATTCGCAAGACCAGATACTTTGCTTGCATCCCCTACATAGCGGGTCTTATGTTCATAAATCTTCTCATAATCTAATCCCTTAACTGTGTTCTCCATTTTCTCTATAGGATTTGCAAGCAACACAAAACCAATCGTTGCAATTAAAATAATCACCACTGTTAAAACATAAGAAGATGGTTTCTTAAACTTTAGGATATTTTTAATACGTAATTTTACATTACTTTCTCCAAATGCCAAGGGACTTCCCTGCAATAATCTATTTTCCTTTACTGCTAGTGAAAGTAATGAATGGGCATAATCTTGTTTAATCTCATCTCCTAAGATTTCCATAACCTTTTCATCACAGGACATTTCCATGTCCTTACTCATAAGCCTAAAGGAGAGCCATAGTATTGGATTGAACCAATGAAGCATTAACATAAAATAACCCAAAGGTTTTATGATATAATCACCTCTTTTTACATGCACGAACTCATGGGTAAGGATATAAGGCCATTCCTGTCTTGTAATATTTATTGGGATATATATTTTAGGTACTATCAATCCCAAAACAAAAGGGCTTTCAATTTGATCAGTAACATATACTTTTGTTCTACGCTTTAAACTAATTTTATTCATAACTTCAGCTACAATACTATCTTCACATAGCGTAGCTGTTTGAACCTTGGATATAACTTTTCTATATGCAGTGATGTTATATAGGATTAGTCCTATTATCCCTATCATCCAAATCACAGTAGAAATCAATATAGTGAATTGCATAGGATTCATACTTGCAAATTCTGTTGCCTGGGAAAACGATGTATTTACAATATTATTAATCCTATTTATGCCAACATCTATCGCTGGCGCTTGCATCATTTCAATATTTTGTGGAATGTATTCAATGCTCCTGGTACTTTCTCCAGCTTTCGATTTTAATAAATTTAAAAAACTAAAAGCAGATGAAAAAGAAATAGGACTCATTAACCTAAACAGTAATATTCCCCATAGAGAATAGGAAAGGATCTTAGGATATTTTTTAAAAAGGAATATCCTAATTGCTATGATGGCAATGGCAACATATGTGGCAGTAATACTCATATTAAATATTAGGAGAAAAATGCTTTTTAGATTTTCCATTCTACTCTTCCTCTCTGCTTCTATCAATAATTTTCTTTAATTCTTCAGCTTCTTTAGGCGTTATTTTCCTATCTCCTAAAAAAGCAGCTAAAAACTTGGGCAAAGAGCTATCAAAAACTTTATCTAGTAAAATTTCACTTTCATACTTCCTAACATCATTGTGTTTTACCAAGGACGTTACAATGGCATCTTCATTTTGTAGGATACTACGGTCACGAAGCTTTCGGAGCACTGTATATGTGGTAGATTTTTTCCATCCTAATTTATCTTTGCATAATTTTACGAGTTCAGTTGAATTAATTGGTTCATTTTCCCAAATCAAGGTCATGAATTTATACTCCGCATCATATAATCTTAGATTCTCCATAAAACCATCCTTTCTAGTTTTTAGGTTTATTTTAATAGACCTAACATAAGTCTACTGTAATAGACCTATACTGTCAATATGGAATTTAATTTTCCAATGTTTTTATATAAGAGAATAGGACAGTTTTGCAACAGCAGTGATAGCGATGAGTAGTATTTATTCAATAAAAATAACTGACAGCAACTGGTTGCTGTCAGTTATTTTTACATTTAAAAGTTAATTAGCTTCCATTATTTTTATATCATTCTTTTTAGAAGATTTTTCTTCTAGTTTTGACACGAAAATTGTTCCAGCTAAATCTCCTAAACAGTTATTCGTTGTTGTTCCCATATCGAACAAACGATAAAATGCGGCAATAATACCAACAATCTCAGTAGGAAGTCCAAATGCTTCAACCATAACAAGCAATTTAACAATACCACTTCCAGGAATTCCACCACCGCCAGTAGATAAAATTGCCGATAAAAAAATAACTTTAAGCATAATCCCTATGCTAACTGGTGCTCCCACAACCTGACTGATAAACACGATAACACAACCATAAAGTATTACACTGCCGTCATAGTTCATTTGAGAACCTAAAGGAATCGTGAATCCAGAAATGCTTTCAGAAACACCAAACTTTTCTTTGGCTACTTTAATATTTATAGGAATAGAAGCTACACTGCTACAAGTAGAAATTGTATAAATCCATAATTCTGCACTATCTTTAATAAACTTAATAGGATTAATTCCTGATGAAAACCATACTACACTACCATAAATTAAAAGAATATGAATAATACACGCTAAGTAATATGTACCTGCTAAGGTTGCCATACTAGTAAAAATACCTGCGCCATATTTACCAAAAGAATCTGCCATTAAAAAGAAAACTCCAATTGGTGATACAATCATAATCATACGGATAAGTGAAAATACCATCTCGCTTAGAGCATCAAATCCATTGATTACAGTAGCTTTGAAACTTTCATTTTTCATTCTTAAAATTGCAATGCCTATCATGACAGAAATAATCAGTGTTTGTAGAATATTTCCTTCTGAAAACGTCTTAAACATATTGGAAGAAAACATACCTGTAAAGAAGTCTGCAATAGTAATTTCAGTAGAACCAGTAATTTCTTGTGAAGCTAATCCAGTAAAGTTACTCATTGTTCCAGGTTTAATAATCGAGGCCACAGCTAAACCAATGGCACAAGCAACTAAAGTTGTAAGAATATAATACGTCATAATTCTTACACTAATACGACCCAAAGACTTAACGTCTTTTTGAGAAGTAATCCCTGTAATAATCGTACAGATTACCATAGGCACAACAATCATCTTAATGCAGTTAAGCCATATTTTACCAATAAATCCCAGTTGCGTCATAGGTTCTCCAACAACAAGCCCTAAAATAGCACCTAGAAGCATCGCAAGAAAAACCTGTGTAGTTAAACTAATTTTCTTTCCAGCAATTTTCATACAAACACAACCTTTCATATTTTATTGATTACATTTTTTCACAAGCATTAATCCTAAATTATAAAGATTTATCAATATCTTTGATGATTTTAATAGCACGAACTGCATCATCACGATTAATTCCTTTATAAAAAACTAAACGAACTTGATTGTCAAGTACCGGGCGAATCCATAATCCATGTTCTTTTGCTTTAGTGCAATATCCTTCAGCAGTTAATCCCGTATCACTTATATCTAACATAACAATGTTGCTTTGTACATCCTTTTGAACCTGTGTATTTTTTAAATCTTGAAGATTGTCAGCAACATATTTAGCGTTTGCATTGTCTTTTTTTAATTGCTCAATATTATGTTGAAGTGCATATATTCCAGGAGCCGCTATAATTCCAGCTTGCCTCATAGAACCTCCTAAAAGTTTTCTTTTTATTCTTGCTTTTTTTATAAAATCTTTGGGGCCACATAAAATCGAACCCATAGGTGCACCTAATCCTTTTGAAAGACAAAACATAACAGAATCTACATATTGACATATATCTTTTGCTTCTACACCAAGACTTACTACAGCATTAAATAATCTTGCTCCATCCATATGTATATGAATATTAAATGCTTTCGCTATACGATGTATTTCTTTTAATTCTTCTAAACTTGTACATGTGCCTCCAGAAAAGTTATGTGTATTTTCAATACACATAAGCTTAATATCATTTTGTTCCATTAAGGTTTTCAGATTGTCCATCTCAGGAGTTTTTCTTTCATTTAATTTGTATACAACAGGAACAAGTTGACCAACATTTTCTTCAAAAACTACTTTTTCACTTATATAGATATGCTGCATTTCATCTACAAGAACTTTATCCCCAGGATTGCAATATGTTAGAATTGCAGTAGTATTTGCTAATGTTCCTGATGAAAAAAGTATAGCCCCATCTTTTCCAGTTAACATAGCTGCTAAGTCCTCAAGCTTATTTACAGTTAAATCTTCCCCCCTTCCATTTTGATCTACTCTTCCGTCGTCGCCAAGCTTAGCAGATAGAATTGTTTGTAACATTTCTTCTTCTGGTAAGGTTAGCGTATCGCTTCTTAAGTCAATCATACGGATCCTCCTTATTCTTAAATCATTTATGTATAAACGATATACAAGTAAACAAAGCAATAATTGTACCAAAGCTATAATTCGTTCATTGAAAGATGTATATCTGGGAATTTCATTCACTATAACTCTAATGCTTTACAGAAATAAATACATATGTAAGAAGATACATAGCGTTGCAAATGTTTTATTCGAAACATTTGCAACGCTATCTGCAACATTATGAAATATAAAAAAGAACTAAAATGTGCTTTAGTTCTTTTTTCTTAAATATTGTATTTTTTTATAAGTCGCCAAAGTGTGCTTCTATGCACACCTAAAATATTTGCTGCCTCGGTTTTATTGCCTTTAGAGCATTCTAAAGCTTCTTCTATTTCTTCTTTTGTAATATATGATTTCATAGCCTTATATTTCAGAAGGTTCTTTTCTTGAAAATTAGGCTCATAATTCATGATCATTTTATTTATTATACTTGCATCAATTATATCTGATGTATGAATAATACTAAGTTTTTCAATAAAGTTTTGTAGTTGCCTCACATTTCCTGGCCAGTTATATTTCTGCAAAGCATTAATTGCTTCCTTTGTTACATTGATTTTTTTATTTTTCGGATAATTTATTAAAAACGCTTTGGCTAATATATATATATCTTCTTTTCTATCTATTAATGGGGGTATAACCAATGTTAATATATTTAATCGATAAAATAGATCATCTCTAAATTGATTTTTAGCAACTAAGTCAATCAACTTTTTGTTCGTTGCAGATATCACCCTTACGTCTATAGGTATGACCTGATCACTCCCAAGGCGCATCACTTTTCTTTCTTGTAAAATCCTTAAAAATCTCCCTTGTAAAGTCAACGGCATCTCACTTATTTCATCTAAAAATATGGTTCCCTTATGTGCAAGTTCAAACAAACCAGCTTTTCCATTTTTTTTAGCCCCTGTAAATGCTCCTTCTTCATACCCAAACAATTCGCTCTCTAAGATACTTTCTGGAAGTGATGCGCAGTTCACAGCTATAAAGGGGCCGAATTCTCTTGAACTCATGTTATGTATGCTTTGAGCAAATAATTCCTTCCCAACACCTGTTTCTCCTATTATTAATACGGTAGAGTCTGTAGTTGCAAATTTTTTTGCTATGTTTATACAATCTTTTATAGATTTACTCTCGCCCTTTATATTTTCAAATTTATATGTAGCATATAATCCTTTATTTAATATTTTATTTCTTATTTTGTGCTCCCCTTTAGTAATCGTATTGATATCATTAAATGTAGCTATTGCACCTATCACTTCATTATTATCAAGTTTTAAAGGAATCATATTATAAAGCACATTAATACCTTTTAAATTCGTAGTCTCTTGTAAACTTTCTTTTCCAGTTTTCAAAATGTCTAATAAACCCTTCAATTCAGGAAAGACATTTATTAGCGGAGTACCAATAAATGATCTATGATCTTCTGGAATGAGTTTTAATGCTGTTTGGTTTATTAAAGTTATATCTCCCTCTTTATCAATTGCAACATATCCTTCTTTGGTATGATCTAAAATTGCATTTAATTCTTCATTTTTTCTGGTATTAGAAAGAATCGTTTCTAATATTCTTTCAGCCTCATTATAAGCATATTCTAATGATCTTTCACTTAAATCAATTCTTACATAATTCATATTAAGTTCTTTCGCTATATTTGTTTGAAGTAGACCTCCTACAATTACATCTATACCATCATTTTTAAGTTTCAGTATTTGATCTCTCATTTCACTTTCGTTATTTGCAAATATTTGCTTTATATTGATATTTAATAATGGATTCAATAAATCTAAACCTTTCAATAAATTATTGTACCCTATTACCCCAATATTTCTCCCTATTTTACTCGCTTTAAGTAAAGCTTGCATTATGTCTTCAAAAGGAATAGGAATTTCAACAACAGGTATATCCAGCGTATTTCTTATCCTGATTGCAGTTCCCCCACGTGCCATAATTACTTTAACACCATCATTAATAAGTTTTAGGGGATTCTGAGGATCCCAAACTTGAATTTCTACTGTTTTTCCCAATTTTTTGAATATTTTATGTGCAAGTATAACAAAGTCTTCACTAAAAGCTGCATAGCATATATATTTCATTATTATCTCCTTATTTCTAGTATCACTAAGTTATTTTTAAGCACTCTCTATATTCTGTAGAATTCGCTACTAGATTAGCATCATTTTCTTCTAGGATCTCTGCACTAGGTAATCGGTCAAGAATAGCATCAATAGATTGTCCATAGAATTCAAACTTTATCTTCATCAATTTCCCAGGAAACATAAACTGAACTCTTTTTCTAAATTCTCCATTTACCTTTGCATCTTTTATTTTATTCATATGTATCACCATAAATTTCTAATATTATTATACGCCGAGTACATCAACACATATTGTCTATCAATAAAATTTACTCTTTCAAAACAGTTCTTTTAAAAGATTTGTCATCTAAAGAGTCTATTTGTACAACTCAATTTCCACTCATATTATAGCAAATAATTCCAATAATCGTCAATGTATTCTAATTTCAATATTTTCCCCTCCTATTCCTCTATTATTTTTAAACCAAATTCCACACCTATCAAAATATAAGTATATAGATGCAATGTTTGCACTTCTTTTTATATCTCTAATAAGAAATGATCTTTTTACTTTTTAAGAATATTTATTTTGGAAACCGTTCAATAAAGTAGGTATTATTTAAATGATAAAGATACCTAAAATCAGAAGTATTTGAAGGAATCATTTGAATTGATGAAAGATACTTTCTTACTTTTAAAAAAGGACGTAAAAAATATAGTTATCAATAAGCATGCATTATCATCACGCATTCTCCATATGGGTCCGTTTTTTCTTATACATTTCTCTATCCGCATTTTTTACTAAATCTTCTACAGATATTTCACTATTCGAATCATACTCAGAAAATCCACAACTTAAACTTATATCATATTGGTATAGTCCATATTTATTTATTTCGCTTATCTTTTCACAAATCCTATTCCATACTTTTACTGCTTGTTTACGCGTTGTATTAGGAAATATAATTATAAACTCATCTCCGCCTATTCTAAAAACTATATCTACTTTTCTGATATTGTACTTAAGTATTCTACTTATATCTATCAAAAGTTTATCTCCGAACGCATGTCCAAATGTATCATTTATCTTTTTAAATTGATCTATATCTATAAAGCAAATGGATAGTGGTTGTTTATAAATTTTTGTCATGCGCATTTTTTCTTCTAATATCTCCATTCCAGCTCTTCTATTAAAAGTTTTTGTCATTCCATCGATAGATGCATAATATTTTAATTTGTTTATCTCTTTATTTAGGGTCTTTATCGTTTCGTCTTTTTGTTTTAACACTTTTATAAGCTCTTGTTTGCTAAAATGCTGATAATTCATGTATAATCCCCCTAAATTTATCTATAACTATATTATTAATCATGCTTCTATATTAATAGTACAATTTTAAGTGGACAATAATTGTCCATAACAAAAAAGAGTTTTATGTTTTAAAACTCTTTTTTGTTATGCGCATACCTTTTAAATGCAAGTTTTTCTTTTATGATACTAATATAAAATTCCAAAGGCTTCAATATATATTTTTTTGAAAATTTGGTAGGAAATAACTATAGAAATAATCGTAAGGTAGTCCCACCTTTTATCTACGATGAGCGCTATGTTACTGAAGTGTGTATTGAGGAATCTTTACAAATAAGAAAAGATACCTCAGAATCTATTCCTGCCTTTATCCTTTTAGGCTTATACTCCCCACAAACATACTCTTTTAAAGGCATTATCATACATGCCCCAATCAAATATCGCGAGAAGCACTATTAGTGATTCTCGCGATATTTAGTCTTTTATTACATTTATCGCATATTAAATTTCGTTTCTAATTTTTTACTAAGTTGTTTATATAGCGTTCCAGCAACGCCGATATCTGTAGAACCCATCCCAATTATAGAGGCACAAATTTTCTCTTTGTCACTTTCTCTTCCTACTTTTTTTTCTACTATGATTTCTGGTAGCTCAGCATATACATCTGTCTCAGTTATTTTTCCAGCATGCACTAGTTTTAGCAATTCACCTCTATGTGAATTTTGGGCCCAGCTATCAACAATTAATTTATCCGTGGAAAGTGGAATATTCTCATCTAGTTCTTGAAAAGAACCCAATGTTATCACTAACGAGCCTTCTTTTAACCAATCCTTCATAACCAAAGCTTCATTTGCAATAGTGGCTGTGACGATAACATCTGCATCTTCAACTGCTTCTTTATTTGAATTTGCAGCTATCACATCTATACCCAACAACGTACTCATTTCTGATGCAAATCTTTCTGATGCTTCCGATCTAATATCAGCTACAAAAGCTTTTTTAATATCAAGTACTTTGCTTATGGCTATTAGACTCATTCTACCTACTACTCCTGCTCCAATGATAGATACTACTTGTGCACCTTTTTTTGCCAAGTATTTTGCTGCAACTCCTGCTGAAGCGCCTGTTCTTATGTCAGTAATATAGCTTCCATCCATTATTGCAAGCTGTTCTCCAGTCCTAGGATCATTGAGTAATATCGTGCCCCCAATATAGGGTAAGCCTTTTTTAGGATTATCTTCAAATCCCCACACCCATTTTATTCCTGCTACATCCAAATCTTCTCCAATATATGCAGGCATTGCATTATATGAACCTCCGTACAGCGGCCAGTCATTACTTTCTCCTAAATCTAAAGTAATTTTTGATGGCATATTTACTTGATTATTTCCATGGGCCCTATACACTTTTTCTAATACTTCAATCGTTTTTTCCATATCAAGTGCTGATTTTATATCTTGCTGTGAAATCAATAATACTTCTGTCATTTTTGTTCCCCCTTTAATTTTATCCTGTTGTAATATTCTACATTCTATAAAACTACACCTTTAACAATTATTCGCTAAATTATTGCATATTTCGACAATTGTTTCTTCTTATGGTATTATTTCTATACAATTCAGATTTTCTTTGTAATAAGCATCAAATATAAGATTCTTTAAATATCCTACACATATGAAATTTTTCTCACCATTAGTACAGCTCCTGTGACTTAAGTTTTTCAATCCAAAGTTCTTCAAGCACTTTTATATCCTCTCTAAATTCTTTTAGTGTTTGTATGTCCTTTTTCTCGATTTCTTCTAATATCTCAAATGCGAACACATTTCCACCAAGCTCTTTCCAGTCCTTTTGAAGCTGCATATTTACACATGCGCCTGTTTTTTGGGAAAATTGGAACCTATTTTTGCAGCCCTGTAAATCACTTGTAGACAATAATAACATTTTTCCATTTGTAGTATTTCTAATAGCATATATACCACCTGTAATCTTACGTTCTTTATATGCCATTAGCAGCCCTTTTCTATTTTCTTTTTTCAACGATTATTCCCTCATTTCCTTTAAGATCATTATAAAGTGCTATTAGACTTTTACTTAATAATGCATCCTTCTAACATACTCCTGTTACCTCGTGCTCTAATCCGTGGACAAGACTTTTACTTAATAATGTATCCTTCTAACTAAAACACAGTCAGAAAATTCCTGTTCCTCCACTCCCTATTTATTCGATTTTCTTTCTCTACTTTTCTGAACGTTAGCACGATTTCTACATGATGTACTACAATACTTACTTCTAATATTATTAGCAATAAATACCTTATCACAGTGTTTGCATCGATCCATTGCTATTGTCTCATCCGTAACTGCGAATGCATATATGGTCTCCACAGCAGTTTTAAGAGAATCAAACTGCCAAGCAATCGTTGTTTTATCTAATTGATTGATTGTAAAACCAATTTTTTCAGCATGGAATTTACCAGCCATAATCGTAACATTTTCAGTTAAGTTCACAGATGTATTTTTATATACTAAAAGATGGTTAAAATGTAATGCTATCATCTTTGCAAAATCTATCATCCAGTTGATTTTTTCAGAATAAAATTTTGAAAACACGAGATCTAATACAACTGGCCGTTTTCCATAAAACTTTGGCGAATCTTCTCTTTTAACAATATCCACACAATTTCTATATTTTTTAATTATAATATCCCCTTCTTCTGTAAAAGGAATAAATTTACTTAAATAGCTATTTTCATCCATTATTTTTTCTTTTGTAATATAGTTATTTTCAATTAATAGGACTTTTTCATCTCCTATAATATTTCGATTGTATGCACTAGCACTAATCAGTCCTAATAATCCATATTTTTTAGCGAATATTAAAATTTCATTATTTAACTGTATTTTGTTTTCTTCATTCATTTCTTTTTCTAGTTGTAATCCTTTATCCCCTATACTGATTAAACTTAAGAGTAAATCTTCTGCTACATTAAAAGGATTATACATACTAAAAACAGCTTCTTCAGATGGTATGATATAAATTTCTCCTGCGGAAGTTGTTTTAATCTCATAGTCACTATATTTAATCCAATCCGTTGCAAAATTTCCTACTAAATCTATCTTTCCATCCATGCGAATTCCTCCTTTTATTTTTATCTTTCTTTTTAGTAATAGTCTATATATATTTATATATTACACCAATTACATTCATTTTATTCCTATCTTATTTTTTTGTCAACTATTTTTAATCTCAAAATCTTTCCTTTTTCTCTTTGAACCCTACGTGATATATTTCACCTAAAAAATCATCATCTACAAATGTACAATTATATTTTTCAGGCTCAAATTTATATTCTTCTAAGCAATCTATTATCCCAAATCTGTATATACAAAGCATTTATATCCCTCCTAATTTATTCATAACAAATTTCTATTCTAACGATATTAAAACAAAATTTTTTACTAAGTTGATACACAACTATTAAACGATTACAAATTACCTTCTCTTTACTACATATACCTTGTCCCTGCTACGCATAAGGTTAGGCTTTCTTTTTAATCGGAAGATACGTATAATGATTATAATGGTAGTTTCGTCTATGTTCATTTTCAGGCCGTTTTGCAAATACCTTTGCCACCTCCATGCTTTTTAAGGTACGGGATGTACAACCTGCAAAAGAGAATGTAAGAGCATATGCCTCATAGGTACACTTACAAGGGACTTTGACTTTAAGATTAAAACAAATAACATATGGGGGAAAAGACCTCTGTATAGAATGTGAAGAGAATAAAATGCTAAAAAACGTAGAAAAAGCAGACACGAATGAAAAGGAGAGTAGGTAATATAATGGATATTAAAATTAGGCAAGCATCTATTAAAGATCTAGAGACAATAACAAAAGTAGAGGCAATATGTTTTCCAGAAGCAGAAGCGGCTAGTAAGAAATCTTTAAAGAATCGTATTGAAGCATTCAAAGAATCTTTTTTTGTAGCAGAAGTAGAAGGCACTATCATTGGATTTATTAATGGTTGTGTTATCGATGGAACTGTTATCTATGATGAACTTTATAAAGATGTTGCATTACATAATCCAAATGGGAATTACCAGACTATATTTGGACTTGATGTTATACCAGCGTATCGTAATCAAGGAATTGCAGCTCAGTTAATGAATTATATGATAGACGTATCAAGAGCTAGAGGTCGCAAAGGAATTATTTTAACTTGCAAAGAACATCTTATTCATTATTATATGAAGTTTGGATATAAAAACAAAGGCATATCTAAATCCGTGCATGGTGGTTCTAAATGGTATGATATGATTTTAGAGTTTTAGGAAAAAGTGAAGCAGTAGAATTAGAAACTAGACATTGATTCCCAGGCAACTTAGTATACGTTTTGAGGGGAGAATTTAATCTCCCCTCTGAATTTACCTCACATATAATTTTCAGACTGTTTACACCAATTTCTTGATAGACTCGCTGTGGTGTGGCTACTAAATACCTTTCTAATTACATGTGTTGTTCAATACTTTGATTCAGAGAAAGATGCTATAAAGAGCAAGCACCTTATGGTACATTCTCACACTTCTCATTGTGATACAAAACTAAAAGATTTTAAAATTAGGAAAGCGATATTTGTATAATAAATCGTGATAATAGAATAAAGACATGATTAGTTAAAATATTAAATATAGAAAGAGAGGTCGTTTATGATTAGACTTGTTACAGAGCAAGATTTCAATACATGGTTAGAATTAGCTAGAGAGGTCCAACCATTATTTGGTGAAATGGTAGGATGTGAAGATTTCAAAAATGGAATAAAAGAATGCATATCTAATTTATCGGCTTTTTGTGTTGTAAATACTAATAATGATATTGAAGGGATAATTGCAATTAATAAAGCTGAAAATGAAATAGCTTGGTTAGCGATTAAAAAAAAATGTCGTGGAAAAGGATATGGTTATCAATTATTAAAAGCTGCAATTGATTGTTTAGATGACACAAAGCCTATATTTGTGCAGACTTTTTCTTCTAACGTGAAAGATGGTGAAGCTGCAAGAAAGTTATATATGAAATTAGGATTTAAAGATTATAAAGATGGTGGAAAAAATCCTGCTGGCATTGACACAATAATAATGAAGTTGGAGAAAAATATTAATTAGTATAGAAATATATAAACTTAATAAATAAAGTTAAGACGCCTTCTTCTACGATTATGTAATAACTATTTTACCATATATAAAAAGCTCCTACCGCATCCATAACTTGCTACTGGTGGCTCGCCTGCAGCCTTACTAAGCGGGGGAGTTTCACCCGCTAAAGCACACAAACTTGCCCGGCCGCACAATTTGTTAATTAATATGCACCAAAGTTCTTTTCAAAAGACTACATTAATGCTATAACATTTAACCAATCTCCTAGTTTTTCATCTAGATGTTTAATTGCCTTTGGAAGTTCTTCAAAGGTTGTTACTTTAGATATAATCTTTGTTGCTTCTACTTTTCCTGAGTAAATTAAATCGATTGATTTTTGAAACTCACTACTAACCCCTGTTCTGGAACCTCGAATTTGAAGTTCTTTTTTTGTTATGACAGCTGTAGATAATTCTACTTCCTCTTTTGGCCAACCCGTTAAAGCAATACGTCCTGTTGTTGCTGCATAATCAAGTGTATTACGTATACCAATAGTAGAACCTGATGCTTCTACAACACATTCTGCCATACAACCATTGGTTATTTTCTTTATTTCCTCTACAGCATCAAATTTCACTGGGTTCATTGTATAATCTATACCAATTTTTTTGCTATTCCTAAACGTTCATCAACTATGTCTACCATAATTGGAATATTGCCATAAGATTTCGCCGCCATTCCAACTAGAATCCCAATAGCGCCTGCACCTATAGTTGCTCTTTGCTTAATTTTTTAACCTTATGGTCCACAGAATGTTTGCTAAGCTTAAATTCAGAAGAGTTGGTAAAAGGGCTTAGCAATGCAGTTGTGTTTTATTGGTTGATTTTTTCTCCTTTATATATTCTTCATATTTTATCATCAAAAGACCTAGAAGAATTAAAACACAACCGATCTGACTGTTTTTCGTTAGGATTTCATTAATAAATATAACAGCTAAAATCGTTCCAACTACTGGTTCTAAAAGAACAAATATCCCAACTTTTGTGGGACTTGTGTATTTCTGCGCGCTGATCTGGAGGGGGATAATTAACGCTGTTGCGAAAATACCAACAAAAAGAATAGGAAACCAGTTGTCCATGATTTGAGTTGTGTTAAGAGGCTCCCAAATAAACAATCCTAGTGCAGACAAAATAGTGGCTGTAGCTAATTGACCTATCGACATGATAATATTGTCAACTTCATTTGCATAACGGACAATGATAATAACCATAAAAGAGTAAAAAACTGCACAGAAAATACTCAATGCATCTCCAAGGATTTCTACAGATGTTTTTGTAGTGGTAAATGCGTTCTCATTCGCCGTTGAAAATGCAATAAAGATGTCACCCGAGCCATTCTCATAGTCTGCTCTAAGTTTCCCAATGCCAATAGGAACTCTTTTGCATACTTTTGAAAGCTGCCATGGCATCATCGGTGCATTTGTAGCAACAACTACAATAATGGATCCTGTCCCTGGTTTTGGCATAAAGGTATTATATACTGGGTCACAGTCTTTAATTTTATCTCCCATTTTGACGCCCAAAATTTCAAAATGCTCTCTAAATCCGTGATTTGCTTGAACCAGAACCTCTAAAATATAACTTTCCCCCTCTATTGCAACAACCCTAGAGGAAGTCCCTGTGCTTCCTTTAAACATATGGCATTGCATCCCTGTTCCTCCGCCGACATTTCCTTCTTGCACAGGTCTCCAGATGAAGCATTTGCTAAGGCTTCCAATACATACTCTTCCTTTACATGAAACCCATTGGTATCATTGATTACTCCATCCCAAGTCTCTCCAACTGTCGGATAGAAGTATCCGCATCCGTCAATTTCTCTTCCTTCAAAAACAAGAGGATAATAATACTTGTTTTGTATCATCCACTTTGAAGTTGTATCTCTTACGATTCCTACACTGTTTGTATTTGTGATCATAAGCGGGCCATGCATAAATCCAGAATCATCTATCCAATGAGTTTTCTCCATTCCCATTTAGGTTGTGTCGACCTGCAAAAACCGCACTCCTTTTTTACCTCTAGGCAATATTGCTGTAACACCTGTTCGAGCAAAATTTGATCCACTTCCTTTATAATCTTCGGATTCTCCTTTCAAAATCGTTGAAAATCCGACTTCAATTCCCGGAACATCTGTCATTGCATTATATTTGCCTGTTTCTCCAGGCAATAGTATTCCCAGTTCTCTTGCTCTTTTTTTGCTCATAATGACATCCTCCCATTAGTATTTATATCATTGATAATAAAATCTTTGACTATATGGTATTAAAGTAATGCTTCAATTCCTTCACCATCATAACCTTTACCTTCTCTCTTTAAAGCGAGAATTTCCTGCAATCGTTGGAATGGTTGCTTATTTAGAGGATATTTAATAATAATGCTAGCACTTGCTAAAGCTAATCCTCCTGCTAAAATGGTATTAATTTGAAGTATCCTATACAATGCTCTGTCAGTTTGCTCTAAACCTGCACCGTTATACCCAATAAACTCTAACAGGATTCCCATGAGCCACATTGCAATCACAGCACTTATCTTGTGAAACAATGCTGTAATCGAGGTGATTGCACCCTCTCTTCTCAAGCCATATATATATTCATCTAATTCACTGATATCATACATCATAGAATAATATAGTGTCCAAAAGGTAGCATTCCCTATCTGATAACATAAACACCATATGACAAGCATCAGAAAACTGCTTATACCAGTTAATAAGAATAGTGGAACAGATATTCCTGTAAACAAAATCGTACCTAAATATGCTTTTTCTTTCCCGATTTTTGCAGACAAATAATTGATAAACGGCAACAATGCAATTGTAATAACCGTTTGCATAACAAAGTAAGTTGATTGCTTTTCTGCTGAGAAACCCAAATTATTATTCATTAGATATACAACTCCACTGCTCATAATTGCGCAAGAAGCAGACATGAATAATACCGATAAAGCAAGATACTTTGTAGGCTTGAGTGTAAACACCTCTTTATAAGCCTTAAATAGATTAACTTTTTGTTTTTGGGTCTTTTCAACCCTGATTTCTTTTCCTCTAGTAAAAAACCAGCATATCAATATCGAAATAAAAGTAAACAATCCCAATAAAAGACCTACATTATTCCAAGCCTGATCTGTAGTCAAGCCAGATGCCTGACTTTTTTCCAAGATCATTGGTGGAACTGCTGAAGCGAGCATCACCGCAATATAAATAAATATGCTTGCATATACTCTTAGAGAAGTTCTCTCGTCAAATTATCTTTAGAGACTATATACCTTTAAAACCAAGGCATGAAGATGGTTTTGTCTATTTTGTTTTTTCAATTTATTTTCTAAATTTTTTCTATTTTTTTGTTTTCCCCTATATCGTAAACCTTCCTCCTATACACAAAAAAGTCATGTGAATTGAGGCATTTTCAGCCCAAAATCACATGACTTTTATTACAACTTTATTTTCCTTAGTATAACTTTATTATTTTTGGTGCGAGTTTATTTTGTTAACTCAACAACTGTAGTTTTTAAAAAAAGTTTGCTCATTTTCATTCTTTCCAAAAAGGAAGGGCTATTTTTACTTAATCCTACATTAATCTACACCCTTCTTACTTTTCTACAAAAAGAGTTTTTATATCTATTTTTTCTTGAATCATACCATTGTCAAATAGAAAATCTTGTGTTTTTTCTAACTCTTCCACATCCTTTTCTGTAATAGTTGGATTAAAATCATACCATGGATACATAGTTTTTACATCTTCAACGGAAACTCCATTTTCTTCTGCTACCATTTCAAACATTTTTTCTTGATTTTCTTCCATAAACTTTAATGCTTTCTCATGAACATTCATATATTTTTCTACAAGATCAGGATGCTCTTTTAAAAATTCTCCTCTTGCCCCAATGACAATAGTAGCATCTAATAGACCTTCTCCATTTCTAAGAATACGTGCGCTACCCTCTTGAGCCTTGATCACTGCTGGTCCTGCAACCAATGCTGCATCAACATTTCCACTCATCATACTAGATACACCATTTCCTATCCCCATTTGAATAAATTCCATATCCTCAATACTTACACCTGCTTCATTCCCCGCAGCAATCAATAATTGATGTAAAATAGTTCCCTTAGGTCCTGCAACCTTTTTCCCTTTTAAATCTTTCACAGACTGAATATTTTCATCATTTGTCATGATGGTGAAACATTTTGGTGCTCTTGAATAAGTACCTATAATCTTTAAATCTACCCCATTTGCCTTTCCTATTATAGCTGAAGTTCCTCCTAAAGCATTACAAAAATCTAAATCTCCTGTTGCTACAGCCTCTGTCATTTTAGAACCTTGAGTTATTTCTGGAAAATTGATTTTTATATCTCCAAACTCTTCTTCAAATAAACTTTCATGTTTTTCAACGATAGAAGGTACATTTAAAGGTGCTGTAACATAGGAAATATTTATTTCCTTCACTTGATTTTGTGCATCAGAAACGCTTGCCTCTTCATCTACACCATTCCCACATCCTGCTAATACTAACATCAAAGCACAGATCATACATAAAAGCTTTGTAAATTTTTTCATTTCTCTCTTCCCTTCTTAATTTAATATAGTTTGAAAACAAATTGCTTCTCTCACTTGTAAATAAACAATTTCAAAATTCAATATACACCCTGTGTATCTCTATCTTAGAATTTTTTATTCTTCTCCACTTCTTAAAATAGCATTTAAAATTGCTTCCTTTATGTTTAAAAAGTCCATATGATTGATTTTTCTTATGTATCCTAAATCATTAGCTATATCCTTAATAACTCGTCCCTGATCTAATGCAATAATCCTTTGCCCTAAAAAGGCAGCTTCTTCTACATCATGAGTGACAAAGATAATGGTTTTCTTTTCCTTTAAGAATAGTTCTATGATCTCTCTCTGAAGTTTTCTTCTGTTAAAAGCATCTAATGCACCTAATGGTTCATCCATTAAAATAATATCTGGATTATAGCAAAGTGTCCTTCCTAAAGAAACTCTTTGTGCCATTCCACCAGATATTTGTGATGGGTATGCATCCTTAAAATCATATAACTCTAACACTCTTAAATATTTTTCTACCAAATATTCCTCCTCATGATCCCTTTCTAGCATTGAAAATTGCATATTTTCTTTAACAGTCAGCCACGGCATCAATCTTGGCTCTTGAAAAACAATTCCTATATTTTTAAAATCGGTCGTGATTTCTCCCTCTGTTTTTTCTTCTAATCCACAGAGGATTTTTAAAAGAGTTGTTTTCCCACAACCACTCTTTCCTACAATAGTTACAAAAGTTCCCTCATGAATAGATAAACTTATATTGTCTAGAGCAGTAATTTCTTTATCCTTAATTAAGAATCTTTTACATAGATTTTTGATCACTAGCTGATCCAATTCATCTCACCCCTTTGTTCCTGCTTATGCCAATATAACAATTGATTGGTACATTTAAATAAAATATAATCCATCATAGAACCAAGGATGCCAATGGTAAGAATCCCAACAATCATAATATCTGGTCTTGATAATTGCTCTGCATCTAAAATCATATACCCTAATCCCGATGAAGCTGCAATGATTTCTGCACCAATTAGTGCCCTCCAACTGTATCCAAATCCCAATCGTGCCCCTACCATAATAGATGGCATTGCTTGAGGAAAAATAATTTTCCTATAAATACGTAGTTTGCTAAAGCCGAAAACTTTCCCCACTTCAATAAGTTTTGAATCACAATTGAGAATTCCACTTAATGTATTTAAAAATATTGGAAAAAAGGTAGCCAATATAATAACTGCTAGCTTCGACATTTCTCCAATACCAAACCATAAGATCAACATAGGAATTAAAGCCATAGGTGGAATATGCCTCATAAAATCTAAAATCCTCTCTAACAATGCTGATAGCTGTTTACTAAGGGATAATAAAATGGCTAATAAAAAAGCTCCTACAAAAGAAATAGTAAATCCTAAAAGCGCTCTATATAAGCTCACTATTACATGTTTCAATAAAATCCCCTTTTTAAGAAGAATTATAAAAGCTTCCCCTACCTTCTCAGGAGATGGAATAATATAAGCATTCCACAAATCTAATGTTGAACCTGTCCACCATATAAAAAGAATAATCCCCGGCACAATTAACCCCTTCATTTTTTCCATCCAAACACCTCATCAACGAAATTGAATAAACAAAAAAAACTCTCCTTATAAAGATAAGGAAAGTTATATAGTCACATCATTAATCCATCATCACTTTCTCACCTTTTGCTCAGAAAAATCCTTGCAATTAGCATTTAAAAACAATTTTCCTCCTCATGAATAAAATCCATCAGTCAGATTATGTTAATATAAAATTATATACTCCTTCTATATTATACCAAAAATCTATAATTTTTGGTATATTCTATTCTGCAATTTAAGTTGTTGCGCTCATAAAACAAGTCATGTAAATTCAGGCATTTTCAGCCTAAAATTACATGACTTTTGTTACGAGTTTATTTTGTTAGCTCAACAACAACTTTTATTCAATCCCGCTCTACTCCACAGTCACCGATTTCGCCAAATTCTTCGGCTTATCTACGTCACACCCTCTGGCCACAGCGATATAATAAGACATAAGCTGTAATGGTATCACACTTAGAATCGGGGTTAATTCATCCATGGTATCGGGAATATACAGTACAACATCTGCTGTTTTTTCTATTTCTTTATTGCCTTCTTTTGCAACACCTACTACATAAGCGCCTCTTGCACGGACTTCTTGGATATTAGAAAGCATTTTTTCATATAGATGATCTTGGGTTGCTAAGGCAACAACCATGGTTCCATCCTCGATTAATGCAATCGTACCATGCTTTAATTCTCCCGCTGCAATAGCAAAGGAATTAATATAAGAAATTTCCTTTAACTTTAAAGAACCTTCATGGGCTACATGCACATCTAAACCTCTTCCCATAAAGAATACACTTTCATTGTTAAATTGTGCATCTGCTAGATGCTGGATCTTGCTATAGTCATCTAAGATTCGTTGGACTTTGTCAGGCATTGTTTTAAGCTCTGTCACAATTTCATTATATCTTTCTTGATCTAATGATCCCTTTGTTAATCCCATGTGCAGTGCAATCAGATACATCGATACCAATTGGGTAGTATAGGCCTTTGTAGAAGCTACTGCGATTTCAGGTCCTGCCCAAGTATAGAATACATCATCGGATTCTCTCGCCACAGAGCTTCCTACCACATTCACAACTGATAAGATTCTTGCACCTTTTCTTTTGGCTTCTCTTAATGCTGCCAAGGTATCCAATGTCTCTCCTGATTGACTCACAGCAATAAATAGCGTCTTGTCATCTACAAATGGATCTCTGTATCTAAATTCTGAAGCAACATCTACCTCTACAGGTATCTTTGCAAATTTTTCTATGGCATATTTTCCTACCAAGCCTGCATGATAAGCCGTTCCGCACGCCACAATATAGACTTTATTAATGCCATCCAAGTCTTCCTTCGTAATCTTAATCCCATCTAATACGATATGCTCCTCTTTATCTAATCTTCTGTGGAGTGTATCATACACTCCTTTCGGTTGTTCATGGATTTCCTTCATCATGAAATGTTCATAGCCTTCTTTTTCAGCAGCCTCAACATCCCAAGTTACATGAAATACTTCTCGATCCATTTCTTGTCTTAGTTCATTGTAGATCGTTACACCTTCCTTGGTTAACAATACAGTTTCGTCATTTTCTATTAGGAGCATTTTTCGAGTATGTTTTAATAAAGCAGGTATATCGGAAGCCAAGAAATTTTCATTTTCACCTAATCCTACAATCAGTGGACTATCTTTTCTCACTGCCACAATTTTATCTGGTTCTTCTTTACAAATTACACAAATGGCATAAGCCCCTTCCATTTTTTCTACTGCTTTAAATACTGCATCTAGCAAGTCACCTTCATAATAATAATCGATTAAATGAGCGATCACTTCACTATCTGTTTCAGATTTAAAATGATCTCCATTTGTTTCGATCAACCATTCCTTGATCTTCATGTAATTTTCAAGGATACCGTTATGAA
Organism: Clostridiaceae bacterium 35-E11; assembly: GCA_038396625.1. Taxonomy (GTDB): domain Bacteria; phylum Bacillota; class Clostridia; order Peptostreptococcales; family Thermotaleaceae. The sequence goes on from CP121688.1 coordinate 3,171,636, forward strand.
TTAATGCAATACTTCCAGAGCAGTTTGTATGAGGATGGGCATTGCGGTCAGAAGGCTCTCCATGGGTTGCCCATCTGGTATGACCGATTCCTAGGTTTCCGTTAATCGTTTCTTCCTCTAAATGTTCTTCTAATACACTCATTCTTCCTTTAAACTTTCTAACTTTGATTTGATCTTGGTCTAACACTGCAATTCCTGCTGAATCATAGCCTCTATATTCTAGTTTTGATAATCCTTCTGTTAATACTGGTACTACTGGTTTATTTCCAATATATCCAACAATTCCACACATGATGTATGTCTCCTCTCGTCTTTGCCTTTAGGCAATAAAATACCGTGACAGCATTTCGAAATTTTGCTGCCTCATTTTTATATTTTAACTTTTTTCACCTGATCTTATTTGTATCCTTAATCACTTAAGGGTTTTGTAAGATCGTTATCGGTGGTGAGACACCGCAGGGCATCCGCCGAAACCTCGATAAACCCTGTCCTCGTCAACTTAAATCATTTTTCTCCGGTCATGATTTAAGTTCTGGCGCTTTCTAAATTGTTTTTCTTTGATAAACCTTATCCTTTTTCCCGTTTTACACATCACCCCCTTCTGTCTATCTGTTTTAATAGCATAGGAAAACCTGGGGTATCCAGGCTTTCCCAATATTAAGATATGCTTATTTCATAGGAAGGTTACCGACTATTGTAATCTTTCTTCAATTAATTTTGCCAATTGTTGACTTAGGACTTTTAATTGTACCTCATCCTTGCCTTCCAACATGACCCGCACCAAAGGTTCTGTACCTGAAGGACGAATTAACACTCTTCCTTCTCCATCCATGAGTGCTTCCAGTTTTTTGATTTCTTCTGCAATGACCGCATCTTCCATATACTTTGTCTTTTTAGTATTATTTACCTTTGCATTAACCAATACCTGTGGATAAACTGTCATAGCACCTGCCAGTTTTGATAAAGCTTGCTTTTTCTCTTTTACTACGGTTAAAAGCTGTAGCGCTGAAAGCAATCCATCACCTGTAGTATTATGCTCCAAGAAAATAAGATGTCCTGATTGTTCTCCCCCTAAAGCATATCCTTCTTCTTTCATTTTTTCAAGTACATATCTATCTCCAACATTTGTTTTTACAACCTTACACCCTGCTTTATCTAATGCTTTCTCTAACCCTATATTGCTCATTACAGTAGCTACTACTGTATGGTGGGGTAATTTTCCCTTTTCTTTTAAGCTGCTTCCACAGATGGTAAGAATCTTATCACCATCTACAATTTGACCTTTTTCATCCACTGCAATTAATCTGTCGGCATCTCCATCAAAAGCTAAGCCCACGTCTGCACCCCAATCGGTCACAAGTTTTTGGACTTCTTCAGGATGGGTAGAACCACAGTCTTCATTAATATTGAGTCCATCTGGCTTATGATGAATGATTTTGATCTCTGCCCCTAAAGCAGACAATACCGATGGCGCTGCCACATAGGATGCACCATTAGCACAATCTACTGCAATTTTCATCCCTCTTAAGTCAACCTCCATGGTGGTCATAAGAAAATTGGTGTATTGCTTAATTGCATCATCAATTTCAGTTTTTCTTCCTAAATTACTTCCCCATGGATATAGGTCAATTTCTTGACCGTTTAAAATGATCTCTTCAATTTGGTCTTCAATTTCATCTGGTAATTTAAAACCATCTCGATTAAAAAATTTAATACCATTGTATTCAACGGGATTATGGGAGGCAGAGATCACAACACCTGCATCTGCACCATAATATCTTGTCAAATAAGCTACTGCTGGTGTCGGCACAACACCTACGCATAATACATCTGAACCCGTCGACAATATCCCTGCCACCATAGCAGCTTCCAACATGTCTCCTGACACTCTTGTATCTTTACCTATCACAATCTTTGCTTTTTGCTTTCCCTTTGTTAATATGTAGGCACCTACTCTGCCTAATTTATATGCCAAATCTGCTGTCAGTTCTTTATTTGCGATACCTCTCACGCCATCAGTCCCAAACAACTTTCCCATGTGTTCAAACTCCTCTCGTAATGATCTATCTTTTCTACACCATCTATTACGATATCAGCAAAACGAAGTAATGAATCTATATCATTTTACCACATTATAGACATGTATTCAATTTACATCATTATACTTTTATTGGTACATTTTTTTTATGTTTCTTGCTTCTTTCTTTGTTTTATCATGGTAATTTTTTTGTATGAGACGCCAAACCTTTCCTATAAAACTTCTTCTTTTATTATTCTATGCTTTCAATGTTTGCTAGGTTCTAAAAAGATGTATTTTCAATCTGCTCTTTTTCTAATCATTACAAAAGCCATCGAGAAATCCTCCATGGCTTTTGTCTGTCAATTATTCTGCTTTTTTGCTATATTTTTTCAACACCCCTATGCTTTTGCATCGGGTTTGATGGGTGTGTCACTGCGTAATATTTTCATTGCTTGGTAAGCAAGAATAAAGGCTAGGATGAGTAGTAGTACTGGGAATACCACAAGCACTAAGCTTCCACCTTCTACCTGCTGCACAATCATATCCAAATTTTGCTTAATCAATAGGATCAAGGCAAATACAGTCACCACAAACATAAATGACATAGGTATAACAAACATTTTATAATTTTTTCCAATATTTTTAAGCCATACCGCTACTGCAATTAAGGCTAGTGCAGCAAGTAATTGATTTGCTGATCCGAATATAGGCCATATCTTAGACCAACTACCCACAGCAAGCCATCCACCTAATATAACGGTAATGGTTGTAGATAAAAAGCGATTAGTTAAGATACTTTGTGTTTCTTTTTCTGGATCTTCAAAGAATTCTTGGAAGATAAACCGACCTAATCTTGTGGCGGTATCTAAGCTTGTTAATGCAAATGCAGATACTGCAAGGGCTACAAAGGATTTACCAATAGCATAAGGAATTCCAAACTTAGACATAAAGACACCGATACCATCGGAGAATACATTTACCGGACCACCATTTCCAGCTAATTCTTTCAATTTATCTGCGCCAATATAAGCTGCTGTAATAATGGCGATTACTGCCAATACACATTCAATTAGCATACCGCCATAGCCGATTGCTTTGGCATCTGCTTCATTATCCATTTGCTTCGCTGTTGTTCCTGATCCAACCAAGGAGTGAAAACCAGAAATGGCACCACAAGCTACTGTAACAAATAACATAGGAAATAATAAGGAGCCACCCACATTAAAGCTTGTTACTGCAGGTAATTGAATTGTCGGTCTATAAATTACCAGTCCTAGTACAGCACCAATAAGCATGGCATATAATAAGAATGAGTTCAAATAGTCTCTAGGCTGTAATAATATCCAAACAGGCGTAACAGATGCAACAAAGATATATACCAACAATATGCCAATCCATACATTTCTACTTAATACCAATGGGAACATATTTCCTAAGGCAATACATGCAAACAATAATATTACACCAATAATACTAGCAATTCCCAATGAAACACCTCTTCTATATACAGCAAATCCAAATACAACAGCCAATATAATAAACAATACAGATGCAGAAGCTGCTGCAGGAACACTTACAAAGGTATTCGCAACAATATTTGTAAAGGCTGCTACAACCAGTAATAAAGTTAACCAAGCAAAAACTGCAAAAAGTCTTTTTCCTTGTCTTCCCATATTGGCTTCTATAATTTCACCAATAGATTTACCATCATGGCGAATGGATGCAAATAACGAACTAAAGTCTTGCACACCACCAAAGAAAATACCACCAATAAGAATCCAAAGCATTACAGGAAGCCATCCAAATATAGCAGCTGCAATAGGACCTACAATGGGACCTGCACCAGCAATGGATGCAAAGTGATGTCCTAACAACACAGGTGCTTTTGCAGGGACATAGTCAACCCCATCATTTTTGGTATGGGCAGGCGTTTTTCTTCTTGGATCTACCCCCCATTCTTTTGCAAGCCAAGCACCATACGTAATATAAGCTATGGAAAAAATAACAATACTAACTAAAATTAACCATAATGAGTTCATAATACCCCTCCTTTAAAATAATTATTTAATAAGCCTGATAAACCTTTTGCACCTCCTTTCCTTTTTTATTGGTGATGACTTCGCCTTTATCTAAGAGGACTAATACTAACCGTATGTCAACCCACCCCTTAAAGCCAAAGGCAAAGCTTTTGTGATATTTAAACTTTTTCACCCTATCTATTACTTCTTGGCTGCAGTTATCATCAGCTACAATAACGCCTGTGATCACACTTGACATATGCTCTTCATGGGGTATCACAAAGTCATCAATCACTGATTGCAGATAGCCTGTGTATTCTTGTATTTTCTGGATATCTAGGGTGGAAAAATGTTTTATCAAGCAATATTCGTGATTCTCAAAGGCATAAATATTTATTTTTTTGCTGCCCACATATTTTTCATTTCTTAAAAGGTATTGTGCAAACAAGTCAATCGTCATATTTTTATGCACAAAATCTCTTTTTAAATCAAAATTTCTTTTTAATCTTTTTTCTATATCTTCCAAATATTTGTCATAGTTCACGTCCCATCACCTTGTCCATTTCATATTCTTATATGATTTTTCTTTTTTTATGGTTATTATATGAATATTCTAACAAACACACAAGTATTCTTTCCATGAAGTGTAAAAAATCATGCATGAAATGCGTACCATCCTACACGAATAGTCATTTAAATCTTCCATAATGATAACTATTTCTTGACACACAAAAAGACACATAGCGCTATGTGTCTTTTTGTAAAGAATGCTTATTTCCCTTTTACTGCGGCAGCACCTTTTTCAAGAGCTTCTTTATTCATCGGAATTAAATGCTCTTTTGATGGACCGAATACTTTTTTAAACGCACTGAGGACAGATTCTACTTCCACAATTTTTGTTAATTCTAGAAAAGCACCAAGCATAACCATATTGGCTGCTTTTGCATTTCCGATTTCACCAGCAATTTCATTGGCAGGAATATAATATGCCTTTATATCCTCTCTTGTAGTTTTCGCTTCAATCAATGAACTGTTTACTAGCAGCAATCCATCTTTTACGACATCCTTTTCAAATTTTAGCAAAGAAGGTAAATTCATGACGATAGCAGACGTGGCATCGGTTACAATAGGAGAACCGATTGGTTTATCTGAAACAATCACACTACAGTTTGCAGTACCGCCTCTCATTTCCGGACCATAAGATGGAAGCCACGATACATGTTTTTCTTCTAACATACCTGAATACGTGAGTAATTGACCCATGGACATAACACCTTGCCCACCGAAGCCAGCACAAATAATTTCTTGTGTTGCCATATTATTTCGCCTCCTCTGGTGTACGGAAATTTCCTAACGGATAGTAGGGCATCATATTTTCTCTAAGCCAGTCAAGTGCCTCTGTAGGTGTTTTACCCCAGTTTGTAGGACAAGTAGAAAGCACCTCAACAATACCAAATCCTTTTCCTTCTAATTGTACTTCAAAAGCTTTTTTGATAACCTTTTTTGCTTTTCTTATATTAGCTGGTGAATCCACCGCTACCCTTTCTACAAATACAGCCCCATCAATGGTTGCTAACATCTCAGAAACCTTCAACGGCATTCCTGTGTGCTTTGCATCTCTACCATAAGGCGCAGTAGTGGCCTTTTGACCAATTAGCGTAGTAGGTGCCATTTGCCCCCCTGTCATACCATAAATGGCATTATTTACAAAAATCGTTGTTATTTTTTCTCCTCTATGGGCTGCATGCACAATTTCTGCAGCACCTATAGAAGCTAAATCTCCATCTCCCTGATAAGTGAATACCACTTTATCTGGATGTACTCTTTTAATTCCCGTACCAACAGCTGGCGCACGACCATGGGCAGCTTCTTGCATGTCACAATTGAAATAATCATAAGCTAGTACAGAACATCCTACGGGTGCAACACCAATCGCTTTACCTAACACATTTAATTCCTCTAGTACTTCTCCCACCAATCGATGAATAATACCATGAGTACATCCTGGACAATAATGTGTAGGTTTTTCTGTTAAGCCGTTTGTTCTTTGAAATACTACTGTCATTACTTTACACCCCCCAAGATTTCTTTAATTTTGTCTACCACAGCATGTGGTGTAGGGATCATACCACCACTTCTTCCATAAAAATAAACTGGAAATCTTCCGTTGCTAGCAATTTTCACATCATCAATCATTTGTCCTTCGCTCATTTCTACAGACAATAGGGCTTTTGCCGTTGCTGGCACTTCATCAAAAGCTTTCATTGGGAATGGCCATAAAGTAATCGGTCTGATTAATCCTACTTCAATACCCTCTTCTTTTAAAGCTACAATGGCATTCTTTGCGATTCTAGAAGTAGTACCATATGCTACAATCACAGCTTGTGCATTTTCCATATTATAAGTTTCATATCTCACTTCATTCTCTTCCATTACAGCATATTTCTTTTGAAGATCCTTATTATGATTCTCAAGCACTTGTGGATCTAATGCCAATGAGTTAATAATATTGGGTTTTCTTTCACCATTTGTACCAACTGAAGCCCAATCCTTTGGTGGAAGTTTTCGCTTAGGCATTTCCTTAAATTCTACGGGCTCCATCATTTGACCAATCATTCCGTCTCCTACAACCATAACAGGATTTCTATAAAAATCTGCGATATCAAAGGCTTCCATAGTCAAGTCAACAGCTTCCTGCAATGTGGCAGGTGCATACACCAATAGTCGATAATCTCCGTTTCCGCCTCCTCTTGTAGATTGGAAGTAGTCTGACTGGGATGGCTGAATCCCTCCTAATCCTGGGCCTCCTCTTGAAATATTTACAATCACACAAGGAAGCTCTGCTGCTGCAATATAAGAGATTCCTTCTTGTTTGAGTGCAATACCTGGAGATGATGAGGAAGTCATTACTCTTGCACCAGCACCTGATGCACCATATACCATATTAATTGCTGCAACTTCACTCTCTGCTTGAACGAAACATCCGCCTGCCTTTTGAAGCTCTCTTGACATATACTCAGGCAGCTCATTTTGCGGTGTAATTGGGTAACCAAAAAAATATTTACATCCACCTTTGATTGCTGCTGCACCAATGGCTTCATTTCCCTTCATCAATATCTTCGCCATATGTTTTTCCCCTCCCTATTTCTCTATTTCTCTTTCAACAGTAATAACCATATCAGGACACATCGTAGCACAGTTGGCACATCCAATGCATTTATCCATTTCTTTTACAGTTGCAGGATGATAGCCTTTAATATTGATCTTTGTTCTATCCATTTCAATAATATTTACAGGACAAACCGTTGTACATAATTCACAACCTTTGCATAAATCTTCCTTGAATGAAACCTTTCCCTTTGCTTTTGCCATAAGTTTCAACCCTCCTTTAAGATTTCTTGCCTTTACATCCAATCTTCTCTCATGTACATTTTTATTGGAAAAATTTCTCCTTCTAAGTTTTTAGGAATTTGCTTTGAAATTTCTTCCAATGCACTGACATATTTAATAGGAATATTTAATTTATCAGAAACCTGTTCCGCTAGCTTTTGTCCTCTCAACACATCCTCTAAGGTTGTTTCCCTTAATAGATGGGTATTGTTTACAAGCCCGGTGACAGGTGCCCTTGCAACCGCTTCAATAGACCTTAGATGTTCTAATGCACCTGCTACATCCTGTGTTCCTGGTCTATTGGCATTTAAAACACAAAACATATCATAATTTCCTGATTGAAAATAAGCATGATATCTTCCCAATGCTCGCGCACCTACAGCATCCCCTCCCACGTCTAGCAAAACCTGATAAGATTCGTCCTGTAGAGGTGCAAGAATGGAAGCTGCTACTGCGGGTAAATCTGAGCCCAATGAATCTTTAATATTACTTCCAATTACTTTTACACCTAAATCCTCTAGCATTGTTTGTTTCTCTCTACTTCTAAAGTAAGGATTGACAATATCGAGATCACCTAATGCTACTTTCTGACCCATTTGAGCCAATTTTACTGCATAATTCACAGCAAATTCTGTTTTCCCGCTACCATAATGTCCAATAATAATACGAATGCGTTTATCCTTTAGCATATGATCACCTTGATTACACATATTGTTTGGCTTCTTCTTCGCCCCTTAGCACCCTTAATCCGCCTTCTGCTAGAGCGACCATCTCTTCTTCTCCTGGATATACCAATACTTTTGCAATAAAAGCTACACGCTCTGTAATCCATTTTATGAATGTTTCATCATAGGCAATTCCACCTGTTAGTACAATAGCATCTACTTCTCCTTTTAATACTGTCGCGCAGCTTCCGATTTCCTTTGCTACCTGATAAGCCATGGCTTGATAGATTAATGCTGCATTTTGATCTCCTGCTTCAATCATTTTTCCTACCTCTCTGGCATCATTCGTATCAAGATAAGCCACTAAACCGCCTTTTCCCTTGAGCTTCTTCTTAATCTCTTCTAGTGAATACTTTCCTGAAAAACACAGTTTTACCATATCGCCTACAGGCAATCCACCTGCTCTCTCCGGTGAAAATGGTCCTTCTCCATCTAAGGCATTGTTCACATCCACTACTTTTCCATTTTTATGTGCTCCTACAGAAACGCCTCCACCTAAATGGGCTACAATAAAATTTCCCTCTTCATAGCTTTTGCCCAATTCACTGGCTGCACGTCTGGCTACAGCTTTTTGGTTCAATGCATGGAATATACTTTTTCTATCGATTTCAGGCATTCCTGATATACGCGCCACTGCATCTAATTCATCTACTACCACAGGATCCACGATAAAAGCTGGAATATTTAACTGCTTTGCAATTTCGTTGGCTAGGATCCCCCCTAAGTTAGAGGCATGTTCTCCTAATACACCTACTTTCAAATCTTCTAGCATCTTATCTGATACACTGTAGGTACCTCCTTGTATAGGTTTTAGTAATCCTCCTCTACCTACTACTGCACTAAGCTTTGTAATATTGATCCCATTTTCATGTAATGTCTCTAAAATGACCTGCTTTCTAAACTCGTATTGATCAGAAACTTTCTCATACTTATTGATTTCTTCAGCCTGATGTCTTAATGTCGTCTCCATGATCGGTTTCTCATTATCAAATATAGCGATTTTCGTAGATGTAGATCCTGGATTAATTGTAAGAATTCTATATACTTCTGTCATACCTTCATTTCCCCTTCTTCTATAAAATAGTATCTTTGTTTCTTTATTTTTCTGACTTTACTGCCATTAAGACCGCTAAAGCAATAGAATATAGTTTTGTCTCATCACTGTCTGCTCTAGAGGTTAATACAACAGGAGCCTTTGCGCCCACAATCACACCCGCATTTTTCGTATCTGCAAAGAATACCATAGACTTATAAAGTACGTTACCGGCATCGATATTAGACACCAAAAGAATGTCTGCTTTTCCTGCAACGGGATGATCAATTCCCTTATGAGCTGCTGCCTTTGGTGATACAGCATTGTCTAGTGCAAAGGGTCCTCCTACGATACAGCCTTTGATTTCTCCGTTTTTGCTCATTTCTTCTAGTTTTTCTGCATCTACCGTCGATGGCATCTTTGGATTTACTTTTTCTTTAGCACATACCACTGCTACTTTTGGCATATCTAAATCCAATGCATGCGCTACTTGCACTGTATTTTCTATAATTTGTTTTTTGGTGGCTAAATCTGGTGCAATATTCATCGCTGCATCCGTAACAAATATTAGACGATCATAGCCTGGTACATCGAACACTGCTGCATGGCTTAATACATTTCCTGTCCTTAAGCCTATTTCTGCATCTAGTACTGCCTTTAAAATTACAGAAGTATCTACCAAACCTTTCATCACAATATGTGCTTTCCCTGTTGAAACCAATTCTACTGCTTTTCTAGAAGCTTCCACGATATCTTTCTTGTCGATGATTTCATGGGATGTAATGTCTATATTATGTTGGACGGCCATATTTTGTATTTTTTCTTGATCTCCTATCAAGATAGCATCAGCAATTCCCAGCTTTTTTGCTTCACTGATAGCCAATAACACCTCTAAATCTTGTGCAACTGCCACAGCAATGGTCTTGGGTCCTCTTTCCTTTGCATATTTGATAATATCATCCATATTTTTAATCATTTATTTCACCTCATCTTCATATATTTTAGCTTTTTCTTCTCCTGATAATACCCTATTTACCCCTTCATTAAGTGCTAGCATTTCGTCTTCTCCTGGTTCTATCACTACAGGTGCAATAAATGCAACTCTTTCTTGTATATAATCCATTAACATTTTAGAATAGGCCATTCCTCCTGTTAATACAATAGCATCAATTCCTCCATGCAATACTGTTGCCATCGCCCCAATTTCTTTGGCAATTTGATATCCCATAGCCTCATAAATTAATTTGGCTTTTTCATCACCTTCAGATATTTTCTTTTCTACTTCTCGTGCATCATTAGTACCAAGGTATGCAACAAGTCCCCCTTTTCCAGTGATCTTTTTTTTCATTTCTTGCAAAGTATATTTCTCTGATAAGCACATTTTTACTACATCCCCTATAGGTAAACTGCCTGTTCTCTCTGGTGAAAAGGGACCCATTTCATTTGCATTATTGGCATCAATTATTTTTCCCATCTGAAGTGGTACAATCGAAATACCTCCTCCAAGATGTGCTACCACCATATTTAATGCATTTACGTCCTTCTTCATTTCTTTTGCTACCCTATGTGCTACTGCCTTAATATTTAAAGCGTGCACCAAAGATCGTCTTTTGATTTCGGGGATACCTGATATTCTAGCAACATCATGGAATTCATCCACTGCCACTGGATCTACAATATAAGCATCAATTTTTCCCATATCTGCAATACTTTTGGCGATAATACCGCCTAAATTTGAAGCATGTTCTCCTTGTACACCAATTTTTAGATCCTCTATCATCCCATCGGTTACCTTATAGGTCCCACTGGGCATAGGTTTTAGTAGTCCACCTCTTCCAACAACTGCCTTTAATTCTGTAATTTCTATATTTTCAGATGCCATCCACTCTATAATCATATCTCTTCTATATTCAAATTGATCTGTAACCCTATGAAACGCTTCTAGCTCCTGGGGTAAATGATTCAAACTCTTTTGTATAATGCTTTTATTTTCTTTAAAGAGTGCTACCTTTGTTGACGTAGAGCCTGGATTAATAATCAAGATGTATTCTTTCGACATTTTTTCACCTCTCCACCATTCCTTTTCTTTATTACATTGCAATTAGCGTGCCACACTCTTGCATTTTTACTTATATATTTTATTTTTCCCTATAATTTTTATCTGTATTTGAATTTCAATGCTTTATAAATATCATTTGTTTTATTTTTCTACCTTTATCCTTTTTATTTTTAAATGTAGTAATGATATATTAATTACATTGCGCAAGTTTTTGCATGAAAAATATTGCATTTATTTTAGTATGTGCAATTTTTTGCACTTTTGTTTCCAAATAAAAAATGCACACTTTATTTATGTGCATTTTTGCTATTATCATACTATTTTGTATCGATTTAGTTTATAGTATAAACTTCTTATAGATATTCCCAAGTGTTTTGCCGCCTCTGTTCGATTGTTTTGTTTTTCCTGTAATACTGCCACAATATATTTTTTTTCTGTTTCCTCTAATACTTCATCCAAAGTTTTATCGAGTATTTGTTCTTCTGTATCATCTCTGTGAAAATCCATGTTTTTCCTCTCTGCCTGAATTTCAACCGTAGGCAAATGATGGTCATGCATAATCGTTTCATTAAACTTCATATTAATCATAGCACGTCCGATATAATTTTCTAATTCTCTTACATTTCCAGGCCAATCTAGAATCATTAACCTGTCTATTGCCTTTGGCGATATTTTTTGTACAGATCGCCCATATTCTTGGTTAAACTTTTTGATTAAATGACAGGCTAGTAATCCGATATCTTTTCTTCGATGACGCAGGGGTGGAATAATAATGGGTATTACATTTAATCGATAATATAGATCTTCTCGAAATCTACCTTCTTTAATAGCTCTTTCTAGGTCTAAATTCGTTGCAGCAATGACTCTAACATCTATATTGACCGGTCTATTTCCCCCTACCTTTACCAATTCCTTTTCTTGCAACACTCTAAGCAGTTTTGCCTGTGTACTGAGACTAATCTCTCCAATTTCATCCAAAAAGATGGTTCCTCCATTGGCCTGTTCAAACAATCCTTTTTTTCCACCCTTTCTTGCTCCTGTAAAAGCACCCTCTTCATAGCCAAATAATTCACTTTCTAATAAGTTTTCACTAATTGCAGCACAGTTCACCCGCACAAACTGACGATATTTTCTGTTGCTGGCATCATGAATTGCATGGGCAAATAATTCCTTGCCAGTTCCACTTTCTCCTCTAAGCATGATGGTAGCAGGAGTCTTCGCAGCTTTTTTAGCATTTTCTATCGCCAATTTCAATTGTTCATCTTCTCCAATGATATCGTCAAAGGTATATTTCGCCTCTAACTTTCTTATGATCTGTTTCGCTTGATCCAGTTCGTAGGTGAGTCTTTTAATTTCTGAAATATCATGTAGAACCGCTACACTACCTCTTAGTTCTCCATCTACAATCATAGGGGCTGCATCTGCTACTACTTGCTTACGCCCAGGACCAACCTTTAATCGAGCATTCTTTACAGGTTTCATTGTCTTAAGTACCTTTAGGTGAATGCTCTCTCCTTCTGCAATATCTACTGTACAAATCTTTCCAATAATATCTTCTTCCATCAATCCTGTTAGTTTTGTGTAGGCAGGATTGACTAATACACCGATCCCCTTTTCGTCTACCACAGATATGGCATCCTGTGTTGAATGAAAAATAGCCTGCAACATACTTTGAATCTCTTTAAGGTTTGTGATTTCCTCTGCCAATTCCTTAATTTCCGTGATATCTCGAAAAACAGCAACAGCTCCAATCACATTACCTTGTTCATCCTTTACAGGCATACGGTTAGTAATAATAGAAATATCCCCTAAGGGTTGTTGACGATTTAGCTCTGATTCCCCTGTTTTTAGAATATAAGGTAATCTAGTAGTTTCTACCACATCTGTAATATCCTTCCCGATTACATTCATATGCTCATGCTTGGTTAGTTTTTTTGCAGCTTTATTAAAAAGTGTAATAATTCCTCTTTTATCCACTGCAATCATAGCATCATGAGTAGAATCTAAGATAACTTCTAATTCTTTTTTCATGGACTCTTCTCCTTTAAAAACAGCCTGGATGGATATCCAGGCTATTTATTATAAATGATTTTAGTTTCTATTATCTACTTCACCACTGGTTTCTTGCGCTTCCTCTTCACCTTTTATCTGAATGTCAACCTTTTCAGGTAGCATCACTACCTTCTCCACTTTATCTGATGTACTATAGTGAATATCGACAGAATATTTTCCTTCCAATAATCCTTCAAGATCAAGATATAGATACATATTCTCTTTGTCGATGCTTTCTACCATACTTTCTATGACCTGTATCTTCACTTTAATGGTATTAGGCAGTTTGCTTAAATCAGCAATATAATCATTTTTTAAGTTTTTAAGTTTAATCTCATCCTTTTCAAAAATAAATTCCTTTGTTTTGATGGGTTCCACTATAATCTGCATAGTAGGATTCTTTGTTAAGTAAGGTGTTTGCACTCCTTCTGGCAAAATTAATGAGATATTTTGTTCTGTGGTTTTATCTAAGTTGCTAAGATTAATGGTTTTTGCACGAATCTCTGTGATAGGATTGATAATTTCTTTTGGTCCTTTAATGACAATACTTTCTTCACTAGGTATCTTATTTGTAATTCTAAATCCTTCCTTTGCCTCTCCTTGAAAAGTCATGATGATAGGAACTTCCTTTACTTGGTGTATTGGTAGTGTTACGTCTACATATTTATTTTTTACTTCTACCCCATTTACTTCCGTTCCTTCTAAATTGACAGGTTTCAAAGGAAGTTTATCAATAATATCTGTTTGTTGACTTTTCACATTCACATTGGCGACAACCCGGTCAACCTTATCTACCAAAGATTCAGGTCCTTCTACGATCACCTCACTAGGTGAAACAATAGCCTTTGTCGGTTCAAATCCTTCCATAGGAGACCCAACGGGCTTTACTTCAATGGGTTTTTGCCTTCGCACAATCTTATCTAATGTAATCTTTATCTGCTTTGGAGAAATATCTTCAATTCGTGTGTTAGGGGGTATACTAATTTCAAGGGGTACACTATTAACACCCTTTTGAAATCCTCTTACATCTGCCCGTGCCACTACATCCTGAGGGCTAACCTTATACACATCATTTCTTCTACCACTCACTTTTACATTTACAGTAAAGTCTTTTTGCCCAATGATGATTAGTCCTGATTGTTTTAATTCATCTACATTTAGCAGCTGTACTTTTACATTGGCTAGTTCTATAATACTTTCAGGATTGACTTCGCCCATTACATAAAGCCACATAACCAGTGCAAAAATAATTGAAACAATTTTTGGTGTCGTATTTCTTCTAAAAAATCTGCTGTTTTCTTTTTTAAACTTGACTTTTTCACTGATAAATGTCACAAAATTATTCATCTTTATGCCTCCATTTCCACTTGAACAAAGGCTTTTCCTTTTCAGGTTTAAAAGCATTTTTAAGGATTCTTGTAAGTGTCTTCGCATCTAGATATCTAGACATTTTTCCATCAATCGCTACAGAAATTGCACCTGTTTCTTCTGAAGCCATAATGGCAAGGGCATCGGATCTTTCTGTGATCCCAATACCTGCACGATGTCTCGTTCCTAAGTCTTTACTAAGATTGGGATTTTCTGTTAAAGGCAAAAAACAACCTGCAGCCGCAATTTTATCTTTTCTTATTACAACGGCACCATCATGGAGTGGTGTATTTGGAATAAATATATTAATCAACAACCCACAAGAAATATCTGCATCTATTAGGGTTCCTGTTTCAATCACATCCCCAATCCTTGTTTCTCGTTCCATAATAATTAATGCCCCTATTTTTTGTCTTGACATATAGCTTATGGCTTCAACAATATCATGAATTTTGTCATTCAATTCTTCATCTGATATTTCTACAATCGATTTGGTTAAGAATTTTGTTCTCCCTATATGCTCTAGTGCGCGCCTCAACTCTGGTTGAAATACAATTAATAATGCAATCATTCCCACAGTCATGGTATTACGTAAAATCCAATTCGTTACATAAAACCTTGCCCACTCACTAAGCTTTGTAGCAATAAGCAATACTAATAATCCCTTTATTAATTGTTCTGCCCGTGTCTCACGAATCAACAAAAACAATTTATAAAAAACAAAAGCAACAATCGACATGTCGATAATATCTCGTACACCAATATTTAAAAATATATCTAAAACTTCTTTCAATATGAACACCTCTCCAAGGAATGATGATGCGAAATGATAGCTTTATCTAAAAAAGCTTGCACTATTATTATTCTAATATATATGATAGAATCCCTTCAAGTACTATAAAAAAAATTTCAATATACTATTTCATTATTTCACATCTTCTTAGCCTTGACAACCAGCAAATGCTTCATCCTTTTTATCTTTACTTTGTCTTTCTCGCATCTTTTACATGATTATCTTTTTTTGTGGCAAAATAGACGTAACGAAAAGTGAAAGGATGATTAAAATGAGTAATAAACGAAGAAATAAAATTATACATGATAAGCTTCCTAGTAAAGATGATTTGATTGTAGATTATACGAAAGATCAGCTAGAGGAAAAAATGCAAGCCAGTGCAATGGATATTAATCTATTTTCTAGAAATGGATATGTCCATATGTCAGGAGTTGTAGACGTACTTGCAGAAAAGTATATGGCAGAAAAAATCGCAAAAAACATAGAAGGTGTTCAAAAAGTTGAAAACAAAATTACAGTTGCTATGGACAGTAATATTACAGATAAGCATATGGAAAAAGAAGTCATTCATAAATTACGATCAAACCACAACAACGACCAGCTTTTGGGGGTAAGCGTAAAAGTTGAGGATGGGGTAGCAAACCTAATTGGTTCAGCAAACACCCTGCAGGATGCTCATAGAGCTATGTCTATCGCTTCCGAAGTACGGGGAATCAAAGATGTTGTGAACAATATTCATATATCCACTGCAGGAAGATATGATGATGCCGTACTAAATAGTTACGTTACACAAGCATTAAGCACAACAGATCTAAGCTATAAGGATATTGCCCATTCGGTTACAGGAGGAAAGCTAACTTTAAGTGGCTATGTCAATAGTTCCTATGAAATGGAATTAGCTAAAGAAATTGCCATGGGTGTAGAAGGTATTCAAAAAGTCATCAGCCAGCTTAAAATCCGTAAACAACGCAATCAATAGAATCCTACTTAAAAATGCCCTAATTTCTTGGGCATTTTTACTTCGCTTTTAAAGCTTTATTCCATAAACAATTTTGTAGCAATCAACATCAAAATAAGCGCACTGATCCTTTTGAAACTAATAGAATGCTGTGGTATATCAAGTAACCCAAAATGTTCGGCAATCATAGAGCTTAAGAGTTGGCTGAAAATGACCACTGTAAATGCTACTAACGGTCCAATCTTCATGATCGAATAGGTCATCAAACTCATGATACCTAGTCCTAATAATGCGGAAATACCTAAAAAAATAAATCCGTGGTCTATCTCCTTCAATTTCATTGTACTGACCCCAAAATTACGATTTATTACTACTGCTAACAACAACAGTACAATCTGAGTACCTACTGGAATTATGATGGTGGGAAAAATGCCTACCTTTTGTGCAACCGTGCCATTGATTGCTCCCTGGGATGTGATAAAGGTTCCTGCAATTAAAGCAAATACCATTCCCAAATATTCCATAGAAGTTTTCCTCCCTATCTATAATCATTACACTACATCATTCTTGTAGCTTCGTCATATTTCCTAGGAAATATTCTATGCTTCGTCATTGAATAACTTGTTTTTTTGATTTATTTCCATTATACACCAATAACGAATATTTTTTCACGCCTTTTTTTATGTTTTTGTTATATTCTCTTTCATAAATCACACAATATAATAAATGGTCTTTTCAACACTTTCAGCAAATTTGTCAAAATCCCTAGAGCGTATATATTTATGAAAGCATATCAAAATTTGAGGTGAATGTCATGCATTATGATCAAATTATTCAAAACACGATTAAAAAAAATAATACCAAAATTGTATTGATTGTTATGGACGGTATAGGAGATATTCGAAGTCCTCACTTTCAGAACAAGACCCCTTTAGAGTATGCCCATACCCCTCATTTAGATGCACTTGCTGGGCAATCTGTAGTAGGCCGCTCTTACCCTATTTTACCTGGTATTACACCGGGGAGTGGACCTGGACATCTAGGATTATTTGGTTATGATCCTTCAAATCTTTTAATTGGTAGGGGCGTACTGGAAGCAGTAGGTCTTGGTTTTGCATTGCAGCCAGGCGATGTGGCCGCACGATGTAATTTTGCTACACTAAACGACCAAGGATTGATTACAGATCGCCGTGCAGGTAGAATTCCTACAGAAAAAACGATAGAATTATGTAATATGCTAAAAAAAATTCATGACATTGATGGTGTTGAGATTATTATTGAGCCTGGTAAAGGTCATCGCTTTGTCACAATTTTTAGAAGCAAATCAAAAGAACTGGGTTCATTGATTAATGATACCGATCCATTAACAGAGGGTAAAGCCCCTCTTTCTGCGCGAGGTCAAAATTCTTCTTCACAATTTCTAGCAAATATCATCAACCAATTTATGAAACAAGGCTATGCCATACTTCATAACCAAAAACCCGCCAATGCCTTTCTTATGCGTGGGATTGCATCGAAACCAAAGATTCCTACGATGAGAGACAAATACCTATTAGAATCAGCGGCTATTGCTACATACCCTATGTATCGTGGAATTGCATCTCTTTTAGGAATGACCTTATTGCCTGCACCGGATTCTATAGAAGGGCTATTTCAAACATACCTTAATTGGAAACAGAAATATGATTTTTTCTTTATTCATGTAAAAGGTACGGATCAAGCAGGAGAAGATGGAGATTTCTCCTCTAAAGTAAGCTGTATTGAAAAAGTAGATCAAGCACTTCCCATTATTCTTCAAAACAAACCAGAAGTTCTTGCAATTACAGGAGACCATTCTTCCCCTTGTGCCATGCGTTCTCATAGTTGGCACCCTGTACCGATTCTTATTCACAGTCCATTTTGTGGCATAGATGATGTGAAAGTGTTCCATGAAAATGCATGCAATGGAGGTGGTCTAGGTTTTTTTGAAAGTAAATATCTAATGGGCCTATTGCTGGCAAACGCAAAAAGATTAGATAAATTTGGTGCTTAGAATAAAATGGCTCTAACACATTATAAACTTTACTTTATTTTGAGATGTTTTTTAAATATTTCCATATTATGCATAAACTTTGATATAATAATATCGTCAAGTCAATTTAAGGAAACAGTGGTGGAAGGAGGAAAAATATGAAGCTAGAAGACATCTTACAGCAAATGTTGGAAAATCCTGGAGTATCAGGTTTTGAACAATCTATGTCGCATATTGTTGAATCATTTTTTAAAGATACTGCCGATGAAATCAAAAGAGATGCATTAGGTAATTTGATCGCTTATAAAAAAGGAACTGCTAAGAATCCAATCAAGATTATGCTCGCAGCACATATGGATGAAATTGGATTAATGGTTACCAATATTGATAAGAATGGATTTATTCAGTTTACACCCATCGGTGGTGTCGATCAAAGAACTTTATTAGCGCAAGAAGTAATCGTTCATGGAAAAAATGATGTATTTGGAGTAATCGGTGCAAAGCCTCCTCATTTGCAAAATCCTGAGGAAAAAAAGAATGCAATAAAAATAGAAGATATGCTGATTGATGTAGGTTTACCAAAAGAAGAAGCTGAAAAACTTATTTCTATTGGTGATTCCATTACCATCAAAAGAAATATGATTAAGCTGCATAATACGGTTATTGCTTCAAAGGCAATTGATGATAGAGCTGGTGTAGCTGCAGTAATCGAATGCTTTAAAGAACTAAAAAAACTGAAGCATCAATGCGATGTTTATGCAGTAGCTACTATACAAGAGGAAGTAGGTACAAGAGGTGCCATCGTTAGTACTTTTCGTGTAATGCCTGATATTGGTATCGCCATTGATGTAGGATTTGGTGCTACCCCAGAACTACCAAAGGATGAAACTTTGGATTTGGGCAAGGGACCTGGCATAGGATTCGGTGCAAATATGCATCCTAAAATCTACGAACGCCTTACACAGATCGCTCAAGAGTATAATATTCCCCATCAACTCGACTTAAATCCTGGTATGTCTGGAACTGATGCAAGAGCGATGCAAATTACTCAATCCGGTGTAGCTACGGCATTACTTTCTATTCCTTTGAGATATATGCACACTTCCGTAGAAACGATTGATATGATCGATATCAAAAACACAGGGAAATTAATGGCCTATTTTATCGCCAGTCTAGACGATGAAGATTTGGAGGGATTACTATGCTTCTAAAGAAATTAACAGAAGCCTCAGGGGTTTCTGGCAATGAAAAAGAAGTCCGAGAATTGATTCTTCGTGAAATTAAACCTTTCGTAGATGATATAAAAACTGACCGCCTCGGAAACTTAATTGCCGTTAAAAAAGGAAAAGAAGGTTATCCTTCCATTATGTTGGCTGCACATATGGATGAAGTGGGTTTAATGGTAAAATCTATTGATGAGGCTGGATTTATTAAATTTTTACCTGTAGGGGGTATTGATGATCGCGTTTTGGTTTCTAAAGTAGTTGAAATCGGAAAAAATAAAGTAAAAGGTGTAATTGGCGCAAAAGCTATACATCTCCAAGAACCCGATGAGCGAAAGAAAGCATTAAAACATAAACAGCTATACATAGATATAGGTGCTTCCTCTAAGGCTGAAGCAGAAAAGTTGGTTTCTAGAGGAGATTACATCTCATTTGCAACGGAATATATGGAGTTTGGTGATGATTTAGCAAAGGGAAAAGCCTTAGACGATCGAGTCGGTTGTGCTGTTTTGATAGAGCTGTTAAAGCAAAGCTACGATGCTACTATTCTTGCTGCTTTTACAGCACAAGAAGAAGTAGGATTGCGCGGTGCAACAGTTGCTGCCTATGCCTTAGATCCTGATATTGCCATTGTCGTAGAAGGCACCACATGCTACGATGTAACAAATGTTGAAGAACCAGATTATGGCACTCGCCTAGGAGCAGGTCCTGCTTTATCGGTTTTAGATATGGCTTCCTATTTTGATAAAAATATTATTCAAAAACTATTAGAAATTGCTAAAACAAATAATATTAAGGTTCAATTCAGACAAACAGTGATGGGTGCCAATGATGCAGGTAAAATCCACTTAACTAAAGAAGGTATTCCTACCGCAGCAATATCTGTTCCCTGTCGCTATATCCATTCTCCTGTGTCTGTTATGAGTAAAAATGACTTTACCCATTGTATTGAGTTATTGAATCTTTTCCTTAAAAATGTTCAAAAGGAGGAATATATCTATGAATAATACTGCTACTGCATTATTGAAAAAGCTTTTAGAAACCTATGGTCCTTCAGGCAATGAAGAAAAAATTAGAGAGCTAATCCATCAAGAAATAAAAGATTATGTAGATGAAATTAAAGTTGATAAAATGGGCAATCTCATTGCAATCAAAAAAGGTACTAGTAAAAAAGTGATGGTGGCTGCCCACATGGATGAAATCGGAATCATTGTGACTGGAATCGATGAAAACGGATTTTTACGATTTGCAAATGTTGGTGGAGTATCTCCCTTTATCTCCTTAGGTCAAAGAATCATGTTCCGTGACGGAACCCTTGGTGTAGTAGGTATGGAACATTTAGAAAACATGAAGGATTTAAAATTAAACAAAATGTATATTGACATCGGTGCCAAAACAAAAGAAGAAGCAATGAAAAATGTGAGCTTAGGAGATGTAGGTTGCTTCTATCAATCCTTTGCACCTGCTAATGAAAATTTAGTTTCTAAGGCATTAGATGATAGAATTGGCTGTTTCATTGCCATAGAGACACTTAAACAAATGAAAAACACTTCCAATGAAATCTATTTTGTTTTTACAGTTCAAGAAGAGCTTGGAACAAGAGGAGCAAAAACAGCTGCCTTTGGATTAAATCCTGATCTTGGTATTGCTGTGGATGTAACTGCCACAGGAGATACGCCTAAGTCTAAACCTATGGCTGTAAAGCTTGGAGAAGGTCCTGCTATCAAGATTAAAGATAATTCTTTGCTTAGCCATCCTGCAGTGAAGCAATTGATGATTGAAACGGCCAAAGAAAATCAAATTCCTTATCAATTAGAAGTCTTAGAGTTTGGTGGTACAGATTCGGGTGCTATCCATCTTACCCGTGAGGGAATTCCTGCTGGCGTTTTGTCGATACCTTGTAGATATATACACAGTCCATCGGAGACCGTGTCAAAAAATGATGTAGAAAATGCAATTGTTCTTCTGACAAAAATTTTAGAAAAAGAAATTACTTTATAAAAATATCCCATGCTGTAAAAGCATGGGATCTCTTTATCTGATTTAACTTCTACAAAATAAACTTATCAATAAATCATGTTTTGTAGATATCTTTAATAAAATATATCATACAAATTAAAATAATAGGAAGTGATTTGATGGAAAAAAATCATACTTTGTTAAAAGTAATGTCCTATAACATACACAGTGGAAAGAACTTCTATATGATTCCACAACTAAATAAAATCATTCAGTTTTTACAAGATCAGCAACCTCATATTATTGGGATTCAAGAAATCAATGAAAACAATAAAAGAGGTTATCAAGTTAGTAAACTAGAAACATGTTTAAAAATGAATCAACATTTTGGTGAGCATGTAAAAATAGGGAAAGGCTATTATGGAATAGGCACTTTTAGTTCTTTTAACATCATAAAAAGAAACCATCTACTGCTACCTAGTGCAAAAGAACAGCGAGGTTTACTACACACCGTGGTAAAAGTCAACGATAAAAATCTTAATATTCTCAATACCCATTTAGGACTGAAAAATCAGGAAAGAATGAAACAGCTTGAAAAAATTGAGCAATACCTTCAATCGATAGATACACCCTATATTTTAATGGGTGATTTTAATACAGTTGCCCCTAATTTCAATTCTATCGAGATAATTGATGCTGGGAAAATTAGTACCAAAGAAAACTTAGGAACGCTGATGCACTCTACAAAGCGTATTGATTATATATTTGTCTCTCCTGATATAGAAGTCATAGATTATCAAGTCTTACATGTTAATATGTCTGATCACTATCCTATCTTGGTGAATATAAAATTATAGTGTAGAGCTTAAAATTTTACGATTTCAAACGCTATCTCACTCTATCTCATTTTAAATGATAACTTTTTGTATATTAGAAAAAGCATACTTTTTGCAGTATGCTTTTTATCTTAAAATATATGGAGCGGAAGACGAGATTCGAACTCGCGACCCTCGCCTTGGCAAGGCGATGCTCTACCACTGAGCCACTTCCGCATGTAATTCATATTTTTTACTTCATTCTCACTTACTATACTTTAGTGACGATACAACTAAGCGATTCACACAAAATCACAGATTTTGGTTCTTTGCTTATACCACTGAGTCAGTTAATGAAGTTACAGAAATCTTTGATTTCGTTCTAACTCCTTACTCAGCGTAGCTGAGTTACCTTATGTTATATTGGTGCGGGTGGAGGGACTTGAACCCCCACGCCGTAAGCGCTAGATCCTAAGTCTAGTGCGTCTGCCAATTCCGCCACACCCGCATGATGTGAATCATTATTACTTATTCACGTATTAACTTATACGTGTGCAGAATGCTTTAGGGTCGACTAAGTGATTCACATCAAATCAGAGATTTGAGTTCTCTACTTATGCCAATTCCGCAACACCCGCAAATCAAATCTTAAAATATAATATTTATGGTGGGCGCAATAGGGATCGAACCTATGACCCCCTGCTTGTAAGGCAGGTGCTCTCCCAGCTGAGCTATGCGCCCAAATATTGGTGACCCATCCGGGAATCGAACCCGGGTTACCGCCGTGAAAGGGCGGTGTCTTGACCGCTTGACCAATGGGCCTTATTCATGGCTCCTGAGGGGGGACTCGAACCCTCAACCTACCGGTTAACAGCCGGGTGCTCCACCATTGAGCTACT
This sequence comes from Clostridiaceae bacterium 35-E11, assembly GCA_038396625.1. Lineage (GTDB taxonomy): Bacteria > Bacillota > Clostridia > Peptostreptococcales > Thermotaleaceae. Next base: position 3,194,959 of record CP121688.1, read on the forward strand.
CAGGAATACCTAAACCAGCGACGACCTACTCTCCCAAGGCGCTTCCGCCTAAGTACCATCAGCGCTGAAGGGCTTAACTGCTGTGTTCGGTATGGGAACAGGTGTGACCCCTTCGCTGTTGTCACTGGATATAGAAGGATATATACCTCTAAGCAACCGAAATTTCAAAATGATAATTTTGGAATTTGGTTGGCGCCGGTACATTTTGTGAAGCAACATGTACCTTCAAAACTGAACAATGTTAGAGTGTTTCTGGTCAAGTCCTCGACCTATTAGTATCGGTCAGCTGCAGACATTACTGCCCTTACACCTCCGACCTATCAACCAAGTGGTCTACTTGGGGTCTTACTCGCTTACGCGATGGGAAATCTTATCTTGAGGGGGGCTTCGCGCTTAGATGCCTTCAGCGCTTATCCCGTCCGTACGTAGCTACTCAGCCATGCTCCTGGCGGAACAACTGATACACCATAGGTACGTCCATCCCGGTCCTCTCGTACTAAGGACAGCTCCTCTCAAATTTCCTGCGCCCACAGCGGATAGGGACCGAACTGTCTCACGACGTTCTGAACCCAGCTCGCGTGCCTCTTTAATGGGCGAACAGCCCAACCCTTGGGACCTACTTCAGCCCCAGGATGAGACGAGCCGACATCGAGGTGCCAAACCTCCCCGTCGATGTGGACTCTTGGGGGAGATAAGCCTGTTATCCCCGGGGTAGCTTTTATCCGTTGAGCGATGGCCCTTCCACTCGGAACCACCGGATCACTAAGCCCGACTTTCGTCCTTGCTCGACCTGTATGTCTCGCAATCAAGCTCCCTTCTGCCTTTGCACTCTACGCGCGATTTCCAACCGCGCTGAGGGAACCTTTGGGCGCCTCCGTTACTTTTTGGGAGGCGACCGCCCCAGTCAAACTGCCCACCTGACAGTGTCCCAAAGCTGGATTCACAGCTTATGGTTAGAACTTCAGTATTACAAGAGTGGTATCCCAAGGACGACTCCCCTCAGACTGGCGTCCAAGGATCTAAGTCTCCCACCTATCCTGTACATGTAATACCAAAATCCAGTGTCAGGCTACAGTAAAGCTCCACGGGGTCTTTCCGTCCTGCTGCGGGTAACCGGCATCTTCACCGGTACTACAATTTCACCGAGTCTATTGTTGAGACAGTGCCCAAATCGTTACGCCTTTCGTGCGGGTCGGAACTTACCCGACAAGGAATTTCGCTACCTTAGGACCGTTATAGTTACGGCCGCCGTTTACTGGGGCTTAAGTTCAGTGCTTCGATTGCTCTAACACGTCCCCTTAACCTTCCAGCACCGGGCAGGCGTCAGCCCCTATACATCGTCTTTCGACTTAGCAGAGACCTGTGTTTTTGCTAAACAGTCGCTTGGGCCTATTCTCTGCGGCCACCTCAGGCTTTAACACCCTAACGTGGCACCCCTTCTCCCGAAGTTACGGGGTCATTTTGCCGAGTTCCTTAACAATAGTTCTCTCGCTCGTCTTAGGATTCTCTCCTCACCTACCTGTGTCGGTTTGCGGTACGGGCACCTAGATCTAACTAGAGGCTTTTCTTGACAGTGTGGAATCAGTAAGTTCGCTACTTAAATTTCGCTCCCCATCACCTTTTAGGATTGTCTAAGCGGATTTGCCTACCTAGACTCCCTACGGGCTTAGACGCACACAACCAACGGTGCGCTTGACCTATCCTCCTGTGTCACCCCATTGCTCAAACGATTTTCGGTGGTACAGGAATTTCAACCTGTTGTCCATCGCCTACGACTTTCGTCCTCGGCTTAGGTCCCGACTAACCCTGAGAGGACGAACCTTCCTCAGGAAACCTTAGGTTTTCGACGGGTAGGATTCTCACCTACCTCTCGCTACTCATGCCAACATTCTCTCTTCTATACAGTCCACCACTCCTTACGGTGTAGCTTCAGCCCGTATAGAATGCTCCCCTACCCCTGCCACAGAATCATTGCTATTCTCTAACGTATGATTTGAGCTTTTTGACAATCTGGCGAAAATTTTATTGTAATAAGTTCAAGGAAAATTTTCGCAAAGCTTACCTCCCGTTAGGGATTTCTTAAAGAATACCAATGATTCTGTGACAAGCCGTAGCTTCGGTGACAGATTTGAGCCCCGGTAATCTTCGGCGCAGGATCACTCGACTAGTGAGCTGTTACGCACTCTTTGAATGAATGGCTGCTTCTAAGCCAACATCCTAGTTGTCTGTGCAATCCCACATCCTTTTCCACTTAATCTGTACTTAGGGACCTTAGCTGACGGTCTGGGCTGTTTCCCTTTCGACTATGAATCTTATCACCCATAGTCTGACTCCCAGAGTAAAGATAACGGCATTCGGAGTTTGATAGTCTTCGGTAACCGGTGAGGGCCCCTAGGACATTCAGTGCTCTACCTCCGTATCTCAACCTCTGAGGCTAGCCCTAAAGCTATTTCGGGGAGAACCAGCTATCTCCGAGTTCGATTGGAATTTCTCCGCTATCCACAAGTCATCCCAGCCTTTTTCAACAGACATGGGTTCGGTCCTCCACGAAATTTTACTTCCGCTTCAACCTGCTCATGGATAGGTCACCCGGTTTCGGGTCTACGGCATACAACTTAAAACGCCCTATTAAGACTCGCTTTCGCTGCGGCTCCGTAGCTGAACTACTTAACCTTGCTGCATACCGTAACTCGTTGGCCCGTTCTACAAAAAGTACGTGGTTGTTCACATAAGGAACTTCCACTGCTTGTAAACATAGGGTTTCAGGTTCTATTTCACTCCCCTCCCGGGGTTCTTTTCACCTTTCCCTCACGGTACTATACGCTATCGGTCACCAGGTAGTATTTAGCCTTGGGGGGTGGTCCCCCCTGCTTCCCACAAGGTTTCACGTGTCTCGTGGTACTCTGGATTATACTCGAAAGTCTTCTTGTTTTATCTACAGGACTGTTACCTTCTTTGGTGGGCCTTTCCAGACCGCTTCGATTACAATAGCCTCTTTCTTAATGAGTATATCCGCAACCCCTAAAGAAAAATTCTTTAGGTTTGGGCTAATCCCCTTTCGCTCGCCGCTACTTAGGGAATCGAGTTTTCTTTCTCTTCCTCAGGGTACTTAGATGTTTCAGTTCCCCTGGTATGCCTCCTGCCTACCTATTTATTCAGTAGACGGTATCTAGGTATTAACCTAGATGGGTTTCCCCATTCGGAAATCCCCGGATCAAAACCTGCTTGCGGTTACCCGAGGCTTATCGCAGCTTACCACGTCCTTCTTCGGCTCCTGGTGCCAAGGCATTCACCCTATGCTCTTTCTAACTTGACCAGAAATTGTATGTTTTGCTTGTTCTCTACATTGTTCAGTTTTCAAGGTACAAAATGGACGTTACAGAAATCTTTGATTTCGTTGTAACTCCTTTCTCAGCGTTAGCTGAGCTTCCTATTTAAAAGATGCTTGTGGTGGAGATGAGGAGGATCGAACTCCTGACCCCCTGCGTGCAAGGCAGGTGCTCTCCCAGCTGAGCTACATCCCCATATTTAGCCAATAATTAGTTTAGAGTTATTCTCTATGGCTTAAAACCTTAGATCCTTCCCCTAAACCTCAATAATTACTAGTTTTACCTAGTAGCAATATGAAAGATTTTAAGTTTTACCGCTAACGGCTAACCTTCTTGGTCTTTCAAAACTACACAGTGTAAGTTAAGCCAATTCTCCTTAGAAAGGAGGTGATCCAGCCGCACCTTCCGATACGGCTACCTTGTTACGACTTCACCCCAGTCATTGGTTTCACCTTCGGCAGCTTCTTCCAAAAGGTTAGATAGCTGACTTCGGGCGCCCCCAACTCCCATGGTGTGACGGGCGGTGTGTACAAGACCCGGGAACGCATTCACCGCGGCATTCTGATCCACGATTACTAGCAACTCCAGCTTCATGTGGGCGAGTTGCAGCCCACAATCCGAACTGAGACTGGCTTTTAGGATTGGCTCCCCCTTACGGGTTCGCTGCCCGTTGTACCAGCCATTGTAGCACGTGTGTAGCCCAGAACATAAGGGGCATGATGATTTGACGTCATCCCCACCTTCCTCCGAGTTATCCCCGGCAGTCTCTCTAGAGTGCCCACCCGAAGTGCTGGCAACTAAAGACAAGGGTTGCGCTCGTTGCGGGACTTAACCCAACATCTCACGACACGAGCTGACGACAACCATGCACCACCTGTCTCTCTGTCCCCGAAGGGATTTCACCGGTTAAGGTTCATGCAGAGGATGTCAAGTCCTGGTAAGGTTCTTCGCGTTGCTTCGAATTAAACCACATGCTCCGCTGCTTGTGCGGGTCCCCGTCAATTCCTTTGAGTTTCAGTCTTGCGACCGTACTCCCCAGGCGGAGTGCTTAATGCGTTAGCTGCGGCACCGAGGGTGGTACCCCCCGACACCTAGCACTCATCGTTTACGGCGTGGACTACCAGGGTATCTAATCCTGTTCGCTCCCCACGCTTTCGTGCCTCAGCGTCAGTTACAGTCCAGAGAGTCGCCTTCGCCACTGGTGTTCCTCCTAATATCTACGCATTTCACCGCTACACTAGGAATTCCACTCTCCTCTCCTGCACTCAAGCCAATAAGTTTCCAAGGCTTACTACGGTTGAGCCGTAGCCTTTCACCCCAGACTTTATCGGCCGCCTACGCACCCTTTACGCCCAGTGATTCCGGATAACGCTTGCCCCCTACGTATTACCGCGGCTGCTGGCACGTAGTTAGCCGGGGCTTCCTCCTAAGGTACCGTCATACTTCTTCCCTTAGGACAGAGCTTTACGACCCGAAGGCCTTCATCGCTCACGCGGCGTTGCTGCATCAGGGTTTCCCCCATTGTGCAATATTCCCCACTGCTGCCTCCCGTAGGAGTCTGGACCGTGTCTCAGTTCCAGTGTGGCCGATCACCCTCTCAGGTCGGCTACTGATCGTCGCCTTGGTAGGCCTTTACCCCACCAACTAGCTAATCAGACGCGGGCCCATCCTATACCGATAAATCTTTGACAGATACACCATGCGATCTATCTGTATCATGGGGTATTAATCCCGGTTTCCCGAGGCTATCCCCCTGTATAGGGCAGGTTGCCCACGCGTTACTCACCCGTCCGCCGCTAACTCATCTTAATTCCGGCCGAAGCTTTCATTAAGACTCATTCGCTCGACTTGCATGTGTTAGGCACGCCGCCAGCGTTCATCCTGAGCCAGGATCAAACTCTCATAAAAAATCTTCGAGGTTTATTTCATAAATTGCTGGCTTAATTTCTTACACTGTGTAGTTTTCAAAGACCAATTTTGTTTCGTCGCATTTTGGCGACTTACTTATCATAGCATATCCTGTCGATTGCGTCAACCACTTTTTTATTGCTAAATTTTACTTGCTTCTTATCAGCGGCGACAATAACTATCTTACCACGTATATTCTTTTAAGTCAACTGGTAATTTAATACAAATGAGTTTCAACTACTTTAAAACTATGGTGCCCAGAGGCGGAATCGAACCACCGACACGGGGATTTTCAGTCCCCTGCTCTACCGACTGAGCTATCTGGGCAAATACATGGTCGGGGTGGCAGGATTTGAACCCGCGGCCCTCTGGTCCCAAACCAGATGCGCTACCAAACTGCGCTACACCCCGATATTATTAATTATATAACAAACAGCAAACAATATTTTTATGGCGGAGAGGGTGGGATTCGAACCCACGGCCCCTTTCGAAGTCACTGGTTTTCAAGACCAGCTCCTTAAACCACTCGGACACCTCTCCACATATTTGGTGACCCATCCGCGGCTCGAACGCGGGACACCTTGATTAAAAGTCAAGTGCTCTACCAACTGAGCTAATGGGTCTTATATAATTTTGGTGAGCCCACAGGGATTCGAACCCCGGACACACGGCTTAGAAGGCCGTTGCTCTATCCAACTGAGCTATGAGCCCACAATGGTGCGGGTGGAGGGACTTGAACCCCCACGCCGTAAGCGCTAGATCCTAAGTCTAGTGCGTCTGCCAATTCCGCCACACCCGCATGATGTAAATCATTATTATTTGTTCACGTATTAATCTATACGTGTGCAGAATGCTTTAGGGTCGACTAAGTGATTCACATCAAATCAGAGATTTGAGTTCTCTACTTATGCCAATTCCGCCACACCCGCATGATGTGAATTATAATTATTTATTCACGTATTAATCTACGCAAATAATAATGGTGGAGGGAGATGGATTCGAACCATCGAAAGCTCAGCTAACGGATTTACAGTCCGCCCCCTTTGGCCACTCGGGAACCCCTCCATATTTGTTTTGTGGAGCTGGCGAAGGGAATCGAACCCCCAACCTGCTGATTACAAGTCAGCTGCTCTACCGTTGAGCCACACCAGCAAAATGGAATTACAAAAATCTTTGATTTCGTCTTAATTTCTTTCTCAGCGTATGCTGAGTTTCATTTTTTTGAAACAATTGGCGACCCGGAAGGGGCTCGAACCCTCGACCTCCAGCGTGACAGGCTGGCATTCTAACCAACTGAACTACCGGGCCAAAATTGGTGGGCGCAATAGGGATCGAACCTATGACCCCCTGCTTGTAAGGCAGGTGCTCTCCCAGCTGAGCTATGCGCCCAATTTTTGGTGACCCATCCGGGAATCGAACCCGGGTTACCGCCGTGAAAGGGCGGTGTCTTGACCGCTTGACCAATGGGCCTTATGAATTTAATGGTTGCGGAGACAGGATTTGAACCTGTGACCTTCGGGTTATGAGCCCGACGAGCTACCAACTGCTCCACTCCGCGATATTAATGGAATTACAGAAACCTGCGATTTCGTTTTAATTCCTTACTCAGCAATAGCTGAGTTTCCTTATAATCTTTTATTAGGAATTGGTGCCGGGGACCGGAATCGAACCGGTACGGTCTTGAAGGACCGCAGGATTTTAAGTCCTGTGCGTCTGCCAGTTCCGCCACCCCGGCATTTTTGGCTCCTGAGGGGGGACTCGAACCCTCAACCTACCGGTTAACAGCCGGGTGCTCCACCATTGAGCTACTCAGGAATACCTAAACCAGCGACGACCTACTCTCCCAAGGCGCTTCCGCCTAAGTACCATCAGCGCTGAAGGGCTTAACTGCTGTGTTCGGTATGGGAACAGGTGTGACCCCTTCGCTGTTGTCACTGGATATAGAAGGATATATACCTCTAAGCAACCGAAATTTCAAAATGATAATTTTGGAATTTGGTTGGCGCCGGTACATTTTGTGAAGCAACATGTACCTTCAAAACTGAACAATGTTAGAGTGTTTCTGGTCAAGTCCTCGACCTATTAGTATCGGTCAGCTGCAGACATTACTGCCCTTACACCTCCGACCTATCAACCAAGTGGTCTACTTGGGGTCTTACTCGCTTACGCGATGGGAAATCTTATCTTGAGGGGGGCTTCGCGCTTAGATGCCTTCAGCGCTTATCCCGTCCGTACGTAGCTACTCAGCCATGCTCCTGGCGGAACAACTGATACACCATAGGTACGTCCATCCCGGTCCTCTCGTACTAAGGACAGCTCCTCTCAAATTTCCTGCGCCCACAGCGGATAGGGACCGAACTGTCTCACGACGTTCTGAACCCAGCTCGCGTGCCTCTTTAATGGGCGAACAGCCCAACCCTTGGGACCTACTTCAGCCCCAGGATGAGACGAGCCGACATCGAGGTGCCAAACCTCCCCGTCGATGTGGACTCTTGGGGGAGATAAGCCTGTTATCCCCGGGGTAGCTTTTATCCGTTGAGCGATGGCCCTTCCACTCGGAACCACCGGATCACTAAGCCCGACTTTCGTCCTTGCTCGACCTGTATGTCTCGCAATCAAGCTCCCTTCTGCCTTTGCACTCTACGCGCGATTTCCAACCGCGCTGAGGGAACCTTTGGGCGCCTCCGTTACTTTTTGGGAGGCGACCGCCCCAGTCAAACTGCCCACCTGACAGTGTCCCAAAGCTGGATTCACAGCTTATGGTTAGAACTTCAGTATTACAAGAGTGGTATCCCAAGGACGACTCCCCTCAGACTGGCGTCCAAGGATCTAAGTCTCCCACCTATCCTGTACATGTAATACCAAAATCCAGTGTCAGGCTACAGTAAAGCTCCACGGGGTCTTTCCGTCCTGCTGCGGGTAACCGGCATCTTCACCGGTACTACAATTTCACCGAGTCTATTGTTGAGACAGTGCCCAAATCGTTACGCCTTTCGTGCGGGTCGGAACTTACCCGACAAGGAATTTCGCTACCTTAGGACCGTTATAGTTACGGCCGCCGTTTACTGGGGCTTAAGTTCAGTGCTTCGATTGCTCTAACACGTCCCCTTAACCTTCCAGCACCGGGCAGGCGTCAGCCCCTATACATCGTCTTTCGACTTAGCAGAGACCTGTGTTTTTGCTAAACAGTCGCTTGGGCCTATTCTCTGCGGCCACCTCAGGCTTTAACACCCTAACGTGGCACCCCTTCTCCCGAAGTTACGGGGTCATTTTGCCGAGTTCCTTAACAATAGTTCTCTCGCTCGTCTTAGGATTCTCTCCTCACCTACCTGTGTCGGTTTGCGGTACGGGCACCTAGATCTAACTAGAGGCTTTTCTTGACAGTGTGGAATCAGTAAGTTCGCTACTTAAATTTCGCTCCCCATCACCTTTTAGGATTGTCTAAGCGGATTTGCCTACCTAGACTCCCTACGGGCTTAGACGCACACAACCAACGGTGCGCTTGACCTATCCTCCTGTGTCACCCCATTGCTCAAACGATTTTCGGTGGTACAGGAATTTCAACCTGTTGTCCATCGCCTACGACTTTCGTCCTCGGCTTAGGTCCCGACTAACCCTGAGAGGACGAACCTTCCTCAGGAAACCTTAGGTTTTCGACGGGTAGGATTCTCACCTACCTCTCGCTACTCATGCCAACATTCTCTCTTCTATACAGTCCACCACTCCTTACGGTGTAGCTTCAGCCCGTATAGAATGCTCCCCTACCCCTGCCACAGAATCATTGCTATTCTCTAACGTATGATTTGAGCTTTAACAAGCTCACTTCTACTTGATTTGAGCTTTTTGACAATCTGGCGAAAATTTTATTGTAATAAGTTCAAGGAAAATTTTCGCAAAGCTTACCTCCCGTTAGGGATTTCTTAAAGAATACCAATGATTCTGTGACAAGCCGTAGCTTCGGTGACAGATTTGAGCCCCGGTAATCTTCGGCGCAGGATCACTCGACTAGTGAGCTGTTACGCACTCTTTGAATGAATGGCTGCTTCTAAGCCAACATCCTAGTTGTCTGTGCAATCCCACATCCTTTTCCACTTAATCTGTACTTAGGGACCTTAGCTGACGGTCTGGGCTGTTTCCCTTTCGACTATGAATCTTATCACCCATAGTCTGACTCCCAGAGTAAAGATAACGGCATTCGGAGTTTGATAGTCTTCGGTAACCGGTGAGGGCCCCTAGGACATTCAGTGCTCTACCTCCGTATCTCAACCTCTGAGGCTAGCCCTAAAGCTATTTCGGGGAGAACCAGCTATCTCCGAGTTCGATTGGAATTTCTCCGCTATCCACAAGTCATCCCAGCCTTTTTCAACAGACATGGGTTCGGTCCTCCACGAAATTTTACTTCCGCTTCAACCTGCTCATGGATAGGTCACCCGGTTTCGGGTCTACGGCATACAACTTAAAACGCCCTATTAAGACTCGCTTTCGCTGCGGCTCCGTAGCTGAACTACTTAACCTTGCTGCATACCGTAACTCGTTGGCCCGTTCTACAAAAAGTACGTGGTTGTTCACATAAGGAACTTCCACTGCTTGTAAACATAGGGTTTCAGGTTCTATTTCACTCCCCTCCCGGGGTTCTTTTCACCTTTCCCTCACGGTACTATACGCTATCGGTCACCAGGTAGTATTTAGCCTTGGGGGGTGGTCCCCCCTGCTTCCCACAAGGTTTCACGTGTCTCGTGGTACTCTGGATTATACTCGAAAGTCTTCTTGTTTTATCTACAGGACTGTTACCTTCTTTGGTGGGCCTTTCCAGACCGCTTCGATTACAATAGCCTCTTTCTTAATGAGTATATCCGCAACCCCTAAAGAAAAATTCTTTAGGTTTGGGCTAATCCCCTTTCGCTCGCCGCTACTTAGGGAATCGAGTTTTCTTTCTCTTCCTCAGGGTACTTAGATGTTTCAGTTCCCCTGGTATGCCTCCTGCCTACCTATTTATTCAGTAGACGGTATCTAGGTATTAACCTAGATGGGTTTCCCCATTCGGAAATCCCCGGATCAAAACCTGCTTGCGGTTACCCGAGGCTTATCGCAGCTTACCACGTCCTTCTTCGGCTCCTGGTGCCAAGGCATTCACCCTATGCTCTTTCTAACTTGACCAGAAATTGTATGTTTTGCTTGTTCTCTACATTGTTCAGTTTTCAAGGTACAAAATGGACGTTACAGAAATCTTTGATTTCGTTGTAACTCCTTTCTCAGCGTTAGCTGAGCTTCCTATTTAAAAGATGCTTGTGGTGGAGATGAGGAGGATCGAACTCCTGACCCCCTGCGTGCAAGGCAGGTGCTCTCCCAGCTGAGCTACATCCCCACATTTGAAAGACTTGGTCTTTCAAAACTATACAGTGTAAGTTAAGCCAATTCTCCTTAGAAAGGAGGTGATCCAGCCGCACCTTCCGATACGGCTACCTTGTTACGACTTCACCCCAGTCATTGGTTTCACCTTCGGCAGCTTCTTCCAAAAGGTTAGATAGCTGACTTCGGGCGCCCCCAACTCCCATGGTGTGACGGGCGGTGTGTACAAGACCCGGGAACGCATTCACCGCGGCATTCTGATCCACGATTACTAGCAACTCCAGCTTCATGTGGGCGAGTTGCAGCCCACAATCCGAACTGAGACTGGCTTTTAGGATTGGCTCCCCCTTACGGGTTCGCTGCCCGTTGTACCAGCCATTGTAGCACGTGTGTAGCCCAGAACATAAGGGGCATGATGATTTGACGTCATCCCCACCTTCCTCCGAGTTATCCCCGGCAGTCTCTCTAGAGTGCCCACCCGAAGTGCTGGCAACTAAAGACAAGGGTTGCGCTCGTTGCGGGACTTAACCCAACATCTCACGACACGAGCTGACGACAACCATGCACCACCTGTCTCTCTGTCCCCGAAGGGATTTCACCGGTTAAGGTTCATGCAGAGGATGTCAAGTCCTGGTAAGGTTCTTCGCGTTGCTTCGAATTAAACCACATGCTCCGCTGCTTGTGCGGGTCCCCGTCAATTCCTTTGAGTTTCAGTCTTGCGACCGTACTCCCCAGGCGGAGTGCTTAATGCGTTAGCTGCGGCACCGAGGGTGGTACCCCCCGACACCTAGCACTCATCGTTTACGGCGTGGACTACCAGGGTATCTAATCCTGTTCGCTCCCCACGCTTTCGTGCCTCAGCGTCAGTTACAGTCCAGAGAGTCGCCTTCGCCACTGGTGTTCCTCCTAATATCTACGCATTTCACCGCTACACTAGGAATTCCACTCTCCTCTCCTGCACTCAAGCCAATAAGTTTCCAAGGCTTACTACGGTTGAGCCGTAGCCTTTCACCCCAGACTTTATCGGCCGCCTACGCACCCTTTACGCCCAGTGATTCCGGATAACGCTTGCCCCCTACGTATTACCGCGGCTGCTGGCACGTAGTTAGCCGGGGCTTCCTCCTAAGGTACCGTCATACTTCTTCCCTTAGGACAGAGCTTTACGACCCGAAGGCCTTCATCGCTCACGCGGCGTTGCTGCATCAGGGTTTCCCCCATTGTGCAATATTCCCCACTGCTGCCTCCCGTAGGAGTCTGGACCGTGTCTCAGTTCCAGTGTGGCCGATCACCCTCTCAGGTCGGCTACTGATCGTCGCCTTGGTAGGCCTTTACCCCACCAACTAGCTAATCAGACGCGGGCCCATCCTATACCGATAAATCTTTGACAGATACACCATGCGATCTATCTGTATCATGGGGTATTAATCCCGGTTTCCCGAGGCTATCCCCCTGTATAGGGCAGGTTGCCCACGCGTTACTCACCCGTCCGCCGCTAACTCATCTTAATTCCGGCCGAAGCTTTCATTAAGACTCATTCGCTCGACTTGCATGTGTTAGGCACGCCGCCAGCGTTCATCCTGAGCCAGGATCAAACTCTCATAAAAAATCTTCGAGGTTTATTTCATAAATTGCTGGCTTAATTTCTTACACTGTGTAGTTTTCAAAGACCAATTTTATTTCGTCGCATTTTGGCGACTTACTTATCATAGCATATCCTGTCGATTGTGTCAACCACTTTTTTATTGCTAAATTTTACTTGCTTCTTATCAGCGGCGACAATAACTATCTTACCATGTATGTTTCTTTAAGTCAACTGGTAATTTATTCTTGCTTTATGTCCTTACCCCTTGGAAAGGACAAGTAATACTATACCATTTACTTTATCGCTAGTCAATAGGTAATTTGCAATTTTTATTACTTATATTTTTCTATCCAAAGAATCTTACCATAAATTATCCTTGTATATTGGAATTCTCCCTTATATCTTATCTAAAATAATTGTGCGAGATAGATTTTAAGAAGTCTTTTGAAATTATCAATTTCCTAAAATGACAGCTTTCCTTAAAAGTTGGGATGAAGACATGTGTGTTTTTAAAAACCATCTACAATAATTATTCCATAACAATGTATTAATCATATAAAAATTGTTATACAGCTTATATTATCACATGATAATTTTTCATAAAAATAATTTTTTCTATTTACAAACAGATGATATTTTTATAAAATTATATGTATAAATATTCATTTGAAGTATATAAACTATATATTATAGATAGATGTAATCAAAGGAGGTTTGAGTAATGAAAAAAAATTGCACTCATGAAAAAGAAAAAAACACAAAATCTCATGAATCTCAGGAAAAGCACGTTCCATCATCATCAAATAATTATACAACATGTGTTAAAAGCAATGGAATCATGGAGCAAAATAGATTAGATCGAATCAATAGTTTTAAAATTTAATACTTAAAACCACGACTTTCTAGCTAAGAAACCCAAATTCTATTTATTGCAAATACATTTTGGGTTTCTTTTTTTATTTCAAAATGAGAATATATTTTCTTTAATGCCTCATAATTATAGAAAGTTTGTATTAACGATTGCATTTATCGAAAGATTAATATACATTATTTTTATAGATCTGTAAGTATATGAATGAAAGGAGCCTTATCATGGTATCTTCAAGATTGAAAGATATTACACCTTCTTATACCATAGGTATAAGTACAAAAGTCAAAGAATTGCAAAGTAAAGGGTTCAATATTATTAATTTAAGTATTGGTGAACCTGACTTTCTTACACCTGTAGCAGCAAAAGATTGTGCTATTGAAGCTATACATATGAACAAAACAAAATATGACGCAGCAGCTGGTCTGCTTGATTTGCGTAGAGCAATTCAAGCCAAACTGAAATCAGAAAACAATATTTCCTATGATATAGATGAGATTGTGGTATCAAATGGCGCAAAACATGCAATCACTAATGCCCTTATGGCATGTCTAGATTTTGGAGATGAAGTCATTCTTCCTAAACCTTTTTGGGTTAGTTATCCAGAAATGATTAAACTTGTCGGTGCTAAGACAGTATTTCTTGATACCCAAAGAAAAAATCACTTTAAGATTACCGCTAAAGACATTCAACGAGTTCTTACCCCTAGAACAAAGATGATCTTTCTTACAAATCCATCTAATCCAACAGGAGCTGTATACACTAAGTTAGAGTTAGAAGAGATTTTAGATCTATGCTTAAAATATGGCATCTATATTTTAGCTGATGAAATATATGAAAAAATATGCTACGTTGACTCTTTTACAAGCATTGCTTCCCTATCAGCAGAAGCAAAAGACATCACCATCACCATTAATGGACTTTCTAAGTCTGCTGCAATGACCGGATGGAGAATTGGTTATTCTGCAACAAATAAAGTATTGGCAAGAGCCATTGCTACTGTACAGGGGCATTTAGTATCCCATCCTAGTACAATTTCTCAGTGGGCTGGTGTGGCTGCTCTGAATTCTTCTCAATCAGAAATGATGACAATGGTCAATACTTATAAATCTCGAAGAGACATTGCTACAAAAGCCCTTGAAGAAATACAGGATATTGACTTTATTGACCCGCAAGGAGCCTTTTATCTATTTATAGATATTTCTCATCTCAAAAATACATTTAAATGGCATGATAGTTTTTCTGTAGCTTTTTCAAATAGGCTATTAAACGAAGCACAGGTTGCTGTTGTTCCTGGCATTGCCTTTGGCATGGATGATTTTATTCGAATCTCCTATGCCTGTGATACAAAAGAATTAATAGAAGGACTCAATAGGATAAAAGATTTTATTGAACAATAAAACTATAATAGAATCCAGCTGAAATCTTTATATCAGCTGGATTTTATTTAATGTACTTATTTCTTTTTTCACGACCATCTCCTTCAACGGTGTCAATCACAGCAGTTAATTCTTCTATATCTTTTCTTTTCACTATGACTTCTGTCCAATCTCCTATATACTCAGGAAGCTTATCTTTTAAATGCATGGATAAGTTGGATTGATTGACATGACTGTAGATATGTACAATTACTTTTAATGACCGAACTTTGTCAATTTTATTTTCTTCGCAAATATTGCCCAATGCATCAGCGATTCTTTCGAATAAAAACGTATCATGCATCTTGAACACCTTCCCTTATTTTTTTTATTTCATTGAGTACTTCTTTACTTATCTGGCCTAAGCATACAAACATTTCGTCAGAAAGGGTGAAGGCAAAGTCTACCTGATTTACTTCAATGCCTATTACAAAGCCTCGTACGTTCTTTCTATATTTTTTAATCATATGTAGGAGACTGAGTTCATGCTGAGAACTGGTATGCATAATAGGGAAATTGAAATCTTCAAGAGAAAATAATGTGATTGTACCTATTTTTTTTCCAAAGTGTGCACTGTCAAGAATAAGAACAAAATCATTGTCCTCAATGTTACGAAGACAATATTCAAAATCTGTTTCTCCTATGATAATCTCTATTTCCATTCCTTTCAATTCTTCTTCAATTTTTTCAACAATTTTTAACGCGATTCCATCATCCCCCATGATAGAATTGCCGATAGCAACGATCTTCATTTAAACCACCCTTATATGGATACTAGATTTATCTTTGTTAATGATGTGGGTTGCGCAGGATACACAAGGATCAAATGAGCGAACAATCCTCCCCACTTCTACTGGATTTTCAATATCTTCTATATAAGTCCCTACTAAAGCTTTTTCCACAACCCCTTTTACACCATTGGAGTCTGTAGAGGATAAATTCCATGTAGTAGGGGTGATAATGGTGTAATGTTCAATTTTTTGGTCTTTAATAGATAGCCAATGGCCTAGCCCACCTCTAGTCGTTCCTCTTAATCCTATTCCATAGGCCTTATCAGGAATTTCATATACTTTCTGATTTGCAGGTGCAAGAATGATTCTAGATAGAAATTTTTTCATAATACTGGCGACCTTTTTGGCTTCTAATGCTCTAGCAATTATCCTATCCATTGTAGAAATACCATGGGTATATTCCCCACTTAGCCACATTCTTGCTAAGGGGCCCACTTCCATGGCATACCCATCATATCTAGGTGCCTTTACCCAGCTATATGCTTGTTCTTTATGAACATCTGGTTCTGCTTTTTCTTCCTTTGGGCTAAAAGTATCTTGATCTCCAACATACCACGCAGAATAAATATTCTCTGTGATCTTTCTTTCGTCAAAAGGATATTTTTTTCCTTTTAATAATATCCCTGGTTCAACATAAGTTAAAACTTCCTCTTGATAAGTATCATAGACTCCATAACTCATAAAATCTCCATTACCTCTACCATTTTCAAAATAATCGGAATAGTAATGTGCTATGGTGTATAAATCCTCCATCATAACCTCCTCAATAAAGGCTATAATAGAGGTCAATATAGATTTTACTTTTATCAGCTTCGATGCATCCATATTTACAGTAACTCCCCCAACAAAAACGCCATGATTATGAGGGGCCTTCCCCCCAAGAATTGCTAACATTTCATGAGCCTCTCTGCTATACTTTATAGACTCAAGATAATGCTGAGATAATTTTTTATTTTGGTTTTCTGGCAATCGATAATCTTTGTGAGACGGTGCATATATTGGATTGATCTTTGGTCCATTGACAAAATCAGGAAAGGTATACTGATAAAAATGTCTTAAATGATTTTGCAAAAACTCACATCCATGAATAAAATCTCTAAGCATTTTATCATTTTCATTGGGAATTACCCTTAAAGCATCCTCTAAAGCCGCTGCTGATGCTATAGAATGTGCGGTTGAACAAATACCACAGATTCTTTGGGTAAAGTATATGGCATCTAAGGGAGGTCTCCCCTCTAGCATCTTTTCAAATCCTCTAAAAAGCATGCCACTGCTTTTGGCATCCATCACGATGTGGTTCTCTACTTCTACTTGTATTTCTAGAAATCCACTAATACGTGTAAGCGGATTAATGGTGATTTTCTTCCCCATAATTACCTCCTTGATTAATAGCGAACAAAAGGTTCCATCGCGTCCGGAAATCCATTCCTTGCACATCCAATGCAAGGTGTATTATCACCTATAGGCCAATTTATACTATTATTCCATCTTCTAATAGGACAGTCTGTTCTGGTAATAGGACCTCTGCAGCCTAGTTTGAACATACAGGTTTTTTCACCTAGCCTTTTTGCAAAAACTCCTTGATCGAAGTAAGATCTTCGGGTACATCGGTCATGAATAGTAATGCCATAAAAAAGAATGGGTCTATTTTCTTGGTCTAATTCAGGTTTTCCAAAGGATATTAAGTGCGCTAGTGTACCAATTACCCATTGAGGATGACTTGGGCACCCTGGAACCCTAATCACTTCTCTATCTAGAAAATCATATACACTTTCACTTCGAGAGGGATTAGGTCTTGCAGCTGAAGGCCCTCCATAAGAAGCACATGACCCCACTGCTAATACATATCTTGCTTTTTCACCAGCCATTTTTACTGCCTGCATTCCTGTTATATAATCTCCTTGATATTTTGCCACTACATTGTACAGTCCCTCATCCTTTGTAGCAACCGCACCCTCTACTACCAATATAAAATCTGTTTCCAAAGTTTCTAGAAATTTTTCATAGGCCTTCTCTCCCTGTTCTCCCATAAGACTGTTATTATAGGTTAAGTTGACCATCTCTGTCAACAAGTACAGGACATCTGGGTTATTCGCATTCAATAAAGATATAATATTTCCGGAACATCCTGCTGCTTCAAGCCAAATAAGATTTGGCTTTATTTTATTGTTTTTTCTAATTTTCTCCATAGTTAATTGGATAATTTGTTCTGGTATTTTCTTTTTGCTTTCAAAGATGGGGCATTCTTCTGTTTTACTTACCAACTTGAATCCTCCTCACACATTCTTTATAATTCCAACCTTGGGTAAACTTTGTAAAATTGCTTCATTTCCATGACATCCTAGAAATTGTTTGGTTACATCTTTTCCTGCATATACACCAAAATGAGTACCACCTCCCCAGCTAGGTGCTAAACTTGCATCATAAACAATCCCATTTACTGCAACATACGCTGGTTTGCCTTCCGTACCATCATATTGAACCAATTCCTCCAAAGTAAATTCTCTTTGCTGTGGCACTACTGTTGGATAATTTCTATTCATCGAGAGATACCCTCTTAAATACCGCATTTTGTTTTGTTCATAAGCTAGCAATTGGCTATGATATAATCTTTCATAGGGACATTGGGTAAAATACATTTTTTGATTTAGATAGGAAATTCTATAAAGACATTTTTGCATTTCTGCTTTTATTGTTATATCATTAGACATATTGTTCACCTCACATTTTCTTTGATAAATGATAGGCATAAATGAACTTAGACGCTATTAAATACATATTTTGCTTGAGAAAGTATTATTACAAGAATTTAATGCTAATAGAAAGAATTTAGATATTTGCTATTATGCGCGAAAGAAGCAAAAGAAGAATAAAAAAAGAATCCAAAACGAATAAAATTCGTTTTGGATTCTTTGTGTAAAACCAGCGACGACCTACTCTCCCAAGGCGCTTCCGCCTAAGTACCATCAGCGCTGAAGGGCTTAACTGCTGTGTTCGGTATGGGAACAGGTGTGACCCCTTCGCTGTTGTCACTGGATATAGAAGGATATATACCTCTAAGCAACCGAAATTTCAAAATGATAATTTTGGAATTTGGTTGGCGCCGGTACATTTTGTGAAGCAACATGTACCTTCAAAACTGAACAATGTTAGAGTGTTTCTGGTCAAGTCCTCGACCTATTAGTATCGGTCAGCTACAGACATTACTGCCCTTACACCTCCGACCTATCAACCAAGTGGTCTACTTGGGGTCTTACTCGCTTACGCGATGGGAAATCTTATCTTGAGGGGGGCTTCGCGCTTAGATGCCTTCAGCGCTTATCCCGTCCGTACGTAGCTACTCAGCCATGCTCCTGGCGGAACAACTGATACACCATAGGTACGTCCATCCCGGTCCTCTCGTACTAAGGACAGCTCCTCTCAAATTTCCTGCGCCCACAGCGGATAGGGACCGAACTGTCTCACGACGTTCTGAACCCAGCTCGCGTGCCTCTTTAATGGGCGAACAGCCCAACCCTTGGGACCTACTTCAGCCCCAGGATGAGACGAGCCGACATCGAGGTGCCAAACCTCCCCGTCGATGTGGACTCTTGGGGGAGATAAGCCTGTTATCCCCGGGGTAGCTTTTATCCGTTGAGCGATGGCCCTTCCACTCGGAACCACCGGATCACTAAGCCCGACTTTCGTCCTTGCTCGACCTGTATGTCTCGCAATCAAGCTCCCTTCTGCCTTTGCACTCTACGCGCGATTTCCAACCGCGCTGAGGGAACCTTTGGGCGCCTCCGTTACTTTTTGGGAGGCGACCGCCCCAGTCAAACTGCCCACCTGACAGTGTCCCAAAGCTGGATTCACAGCTTATGGTTAGAACTTCAGTATTACAAGAGTGGTATCCCAAGGACGACTCCCCTCAGACTGGCGTCCAAGGATCTAAGTCTCCCACCTATCCTGTACATGTAATACCAAAATCCAGTGTCAGGCTACAGTAAAGCTCCACGGGGTCTTTCCGTCCTGCTGCGGGTAACCGGCATCTTCACCGGTACTACAATTTCACCGAGTCTATTGTTGAGACAGTGCCCAAATCGTTACGCCTTTCGTGCGGGTCGGAACTTACCCGACAAGGAATTTCGCTACCTTAGGACCGTTATAGTTACGGCCGCCGTTTACTGGGGCTTAAGTTCAGTGCTTCGATTGCTCTAACACGTCCCCTTAACCTTCCAGCACCGGGCAGGCGTCAGCCCCTATACATCGTCTTTCGACTTAGCAGAGACCTGTGTTTTTGCTAAACAGTCGCTTGGGCCTATTCTCTGCGGCCACCTCAGGCTTTAACACCCTAACGTGGCACCCCTTCTCCCGAAGTTACGGGGTCATTTTGCCGAGTTCCTTAACAATAGTTCTCTCGCTCGTCTTAGGATTCTCTCCTCACCTACCTGTGTCGGTTTGCGGTACGGGCACCTAGATCTAACTAGAGGCTTTTCTTGACAGTGTGGAATCAGTAAGTTCGCTACTTAAATTTCGCTCCCCATCACCTTTTAGGATTGTCTAAGCGGATTTGCCTACCTAGACTCCCTACGGGCTTAGACGCACACAACCAACGGTGCGCTTGACCTATCCTCCTGTGTCACCCCATTGCTCAAACGATTTTCGGTGGTACAGGAATTTCAACCTGTTGTCCATCGCCTACGACTTTCGTCCTCGGCTTAGGTCCCGACTAACCCTGAGAGGACGAACCTTCCTCAGGAAACCTTAGGTTTTCGACGGGTAGGATTCTCACCTACCTCTCGCTACTCATGCCAACATTCTCTCTTCTATACAGTCCACCACTCCTTACGGTGTAGCTTCAGCCCGTATAGAATGCTCCCCTACCCCTGCCACAGAATCATTGCTATTCTCTAACGTATGATTTGAGCTTTTTGACAATCTGGCGAAAATTTTATTGTAATAAGTTCAAGGAAAATTTTCGCAAAGCTTACCTCCCGTTAGGGATTTCTTAAAGAATACCAATGATTCTGTGACAAGCCGTAGCTTCGGTGACAGATTTGAGCCCCGGTAATCTTCGGCGCAGGATCACTCGACTAGTGAGCTGTTACGCACTCTTTGAATGAATGGCTGCTTCTAAGCCAACATCCTAGTTGTCTGTGCAATCCCACATCCTTTTCCACTTAATCTGTACTTAGGGACCTTAGCTGACGGTCTGGGCTGTTTCCCTTTCGACTATGAATCTTATCACCCATAGTCTGACTCCCAGAGTAAAGATAACGGCATTCGGAGTTTGATAGTCTTCGGTAACCGGTGAGGGCCCCTAGGACATTCAGTGCTCTACCTCCGTATCTCAACCTCTGAGGCTAGCCCTAAAGCTATTTCGGGGAGAACCAGCTATCTCCGAGTTCGATTGGAATTTCTCCGCTATCCACAAGTCATCCCAGCCTTTTTCAACAGACATGGGTTCGGTCCTCCACGAAATTTTACTTCCGCTTCAACCTGCTCATGGATAGGTCACCCGGTTTCGGGTCTACGGCATACAACTTAAAACGCCCTATTAAGACTCGCTTTCGCTGCGGCTCCGTAGCTGAACTACTTAACCTTGCTGCATACCGTAACTCGTTGGCCCGTTCTACAAAAAGTACGTGGTTGTTCACATAAGGAACTTCCACTGCTTGTAAACATAGGGTTTCAGGTTCTATTTCACTCCCCTCCCGGGGTTCTTTTCACCTTTCCCTCACGGTACTATACGCTATCGGTCACCAGGTAGTATTTAGCCTTGGGGGGTGGTCCCCCCTGCTTCCCACAAGGTTTCACGTGTCTCGTGGTACTCTGGATTATACTCGAAAGTCTTCTTGTTTTATCTACAGGACTGTTACCTTCTTTGGTGGGCCTTTCCAGACCGCTTCGATTACAATAGCCTCTTTCTTAATGAGTATATCCGCAACCCCTAAAGAAAAATTCTTTAGGTTTGGGCTAATCCCCTTTCGCTCGCCGCTACTTAGGGAATCGAGTTTTCTTTCTCTTCCTCAGGGTACTTAGATGTTTCAGTTCCCCTGGTATGCCTCCTGCCTACCTATTTATTCAGTAGACGGTATCTAGGTATTAACCTAGATGGGTTTCCCCATTCGGAAATCCCCGGATCAAAACCTGCTTGCGGTTACCCGAGGCTTATCGCAGCTTACCACGTCCTTCTTCGGCTCCTGGTGCCAAGGCATTCACCCTATGCTCTTTCTAACTTGACCAGAAATTGTATGTTTTGCTTGTTCTCTACATTGTTCAGTTTTCAAGGTACACTTTATGAGTTAGTGGTTAGTCATTAGTGCTATCGAAATCCTTCTTGAGGATCTTTTACGACTAACTTCTAAATGTTTAACAACTAACACATTGGTCTTTCAAAACTATACAGTGTAAGTTAAGCCAATTCTCCTTAGAAAGGAGGTGATCCAGCCGCACCTTCCGATACGGCTACCTTGTTACGACTTCACCCCAGTCATTGGTTTCACCTTCGGCAGCTTCTTCCAAAAGGTTAGATAGCTGACTTCGGGCGCCCCCAACTCCCATGGTGTGACGGGCGGTGTGTACAAGACCCGGGAACGCATTCACCGCGGCATTCTGATCCACGATTACTAGCAACTCCAGCTTCATGTGGGCGAGTTGCAGCCCACAATCCGAACTGAGACTGGCTTTTAGGATTGGCTCCCCCTTACGGGTTCGCTGCCCGTTGTACCAGCCATTGTAGCACGTGTGTAGCCCAGAACATAAGGGGCATGATGATTTGACGTCATCCCCACCTTCCTCCGAGTTATCCCCGGCAGTCTCTCTAGAGTGCCCACCCGAAGTGCTGGCAACTAAAGACAAGGGTTGCGCTCGTTGCGGGACTTAACCCAACATCTCACGACACGAGCTGACGACAACCATGCACCACCTGTCTCTCTGTCCCCGAAGGGATTTCACCGGTTAAGGTTCATGCAGAGGATGTCAAGTCCTGGTAAGGTTCTTCGCGTTGCTTCGAATTAAACCACATGCTCCGCTGCTTGTGCGGGTCCCCGTCAATTCCTTTGAGTTTCAGTCTTGCGACCGTACTCCCCAGGCGGAGTGCTTAATGCGTTAGCTGCGGCACCGAGGGTGGTACCCCCCGACACCTAGCACTCATCGTTTACGGCGTGGACTACCAGGGTATCTAATCCTGTTCGCTCCCCACGCTTTCGTGCCTCAGCGTCAGTTACAGTCCAGAGAGTCGCCTTCGCCACTGGTGTTCCTCCTAATATCTACGCATTTCACCGCTACACTAGGAATTCCACTCTCCTCTCCTGCACTCAAGCCAATAAGTTTCCAAGGCTTACTACGGTTGAGCCGTAGCCTTTCACCCCAGACTTTATCGGCCGCCTACGCACCCTTTACGCCCAGTGATTCCGGATAACGCTTGCCCCCTACGTATTACCGCGGCTGCTGGCACGTAGTTAGCCGGGGCTTCCTCCTAAGGTACCGTCATACTTCTTCCCTTAGGACAGAGCTTTACGACCCGAAGGCCTTCATCGCTCACGCGGCGTTGCTGCATCAGGGTTTCCCCCATTGTGCAATATTCCCCACTGCTGCCTCCCGTAGGAGTCTGGACCGTGTCTCAGTTCCAGTGTGGCCGATCACCCTCTCAGGTCGGCTACTGATCGTCGCCTTGGTAGGCCTTTACCCCACCAACTAGCTAATCAGACGCGGGCCCATCCTATACCGATAAATCTTTGACAGATACACCATGCGATCTATCTGTATCATGGGGTATTAATCCCGGTTTCCCGAGGCTATCCCCCTGTATAGGGCAGGTTGCCCACGCGTTACTCACCCGTCCGCCGCTAACTCATCTTAATTCCGGCCGAAGCTTTCATCAAGACTCATTCGCTCGACTTGCATGTGTTAGGCACGCCGCCAGCGTTCATCCTGAGCCAGGATCAAACTCTCATAAAAAATCTTCGAGGTTTATTTCATAAATTGCTGGCTTAATTTCTTACACTGTGTAGTTTTCAAAGACCAATTTTGTTTCGTCGTGTTTTGACGACTTATCCATCTTAGCATGTTATGTTTCTTGTGTCAACCACTTTTTTTCTGGTAATTTTTATATCGTTGTTTGTGATGACGACAAGTACCATCCTATCATGTATTCCATCTCATGTCAATTGGTAATCTTTTCTTCGATTTATCTTTAGGTTCTATCTCTTTGATTCTAGAATTGAAACCTAAGAAATAGTATTTAACACTTTCTAGTATTAGAAATCCAAGTTTTTCTCATTTCCCATAAGCTTCCTTGAATCGGCTTTTCAGGCAGTCCATTTTTTTTGATCATCTTGTCATATTTAAATAAATTGTTCCAACTCTTTTGTACTTCCGACTTTAATTGTGGATAAAAGGGTTTCATAAAAATCTCTGTTTCGTCTTCAATATTATATGTTTTTAGTTTGCTCATATATTTAAATTCATCTTGATCATCCCTAGGTAAATATCTTAGATTTAAAATTCTATTCCAATCTTCTATTTTAAAAAAAATTACTTCTTCTTTGGGAACTTCTAAAGTAATTAAAAAACTATCTTGAAAGTATCCGGCATATTTGGGATCTGTAAAAGTCCATATAGGGTACTCTGCCCATTCTGGTCTATTGACTATATTTTGTGCCTTTCTAATAAACCAATCATAACATTGTAAAAACAGGTGAGAAACCTCTTTATATTTTTGTTGGATAAATTCTCTTTTCACATGATAAATGCCCTTTTCTTCTAATGTTTTCATCACAATGGGTCTTTGAGTAGTATATAATGTTATTTTATTATGTTTACTATCCATTCTTTTTTCACCTCCCATAGTGTACCTTGTCTTGCATCGGACAAATTATAAGTATGATCGAATAATCGGTCCCAACTTTCAATAAGTTCTCTTTTAAGGTGAGGATAAAAATTGCTCATATATATACTAGAATCATCACACAAACCATATTTTTCAAGAAGTTTGTCATGCTCAGCTTCATCTTCCCTGTTTTTGGGAACATACCAGTAATTTACGATTCTCCCCCATTTTTCTACATCCATAGTAATGAGCAGATCCTCATCTATTAGCAGTTCTAACACTACATTTCCAGTCACAGGCTGAAGCATAAAATTCGTATCTAGTGAAATCCAAATCGGATAGTGTACATCCTGAGGCTTTGGAACAATTTTTTGCGCTTTTTTTGTATACCATTTATATACGTCTAGATAAAATTTAGAGCAGTCTTCCATCTTTTCAACAATATATTCTTCTTTAACAATATATCTTCCCTCTTTTTCTAATATGTCTAAGATGGCCTCATTTTGTCTTGTCCATACTTTAATTTTATCCCCCATGGTTTTAACCTCCTTTTTTCATCATTACATTGCCTTGATCCTACTATTCTAATTTTGGGACTTGCTACTAGTTAATTTTTATAATCTAAATACAATTTTCAATTGAATTTCGTGTTTTTATATTCATCCCCTTCCCTTATCAATTTTAATCATCTTTATATGTTAATCATCATTTTGCTTAATGTAATTATATCATATTTTTATAAAAAGCTTTTGCTAGGGCATAAGGTTTTATTTAAGGATAGTAAAAACGTCAATAGTTTTAAAGAATAAAATAAATATACTATGGTCATAATTTTAATAGTATGCCTATATAAATAATAAGACCTCAAGCTTAAGGAAAATCAGAAAGGAAATGAGATAATGCTGATTACTTTAATAAGAACCTTAATACTATACTTATTGGTTTTGATTAGTATGCGATTGATGGGTAAGGCAGAACTTGCAGAAATGCAACCCTTTCAGCTAGTAGTTACATTAATGATTGCAGAGCTCGCAGCGTTACCTATGGAAGATACAGCAATCCCTTTAGTTAACGGTGTCATTGCTATCATGACCCTATTGTTTATACAAGTTCTCATTTCTTTTATTAACCTTAAGAGTGAAAAGGCTAGAGGAATTATTTGTGGTAAGCCCAGTTTATTGATTCATCGAGGAATGATTAATGAGAAAGAACTTAAGCATTTAAGAATTACAATGAATGATTTGGTAGAGCAATTGAGAACAAAGGATTATCCAAATATTTCAGATGTAGAGTTTGCTATATTAGAAACAAATGGTGATTTAAGCATTATTCCCAAACAGAACAAAAGGTCAGCCACATTGGAAGATTTAGGCATTATTAGTTCTTACGAAGGACTACCTATATCCTTGATTATTGACGGTCATATCAATGATGACAATCTCCAAAAAATACAGCTTACCCGCTCTTGGCTAAAATCTCAATTAAAAGCAAAGGACGTCAAGGATGCAAGTGAAGTACTATTTTGTTATGTAGATGCCAATCAAAAACTATATGTTCAAAAAAAAGATAAATATTAGGGTGTGATATACAATGAGAACATTGATTATCGTTATCATCATTATACTCCTCATTATTGTTGGATGGTTTTTTGTTTATACAGTAATTGAAAACAACACAAATGCATTTATCCATTCTTTAAATATAATTGCAGAAAATGTTGAAACAAAAAATTGGCAGGATGCAAGCGTAAACTTCATAAATGTCAAGGAAAAATGGATGAAAGAAAGGAAGTTTATGACCATCTTTTTAGATCATCACGAAGTTGACAATATTGATCTAGCCATAGCAAGAACTGAAAAATATATAAAAGGACAAGATTTAGCCTTATCTCTTGCTGAAATTGATGTGCTAAAAAAGTTATTCTCGATTGTAAAAGAAAATGAATCTGTCACTCTTGAAAATATACTTTAATGTATAAAAAAGAAGGTCTGTTTCTTACACATTTTGTGTTTTTTCCTTCAGACCTTCTTTTATATTATTTGTTTACCAATAGCATTTGTTATTTGCTTCTAGTGCATTGTTGATGGCTTCCCGCATATCTAGCGCTTCCATTCTTGCTGCTTCTCCATACTTTTCTTGTGTATATCCTTTTTCTGTTTTCTGATAAGCAAAGATAATACCCCTTGAAGAATTTATAATCGCTCCTAGTCCATCTTCATTAAAACAATCTACAACATCCTTTGCAGTACCGCCTTGTGCACCATATCCAGGTACTAGAAAATATGCATTTGGCATAATCTTTCTAAGCGTCTTTGCTTGTTCTGGATAAGTAGCACCAACCACTGCACCTACAGAGGCATAGCCATACTGTCCCATTGTTTCCTGGCTCCATTTATCTACCATTTCAGCCACAATTTCATATATTTTTTTCTCATCAACCATCAAATCTTGAAGCTGCCCAGAAGTAATATTGGATGTTTTGACTAACACAAATATGCCTCTATTTCGCTCATTGATCTCTTCTATAAATTCCTTTAAACAATCATCTCCTAAGTAAGGATTGGTAGTGATTGCATCTACAGCAAATGACTCTATTTTTTCTCCCAGAATATCTACACTTCCTAGATGTGCATTCGAATATGCTTTAGAGGTAGTACCAATATCTCCTCTTTTGGTATCTCCGATCACCATTAGACCTTTCTCTTTGGCATATTTACAAGTTTCAATATATGCTTTTAAACCTTCCAAACCATATTGTTCATAAAATGCAATCTGAGGCTTTACTGCTGGTACAATATCGAATACATGATCAATAATTTCTTTATTAAAAACCAATATTGCTTCCCCTACTGCCCTTAATGTTTTTCCATGCATATCAAAATATTGTTTTTTTACCATCTGTGGGATTGACTCAATTCTTGGATCTAACCCTACCACAACATTACTTTTCTTCTTTTTTATTTGATTGATTAATTGATCAACAAACATTGATTTTTGCCCTCCTATTTAGCAGCCATTCTTTTTCATCCTATTTCTTGATGCAAAAAACCTTCTACTCGAGGCAGAAGGTTTGTATAAGCTCATAACAATTATATGCGTTCTATATTTAAACGGTAGATCGCATCACTGTTTCTCCTTCTTGGCCTCTCTGGACCATTTTAAAGGCTGCAATATTTTTTCTCATATTATCTCATATCAATTCATAGATTGTCAACCATTCTACAATATTTACCTCTATTGACAGAAACCTTATCCTATGATACATTAATAGAAATAAATAATCCTTTAATCTAACCCTGTGAGGTTGAAAAGGTCGTGCCCACGGTCCTATTCATACTAGGAAATAGGTACATATATGTATATATATGATGGTCTTTTTACCTCTTGGTGAAAAGGCTTTTTTATATTTTATGCTTTTGTTTTACCTTTAAACTGGTCCCGTGAGGCTGAAAAGGAGGATTTTAAAATATGATAAACCTATTAAAACAAGATTTCGTAGATACACATAAACCACATTTGGAACTTTCAAGCATAAAAGAAGGCATTGTCTTAGATCACATTCCTTCTGGTGAAGGAATTAACATATTTAATCACCTTGTGTTAAATATGTTAGATGTCCCCATTGCTTTATTTGTAAACCTACCTAGTTTATCTCTTCAAACAAAAGATATTATTACAATAGAATTTCCGATTTCTATGAATTTAAATTTTTTAGATACGATTCATTCCGATATTACTATCAATATCATCAAAAATCATGAAATTGTAAATAAACTACAACGTGCTTCTTGGAAGAATATGCAGGATTGTTTTTGTTGATTTTTCTAAATTTTAGTATTTACTTCTAGTGAATTTTATGATAAAATTTTTGTACTAGTATATACCAAAAAACATTTTAATCAATAATGATATAGTAAATAGCGTATAAAACGCTGAATTCTTATTATATAAGAATCGGGGGAACCAATTTTAGGGGTGAGTCTCCTTATTTAGGAGTAGGGTTATCTTCTTCAACCCGAATCCGTCAGCTAACCTCGTAAGCGTTGGAAGAGGAGATTGAACAGAAATTCATCATTATTTAGCTAGTCTTACTGACTTTTTTCTACTTGTATAGAATTTGATCAATCCTCCAATCCATGGTAATTCTCCATGTTTTTTTATCTTTCATTTTATTTTATTAAAGATACTTCTTATCTTTCATTTTTCTTACAAATTATCTACAATATAAATTTTATTCTTTTGGTCACTTATTCATAAGCAGATAAATGGTTGTGCTTTATTATCTGTTTATACTGTAATACTTTCAAATATCTATTTTTTGATATTATGTATACCAAAATAAGCAAGTACAAATATTAGATTTTTTCTCTCCTGAGATATAAGTTTAAAAAGTATTGGTTTTTATTGTCATCATAGGAAATTTATGTATCTTATTACAAGATTACTTGTTGCTTGTAATTTATTGCATTTTTTCCTTTAAAATACTTTTTTTTAATATATAGCATTTAATATACAAGGAGGGGTTATTTTGAGTTACAAAATTGCTTTAATCTATGATCTGACTACTAAAAATATGAAAGACAGCATTGAGAGTTATTATGCAGATCAACAGAAAAAAATCACAAAAGACACCATTTGTAAAGTTCTTCAAAAAAAATACGAAATAATTGAAATTGCAGCAAATGAAAAGATATTTGAGCAACTTACTGCGTATCAATTTGACTTAGTTTTTAACCTAAGCACTGGAATTAGAGGAGAAAGTCGGCAGTCTCAAATCCCTGCCATTTTAGAAATGTTGGGTATTCCTTACGTAGGATCAGGTATTTTATCCCATGCCTTAGCCCTTAACAAATCAATGGCAAAACAAGTTTTTATTCACAATAATATCCCCACAGCCGCTTTTCAAATATTCCATACAGGTGAAGAGAACTTATCCTCTCATCTCAAATTTCCTTTAATTGTAAAGCCCGCCTGTGAAGGTTCGGGGTTTGGTGTTCACAAGGATAGTATTGTACATACCAAAGACGCGCTTAAAAAGAAAATTTCTCATTTATTACAAACCTATCAACCTCCTGTTTTGGTAGAAGAATTTATCGAAGGTAGAGAATTTACTGTAGGGGTTATTGGTAATGGTAAAAACAAAACCATCTTACCAATCATGGAAATCAGTTTTCAAAATGTACCACATAAATATGGTAAGTTCTATACTTTCGAGTTAAAAACTGAATTAGGAGATTTTGTAGAATTTTATTGCCCTGCTTCCATTGATACAAACTTAGAACAAAAAATTAAAACCAGTGTGTCTAAGGCATTTGATGTCTTAGAGTGTAGAGATTTTGCAAGGGTAGATGTCCGAGTGACTGCTAATCAACCTTATATCATAGAGATTAACAGTCTTCCTGGATTGAAGCCTGGATACAGTGATTTACCCAAAATGGCATTGAAAGCAGGCATTTCCTATGAAAATCTAATATTTATGTTGACAGAAGCAGCCATCATACGAATAAATGGTTCACCAAAACACAAAAAAATAAGGAGGGATTCTGATGAGAGAAAAGTGGTTTAGAAAGTTGAGTTTTGCTGTCATTGGTGCAGGTCATGGAGGTCAAGGAATCGCAGGATATTTAGCTCATAAAGGGCATGTAGTTAACCTATATCATAGAAGCATTGAAAAATTAAAGGAAATTAAACAGCAAGGATATATTGATTTGGAAGGCAGTATGGATGGTCGTGGGTATTTAAATCTTATTACCACAAATATTGAACAGGCCATTAAGAAGGTAGATATTATTATGGTCGTTCTACCCGCCAGTGCACATAAATGGGTTGCTAACAGAATTGCCCCCTTCGTCACCGCTGAACAATATATTGTGCTCAATCCTGGCAGAACAGGTGGTGCCTTGGAATTTAAAAGTATTATTAGTAGGCATAACCCTTTAAAAAAAGTTTGTATTATTGAGGCGCAAACCTTTTTATTTGCCTGCAGGTGCATCGAACCAGGAAGAGTAAAAATTTTTAGTAAAAAAGAAGAAGTTAAGGTAGCTGCATTACCTGCTATGAAAATAAATGAATTTATCGATACCATTCATCAAGCATTGCCTGAATTTACACCTACAGCCAGTGTTCTAGAGACTAGCTTTAATAATATTGGTTCTGTACTCCATCCTATTCCAACCATTTTGAACTGTGGAAGAATTGAAAATACCCAAGGGGATTTTCAATATTATATTGATGGTATTACGCCATCTGTTGCCAAGATTATTGAACAAGTAGATGCAGAAAGAATGCAAATTGCAAGAGCATTACATGTAGAGGCAATTTCTCTAAGAGAATGGCTGCACTACACCTATAATGCACAAGGTGATACCCTTTGCGAAGCCTTAAGAAATACAAAGGGCTATTGGGGAATAAAGGCGCCTTCTTCTTTAGATACTCGTTATATCTTCGAAGATGTGCCACAAAGTTTAGTGCCTATTTCAGACGTTGGAAAACACTTAGGGATCTACACACCAACCATTGATTCTATTATTCATCTTGCATCAGTACTGCACAATACTAATTACTATAAAAATGGTAGAAAAGTAATCGATATGGGATTAGACGGACTATCCATTGATGAAATCAAACGCTTTGTATTGACAGGAGAAATATCTGACCCAGAAGGAGTGGTTGCATAATGAAAAAATATTTAGGCGCTGCCATTGGAAATTGCGTACATGTAGGTGGTATTGTCAACTTTTTAAGATTGGCTGAAGAAGAGGGCAATCAAACTGAATTCCTTGGTGCTGCTGTGGATATTGATAAATTGATCCACGCTGTACTTCAAACAAAACCTGACGTAGTTTGTATAGGTTTTCGTCTAACGCCTCAATCTGTAATTCCTTTGCTAGATGTGCTTACAAATCAGATTCAAGAACATCATTTGGAAAGTATAGCATGGCTATTTGGTGGAACAAAACCTGTAGCTCAAATTGCAAAGCAATATCCTTTTTTCTCTAAAATATTTGACGGAACTGAAGACCTGGATGATGTGATTAATTATCTAAGAGGCAAAAACTTAAAGGAGATTACATCATCTTACTCACAAAATATTATCGAAAGAATTCACAGCAAATATCCTTATCCAGTACTTCGCCATCATTTTGGCTTGCCTTCTTTAGAAGAAACCTATGCAGGTATCCAAAAAATTGCAGCGGCAAAAATACTTGATGTAATTTCTATAGGTCCTGACCAAAATGCCCAAGAAAACTTTTTTACACCAGAAAAAATGAATCATGCATTAGACGGTGCTGGTGGTGTTCCTTTACGCACTGCTGGAGATTTTGAAAATTTATATAAAAGTTCGCAGACTGGAAATTATCCTCTTTTAAGATGTTATAGTGGCACTGCAGAGATTTTCCAATTTGCACAACTTCTTAAGGATACAATTCACAATGCTTGGTGTGCTGTTCCTCTTTGTTGGTATAATGTTTTAGATGGTAGAGGTCCAAGACCTGTACATCAATCCATTGAAGAAGGACAGCAGCTGATGAAATGGCATGGTGAAAGAAATATCCCTGTAGAAGTAAATGAAGCACATCATTGGAGTCTTCGAGATGCTCATGACACCATCGGCGTGGCAATGGCATTTTTAGCTGCCTATAATGCCAAGAAAATGGGTGTGAAGGATTATGTTGCACAATATATGTTTAATGTACCCCCATCTATGCATCATAAAATGGACTTAGCGAAAATGCTTGCAAAAATTGAATTGATTGAATCCCTACAGGATACCAATTTTACAACCTATCGACAAGTAAGGGCTGGATTGGCCAGTTTAAGTGCTGATTTAGATGTGGCAAAAGGACAATTGGCTGCTTCTACCTATTTGGCTATGAGCATTCAACCCCATATTGTACACGTAGTTGGTTTCAGTGAAGCAGATCATGCAGCAAAACCAGAGGATGTTATTGAAAGCTGCAAAATTGTTAGAGGCGTCATCCGTTCAACCCTTCATGGCACAGTAGATATGGGTAATGATCCTATAGTCCAAAGCCGGAAAAAAGAATTGATCCATGAAGCTAAAGTTTTGTTGAATAAAATTAAAGAACTCTATCCTGAAAACCAAGATCCATGGACTGACCCTATTGTATTGGCAGATGTCATCAAAAGAGGTATCATCGATGCACCTCACTTAAGAGGGAATCCTAGTGCAAAAGGAACGTTAGAAACAAGAATCATCGACGGAAAATGCCTAGCTTATTCTAAATCAATGAATCGCCATATATCCGAAGAGGAAAGATTATCCACATTACTAGATTCAGAAGATTCTCCTGACCAAACTATTTCTGCATAATAAAATACGCATGCTGCTAGAGCAGCATGCGTATTTTATTTATCTGCATGCTTAAATTCTTCTTTAATTTTATGTAATAAATCATTATCCATTAATACATCAGTAGCTGTTAGTGCAAGCGCTCCTACCGTTTGTCGCATGGATTCATAAGCAAAAGCCGTTTTGGTTGCTTCTGCAAATTCCTTTGTATGTGCAGCCAAGTCATAGCCACATATCCCAAACCAAGGATGAATCGTAGGCACAACATGGCTTACATTTCCTGCATCCAAAGATCCTGAATCTCTCGGTGGATGAATTTTTTCCACGCCCATGTCCAATATCCTTTTTTGGTATGCTTTTGACAGGGTTTCATTGGTTACCAAATCGTCAAAGGAAGATTCATAGTTGGTAATCTCTAACTCAGCACCAGCTGCTAAAGCTGCGCCCCTTGCACAATTTTTCACTTTTTCTACGAGTTCTTGTAAATAAGATTTTTTTGCAGCTCTTACATAGAATTGAGCAATTGCCAAATCTGGAACTATATTTGCTGCTTTTCCTCCTTCAACAATAATTCCGTGGATTCTAGCATTTGGTAAAATATGCTGTCTTAATGCATTGATATTGACAAATGTATTGATTGCTGCATCAAGGGCATTGATGCCCTTTTCTGGAAAAGCAGCAGCATGGGCAGATTGTCCTTTAAAAGTAAACTGTAATGCTTCCATCGCTAAAGATGTTCCGCTGACATGATGCCTTCCTCCAGGATGAGCTTCTAATGCGATATCTACATCGTCAAAGGCTCCTTTATTGACCATCTCTACCTTTGCACCGTTTGTTTCTTCCGCTGGTGTACCATAAACTACAACCTTGCCTTTTAAATCTCCAATTATTTGACTTAAAACAATGCCTGCTCCTGTAGTAGTGGCACCTAAAATATTATGCCCACAGCCATGTCCTATACCAGGTAGAGCATCGTATTCCGATAAAAATGCAATAACAGGTCCTGGTTTATTGCTGTCATACACTGCTTTAAAAGCAGTTTTCAATCCCATATATTCTTCTTCTACCTCAAATTCATATTTTTTTAAAAGTTTTACATGGGCGGCACAAGCTTTAAATTCTTGATTTCCTAACTCAGGGTTATCAAAGATATAATCACTTAATGCGATTAACTCGCCTTGCAAATCTTCTGTTAATTTCTTCACACGATTTAACATTGTATCCATCTCCTTCTCCCACTATTTGCTTAATTCCCTTTCTCTAATTACTTTTCCGAGACGCCTTTGAAGAATTTTGTTGTTTCTTACAGCTATTTTTCCATCAACAATGACATGAGATATTCCTTTTGGTGGTAAAGTAGGATTTTCAAAGGTGGCTCCATCCATAATCTCATCGGGATTAAAGATCACCAAATCTGCATCAAAACCTTCCTTCACTTGCCCTTTACTCTTTAAACCTAAACGTTTGGCAGGAATGAATGTCATCTTCTTCAAGGCATCCATGAAAGGAAGTGCCTTCATATCCCTTACATATCTTCCAAGCACCCTTGGAAAAGTACCAGCTGCCCTTGGATGCCCTTGTCCTTTGCGAAGAAGTCCATCACTGGCTACCATCATAAAAGGTGCCCTTATCGCCTCAACAATTTCTTCATCATTCATGACAAAAGCAACGACAATCATATCCGGATGTTCTTGTCGAACCTTATAAAAAAGTTCTTTATCACAGCGAACACCTACATATGGCTCCTCCGTAAGCATAATACTATCATAGGATTTATTCCAAAGTTCAAAACATCCTTCATCAAAAACTGCAGAACCTATGAATGTACTAAAAGCATCGTAAGGATAGCAATCTGCCATAACATCAACCCCTTGGTTGATGGCCTTCTGAATAACATCAAGGGATTCTTTCATCATACCATAGGCAGTACCACTGCCTAAGTGAGAAATTTGCATAGACATTCCTGTTACCTTAGAAATCTCTATCATTTCTTTCACAGAATCAATTCCGTATTTTGCATCCTTTCGATAATGTGCTGAGAGAAGAATATCTTTTTTTTCTATTCCTTTACAAAGCTGAGTTGCCTCATCAAAGTCTATTCCTGGTGAATATTCCAACCCATAAGAGATTCCTATTGCACCATTTTCAATGGCGCGATTGGCAATTTCCTGCATTTTCGCTATTTCTTGAGCAGTAGATTTGCGATAGCGATCATTATTCCCAACAACATCACGTAGATAGTTATGCCCTATTGCCGAAAGATAATTGACAGGAGCACCATGTTTGTCGATAAATCCAAAAAATTCTTCTACACTTTGACGATTATTGCCACAGTTTCCTCCCACACAGGTAGTAGCACCCATTAAGAGCATCTTGTTAGCAATATCATAGTCATCTTTGTCGGCAGATAATCCAATCACTTCTTCATGCATATGGATGTCAATAAACCCTGGTGAAACCACTTTACCTGTAGCATCAATTTCTTCTTGGGCTCCTTCAGAACAGTTTTCAACACACTGAATTTTTCCATCCTGAATGCCAATATCGCATATTTTTTCTTCTTCAGTATCAAAATCTAAAACCTTTGCATTACGAATCTTAAGATCATACATTTCTTTACCTCCTATTCATAAGGGAAACAGGGCATAAGCCCTGTTTGAAATTATTTCTCAATCCCACAAAATTTTTCTATGATTTTAGCATATATTTCTACAGCATCTATCAATTCTGAGATTTCCACTCTCTCGTCCTTGGTATGAGAAAAAGATATTCTTCCTGGACCGAAAACAACTGTAGGAATCTTTCCATAATTTGAAAGTAAAGCTGCATCAGTCCAACCTCTTTTACGTGTAATTTCTGGTTCTTTTTCAATTACTTCTTGAATCGCATCCTTTACTGCTAATACAATCGGAGCATCCGGTGATGTCATAAGATATAAATGATCAAGTGTCAGCATATTATTGGGCATTCGAATGATCTCCGCATCAAATTCCGGATCTTCTGCTTTGATGGCATCTATAATATCTTGATATTCCTTTAATACAGATGCTACGGTTTCTCCAGGAATATATCTACGATCAATCCGAATACTGCATGCATCCGCCACGGTACTTGGCTGACTACCTCCTTGGATTACGCCAAAATTCATTACAGATGGCCCCATATATTCATTATGACGCTCTCTTAGCTTAGGATACAACTCTTTTTTTATTCTCTCAATAAGTGCTGCAGCTTTTTCTATGGCATTGACACCTAGGTGTGGTACGCCTCCATGGGCTGCCTTTCCTTTGATGCGAATTTCTAGCCATTCTAATCCCCTATGCCCTATAGCATATTCATAATGGGAGGGCTCTCCCACCACTGCACCATCGGCTTTTAATCCGGATTTGACCAAGTGCTCTGTTCCTTCACTTCTTTCTTCTTCTCCAATTACCCCAGTAAAAATAACATCTCCTTTGAGCTTTACACCAGCACGCTTTAACGCTAACATGGTTATGAGCATACTGGCAATGGGTCCTTTCATATCAACGGCACCTCTTCCCCAAATGGCACCATCTTTTATCTCTGCTCCAAAGGGCTCAATGGTCATATTATAAGGTGGAACCGTATCAGTATGACCATTCAGCATCAATGTCTTTCCTGTACCATCTCCTCGTAGAAAAGCCAATACATTGCTTCTTTCTTTATCAACGGGTTCTAGCTTTACCTCCAAGCCTTGTTGTTGGCAGAATTCAAAAATGAATTCTGCCACTTCTTTTTCTCTTGTTGGTACATCCTTATGACTTGGAATTTTAATCAAGGACTGGGTTAGTTGAATCAACTCTTCCTGTGTATAATAATCATGGATCTTCTTCAATTTTACCACTCCTGTTTGTTATTTTAGAAAGGTCCAAAATTCATGGCATTGACAATTAACATGATCCCTGCTCCTGTAGCAATCCATATGGTCATTAAAGGCCATAAAAATCTAAACCAATCTTCATAAGAAATTTTTGCAATAGATAAAACACCCATTAAAGCAGCAGAGGTTGGAATAATGGAGTTTGTAAATCCATCACCAAATTGATAAGCTACAACAGCTGTTTGTCTTGTAACTCCAATAATATCTGCTAATGGCTTCATAATTGGCATTGTGGCTGCTGCCTGACCACTACCGGATGGAATAAAGAAGTTAATAACAATCTGCGTAAAATACATACCTAATGCAGAGATACCTTTTGGTAGAGATTGTATGGCTGCAGCAAGTCCATTAATGATGGAATCCATAATGGCACCATCCTGCATTACGATCAAAATACCTCTTGCTACCCCTACAACCAAAGCACCAAATACAATCGACTTGGCACCTGCTACAAATTCTTGTGCCAATCTACTTGGTCCTAATTTGCCTAAGAAACCACCAATAATACCCATTGCCAAGAAGGCTGCCCCAATTTCTGTAATATACCATCCATTCTTAAATACACCCCAAATAATAAATCCAAATCCTCCAACAATGGTTAAAAGTACAAGATGATGTCTAGATTCTAACACCGGAATATTGGACAAATCAATATGTTGGTCTTTTTCTTCAATTTCGAGGGCACGAACATAGCTCTTAGATGGATCTTTTTTTACCTTTTCTGCATAGCGCATCAAATACCATGCTGTAATGAGTAAGAATACAACAAGGAATATTAATCTCACTTGAAGACCTGAAAACAATGGAAGTTCGGCAATTCCTTGGGCTACTCCAACCGTAAATGGATTCATAAAACCAGATGTAAATCCACAGGCTGCTCCTAATGTAATCATAGCCGTCCCTGTTATGGCATCATAACCTAATGCCCGTGCAAGGGCTATACCAATTGGAACGAATACAATGGCCTCTTCCGCCATTCCAAAGGTTGCACCCCCTAGGGAAAATATCACTAAAAAGATAGGAATCAATAATTTTTCCTTCCCTTGCAGTCCCTTAGCAATTTTACCAATACCTGCTTCTATGGCACCGGTGGCGGTAATCATTTGGAAAGATCCTCCTACAATGAAGATGAAAAAGATAATACTCGATGCATCTTTCATCCCTTTTGGAACTGCTTGAAACAAGTCAAAAAACTTAATTGGGTTTTGTTCAACATTGTGGAAAGATGCAGGATCTACTACAGTTCTTCCTGTTGCTTCGTCTTTTATTCGATCGTATTCACCTGCTGGAATAATATATGTTAAAATAGACATGATTAATATTACAGAAAATAAGATAACATAGGTGTGCGGAACTTTGAATCTTTTCTTTTTTGCATTTGTTTTTTCCATTTGTGTACTCAAAAAAATACCTCCTTTTATTTTTACTTACAACTGTTTTAATGCAGCATAGAGTAAAAGTACAATGACAAAAGAAAAAAATATTGCAATCTACTTGCTTTTTCTAATTTTTCCTTTCTCTCTCCCTTCTAAAATATATTCATATCCTTTCACCTCCCTTACGGAATCAATTTACTAATTTTATTAGCAGCATCTAAAATAACTTTTTTGATAAATTCCAGTTTTTCTGGAGTAATGGATGCTTTAATACATGCCACTCCTATACAGGCACAAACCTTATTTTTAGAATTACGTACAGGCACGCCTACTCCAAAGGCGCCCTTGATATTTTCCCCATCGCTGATTGCATACCCTCGCTCTCGAATATGGGCATATTCCTGCAACAGCACTTTTGGGTCTGTTATGGTGTTTTCCGTTCTTTTTTCTAATTTTGTTGTGTACACAATTTTTTCAAGCTCTTGATAAGGCTCATAAAATGCCATAAGGGTCTTTCCATATGCACCACAGTTGATGGGATAAAGTGTTCCGGGTTTATAGCCCATGCTCATGCCAAAATAATGTTCATTTTCATACAGCGTAATAATATTGCCATCATCAATTACTGCATAGCCTACAGACAGTTCTAATTTTTTTGCTGCTTCATCAACAATTTGAGCAATTTCATCAGAATAATTAGAAGCATGTAAATATGCTGCCCCTATATGATAACTCATAGGTCCTAATTTATACTTTTTTGTAGAAGGACTTTGCAGTACAAGCATACTTTTCATTAAATCTGCGAGAATCCTATGTACAGTACTACGATTAATTTGTAGTGCCTTGCTTAATTCTAAGGCAGTAAATTGATAGGGTTCTTTTGCTAGATATTTTAGAACCATCATTGCTTTTTCCAACGAAGATACATTTAGACGATTTTTCAATTTTAGAACCCCCTTTGATCTCTTGAATTTTACACAAAGTTCATTATACGAACTTATGTCTCATATATGAACTTTATAATTTATTTATATTCGATAAAAACAAAAAAATTCCTGCTTTTTTTTAAAAAAAGTTATGAAATTTTAAATTTATTTTTAAATTTCAATTTATTTCAAAATAGCAACCAGTTTTTAAATTCAAACTTTAAAAACTTCTTATTTATTTCTTTACAGCCTAGTGCTTTCATTGTATGATAAGGATTAGCAGAGTAAGTATCATGCGTTAAGTGTTAAGGGATGGGAAGTTGCCCTTAAACGAAGAATGTTTAATTATTCGCGGTATGGTACTGCATCCGCTGCTACATGCGAGAGAAGCAAAAGCTTATTATGCACCTTTATTCTCTTTCGTGTGGCTTTTTGTCAAACGAAGAGAGAGGAGGTGCTGTCTGTGCAAACAAAAAATCTGATTATCCTATCGCTTTTTACAGCTATTAGTATTGTTTTAACAAGATTTTTTTCAGTAATGTTGCCTATTACTGGTATTGCTGGCATAAGGTTAAGTTTTGGAGATATACCTATTCTATTATCCGGTATATTGTTTGGTCCCTTAGCAGGCGCATTGGTGGGAATCACAGCTGACATAATCGGAGCGGTTTTCTTGTCTACATTCGGTTATTTTCCTGGTTTTACAATATCAGCTGCTTTAACTGGCGTAATCCCCCCTTTGGCCATAAAAATATTTGGTACCAGAAAAATAAAAGTGAAACATATTTTTTTATCCATTCTTATGACGGACATTGTTGTTTCTCTATGCTTAAATACACTATGGTTAAATGTGATGACCGGAAAAGCGTTCTTTGTACTACTTCCCCCTAGAATTATCGCCAGAATCATATTAATACCTATAGCTACTGCTGTAGTGTATGCCCTCTATAAAAAAATTAAAAACTTAAACCTTATATAAATGGAAAACCGCGGCACCCTTTTGA
The DNA here is from genome assembly GCA_038396625.1 of Clostridiaceae bacterium 35-E11. Lineage (GTDB taxonomy): Bacteria > Bacillota > Clostridia > Peptostreptococcales > Thermotaleaceae. The sequence continues at coordinate 3,234,537 of CP121688.1, forward strand.
TGCCGCGGTTTTCCATTTATGCCAATTGCTCTTTAGGAATATTTGTTGTATTACTCCAACGTCCACATTTATCCCCCCATCGGGCTACTAAAGTATGGTCTCTATAAAACTCTACTACTTCACACATATTGGGGCATTTATCACACTCAAAGCTTTTTACTTTATAGCTACTTTCTGCAATTTCAAATCCTTTAAAGTCTGTTTTTCCTTTTTTCGCTACCTCTTCTTTTGCTAATAGTGCTGCACCTATTGCCCCCATTACACTTGCATGGGGTGGCACGATAATCTCACATCCTAAGATTCGCTCAAATGCTTTTCGGATTCCTACATTGGCAGCAACCCCTCCTTGAAATATAACAGGTGCTACAATTTCCTTACCCTTTCCAAGATTATTCAAATAGTTTCTTGCTAAAGCTTCACATAACCCGTTAATAATATCTTCTTGATTGTGACCTAGCTGCTGTTTATGAATCATATCTGATTCTGCAAATACAGCACATCTTCCTGCAATTCTAACAGTAGATTTTGATTTTAAGGCTAGTTTCCCAAATTCTTCAATAGGAATCCCTAATCTTTCTGCCTGCCTATCCAAAAATGAACCTGTTCCTGCAGCACAAACTGTATTCATAGCAAAATCATATAAAATACCATTACGCAATAAAATAATCTTTGAATCTTGTCCTCCGATTTCAATAATGGTCTTTACATCTGGCACATAATGTAATGCCGCAACCCCATGGGCTGTAATTTCATTTTTGATTACATCTGCACCCACCATCATACCACCTAATTGTCTTCCACTACCTGTAGTACCTACTCCAGCAATTTCCGTATGTCTATCTAATTTTTTTTTGGTCTGCATCAAACCTTTTTTAATGGTTTCTATAGGTTTTCCTTGTGTTCTTATATATAGTGTATCTAGCACATTTTCTTGTTCATCCATTACAATGATATTGGTACTTACAGAACCTATATCAATACCAAGATAACATTTTTTCATTTGTATCCTTCTCCCTTCTGTTTCTTAACAAATCTATATATGCCTCTAACCTTGTAAGATACCCTGCTTCTCCTGTCATTTCATCAATAATCAACGTTAGAATGGGTATATTTTTATCTTTTTGTACATGTGGTAGGATACTCATTGCTACAATTTCAGGCATACATGTAAAAGGCATCACTTGTATGATTCCATCATAGCCATCTTCCGCATAAAGAACCGTGTTGCCAATTGTTTCTCTGCCATGTCCTCCTACCTGTGTCGTTACATATGGCTGTGCTGCTTTGCGTATATGCTTTTCTCTAGAACGTCCTATGGATTTATAGCATAAATGTTCTAATATCCAATCCCCTGTCGTATGAGATTTATGTACCTCAACGCCCATTTCATTTAATTTTTTTCCTATGTGGATATTTGCAAAATCTTCTATAACTGTATAAATTTCTCCAACAATTCCTACCTTCAATACCTCTTTATTTGACTCAAGCGCCACTTGCTGTAGGCTTTGCTGGGCAACATCAATATGCTTAATCATTTCTTGAGACCCACTACTTCTCTCTAGCCTACTGATTAATTGATTATTAATAAGATCAATCTGTCCTTTATTTTTTTCATAGGGCCTTGATTTTAATACATTTTCCTCTATTCGATCTAGCCTTCTTAATACTTGAATAGCATTTTTTACACTTTTCCCTATTTTTATCATATTTCTTGTATTCGCAACTTTACTGACACGATGATAGAATTCCTGTAGATTTCCTTCCGGTGCTTCTAATACTACAAATTCTACGCCATCATATCCTAAATCTTTTAAAATTTCCTTTTCTACCTCTGCAAAATAACCATATCTACAAGGTCCACAGCTTCCTGTAACTACAATAGTATCTGCACCCTTTTCAATACTCTGTATATAATTGCCCAAATTGATTTTCATGGGCAAACACATGAGTTCTGGTGCATATTTTGTCCCTATCTCCAAGGTTTTTTTTGTATTGGGTGGAGGCAAAACCGTCTCTACTCCTAAATCATCAAACATCGCCTTAATGGGCAGATAGGTGTTTCCTATATGTGGAAAAGTTATTTTCATCTTTTTCCCTCCATTTAATCATGTCTACAAAAGCTTCTATTCTCGTATTTATCCCTGCTTCCCCTGTATGCTCATCCATAGTTAACAATATAAATGGCTTTTTTGAGTGTCTTCGAATTCTACGCTCTGCAATATCAGCAATTACAGAATCTAATCCACACCCAAAACTGGATAAATACATAATTCCTTGAATCTCTTCTTGCTCCATGGCATAGAGTGCCGTACCTAAAATTTTTCTTCCAAAACTCCAAAACATCTTTTTGTCCATCGTTTCTGCCTTCTCATGAATTACTTTAGAATCAAAGCTATCCTGTGTCATCACTTCAAGTCCATAATCTCTTAATTTCTTGATCATATCCATACTAAGATATCTATCGTAGATATTGTAGGGATGTCCCAATAATACAATTTTCTGATGTTTTTCCCATGGTTTTCTTAAACATCCATTGTTATGTTCCTCTATATCAATTGGTAATAGTCCTTCTTTGATTTGCTCTTTATAATGATTATGTGCTCTTAATGCTTCTTCAAAGGCAAAATTGATTTTTTTTCTATCCTTAGTAATATAGCTTCCAATTTCATAGATGGTTTCTGGTAATTTTCTTTTTGATTTTCGAAAATCTATCACCGTATCAATCAAGGTAGGTAAGTCTTTTATAGAACTTTTTATCATTTCTGGCAGTCCGCAAAACTTAGGACAAATATATTCGTTTTTGTAGATACTCATCATCTTCGGTATAAAAATATAATCAACTTGTTCTTTCAAATCTATCACATGCCCATGATATACTTTTACAGGTAAACATGCTTCATCCACTGTATTTTTTACACCATGATCTACAATCCATTTATTGCTTTTTCTAGAAATCACAACTTCCGCTCCAAGCGTCTCAAAAAATTTTATCCACAGAGGAGCATAATAGTAATATAATAAACCTCGAGGTATACCAACTTTCATAGACATTCTTATCCCTTCCATTCTTCCATCACTTTTTTATTTTTCTTTATCTCCCATATAATTGTTAGCATTTCTTATGGATTTTAAACCATTTCTTTTTAATTTGCTGAAACAAGCATAAAAAATGTGCTGCGATCTGAAATCGCAGCACATCTTTTATGCTTATTATTTTAATAATTCGTCTAGCCTTCCCTTATCAAACCCTTGAATGGTTTCGTCATCAATAAGAATCACTGGCACACCCATAAAACCTTTTGCCATCAATTCTTTTCTAGCTGTCATATCCTTTGAAACATTTTTCTCTGTATATTCTACACCTAAGGATTGTAGATAGTTTTTTGCATCCTTGCAGTAAATACAACTATCACTTGAATATACAACTACATTTTTACTCATAACATATTCCTCCTTTTATTTATTCACACTATATATTTATTCTACAGGAATGATCCTATTCCCTCATTGATAAAATTCTATGCAACCCTTTCATTGTGAACTACCTTCTTTTTTTCTTGATTTTCCTTTATCAGACTGGTTGCATGCCCCATAGGGCATACTTGACACCAACTTCTCGGCTTAAAAATGACACCCATGACTACCCCTAAGGCCAATGACACCATCATCAAGCGAAAAACGCCAAATGCTACTGCTCGCACAATATTAGGTGCATGGAAAGCATGATATAAAGATATGCTAAACATTAGCATCATTAATCCTAATAAAATATGTTTTACCGTCTTGCTTCTCATTCCCTTTGGCAAATTGTTTTCTAAGCTAATGTTCTGTAGGAATTTCCCTAAAATAGATCCTCTAGGACAATACTTTGAACAATGGATTTTTCCTCTTCCTTTTAAAGCATGGTAAATTGGCGTTCCTATACACACAAAGCCTAATAATCCAAAACGAATATCTACAATAGACAGTGTAATAAACAATACCATTAACATCCATGACCATGATTGATGTGATTTTGCTGACATTTCCCTACCCCCTTACAATTAAACTTTTAAACTTTGCAGTAGTAGGGAATATATGCATACATTTAATCATGCATCTATCCCCTTTTTACCCTCTATTTTGGCATCCAAACAAACTAAATTCTTTAAATGCCCAAATTTTTACACTAGCAAGATGATTTACTCATCCCTGCACTGATTCTAAATCCTTTATTAAACCAACCATCTGAATAATCTATATGGAAATTTTGAAACTGGTTGAGTATATCTTTTTCTACGATTAGCTTTAAACCACTAACTTCTTCATAATGATCGTTTTTATCATCCTTTGACCCTTCCAGGGCTATCCCAAATGTTGGACCACCTCATCCAAAGGCTTTGATAAAAATCCTTAATAATGTATTTTCTCTATTTTTGTCTTGTAATTGCTTTTTTATCATTTCCTCTGCTTTTTTAGAAACCTTTATCGACATAAAAGAAACCTCCTATTATTTATTATGTTTCTCCCTCCCCCTTAGAGGGGGGTATATTTATATATTAGTATATATTTCTATTTATGTCAATAGTATTTTCTAAATATATGATAAAAGTTTCTGCATTCGCAGAAACTTTTACTCACGCATAATTGCCATGATGGTTTTCACCTTATTGAGCATTTTTTTGATTTCATGTCCTTTCTCTACTTGAAGAATTTCCAGTATATCTGTAACATTTTCAATATCTTGCAGCATATTTCTTTTTTCTCCCGTATTTTGTTTTATTCTACTAATTCTGTCATTCACAGTCAGTACCTTTTCAATCTTTTCTTTACTTTTTCCTCTCACATGAGGTCTTACGGCCTCTAGTATCTTGATATGCTTATCCGGTACACTTCTATAGCTTTGGGCATAACTTTCATTTTGTTTATATTCATGATTCGCATATCGATTTAGTGCATATAAGACATCCAATAAACTCTCGGCTTTTCCTAATGTTTCGTTGATCTGTTCTCCCATATAGGGTCTTACGCCTTTTACAATTTGTGCTGTACGATGTATATCATCTGTATTCGCCTTCGCCCTTCCTCCTTTATTCCATAAAGTAAAAAGGAATAGGGGTAGTAGCATTTCGCTGCTTAATAAATTTGAAAGCATATTGGCTACAACAGGATGATTCATTTTGCTTGGTGTGTCCTTTACATTCTTTAAGTCTTCTAAGTTTAATACCTCTACATCTTGATTTTCCCTATCCAATACTTTTGTATCCTGCTCATCTATATTTTGTTCTTCCAGGTTACGATCTTCCATGCAACCTCCTCCCTTCAAAGTTTGCATATCACCATTTCACTACTATACTATGCATTGAATAAGCAGATCGTGTAAATTCCTAGAGAACTTTCCATAAAAACAAGGAAACATCACACTTCAAGCGAATATTATAAATATATAAACACAAATTTAAAAGGAGTGTTTGTCAATGCCAAAATTTTCAGATTCTTCTATCGTAAAATTCATTAAAGGCTCAAAAATATTTCACAAAAAAATAAAACAATTTCCCAATTCACCCCCTACCGTAGGGCTTGCTTTAGGTGGAGGCGCTGTATGGGGAATTGCACATATAGGTGTTTTAAAAGCTTTTGAACGCCATCATATTCCAATACACTGTATCAGTGGTACTAGTATCGGCGCTTTAGTAGGGGGACTTTATGCTGCTGGTGTATCTGTTGAGCAGCTTATTGAACTCACCTCTCAAACCCACTGGAAGGATTTATCTCGTTTATCTTTTCCTTTAGGGGGGTTGCTCTCTAACGAACCCATGGAAAAATTTATCTATAACATTATTGGAGACAAAGATTTTTCTGACTTAATGATGCCTTTTGTGGCTGTTGCTACGGACTTAATATCAGGAAAAGAAATTGTTTTGAATACAGGAAAACTTGCTGCAGCCATTCAGGCTTCTACAGCAATTCCTGGTATATTTCATCCTATTGTATTAGAGGATCACACTTTAGTAGACGGTGGTGTTGTCAATAATGTACCTGTTACACTTTTGAAGGAAATGGGTGCCCGTATTACCATTGCAGTAAATTTATCCCCTGATTTCAACAACTGGATCCCCAAAAACAGCCTAGAAGTCATCTTAAAATCTTTTTTAATTATGCAAAATACTGTTGCCTTATCAGAAACTGCTCAAGCCGATATTATCATTGATATTAATATGAAAGACTTTAATCCTATTGATTTTAAACAAGCCAAATCCTTACTAAACAAAGGCTATACTACAGGTCTATCTGCCATTGATGATATTCAAGCTTTATTGACCAAAAAACCTCAAAAATAGTACCCCATAATAGATGGATTACTTGATCCACTCTAAATCTTCCCCTTCCTTGAATAGAAAATAAGTACTATTCATCCTTTGGATAGACGAAATTAACATTCAGATGGCGTCAACGCCATCTGAATGTTAATTTATAGGAGTATACTTTGCAATCAACATCTCCGCTGCCCTTATACCATCCACTGCAGCGGAAACAATCCCGCCTGCATAGCCTCCTCCTTCTCCAATGGGATACAATCCTTTTGTATTGACACTTTCCATGGTATTTTGATCCCTTTCAATTCTTATGGGTGCAGAACTTCTAGTTTCTACACCTGTCATAATGCCATCCTTTATAGCAAAGCCTCTTAATTTTCTGTCCATTGCCACAATTCCTTCTTTTAAGGATTCGATAACAAATTGGGGAAGACAATCTTTTAGATTTGTCATTTTTACCCCAGGTAGATAAGAAGGATCTACCCTTTGTACTTCGTTGGGTATCTTCTCATCTAAAAAATTGCCCACCAATTGTGCAGGGGCTGTATAATCACTGCCTCCTGCTACAAAGGCTGCCTTTTCCCATTTTCTTTGAAAAGCTACCCCTGCTAGTGGATGCTCACTTTCAAAATCCTCTGTGTTGACTTGTACTAACAGAGCACTATTGGCATTTTCTTGATCTCGAGCATATTCACTCATGCCATTGGTCACTACTGTATTTTCTTCTGATGCAGCGGCAACCACCATTCCTCCTGGACACATACAAAAAGTATATACCGCTCTTCCTTTTTCTGTCTGATAGGTTAATCGATAATCTGCGGCACCTAGCCGTGGATGCTCTGCAAACTGTTTATATTGGGATTGATTAATAAGTTTTTGTGGATGTTCAATTCTTACACCAATGGAAAAAGGTTTTTGTCGGATCTGAACACCTTTTTCGTACAATACTTCATAGGTGTCTCGGGCACTATGTCCTATAGCTAAGATCACCTCACTTGCTTTGAGGTTTTCTTTATGATTTATTTCTATGCCTTTTATGTTTCCATTTTCAATGAAGAAATCTGTTACTTTGCTTCCAAACCGTATTTCTCCCCCTAGTTTTTCAATCTCTTTGCGCATATTTTTTACTACCGTTTTTAAAATGTCTGTTCCTATATGTGGCTTGTAGGAGTACAATATTTCTTTAGGTGCCCCATGTTTTACAAATTCCTTTAAAACTTTTCTACACCTTCTATCCTTGATCCTGGTAGTAAGCTTGCCGTCAGAGAAGGTTCCTGCACCTCCTTCTCCAAATTGTACATTGGATTCGGGATTCAGCACTTTTTTGCGCCAAAATTTCTCTACATCTGCTGTCCTTGTATCCACATCTTCTCCGCGCTCCAGCAATATAGGTGCATATCCTCTTTGTGCCAAAATCAAACCTGCAAATACACCCCCAGGGCCTGTACCAATCACAATGGGTCGATGGCCCAATTTATTTTTTCCTTCCTTAACTTCCTCATATTCTAGAGATGGGCGCTTCATAATATGCTTATTCTTCTTTAAAATTTTTTCTTCATTTTTTAGAGCTACATCCACCGTATATACAAGAAAAATTTTATGCTTATCTCTAGCATCTATGGATTCTTTAAAAATTTCATAATCTATGATTTCTTCTGGTTGTATGCGCAATTTTTTTGCTATTTTTTCTTTCAGCATATCTAATGCTTCGTCTATGGATAGTTTTATTTCATTTACACGAATCATTTTATTTCTTCCTTTCCTTTGAATTACAGTACACATATTATACCACATTCCATCAATATAAAACCTATGAAGCAAAGAAAAGTGGCAAGGTTCTTCACCTCACCACTTTCTATTACATAACAGAACGTATAAATACAATCAAAATTGCTACAGGTGCAACGTACTTAATTAAGAAACTCCATACAGGTGCCATGACAAATTGAATTTTACCATCATTCGTGGCTTCTTTTAAGGCTTTATCTAGACCCCATAGCCATCCGATTACGATGCTAGACATCAAACCACCAATAGGAAGGAATATATTGCTTGCAATAAAATCATAGGTATCAAAGAATCCTTTCCCTTTGATTAAGGTAATATCTGCCCATGGTCCATTAGATAAGGATGCAGGAATTCCTACTAAGAAAATTACCAATGCAAGAATACCTGTTGCTGTTTTACGATTCCATTTCCATTCGTCTACCACATAAGACACACATACTTCCAAAAGAGAAATGGAAGATGTTAATGCTGCTACCAGTACCAGTAAAAAGAAAATTAATGCAAAGAAAGTTCCTAATGGCATCTTTGAAAAAACTGCTGGTAATGTAACAAACATCAATCCAGGTCCTTGTGTTGGTTCAAAACCAAGGGCAAATACAGCCGGTAATATAGCGAGTCCTGCTAATAATGCTACTGCAGTATCTACCAATGGAATAAACACAGCACTTTGTGGTATATTTTCAGACTTACCCAAGTAGCTTCCATAAGTAATAATGATACCCATACCAAGACTTAATGAGAAGAATACCTGCCCAAGGGCATTCAAAATCACTTCAATAGTAATTTTAGAAAAATCAGGATATAGCAAGAATTTTACTCCTGCCCCTGCTCCTGGCAACGTTAAAGAGCGTATCGCCAGTGCAATAATCATAATAAACAAAGCAGGCATCATAATCTTACTTGCCTTTTCAATACCACCACTAATTCCACCATATACAATGGTTAATGTTATGATCATAAAGATTCCATGATATACAATAGGCTCCACTGTTCCTGATACCAATTGTCCAAATATGCTTCCTAATGCTTCGGTATCTGATGTAGCCAATCCTCCAGTTACAGTTTTTACAACATAACTGATTACCCATCCACCTACTACACTATAAAATGATAAAATCAAGAAAGCCGCCAATACACCTAAGGCTCCTACCCAAGTTAATTTTTTATCAATCTTTCGATAGGCACCAATGGCATTTAATTGGGTATAGCGTCCAATGATTAATTCTCCTGTCATCAACGTAAAACCTACTAAGATTAACATAACAAAATAAACCAATACAAATGCACCACCGCCATTTTGTCCTGCCATATAGGGGAATTTCCACAGGTTACCCAGCCCTACTGCTGATCCAGCTGCTGCCAATAAAAACCCAAGCTTAGACCCCCACTGTTCTCGTTGATTGTTTTGATTATTTACATCCACATTTTCTACCTCCCTTGTTTTGTCTAAATTTTGTAATTATTGTGGCATATCTTGATATTTTACTATAGATTCTGACAAATGTCTAGTCTGTTTTTAAGAAAATTGTTTTTACATGCAGTTTATCCATTTTTGATCTTCTATAGCATGCATAGAAAACTTCTATGCTAGAAAAACTATATATTGAATGACAAAATTTTTCTCCACCTTTTAGAAAATATTAACGTAAATTATCTCGATAAAGGAGTTGTTTCCCTTGGATTTCAAAAGAGCACAAGAGATTTTATCATCGACACAAAGTATTACTGTTTTTCACAATGGATCATCTATCTGGATTGAAAGCCTTGATCCCAATAATCAGACAGCTTTAGTAAGAACAACAACTGGACAAATGAATGTTCCAATCCATGAATTAAATGAAGTCCATTAAGAATAAAACCCTAATCATTTCTTATCTATGATTGGGGTTTTGTCATTGGGATTAAGCCTTTATCTATATATTATTTTTACCTTTTTTATTTTTGATTTCAGCCACAATCCATAGAATCATAGGGAAGATCAAGTGAAAAGGTAGATGGTAATAGGGCCATATCTCTCTATTAAACTCAAAGTAATACATAACACTATCATATTGAAAAAAAGCTAAATTGATTGTTAATAAAGAAATAGGAATAACAATCCATCGATAGTTTTTGCATCCACATAGTTTGGTAATTCCTTTACAAGTGCAGAGTAGTAATAGACTAATTTTAATCACTCCCCCTAACACAAAAACAATGGTTAAAACAATTTCCATTCTATCAATGATATCCGTAACATGTATTCTTGAAACTGCCGCATAGGAAGGATAATATACCGTTTCAGCAATTTCTGCCCCTAGTACTAAAATATTGGTCAAAGAAAGTATGAACAAATAACCTGCTCCCATGAGTACGCCTATTGTATACACCTTGTAAGAGGATTCCTTTATTTGAAAATTCGTCAAAACCATCGTAAATACCACGATCTGTGCAAATGGAAATGTAAATACACTAAATGCACCCTCTAGAACTGGTTGAAAACCTCGTTGTAGCATAGGTCGTATATGATTGATATCCATATTTGGAATTAACAATAGTATTATCAGCAATAAGGTAAGCACAGGTACAATAAAAAAAATTTCACTAAATCTGCCTAATACCTCAATCCCTTCTTTAATTGCCCAAATACACAATATAGTAAACATGATGATAGGTACGATTTGAGGCGTATCAGATAAACTAACGACCTTAAAAAATTGACCATAATTTACTAATATATCACTAGCAATAAAATAGACAGACCAAGTATAATACACAATCATGATTTTGCCTAACAATTTTCCAAAACAGATTTCCAATATATCAAATAAATCCTGATTGGGAAATATATGATGAAGTCGTGCATAAATAAGTACCATAGGAAATACCATCACAATGCCCAACATAAAAGCTAGCCATAGATCTTTTTTAGCCTCCAAGCCTTGTGCAAATATGGATGAAGACCCTATAAAAAAGAAAAATATAAGTAGTATTCCTTGTTTATCTGAAATAATTTCTTTCTGCATTCTCATCTCCTCAATCTTTTATTTCAACATATTTAATTTCGTAACAAGAAATCTTTACAAAAATGAAATTCATACCATATAGTGTATTTAATGGTATCCCTTACAATCTTCATCCTAAAGATTCCCTCACTAAAACCACAAAAAATCATTTAGTTTATATTGTTTACAAAAATGTCAGAATATAATCTACCAATCTGTTTGTATTTGCTAAATTGGTAACATGATCAAGAGTTAATACCTTAAGAAGGATTTTAAACCCTTAAGTAGAAGATACAATAAATAAAATATTATCTTAACAGTATCGCATTGCATCAGATGCACTTACGGGAGGAAAATAATGAAAAGCATAGAAATTATCTCATTTGAAGATAGGTACCATGAAGATTTTAAAACGCTTTCTTATGAATGGTTGAAAAAATATGGATTGTTGGAACCAGAAGACGAAAGAATCTTAAATAATCCTAAAGAAGTGATTTTAAATCAAGGTGGTCATATCTTTTTCGCCAAATATGGTGAAGAAGTGGTAGGTACTGTATCTCTAATAAAAGTTGATGAAAATACTTTCGAAATTGCAAAGTTTGCAGTGACTGAAACCTATCAAGGATTAAGCATAGGAAAAAAATTATTAGAAAAATGTCTGCAGATTGCTGGAGATGAAAAAATTCAAAAAATCATTCTCTACAGCAACCACGCATTAACATCTGCACTTGCTTTATATAAAAAATTTAACTTTAAAGAAATTCCTCTAGATAGCCGTAAATATATGGAATCAGATTTAAAGATGGAATTAAACTTAGCATTAATTGAATACGATGATCCTCATGAAGCAATAAGTAAAATGTAGCTGTAAAGATGAAGCTTTTTCATCGTTTATTTTCTTGCAATAAGATTCATCCCATTTTCTATATGTTCTCTCATATATTTTTCTGCTAGTACAGCATTTTTCTTCTTTATAGCCTCTAAAACCTTCTCATGATATAGCATTACTTTTTCTTCGCTCTGAGGGATATCCTTCGTTTGTAGATATCCTTCTTTTATTGAGCCGTTAATCATTGGTACAATTCTTTGTATAATTGGATTTTGACTACTTTTCGCAACAATGTCATGAAAGTCCATATCCATCTCTATATGATTCCTACCTTCTAAAATGTCTTCTTTCATTTTATAAAATGATTTTTCTAAATCCTCTACATTTTTTTTTGTGGCTCTTTGGGCAGCTAAGGCAGCAATCTCTGGTTCAATAATCAATCGGGTTTCAAATAAATATAATAGTAAATCTTTTTTATTCATAAATGTTACACCCAAAGGATCTGTTACAACGCCAGGTTTTTCACACACATAAGTTCCTTTTCCTCTTTGTATCTCTAATATGTTCTTAGAAACCAAAATCTTAATTGCTTCTCGAATTGTAGATCTGCTTACATTTAAAATCCGTGCCAGCTGTATCTCATTGGGCAGTTTATTTCCAGGCTTTAATTCATGCTCTATAATCAAATGCTTAATGTTTTCCGCTACTTTTTCAGAAAGCAATACTTTATCAAACATATAAGCAATACACTCCTTTAACTCTTTTATTGGTAGTATATCACATATATTGGAAGAAAATAAAGAAGGAAGCATGATACCATACTTCCATTCTCCTGACGATTATCTTTTTTATTTATTTAATTGCTGAAATCCTAATACTGCAGCACCTAATGCTCCTACAATTTGGGTATCCGCTGCAATATATATCGGTTGTTTGATCTTTTCTTCTATGTACTCTTTTAAAATCCTACTTTTGGCTACGCCCCCTGTAAAAGCCACATCCCCTTGAAGATTGATTTTATTTATCAAAGATACAGCACGATTGGCAATGGATTGAATGATGCCTGCAGCAATAGATTCTTTTGAAGCACCGTTGGCTAATAAGCTGATCACCTCGGATTCAGCAAATACTGTACACATACTAGTTATAGATTGTGGTGATGTCCCTTCAGCTATTCGATCTAAATTTTCTATCTCCTCCCCTAACAAATTGGTCATGACCTGTAAAAATCTTCCTGTTCCAGCAGCACATTTGTCATTCATCAAAAAATCCAATACATTCCCATTGACATCTAAGCGAATTACTTTGCTGTCTTGTCCACCAATATCAAGGATGGTTCGTATATTGTTGTTTAGGAAATGCGCACCCTTCGCATGGCAAGTAATTTCCGTGACAGCTTTATCAGCAAAACCCATAGAGATACGGCCATATCCTGTTCCTATAATTTTTTTGATTTCATTTCTTTGTACGCCTGTATTTTTCAGCAACCTTATGAATACTTCTTCTCCAGCTTTTTTGGGACTCCACCCTGTAGGAATCGTTACCTGATCAAATATCTTACCATTAAAAAGTACTCCCTTTGTGGCTACTGAACCTGTATCAATACCTACTGAAAACAAATTGACTCCTCCTATCCAAACCAGTTTCTAGTTTTTTTCTCAATCGTATGAATACCTTCTATTTTGATATCTGGATGCGCTGTAATTAAGGTGCTTACTTTTTTTGTATCTTCAGGATGAAGCATGATAGAAATGCCACAGCATTTACTTAATTGTCTAGGCGTAGGCACAATAGTATATTTTATATTATGCTTTTTTAGAATCTTTTCCATAGCTAATCCATCGTTGTGAGAAGGAAATAATACATAGCTTTGCAATTGTTTCTCCATATAATCACCCTATTCTGCTGTCGCCACTTCCTTATGGGTTTGTAGCATCTCAAAGAAAGCTTCTAATCTTGTTGTAATTTGCCCTGCATCCTGTAGACTATAATCACTTTCAATCATCATTACTGGAATACCTTCTTTTTCAAGGGCCTCTTTTACTTTCTTGTATTCAAGTGCATAGGTATGACAGAAGGATAAGCTGTTATAGATCACAGCATCTGCATTGTATTCTTTATATAGCCTAATAATATCTTCGATTCTTCCTTCATTTGGCGTAAAACACGCACAGTTGATGCCAAGATATCGATCTGCTAAATTCCTTATTTGGTCTTCCATTGTTTTTGCTTCTTCATTGACAAGCTTCTCAAAATACCTCGTTCCTGTGCAAGTCTCTTCACAAACAACGGTGCCTCCACTGGTCTCAATTAAATGATGAATTTTCCAATTAGGTATCGCCATCGGCGTTCCTGAAATAAGAATTCTTGGGGTTCCTTCTTTAAACACCCTTTCTTTTCTTTCAATTCTTGCTTCTAATTCTTCACATAATTCTGTAGTCTTTTGTATAAACCTCTCTGGATCATCATAAAAAGCAATTTGAGTAATTAAAAGCGCATCCTTCCCACTGATTGGTAGATTTTCATTTTTTCTGGCATTATATAATCTTTGAAGTACGGCGCGCTTTCTATTAATCAAATCAATTCCTTCTTGTAATTTTTCCTTTGTCACTTTATTTCCTGTTATTGCTTCTACTTTGTTTTTAAAGATTTTGATTTCATCCATCCAATGGAGCTTGTCTTTTTCTCTTTTCATCTGTGGCAAATCCATTACATGTATGGGCGTATATTCATCCAGGATTTCCCATGCTTTTTTCTTTCCATCACAGGTTGTTTCTCCCACTAGTAGGTCAACAGATTGAAAATATGGACATGTGCCGCTGAGTTTTGCCCCTACTGAAGCTTTAATAAGAGGACACATATTTCTTGGCAAAACCTTTTCGCCATCAGGTATCCAAAAATCAGAACCTCCACATAATCCTACACCAACTGCACCCGCACCAAAGATTATTTCATCAGGTACAAACACACAAAAACTTCCTAGTACCTTGCCACCTTTTTCTCTATGCTCTGCTAGTTCCTGAACTCTTAGACCATGTATTTCAGAAATTACAAAGTTAAAATAGTTCATGCCTTCAGGACGATTATCCTGGGATAAGTAAATATCTCCATAAAATTCTGGCAATACAGCGCACAGCTGATCATGTTTTTCTAAATCCATATCTAAAGACTGCCATAATTCTCTATAGTCTGCCATTTGTTTTCCTCCTTGTTTTTAATTTCTTTTCTTCTCAATTATAATATATTGTCCAAAGATCTTTTATAATTATAGATAAATATTATGATTGTTAAGGGGTATATTCATTGCATCTATAGATAAAAAAAGAAGGCGTTACATTCTATTATGAAGCCTCCTTTTGCCTTTGTAGTTATCATCATAAAGTCTTGTATTTTTACAAATTACAGATCATCTAATGCTTTCTTTATGCGCTCTCTGATTAATGATTATTCTACAAAGCTTCGTTAATTTTTTCATACAATTCCTCTGGTGTGTCTGCCTGTATCATTTCATCATTGAGAAATATATAGGGTCCAATGGCACAATCATCACAATATCCCCAGCATGTAGCAGTATCAATTTGTATATTGGGATTTTCAGCTTTTATCTTATCAAGCACATCATTGGTACCATATCCATAGTTATTCTCACAAACCTTAATATTTTTCAAGTGTATTGCCTCCTTCCCTTTATATGAATCTCTTTTTTCTTAATTGATCCTAGTATATACTGCACTCCTTCTCTCCATTCATTACCTATCTTCTATTTAGCGTGGATATAAAATTTTTTACGATTTTTGCATATACTATTGACATAGTTTTTTTACTTTGCTACTATATGACTATAGAGTCATATGACTATAGAGTCATATTTATTCCATTTATTGCGGAGGAGTTCACATGCCAAAAAATACTTTTTTAAATCTACCACAAGATAAAAGAGATAGAATCCTTGAGGCTGCTATTGATGAATTTGCCGAATACACTTATCATCAAGCCAGTATCACAAGAATTGTGGAGAAGGCCGAGATCGCCAAGGGGAGCTTCTATCAATATTTTGAAGACAAAAAAGATCTCTTTAAATACATTCTTGCGTTATCTGGGGAAAAAAAGCTCGCTTACTTGACAAATATCATGAAGGACCTTGACAATGAAAAGTTCTTTCAAATCATTAGAGAGCTATATATAGCAGGAATAAAGTTTGCTAAAGAAGTTCCAAAACTTTCTGCCATTGCCCATGACTTTGTAAAAAATGGAGATCCTATGCTAAAACAAGAAATTTTGGGAACAAACATACCTAAAAGTAATCAACTATTCGAATATCTGCTAAAAAAAAACATCGAACAAAAAGACATTGATCCAAATATTGATATAAAACTTGTGGCTTTCCTCCTGACCTCCCTGAGTATATCCATCTCAGAATATTTTATTAAAGAAGTAAAGTCACAGGATGATATGGAAATTATGGATCTAGTTGATGAAATGTTATATGTCATCGAAAATGGCATAAAAAATAAGGACGGGGGGATGACACATGCTAAAGGTTAAGAATCTTTATCACCGTTATGCCAAACAGGAAAAGGATGCCGTAAAAGGAATATCCTTTGAAATAAGTAAAGGAGAAATCTTTGGATTTTTAGGGCCGAATGGAGCTGGTAAATCTACAACACAAAAAATTCTTACAGGATTACTTCCCCTTCAAAAAGGTGAAGCCAGCTTGGCAGGTATTGATATCAAAAAACCTACGGAAAAATTTTATAGTTTGATTGGGGTATCCTTTGAGCAGCCTAATTTCTATAAAAAGCTTACAGGCTATGAAAATCTAGATTTTTATCGAAAAATGTTTCCCGTTCCTACAGAAGATCCTAAAAACCTCTTGAACCTAGTAGGATTAGAACATGCTGCAAACAAAAGATCTGGTGACTATTCTAAAGGTATGCAGCAGCGCTTAGTATTTGCACGATCTTTGATCAATAAACCTCAAATGTGGTTTTTAGATGAACCTATCTCTGGTCTTGATCCTACAACAGCCAGCCATATCAAAGAACTCATATGGAAGAAAAAACAAAAAGGTGTTACCATCTTTTTAACAACCCACAATATGCATATCGCCGATGAGTTATGCGATCAAGTGGCGTTCATCAATGAAGGAAATATTGAATTGATTGATTCCCCACGAAACCTTAAACTCAAGTATGGAAAAAAACTTGTTTATGTTGAATATAAAGAAAAGAACGTTCTTAAAAAAGAGCATTTATCCATGACCACATTAAAGGATCAACAAAAATTAAATCATCTTATTCTAGCTGGTACTATAGAGACCATGCATTCTCAAGAAGCAAGTTTAGAAGAAATATTCACAAAGGTCACAGGCAGGGGGTTGAAATAAATGCTGCGCCGATACTTCGGGTTATTAAAAAAAGATTTTGTTACAGCCCATCGCAACTATTATTTTGTGATTGTTATCACTGTTGCTGTGATATTTGTATTGCTTGCAAACTTTGTGCTCCCTGAAGAAGCTAGTATTAAACCATCTGTGTATTACCATATAGATTTTGATGGTGATTTGAAAAATGTTTTCCAAAATATTATTGCATCGTCTCAAGAAAAGCATGAAAACATCTATGCTATGTCTTCCAAAGAAGCTATCATTGAAAACATGAGAGAAAACGCCAATAGTTTTGGCATGATTATTGAAACAAAAAATAATAAACCAAGCATCCACTTTATTATGCAAGGCCATGAAAATTCAAAGGTGGTCAATACACTTCTATTGGCCATGAAGGATGAAATTAATAAAAGTATTCAAGATCCTGTAAAGATCACTACCATTCAATTGAAAAAAGGGATTGATGCTGAAAAAATTCCAACTAATAAAAAAATTCTTCCTTTATTTTTATTGATGGAACCTGCTATGCTAGGATTTGTTTTAATTGCTGCATTAATATTCATGGAAAAAGACGAAAGAACCGTTTCGGCATACAGGGTGACCCCTGGAAAACTACCTGAGTATTTGGCATCTAAGATCACTCTAATGCTCGTGTTGGGTTGGATTTCCACCCTAGTGAGCACCTATTTTGTGGTAGGAAGAGATGCTGATTATCTACGTTTGTTTCTGCTTGTATCCTTTGGCAGTATTTTTGCATCATCCATGGGACTGATTCTAGCAAGCTTCTTTGACAATATATCACAGTCTGTCATATGGATGATCATCATCAGCCTTTTTATCTCTTTACCCTTTGTATCGTATTTTGTGCCAAGTTTTGCGCCAATGTACGTTCGATTTATTCCTACCTATCCACTATTGTTTGCCCTACGAGAAGTTTTATTTCCATCGGGAAATATGTTGATTGTAACATCCACACTTATAACTTTTATCTTATTCAGCATTGGTGGGTATTTACTTGCTATTTTTGCTTATCAACGCAATTTTCTCAAAGATTAGGAGGGATATCCATGCTAAAAAGAATTTTGTCTATATTTAGAAGAGATTTATCCAGCAGCTTCCGTGATTATCTTCTATTGTATATGCTAGTAGCACCTTTACTGTTGGCTATTGGGTTTAAATTTTTTATTCCTAGTGCCCAATCTGCCGCCCTGCAGTTTGCTATAGACGAAAATTTAGAAGTTGAAGTAATCGAAGAATTTGAAAAATACGGGAATGTAGAAATCTATTCTTCTTCCACTCAAATGATTGACCGAATCAATGACATGGATGACATTGCAGGAGTTTCAATGGACTCAAATGGACAGTATCAAATAATTCTAGAAGGCAATGAATCCCATGATACCAAGGCAATTCCTTCTATGATTATTCGGAATTTGATGAATAAAAGAACCTTTCCGGTAGACTATACGATCAGTGATATTGGATTTAAAATGCCTCCAGTGGCATGGATTGGTAGTGTTTCATTGCTATTAATGGCGGTATTGATTGGGGGTGTTATGGTAGGCTTCAATATCATTGAAGAAAAAGAAACAGGTACCTTCAAAGCCTTAAGGGTTACACCTATGACTAGATTTGAGTTCATTCTAGGTCGAAGTATCATTGGAATAGTCATTCCTATCTTACAAGTTTATGGAATTTTGTGGATTTTGGGTATGCTCCCAGATGTCCATCCATGGATGCTTTTAACAATGACCCTTGCCAGTTCATCTATTGGCATTTTGATCGGATTTTTATTTGGTGGTATGAGTAGCAACCAAATTGTAGGGATTGCCAATATGAAAATGATTTTTATGATTGTTTCTATCACTATGATTGGTACGATTTTATTGCCTGCAGATAAACATTACTTTTTATACTGGGCTCCTACCTATTGGAGCTTTACAGGATTTAAAGGCATACTACTGGATACCATTGATTGGACAGAGCTTGGTTTGTATATTTTATGGACCTTTTTATCCACAAGTATCTTTCTTACCTTCTTTAAAAGAAAAATCACAAGAGGACTAAGTTAAAAAGTGATGTATACATTTACATCACTTTTTCTCTTTCTTTACCTAATTAGAAAACTCCATTTTTTATGATTCTACTTCTTTTCTAAAAGCTTCTAATCCTACACGATCTATATAAGCGCCCAATCGCTCATGCTTTTTGGCATTTTCAGCATATACCTTTACCACGTTATCAACAATTGGCAATAAATCTTCTTCATCTATATTTTCAAACAAAGTATCTCCAATCCTCGGCTTAATTCCACCTTTACCTCCTACCTGTATCTTAAATCCCTTTGGCATACCCATAATACCAATATCTCTAAAATGGTTTTCAGCACAGGAATTTGGACAACCACTCACACCAATTTTCAACTTATTAGGCAGGTTCATACCATGATATAATTCATCTAATTTCATTCCTACGCCTACAGAATCTTGTTGTCCCCTTTTGCAAAATGTTGTTCCAGGACAAAACTTCACACTACGTACACATAGGCCAATAGCTGCACCTGGCTTCATATTTAAATCCTTCCATGCCTTATCTAAATCTTCCTCTTTTAGTCCAACGATTGCAATACGTTGAGAAGATGTAAGCTTTAGAGCCTGTGCATTATATTTGTCTGCTACATCTGCAATCTTTCTTAAGATCTCTGTTGATACAATGCCACCAGGTATATGTGGTGCAATGGCGAAGGTTTCATTGTCTCTTTGCAGGACTGCACCTTTCTCTAATAAATCTTTTGTGTTCATATGGCATTTCCTCCTTTTCTGGCTTACTATTAGTATAAGCAGAATAAATTTTTTTAGCCTTAACACATAAAAAGTTAAAACAAAAACCTCGCTTTTTCTAATGGCGAGGTTTACTCTCTAAAAATGCACATGTACCAACCAAAATTTAATTTTTTTATCATTCCATCCCAAATCCCAGGGAACCCGATATCGATCAGTATTATGAGAGTTTACAAGGGTATAACCTTTCGTGTCTGATCCTGTTACCACCGATATATGGGTAACTTTTCCTTTTTTTTCATAGGCCACAAAATCTCCTGGCAAGAGCTTATAGGCGGCTTTATATACTTTATCATAAGTACCATGTGCAACCACAGAAGCCCTTCCACTATAAATCATATAGTCTTTAAATGCTTGCGCATTGACCCAAGCTTTGCTACCTCCCTTGTTATAATTCCAAGTATATGTCTTTTTAAAGTTTCCTCCCTCATGTAATATTTGAGAGGCAAAGTTTGCACAGTCTCCCCCTTGAGGATTATAGTTTTTGTACTTTTTATTATAGACATAATCTTTTTCAGCAGCTGCACCACAATATTGATCTGCATAGTCTACAGCTTTTTTTCTTCGTTCCATTAAGGCTTCATTATTTCTTGATTTTTGCGATAAAATATATGCTCTTACATCATTCGTTTTCATTTCATCAAGGTGCAATGAATCTGCGAAAGGATCGGTATACCATTCCCTTGTTATCTTCCAATCTTCTTCTACCTTATAAAGGTCCAAAGAATGGTAGGTACCTATTCTAAATCGATTGATACTTTGAGGTTGATCTTCATAAAAATATTCATAGGTTGATGACACGACTAAATTTACTCTAAACCCTTCTTCCCTTTCCTTCACCCATTTGATAACAACATTTGGTATGATGGCTTTAAATTTTATTCCTTGTTTTTCTGACCATTGATGCAAGTATTTCATTTTTTTTAATTCATGTTCGTAGGCCCATACGCCATACTTTCTTTCTCGATCATATAGTCTTTCCAGTACTTCTTTATCTTCTTTTAATATAGCCTTTGTTCTCTCTTGAAAAATTTTCTGTATTTCTTGAGTAACTTCTTCTTCTGTCTCATCTATAAAAAATGTAGCAACACTGGCATTCTTATTTAAAAAAAGCACAAATATTCCACCTAAAATCATAATGACTGCTAAAATAAAAAGGATATATTTTTTTTTCAATGTTATAAATAACAGCACCATACTCCCCCCTCAAAACCTACTCATAAGATTATATGTCATCATCTCATAATATAGGATTAAAAGTTCATGAATATTTTCAGTACGGACTGTTATTGATTAAAATTGTTCTACGCATCCTTCTAGCTTTTGCATATTTTTTAAAACACCATCATCTAAATCTATTTCAATCTGTTGATGAATGATATTCGATAGTTTTTTATCATATTTTTTCAATGCTTCCATTTTTTCTTCTATAAAAAGAATTTGATTTTGAAGTTCTTTTAGCTCATCACGATCTTTTTCTTGCCCGATCATTTCTTGAAGCCTTTCTTTCTTTGCCTTCAATTTGTTTTGAAACTTACCAATATAATCTGTTCTTATTCTCTCAATAGTCTCTTGATTATATCGATGCATATAGATTAAGGTTTGAAAAGTTCTCTTCTCCTCTGATGTCAATAACCAATAAATCGGTCTTCTTTGATACATCTTTACATGGTCTTTATAAAATTGATTTTCAAAATATCTATCAATACATTTTTGTGGTGATTCCTTGTTTTTTCTACCTAATGCATCCGCAATATAAATTAAATTCTCCTTCCATGTCTTCTCTCCAAAGGTTATCTTGACAAATTGAATGAGCCTTGTGACAACATCCCATCCATCGCTATCTTCCTCACCAATTGGAAGAACATTATGAGGATTTACTTGAAAGGATTGATATTTACTCTGATCAAAATTCCCTCCCGCAAAAACTAAACCTTTTTCATCCAAGGAATACCGCCCCAACATACAGCCTACTGCATAGGAAATAAAGGAAGCTACATCTTTTTTTCTATTTGGCTTTTTTAAGGTGATCTCATTTCTGTCCACCTCAGCCCTTATTTCTTTTTCTAAACCATACAATTTGATAAAAGCATCATTTAATGCTTCTTCATTTTCTTTTAGTTTTTGAAATTGTTTTTGATGGAAATACTGCCAATTTTGGAAAGCTTGTTCAATGGTAGTAGCACCTTTTTTATGAATTAGAAAAGGATGGGTTTTAAAATCCCAAGAAGTTTCATAACTGTTCCAATCCTCTTTAGCAATCTGAATACATTCCTTTGCTAAGTGGCAAATCTTTTTTTTACTTACTAAAGACTCTGGAAAGATTATAGGTAGCATGCCAATATTTCCAGGCTGAAAATTTAGAGTAGGGTTAATGATCATCAAATTTGAAAATGTTACCTTGGAGCATAATAATGCAATGAAAAAATACAGATCTTCTTCTTTAGGAAAAGCACAAGAGCCTGCAGTGTCAAATAAAAATCCGTCCTCGGTAAAACGCACGCCAAATTTTGCTGAACTAACAAAAGACCAAGTAATCCCCTTTTTAAAGTAATAGGCAGTATTGGCAATGCCAATATTAGAATTTCTCGATCTGTTTAAATGCATATTATACTGGCGAATCTCTCTTCCATCCTCTTCCCAATTGACAACATATATATTGTTTCCATACCACTTTCTAAACTTGCCACCCTTATTGTAGGGAAACCACTTTAATCCACTAGCTTTCGCATCCCCTCTATTTTTAAATCCAAATCCAATCCGCCCAATATCCACTTCATGCCATAACCTTATAAACCGTTTGTTATTGCTGGTCTGCAATCCTA
Source organism: Clostridiaceae bacterium 35-E11 (assembly GCA_038396625.1). GTDB lineage: Bacteria > Bacillota > Clostridia > Peptostreptococcales > Thermotaleaceae. Next base: position 3,257,485 of record CP121688.1, read on the forward strand.
CTCGTGCATCTGCAATATCTTTTAAGGGCGTTCCTTTCTCAAATATCCTTATCATCCTTTGGCTTGCCCAATAGGCAATCGGCATACCGGGGATTTTTTGAAAGCTTTTGGTAGTTCTTCTATATAGATAAGAAAGATTTTGATTTTTTATGGCTTGCAAAGCTTTTTCAGACTGATTCTCTTTTCCTTTAAAATCAGATAGTTTAATAAATTGTCCTTCTCCATCCTCTTGACTCTTTTTCACTACAAAAGTACAAATGGGTACAGTAGCATCCTCAAAACCAGAATATTGTAGCTGTATCAAGCTAGTAATCCATGTATTGTCAATGATGTATTTTCTTAATCTTTCATAGGTTTTAATAAACATCCAGACAAAGGGGGTCATAAATGCAGCATATCCATTGGATGCGGTGTAGTCTAGATTCCGTCTCATAAAAATAGAAAATAAATCTCCCTTATAGGCTTGAAAGAATTGATCTGCATATTTTTTAAGTCGTATACTCATCATCTTATTTGCCATATAGGGTGGATTGGTTATGACTATTTCATATTGCGCACCCATAATTTTAGCTTGTCTTACAAGCTTAAATAAAAAATCTATTTCTTCATCCTCCACGCTGTCCACATCTTGATTTTTAAGGACATCCCACTTTCTATTCCAAAAGATTTCATCGAAATCCTTTACTTTTAAAATAGATCCATATTCCTTTGCATGACAGAATGTTTCCAATAAATATTTTAGCTGTTTTTTGCCTAATAGATCATCCTCAATGTTTAGTTTTTGCTGCAACTTATCTGCTGCTTTGATTAAGCTATTACTTTCATGAATACAATAGATATTCATGACTGCTTCTTTATCCTTTATTCGCTCAAAAAAATCATCCACTTTCTTTTTTGCTTGCATCATAAGGGCAAATCGCGCAATTTTCACTGCTTTTTCATCAATATCTAGTCCATACAAATTATATTGAAAAATAAATTTAGGAATATCCTCTGGTACATATCCTGCGTGTAAATATATATCGTATAATACATCGAAGGCATACACCAAAATATGTCCAGTACCACAGGCAGGATCTAATACCTTTATGGTTTTAGGGTCTATTGCTTCATACAAATTTTCAGGGAATATTTTTTCTTTTTCTGTATCCTTTATATAAAATTCCAGTTTCTCTTCTAGTATCTTATCCTCTGTATGCTCTATCCAAAACTTACCTAGTGAATTATCTACCATGTATTGAACAATCCATTTGGGCGTAAAGAGTTGGGTAGCTGCTGGTATATCTTCTTTTTTAATTCTGCTTCGATTGAATCCCGTTACTGCAGCATGCTGCTCTGAAAAGTAATATTGATGAAGCCAGCCTATGATTTCTACTTTTTCCCAATCTTCCTTTGGAATTTTACTTTCATTGATTATTTTTTCAATGGTAATAACTTGGGATAATATATCTTGTGGAATCCATTCCTTTATCTCTTCTTCAATAAATTGAATACCTATAGATGAAGGTTTAATTACATTCATTTTCATATACATGAATGTAATCAACCAATAAAAACATTTATAACTAATTTCTTGAATAATTGCTTCATAATCCTTTTCGCAAATCTTAGGAATTAATGGCTTCTTTTTTTCACCATCCATATTCTTATCTTGTGCATACAATTGCTGATCCAACATCTGTACTTTTTCTTTGGCAACTCCTACTTTATAAAATCTTTGTTCAATCTGTTGGACCAACATCCTTCGTAGTTTTACAGCAAAACCTTTTATCGCCGTTTTGTTCATTATTTGCCTCCTGCAGGATATTTTGTGGATGTTATTATCTATGGCTTTAATATGATTTTTTTACATATATAACCATTATTATCTATTTTATCATAGTGTTTTTTATATGCTAAAAGTTTTTTATTGAAGTAGAAGAATTTTTTAATTTATTCCTTTCGTCTTCTTGTATTTCCCATTCTAAAAGTTTCGTTCTCTAGAGTCTTTAAGTCCAATAAAAAGATTAGGATATAAAAAACCCTTCTTATCTTTTGGATGGAAGGGTTTTTATTCAAACAATTCAATGCCTAATGCTTTATAGAATTCATAATCTATGTTATGGGTCATTTTGAGATTGTTATCTTTTCGAAATTTTAAAATGCTCGCTTTCATTCCTTCCCCATAAATGCCATCTACCCATCCCATATAGTATCCTTGTTCTTTCAGCTGTCTTTGCACCTCATAAACATCTGCACCCCTATACCCAGGCATTATTACGCGAAGCGCATTCCCAAAAGGTCCAAAGGGTCCTCCCCATATAGCCACCGGCATACCTACTTTTACAAATGAGTATAAATCCTCTACATCCTTATTTCGCATTCTGATGCATCCATGAGAGGAAGCCCATCCGATAGAATTGGGGTTGTTGGTACCGTGAATTCCGTATTTCCCCCAGGGTAAATTTCATTGGGAATACATCTTAAATCGTTGGATTTTTAAAGGTATAATGTATCTTTACTTGTTGATCCTCGTAGATTTCAATCTGTGCAATGAGTTGTTCCAGTATATACCGATTCAGTTCTTTTATATTTATAACTTCTTCAACCGAGGCAGCCATCCTTTCTACTTCACTTTTTCTATCGGTATATGCTTCATGTTTTTTTTGAAGCCATTCATACCTTTTGTTTAAAACATCTTTTTCTTTAGCAAACTCTTTTTTAATCTCAATAAACTCTTCTTCATCTATAATACCCTTCACCTTATCTGTATAAAGGTTTCTTACAGCCTTTTTTATTTCTGTTAATTTTATTTCTAGCATTTTGATTTCTTGTAATACTTGATTTTTAGGACTTTTACCTGTACTGTTTTTGGCTTCCTTTAAGAGTTTCTGCTTATCAACGCTATAATCTACAAAAGTTTTTATATCATCCAAAATAATTTCTTTCAAATCATCTTCCTTTATTGCGTGTCTTGTACAGTATTCTGAAGTATGGCGTTTATATCTAGAACATATTAAATAGTAGGCAGCAGATGTTTTATTGTATGTCATGTAACTTCCACAGTCCCCACAGAATACAAATCCAGAAAATAGCTTTAATTCCTTTTTTCCATTGTAATTTTCATTGTTTTTTCTCTTTCTAAGCTTTTGTACATCATCAAAGGTTTTGGGATCTATAATCGGCTCATGGGTATGATCCACCACAACCCAGCAGCCCTCTGGAAGAAGTTTGTGCTTTTTTGATTTATAACTGACTTTCTTTTGCTTGTTCTGTGTCATGCATCCTTTATATGTTGGATTTTGAAGAATACTTCTAACGGTAGCATGGGTCCATAGATTGGTACTGGCAGTACCCTTATAATTCGTTTTTCTTGCTTTATATTCAGTGGGTGTCATAATTCTTTCACTATTTAATGTATGGGCTATATTTGAAATTCCATGGTCCTTAAGGTACATATGAAATATTCTTTTGATGATCGGTGCAACTTCTTGATCTATAACTAGCTTGTTCTTATCATTTAGATCTTTTTTATATCCAAAGGGTGCAAATGCTCCAATAAACTTCCCTTCTCTTTTCTTGGTATCCATGACACTTCTGACTTTGTTGGATATATCTCTTGCATACATATCATTGATCACGGATTTAAAGGGTGATATATCATTGCCTGCACTGGAAGCAAAGGTGTCTATTGCATCATTGAGTGCAATATATCTGATATCCTTTTCTGGAAAGTATTTTTCAAGATAATATCCTGTACTGATATAATCTCTTCCAAGCCTGCTCAAATCTTTTGTTATCACAAGATTTATCTTGCCCTTTTCTATATCCTTGATCAATCTTTGAAAGTCTGGTCTATTAAAATTTGTACCGGTATAGCCATCGTCAATATATATATCTACTAGCTTCCACCCCTGGTTTAATACATACTTTCTTAGTAAGTCTCTTTGATTTTTGATTGATTCTGACTCAAAACTGTCTTCATCTTCTCTAGAAAGCCTGCAGTAGACAGCTGCTTTAAAATCCGTCTTATTCATACCTATATTGTATCCCATATCTCGCTCCCCCACATACAAATAACCACTTGCTCTTTTTGAGTATTACAAAAACGCAGATAGTGTCAAAATCAATATATGAAATCAAGAAACATACAGTTCACTTGTCATCTTATCTTTAAGTATTTTTATCAATAATTCCTCCAATGTAATGTCTTTGTTTGTAAATTCTCTCATCACCTTGTATTCTTTATCCTTCTTCATGAAACCCTCCCCTTTTATCTTTGTCCTTATACTATATGCAACTTACCCTTTGTCCTAGTATTTTAGGTAATAAAAAAAACACTGGTATACAGTGCGACATTTGATTTTTCCTTATAATGTAAATTATTTGTTCATTCCTAGTATTATTACCTTTTTATCAATTCTCTTTTGGGATATAATATTTCTTGTACCAGCGACAAATGGAGGTTTTATAATGTATGAATATAAGTTTGTAAGGATTGATTTATCTACTTGGAAGAAGGAACCTACAGATGATTATCACAAAATAGTTGAACAACATGCTCGAGAAGGATGGCGGTTATTTCAAATCTTCGCCCCTCCCGTTTCTGGTTATGGCGTTGCAAGTTTTTTTGAATTAATTTTTGAAAGACAGAAGTCTTAAAGAAATTCGCTGGTACAAATCATCCCCTCTGTCCTTCGTGATTCTTTAAAATTCATGTGATAATCTGGATCGTAAATACGAACAAGCCTTTGCTTTCATTCGTGCATTTTAGGTTTATGAACATACTCAATATTCGGATATGCTTCTAGATCTTGAATAATATACGCATGCCCGTGTCACGATTTACGGTTTTATAACAAGTCCAAATAATTTTGAAAAATCTACTGCTTGCATAGGAGAAACGATTGCACCCCTAATATCTTCAGCTCCTATACCTATTCCTTCCAACTCGGAATTACTCAAGTCTATTCCTGACAAGCTAGTTCCTGACAGTTGACTAAATTTGAAATTACATTTTCTAAACTGGACCTTATTAAATTTACTATGTTGTAGATTACTATTTTCAAATATACATTCTGATAAAATGGCATTTTTCATTCGAATATAATTCATTAGAATAAATTTACCATTACAGTTGTCCATATAAATATTCTGCAGTGTAGCATCATTGAGATTTAGACCCATCAACTTACAGTCTATAAACTCAACTCTATGTATAATGGCCCCAATAAAGTTTGCGTTTGATAAATCACAGTTTTCAAATCTTACATCAGTAAGCTCTAATGAATTCAATGTAATACCCTTGAAATCTACTTTATTAAAAATCACGCCTTCAAAGCTTACTTTATTCGCTTCTCGTATTTTGATTGTATAATCTGAGATATGGATATCCTTAATAATAGCTTCATCTTCAATATCAATAATTTTCATACAGGTTTGATCAATATCCTTTATAAACTTTGGCTTAATTACTTTTGGTAGAACTTGCTTATTATTCATGGTACAGTCTCCTTAAAATTTTTTTATCCCTAAATGAAAAATACAAGATTTTATTAGTCCTTCATATGAAAGCTCTTATTTTGTAGTGACAAGGGATGGGTTCGTTATCTCTTATATCTTGCCTTTTGAATGGGACAATTAGCCTGTCTCATTATTTCAAATAACTTAACACACAAAATCTAATTCTATACCCCTCCTATATTCTAGTATCTGCAATGCTTTCAATACTAATTATTTTCTCTGTAACATTTAACTTCCCATTATAGACATTCATTATATCCTATTTTAAAAAATCCCTATGAAACTTATGTGTTATGATTTTATGTCTATTTTATTAAACTTATGGTGAAAAAAGATATTTATAGATTTCTACAATTTTGTTCTCTTATCTAAATCTTTTGATTGAGGAATGGAAAATGATTTGAAAGAAAATACTTCGTTCAATTCACCAGAGGAACTATATAATTATTTGATTAAAAATCAGCCTAAAGAAGAACTTGTTTTTTCCCATGGCGATTACTGCTTGCCTAATGTATTTTTGGATAACAAAACAGTAACAGGATTTATTGATTTAGGGAGAGCTGGAGTAGCTGATAAGTGGCAGGATGTTGCTTTATGCGTGCGTTCGTTAGAACATAACCTTCAAAGTAATCAATACACAGATTTATTTTATGCATATTTAAATATCAAGCCAGATTATAAAAAGATAAAATACTACATTTTACTTGATCAATTATTGTAAGGTCAATGTCAAATGAGCAAGGTCTTTATTTGAAATTATTTCATTCTCAAATTTTAGGTTAAACTTGCATAGAAAAGCTCCTTTCTGCTTTGGTATTGTTTCCTGATTATTTTCAGAAAGGAGTTGCTAGTTTCACTTAAGCACAAATTTCGTTACACTCCCTTATATTCTCAAAAGCATTTCATACTGATCGACACTATACTCAAAGCCCAATTCAAGCAAGAAATCTTTCATCGATTTCAATTGGTTCTCTACATTAAGAACACTAATTTTATATGACTCTGTATGTTTTATCATATCTGTCATTATACTTCTTGCAATGCCTTTACCCCTATAATCCTTATTTACTGCTATTTGGGGAATATCTCCTGTTTTTTTATCAATAATGCCATAGCCAACAATGGTATCGTCAAAACGTACAATAGAATATATAAATGCGTCTGGTATAGCATTGATTGAATCAATAGCGTTCTGCCAAGAAGGGTTAAAGTCCCAAAATTCGGTTAGCTGTGTCCAGTCAATTCTGTCAACATGCTCAACCTTGCAGGTTGTTATTGAACTATATTTATTTTTGTCTAACCGAAAGCATGTGAATTCTCTTTGAATCTTAAATCCTTGTTTTTTGTAAAGTTGAACTGCAGATTCATTGGATTTAATTACTTCAAGCAAATATTGCTCCACCTGTTTTTCTTTAAGCAATTCTTTAATATTTAAAAGCATATTGCTCGTTATACCTTGTCTCCTATACGCTCCTACAACACCTGTCCCAAGGTCATACACTGTTGGTTTTCCATTCCAATTTCGAAATCCATTTAAAACGAAACCAACTAATATCTCATCTTTAAATGCACCTATAGACATTTCGGGAACATAACCTCTTCTTTGAAGCATTTGTTTAAACTTCCAAATGGGCAAATCTATCTTAACTTGATAATCAGAAAATGCATCTAAAAATGTTTTATGCAGTGTTTCAGTATTTGTTTTATCTAATATTTTGTAACTAAACATTTGTTATTTCCTCCTTCCTATTTCATAATAGCTTACCTATATTTTCAATACGATAAAACAAAGCTTCACAAGGCTAAGTAGTATTTATTCAAAGATACAAAACATTATTCGTTATTTAAAATTTTCCTCCATAAAATTTCTATATTCTTTTAATGCCTCTTTTGTAATCTCATTGATATTTAATGATGGATAATTCGATTTGCAATATGTAACAAGCTTCTTAAACTCTATTTTCAATACTTCAATAGATTTTAATATTTCAGATTCAATATTTTTATCATTGGGTCTAATTCTACATATAGAGCCTTCCCCTTGTGCATGTTTTTCAAACCGCAAGCAATTCCTAAAAGCGTTAAAAAATTTTTCAACGCTTTTCTCTAATTCCTTATCATAGAGATAATACAAAGAAGAATTTAATAATGCTTTTATTCCTTCATAATAATGAAATACATCTGTATTAAAACTTAGGGATTCTTCCATCATCAAACAAAATCTATCTATAGAAGGTAAATAGACCGTACTAAAAATTTCACATACCATTTTTTCATCATTCTGCCTCATATTGTATTCGTTTAAATCTGAATGTGTGTTTTTATATTGCTCATTAAAAACAATTGTTTCAATTGCCGCTTTCAGTTTTGTTGTTAAATCGTTAAATGCTACTTTCTTTTTCTCTAAACTCCCATCAAAAAAGTATGTTAGTATCCTATGTCCTCTTATATCAAAAGGAATATCTTTATCAATATTGCCATACGCTTCATTAAATACGAGAATAATATTCTCCCAGCCAGTATAGGCTACACCAAATCCAAGCTCAAACGCTACATTTGGATTAATGCATTTTCGGCCATTATCTCTACCATTTATTATGGAAATATCAAATACTAAAATTTTACTTTCTTTAATTTTATTAAGAATCGTTTCTACAATATTTATAGCTCCGGACTTATCTTTTGTGTCTCTATCAACTGGTATAACGATTCCTGGGTTTTCTACCTCAATTTTTGAAACAGCTGCATTTAAAGTTCTTTGAATAAAATTACAGTTTATATCTTTCTCAATATCACTTTGCCAAGAATAAAATATTTTCATCAAATCACCTTCTCCAAATGCAATTTTATATAGCTCCCATTATTTACAATATAATAGCTACTGACGTAAGTTCTCTCTATAATGAAAGCAAATTTGTACCAGTTATTATCATATAACATATTGGAATTTCTTACAATTTTTTTCAACCAAAAACTATTATTTCTAAGCTAGTCTTTTTATATATAAAAATATTTCTCTTTCCCTATTCTCTTTTTTCTTAAATAAATGTGCCCTTTTCACAGAATTTTAAAAAGAAAAAAGGTGATTATAATAACCACCTTGTAAGTAATTGTCTAAGAGAAAGAAGTATCAATATTATTAATATTAGATATATAATCATTAAATCTACCCTAATTATTGCTCCTATCTGTGCTTCAGCCCATTTTGCCACATAAAATTCCCATACAGCATAAAACATTAATGCAACTATCGTTGTACTTTGAATTTTATTCATTTATTTCATGTGTTATTCAGCCTTCTTATTTTCATATTAGATTTACTTTCAGTTTATATAAAAAAATTCTTTGCTGTTGCATATTCAATCCTAAATTTTTAATATTGCTTTAAAGCATTCACAACCTTTCTGATAACTACGTTTGACTATTTATTGTCATTGAAATGATATATTAAAACATATAAAAATATAGGGGTGATGCAGACATGGAAGTAATAATTGGATAAACTACAATGAACTAGACAGAACTTTTCAGGTTATATGCAATAAAACCATAAATTAAAGGAGAAACAAACATGACCAAAAGAGACCGTCGTACATTTATAGATGCATTCAAGAACAAATCTCTTTTCATTTACAATTTTGACAATACTACTACTCACTTTTAAAAATATCAGCTTTTAAAGGTTTAATACGTAATCAGTTATATTTATAATTTTTCCATTTTGTTTATATACTCTAGGGATTCTTTTGTTAAGCATGCAAAGCATGGCTGCAGGTATAGTATTGGCTCTTTCAGCAATTTCTTCTATGCGTATTTTTTCCTCTTTATGGCTACCCATTAGTATAGCTTCATCACCTCTGCTCACATTGATTCCATTAACCTCTACCATACATTGATCCATACAAATTTGGCCAACTATGCGAAATTTTGTACCATCTATTATAACTTCGCCTTTATTACTAAGCAATCTGCTACAGCCATCGGCATATCCGATAGGAAGTGTCGCTATTTTTGACTTTTCTTTGGTTTCATATGTTAATCCATAGCTTATCCTTTCTCCTTTTTCTATTTCTTTTACATGGGAGACTTGTGCTTTTAGTGTCATGATACTTTTTAGTTTAAGTTTTTCCCTGTCAGCTTTAGGATAAGGGTATATGCCATATAGAATAATTCCTGCTCTAACCATATCAAAATTCATATCAGGAAAATTCATTATGGCAGCACTGTTTGATACGTGTTTTATAGGAATATCCACATTGATTTTCTCTAACGCATCACACACATATTTAAACTTATCAGCTTGTTTATATGTAAAAGCTACATCTTCATCTGCTACTGGAAAATGAGTAAAAATTCCTTCAATATAAACATGGGGGAGCTCATGAATTTTTTTAATAATTTCTATAGTATTGGGCTCTGCTTTTAGTCCCAACCTATTCATACCCGTTTCTATCTTTATATGAAATTTTATTGTTTTATCTAATTCTTTGGCTTTTTTAGAAAAAAAGGCTGCTTGGTCATATGTATAAATGGTAAGCGTTATGTCATCTTTAATGGCAGCTTCTGCTAAATATTCTGGAGTATATCCTAGTATAAGTATATCAATATCATTAAAAACTTTTCTAAGATGTCTTGCTTCAGATAGATGGGCTACACCATATTTTTTAACTCCATGTTCCTTCAGTTTTCGTACTATTTCAATAGCACCATGTTGATAGGCATCGGCCTTCACTATGGCCATAAATTCTGTCTGGGGTTTTAGAAGCTTTTTTATCTCTCTATAGTTATAGGATAGATTATCTAAATTGATTTCAAGCCATGTAGGGCGTGTCAAATCTTTCATGATGAATCTCCTCCTTTGATAATAATAAAAATAACAATGTTTAATAGATTAAGGTAGAAAATTAATCTTCTACTATGGAATAATGTTTATGAATTTGAAATTGAATCCATAGCAGAAGAAAATATTAAAATAGATAACGAAATTTTCTATGTTTCACAAAATATGCGCTATAAGTTGGACTTCTCAACATCTTGTAGATAATAATCTTCGGAGTTGAAAAATTCATTTTTCAGCTGTACCACTTCCTTACTCAGTGCAATAATTGCAAAGACATTAGGAATAATGATCATTGCCATTAAAAGATCGAGAAATTGCCACAATTCCTTTGCACCACCAAGGGCGCCAACCAGAATAGACACAAGATAAATAGAACGCATAATTTTTGAAAATTTGAGGCCAAATAAGAATTCAGCTTGTTTTTCACCATAGAATATAATAACAATTACTGTCGATAAAACAAAGAATAATAAAGATAACGTAACAACCATACTACCGATACTACCAAAATAGTATCCAAACGCTGCAGCAGGCATTCCAGAAGGATTTGCTATCGATTCTGGGGATGACCAAATGCCTGATGAAAGAACTACGAAGGCAGTCATTGTACAAATAATCAACGTATCTACAATAACTTCAAATATAGCCCAAAAACCTTGTCTAACAGGATGGTCATTAACTGCTGCTGCATGGGCAATTGGCGCTGTGCCCATTCCAGCTTCATTTGAGTATACTCCTCTAGCAATACCCCATCGAACTGTAGCAGCCACAGCAGAACCAGCAAAGCCGCCAACTGCAGCAATAGGTTTAAATGCATACCCAAAGATCAGTGCAATAACGCTAGGCATTTTATCAATATTCATCAGAACAATATATAAGCATGCTAATATATAAAGCCCTGCCATGATAGGGACTAGCTTTTCAGTTACCTTACCAATTCGTTGGATGCCGCCAATGACAACAATAGAAATAGCAATCAATAGAATAATACCTGTAATCGTTGGTGATAGATGAAATGATTGCAGTGCAGAAGATGCTATAGAATTCGACTGAACCATTATACTTGGAACAATTTCTAACATTAAGAAGAAAGAAAAGAAAGCTCCTAGCCCCTTCATATTTAGGCCTTTTGAGATATAATACATTGGTCCACCAACGTATTCACCTTCTTCATTCTTCTCACGGTATTTATATCCAAGGACTACCTCAGAAAACTTAGATGCCATTCCTAAAATTGAGATTAGCCACATCCAAAAAATTGCACCCGGACCACCAAATGCAATGGCTGCAGGAACACCAATGATATTTGATGCACCCACTGTAGAAGCTAACGCTGCTGTAACAGCTTGAAAAGGAGATACGCTGCCTTCACCCCCTTCTGAAGTACACATCATTTTACCGAATGTTTGTTTTAATATATAAGGTGCATATTTAATTTGAAAAAAGCCTAATCTAAATGAAAGAAAAACCCCTGCAAATCCTAGAATTATGATCATCGGTAAACCCCATAATATCCCTGAAATTTTACCGATGATTTGAAAAAATTTATCCATAATTTCCTCCTCCAACCATAATATTTTTCATTTTTACAACATATTTTTTATTTTAAAATATTAAGAATGGTTTCATACACCAATTTAGGTGCTATATTAAAGGAATATTCTTTCTCAATACGTTCTGTATACTGATGCGCATCCTTTCCAAAAGGACCAATATTAACAACGGGTAAGTTCAAGGCTTGCATTTCTTCAAGTGGTAAATTATATTTCGAACCAAAAGCAGGCATATTTTCCATTAGATTAGCTATGACGTCCATATCTTGCGGTGCTGAAACAAAACTAAGATCCGAAATGTATGGATAAAACTTTTTTTGAACGATATTGTAATCTGTGTTTAGCTTTTCTATAGATTGCGAAACTGCATTAAGCAGATTTTGCTCTTTATCATTCTTGCCCTCAACATAAATATGGGGGTAGTAAGGTGGTGAAAAATATACGATAATAACTGGATTTTTATCTGACCAAAGACTATGTACTTCTTCGACAATTCTAAGAGTAAATGCTCTTTCATCTATAGATGGATCCTGTAAAAGATTTCTTTTAAGGTTTTCGATTTTCTGATCTAATGCATCTCCCAATTCTCCTTTTACTAAATTATACAACTCATTATAGGAGAGCACTCTAGCTTTCCATGGCAATTCATCATATGGATAGCCACTAGATTTGCAATAAATCTCATACCTCTCGTTTAACGTTTTCACAACCTCGTCAAAAACATCAAAGGCTACTTTTTTCATTTTAGCTAGTACTTGATCTGGTGTACTGTTGTGAGTTGCATAATTAAAAAACAGATTAGATTTAGTGGCAATTTGTACAGAGTATTCTTTTTTCAGATCTCTTTGTCTTAAAGTAATTGGAGGTAATGTCACTTCTCCCTCTACCACATCAGAGAAAGCCATATTGCTGTTAATTTTTGTAATTAAGCTACTCGAGATTTGATTTGGATCAAGCCCCTTATAGGGTTGACCAACATGCGTTTCTTTCCCAACAACTAAGAATGATGGCATTAATTTACCAACTGTACCAATATAAATGTAACGATTATCATCACCATCATATCGTGGTGCCATATAATCTGTATCTACAACAGCTTGATATTTAAATCCATGGATCTGTTGTAGTTCAATCAATTTTGGTACAAAAGACAACATACCAGCTGAACTACCTTCTTCATCTCCTACAGCTGCAAATACAATATTCCCTTCAAAATCATCGATAAATTTAGTAAGATTTTCAATAATTGCTATGATTGTTGCAACTCCACATTTCATATCAAAGATACCTCTACCAAAGAGCCAGTTTCCAGCATTTAAATCCTTACGAGCCTCCTCTGGCAAACTGACTTGTTTAAGTTTTTCTGCCAATTCATAAGGTTTCGTTGCATATTCCTCAAATCCAGTATAGTCTGAAATACCAACTGTATCTGTATGTCCAATTAATACAGCTGTTTTTTTGCTGTTGCCTTTTTTCCCTTTCACTATTGCTAATACATTTTTTCTACCAATAGAATCATTTTCAAAATCTTGCAACTCTAATAGTTGTGAATTTTCTTTGTAATAAGCCATCTCCCTGAAAATATCATATATCCTAGTACTAATATTCAATTCGTCACGGGTTCCTACAACACTTCGTACGCTAGTCAGATCAATTGTTAATTCCTCGATTCTCTTTGATAAATCATTATTTATCACTGATGTACCTCCTCTTTTTTCATTTTTGTACATACAATAAAAACATATAGTTGTTTTCATATCTGGGAATAAGAAAATCCCCTTATAATTTTCATTATAATAAGGGGATTCGGTATGCCTCATATTGCTTCAAAAGGTATGTCTGTTTCTTTAGAAAATTTGAAATTATATGTCTTGTGATTGCATAATCAGATTTTCAATAAATTTCTCCAAATTAATACGCCCACCAGATTTACGCTTCCCACGAAGCATTTCCATTTCAAATCTAATATCTTCAAAGTCATAAAGAGTATTCGCATACTTCAAAAAATACTCATTCAAATTGTCCTCGATTCCTATATGCGCAAGATTTCTCAAGCCAACCGCTGAAGTTCTTCGCATTCGTTGCTTCATGATTTTAGGTTTTTTCCCCATCATTTTACATAGTTCATTTAATGACAAATCTTGTGCTCTTTCTTTCTCATTTATTTTATATTCACAAATTGCAATTATATCAGTAGTTCCTCTTTCACCTAAAATAGCAATTTCATTTAAGATTTTTCGTATCCGTTGAATTTGAGTATTAGCTGTATCTTTTATCTGATACTTTTTCTGAATTTCCAATGAATTATCCATAATTAAGCCTCTAAGGGTATCAAACTTTCGAGTAAGCATTATCTTTTCTGATACTGATTTGATAACACGTTCAACTTCTACAACATTAATTGGTTTATGAATAAAAAATTCTATTCCTGCAATATAAACATCTGAAACCATTTCCGGTTCACTCACTTGTGAAATCATAATATAATGAGTATCAAGATTATGGTCTTTCAATAGTCGAACTAGAGTTGCTCCATCGATTTCAGGCATTAAGTAATCGATCAATATAATATCTGGACGCTGCTGAATAATTTCTTCATAAGCGCACTGTCCATTGTGTTCATAGCCAACAACAGTACCTAAATTTTGTTTTTCAATGATATTTTTCAAAACCAATACAATATTAATATCATCATCAACAATATAAAATCTCATGAGATTTCCCCTTCCAGTAAATTTTTAGGAATTCTAATAGAGAATATGGTACCTTTTTCTAACTCCGATTCAACGGAGAGTGAGCCTTGGAAATATTCTTCGACAAGGCTTTTGACCAAAGTTAGTCCAATACCCCGATTCATATCACCTGTCGTAGAATTATATTTTGTCGAGAACCCTGGATTAAATATATGGGGCATATGTTCTGCTTCAATACCTTTGCCAGTATCCGTTACTCTGATTATAACGTCAGCCTCTTCTGCATTAATTTTCAAACTAACAGCAGACATTTTTTTTTCTTTTGATGCTTCAATGGCATTTTGAACAAGATTTCCTAGTATTGACATAAGAAAGAAGTGAGATTTTACTTTGGCATTACCTATTACATTGCATTCAAAAGAAATAGCCTTATGGTTTTTTAAAAGATGTTCTTTTGTATTAAGCGTTAAAATTTGAGCAATTTCTTTGACAGTAAGTTCAGTGAATTCAAGCAGGTCAGGAAACGTTTGCTCTATACCAGAAATCACTCTGATATAGTCTTTTTTTATTTCGTGAACATCTTTAGATAAATTGAGAAGAATGCTTTTCAAGTCATGTTGAGATTTTTTTTCTAATACAATTTTATAGGCTTGAAAAGATTGTTGCATAACGGTTTCAATCCGATCCATGTTCTTATGCATAAAGTAGATCTCACTCTTAAAAGAAGACGCCATTTCTAATAGATGGCGGTAACGAACTTCATGATCTTGGTTAATTAAAAATGATTGATAATAATTACTTGAAATAATAAGCACAATTAACATGAATGTACGTATCCCTGCTATCAAAAGTAGCTTACTAACAATGCCGTAAGTCAAATTGAAAAAACCAATCCGAATACTAATTTCAATTAAGTTTCCAAAAAAATCACAAATAAAAGCTGTTATAATTAAACGGTTAACATTATGTATTTTATTCTTTTGATATATTAAGTAAAAAATAATACCATATGTTAAATAAAAAATGCTGTCTGGCCATACTATCAAAAAAGCCTGCTTTGTCATCATGCTGTTCAAATATAAAAAATATCTGAATAATGGAGAAACAATAGAGATAATAAGACATAACAATAAGCCACTTATATCTCTATTTAAATACAGTAAAAATGGCAAAATACCTGTCGAAAGACTTACTATAAAACCCTCTGTAAAAAGAGGTAGGTTAAATGTTGCTATAATACTAATAGTCAAAGAACACAGTAAAATACGCAACAGTTTGTTCCTCATAAACATCCTTCCTTATTTATCAACTATATATGATAGTTATCAAAACAAACTTTTAGTGCTAACCCAATTTATTTCAATATGTTTTTAAGAAATCTATTTCCTACAATCCTTAACTTAATAAAACACACCTTCATTATACTATAGTATTTCTAAATTAGCGAATAAAGTTCGTGAATACTTTATTTTCTCTTTCTGGTGCTTTCACAGTTTCTTTTCCGTTTTCAACCAATTTCATAAGCCATGCCATATTTTTTCCTAAAACGCTCATTATTTGTTTTCCTTCTTCATCTTCTACAGCGTCTCCTGGTACCGTTCCGTGTATTACATTCCAGTAGTTTGAAGTTGGCATAAGCATTTCGGAATAATTAATGTAATTATTTAACTGTTCAAAAGTAGTAACTCCTCCTGAACGTCTAACTGCCACCACAGCTGCTCCTACCTTATGTCTTAACATGCCGTTACCTGCAACATAAAATGCTCTATCTAAAAAAGACTTCATTGTACCACCTATAGCTGAATAATGCACTGGAGAACCTAGTATTATACCCTCTGCCTCTTTCATTTTCTGTATCCATTCATTCACTTCGTCGTTATCAATGACACATTTCTCATCTCTATTTCTACGACAAGCATTACACGCTAGACAGCCTCTTATAGTCTTATCTCCTACATGAATAATCTCCACTTCTATCCCTTCTTTTTCTAATTCCTCTGTTACCATTTTTATTGCATGGTATGTGTTCCCTTCCCTTTTAGGACTCCCATTAAATGCAACAACTTTCATATATCTCTCCCCCTCTATTGAAATGCATAAGCTTCAAGTCCAACCATACGTTTAATATCATCGGTTGAACTCATCCCTCAGTGAATAGGCACTTTACTCTATTTCTTATAGGCACCTTCAAAATATTTACTTAAGGCTTTCAATCGCTTTTTCCGCCCAACTAGAATCTTTATATATAGCCCTACCTACACCAATAAGATCAGCTTTTCCTGTAGAAAGTAGGCTTTCTGCAGTATTAGCGTCAGTTATTCCACCAGTCAATATAACTGGAACCGACACAACTTCCTTGATCGCTTCCGTCAGCGGTGCAAAGTACCCCTGACCTGTACCACTGTATCCACAAAAACCTCCAGAAACATCAAGAATATCTATCCCTGCTTTTTCAAATTCTAATGCTGCGATTTTGCTATCTTCAATTGTAATTCCACCCTCCATATAGTCAGAAGCACCTAATCTCAAAAGAATTGGAAAATCGTCGCCGACAGCATCGCGTACTGCTTTAATAATTTCTAAATGAATTTTAATTCTATCTAATAATTTTCCACCATATTTGTCCGTTCTCTTATTCGTAAGAGGAGAAAAAAATTGGTTTAGAAGATATCCGTGTGCAGAATGAATCTCTACCCCATCAAAGCCAGCTTCTTTTACACGCAGTGCAGCATCCCTAAAATTTTTAATTATTTCTTTAATTTCTTTTACACTAAGTTCCTTTGGTACCTCACCTTTGCGTGGGTTTGCTATAGCAGATGGCCCAACGGGTTCATATCCTGTAACATTTTTACTTGCTGCACTTCCTGCATGATTCATTTGCATTACTGCTTTCGAACCATTTTTTTGGATGATGTTTGCCAACTTTTTTAAGCCCTCCACAACATTATCATCTGCTATAGAAAGTTGTCTTTCACTCGCCTTTCCCTGTTTTGAAATAAAGCTATGTTCTATAATAATCAACGATATATGTCCACCTTGTGATTTTTCATCATAGTAATCTAATATGTCTTTGCTGATCTTGCCATCCTGTTCAGATTTTGAAGTAGCCATAGGTGGCATAACTAATCTATTGTGCAAGGTTAATTTACACTTATCCAACGGCCTAAGTAAATATGACATTTTGGTATCCTCCCTTATCATTTAAACATAAACTCTAGATTTTCATAATAATATTTTCCTCCTTTGTATCCTTATACTTTCTTATTGCTTTTTCTATTTAATATTGTATTCGTTTACCCACCTCCTAATTGATGTTTCTTATTATTCATGCTATTATTATAAAAAATAAGTTTAAATATAGCAAGTACGCACTATTTTGTATTATAGTAACCAAAAGAATACTATAGAAAGGATGAGAGTTATGAGCTCTAGGTATGATACTTTAGAATTTAAAAATAAAAATTATTCATGTACCTTTGAAATTACAATGGATTTAATCGGAGGTAAATGGAAGCCACTTATTATCTGGCGCCTAGGTACCAATGGAACACAGCGATTTAATGAGTTAAAGAAACTCATTCCTCAAATAACTCAAAAAATGCTAACGCAACAACTGAGGGAGCTAGAAGCAGATAATTTAGTTAGTCGAAAAGTTTTTCCTCAAGTTCCCCCGAAGGTTGAATATTCATTAACAGCTTTAGGAGAAACCTTAATGCCTATTCTTAGTATGATGTGCAGTTGGGGAGATGATTATTATAAGCTATCTACTTGATTAAGCTCTATATGCATTAGTATAATTATTACATATATCACCGGAAAC
This sequence comes from Clostridiaceae bacterium 35-E11, assembly GCA_038396625.1. Lineage (GTDB taxonomy): Bacteria > Bacillota > Clostridia > Peptostreptococcales > Thermotaleaceae. The sequence goes on from CP121688.1 coordinate 3,275,893, forward strand.
TTAAAAAGCTGATTTCTGTTGAGTACAGAAATCAGCTTTTAGCTACCTAACTCTTTTTGAAAAGTGCCTTTGACATAGAGTTCACTTTAAAATTCCTTCAGGTTTTTAAATACTATTGATCTAATTTTACTACACTGCAGCTACAATTGCTTTTTTTATTACTAGATCCAGCATGTGGACAACCAATACATTTGACACCTTTTCGCTTTTCACTAATAACCTTTGCAGTAGATAAACCAATAATTGATAATATCACCACTCCAACAACTATATTTTCCATCATTCTCTCCTATACACTCATTTTTAACTTCTGTTGTGTTTTATGATTACCTTTTCTTACAAGGTGCACAATATATCCCACTATTGCTGCAACAGCAATAAATCCAGGGATGAAACCAGTACCTAAAACACCTGTTGTCATTAACGTACCAATTTGGTAAGTTAAGAATGCTACGATATAACCCATTCCAAATTGAAATCCAATGCCGCCCCACAGCCATTTCTTATTTTCCATTTCTGAGTTCATTGCACCAATGGCCGCGAAACACGGAGGTGTAAACAAGTTAAACATAAGGTATGCCAATGCAGCCACTGAAGTTAATCCCATAATACTCGCAACATCTGCACCACCTGATACTAACGCTAATTCTTCTGTATCGATGAAGTTCGTAATCGAGTAAACTACAGCCAAAGTACCAACAACATTCTCTTTTGCAATAAAACCAGTAATAGCCGCTGCCGCCAACTGCCATACGCCAAAGCCTAATGGAATCAATACAATAGCAAAGGGAGATGCAATACTAGCCAAGATACTTGTATTTTCTGCGCCTTCAGCAATAACTTGGAGTTTCCAATTAAATGTTTGCATAATTTGTACTGTTGCGTTGCAAAGAAGTATGATGGTACTAGCTTTAACAATAAATGCTTTTGCTCTAGAAAACATTGAAATTGTAGCTCTTTTGATACTTGGGAATCTATATTCTGGCAACTCCATGATGAAGAATGATCTTGCGTTTTTCTCACCAGTAATTCTTACTACGATTAATGCACCAAGAATAATAATAGCTATACCCATAAAGTACATTGCCGTACCAACCCATGCTGCATCATCAAAGAACACACCAGCAAACAATGCAATAACTGGTAGCTTTGCACCACAAGGCATAAATGGAGTTAACATTGCAGTGGTTCTTCTCTGCCTTTCGTTCTTGATGGTTCTAGTTGCCATAACCCCAGGAATCGCACAACCAGTACCAATAACCATAGGGATAATTGATTTGCCTGATAAACCAACACGCTTGAAGAAACGATCCATTACTACAGCAACACGTGCCATGTAACCACAATCTTCAAGTAACGCCAATAAGAAAAATAATACCATGATCAATGGTAAGAATCCAACTACGGCACCAACACCACCAATGATACCATCCAATAGCAACGAGCTCAGAATTGGTGATACGCCTTCGCCAAGCATAGCTTCCATCCATGCATATATACCATCAATCCAGCCAACAAATGTATCAGCCAAAAACGGCCCTAAATGTTCTTGTGAAATCGAGAATACAGCCCACATAACCAAAGCAAAGATTGGAATTCCAAACCATTTATGAGCTAAAATTCTATCTGCCACATCTTGTTTTGTTTGATGATTACTGCTTACCTTACGGTCTTCTACCTTTGAAACAATCTCATTCACAAAGGCATAACGTTTTTTATCAGAAGTTTCTACTTCTTTAGCATTCTTTAGATCAACATTCTTGCTATCATATGGAGCTGTTTGCCCCTTTCCTTTAACTTCTACAGCTTTAGAGATTAACGTTTCTAAACCATTTTCACTTGATTTCGTTGATATAGTTTTGATAACAGGACAACTTAACGCTTTGCTTAATGCAGCTACATTAATTGCCGTTTTCTTTTTTTCGTTTAAGTCACTTTTGTTAAGCGCTACAACTACTGGAATACCTAGTTCAAGCAACTGTGTTGTGAAAAATAAACTTCTGCTTAGGTTTGTTGCATCAACAATATTGATGATTACATCTGGATTCTCGTTTTTAACAAAATCACGAGTAATTGATTCCTCAGATGTAAATGGTGACATAGAATACGCACCTGGAAGGTCAACTGCTATAATCTCTACCCCTGTCTTGTTTAAATGCTTTTTTATAGTTCCCTCTTTTTTCTCAATGGTAACCCCAGCCCAGTTACCTACATGTTCAATCTTACCTGTTATGGCGTTGAATAATGTTGTTTTACCACTATTGGGATTACCTGTTAGTGCTATTTTCATCATTTCCCTCCTATAAAGCTTATTTGTCAGCATCCCTGACTTCTAATAAGTACAAATTAATAATTTATTTTATATAAAATCAAATTTCAAAGTTCACTCTATAGTTAATTGAAAAGCTTATATGTTTATAGTTTGCAATAAAAATTATACAATAATCGCTTTTGCCAAGTCCAAATCTATACTGTATCTTGCATCTTTTACAGATATCACATAGTTTTCAGCCAGTACTGATATTACTGTAACCTTTTCACCTTCGTAACACCCTAACGTAAATAAAAAATTCTTCAGCTCCTCATCATCGGTCACAATCCCTTTTATTGTATATTCCACATCCACTTTTGCTTCAGATAAGTTTTTCACCAAATCCCTACTTTCGTTTCCAAAATCATAAGTTCCATTCATTATTCCATTCACTAAGATACCAGTCATATATATACCTCCCTCATATATATCCCTTTTTAATATTTACAGCATTCTTCTTGTCATCGCTTCGTATGTATCAAAATGCTAAACATTCTTACTTTCAATGGTATTTCCACTCTTTTTTCATCCTGCCAAATGAATATGTTTATTAATTCCTCTCTCATTTAACACTTATGGTATATTGCCTAATCTATCTCCTTCTACTATTACAACTGTTATTTATTTTTTTCTTTTATAGGTGATACCGATTATCATTATCATAATTTAAATCTAGTAATTTGTCAATCTACTTTTTCCCTCTATCCAAAATAATTTTTTATTATGTATTTCTATAAATTATTGTTGATGGTCAAATAGCCAATAAATTACTAAAAACGCTGGAACATACCAGCGTTTTATCTCTTAGCATCATTTTATTTTTTTCATTAATATTTATTCAATACTATTCGTAGTATTTATCACAGGAATGCTTCCCGTATATTTTAAAGTTTTGTTATTTTGATTCTATACATATTATGCCATTAATACTTTATTTCATATAAAATTTCAAAGGATTATCTATTCTTTTTTATGTTTGCAGGTAGTTATTTTTATTTCATTTTCGACTCTAACAATCTTTGCATTGAAATATACAGCTTACAGGCACATAGAAATGTATTCCCAATGGTATTTCCCCCAAGGTACGTTTAACCCCATCCATCTTGTTCCAAACCCCTTTCCCCATTTAGCCTTACCAATTACTTTCCAATTACCTATAGGCGATGGAGTACTCGATTTTCCAATGGCCACTGAATACATTCGAAGCACTTGATTGTTGTCTAAATTCAGCAGTTCTAGTGTTCTAGCATTTAAATCTATAAATATCCCAAGGTTATCATAGTCTGGATTTTCTTTCAGTTTATTTTCTTCCCAACTTATGTACTCATTTTCTTTATACACTTTAATAGGTATATCTAACTTTACTTTATTCCCTGTATATTTAAAAAATGTTCCGGCTCCTAACAAGATTGTTACACACAATGTACAAATCAACGTCCATAATACCCACTTTTTCAAAAAAAATCCCTCCCCCTGCATAGTTCATTATATGCAAAGGTAAGGGATGTCTATTACTGATGGAGGAAATATGTACTAATCTTTAATTCATAAAAGCATTTCAATGATTTCACAATAAATTACTTTATCACTACATCTTTAAATGCATCTTTAATCTTTTCTGCATTTAAATGCTTTTTACATTTATTACATATAAAAACATTCTCATTAGAATCTAATTTTTTATTAATGTATTCAAATTCTTCTTGTGTGGCAAAATATGTTCCACATTTGGAACACTTTAAAAGTTCAAAAGTTCTATTCCAAATAATTCTTTTTCCATCTTTCTCTTCTATTTTTATTGCTTCTGTAGGGCATACATGGGCACAGGCGCTACATCCGATACATTCTGATGAAGGTTCATCATAAGGAGTCGATATTTTCTTTGTGATACCCCTATTTACAGTTGCTATCACACTCGATCCCATTTCTTCACAAGCTCTTACACAAAGACCACATAATATACAATTTTCCTTTTGGTCTACATGAAATCTTTTTGTATTTAAAACACCATATTTTTCTTTGAGTTCATTTATATACTTATTCTGTGACACACTTGCTGATAAAAGCATGAGTATAGTCTTTCGAATATTTTTTATCGTATCTGAATTTGTTATCACTTCAATTTCTTTTGTAATAGGATATACACAGGAAGTAACAATTTTTTTACGATGATTTTCAACAACCTCTACAACACATAGCCTACAATTCCCTTGTCCTGGCAGGGCATCACTATGACACAATGTAGGAATATGTATATTATTTCTTCTTGCAACATCTAAAATATATTCTCCATATGCTGATTCACAAGCTTTTCCATCTATAATGATTTTCATACGCCCACCCCCTTATTGAACCTTTACTGCACTAAATTTACAGATATCTATACAGTTGCTGCACCGAATGCATTTCGTTCGATCAATTACGTGGGCTTTTCTTCGTTCTCCAGAGATTGCATCAGCAGGACAGTTTTTTTTGCAAAGGCCACAACCTTTGCAGGCTTCTTCAACAATATAATAATTTGTCAAATCTTTACATACCCCTGCTGGACATTGTTTATCAATAATATGCGCCATATATTCATCTTTGAAATATTTGATCGTTGTCAAGACTGGATTGGGAGCAGTTTTTCCAAGACCACATAAAGACGCTTGACTAACCGTATTGCATATATCTATCAACAAATCAATATCTCCTATTTGACCTTTTCCCATACATATATCGTTTAAAATTTCAAGCATTCTTTTTATTCCTTCTCTACATGGAATACATTTTCCACAGGATTCTTCAGATAAGAAGTTTAGGTAGTATCTAGCCACATCTACCATACATGTACGTTCATCCATAACAATCATACCGCCTGACCCCATCATAGAGCCTGAAGCTTCTAGAGAATCAAAATCAACTTGTAGGTCTAAATGTTTTTCAGGAATACACCCTCCAGAAGGACCTCCACTTTGCACGGCTTTAAATTTTTTATCTCCTATAATACCTCCACCAATATCATATATCAATTCTCTAAGGGTTACCCCCATCGGGATTTCAACAAGCCCTGTATTTTTCACCTTTCCCACAAGAGAAAATACCTTTGTTCCCTTACTATTGTCAGTCCCTATTGAACCAAACCACTCTCCCCCTTTATCTATAATCTGAGGAATATTTGCCCATGTCTCTACATTATTTAGCACGGTTGGCTGCCCCCACAATCCTTTTTGGACTGAACGAATATATTTTGATTTTGGCTCCCCAACTTTTCCTTCTATAGACGCCATTAAGGCAGAAGATTCTCCACAAACAAACGCTCCTCCACCTCTTACAATCTGCAGATCAAAATCAAATCCACTTTTCATTATATTTTCACCTAAATATTTTCTCTCTTTTGCCTTCTTTATTGCTTTTGACATATTTTTGATTGCAAGAGAATATTCATCTCTAATATAGATAAAGCCTTTTTTAGCGCCAATCGCATATGCGCATATAATCATTCCTTCAATGACACTATGGGGATCTCCTTCCATAATACTTCTATCCATAAATGCACCAGGATCTCCCTCATCCCCATTGCATACGATATATTTAGGAAAACTATTTATATGATAACAGCTACTCCATTTCACACCTGTAGGAAAGCCGGCTCCTCCTCTTCCTCTTAATCCTGATTTTTTTACTTCATTAATAATTTTACGAGAATCCATATGAAATAGCGCTTTTCTTAACCCTTTATATCCATCCTGTTCTATGTAATCATCTATATTCGCAGGATCAATCTCTCCAATATTTTTTAGCGCTATTTTCATCTGCCTTTTATAGAATTCTGTATCTTTATGGGATCTAATTCTTTTTCCTATTTTTACATCATAGTATAAAAGTCTCTCAACTATTTCATTTTTAAATAATGTCTTTTCTATAATTTCTTCTACATCTTCTGGTTTTACATGATAATAAGAAATATCATCCGGCGTAATCTTCACAACGGGACCTTTTTCACACAATCCATTACATCCTGTGCTTTTTATAATAGGCTCCACCCCTATATCTGCACCTCTTTTTTTTATGCTTTTCTTAAATGCATCATAAACAGCCATACTATGGTTTGCTAAGCAGCCAGTTCCACAGCACACAAGAATTATTCGTTTGCTTTCACTGCTCATTCTGTATCATCTCCATATTTACTTAAGATTTCTCTAACCTCCGATGGTGTGACTTTTCCATAATAATCATCATTGATCACCATCACAGGAGCAATGGCACAGGAACCTAAACAATTTACAGTCTCTAATGAAAACCTTCCATCTTCTGTGGTATCACCAGCTTTTATATTTAGAACTTTTTCAAGTTCATTTAAAATGATCATAGATGATCTAATATGACATGCAGTACCATCACATACCTTTATAATATATTTTCCTTTTGGTTTTAAACTTAGGGCTTTATAGAAAGTAGCCATACTATACAGCTTACTTAAAGGCATATCCATATACTCCGATAAAATCTTCATCGATTCCCTTGGAATATAATTATATAATCTTTGAATATCTTGAAGGATTGCAAGGGTAAATCTTTGCTGTTTTGGATATTTTTCTATAATTTCCTTGGCATTCTTCATTTCTGTCTTCACAATTCATCACCTTCTAAGTATTGATTTAACCTCCTGCTACAACAGGAAATATACAAATTTCATCTTCTTCATTAAGATTTGTATGTATCCCATCTAAGTGGATAATATGTCTTCCATTTACTAAAATAATCATTTCATCACTTAACATATTTTCTTTAAAAATCTTATTTCTAAATTTTTCACCATAATAATCACTAAGTCCTAAGAGAAGTTCCTCAACAGTTTCACAATACTGAAAATCTATTTCCTTTGATTTGGTATAATCCCTAATATACGCGAAATATTTTACTTTCATAAATAACTCCTAATATAAAATGAAGCTATAGGTTATAGGTTCTAGACACTATATCCTATAGCCTGTATTTTTATGATTTAATAGATAGTTCTATCAGTTTTTCATTTGTAGGTACGCCATTTTCATCCCAACCTCTTACCTCATAATATTCCGAAAGCATTTTTTCTAGTTCAACAACCTTTCCTTTTGCAGGCCCTGAAGGCAAAGGTTCTTTTAGTAATCTTTTAGGTAATGTATCATCATCTTTGGTAAATCCAGCTTCTAAATTAAACTTTCTCTCTAGATTCCATATTCGCTCACCAATTTTTAGAATTTCTTCATCAGAACAATCCCATCCTAATGCCGTTTTTAACATAGCTGCGATTTCAGGGAGCCCTATACCAAAAGTAGTAAATAAACAAATTCCCGATGAATCAACAACTCCAGTTAAATCTTGGAATATCTTAAGCCATTGTGCTTTATCTGTGGTTACCAATGGATCCAATTTTTCGGGTATTCCTAATACTTCTGGAGATGTTAGATATCCTCTTACGTGACATCCACCTCTATTGGATGTTGCATACTCAAGACCCATTCCCTGAACACCTCTACCATCATATGCTGGCATTTCTTGTTTTTTAACGGACATCGATAACTCTGGATGTCCATAACTTTCAGCCATTCTATAGGAACCTTGTGCCATCTTGTCTCCAAATCCTTCTCTATAGCCAGTCATCTTTGTAAAATCTACAACAGCCTCAGCGTCTCCAAAGCTTATTTCTCTACCTAATTCTTCTTTTGACAGTATATTTTTTTCATACATCTCCATCACACATGCTATGGTTGAACCCATAGTAATTGGATCCATTCCTAGCTCATTACAAATGAAATTTGCTTTGCAAATGGCCGCTAAATCTTTAACGCCACAGTCAGCCCCATAAGACCATCCAGCTTCATATTCAGGACCTTCCCCAAAGCCCATAAATTTTCCATCAGGAATTTTCGTTACTCTGCCACACCCAATAGAACAACCAAAGCAGCCTTTATTTCTTACAAGATATTTTTCCGTCAATGCTTCGCCGCTTGTATCTTCAGCATTTTCAAAATATCCTCCATCCTTCCAATTTCTAGTGGGAAGCGCACCTGTTTGATTTAAAATATTAACCAATATTTGTGTTCCATATGTAGGCAGTCCTTCACCTGTTACAGGATGGGCCTTTAACTTACTTCTTGCATCTACACATGCTTCTAAAAACGCTTGAGGCTGTGCTACTTTAACAGACTTTGAACCTCTCACCACAACCGCCTTTAAGTTTTTGGAACCCATGACTGCACCAAGCCCAGATCTACCAGCTGCTCTATGTTTATCATTCATAATGGTTGCGAATAATACTCCCTTTTCTCCAGCAGGTCCTATACAAGCTACTCTTACATCTTCTTCTGTTTCGTCTAATAACGTATCTGTGGTTTCAAAAACGGTCTTCCCCCATAGATGCTGGGCATCTTTTATCTTTACTTCATCATCATCAATATAGATATATACAGGCTTTTCAGCTTTTCCTTCAAAAATGATGCCATCATAGCCAGCAAACTTCAATTCTGGACCAAAGTGTCCTCCTGAATTAGATGCACCTATTGTCCCTGTAAGAGGCGCTTTTGTAACTACCTCATATCTTCCTGCACTAGCAGCAAAGGTTCCTGTTAAAGGTCCCGTCATAAAAATAATTTTATTTTCAGAGCTAAATGGATCAACGTCTGGGCTAACCTCATCCATAAAAATTTTCGTACCTAATCCTCTTGCCCCTAAATATAATTTAGCATCCTCTAAATTCAATGGTTCTTTTTTTATTGTGCCATCTGTTAAATTGACTCTAAGCACTTTACTAGTCCATCCAAACATTATTCAGTCACCTCCCCAAATAATTCCTTGAATTTTTCAGCTATGATCTTCTTTTTCTTTAGATTTGTTGAAGTTCCTTCCTTAAACTGAATTGCTCCCGATGGACAGAATTTTGCACAGTTTGGTTCTCCTTCACAGAGATTACATTTCACTAATTTCTTTTCCTTTACATTATAAGATATGTTCCCAATAGGACATGCACTTAAACATATCTTACAACCTATGCATTTTTTATCATCAATGACTACCGCTCCCGTTTCTACTCTGTTAATTGCTGAAACAGGACATACTTTCATACAAGATGGATCTTCGCACTGCATACACATCATAGGTACTGCTACTGCTGCTTCATCGTAGGCAATAACTGATACTGCTGCATGTTTTGGGTTGAACGCATTGTCCTTGTTAAATGAACATATGAGTTCACAAGTTCTACAGCCAATACACTTTTCAGGTGAAATCATTAAAATTTTACTCAATTTTTTCCTGGACATCATCATTGTTGATGCCAGTTCACACCCCCTAGTATAATAATGTCATAGTCACTAATGACTATGCAGTTAATACATTTCTATAAAAAAACATTTCTATTATTTAGTAACAGAAGAAGGAGTTCTTCCTTCATCAGATGTTACTACTCTATTTAACATGTCTGACGGTTCCTGGTAGACTCTAGACTTTTCATAATGTATAATCTTCAAGGATAGGATAAAGAATGTACACCCCCTTGGGAAGTCAGTTTCTACTGACCTATACCTACTAAAAAGTCAATTAGTCCATTCAATGAGGTTTTATGATTAGGCTGGTTGGGAGCCTCAGGCTATACCCGTATCACATGCTAGGTTGTGTACTCATTAGATGGAAATGGATTCCTATCGGAAAGGAGCTTTCGCTCATGTCAAACTTTATTTTTGAAAATTTATTTTTATCGGTTGGTATTGATGTAGGTGCTGATTTCAGCTGGATGTCTATAGCACTACCTAACCAAACCTTTGTAGGAAAACCTTTTAAAATCCTACATTCTGACCTTAATTCCCTTGCTCTAGCTGTTTCTAAAATAAAAGAAGCAGAAGAGCTGTATTCTTTGGAAAGTCGCATTTTCCTAGAATCCACGGGAATTTATCATTACCCACTCTTCTGCTATCTTCGTGATAAAGGATTTTGTGCATCCATCATTAATCCTATCATCACTAAGTCTAGCACAAACATGAACATTAGAAAAGTGCATAATGACCGTTTCGATTCTAAAAAAGCTGCTTTAATCGGTTTAAAGCCAGATTTAAAGGTTTCTCTGATGCCTTCCGAGCTTGCTCTTGACTTAAGAAATCTTTCTAGAGAATATTATGACCTGATGGACAACCGTTCCTCCTATGTCAATAAACTGCAAGGTGAGCTTCGTATGGTGTTTCCTCAGTACCTGAATATCTTTTCTAAGATTACCACCAATACTTCTCTTACTTTGTTGGAAAAATTCACATCCCCAGATGCCTTTTTACAGGCTTCAAAGGATGAAATAATTGATTCCATACGTTCTACTGCTAGATTTGGGCTTTCATATGCTCTTAATAAATATCATGCCATTTTTCAGGCAGCTACTAATGCCAAGGTCTTTGGAAGCTCTGTCAGCAGTAATTTTAAAAGAATCCAATTGTATATCCGCTTTATTCGCCAGTATGATGAAGAAATCTCTTCTCTGCTGGAAGATATGCGCCAATTGGTAAATGCCAATGAAGGCTCTGACTTTGTGAAGCAGATTCGTCTGATTGAATCTTTCAAAGGTGCTGGCTTTCTCTCTGCTGTCAGCCTTATGGGTGAAATCGGTGATTTTTCTGCCTTTAACACTCCCAAGCAACTGTTTGCCTACTTTGGTCTTGATCCCGCCGTAAAGCAGTCTGGTAAGTTTGAGGGAACCAAAATTAGTATGTCAAAACGTGGCTCTCGCATTGCAAGAAGAGTCATTCATACAATGGCATTAATCAGCATTAGTAAAAATCGGAATGGTTCTGCGAAGAACCCTGTTCTTCGTGATTATTACCTTAAAAAGTGTCAAAGTAAACCTAAAATGGTAGCTCTCGGAGCTGTCATGCATAAAGTGTGTAATATTGTTTTTGCCATTCTCCGGGATGAAAAACCTTTTGAAATTATCACACCGGAAGAACATCAAAAGAATTACTTAAAAGCAAAATGCGACGTCGCTGCATAATGTAATCCCATACGAATAACTTCGTTTTTGTCAGCTGTCAAAAGGCTTGTTAAAGTTACCCTTTTTTAGCGAGCAAGAAATATCAAATATTTTTTATTTCACCATTGACATTTCTTAGCTGGACTTTATTTGTGTTTCTATAACCTTAATACAATAATAAAAGAGTTCATTCATGTTTATGAGCCTACTTCACCCTAAACATAAATGAACTCCTTTGCACATCGGCAGGTATAGAGATTACTCTCTATGCCCTATCGTCCTTAATACCTCAAAAGGGGTATTAAGGATCGGAGTAAGCGTTCTTTTATTTTATATGTTTATTATACCAGTTTTATTCAGAATTTTCATTTTTTTCTTGAGGTAATATGCTTTCATCATATTTCTAGTTTTTGTACTATTCCACCATTTGTTATTCTTAGCTCAAAAAATAAATGATTGAAATATATGCTAATCTTATTCTTCAATCATTCTTGTATCTTTGTTTATACCCTTTATATCTGCATCTCCTCTATTCTCTTTTTATCCATTTAAATCTATACTTCATTTCTAATATATAAAGTATTCTATGTACTATGCTATTTTGCTTTCCTAAAATAAATTCGTAATATTAATACAATTGAATGATTTGCCTTATTTTTAAAATTAACTGCTAGCCTTACATTCATTTATACTTAAAAACGCCCCATCTTCTCCATGCAAAATAGGTAAACTCAACCTTTGTCAATATAAATTTTCAAAACTACAGATACAAATTTTCTGAAAACAGCATACTGAAAAAAACATACTTGATTTCGCAGAAATAACAAAAAACAGCAGGTTTTTCAGATGCATATTTCTGTTGAAATCCCATTTTTTATACTGTATTATTATGTACTGGTAAGAGAAATAAAAATTAAAGTTGAATAGATGAAAGGTGAGATTCAGATGCAAAAATCAAAAGGAACAATTTTAGAGTGCTGTTTAAAATTATTTACCACATTTGTAGGTTGTATTACAATTGTTGGCTTATTGGGACTTACATTTTGTGTGAGCTGGGTGATCGTTAACAATATTTCACAACAAGCTTCTAATATACTTATAGCTGCATTGTTAAGTATTATGGGCACAAGAATGGTATTTATTTACTTAGGCACATATAAAGCTGCATTTAAAAGGGATGAAAAGTCTTGGAAAAGACGATCTTTGGCCGTCGTTTATAGCATGCTTCCATCTGTAGCTGGTTTAAAAGCATTAAATCTTGTTTATGCAAACAAAAGAAATATTTAATTATATATAAGCCCCTTACGAGAACAACTTCTCTTAAGGGGCTTTATACTGATTTCACTTGTTTAAACAACAAAAGCACCCTTTCTTATTTCTTTCTTCTCCTGTTGTTTCACTAGTGGTCATACTAAAATTCGCGGTAGAGACGTATGACAATATGTCCTAGAGTGAATACAAAGCATTTGTGCCTTTATAGCATTCCACAAAAATAATAGTATAAATATCATTATCGCTCCAATATAAAAAAAAGGAACTCCCTTTTCATTTAAAGAATTCCCTTTAATTTTGTCCTATTAGCTCATAGGAGTGTTTTAAATTAATATTGCTGGATGATTTACTTATTTTTTCTATAATGGTGTCCCCAACACTCAGTAATTATTTTTCTCGCTGCAAAGCTAGATGTAATAGATGAATCTAGATTTGGAGCAACCTCTACAACATCAAATCCTATAATAGGAAGGTCAAATATGCCTCTTAGAAATTCCAGTAATTCTCTACTTGAAAGACCGCCAAATTGCGGTGTTCCTGTTCCTGCTGCATAAGCTGGATCTAGTACATCTATATCCACAGTAATATAGACATGTTTAAAATCCTTCATCTTATCTTTAACTTCTTCTACAGCTTTAGTGATACCGATCTCATGGAATTTTCTAGCATTAATTACATTGATTTTATTATTTTTACAAAATTCTATTTCATCCATTTCTATAGACCGAATTCCTATGAAAAATAAGTTTTCTGAACTGCCTACATTCTCTAATTCTATAGCTCTCCTAGCTGGACAACCATGGGAATATTTATTTCCTCCAAGTTCATCATTCAAATCAAAATGAGCATCTAAGTGAATAATACCAAAAGATTCATCTAGCGCCTTATTAATTCCTCTGTATATAGGTATGGATGTAGAATGGTCTCCTCCAAGCATGGTGAAAAATTTTTTCTTTTGTACTATTTCACAGACCTTCTCTTCTACTTCTTGAAACATTACTATTTGATTTTCTCCAGTAAAATCACCAATATCCAATACTTTTAAGTCTCCCATCACTTCAAAATCTTCAGTTGTAGGTGTGATAGAATACGTAATACTTCTAATAGATTTAGGTCCGTCCTTTGCACCTTTTCTAAAAGAAGCTGCTTCATCAAAAGCCAATCCAAATACAACAACATCCGTATCATCTATAGATAATTCAGGGTTGTTTAATCCTGCCCATAGCCCTTTATCTTTGATCATATCTTTCGTTTCTTTCATTTTATAACATCCCCTTTATTGTATTTAAACTGCTATATATTCAAATTTTTCATAAATGACTCAATCATTTTAGCTATTTGCATCATGTCTAAAGCTTTTATGTATAAATTGAATACGCTATGGCTATATCTTCTTCATTTTCCTTATAGTTTCCTGCTATGCATTTTTAGATTTTATTATTTTTCTAGCCATTATTAAAAAATCACCACTATTATCGATTAACAATCTATAGCTCTTATGTTATTCATTTTAAAACCTTATCATAGTACCATATTATTATGAATATATTCATAATAATATTTATTTGATAAAGGATGGGATAAAATGCGAGAGATAATCCCTGTTATATTCGCTATTTTGGCAGGTGTTTTTACAACTTTAGAGGCAGGTATTAATGCTAAGTTAGGAAAAATTGTCTCGCCTAAGATTGCAACGCTACATAGTTTATTTACAGGGGTTATTATTATCCTAATAGGAAATCTTTTAAAAGGTACCTTACCTCAGTATGGGAAAATTCTTCATGTAAGACCCCAACTGCTTATTGGGGGTATTTTTGGTGCTTTCATTATTTACCTTGTAACAAAGACCATCCCTAGGCTGGGCATCGCAAACACGCTTACAATCATTGTTGCCTCTCAAATCATAAGTGGATTGTTCATCGATGCCTTTGTCACCAAACAACATGAACTTGACTGGCTTAAGTTAGCAGGGGTTATTCTTATGCTTTTTGGCACCTATTTTATTATAAAGAAATAAATAATGTTCTATGGCTCTCAAACAAAGCTTATCTTCTTTTTATCTATTATATTTTGGGATAGAATGTTTTCTATGCTAGGAAAAAATGAACCTTTTATCATGCATCCGTATAAACTTGTAAGAATTGATTTATCCTACGCATATCTTACAAAGGATAAATTCAAGTCCACGGCTCTTGATTGATCTGCCATGTAAAAAGCCTCTGTAATCCTTGAAAGTTCTGCTTCCTCCATTCCCTTTCCATTATCACAGATTTGGATGATATATCCATTAGGACAAGGCTTACCACTGATGACTACTCTCCCCTTTGTACTGGAAACTGCTTTCCTTGTATTATCTAATAAATTGATACAAACAGTCTTCATTAAGTCCGGCTCTATCAGTAATTGGAAATATTTTACTGAAACAGGAAAATCAATGTTTTCCTTTTTAAAGACCAAAGCCATAAGCTCCTGGATTTGATCAAAAAAATCCTTTGCCGAAACAGATTTCATATGAAAATCTTGCTTTTTTAAGACAATCAATTCTAATAATTTCATGGATATGGCTTCTATTCTCTTACCTTTTTCAAAAATATAATTTGCCGACAACACAGTTTGCTCCTGATTTATTTTTTTAGAGCGCAACATATCCGCATACTCAATCATGGAGGTCAAGGGAGTTTTTATTTCATGGCAAAACTTCCTATGAATGCCTCCTGCCTAACATTGGCTTCTTTCAGGGCTGCTACCATCTCGTCAAGTTTGGACACCATTGCACAGATCGATCCCAATTGCGTAATTATGCATGGTGCCAATATCACAGGTGGCGTAAACATCCCAGAAGGACGCTATGTGGATCTAGGTAAAACAATTTTAAATAATATAAAAAAGCTGAAAGTATGGGTACTTCAGCTTTTTCTATCATTCTCTCCATTGATAATCAAATCCATAATTTCATCTATGCTCATTCCATTTAATCCCATATTTTTAAAAGATCTTCCATAGCTTGTAAGATCCTTTTGCAACATGAATTCAGATAATTTTATAATTGTTTCCATTCGTTCTACTTTTACCCCTAGTTTTTTACCTAATGACACAAACGGTACCAAACCCATAGGAATATCTTCGAGAATATAGCGTGTTTCAAGAGTTTTTTGACCATACACACCTGAATAAGCATCTGTATTTTTAAAAATCTCACTTAGATTTTCTCCCGCTGCATGGTATTCAGTACGATATTGGTCTTTTATGGCATCCATCTTATACCCCAACTTTTCAGCTATATTTAATCTTTCATGATCCATTGCTTCTATGAAATTTCCTATAGACGTTGTGATTCCATCCCAGTAAAATAACCAATCTTTATTGGATTCTACTAAGGATGTACTAAACAATGTGGCTGGTGGATGAATTATTGGATTTGTATTATCTAAGCTAGTCATCATTACATTATCAAGTCCTTCTATCTGAGAATAGGCAGTTTTTAAAACTTTTACTGCTTGCCCTGTTTTAACCGCTGGTAGAGCAGCTATTTGCAGTCTATCTTTAATCCCTAATATACATGCTGTACCAGGTTTACTGAGACGACATGCATAGATTAGTGTACTCGTTTCAACAATTGTAACATCCGCTTTACAATTTTCATCCTGCAAGGCTTTATAAAATGCTAATGCACCAAAAGTTGCTCCTGGATGAAGGACGATCATCTGATTATCTTTTAAGTAGGAAGCACAATCCTTTGCAACTTGCCCATGGGCTAATGCAGGAGTAATGACCATAATAATATCTGCTTCTGAAACAGCTTTCTTTAGGTCATTGGTTGCATACACACTTCCAAACCCTTTAACTGCTCCTTCTAAGAATACCCCTCCTTGCTTTTTGATGCCATCTATAGATTCTACACAAATATCATATATATTCACATTAAACCCCATCAATCCTAAGTGACCTGCAACCGATTGGCCTCCGTTTCCAGCTCCTATAATAGTCCACTTTAAGTCTTTAAAAGTACTCATATTATTTTCTCCCTCCCACTTTTAGGCCATTGAAAATTTCAAGCAAAAGACTATATGCATATAGCCTTTTGCTTGTTTTTTTCTTAGTATTTATTCTTCATTTGCTAGTTGCGTTGCTTCCTCAATAAATTGCTCAACCTTGCCTTCTTTTTTTAGCTTATCTATAATGTTATTTAACTCTTGCACAAACTCTTCATTCCCTTTTTTTACTGCTATAGCAGAACCATTTCCGCCACCTAAAGAAAATTCTGGTACGAAAAGTCCTTCATTTCTTTCGGCATAAGCCTGTGCAGTTACTTTTCCTAAAACAAGGGCATCAATTTTATCATTAGATACCTCTAATATTAAATCTGTTATTTTACTAATTAGTTTCAACTCTGCGCCTTCAATATCTTTTGCAACGCCTTCTTGTATCGATGCCTTTTGTGCACCTATTTTCAGGTTCTTCAAATCATCTGCTGTTTTAATTTTTTCTGCATCCTCACTTTTTATCAATACCTTATGTTCATCAACGAAATATTGATCTGTAAAATCAACACTTTGTTTTCTCTCTTCTGTTGGTGTCATTCCTGCAATAATTAAATCAATTTTGTCTGCAGCTAAAGCAGCTAATAATCCATCAAATTTTATATCCTTAATTTCAAGTTCAACGCCAAGTTCTTCTGCTATTGCTTTTGCCATTTCAATCTCAAATCCTACAATTGTATCTTCTCCATCAATTTCTTTATGGAATTCATAAGGTGGATAATCTGCCGATGTACCTAATACGAGTTTCCCTGCTTTTTTAATTTCATCAAGCTTTGTTAATGGTGCATTATCTACACTACTTGTTTCTTTTGCACATCCTATAAATGCAAATACCATACAGATCATAAGCATTATGCCCAATATCTTTTTACTTTTTATCTTGTTCATATTTACTCTCCTCCTAATAAATAACTTTTTGGCTTTTGTGTTATTATACATGTAAAATTATAATTATGCAAGTTTTTTATATTTTTGTGTATTTATACACATATTCTTTATCCTTTATCTCTCAAGACGCTCCTTTAGCCTATTTCGTTTATCCAAAATTTCATAGTATTGCTTATCTAAAGCTGCTACGTCATCCTTTTTTGTCGGCATAGATAGTCTGCTTACCACCTCTGAAAGACGATTTTCTAGTACATATAGCTGTTTTTTAATTTCTTCAATACTGTGTTCTTGACGTTTACATATACTCATCAAAAATTCGTCATAGTTTCCTCGAAACATATTTATCTTTTGATTTTCGATAGTCATTATATGATCAGCAACAGCGTTTATAAATCTTCTGTCATGGGAAATAAATAATAAGGTTCTATCATATTCTCTAAGTGCTTCCTCTACGACTTCAAGAGAATCGATATCCATATAGTTTGTGGGTTCATCTAATATGAGAAGATTTATCTCCTGCAATAGTATGTTTGCAAAAGAGGCTTTAACGCGCTCTCCCCCGCTTAATACACGCACCTTTTTATAAATTTCCTCGCGCTTAAACAGCAGCCTTGCTAGTAAGGTTCTCACAAAAGGCTCAGGGTATATGCTGTTTTTCATGATATTTTCTATAATCGTCAAGTTTTCATCAAGAATACTCAAATCCTGACTAAAGTATCCTATCTTTGCACCCTGGGCAATTCTTATAGAGCTATCCTCGTTCATTATCATTTTGACGAAGGTACTTTTTCCACATCCATTAGGACCAATCAATGCAATTTTAGAACCGTTATATATACTAAATTCAGCATTGTTGAATATAATCTTCTCATCAAAGGCCTTATGCATATTTTGTCCTTCAATAACTATTTTGCTATAAAGCTTATTTGATTCTTCCAAATCTAGTCGAATGCATGCTTGTTCTACAAGCTTCTCTTTCACTTCAAGATGCTTTATTCTTGTCTCAATACTTTTTGCTGTCCTTTCTAGATTTGCCTTTGCCTTTTGATTGCCCATCTTATGAAGCCTCGCCTCAGAATTTCCCATACGCTTCGGCGTTTTTTTCATACGCTTAGTTTGCTGTTTTTTATCATTGATTGCTTCCTCTAGTCGCCTTTTTTCTCTTTTATACTCATCATATTCAAATTGAGCTCTTTCTCTCTCTTTAATTTTTTGCACATAATAGTCACTGAAATTTCCTTTATAAATTTTTATCTTACCATTTTCAATTTCTAATATTTTGTTGCACAACTTATCTAAAAAACTTCTATCATGAGATATGAGCATTAGAGCTCCTTTGTATTCTTCAAGCATGTTTTCCATCATTTCAATGCCTTCGATGTCTACATTACTAGTAGGCTCATCTGCAAAGATCAATAGATGATCCTTGCTTAGACTTTGTGCAAGCTTAAATCTGTTTTTCTCTCCTCCACTCATCTTCTCATTCCACGTACTTGCTACACCAAACTTGGAAGCCATTTCATAACTTATACTTTTATTTTCAGGTGGTTCAAGCTGAGATATATATGCGTAATCAGCATATAACTTAATCCATCCTTCGTCTGGTTGAAGTTTTTGACTTAAGATATTGAGCAAAGTCGTTTTGCCAACTCCATTTACACCTACAATACCGATTCTATCTTCAGAGTAAATCTTTAAATTTTCCACAGCAAGTATCAGTCTATCTCCAAAATATTTTTTTATATTTATACACTCTATTAATAGCATAAAAAACCCTCCTTGTTATTTGGAGGGATAGCGTCATAAATAAATGATAACCTAGATATAGCAACAACAAAATCTAAAAACATGTGTCATACAAAAGTTTATAAACACAGATTTAGATTTTTATGCTTATTTAGGTTATAAAATTTAATATACACAAACTACCGACGCTTGTAGAACACTATCCACTCACAAGTTAAAATAAAATGTACAACAATAAAGCCTTTATTTAAGACTTTATTCAGATTTTCATTTTACATCGATCTTGAAGTGAATTATATTCTCATTTCTGCCAGTACCTTGCCCTTTCTTTAATTGTTTAATATTCAGTATCATTATATGCATTTCTTACCTTAATGTCAACTTTCAACATATTCTTGGCAGTAATTCTCCTACAGCCATATTTAATAATCTTGTCCCACCAATATCTGTTCTTAAAAAAACAGCGTTTTTCTCATTTTTTATCACCTCACCAATGATTTGTGCCCCTTGACCCATTGGATGTTTTTTCATTACTTCTAGTACTTGTTTAGCATCTTCCTCTGCTACGATTACCACAACCTTTCCTTCATTTGCAATGTATAACGGATCAAACCCCAATATTTCACACATACTTCTAACTTCATCCTTTACAGGAATCGTTTCTTCATATAATAACATGCTGCTTTGGCTTTGTTGTGCAATTTCATTTAAAGTAGTTGCCAGTCCTCCTCTTGTAGGATCTCTTAATACCCTTACATTGCTACTTGCATCTAATATTTTCTCAATAAGTCCATTTAAAAGTCCACAATCACTTTTAACAGATACATCAAATTCTAAATTTTTTCTTTTAGACATGATACATATACCGTGGTCCCCCAAAGTTCCACTTATTATAATTTTATCTCCAGGCTTAGCATTTTCTCCGCCTAAAATTATATTCTTCTCAATTACACCTATACCGGTTGTATTTATATATATATTATCTGCACTACCCTTTTCAACAACCTTTGTGTCCCCTGCCACAATTTTTACATTAGCTTCATTTGCAGTATCAGCTATAGATTTAACAATTCTTTCTAAGTCTTTGATTTTAAGCCCTTCTTCGATTATAAAGCCTACTGTTATATATAATGGTTTTGCTCCACTCATTGCTAAATCATTTACTGTTCCACAAACAGATAATTTTCCTATATCTCCACCATTAAAGAAAATAGGATTGATTACAAAAGAATCTGTGGTTACTGCTATTTTACCCTTGACTTTTGGCAAAATAGATGCATCATTTTTTTGCAATAAAATATCATTATGAAAGTATTTATAGAACAAGTCTTCTATTAAATTATGGGTCATTTTCCCTCCACTCCCATGAGATAAGGTAATAATACGCATCACTACACTCCTTTAACTTATTTTTTATACTTATAGAAAGCTGCACAAGTTCCTTCCTCTGAAACCATACATGCTCCTATTGGATTTAATGGATTACATACCTTAGAAAACAATTTGCATGCTAATGGCGTTTCTTTCCCTTTTAGAATTTCTCCGCAAATACATCCTTTTTGGGGCTCATCCTTTAACATCTCAATATCTAGCTTCTTTTCTGCATCAAAAGATCGATATTTTTCCTTTAATCTTAGACCTGTTTCAGGTATTTTTCCAAGTCCTCGCCATGTGCTATCTGTAAGATTAAAGACGTTATATATGGTAGATAATGCTTTTGCATTTCCTTCATACTTTACAAGTCGTTCATATACATTTTTCACTTCATAAATATTATTTTCAATCATTTCTAATAGAGTATACAATCCCATTACAATATCTCCAGATTCAAAACCAGCGATTACTGCAGGTATTTTAAATTCCTTGGCCAAAAGCTCATAGGGTCTTACACCAATGATTGTACTAACATGCCCAGGACATATAAATCCATCTATTTCGATTTCTTTATCTAAAACAAGCTGCCTCATGGTAGTGGGCATCGTTTTTATAGATTGTAATACAGAGTAGTTTTTTATATTCTCTTTATAAGCAATTTCAACGCTTAAAGCAATCGTAGGAGCTGTCGTCTCAAATCCTACTCCTAAAAAAACAACCTCCTTATCCGAATTTTCTTTTGCAATTTCTACCGCATCTAGTGGAGAATATACCACTCTTATATCGTGTCCCATAGCCTTTTCTTTTTGCAAGGAACTTTCATTTCCTGGTACTTTTAACATATCTCCAAATGTGGCAATCATAACGTCTTTTCTTTTCGATAGCTCTATGGCTGCATCTATATAGCTTTGAGATGTAACACATACAGGACATCCTGGTCCTGAAACAAGTTGAATGTTGGAAGGCAATACTTCTCTTATACCACTTTTAAAGATAGACATCGTATGAGTTCCACATACTTCCATAATCTTTATTTCGCGATCGGTCATTGTATTTATTTTCTTTAACATCTCTTTTATAAGCTCTGAGTTTCTAAACTCTTTAACATATTTCATTGAAAAATCTCCTCTATTCATTCTCTATTAGCATCTTAAATATTTCCAAAGTCCTTTCAGCCTCTTCCTTATTCACCTTTTGCAGGGCACAACCTGCATGTAAAAGTACATAATCTCCAACCTCTAAAGCATCTATCAAATCTATATTTACCTTCTTTTTGACGCCACCAAAATTCACCAAAGCCTCATGCTCCATCACTTCAATGACTTCAACAGGAACAGCTACACACATTCTTCTTTCCTCCTCAATTTTAATTTATGGTTGGCAATTACCAATTGTCCTAATGCAACTCCCCCATCATTACAAGGAATTTGCCCATGGGTATAAACTGTAAATCCTTCACTTTTAAGTCCATAGTATATCCCCTTTAATAAAAGTTCATTTTGAAATACGCCTCCACTTAAAGCTACTGAGTTTATATGAAATTTACTACGTAACAATTTACACATATCTATAGAAAAAGCAATGACGGTATTATGAAAACGCTTAGCTATAATACTTTTGCTCACATTATTTTCAATATCATCAATAATACATTGCATAATCTTTCTTGTATTTACCACATATTTTCCATTCGTCCTATCAATATCATAGTCATATTCCCCTTGTTCTTGCATATCCGCAATGGATTCTAATAAAATAGCAGCTTCCCCTTCAAAGGTAATTCTACGCTTCCATCCTAGTAATGCAGATACGGCATCAAAAAATCTTCCCATACTGGAAGTTTCTATACAGTTTATGTTCTGCTTTATCATGGTTAGTATATTTTTCATATTCTTATCTGACAAATAGGTTAATTTTTCTATATCTACTTCTTCTCTATAAGTTTTATATAGATAGCTTGCCGCCATTCTCCATGGTTCTTTTACTGCAGCATCTCCTCCAGGCATTTTTACATAATCTAAATGCCCTGCTCTTTCAAAATCTGTGTAGTCACAAACTAAAAATTCTCCGCCCCAAATTTTGCTATCTGTTCCTAGTCCAGTACCATCAAAGGCAATTCCTATCACTTTTTCATGTATCTTATTCTCTGCCATGCAGCTTACAATATGAGCATGATGATGCTGCACAGGTATTTTTTGTCCTTTTTGTTTTTGTGCATAGTCTGATGATAAAAAGTCTGGATGTAAATCGTAAGCTATAAGTTTTAGTTGAGTTCTATAGATAGTTTTAAAGTGTTCTACATTTATTTCAAAATTTTTATAGGTCTCTAAATTATCCAAATCTCCTATATGCTGGCTTAAAAATGCAAAATTTTTCGTTGATATGCAAAACGTATTTTTTAAGCTCGATCCACATGCTAGCGTCTCTTCTATCCCCTCTATCTTAAAGGAAACTGGAGCATATCCTCTTGATCGTCTGATTATTTGCTCCTTGCCTAATGATACCCTTGCAACAGAATCATCTACTGGGATGTATATGTCTCTATCATGTAAAAGAAAATAATCCACGATATCTTTTAATTTTTCTACTGCTTCTTCATTTTTATATACAATTGGTAAACCACTTACATTTGCACTTGTCATAATCAAAGCAGTTAATTTATCTTCAAATAACAGATAGTGTAGAGGCGTATATGGTAGCATTACACCGAGTTTTTTATTATGAGGAGCTATAGTATCTGGTAAATCATCATTCTTTTTATCTAATAATAATATGGGCTTTCTAATTCCATTTAATATATTTTCCTCTTTCTCATTCACGTGACAGTACTTTTTTACTATATCCATATCTTTCATCATAAGAGCAAAGGGCTTTGTTGGTCTTCTTTTTCTGTTTCTCAATGTCTGTACAGCGTCTTTATTTTTCGCATCACATACAAGATGAAATCCACCTAACCCTTTTATAGCCATGATTTTTCCTCTCTTTATTAATCCAATAGCTTTTTTTAGGGGCTCTTTACACGCTATTTTCTTTCCATATTCATCTGTAATCCAAACCTTTGGTCCACAGCTATGACAAGCATTAGGTTGTGCATGAAATCTCCTGTCCATTGGATTTTCATATTCTGAGCTACAGGATGGACACATTTCAAATTCTTTCATTGTGGTCATAGGTCTATCATAGGGTAATCTCTTGATAATAGAAAATCTTGGCCCGCAATTTGTACAATTTGTAAAAGGATATTCATATCTTCGATCATGTTTATCCTTAAGCTCCCTTTCGCAATCTTTACATGTGGCTACATCAGGAGATATTAAAGTAATGGTATTTTCATTGTCTTTACTTTTTTCTATAGTAAAATCATTGTAATTTTTTAAAGACTTCTCTTGGATAATAATTCTTTCAATTTGAGACAAAGGAGGAGCATTATATTCTAACTCCTTTAAAAAACAATCTATATTTTTTTCTTCTCCTTCAATATCAATATAAACACCTTCTGAAGTATTTTTTACCCACCCTTTCAGGTTCTTCTTGACAGCAACATTGTAAACAAATGGTCTAAATCCTACCCCTTGTACAATGCCTTCAACAACTAAGCATTTCCTAATCTTCTTCATTTTCATCTCCCTCGCGTCTAATAACCTTATGATATAACCACATAACGCCTAAACTTACCTCGAATAATATTACTAATGGTAGTGAAACAGCTAAAAGAGTAACTACATCTGGCGTAGGTGTCAAAATTGCAGTAATGACTACAATTATAAGTAGTGCATATTTTCTTTTTTTAGCTAATGTTTTATAATTGATTACGCCAAATTTAGAAAGGAGTAACATGACCATTGGCAATTCAAAAATTGCACCAATTGCAAGAGTAAGCATAATCACAAAGGAAAAATACTTTCCAACAGAAAGCATAGGCTGTATATATTCATTGCTAAAGCTCATAAGATATTTTAATGTTGTAGGAAGTATAAACATAAAGCAAAAATAGATCCCTCCAAAGAATAAAGCTATAATAAATGGCAGACTGGAAAACAGAAGTATTTTTTCACTTTTATACATGCCAGGTGAGATAAATAATAATGTCTGTAAAAACATTACTGGAGATGCCAATACCATACCACCAAAGAAAGCTACCTTTAACTTTGTTAAAAAACCCTCTACTGGTGTAAGAAAAACCAAGTCAATCTCTCCTAGTGGAGATTTTAATAAAGCTGTAATAAAATCTGATTTTATATATGCCCAGATAGAAAAAATACATGTAAAAATAAGACATATAAAGATTCTTTTTCTCAGTTCATCTAAATGTTCAATAATTTCCATTTCCTTTAATTCATTTGACATCTATCTCACCCTTCTTTATCACTTATTCCTTATCCTCTAAATCCTTCTTTATTTCCTTTGTAGCTTTTTTAAATTCTTTAATAGATGTTCCTAAAGCTCTTCCCATTTCTGGCAGTTTCTTTGGTCCAAAAACGATAAGCGCGATAACAAGAATGACAAGAAGTTCTGGTAATCCTAAGCTTGGCATGATGCATTCCTCCTTTTTTCTGTAATTTTATCTTTCAAGAATCTACTTAGTTTGTCTATTCCATCACCTTTTGTACAGGATACTTCAAATATTTTTATATCCTCATTTAAAGATTTCACATCTTTATATAGTTCATCCATTGAAAAATTCGTATGTTCTATTAAATCTACCTTGTTTACAATTAGCACTTCTGACCTTTGAAACATGGATGGGTATTTTAGTGGTTTATCATTTCCTTCTGTAATACTTAAAACCGTTATTTTCATGTCTTCACTTAAATCATAGGATGCAGGACAAACTAAGTTTCCTACATTTTCAATAATTAAAAAGTCTAGATTTTCAATATCCATATGCTTCATAGCTTTTTCTACCATAGAAGCATCTAAATGACAACCTCCGCCAGTGTTTACCTGAATCACTTGTATCCCATGGCTTTCTATTCTATCAGCATCTTTCGTTGTATAAAGATCCCCTTCAACCACAGCCATATTCACTTCTTCTTTTAAGTTTTTAATCATTTGCTCAAGTACAGATGTCTTCCCTGCCCCAGGAGAACCTAATAGATTGATTGTAAACGTCCCCTTTTTGCCAAGAAATTCTCTACTGCGTTTTGCAATCTCATCATTTGTGCCTAATATATTCTTTTTCACTAATATCTGCTTCATTTTATTCACCCTCCATCTCATGTAATAATAATTCATATCCTGTAATGATATTGTTGCTAAAAGCATTGCATTTAGGGCATATTTTATTTGTAAATGCAACTTTAAAAACCTGTCCACAATGATCACATTTTGCACTAGCCTCTACCTTTTCTATAACAAGCTTAGCTTCTTCTACTTCTGTATCCTTTGAAAAGGCTTCAAAGGCAAATCTTAATGCCCCTTCTTCTACACAAGTAAACGCTCCTATCTTTAGAACCACTTTATTTACTTTTTTCAGATTATAATTTCTAACATTTTCGTCGATGATTTCAAATATTTCTCCCATAATTGAAATTTCATGCACATATATCACCTATCTCTTTTTCTATAACACCTATAATTTTAGGAACTTGTTCTTTTAATGTTTCTGATAAATTCATATCAAAAAATATCTCTTTTGGCTCTATCCCAATAATTACGACATTAGGAGAATAACCCATTAGATTTACCTGCCTAATGATATCCAAAACCTGAACATCATGTAGAGACGAATTTGATTTTATATACCTCCCCAGTTCTTTAGGCGTAACTTTATAAATGGTTCCAGGTACGTACCCTCCCTTTAAGCTATCCACGATAATCACCCTATCGTTTTTCACAAATATATCTAATAAATCGAGTATACAAGTCCCTCCATCAATCAAGTCAACAGGGGCTTTAAAATTTTCCTTTAGCAGTTCATGAATAACATGAACTCCTATCCCATCATCTCTTAAAAGAATATTCCCAATTCCTATTACAGCTGTCTTTTTCATTAAATTACTCCTTTAGGATTTGGTGTAGATACAACAAACTTTAATTGTATATTTTTCTCCGGATCCATTACATGTATAGAGCAACCTGTACACGGGTCAAAGGAATGAACAATCCTTAATAGTTCAATTGGCTGATTGATATCTTGTATAGTTACACCAATCAAAGCCTGCTCTAATGCTCCCATTTGATTAAAATCATCTCTCGGAGAAACATTCCAGCAGGTAGGGGTCAATACTTGATAATTATTTAATTGTTGATTATTAAAAGTTAACCAGTGTCCTAATGCTCCCCTGGGAGCTTCAGTTAGTCCTACACCGGTTCCTGATGAAGGTAAGTTCAGCTGAGTATAGGTATTTGCTGAAGTTGATACTGAATTAATCCAATTCATCATCTCTCTTGCTATTTTCTTCGTTTCAAGTCCTCTTGCCATATGTCTATCCATAACAGAAATACCTCTAGTATACTCTTTATTCATAGACATTCTTGCAAGGGGTCCAACTTCAAATACTTCCCCATTGTATCTAGGAGCCTTAAGCCATGAATATGCTCCATTTTTTCCATAGTATGGATCTGTTTTTCCACTTTGAGGATGTCTATTTCCAGAATCATCCGTATACCATGAGTGTTTTACATATTCTTTTATCTTAGA
Source organism: Clostridiaceae bacterium 35-E11 (assembly GCA_038396625.1). Taxonomy (GTDB): domain Bacteria; phylum Bacillota; class Clostridia; order Peptostreptococcales; family Thermotaleaceae. The sequence continues at coordinate 3,303,138 of CP121688.1, forward strand.
AATATCTATCCCATTATAGTATCCATTTATATATATGCCTGATTTGAATAATGTATTTCCATTCTTGTCTATATCAAAAACTCCATAGGTAAGTAAATTTCCGCATCCTTTTCCTATATTATAGTAATCGCTATATTTATCAGCGATAAAATTCAAATCATTCATATACTCATTATCAATAAATGATTTCACTTCATTTAAATAACTTTTAAATTTAGATATGTTTGTACTTGTAGGCTTTTGAGTTACGCCACCTGGAGCAATAGACATAACATGAGGTATTTTTCCAGAAAAAACAGCTACCATTTCATGGGCTTTTCTTCTTATCTCTAATGCTTTTATATAATTATTTATAAGTGCATTATTTTCAGAACTTGATAATCTATAATCCACATCATACCCTGGCATCCAAGGACTTTGCTGTGGTCCTTTCACATAATCTAACAAGGCTAAATGATAAAACTGTAAAATATGATCTGATAAATAATTTCCTCCTAATATAAGATTCCTCATAAGCATCGCATCAAAAGAAGGGGTGTACCCAAAGGAGTCTTCTACTGCCTTTACCGAGGCTATACTATGGCTTACTGGACAAAGTCCACATATTCTCTGTGTTATATGTATAGCATCCCTAGGATCCCTTCCTACTAATATTTTTTCAAAGCCTCTAAACATGTTTCCTGTGCTATGGGCATTCACTACCTTATTGTTACTGTCAACCTCAACCTCTATTTTTAAATGTCCCTCCAGTCTTGTTACTGGGTCAATTTTTATTTTTGTTGTCATATTTAATAACTCTCCTTGTATTTTTAATCAAAATTATAGAAAGGTGTCTTAGGAAAATCTTTGCTTGAACAAGCTATACATAAGTGTCCTGCATCAATACACCAGTTCACCTTATTATTCCACTTTCTACTAGGGCAATCATAGTTGGCATTTGGTCCTCTACATCCTAGACTGTTATAGCATCCATATTCACCAAGAGTTTTTGCCTTGTCTCCGCCGTTATATGGACAAAGGGAATGAACTTTGGTTCCATAGAATTTTTCCGGTCTCCCTTCCCCATCTAACTTTGGCATTCCATAAAGTAATAAATCAATTATTGCTTTGGTTAAAGTAAATGGATGCACCGGACAACCTGGCAGGTTAATAATTTGGTTTTTGGTTTGAGCATTGAGTATCTCTTTATCTAGTCTTTTGATGCCAGTTAGATTTGGTTCTGCCATTGCTACTCCTCCAAATGAAGCACAGGTTCCTGCTGCAATCACATAACTAGCTTTAGGCCCAAGCTCTTTTACAGCATCAAGCATGGTCCATGATTTTTCATCTCTTTCAGTTAACACACAATATGTACCATTGTTATATGTAGGAACAGCACCCTCAACCACTAATATGAATTGACCATTGTACTGTGATACTGTCTGATCTATGGCTGATATTGCCAAATCTCCAGCTGCAGTCATCAAATTATGATGGTATTTCATACTGATTTTGTTAATTAATAGATCATCTATCGTTGTTTCTTGTATTGAGTTCATAAGTGATATAGAACAACCTGAACAACCTGATCCTTGAAGCCATATAACAGGCGGTGTAGACTCGGCAGCTAGAACAATAGTTTCTAATCTGTCTAACTCAAATTTTGTTATACCTAATGCAGCAGCCGATGCTGTGCACCACTTCAAAAAATTCCTTCTTGATATTTTCATTCGTTTCTCCCCTCCAGTAATACTCACATTTAACGCCTCTCATTTTCTTATTACTATAATAAGCATAGACAATGAATCATTTTTATTGATATTGATTTTCATTCCTTGTTATAAATCTATATCACTTCAGTTTTATTGTCAATAATCATGTTTTTGGTAATAATATACAAATTCATGAATATATCCTCAAAACTTATATCTTTATTTATCTAACAGGTCCAGGTCGTTATTATTTCTGATACATCCAATAAATATAGGCTAATTTGTCAATGAAAATGATAATAATTATCATTTTCATTGACAAATTGTAATAGGCCTGTTATTATAAAAATAAATGATAATGTTTTTCAATTTAACAGGAGGTCGTCTCATGGTTATGAAAGAAAATACTCATATTTGTTTTAAACAGAGTGATGATCATTTTATTGAATGGCTTGTTAAAATTCTAGGTCCTGTTATTCTTGGGGTAAAACCTGCTGAGATTTTAAGTTTCCCAAAACAAGATAAAACCACAACTGAGAAAATTAATAAAATACATAATTACTTTGGAAAATGTACAAAACTTTCATATAAAATTTTTCGTTACAATCATACAAGTATAAAAGCACTCTTTTACACTCCTTTATCTCTTGATGCTGTACTGAGAGACTATAGAAATACTAAATTTTTAAAAAGCATAGGATATCCTAAAGTATACAGTTTGGAATCCTACCTAACTCATATGATTGAAAAGATGATGTATGGAACTATACCTGATGAACTAGGTGTATTTTTAGGATATCCTTTAAAAGATGTTCTTGGGTTCATAGGGCATCCTTCTCTGAAACTCACCAAAATTAACGGTTGGAGAGTGTATGGTGATGCTACATTGTCAGATAAAAGATTCAATGAATTTCTAAAAGCAAAACATAAGATCAATACGCTACTTGCATATAGTGATGTTGATAAAGTATTAGCTTATGCATAAAGTAGCTTTTAAAATTGTATACATTTTTCGATTACTCATTGTAATCAAAAATAAAGATAAATATCTATAAAAGAAAGAGGGGTCAATATGAAAAAAGTAACCGTAATTTATTGGAGTGGAACTGGAAATACTGAAATGATGGCAGAAGCTGTAGCAGAAGGAGCAGGCAGTGATGTAAAACTGCTAAAAGTTGAAAATGCAACAAAAGAAGATGTGCTAAATGCTGACGCTGTAGCTTTAGGTTGCCCTTCCATGGGTGCTGAAGTTTTAGAAGAAAGTTATATGGAACCTTTCATCGAGTCTCTTTCAGATGCAGTTGAAGGAAAAACGATTGGTTTATTCGGTTCTTATGATTGGGGCGATGGTGAATGGATGAGAGATTGGGTACATAAAATGAAAGAATATAAAGCTAATGTTATAGATGAAGGGCTTATTGTTCACTTAACTCCTGATAATGAAGGGTTAGAAAAGTGCAGATATTTAGGAGCAACTTTATCAAAAAAGTAATACCTATAAGATAACTATATACCTAGCTTAATTTTTATTTTTTACAATAGTTTACCAAAATATATTATTTTCAAAATGGTTAATATAATAGCATCGGGTATATAATGGTTGAGCCAAGACTTATATATGCTCTTGTCAGGGGTGTATATAGGTCGGCCAAAGATTGTATACGGATCTTGGCAGGTTCGTATGCAGTCGGCGGGAAGATTCTATATGGTTAGGAAAGGTTTTATTGCAGTCGATCTCAATTGATTGCAATAGGATCCCAACTTATCATATAGGGTCGAGCGAAGATCATGCAGGGTGCCGCAGGTCGTAAGACTAATGGTTATATGCAGCCAAAAGGTTGCATGCAGCTGTTCAGGTATCTTGTATGGTCGAACGAACCATCATCATGGGTAATGACCTGCTTGGTTATGGTCGAAAGATCATGACTAGGTAATAAGTTATCTATGGTGGTGCAAGGTAGATCATTATGTACTCGATTTTTATATTTATATAAAAAAGTTGAATTTCTTAAATTTTCAACAATATTATTACATATAATTACTGAAATTCTAGTAAATTTCTAAACAGATTATACCTATGGTTTATTTTGTGTAATTTTTATGATAAAGTATAAATAATAATATAATTTTTTTACTGAACTGGGATTAGGTAGCTAGAGTTCCGCCTCAAACTATTGAGGGTCTGTGATCAAGCGCTACATCTCTTGATTTACAAGAGGCACCTATTGGAATAAAATACCCGAGGGGAAAGGTTCAGCGTATTTTTGTGCGCTGATTCTTATCTTTTTCGGGTTTATTTTTTTTATTAAAGGAGGATATCTTATGAAAGAAGTTAAAGAAATTTGTCCAGGTGTAGCTGTTGTAATTTTTGATAATGAAAATAATGTTTTGTTACAAAAAAGAGCAGATGTTGGTCTTTGGGGGATCCCCTCAGGGCATGTTGAACCTGGTGAGACAATAACCAATGCTGCAATAAGAGAAGTATTTGAAGAAACTGGTTTGCATATTCATCTGTTACGTCTAATTGGAGTGTATTCTGACCCACAATCTCAAATCTTTAGGTATCCTAATGGACGCATAACACATTTTGTAACTTGCTGTTTTCAAGCTAAAATAATAGGAGGTAAAATTTCTAATGCATCACCAGAAACACTGGAGGTAAATTTTTTCCCCATCGATAAACTACCTCCAAATATGTTAAAAATGCACCCTAGATGGCTAAGTGATGCACAATCTAATGGTGGTCCTTATATTCGTTAATTATAATGTTCGCATTACCATGATTTCATCTTAAATATTATTTTAAAAGTAAGTTTTCGCATTTGGTCACATACGCTTATTTATTCTGCAAATCTCTTATTTTTGAAATTTGTTAGTTTATATCATTCAACATCCCTTATTTAATTCAAATAGCTTACTAATACCCATAGGACAGCGCTTAGAAAGCTTGTCAATCATCCTGTCCCTTTGAGATATGCATATCCATTAAACTTAAATATAGGATAATCCTATGTTTTTTAACAATGCAAAATTATTAGCATACTTTATGTCACAATTATTAAAGGACTTAAGATTGCTCCTAAGTCCTATTAAGATTTAACTTTATTTCCTGCTGGAGGCATTGGTTGATAAGTAGATCACTGCCACTGCAAAAATGGATACCCTCCATTATATTGGGCACTAATCTTCCATATTGAATCAAAGTCCCAATTTTCATAGGTCACTTGTTGTTGCATTTCTATTGTAGTTTTGCCTATACCTCCTTTTGATGTTGCCTGCCCTGATGTTTCTATATCCCAATAACTACTGATTGGTTCATAGGACTGAGACAATAGGTATCCTGTTAAACCCCCTACTTCACTGCCATTACCACTTACACTTCCTGTAGCATAACAATTCGAGATATTTCCATATGGTTCTCCTACCAAGCCACCTACTCTTATACTGCCATTAGCTCCCACTACATTTCCTGTGGCATAGCTATTTGAGATGCTTCCATACATCATTCCTACCAATCCACCAACGCCCCAGTTTCCTTGAACATCTACATTTGCGTAACTCTTGGCTATTTGTAAATTGTTGCCCGGTGTCCCTCCAGCTAACCCCCCTACATATTGAGTACCCACAACATTTCCTGTAGCATAATTGGCTTCGCTGTATCCACCTGAATCTGACATGCCCAATAGTCCACCAGTGTACTTAGCACCTTTGACATTCACATTTTCTAAACCTATATTTTTAAGAACGCCACTAGAGCATCCAAAAAGTCCTACATAGTCAGTTGTAGGGCGATTAATTGTCAGATTACTGGTTTTATAACCATCACCATCAAAAGCGCCTGCAAACTTGTTTTCTAAACCCACTGTTCCAATAGGCTCCCAACCTTCTCCTTGATTCCATGGTGCAACACCTAAATCTATGTCTGCCGTCTGGATAAAATGCTTATCAAGATAATTTCTTACTTTATCTAATTGTTCAGCCGTAGCTACTTGATAAGGATCTGCCTCTGTCCCAGATCCTCCTGCAAAATATTTTGGTGCAGGCTTTGGATTCTGTAGATTGTTTAGTAGATACGGATAGGTTAGCCCTTCATCGATCCTCCAAATATCAGTAAAATCCCAAGGATTGAACGTAGATTGCTGACTCATTTCAGTTTTTGTTTTCCCTGTACCAGCTGCAGAGCTTGTCATGCCAGATGTCTCAATGTTCCAAAAACTGTTGGTAACTATACTAGCCCTAGCTTTATACCCTACAAGTCCCCCGTAGGATGTACTTCCAATTATAGATCCTGTAGCATATGCATTGACAATGCTTCCTGTTTTACCATAACCATCACTATTGCAACCTGCAAGACCGCCAACATATGTATTTCCAGATACGTTAACCAAAGCATAACTGTTTGTAATAGAACCAAAGTTATCTCCCACAAGACCACCAATATAATTTGCAGTTCCAGAAGCTGATCCCATTGCATAGGACTCAGCAATAGATCCAGAATTATAGCCAACCAAGCCACTAATATATGTTGCTCCGCTGATAGTACCCATTGCGTATGAAGTGGTTATGCTACCTGCATTGCTTCCAGCTAATCCACCTGCCTGATTACCTGTACAAGTAACGTCAACAGTAGCATAGGAATTGTCTATAGTACCTTCACTTCGGTTAATTCCTACCAAACCGCCTGCACCAGAATATGCTTCGATGCTACCCGTTGCATGGCAGTCAGAAATCGTTGCAGCTTCATTATCACCCACAAGCACACCAAAACGGCTGCCCGTTACATTGGTTGGTTTTTGAAGGGTACAATCAGCGTAGGAATTCGTTATCTGTCCACCACGAGTCCATCCGGCTATACCACCAACGCTCATAATTCCTGTCAATGATCCTGTTACAGAACAGTTATCAATATTACCATAACTTCTACCTACAATGCCCCCAATAAATTCTGGTCCTGTGATATCGATATTCGTTAATATTACATTGCTAATCTTTGATGTTGATACAGTGATTCCAAAAAGACCCATATCTGAGGTGTTTCCATTGATATAAAGATTGCTGATCTCATATCCTTTACCATTGTAGGAACCAGAAAATGGTGATTCTAAATTGCCAATAGGATTCCAGCCCTTATTCCATGGTGCAACACCTAAGTTAATATCTGCTATTTGAATAAAATGCTTATCAATATGATCTCTTACATTTTCGAGATGTTCAGCTGTAGATACTTGATAAGGGTTAGCCTCTGAACCATCGCCACCAGCAAACTCAGAAACATGCTCATATCCTTGCCATCTTAAAAAAGGATAACCACTGTTTTCTTCAGCATTTATTCCCCAAATTGAAGTAAAATCCCAGCCAACAAAAGTAGAAAGGCTCTTCATTTCTTCAGTTGTCTTAGGAGTTCCTCTTCCAGTATCTGTTTGCCCTGAGGTATTAGTATCATAATAACAGTTGGTAAAGGTAGGCTGAATCCCTACATCAGGAAGTTTACCTACTAGACCACCAAGATGCATAGGTCCTGTAGGTGTTCCATTAGCAACTACGGCACCTCTAGCATAAGCGTTTTGAATTGTACCAGATCCAATCATACCTATCAATCCACCAACATAGCAATCCATAGTTCTTTCATTTGATGTGACATTTCCAGTTGCATAAGTGTTGGAAATGGTACCATTATAATGAGAACCTACAAGCCCTCCAATGGCATACCATCCGGTGGCATTTCCTAAAGCATAACACTGATCGATATTGGCATAACTATTATAACCAACAAGAGCTCCTAAATATCCTTGTCCATTAATTTCTACATCAGCACTACTCATACTAATGCTACCATTATTGGCAGTACCTACAAGACCTCCTACTGAAGTGCCACCCACGATTGTTCCTGATAAAGTATGACAATTTGTTACTGTTCCACTATTTCTACCAATCAATCCTCCAGCAGATGAACTTGAGGCAATCATATCAATAGATTCTGCAGTACAATTCTTTATTTCACTATGATAATAATTTTGTCCTACAAGACTTCCTATATAACTTCTTCCTTTGATACTGACGTTTTTAAGCTTTACATTTTCTATTTTTGCCTTTTGTAAAACATCATCAACTGTTCTACCAGCAATATATCCAAATAATCCCAATCGTTCTTCGTCAGATCGATTTATGGTTAATCCAGTGATGATATAATTATCCCCATCATAGGTTCCATAAAATGGATCCCCATAGGTTGGGTAATCCTTGTCTTCGCCGATTGGCTCCCATCCTTTTCCGTCATCATAACCGTCTCCACCTTCACGCAGATACCCAGTCAAGTCAATATTTGCTATTTGAATAAAATGCTTACCAAGATATTTTCTTACATTATTAAGTTGCGCTGCGGTAGCCACTTGATAAGGATCGTCCTTTGTTCCAGATCCGCCTGCAAACTCAGGTGGTGTTTCAGAAACTACTGTCACCGTGCATGTTGCTGTCTTATTTCCATCTTTTGTTGTTACTGTAATGTTCGCTATTCCTTCTGCTTCTGCTGTTACTTCTCCACTGACAACAGTGGCTACATCGGTATTACTTGATGACCATGTTGTACGCTTATCTGTTGCATTAGAAGGCGTTATGGTGTAAGTTATGGTTTGTGTTTCTCCCATTGTTAGTGTCATTTCTGTTGGATCAACAAGAACAGAGCTTACTGAGATTTCTTCTTGTTCATCTATTTGCTTCATGATTACTTCTATATCCATCGCTTCACGATTTAATGTGAAAGAATCTGAAACCGTTTCGTATACAGATTCATATACAGATTTTGTTACTGTATAATCATAGTCTCCACTTACTAGATTAAATACTGCTTCCCCATCATCATCGGTATCCTTTGAATCTTTAAAATCACTTGGTCCTTTAACTTCTATGGACGCACCTGCAATAGGATTATATACTGCATCCATCACTGTAAATGTAGTATGGTATTTTTCTAATTCTCGCTCTACTACTGTTACAATACATGTTGCTGTCTTGTTTTTATCTACTGTAGTTACTGTAATTGTTGCTTCACCCGCATTTACTGCTGTGACAAGTCCATCCTTATTTACCGTTGCAACATCATCATTACTTGTGGCCCAAGTAACCTTCTTATTATCTGCATTCCTTGGCGCTACTATTGCTGTTAATTGTAATGTATTTCCAACTGTCACTGCTGCAGATGCTTTGTTTAAACTTACTTCTGTTACGCTTACGGTTGACGCTGTTGTTCCACCAGAACCACTGCCACCAGAGTTTTTAGGTTTTTCTTCTTTCCCTACAATTTTTCCTTCTTTTACCTCTACTTCTTTTCCTTTTTCTACATTTTTATCATTTAGCTGCATATTTTTGTTAATTTTTAGATTTTTAATATTTCCCTTTCCAGTTATTTTCACATCAGTGGCATTTATAACAGCGTTCTCTATAGTAGCATCTTTAGATAATTGAATGTTTGCTCTTTCATTTACCTGTAAATGCTTTATTGTTACGCCCTTTTCTATAACGATTATGGTATTATTGTTAATGATCAAATTTGGAATAGTGATCCTTCCACTGAATACAATCCTTAATTTTCCTTTTGCTTTTTTTGAAACAATTTCAGTAAGAGAAGATTTTCTAATATGTATGCTATTTTCTCCGCCACCTCTTACAAAAGTCTTACCTTTTACAGTAACCCCTTCAAGGACTGCATCCCCATTTCCAATTCCTTCTGCAAGATATAAGTCACCAGATATTGTCATATCTTTTAGTGTGACTTCTGTGGTATTGACAATGGCATTCCCATTTACATCTTGTGAATACACTCCTGATGTATTATACAAAGCAGTGACACCGTTAGATATGGTTGTTATTGCTTCCGCTCGGGTAAGTTTATTTTCAGGTCGATAGGTTTTGTCTTTGTATCCTGCTACAAAGCCTTTATCATATATTGCTCCCACATAAGGTCTTGCCCAATTGGCAATGTTCTTATTGTCATTAAACATGTGCCAAGAATTTGAGCTTTTTTCATCAAGACCAAAGGTAGTGGCTATAACCGTTGCTGCTTCTTGTCTTGTAATCTCTCCATTGGGTCGTATGGTATTGTTTGGGTATCCATGAATATATCCAGCTGCTACAGCTTTTTGTATCTCTGCATAATACCAATCCGTATCCTTTACATCGTTAAAGGATATTTCTGTTTTGTCAGCGTATCCAAATATATTGTTGATAATTTTAAAAAACTCAGCTCGTGTAATAGATTTATCTGGTTTAAATTCTTTATCTGGATATCCTCCAATAATCCCTTTAGACATAAAATAACTTATTGCATTTTTAGCCCAATGTGAAGAAATATCAGTCATTTGTGCAAATGATGTTACACTCATTGATAGAACCATCATCAATGAAAGCAAAAAAGCAAAAAACTTTCTATAAATCTTTGTATGCATTGGCTTTCCTCCCTTATCTATTGTGGTTTTTAATAGCTGGTAAATAGTATATTTATATTTTCTACCAGTTCATTTGAAAAAAATTTCCTTATAAATCAAAAAAATTCTTTACTATTCCCCTTCCCCATCAGCAGTAATCCTATTTAAATTATATCAAGCAAATTTTCTTTTCAAATAATTTTAACTGATTTGTCAATGTCAAATACTTGTCACAATTTATGCCAAATTTATTGTTTAGGACCATAGTCCTATGGTATAATGATTAAAATTTAGCTTTTCTGAGGTGAAACCAATGCTATTTAGTGAAAAACTTAATTTGCTAATGAATATAAATAATACAACTAATAGTTCCCTTGCTCGAAGTATTTCTCTTGATGCTTCTTATATCAGCCGCTTGCGAAGGGGCATTCGTAGACCTGCCAAAAATGAAAATTATTTAAAGTCTATTGCCGCTTATTTTTCTAAGAACTGTAATGTTGATTATCAAAAGGATGCAATATGTAAAGTTCTCAACATACCATCGAAAAAATTATTAGAAGATCCTGAAGATTTTACAGAGCTTATCTATAGATGGTTTTTGGAAAAAGAAGAGAATAAAGAACCTATTACAAACTTTATCGAAGATGTCGCACATTTTAAATTTAACAAAGCAAATCTAAATCTAGCAATTGATGATGTAAATATCCCTGAACCCCCTTTAACGACTAACGAAGTTTTTTATGGGATTGAAGGTAAGCAAAATGCAGTTATCAGTTTTTTACTTCAAGTGCTAAAAAACAAAATTCCCCAAACACTGCTATTATACAGTGATGAAGATATGGAATGGTTAACTAGAAACCGTGAGTTTACTTTAAAATGGGCATCACTTCTATCAAGGGTAATTATGCAAGGAAATAGAATAAAGATTATTCACACAGTAAACCGAAATCTTGATGAAATACTTTCAGCAATTAAAGAATGGTTACCCCTTTACATGACAGGCTTTATCGAACCCTATTATTATCCCAAAGTCCGTGATGGAGTGTTTAAGCGAACATTATTTATAGCCCCTGATACCGTGGCTGTTGCTTCTTCTTCAGTTGGAAATAAAGAAAATAATGCAGCAAATTTTCTTTATCGGGATAAAACTACTATAAAATCACTGATAGAAGAGTATCATAATTATCTTTCTTTATGTCGTCCTTTAATGAAGATCTTTACCACTGCTAACAAAGAAAACTATCTATCTGCACTTACAGACTTTGAATCCGAGGCTGGACATAGTATTTTAAAGACAAATCTACTTTCAAGTATAACAATGCCTATGGCCGTTGCAGAAAGTGTTCTTTCGTCAACAAACCATAATACAAAGGATCAAATATTATCCTATCATAAAATTCGAACTGCTCATTTTGAAAATAATCTTAAAAAGCACAAATTTACCGAAATCATAACAATACCCGATATAAACACAATACAAGAAAGATCCATCAAGATCAATTTTTCTGATATGCTTAGCAACACTCAATTATTTTATAAGCCAGAAGACTTTATCTTACATCTTCAAAATGTTGTCCGCTTGATGAATACTTATGAACACTACAATGTATATATTGCATCTAGTTCAAAATCAACCGATTATATGCTCTATATTAAAGAAGACCTTGGAATAATTGTTGCAAAGACATCCCTTCCATCTGTTGTATTTGCCATAAATGAAAGCAATATGACTGCAGCTTTTTGGGACTATATGAAAGGTATGCTTGGTAAGATAGAAAGAAGCAAATCTCAAAGAACAACTATAGTTGATACACTTACTGGCATTATTAAAAAATTACAGGGGCTGAAAATATAAGTAGATTCATTACGTGATCTCCTCTTTTCATTGATTTATTTAGTTTACATTATCAACTAGGTTTTCAATCTGTTTGATAGTCTTTTGTAATGCAATAAATGAATATAGTGGTTTTGCGTGTATCGAAAGCATGAAAAAAATAGAAGAGAATTTTCATTAGACATTCTCTTCTATTACTGATAGATAGTTTATATCATTAGAACATTATTGGTTTTGGGGATACGTTTTATAAAACTACTAAAATAATCTACTCTTTTAATAATAAATCTTTTATCGCTTTTGCAATAATTTCATCAGAAATGCTTGATACTTTCTCATGTTGCTTGCTTTTCTTTTGCACGATCTCAGCTAATTCCTGTTGTTTTTCATGGTGATTTTGGTCTTTGGTCATTTTATTTTTCTTTTTTATGAAAAACATCACATGCTCCCCTATCACTGATTTTAATTTTTATGAAAAACTTATTCAGTTTCCCAGCTTATCATATATTCTGTATATTCATTGCAAAGTGGAATCTTTGGATCTTCAATTTTCCAATTTCCCTCTATCTTTAACGCTTTACATGAAAGATCAAAATGACACATGGCTATTCCCATGTCTATTCTTTGCATTTCAAATCCCATTTTATTTCCACTATAATTCGGTGTACGTTCTAGGTAGAAATGACAACGATGCTTATCTTCAGATAGTATTATTCGCCAAGGCTGCTTATTAGAAGCCGATGGCCCTAGTCGTACCAGCTCTAGAGGAATTACAAATTTGTCTGCATCTTTTTCTTTAAGTTTTCTTTGGAAGTTCTTATAGTAAAACAGTTCATCCCATGCTTTTCTATTGTCGGCCTTTATCATAAAACGAAGGGTTTTATCAAATAGCCGTTGCTTGTCTTTTGCATACCCTATCGGTGTTATACAAGGAATGATTTCATTTTCACTTAAATGAATCTCTTCTTCAAAAGAGTTTCGAGTAAAAGTTCCTCCCAGCCAACATGTCCCTATATTTAACTCTGTCAAATATAGAATAAGCTTTTCAAAGATGTATCCAAACGCTACAAGTGCATCTTGATCATTTTCCATTATTCCAACGATATAAGCTTTAGGATTGTTGATAAACCCATAGGTTCCCACCTTGATTCCTTTATCTGTGGTCTCTTTATTTACAGAAACCAATTTTACCTTTGCTTTTCTTCCTAAGGGATCTGTTAGATGCTCTTCAATCTTTAAATACTCATAAATCCTTTGATAGTCTTTTTCTGAGATGTATTGTGTGTCATAGGTTCTTATGGATTTACGTTTTCTTATGGTATCCAATATGGGTTTTTGGAAGGTCATTTTTATTCTCCTTTTTTAATTTTCATACTAGCATAGGAAGGTCGATCCGATTCCTATTTGTAAGTAATTTCCTATGTTGTATATAAACAATACAAAATATTCATCTTTCAACATTTATACTTATTCGACAAATTTAAAATATGCTTCTAACCCTCCCTGATCTATATATATATCAGGTTCAATACCTGTGTTCATGATACTAATCCCTCTCACATTCCAGCTATGATTTACGATAAATAGTGTGATATCCCGTTTTCTATCTTCATACACATATTGGCCTACGCCTTTTCCAAATGTCTTTTGTCCTATAATAATTACATTGTCTAAATTCTTTTTCAGGGTCAAAGCTAATAACTCTGCTGCACTTGCTGTGTTATTGTCTACAAATATGTATATCTTTTTAAAATGAATTTGTTCTGGATCTGAATAATAATCATATGTATTCCCTTGATTATCTACGATAGAACTCGTTATACATTTGGGTAACAATATGTCTGCTATGACATTGGCTGTACTCATTACACCTCCCGAATTATAACGAAGATCTATAATTAGATTCTTATCCTGGGTATTCTCAACATGATCTACAAAATCTATAAACTCACTATCGGTATTTAAAAAGAAGTTATTGATCTTTATGTAACTATAATCATCCTTATCGTCTGTAAAAATATGGCTTCTGTTTTCAAATGTTTTCATTTCTGTATACGCTTTTCCATATGTGATGTATGTAAAAGCATCCTCTGTCTTTTTAAGCTGATTTATCATTTCTTCTATATCTTGATTCGCTAAATAATCTTTTTTAAGATAGATTGATGCTTTTTCTTCATAGTTTTGTAATTCTTCATAGTATAAGTATTTTTCTCTAAACAATTTATCTACTAATACACTCATTTCCATATTCATGTTTTCCAAGTATTCCTTCATCGATAAAGCTTCTGGATTTTTGGGGTTGATGGCCAATGCTTTTTTCATATATTGAGATGCTTTTTCAAAGTTTTCCTCATATAGATAACATCTTGCCATTGTGTTCAAAATAATATCATTTTGTGGGAATAATTTAAGAGACTTATTGTATTCTATTATCGCTTCATCGTATTTCTCGAGGTGGAAATATCCATCGCCTACATACCAAGGAATGCTGTAATTATGATTGAATTTTTTTTCAAATTTCTTTCCATATTCGATAGCCTGCTCATATCTTTTTCCTAAAAGCAACGCAGCTAATTTATCTTCATAGGCTACTTCATATGTAGGTTCTAATTCTATAGATTTATCAAAGTACTGTATGGCATTTAAATAATATTCTTTATCCATTTCAATGGTTCCTAATAAGTTATACACAAAAAAATTTTTATTATTTAAATTTAATGCCTTTGCAGCATATTCACTGACTTTATTCAAATTTCCTAAGGATCTATAAGTATAACCTAACCAGACATAGAAATATTCATTTTTTTCGTCTTTCTCTACAGCTTTAGAAAAGTATTTTACTGCATCCTCATACATTCCATGATCGTAAGCTACCTTGCCTGCTTCACCTTCTAAATTGCCCTTTTGAGAAAACTTCGCTATATAATCATTATAGAATTTTTTTATGTCTTGATAGTCTCCGATCAATCTTAAAATTTCTGCTTTTGCAGCATATACACTATCAGTATTGGGATAATCTTTCATCAACTTATTGACATACTGCAAAGCTTGTTCTCCCTTTTGGTCATATAAATAACAAAATGCCTTATATAAATGTGGTGTGATCTCTGTTGAATCATGTTCTAGATATTTATTGAATTCTCCTAAAGCCTTCTTATATTCTTCCTGTTCATAGTAAATCATGCCTTTACCAAAGTAAACTTGATGATTTTCTTTGTTCTGAGCTAATGCTTGATCATAGTATTTCAATGCTTCATCCCATTCACCTAACCCTAAAAAACTGTTGGCTGCATTGATGTATTCTATATCTCCATTCGGTAAAATTCTTAAAGATTGCTTTATGTACTCCACACTTTTTTTATAATCTCTAAGCTCATAGTAAGCCCAGCTTAAATTATTTAATGGAGAATCCCATAATTCATCACTTTCATCATAGATTTTATTGGGATTTTTTAAAAATTCACTTTCATATTTAGGCATGAAAGTTAGTGATTGATTAAAGCTGTCTATTGCCTCTTTATATTGACCTTCTTCCATGAGATGCATACCTTCTTGATTATAGAGATAAGTCAATGTAGATATCCCATATGCACCCTTAACATTTACAAAAAACATTATACATATGATAAAAATGATACTTTTTCTTCTTTTCATGGGGCTCTCCTATTCTTTAACATGTGATGTTTTATATATGCAATGAATCCATCGATTCATTACATATTGCCTTTTTACACCATTTTGGATAATTTTTTAAGTCTTTGATAAACTTGCTTTTTTAACTGTCTATTCTAACAGTCCTGCTTTCCCCATGCCACTCAATATTGTAATTAAACCCTTCGAATACATATCTTAAAGGGATATACGTTCTATCACTTTTTATAATCGCTTTTGTATCCATTTTTACAATTTCACCATTTACTTGAATATAGTCTTTATTTATTGGAATTTCAAGTGTTATATTTTTCTTTTTTGCGGTAACGATGTTATTTTTCTCATCATAAGAAACTTCTGCACCTATCATTTCAAGAGGTTTCCTAACCGGGATTAATGTTCTGTTGTTTTCATCAATAAAAGGCATCCCCATATTTTCATTGTGACGAAATGTTAGTTCATGACCATTGACAACAAAATATAACTTCTTGTCAAATGCGTCTAAAGACATAGAAGAAACTTCATCTACCGTATCCTTTATGGCTTTTAAAAGACTAAGTTCATCTGTAGTATCTTCATTAATATCAAACATCATAATTCCTGATGCATTTTTAAAAGCAAGTCTGGTTTTCTCTTTGATTGTATTGATGCCATTGTAATATGAACCAAGAGGATCTCCTGTCACATAATCTTTATAAGCATTTTCTCTGTCTTCTGCTACTAAATGTCTATATTGCTTCCAACTAGGTCTTGCATAGAAAGGGAGACCTAGTACTATTTTTTCTTTGGGTACACCTCTATTTTTCCAATAATCTATAGAATTCTCTGCAAACCAAAAGGGACTGTGCTGTTCATTATTCATGTCATAAGCCATTATGTTTATCCAGTCAAATGCTTCTAAGCATTTGTCTGTTACAGCCTTTGATACAGCAGGCCCTTCCGTTTTAGACCATGCCCCATTAAGTGCTGCAGTTAAATATTTTCCTTTTTCTTTCAACGCTTCTTCTAACCCTACGACAAGTTTTTCATAGTTTTGAGAAGATTCTCCTAAATCTGGATACTCCCAATCAATCTCCACACCATCAAGGTGATATGTATCAACAAATTTGATGACATGATCTATAAATTTTTTTCTCGTTTCTTCTTCTGCAGCCATTTTTTCAAACGCAGGATCTAGGGGAATATTTTGATAGGACCATCCCCCAACAGCAATCAAAACCTTTACATCATTTTGATGACTTTTTTCTACAAGCTCTTTTAATTTTTCAGGTTCTTCAATACCTATTAACGAGCCATCTTCAGCAGGAATTAAAAAAGCATATATGATGTGGGTTAATTTGTCAAACTGGATATTTTGATCAATGGGATCATCAAATATTTCAGAATAATATCCTATGATTTTAAAATCTTTGCTGTGCTCAGCGAAACTGTAGCTTTGCTCAAAAAAAGCAGACACTATGCAGGTAAGTATAAGGATCAATAACCCTATTTTCTTCAATCGAATCATTAATAAATCACCTCAAATTTTTATGAATAATAGTAAAGTTCTCTTCCTTATTTTATCATATTTTATTGTCTGTTTTTTCAAGATAATTCATAACTTTTTTATTTTATTTAGATGTTTGAGTATGCCTTAGAATAATCTTTAAGTCTACAAAAGCTATTTGTTAAAACTACATCCTTATCAATGTGTAGAGACTAACTCCTCACTAGTGATTCCGATGATGATATGGAAGTATTGTATTTAATTTGGAAATAAACCATAAAAAAATCATCTGGCTCTTTTTAGAATTTGATACCAGACGACCTTAAATTTTTTTACAATTGTCTTTTCTAAAATGCTACCACTTATTATTTAAAATCAACATAAACCTCATTAGATGATTTTCCATTCAAATAGTTTTGAATATTATCTATGCATATGTTTGTCTTCGTAACTATTGCCTCTCTAGTATTAAAGCCCATATGAGGAGTTACTACTACATTATCAAGTTTCAGCAAATCTATACCGCTTTGTATGGTTAGATCTATATCATCTAAGCCTGCTCCAAAAATATTTTTATTTTTTAATGTTTGATAAAGATCATCCTGATTAATCAAGTCCGCTCGAGCAGTGTTTATAAAAATTCCGTTCTTTTTCATTTGGTTAAAGTTTTTCGTAGTAATTAAATGCTTGGTTGACGGCAATAATGGCATATGAACAGACACAACATCACTTTCCAAAAATATTTCATCGCAAGAAACATATCGAACATTGTATTTCTTGATGATCTGATCTTTAGGCTTAGGATCATAGGCAATAATTTTCATATTAAATCCAGATGCAATTTCTATTACTCTACATCCAATAACCCCTGTTCCAAGGACGCCAAGCGTTTTATTTGACAGCTCCATTCCTTGAAACAAGCCCCAATGATAAGCCTTAGATTCTCTAACATCTCGATCGGCCTGAGGGACCTTTCTCATAACAGCCAGCATTAAGCTTACAGCTAGTTCTGCCACAGCATTTTTAGCATACCCTGGAATATTTGTTACAGTAATTCCTCTTTTATGAGCTGCTGCTATATCTACATGATCATAACCCGTAGCCCAAAGAGAAATCATCTTTAAGTTTGGCAATTTACCTAAAACATCTTTAGAAAAATTTGTCCACCCATTTATAATAATATCAGCATTTTCTGCACGTTTGAGAATTTCTTCTTCGTTAGCAGGTACACCTGAACATATATTCAGTTCCCCCATGCCTTTAAGTAGTTCTATTTGCTCTTGATTCATCAAAACATCATCAATAACGACAATCTTCATATTCACACCCCTTCGTGCCTATTTGCTAGGTTATTGACTGAGATAGGGTAGACAGTCTCCACCTCGCGGTAAAACGCCAACTTTTCCATCGGGTATCTCTTTCAACGCATGATCAACAGCATCCTGAAGTGTTTGAAACTTCTTATATCCAAGAATAGTTATATCCTCATCAGATAGACCATCTGTAAGAATAAGTATATTTGCCTTTTCTCGAACCCTAGCATTCGCCATCGCTATATCCGCTGCCACTAAATCAGCCTTATCGTCCTCTAGCGGAATTTTTTCTACTGTATCCTTCGCTTCTTGATACGAAATTTTTGCCCAATCCCTTAGTTTTGGATGATTATGCTCCATTCCTTCAAAACAAGGAGCAGTAAAAATGATATAACCTCCTTGTTTCACGCTGAAATATGCAGATACCAATCCTTTTTCCCCTTGCCAGTAATCAATATCACAGGGATAAGAACTTACCACAACAATATCTGCTAAAGCAGGAATTTGTACGCCGTAAACTTGTGCAGACACCTTCGCTCCTGCACGATGGGCTTTCACAAAATCTCCAGCAAAAATATCTACAATTTCTTGATCTGGTGTCATCACTACATTGACAATGAACTTTAGCCCTACTCTTCGAGCTACTTCCTCTATACCTTTTCTACAAGGATTATCTTCAATATTTCCTAGCGGGATCTCCTTCATTAGTGCTCCAGCAATATGTGTGGCTGAAGTTGTGGCAGAGCCACATATTCCCGGCTGAACAATTTTGGCTCCTCCTGAGAAACCAGCATCTGAGTGAGGTATAATATTTCCAAGCCCAATAATATAGTCCACTTCTTGAACCTTTTTATTAACATGAACAGGAAATTTTAAACCATCAACTTCTACAACACCCAAATCCACCATGCTGTCTTTATCGTTAAAATCATGTTGATAAATTTTCACCATTTTGAATATATCTTCCCCAACCTTCTCGATGATCTCTTGTTCGGTCATGATTCGATGCGTTCCAGGAGCCGTTAATATTTCGATGTTATCCAGTGGTATTCCCAAATTCGTCAAGTACTTGATCAATACAGGAAGTATTTTACTTACTGGTGTAATTCTGGTATTATCATCAATCAAAATCAAGATTTTATCCTCTTTTTTTACTTGCTCTTTTAACGCCTCACACCCTATTGGCTGTTCTAGTCTTTCTAATAGTGTCTTTTCAAAATCCTTTACTGGTGGAAATTGCTTCATCCTTCCTTCAAAAAGGAAAGATGAAGCTGGAATGGATGCCTCTAAATGTTTACCACCGTAAGGGACTGTAATGATTCTCATATTTTGATCCATATTCATTACACCCTCTCTATTGTATAAAAGTTATTCTAGTAAATTTTAAAGTAGTGTAATTTCTCCATTATTTGCGTCAACTTTTACCCTATCCCCATCCTTCACAATCTCGTAGAATTCTGAGTCAACTTTGTCTACCATTGTAGTTTCCATAATAATGGCACTAGCTACAAGAACGGTCTCAGGATTTTGAATAATCATGGCCTTTGGTGCGTTATTTTGGGTAGCAAGCTGGTATAGTCCATCTGCTTGAACAACGGAGCTTCCTTTTCCTCCTGGAAATACGAGTATTTTTCCCGATACACTTTTTCCTTCTAAGGAATGACCTTTTTCAATGACTACCCCCGTCTTTGGATCAATTAAATAAAACATAATATCATCTTTTGAAATTAATATTTCTCCTTCTGTAATGCCCTCTGAAATTTTATGACAGGAAAATATTTTTTGGCTCATTTTATTTCACTTCTCCTTTCAATGCTGCTTCAACACATGTTTTTAAGTCACGAATGATAAAATTGATTCCTCTACGCTTTGGATAATATGCGCATTTTGGAGATTCTGTAACGCCTATCTTTCCATTTAAATGATGCCAGCAAGGCTGATCTGGACAAGTATCTGCAACAATATCACCACCAGCGTCTTGAATGATTTGAAGTAATCCCATTCTATCCGCCATCTCCCTCGTATGACTTGACGTTAGAATCCACATATCGGCTACTAACTTTTTACCTTTCACAATTTCTACGATTTCCTGTACCTGATCCAATGTAAAGTGTGGGCATCCAAACATAGCAAAATCGATTTTTTTGTTACCTTCATAAGATATTTCTTCAAGAATATTTTCTAAATCTTCGTTTGTTATAACAACCTTTCGCTTAGGCTCTTTTCCACCAAATGCTTGCTCAAGAGTTTGTGCTTCAGGTGTTACCCCTACCACATGATACATACCGTAGGCACCAGAAGTATTTAATTGTGCACCTAGATTCATAAAGGATTCGGGTGAAATTGTCTTTGGCAATCCTGTAAACACAGGAATTCCAGCCCCAATTTTTTTACCCATATATCCAAGTAGATGATACTCAAAATGAGATTTCATGTCTGCCTGTACTTCAACAAGAATATCCCCCTTACGATTTTCATCTAAAAGCAGCCCATATTCTGGTACAAGTCCTGTTATTGCTGCACATAAAGCACTTTGTGCAGCCTCTCGATTGCTTCGTGCTCCCCACACAGAATTAACAAATGGTGTTGCACTCGATTCAGAAAATGCTACAACTTCTCCAAAGTGAGGAATATTCGTTCCTAAATAAGGCGTACAATTATAAGATAAAACAGCTCCTAAACCCTTGTATGCATCGTGGGTTCTTTGCATTAAAGATACATCTTCATCTGTAACCATTCCCGTATTTTTAAAATATGACAAACAAAATCCAGGATTTACTGTAGGTGGAATTTTACATTTCGCCCCAGCTTTTAACAGCTTTTCTGCAAACCAAAGATCTGCCTCCTGATTACTTAAAGCAACATGTGCTCTAGTAATTGGTACCATTCTCTTCGCATCAAAAGATTCACCAATTGCCACTTGAATTTTCATGGCAATGGCAACACCTTCTCCATGCTTCCCTTCCAGCATTTCTTGTTGTGTTTTTGTTAATTCCATAGTTTCTCCTCCTGATATTATTGATTATTGTAAATCTAACACTAGACTAATATAGTGATTTAGTCTAATTAGAATCTATCTTCTTTCTTATACGTTTATTTCGTTTTTTTAATATCTTTATCAGTTTCCAAACTATTATTTTTCATCTATCTAATAAAGACATTCTTATATAAAAGTAATTTATATTAAAAATTTTTAAGATCCACATGTTCTATGTAATTGTTACTTGAATACATTCACTAGAAACATAGTTGTGGCTGGTACGTATGTTGTAATTGCCAATGCAGTAAGTAGCGCAAATAAAAACCATTTTGTATACTGCATCATACGTTCCATGGAAATATCAGCTACCGCCGAAGCCACAAACAGATTAATACCATATGGTGGTGTAATAAATCCAATTGCTAAATTCATTACAAGCATTACACCAAATGTTATGGGAGACATGCCTAACTTTTCTACAACAGGAAGTAGAATCGGAGATAAAATAATCGTTGCAGGAATATTGTCAATCAAACATCCAACTACAAGCAAGAACAGATTAATAATTAGCATCAGAATGATTCCATTATCGGTAATTCCAAGCAAATAATTTGCCATTAATGCAGGTAACTGCTGTAAACTGAGATAGCTAGCAAATGCCATGGATAAACCTACCATGAAAGTAGTTACGCCATTAATGACCATGGTATCGTATAAAGCTTTATATACGCCTTTCCAGTCAAGCTCCTTATAAACAAAAACACCAATAACTAACGAATAGACAACAGCGATAACAGCCGCCTCAGTAGGTGTGAACACCCCAGCATAGATACCTCCCAGTACAATGACTGGTGCTAGCAGTGCCCAAATTGCAGATTTAAATGCCACCCATAATTCTCCTGCTGAAGGCCAATGTCCCGTACCTTTATAACCATTTTTTTTAGATAATAAATAGCAAGTAATTAACAATACCCCACCCATCAATACTCCTGGAATAAAACCTGCTATAAAAAGATCACTGATGGAAACACCAACAACAACACCATAAATTACAAGGGGGATACTTGGTGGAATAATAACACCGATAGTTCCAGCAGCTGCAGCCAAAGATGCACTAAAGCCAACATCGTATTTTTTTTCTTTCATAGCTGGTATCATAAAAGCACCAATCGCTGATGTAGTTGCAACTGCTGAACCCGATATCGCTGCAAAAAACATACATGCAATAGTAGTTACCATACCTAAGCCTCCAGTGATAGCCCCAAAACAAAGATTTGCAAAATCTAATAATCGACGGGCTACACCCCCAGTACTCATTAAATTTCCTGCTAGAATAAAAAATGGTATGGCCATTAGAGGAAAAGAATCAACGCCGGTAATAGCATTTTGAGTAACAAGCACCATGGGAATATCTGAAAATAAAAATAATGAAATCAATGTTGCAATACCAATAGCAAATCCTATAGGCACACTTAATAATATTAGTATTGAGAATGATCCAAATAATACAATTGCCTCCATATTACGCTTTTCCCCCTTTTATTCCAACAAGAGTCACGATCATTTCATATACTTGCTGCACCAATCGTAATCCCATAATCCCACAGCTTACTGGTAATGAAACATAAATGAGATACATGGGAATTCTCATAGCTGACGATACAGAACCTTTTTGAATTAAATCTAATGTCAACTGTGTTCCTCCAACAGCTAAAAAAATACAAAAACCAATCCAAATGATTGTTGCAAGAATATCAATAACATGTTGCTGCACTTTGTTTTTGAAGAATCCATATATAAGTTCTACGCGTATGTGCTTGCGTTCTCGTATCCCAAGACTTGCTCCCAACCATATTTGCCAAATAAAAATATAACGAGCTAATTCTTCACTCCATGATAATGACGAATTAAAGACGTATCTCATGACCACTTGCGCAAAAATGAGACATACCGTAACCACCAAACTGCTTACCAACAAATATTCCTCAAGTTTGTCATAATAGCCTAATATTTTTTTCAATAGCGATCACCTTCTCATATAAATTTAATGTTGCTTATCCTGTTGAAAAAAGAGGATAGAGGAATATTCATCTATCTTACCCCTCTTCCTCCTTCTACGTTTTATTCGTTGTACTTGGCTACTAGATCAAACATATCTTGTCCAATCTCTTGCTTATACTTCTCGTACATGGGTTTAAGTGCTTCTACAAATTTCGCATGATTCTCAGGAGTGATAGTGTTTATTTCCATACCTGCTTCCTTAAGTTTTTCTATGTATAAATCAGTGTCCTTCAGTTCTATATCCCTTTGATAATCGATTAAGTATTTCTTCGTACCATCTGCAACGATTTTTTGAATATCTTCTGGTAATCCTTTATAAAACTTATCATTAATTAGCACGGCTAAATATCCATAGGAATGTCCTGTCAAGCTATAATATTTCTGTACCTCTTGAAATTTTGTTGCATATACCAATGAAGCCGCATTTTCTTGCCCGTCTACAGTACCTTGTTGCAATCCAGTAAATACTTCACCAAAACTCATCGGTGTAGGGTTAGCTCCTAAGTATTTAAATAAATCAATATAAACTGGACTTTCCATAACTCTCATTTTTATCCCTTTAAGATCATTAGGTTCATTGATGGGACGTACATTGTTAGAAATATGTCTTGCACCATTATAGTTATAACCAAAGTTGTGAAGTCCCACGGGAGTTAAAAGATCATTAAGCTTAGTACCTAATTCTCCATCTAGTGCATTAAATCCAGCCTGTTCATTATTAAAGATAAAAGGCATGTCAAGAACACCAAATTTTGCATCATAGGTAGTTAATACAGAGGTTGAAGGCATCGTCATCTGTATCGTTCCCAAGGCTACTGCTTCTGTCATTTGTCGATCTCCACCAAGTTGTCCATTAGGATATATTTGTACATCAATTTGTCCATTAGACTGCTCTTCAACATACTTTTCGAATTCTAAAGTCGCCCTATGTGTCGAACGATCCTCTGCTTCAATGTGACCAACCTTAATGACAATTTGTTTTGGTTCTTCTGTTGTAGCTACCTCTTCTTTCTTCGAACAACCAACTACTAATGAAAGTAACAAAGAAACCATCAATACTACTGCTAATGACTTTTTCATGCATTTTTCCTCCTTTATTATAAACTTGCTTTAAAAATTGCCTACAATTTAAATACCTTCTCTTTGAACACCTCCTTAATGCATTTAGTACATTCTGTGCTTTTCTTATGATGAACCGGCAAACAATCTTTTTTATTCAGTAGCATACCGGTTTCAGCTTAGATTACATGTACAGTATCTAATCATCGCAAGTATGAGAGCTAATAAAACTGATGCTAACTATTATAATACTTCAGTTTTGAATATTTTTAACATACCATTAAATTCAACCTGTATACAGGTTCAAGAAAACTTTTTCCTTTGATTTACTAATCCAGCATATATTCCAATATCCATCTTATAAGTTTTTAAAATGCATGCTATATTCAATCTGTATGTAGGTTACACCATTGTTTCTTCATAATCTTATATTAATGAATGCTTGTACAGATTTTTTCCTAAAAGCATAAGCAAGTGCTTTTTCTTCAATTTTTTAGCATTTTAAAATTATGGTGCATAATATAATGTCCCCTATGCTTATACTTTTCTAATGTAGAAATGACTAAATAAAGTATTATCGCAAAGTTGTTCAAATCTATATTAGTCTAGCGTTTTCATCATTTTTATATAATGTACTATGATTATATAAAATCTACTAATACTTCCAATTTTCACTTGGATTCCTCGTAATATTCTCTGCTGCTTTTTCTATATGGATTCTTAGTAACTTTGATAATTTATCTACATCTTTTTCCTTCATATAGTTTATAATTTCTAGATGTTGATTTAATGTCTCTTTTTCATTACCTAATGCTCTTGCTGACATTCGTTGAAAACGTTTTATTTTTAGCTTAATGCTACTCATTATTTCTTTTAAATACGCGTTATCGCATTTATTTACTATTAGACTATGCAGTCTACTATCATAATCTGAAATAATATCTATATCAATCTTCTCTCCTTGATCAATTTTTCTTTTTAATTCCAACCATCCTTCTTCAATATCACTTATTTCATCATCCGTAATATACTTAAGTGATGAATGTAAAGCAGTACATTCTAAAGCTGCCCTTACTTCAAATAGTTCATGTATCTCCTTCGTTGTAACATGCTTAACAAAAACCCCAACCCCATTGTGAATTTCAACTAGCCCTTCACTAGCCAATACCTTTATAGCTTCTCTAATTGGAGTTCTGCTCATTCCTAATGTTTGTGCAAGTAAATTTTCACTTAAATAATCTCCTGGCTTTATTTCATTATTCATAATTGAATTCTTGATTGTTTCATAAGCTAGGGTCGTTAGGTTTTTAATCTTATTTTTTTTTATACCTTCTAAAGACATCGTTTTTACCAATCTTTTTCTTCCTTCCCTTTCATTTTGTATAAAATAATAAATTGATATTATTTTCTGACTACATATAACCTGTATACAGGTTATCATCTTTTGTAATCCTTGTCAAGATTTATACATAATAAAATCTTAAAACTTGACAAAAGTAGCTTTACACTATAAAAGCAATAACCCCATCCCTCGTAATTTGCTGCTTTCCTTCTACTTCTTCTAGCCTTACTTTTCTTTGCTTTTATTATAATCTGAAGGCATTCCCCAATATTCAACTCGATTCAAGCAAGGAAAAGTAGAATCGAAATAAATAAATATAGGGCATTTGTCTAAATCTGGATGTGCACCAAAGAAGGTTCGATCTCCATAGCGAATCGCCTCTAGTGCCAATGGTAGTTCTCTTATAAAAATTTGATTGCGTATGGCAGCCCTATCATAGCCAAATGCGCCATCCACATAAACATACACATACATAATAAGCATATTATTATATACGCACCACGCTGCCAAAACTTCATCTCGCCTCGGATTGATTTTATCATATGCATACTGTAAACCTATGGTTAGAAAAAGTTCTGCAGTTGTATCAGAATGTGTTAAAGTATATTTTCTCCCTACAATAGGTTTTGTAAGTGCTACACCATGACGTAGTTCCACAAATACTTTCTCTGGATCTAATCTTTCTCTGTTCAAAGCAATTTCCTCCCCTTTTAAGAATTTACTTTTCTATAGGTTATGCATTGTCTCCTTGAGAAGAAACTTTTTTCATATTTTTTATTGATAAAATGTAAATTATTATTTATCTTAACAGCGTACTCTCTATACCTCATTGGCACAAAAATTGCATATTTGATTTTTAATACGACTTTTCTTTTTATCATTCAGTTAATTATTACTGCAATAGTATAAACCTTTTATCACAACGGATGCCGTTATAAATGAACACCCTTTCTGTACTAGAAGCATTCAATACCCGATATCATAATCTTTACGATATGATCAAGTTTTTCCTTAAGAACTTAAGGGGTATGGAAGGAAGCAGTATTGTAGTAACCCCTATTCGTTTATAAGGAAAAGTAAAACATGGATTAAAAACGAATAAGGAGGATTAATCATGGACAAGAAAATGAAACTTGGCTTGGACGGACTACACATTACTAGCTGCGATCTAGGAAGCAAAGATGATAAACGGCTGAAAGAAGTCCGGGCAGCAGCTAAAGATCATGGACTTTATCTTGAATACAATTTTTCTCTAAACGAGAATGGATTGTTGCCGAGCCTATTAACCACTTTGCTGACCCATCTTTCGGAGCAGCAAATACAGCAGAAGCTGCGCGACTTGCTATGAACTACACATTTTTCCATTGGGGATTACACCCTTGGGCTAGTTATGCTGTTGTTGCACTTCCTTTGGCTTATTTTCAATTCCGTAGAGGAATGCCAGGCCTTATTAGTTCGATTTTTTATCCTTTGATAGGCGAAAAAGGGGTTAAGGGCCCTATTGGTAAAGCCATCGATACTTTTGTAGTCGTACTAACTCTTTTTGGCGTTGCTAGTTCTTTCGGCTTAGGCGCTATGCAGGTACATACAGGACTTCATTTAGTATATAATCTGCCTAATACCGTAGCAACATCTATTATTATCATTGCCATATGTACTATTTTATTTACATTCTCTACAGTACGGGGAATTGAAAGAGGAATGAAAATACTTAGCAATACAAATATGGTGCTAGCCTTTGGGCTAATGATTTTTGTATTATTAGTAGGTCCTACCAAATACATTGTAAAAATATTTGTAGAAGGCGTTGGAGATTATCTTCAAAACATTGTCTGGATGAGTTTCTATACAGATGCGCAAGGTACTGTAGCACAAAAAGCAGGGATTGTAGTATTGATCTTTTTTCTTACCTCTGCTGACTGTGCAACTTTAGTGGTAAACATGTTTACTACTGGTGGCGATTTAGAACCACATTACAGTATAAAAATATTTTGGGGTGTAATCGTAGGTGCCCTAGCATCCATGTTTGTCATCGCTGGTGGTTTAAAGGCCGTTCAGACCTTATCCTTTGCTTTAAGTTTTCCTTTCATGATTCTAATGTTTTTCATGCTGTATAGTATTATAAAGGTGTTTAATCGTGATGAAGTACCATTAGCAGCACCTAACACAAAAGAATAAAAATGCCTAAACATAGAGGTTTTTATAAGCTATATATTAGCTATACACATATATTAATATTTTACAAGGAGGAAAAATGATGAGTAAACTATATGAACAAATATCAGAAAGTTTAGTGAATGGAATGGTAAACCAGGTAAAAACCTTCGTATAGCAAGGTTTAGATGAAGGTTTAAAGGCAAAGAATATATTGAATAATGGTCTATTGTCAGGAATGAATGAAGTAGGTGCATTATTTAAAGAAGGAGAACTTTTTGTACCAGAAGTTTTAATGGCAGCAAAAGCTATGGCTTCAGGTGTTGAATTATTAAAGCCTTATTTACAAGAAGGTGATGTGACCAAAACTGGTACAGCAGTATTTGCTACAGTAAAAGGTGATCTTCATGATATAGGGAAAAAATTAGTAGCAATGATGATGGAAGGTGCAAGATATGAAATCATAGATGTTGGTGTAGATGTTGCTCCAGAAAAAATTGTAGAAGCTGTTAAAACCCATAAGCCAGACATTGTTGGCATGTCAGCCATGCTTACTACTACTATGATCGCTATGAAGGATACAATTGAAGCATTAAAAGAAGCTGGCCTATACGATCAAGTGAAAATTATGGTAGGCGGCGCACCTGTATCCGATAAATATGCACAAGAAATTGGAGCTCATTATTCAGCGGACGCATCCGCTGCAGTAGAATTAGCTAATAAATTAATGGCCATTTAAGTTAAGATAGATCGGAAAAACATCATCAAACTTTTATAAGTTATTACTTTATACTACTGAGGAGTATCGAGCGAAGAACCTTATCTTCCCTTGATCTCCTCGTAAAAACTTTATAAACTACATCTTTACTATCATTTAAAAAGCGTTATGCAATTATACAACTCCTTGGGCCATCATAGCTTTGGCTACTTTTAAAAAGCCCGCTATATTAGCTCCTGCCACATAATTTCCTTCCATTCCATAGGCTCTGGCAGCCTCTTTAGATGATATATATATATTTGTCATAATCTCATTTAGTTTTTGATCTACTTTTTCAAAACTCCACGATAATCTCATGCTATTTTGAGACATTTCTAATGCAGATGTAGCAACACCTCCTGCATTTGCAGCCTTTGCTGGCGCTAATAAAATTTTATTCTCTAAGAATAATTTTATTGCTTCATTGGTAGTAGGCATATTTGCTCCTTCACCAATAGCTATAACGCCATTATCAATTAATGTTTGTGCTTGTGCTGCATCTATGTCATTTTGTGTTGCACAAGGAAGGGCAATATCACATGGTATAGACCAAATTTCCTTAATATTCTCGTGATATTCTGCTTCAGGGTGATCATTTAAATATTCTTTTATTCTGTTTCTTTTTACTTCTTTTAGGTATTTTATTGTATCTAATTGAATACCATTCTTATCATAAATATAGCCATTTGAATCACTCATAGCAACCACCTTTGCTCCATATTGATGGGCTTTTTCACAGGCATAGATGGCAACATTACCAGATCCTGTAATTACAATTGTCTTTCCTTTTAAATCGTAACCATTATCTTTCATCATTTCTCTTACAAAGTATATTAAACCATAACCAGTGGCTTCTTTTCTCGCTAAAGATCCACCATAATCAATTCCTTTGCCCGTTAACGCCGCAGGTTCATAACTATTCTTTATACGTTTGAATTGTCCATATAAGTAACCTATTTCTCTTCCTCCAACACCAATATCTCCTGCAGGAATGTCTAGATTCTCCCCAATATGTCTATACAATTCCGTTATAAAACTTTGACAAAATCTCATAATTTCAGCATCTGACCTTCCCTTTGGATCAAAATCAGCACCGCCTTTCCCACCGCCAATTGGAAGCCCTGTTAGTGAATTTTTTAAAATTTGTTCAAATCCAAGGAACTTTATAATACCTAAGTATACAGAAGAATGGAAGCGAAGACCTCCCTTATAGGGTCCTATTGCGCTATTGAATTGTACCCTGAAACCTCTATTCACTTGTACTTTTCCATAATCATCTA
Organism: Clostridiaceae bacterium 35-E11; assembly: GCA_038396625.1. Classification (GTDB taxonomy): domain Bacteria; phylum Bacillota; class Clostridia; order Peptostreptococcales; family Thermotaleaceae. Next base: position 3,333,166 of record CP121688.1, read on the forward strand.
CCCAAGGTACCCTAAATATAATTTGTCTTTCAGGTTCAACAAACCTTTCTAATAAACCTGTCTTGGCATATTCAGGATGCCTTTCTATAACAGGCTCTAATGAATATAAAACCTCCTCCACTGCTTGATGAAATTCCACTTCTTCAGGACTTCTCTTTTTAACTTGTCTTAATACTTCTTGTATAATAGACATATCTTCAACTCCTTTTTATAATTATTTACATATTTTGTACATACCAAAAGTACATAGAGGTAAATTTGTATACTGTATCCAATAAACATCTATTGGATACAGTATATTTTTTAAAATTTCTTCCCTCCTTTTTTAAATATTTATTACAACCGTTTTTTCCTGTATTGAACCTATTTTTGCAATTTTATCATATAAATCCTGCATTGTAAATATTATTTGGTGCTTCTAATTTTTGAAAAACGTTTTCTTTTTGAAAAAAAATCATTTTTTTAGAATGGTTATTTTTTTGTATCTCATTAGTGTACAATTTGATATCTCATGTTTTTTGCTTTTGCTTTCTATTTATTTTTTTATTATCTATATAGCGATTTAATTTTTTAAATAAAAAATAAAACTCTGCTAAAATTATTAGAAAAATAATTTTATGAATTATTTTTAGATTTAAATTTCATTTTACAGATAATTTTAAATGTAAAATATGGAACTTTCATAATTTCTATTTTTTGATTATAGGCATTGTCCACTCTAAAAAATATCATTATTTTACCCCTAAAGTGTCCTACACAACCTTACTTACCATTGAAAATATGTAGGTTTGTTAATTGACTGTATTTTTAAAGATATCTTTTATATGAAGAAATATATATGGTACAATTAATGCATAATGACCACGTAAAAAATTACGCTAAGAAAAAAGAACGCTGTGTTCTAACATTAAAATGATCTTTTAGTATTTCTAAAATATTAGAAGAAATGCTAAATAAATTGTTGGATTAGAGAAAAAGGAGGACCAAACATGAAAGATTTCAAACTAATTTGTACAAAATGCCAGAAAACATTTTTCATCAATTCAATGCACTATGTTTGTGATCATTGTCATGAACCATTAGAGTTAGAAATGATTCAAGAAGGAAAAATTCGCCAAGGGAATATACTATCACAAACTATCATGGAAAGATATGCAGATTTTTTCCCTTTTTTATCATTCAATCAGGAAGTTTCTCTTGGAGAGGGTTTTACCCCTTTGGTTCGGTCAAAGAAAATTGCAGCGGCATTAGGCATCAATCATTTATATTTTAAAAATGAAACACAAAATCCTACCTGGTCCTTTAAAGATCGTGGTACACTGTCAGGTATTCAACATGCAATGGCATTAGGTTATAAAAAAATAGGCACTGTATCTACTGGGAATATGGCTGTATCTGTAGCTGCATACGGCAGCCGAGCTGGACTTGAGACCTTTGTCTTTGTAAATAAATCCATCGCTCCTGAAAAACTCAATCCTATCGCCATATATCATCCACATTTGATTAAAGTTGAGGGAGATTACGGCGCCCTATATTTTGAAAGTCTGAGCATTGGCAAAGAAAATGATATCTATTTTATTAACTCCGATGTCCCCTTTAGAGTAGAGGGCTATAAAACCTTAGCCTATGAGATCTGTGAACAGATGGATTTTGATATCCCAGATTATGTTATTGTTCCTACCAGTGCTGGAGGTAATATCAGAGGGATAGAAAAAGGGTTTCAAGAATTCAAAAACTGCGGCTATATTGATAAAGTTCCTAAGATGATTTGTGCACAAGCCAGTGGATGTTCTCCAATTTATCAAGCCTATCTTAATGACGAAGAAATCATTTCCAGGTTTGAACATCCGAATACCATTGCACACGCCATTGAAAATCCTTTTCCACCAAGTGGCAATCAGGTTCTAAGAAAATTAAGAGAAAAAGATGGTATTTTCGTAGCTGTATCCGATGAAGAAATTGTAAAAGCCCAAGCAATGCTTGCAGCTGAGGGCATCTTTGCCCAACCCGCTTCGGTAGTGCCTTTAGCAGCTGTTAAAAAATTAAAAGAAACGCATTTACTACAAGGAGACGAGAAAATTGCTTGTGTTATAACAGGAAGCGGACTCAAATATACTGCTGCTTTTGAAAAACATGATTTAAATGCTATGACATGTAGACTGGAAGATCTACATGACTTTATCTCTACAAAATTTTAGTAAATATATGGATATACATTTTAAAAATCACTTGTCCTAGAAGGGAGGAACGATAGAATCGTATTTTTTACTTACTCACGATTCTATAGAAAAACAATGAAGATTGAAAGTAAATTGAAGGAATTAGGTATCGAATTACCGTCATGCCCACAGCCTGCTGCATCTTATATTCCAGCAGTATTAGCCGATAAATTTATATTTGTATCCGGACAAACACCCAAAGATGATACAACGCTACTATACAAAGGAAAGCTTGGCAAGGATTTGTCTATAGAAGATGGATATAACGCCTCAAAACTTTGTGCTCTTCGTTGCATTAGTGCCTTAAAGGCTATCGTAGGTGATTTAGACAATATTGAAAAAATTGTTAAATTAACTGGATATGTAAACTGTAATGATACCTTCGAAAAACAATCTCTCGTAATCAATGGTGCTTCTGAATTTATTGAAGAAGTTTTTGGTGACAAAGGTAAGCATGCAAGAGTAGCCATAGGCGTCAATGCATTGCCCGGTAATGCAGCAGTAGAGATAGAGCTTATGGCACAGATCGTATCACGCTAAAATATTCTGAGTACATCTTCCTATAAATCAAACATTTCATAAACATCAGCATGGTTCAGAAATACCGATTTATTTTATAGTAGTGCCATGAAATGATAATAAATGTAAGCATAGTAGGTAAAATACTATTTGACCAAGATTCCTAAAAACTCTATAATAGAGAACAGTTGCTTAAACTGCACGCTGAATTCCGTACAGAAGCGGGGGACCCATCTTTTGGGGCGCATTCCTAAGTAGGATAGGATAACTCTTTCAATCCAAGCCCGTCAGCTAACCCCGTAAGCGTTGAAAGGGATCAATGGTGGTCTAATGAACAAAAACCATGGGTTCTCCATGGTTTTTTTATGTCAAAAATACTTATATATGATGCCAAGTTATTCATCTTTCTAGGATATTTACAGGAATCTTGAAGAAAAATAATGATGAGTAAAAGGAGGAATAAGATAATGAAACAATTTGCAGTAATCGGTTGTGGTAGATTTGGTTCAAGCATCGCAAAAACATTATATCACTTAGGATATGATGTGCTTGCAATTGATAAAGATGCAGATGTTATACAGTCTCTAGATGAGTTTGTCACCCATGCAGTACAAGTCGATGCAACAGATGGTGTTTCCATGCGACCCTTAGGCATAAGAAATTTTGATGTAGTTATTGTGGCTGTAGGTTCAAATATACAATCCTCTATATTGATCGCATTACTAGCAAAGGAGTTGGGCGTCAAGCATGTGGTGGCAAAAGCACAAAATGAATTGCATGCCAATGTTCTTTATAAAATTGGCGTTGATCGCGTAATTTTTGCTGAAAGAGATATGGGTGTTAGAGTTGCGCATAATTTAGTATCTTCTAATATTCTTGAATATATTGAACTTTCTCCAGATTATAGCATTGTAGAAATAGCTGTTTTGAAAGAATGGGAAGGACGAAGCTTAAAAGACTTAGATATGCGAGAAAAATACGGTATAAATATCATGGCTATAAAACATGGATCAACCATTAATATTGCTCCTGATGCGTTTGATGTTATTACCCATGATGATATTTTAGTAGCCATTGCACACCATGATGATTTATGGAAAATCGAAAAAATTTCTTAATACAGTTCTTAACATAGCATGATGAAGGAATAACCTCTTTTATTTTAAAAATTTCTTTTTATTTTGTTTGACAATAGATCATATTGGTGATACTCTTAGATGGTAAATGAATTACAAAATAAATTTTTTGGAGGTTTTTCTTTAATGAAGACAGGTATTGTAAAATGGTTTAACAGTGAAAAAGGTTTTGGGTTTATTTCTGTAGAAGGGCAAGATGATGTTTTTGTACATTTCTCAGCGATTCAAGGAGATGGATTCAAAAGCTTAGAAGAAGGACAACAAGTAGAACTTGAAATCGTACAAGGTGCTAGAGGTCCTCAAGCTGCTAATGTAGTAAAAATGTAGTAGCATATAATATAATATATTCATATATTAATATATAGACTACCACAAAGCCCTGACTTTTTCAGGGCTTTTTTATTTATTTTAAGAAATAGAAAGGAAGTGCAATATAAGCACTCCTTTTATATTTCTTCATCTATTTCTTGGCTTCTACAATGGGGCCTCTTATCGATTTGATCTGGGAATAATTGAGGGAAAGAAGAACAAATCGGTGCAACTTCAGCAGCAAGAACAGGGAATCCTGTCGAAAGAACGCAGAGTTGAACAGGAACAATAATTTTCTTTTCACAGGTTACACATAGGGCTACTAATAGATTCGCTCTAACCGTACCTGTTTCTGGATCCACCATAATATCTCTCATAACATTATTTGTTGCTAATCTAGCTTCACAGCTAATATTGCAAAATTCTGTAAACCGTGGTAAGAATGCAGAATCAAATACAGATGGAATACATAGCTGGAAGAAGTTTGTTAAAACTAAGGGCTGGTATTCTGTAGCAACGGGAACGTTAGCTGCCAATGTAGCTTCACATTCTTTGTCACAATCATCTGTAAACAATACGTCAATCTCCACTACTACATTTCCTGTGATTTCAATATTCTGGGTACCAAATATTGGTGTACCCTTCCCCTCTTCATCACAAGCTTCTGTATCCGCAAATACTAGGGTTTGTGAATCTGTTCCATCAGGTCCAATGACAGTTACTGGCTTTCCACAATGATCTGTTACAATTTCACCGCCAGCAATGGTAGTGGTTGGTACTGCAACAAGATTTCTTACATCATTAATATTATTTGGATTAAAAAATTTTCTACATCGAATATCTAATATTTGTGTAATTCTTGCATCTTCACCTAATGCTGGTGAAAACACCTGATTTGCAGCAGTTCTTAAACCCTGCAGGTTAAATAGCGCTGCATCATATACTTTCTGCACATATATTGGTTCTGAAACAACTCTTCTCAAAGAGCCATCCCAATTACACCCTGTATTTGCCGTGCAACATGCATCTGGTAATGTAAAATTAAGCTGAGGTGATTGATTATTACTATTCATAAATTTACCTCCTATTTGTTAGGCATTTTAGAAATATAAGGCGTTAACATATATACTTCTATTACCAATATATTTTTATGAAATTTTTCTGTTCCTTAATTGAGAAAATTTTTTGTATCGCTTTGCTAAATATTTAAATGCGGGGCGTGTTGCTGAAGGTAATAGATACGCAGATTCTGTTGCACCAATTTTTCTATGACGATTTAACGATTGAATGATGCCATCAGCTGTTTTTATACCTATGCCGTGTCCATAATACCTCCCCTCTCCTAGATCGATTACATTTTCTCCTTGCCATTCAGGTGTCAATGGATCTACATCAGGGTTTTTAAAGTATCTGCAGTCACCTGGCAGATAATCCGATAAATTTTTATAATACCTTATCCCTAGGTCTTCATCGAGATCCTTCCAGTTCATTAAATAAATCGTAGAAAACATTTCATTAAAAAGTGACTGTGGAAAAATATTTAGAATTGCTTTGTAATAAATAATAACAATTGCAGTAGCACACTCTGTTGCATATTTTGCGCTATTTATAAAAATATCTTGAATGCCATCAGCAGGTGTAACCCCTTCTTTTAACAAAAATCCTCCTTCATCTGTACGCTTCCAATAATCTGAATTACACGTAGATTTGCGAAATATCCTAAATCCAAACCGACTTCTATTCAATTGTTTTGATGTTTCAACAATATTTTTTCGTAGATCCAACTCAAACTTTAATTCTTCTAATGTACTGTAGGTATACACTTCACTGCTTAAAGAAAGTATGTCAATGATTTTTCTCTCTACACTATCTGGTGAATACATGTTTGTAAGGTTCTCAAGATTAACCATATCACCTGAAATTTGAATCATACCATCCCTCCTATTCCTGTCCTGACAATCTTTATTTGTTCTTCTAGGGAATAGTTCATCCATGTATGCCATTGATATCTATCTGCTACATATAAGCTAAAAGAAAATTTTGCAAGCAAGTCTTTGATAGGATCCCGCAACTGTTCAAATCGATTCAAAATTTTTTTTTCTCTTTCCGTCAATCTCTCTATGATTTTTCCTGTATCGATATCAATAGGTTTGCACAAATATTTTGCACCAAAATCTACAATATATGGACTGGGATGATGGGATTGCTGTAAACTTTCTCCAGTAAAGTGCAAAAACCAACGGTTTTCTTTCATCCATTGCATAAACAAAGCATATTGTTTTTGCGTATCCCCTCGGTCATGGATTGCCAAATCTGGGATGAATCTTAGTAGCTTATTTGCCAGCTCGATCTCCTCTTGTTGCTTAGACCTTAAATAATCACCTATTAGGATTAAACTTCCAGGGTCTTGTGCCTCGAAAAAAGCCCATATCAAATCATGAATATAAAATCCTTTTTTATAACGTTGAACGATTATCTTAACAAGCATAGGTAAAATTCTTCGATCTTTATAAACTTTAATTAACAAAATAGCTGTAGCATCTAATACTTGATCATATTCATTGCTTAAGCCATCATCAATTCTTCCGGTTTCAAACATCCATTTCAGAGCAATATATACCCTCTGAATATAATCGCATGATGTACAGTCTATAGATGTAATCGTTTTTTTCCCCATAAGTATTTCATTTGTAATTTCTAAAGCCATTTTATTTTTGATATTTAAATTAGAAAAAATATCAAGTTCCTCTATTTCACTGCGAAGTAAAAATAAGGAGCCAAAGCATAGATTTTCGTCGTTTATAAACTGTATCGCTTCTTCCTTGTTGTGATTAGCTAATTCATGAAAAAAAATTTTTACGTTATGGATTCCATTATGCAATCTCATTTTGTCTAATGGGCTTAAAGGACTTTCAACAGGAAATTGGTTATCATTGTATCCATCATTTCTTTCCTGACATAAGTCATTAGAAATAGATTGATTGCAATCAACGTGATCATACGTTGTTTGCATCACTGGGTATATAGCTGTGAAGGGTGATAATATCCTCATTTGCATACAAGGATATAGATTTTTAGTAATTCTATGATAAGACATTGTAGACCTTCTATAACAAGGTATCATCATTTATCCACTCCAAACTTTGATCTTTATATATCATATGAAAAAGGAATACCTTGAGAGCTTGGAAATTTTCTATTTCCCCATAGCTAATTTAAGAAAGTTCCCTACCAAGTCACGCTTTTTCTCTTTTTTGCATAGATTGTACTACCAAAGAAGGGAGGTTTATTTATGAAGAGACAAGATGATGCTCCCATGCCTTCGTCACCCTATATGCCACAACCTGGATATGGACCTTGGTATGGATATGGACCGGGGTACGGCTATGGACCTGGATATGGACCCTGGAATGGATATGGACCCAGTCCTGGATACGGACCTTGGAATGGATATGGACCTAGTCCTGGATATGGACCTGGATACGGACCTTGGAATGGATATGGACCCAGTCCTGGATATGGACCTGGTATGAATCCTTATTCTCCCTATAGAAGAAAGTAGATAAGTTTGTTGTAAAAGGAATAAAAAGAAGACTAATGCTTCTTTTTATTCCTTTTATTTATTACAAAATAAAACACTGGCAATCCAGCTAAAGTAATACCAATCCCGACAAATGAGCGAATAGGAGCACTTATAATTGTACTGTAAAGAATATAAACACCACCTGCAATCCCTATGAACGGAACAATTGGATATAAAGGTACTTTATAAGGCCTTTGTGCTTCTGGTATACGTCTACGCAAGATAAACACACCGGCAACACCCATCATAAAAAATATCCACAATACAAATACTAACAGATCCGTTAATGTATTAAACGTCCCTGAAAAAATATAGGCTACAGATAAAGCGCCTTCTATCATGAGTGCATTAGCTGGTGTCCCAAAGGAAGGATGAAGATTTCGTAAAAATTGTGAAAAGGGTAAATGCCCTCTCTCTCCCATAGCTAAAGGCACTCTAGCACCTGTCATAAGATAACCATTCAATGCACCAAATACAGAAACCATAATTCCTACAGTAATAAAGGCTGCTCCTCCACTGCCAAATAGTATCGTTGCTGCATCAGATGCAGGTCGTTTTGAAGTAATAATATCTTCGGCAGACATAACATTCAACATTGCCATATTTACCAGCACATATACTATAATTACGGTAGCTACACCTAGAATAATAGCCCGCGGTAATTCCTTCGAAGGATTTTTTAATTCTCCAGCCATATTGGTGACACCAATCCAGCCATCATAAGCCCACAAAGTTCCTAAAATGGCAGCACCAAACCCTGCACCAGTTGCTGTTACGGGTGCCAATGTAAAATCATGAACATTACCATTCATTAAACCAAAAATGATAATAATTCCAATAGGAAGTAATTTTCCAATTGTAGAAATCGTTTGAATCATTCCGCCATATTTAGTAGCAATGATATTCATTGCCAAAACAAATATCAAAACTACTACTGCCAATAACTTCTGCCCTAAAGCATTCAATGGAATAAAGTAGGATGAAAAAGTTGCAAAAGCAATAGCAAGAGCTGCAACTGAAGCTGGGTAAGAAATAACTGTCTGAACCCATCCTAGCAAAAACCCCCAGGTTTCTCCGTATAGCTCTTCAAGATAAGTATAAAGACCTCCAGTTTTAGGAATTGCTGCCGCAATTTCAGCAATGGTTAGCGCAGAGGCTAAGGTGATAATACCCCCTGCAATCCAAGCCAACATACCCATAACTGGAGATCCTGCATTTTCTAAAACAATTCCAGGTTTTAAAAATATTCCAGATCCAATAATCATACCAATTACCAAAGCAATTGCCTGTATAAAGGTAACACTTCTTTTTAGTTGCTGCTCTGTCATAGATGTACGCCTTCCTTTCTGTCCCCATAGCATAAAAATAGTTCTACTATTTTCTCAAGTTCCTATGTAAAGCCATTTTATAAAGAATATTTAAAAATATTTAATCCTTGTCACTCGATTATTTTTTGTGAAAATCCTATGGTTTATACAATTTCATAGATTCTAAATTTTGTCTGCTGCTCCTCAAAGATACAAAAACTTTTGTTTCCATCATTATTGCTGCAATACACTTATCTTCTATGTCAAAATTTTGCTGTACAAGTTCTATCTTTACGACATTCTACATATTCTGTTGTGGGTGATATTTTATGAATCAAGTGACACGTATTTTTTCTGAAAATGCTGAAGATAAGACCATTGATGAAGTACTCATCGCTATTTTAAGCATCATAGCAAAAGAAGAGGATGACTAATCATTCTCTTCTACGCTTCCAGCTTTTTATGAAATTATTTATAGTAAACATAGTACCTTTGATCACTTTCATCTATTGCTGCTACTTACTTGCGAATCGTTTCTTTGATAAATACCGCTAACGGTACAGCTAAAATCATTCCTGGTATTCCGAAAACAGCACCTCCTAATAAAACCGCAATAAATATCCAAATAGGATGCATGTTAAATTCTTTCCCTAAAACTTTAGGTTCTAAGTACATGCCTTCTAGGAGCTGCAATCCTATTATAACTCCTAGTGCCATCAAGGATTGCTGCCACGAGCCCACGAACAAAATGATCAGTACTACCATCCCTCCCCCGATGAAAATACCTATATAGGGTATTAAGTTTGAAAAAAATAATACGAGACTTAGTACTCCTGCATAAGGAATATGCATCAATTTAAAGAATGAATAAGCAGTAACTCCTAGAAGTAGTGCAATTTTTATTTTTCCCTTTAGAACTCTTTTGAAAATATTAAAAAATTCCTTTAAATTTTCCTTTAGACCTTCCATGGCGCTTTCCTTTCTATTATTTTTTACAACCAATATCTCCATAATTATCTTTTGCTTCATTTTTACCCTGTTTTCTTTCATGTATTCTAATACATCAAAAAATCTTTGTGGTCTTTATTTTCAATGTCTAAATAGTAAAGACAAGGAAATCATTCCTTGTCTCACCTTACTCTATATATGTTTTATTTACTTTATGGGATGAAGCAGGACTTGGCATAAATCCTTTAACATACTTACGCACACCCACAATTTGTTCCGTGTTATCAAAGGTCACATAAGGAACTTCTTTTCTGATAAGTTTTTGCACATCCTTAACAACCTTTTCTCTTTCTGGTCCATTAGGTAAAACTCTACTTTTATCCAATAAACTATCTAATTCTGGATTGCTATAGAAACAGTAATTATTTGCAGGAATTTGATCACTATGTAGTGGACCATATATGTTATTGTCAGGATCAGGGAATCCAACTGCTCCCCAACCTCCTATAAGCATATCATGTTCTCCTCCTGTGGTTCCATCTATAAAGGCACCCCATTCTAATACTTTTATTTCAGTATCAATACCTACTTCTTTCAGTTGACTTTGAACAATCTGTGCAATATCTATACGTTCTTGACGATCAGGTGTCCATATCTCCAGCTTAAGATCTGAATCCATGCCAATTTCTTTTAACAGGGCTTTTGCTTTTTCTGGATCATACTTACATGCTGTATCACTATCATCAAAATAGGTTTGTTTTGGTGTTACAGGTCCTGGTGTATACACCCCTACCCCTCTAAATACCGTGGCAACAACCCCTTCTTCATCAATGGCATAATCAATCGCTTGACGTAATTTTACATTATCTAATGGCGCTTTTTGTGTGTTAAATCCTAGGTAAGTAAATGTGGTGGAAAGTCTTCTCTTAAGTTCTAGATCAGGATTTTCCTCCACTCTCTTAATATCGTTCGCTGTAATATTATATGCCATATCTATGCCGCCAGTTTCAAGTTCAATGACTCTACTGTTTGCTTCAGTAATAGCCCGAATCACTAAATTTTCATAGGCAGGCTTCTCCCCCCAATATTCTTCAAAACGTTTTAATGTAACCCTATCTGCTTTTTTCCATTCAACAAATGTAAATGGACCTGTACCTACTGGGTGGAAAGAAGCTTCTTCTCCATTCTCTTCATAATATTTTTCATTGATAACAGCTGCTCCTATATAGGGAAGATAACTTACAAAAGGACTAAAAGGCATCTTTGTACGAATAACTACTGTATAATCATCAACGATCTCAAAACCATCAGGATCAACCACTTTCATAATATACTGAACTCTTGCACCTTTTGGTGATAATGCCCTCTTAAAGCTATAGACCACATCACTTGCTTTCATTTCTTCTCCATTATGGAATTTTACACCTTTTCTAAGATAAAACTTATAAGATACATCATCTATCTGTTCCCATTTTTCAGCTAAAAGTGGTATAATGTTTCCTTCTTCATCATAGTCCACTAAAGTTTCCGTGATTTCACAAAGAACATTTACACTGGCTGAATCGCCTGCCGCATGTGGATCTACTGTTTTTGCATCATACATATTTGCAACAACTAAAGTATTTTTGTCTTCCTTGGTTATCGTGCTTTTAGTAGAATTTTGTGAATCTACATCTTCACTACTGCTCGTATTATTTGCGCCACCACATCCAGTCAGTATTAATGATAGAGCAACAATTAATACGACCATTGATTTAAAAACAGATTTCTTTTTTAACACTTTGACATCCCCCTTTATTTTTTAAAGTTGTATAAAATTCAGTTCTTAACATCTACTGTCCTTACTAATTACCATGCCCTATTTATTGCCACTAAAATTAAGAACAAATTTTAACAATAACACATGGAACAATTAAGCATAGGCTTGACTTTCATTCTATGGTATCGGTAATTTAAGCCCTTAAATTTTTTGCAAAATGGCATGCTACAAATCTTTCGGCTTCAATCTCCCTCAGTTCTGGCGTCTTTTGCCTACATATCTCTTGACAATACATGCATCGCCCTGCAAAACGACATCCTTCTGGTGGATTGACGGGGCTAGGTACGTCTCCTTTAAGTAATATACGTTTACGATTTACATTCAGGCTAGGCACGGGTATTGCTGACAATAAGGCTTGGCTATAAGGATGTAAAGGCTCTCTAAAGATATCCTTATAATTAGATAATTCCACAATTTTTCCCAAATACATTACGGCAATTCTATCACTAATGTGTTTTACAACACTTAAATCATGGGCAATAAATAGATAGGTTAGTCCTAATTCCCGTTGGAGATCTTTTAAAAGATTTAATATTTGTGCCTGTATACATACATCCAATGCAGATACTGGTTCATCTAAAACAATAAACTCAGGATTTAAAGCTAAAGCTCTAGCGATACCTACCCGCTGACGCATTCCTCCATCTAATTCATGGGGATAGGAATTCATTAATCTTTTTTCAATGCCTACAAGATCCATTAGCTCTATAATCCTATGTTCTTGATCTACTTTACTACTAAAAATCTTATTTACAATCAATGGTTCTGCAATGATTTCAGAAACAGACAACCTCGGATTTAAGCATGAATAAGGATCTTGAAATACGATTTGAGCTTCTTTACGAAAATCTTTTTCCTTTTTGGGCGAATGTTTCAAAATGTCTTCTCCTTTAAATATAATTTCTCCACTATCTGCTTTAAGGAGTCTTATAAGGGTTCTGCCAGTAGTAGATTTTCCACATCCTGATTCTCCAACCATCCCCAGTGTTTCCCCTTTATTAATATAAAAACTTAAGTCATCTACTGCATGTAACATGCCATTTTTAACTTTAAAGTATTTTCTCAAATTTTTTACTTCCAATAATTTTTTACTCATACTAACCCCCCTTATTTATACACTTCTGAATCATAGAGAAAACATTGCACATAGTGTTCTTCGTTAATGTTATATATACCTGGCTTTTCACTGGAACATTTATTGAATGCTTTGGGACACCTCGGGTAAAAGCTACACCCTAAAGGCAACTCTGTAGGATCTGGGGGTAAGCCTTCAATCTCTCTTAGTCGTTCTTCATCCTTCTCTATGTCTGGTATTGAATCAAATAAACCTTGGGTATAGGGATGCAAGGGTTGGGTATATAACAACTCTTTTGAAGCATATTCAACTACATTTCCTGCATACATAATTGCAACTTTATCGCAGATTTCTGCTACAACCCCTAAATCATGGGTAATTAAAATCATAGATGTATTAAACTCATCTTTCAATTTTTTCATTAAGTCTAGCACTTGTGCCTGAATCGTTACATCCAATGCTGTTGTTGGTTCGTCAGCAATAATAAGCTTTGGATTACAGGCTAAAGCAATGGCAATTACTACACGTTGTTTCATCCCACCGCTAAATTGATGTGGATAATCCTTTGCCCGTTCTTCCTTAATCCCTACTTTTTCTAACATTTTACATGCCATGTCATAAGCTTCTCTTTTTGATACATTCTGATGTAATAGGATCATTTCAGCAATTTGCTCCCCTACAGTCATTACTGGATTCAAAGAGGTCATTGGATCTTGGAATATCATTGCAATATCTTTTCCTAGAACATTTCTCATTTCTTTTTTGCTTTTTTTCAGGAGATCCTCACCCTCAAAGATTATTTCTCCATCAACAATTTTTCCTGGTGGTTCGGGAACTAGTCGCATAATGCCCAGGGCAGTTGTTGTCTTTCCTGCTCCTGTTTCACCCACAAAACCTAACGTCTCACCATTCTTGACAGTAAGGTTTAAATTTTCAACGGCATGAACTACACCTTCATCCGTTTTATAATGTATTTTCAAATTTTTAATTTCTAATAAATTTTTATCACGCATATTCTTTACCACCTTTAAATTAGTTTTTAAGCTTTGGATCTAAAGCATCCCTTAATCCGTCTCCTAATAAATTTAAAGATAAAATTGTTATCATTATAAATAGTCCTGGAAAAATTGTCATATAAGGATAATCTCTTATATAAGCTCTTCCACTTGACAGCATCGCACCCCATTCTGGTATAGGTGGCTGAATCCCTAATCCAATAAAGCTTAATCCTGCTGCTGTTAATATGGCACTGGCTACTCCAATCGTTGCCTGAACAATAATAGGCGCCAAACTATTCGGTATGATATGCTTAAATATAATTCTTACGTCACTTGATCCTGCAGCTTTTGCAGCTTCTATAAATTCCTGTTTACTGATAGAAAGTACAGATGCCCTAACAATCCTGGCATATCTAGGGATGGATGAAATTCCAACCGCAATCATTAAATTTCCTAAACCAGGTCCTAATGCTGCCGCTATCGCAATCGAAAGCAAAAGTGATGGGATTGCCAAAAATATATCCATCGCTCGCATAACAGCATTATCTATGATCCCACCATAAAATCCTGATACTGCTCCAAGTATTCCCCCTACAACTACTGCTATGCCTACGGCGATAAAGCCAACTTGCAGTGAAATCCTTGCTCCATAAATGATACGACTAAAGATATCCCTTCCAAACTCATCCGTACCAAATATGTGGTTTTTGCTAGGAGTTTGAAAAGTACTTCTTAAATCTTGTTTATCATATTCATACGGTGCAATCACATTTGCCAATAGCGCTGCAATTAATAATATAACAAGTATGATTAGACCAGCCATAGCTAACTTACTTCGTCTTAACCGCTTCCACACTTCAAACCATTGACTTTTCTTTTTATATGTTTTGGGTTTTGTTTCATAAGCTGTAGATTCCATATTACAAATCGACTCCTCTCTGAAGATCAAACTTGTGCTATTATTTGATTTTTCCTATGCTTTTCCTATTCTAGGATCAACATACGCATATAATAAATCTACTATTAGATTTACAACACTAAAACAGACTGCGATAAAAAGAACAGCTCCCTGTACAACTGGAAAATCTCTCATTTTAATAGATTCTACCATTAATCTTCCTAGGCCAGGTATAGAAAATATAGATTCGGTTATTATTGCACCCCCTAGTAAATATCCAAATTGCAATCCTACAATTGTAATAATTGGTATAAGCGCATTATTAAAAGCATGTTTAAAGATTACAATATATTCTTTTTGTCCCTTTGCTCTTGCAGTTCTTATATAATCTTGCCGAATTACCTCTAGCATACTCGATCGCGTCATTCGAGTAATTACAGCTATACTTTGGGCGCCTAGTGCGATTGCGGGCATAATCATATATTCTATTCCATCATAGCCTGAAGCTGGTAGCCATCCCAATTGAACTGAAAATAACAGAATCATTAATAGCCCCACCCAAAACATTGGCATGGATATACCTAGCAATGCAATTACAGTAATAATGGAATCCACCACTGAATATTGTTTGACTGCTGATATAACGCCAAAAACATTTCCTAGTATAATCGCTAGTATAATTGAGGTGGCCGCTAGTTTAACAGTATTGGGGAAAACTGTAAATATTTCCGTCAAAACAGGCCTTTTCGTAATGTATGACATGCCCATATCTTGGTTGAAAACAATTTTTTTAACATAGTTTACATATTGTACAACAAAGGATTCGTTCAATCCCATTTCTTCTCGCAATTCTTCGACTGCTTTTTGATCTGCTTGTTCTCCTAGAATAATTTTAGCTGGATCCCCAGGCGTCATGTAAAGCAGTGAAAAAACAATAAAAGATACGCCTATCAAGACAGGAATCAAATATAATAATCTTCTAACAATATATTTAAACATTCTTATCCCCCCTGGTAGATACATCATTACCTTATGTATCTATTTTTTTGTTGAGTTGGAAAACGTTTTTTTCTATTTTAAATATTCTTTATAAGCCACTGCTCCCCAAAAATGTTTAGGCATTTGAATATATTTTTCTGCCTCTGCCCTTTTTAGCATTGTCATGGCTTCTTTTTGCGCATTTTCTAATACTTTTGACTCGTCAATATATGCTATTTGATTGTCCTCCATTAACACTTTTCCACTCACAATTACAGTGTCCACATCATGACCACTTGCTTGATAAACCATCCTTACAGGCTCCTGCCAAACTGGATATAAATGTGGCTTTTGCATATTAACACATATTACATCAGCTTTTTTTCCAACTTCTATAGACCCAATGATCGTATCTAGACCGATTGCTTTTGCTGCATCGATTGTTACCATCTCTAAAGCTTTTCCAGCTGTAATTAATGATGGATTATGAAAATAACTTCTATGAAGAAGCATTCCTATCCGTATTTTTTCAAGCAAATCATATGTACGATTTGGTGCACTTGCATCTGTACAAAAAGTAACATTTGCTCCTGCCTCCAACAATTCGACAACCGGACATCGTGCATGAATATAAGCTGTAGTATAGGGGCCACTGCAAACATTTGTACCTGTATCAGCTATAATCTTTATCTCTTCTTCACTAATTCCTGTCACGTGTGCAGTAAAAACTTTAGGCCCTAAAATATCTAAATGCTCATATGCAAATTTAATGTCCCCTCCAAATGAATGACTGTGAATGGGTGTGCCAAATTCTTCTGCGACATCTCTCATAGCTTTTGATTGTGCTTTCAACTGATCTATTGTCAATTCTTTAAGGTTTCCAATTGCTGATGGTGTCGGATAACAAAATGTTAATCCATCGTTGGTATTATTGAATTTTTTTACAGCATTATAAGTAGCTGTAAAAGAGTCTTCAAATGACTTTATTTTTTGATCTCGTATTTTAAATCCATCCCAATCTCTAAAAGTTTTTGGAAATGGTGGATAAGGTGTTCCTATTCCAAGAATATCTCTTATTCCGACTTCTTTCATTCCTTCTACATGTGCTTGCGCATATACCAAATCATCATATCTTGGGTCAGAACCTAGATAGCTCACACCAGTTGTTACACCAAACCTTATTTTTTCTATTCCTGATAATTGTGCTTCTGCAAACCAAAATTCAGGGGTGGTGCATTGATAATATATATACTCATATAGATCTAATAATCCATCTTCAATGATTCCTTCCCCTAGAGTTTTAAGTAATCCATGACCTGCATGGGCATGACTGTCAATGAATCCAGGTAAAACCACCTTTCCTTTTCCATCAATTACTTTAAGTCCTTGAAATTCATCACGATCTTTTCCTACATACGCAATGGTATCTCCTTTAATGCCTATCGTTGCTTCTCTTAGAATTCTACGATCTTTATCCATACTTATAACTGTACAGTTTCTTAATAAAATATCAAAATCCATCCTATCACTCCCTATTCGAATATAAGTAACCTAACTAAATAAAATCATTTCACTTGCACTCTCATACTATAAAAAATAGCTGTTTGTTGAGAACTGAACGCTTAATCTAAGGATCCAGTTACCAAGCTTACGATAGCACAAAAGTGTAATTTTTCTTAATTTTTCTTGTTTGTAAACAATTCTATCATTTGGTTTTTATCCCTTTGTCTCTATAGGATAAAAAAATGTCAAACACTTTGCCGAATTAGATAAATTCATCATTTAATCAATGCTCCACCTACGAATCATTGATGTAAGAAGTCAAGTCATTTTCATGGCTAATATCTCATGAAAAAAGAGAATGAACATTTTCATCCTCTCTCAATTTTTATATTGTATTGAAACCTTTAATTGATTGTTTTTATTTTAAAATCTTATTTCTTATTCTTTTCAATTACATGAAATGAAGATTGAAAAAGCTCTTTCTCTAATAAATGTTGATAATCTCTTTCAATATACCCTAATCGCATCTTATTAAAATATTTCTGCCCTTTTATTCTTATTTCTTCTAAATCAATGTTTGGAATAATTCTATTTTCCATCACAATCCGTCCATTAATAATGGACATCTTAACATCCCTACCTGAAGCACACATCATCATTGTTCGAATTGGATCTTCCACTGGTCCTATATGAAAACCGTCCAAATCAATGATAATAATATCTGCCTTTGCACCAACAGTAAGTCGTCCTAGGTCTTCTCTTCCTAAAAACTTAGCGCCTCCAAGGGTCGCTGAACGGAATACATCAGCATAAGTAGAATCTTTTACATCATTTTCTAATATTCTTGAAATCATACTTGCTGTTCGGATATTTTGAAAAAAGTCTGGAGGAAATGTATCTGTTCCTATTGCCAAATTAATCCCTCGTCTTTTATATTTTGCAAAGGTTTCAAGAGCTGAACCATGGCGACCAATCACTAAGGGGCAATGAATTACTGTTGTTTCAGTTTCCTGTAATAGTTCTAAGTCATCGCCTTCCCCTTTATCTACTCTGCTATAGCCTGTTACATAATCAGCATGGGGGATGGCCGTACGATGCCCTAAAAATCCTAGATCATATAAAAATCTGATTGGCGTTTTATGATGTCTACGATGGATTTCATTATACTCATAAAGTCCCTGGGCTGCATGAAGCCTCACTGGACATCCTAATTCTTCACTAAATCTTTTTGTATTGATTAGATTTTGTGGTGTTTGAGTTTCAATTCTCTCTGGCGCAAGCATTCCATGAATCAGCCCTTCATATGCACCATCAAAGTTTTGGACAAATTCCACCGCACGCTTTAAGCCTTCTTCCCCTTCTTTTTCATTCCAGCAGACTTCTATTTCTCCATTTGGCTTAACAACTCTTATACCAGATTGATAACTTGGTCCCATATACATACGTAGACCTAACTTGCCGGCATGGTGTACTGCCGCTTCTAATTCCTGATAGGTCTCTGCCCATTTTTTATAAAAAACAGAGGTTATGGGCATCGCTGTGGTAACACCATGCATGATTAATTGTGTGTACGCATATAAAGACTTAAATCCCTCTTCTTCAGCAGCCATGACCTCATGGTAACCTTTTTCATAATATTCTTTAGACCAAAGAAGATTTTTCTGTCTTAGCGCATCTGCCTCCATATGTATGATATCATGATCAATATCACCCAGTGCATTTAGATCAATAAAACCTGGACTTACTACCGCATTTCCAGCTTCAATTGTCTTATCCACCTGTCCTTCATAGTCATGTCCTACAAATACAATAGTATCTTTCTCAAAAACAACTTCCCCATCCTTAAAAATTACATGATCCTGTCCATCAAAACCGATAACAAACTTACTCTTAATTTTTGTTTTCATTCTAATACCTCCTTATTATTGGTTATTTGGATCATATCTTCTTTCATCTACATATGCCCGAGCATGTCCCCAGAAATATTTGGTTGGTTGCATATATTTTTTCAGTCCAGCTCTCTCAATCGTAGCAATTGATTCTTGATTTGCTTCTTCCAGTACTTGTTTTTCATCTACGGTCAATACCTGTCGATCTTTCATCATGATTTTTCCATCTACAATGACATTGTCCACGTCATTTGCTACAGCTTGATATATCAACCGGTGAACATACATGAAGTTAGGAGTCAAATGGGGTTGCTGCATATTAATTGTAATCACATCCGCTTTTTTACCTGCCTCTAGTGAACCTAACTCATCATCCCATCCAACGCAACGGGCCGCATCAATTGTTACCATCTCTAATAATTTCCCGGGAGGAAAATAATAGTAGTCTTTTAATACTGCCTGATGTATCATTTGTGTTTTTCTCATGGCCTGGAACATATCAAAGGTAGCAGATGGCGAAGTTCCATCCGTTGAAATAGCCACAGTAGCACCCATTTCAATGAGTTCAGTAATGGGTGTTCGAGCATTCACTTGTCCAAAACCCGGTGCAGTACTTACATGGGTACCTGTTTCAGCTAAAATACGGGCCTCATCAAAGGAAATCCCCCTACAATGCTGTAAGTGAACATCTGGGCCCAGCAACGCATTTTCTTTATCTTGAATTGCAAGATGAACCATTCCACCAAACGCATCGGAATGGATGCGTGTATTGTATTTTTTAGCAATTTCTCTAATCCTTTTCGCCTGCAAACGGTCATGATCCGTCAACCCATATAGCTGATCTGGAGGTGTGGGATGAGATGGATTAACCGATGTTACGATTACGAAAGGAGTAATAAAGGCACGAGTCCTGTCCTCATTAGCATGATTCAAAGCTTCAATCACTGCTTCTGCACCTTTTATCACCTCATCATATGTTACTTCTTTTACAATCCTCTTCTCATCTATCCAGCGACTAAATTGATGGGGCCAAGGGGGATTGCAAGGTCCTGTGCATACAATTTCTCTCACCCCTACTTCTGCATAGGCTTTTGCATGGTTTATAGCAAAAATAGGATCATCAGAACGGGGCATTGAGCCTAGTACGCACACACCAGTTGTAACTCCTGACTTTAAGCGTTCAATTGCAGACAGTTTTCCTTCGTAATACCAAAAATCATCTGTAACATAGTTTTTGTATGTATGGGTCAATATTGGCATCCAAAAGCTGCTATTCTCCATTGCAATCGTTTTAAACATGGAATGTCCTCCATGACCATGAGCATCAATAAAGCCTGGTAAAATACAATGATGTTTGCAGTCTAACACCTTCTCTGCTTCATATTTTCGTATCAGATTTTCTGAAGCATCTACCTCCAAAATACGTCCATTGTGAATCGCCACTGCTCCATCTTCAAAAATGCGCCTTTCTTTATCCATCGTAATTACAACTCCATGCACAAGTAATAAATCAATCATCTTATGATATCCCCCTTCATCTAAATTTTTACTCTTGTTCATTGTATTTTTTAGAGTATATTTCCTTTATTGAATCGTATACTAATTGCTTTTATCTTGACTTCTAATTCATAATAAAAAATCCCTTAAAATTTGCACACCAAACTTATAGGTATGCAAATTTTAGGATTTTATTGAAATACTTTTATATAACTTTCTAATCAATCATTGATTATTTCTGATACACTATTTCTCCATCTACCATCGTTAACGTTACTTCTATATCTTTTAACGCTTCTTCTTTTATGGTATCTAGATTTCTATCTAACATTACGATATCTGCTAATTTTCCTGACTCTATAGAACCTTTGATATCCGCTTCTCCTGTTATATAGGCTCCATTTAAAGTCATCATTCGTATCCCTTCCTCAACAGAAATACATTCCTCATGTCCAAGCTGATAGCCTTGCATTCCTTTTCTTGTAACTGCAGAATACAAACCCCAGAATGGATTTATATGTGCACAAGGCATATCTGTACTGATAGAAGATATAACGCCTGCATTATTATAGGTTTTTAAAGGAAGAAAGCTTATTTGCTTATCCATTGGTAGTAGCTGATCATATCCATCTGCCTCACCATATATAAATGATGGCTGCAAAGATGCCATAATACCTGCTTCCTTCATTTTCTCAAGACTCTCTTGTGAAGGGTAGTAAGCATGTATTAAATGATGTGTTCTTTTTACAGGATTGGCCTTATAGGCTTCATAAATGGCATCTACTGCTTCTTCTATTGCGATGTCTCCCATAACATGAATACCTATACTCCAACCCGCATCATGTGCTTTTTTTATCCAATGCTTTAAATTGGATAAATCAAGTCTTAAATTAACATCTCTAGGTTTTTCTTCTCCTAGATATGGCCATGATAATAAAGCTGTTTTTGATGTCAATCCCCCGTCTATTGCCATCTTTAGCCCACCATATCTTAACCATTCATCACCAAATCCAGTATAAACTCCTATCTCATCAATAAAGCGATCCATTTGCTCCATCTTTTGTTTTAATGTAAATCCATACCAATTTGGCATCAAATTGACCCTTAATTTCAGTTGCTCATCATTCTTTAAGTTTTGATATGCTCTACAAATATTAGGACTTACTCCTGGCTCTACGATGCTGGTTATACCATATTTATGATACTCTTTCATACCAAATGCTATATACTTTTCAAATATTTTTATTGAGGTATCTCCTTTTCCTCCACCAAAATCATCGGCACCAAAGGCTCCTGGCATGACATTTCTTACAAGTAAAACAGCTTTACCTAGTAGTATCCCCGTCGGCTCTCCTGTTTGTGTATCACGCTGTATTTCTCCTCCTTCAGGGTTAGGGGTATCCTTAGTGATTCCTGCTTCAGCCAATGCAGCTGAATTGACAACACATGCCCCAAATATCCTTTCCAATACAACTGGATTATTGGGCGCTGCCTCATCTATATCCCAGCGATTAGGCATTCTATTTTCTTTAAACTGTGTTTCAATCCAACTTCCACCTTGCAACCAGGTGTTTTTAGGTATTTCATCTACTGCTTGAGCAATTTTTTCTTTTAATTCGTCTATAGTCTTGATCCCAAAGGTAATAAGACCTTGCATTAACAAACCAGCTTCCCATAAATGGGTATGGGAATCTATAATTCCAGGTATAATTGTTTTAGATTGACAATCATAGAGCTTTGTTTGGTCTGTTTTTAGAGCCATGATCTCCTCATTGCTTCCAACGGAAACAATTTTATTCCCAGCGATAGCAACTGCTTCTGCTTTTGAATTTTTTTCATCGATAGTATATATATTGGCATTGTAGAGTATATAATCTATTGCATATAAATTGCTTACTTTTTTCATGACAATCCTCCATTTATGTAATTTAAAACTTTAACACAATCTTCTTTTGTTTCAAAATTTGGGGGAAAATTAATTTTTTACTTCTGCCAAATGTGCTTTTGCTTTACTTTGTAATATCTTTAATCCTAAAATTATCGACAAAGCTGTTGCTAAAATTCCTATCAAAGGAGTGATTAACCCTCCCACGGCAAAACCGATAGCCGATGAAATCCCTACAGTAATAGCATATGGTAATTGGGTTCTCACGTGCTCTACATGGTCAGCTCCTGCTGCGGTTGAAGCAAGGATCGTTGTATCTGATATAGGCGAACAGTGATCTCCAAAAGCGCCACCACTTAATACTGCGCCTATCATTAGTGGAATAGGAATCCCAAAAGTATGCGCCATAGGAATGCCTATAGGCATCATAATGGACCATACGCCCCAAGAGCTACCTGTAGAAAAACCTACTAGTGCCCCAACAATAAAGATCAAAGCTGGAATTAGTCCTGGTGAAATAGATGTTCCTTGTACGAAGGTTATTAAGAATCCCTTAA
Organism: Clostridiaceae bacterium 35-E11; assembly: GCA_038396625.1. GTDB lineage: Bacteria > Bacillota > Clostridia > Peptostreptococcales > Thermotaleaceae. Next base: position 3,356,286 of record CP121688.1, read on the forward strand.
GATTCATTATTTTTGTAATAGAACCTATGGACCAAGCTAATACAAGAATCATTGGAATTTCAGAGTTTAAAACAACACCTCTCACAAACTTTGAAACGATTTCATTATAAGAAAATATTTTAGAATTCGCACCCATAATCCCTGCTAACAAAGCACCAACTAAGAAACCTGTTATAATGCCCAAGGTTATGTTTGCATTCATAAATGCACCACCTAAGCCATTTTTATGAACTTCTCCTGTCCAGAATATAACTGCAAGCAACGTTGCGAACAAACCTCCAATTGGAACAAGAAAGTTTTTAATTGTTAATCTAACATTTTGGGGAATATCAAACTCATTTTCGTTTTCTTTTGTCATAGGATTATCGTTTTCCCCAATAAGTTGACCTGTTTCAATCGCTCTTTTTTCTGCATAATACATTGGGCCAACATCAATGGATCTCATGATAACATATAATAATGCAAGCATTCCAAAGGAAGCATATAGATTGAAAGGAATTGCTTTCACAAACAATGACCACGGATTATCTGTTAAATTCAAAGCCGTAAGCTGCGTAGCAACTAAGCCCGTTGCGTATACCCCATAACTGGTTATCGGTGAGAGGGATGCAAAGGGACATCCCATGACATCACATATATATGCGAGCTTAACCCTTGATACTCTCAACCGTTCTGTTATCGGTCTCATAATTGCTCCTAATGTTAGCGTTGGCTCTGTATAAATAAATGCAAAAGCACTAACATAAGCAAGTAATTGTGCTGATTTTCTTGTTTTAACTTTTTTTGTTACTGTATCCCCAAATGCCTTTGCAACACCAGAAGCCTTTATCATATATACAAAGCCTCCACATGCAGTAATTAGCATCAACATTCCTGCATTCCACTCGTCGCCTATCAATGGAATAAAAAAGTCAGATACCATTTTAGGTAAAGCAATAATGGGGTTCCAGCCATTAATAATAGTAACCCCTACCCAAAGTCCTAATACTAATGATAATATTGTTTGTTTCGTTATTAATGCCATTCCAATAGCCACAAGCGGTGGTATCAATGATAATATGCCATAATCTGCTTCCATCTTTTATCCTCCTTTTGTTATTCAAGGTTTTAATAACATTTTCATTCAACACAATAATCTCTTTTGTTTGTAGCTGTGCTTCTTTAAAAAACTTTATTCACTCTATTGCTAATTTTAAAAATATTATTTATTTATCCCATTGCAAAACCCTCCCTCTTCACATATTTTTTTGATTTTTAATAAGCATCTTTGGTGCAAAAACATAATTGTATGTAACGAAAATTATCCTTAATAACAAATAGAAATTTTTATAGCCCTTTTCTTTTTATTAAACGCCCATATCCATGTTTTCCTATAATCGTACCATTACAAAATACGCTTTCTCCTCTTACAATGGTTCTTTCAACCAAACCTTTTCCTGTTAAACCAACAAAAGCAGAAATCTTATTTTTATAAAATAATGATTCGGGTGTAATTTCCCAAGGCCGTTCTGGGTCTACAATGACTAGATCTGCATCTCCACCAAGCATCAAGGCTCCTTTTTCAGGATATAAGCCAAAGGTTTTTGCAGGCCCATGTGACAAAACCTTTGTTAACAAAGTAGGACTGAGTTTGCGTTGGTGCACAATCTCGTTAAACATAACTTGAAAAGTACTTTGTATTCCACTGATGCCACCCCAAGCCTCCCAAATATTATTCTGTTCTTCTGATTTTTCATATGACGCTGAGGGTGAATGGTCAGATGCCACACAGCTAAGGGTTCCGTCTATTACATATTTCCAAAGTTCTTCCTTATTTTTCTCTTTTCTTAAAGGCGGAGCACACTTAAATAGTGTGCCATTCTCTAGTAAATCGTTTTCCGTAAATACCAAATAATGAGAACAGGTTTCTCCTGTTACTTTTACCCCTTGACTTTGTGCTTTTTTAATTTCTTCTGCTACTAAGGGATGACTAACATGACAAATATGTATTTTGGCACCTGTTTCTTTTGCTAGATCAATAACATTTTTTACTGCAATCAATTCTGCAACTACTGGTCTAGATTCTAAGAAATCTTTACGTCCAAATCGTTTTTCTTTTATGGCTTTTTCTTCGGCTCCTTTTACAATAGAATAATCTTCACAATGAAATCCAATAAAAATATCTAAAGGTGCAATAAGATTCATGGCTTCTCGAATCATTCCCATATCTACACTAGAATAACCAAGAGACACAGGTCCTATAAAAGCTTTTAATCCAACTGCACCTGCATCATAAAGCCCCTTAAGTTCTCCTATATTGTTATCTACAAAACCACCCCAAAAGGCATAATCCACTACTGCTGAATTTTTAATTGCTTTTTCCTTATCAATAAAAATTTCTTTGGACGTCAATGCAGGCGTATTTTGTAGGGGCATATCAATAATAGTAGTGACTCCCCCAGCCGCAGCACTCTCAGATCCATGTACAAAGTCTTCTCGCCATTCAAAGCCTGGGTCATTTAAATGTGCATGACAGTCAATAACACCTGGAAAAATCATTTTTTCTTTCGCATCAATGATATTTTTAGCTTCTAATTGAATTTCTGTACTAACAATTGCAACAATTTTACCATCCTTTATACCTATTGAACCTTCATAAATATTATCAACACCTACAATTGAACCACCTTTGACGAGTAAATCTAACATTTGACTGCCTCCCTTTTCAAAATAATAATGTTTATATTGTATTTTTAGAGGTGTACCTTGTCAACATTTTGTTCTCCTTGTTTTGTAGTTTTACATGAATTTTATAGCTTTCACTGCAGTCTCTGCTCATGCTTTATACCTTGGAATATGCGTACTTTCTCCTTCCCATACATAATATCCATTAAGCTTCAATCATCCATTTGCGTAAAATAATGATTCTATTTTTTAGTTTTTTCGTTGTTATGTATTTCTTGCATTTTCATATTTAGTGTAACTCTAAAATTCGTTAGTCTCTTAACAATTCCTTTGTCATGAATAGATAATTCATAGCCACTTTTTTATCAAGTATAGGCAATTTATCTTTACCAAAGATCAAATATCCCCCTAAAATCCTCGATAGTTTTTCTTCTGTTATCAATAGATTCTTGCCAATTGGTGTTGCATCCTAGTTTAACAATATAGGTTGTAGGATGCCTAGTATTTAAGTATAAAAAAAGGGATTATAGGTAAAAAAATTACCTATAGTCCCTTGATGTTTCAATGACCTTTCATTTTGTCTTTTAAAAATCTAATCTCCTAACATTTTTGATTCCCGCTACCCCTATGAACCTATGTTATAGATCATTGTTTCTTCCTTAACATCAATTCTAAAGCAACATTGCTAATATCCACTAAACTTTGTATTGTAATATGCTCTTCTAATGTATGGGCCTTTGTCATTCCTGTTCCTAAATTGATTGCTTTTATGCCATGCTCATTGTAGATATTTGCATCACTTCCACCACCTGTAGAAGTAGGATTTGATTTTATGCCAAGCTTGCTACAAACATTCTGCACTCTTTTTACGAGCTCGTCATTTTTTTCTATTTTGAATGCTTTATACATGTTATTTATTTCATATATTAATTCTACTTCATATTTTTCTGCTGCCTTTTTAAAGCATGCTACCATATGGTTAGATTGTTCTTTTAACTTTTCATTATTTAAACTTCTTGCTTCTGCTATAATTTCCACCTCTGGACAAACTATATTTGTCGCTTTCCCTCCGTTAAAGGTGCCTATATTGGCTGTTGTTTCTTCATCAATTCTAAGTAGTCTCATATTTGTAATCGCTTCACAAGCAACTTGTATGGCACTAATCCCTTCCTCTGGTGCTACACCTGCATGGGCTGGCTTTCCCATTATTTTCACTTTTATCTTATCTTGCGCTGGTGCTTGTATAATGATTTTTCCTACTTCACCACTGCTGTCAAAAACAAAAGCTTTTTTAGACTTTATTCTATCGTATGCAAGATTTTTTGAACCTCCCATACCACTTTCTTCACAAATCGTAAATACTACTTCAATCGGTCCATGAGACATATTATTTTCTTGAATGGTTCTAAGGGCTTCTAAGATCCCATTAATTCCAGACTTATCATCACTCGCTAATATTGTATTACCACTGCTGTATATTACTCCATCTTTTATCATTGGTTTTATTCCCACGCCTGGCTTTACCGTATCCATATGACTGCTAAATAAGATTGGCTCTATATCTAAATCACCATCTAAAAAGCCGTAGACGTTATTCCCATTAGAGCCTACTTTCTCACCTGCATCATCCGTCCACACTGTCATTCCTATATTTTTCATCTCTTCCATTATCCGTTTAGAAAATGTACCTTCATTTCCAGTTTCACTATCGATTTGTACATATTCGATAAACTTATTAATAATTCTTTCTTGATTTACCATCATATTCCCCTCCACGTAGTTCATGTTCTGTAATATAGCTTGTGAAGTTTGAGTCCTAGGCTCAAAACTAAATTTTTATCTGATTCTTTCATATTTAAATCTATAATGCTTTCTATCTTTCTCAGTCTTTTATATAAGGTATTTCTATGTATATATAAATCCTCAGCAGTTTTTAATACATTATAGCTATTCTCTATATAACTCTTTATGGTTTTTACAAGGTCTGTTCCATAGTGTCTATCGTGGTCATTTATTTTTTTGATCGTATCCTCGTACAATCTAATTAACTGTGGATGTGTAGATATATCATTTAAGACATAGTATATAATCAGATCATCAAAAAACTGAATTGCATCCTCTTCTGCCTTCAAACCACTTTCAAGACAAAATCTTGCTTCATTATATGCTGTTGATAATTGGTCTAAACTATTAAAGGTTTTACTCACACCAATTTTAAAATGATAAACTGGAAATTTATACTCAAGTTCTTTTAGTAGGTGTTCAAACCAATTTTTATGACATATATTTTCTTTTTGATCATGAATACAAATCATACAATTCTTTTCAAAAACAATATGAATCTCATTTAGATCAAACTTATTCTGAATGATTTCACTGATCTTATATAATTCGCTTTTACACACCTCTTTCGAAGTAACTTTAATAATCCATACACTTCTCTTTAAATCAAATGCAATGTTATAGTAAGCTGCATTGCGTTTAAGTTTTATCTTATTGGCAATTTCTTTATAGATCACCAATTTTAAGAAGTCCTCTTTCGAATTATATCGTAAATAATGATAAGATTTTTCTAGTAACATGCCCATTATTAAATAAGAAAAAGAAAGTTTAGCCATTTTAAAATCAAGCTTTATACGGCGATCGTCATAAGAAATGATAGAAAAATATCCTATAACTTCTCCTTCAGCCTTTAAAGCATTCATCCATATTTTTTGATTATTTATCTCTATACCAAAAAAATCTACAGAAGCATCTATTTTCTCCTTGTATTCATTAATTGTATCAATAATATTGGATATAGGAAATTGAGTTTCATTATATGGTATAGATTCTATTTTACTATTATAAAAAGAAAATACAGCAAATGGATTTTTTATATATTTTTTCATTAGATAAACAACATCTCTTATACCATAGTTCTTTAAACTAAAGTTCAAGAGCTCTTCATTGTATTTTTCAAGTTTATAGTTTGTGTAGTCCTTTTCACCTAGTATTTTCGTTACAATTGGCCATGTCATATCACTATAACCTAAGTGTATAGGTATCTCGAATAATGAAAAGTTCAATTCATTTGCTTTTTCTATGGCTTCTACAGGTATCTTTTTTAGATATCGATCTATTTTTATACCTAATCCAACTGCACCCTTTTCATTTAATATATCAATCCAAGTCATCAAATCATTTCTCTCTTTATGTAAAAAATACCCAGTGGTTATTACCAGATCCCCTTTATTTACCCAATACACACCATCTGGTATCTCTACAATTTCAATATCTTTTATCTCTTTGTCAAGGCCACCTTGTCCTGCTAAAAGTTTTAAACTTTTAAAGTTGCTATTTAAATGAAATATTTCTCTAACCTTCATATTTTATCACCACATATGATTTTATTTCAATCATAACATATTGTCTTATTGAAAAAAAGCCAAGGGAAGTCCTTGGCTTTTTTCTGTTATTTGACTTTGCCCAATTGTATCGTTGATTTGAAGAAACTAAACAATGCAGCACCTGCGATAGAACCTGCTCCTAAAATATAAAGTATGCCTTGTACTTCTTTCCCTTTTATCTTAATCACTAAAGTTCTAATCAATAATCCTACAAGTACAGTAATACCAGCTATTGGTGAATTGATTAATAATCCTGTAGCAAAAAGTACTCCTAACTGCTTCGATGGACCGCCAATAAATTGAATAAGTAGACCAGGAATAGCCCATAATAGTAAATACTTTGCTACTTCTGGATTTGTACCAGCTTGAATAGTAGCAACATAAACCCGATCTACAGGAGGAACTAAGTCTTGTGCAAAGTAGAATTGATGTACTAAACCAACCATAATAATTGCCACCATAAATGAAATAAGTTCTGCAATATATTGCTGCTTTCTACCTTCTCTCTCAAATTCCGGGTCTTTACCTTCTCCTCTTAGGATCCATCCAGCTTTAAAATCATAAGCCATATCCGCAAATGCTGGCCCAGTAGAAGCAGTAAAACCTACTAATAATGCCAACGCAATAGGAGGAAATCCGATTAGCATTCCCAATACCAAGAAGATTAGTGCTGTAGCAAATGCTGGAAACCAGCCAGAATACATAGCCGCAATTCCAACAATTAACTCTGATACAATCGCTGCTGTAGCTGCGAAGATAATCCATAATAAAAGCATACCCATTGACATTTCTGTCATCAAACCAGATATAATAGCGAGCAATAAAGCTACACCTATATATGCTATATAACCTTTTCCTAGTCCTTTTTTAAGATCCTTTGTACTTCTTGTCGTATTATATTGACTTCCATCCTCTGCATCTTTTTCACTCTTTATAATCTTAACGATTTGAATTAATGCTGCTATACCCGCACCAATCATAACACCATGGGGTAAATATAATTTCATTAAATCAATACCAGTAAATTGTGGTACATATCCTCTTGTTAATAAACCAATCCCAAATGCCGTAAGTGCAAATACATTACCAATAAATGCAACTCCTAAAATATCCGTAGGAATACCAAAGAATTTACCTATTGCACCACCAATAATACCTAAAATGAGTATGATTCCACTTTTTCCTTTTTCTGCAGCAGTTTTGATGGCTTCAGCTGTTGCAATACCTGGAGGCCATGCAGCTTCAGCTGGAAAAACCTTAGAGTCAAATGAAAAATATAAAATTGTTGCATCTGTAATAACTGCTAAAGCGGCACCTATTAACATTGGCCATACCAGCTCTGGTTTCCCCATCAAAAATGTTACTCCAATAGGTAGCATGAGTCCATTTGCTGCTGAAAATGTGGATCCTGAGATGGCTGTTTGTAATAAGTTCTGTGTATTTACATCCTTATATTTTCTGAGAAATGTCAAAGGTACCTTTGCTATGACAATTGCTACTAATGCACCTATAATAGAGGTGTTTGGTGTGGTACCTAATCTTGTAATCAATTCAAGCCCTACAATGGCCCCCATAGATGATAATATAATAATCAGTATCAGTGTACCAAGATCTAATGCTGAAGGATGTTTTCTCCTCTGTTCAGTTGTTTTCATAAAATTCCTCCTTGTATTTAATTTTATTGAAATATTGATCCATGTACACTTCTTTACCAATATTCCAACAATGAATCCACCTACACATCCACAGAGATGCTCTTACTGTTCTGCTAATTCATTAATCACTCTCGCAATGAGTGTTCTAGGTAATATGACCATTTTTCCTGACATTCTGCTCACCATTTTTTTCATATCTACAGAATAACCCATACAATCTAGTACAATATAATTGATTGCTTTATCTTTAAATCTTTTCGCTGCCTTTTCTATGTTTTTAATATCTTTATAGGGTGAAGCCACTTCAATTTTTACATCCATATTCACAGTACCCCACCATTTCCTCATTTGATCTATTTGATCTGTATCGGGAATGATTGCACCTATCTTCTTCTTTGGTTCTAATTTAGATACGGTTGCATGAAGTATATTTTGAGGAATAATTAAAGGCTTTTTATGTTGAAAGACAGGAAATTTTCCTGTACATAATAGCAATACCATATCAACCTTTTTCTCTATTTCATCAATATGGCTTTGAATTTCTCCTATAATCTTCTTTTCACTTAGAGCTACTTGTGTGCCTTCTCTCATTCTAGAAACAAGAACGGCTTCCTGGTTCTTTGGAGAAAACTTTTCTATTACCTCTTCATAGGTATATTTATCTAATACACCTTGCTCTATTACAGTGATATCCTTATTTAATACATCCTTGATATCCTGCGTAAGGTCCATTCTCGGAGATTGCCCTATGGTAATAATTCCTAGTTTTTTGCTTTTCTTTTCTTCTGTTTTTTTTGTTTTGTATCCACAGGCTAAATGGTTTTTACAAGATGGACATCCGGCTTGACATTCCTGCAGAGATATTTCTTCACCAGATATTTTGTTTTCGGATGTTTTAATATCTTTGATAATCTCTAGTATGTTATGGACCTCTTGCTCTTGTCCCCATATTTCCAATGTAACGCTTCCATTTGCCTTATCTAATCCCCCTGCTCCAATTACTTGACAGGTGACCTTCGATAATTGTTTGATAGCCTCTATTTCCGTTATGATTTCTCCAAACACAGGAAAAAGTCCAACTGACATCCCATAAGACAAATCTTTGCCTTTTCGAGAAGTATTTTTTATGATATCATTGATGTTTCCAGGTATAAGCTTTTCAAGTCCTACTGGTATGATTACTTTCACACCTTCTGTATATAAGAAACTCATATTATTCCCAATACTTCCTCCACCCGGACTTCCCGCCATTATGGCTGCATTTCCAAAGCTATCGATGGCATTTGCACTTATAATAACCATATCGTCTTGGGTGAGCTTACTAAATTCTTGGCTTAATATCGCATCTATATTTTTTATATGATTCTTTTCAATCAATAGGGTATGGGGATCATCTTTTTGATATAAGCTTGAAACAGTTCCTCTCTCCGTTATCCTACCGCATATCCGCAGAGGTTTACCTGTTATTTTTTCACTTATCTTAGAGACCGTTGTTCCTCCTTTGAGCACTACTCGACCACTTTCAAGACTTTTTTTTACCTCCCTATGATGAACAACAGCTCTTGCAATAAGCTCTTTTGATTCTTCAACTAAAAGGGTGACTTGAATTTTTTTCATCGCTTATTCTATGCCCCTCGTTTGAAATTTCTTCATATCCCCATACAGCTTAAGCATTTGTGCAACTTCTTCTTCATCGTAGAATTTACATTTGTTCTCTCCAAAATCTTTTGCAACTTCTATTACAAATCTTGCTGTCATTTCTATATCTGTAAGGTGTGTGGCTCCTGTGGCACATCCTGCAACAGGAACTTCAGTAGTAATTGCAACCCCTACAACAGGAGCTTTTGCAGCAACAGCAGGTTGTAAGATACTATTTAAGTGATAAAGACCATTGCCATAAGGAGTAATATCTTGTTGAGATAATGGAAATACATAGGGTAGTCTTCCCGTTGTTCTCATCATTACTTCAAGTAAGTCATCGCTTACTTTTAAGATATATCCTTCTTTTACTGTATTAGATATGGCAAATCCTCTTGTATTAATAATCTTGTTTCCCTTTGTGGTATCAATAGATAAGATTGCATCCATATCATCGGTTATTTCCATCTTATTCATTGTCTCTATATCAACAGGAGAACCCATAAATCTTACAGGAACATGTTCTCTTGTTGGTGCATCTGGACAAATATGGGTAGTAATCACAACATCCCCTTTTAAGACATCTCCATGCCGTTGCATATCTACCAGTTTTAATGCAGCAGATAATGCAGCAAGTGCCCCATCTCCATCTGAAACAAAACCGATCACTTCTGGTCTCGCACCCAAGCCACCTAGTCTTCCTGTAATACCTAATGTTGGCGCATCTCCACCTGTATTTTTTCCTTGAGTTCCTTTAAGAAAAATTTTAATAAAATCTGTACTGCCTTTTTCCCCTGATATTGTTTGTACAACAACATCTTCTGCACCTCTACCCCTTAATAATTCTTCTACTTCCTTCCCACTTGCAGTAGATTTATCTAATAGATCATATATTTCCATCACTTGTTTTAACATTTAAAAATCTCCTCCTCATCCTAAAAAATATACTCAATAAGTGCTTTGTTTAAAATATCTTCTGCTTGCTTATAAAGATTTTTATCAAACATGCCTTTGCCGAGCTTCAATTTTTTTCTATCTACTTTCACAACAATAATCTCATTCTGCTCTTTAATCTCCGCACTTGTTAATACCCTTCCTGTTTCTTTATCTAGGGTGACAATTAAATCAGGAAATGTTGCTAATCTTTCCCCATTGGATTCTAATGTCATATATTCATTCCAAAAAGTTACATCATAATCTTTTTCATCTGAGCTAACAACTACATCTCCTACATCAAATCCCCCTTGTATTTTAATTTCATACTTCTTAACTGTACCCCTTGCCATCACTTCTAATGCAAGCATCTCTTTTAATGCTTCTAATATCTTTTCAACATCATCTTGATATTTTAAAAACACATTCCCTATATCTATTGCTTGCTTCAAACCACCAACTGCAGCATTTTTCTTAACATATTCAGCCTTTACTGGATTTCTAAGTACAGTTACCAATCCCCCAGCTTCTACTGCTGCTTGCCTTACAATTGTAGAAGTTGAAGTAAGACTTCCTTTTGTGGCTACTTCTATATATTTGCCTTTGTCAGGGTTCCCACCTAGGGCTACCTGAATCGTTTTATAATCTGTTGCTTCACTTAGTCCCATACTTCCCATTGGAGCGGTTGGGTGCGCTCTCCCATTACAAGGGGCATCAACAAGAGGTATCCCAGTCATAGCTGATAAAATCCATCCGTTGATGCTAGATCCTCCTCCATTTTCATTGGTAATGACGCCTCCTATATTCTCTTTTAGCAGTTGATTAAAAATATTATAGGCTTCTTTATTATATTCAGGTGTTACGTACTGTTCCTTCGATGCTGGTGAACCCACTGCAGAAGCTGTAATCACAATATCATCATCCTGTATATGATCCAACGAAAGCAAATACAATTCCCCTAATTTTAAAGCTTCTCTTGCATTTTTAAGCCCTTTCTCAACAGAACCACCGCCACCTCCGCCTAAAAAAACGCCTCCTAACACTGCTGCTTGTGCAACTTCATCCGTAATTTTAATCTTATAACTTTCCATATTAATCCTCCTGCTAGAAAAATTTCTTATAATTGCATAAACTATTGATTAAAAAAGCCTCAGCGTATACAGGATCTATCACAGGTATCTCTAAACTTTCATTTAAAAGCTTTGCGATTCCTATAGTTGACATCCCTGTACAAGCTAAAACAATCGCATCTGCTCCAGCCTTCTGAAGTGTATAGGCAGCTTCAATAACTCCCTGTTTCCCTTCATCTGTCAATAAATCATTTGTGTTGTCCACTTTTTCTGGTTTTATTGACTTTATTAGTTTATTGCCTAATATCTTTTTTACAGCTTCTGGTGCCTCTTGACGAATGCCTAACACCCCAATTTTTTCTCCAAAATTTAAGCTCAAACTAGCTACAGAATGTCCTGCTCCTATTACTGGAATATGCATCTCTTTCTTTAAGCATTCCACAGCTGGGTCTCCAGCACAGCTGATCACGATTCCCTTATATCCATGATGTATTTGTTTTACAAGATTCACAATTTTTTTTGTAGCGGTCTCATGACTTATATCATCATGTACACCATTATGTTGATCTTGTATGCAATATGACTCTGTTATTATATTTGGACAATATTTTTCAATGAATTTTCCATGTAGATTTAATCTTTCTTTGTCCTCTAAAGTTGCTACTCTTACAACAGCAATTTTATATTTTGAAGACATAAGTAGACCTCCCTCCTAACATATTTAAAAATATTCTAAATATTATCTATGTTGTTAACATAATAACATAGATTGTTGTGTGCATGAGTCTATTATATTTTTGTATTAATGTACAAAATGCACACCTACCCATTCATTACTTCATTTCCTATCCCTACATTGAAATCTAATCTATGGGCTTATTTTTATCGTAGGATTTTTAAATTCCATTAGCGCTTAACCGAGTCTATTGGAAACACCTTGCAAAAATGCTAAAATGAAAGAGTAAAGGGGGAAGCATTCATGAGAAAAGTTATCCTTGAATCAGAAGACCTACTATTTTGTCCTACAGAAATACAAGATCTAAATCAGGTTATTATAATCGAGCGGGATAAAGCTAATCAAGGCTTCGTCTATCAATGGTCTGAAGCACAACATCGGGAGGCAATAGAAGCAGAAGACTGGATGCATATGGTTATAATCAAAAAAATTTCTCAAGCAATCATTGGCTATATACTTTTAGACGAGATCAAAAGTGAACACCAGACTATAGAGCTCACAAGAATTGCCATAAAAGAAAAAGGTAAGGGATATGGTAGACAAGCGATCAAGTTAATTAAAAAGCTATGTTTTGAAAGACTTGATTGCCATAGGCTGTGGTTGGATGTATTTGATGAGAATAAAAAAGCCATTTATCTTTATGAGACAGAAGGATTTATTTATGAAGGTACTTTAAGAGAATGCAAAAAATATGGGGATACATATTATTCTATGCGCATCATGTCTATGTTAGAAGATGAGTACAGAAGACAAAGGTAGCATTTTTCTGGTTTCTAAAAAAACTTGAGAAAGTATCTTCTAAGCACTTTGCTCAAGTTTCTTTTCTGATTTTTGATACAAATAGTCTATAATCTCCTTATAAATATGCTGCCAGCTAAACACTCTTGTAATTCCTGGAATCACATGCTGGCGATTGTATTCACAATCTATTAATAATACATGAAAACCTGCTAAGGCCAATTGTATTGCATTCTCATATCGATCTTCAATAAAAATATCACAATTTACTTCTTTCGCTTTATTTACTTTGTAATGACTTCCTAACAAAAATAGCTTTCCATTTGGTAAATTGTGAATGTCGAGCCATCTTCTTGTTACCTGTTCTAACTTTTCTTCTCTTGCAGTGACATAAAATATTTGATGCAATTTTTCAAGTTCAGATAATATGTTCTGAGCATCTTCTCTGATTTCTGCATGAAGATGTAGCTCTTCACAAAACCGATGATAAAACGCCAAATAGTCTTCTCTGGGTACTCCTAAAACTTCATCTACATAGTATTGGGTAACATCCTTAGGTTCAATCTTCTTGTTAAAATAAGCATTAGCTTTTTGCAACCAATAGTAAGGTTCTGTGATCGTTCCATCGATATCCACACAAATATTTAAAGCTTGCATTATATCCCTCCTTTTCTATAATTCAATTTTATGGGATTTTTTTTAAATGCATATTAGATTATGATTAACTTTGTGTTAATTCAACGAAGAATTGAAAAGGCAGAAGTATTGATTCACCCTTACAATACTTCTGCCTATCCTTAGATTTTTATTATTTTCCCAGCATTTTTTTAAACCAATTTGAATTTCCCGTGGCATATACTTTGTGTACATCATCAATTTCCACATGATATTTTTGGCTCAATGACTTTATTCGATCCCATAACTCACAAGGAAAGGTCGCTGCTGTTCCACAGCTCGAGCTAATTTGTCGAGGAACAGGCATTAATTTTATCATATAACCTAACTCTTTAAAAGTTTTTTCAAATTGAATTGCATGATATGTGGAATGAAATGTTACTGCACAATAATAATCTTTCATTTAGTCACCTATTTCTTTAGAAAAATATAAAATTCATCATTGTTTTCTTTTACCTCTACCTTGTATCCATTGTTTTTGGCAAGTCGGGATACATTCTCTAGGGCTACACGGCTATCCACCATTACTTCTATCTCTTCTTTTGTATATTGATCTATGGCTGTCTTTGTCATCATGACTGGTTCTGGACAAGATCTTCCTCTCGCATCCACCTGAACTTTAGACATCTGCACTCACCCTTTCATTTTTATTTTTCATAGATAGTAATGCATATACATTGCTGATTGCAATAATTGATACCACAATCAAGCCAATCATCACAGCTGCTTTTCCATTGACAGATACCCCTTTTGGACTGGCTGCCAAACCAAAATTATGTGCAAAGGCAGCACCTACCAATAATCCCATAAATGTAATGGCAGCATCTACATCTCCTTCTCCAGCCAATATCATTTGTCTTAAAGGACAACCACCCAGTAATACAGAGGCATAGCCTACCAAAAGCATAGATAAAAAATTCCATAGGTGATCCGTATGGGCCACTGGTTGTTCAACAAATCCAATCTTAAACGCTGCTGGATTAAACACAAGATTTCCTATTAATGCAAATGCAAAAACACCCAGTAATCCCCAGAACAAATGAAAATCCTTAATTAAAATAACATCACGAAACCCGCCTACGGTACAAATTCTTGTTCTTTGAATCAATACCCCTACCACTAAGCCTACTCCTAATGATAGGATGATAGGAGCATGCATCGACCCTGGGCCTTTTTCACTAAAGAAAATAAAACCTGGTCTACTCATCAAGAATACAAGCCACACCACTGCAATGATTGGCAAAATATAGCCATTTATTTTAGATTGTTTATAACTTCTCCCTAAACTAAATCCCCTCTTAATAAATTGAATCCCTATAGTAATTCCTACAATAAATCCAATAAGTCCTACTACTGCGTTCAGATCTCCATTGGCTAATCTTAAAATCATCCTTAAGGGACAACCTAAAAAAACAAGTGCACCAATCATTACAAAAAAGCCTAGGATAAATCTCGTCATAGGAGAAGATCCTCCCCTAGCCCTAAATTCTCCTGTAGCAAAAGCAATCACAAAAGCACCAATAATGAATCCAATGATTTCAGGTCTTATATACTGTACCACTTCTGCTCTATGTAGCCCCATTGCTCCTGCAATATCCCTTATAAAACAGGCCACACATATCCCCATGTTAACAGGATTACCAAACTTAACGAGCAATGCACTAAGTAATCCCATGATTACGCCAGCTCCAAGAATAAACTTTCTTTCTTTACTCATAAGCATATCCCTCCATTCCAAAATTTTAAAATATTACTTTTTTCTTCCATATATACTATAGTCAATTTTACACCAAATAGAAAATAAAAACTTTCTATCATTTAGTAACTTATGATCAATTTTATCTATTGATATTTACTGCTGTATAAAAATTACTTGTACTTTTCCCCAAAAACTCAAAAAACAAGAAACATTCGTTTCTCGTTTTTTCGTATTTATTACAACCTATTTATTGGATAGCTACAAAGGCTACAATGCTCTATGCCTAAAATTTTACTTTAGTTTTGATAGATACCTCTCACCTTACTTATAGTATATTCAAATTATTTTGATTATCTATTGCTTCATTTTAAACTTCTTCACCTTGTTGCTCAAATTCATCTACAATCTGCGCTTCTTCTTGATTTTCCAAACTCTCTCCCCCTATGATTGCCTCTTCATCTGTCGCTTGTAATTGTAAATAGTAGATAACTATGTTACGATTGAATGAATTAGAATTATTAACCATTATGCAAAAGAAAATATTCTCAGCAATATCGCTTTGTTGTTACAAAAATACTGACTAAATTTTGTGAGGAGTGATCTGTTTGAGATTTCATCAAGAAATTTTCATAAAAAATTTAAAAAGTTTTGTACAAAATCATCCCATGAACACTGTAAAAGAATTAGATCATATGATTCTTTATGATGACCTCATTGTAGGTTTTGTTTCTACCAATGATCCATTATTCGAAAAATTTAAAGATGAGAAAATAATAGGAGAACATCATTTTTTGCCAAATGAATGGCTTCTCGAAGGAAAAACAGTTATATCGTACTTTTTATCCTTTTCAGAAAAAATAAGAACAAGTAATCATATCCCCTCATTACCTTCTTCGGAGTGGCTTTTTGGCCGTATTGAAGGCGATATGCTAAATATGGAGCTCAGTAAGTTTATCCTTCAGGAACTATATAGCATAGGAGAAAAATCTATTGCTCCCTCACTAGATCCTCGATTTAAGGTAGTAAATCGGAAAAGCAACTGGTCTGAAAGACATGTTGGCTTTGCTGCCGGCCTTGGCACATTTGGGTTAAGTGAGTCCTTTATTACAGAGCTAGGTGCAGCAGGAAGAATGGGAAGTGTTATCACTTCTCTTGAAATACCACCAAGTACAAGACCTTATACAGATGCTTATGAATACTGTTTATGGTATCGTAAAAAAGAATGTGGACACTGTATGAAGCGATGTCCTGTCAACGCAATCACTTCTGATGGAAAGATCAAAACTTTATGTAGTGCGTATCTGGATATGACAAAGAAAAAATTTGCGCCTCGCTATGGCTGTGGCAAATGTCAAACTAATGTTGTATGTGAAAACATCAATCCTGTTAAACTTAATGCTACAAAGATCTAGGAAAAAACAACAAAACTTTTCATAAATAATTAAAGCTTAATACCATTCTTTTGCGAATTTCAATGGCATTAGGCTTTATTTTTATTTAAATTGAAATTATTCTGCACTTAAGTCTTGTATTGCCTTCTCTAAAAGTCCATATCTAGCATCATTAAATTTCTGTAATTCACTTTCTTTTTCGTAGGGCAATTGAAAATCGTTTTTTTCAAGAAGCTCTATATATTTTTCCATGGTTTTTGCAGTAATTGTATTTTTATTCGCATCAATCGTTTTGTGGTATTTATCCAATATTTCTTCAGATACTTTGTAGATATTGGATTGTATATAGGCATTCCAATCAAAAATAGGGGTATTGTCTAGTCCTGTCATATATGTGCCAAGGTAACTTTTATATCGTTGTACTACTGTTTTCTCCATAGGGGTATTAGGATATGTTACTAAAAAGGCTTCTACTTTCAAAGCTCTTTCTGCCAGTTCATCCCAGGAAATAGAAAGTCCTGCATCTCTAGCCATCAGTTTATCTGATTCCATCGCCATAAGATCAATATAGTCCTTCATTGCTTCTGATAAATATCCAGCATATTTCTTATAAATACTATAATCCATCATAGGATAATACATTCCTTCTAAATTGACTAGTTTGTACCCCCCATCTAAAACCTCCGTAAGTAATGCTTTGACTTCTTCATCCTTAACTTCATTCAATGCACTCTTCTCAAACGCATACCCTAAGGCTTGGATTAGCCTTTCTTCCATACCTTCTTCAAAGAAAGCATTCATATATTTTTCTTCGTAGGGTTTTTGAAAAGCTTCTAAGCCTCTTATCATTTCATCAGCTGCTTCGATGGATACTTTTTCAATGGAATTATCAACAAAATGAACCACCTCTGCAGGCTTTACATCTTGTTTTAGCAAATCATCATATTCTGTCATAATTTTATCTGATGCATCTACCGTGGACATGCCTTCTTTATTTTCATTGGGGTTAGCTCCTGTTTTCTTCTCATCGGAAGTAGCACATCCACTTAATAACATGGCACCAATCATTACTGCAATAAATATTTTTTTCATCATATCCCTCTTCTCTCAATTTCTGCTGTACAAAGTGTATTATACCATGAAGCAATTTATCATTCGTTACAAAACAATTACAAATTGTGCAATACCTCTTTATTTGTATTTTATTAAAATCTAAAAGGTACCTAAACCACTCCATTCTTGAAAACGATAAAGTAGATACTTGAAAAACGACTTTTCCTCATATTTAGAAATTTCTACCGTGTAATGGCCATTCTGGTTGTTCCATAATCGTTCAAAGTATTGAGCTACTTCCAAAACAAATTGGTGATTCTTATCTGCCTCGATTTTAATATCCGTTTCTAAATTATAGTCATTTAAATTTCTTCTTGTTAAATTCGCCGACCCCCCAATAATAATGACCTTATCTTTTTTTTCTATAAATGTTAATTTCGTATGAAACTGCTCCCCGTGAGTATCATACCATTTTATGTTTATTTGTCCTTGGGTTTTTTTCCTTAATTCATAAGCTACCAAGCGGTTAGGAATCCCATTTTTTTTCATCCCAAAGGCATCCACATTAGCATCTAATATAAGTTGCACCTCTACACCCCGATTTGCAGCATGAATTAATGCCTTGATGATATCACGATCAGATAAATAAAACATACCCATACGAATCTGATCTTTAGATTGGGTATTGTTTATTTCCATCAAGAGATGTTTTTTAATCTTTCCTTCTGTAATTAAGGTAGTTTTCATTCCCTTAAGATTTTCATGATGGCTTTTATAAACCAACTTCTTACTCATTTCATGATTAGAAAATTTAGCTACTGCCAATTCTGACTGAATTAAATCGTTGATAATCTCTCCTTTGATCTTAAAAGCAATATTCGAATGATAGCTACTTGCATCGTGAAGATTTGCTGATGCTATGATTGCTTCTTGTTCCGTAATCATGGTTTTTCTATGGTTTGCCTTAAAATTCAACAACTTCAAATAAGACCGCAGGGTAACTTTAGCTCCATCAGGATTAAAAGGATTTGGAAGCCATCCTTTTCCAGCTGTTCCAAACCATTGTAAAAAGGTACGCCAAATACCTGAATATATAGGATTAGAATCTCTCATTTGCATCGCATCTGTTATTACCACCTCAATATTATTTTCTTTTAGTTCTTTTAAAAATTTTGATTCATAGGCGCCATAGCAATTATTGATTTCATCGGTAATAAAGATGATCGTAAGGTGAGGGTATTTCTGTTTTTGATGAATAAGTGCATTGGTGATCGTTCTTGCCATTTCAGGAAAATCATTTTTTCTATCATAATCATCATTAAATAAGAACATATCTACGATAATGAACTCTTTTGCTTTCTCAATCAGCTTTAATTGATTTTCTAAAATTTCTTGCTCATAAATGATTTTTCCATCCTTTTCATAAGTAATATCTGATAGAAACTCGATATTTGAAATAGGATGCTTTTTCCCTTCAAAAGAAATCCCCTCAGGAACAGAAGTAACAAAACCATTTAGAACTACTATGAAACCTATCATAATCATTGCTATTTTTATAGATAAATGCTTCTTTTTCATTCTTTTTTTATCCATATAAGGATTTGCTAATTTGTACATACCATCATTCCTTTACCCTTTATATATATCCAGTATATCTTACCAAAGTGATTTTTGTAAAACAGTAAAACTGCCAAGGAGTCTAAAGTTTGCAAAATGAAATTATATGCAGAAAAAAATTGAGGAAATGGTAAGATCCACTCCCTCACTGTCTGTCCCCCTCTAGGCAACTTCAGCCTTTGATTGATATTTCTTTAATTGGCCAATCAATTTTCTTAAAATTTTGGATGCTTCTTGAGGCAAACGATCTAAGCCCCCTCTTTCAATATCTCTTGATTCAATAAACTCAATACGATCTTGAATTCTTTGTTGTAGCTCATCGATATAGACTTTATCCTTCATATCTGGTATAAACCCTTCTATTTGGAGAATCTCCATATCTGAAAAATCTCCCCACTGCTTGAAACTTCCTCTATTTTCAACAATTTGTTCTAAAGCACCTATAGTAACCTCTTTTGGTATTTTTTTATCCATAAAAAAGCCCGTGTTAAAGATATAGCATGACACATTTCTTTCTGTAAATAATTCCTTAAACTTCCTATAGTCATCTGCTAAGGGATAGGTTCTAAAGGGATTTGCATAGGGTTCAATCACCAATGCTTCCATATCTACTCCCTTTGCCAGCCTTTCTGCTGTCGTTCTTTTGGTAGCCAAGGTAGCCCCCATTACTGTAGCAAGTTCCGGATCATTAACTTTAATCACTGGAGGCAATGTTGGATCCTTCATTAACCAAATAATTGAATTGATAGGTTCTTCAAATTTGTCTACCCTATTTGGCGCCCATAGCTTTGATTTGATCGCACGTCCATTGCCATTACGAATGTCTTCCGTCACGAGAACACATTTTCCTTCTTCATCTATAGCAGCTCCACAATTTTGCACGGTCACAAGATATTTATTATCTGGTGAGGTAGCTGGATAATCCTGAGTTTTATCGAAATAAGAAGGTTCTAAGGCTACAGAAGAACCATTTTCTGTAGAGATCACAAAGGCATCATCATGTAATACAGTAATATCATATTTTCCATCATGCTTTTCATGGGTGATCGTTGACTTTCCTGATCCTGATAATCCAAAAACCCCCATAACAAATTTTCTTCCATCCCCTAAATGATATCTTTTCTGTCCACCATGACAGGCTGCATAGCCATTTCTATTGGCAATTCCCCATGTTAGGGTCAATGTACCCTTCTTAAACTCTCCAAAGTATCGCATCCCTAATAATGCAGCACAATTATTCTGTGGATCAAACAAGTTTAATCCTAATGGATGGCTCTCATCCTTCCAATCAGGATCAGAAAATATATAGATATCTCCTTCGTTTTGAATAAGTTTGGATTCTTTATACATGTCCATATATGCTTCATTCAAATATTGAAAATTTAGCAGCCAATTATACAATATATTTTCATAGCCTTCAGGAACCAGAAGATGCGCTCGTACCATAAAGTCCTTATCTAATCCTATATAAGACTGGGCATAATACATGGTTTTATATCTTGTATGGAATACCGCTTCTCGAATGATCCCAGCATACTTCTCTTGATCCACCTTGGGCTCTCCTATAATTTTTCGTGCAGCTGCACATCTCCCTGTTACTAAGCCATCATTAAATAACAATATTTTTGTTTCTGGGTCTAATCCCAGTTTCTCTGGTTGATACACAGGCATATCCGTTATGATCGTACCTGGTGACTTTTTAGCCAATGTATAGGCCTCTTGATTCGTACCTACTTTTACTACATTATTTCCATAAAAGGCAGTTTGTACTGTCGCTCTAATTTTTGAAAAAGTGCTATTATGATTGGTCGCCATAGTAATCTCTCCCTCGTAGCTTATATTCTTCTTATTTTTTCTTTTCTTTATTTAATACAATGTATCCAGAGTTTATCATGTCCAATAAATTGATTTCTTTTGTAATTGTGTTATACTATTTCTTCTAAAAACTATATATATTTTACTTTCAAATAAATTACCCACCTATTTTATCAAAAAACAAACATATTTCAAGGAATTTTTCATCTTATTCACGGCAATGTGCCATTCTTTTTAAAGAAAAAATCCTATAAAACTTTAAACTTTTAAGTAGCTATTTTTCAATTTTTTTCTGCTTCTTTTTTTCCTTTTACTGGATAAAGTGGAAGGAATCTTTCTTTTGTTTTATAGAATTTTCTCTACATGATTTGGATGTATTCTACACTTTTTTTATTTTTTTTAGGCTAATCTTGCTACATCATTGCACCAAAAATCACTTCTATACGATATTACCTGGATTTTGTCTTTTTTTTTTATACAAATTACAGCGTTTTTTA
Source organism: Clostridiaceae bacterium 35-E11 (assembly GCA_038396625.1). GTDB lineage: Bacteria > Bacillota > Clostridia > Peptostreptococcales > Thermotaleaceae. The sequence goes on from CP121688.1 coordinate 3,377,856, forward strand.
CAAATATTGAAGGGCTTGTCCTCTATAATATCTATTAAGTCCATATCCTTATCTAAGCGACTGTACCAAATAATCACCTATTAGGAACAAGGGGGTTTTATTTTGAAGCAATTTTTAGTAAGAATTTTAAATTTTTGTATCATTTCCATTTTACTGTTCAGTACACAGACATTAGCAGCATCTGAATTTTTTCCTAATGAACCTTTAACCTACGCTAACCCTAATTTCACCCGTCCTATTCCATACGATGAAAGAATCAAAATGCTAAAAGCAATTGAAAAAAACGCCCAGAATGTAGTAAAGGTTTTTACGCTTGATGATTATGGCACACCCCAAGGAAATAGAAGTCTATATGCAGCAACAGTAGGTACTGGGCCTCTTAAGATTTGGATACAAACCGGTATTCGTGGAAATGAATCCTTTAGCAGCGAGGTCATATTGAAGATGCTCAACACTTTAGGAAATGATTCGACAAAGGAAACGCAGATGATTTTAGGTCAAGTCACCCTGTATGTTGTTCCTATTTATAACGTAGACGGTTATGAGCTGAATCACACTAATACAAATGCGATAAATGAAGTGAGTAGCATAATAAAAGAAAATTTAGATTTGAATGATGGCTTAAAAATTCCTCTTAATGATCAAACAGACACATTTATTACAGAAGGATTCATGCCCTATTATCAATATTGGTGTGCACTGAAACCTGATTTTGCATTAGATATACGTTATCAAAGTATCGATGATAGTAATGATCTTAATGATTCTCCTACTTTTTCCATGGGCATACCGCTTGTACCTAATGGTCCAGTCCTATCAAATCTTGAAGAAGGGTACTTTAACGACGTCACCCGTCAAATTCATGGCTATGTATACCATTCATTGAAGGATTCTGGATATGATCACATCACACGTTATCAACTAAAGGAATATCCATCCGATCCTTATAACAATATCCTTTCTGCCATGATGCTGGGAATGAATCACAAAAATCTCAACCCAAATCGTTATAGCTGTCCTGCCGTTTTTTTTGAAACATATGGCCATGCAGAGAAAAACAATTCCATCCAACCATTTGACCCTAATCTGACAGAGCAGAACCTTGTAGCACTTAAAGCATTTCTTTATGGCATTGTGACTGGAGAAGTCCAGCATATAGACCCAAAGTATTGGGATGAAATCCCTTATCATGTACCCAAAATATAGTGTATAGATTACCATAAAATAATCACAAACTCTTTCGTAACATAACAATTAATAAGAAACAATTATAAAGTAGGGTAACTATTCTCATAGCTACCCCCTTATCAAACCGCACGTGCCCTACTAAGGCATACGGCTTACCAACGTGTTCCAAATGTATCAAGCATAACTTTTGGCAGCATTAATCTTGGAAACTAGGTCAGGAGTGTAATACTCTTGACCTTTATCTTTTAATTTCTTTATTTTCTTTTCTAACTTTTTCTTATTTTTAGCTGTTATTCTCTCTAAGTACATTTCCATGGTATATCCCCACATTTTGTTGTAATATAACCAATTACTCGGTATCAGCCCTATTTTTACAAAGTACTCATTGTTCCATTTCGATGTCATTAACCAACCTTTTCTCTGACATGGATTTTTATGTATCATTGCCACCCTCAATCTTTGCCTAAGATAGGAATCTATTGCATGTAGCTCTTTACTGAATGCCTTTAGAATACATCTACTGGTCTGACCATATTCTTCGTTTCCCTTAACTGCTTTGAAGATATTTAGATAGTAGTTTACTTTCCCTCTTATTATTGGATTTAAGGCATCTAGCCATGCTTTAGTACTAAGGGTTAGACTTTTTCTTGTTTTCTCTTTTATTTTAGCCTTGAAGTCTTTAAATGAATTTTCTGTAGGTCTTACAATAAAGTATGAACCCTCTTGATTCTTTCTTTTCCTCCAATGCTCGAAGGTGAATCCAAGAAAATTAAAATCATCATCGTTAAAGTTTACAAACTTTGTTTTCTCCATTGATACTTCTAATCCTAAATCAGTGATTACTCTATTAGCTACTCCACCTGCTTCTTTTATCTCTTCTTCTGTCTTAGCAAACAAAAGAAAATCATCAGCATACCTTACAAAACGAATGTTTTCCTTGTCTAGTTCCCAATCCAGCTCATTAAGATATATATTCGCTAGTATTGGCGAAATGACACCTCCTTGCGGAGTGCCAGACTCTGAATTATGATATTTACCTTCTTCCATATGTCCAGCTTTAAGCCATCTCCATACCATGTCTAGGACTGTTCCATCAGCTATATATTTTGTTAATATCTTCATTAGCTTCTTATGGGGTATATTATCAAAGAATCCTTTAATGTCACAATCATATATGTGGTTGTACCCTGTTTCTAGGTTCCATAGAATTATTTGCATTGTTCTTTCAGCACCTAATCCTTTTCGGTATCCACATGACCATTTATGGAATATTTCATTTTCAAATTTTGGACTTATAACATTTACTACACTTTGCTGAACAATTCTATCTTCTATTGTGGGAATTCCTAAAGGTCTTTTCTTGCCGTTCTTCTTCGGTATATAGACTCTTTTTACTGGCTTTGGTACGTAATTTTTCTCTTTTAGAGTAATTAGCAGCTTTTTAATCTTTTCTTCCTCTTTTTCCGCGAAGGTTTCAAGGGTTTCCCCATCAATACCTCCACATCCTTTGTTATCTTTAACTTGTTTCCATGCCCCCATTAGTTTTCTCTCAACTAACAGTTGCCCATAAATGCTATGCATTTTAAGTTTCAATTCTTGATTCATTTATTATCCTTCACCTTTCTTGTGTTCTTTCGGCTCGTTTTTACTTTCGTAACGTTACCGTTATCATTCCACATGATTAAAGCTGGGTCCACTGAGGTCAGTTCCCTTCCGTTCAGTACCAGTTTGGTCTGATACTTACTTCCGTACTATGAAACTGTCTGACTGCTCTATCCGTAGTAGAAACTTCGGCGTAACCTTATATCCCACTACCCCTTACGGGCTTGAATAGAGCTCTCACAGGGTCATTGTATTTTCCTTCCTAACATACCGAGTACTTTCACATGATAAACTATCCTAACTCAGCTGATTCATTGGGTTAGAATTATTGGCTTCCTATTTTTTAAGCATAGTCGCCAGTTTACCCCGCCACCTGTACTTCACACCTCTGCATTTCGGTCTGCTAGTCCGCCTATGGGTCTCTCGACTTTCCACGTCTCCTTCAAACCACACCTCACGATGTAGCCCTAGACTAGGCTTCCTAGGTTGTATCAGCACTCCTAGGGAAGGACTTTCACCTTCGAGAATTCCTATGTTTCAATCCTATATGTCCTGTTTTTATTCGGGGAATATCATTGACAACGAATTTAATTCATAGAAACAGATAGGCTACTGCCTAACTATATGCAACTGCCTGTCGCACTTAAAAACCCCTCCATCATTCGGAGGGGTTTATCTCTTATTTTCTAGTTTGAAAAGCAACGGTCTTTGTATTATTAGATATCAGATAAACAAATTCTATAATTATTCAAGTTTGTATCATTTTATGATGTCTTCTAAAGAAAATTTCTTTAAGAGATGTGAATGGGTATTTAGGTTTTGTCGTATCGCTTCAATTTCTTGTTTTTTATAATAATGATTCATATTCACGATTTTCATGCCACTCTATTGATTCAATTGTTATGGCATAGCAAAACTATGTTTTAAAATTTCAATATATATTTTAATATATTTTTCATGCGAAAAATGTCGTTTTTTCATTCTTCAATCTTGAAAATACATATTTTTGCTATGACTTGTCATTTATAGTCCACATCATATAAAAATAATCCTTGTGGTGGTGCTGTAGCGCCTGCTGCTTTTCTATCTTTTTTATGTAGTATAGCCTTTACCTCTTTTACTTCAATTCTTCCTAACCCCACCTCTATTAGGGTTCCTACAATAATTCTAATCATATTATGTAAAAATCCATTTCCTTGAAAGAGCATCTCAATATTATTTCCGTTTTTCATAATATCAATTGCATAAATCTCTCTTACCATGGATTTTTTCTTGGATTTAGCAGTGGTAAAACTCGTAAAATCATGGAGTCCTACTAAAGCATCCGCTGCTTCCTTCATCAAATCTATATTTAAAGGTTCAGTTATGTGGGTAATATATTTTCTATTAAAGGGGTCATGATAAAGATGATTCCAGATTTTATAAATGTATTTTTTCCTTGTTGCGTTGTAGCGCGCATGAAATTTATCACCTGCTTCCTTTACGCTCTTTATTACAATGTCCTCTGGCAAATATCGATAACAATAATCTTGTATTTCCTGGATAGACATGGAAGAATTTGTTCTAAAATTCGTAACTTGACCTAGGGCATGTACTCCTGCATCTGTTCTTCCTGAGCCTATAATTTCTATTGTCTCTCCTGTCATTTTGCTTAAGACACTTTCAATTTTTGCTTGTATGGTATGATCGTTATCTCCTAATCTCTGCCATCCTTTGTATCTTGTTCCATCATATTGTATAACCAGTCTTATATTTCTCATCCTTATCTTCTCCTCTTTTTCTTGTAGTCATCGTTTTTCTACTTTTGAAATTCGACTTTTTTCTTATATGATCTTTTTGTCTTACTTACTTTTTTGTCACATCTAAAATAGCACTAAATATAGAATAAGACTGCATTCACATACAGTCTTATTCTAGCACAATTTTTACTTATTTATTTTGTTTTTACATAGGTTATATTTTCAATGTCTGGTTTAGGTATAGATAATGCCTTCAAACTATCTTCATTCACGATAATATCTGTCTCATCAGAAATGGTTATCGGCATTTTTGAAACATCTTCCCCTTTAAGCACACGTACAGCCATTTCTCCCGTTTGATATCCAAGCTTATAATAATTAATTCCTTGCGTAGCTAATGCACCTAATTCTACAGAACCCTTTTCAGAAGCAATAATTGGTATCTGCTTTTCTAAAGTCTTTTGAGCAATGATTGGCATAGATGATACAATTAACTGGTCCGTAGGTACATATAATATATCAATTTTGTTGACCAAACTGCTAATTGCCTGATTTACTTCATTGGTACTACTTACTCCTAATGGAATTATCTCATAACCTTTATCTTTCACATATTCTTTTAACTGGTCAATCTGGACCTCTGAATTGATCTCGCTGGTATTATACAAAACGCCAATCTTTTTTGCATCAGGAACAAATAATTTGATTAATTCTACTTGTTTTTCTACTGGGATATAGTCTGAAGTTCCTGTCACATTAGTATTGGGTTGTTCTAAAGATTCTGCTAACCCAGCAGCAATAGGATCCGTTACTGCACTAATTAAAATAGGTGTTTCTTTTGTAGCATTATACGCTCCTTGTGCAGATCCTGTAGCAATTGCAAAGATTAAATCTTTATCTTGTGAAGCAAAATTTTTCGCTATAGTTTGTGCTGTAGCTAAGTCTCCTTGAGCATTTTGATAATCTACTTCTAAGTTGTCTTCTGTATAGCCATTATCTTTTAATGCCTGTAAAAATCCCTCACGATTTTCATCCAAGGCAATATATTCTACAATTTGTGTGATCCCAATTTTTGTAACATCCTTCGTTTCTTCTGCTTTACTGCATCCTGCTAAAATACTAATCCCTAATAATCCTATTAACATAAGTTTTTTTAATGTTGTCATTTTATATCATCCTCTCTTTTTATACTGCATATTCAAATTTCTTTAAGATATTTTCAATGGTTAATTTTTTCTTTTCCTTCTCATTTACATCTAATATCACATTGCCTCTATGAAGCATAATAAGACGATTTCCATATTTCAATGCATGATTCAAATTGTGTGTTACCATCAAAGTCGTTATATGCTTTTCTTTCACAATTTTATTAGTCAGTTCCATGATTTCATTAGATGTCTTTGGATCTAATGCAGCAGTATGCTCATCTAGCAATAGTATTTCAGGATTCGATACGCTTGCCATTACCAAGGCTAATGCCTGTCTTTGACCCCCCGATAAATATTTCACCTCCACATCCAAGCTTTTTTTCAAATCTAATGATATCCCCTTTAGCAAGTCTTCTAAAAGCTCTTTTCTGTGTCGGAGACATTTTTTAAAGTTCAATAGTTTCCCTTTATTTAATGCAAGGGATAAATTTTCTCGGACTGTCATAGATGGACAAGTCCCTAATGCAGGATTTTGGAAAACACGACTGATTTTTTGCGTTCTTTTATGTTCTGGTAAAGCAGTCAATTCTACTTCTTCTAAAAAAATTGTTCCTTCACTTTCTTTGATCAGTCCCGAAATAACATTCAACAATGTAGATTTTCCTGTACCATTACTCCCAATAATACTAACAAAATCTCCTTTATAAATTTTTAAGGATAGATTCTTAAATAATACATTTGCCTCTCCATAGGGATTATGAAAATTTTTTGATAGGTTTTGAACCTTTAGCATAAGACCACCTCCTTAGCGTAAGCCATTTTTTTTGATCTATATTTTTAAATTGACCTGCTCCTAAGAATAGAATAATCACAAATGAGGTAATAATTTTTAAGTCTGTAGCTGCTAAGCCAAGGTTTAAAGCTAAAAAAATAGTTAATTGATAAAAAATAGTTCCAAATAAAATAACCGTCGTTTCCTTAAAAGTCGTCAATTTTTGTATAGAAGCTTGTCCTATAATAATCGAAGCAATTCCCAAAATCAATGTTCCTATACCCATTGAGACATCTGCAAAGCCTTGGTACTGTGCCATTATACTTCCTGCAAAACTTACCAGTCCATTAGATGCCATCAGGCCCAAGATTTTTATCTTTCCAATTTCTATTCCAAGGGACTGCACCATTTGAGGATTATCCCCTACAGCTTTCAATGTATAACCCATACCTGTTTTCAAAAACAAATCTAACAAGCATTTACATATGCACAAAAGAATCAGCGCAAAAACCAATGGAGAAGTATCCATCTTAAAAATATGTTTTTCGTGAAACAAAGGAATATTGGCTTTTCCCATAATTCTTAAGTTTACAGAGTATAAGATTCCCATCACTAGAATTCCAGAAAGCAAATTAGATATTTTTAGTTTAACATGCAAAACACCGGTAAAAAAACCTGCTATTAACCCTGCCATTCCTGCAAATAAGGCAGCCATAACCCCTGAAAATCCATGTTGTAAACTAATGGCAGCAATAGCACCTCCCAATGAAAAGCTTCCATCCACAGATAAATCTGGAAAATCCAAGATCTTGTAACTAATATACACCCCTAAAACCATGATTCCTAAAATAAAACTTTGTGCGAGTACAGCTCCTACAGCATCCATATATCTTACTCCTTTCTTAAAAATAAAAAAACCACATGATTTTCCATGTGGCAATGATAACCGTATAAATCGAAAAAGCCACATAGAATTATCTATGTGGCTTCTTTCTATATTTAGAATGAATACTTTTATATTAAACCATAGCCAGCATAGATACAAACCCTAAAATTTTGATGGAATCTTAGGGTCTGTATCTATGCTTTAAATATTCTTAAACACAGGCACAAACCCTATCTAAATTGGCTATTAAAAAAGACATATTGTTGGTTATGTAATAAAGTTTTCATTCTCTATCTCTCCCTAAAAATGATTTATTAGCATTGTAACATCCTTTTAGAAGTAAGTCAACAAAAAATTTTTACTTAAAAAGACTGCTGATACACAGTAGCCTTTTTATTTCAATATCTATCCTAGCATTTTAGGCAAGTCAATCTTTGCATCTCCACTTATCAATTGTAGGTTAAAAGTATCTTGAAGTACATTTAATACTCCTGAAGATACAAATTTTGGTGCACTTGGTCCGATATACATGTTTCTTACGCCAAGACTGAATAATCCCAGAAGAATTGCAACAGCTTTTTGTTCAAACCATGACAATACAATGGTTAATGGTAGGTCATTGACACCACAATCAAAGGCCTCTGCTAAAGCTAATGCAATCTTTACGGCTGAGCCAGAGTTATTGCATTGTCCTAAGTCGATATATCTTGGAATATCTGTACCAGGTACTGTTCCAAAATCAATATCATTAAATCTAAATTTACCACAAGAAGTAGTTAGGATCACACATTCCTTTGGCAGTGTGTTTGCCAACTCTCTATAATAATCTCTTCCTTTTGTTGGTGCATCACAGCCAGCAATCACGAAAAATCTTTTTATTTTTCCTGCTTTAATTGCATCTATAATTTCAGGTGCTATGGACAATACGGTATTGTGATGGAATCCTGTGGTAACTTTTTTATCTGATTGCATGTTTGCTTTTGGTAGGGATAAAGCTTTTTTAATCATTGCTGTAAAATCATCATTTTCAATTTTTTGTACACCTTGTAATCCTGCTGTTCCATAAGTCCAAAATCTATTAGAATAGCTTCCTTTTACAGGCATTAAGCAGTTTGTAGTTCCTAAGATGGCTCCTGGAAATTCTTCAAATAATTTTCTTTGATCATACCATGCCTTTCCTACATTCCCTTTAAGGTGTGGGAATTTTTTAAGTTCAGGATATCCATGGGCTGGAAGCATTTCTGAATGGGTATATATATTAATCCCTTTTCCTTCCGTTTGCTTCAATAATTCATACAATGCATGTAGATTATGGCCTGTTACCAAAATACAATGTCCTTCCACTTTATCTTGAGCAACTGTTATAGGATGCGGTACTCCAAATTTTGATGTATGGGCATTGTCTAAAAGATCCATAATTCTTACAGTAGCGTTACCTACCTTCATTGCCATTTCAATATGTTCTTGTAGATTAAAATTAGAGTTGGTTAATGTTGTATACAAAGCTTCCTGTGTAATTTTGTCTACCTCCGGGTCACTTAACCCTAATTCTCTGGCATGCGTTGCATACGCCGCAATCCCCTTTAATCCAAAGATAATAATATCTTGTAAGCTTGCTATATCAGGATTTTTGCCACATACCCCATACTTTGTACACCCTGTTGCTGGTGTTTGCTCACATTGATAACAAAACATTGGATTAGGTTCATTATTCACTTTTATGTCTTCTTGTTTATTCTTAAAGATTCCAAACATTTATATCACCTTTCTTTTTATATTATTTGTACTATAAATATATAATAATACCTATAGGTTTACAGTGATAAATATCACATATTCTCTTTTAAATTTTACTTTTTTTGTTTTTCCTTTATTGCACAGCATCTTCAGTCTTGTATAAAGCATAAATTTTTTCAAAGAAAAATGGTAGAAGTTTTATTTTTCAACTTCTACCATTCCAAAAATTCTTTGGTCTCTCCTCTTTATCTATAGGAACTACATTATATCCATTTTCTTTTAAATATTTTAATATCTTGGGAAGTGCCTCAACCGTAGATTGTCTCTCATGTAATAGGATGACAGGTGTCTTTTGTTTCTTCACTTGCTGCTTGACATTTTCCACAATCAATATTGGTCGAATATTCTGTTTCAAGCTATCCTTACTGTCCACATTCCAATCCCACATCTTATAACCTGCTTTTTCAATAGCATTCCTATATTTTCGCGTCATATAAGGTTTACTACCATAGGGCACTCTAATCAAATTACTTCTTTTCCCCGTTGCCTGTTGTAGAGAATAATTGCATTGGTTCATTTCAGATACCACATTGCTGGGAGACTTATAAATTGCTTTTATATCATGGGTTACTCCGTGTAATCCGATAGCATTTCCTTGTTTTGATACTTCTTTTACAATATTTTTATGCCTTTGAATTCTATCCCCTAGCATAAAAAAAGTGGCCTTACAATTATATTCGTTTAGAATTTTAAGAATGTTTTCTGTATACTTTGTGGGTCCATCGTCAAAGGTAACATATGCTACTTTAGGAGCCTCTTGATTTTTTCTGGCTGCTTCTCTTCTTTTTATTTGATCAATAATTTTCTTTTTTTCTTGAAGAATTTTGTTGTACATTTTATCAAATAGTTCTTCATCCTTAGTAACCGCACCTTGATTTTTTGCTCTTGCAATAGGCCCTTGGGGGATGTAGCTCACCTCATATCCAAAAAAATTAGCAATAAATTTATAAGGTGCCATCGTTCTATTATTCTCTATAAACACGCTGTCTGTAATAATTTGTCCTTCACTTGTAAATAAAGCTTTTACTTTTAAATCTAATGTAATTTGTTTGTTTCCTTTTGTTAGAAAAACATTATTGCTTGTATGATCCCATTGAACATCTACAGCAAAGGCTTGGGCTAAAAATTTTATGGGGACATAGGTGGTTCCATGTTTCACAGTAGGATAAGTATCCTCAAAGGTAATTAACTCTTCGTTAACCACAATATAAATGATACTATTTAGATTCTCATTAAAGCCAAAGCTTTCACTGGGAACCGATAGTATTGTTAATAAAATCAGAAAAATTATATGCTTTTTCATAGGAATTTCCTTTCCTATTCATAAAATATTTTATACTTATAACAGTATTTTTGCCTTAATCCTATTTTTTGTTTTTTTTCTTGATTTACACCATGTAAAATCTACTATAAAAATTTTAATGTTTGTAGATGCTATGTTTTTTGCACTTTTTCTTATTTTTTCATATCATTACATATTTTTTTGCAAAAGTCAAACTAATCCTTTTGTATTTCAGACAAAAAAGCCCTATTTTCGCGTAGGGCTTTTTTATTTGGAAGTATAAGAATTTTATTAGTTTAGGAGAATGCTACTTTTATCCAATAATACAATAGGATCATCAATATGAAGGCGATATAAGAGATGTATTGATTTAGAGCAGTCTTAAATGCAATGGATTCTATCAAAATTCCTACTAAAAACAGTCCTGACAAATATAGCGTAATAGGATGTCTTTGATTTCCCATATAATATATAGAAAGAAAACCTTCATATTCTTTTCCAATTAGTACGCCATCAAAAAACATCGACCAAACACCCATAGCCATGGCAAAATAAAATGGTACAACATATGCGTTAAATAATTGATAAAAACTGATCTTGTATTTTTTTGCCATCACAAAAATTGTGCCCATTCCAAAGAATAGTCCTCCTGTTAAGCTCAGATTCATATGGGAAAGCTTTAGCATATACAAAAGATTATCTTCATATATATGCCTATGAAAAAACACATATGTTAATCTAGCTCCAACAAATCCTATAATCAGAATAATCACAAATACATCTTCCAACTTTTTTGCATCTGATACATATTCTTTTCCAAGGTTTTTCGTAATAAAATAGCCTCCTAGGATACCCATTAACGACAAAACAGTAAACCAAGTAATTCCTATAGACTTATAAACAAAGAAATACGGATGCATGCTATTTCTCGTCCTTAATACTATCTAGCATTTGCTTCATTTCTGGATACGTCAGCATGCTCATTTTAATCCCTCGTATCATTCCCTCTTTGTCAATCATATAGGATGTAGGAATACCTCGCACCAAATATTGCATAGAAACTTTACCGTCCTTATCTAATAAGACAGGAAATTCATAGGGATTTTCACTTAAATATTCTTCCACATCCGATCGTGGTTCTCCAACATCAATGGCCAGTACCACAAAATCATTGTCCTTATTTTCATTATATAGCTTTTGTAAATCAGGCATTTCTTCTATACAATACGGACACCACGTAGCCCAGAAATTGATCAATACATTTTTCCCTTTTAACTCGCTTAATGTTACTTGCTCTCCCTGCATATTTTCTAAAGTAAAATCAGGTGCTGGTTCTCCTATTTCTATTGGCGCAAATTCAATCTCCTTTATTTCCTCCATATTGTTATTTTGTTCTATTATATTTTCATCTTTTATATCTTTTTCACCTATTTTTTGATCAATATTTTGATTGCTTACATAGAAAAAAATTCCTGTAACGAAAACAATTCCTAACAAAATGATACCTATTCCTTTTTTATTCACGCTATCCCTCCTCTTTTTTAATATCACTTTCTAGCTCTTTAAATAAAAAGACGACTAATTAATGTCATTTTGTTGAAAAATACAAGGATGCCAAAAACAATCATAATTACTGCGCTAAACTTTGTAATATAGGGTATAAACCTCTCATATTTTATGAATATTTTGCTAAATTTATGAATAAGCAGTGCGGTAATGATAAAGGGTATGCCCATCCCTATAGAATAGGCTAGCAGCAGATAAAATCCTTTAGAAATAGTACTAGTTGATGAAGCATAAATAAGAATAGATCCTAATACGGCTCCGAAACAAGGTGTCCATCCTGCTCCAAAAGCAATACCCATCAACACCGAACTAAACCAGTTTGAAATTTTTTGTGGGGATTTTACTCTTATCTCTTTACTTAGAAAATTCAGTTTAAGTATTCCTATCATTTTTAAGCCAAAAGTGATAATTAAAAGACCACTAATTTTACTAAAAACATCTTTATATCGTATAAACAATTTCCCTATAAAGCTTGCAGATATACCCATCATAATAAAGATGATTGAAAACCCTATTACAAATCCAAGGGTCCTAATGAATGCAAATAGTTTTTGATCTTTCAGTTCTTCTTCCATGGTCGTCCCTGTGATATAGGTAATATAAGCAGGAATCAGAGGTAATATACAGGGTGAAAAAAAAGATAAAAACCCTGCCCCCACCGCAATCGGTATTGATATGTCTGTCATATTTTCCTCTCCTCTTTTTATGTGATTCTTTTTATATAAATATTACCCCCCCGTGGTAAGGGATTAATCCTATTATAATAAAATTCCTATATTTTGTCAATCTTTCCAAGAAAATTCTATTAATAAAAAGTCCTCATATGAAATGAGGACTTTAAAATTATTCTTTTTTCAAAACTGCCACAATCTATACATTCTTTTATTGTAGCTTTCACTTTATGCTTTACTATGTGAATATGACCAAGACTACATTGCTGCATATTTTTTGTATGATATCTACATTCTGTCGCAGTACATCCAATACTACGATTTGCTCTAGTACACCCCTTATGCATTATAGCAACATATTATAAATGTTCTGAAGGTGCTTTACACAAAATCATTTTTTCAAATCACCAGCTCTGATGTTCTTCTCTACATCACTCTATTTTGGGATTTAATAGGTGAAAATTTTTACTTGTACATAGCCTGCCGTAGAATACACTAGTTTATCTCCATTGGGCAATTCTTTATATGTTATTTCTACAGTACCTGGTCTATTTTCTATATGGTTCCATTGTGCAGATATATTTTTATCTATTTCTTTGATGATATCTTCCGAAATGTTGTTAGCTTTTAAAATCTGAAATATTTCATGAATTTGGGTAAACATATCCTCTGTATCATCTGGATGAAACATTCTCATTTCCAGCTTTATTCCTTTGGATTCATCTGTACCAATAAACAACCTTGTTTTTTCTGGCACTTTATAGCCCGTTGGCAATTCTGTGTATTCTTCAATATCGATAACCGCATCTGCCTTATAAACAAAAGGTGTATAAATAGATACCCGAACATCCATATTACAAAATAGCTCAATCCTTCTTCCATCCTTTAAAACTTTCATAATGGGTACTGTCATTTTTGGCGCATTATATCCTTCTATCCAAGCCTCTTCTATTTTTTGTCGAAATAGAGAGATAATCTCTTCAGGCACATCATTGATTTCAAGCGTCTGCAACAATTGCTCAATTTTCTCAGGCATATCTTTTGCTCTATTGGGATCTTGTGCTGTTAGTCGTAAATGTAGATTTGTCTTTTCATTGAATGCGATGTCTAGCTTTGTCTCTTTCGGCACCCAATATCCCGTCTCCAACAATCTATATCCTTCTTTTCCTTCAATGGGAACATCCTCTGTTTCGTTCGTCAACCAACCATATTTCTGTGCAATCGTATGAATCATTACCATAGCCTGCTCTCTTGTTGTATTGGCCAGTGGCGCCATTTGATTATTACCCATGCCATTCATAATACCTTCTTGCGTACAAAAATAAATTCCCTCCAGTGCCCATGGAGCAACTTGATCAATATCTTCAAAGGAAGCTTCTTCGTAAATCGTGGTATCTACTTCTAATGCTTCTAATTCTTTTAATAGCATAATTGCAATTTCTTGTCGAGTAATCTTCTTATCAGGAGAAAATTCTGTGACACTCACACCGTTTACAATCCCTAGGTTATATGCCTTTGCAACCATAGGGTCATCTGTATCGGTAAAAGGAGCTTGTCCTTGAATCGCTTCCACAGTAGTTTCCTTTGCCTTAGCATACAATCTTACAGCAAGATCTGCAAATTCTTCTCTGGTAATATCCTGCTGAAACTTATCTGCTTCCCCTAATGTCTCCGTCAGCATATGCTGTTCTTTTAATATCTCAATACTTTTTTTTGCCCAAGCAGATGGCTCTGCGAAGGAACTATTATGAAAAAACAGCAATAAACTGAATGTAATCAATAGAATTCTTGAAAATTTTTTTATCCTCATGGCCTTCCTCCTTAAAAACCATTTTTTTACACATATTATATATATGCCCAAATACCGCATGAACAAACATATTTTCATGGGGAAATTTGTTTTCCAAAACAATTTTTATATTACTTTTCTAAGCTGCATTTTCGCTCTATGTAATCTAGATTTCACTGCCCCTATATTAATGTCTAGAAATTGTCCGATTTCTTTATAGGATAAGTCTTCATAATAATATAGATCAATAATTTCCCTATACTCATCCTTTAAATGCTCAATTTTTTCTTTCAATACTCTATTTCTCTCATTTGCTTCTACTGTTTCTTCAATCGTATTTACATCTATTGGATCTTTCGTCAAATAAATCATGTTGCTCTCATCCTCAACAAACATTTCTTTTCTCTTTTTACGATATCTATTGATAGCTAAGTTGACAGCAATCCTACAAATCCAAGCCCTAAATTTTTTTAGATTCCTAAGGGTATGTAATTTTTCAAGAACCGTAATAAAGGTTTCTTGTACAATATCCTGTGCATCTTCTTCATTTCTTAATATGGTATAGGCAGATTGATAAACATGCTGTTTATATTCTTGAAATAATTGATTATAATTTATATGATCCTGATCCCACTGCATTATCATTTCTTCCCCTGTATTCATAGTTTTTTCTTTATATAACCTTCTTATATATAGTGTACTGGATGTGCTACAAAAAATGGTTACAAAAGAGTTACAATACATCATTATGCAAAAATATATGATTTTTTCTAATATCGTTCTATTTTGTATAATTATTTTCTTTATATAAAAAATTGGGTAGTACCTTATAACGGCTTCTACCCAATGGAAAATTTTCTTATTAAGATCTCTTTGCTTTGCTTAGTAAGTCCAATACAATATCTTGGTAGCAAATATATCCATTTACTAATACCTCTTCATCAAAATCAAAACTACTGTGGTGATGGGGTGCTTTTAATGTTGTTCCAAACACCATATACAACGCTTTTCCTCCATTCTTCTCTACTTCATTAAACATATAGGTCACATCTTCAGACCCGCCTAAGGATGCATTTTGAAGAATTTCAAAATCATGCTTGTGCAATAAATCCATTACATAAGCCGTAAATTTATCCTGTTGTGGGTGATAAGCTGGAGCTCCTCCTACTTTTTTAACTTGATATTCTATATCGTAAAGTTTCGCACTGCCTTCTATAATGTGATATGCCTTTTCTAACAATTTATCATTAATTTCTTGTGTTTCTCCACGAATTTCTACTTCCAATTTTGCATAGGAGGGTACTACATTTCTAGCTGTTCCTGCTTGAAATATCCCTACATTTATACGACTCATTCCTTCGCTAAACTGAGGAAGTGTATGAAGGTTCAACGCACAGCTAGCACCAGCTAGCAAAGCATTTTTCCCTAATTCAGGATAAGCTCCTGCATGGGATGGACGTCCATAATAATGGATGTCTAACTTTGTAGTGGCTAAAAAACCTCCCACCCCACAAATTACTTGATTTTTCTTTGCCATAAATCCAATATGACCTGAGAAAATATAATCCACATCCTCTAAAACGCCTGCATCTACAAAGCTTTTGGCCCCTCTGACTCCCTCTTCTGCAGGCTGGAATAAAAACAGAATTTTTCCTGAAAGCTGCTCTTTTGCATTACTTAATTTTTTAGCAAGTAGTAGTCCCATGGCAATATGACCATCATGGCCACACGCATGCATCATTCCTTTGTTTTTCGATATGAATTTTTCCCTGTACGGCTTATGCACTTCTTTTGTATCTTCTTCTATTCCATTACTGTCAATATCAAATCGAAGAGCAATCGTAGGTCCTGGCCGTTGCGTATTAAGGACACCTATCGCTCCTGTATAGCCTTCTAGTATCTCTTGTGTATCAAAATCTACATGTAAATCTATTATGCCTTTTTTATGCTCTTCCATAAGGTCTTTCTCTGGAAGGCCAATTCTTTCACTATGGATCTGTTTTCCATAGATTACTTCTAATCCAAAACTTTTCAAATACTGAATAATTCTTATGGTTGTTTCATATTCAAGCCATCCTATTTCAGCACATTGATGAAATTCTCGCCGCAAGCATATAAGCTCTTGTAAAGCCTGATTCTCCATACTAAAACTCCTTTGACAAATACTTTAGTGCAGATTTAATAAAAATCTCCATACCTGTTTTCATAATTTCTTCATCAAAATCAAACTTTGGATGATGGATGGGATAGCCTCTTTCTTCCTGAGCACCTAGCCAAAAGAACGCACCAGGTACTTTCTGAAGGTAATTAGCAAAATCTTCTCCACCCATAGCAGGTCTTTGGATCTCGATAACATTGTCTGATGTAATTGCCTCAGATGCCACAGAGCGCACCAAATCTACCATCTCTTTGTTATTAATAAGGCTAGGATATCCTTGCTGATAATATACATGGCCTTTTGCACCTGTAGATTGACATACGCCTTCTACTACATCTTGGATTCTCTTTTTCATGGTTTGTTGAATAGCTGGGTTTAACGTTCGTACCGTTCCTTCCAACACTGCAGAATCAGCAATAACATTATATCTCACGCCACTCTGCAGCTTCCCTACAGTTACAACGGTAGACTCTAGTGGGTCAATCCCCCTGCTCACAATCATTTGCAATAAATTAACAATCTGGCATGCAGTAGCCAATGCATCAATGGCTTCATGGGGTGCAGAAGCATGCCCACTTTTTCCCATGATTTCAATCTTAAAAGGATCTGAAGAAGCCATCAGTGCTCCTTCCTTAATACCAATCTGTCCTTTTGGCAAGTTAGGCCATATATGCAGCCCCAAAATAGCATCTACCTTTTCATTCTGTAATACACCAGCATCTATCATGGGTTTTGCTCCTCCAATAGGCGCTTTTTCTTCAGCTGGTTGAAAGATAAATTTAATCGTTCCTTCTATGTCCTCTTTCAAATTACTTAATACAGCAGCAGCTCCTAACAGCATTGCAGTATGACCATCATGTGCACAAGCATGCATTTTTCCTTCATATTTGGAAGCAAATACACAGTTATTCTTTTCTTGAATCGGTAATGCATCTATATCTGCGCGAATTGCTAGCGTCTTTCCTCTTTTTTCCCCTCTTAATATGCCTACGACACCATATCCTCCAACGCCTTCTTGTACCTCTAGAGCTAACTGCTTTAAAGCTTCTGTGATTTTTTCAGAAGTTCTTTTCTCTTCTCCACTTAATTCTGGATGCATATGAAAATCCCTGCGCCAAGATACTGTTCGTGGAAAAATTTCTTTTACCATTTTTTTTATTTTGTCCATTCCCTGTTGCCTCCTTTGTTACTACGATAAAAGATGTATCACTGCGTCTGGTCCCAGTGGTAAATTAAATACCATCCAAATAATCATTTGGACAATCCAAATCACTAAAAATGTTAAACAAAATGGAATCATCAATGATAATAGCGTCCCAACCCCTGCATTTTCGTCATATTCTTGTGCAAAAGCAAGTACTACTGGAAAATAAGGGAATAATGGAGACATTGGGTTTGTTGCCGAATCTCCAATACGATATGCAAGCTGCACAAAAGCAGGTGAAAAGCCCATCAACGATAGCATTGGTACAAAAATTGGTGCAAGAAGTGCCCACTTTGCAGAGCCACTGCCAATGAATAAATTAACAATGGTGGTAATCACAATAAAGCCTATGATCAGTGGAATTCCTGTAAATCCTACTTTATCTAAAAAAGCTGCCCCCTTCACTGCCACAATTGTTCCCATATTACTCCAATTAAAGAAGGCGATAAATTGGGCTGCTGCAAATACAAGCACAATATACCCTGACATTCCTTTCATAACTTTCGAAAGCATTTTGGGAATATCTTTTTCGTTTTTAATTGTCCCTACCGTTAGACCATAAGTAACACCAATAATAATGAAGAACATCATAATAATTGGAATAATCCCGCTTAAAAAAGGAGAGGGGATAATCGTATGAGTTTCTGCGTCTCTTAATATTCCTGTTTTGGGCACAAGTCCTATTAATAAAATACCAATATAGATAAGTGCTGCAAATCCTGAATTTCTTAAGCCCTTATTTTCAAGAGGCGTCAATGCCTCTAGTTTTTTATTTATATTTCCCTTGTATTCACCTAATCTTGGCTCTACAACCTTTTCAGTAATCCATGCGCCTACAAAGGTTAATACAAATGTAGATGCAATTAGAAAATACCAATTTGAAACGGGAGATACCACAACATCCGTAAGTACAGCTTTAGCTGCTTCATTGGTAATACCGGACAATAGGGCATCTGTTCCTGCAACAACAAGATTTGCAGTAAATCCTGCTCCTACTCCTGCGAAACCAGCTGCTAAACCTGCTAAAGGATGTCTTTTTACTGCTAAGAAAATTAATGCTGCCAATGGAGGAATTACTACAAAAGCTGCATCGGAAGCCATATTTCCCATAATTCCTGCAAATATCACCGTTGCTGTAAGTAGCTGTCTAGGAACGCCTAATACTAATTTTCTCAAGGCAGTAAAAACAAATCCCACTTCTTCTGCTAAACCAATACCAAATGTCATTACAAGTACAAGGCCTAAGGGTTTAAATCCTATAAAGTTTTTAAGAAAAGATGAAATAATCCACAATATACCGTCCTTGGACAGTAAACTTTTAACTTTTACGATTTCCTTTGTACCTGGATGCACTGCCTGCACACCCATCATTTCGATTATTGCAGAAAACAGCATAGTGGCTACAGTTAAAATGATAAACATGGTAAAAGGATGGGGTAGCTTATTCCCAACTCTTTCAACCCAATCTAAAAATTGTCGAAACTTTCCTTTCTTTTCTGTTACATTTGCAACCATTTTCATCATCCTTTCGGTCTTATTTCGGTCATGACCACATGTGTATTATATCATAATTTTCAAAAAAACAATACACTTTATGCATCTTTTTCTATTTTTCTGTAAAATGAAAAAGACTTTTTCACAAAAGTCTTTTACAAAAAAATCTCATATATTTGTCTAGGTCTTCCCGTATTAGCTGTACTTTCCGTAGCAATGACTTTACCATATCCTGCATCAGTAATACGTTTAAGGATTCTACGGCCACTTCTTACACTTACGCCTAAATAATTTGCCAATTCCTCTGCATTCACTTTGTTTGTTCCTATTTTTTGTATGATCGCCTTTATTTTTGATAGATAAGCGGCACTAACTTGTACTTTTTCTGCAATTTCTTGCATTTCTTCATTGATTACTGCTAATTCATAGGATAATGTCTTGCCCTCTTCTCCAATAGGACCAGATATTTGTCCGTTTTCATCTACCATAAAGCAACAGTTATAATCTTCTTCCTCCGCATAGCCAAGGGCAACTCGGGCATTGGCTTCTGCTTCATAAACAGTATTCCCAAAACCTATTCCTGAGGCAACTTTCATTTGTAATGACTGATCGTGAAGGGTAATTTTTTTATAAAGCTCATGATTTTTCCATTGACTTTCTATTGCTCCACGTGTGCTGAAAATCAAATATTCATCTCTACCAAATGGAAATACCGAACCAAAACTATCTTGGGTGTACTGGATTAATGTTTCTTCTAATTTATTCTTTAGCTTTAAAAATTCATATTCAGAAGACATATTGCTGGTTTTATTCTTTATTTTCACAATTTGAACTGCAATTTGAGTTGCTTTTATTTTTTTCACATCTCCTATATAGATTGCTTTATGAATATATTCTCGTATCAAAGGAATGGTAGGATATAATTTTAATACTGGTACCCCTAATGTCCGTAATTTTTCAAAGGTTTTACTAAGACAAGTCGCAACTATGTTGATTTTTTTTTCTTTCCACAATTTGTAATGGTATTCAACCAGTTCATTGTAATCTATATCTCCAGGATATGATTTTACATATAGCTTTTCAATGGGAATATCCAATTCCTTTACCACTTCTTCTACTGCCTTTTTTTCTATTGTATCAAAACTTATTTTTGTATAATCTATACCTCGCTCTTTCATTTGCCAAAAGGCTCTATATAAACTTGTTCCTGTTCTTGGAACATAGACTGATGGTTTTGTGATCACTTTTTCTTGTTGTGCCACAACATAGGGCACTTGTCCTGAGAAAACAATTACGTCCACCTTATCTTCACAGTTCTTTAGTAATTTTACTGTTTCATTTTTATTTTTATAGGAATATACTACGATTTCAATTTGCTCTTCAAATTCTTTTGCTACAGTTTTAATCTTATCGACTGTATCTGCTGCGCCAACGATTCCTAGTCTAATTTTCATATATACTCTTCCTTTCAATAAATAACCATTCTTAAAATAAACAAATTACAAAATATAAGAACAAATCATGTTATGCATAGATATCTGAAAATTCAATATCAATTTTTTCTACATTTGCATATTGGGTAACACCATTTTCCTTTATCATAGAACCCTCTTCCTTCATAAGACGTACGGGTATCTCTATAATAAATTCACTTCCCTTGCCCAATTCACTTTGAACTGTAATATCTCCTTGATGCATGTATACAATAGCTTTTACCAAAGATAGACCGATGCCACTCCCCTCATAGGCTGTATTAGAAATCATATCGCTCCCTTTAAAGCGTTTAAAAATCATAGCCTGCTTATCCTTAGGCACGCCTATACCCGTATCTTTCACTGAAATCATAATTTTGTCTTTCTTATCATATATCTTGACCCATATACTTCCTCCAGATTTTGTATATTTTACAGCATTCGATAAAAGATTGAGGATCACCCTTTCCATTTTCTCAGCATCACAAGCCATTATTTTTTCTTCTATTTCCGTATCAAATTCTAATGTGATTGCTTTGCTTTCTATATATTCTACTACGGACAAAGCAATATTCTCCACAATTGTTACGATATTATGATTTCTTAAATTTAGTTTAAAGTATCCTGCATCAATTTTAGTGGAGTCGATGATATTATTAATGAGTCGAAGAAGCCGATAACAATTTTGCTTCATAATTTTAATATATTTATGGTGTTTACGTACATATGCACAATCACTATGTTCACCAAGCATTGTATCCATTAACTGAATTGTTCCTAATATGACATTTAATGGGGTTTTGAATTCATGAGATATATTCGAAAACATTTCCGTTCTTTGATTTTTCTCGTTGATGGTTTGTTGCAATAATTTTTTATTTTTTTCTATTTGAATTCTCAGGGTTTCTTCTATTTCCTTTCTCTCTGTAATATCCGTAAAAGTTCCTACAGCTTTTTTCATTACACCATATTCATCAGAAATAGTATAACCTCGATCCAAAATCCATTTATAATATCCAGCTTTTGTTTTGATTCTATATTCTATTTCAAACTTTTCTTTCGCGCTATTGTCTGTATAAAGTTGAATATGCTCTAAAACTTTGTTCAAATCATCAGGATGTAGGAGGCTTTTCCATCCCTCAATGCTATTGGGAATTTCATTACAGGTATATCCAAGCATGTGCTTCCACTGATCAGGCATATATAGGTAGTCGGTAGTTATATCCCATTCCCATATTCCATCTGTAATATGATCAATAATCATTCTGTAACTTTCTTCTTTGTCCTTTATTTTTGACTCCCGTCGATTGGATTGTCTCTTTTTCTTTTTGGGTTTTTCTAACATTTGTATCTCCACCCCTTTAGCTCTCTACTCACAATTTCAAAAATTTTACATATGCATATTGTATCTTCTACATAAATTTGCGTTTTCCTTCCCTATTTAGTCTAATATTATGAAAAGTATGACAATATAACCATCCCTTATAGGATGTTTTCATTTTCAAAACCTAGTATCCAATCAAAGACATTTTTC
Source organism: Clostridiaceae bacterium 35-E11 (assembly GCA_038396625.1). Taxonomy (GTDB): domain Bacteria; phylum Bacillota; class Clostridia; order Peptostreptococcales; family Thermotaleaceae. Next base: position 3,400,158 of record CP121688.1, read on the forward strand.
ATTATCTTTTTTGTGGAGGCACGATCAATATTTGCCATTACACATACAGCAAGATCCTCTTGAGGCATGATGGCAAAGCTTGTTCTAAAACCGATGTCACTTCCTTCATGTCCCATGATTTTTCGGTCATGATACCTACTGAGAAACCATCCTATCCCAATCTCCTCTTGTTGAAACTTTATATTAGCAATAGGACGCCATAAATGATCATAGCTTGAAGCTTTAAGGATGCGTATGTCATTAAAGGCTCCCTTATTTAAATTTGCCCTAGCCCAACAGCACATATCTACTATATTTGAGGTGAGTGTAGAACTAGGCGCATGAGCCCGGTGATAGGGGAATATCTTACTAATTATTACTTTTTTCTCTTTGGTTTTAATATGGGGACTTGCTAATATCTGTAGCTTTCTTTCATACGTTGCTAAAGTACTGTCATGCATTCTCAGTGGATTGAGAATATGACATTGGATATAATTTTCAAAGCTTTCCCCAGAGATCACAGCAACCAAATGTCCCAATATTTCATAGCCAATATTGCTGTAAGTAAATTTTTCTCCTGGGTTGTTAAGAAGAGATAATTTTTTTAACCCTCGGACATATCTTTCTAATGCTCCTTCATCATATTCTGGTTTATCCCACCCATAATCCAAGCAATCTGGCATACCTGAAGTATGGCTTAATAGCTGAAGTACCGTTATCTTTTTATATCTATCATCCTGAATTCGAAAATAGGGAATATAATCTATAACCCTTTTATGGAGATCTACCTTTTTTTGCTCTGCTAACTGCATCACTGCTGTTGCCACGAAAAGTTTTGTGATGGATGCCATATGAAAAATCGTTTGATCTGTTACGGGTTCTTGAGTATCGATATTCATCACACCAAAGCCTTTGGCATAAAGGATGTCACTACCCTTCGTTGCACCAATAGCAAGTCCTGGAATATCTTGAAAAAACATCATTTTCTCAATCCATGCTTCTAACTGTTTCACATTTTTCATCGGTTTTCTCCTTTCTCATTATCTCTGATCCAATTTCCATTGTTAGCCATATTTTATCATATTTCATCATTCGTCTCACCTACGCTCTTTCTCTAATTCTATTCAGTATTAGGAAGATTTTTATCTATTTAACAGATAAATCACTTTATTTTCCTCTTGAGCCTATATATAAAAAGAAGATTGTTTTTGAACAGTTCTTATGTTCATACAATCTTCTTTCTTTTGCGTGATCGCATTTTTACTTCACTTGCCACCAGCATCAAAACAGGTAAAATCACCTGAAAAGGAAATGCATAATATCGCCATACCTCAAAAGCCCATTTCTGCATTTCAACAATATTGTCATAAATAAGGTAAGACAAATTCATCATGAGTAAAGCCATTGGCATAACTACAAACCGATAATCTGTGTATCCAAACACTTTTGCAATCCCTTTACTCACGGTAAACAAACAGATACTTGCTTTTATAAATCCTGATATCATAAACACAATAGCCGCTATAATTTCTAATCGTGTAAGAAAATCCCCCATATCAATCATGCGAACAACATTATAATCAGGGAAATAGGCTGTTGCACTGATCTCTGTCCCCAAAACTAAGATAGTAGTAATAGTACTAATCATCAGTATCAATCCCCCTATGAAGATCCCCACTATATAAACTTTATAAGCAGAATATTGCCACTTTAAAGCTGAAAAGCACATGGTAAATAAAATGGTTTCCGCCAGTGGAAAAGCAAAAACAGAAAAAGCACCCTTCATCACCGGTTTCATACCATGGTATAAAATAGGCTGTATATAGTTTATATGCATCTTAGGAATTAATAAAAATATCGCTAAAAAAGTAAGAAATATAACAATACCAATAAAAAATTCTGCCCACCTGCCTAATATTTCAATACCTTCTCTCACTACCCAAAAACATAAAAAGCCAATAATGAGAATGAGTATTGCTAAAGGCGTTTTATACAAAGCCACATTCATAATAAATTCTCCAAAATTTCTTAATACCAAAGCTCCTAAATGTAGAGCAAACCAAATATAAAGCATCCCTATCATCTTTCCAACAATCTTACCAAAAACAATCTCAACAATATCAAACAAATCCTTTCTAGGAAAAGTAGCCAGTAGTCTTGCATAAATTAATACCATAAGCAATGCAAATCCGATTCCTATTAATTCTGCCAACCATGCATCTTTCTGTGCCTCTACTCCTCTCCCTAGTACAATAGAGCTTCCTAGTATAAACAAGGTCAACAAGGCAATTCCCTGTTTATCAGAAATCACTTCTTTTGGCATCTTCTTTCCTCCCTACTTACTTTTCTATAATAGCCTTTACAATCTTTTCAATGGGCTTTGCGGGACTAGGAACTTTGACACCCAAACTCAACAGCACACTTAATACAAAAGCACCGCTAAATAAAATACTATATACTAGGAGCTCTTTTTTTTCATTTTTTTTGACCATAGGTACAATTTCTATGACGCCAATGATGCTATAGACTAATATGACCAATACAACTGTCATCATCAATCACCTACCTTAATGGGCTTAGACATCAAAGCACTTTCTTTGATATTGATGGTTACACGAATCCTTGTATCTACATTGGGAAATATTTCATTCCAATTTTTATGAATTTTTTTCCAATAACCGGGCATTTCTCGCTGGATAATACTGCCAAATCCAAAATTATCACTTTTGTATTCCTTTTGCACTTTTTTCAGAGTTCTTGCAATCTGTGCTTCTAGCATTGCCTGTGCTTGCTCTTTTAACTTATTGCGCCCTTGCTGGCTTATAAAATCTTGTGTTCCTAAAATTTCTCCTATCCCCACATCCATTTTTACATCAATATGCATCATAATATTGTTATCCTTTATAACAGGTTTGACCTTCGTCTCGCTTTTAAATACTTCTAGGGCTACATTTTCTCCCGAATTGGATACATCTACCACAAGTACTAATCCACCCTTTAACTTTCCTCTTATTAACATCAAGCTTCGGGTGTCAATCCCATCTAACCAACCGATCATTTTGTCTTTTTTGAATACGGCTGTTCCGTATATTTCTGGAATTCGTTCATCAGCTTTGGGAATCATAGTTGCTGTTGGAAGCACAGCTGCAATTCCTTCTGTTGATAAGTCACTTAAAAAGTTCCATAGCTCTATGGCATAATATTTGGATATATTTTTCTCACTCTCCAGCATATTTTCTATGTGCATAGCAAGAGTATCATGAAGCTTAACTTTTCCCTCAAGTAATGTCTTTGCAGATTTTTCTTTTGAAATTAATATCCACATATCAGCTCTTGCTTCTGCATCCCTTGTTATAAAATCTAAAATACCTACCATCCCTTCTTTGGCAACCTCTTCACTGATAACAATCACCTTTGCATGACTCCAATACAATCTCTTTCCAGATCGCATAATCAAGTTTCTTGCCGCATCAAAAACAGAATCTCCTTCCATAGAAAGAATATCTGTTATCATAGAATTTTCTCCCCCTTTACCAGTCTTTGATTTGACAGTTTCTACTGTAAGAATATACTTGTTGGTTTCTTTATCCTTGTCAATAGCTGCACCCATAATAATCATTAATTCATCTAGTTCTCTATAGTTCCAACACCCCGAAAGAATGATACTGTTTGCTCCTAGTAAGAAGAGTAGTAGTATGATTTTTATCCTTCTCATTGTCTTTTCTCTCCTTTATCTCTTGGCATCTTTTTTTCGGATAACATTTCGATCTCCAATAAGCTTTGGTCGATAATACATATACCACCAAGGTGCTCTTATGATCGTATCCTTTATCTCCTGCTTGTTGAAAGAACTCATATTAATCATATAAGGGATTCCAAAGGATCGCATACCCATCAGATGAATGAACAAACCCATCACACCAAAAATATAACCATATAGTCCTAAAAAGCCTGCCAACAACAAAAAAATGGTTCTTATGACAATAACAGTACCTCTCATTTTATAAATCAAAAAAGCAGAAATCCCTGTTAGGGCTACTACAATTACCATGGGTGCGCTCACAAATTTTGCTTCAACAGCAGCTTCTCCAATGACTAATGCACCAACGATACTGATAGTTTCTCCAACGGGTTGGGGTAAGCGCACCCCTGTTTCCCTTAAGATCTCAAAGATTAGAATCATCCCCAAGGCTTCAACAATCGTAGGAAAGGGCACTCCCTCTCTCGCTGCCACAATGCTAAGCAATAGCTTTGTAGGAATCATTTCCTGGTGGTAAGTCGTCAATGCCACATAGATTGCAGGTGTGCTGGTAGATAAGAAGAATGCCAGAAACCTTAAAAGCCTATTAATCGATGCAAAAATAAAGTTTTCATAATAATCTTCATTGATTTCAAAATTTTCTTGAAAGACAAAGGGTAAAGTTGAAACCACAGGTGTCCCATCAATGATCATAGCAATTCTTCCTTCTAATAATTTTGCTGCTACCACATCAGGTCTTTCCGTATAGCCCATGGTTCTGAATGGAGAAAAAGGAGAATCCATAATTAATTCTTCTATGTAATTGGATCCCAAGACACCATCAATATCAATCTTATCTAATCTTTGATACAACTCCTTCAATATTTTTTCATTAACCAGGCCTTCTATATAACAAATCCCTATATTCGTCTTTGTTCTTCTTCCAATTTGTTTGAATTGAAATTTCAAATGAGGATTTTTTATTTTTCTTCTAATTAAGGATGTGTTAATCAGGATGGATTCAATAAATCCTTCCCGTGGTCCCTTTACAATTACTTCCGCAGTAGGCTCATTAATCGAGCGCATTTTCCATCCCTTTGTATCGATTAATACGGCTTTATTCATACCATCTATTAACAAAAGAGTATCTCCATACAACACTCCCCCAATTAACACATTTATATCTTGTGTTATTTTGACCTCATTAGAAGTGATGATTTTATGAATGAAACTGTCTAGTTGATCCAATCTACACGTTACTTCCTTCATGGAACTACGCATCATGGGATAGAGAATGCTCTCCTGAATCATATCTTTGTCTACCATTCCATTGGCAAAAACTAACGTGCATTGTATAGAATTAGGATGATGGGTCTGAAAATCCCTAAAAATAATGGTATCATCGTTTATAAAAATCTCCTTTAAAATTTTCTGATTGGCTTTTAAGGATTTTTTTAGTTTCACTTCATATTCTTCACCTATAGCTTCTTTCCTATCTTTCCCTAGGAATGTATCTCTTAAAAATCGAAACATATAACCACCCTTTATATTCTAAGCTGTACATACTAGTATTGCCCATTTAAGATTTTTCAATGCTCTTATCTCAATTTTCAACAAAACCATTGCACAAATATAATAAAGTGTATATGATTAGAAATAAGAAAGTTTTATTATTTACTGTTTTTTCTTACTTATCGTAATTTTTGATTAATTAACCCATGGATAGAAAGGAGCACAAGATGATCACTATACGAAATGAATCTAAAAATCCTTACTTTAATTTGGCTTTGGAAGAATATATGTTAAAATATTTTGATTGCAACCAAAATATTGCTTTCTTATGGCAAGATGAACCTACAGTTGTGGTAGGAAGAAATCAAAATACAGTCGAAGAAGTCAATGGGCAATATATTAAGGACCATCATATTCATGTTGTACGCAGACTCTCTGGCGGGGGCGCAGTTTATCATGATCACGGCAATTTAAACTTTACATTCATCATGAAAAATCAGCGCCATCACGAAACAGATTTCAAAATGTTTACAGAACCTGTTATTAAGACATTGGCTAAATTGGGTATCCACGCAGAATTTTCTGGTAGAAATGATATTACCATAGAAGGAAAAAAGTTTTCAGGAAATGCACAATATTATTATCAAAATCATCTGCTACATCATGGTACAATTTTGTTTCACTCTGATTTATCTGTTGTACAGGAAGCATTAAATGTAAAACAGGATAAAATCGAATCAAAGGGCATTAAATCCGTTCGCAGCAGAGTCACGAATATCTTTCCCTATTTAAAAAAACCTATTTCTATTGAAGCATTTAAAAAAATCTTATTGGATACCATGCTAGAAACAGGAAATCTGGAACCTCAAGAATATCTCCTAACAAATAAGGATGTTGAAAAAATTGAAGCGCTCATGAAAGAAAGGTACATGACATGGGAATGGAATTATGGAGAGTCTCCTAATTTTAATATACAAAAATCCAGAAGATTTTCAGGTGGAAATATTGATATTCGCCTAAATATTCATAAAGGCTGGATCAAAAATTGCAAAATTTATGGTGATTTTTTCGGTCACAGTGAAATCGTGACTTTAGAAACTATGCTCAAGGACGTAAAGTATGAAGAAGAAACCATTCGATCTACTCTTCGTTCTATTGATTTAAATCATTATTTTTTAGGTATCACCCTTGATGATTTTATTAATTGTCTATTTTATTAATGATAAAATAGGTTCTAGCAATTTTTTGCTAGAACCTTTTTCTCTATTTTTTTAAAGCTTTTTCATAATCTCGGTGTAAATCAAGGTCATCTAACTGAAATACCCTTAGAGAATCTTTGATACCCTTTTCTAGTGCTAACTCTCCATATTTGTCTACTTCTTTTCGATCTTTAGGACCATGATGCAGGGAAGCGGGTCCCCCAATACAGCCTCCAGCGCAAGCCATACCTTCTATAAAATTTCCTTGTAGCCTATTTACTTTTGCCATCTTTAAGGCTCTATCACATTCTTTAATTCCATCGCAACGAATGGCTGTAAATTCAGTTTCTATTTTTTCTTGTGCTAAAACATGTTCTATTGCCTCCGTTAAGCCACCAGACCTGGCAAAAATTCTTCCAAAGAAAGATGCATTGTCTAACACGTCTTCTTCACATTCCTCAATTTTAATACCTGCAGCATCAATCATTGCACATAATTCTTCAAAGGTCATTGCATAATCTGTACTTCCTTGTATATCTCCTTGCATGATTTCAGCTTTTTTTGCCATACAAGGACCAATGAATACCACTTTTGCACTTTTATCCATTTTCTTAATCAATCTTGATATCGCCACCATCGGTGAAACTGAAGTAGAGATATGATCTGCTAAATCAGGGTATATTTTTTGGATATATTCCACAAAAGCAGGACAGCATGAGCTGGTCATAAACTTTTTATCTTCTATCACCTCAGCAAATTCTTTGGTTTCATGAAGTGCCACTATATCTGCTCCTAAGGCAGCTTCTATCACATCATGAAAACCTAGCATCTTGATTCCTTTAATCACTTGACCAATTTTCACTTCTGTAAACTGACTAGAAATAGCTGGTGCAACTACTGCATAAACATGGGTATTTCTGTCTTTTTTAGATTCCTTTAATGCATCAATAATATCTACCACAAAAGATTTATCCATAATGGCACCAAATGGACATTGAATCACACAAGCACCACATTGGATGCATTTTTCATTATCAATCACTGCTTTTTTGTTCTCATCAATCGACAAAGCTTTTGTAGGGCAAGCTCCCCTACAAGGTCGCATAACATCTGAAACAGCATTGTACTGGCATGCCTCTCTGCATCTTCCACACTCAATGCATTTTTTCTGATTGATATAGGCTCTTTGGTTGACATGAAAAATTGCTCCTACAGGACAAGCTTCTGAACATCTATGGGCTAGACATCCTCTACAAGCTTCTGTAATGGTAAACCGATCGATAGGACATTCATCACAAGCACTTTCTATTACCTCTATGATATTAGGATTTTCATGGTCCCCACCCATTGCTAATTTTACACGATCTACCATAATGGCTCTTTCTTTATAAATACAACATCGTATTCTCGGTTTTGGACCTGGGGACGTAATCGCTGGAATATCTTCATATTGCTCCTTCAAAGTCCCATTCATTGCCATTCTCACTACTTCTCTTAATACTTCGTATTTGATTAATTGTACATTGCTCTCAAATTTTCTCATTCCTACACCCCTTTCAATTATTTGTAATTTGTGGTTAGTAGTTGATCGTTTTGGTGTTGAGCCTTAGGGGAATTATAGTAGACTACCTATCATTCATTGCCCTACACTTACACATAAGTGATATTTACCTGTATTCCTAGCTTCTGCATCTGTTTTACTAATTGATGTACTACTTTCAACTTAATGCTTAAATCAATGGGGAAGTCTGGGTTTTGATGTGCTGGATTCACAGCTTTTCCTACCCAAAGATTTAGATGGGTACAATCTTCTATTAACATCTTAGCCAATTGGGAAGCACCGTCTTTTTTTGTACACTTGTATACTGTATTCATATCTCCTGAAGAATTGGAATAGTTTTTTATCTTTTCTACCGCCTTACTTAATGTCAATACACCCTCTGTAACCAAATCAATTCCCTTAATTTTTGCAGTAGGTGGCACCTCTGGATCTAGTAAATCCATATTGACTTCCAATTCTTCTACTAACTCTCGTGCTACAATATTGGCAGCCGTTCCTCCACAGACAATTTTTTTTCCCTTCCCCTTCATAAATTTTCTAATCACCCATGGATCGTCTTCTTGATCTTTAGGTGGGCCCGTAAATAGATCAATTGCTTCTGCTTCTCGAACTTTTACAGTTACAACTGTGGTGTCATCTCCTGGTTTATTGGCGTATAGATTTTGACAAACTTCTATTAAATTTTTAGAAATATTTTTAGCACATTTTTCTTTTTGTGCAATTCCAGCTAAATGCTGCGCAACATTTTCCCACTGCCAGCCTAAATTAAGCGTGGCACCTACGCCTGCGTGAATCACCCCATCGCTTACGACCGTCAACACATCTCCCTGCTGTAATTTAAAATGGCTTTCTTTAATCACTCTATCATTCATTATGCTGCTTTGTTTTTCAATATCACAGTATCTATGATCTCGAACAAATATAGCCGGTGGATTATCATACTCTACCATATATACCCTGCCATCCTCATAAATTTTCACAATGGTAAAAGTAGAATAGGCCAATTGACGAATATTACATACAGGAAGGGTTTGGACAATGGTGTCTACGGTTTCGTCAATGCTTACCCCTTCCATTAACATGGTCCCCGCTATCTTTGTCGTTAGTGTAGCGAGTATATTGGCTTTTACACCACTTCCTAAGCCATCTGCTAACACAATCATCACACTATCCTTCGCCCGTAAAATTTCCACTTTATCTCCGCAGAGTTCTTCACCATATTTATTTAGACTATCAAAAGCTACATCAATAAAATAGTCCATTATATTTTACCTTTTTCTTCCATTGTAATTTCCTTGAGCTTGGTCAAAATTACTTTGGTCTCTGCAGTGGTTTCTCCTAAAAGACTAGCAATTTCTTGGGCGACACGCATTTGCTTTTCAATAACCTTTTGTGCTGCATCAATAGTATTTTCTTTCACTCTTGTTAATTCTTTTTTATGATTTTCTTCTACTGTAGTATTCGTCATAATTGCCAACAGTACATTCTGTTTTTCAAGGTATAAAATACTTTGTAATAATACCACGTCATATAAAGGGTATGCAATTTTTTGGCCAATAAGATTTTGCTTACTATCCTTTACTTTATAAAAGTTTTTGTCATCTATTACAATAGACACTGGTTTATCCTTAATATCATCTGCTGATATTTTAAAGATTTTCTCTGCCGTAGGATTAAATTCCTTAACACGCATCTCTTCATCCACAACCATAATAATATTCGGTGTATTTTCAAATATAACATTCGTTAATCTTTCTGCCTTACTTCTCATGAAGGGAAGACACATGTTGACTTCTGCCATTCCTTCAAAAACAGCCTGTGCTTTTTCACGACATGTGTTGTAACCACATCCTCCACAATTCAATTCATCTTCTGGTTCATATTTACCGATTTTTCTTAAAATATTTCTAATCTCTTCTTCTGTGGCTTTTGGCTTATCAATATGTCGATCAAAAAATCTTTTTGTAAAATTTAGGGTATTTAGGGCTTCTATAGGTTGCTCTACAGGATAGGGTTCTCTCTTCCCGACATATTCCTGTATTTTCTTACATCGCTTAAAAAAGTCTTTCTCCTGTTTTGGCATACCAGGTCCACCTACACAACTTCCTCTACAGGTGTTCACCTCTACACAGACATTTTGGATATTTCCTTGTTGCATCGATTCAAAAACTTCCATGCAATCTTCAATACCATCTACTTTTATGACCTTATATCGATTTTCTTTCTGTTCATTGATAAAACTTGCAATAACGCCACCACCCATAGGGAAACCACTTCCTCTTTGGAATGATTTCTTATCAAATGGTTGTGGTCTCAATTCTTTCAATTGAATATTTTCTTCTTCAAACCATTTTGTTAGTTCTTCAAAGGTCAGCACAGCATCAATAGTACCCTTATGCTGAAAATTAATGGCTTCGATTTTTTTAGCCGCACAAGGTCCGATAAAAACCACATAACTATCCATGCCATAATCATGCTTTAATATTTTTCCGTGAGCGAGCATAGGGGAAACAATAGGAAACATATATTTTGTCAAGGATGGAAAATAATATTCTACCAAGTAATTAGCAGAAGGACAGCAAGTGGTAATAAGATTGAGGGAATTTTCCTTTTCCATATATTTCTTGTATGCTTCTGCGACAACTTCCGCACCTAGTGCTGTTTCTTCTACTTTTTCAAATCCTAGTTTTTTCAGTGCCGTAACAATTTGTTCTGCTTTTTCCATATCAAATGCCCCTGCAAAAGAAGGGGCTATACTAGCAATCACTTTTTTATTATTTCTAATGGCATCCTTTACTTCCGCCAGGTCACTTTTAATATCTTTTGCATTTTGAGGGCATACCACCAAACATTGTCCACATCCAATACATAATTCCTCTACAATAACTGCTTGCTCATTTTTAATCTTAATCGCCTTTACTGGACAAGAACGTAAACATTTATAGCAGTTTTTACAATTTGCTTTTGAGAAGTTTAAAACACTCATTTTTGTAACCTCCCAGAAACAAATTCATCAAAAAATACTTCCACTTGCTTTTCATCCACAGAGATGACTGGACCCTCGTCTATCTTTACAGAAACTGCCTGCATGCATTCGCCAAGACAAAAAGCCGCTTTTATCTCCACGCGATCTTCTAACTGTCGTTCACTAATCAGTTTTTGTATTCCATGAATTACATTATAGGCCCCTTTCAAGTGGCAAGCACTACCTATACACACATGAATCGTTATCATGTTCAATACGCCCCCATTTCTATACAATTTTCTAACTTGATGGCTCTGTATAGATTGATTCTTATGCTTTTTAAACACTGTTGATCTGTTCTTAATTACATAAACAGTATACTATTATGTTAAAATTTTATCAAGCATTTTGGCTGTTTTATTTTCGACATTTTTCTACAAATCCTTTTTGTTCTAGGTTAATATGGGTTATTCAATGTATAGAAAATGTCTTCCAATATCATTTTACATCATGTCCTACTTTTTACGAGCAAACAGCAGGGCAGTCATTCCTCTAAGAGGATATTATATTGATAAAAATCTATCTATTGTTATCCTTTAATAGTCTCTATAAGCCTTTCATTATGTTGCTTGCACAGAATAGAATTGCCACACATAAAACACATACCATAATCCAGACAATTCGTTTTTTCAACACATCCCCCTCCTTGCATACTACATTATATGCATTAGCGGGAAGTCCCCATACCAAAAATCCAATTCCTGTCATTGTAGGTATTTACGCCATAGGAAGCTGCATGTGCATAGCTTCTTAACAAAAATAAAGCTTTATTTTATGTTAATGTGGATAAATCATGTGAATAAACCTTCTTCATTATCTCTTGAAATTCTAAGGCTTGTACCTTTTTTTTGATGCTTGTCCACATGCTTAGGTTTTATAAAATTGCAACCTATGGATAAAATTGTGGATAAGTTCATTTGGCTATTCTTGTTGATTCTGCCTAGTTGTGAGCTATTGCAAAAATTTTATTCACACTTTATCCACAGTATATTTTTTTGTTAATGAGCATTTTCTTCTCTATCTTCATGAAAATATCTTACAATGCCAATATATATCGCCCAAGCCACTTTTTCTTGGTATGTAGGATTTTTTAATAGATTTTCCTCTTTGGCATTCGATAAAAATCCGCATTCTACTAGCACACTAGGTATTATGCAGGATTTAAGTAAATATACATCGTTTTTTTGTTTTGATACCCTATGATTCCCATTGTTCAACACACGAACTAATTCTTCTTGTATCATTTCTGCCAATACTTTACTTTCATCTGAGTCCTTGGGGTAAAAAGTCTGGGCGCCATAATATTGAGGCTGTGGAAAACTATTTAAATGGATGGATACAAATAGATCTGCCTGACTTTCTTTAACTAATTTTTTACGATTACGTAAATCTTCATTTTTTTTATCTCTTATTCTACCTGTATCTGAATATAAACCTACGTCATCATCCCGTGTGAGCAAGACAATTGCACCTTTTTGTTCCAACAGTTTCCTCAGCCTTAAAGCAATTTCTAGATTAATATGACTTTCCACTATCCCACTTTTTCCTACTGCTCCTCCGTCGATGCCCCCATGCCCTGCATCCACGATAATGACCTTATCTAAAGTCCTTACATGAAAAACCTCTAATGTTTTATGACCCCAAATGCTTATAAGCAACATTCCTGTTATCAATAAGGCTGATACCATGAGGGATTTTTTTCTGATAGGCCATACTTTCATCAGCGTCTTCTCCTTCCTCTTCTTTCTATTATTCATCCTATTCATTTGAAAACAAATATATGAAGAAGAAGGCAACAAAAAATTTTTATTACTGTATTTGCAAATATTTTTCCCATTGTTTATCTAATTTCTTTACATCTATTCCTAACACTGCTGGAACAACTTCATGAAATCGCTGAATGGATTTTTGATCTACTTCTACACCTGTCCCTTTTTGGTAGGGATACTTTCCTAAGGCTTCAACGATTTGTTTGACTTTTTCTAGACCATAGGATTCTATCATAAATTTTACAATCATGCCTGCACTGTCATAATAGTTGCTAATTTCTTCATGATCCTTCATTTTTTCAAGGTTTTTGCTTTCTAACTTTTCTATGTTCATCCATTGATCTTTATATGTGTTGAGATAGTATTCTTTACTTCGATATTCAAAAGGTTCATCAGGGAAATCTCCAAAATAGACTGCTAATCCCTCCGTAAACCAATAGGGTAAATTATTATTTGATTTTTGAATGGTTAGTTTGTGGATTAGCTCATGCTCTAAAATATCTTTATAGGTTCCTTCATCATTAAATTGTGTGGTTTTAATAGATTCAGGATATTCATACCATCCTGCAAATTGCCAGGTAAATGATAGTTTAACAGATTGTCTTAATCGCTCTCTATCTTGATAAATCTTGATGGTAATAGGTGCAGCTACCGTTTCCCCATATCGTCGAAAAACATTCCCATAGGCCTTTTCACATATTTTAGCTACAGATTGTGCATACGCTTTAGATTGCGCGTCATATTTGATCTTAAAATGTTTTGTCTCTATTTCCTCAAACATTAGATCATGATCCTTCCAGTGGCCGTTTTCTTTTATCAGCACCAAAGGAATTTGCATCTCATAATATTGTCCTTGATATTTATAGCTCTGTATCACGTTTACTGTCACTTTCTCTTTATTCAGTATGTTCATTTCTTTTATTTCAAGCCTATAGTCTTTGATAGCATTATTTTGAATATCCCTTATCCAGCTTTGTTTTTCTGCGACATATTCAGTCTCTTTTTTAGAAATGGTATTCATATAATCTTCTATTTGCCTTTCCTGAACATATCGTTCCTGTGTCTGTACAAAGTTTTTTATCTCTTTCTCTATGGCATGATCATTACATCCTATCCCTACTATCCACAATATAAGAATGCCTAATAGTCCAGTGAAATATTTTTTCATCTTTTTCTCCTTCACCGATATCTATTTATTCCTCTATTTTGATATATCCTTTTTGTACTAATTTTTCTATATGTTCATCTACTTTTTCCTTGATATTAATTCCATATTGCTCCTCTAATACAAACATCATCGATACAGCCACCTGTGCCACATCTAACAATTCTTTGCTAATCATTTCAGCTACACTTTTTTCTTCTACATCAATCTGCTCCCCATTCATTCCTCTAAATTTTCCTATGACTTGTGCCAGCTCACCTGCTTCCTCCATAAGCTTCAAACAAGTAGATTCTAACCCGGGTCGTAAGTTATTTAATTTCGGAAGACTAATTTGTTTAAATACTGTGTATTCGTTCATCAGATTTCTCCTTTCTATTTTGCATACCTTATTTATTCTTCATCTTTCATTGTATATGGATTCAAAAATATTTCAAATATATTTTGGGATTTTACATTGCTTTTTTTTCTAACTTCGTATATAATAAATTTAATCAGTATTTTACATTTTATTACAAATTTGTCATATTATTACTTATTTTGACACAAACCTTTGTAAGCACAAGGGGCTTTTTGAGTTTTTTGTCATTTTTTGAAAAGGGGGAAGAACCATGTCGAACCAACAACTAAAGAGGATGATGAGGGAAGTAAATCAAGAGCTATGTATTTTATTAGAACAAAATCGCTATGATTTGCAAACGCCTGCTATTATTTCATGTAGTCAAAGACTGGATCTATTAATTGTAGCTTATATGCAAACTGCAAAAAAATAATAAGGAGCTTTTTATGCTCCTTACTGTTTTTATTCTTTTATTTCGTTGATTTCATCCATCATGCTTTTTTCCTGCAACCTTTTATCTACAAAGCGCCTCACTGCCACTACCATTACTGAAATTGCAGGAACGCCTAAAAACATACCAATTACACCGAATAAACTACCTCCTAGTACGATGGAAAATATAATCCACAGTGGATTTAGACCCATCTTATCTCCTAATATTTTTGGTGTTAAATAGAAACTATCAAATTGCTGAAGTATAAACAAAAATAACAGAACCCATAATGCCTTCACTGGACTGTAAAAGGATACAAAAATGAATCCAATAACTTCTCCAATAAGTGGTCCAAAATAAGGAATCATGTTAGTAATGCCTACAATCAAACTAATCAACAAGATATAGGGGCTTTTCATTAGCGATAATCCTATAAAGCACATCACGCCTATAATAAAGGAGTCTATTGACTTCCCTATCACAAACTTTACAAAAATGGTATCCGCTTCCTTACAAAATTGCTTTAAATGATTTACATATTTGTCTGGTAATAAGGCCCGTAATAATCTTTCAGATTCTTTAATCAACGCATCTTTATCGATCAAAATATAGAAGGAAACGATCACTGCTAAAATAATATTAAAAATACTAGATGTCGCCGCAATCAAACCTGTTAATAAATTATTTAAGCTTCTTTGAAAAATTTGGCTCATTCTATAAAATATCTGATTGATATTTTCTTCTATCGTCTGTCCAATATTATAAACATCATTGCTATATAAATTATTCACCCAAGCAATCATTTTGCTTTCGTTCTCATAAATAAACTCTGGCAGCCCACTTAGTAAATCCCTAATATTCATTACTAACCTTGGCATCATATGAACAGCAGCCCAAGAAATCATGCACCCCAAAAAAATAAACACACATAGCGTACTCATGAGTCTACTATAGCGATTGATTTTTTTATCCTTTATGAATCCTTGGATCACATTTTTATCCACCCATTTTATAACAGGATTCATGATATATGCCATAATTACCCCTAAAATAAAAGGTTTGAAGGTTGCTAAAATGGTTCCAATCTTCTCCGAAAAAGAAGAATACACCCCATCCATATTATCCATAAACTTATAGAATATGATCCCTACTATCACGATCATCAGTATGTTGATATAATGACTTAAATTCCTTCGATTATACTTATACTTCATTGCAATCATCCTTACTCTTCTGTTAGTATAGCTATATTATACATAACTTTTTGATTTTTTACTACATTTAAAAAATCTACATGTCAAAACTATTGCTTTCAATATAAAAACACACTACTTAGCTTCAACCTAAGTAGCGTGTCATACTTGTTCTCACATATTAACAAACATATCGAAGTCTTGTTAATGTAATATCTATGAAATTGATTGTTAGTAAAATTATCTCTTTGAGAACTGAGGTGCACGTCTTGCTTTCTTTAAACCATACTTCTTTCTTTCTTTCATTCTTGGATCTCTTGTCAAGAAACCTGCTTTTTTAAGAATTGGACGAAGTTCTCCGTCTGCCTTTAATAATGCTCTTGATATACCATGTCTTAAAGCGCCAGCCTGACCTGTAAATCCACCACCTAGAACCTTCGCTAAAACATCAAATTTTCCTTCAGTTTCAGTAAGTACAAGGGGCATTCTAATATCTCTCTTTAAGGTTTCATAGTCACAATAATCATCTATATCTCTTCCGTTAATGGTGATTTTTCCTTCTCCAGGAACTAATCTTACTCTTGCAATGGAAGTTTTTCTTCTACCTGTTCCGTAGTATTGTACTCTAGCCATGATATTTCCTCCTCTCCTATCAATGTTATATATCTAACACTTCTGGCTTTTGAGCTTCATGATTATGCTCAGATCCACTGTATACTTTCAATTTTTTAAACATCTGTCTTCCTAAACTGTTTTTAGGAAGCATTCCTTTTACCGCTTGAGCGATAATATCTTCTGGTTTCTTCGCAAGCATTTGTTTGTATGTCATTTCTTTTAAACCACCTGGATAACCTGTATGATGTCTATACAGCTTTTGTTCCATTTTCTTTCCTGTTACTGCAACTTTTTCTGCATTTACAACAATAACAAAATCTCCTGTATCTACATGAGGTGTATATGTTGGTTTGTTTTTTCCTCTTAAAATAGATGCAACTTGAGAAGCTAAACGACCCAATGTTTTTCCATCAGCGTCTACTACATACCACTTTCTCTCCACTTCATGTGGCTTTGCAACGAATGATTTCATGAGTTTCCCTCCTAACACTACTTTTGGCATTCATCTGTACGTATCTATATATAAAAAACCCGGGGCTAGTGGATTTTTTAATATGCACATTACCTTATATATTCTAATACATGTACCCGTGTGTGTCAAGGATTAATTGCGTTTTTAATAATAAACTTCTGCCAAATATAAACCTTGCGGCGGCGCTGTATGTCCTGCCTTTTTCCTTTCTTCAGATAAAATAATCTCTGGTATTTCATCTGCAGAAAACTTCCCTTTTCCAACATCCACAAGTGTGCCCGCCATAATTCTTACCATATTATATAAAAATCCATTTCCTTTTACCTCTATAAGGATAAGTTTCTCCTGACAGCTTATTTCTAGGGCATGTATATTTCTTACCGTATCTTGCACACTACTGCCTGAAGCCATAAAGCCTTTAAAATTATGTTGTCCTATAAAATGCTGAGCAGCCTTTTTCATTTCCTCAATCTTTAAAGTTTGGGGTACAAAATAGGCATAATGCTGTAATAGCGCACTTCTTAAAGGTGCATTATAAATTTTATAAATATATTTTTTTCCTTTTGCTGCGTATCTTGCATGAAAATCTTTTTCCACCTCTATCGCTTCCTGAATGCTTATGTCACAGGGCAACAGTCCATTTAAAGCCACTGGAAGCTTTTCAATAGGAATTGTAAATTGTTCGCAGAAGTTGGCAACTTGCTTTAATGCATGTACCCCTGCATCTGTTCTACCGGAACCATTGATCTTTACTTCTTTCTTCATAAGCTTCACAAGTGCTTTTTCCACTTCTTCTTGAATGGTTCTAGCATTATGCTGTTTTTGCCAACCACTAAACTGTGTTCCATCATATTCTATGGTTAATTTGACGTTTTTAATATCTGCTGCTTCATACGACATGCAACCACTCCTACATCAATCGATCCATTATTACTGCAATCAACACACCCAAGGTAATGATAGAAGCTACAAAATCTCTGCCATGAAGAGATAACTCCTTCATTCTTGTCCTATTCTCTCCACCTCGATAGCATCGCGCTTCCATCGCCATAGCTAATTCATCTGCTCTTCTAAATGCACTGATAAACAATGGAACTAATAAAGGCACTAAGCTCTTTGCTCTGTTTACAATATTGCCACTCTCAAAATCAGCGCCTCTTGCCATTTGTGCCTTCATGATTTTATCTGTTTCTTCAAGTAGCGTTGGAATAAATCTTAGTGCGATGGTCATCATCATCGCCAGTTCATGAGCCGGTACACCCATTTTTTTAAAGGGATTTAATAGCTTTTCTATACCATCTGTTAACTGTATTGGAGACGTGGTAAGGGTTAAGAGGGAAGTCCCTACAATTAGTAAAATTAATCTTGTGCCCATAAATAGGGCTTGCATCACACCTTCTTTTGTAATATCTAAAGGTCCGATTTGATAAATGACTTCTCCTTTGGTCATAAACATGTTAATGCTAAAGGTAAACAGAATGATTAGAAACAATGGCTTTAATCCTTTAACCATATACTTAAAAGGTACCTTTGATAATAAAACCGCTACTGCTAAAAAAGCCACAATGAAAGAATAGGCGATAAAATGCTTTACAATAAATAGTGCAGTGATATACGCAAAAGTAATCAATATCTTTACCCTTGGATCTAATCGATGTATGCTGGAATTTGTCGGATAATATTGTCCTATGGTTATATCCCTTAGCATGTTATTTTCTCCTTATCCAATTTAATATTTCTTTTTTCGCCTCTTCAATGGTTAGGATATCATCTTTTACTGGTTTTCCAATGCTCTGCAGCTTCTTCATTAAATAGGTAATCTGAGGGACGCCTAAGCCAATACTTTCAAGCAAATTTACATGTTGAAATACCTCCTTAGGTTTACCTGTTAAAGCCACTCGACCTTGATGCATAACCACAATTTTGTCCACTAATCTTGCAATATCCTCCATACTATGAGACACCAATATAATGGTCATTTTATATTTATAATGCAGATCTTTAATTTGATCTAATATTTCATCTCTCCCTTTAGGATCAAGTCCCGCCGTTGGCTCATCTAAAATTAGTACTTCTGGCTTCATTGCCACCACACCAGCAATCGCCACCCGTCTTCTTTGCCCTCCGCTTAACTCAAAGGGCGAACGATCCTTTACCTCTTCTACAGACAGTCCTACCAATTCCATGGCTTCTCGTACCCGCTTATCTATTTCTTTTTCATCTAACCCCAAATTAAGCGGTCCAAAAGCCACATCTTTATAGATGGTTTCTTCGAAGAGTTGATGCTCGGGATATTGAAATACTAAACCAACTTTTTGTCGTATTTCTCTTAGCTTTACATCTTTTTGGGTAATATCAAATCCATTCACAATAATTTTACCTGATGAAGGTTTTAAAAGTCCATTAAGATGTTGGATCAAAGTGGATTTACCAGACCCTGTATGCCCAATTAGTCCAATAAATGCTCCTTTTTCGATGGTTATATTTACATTATCTAGGGCAGTTGTCTCAAAGGGACTATTTGGATTATATATATGTGTTAAATTTTCAATCACGATTGACATAAATACATCACCATCTCATCTACTGTTAATATATCTAAAGGGATATGAATCCCCTCTTTTTTTAATTGAAAAGCCAATTCTGTTACTTGTGGAACATCTAATCCTAGCTTCTTTAATGTTTCAACCTGAGAAAATATGTCTCGCGGCTTCCCTTCTAGTACAATCTGTCCTTCCTCCATTACAACAACACGGTGTGCATTGACGGCTTCATCCATGAAGTGCGTAATGTGTACAATTGTAATGCCCTCTTCTTGATTAAGCTTTGTAATGGTATCCATTACTTCTTTTCTTCCAGATGGATCTAGCATGGCAGTAGGTTCATCTAAGATAATGCATTCTGGCTTCATAGCAATCACACCTGCAATGGCAATCCTTTGTTTTTGTCCACCTGATAAAAGATGAGGTCCCTTTTTCCTAAAGGCTGTCATTCCTACGGCTTCTAAGGCTTTGTGTACCCTATCCCGAATTTCTTTAGGCTCAATTCCTAGATTTTCAGGTCCAAAGGCCACATCTTCTTCCACAACAGTAGCCACAATTTGATTATCAGGATTTTGAAATACCATTCCTGCAGTTTGACGAATTTTCCATAAGTTTTCTTCTTCTATGGTATCCAATCCATGGACATAAACCTTACCTCCACTAGGAAGCAATAGGGCATTCATGTGCTTTGCTATGGTGGATTTTCCTGAGCCATTATGTCCAATGACCACTAAAAATTCTCCTTTTTGTACATTCAATGATACGCTTTTTAATGCTTGTACCTTTTCTTCGTCATCTTTTCTATATTCATAAATGAGGTCTTTTATTTCAATGAAATTCTCCATCCTATCCATCCTTACTCTTTATATAGTGTACTTATATATTATACCTCGTATTCATAAGAATACCAATAGATTGTTTCTTTTTGATTATTCAAATTACGGTCGCACTAAATTCATGCCTAGGGCTCTCATAGATATTGTTACTGCTTTATAAATAGATAAAGTGATGATGATATTCATAAAAGACGTGGGCAATACGATTCCTGTAAAGAGTACGGCAAAAGGTACTGGAAGTCCTACCATATATTTTGCTGCAATCAGAAAACTACTGCCACTTAGCAATGTGCCTATAAAAGCAATGCCTCCCACTACAAATGGATTGCTTTTAAAATTGCCTAATACTTTGATGATAGCATACAATACAAGACATGTCACAAATTTATCGAGGATATTTGGAATCTGGCCTCCTGGAAAGGTCGTCGTCATAGCAGTGATCACACCACCTAAAAAAGCTGTGAGCATGGCATTTTTAAAATCGTCATTGATGAGTATACATACAAACATGACCGACAAAAAACCATCAAAATGCATACCTCCAATAGAGGATGGTGTAACTTGTCGTATAATAAATCCAATGGCAATTAGTAACGCTGTGAATATATTTTTCCTTAATTCCATAAAAAACATCTCCTTTTTTGTTGTTTTTAACATCGTTTGTCCTTATTGCATTTATTGTCCAGTCTTCTTCTACTTCCTTTCACAGCATCCCAATCACCTCCTTTATTTTGACAAATAAAAAAAGCCTTTCATCCCTATAGGGACGAAAAAGCTTGTTTCCGCGGTACCACCCAAATTAGACAACACTGTCTCTCTTTACAGATACGGAGATTCATCTCGATATCCTGTCTCTATAACGGGAAACCCCCGGCCCTAGCTACTCTGTATCATTTCGCCTAGCTTCTCACAGGTCCATTCATCAGATATCACCCTATCGGTCTTTCACTATCACCGATTCGCTGTAAGTTAGATTTTCTGATTACTACTCCTGATCCATGAATTTATCATATAAACTATTAGTAGTCTATACTATAATTGTGAAAAAGTCAATCGTTATTTTAAAAATTCATAAAACAAAAGGGACTAAGCTTTTGTACTTAATCCCTATATCTTCTTTCTATTATACTAACTCTATAATCACCATTTCAGCTGCATCTCCTCTACGAGGACCTAACTTCATGATTCTTGTATATCCACCATTTCTTTCTTGGTATTTAGGTGCTACTTCATCAAATAATTTTTTCACTACTGTTTCGTCAAATACATAAGCCATTACTTGACGTCTTGCATGTAAATCTCCTCTTTTTGCTAAGGTGATCATCTTTTCTGCAAGTTTACGGGTTTCTTTTGCTCTAGTAACAGTAGTCTGAATGCGACCTTCTCTTAGCAAACTTGTAACAAGATTTCTTAGCATCAAGTTTCTATGAGCAGTCGGACGGCCTAATTTACGATGTGCTGCCATGTCTTTCCCTCCTTTAAACCTATACTAATCTTCACTAGGTTTTAAATCTAAGCCAAGCTCAAGAAGTTTTTGCTGTACTTCTTCAAGGGATTTTTTACCTAGATTTCTTACTTTCATCATATCTTCTTCACTTTTTTCAGTAAGTTCCTCTACTGTGTTAATCCCTGCTCTCTTGAGGCAATTATATGATCTTACAGAAAGTTCAAGTTCCTCAATAGTCATTTCTAACACTTTTTCTTTTTTATCTTCTTCTTTTTCAACCATAATTTCCACATTGTCAATATGGTCTGTTAAAGTAATGAACAAGTTTAGATGTTCATTCATAATTTTGGCAGCTAAAGACATACCTTCATCTGGCTTTATACTACCATCTGTCCATATTTCTAATGTAAGTTTATCGTAATCAGTAACTTGCCCAACCCTTGTATTCTCTATATAATAGCTTACCTTTCTAACAGGTGTATATATAGAATCTACAGGAATCACACCAATGGGCATAGCATCTGTTTTGTTATTTTCTGCCGGAACATATCCTCTGCCCTTTGCAAGAGCAATTTCCATCACTAGCTTTGCGCCTTCTTCAAGAGTTGCAATGTGCAGATCAGAGTTTAATATTTCTACATCAGCATCAGCAATAATATCTCCTGCTGTAACCTTTCCAGGACCTTGAGATTCTATTCTAACAACCTTTGGTTCATCAGAATGTATCTTAGCCGATAATTCCTTAAGATTTAAGATTATTTCTGTAATGTCCTCTTTTACTCCAGGAACTGTAGAAAATTCATGTAACACGCCATCGATCTTTACAGATGTAACTGCGGCACCAGGCAGCGATGAAAGCAATATTCTCCGTAGACTATTACCTAAAGTAATACCGTAACCTCTTTCTAATGGTTCTACCACAAATTTTCCGTAGGTATTATCCGGACTTAATTCTACACATTCAATTCTTGGCTTTTCTATTTCAATCATATACTTTTAAACCCTCCTTAAAAGTTTTCTATCTATACATTCTGAGGGTAACTGACTCTAATCTATATTATCTTGAATATAACTCGACAATTAAGTGTTCTGCAATTGGGATATCAATATCTTCTCGCGTTGGAAGAGAAACCACTTTGCCCTCTAAGCTTTCAACATTTGCCTCTAACCAGTTTGGCACATTTGTAGCTGTTTCTGCCATTTCTTTAAACTTAGGTGAGCTAACACTTTTTTCTTTTACTTTAATTACATCACCCACAACAACAAGATAAGATGGAATATCTACTTTTTTTCCATTTACTGTGAAGTGTCCATGTCTTACTAATTGTCTTGCCTCTTTTCTAGATGATGCAAAACCTAATCTATATACCACATTATCTAATCTTGTTTCAAGAATGCTCAGCAAGTTTTCACCAGTGATGCCTGCTTGCTTTTCTGCTTTCTCAAAATATGATCTAAATTGTGTTTCTAATAATCCATAGAATCTTTTCGCTTTTTGTTTTTCTCTTAATTGTAAACCATAGTTAGAAATTTTCTTTCTTCCTTGTCCATGCTGTCCAGGAGCATACCCTCTTCTAGAGATTGCACATTTATCTGTATAGCATCTTTCTCCTTTTAAGTATAACTTTTGTCCTTCACGACGACAAAGTCTACAAGATGGTCCTGTATATCTTGCCATTATTCCTACACCTCCTAATCCTTATTAAACTCTTCTGCGCTTTGGCGGTCTGCATCCGTTGTGTGGTACTGGTGTCACATCTTTAATTAAGTTTATCTCTAAACCAGCTGTTTGTAAGGATCTAATTGCAGCCTCACGTCCAGATCCAGGTCCTTTTACATAAACTTCTACTGTCTTTAATCCATGTTCCATAGCAGCTTTTGCTGCAGTCTCTGCTGCCATTTGTGCTGCAAAAGGCGTAGATTTTCTTGAACCTCTAAATCCTAGTCCGCCAGCGCTAGCCCATGAAAGCGCATTTCCTTGCAAATCCGTAAGCGTTACAATTGTATTGTTAAAAGTTGATTGAATATGTGCTTGCCCACGTTCAATATTTTTACGTTCGCGTCTTTTTCTACGAACTTTTTTCGCTGCTTTTTTTGCTACCATCTCATTTACCCTCCTTTAACTATTTCTTTTTCTTACGTCCAACAGTCTTCTTAGGTCCTTTTCTTGTTCTTGCATTTGTTTTTGTTTTTTGACCTCTTACAGGAAGGCCTTTTCTGTGACGAATTCCTCTATAAGAACCAATTTCTTGTAATCTTTTAATATTTAAAGAGATTTCACGGCGAAGATCTCCTTCAACCTTATGCTCTTCATCAATGATTTGTCTTAGTTTTCCTACTTCATCCTCTGTAAGATCTCTCACTCTGGTATCAGGATTAACTCCTGCTTTTCCAAGTATTTTATTGGATGTCTTTCTACCTATTCCATAGATATATGTCAAACCAATCTCAACTCTTTTTTCCCTTGGTAGGTCAACACCTGCAATTCTCGCCATTACTATTTACACCTCCTAAGTCTGCACTTATACAAATTCAATTTATATACTCAAAATTTTTATAATATAATTAGCCATAAGTTGTCTCGTCAGTAAAACTGATTTAACGCAGCCGCACACTTATAAACTAACATACACAATATGGGATTATACACAATTCTATTGCAAAATACTAGCTGTTTTTAAAATTTTTTTAGGTTTTAACCTTGTTTTTGTTTATGCTTAGGATTCTCACAGATAACCATAACTTTACCTTTTCTTTTGATTATCTTGCATTTCTCGCATATGGGTTTAACTGATGCTCTAACTTTCACTGTTATCCCTCCTTAATCACTTGCCACGCCAAGTAATTCTTCCTCTTGACAGATCATAGGGTGACAATTCAACCGTAACGGTATCACCAGGTAATATTCTGATGAAATTCATTCTGAGTTTACCAGAAATATGCGCTAGTATTTCATGTCCATTTTCTAACTTAACTGTAAACATGGCATTTGGCAGAGCTTCTACAACCGTGCCTTGAACCTCTATCACGTCATTTTTGGCCATTAGGAAATCAAACCTCCTATTCCCTGGCTAGCTAAGTCCAGTTTTTCCAGTTCGCGCCTTAAAAGCAGATTGCTTATTTTTTCGTTTTTTTCTACTCGCTTCTTTACTTCTTGACTCACTAGATTATATACAGCAAGATGCTTGATCTTTTTTTTCTTCGCCTTATCGATTCGTCTTAGGTCTCCATCACAAATAAGAACAAACTGATCATCAATGATATCTACAACAATGAATACTTTATCCTTATCTCTTCCAGCCTTTGACTTAACGATTTGTCCCAAAGATATTCCCTGCGTTGTATCCATGGTCTTCACCTCTTTACCTGTTACTAAAGACTTGTCAAAATGATGGGATCATCCTTTGTGATTGCAACAGTATGCTCATAATGGGCAGACATTTTATTGTCTAAGGTAACAACAGTCCAATTGTCTAGAAGTGTCTTTACTTCATAAGTGCCCATATTTACCATAGGCTCTATGGCCAACACCATCCCTTCTGTCAACCTTGGTCCCTTTCCAGGCTTTCCAAAGTTAGGGATCTGTGGATCCTCATGCATATTTTGCCCAATTCCATGTCCTACAAAGTCTCGAACAACTGAAAACCCATTACGCTCTACGTGACTTTGCACAGCATGGGAAATATCAGATAATCGGTTGCCTTCTCTACAAAATTTAAATCCCTCATAGAAACTTTCCTTGGTTACTTCTATTAACTTCAATGCTTCTTCTGCAACTTCCCCTACTGGATGGGTTTGCGCAGCATCGCCGTAGTAACCATTATAAACAGCTCCTATATCTATACTTATAATATCGCCATTTCTTAAAGTTTTTAATCCAGGTATTCCATGAACAACTTCTTCATTGATGGAAGCACAGATGCTTGCTGGAAATCCATGATACCCTTTAAATGCAGGTAACGCATGATGTTTTCGTATTTCTCTTTCCGCAATCTGATCTAGTTCCTGTGTCGTAACCCCAGGTTTAATTGCGTCACGTACTACTTCATGGGTGTACGCTACAATTTTCCCTGCTTCTCGCATATATTCAATTTCTTGATTTGATTTTAAAATAATCATTTTTTACGCTCCTAATGCAGCTACGATATCCTCAAAAACCTTATTGATTTCTTGTTCTCCATCTATTGTTACAAGAATATCTTTTCCCTTGTAGTAGTCAATCAATGGCTGAGTTTCGTTTAGGTACACTTCTATTCTTTTAGAAACAGTTGCTTCATTGTCATCTGCTCTTTGGTACAATGCACCACCGCATTTGTCACATATATCTTGTTTTGCAGAAGGATTAAACTCAATATGGTAAGTGGCTCCACAGTCTTTACAAATTCTTCTACCAACAGCTCTTCCTACAAGCACATCCTTATCTACACTAACATTAATTACTTTATTTAGGGCTACATCCATTTTAGAAAGTACTTCATCTAAGGCTTGTGCTTGATTTACCGTTCTAGGGAATCCATCTAGTAAAAATCCCTCTTGACAATCTGATTCCTTTAATCTATCTTCAACAATAGCAACTACTAGTTCATCGGGAACCAATAGCCCTTGATCCATATATTCTTTTGCCTTTACACCTAGTGCTGTACCTTCTTTAATGTTTTTTCGAAAGATATCCCCAGTTGATATATGGGGTATATGATATCTGTCTACAATCCCTGCTGCTTGTGTTCCTTTGCCTGCTCCTGGAGGCCCTAATAAGATTAATCTCATCAATACCATCTCCCAGATTTTAATGAAGTATAAAGCATGGGGAGCTTTCCCCATGAATACTTCTATTTATTTTAAGAAACCTTGATAATGTCTCATCATCATCTGTGCTTCTATTTGTTTCATTGTTTCTAATGCAACCCCTACTACAATTAATAATGATGTTCCTCCAAATTGAAGTTGAAGGCTCGTAAACTGTAGGATCAGTGTTGGCATTACTGCGATAATTGCAAGGAAAATAGCTCCTGCTAAAGTAATTCTTGTTAGAACTTTATTTAAATATTCTGAGGTTGGTTTTCCTGGTCTTATTCCTGGAATGAAACCGCCATTTTTCTTCATATTTTCTGCTACTTCCACAGGATTAAAGGTCACCGCTGTATAGAAGTAAGTGAAGAATATGATCAGCAAGATGTATATAGTAGAATATATCCAAATTCCAGGATTACCTGCTGGAGACAGGTATTTTTGTACAAAATTAGCAAAACCGCCACCTTGGAAGAAATAAGTTAATGTTAATGGAAATTGAAGTAATGAAATTGCAAAGATTACAGGAATAACCCCTGCTTGATTTACTTTTAATGGAATATGGGTGCTATGTCCTCCATACATTTTTCTTCCTACCACTCTTTTTGCATACTGTACAGGAATTTTTCTCGTACCCTGTTGAATAGCTATAACTCCTGTTATGATGATTACTGCCAATATGGCAAATAGAATTAAAGAAATGATGGAAACTTCACCAATTTTTAACTTATTGAAGGTTTGTGCAAATCCCACAGGAATTCTAGAAACGATACCTGCAAAAATAATTAAGGAAATACCATTTCCTATTCCTTTTTCAGTAATTTGTTCACCTAACCACATCAAAAAAGCTGTACCTGCTGTTAAGGTAAGCACAACAACTGTTACTGACCAAAAATCCTTTGATATAAGCGCTTTATTAAATAATCCTACGCTCACACCAACTGACTGAATTAAGGCAAGTACGACTGTTCCATATCTTGTATATTGTGCAATCTTTTTTCTTCCTTCTTCGCCTTCTCTTGCCAGCACTTCTAAACTAGGAATTGCAATCGTTAAAAGCTGCATGATAATGGATGAAGTAATGTAGGGTGATATACTTAGGGCAAATATTGTAAAGCTTCCAAATGCGCCTCCAGAAATAAGGTTGAAGAAACCAAACAATCCATTTTCTGCCTGATTAAATAATTGTGCTAAAACTTCTTTATTCATACCCGGAACCGGAATGGTTGACCCTAATCTAAATACAATCATCATCAGCAATGTATATAACATTCTTTGTCTCAAGTCAGGAATTTTCCAAGCATTCTTTAGGGTAGACAGCACCTTAAATCACCTCAGCCTTTCCTCCAGCAGCTTCAATTTTCTCTATAGCTGTCTGGCTGAATTTGTGGGCCTGCACAGTTATTTTCTTTTGTAATTCTCCATCGCCTAGAATCTTTACACCATATACAACTTTCTTAATGATGCCAGTTTCTAAAAGCAATTCTGGTGTTACAACTGTATTTTCATCAAATCTGTTTAATTCATCTAAGTTAACAATCGTCCATTCTTTCTTGAATGGGTTATTGAAACCTCTCTTTGGCAATCTACGATACAGAGGCATTTGACCACCTTCAAATCCTGGTCTTACACCGCCTCCACTACGAGCTTTTTGTCCTTTTTCGCCGCGGCCACCTGTTTTTCCTTGTCCAGTTGCCGTACCTCTTCCGCGTCTTTTTCTATCTTTTGTTGCCCCTTCGGCTGGTCTTAACTCATGTAGCTTCATGGTTACACCTCCTTAACCTATATTTCTTGTACTTCTACCAAATGCTTTACTTTGTCGATCATTCCTCTAATTTGCATATTATCTGGTTGTTCTACAACTTGTCTAAGCTTTTTTAGTCCTAAAGCTTCTACAGTTTTTCTATGTTGTGGCTTGGAACCAATTGTACTTTTCACTAATGTTATTTTTAACATATTAGCCAAGGCTTTTCCCCCCTAACCTAATAGTTCCTCTACAGATTTACCTCTAAGTCTTGCAACCTCTTCTACTGTCTTAAGCTGCTTTAGACCCACCATCGTAGCATTCACCATATTTCTTGTATTGTTTGTTCCTAATGCTTTTGCTCTTACATCTTTGATTCCTGCAAGCTCTAATACAGCACGTACAGGTCCACCTGCAATAACTCCTGTACCTTCTTTTGCTGGCATAATCAATACATTTCCAGCGCCATAACGTCCTTGAATTCTATGTGGAATGGTAGTTCCTACTCTTGGCACATAGATAAGATTCTTTTTTGCATCTTCTATTCCTTTTCTGATCGCATCAGGAATTTCCTGTGCTTTACCTGTTCCAATTCCAACATGGCCGTTTTCATCTCCAACAACAACGGTAGTACTAAATCTAAAGGTTCTACCGCCCTTAACAACTTTCGTTACACGGCTTATATTAATAACTGTCTCTTTTAAATCCAGTTTGCTCGCATCAATAAGTTGACGTCGCATTCATTTCCCTCCTTCTACTAAAATTGTAGTCCAGCTTCTCTCGCGCCTTCTGCTAGCTCTTTTACTCTTCCATGATAAATATATCCGCCTCTATCAAAAACAACATTGTTAATTCCTTTTTCTAAAGCTTTTTTTGCAACAAGTTCTCCTACTAATTTAGCAGCTTCCTTATTACCAGTAGCCTTCATTTGTCCTTTGATTTCTTTGTCTAAAGTTGAAGCAGAAATCAGAGTGTGTCCATTTGCATCATCTATAATTTGCGCATACATATTGCTTAAACTTCTATATATACTTAATCTAGGACGTTCAGGAGTTCCAACTACTTTTTTACGTACTCTAATGTGTCGGACTTTTCTCTTTTTGTTTTTGCTCTCCTTATTAATCACTTTATTTCACTCCTTTCCTACTATTTACCTGTTTTTCCTTCCTTACGGCGTATTACTTCGTTGTCATATCTTATTCCTTTACCTTTATATGGTTCAGGTTCTCTCCAAGATCTGATCTTTGCGGCATAATTTCCGACAATTTGCTTGTCAATTCCCTTTACAATGATTTCATTTACATTAGGAACTTCTGTTGTAATGCCATCAGGATCTACCATTTCTACTGGATGTGAAAAGCCTAAAGACATAGTCAATTTGTTTCCTTGCTTAGCTGCACGATAACCAACGCCTGATACTACTAGTTTCTTTTCATATCCTTTTGTTACACCAACAATCATATTATTCACTAGTGTACGACTTAATCCATGTAAAGATCTATGAATTTTATTATTCGTAGGTCTTTCTACGACTAATGTATTTTCTTCTATTTTAATTTGGATATCTTTGCTGATTTGTTCTTGTAATTGTCCTTTAGGACCTTTTACTGTAACAAGATTTTTTTCGTCAACCTTAACTTCTACGCCCTCTGGAATCGTAATTGGCTGTTTACCTATCCTTGACATAGCTGCACCTCCTATACCTTAAGATTATCTATTACCAAACGTAGCAGATAACTTCTCCTCCAGCTCCTAACTTTCTTGCTTCCTTATCGGTAACAATGCCATTAGAAGTTGAAAGAATTGCTATCCCTAAACCACCTAATACCTTTGGTATTTCATCTCTTTTTACATATACTCTTAATCCTGGTTTAGATATCTTCTTAATTCCGCTAATTACTTTTTCTTTGTTGCTTCCGTACTTCATTTGTATTCTGATAATTCCTTGCTTGCCATCATCAATCACATCATATCCTTTAATGAATCCTTCATTTAAAAGAATTTCCGCAATGGATTTTTTCATGTTTGAAGCAGGAATATCTACTGTTTCATGTCTCACTATATTTGCATTTCTTACACGTGTAAGCATATCTGCAATTGGATCTGTCATCGTCATGGTAAAAGTACCTCCTTCCCTATATTCCTTACCAGCTTGCTTTCCTAACTCCTGGAATCTCACCTTTGTATGCTAATTCTCTAAAACAAATACGGCATATACCAAATTTTCTTAAATAAGCATGTGGTCTTCCGCAAATTCGGCATCTATTATATTCTCTCGTTGAAAATTTTTGTTTTCTTTGTTGTTTAATAACAAGAGCTTTTCTAGCCACTATTTTCCCTCCTTCTTATCTTGCGAATGGCATTCCTAGTAAACGTAGCAACTCACGAGCTTCTTCGTCAGTTTTTGCAGTTGTCACAAAAATAATGTCCATTCCTCGGATTTTATCAACTTTATCATAATCTATTTCAGGGAATATCAATTGTTCTTTAATTCCTAATGCATAGTTACCTCTACCGTCAAAAGAATTAGGATTAAGTCCTTTAAAGTCTCTTACTCTTGGTAGTGCAACATTAAATAATCTATCTGCAAATTCAAACATTCTTTCGCCTCTAAGGGTTACTTTCGCTCCAACAGGCATTCCCTCACGAACTTTAAAGTTTGCAACAGATTTTTTTGCCCTCGTAATGATAGGCTTCTGACCTGTAATGATCCCTAGTTCTTCTACAGCTGCTTCTAGAAGTTTTGTATTATCTTTCGCATCTCCTAGACCCATGTTCAGAACGATTTTTTCTAGTTTTGGTATTTCCATTGTGCTTTTATAATTAAACTTTTCCATCAAAGTTTTCGCTACTTCTTTGCTGTACGTTTCTTTTAATCTAGCTGTCACCGATTTAACCTCCCTTCAAGCTCCAGTATTACTCGATAATTTCTCCGGTCTTCTTAGATATTCTTACTTTCTTTCCGTTTTCTATTTTATGGCCTACTCTTGTAGGAGCTTTCGCCTTTGCATCCCATAGCATCACATTTGAAACATGGATAGGTCCTTCTTGGTGTACGATGCCACCTTGCTGAACCTTTGCATTTGGTTTTTGGTGTTTTGTAAGCATATTCACACCTTCAACAATTACTCTATCTTTTTTAGGCATTGCTTGTAGCACTTTTCCTTTTTTGCCTTTATCTTTTCCTGATATCACTACAACGGTATCACCTTTTTTTACGTGCATTATTTACACCTCCTCAAGCTATAGTACCTCTGGTGCAAGCGAAACGATCTTCATGAAATCTCTTTCCCTTAATTCTCTTGCAACCGGCCCGAAAATACGAGTTCCAACAGGATTCTTATCCTCTTTGATAACAACAGCTGCATTTTGATCAAATTTTATATAACTTCCGTCAACACGTCTTACACCACGTTTACTTCTCACAACTACTGCTTTTACAACCTGACCCTTTTTAACAACACCTCCTGGCGTTGCATTTTTAACTGCACAAACAATTACGTCTCCAATATTTGCATACTTTCTTTTAGAACCACCTAATACACGGATACAAAGTAATTCCTTCGCACCTGAATTATCCGCTACAGCTAGGCGCGTTTCCTGTTGTATCATAGTAATACCTCCCTTCGGTTATGCCATTACTTAGCTTTTTCTACAATTCTTACGAGTCTCCATCTTTTATCTTTGCTTAACGGTCTCGTTTCCATAATTCTTACTTTATCGCCAATTCTACACTCGTTGTTTTCATCATGAGCTTTGAATTTTTTTGTTCTCTTTACTGCTTTTCCGTACAGTGGATGACGTACAAAATCTTCTACGGCCACTACAATGGTTTTTTCCATTTTGTCACTCACTACACGCCCTACTCTAGACTTTCTTCTTCCTCTTTCCACGAGCGAAGCCCTCCTTCCATGTCCTTATCTATGCATCTACTTGTTTTAATTCTTTTTCTCTAAGGATGGTTTTTGTACGTGCAATTTCTTTTCTTACACTTTTCACTTTCATTGGATTCTCAAGCTGACCTGTAGCTAATTGAAACCTTAAGTTGAAAAGTTCACCCTTCAGTTCCATTAATTTATTATTTAATTCTTGTACGGTCATTTCATGAAGCTTATTAGCTTTCATTAGCTTCACCACCCTTTTCTCCCATTTCTTCACGTGTTACAAACTTACACTTTATGGGTAACTTATGCATTGCAAGTCGCATTGCTTCTCTTGCTTTTTCTTCTGGCACTCCTGCCAATTCGAACATTACTCTACCTGGTTTTACAACAGCTACCCAATACTCTGGAGAACCTTTACCGGCACCCATACGCGTTTCAGCAGGTTTTTGTGTTACTGGCTTATGAGGGAATATTTTAATCCAAACTTTTCCCCCTCTTTTTATAAATCTCGTCATAGCAATTCTGGCAGATTCGATCTGATTGGAGGTGATCCAAGCTGGCTCTAATGCCATCAAACCATATTCTCCGTAAGTTATTGTGTTGCCTCTTTGTGCTACACCTTTCATTCTGCCTCTATGCACTCTACGACGCTTTACTCTTTTAGGCATTAACATCGTCTGTTTCCTCCTTCCCTTGCTCCAAGACTACTTTTCTTCAGACGCTCGATTATTTTTATATCCTCTGTTGTCTCTTCTGTTGTCTCTTCTATCGTTGTTGCTTTTATTTACTCTTTTCGCTTTGCTTTCCATTTCTTGAGCTCTGCTAGCTCTTCTCATTTCCTTCACAGCTTCGCTTGTTTCAGGAAGAATTTCTCCTTTATTAATCCAAACTTTAATACCTATTTTCCCGTAAGTCGTATCCGCTTCTGCGAAACCATAATCAATATCAGCTCTTAATGTGTGAAGTGGCACGTTTCCTTCGCTATATTTTTCGTTTCTAGCCATTTCTGCTCCGCCAAGTCTTCCAGATGCCAATACTTTGATTCCTTCTACTCCCGCCTTCATAGATCTTTGAATTCCTTGTTTCATCGCTCTTCTGAAGGATACTCTTCGTTCTAATGAGAAAGCAATGTTTTCAGCTACTAATTGTGCTTCTGTTTCAGCTCTTTTAATTTCATTCACATTTACGATAACGCTTTTTTTCGTTAATTTTTCAAGTTCAGCTCTTAATTCATCAACACCTGCGCCACCTTTACCGATAACCATGCCAGGCTTTGCTGTAAACACATTTACTTTTACTTTGTTATTTGCAGCTCGTTCTATTGTAATTCTGGCAATTCCAGAAGTAAAAAGCTTATTTTTTACATATTTACGAATCTTATTGTCTTCCACTAACAGATCTGCAAAATCAGCTTTATTTGCATACCATTTAGAGTCCCAATCTTTAATGACACCGACTCTTAATCCGTGTGGACTTACTTTTTGACCCATTACTTAATCCCTCCTTTTATGCTCTTTCTTTTAATACAACCCCTACATGACTTGTTCTCTTTAAGATCTTTACGCCACGTCCCATTGAAGCAGCTCTCCATCTCTTCATTGTAGGTCCTTGGTTTGCATATACTTCTGCAATATATAATTGATCCGGATTCATTTCGTGATTGTTCTCAGCGTTTGCTTTTGCTGATTTAATTACTTTTGCAAGCACTGGTGCTCCAGCTCTAGGGGTGAAATCTAATGTCGCTAATGCTTCATTGACATTCATTCCTTTAATCATGTCAACAATCGGCTTTAATTTTCTTGGAGATATACGTACATATTTTGCAATCGCTCTAGCTTCCAATTCAGAAACCTCCTTCCGTGTCTACCTTACTTCTTCTTCACTTTTGATGATTTTTCATTATCTGCATGCCCTCTATAAGTTCTTGTAGGTGCAAATTCGCCTAACTTGTGTCCTACCATATCTTCCGTAACATATACAGGTACATGTTTTTTACCATCATGTACAGCTATTGTATGTCCTATCATTTGTGGAAATATTGTGGATGCACGTGACCATGTTTTTAATACTTTCTTTTCATTTTTTTCGTTCATTTCTTCTACTCTTTTTAAAAGTTTAGGCTCAATAAAAGGCCCCTTCTTTAATGATCTACTCATACCTCGTTTATCCTCCCTTCGGTAACTTCGTTTTCTACCTCTGAGGACTATGAGGCCAAGGTCTTACCCATTTCCATGACCTCGTTTCCTCGCCTATTTTTGATTTCTTTTCTTAACGATAAACTTGTCTGATGCTTTATTTTTCTTTCTTGTTTTATATCCGATAGCTGGTTTGCCCCAAGGCGTCATTGGTGAAGGTCTTCCTACTGGTGCTCTACCTTCTCCACCACCGTGTGGGTGATCGTTAGGATTCATTACAGAACCTCTTACAGTAGGTCTAATACCCATATGTCTCTTACGTCCAGCTTTACCAATTGTTATATTTTCATGATCTAAATTTCCTACTTGACCAATGGTTGCTTTACAAAGAATACTTACAAGTCTAACTTCTCCGGAAGGTAATCTAACCTGTGCATATTTATCTTCTTTTGCCATTAGTTGAGCAGCATTTCCTGCAGATCTAGCTAATTGACCACCTTTTCCAGGTTTTAACTCGATATTATGGATTACTGTACCCACTGGAATGTTTTTCAATGGAAGTGCATTTCCTACTTTAATATCTGCACCTTCTCCAGAAACCACTATGTCTCCTACGTTTAATTTATGAGGAGCGATAATATATCTTTTTTCACCATCTGCATAAGTTAAAAGTGCAATGTTTGCAGTTCTGTTTGGATCGTACTCTATTGCAGATACTGTAGCAGGTACATTATCTTTATTTCTTTTAAAATCAATAATTCTATATTTTCTTTTTTGACCGCCACCTCTGTGACGAATGGTAATCTTACCTTGTGCATTTCTTCCAGCCTTTTTCTTTAGCGGCATTAACAATGATTTTTCAGGTTCTTTTTTTGTGATTTCTTCAAAAGTTGAAACCGTCATCTGCCTTAAGGCTGGAGAAGTTGGGTTAAATTTTTTAATTCCCATCGCAATTTCCCTCCTTCTTTCACTTGTACTTATATACGATCTTATTACATGCCTTCAAAGAATTCGATTTCTTTGCTATCTGGTGTTAACTTGATAATTGCCTTTTTTCTATCAGGTCTTTTACCAATATTCGCACCCATTCTTTTATATTTCCCCTTAACACTGATTGTATTAACCTTTTCTACTTTCACGCCAAATATTTGTTCAATGGCTTTTTTTATTTCTGTTTTATTCGCTTTTACGCTTACTTCAAAGGTATATTTCTTATCTGCCATATCATCCATACTTCTTTCACTGATGATTGGCTTTTTAATGATATCATATGCAGTCATCATTATGCGTACACCTCCTCTATCTTGTGTACCGCGTCTTTTGTTACGATAAACTTGTCATGATGTAATATGTCATAAACATTTAATGTGTTGACAAGTGTTGTCGTTACGCCTGGAATATTGCTTGCAGATTTTACGATATAATCATTTTTCTCATCCATTACAATAAGTGCTTTTTTCTCAGCATTTAAGTTCTTAAGGATGTTTACCATATCTTTTGTTTTATAATCTGCCATATTTAATGCATCAAGCACAATCATATCTTTGCCTTGTACTTTTGTGCTTAAAGCTGATTTCATTGCGAGCCTTTTCACTTTCTTTGGCAATGTGTAGCTGTAGCTTCTTGGTTTTGGTGCAAATACTACACCCCCACCAACCCAATGTGGTGCTCTCGTACTTCCTTGACGAGCTCTACCTGTTCCTTTTTGTCTCCATGGCTTTCTACCGCCACCTCTAACTTCTGCTCTTGTTTTTGCAGATTGTGTACCTTGTCTTTGGTTTGCTAGATAATTTTTTACTACTTCATGTAACACTTTTTCATTTATCTCAGCGCCAAAAATATTGTCGCTTAATTCTATTTCACCTACTTGTTGACCTGAAACATTTAATAAATCAACCTTTGGCATTTTACTTCCTCCCTTCTGTAGCTAGATTGTTATTAAGCTTTTACAGCTTCTTTGATTGTTACAACGCCACCTTTTGGTCCTGGAATTGCACCTTTAATCAATAGAAGATTTCTATCTGTATAAACTTTAACTACCTCTAGATTTTGTACTGTTACGCGCTCATTTCCCATTCTTCCTGCTCCGTGTTGTCCCTTAAATACTCTACTTGGATGGGAACTCGCGCCCAATGAACCTGGTCCTCTATGATACTTTGAACCATGTGCCATAGGTCCTCTTGATTGATTATGTCTCTTGATTGGACCTTGTGTACCTTTACCTTTTGATACACCGATAACATCTATTTTGCTTCCTTCTTCAAAAATGTCCGCTTTAATTTCTTGACCGATTTGATAGTCAGCTGCATTTTCTACTGGGAATTCTTTTGTAAATTTTTTGTAGTTTACACCAGCTTTATCAAAATGTCCTTTTGCTGGTTTACTTGCTTTCTTTTCTTTTCCGTCTTCATATCCTACCTGAATTGCATTGTATCCATCAGTATCCATTGTCTTAACCTGTGTTACATAAATGGGACCCGCTTCAACAACTGTTACAGGAATTACACGTCCTTCTTCAGTGAAGATTTGTGTCATTCCAACTTTTCTTCCTAATATGCCTTTCATTTTTACACCTCCTGATAATCTTACAGCGGATTACACCTAGATTCTTGTAATCATACTAAGAGAGGTATAGACAAAATATATATCAACCTATTTCTTAGTATTTACATTCCATTATAATTTGATTTCGATGTCAACACCTGCAGGCAGGTCTAATCTCATTAACGCATCAACTGTTTTAGGTGTTGGACTTAGAATGTCGATTAATCTTTTGTGCGTTCTTTGTTCAAACTGTTCTCTAGCATCTTTATATTTGTGAACAGCTCTTAAAATTGTAATGATTTGCTTTTCTGTTGGCAGTGGCACTGGTCCTGAAATCTCTGCACCAGTTCTTTTTGCAGTATCCACAATTTTTTCTGCTGATTGATCTAAGATTTTGTGATCAAAAGCCTTTAATCTGATTCTAATTTTTTGTTTCCCTTTGCTGTTTGCCATTTTATTTCCCTCCTTTTCATCGCACGCAATGTTTTAATACGTACGACTAGAATCTCAGTACACTCTCCCGGGTGTGCCCATGTATTTTTGAAGCAGCGAGAGTCTACAGATATTCTGTCGCCCGATTCTTGAACGGACATTCTCAGCGAAAATTTACCTAAACATTAGTCTAGCAACCTTTCACTTCATCGCAGTCCTCGCAAACACACTAGTATAGTATATGATAATAATTATTTTAAAACAAGTCTTGACTTTATCTTTTTTTTGTGTTTTGCTTATTTTTTACATGAATATTAGCCAGCGGCTTTTAAACCCTTGGCTTAAATCATTTGCAAACATAAACATAGGAATGGTTGTTTATTTTTATGCAGGTATTATTTGCATTTCCCTATAAAAAATATACAAAATGTATTGTTCAGTTATGATAAGAAATTATCTTAGGATAATTAAACACCATAGAAACTTACTTAAGTACATCAAGCATTTCATCTGTTTATTTACATCTTGATTTAAGCATTGGTTTCATTTATTGAGTAGCCGAGCTATTGGCTCGGCTACATTTTGTTATTACTCTATAATTGTAGCAACAACACCTGCTCCTACTGTTCTTCCACCTTCACGAATCGCAAATCTTAATCCTTCTTCGATTGCAATTGGGTTGATTAATTCAATATCCATTGTGATATTGTCTCCAGGCATACACATTTCTACACCTTCTGGAAGTGCAATAGATCCTGTGATATCTGTTGTTCTGAAGTAAAACTGTGGTCTGTATCCGTTAAAGAATGGTGTATGTCTTCCACCTTCTTCTTTCTTTAATACGTATACTTCCGCTTTAAACTTTGTGTGTGGCTTGATTGAACCAGGCTTTGCTAATACTTGTCCTCTTTCAATCTCATCTCTTTGCACACCTCTTAATAATGCTCCGATGTTATCTCCAGCTTGTGCTTGGTCAAGAAGCTTTCTGAACATCTCTACTCCTGTTACAACTACTTTTCTTGGTGCTTCCATTAATCCTACAAGTTCAACTTCATCTTGTACTTTTAATATACCTCTTTCTACTCTTCCTGTTGCAACTGTTCCTCTACCTGTGATTGAGAATACGTCCTCTACTGGCATGATGAATGGTTTGTCTGTTTCTCTTTGTGGCTCAGGAATGTATTCGTCGATTGCATCAAATAATTCTACGATTTTGTCTCCCCATGGACCATCTGGATCGTTTAATGCTTCTAATGCTGATCCTCTAACGATTGGTGTATCATCTCCAGGGAATTCATATTCGTCTAGTAATTCTCTTACTTCCATTTCTACTAAGTCTAGTAATTCTTCATCATCTACCATATCACATTTGTTTAAGAATACAACAATGTATGGTACCCCTACCTGTCTTGATAGTAGGATATGCTCTCTTGTTTGTGGCATTGGTCCATCTGTAGCTGCACATACTAGAATTGCTCCGTCCATTTGTGCTGCTCCTGTGATCATGTTCTTTACATAGTCGGCATGTCCTGGACAGTCTACGTGTGCGTAGTGTCTGTTGTTTGTTTCATACTCAACGTGTGCTGTTGAAATCGTGATTCCTCTTTCTTTTTCTTCTGGCGCTTTATCGATTTGGTCGAATGCTACTGCTGATCCAGTTCCAAATCTTTTATTTAATGTCATTGTGATTGCTGCAGTTAATGTTGTTTTACCATGGTCAACGTGACCGATTGTTCCAATATTAACGTGTGGCTTATTTCTTTCAAATTTAGCCTTTGCCATTTTTTTCTCCTCCTTTTATTAGCCCTCAACCGATATAAATATTTGTTTTTATATCTTAAGCTTATATGTTATTTATAGATGATAGGCTATTGCCAAAATCAAGTCTGGCAATAGCTTTATTTTATTATTTTCCAGAAATAATTTTTTCTGCGATGCTTGTTGGTGCTTGCTCAAAGTGGTCAAATTGCATTACA
Source organism: Clostridiaceae bacterium 35-E11 (assembly GCA_038396625.1). GTDB lineage: Bacteria > Bacillota > Clostridia > Peptostreptococcales > Thermotaleaceae. The sequence continues at coordinate 3,439,486 of CP121688.1, forward strand.
TAGGTTCCGCGACCTTGTGTCTTAGAACGTAGGTCTGTAGCATATCCAAACATTTCTGCTAGCGGTACATATCCTCTAATTACTTGTGCACCGGATCTTGCTTCCATACCTTCAATTCTACCACGTCTTGAGTTAATATCACCAATTACATCTCCCATGTATTCTTCTGGTACTACCACTTCAACTTTAAAGTAAGGTTCTAATATTACAGGCTTTGCTTTCTTCATTGCATCTTTGAATGCCATAGAACCTGCAATTTTGAAGGCCATTTCAGATGAGTCAACTTCATGATAAGAACCATCATAAAGTTCAACTTTTACATCTACTACTTGATACCCTGCAAGAATACCATTTTCCATAGCACCTTGAATACCCGCATCAACATGAGGGATGTATTCTCTTGGAATCGATCCACCCACAATAGAGTTGACGAATTCATATCCAGCACCTGGTTCCTGTGGTGTAACCTTAATCTTAACATGTCCATACTGTCCACGACCACCAGACTGACGAGCATATTTTGTATCTACATCTGCAGGAGCTGTAATTGTTTCTTTGTATGCAACCTGCGGCTTCCCGATGTTTGCTTCTACTTTAAACTCCCTTAATAATCTATCAACAATGATTTCAAGGTGTAGTTCACCCATTCCAGCAATGATGGTTTGTCCTGTTTCTTCATTAGTCCATGTTCTAAAGGTTGGATCTTCTTCTGCAAGTTTTGCTAAAGCCATACCCATTTTTTGTTGTCCAGCTTTTGTCTTTGGCTCAATGGCAATTTCAATTACTGGCTCTGGGAACTCCATAGACTCCAGAATAATTGGCTGATCTTGGTCACATAAAGTATCTCCAGTTGTGGTATCTTTTAAACCTACTGCTGCAGCAATATCTCCTGCATATACTTCTGAGATTTCCTCTCTATGATTGGCATGCATTTGTAGAATACGGCCAATTCTTTCTTTCTTTCCTTTTGTAGAGTTATATACATAGGAACCTGATTGTAGTATTCCAGAATACACTCTGAAGAAAGCTAGTTTTCCCACATAAGGATCTGCCATAATCTTAAATGCCAATGCTGAGAATGGTCCTTTGTCATCAGCTTTTCTTTCTGCTTCTTCTTGAGAATCAGGTAATACTCCTTTAATAGCAGGAATATCTAATGGAGATGGCATAAATTCCACTACTGCATCTAGCATTAATTGAACGCCTTTATTTTTATAAGCAGAACCACAGCATACAGGAACCATTTGATTTCCTATCGTTAACTTTCTGATAGCATCTTTGATTTCTTCTACTGTAATTTCTTCTCCTTCGAGGTATTTCATCATTAATTCTTCATCAGCTTCAGCAACTGCTTCTAATAATGTCGCTCTATATTCTTCCGCTTGATCTGCTAATTCAGCTGGGATTTCAGTAACCTCAATTTCTTTTCCTAAATCATCTTTGTAGATTCGAGCATTCATTTCAATAAGGTCTACAATTCCTACAAAGTCTTCTTCAGTTCCTATTGGTAGCTGAATCGGAATCGCATTTGCTTTTAAACGGTCCTTCATCATGTCTACAACATTATAAAAGTCTGCTCCTAAAATATCCATTTTATTGACAAAAGCCATTCTAGGAACACCATATTTTTCTGCTTGACGCCATACTGTTTCAGATTGAGGCTCAACACCACCCTTTGCACAGAATACTGCTACTGTACCATCAAGGACCCGAAGAGATCTCTCTACTTCCACAGTGAAGTCCACGTGCCCCGGTGTGTCAATGATGTTAATCCTGTGATCTTTCCATTGAGCAGTTGTTGCAGCAGAAGTAATCGTAATTCCTCTTTCCTGCTCCTGCTCCATCCAGTCCATCTGGGCAGCTCCTTCATGCGTTTCCCCTATTTTATGGGTTTTACCTGTGTAGAATAATATTCTTTCGGTAGTTGTTGTTTTTCCCGCATCTATATGAGCCATAATCCCTATATTGCGAGTTTTTTCTAACGGAAACTGTCTAGGCACAATTCCTCCTCCTTTCTCATATCGGTATTGCTACAGAAAATATTGTCTTGAAATTCAAGCAACACTTGAAGTTCAAGCAACAATATAATATTTTATCCAGCTATTACCATCTATAATGTGCAAACGCCTTATTCGCTTCTGCCATTTTATGGGTATCTTCTTTTTTCTTAACAGATGCACCAGTATTGTTAGCAGCATCCATAATTTCTTTTCCTAATCTTTCTTCCATGGTCTTTTCGCCTCTCTTACGAGAATAGCCTGTTAACCATCTTAACCCTAAGGTCTGTCTTCGCTCAGGTCTTACCTCCACTGGTACTTGGTAGTTGGCGCCACCTACACGTCTTGCTTTTACCTCTAATACAGGCATGATGTTATTCATTGCTTTTTCAAATACTTCTAGTGCATCTTCACCTGTTTTTTCTTGTACCATAGCAAATGCATTATAAACGATTCTTTGTGCAGTTCCTTTTTTTCCATCTTGCATAATGCTATTGATTAATTTCGTAACAACCTTGCTACCATATAGTGGATCTGGTAACACCTCTCTTTTAGGCACATATCCTTTTCTTGGCACTTTTCTTCCCTCCTTAACAATCATTTCTCTCATCGGTACTCGACAACCCTCGGATTGCCGCCGTGCGCTAAAATGCAATGTATATTGAAGCCCATCATCTAAGACAGGCGCATCTTCGCTCGACGATCAATTATTTTTTAGGTTTTTTTGCACCGTACTTAGATCTTGCTTGATTTCTATCTTTTACTCCTGCTGTGTCAAGGGTACCTCTTACAATGTGGTATCTTACCCCTGGTAAGTCTTTTACTCTTCCTCCTCTTAATAAAACAACACTATGCTCTTGAAGGTTGTGTCCAATTCCAGGTATATAAGCACTTACTTCAATACCATTTGTTAATCGAACTCTGGCAACCTTTCTTAAAGCTGAGTTAGGTTTTTTAGGAGTCACAGTTTTTACAGATGTACACACACCTCTTTTTTGAGGAGCGCTGATATCTGTGCTCTTTCTTTTCAAAGAGTTGAATCCTTTTTGTAGCGCTGGAGCAGTTGATTTGTATTCAACTTTTTCTCTACCTTTGCGCACTAATTGGCTAATTGTAGGCATTCAATACACCTCCTTCCAAAAATAAAATGAAAATTTTATTATACACAGGATCAAATAACCCCATGTAAGTCATGCTGTAGAGTAGTTCATTTCTCCTATTGTGAAAGCTATTTGAGGATTACTGCAGTAGCAGCTGATACACTTATCCCACAAGCTTTCCCTAGTTTTTTCATTGATTCCACATAAACAACCTGCATGTTTATTGCTTTGGCTGCTTCTTCAACGCTTCTTGTTACATGTTTTTCTGCATCTTTTGCTATAAATAGTGTCTGTGCTCTACCTTCTTTTACTGCTTTTAATGCTTGTTTTGTCCCAATTACTAATTTTTTTTGGTTTTTTAATTGTTCAAGCATATAGTATCCTCCTTTATTAAACATCTGAAAGATTATGTGCTGCACACATAATCTTTCGAGATATCTAAAAAGTCAACTATTCTGTCATTTTACACACTATAACATTTTAGCACTAACTTTTTAAACTGTCAACAACAAATTGTATTTTGCCATTATTCAACAATATTATGCTCTATAGCAATATTTTTATATCTCTTCATACCAGTGCCTGCAGGAATTAATTTACCAATGATCACATTTTCCTTTAAACCAATTAAGTGATCTTCTTTTCCTTTAATTGCTGCTTCCGTAAGTACCCTTGTGGTTTCTTGGAAGGACGCAGCTGATAAGAAGGATTCTGTTGCAAGAGAAGCTTTTGTGATTCCTAAAAGAACCCTTTTGCCAGTAGCAGGTTTTAAGTCATCCTCTTCTACCATTCTATTTGTCTCTTCAAAGTCATGTATGTTACACAATCCTCCTGGAAGCAACTCCGTATCTCCTGAATCTTCTATTTTTACCCTTGCAATCATTTGTCTTACAATTACTTCTATATGTTTGTCATTGATATCAACCCCTTGGAGTCGATATACTCTTTGAACTTCTTTTACAAGGTATTCTTGAACACCACTTACTCCTTTGATTTTTAAAATATCATGAGGGTTTACAGAACCTTCTGTAACCTCATCCCCTGCAGCAATGATCTGTCCTTCTCTTACTTTGATTCTAGAACCATAGGGGATTGAGTAAGTTCGTTGTTCTCCATCATTTCCTGTGATAATAACTTCTCTATTTTTCTTTGTTTCATTAATCGATACCGTTCCTGGAATTTCCGTAATGATTGCTAATCCTTTAGGTTTTCTTGCTTCAAATAATTCTTCTACCCTTGGGAGACCCTGTGTAATATCGTTTCCTGCAACACCACCAGTATGGAATGTACGCATGGTCAACTGTGTTCCTGGTTCACCGATGGATTGTGCTGCAATAATTCCAACTGCTTCTCCCACGTTTACAGCTTCTCCTGTTGCCAAGTTTCTTCCATAACATTGTGCACAGACACCATGTCTGGTTTTACAATGTAGAACAGTTCTGATTTTTACCTTCGTAATTCCTGCAGCAATAATTTTGTCTGCATGCCTTTCTAATATTTCATGATTAGCCTCAACGATAATCTCTCCAGTTTCGGGATGTTTGATATCTTCTAGGGCATAACGACCCACTATTCGATCATATAATGGTTCAATTAATTCATTGCCATCCTTAAAATCTTCTACATCAATTCCTTCTCTTGTTCCACAATCATATTCACGAATAATAACATCTTGGCTGACATCTACCAATCTTCTTGTCAAGTATCCAGAGTCTGCTGTACGTAATGCTGTATCTGCAAGACCTTTTCTAGCACCATGGGTAGAGATAAAATATTCTAATACAGATAAACCTTCACGGAAATTAGATTTAATAGGAATTTCTTCCGTATGACCTGATGCATTGGCCATCAATCCCCTCATACCTCCGAGCTGACGAATCTGATTCTTACTACCTCTCGCACCTGAATGTGCCATAATAAATACATTGTTCATACCACCCAAGCTTGCCATAAGGGCATCCGTTACTTTTTCTGTTGTTTCTTGCCATGTTTGAATAACTTTTTCATATCTTTCTTCGTCAGAAATAAGCCCTCTTCGATAAGCTTTTTCATATTTGTCTACTTTTTCATCTGCTAAAGAAATTAATTCTGCTTTTTCTTTTGGAATTTCCATATCTGATACACTTATCGTAATGGCACCAATTGTTGAGTAATGGAAACCTAGTTGTTTAATGTGATCCAATAGTAATGCAGTAACTGTATTTCCATGAACTCTAAAGCATTTATCAATTACTTTTCCCAATGTTTTCTTATCGCAAAGAAAATCTACTTCTAAAGCATACAAATCTTTTTCTCTATCTACAAACCCCAAGTTTTGTGGGATCTTCTCATTGAAAATAAATCTTCCTACCGTACTTTCTACAAGCTTGCCAGGATCATCCTCACTTAGTCTTCTTCTCACTTTTACCCTAGCGTGCAAACCAACTGCTTTATTTTGATAAGCCATTAGCATTTCATCAAAATCTTTAAATACCATGCCTTCTCCCGGCTCGTCTGCGACTTCAACAGTTAGGTAGTAACTTCCTAGTACCATATCCTGGGTAGGCGTTGTAATTGGTGATCCATCCTTTGGTGCCAATATGTTGTTTATAGAGAGCATAAGGAATCTTGCCTCAGCTTGTGCCTCTACTGATAAAGGCACGTGTACTGCCATTTGGTCTCCATCGAAGTCAGCGTTGTAAGCTGTACATACCAAAGGATGTAGCTTGATCGCTTTCCCTTCAACTAAAATTGGTTCAAACGCTTGTATTCCCAACCTATGGAGAGTAGGAGCACGGTTTAATAGTACTGGATGTTCTTTAATTACTTCTTCTAATACATCCCATACTTCTGGTCTAACTCTTTCTACCATTCTCTTGGCACTTTTAATATTATGGGCATGCCCATCATTCACAAGGCGTTTCATGATAAAAGGCTTAAATAATTCTAAAGCCATTTTCTTCGGCAAGCCACATTGATAAAATCTAAGTTCTGGTCCTACTACGATAACAGAACGTCCAGAATAGTCAACACGCTTACCAAGTAAGTTTTGTCTAAAACGACCTTGCTTCCCTTTTAGCATATCGGATAGAGATTTTAATGGTCTATTTCCAGGCCCTGTTACAGGTCTTCCTCTTCTACCATTATCAATCAAAGCATCTACTGCTTCTTGCAGCATTCTTTTTTCATTACGTACAATAATATCTGGGGCCCCTAGATCTAATAATCTTTTCAGGCGGTTATTTCTGTTAATCACTCTTCTATACAAATCATTCAAGTCAGAAGTTGCAAATCTACCACCGTCTAACTGTACCATCGGTCTTAAATCTGGTGGAATGACAGGGATAACATCAAGAATCATCCATTCTGGTTTGTTTGTTGAACTTTTAAAGGCTTCTACTACCTCTAATCTTCGAATGGCTCTTATCTTTTTTTGTCCTGAACTATCTCTAAGCTTTAGTTTTAATTCTTTAGATAATTTTTCGATGTCTATGTGACTAAGAATATCTTTAATTGCTTCAGCACCCATAGATGCTTTAAAAGCATTTCCAAACTTGTCTCTATACTCTCTATATTCATTTTCAGTCAATAACTGCTTGTAACTTAACGATGTATCTGCTGGATCTGTTACAATATAAGACGCAAAATACAGCACTTTCTCTAATGAACGTGGAGACATATCTAAAAGCAATCCCATTCTACTAGGTATTCCTTTGAAATACCATATATGAGATACGGGGGCAGCTAATTCTATATGCCCCATTCTCTCACGTCTTACCTTTGATTTTGTGACTTCAACACCACATCGATCACAAACTACACCCTTATATCTAACTCTTTTGTATTTTCCACAGTGACATTCCCAGTCCTTTGTGGGACCAAATATTTTCTCACAAAATAATCCTTCTTTTTCTGGTTTTAAGGTACGATAGTTAATGGTTTCTGGTTTCTTTACTTCTCCCTTTGACCAACTTCTAATCTTTTCAGGAGAAGCAAGACCAATTTTAATTGATTCAAAATTATTTAATTCGAACAAGGAGTTTCTCTCCCTTCATTACATTATGGATTAAAGATTGTAATTTCAAAATCCTATTTGTATTTTTAAAAATCATCATCTTCATAACCTATATACTCAGTATAATCTTCCTCATTGTCACGATCATAATCATAATCTCCAGGATATTCGCTGTCATTATCAGCTTCTCCTGTTGCATTGCCATCTTCTTCTACATTTTCGTCATTTTCTTCATAAGAATTGTATTCTTCTCCGTCAAGGATTACATCCAAGTCACTTGTATCATCTTCTACAGATTCTTTGATTTCTATTTCTGCGTCTTCTGCTGTAAGTACCTTCACATCTAAAGCCAAACTCTGCAATTCTTTAATCAATACTTTGAAAGATTCTGGAACCCCTGGCTCTGGAATATTTTCACCCTTTACAATAGATTCATATGCTTTTACACGACCTACTACATCGTCTGATTTAACCGTTAGAATTTCTTGAAGTGTATGGGCTGCTCCATAAGCTTCTAAAGCCCAAACCTCCATCTCTCCAAATCTTTGGCCACCAAACTGTGCTTTTCCTCCTAGCGGCTGCTGTGTAACCAATGAATAAGGTCCTGTACTTCTTGCATGAATTTTATCATCTACCAAATGATGCAGTTTTAACATATACATATATCCTACAGTAACACGATTATCAAAAGGCATTCCTGTTCTTCCGTCATATAGCTGCAATTTGCCATCTTCCGGATAATCAGCATCTTTTAATGCCTCTCGGATATCCTGCTCACTAGCTCCATCAAATACTGGAGTAGCTACCATCCAACCATGTTTCTTTGCTGCAAGACCTAGATGTATTTCCAAAACCTGCCCAATGTTCATACGAGACGGTACACCTAGAGGGTTTAAAACAACTTGTAGTGGCGTTCCATCTACCATAAAAGGCATATCTTCCTCTGGAAGTATTCTTGAGATAACCCCTTTGTTTCCATGCCGTCCAGCCATTTTGTCTCCAACATTAATTTTTCTTTTTTTAGCAATGTAGCATCGAACAAGAATGTTCACTCCTGGTGGCAGTTCATCACCATTTTCTCTGGTAAATACCTTTACATCAACGATAATTCCAGATTCTCCATGAGGTACACGTAAAGATGTATCTCGTACTTCTCGTGCCTTCTCTCCAAAGATAGCTCTTAAAAGTCTTTCTTCTGCAGTTAATTCAGTTTCTCCTTTTGGTGTCACTTTTCCTACTAGGATATCTCCTGAATTTACCTCTGCACCAATTCGAATAATTCCTCTATCGTCTAAGTCCTTTAAAGCTTCTTCTCCAACATTTGGTATATCTCTTGTTATTTCTTCAGGCCCTAGCTTGGTATCTCTTGCCTCACATTCATATTCTTCAATATGTATGGAGGTAAGTACATCTTCCATTACCAATCTTTCATTTAGCAAAATTGCATCTTCATAATTGTAGCCTTCCCATGTCATAAATCCTATTAATAAGTTTGTTCCTAATGCAATCTCCCCATTATCCGTAGAAGGTCCATCTGCAATAGGTTCGCCTTTATCAATGTGTTCGCCCTTATTAACAATAGGTCTTTGATTGATGCAGGTTCCTTGATTCGAACGTTTGAACTTTAAGAGTTTGTATCGATCACGTCCTTGATCTGCATCTCTTCTTATAACAATTTCATCAGCTGTAACACGCTCAACAATTCCAGTATTTTTCGCCAATACCACGACACCAGAATCTTTAGCTGCCACATACTCCATCCCTGTTCCTATAATTGGCGCATCGGTTTTTAAGAGTGGTACTGCTTGCCGTTGCATGTTCGAACCCATAAGTGCACGGTTGGCATCATCGTTTTCTAGGAACGGAATCATTGCTGTGGCAACGGAAACCATTTGTTTTGGCGATACATCCATGTAATCTATCTCATCTTTAGGCATTACGTCAATATCACCAGTTTTATTTCTTGCTGTTACACGCCGATTAACAAATCTACCTTCTTCATCCAAAGGCTCATTGGCCTGTGCAATAATAAATTTATCTTCTTCATCTGCTGTTAGATACTCTATTTTATCGGTTACAAAACCTCTTTTTTGATCTACCTTTCGATAAGGTGCTTCAATAAATCCATATTCATTAATCCTACCATAAGTCGTTAGAGAACCAATTAATCCGATATTCGGACCTTCAGGTGTTTCTATCGGACACATTCGCCCATAATGGGATCGATGAACATCTCGGACCTCGAACCCTGCTCTTTCTCGAGACAGTCCTCCTGGCCCTAATGCAGACAATCTTCTCTTGTGAGTAAGCTCTGCTAATGGGTTTGTTTGATCCATAAATTGTGATAACTGACTACTACCAAAGAATTCTTTTATGGATGCTGCTACCGGACGAATATTGATTAATGCCTGTGGCGTAATCACATCGATATCTTGAATGGTCATTCTTTCTTTTACAACTCTTTCCATTCTAGAAAGTCCGATTCTAAATTGATTTTGTAATAATTCACCAACAGAACGCAATCTTCTATTTCCTAAATGGTCAATATCATCGATATCTCCTATGCCATGGGCTAAATTAAGAATATAGCTTACCGAAGCAATAATATCATCAATAATGATATTTTTAGGTGATAAATCTTTCTTTCTTTCTTTTAAAGCTTCTCTAATGTCGCTTTCTTCAGTATAGGTATCTAATATTTCCTTTAATACAGGAAAGTGGACCCTTCGTTCAACATTTAAATCATCTATGTTAAAAGAAATATGTTCTTTTATATCAACGAAATGATTACCAATAACTCTTACAACTTTTCCTTCTTCACCAAAAACATGTACAACTTTAATTCCTGCGTTTTCTATATTTATTGCAGCTTCACGATCTATTTTTTGACCTTCTTCAATGTATATTTCACCCGTATAAGGATTTACAATATTTTCTGCTGCTTTCTGTCCAATAATCCTATTAAAAACTCCTAATTTCTTATTATACTTATAGCGTCCTACTTTAGCTAAATCATATCTTTTAGGATCAAAGAATAAAGAATCAATAAGAGACTTTGCACTTTCTACCGTTGGTGGTTCTCCCGGCCTAAGCTTCTTATAGATTTCTAAGAGCCCTTCTTCTTGAGACTTGGTATTATCTTTGTCTAATGTATGCATTAAACGTTCGTCTTCTCCTAGAAGTTGTATAATTTCTGTGTCCGTACCAAACCCTAATGCCCTAAGCAATACCGTCATAGGCTGCTTTCTTGTCCTATCTACTCTCACAGATATAATGTCATTTGAATCTGTTTCATATTCCAGCCAAGCACCACGGTTTGGTATAATTGTAGTAGAATACAACTTCTTTCCTGTTCTATCGAACTGGACAGCATAATATGGGCCAGGTGATCTTACCAACTGCGTTACAATAACCCTTTCTGCACCATTAATAATGAAAGTTCCTTTGTCTGTCATTAACGGGAAATCACCCATAAATACTTCCTGTTCTTTCACTTCTCCCGTTTCTTTATTGATTAGTCTCACTTTTACTTTTAATGGAGCGGCATATGTAACATCTCTTTCTTTACACTCTTCTACCTCATATTTAGGTTCTCCATCTAATGAGTAATCAATGAACTCAAGAATAAGATTGCCAGTATAGTCCTGGATTGGAGAGATATCTTCAAAAACTTCTCTCAAGCCCTCCCTTAGAAACCATTCATAAGATTCTCTTTGGATTTCTATAAGGTTAGGCATCTCCACAACTTCTTCGATACTAGCATAGCTCATTCTTGTTTTTCTCCCGAACTGAATAGGATGTGGCATGTTTTTCACCCCTTGTAGTAATATAAAACATCTCTTGGCAAAACTTCACAAAAGTTTGTTTATTTGAACCTCAAGAGAGGTTTTTTGGAATGCCTTATACATAAAAATTTTGCATATAAACTACAAAATACAAAAGCTTTAGAGTAATAAATACAGAAAAGCTTTTATGTTCTATTATACGCATGGCTCTAAAATGATCTGATGTATAGAATTGTCAATATTGTTCAAGCATGAAGAAGTTAAAAAATTCATCCAAACAAGATCCGTTTTTTATTTTTCTTTACCTTGAACCATAGGCTATCTACTAGTGTAATGTATTGTAAAAATTAGATAAAAATACTACAATTGTCCATGCTTTATACTATTGCCATTTAAAATAATTTTTATACCAATAAATAAAAAGTTTTGCCTTCTATGGCAATATATAATGCTATCACAAACTTTGTTTGTTGTCAAGCATTGGTTTTTATGTTATAATGTATTATATCTAATGAATTTTATCTGTTTGAATTCTTATGGAACATAGAAGGGAAATTATACTACTCTTAAAATTATAACGAGCAAGGAATGATTTTTTTGTTCCTTTTAAAAATCTTCTTTTTTAAGAAGATTTTCTTTTTATGACTTGGAATCAGTTATAAAATTTCAATGACCCGTAGTAGATTGAAAATAGATTTTGTTTTCTGTATGAAAAATAAAAAGGTACTCTGGATCACTCCAGAGTCCCTTTTCATTTATATTTGATTACTTAAGTTCTACACCTGCTCCTACTTCTTCTAACTTCGCTTTCATTTCTTCTGCTTCTTCTTTAGAAACAGCTTCTTTTACTGTTTTAGGAGCTCCATCAACTAATTCTTTTGCTTCTTTTAATCCAAGTCCTGTAATCTCTCTTACAACTTTGATTACTTTAATCTTTTGTGATCCAGCACTTGCTAATACAACATCGAAGTCAGTTTTTTCTTCTGCTGCTGGTGCTGCTGCTGCACCTCCAGCAACCGCAACTGGTGCTGCTGCTGATACACCAAACTCTTCTTCACATGCTTTTACTAATTCATTTAACTCTAATACTGTCATACCTTTTATCGCTTCAATAATTTGCTCTTTTGTCATTGAAAATACACCTCCGGAAATTTTAAATAATAATTATTATGCTTCTGCGCCGCCTTCATTTTTATCAGCAATTGCTTGCAGTAAGTAAGCAAGATTAGATATTGGTGATTTAATGCTTCCAAGGAATTTGGCAAGCAACACTTCTCTTGAAGGAATTTCTGCGATCTCTTTAATTTTTTGAATATCACAGTATTGTCCTTCTACCAAACCTGCTTTTAATTCAAGTGCTTTATGATCTTTTGCAAAATCATTTAAAATCTTTGCAGGAGTTACAGGATCTTCATACCCAAAAGCAATCGCATTAGGTCCTGTTAAGTCTCCTAATAAAGCTTCAAATCCTGTTTCCTTTGCAGCCAATCTTGTCAAAGTATTTTTATAAACTTTGTATTCTACACCAGCTTCGCGCATTTTTTTTCTTAATTCAGTGGCTTCTTCTACACTAATGCCTCGATAGTCCACGATTACTGCTGATTGAGCTTTGTTGAATTTTTCTTTGATTTCTTCTACAACCTGCTTTTTTACTTCTAAGTTATTTGACATTTAGATGTCCACCTCCTCTGCAATTTAAAAATTGCTAAGTGCGTTCTGTTATATAAATAACAGAACCTCTCTACCGTAGACATAGAGAGGTTCATATAGCGTTCGATCATCTATAGATAACTACCTCGGTAGGCAAATTTTAAACCTAATCGGCACCTACTGTCTACGGTTTATATTCAACTTTTATTAACAACATTACTGATTATACCATTGCGCCTTTAGGGTGTCAATGGGAAAAAAGTGGTTGATTACTCTGTTACTTTTACTGTATTTATTTTAATACCAGGGCCCATTGTACTTGTTACAATAATACTTCTTAGATATTGTCCTTTTGCAGCCGCTGGCTTTGCTTTTATAATCGCACCCATTAATGCTTTGAAGTTGTCTGATAATTTCTCAGCTCCAAAGGATACTTTCCCAATAGGTACATGGATAATATTTGTTTTGTCTAATCTATATTCAACCTTACCTGCTTTAATTTCTTTAACAGCCTTTTCAATATCAAAAGTAACTGTACCTGATTTTGGATTTGGCATTAAGCCTTTTGGTCCTAGTACTCTACCTAATCTACCTACAAGACCCATCATATCTGGTGTAGCAACTACTATGTCAAAATCAAACCAATTTTCTTTTTGGATTTTTTCGACCATATCTTCTGCGCCAACATAATCTGCGCCAGCCATTTCAGCTTCTTTTTGCTTTTCACCTTTTGCAAACACTAATACTTTTCTCGTTTTACCTGTACCATGTGGTAATACAATGGCACCCCTAACCTGTTGGTCTGCATGTCTTGAGTCAACACCTAATTTTACATGGGCTTCAACTGTTTCATCAAATTTAGCTTTTGCAGTATTTACAACAAGTTCTAATGCTTCTTGAGGTTCATAAGCATTTGTTCTATCAATTAACTTCATACTTTCTTGATACTTTTTGCCTCTTTTTGGCATATAAATTACCTCCCTTGTGGTCTAAACGGTTTCTGAGAATACCTCCCACGTGATTGCTTCTGGTTTTATTATTCTTCTACAACAATACCCATACTTCTAGCAGTACCTTTAATCATACTAATAGCTGTCTCTAGACTGCCTGCATTAAGATCTGGCATTTTTTGCTCAGCTATTTCTTTTACCTTATCTATTGAAATCGTTGCAACCTTTGTTTTATTAGGCACACCTGAACCGCTTTGAATATTTACTGCTTTCTTTAGCAATACAGCAGCTGGTGGTGTTTTTGTGATAAAGGTAAATGATCTATCTTGGTAAACTGTAATAACTACTGGTATAATAAGCCCAGCTTGATCTGCAGTTTTGGCATTGAATTCTTTACAAAATTGCATGATATTCACACCTTGTTGTCCAAGTGCTGGACCTACTGGTGGTGCTGGAGTAGCTTTTCCTGCAGGAATTTGTAGTTTTACATATCCTGTAACTTTTTTAGCCATTGATACACCTCCTCATTTCTTTTGTTGCATCTATACATGCATACAAATCTTATTATTTATTTAAAAGCTAAATAGCTTTTTAAAAACAAACAATTATATTTCTATTTATGATCATTGTAGCTTGACGGTTCTTTTACCTCTTTTGAAAATGAAACTATAACTTCTCTACCTGTGTAAAGTCAAGTTCAACCGGCGTTTCCCGTCCAAACATAGAAATTAGAACCTTTAATATTTGCTTCTCTAAATTAATTCCTTTCACAACCCCAATAAAGCTTTCAAATGGTCCCGACGTAACCTTTACTGTATCTCCTACAACCATATCTATTTCTGCAATCGGCTCTTCTATACCCATATTTTTCACTTCATCATCACTTAAGGGAATTGGCTTGGAACCCGGCCCTACAAATCCTGTAACGCCTCTTGTGTTTCTAACAACATACCAAGACTCATCATTCATCATCATTTTCACAAGAACATATCCAGGAAAAATCTTCTTTAGTTTTGTTTTTTTCTTTCCATTTTTTATTTCTATTTTTTCTTCTGTGGGTACAACAATCTCTTTAATTACTTCTTCCATGCCCCTATTCTCAACAAGTTTTTCAATGTTTGCTTTCACCTTGTTTTCATGTCCAGAATAGGTATGAACAACATACCATTTCGCCTTTTCCGACATATTTTAGAGCAGCCATACCTTATAGCACAACTTGCTCTTCCCTCCCTTACTATTTTATAATAAGTTGAAGAGCTTTTCCAAATATTGTATCAACTAACCATATTCCAACTGCTGCAATTGTACATGTCACCAGTACGACTGAAGTATATGAAGTCAAGTCTTTTTTCGTTGGCCAAATTACCTTTTTCAGTTCTGCTTTTACATTTCTGAAAAATTTCCCCACACTTTTTGTTTTCCCGATGTTCTTTGTATTTGTTTGTACTGCCATATACCATTCACATCCTTATGTGTTGATTATACTTGTAACATCCATCTAAAATTAAGGATTACTTTGTTTCTTTGTGAGTCGTATGTGTCTTACAGAATTTACAGTATTTTTTCATTTCTAGTCTTTCGGGGTCATTTTTTTTATTTTTCATTGTATGATAATTTCTTTGTTTACATTCTGTACATGCTAAAGTCACTTTTACCCTCATTTGTACACCTCCTAAAGCCTTTGTGTTTATTTCAACCATCTCGCAATTCGACGCAGATATCTCCTTATGATACCATTACCTAATAAACCTATCATAATTTTTTATGGATGTCAATACAGTTTTTCTTTGGAATCGCACTTCATAATTCACTTAAGACTACAATCTTTAGCACCTTAATCTAAATAGGTTTACACCCTCATCAGGATTAAGTTTCACCTTATAAACACACAGAAAAAAACGCAGAAAACTTCTAGCATTTTTTCTCTATATTTATTCTATCCTTTTAAAACCTATTTCATTATAGTATAACCACCATTTTCTTTTATTATCACAATCTCAACAGGATGGTTTTAAACTTTCATTCAGTCTTTGACATGCAATGTATTTTAAAATTTTATTTTGATCATTTAAAAAAGACTAGGCTTGGGTTTCAAACCTAGTCCCTTTCTGTTCTATTATATTCTAATTGTTATTACTCTATAATTGTAGCAACAACACCTGCTCCTACTGTTCTTCCACCTTCACGAATCGCAAATCTTAATCCTTCTTCGATTGCAATTGGGTTGATTAATTCAATATCCATTGTGATATTGTCTCCAGGCATACACATTTCTACACCTTCTGGAAGTGCAATAGATCCTGTGATATCTGTTGTTCTAAAGTAAAACTGTGGTCTGTATCCGTTAAAGAATGGTGTATGTCTTCCACCTTCTTCTTTCTTTAATACGTATACTTCCGCTTTAAACTTTGTGTGTGGCTTGATTGAACCAGGCTTTGCTAATACTTGTCCTCTTTCAATCTCATCTCTTTGCACACCTCTTAATAATGCTCCGATGTTATCTCCAGCTTGTGCTTGGTCAAGAAGCTTTCTGAACATCTCTACTCCTGTTACAACTACTTTTCTTGGTGCTTCCATTAATCCTACAAGTTCAACTTCGTCTTGTACTTTTAATATACCTCTTTCTACTCTTCCTGTTGCAACTGTTCCTCTACCTGTGATTGAGAATACGTCCTCTACTGGCATGATGAATGGTTTGTCTGTTTCTCTTTGTGGCTCAGGAATGTATTCGTCGATTGCATCAAATAATTCTACGATTTTGTCTCCCCATGGACCATCTGGATCGTTTAATGCTTCTAATGCTGATCCTCTAACGATTGGTGTATCATCTCCAGGGAATTCATATTCGTCTAGTAATTCTCTTACTTCCATTTCTACTAAGTCTAGTAATTCTTCATCATCTACCATATCACATTTGTTTAAGAATACAACAATGTATGGTACCCCTACCTGTCTTGATAGTAGGATATGCTCTCTTGTTTGTGGCATTGGTCCATCTGTAGCTGCACATACTAGAATTGCTCCGTCCATTTGTGCTGCTCCTGTGATCATGTTCTTTACATAGTCGGCATGTCCTGGACAGTCTACGTGTGCGTAGTGTCTGTTGTTTGTTTCATACTCAACGTGTGCTGTTGAAATCGTGATTCCTCTTTCTTTTTCTTCTGGCGCTTTATCGATTTGGTCGAATGCTACTGCTGATCCAGTTCCAAATCTTTTATTTAATGTGATTGTGATTGCTGCAGTTAATGTTGTTTTACCATGGTCAACGTGACCGATTGTTCCAATATTAACGTGTGGCTTATTTCTTTCAAATTTAGCCTTTGCCATTTTTTTCTCCTCCTCACATTATCCTTCATTTTAAAAGTTATATTTTCATTTTATAGTAAACTTATCCGGGTGTATCATTATGTATGAAACATGATGGAGCCCATGAGCGGATTCGAACCGCCGATCTCCGCCTTACCAAGGCGACGCTCTAACCTGCTGAGCCACATGGGCATTCACTGTTACCTATTTTACTACCAACTTTATCGAAAGTCAATATTTTTTTCGTAAAAATATTTCTCAAAATCATCCATTTCTTGCCTCTAGATACCGTTCTAACTTGCGTTTAACTCGTTGTAGTGCATTGTCAATGGATTTTACATGTCTATTCAATTCAACAGCCATTTCCTGATAGGATTTTCCTTGTAAATAAGACATAAGTACTGTCCATTCCAAATCACTTAATATTTCCCCTATTTTTGATTCTATATGCCCTAGCTCTTCCCTAGAAATAATCAATTCTTCGGGGTCTGAAATTTTTGCACCTGATAATACATCCAACAATGTTCTGTCAGATTCTTCATCATATATTGGCTTATTTAGAGATACATAGGAATTCAATGGTATATGCTTTTGTCTCGTAGCTGTTTTAATTGCCGTAATGATTTGCCGTGTAATACAAAGTTCAGCAAAAGCTCTAAAAGACGAGAGCTTGTCAGGTTTAAAGTCGCGAATGGCTTTAAAAAGACCAATCATCCCTTCTTGAATAATATCTTCTCTGTCAGCGCCAATTAGAAAATAAGACCTCGCTTTTGCTCTAACAAAATTTTTATATTTTTTTATTAAATACTCTTGTGCTGTTGCATTCCCATTACGGGCGTCTTCAACAATTTCTTCATCAATCACGACTTCTAAATCTTCAAAAACTTCCTTTGGTGCGCTAGCTCCCACTCGCATCTCCTCCAGCACTCTTTTAATTTTGTGCTTCAAAGATTTTATTCTATGAAAATTTGTTTGAGATATGTACAACACATAGAAACAAAATCTATATCATGATCTTACTGTTTTATGATGACTTCATATTAGAATACAAAGCACAAAAACTGTATATTTATTATAACTTACTATTTATGGTATCGTCAAGCTTGTTCATTGTTTTCTTCGCCATTTTTCAAGGTGTTCAATTATTTTTTTATCAATTCTTTCTTCTAGCGTAGAACGTATTTTTTTTGGTGCTTCTGTTTTTTTTCGTATATTTTTTTTAATCTCATCTAATTCAAGTTTTAGTTCTCTTGCAGAAATCCTAATGGCACCACTTCCTAAAACTACTTGCTGCTCTGCCCAATCCGAGGTAGCTACCCTTACCTTATTCTTTCTCATTTTTGCAAGTTCTTCTACTTTTTTTTCTATATAAGAATCGGCAGTCTGCAATTCTTTTGTAAAAACCACTTCTACACCATTTACCCATTCCTGTTTTAAATTACTTCCCTTTACAAGATGAGCATCGAAAACAATGATCACTGTCTCACCTGTATAGCTTTGATAGTCAACAAGCTGTGCAATCAAGCAATCTCTTGCTTCTTCTAGATCAGATCTTCCTATTTTTTTCAGCTCTGGCCAAGCATTGATCACATTATATCCGTCAATGAATAAATAACTGCTCAAGTTGTTCTCACCCTATTCCCTAGACTCTCTTTGCTTTACTACTTCATACATGAGGATGGAAGCTGCTACAGAAGCATTTAAAGAGCTAACTTCTCCCCGCATCGGTATATTGACTAGAAAATCACATTTTTCCTTGATTAACCGCCCAATCCCCTTGCCTTCGCTACCTATAATTAAAGCAATTTTTCCTGTTAAATCCCTATTGTAGTAAGATGTTTCTCCTGTCATATCTGCACCGATAATCCAAACTCCTTTTTCCTTTAAGTACTCTATCGTTTGAGCAATATTGGATACTTTCGCAACAGGAACATATTCTAGTGCACCTGCTGAGGTTTTGGCAACCACAGAAGTTAAACCAACTGCTCTTCTTTTAGGTATAATTACCCCATGAACTCCTGCAGCATCTGCAGTTCGAATCATTGAGCCTAAATTATGAGGATCTGTAATTTCATCCAATATAAGAATAAATGGATCTTCTTCCTTATTGATTGCATATTGTAAAATATCTTCTACTTCCACATACCTATAAGCCGCCACAAACGCTATAATTCCTTGATGTGCATGAGATGTAGATAATTGATCAATTTTCTGTTTTTCTACATACTGGACAGGGATCTTCTTATCTTTTGCCATGGCAATAATTTTCTGAATAGACCCTTGTGCCGCACCTTTTGCAACAAGTATTTTATCTATTTCTCTATCTGCTCGTAATGCCTCTAATACAGGGTTTCTCCCCTCTATCTTGTCAGATTGTGTCATATTTTACACCTCTTTATCTTTATTCTCTTTTTTTATCCCTTTGGTCAATTGCTTATATTATTCCCATTCTAGAATGGTTTATTTTTATTTTGTGCTATTGGTGTAGATGTATTATCATAATATTCAATATTATGATAATAGTATTTTTTTATCTCTGTCCGAATTTTTCCCTTACTTTTTTTATTTTCCCACAACTCATATTTCCTTCTGGACAAGGTTGATTCAAACAGCTGGGTCCGCTGTTTTTGAATAAATTAGGGGCCACTTCTTTAACTTGTCTTAACATCTGGGTAGCCAATTCTCTAATTTCCCATTGGGCTCTTTCACAGCATCTATGGTGAAAAAAATTCATAAGGGTACGAGCATTCATGGTAAAAACAATTTTTGTTTCACAAGCGTTGGGAAATACATACCGCGCATCTTCTATTGCCATTTTTTCTGCCATCATATTTGCTTTTTTTGCTGTTTTTCCTTCTTCCAATAGTCGACTATAATGTTTTTTATGTAAGATTTCCACCAGTTCATGATAACATTTTTGATCCTCTTCCATAATGGCGATAAACCTTTCTTTTGCTTCTGGAATCATTTCTATACTAGGAGGTATAATATAATCAAACTGCTCTAGCTTCACATATCTTTGAGACTGCTGGGAATAAGAAGCAATTCTATGCCGCACCAATTGATGGGTGAGTACCCGACTTACACCTTCTACTGCAAAGGTAAAATTCACATGCTCTATAGGAGACTCATGTCCTAGATCCATTAGCATACCTACAAATTTCTCGATTTTTACATCTGTTAAATCTTCCATAATCTTATCAACGCCCACTGCAGAATAACACAATTTTGCTGCTGCTGCCACTACTTTTTCAGGTTCTGGTGTATATTGAAGTAATCTTACTTTCATTTTGATCCTCCTTTACTAGTTTTCCAATCCTATTTTTTACCATTTTATCCTCTTTTTCGCTTTATGCAATTTAACTCTTTATACGAAACTCTTTATAGGGAATAATGTGAAAAAGATAACCCCTTATCTTTATTACATATTTTCCTGGAATACTTTTTTGTACTTGTTCTTTACGTTCCTTATCATAATAGAAAACAGGAAAATTCCCATCCTCGCTGACTTTCTTAATGGATACAACTCTATAAGTCGCTAGATGCTTTTTTTGTAAAAAGCCATTGTATTGTGATTCTTCTTCCACTGCTTCTTTAATAAATTGTTTTATTTGCTGCTCATCTCTCGTCAAATTTTTCACTTCATCAAGAAATAAGCTCTTCACAGACACCATCGTTAACAATATAAGTATCATATAAAGCATGATCTTTTCTCTTTTATTCATTGTATCACCTCGCCTATGGCGTTAATCGTTAGTCGTTGAAAGTTTATTTCCGTTTCAATTTGTTACCAATACTTTTTTATTGTTGATGTTTTGTTATTTACTTTCATCATTCTTCTCAATCAGCTCTATACTTTTTTTAATAATTTCTTCTAGCCTTTCTGTTCTTTTCAAAAGATAGAGATGTCCCACAAGAGTTTCAAATCCCGTCGCATATTTATAATCCGCTACACTTGCATTTTTAGGCATTGACCCGGATTTTTGGTTTCTTCCCCTCTTGAGGATTGTCCATTCTTCTTCATTCAATTCTTTTTCCAATTCATGAGCGACATGTGCTTGCGCCCCTGCTTTCACAAATTTTGTAGCAACTTTATGGAGTTGGTTGACGTTGCCTCCATATTTATGCAGTATATAGGTTCGAATATAAACTTCATAGATGGCATCACCAATATACGCTAATACCAATGGTGGTATAAACCGAACCTCTTCTTCCGTTTTCCGTTCTAAATTCATGTATTCAATAAAATTTTTTACCATTAGAATCCTACTCCATTCAATGATTCTTTTATGAAATTTAATTCAGGTGGAGGAGCTCCTCCACCTGAACCATCCATATCTTCCTGTCACAGGACATATTTATTTGTTAATTTGAAATGAGCTCTTTAAAGATACAATTCTATTAAATACCAAGTGATCGTTGGTTGTATATTTAGAGTCTACATTAAAATATCCGTGTCTAAAAAACTGGAATTTATCTTGGGGCTTTACATTCTTCATTTCTGGTTCCACAAATCCATGTAGTATTTCTAATGAATTGGGATTTATGCAATCAAGGAAAGACTTGTCATCTTCTTGGTCTTCGTCGAGAATTAATGCATCATATAACCGAAATTCTGCAGGTATAGCATGTTTCCCATCCACCCAATGAATGGTACCTTTTACTTTTCTACCTGTAAAGCCTGTTCCACTTTTGGTTTCGGGATCATAGGTACAATGGAGCTCTATGACATTGCCATCTTCATCCTTTACCACATCATTGCACCTAATAAAATAGGCATTTTTCAATCTTACTTCATTACCTGGAAATAGTCTAAAATATTTTTTCGGTGGGTTTTCCATAAAATCTTCCTGCTCAATGTAAATCTCTCTCGAGAATGGAATTTGTCTGATACCCATTTCAGGATTTTCAGGATTGTTTTCTGCTTCTAACATTTCTGCTTGTCCTTCAGGATAGTTTGTAATCACTACCTTTAGTGGCTTTAAAATCCCCATTGTTCTTGGAGCTTTTAATTTCAAATCTTCCCGAATAAAGTGTTCAAGCATTTGATAGTCCACGACACTATTGCTTTTTGAAATCCCAATTTCTTTTGCAAAATTTCGAATGGATTCAGGGGTAAAGCCTCTCCTTCTCAATCCAGAAATGGTAGGCATACGAGGGTCATCCCATCCATCTACATGTTTTTCATCGACTAATTGCTTTAGTTTTCTTTTACTCATTACCGTATTTGTTAGATTTAATCTCGCAAACTCAATTTGCTGTGGCTGACTTTCCATCTCACACTCAATAATTACCCAATCATAAAGAGGACGATGATCTTCAAACTCTAATGTGCAAATAGAATGCGTTATGCCTTCAATTGCATCTTCTAATGGATGGGCATAATCATACATAGGATAAATGCACCATTTGTCTCCTGTGTTATGATGTGTCGCATGGGCGATACGATAAATAATTGGATCTCTCATATTTAGATTAGGTGATGCCATGTCTATTTTTGCCCTTAACACCTTTTCTCCATCTTTGAATTCACCTTTACGCATACTTTCAAATAATGCTAGATTTTCTTCAACGGATCGATCTCTATAGGGGCTAGGCTTTCCAGGTTCTGTTAGGGTTCCTCTATAGGCTCTTATTTCTTCTGGAGTTAAATCACATACATAAGCCTTCCCTTTCTTAATTAATAGGATCGCACGACGATACATTTCTTCAAAATAGTCTGATGCAAAGTATAATCCTTCCCAATCAAATCCTAGCCATTTTACATCCTCTTTAATGGATTCTACATATTCGGTATCTTCTTTTGTGGGATTGGTGTCATCAAACCGCAGGTTGGTTCTACCTTTAAATTCGTCTGCTAAACCAAAATTCAAGCAAATAGATTTTGCATGGCCTATATGTAGATAACCATTAGGCTCCGGTGGAAAGCGCGTGATAACTTCTTTATGTTTTCCAGACTTTAGATCATCTATAATAATATTTTTGATGAAATTAGATGAGGTTTGTTTATTTTCCATAGATACACAACCTTTCTCCTGTATTACTTTAAATTATTTGTATTTTGAATATAATTATAACGTATTCCTATAAATATATCAAAAACTTGACTGTGCCAACCCCTAAGTTTTTAAAGCTTAGGAATTGGCCACAGTTCTATTTTTTCATATACCATTTTACCCCTTGTGGCGTATCCTCTAAAATAATACCTTGGTTTTTTAAATCATCTCTAATTTTATCTGCTAATGCAAAGTTTTTGTTTTTTCTTGCTTCCTGTCTCTGTTGGACGAGCTTTTCAATTTCTTCATCCAGTGTTTCTTCTTTTCTTGTCAAAAGACCTAGTACATCCACAAGTTCCATAAATAGATCCATACTTTTTGCCACCAGTTCTTTTGAAGCATTTGCATTTACATAAGAATTTATTTCTTTCACCAATTCAAATATGGCTGCAATAGCATCTGCTGTATTTAAGTCATCATCCATTGCTGCAATAAATTTCTTTCTATATTTTTCAAAAGCTGTTAACTTTTCTTTTTCTGCTGTAGTTAGCTGCTTTTCTGTTGTGTTGTCTAATAGATGTTTAAGATTATTTTTTGCGTTATATAATCTTTCTAATGCAGTTTTAGCTTGTTGCATTAATTCTCTGCTAAAATTAATTGGATTTCTATATTGTGCTGATAACAGGAAAAATCGTACTGTTTCACCATCAAAATCTTTTAACACATCTCTTACTGTAAAGAAATTTCCCTTTGATTTAGACATTTTTTCATTGTCAATGGTAATATATCCATTATGCATCCAATACCTTGCAAACAATTTGCCAGTACAGGCTTCTGTTTGTGCAATCTCATTTTCATGATGTGGGAAAATAAGATCTTGCCCTCCACCATGAATATCAATGGTTTCTCCTAAATATTTTGTAGACATGACAGAACACTCAATATGCCATCCTGGTCTACCTTTTCCCCAGGGACTATCCCAAGCAACTTCCCCAGGTTTTTGGCTTTTCCAGAGCGCAAAATCCATTGGATTTCTTTTGATATCGTTCACTTCGATCCTTGCACCAGCTTCTAAATCTTCTATACTTTGTTTTGATAACTTTCCATAGTCTTTAAATTTGAAAGTATCAAAATATACATCTCCATTCACCTCATAGGCATAGCCCTTATCTATGAGTATTTGCACAAACCGAATAATTTCTTCTATATTCTCTGTTACCTTTGGATGGATATCTGCTTTCTTTACACCTATGGCTTGCGCGTCTTTAAAATATTCTTCTATATACTTTTCGCTTACTTCTTGAGGAGTGAGTCCTTCCTCATGAGCACGACGAATAATTTTGTCATCTACATCTGTAAAATTTTGTACGAAGATAACCTTATATCCCCTATACTCCAAGTATCTTCTTAATGTGTCAAATACCACAAAAGGTCTTGCATTTCCAATATGAAAGTAATTGTACACAGTTGGTCCACAAGCATATATCGTTACTTCATTGGGCTTGATTGGAATAAATTCTTCCTTTTTTTTCGTAAGCGTATTATATAACTTCATCTTTTTTCTCTCCTTTTTGTACAATTTTTCTTTCTAAAACAGTGATTCTCTTTCTTAGACATTCAAGTTCTTGCGCGATTGGATCTGGTAAATGGACTTGGTCTAAATCAATATCAGGTTTGTGTACATTTCTTATTTTTACATTGTCCTTGATAACAATATGTCCGGGCACCCCTACAACTGTGCAGTTGGGAGGAACTTCTTTAAGCACAACAGACCCAGATCCTATTTTAGAATTTTCTCCTACTTTAAAGGGTCCCAATACTTTTGCACCACTACTAATTACAACATTATCTTCTATTGTAGGGTGTCTCTTGCCCTTTTCCTTTCCAGTCCCCCCCAAAGTGGCTCCTTGATAAATCGTTACATCATTTCCTATTTCTGTGGTTTCTCCAATCACTACGCCCATGCCATGATCAATAAATAGCCGCTTTCCTATTTTCGCTCCAGGATGAATTTCAATCCCCGTAAAGAATCGACTTATTTGTGATATCAGTCTGGCAGATACCATAAAACCTCTTTTATACAAAGCATGGGCTATTCTATGACTAATAATACTATGAATACATGGATAACATAAAAGTACCTCTATCCTGCTTTTTGCAGCCGGATCCCTCTCTAAAACTGCTTCTATATCCTCATTAATCTGTCTTATAAATTGTAACATATTTCCTCCTCATTTCAATCTATTATTCCATATCTATGGAACATCCTATTCTCACTGTTGTATTTTTATACTTGTGTAAATCTTAGTTTTTCATTGGTTACTGGGGGGATTAGGTCGTTTTTCGTGAACAATTCTTTTTTTCTTGTCTATAAAATAAAGAAACCCCCATCTCCATAAATACAGAGACGAAGGTTTTTCGCGGTTCCACTCTGCTTGAGATACCAATCCCCAGCTTTTTTAGCAGATAACGGTGCTTCCCGGTTGCGCCTACTATTTTTCAGGCAACTGCTCATAGGTGCATTTCAGTTTTAAAAAAACACGTAAGCTACTCTCAGCCTATGATAGCTTTTCTCTGTCAGTTTTTTAAAACCTACTCTCCTAATCCATGCATTTACTGATTCAACAAATGTTTCTTTACATATTCTATGCGTGATAGTATATTTTGTTTCCCTAATACTTTCATCATCAGCGGTAAATCTGGTCCATGTACTTCTCCTGTCAATACTACTCTTATAGGCATAAATAGATTTTTCCCTTTGTATCCTGTTTCTTTCTGGATAGTTTTAAATACATTTTTGCCAAAACTTTCATCCACCACTTCCGCTTCCGCTACTTTTTGGGCAAATACCTCTAAAAGATGGGGTAAGTGTTCTAGCTTCAATATTTCTTTTGCTTGTTCATCCTCAGGGTGTATTTCTGTTTTAAAGAAAATATCTACTTTATCTACGATTTCTCCTGCATAAGACAATCTATCTTGCAATACTTGTACCATATCTTTAAGCCATGCATATTTGTTCTTTGCATCTTCTTGTGTAATATATCCATCCTCTACAAGATGAGGTATAGCAAGGGCTGTTATTCTTTCTACATCCGCTTCTTTCATATAGTGGGCATTGATCCAGTTTAGTTTATCCGTATCAAAAACCCCTCCACTTTTAGACACTCTTTCTAGCGAGAACTTTTCTATCAATTCTGTCATAGAGAAGATTTCTTGATTACCTTCAGGACTCCATCCTACTAAAGCTAAATAGTTGATCAATCCCTCTGGTAGATAACCCTTCTTTTTAAAATCTTCCGCCGCAACATCCCCTTGTCTTTTGCTGAGTTTCTTTCTATCTTTATTTAAAATATTGGGTAAATGAACAAATTCTGGGGCTTTCCATCCAAAAGCTTCGTACATATATACATGTTTTGGTGTGGAAGGTACCCATTCTTCTCCACGGATTACATGGGTGATTCCCATTAAATGATCGTCTACCACAACAGCAAAATGATAGGTAGGATATCCATCAGTTTTAATTAGAACCTGGTCGTCAAGATCATTTGTATTGACAATCACATTTCCCCTGATCACATCATGAAATTGTATGTTATAATCCTTAGGTAGTTTTAATCTTACTACATAAGATTCTCCGTTGGCAATGCGCTTTTTAGCTTCTCCTATGGGAATATCTCTACATGCTCCATCATACTTTGCTGTTTCTTTGTTCTCTTTTTGCTTTTCTCTTACTGCATCTAATCTCTCTTTAGAACAAAAGCAGTAGTAAGCATGACCGTTTTCAATAAATTCTTCAATATATTTTTGATAAATTTCTAATCGTTCAGACTGTATATAGGGACCATATCCCCCTTTTTGAACCAATTTTCCATCTTCTAACATGACGCCTTCATCATGTTCAACACCAGCCCACTTCAGTGCTTCAATCATATTTTCAATAGCACCTTCAACATACCTCGTTTGGTCTGTATCTTCTACTCTTAAAATATATTTGCCACCTTGCTGCTTTGCAAACAAATCATTATACAAGGCAGTTCGTAAACTTCCTATATGTACAAACCCAGTAGGACTTGGTGCAAATCGAACCCGTACTGTCATATTGCTATGCCTCCTAATTATAGAATTATTTTTTAGTTTATTATATCTAAATCCTTCAGTCAAGATGTTACACATGTCATTTTACAAAAGATTGCAAACTCGTCCCTACAAACTATCCTGCAGGAAACGACTTATAATCGTTCTACAGCGGTGCCCTATTCATGCAAAATCTTTTATACAGATTATATCGAAAAAAATTATTGGAATCAATGCATTTGAGATTATATGTTATTTTATCCTCTCTTTCCTTTATATATGCTTTGAGGATTATTGAAAAGAAACACTCTCCCACAAGCTATGATTGGGAGAGTGGCAAGTAGATTTTGTAGCTATTTTATACCCTCTTGCTTCAGCAGTTTTAGTACATTCGAAAGGGCTTGATTATACGTTAATTCTTCTTTGGTTTCTTGGTTTCTTAGTTTGTATTCTACAATTCCTTCAGCAGCTTTTTTCCCCACTGTAATTCTTATTGGAATACCAATGAGATCTGCATCTTTAAATTTCACACCAGCTCTTTCAGGTCTGTCATCAAGCAACACTTCTATACGGGCATCTGTCAATTCTTTGTATAATCTTTCACCCAAATGCATCTGCTCTTCATTTTTTACATTGACAACAGAAATGATTACATGATAAGGTGCTACACTTAATGGCCATATGATTCCATTTTCATCATGATGCTGTTCTATAATCGCTGCCATTGTTCTTGAAATACCAATTCCATAACATCCCATGACCATCGGTTTTTCTTCTACGTTTTCATCCATATATGTGGCACTCATGGCTTCACTGTACTTTGTTCCTAACTTGAATACCTGCCCCACTTCAATGCCCCGTGCTAGTTTCACAGCTTCCTTACATTGAGGACATGAATCTCCTTCCCCAATGAGCTTTAAGTCCGTCACAATATCTCCTTTAAAATCTCGTCCATAATTTACATTTTCAATATGATAATCTGTTTTATTAGCACCTACAACCATATTCTTTAATGCAGGTACTTCTGTATCTACAATTATCGTTATATTCTTTAATCCCACAGGACCTGCAAACCCAACAGCGGCACCTGTATAATTATAGATATCCTCCGGAGTTGCAAAAGCCAACTCATGTTCTGGAATCTTCAAAGCATTAACTAATTTGGTTTCATTTAATTCTCGATCTCCCCTCAGTACTGCAGCAACCAATTTATCTTTTGCTCTAAATAGGAGAGTTTTTAATAATTTATGCCCTGGTTTATTTACAAATGCTATTAGTTCTTCAATGGTTTTTGCATTAGGAGTATAAATTTCTTTCATCTCCTGTTCTTCTGTATCTTGGGGAGGAATATGATCTAGACATGTTGCTCTTTCTGTCGTTGCTGCAAAGTCACAATGTTCACAATAAGCAATTACACCTTCTCCAAATTCAGATAAGGCAGTAAATTCGTGTGAAGCACTTCCACCCATTGCTCCTGTATCTGCTTCTACAGGTCTAAAATTTAAACCACATCTCGTAAATACGCGGCTATAAACATCATACATTTCCCAATAGCTTTTATCCAATCCTTCCCAGTCTCTATCAAAAGAATAGGCATCCTTCATAATAAATTCTCGAGATCTCATCAGTCCAAATCTTGGTCTTTTTTCATCTCTATACTTTGTTTGAATCTGATAAATATTTAAAGGCAATTCTTTATAAGATTTCACTTCATTTCTTACAATATCTGTAAACACCTCTTCGTGAGTAGGTCCTAGACAAAATTCTCTCTCATTCCTGTCCTGCAGCCGGAACATCTCAGGCCCAAAATCATACCATCTTCCAGATTCTTTCCACAGTTCTGCTGGCTGAACAGCCGACATTAAGAGTTCTTGAGCACCTTTAGCATCCATTTCCTCTCTTACAATTTGTTCGATTTTTCGAATAACCCTATATCCTAAGGGCATAAAACCATATACGCCAGAAACTAATTTTTTTATCATGCCCGCTCTAAGTAGAAGTTTGTGGCTAGGGATTTCAGCATCATTAGGAACTTCTCTTAAAGTGTGAAGGTACATCTTTGACATTTTCATGATCATTCTCTCCTTTCCATCCATTAAAAAAACCTTCCATCTCTTTATACAATAGAGACGAAAGGTTAATATTCCGCGGTACCACTCTAATTAATCCCATTGAGGAATTCTCTTTATCTGAATATAACGGTTCAGTACCGTAAGAACCTACTCTGATTCAGTCCCAAGCTCCAGGGGTGGTTCAAAAAGCCATCTCATACAGAATCTCTCAGCCTAAGAATTCTGCTCTCTGAAAGGATTTTCTCTTCTACTATTCCCTTTCCCAGCCTATTTCCTATAAACTTAAATACATATTAACCAATTCAAACTTATTTGTCAACGGGTAATTGTTTTTTATCAGACGCCCTCACTCCATCTAGTTTTACAATGCTAGCAATCGCCTGTGCAGCAATACCTTCTCCCGTCCCTGTAAATCCTAATCCTTCTGTGGTAGTTGCCTTTACATTGATTTGTTTCGTTGCAACTCCTAATACCGACGCAATATTTTCTCTCATTTTAGTGATTTGAGGCGCCATTTTAGGTTTTTGCGCAATGATGGTCGCATCAATATTATTTACGCTATATCCTTCATCTATCAGCAGATTTTTCACCTCTGATAATAGTGTCAAACTAGATATTCCTTTAAATCTTTCATCCGTGTCCGGAAAGTGCTTTCCAATATCCCCCAAGGCTGCCGCCCCAAGCAAGGCATCTTTTATAGCATGCAATAATACATCGGCATCAGAATGACCTAACAATCCTTTTTCATAAGGAATTTCCACCCCACCTATAATTAATTTGCGACCTTCTACTAGTCTATGTACATCATACCCTATTCCAACACGCATTTTATCCTCTCCTTTATTTTATTGCAAGACACCCACATCCATAAATAGGCGCTTATGCTTCTTTAAGTGGGATCGCCTCTCTGCCAACGCCACCACCACTTCGCTCTTACTGAAAAAATTTATTCCCCCACGCTCTTTTACTTTACTGTTGATGTCTCAAAATTATCTCACCAATGTAAAGATCTTCAGGTGTTGTTATTTTAATATTATCATAATTACCCATAATCATATAAACTTCTTGCTTGATTTTTTCTATCAAAACAGTGTCATCTGTGCCTAAATATCCTTCTTCTCTCGCCTTTTCATGAGCCTTTAACAAAAGTTTATATTCAAAAACTTGTGGCGTTTGTATCGCCCATAATGTTTTTCTATCTGGTGTATGTAAAATCTGTTTTTTTTCATTTACTACTTTAATCGTATCTTTCACAGGAACCCCTACACCAACAGCCTTATGTGTTATGGCTGCGTCCACACTGTACACAATGTTTTTTTCTCTTACAAAGGGTCTTGCCCCATCATGAATGACCACGATATCACATGCTGATTTGACACTTTTAAGTCCATTATATATGGATTCCTGTCTTTCCTTACCTCCTTGTACAACTTTGGATACTTTCTTAAACCCATAGGCAGTAATGATATTCTCTTCACAATACCTTTTCTCCTCTGGATGTACCACAACAATAATCTCATCCACAATCTCACACATTTCAAATTTTGAGATTGTATGCACCAGTACAGGTTTATCTAAAAGTATCAAATACTGTTTGTTTACAGGAGCACCCATTCTTTTTCCTTGACCTGCAGCAGCAATAATCACTGAAACAAACTTTCCATTTCGCATTTTTTCTCCCCCATTGCATTTTCATGTATAAAGCCCAGCATTTGCTGGGCTTTATACATATTTTATATTATTATGCCGTTTTATCCACTAACGATTTAGGTTTTGCAAAGATCATCCTACCAGCAGCTGTTTGAAGTACACTCGTAACCAATACACCCATTGTTTCACCAATATGTTTTCTACCACCTTCTACAACAATCATGGTACCATCATCCAAATAAGCGACCCCTTGTCCCGATTCCTTACCTTCTTTAATTACCTGTACCACCATTTCTTCTCCTGGTAACACCACAGGCTTTACTGCATTGGCAAGCTCATTAATATTCAAAACAGGTACACCTTGTAATTCTGCCACTTTATTTAAATTATAATCATTTGTAACCACTTTTCCACCCATTAACTGAGCCAGTTTTAACAGCTTAATATCTACCTCAGCTACTTCGTCAAAATCCTTATCTGTGATTTGCACTTCTACTTGAAGTTCTTTTTGTATGCGATTTAAAATGTCTAAACCTCTTCTTCCCCTATTTCGTTTCAGACTATCAGAAGAATCTGCAATATGTCTTAATTCTTCAAGCACAAATTCAGGAATTACAATGGGCCCTTCCACGAATCCTGTTTTTGTAATATCTGCAATCCTTCCATCTATAATCACACTGGTGTCTAATATTTTGGGTTGGGAACTATTCAGTGTTTTCCCAACATTCTTATCTTTAGAAGATGTATTCTTTTTCAAAAGTGCAGCTAAGTTTCCTAGGTCATCTCTTTTTTTCGTAGCAATGCTAACACCTAAATATCCTAAGAAAATATACAACATTACCGATAAAATGGTCCCAACAAACAATATAGGAATGCCCATTAATAATTGGCTAATCAAATAAGCAATCATAAGTCCAATAATAAGACCAATTGCTCCAATCACCATATCTGTCGTTGGTATCTTTTGAAGTTCTCCCTCTATCCAATTTGCTGAGCTCAAACCTTTATCCATCAACCAAGGCGTAATAATAAAAAATATAAGTCCACCAGCAACTGCACCTATACCGCCAATAACCAACGTCATAATTGGCGTTATATTTGGTATATCTACAAATTGCTGTATTGTAGCTAATTTCATCAACAGCATGGTCACTGCATATCCTGCTGAAGCTCCTGCTAGTGTTAAAGCCCCTTTAATAATTTTATTAAACAATACATTCACCTCCTACCTTTAAAGTATAACCATACTACTTCCATTTTATAACTAAATAGCATAATCTTTCAATAGTCTTTGCATTTTTTGGTAATAATGTCTTAGTAATCATAAAAATTTATGTCTATTTATTGCTATTGATGGACGGTCCACAAAATTTCCACTAGTATATTTTCTACTTTTCCAATATATACCCCTATTTTTATAAAAATTTCCTTAACATTGACAAAAAGTGAAGCGTCAGCATGACGCTTCACATACATTTGATATCTTTTATTGAACTGCTTTATCAATCAGATCCTCTGCAGTTTTTTCTTCCATACATCCAACCAATACCAACTCACTTATAAGAATTTGCTTTGCATTGGCCAGCATTTTTCTTTCTCCTGTGGATAAACCTTTTTCCTTGTCTCTAATCATTAAATTCCTAACAACGCCTGCTACCTCATAAATGTCTCCACTTTTGATTTTATCCATGTTTGCCCTGTACCTTCTATTCCAGTTTTTAGGCATTTTCGATATATCATCATGCAACACAGCGATTACCTGCTCTACTTCATTTGAGGATATGATTTCTCTTAGTCCAATATCTTCCACACTATCAAGGGGTATCATCACCTTCATATCTCCTAATGGCATCTTCATAATATAATACTTGCGCTTTTTACCAAGAATCTCTTTCTCTTCAATCGCTTCTATTATTCCCGCTCCATGCATAGGGTAGACCACTTTATCACCGATATTAAACATCAAGAAAACCTCCTAGAATATACATTGCCTATATTCAGTATACAAGAGAACTACGCTTTTGTCAAGAAAATCTATATTTTATCATATGAAATTACCCTTGTCAACTAAGTTTTGTATTCGTTGAAAATTCTTTTAGCCAATTTTTCTCAAGAGGAGATTCTTCTCAAATTTCGTATACAGGCTTTTATTTTATCTCATGATATGCTAGAATAAACTTGGATTCTATCGTTAAGGACAATCCATCTAATCAATATTAATCTATAATATAAATATAAACCTTTTATTGAAGTGCCTTTGCTATAGAGATAAAATATGCATCTTTTCAATAGCATTTTATGTATCTTTTTGTTTTCTATCTACAAAATTTATGATCTCGAGGTGAATAAAGAAAATGGAAGATTTTACAATCGATAAATTTCAAAAAAGTGTATCTGAGGTACTAATCCGACATAAAAGCCTTCTTGATACTGTATCTAAGTATCAAGAAAGCTGCGCTAGAGTAAATAGAGCCATTATAAAAGCGGCTACAAACTGTGGTTGTATTCGTATAGATGCAGGAAAACAAAATATTCCCGATAATATCTCTTATGAAGAATTGAATACATTTATGGATAACCATGTTACTGGAGAACTGTGCGACATCTGCAAGGATAAAATTGAAGAAGAAATAGGAAACCACTTGTTTTATTTATCTGCCATTTGCAATACCCTCCAATTAAACCTTGATTCTATTTTAGTCAAACAATATAAACATATTCAAACTCTTGGGAAATACAGTTTATATTAATCGATCATAGCTTATCTATACCTTTTGAGACCCTGATAACATTTCCTGTGCGTTTTTACATTTATCAATCTTAGCAATAAAAACACCAATTTCTTTATTCATTGGTGTTTTGTCTTTTTAGAGGAAAATACATTCTTTTTATCTGATATGTCTATCTAAGAATACTTGTTCCTGAACCCTTCGCAATCCTTCTTTAATTGTTCTTGCTCTAATTTCTCCAATACCCTCTACATCGTCTAATTCTTCTATAGAAGCTTTTAGTATACTTTGAAAATCTTCAAAATGATTAACTACGTTTTGTATCACCGTCATAGGTAATCTTGGTATTTTGCTGAGAATCCTATAACCTCTAGGCGAAACTGGTGTATCCAGTACGACATTTAATCCACCACTATATCCTAAGATTTTTGCAATACTAGATAAATCCAGCAATTCTTCAGAAGACAAATTTTTAATTTGTCTTGTAATGGTATTATAATCAATCTCCTCAGAGTTAACCATATAATCTTTTATCACATATTCCCCATCTTCCTTCACATTTGCCACCAGCTCTTCTAGCTGCATATTAACGAGACGTCCTTCATTTCCTAACTCGCTTATATATTTGTCTATTTCTGTGACAATTCGCATAACCATTTCCGTTCTTTGTAACACGGTAGCTACATCATGAATCGTAACCAAATCTTCGAACTCTAAAGCACTCATATTGGTCATTGCCTGATCTAATACTTTTTTATATTTTTCTAAAGTTTGAATAGCTTGATTTGCCTTATTTAATACTTTGTTGGTATCTTGAACAATATATTTTGAATACCCTTTATATAAGGTTATAATGTTACGTCTTTGAGAAATAGAGATCACTGCCAAGCCTGTCTCTCTAGCAACCCTCTCCGCTGTTCTATGCCTAATACCTGTTTCTGAGGAGGGTATAGAAGGATCTGGTATTAACTGAGTATTTGCATACAATATCTTTTTCCCATCAGAACTTAATATGATAGCACCATCCATTTTCGCTAATTCATATAGATAAGCTGTTGAAAAGTCAATATTTATATAAAATCCCCCATCAACCAATTTCATAACATCTTCATTATCTCCTATCACAATCAATGCACCTGTTTTCGCACGCAATACATTTTCTAACCCATCACGCAAAGGGGTTCCAGGGGCTAATATTTTAATAGATTCCATGATTCCTTCTTCTTTTTTTCTATCTTCTCGTACCAATGGTATTACCCTCCCAGTTTTTTTATAAGTATATGCCTATAAATCCAAAGATCCATCCCAGGCTATCATGGTAGCTAGCCCTATGCATTATTGAATAAATGTGTATTAAAATTGACTGTAGAAACTGGCAATACGTCCATTCATCATCATTCCATATATCATGATCAATCCTATATCCATACGATGCTACGCCTTCGTATGCAATCTAGACAACACACAAAGTCAATTTCTCAGTCATAAATTTATATAATATATACTTTGCAAATCTGATTTTTATTAACCTTTTCATGTTTACTTATTATCCAAAAACATCACATCAATGGCATCCTTTAAGGAATCCGCACCTAGTAGTTGAATTTTTTCAGAAATCTGTAATTTCTTTATACTTTTTTTTGGTAATATGCATCTAGAAAAGCCCATTTTTGCTGCTTCCTTGACCATTTTTTCTAAGTTTATAACAGGGCGCAATTCTCCCGTCAAGCTAATCTCTCCAATAGCAATGGTGGAGGTAGTAGGTATCGGTAAAGCTCTCATACTAGAATATATGGCCAATGCCACCCCTAAGTCTGAAGAGGTTCCTTCTGGTTTCACTCCTCCTACAACATTTACATAGACATCCTGATTGGTTAAAGGCAACCCTACCTTTTTTTCTAAAACAGCTAGAATTAAATTTAATCTATTTAAATCTACACCTATGGATGCTCTTCTTGCAAATCCCAAGTTGGTTGGTGCTACTAAAGCTTGAATTTCCATGAGTAACGGTCTTGTTCCTTCCAAACTGCTAATTACAATAGCACCCTCCATATCTGGTGTTAATCCTTCTAAGAACATTTCTGATGGATTGCTCACTTCTACCAAGCCTTCTTCTCGCATTTCAAAAACCCCAATTTCACTGGTCGTTCCAAAGCGATTTTTTACCGCCCTAATAATTCTAAATTCCTGGGTTCTTTCTCCATGAAAGTGTAACACTGTATCTACAAGATGTTCTAAAATCCTTGGCCCCGCCAACTCCCCTGTTTTGGTTACATGAGCGACAATAAAAATAGGAATATTTTTTGTTTTTCCTATACGCATAATATTATTAGCACATTCTCTAACCTGTGAAACACTTCCAGGAGCCGAAGATAGGTCTGGTTTAAATAGCGTCTGAATTGAATCTATAATAATAAATACTGGTTGAAATTCATTAATATACCTTTCTATGACATCTACATTGGTTTCTGATACAACCAACAGTTGATCTACCACCGCATTTAGTCGCTCCGCTCGCATTTTTATTTGTTCTTCAGATTCTTCTCCGGATACATAAAGAACCGTTCCATATTGTTGTGCAATTGTACTGCTAGCCTGTAATATAAGGGTAGATTTCCCAATGCCTGGTTCTCCAGAAATCAAGGTCAAGGATCCTTTTACAAGACCTCCCCCCAAAACACGATTTAGCTCTACGATGTGGGTATCAAATCTTTCATAGGAGCTTGATTTTACCTGTTTTATGGGTTGAGGTTTCATGGAACTTGTGATAGTGGGTGATTTTTGATAATCTTTTACAGCTGGATTGTGCTCCTCTACCATTGTATTCCAACTACCACATACACATTGTCCCATCCATTTAGGACTTTCATATCCACAATTTTGACATACAAAAATTGTTTTCATCTTTTTCGCCATTTTAGCCTCCTAAATGCTTCTCCACCTTCTTACTAAAAACTATAGCCCATCTATTCTGATTTTATACTTTGGACATTAGATCGTCAATGGTGTGAACGATTGCTTAGTCGTTAGTCGTTAGTCGTTAGTCGTTAGTCGTTAGTCGTTTAAAGTGTATTGGATGTACTTTAGGTTGTCAAGTGTTTTGTCCATTTTTTTCCTGTATTTTCTACAGAATAATAAAAGGTTTTATGGATTATAATCCATAAAACCTTTTATTTTATAATATTTGTGCACCCTTCGTATCTACTTCTAACACTTTAGCTTCCCATTTGTTTTCAAGTTTATTTAAAAATGCCTGCATCCTTTTATCAAAGTCTTTATTTTCCTTATCAATCATAGCCAGTAGTGTGGAACCTGATCCACTAATTACTTCTGCCTTAGCCCCCAAACATCTAGCATGCCTAAATATTTTATCTGCATCTGTAATTAAAGGTACTCTATAGGGTTGATGTATTTTATCTTCTGTAGCAGCCCTAAGTTTTTCAACTTCTCCATTATTCATGGCCGCAAGCAACATGGCTACTCTAGAAATATTATAAATACAATCTGCTTTTGTATAGTGATCAGGAACAACCTTCCTTGCTTCATGGGTAGATATTGTAAAGTCAGGTATCATGACTACAAATCGTAAAGCGTCTGGTACCTGCACCTTGGTATAAAAGACTTGCTCGTTTTCAAAAATCGATACAGTCATACCGCCTATAACCGCTGGAACAATATTATCTGGATGTCCTTCTATTTCTGTACCAATTCGAATGATATCATCTACACTCAATCTATCATCCATTAAGCTGTTAGCAATTATAATTCCACCAGCAATACACGCAGCACTGCTTCCTAACCCTCTACTCATCGGAATATCATTTTGTTTTGCTACAACCCTTAAACCATCCGCTTTATATCCATATCTCTCTAGTACTTTATTCATGGTTGTATATACTAAATTCTCTTCTAGGGCGATATGATCACACCCTAGAAATTCTACCCCCTTAGGGATCCTTTCTATCTCATATTCATTATACAATTGTAGTGCCATACCCAACACATCATATCCTGGACCCATATTTGCAGTCGTTGCTGGTACTTTTATTGTAAACATATTTTTCATCCATCCCTATCCAATAATTTCTTTTTCGATCAATGCAAAATCTGACTTAAGTTCTTTTATCTTTCCACCCATACTTACTGCAACATCAGGATCTTTTAATCCATTTCCTGTTAAAATACATACCACTTTTTTACCTTTTTCTAATTTACCTTGTTTATATAGCTTGTAGATTCCTGCTACAGATATACAAGAAGCTGGCTCAGCAAATATCCCTTCTTTACTAGCAATCATTCTATAAGCTTCTAAAATTTCTTCATCACTGATTTTGTTAATTTGTCCCTTTGATGCTTCTAATGCAGCAACAGCCTTATCCCAGCTTGCTGGATTTCCAATCCTAATAGCCGTTGCAATCGTTTCAGGATTATCAAAAACACGGTTTTCTACAATTGGTGCAGCGCCTTCTGCTTGGAATCCAAGGAGCTTTGGCAATTGACGACTCTCTCCATAGGCTTTATATTCTTGAAATCCCTTCCAATATGCAGTAATATTCCCAGCATTTCCTACAGGTATAGATAAATAATCTGGTGCATCTCCTAATTGTTCACAAATTTCAAATGCCCCTGTTTTTTGACCTTCTATTCGATAGGGATTAATAGAGTTTACCAAAGTAATCGGATGTTTTTCAGAAATTTCTTTTACCATATTTAACGCATCATCAAAATTACCATCAATGGCAATAATTTCAGCACCATAGGCAATCGCCTGGGCTAGCTTACCCATTGCTATTTTTTTATTTGGTATAATCACAATACATCGAATTCCTGCCTTGGCTGCATAGGCTGCCGCTGCTGCAGAAGTGTTTCCTGTAGATGCACAAATAATCGCTTTTGCTCCTTCTTCCACAGCTTTTGTAACTGCCATGGTCATCCCTCTATCTTTGAAAGATCCTGTAGGATTCAACCCATCATATTTAAGATAAATCTCTAGACCTGCCATTTCTTTCTCAAGATTTTCTGCACGAATCAAAGGTGTATTTCCTTCACACAAACTAATGATCTTCGTATTTTCTGTCACCGGTAAAAAATCTTTATATTTATGTATAAGTCCTTGCCATCTCATTGTTAAATTTCCCCCTCGTCTGTTATGTTTTTATTATTCCATGCCAACCAATTCTACCCTAGACACACCTTTTAAGCTTTTAATGTCCTCTAACAAAGCATCTATGCCCACATTCGCCTGTGATATATCAAAGGTCATGCTTACATTAGCGATGTTATGAATGGGTATATCTTGATTAATGGTTAATATATTCAAATTATTACTTGCCAGTTTATTTAATAGATTAGACAAAATTCCCGGAGCATGGTCTAGTAGCAAAGTAATGGTTACTTTTTGTCCTCTCATGCCTTCAGATGGTGCAGCAATATAATCTTTATACTTGTAAAAAGTACTTCTGCTAATGCCAGTCATTTGTGTCGCCTCCGTTATGCCTTTTGCTTTCCCTTTTTTCAACAACTCCTTAGTTTGTAAGACCTTTTCATAGATTTCTGGAAGAATGGTGGTATCAATGATGAGATATTTCCTATCCGTCACCCATTTCACCTCTTTTGTATTCAATTTATAAACAACTGTTTTTACTTGGTGCACTTTAGCTATAATACTACCACATATCTATGATGTATACAATATTTTTTCGAAAATTCTCTATACATCATTCAAAGCTGCCCTATTTTTTAGAGCAGCTTTACATGACATCTTCATTAAATTATTTGGCTAATAAATCTTCCTTCTTTTTAAATATAATCTTTTCATTCTGTGCATCTACTAAAATATCATCATTTTTGTTGATTTCTCCTCTTAAAATGGCTTCTGATAATTCATCCTCCACCATTCTAGTAATAGCTCGTTTCAAAGGTCGTGCCCCATATTCAGGATCAAATCCTTTTTCTCCTAAAAGTCTTTTTGCGCCTTCAGATATTTCTAATTTCATATCCAAAGCTTTCATTCTTTGCTCTAAATCTTTGATCATTAGTTCCACAATCTCATTGATATGTTCTTGTTCTAAAGCATGGAAGACAATGACCTCATCAATTCTATTTAAAAATTCAGGTCTGAAGGTTCTTCTCAATTCATTTATTACATTCTCTTTCATTTTTTCGTAGGCATTCTTCTTTTCATCTTCTACTGCTCCAGCAAACCCTAGTGTTTTTTGTTTCTTAATGGTGTGCGCACCCACATTGGAGGTCATAATGATTACCGTATTTTTAAAGTCAACAATTTTTCCTTTTCCATCCGTTAATCTTCCGTCATCTAATATTTGTAGCAATATATTAAAGACGTCAGGATGTGCCTTTTCGATTTCATCAAACAAAACAACAGAGTAAGGTTTTCTTCTTACTTTTTCTGTCAGCTGTCCTCCTTCATCATATCCTACATACCCTGGAGGTGCACCTACTAAGCGAGATACTGCGTGTTTTTCCATGTATTCAGACATATCTATACGGATCATGGCATCTTCATCGCCAAACATTGCTTCTGCCAAAGCCTTAGATAATTCTGTCTTTCCTACTCCTGTTGGTCCAAGGAATATAAAAGAGCCAATAGGTCTTTTGGGGTCCTTTAATCCTACGCGCGCTCTTCTGATGGCTCTCGCCACTGCCTTGACAGATTCATTTTGACCGATCACGCGCTCATGTAATATGGATTCAATATTTAACAAT
Organism: Clostridiaceae bacterium 35-E11; assembly: GCA_038396625.1. Lineage (GTDB taxonomy): Bacteria > Bacillota > Clostridia > Peptostreptococcales > Thermotaleaceae. The sequence continues at coordinate 3,479,515 of CP121688.1, forward strand.
CTTTCTGATTCTTCTTGTGCCAGCTTACTTACAGGTATTCCTGTCCAATTTGACACCGTTTGGGCAACTTCCTCTTCTCCTACAGTAGCTTGGTCCGTTTGATTCACCTGCCAGTTATTTTTTCGATTGTGCAACTCTTCTTTTATATGTTTTTCTTTATCTCGTACTTTAGCTGCTCTTTCAAAGTCCTGCGCACGAATGGCTTCTTCTTTTTCTTTGGCAAGTTCTTGTAATTGTTCCTCTAAATCTTTTAAATCCGGAGGTTGCGTCACGATTTGTAATCTCACCTTTGATGCAGCTTCATCAATTAAGTCCACTGCCTTATCTGGTAAAAATCGATCTGTAATATATCGATGAGACAATTCAGCGGCTGCTTTTAGTGCTGCATCTGTGATTTTTACTCTGTGATGGGCTTCATAGCGATCTCTTAGTCCCATAAGAATTTGCACCGTCTCCTCTACGGAAGGTTCTTGTACATGAATGGGTTGAAATCTTCTCTCTAATGCAGCATCTTTTTCAATATGTTTTCTATATTCATCTAAAGTCGTTGCACCAATAGCTTGTAGCTCGCCTCTAGCCAATGCAGGCTTTAATATATTTGATGCATCAATTGCTCCTTCTGCACCTCCGGCACCAATGATGGTATGCATTTCATCAATAAACAATATGACATTTCCCGCTTTTCGAAGTTCTTCCATAACCTTTTTCAGCCGATCTTCAAATTCTCCTCTATACTTTGCACCTGCAACCATGGAAGCTAAATCCAAAGTAACAACTCTTTTATTTTTAAGAATTTCTGGAATATTTCCTGCAACAATTCTTTGGGCTAATCCTTCTGCAATAGCTGTTTTCCCTACACCAGGTTCTCCGATCAAACAAGGGTTATTTTTCGTCCTTCTACTAAGAATTTGAATCACACGTTCAATTTCTTTTTCCCTGCCAATAACAGGATCGATTTTTTCTTCTTTTGCCATTTCTGTTAAATCTCTTCCATACTCATTTAATGTAGGTGTATTTGCATCGGCAGCGGTATAGCCTTGATTCTCTCCTCCATTCCCTGTTGAATTTCCTAGTAGCTTGATCACTTCATCCCTTGCTTTGGCAAGATGAATACCACTATCTATTAAAATTTTTGCTGCAATTCCTTCTCCTTCCCGAATGAGTCCTAGCAACAAATGTTCTGTTCCTATATAATTGTGACCTAATCTTCTTGCCTCAGCAAAGCTAAGTTCAAATATTCGTTTGGTTCTAGGAGTAAAGCCTAAAAGTTGCACAGGCATTTCACTGCCTACCCCCACCATTTTTCTAACACTTTTCCTAATTTGATCTAGGTTCATCCCCATATTTATTAATACCTTTGCGGCGATTCCTTGCCCTTCTTTTACGAGACCTAACAGCAAATGTTCTGTCCCCACATAATTGTGATTTAACGCTTGTGCCTCTTCTTGAGCAAGTAAAATTGATTTTTGTGCTCGTTCTGTAAATTTTGCAAACATATCCATCCTATAACACCTCCATTGGATCTATTTTTTTCCTAGTTTTTCTCTGACAATATTCGCCCTACGGATATCTCTTTCATTGCCTGTTAAATTTTTCTCCGCAATTTTCTGAAGATAAGCAGGCTGTGTCATCACCATGATTTCATTCATATTGTCTATAGAGACATCCTTTAATATTCCTATATCTATACCCAATCGTACATCAGATAAAAACTTCATACATTCTTGAGAAGTAAGAATTCTAGCATTAGACAAAATTCCAAAGGATCGATGGATCCTATCTTCAAGCTGCATCTTGCTGTTGGTTAACAAGGTACTTCTCGCATCTCTTTCTTTTTGAATAATTTGTCTTGTCACATCCTTTAAATTTCCAATAATCTCTTCTTCGCTTCTTCCTAATGTAAGCTGATTAGAAATTTGAAATACATTACCCACAAACTCTGTTCCTTCTCCATAAATACCTCGCACAGCTAATCCAATTTGATTTGCTGCCTGTAAGATTCTATTGATGTATCCTGTCATCGTTAAAGCAGGTAAATGAATCATGACAGATGCACGAATCCCTGTTCCCACATTGGTTGGACAGGATGTTAAATACCCTAACTTTTCATCAAACGCATACTTAACCTTTTCCTCTAATACATCATCTACTTGATCTGCAATCTTCCAAGCTTCATTCAACTGAAAGCCTGGGAGTAGGCATTGAATTCTTATGTGATCTTCCTCATTCATCATAATGCTTATGGATTCATCTTTATTCAATAATACTGCACTTTTTTCAAAATTAGCCATTAAATAAGGACTAATCATATGCTTTTCTACCAATACCTGTCTTTCTAGCTGCGCTATTTCATTTAATACAAAAAGGTCGAAAGTCTCCTCTGATCCACTTTCTTTTGCTGTAATTGCCCTATGAATTTCTTCAAACACATCTTTGCTCTTTGTTTTTGTTAAAGCTACCGGGAAAGGATAATCCTCCAAATTCCTTGCCAACCGAATTCTGCTACTGATAATGATATCATGATCTGGCCCCAGTTGATCTATCCATTGTGTCATGTATCTCACCCCCTACTTTTCTTCATGTAGCTGTTTTTCAAGTTCCTTAATTTTATCTCTCAATATAGCCGCTTTTTCAAAGGCTTCTGCCTTTATGGATTTTTCTAATTGCATTTTTAAGTTCTTGATTTCATTTCTTATTTTTATAGAACTGCCTGCTCTTTTAGGGATCTTTCCTATATGACTTTCATTTCCCTGTACACGTTTTATAAGCATATCAAGTTTTTCATCAAAAGCATGGTAACATTGAGTACAGCCTAATCTACCTAACTGCTTAAATTGCCCATAGGTCATACCACATTTATCGCACTTTGTAGTTTTTATATAATCAACCTTTATGGGAGAATCTTGGATAGAATCCAATAGTCCTGTTAAGAAGTTATTAATTGTAAAGGATGTGTCAAAAGCTACTTCTTCGCTTTGTTTTGCACATTGCTCACATAAATGCAGTTCTGTCTTTTTTTCATTCAATATTTTTGTTACATGCACTGTTGCAGGCCTTTTATTACAATTTTCACACAACATTCTATTCCCCCCCATGATGTTCTAATAAAACAATCACCATTCGCTTCAATAAATTTGCTCTTACCTCATCTTTTATGTTGATAGGTGTATTGATACTTCTATCACTGATAGCTACTGTCATCAATAACCGCTCTCTTTCAGTAATAAATCCTCTCTCCTTCAACATATTGATAATAGAAACTCCTTTCATCTTACTAATGGCATTTCCGATTTGTTCTAATAAGATTTTTACATACTGATTTTTATCAATATTCATTTGTGCAATCTTTATATGTCCTCCGCCACCCCTTCGACTCTCTACTAGATATCCTTTATCTAGAGTAAAACGAGTTGTTAATACATAATTAATTTGTGAAGGCGCACAATCAAAATAACTGGCTAACTCATTCCTTTGAATCTCAACTGCTCGATTATTTGCATCCTTTAATAATTCTTTTATAAAAATTTCAATAATATCACTTAATCTCGCCATACCGCACACTCCAATTTGACTTTCTTTGACTTTATTGTAATGAAATTTTCTTTATCCTTCAAATCTAATTTGATATAATTTAGAAGTGTTTTTTTTATTTATGAGTGATTATATTAATTTTTCTTTCATTTTCTATCTATTTTTCCTTTTTTCTCGATTTTGAAGAAAACCAATCATCGATTGGCTTTCTTTTTCCTATGGGCAATAATATGATATGTATTTTCTTTATGGCCTCCTTTAGGCAAAACATCAAATCCATGATTCCGTAAAATATCAAATAGATAGTCAGACTGAGCTGCATCATTTCCTTCCATCGTAATGATCAACTCATCATCGTATCCCACCTGCTTTATGACATCGATTAATTTAGTATTTGCATTCATGCCTAATTCTTTATCAAAGTTTATATAGTGATCTGTCATTATATTCCTCCTCTTTTTTCCTAATCCTTACTATTTTTTACAATGTTCCCGATATTATGCCTACTTTTCAATATAAAAATCAGGATGACACTTATTAGTGCCATCCTGATTCTATAAACCTATTTATTTTGTTTTGTGGCCTCAATCACTTTTTGGCTAAGATGCTGAGGTACTTCTTCATATCTTGTAAACTCCATAGTGAAACTTCCACGCGCTTGGGTCATAGAGCGTAAATCCGTAGCATATTTAAATAATTCTGCTTGAGGAGCTTCTGCAATTACTTTTTGATTACCATCCGCTAAAGGTTCCATTCCTAAAATTCTTCCTCTTCGCTTATTCATATCACCCATAATATCTCCCATATAATCCTCAGGTAATATGATTTCTAAGCGCATAATTGGTTCAAGAAGTACAGGTGTAGCTGCCTCCATTCCTTTTTTAAATGCTAAGGATGCTGCAATTTTAAATGCCATTTCAGAAGAGTCTACATCATGGTAAGAACCATCATATAAAGTAGCTTTGAGGTTTACTACTGGATATCCAGCTAAAACTCCTGAAACCAAACATTCTCTCAAACCCTTTTCAACAGCTGGAATATAATTTTTAGGTACTGATCCCCCAAATATTTCTTCCGTAAAAATAAATTCTTCTTGTGCGGGTTCAAATCGCATCTTAACATCTCCATACTGTCCATGTCCTCCAGATTGCTTTTTATGTTTTCCCTGTACATCGGATTTTCCTTTAATGGTTTCCCTGTAAGGAACAATTGGATCTGCTAATTCTACATCTACACCGAATTTACCTTTTAGCTTACTTGTAATAACGTTGATATGCATATCTCCTTGACCACCGATCAAGGTTTGTTTCGTCTCTACATTTCTATGGACTATAAAAGTAGGATCCTCTTCTATTAATCTTGTAAGTCCTGTACCAATTTTTTCTTCATCTCCCTTAGCCTTTGGCATAACTGCCATAAATAATGTTGGCTGAGGAAATTGAATGGTTTCGTATTGAATAGGATGATGTTTGTCACATAGCGTATGGCCTGTTAAAGCATGTGTAAGCTTTGCAACAGCAGCAATATCTCCTGCAACAATCTTATCTACTGGAATTTGATTTTTTCCTCTTAAAAGGAATAAATTACCAATTTTTTCCGTTTCATCTTTTTGTGGATTGTATACTTCCATATCTGATTTCAGTTCTCCTGAAATAATTTTCATTAAAGATATTTTTCCGACATATGGGTCAACCACGGTCTTAAAAACCAATCCTGAGAATGGCTCTGATGGATCAATTTTTCGTACTAGTTGTTGATTATCTTTGGGGTTTATACCTTCATAGGGTTTCATATCTTTAGGTGTAGGCATATAAGCATCAATCATGTCCAATAATGTATGTACACCAATATTGTTAACGGCTGATCCTACAAATACAGGTACAATGTCTCCTTCTAAAACACCTCGACGTAAACCATCATGAATTTCTTCTGCTGTAAATTCTTCTCCATTAAAGAATTTTTCCATCAAGACTTCATCGCTTTCTGCTACGGATTCAATGAGCATTTCTCGAATTGGCTCTATTTTATCCATCAATTCTTCTGGGACTGGTACGTCTACGCATTCCTTGCCATTATATGATCTACCTACCATATCAACGACATTAATAAAGCCTTTAAAATTATTTTCCGCTCCTAGCGGAATGGCAAAAGGTGCAATCGCTTTCCCAAATTTGTCTCTTAGTTCATTGATTACTTTATCATAATTAATATTTTCTTTATCCATTTTGTTCAAGAATATGAATTTGGGCATCTTTTTGAGACTTGTATATTTCCATACTTTTTCTGTACCAACTTCTACACCTGAGCTTGCATCTACGATGATAATCGCTCCTCCAGCAATTCTCAAGGCACTATTTACCTCTCCAATAAAATCGAAATATCCAGGTGTATCTAGTATATTATACTTGCAATTTTTCCATTCCACAGGAATCAAACTCGTATTAATTGAAAGCTTTCTATCTATTTCTTGCTTATCAAAATCTGATATGGTATTGCCATCTTCAATTTTCCCAATGCGATTTGTTACGCCTGTAGTAAATAGCATTGCTTCCGTTAGTGTCGTTTTTCCACAACTACCATGACCTACCAATGCAACATTTCTTATTTGATCACTCAGATATTTCTTCATTAAGTCTCCCCCTCGCTCCATATTTGTTGTAATATTTAGACAACTATTACTATAATTATTCTCTGCATTTCAGAAAATTCCTCTAATTTTTATCTCTATTTTTAAAAAATTCAATATTTTTTTACATGTCTTATTTTTTACTTTTTTTATTTTATAGCTCCAAATTCTTTTCTAAACTTATACATTTTCTATATTATTCCATATTATTTTATTTATATACATAAAATGTCTTTTTAGTTTCTCTGTTTATGTTCTTTATACCCAATATCACCATTTTATTTTTTATGCATAGGATAGTAGTAAAATGCTATAAGTAGGTGAATGAATATGTACGCAAATACGTATCCAGCAAACTTTAAAAATTTGGTTATGGGCGCCGACACAAAGATTCCATTGAGAAACGGCGCTTGGGTAAAAGCTATTAATTTTGATAACGCAGCCACCACACCACCCTTCCGATCTGTGCTACAAGAAATTATAAATTTTTCACCTTGGTATTCTTCCATCCACAGAGGAACAGGTTATAAATCACAGCTCTCATCCAATGTGTATGAACACGCAAGAGAAATTATTGCAGATTTTGTAAAAGCAGATCTTAAGCAAAATAGTCTTATTTTTGTTAAGAACACCACTGAAGCCATCAATAAACTCTCTTATCGCTTTTGTGCAGATCCCAAGCAATGCACCATCTTATCTAGTTGTATGGAGCATCATTCCAATGACCTTCCATGGAGAGATAAATATCAGGTGGATTATATTGCTGTTGACGATTATGGAAGACTGTCATTAGAGGATTTAGAAGAAAAGTTAAGAAAATACAAAGATTCTCTTGGCCTTGTTACAATTACTGGTGCTTCTAATGTAACAGGATATCGTAACCCTATTCATAAAATTGCTGCTTTAGTACACGAATATGGTGGAAAAATTCTTGTAGACGGTGCACAACTAATCCCTCACGTTGCTTTTGATATGAAACCCATGAACGATGCAGAGCATATTGATTTTCTTGTTTTTTCTGCACATAAGATGTATGCTCCTTTTGGCATAGGGGTACTAATAGGCCCTAAGTCTACCTTTACAAATGGTGCTCCAGATTATCAAGGAGGCGGTACGGTAGATATGGTTACTCATGACTTTATTCGTTGGGCCGATCCTCCCCATAAGGAAGAAGCAGGATCTCCCAATATCATAGGTGTTGTTGCCTTAGTAGCAGCAATTCAAACCTTAAATAAGATTGGAATGCCAAATATTGAAACATATGAAAATAATCTCATGCACTATACTCTTCAAAAACTTAAAAGGATTCCTGATCTCCATTTATTTTGTCCGAATGAACTCTGTACAGATCAGGTAGGGATTATTCCTTTTAATCTAGAAGATATGTCTCATGAAATGGTAGCAAAAATCCTTTCTTATGAAGCAGGAATTGCAGTTCGAAATGGCTGTTTTTGTGCGCAGCCATATATTCAACATTTACTTCATATTTCTCCGGAAGAAGTTAAAGCTCGAATTCAGAATCCGATCCTTTATCATCCTGGTATGGTTCGTGTCAGTTTTGGATTGTATAATGATTATGCAGAAATCGATACCTTTGTTCAAATGCTTTATTGTATTGCTAAAAACAAAGCTTATTTTCTTGAAAAATATCGTGTATTGGATAAATAGTATATGGATAGGTGCTATAGCTTTAAAGTTCCATCTCGTTATTGTCATGATGTCCTACGCTTTTTCTGATTTTATCACATTAGATTCATGTGACAACGTCCCCCAAATATTCATCCTTTAAGAAGCCTTTTCACGCCTAGCATAAAAAGGCTTCTTTTGGTTACACTAAATTTAGTCTGTCATTGATAGAATTATACTTACAGAAGGAGGGGTTGCATTGAGTAAAAAAATGAGTTTGCTTATGTTCAGTGGTGACTATGATAAGGCATTGGTATCGATGATCTTAGCAAATACAGCAAGAGAAATGGAAATAGATGTTACAATATTCTTCGCATTTTGGGGGCTTTTTTTATTAAGAGATCCTCAACACATGACAATGGAAAACAAAACAAATTTTGAAAAAATGTTTGGCGTAATGACACCTAAAGGCCCTGAAGATTTACCTTTATCTAAAATGAACTTTAGCGGATTGGGTAAAAAAATGCTCCTTGAAATGATGAAAGATGATGAGGCACCTTCATTAATAGATTTCTTAAATGGTGCACGAAAAAAAGGTGTGAGATTTTATGGTTGCAAATTATCTATGGAAATCATGGGCTTTAAAGAAGAAGAGCTTATTCCTGAATTAGAAATTGTTACAGCAGAAGATTATATCAAGGATGCCTTGCATGCAGATATTCAGTTGCTTATATAAACACATTCATGGAGATGCAGCAGAAGAAAAGATTTTCTCCTGCTACATCTTCGGAGCGCTTGTATGTTTTTCTTTCGTAGTGAATTTCCTATTGAAAGAAGAGTATCGGCTCAGCATTTTTCTCTCCCTAATGATTCGTCATAGGACTTATAGGCTTTCTCACTATCATTTGTCCTGTAAAAACTTCTTTTTAAAATGTGTATGTTCTTTATACTCCTCTTCACTTAATAATGATTCTTCCTTTAATTTGTCCAGCATCTCAATCATGGCCACGCAAAGTTTTTTTAAATCTTCTTTAACTTTTTCGGTTTCATGGCTCATTTGGCCAAGCCTCCCTTAACAATCTCTTTGTATTCACCTTTATAATTTATTGTTATATAGAATGTTTATTAAGTATTCACTAAAAATTGTAAAATTCCTCTATTTTCCATAAACTTTTATTCTAATTAGGGCTTTTGTATTATTCTATAGTTCTCTGATACCAAAGCAAACTATAAAAAAGAACAGATCTAAATCATCTGCCCTTTTTCCCTACTATTCTATTCTGTTGAAATGAGGTATCGTCTTACTCTAAAGTATCTACATACGTAATTATTTTTTTTCTGGCAATATTTCAACCCAGTAACCGTCTGGATCTTCAATAAAATATATGCCCATGGCTTTATTCTCATAGCAGATGCATCCCATTTCTTTATGCAGCGCATGAGCCCGTTCAAAATCACTGGTTGTAAAGGCAAGATGAAATTCATTGTCTCCTAAGTTATAAGGCCTTGCCCAATCCCGGAGCCAAGTTAACTCTAATTTGTGGGGCGTGGTTTCATCTCCTAAAAATACAAGTATAAAGCTACCATCTTCTGCTTCTTTTCTTCTTGTTTCTACCAATCCTAATGCTTGATTGTAAAAAGTCAAGCTTTTTTCTAAATTTAAGACGTTTATATTATTGTGATCGAATGTAAATTGCATCTTCATTCCTCCTCTTCTTATAGCCGTTTTATTGATTCTTCTGAATCTATTCTTAGTATAACATATCTCTCAAAATCGTGAATACCCCATTTCACCATCCCCTCTTACACACTGTTTTTGGCGTCACATGTTTTATGTAATAGTTTAAATTTTCCGTATTATTTGTATATTTATTAAAATAAAAAATTTTACATTTTCTTCATTTTTTTAGTCATAATTTAATAAAATTGCTCATAGTATTATTTCGTGTATTTCTTTTGAAAAATCATTGCGATATGTAATATTTTTATATTTATAAATTTTATTGAATATTTATAAATGTTTTATGATATTTTCCATCACATATTAAGGAGGTAGAATAATGATTACAGATGTGAAGTATAAAGAAATTTGCATAGGCGATACAACCTGTATCCATAAAACCATCACAGAGGATTCTATCATAAAATTTGCAGACATTACAGGTGATATAAATCCTATACATCTTGATGATGCATTTGCTTCTAGGACCATGTTTAAAAAAAGAATTGCCCATGGTATGCTAACAAGCTCCTTCATCTCAGCGGTGTTAGGTACAAAATTGCCAGGTGCTAACACATTATATTTAGGCCAAAATCTAAAATTTCTAGCACCTGTATTTATTGGAGATCAATTAACCACTAGTGTTGAAGTTAAAGAAAAAAAAGATGAAAAGCAAATCATTGTCTTAAGCACAATGATCACAAACCAACTTGGACAAAAAATTGTTTCAGGAGAAGCCGTGGTAAAGAAGATGGAAGTCTAGAATAATTTCAATAATATAAGGGGGATTTATAATGTATGCACAAAATTTATACAATGAGTATGTAGGGCAATGGATTCATGCACAAAAACAGATGTTAGAATCATGGCAGGAAAGTTTTTCACCAAAACCTTCAGAAGAAGCATCTACAAAATCCAATACAGCTACACAAGATCTAGAAGATTCTACGGAAGCTTTTCATCAATGGTCTAAAACAAATTATGATTTCTTTACGAAAACAATGAAATTATATACGAAGAATCCCATGAGCGATATTTTTGGAAAAATAGCTAAAGGAGCAACAATGTATGAGAATATGTATGAATTTTGGAAAGATATTCCTAAAAAATACGCTGAGAGCGACCCTGGTCAAATAAAAAAGTTTTACGATAAGTGGCAAAGTGAATATACGAAGAATTTATCTAATTATTTCATGGGTTTCTTTCCTCAGCCTGTACAAGATTTATTCAGTAACTCTACGGAAATCTGGCAAATGTATTTTCAAACCAGCAGTAAGTTTTATGCTCCTTGGTTAACCCATTCTCAAAATTTTCAGGAACTCACTGAAAAAATTCTTTCAGGAGATAAGGAAGCTTTTCTAAACTATGTGAAGCTATGGAAAGAAAATTATGAAACAACATTTGGTAAAGTTTTCGATTTCCCCATCCTTGGTATGCATAGAGAATACTTCGAAAAACAAGTAGACAGCATGAATTCTTTTATGAATTATTTGAATGCTTTCAATGAATTTGCTGCCACCATTTACAGGGTTGGGGCAGAAACTATGGAAAAAATTATGAAGGATTATCATGAGATGCTAAAAGATGGCACCCAACCTAAAACGTTTAAAGCGTTTTATGAATATTGGTGGAAACAAAATGAAGAAGCCTATAAAAACCTTTTTAAAACGGATGATTTTTCTAAATTACTAAGTCAAGTTGTAGATGCTGGCTTTGTATTTAAAAAAGATTTTGATAAGGTATTAGAGCAACAATTAGGGTCTCTACCACTTCCAACAAAAAGTGATATGCACAGCATTTATAAAACGATCTATCACTTAAAAAAAGAAGTCAGAACTTTAAACAAAGAGATAAGTATATTATCTAATATGGTAAACAACCAGTCCACAAATGCATAAGGAGGATTTATTTATGTTTGGTTTAAATATAGAAAAGTCTATGAAAGAAACCTTTGAAATGCAAAAAAAAATCATAAAAGGAGTAGATGTTTTACTCAATGTGAAAGACACAGAAACAGATGCAACACCTAAAGAGCTTGTCTATCAAGAGGATAAAATGAAACTATATCATTATAAACCTTTAGTCAAAAATCCATGTAAGATTCCAACGCTGATTATCTATGCCTTAGTAAACCGCCAGTACATGATGGATATCCAACAAGACCGCAGTGTCATCAAAAACTTATTAGAGTTAGGGTTAGATCTTTATATTATTGACTGGGGCTATCCTACCCAAGAAGACATGTATCTCACAATGGATGACTATATCAATGGGTATATTGATAACGCTGTAAGCCATATTTTAAAATCCAACAATATTGAAAATTTAAATCTTATAGGAGTATGTCAAGGGGGTACCTTTTCAACCATCTACTCCGCCTTGTACCCAACAAAAGTAAAAAATTTGATTACTATGGTGACGCCCATCGATTTTGATGTAGAAGACGGTTTATTATTTCAATGGGGTAAGCATTTAAATATTGATAATATGGTAGATGCCTATGGAGTATTGCCCGGTTCTATCATGAATTACGGCTATATGATGCTAAAGCCTTTTCAATTAATGCTGGATAAATATGTAGGTATTCTTGAAAATATTGATTGTCCTGATATTATGCAGAATTTCCTTAGAATGGAAAAGTGGATTTTTGACAGCCCTGGTCAAGCAGGGGAAACCCTTCGACAATTTGTGAAAGACTTATATCAAGAGAATAAATTAGTCAAGGGCACTTTCCATCTTGGTGGAAAAAAAGTAGATCTTAAAAAAATTAATATGCCTTTACTCAATATTTATGCTGAATATGATCACCTCGTTCCTCCATCCTCTAGCAAACCTTTAAACGATCTGGTATCTAGCACAGACAAAACATTATATTCTTCCTTGGTGGGTCATATTGGTATGTATGTAAGTTCAAAATCTCAGAAGGAAGTTGCTCCTACCATGGCGAAATGGGTTTTGGATCGATCAAAATAATCTATAATAATGAAGATGGTGACTTTCGCATAGCATCACCATCTTCGTTTTTGATGAACTTTCTATCATAAAAACTTTAAAAGAAACCTATACTAAAAACAATCCTATATAAGGATAAAATTATTTTTATTAGATGCTTTCTATATGCTACGTTATCCTTCATATAATTTTTTGTTTTAAAAAACTATTTTCGGGTAATAGATAAATAGATTACAGAACAATAAGGAGGTTTTTCTTCATGATTAGTGAAAAATTAATGCAAGAATTAAACGAACAAATCAAATATGAATTCTTTTCTGCAAATTTATATTTAGCTATGGCAGCCTATTGTGCTTCTGAGGATTTAAACGGCTTTGCCAACTTCTTTAAAGTGCAAGCAGAAGAAGAAAGATTTCATGCCATGAAATTTTTTGATTATGTAGTTGAAATGGGTGGTAGAGTAACAATGTCAGCACTTGATGAACCCGACAACAATTATGTGTCTATACTAGATACATTTAAAAAGGGATATGAACATGAGCAATTTGTTACAAAGCGAATCTACAAGCTTATGGATTTATCTATGGAAGAAAGGGAACACGCAACTATTAGCTTTTTAAAATGGTTTATTGACGAGCAAGTAGAAGAAGAAGCTACTTTCAGTGCCCTTGTGAAAAAACTTGAAAGAATCAGCGACAACAGTAATGCCTTATATATGTTAGACGCCGAATTAGCACAAAGAACCTTTACACCACCTGCTGTTGAATAGGCGATCCCACATAAAAAAGACCTTCCGGTCTTTTTTTAATGTTTGCTTTCTTGGATATTTTCCATTGTTAAATGACTTATGTCTTGAAATTTTAATTTCTTTGACAACAAGTAGGTTAAGCAAATCGCGGTAGCTATTCTGAGTGTCACCAAAAGAAAGCCATTGGCACCAATTGCCATAAATATTAGAGTGTCTTCAACAATACCATGACAAGTAACTAGAAAGATAACTACTAAGAATAAATCTTTTTTGTTAAGGTTCCCTTCCCTTGAACTCTCAATAATGACACCCGCTCCATAAGATATTCCAAAGAAAACTCCTACCAGCAATGGAAATATAGCATCTTTAGATATGCCCAGTAATCGCGTAATAAAGCGAAACCATTCTGCAATCTTGCTAAGCAATTGGTAATCCTTTGCCATTTGCAGCGCGATCATCATGGGAATGACAATAACCGCCATAGAATATACCGATTGAAAGCTCCCCCATAAAGCTTCTTTCATTACTTCTATCAAATGATTCCCCCCACTTTCCCGACAAGGACGCCAAATACTAAGGCTAACCCCATTCTTATACTAGATACCATCGCCATATTTAGTCCAAGATTTTTGACAATAGCTGATTCGATAAATAAAGAATGGGAAAGCCCCACCATTACTGCTAGGGTAGTGATTTGAGCAGATGTAAGGTTGATGGCTTTCATCGCACCGATGGCGGCATAAGGATCTAAAACATTTCCTACCACCAACACAATTACCGCCTCACCTGGTAAATCAAACAATCCCATGAAGGGTTGAAATATAGAAGCAATCCAATGAATCAATGGTGTATGCTTTAGTATAGTTACAAATATATACACCGGTACAATAATTTTTGCCAACATCCAAGTGGTCTCTATCCCCTTTTTAAAGCCTAGCTTGATAGAATCTATCATTCTATGCACCCCTTTTGAATTTGTAACACAAAGAGATATCTTACGATATCTCTTTGTGTCCTAAAACTCTGCAGACTTTGGTGTTCTTGGAAAAGCAATTACATCTCTAATATTTCCCATACCTGTCATATACATAATGATTCTCTCAAATCCAAGGCCATAACCAGCATGTTTCGTTCCTCCATACTTTCTCAATTCAAGATACCACCAATAATCTTCTTTGTTTAAACCCATTTCTTCCATTCTACCTTCAAGTACATCCAGCCTTTCTTCTCTTTGACTTCCTCCAATAATTTCTCCTACGCCAGGCACTAATAAATCCATTGCTGCAACCGTTTTGTTATCATCGTTCATTCGCATATAAAAAGCCTTAATAGCCTTTGGATAATTGGTAACAAACACAGGTTTTTTAAAGACTTTTTCTGTTAAATAGCGTTCATGTTCTGTCTGTAAATCACAGCCCCATTCTACAGGATACTCAAACTTATCATTTGATTTCTTCAGTATTTCTATGGCATCCGTATAAGTAACCCTACCAAACTCTGAATTTACTACATTATTTAATCGGTCTAACAAACCTTTGTCAATAAACTGATTAAAAAATGCCATTTCCTCTGGTGCATTTTCCATTACATAGCGAAGAATGTATTTGATCATATCCTCTGCCAATTCCATATTATCTTCTAGGTCTGCAAAGGCAATCTCTGGCTCAATCATCCAAAATTCCGAAGCATGCCTCGCTGTATTGGAATTCTCTGCTCGAAAAGTAGGTCCAAAGGTATATACATTTCTAAAAGCTAAGGCAAAAATTTCTGCTTCTAATTGTCCACTTACGGTGAGATTTGTTTCCTTTCCAAAGAAATCTTGAGTAAAGTCTATTTTTCCTTCTTCATTCAAAGGAGGCTGCTGCATATCTAAAGTTGATACCCTAAACATAGCCCCTGCACCTTCTGCATCACTACCTGTAATAATTGGCGTATGGGCATATACAAAGTTTCTGTCTTGGAAAAACTTATGAATGGCATAGGCCGCGAGAGAGCGCACTCTAAATACTGCTGAAAAAGTATTACTACGTGGCCTTAAGTGGGCAATTTCCCTTAAGAATTCTAAGCTATGTCTTTTTTTCTGAAGAGGATAATCTGAACTTGAAGCACCCTCTATCTTAATTTTGGTTGCCTTGATTTCAAAAGGCTGTTTCGAATTTGGCGTAATCTCTAGTTTTCCTTCAACAATAATCGCCGAACTAATGCTTAGCTTAGATATCTCTTTAAAATTTTCTAAGCTTTCTTCAAATACTATTTGTATATTCTTAAAAAAGCTTCCATCATTTACTTCAATAAATCCAAAGGCCTTTGATGCTCTCACAGTTCGAACCCATCCTGCAATGGTGATTATTTGATCTGCATAGTTTTCTTTACCTTTATAAATTTCTCTAATCAGTGCCGTCTTCATCTACTTTTACCTCCTTCTTTATCAAAAAAACCTTCCATCCCATATAAAAGGGACGAAAGGTTGTTCGCGGTACCACCCTGATTGTCATTCACATGACCACCTCTACCCAGCAAAAAATTATGCTGTCCAACAGTAACGGCTTGGCTCCGTCTAAGCCTACTCTTTTAAAAAATTTCGGTTAGAAACTCCGAGATGTTCTTCAATATAGGCATTGTATCGGTCTTCCACCATCACCGACTCGCTCAAACTGTCTCCTATATCTACTCTTCTCTTCTTTGTCGTTTATTTATAGACTTGTATTACTTGCTATTATAATATTTTAAAAAATAGATGTCAAAGCTTTTCATGTCTATTTTACCCTAAAATTTCGAATATATCAAATAAAATTCACCCATACAATTTTAAAGTATTATATAATAGAATGAGTATCTGTTCAATAACTGAAATAACCATAGATTATTCTTATGATTACTATTTTAGATGATAGGAGATCTTATTTATGATTGATTTTACAAAACTTTTATCCTCAGAACCCATTCCTTCTACCTCTATACGTTATGGAAAGGGTTGTAGTCAAACTCGTTCAGGTACTCGAAAGGGCATAGGACCTGTTGTCGTATGGAATCTCACACAAAAATGTAATTATCATTGCAAGCATTGTTATGCCAATGCTTACAATCAAAAGAAGGATTTATTGACTACTCAGGATATCTTAAAAACCATCGATGATTTTCATAAATCGAAGGTTCCCGTTGTTTTATTGTCCGGTGGAGAACCTTTTATGCGAAATGATTTATTTGAAATTATTCAAGCTCTTCGCAGCAAAAACATCATGGTAAGCATTTCTACAAATGGAAGCCTTATTAATGAAAAGTCTGCTGTACAATTAAAAAATCTAGGCGTAAATTATGTGGGCATTAGCCTCGATGGCACAAAAGAAACGCATGATCATTTTCGGGGTATACAGCATGCTTATGATGATGCAATCCAAGGCATAGAAAACTGCCAACGAGCTGGTTTAAAAGTGGGTCTACGATTTACCCTACAGAAAAAAAACTATCATGAAATTCCCTACATATTTGATCTTATGGATGAAATGAATATTCAAAGAATTTGTTTTTATCACTTAGTTCCTGCCGGGCGTGGAAAAGAGATAACAAATGCAATGCTTTCTCACGAGGAAACACGTAAGGTCATCGACAGCTTATATGATTATACCCGTCATATGATCACACAAAAGAATATAAAAAAAGAAATATTGACTGTCACCAATCATGTAGATGCTATCTACTTATATATTAAATCAAAAGAAAAAGACCCTACCCTCTCTCCCAAAATTTTAGAACTTCTAAAAAGAAATGGGGGCAATCGCTCTGGTATAGCAATTGCAAATATTGATTGGGAGGGAAATGTATATCCAGATCAATTTTCAAGATTTGCCAAAGTAGGTAATATCAAAGACGAAGGTTTTGCAGCAATATGGCATGAAAATAATCCTCTTTTGTTACCCTTTCGGGATAAAACTGAACATTTAAAAGGTAAATGCAGTCAATGCACATGGATAAATATTTGTAATGGAAATTTGCGTGCAAGAGCCTATTATCAATTAGATGATTTATGGGCAGAAGATCCTGCTTGTTATCTAACAATGGATGAAATACGATTGCCACTAGAGTAGAGAGGGCTATTGGAACAATAAAATACTGATGTCACAGATAGGGAGGAAGCATAAAATGATTATTTCGTGGAATATTACAAAAAGATGCAATCTATACTGCAAACATTGTTATCGTGAATCAACGTCTACACCAGAGGAAAATGAGCTTTCTACCCAAGAAGGTAAAAAGCTTATTGAAGAAATCGCAAAAGCTGGCTTTAAGATATTAATTTTCAGTGGGGGCGAACCCATTTTAAGAAAAGATTTATATACCCTCATTCACCACGCTAAGCAGATAGGTTTAATTCCTGTTTTAGGAAGCAACGGTACGTTGATTACCAAAGAAGTAGCCCAGCAACTAAAGAAAAGTGGCGCTAGAACCATTGGTATCAGCTTAGATAGCTTACACCCTAACCGTCATGATACTTTCAGACAATCTTTAGGCAGTTTTGAAAAAACCCTAATGGGTATTCGCCATTGCTTAGAAGCTAACTTACGTGTTCAAATCAATACCACTGTCAATAAGAATAATAAAGATGAAATTACTAAGATAACAGATTTTGCGGAAACATTAGGTGCTTCTGCACATCATCTCTTTTTTCTTGTAAGTGTTGGCCGAGGTAAAGATATTGCCGAACAAGCCCTTAATCCCAATGAATATATAGATGCAATCCATCTAATTCTTGATAAGCAAAAACATACAACCATTGAACTTAAACCTACATGTGCCCCTCAATTTATGGTAGAGGCGAAGAAACAAGAAATGCCCATGCGCTTTAGCCGTGGTTGCATTGCTGGCATTCGCTATTGTTGCCTCTTACCTAATGGAGACGTCCATGTTTGCCCATATCTTCCTATTAAAGTTGGTAATGTAAAAAACAAACCCTTTGATAAAATTTGGGCTGAGAGTGAAGTTTTTCAAACATTAAGAAATTATCAGCATTATAAAGGTCAGTGTGGCACCTGCCCTCATATTACCATTTGTGGTGGCTGCCGTGCTCGAGCATTTTCAGCTACAGGTGACTACCTTGACGAAGATCCAAGCTGTTTATCAATCTAACGGGAGGCTTTTTATGTATACCATCGATCCACTTGATCAAAAGATTTTAAATGAAATGCAAAAAGGAATTCCTCTCACTGCAAGACCTTTTCTAACGATTGCAGAGAAATTCAATATACAGGAAGAGGAAGTTCTAGAACGCATCCAACGATTAAAAAATAATGGATATATCAGAAGATTTGGGGGAATCTTTGACCAACAAAAACTTGGTTGTGTGAGTACCTTAGTAGGTATGCAGGTCAAAAAGGACATAGATAAAGTAGCTTCCATCGTTAGTCAATATCCGCAGGTTACCCATAATTATGAACGAAAACATCCTTATAACCTTTGGTTTACACTGATTGCTTCTTCCCAAGAAGAAATTGATAAAATTCTCAATGAAATTAAAACCAAAACAGGCATTACAGAAATTTTGAACCTGCCTGCAAAAGAAAAATACAAAACACAGGTATATTTTCATTTAAAGTAATCTTTTACTTCCAAGAAAGGATGGTCTACATTGCTAGATGCACTTGATAAACAAATTATTATAGCACTTTCTGAAGAACTGCCCATTACCACCGAACCCTTTAAGGAAATTAGCAATCAACTGAATATACCCTTGGAAACACTGCTTCATAGACTTGGTCAATTACAAGCATTCGGTTACTTAAAACGTATATCTCCTATCCTTAACCACTACAAGACAAAATATATCCATAATGCCATGACTGCTTGGATTGTTCCACAACATCAATTAGCAGTGACGCTACAAGTTATGCAATCTAATATGAATATCAGTCATATTTATGAAAGAGTTACCTATGAAGATTGGCCTTATAATGTTTTTGGCATGATTCATGGAACCAGTGAAGCAGAAGTTCGAGAAATCATTGATGAAATATCCCACAAAGCAGCGATCCAAGACTTTGTCGTTTTATATACGGAAAAACAATGGAAGAAAACAAGTCCTTGTATAACCACGCTTATAGACTAAATAAGGGGTACATTTGTTTATAAAAATCTTATGAATCCTCTCTTTAATTTCTTTAAACAATCTTTCCTTTACAAATCTCCTCTCCCTTCCTTTCTATCATCACAATCATTTCTTCTACTTACTGTATACAATCCATCCTATATAGTTGAACCCCTTTTACACACAACAACCAAAACATCATACTGGTATCACATCTGATCTATCACTTTCTAATATTTCTTTTATTTTTTGAAAAATCCTATAGTGCATAAATTAATTTATGTTATAATAAACTTGTGCTTTTTCATTTGTTTGAAAAATCCCAAAATGATGAAAATTGTTATTTTTTTATCAATATCTTTTGCATATATTCTCTCTAACAAATTGCTCTCATATCAAATAAAACATGAGAAGCTCGATAAATGTTCTGTCTCATTTTGTTCAAATCCCACAACATTTTCTAGAAATAGACATTTGATCTAGGGATTAAATATACAGATAAAGGAGGTACTACAATGCATAACAAAAATAAGGACATTCTTGTAGTTGGTATGGCGTTATTTGCAATGTTTTTTGGTGCAGGGAATCTTATTTTTCCACCTGCTTTAGGTTTAGCTGCAGGACAAAGCTGGCTGTCCTGTATGATTGGCTTTTTCTTGACAGGAATAGGCATGCCTATCTTAGGAATACTTGCTATTTCTAAAGCAGGAGGAACAATTGATGATCTTGCCAACAAAGTCAATCCCATCTTTAGTAAAATTTTAGGGACCATTATCATTTTGGCGATCGGCCCCCTTTTGGCTATCCCAAGAACAGGTGCCACGGTTTTCGAAATGGGTGTAAAGCCTATCTTTCAGAACACAAGTCCTATTCTTGTTTCAATCGTCTATTTTTCAGTAACACTATTCTTTGTTATTAAACCCTCTGGTATCATCGATAAAATCGGAAAATTTCTTACACCTGGACTTTTGGTCATTGTTGCAGTAATCATCATGAAAGGAATATTTTCTCCTCTAGGAGCCCCAGTTGCTACAGGACTTGCAAATCCCTTTTCACAAGGATTTACAGAGGGGTATCAAACAATGGATGCCCTTGCTTCTATTGTTTTTGGTGGTATCATTATGATTTCACTTGCTGAAAAAGGATATACAAAAAAGGATGAACAGATAAAATTAACCATGAAAGCTGGATTAATTGCTGGCATGGGCCTTGCGTTTGTATATGGAGGACTTTTATATTTAGGTTCAACTGTAAGCAATATTTTGCCTACTAGTATGGCAAAAACAGACTTAATGGTTTCTATAACACAAAGTTTGCTTGGTGATCTAGGAACCATTGGTATTGCCCTTGCGGTTTCTCTTGCTTGTCTTACAACATCTATAGGTCTAACTGCAACAGTTGGAAACTATTTTCATCAACTGACAAAAGGAAAATTGTCTTATCGACTTATTGTTATTGGCACGGTTGTATTCAGCGGTATTTTTGCAAATGTCGGTGTTGAACAGATTGTAAAACTAGCAGTACCTTTGCTAGTAACTGTTTATCCAATCGCTATTGTCCTAATTGTGATGAGCTTGTTTGATAACCTGATTAAAAATAAAAGAGCTTATTTAGGTGCTGTTTATGGTGCTTTATTTGTCAGTTTATTTGACGGTCTCTCTGCTATAGGTGTAAATACTTCTTTTATTGAAAAATTTATCAATGCACTACCACTTGCTAACTCAGGATTTGCCTGGATTTTACCAGCACTTATTGGTGCACTCATTACCACAAAATTTGCGAAGTGGAGAAACTCTATATAAATTTCTCGAGGGGATATTCATATGAATTTTTTTACGCTAGAAGAATCATTAGGACCAAGATTTATCATTTTTCACTATCTCATAAAATGGTATCTAAATCATTTTGGTCTGCTCTCCTATCTATTAGGTGTCGTGGGAAGTGTTACAGCATTCTTTGCGTACACGGTTTCCCTCAATATTAAAAAAGGTGAACAAGACACTGCTTTTATGATCATCCTATTAAGCCTCATTGTTGTTGGAGGTCTTATCGGAATAGGACTAGATATGGCAAATATCCCTGCGACTACTGCATATTAACCCTGCTCGATCGCAGGGTTTTTTTTGCATTTTCAAAATCTTATTTTATGGCTCTAGTTAGCCAAGGGCTATATACCTACCTTAATGTTTTTGAGCTGTTTTTTAGAAAAAAGTAACAAAGTCTGTATATAGCATCTTTCTATATACAGACTTTGTTACTTTCAATATTCACATTTTATTATATTTCATTAAAAGATATACTTTATTATGGACTTTGAATGATCAATACCTTGCTCTTTTTCATATTATAAATTAGCAAAATACTATATTTTATGTTCATAAATGATTAAAATAATTCCTATATGTAAAGGAGGTCTTTTAATTGCCTGTCTCAGAAGAAACAAAACGTGATGTTTTATTGGTTATCGTTTCTATGCTATTTATTATTTTTGTTACAGGTATTGGAGAACCTGTAGATATTTCAGCAGAACCCATTGTGATCTCCTAACTAAATAACTTATCACCTTATACAATGCTGAAAAAAGAGGGAGGGACAATCGTGTTTTCAAAAGATCAAATGGATTTGCTCATGAAAAAAATCATGTCTCAATTAAACATCGATGAGGAAGAAGATCCACAGTGCCAATCCAATAAGAAACAACGTAGCAACAACAACAATAATAATTGTAAGCTTGATCTAAGTCCATCTCAGATATTAATCATTTTAGCCTTGATTTCAGGGGCTTTAGAAGTAGATTCTTTACTTGTAGATAAAAATCAAGAAATTCAAATTGTTTTAGTGGGAACATTAAAGCAAAAGACCCAAATGGAAAAGATTATGGATCAAGTAGGAACGATGCCCTTTGATGAAGTAATGAGAACTTTATTGGGAAGATATTAAAAGCTTTATTCCTTCACTCTCGCTGAAAATGGAATTCTAATCACCTATTTTCCTTTTCCTTAAAGATTGTAATGAGTAAATGACACCCTCTTTCCCCTTCCTCTGAGGATGTCCATTTTCTATCATAGCTTATATCGTATTCATGAAAATATAAATTTTACAGATTGCCTATGTTTTTTCTATGATATTTTACCATGCTATCCTACTTGCCCAGCATTTCTTTGTTTGGAAATTTTGATGTAGAAATATTTATTTGAAACTTCTTCATCCGATAATATAAATTTTGTCTGCTGATTTTAAGTTTTCGAGCCGCTTTAGAAATATTACCGCTCGCTTCTTCAAGAGCTGCTATTATTTTATTTTTTTCTATTTTATCAATTTCATCCTGTAAAGATACAATCTTAATCTTTGGATCTTTTACGACAGGATTTCTAACTTGTGTAATCCTAAGATATTCTGGTAGATGTTCCAATAATATCTCTGGTTCATCTTCTTTCATCAATATAAGCATTCCTTGAAGTACATACTCTAATTGCCGAATGTTTCCAGGCCAGTCATATCCATTAAAAAATTCTAACACTTCTTGAGATATTTTCTTATATTTTCTATTGAATTTTCTACATAGTTTCTTCACAAAATAATCTGCTAAAATAGAGATATCATCTTTTCTATCTCGTAAGGCTGGTATCTCGATACAAACTACACCTAATCGATAGAATAAGTCTCTTCGAAGCAAATGATTTTCCATTGCCTTTAATGGACTTATGTTCATAGCAGAAATGATTCTGGGGTTTACTGGAATATCATAGTTCCCTCCCACTTTCCGTAAACTCCCTTCTTGAAAAACCCTCAAAAGTTTTGATTGAAGGAACATTGGCATGGAATTCATCTCATCTAAAAAAAGAGTTCCTTCAGAGGCAATTTCTAATAAACCAATCCGATCCACTGCCCCTGTATACGCTCCTTTTACTGTTCCAAAAAAAATTGATTCCAAAAGGTGCTCAGGAATAGCAGCACAATTTATTGCTATAAACTTTTTATTGGCTCTACTGCTACGGTTGTGAATCCCTTGAGCAAATAATTCTTTTCCCGTACCTGTTTCTCCATAAATAAGGATAGGAGATGATGTAACTGCCGCCCTTTGTGCTAGTACTTTAATATCACATAATTGATCATTTTCTCCAACAATATCTTCCAAACGATACTTTGGTTTGTAATAATTTTGGTCATAATTCATTTTTCTTGACTTATTTGAGTAAAAATGTTCTTCTGTTTGCTGAACGATGGTGATATCTTTTAAGTAGGCTATCTTTATCTTATATATTCCCTCTTTCAAAGTTTCTTCTTTTACTTCCAAAAATTTTAACGGTTTTCCTTCTATCTCCATTTTAAATGTAGTAAGTATTTTCTTACTATTTTTAGCTAGTGGAAGAAAATTTTGAATATTTACCCCTAATAAATCTTTTTTTGTTTTCCCCAAAAACTGAGCAGCCGTATTATTACACCATAGGATTTTACCTGAATCTTGATACATAAAAATGCCCTCTGATACCTTCTCTAAAACTGCTTTGTATAGGTCTATAGACACTGTCAGTCGAACATCCATGTGATATTCCCCCTATCTCTGTACCCCCATTTGTGTTTTAAATCATCATACTATTTAAAAATAAAAGCGTTCATTGACGTTTACAGGCACACTTCTCCATAAACATCAATGAACTCCTTTGCACATGGCAGGCATAAAGATTGCTCTCTATCCCCTATCGTCCGCAAAACCTTCCTTAGGCTTGTTTGGATCGGAGTAAATATTATATAGCTTTTATCATACTATTCTTTCATTTTCTATAAATTCCTTCATAAAATTTTTTATGCTCTATAATAAACCTATATATTAAAATTTAAAGCTACTCCGCTTCGTAAATTAAAAAACACCTCACGATTTTAGTCAACCAATTCTTCCCTTTTACTATCAGGAATTGACGATGTTTTGGGAAAAGCAATTAAGATGATGGATATCAACGCAGCTAATTCTATAAAGAAAATTGGTAAGGCATATACAATACTCATGGTTTGCAAGGCTTGCGTACCAACTGTACCGCTTACTAAAAGACATATTATCGTAATCCCACCTATTAGCAATCCCCAGAATAGTTTCATGGATGGAGGCGCTTCATTTCCATGTGTATTTTTTGTAGTTATTGCTGCAATAGTGGATGTCATGGCATCTGCCAAAGTTATAAATGAAAATCCTAAGGCAAGCACGCCTAAAGGTATGGTAATCTTGCTCATAGGTAGATTCTGTAATAGGGCATACATAGAAACCTCTAGCCCTCTTTCACCAATGACTTCCATAATTCCTGCATTTTTAAAATTTTCAAAATAAATCGCGGTTCCACCAAATGCAGTAAACCACGTAAATATAAATGTGCCTGGGACAAATATATTTACAAATATGAATTGTCTAATCGTCCTTCCAATGGCAATCCGGGCCAAAAACATACCTACCAAAGGCGCATATGCCATCCACCAAGCCCAGAAAAAGATCGTCCAAGCACCGCTCCAGCCATCACCCTTATTAAACGCATCAATATTAAAGGAAGTAGGGATCAAATCCTTAATATAGGAACCTGCTGTTTCAACGCCAATATTAAATAGGAATCTAGTAGGACCAAAAACAAATAGAAAAACTACTAATGCGATATAAATATATGAGTTGATATTACTTATAATTCTCATTCCACGTTGCAAGCCTCTATAACTAGAAATCGTATAGCTTAGGGTTAATATAACAATAATCGCAACATATACAGTGTTGCTTGGAATCAAATCAAATAAAAATTCTAATCCTGAAGCAAATTGCATTGTACCAAATCCTAGAGAAGTAATTACACCACCAACTAGGGCCAATATCGTAATACCATCAACCAATTTACCAGGCAGTTGATATATCTTTTCTCCTAATAAAGGATACAGTGCTGAACTCGGCCTAAATGGCAATCCCAAATTATAAGCCATATAACCTACAGCTACACCATAAAGCGTAAATAGTGAATAAGGAAGATAGGACCAGTGAAAAATAGCAATTTGTAATCCCCTTACTGCACTTTCTGGACTCTCGGGTGCTGCCCCAGTGATCATAGGAGGTGTATAGTAGTGGGTTAGCGGCTCTGCCACTGCCCAAAATACCATAGCGGTAGCAATTCCTCCACATACCGCCATGGCACACCATGACCATATGCTTATCTCTGGTTTCGCATTGTCACCACCTAATTTAATTTTTCCAACAGGAGAAACCATTATCACCAAGGTAGAAATAAAAAATACAAATGTAAGCAACAAATACAACCAACCAAAATTATCAATGGTACCTTTTAATAAAGTACTTGCCCCCTTGGCAAAGCCGTTTGGAGTAATCATACCAATAATCAATGTCAATCCTAGCACAATTGCTGGTGGATAAAACACACCCTTTTCAACCTCAAACTTTTTTAACAAACTTACACGCTCCCTCCTATTGCACTGATTTTTGAACACACATTTAAACATAGAATTTTATCCACCTGCTAGTGGTCCTATTACAGTCAGTTCAACTTCCTTTTCAATGATAAAATCCTTATCCTTTACGTCTCCATCTACCAATACCATCGGTGCTACAAAAGGATGAATTCCTGTTTTATGTAACAAGTATTCAATAGAGATAGGTTCATCAATGTGAACAGTGATACACTCCTCTAAATTCTTATATATTAATAACAAACTTCCGGACAATTTTATCTTTATCTCCATTTACGTTCTCCCCAATTTTTATACCCTATACATCTTAACAAGATCTTTCTTCAACTACTTCCAATATTGTTTTAGGAATGTCTTCTAATCCTAAGCTTGCTAACTTTTTCTCTGTCGGTATACCATTTTTATCCCAACCCCGTGCTTCATAAAACTGATCTAGCATATGTTCAATTTCTTCTAGAGTAATCAGATGTCCTTTATTAGGTCCATTGGGCACAGGCTCTTCATAGAAACGAGCAGGAGGATAGTCATATTTCCTACCAAAGTCCTCTATTTCTCTTGCATTAAAACATCTATTCAAATTCCATATTTTTTCAGAAAGCTGAATTAATTCTTCCCATTTAAATTTCTTTCCTGTAATTACATAATACAGTTGCTCATAGTAGTCTACCTCTAAACCAATCTCCATATATTGCAATCTGCATGTACCCAGTATGTCAAAAGCAGGTCTAGTATGCTGACTATTTAAAACAATAGGTACTACTCCTTCTACTTTTGCTTTAGGCAGTTTACTGGCTTGTGCCCCTCCACTAATTAAATCATGTACACTACCAGCTTCAGCAGAGCCAGCCACATCATTTCCAAGTACCCAACATCTCCCATGATGTGCCCCGATATCTGCAGTCATATATCCCAGCATCATACCAGGCGCATTACGACTTTCATATCCAGTCCATTCTAATCCTTTCACATGAATGGCAAAATTTTCAGTTCCTTGCCCTATTCGCTCAGCAGCTCCCTTTACACCTTCAGCCAATAAATCTCCCACGCCTTGTCTATTTGATATTATACTTAATAGATAAACAATCGAATCTAAATCTCCAAAAGCTAGTTCTCTGCCAAAGTCATCCTTGGTGAATATACCTTTTTCATAACATTCTAAAGCCCAAGACACCACGACTCCAGTGGAACAAGTATCCACTCCTAACTCATCACAGATATAGTTCGTGTATGCGATCTCTTCAATATCTTTCAATTCGCAATTGCTGCCCAACATGGCTATGGTTTCGTATTCTGGTCCTTCTACATATGTAGAGCCCGCTTTAGTTTTTGCATATCCATACTTACCACATGGTATTGGACAAGCAAAACATCCTTTATCGGTAATTTTAAGGTGGTCTAAAATTGCTTTTCCATTAATTTCGCTGGCATGTTCAAAATAGGATGTTTGAAAATTCCTCGTTGGCATCGCTCCAACGTCATTACACCAATCGGTTATTCCTGCGGTTCCTTGAGGTGTCCATCCTTTAAAACCAGGCTTTTGTCTACAAGCATTATACGTCTCTTTTCCTTTCTCGAGTAACCCTTCTGGATCAAATATAGGTACCCCACCTGTTCCTTTCACAACAATGGCTTTTATGTTTTTAGAACCCAAAACTGCACCTATCCCAATTCTTCCTGCTTGACGTCCAAAATCATGGGATATACAAGCAAACTTCACTAGATTTTCACCTGCTGGCCCTATGGTAAGAATTTGAAATTCTTCACCAAATTCTTCTTTCATCTTCTTTTCAACAGCAAAAGACCCTTTGCCCCAATACTGATGGGCTGGTCGAATCTCAACCTTATCATCTTCTATATATATATAACTAGGTTCTTCCGCTTTGCCATTTATAATCATCATGTCGTAACCAGCATACTTCATGGTAACACCAAAGTGGCCACCCATGTTACTATCTCCATAACCTCCTGTAGCAGGAGATTTTGTCCCGAAATGGGTCTTTCCTGAAGCCGGCATAAAACATCCGCTTAGGGGCCCCATTGCTATAATAAACAAGTTTTCTTCACCAAAGGAATCTGTGTTGGGAGGCAACTCATCAAATAGGATCTTTGAAACAAATCCTCTCCCACCTATATATTCATCTACCAATTTTTCATCTAGAGGATCCTTTCTAATTTCAGTATTACTTAGATTTATCCTTAATATCGTCCCAGCATATCCATATAGCATATATTTTCGCCTCCCTCTTATTATTTTTCCAATACAATGGCATCTCTCGGACATACTTCTACACATTCCCCACAATTTGTACATTTAAAAGGTATACCTACATCTTTATGGTTCATCATAACCCCTTGTGGACATGCTTCTACACAACTCATACATCCTATACAAATTTCATCATTAATCAAGTAAGCCCCATTTTCCAAATAGATTGCGTCTACTGGACACACTTCTGCACAGGCACCACACTGATTGCACAGATGAACCACGTATTTACCTGGTGCCGGGAACTGACCTTCAATCATTAATGCTGCTTTAGAAGGGTTGTTTTCTTTAAAGTTTTTTAAAGCACAGACTAATTGACACGTTCGACAGCCAGAGCATTTTGACTCAATATATTTTAAATTCATTGGGTTTTCAACTCCTTTTGGTAGGTTAACAGATTCTGCCATATATACTTATGTTTCCTTGGATTCTTAAAATAGTGTGGTGTTTTTATAAGATAATCAAAATTGATGCGTATATAAGGTATAAAAAAATAGATTCTATTTTTTTATACCTTTATACATCTTTATAAACTTCCAACGCTTTTGATCTCAGTAGGTTAACGTACAATCTATACGACTCCTGTTTCTACAATTAGCTCTCCTTTGGAAAAGCGTTCAATACTTAAGGCACCAATTGGTAAAGAAGTTTTTTCTCCTGCCAACAATTCAGCCATTAATTTTCCAATCATCGGTGAAAGCATAAAGCCTTTTCCACATCCTAAAGCTAAATAATAACCATCTACTTCTGGAACAGAACCCAAGACGGGCTGCCCATCAGGAGAAATCCCATAATGTCCTGCCCATTGTCGAATAACCCTTAAATCTTTCATAGCAGGAATTTGGAAAACTGCCTTTTTTGCCATTTCTTCTAAAAAGCTCCATTCATGCTTGTAATTGATTCGTTTAGGTTCATTGGGCTCTCCATACCCCATCACAAATCCTCCATGGGGTACTTGACTAATATAGGAATCATGATGAAATGACATTACCATTGGACCTATCATATGCTCCATAGGCTCTGTAACTAATGCTTGATGTCTCTCGGGCTCTACTGGATGAGACAATCCTAACATCTTTCCTATGAACTTGGCATAAGGTCCCGTTGCATTGATTACCGTATTCGTAGCAATCTCTCCTTGATCCGTAACAACTGCTGTGATCTTTCTTCCTTTCGTTTTTATTCCGGTAACAGTTGTATATTTACATATTTCCACCCCAAGATCTTCAGCGCCCTTTGCAAAGGCAAAGGTAGTTTTAAAAGGATTGATATGTCCATCTTTTTGACAGAAAAATGCAGCTTCCATGCCCTTAGTATTGACATAAGGAACCATTTCTTTCGCATCTTCCGGTGTTACCATTACCGATGGAATTCCTAATTTATGTTGTATTTTTAAGTTTTTTTTCAATTTTTCTGCTTGTTTTTTGTCGTATGTAATTAACAAATAGCCACTCTGCCTAAATTCAATATCTCCATATCCTGTTTCTTCCCCTAATGTTTTAAATATTTCAGCACTTCCCCTTGAAATTAAGCAGTTCATTTCTGTTCCCCACTGTTGTCGAATTCCTGCACCACATCTACCTGTAGAACCACTGGTTAAAAATCTTTTTTCTAACAGAACAATATTTTTAAAGCCTTTTTTGGCTAAGTTGTAAGCTACGGAACATCCTATTGATCCACCACCAATTACAACGACATCTGCACTTTTACGCATTTTTTCCACCTCCTGCAATTGCACCTAACTTAATGGGCTTTACGGGGGCGCGATAAGATGGCGTATCCACTTCAGATATATCTATTCCTTTATATTTAGCAATTTCCTTCGCAATAAGTTCTCTACAAGTTCTTCCTTGACAGAGACCCATCGTACAGCGGGATTCTCTTTTTATTTCTTGCATCGATGTTATTCCTTGGTCTAATAATTTGTGCAAATCTTCTACGGTGAGATTTTCACAGCGACAAAGATATGTTTTATTTTGATCCATCCTACTCCCTCCCTACTTGTATATTTCTCACATCAAGTAAAAATTCTTTTGCCATGGCTATGGTTATTACATTCGTATGATCTAAATTTTTATGATTCTGTACCTTAATTACTTTTGCCTTGCCAACAACATTTCCTTCTCGATCTAATGCATCTACAATACTATTCTCTTCCGGTAACGGTAAAAATTCATAAGGCATTTTTAATAGTATTTCGTCATCCGAATAGGTTTCATCTATTACAAAACATGCTAATCCAGGACATGCACTAACACATAATCCACAACCGGAACATTTTTCTTGATGTATTTGAGGAATTTCATTAATATCCTCTAATGTTTCTACCGCACCTGTTTTACATGCAGTGAAACAAGGATTGCAAGGAATTTCTTGGAAACATTCAAATATTGCGTAGGGTCCTTTTTTTCTTCTCTCCATAGATGGCAATTTACTTTCTATCATATCTTTTGATACTACTCCAGTCCTATTAAACATAATTTTTCACCTCCTAGCAAACTAGCAGCTTTAAGCCTTCTCTGATTTTTTCTCCTACAGTTCCAGATCTCAAAGTTTCAATTTCTATTATATATTTCTCCTTAAGGGCAGCGATATTTGTCCCATAACCCAATGCCTCAGCCGCAGAAAGTCCTGCAATCGTTCCTTCAATCATGGCACTGCTGGCCTCTTCTACTCCAGAAGCGTCTCCTGCCACATAAACCCCTTCTGCTCTGGTTTGTAGATTTTCGTCTTTAATCGGTACGAAACCTCCAAGATGAGGCACATATCTCATTTCACAATCAGTATGTCTTAATAATTCACTTAATGGGGATAAACCTACAGCAAGACAGATAATATCCACATCAAGCTTCTTTTCAGTTCCTTCTATTGCTTGCCAATTTTGATCTAATTCACAGATCACTGCTCCTGTGACAAATTCTTCTCCTGTGGCTTCTGTAATTGTATGAGAAGTCAGAATAGGAACACCTAATCTCCTTACCTTTGATGCATGCACAAGATATCCGCCTACTTTGGGTGCTGCATCAATAATGGCTTCCACTTTTACCCCAGCCTGCATCAGCTGATAAGATACGATCAATCCAATATTTCCAGCGCCCACCATTAACACTTTATTTCCTGGAATAATTCCATACTGATTCATTAATGTCTGTACAGCACCTGCTCCATAAACGCCAGGTAGATCGTTATTAGGAAAAGGAAGCATTTTCTCCGCAGCACCTGTTGTGATAATGATTTTTTCACTTGTTAAGCGGTTATACACGTCCCCTTCTTCAAATGCAATAATCCCATCATGATAAATCCCTAGTACAGTTGTATCTGTTTTTACATCAATTAGCTTGTTCTTTTTTATTTCATCTTGTAAAATCTCTGCTATGTCAATTCCTCTAGTTCCTGCATATTCCTTTTCCGAGCCAAAAAAGCGATGAGTTTGCTTCACTAGCTGACCCCCTAATGCTTTTTCTCTATCAAATAAAGTTACCCTTGCACCTTGCCCTGCTGCGGCTATAGCTGCACACATTCCAGCAGGACCTCCACCAATTATGGCTATTTCTGTATGTAGCATTTCTCTTCACCACCTTTAAAAATTCCTTTTCCTTCTTGGCGATTTATCACCATACCCTCTTGTAATTTTTCAACGCATACTCTGACATTAGGCTCTCCATTGACCTCCATTAAACATGACGAACAATTCCCAATTGCACAAAATAATCCTCTTGGACGATGTTCATGCCTTAGAACTTTTACACCATTATCATGTAACGCTGCTGCAATAGGTTCTCCTTCATATCCTTTTAACACTTTCCCTTCAAATGTAAAGGTTACTTCTTTTTTATCTTTGAATTGAATTACTGGATGATTTTTAATTCGCAAGTTTCTCCCTCCTATCTATTAAATTAGGTTTTATATTTCACTTATCTAATAAGCAATTGATATGCCAAATAGTCTTTATTTTTTTTATTTTTAGAAAACTATTGATTATTGCTTGATTTTACAATAGAATTATGTCTTGAAAGACAATCCATTTTGCATATGCATATATGATGAAATATCTTTTGCAAATTAATTTTGCACTTTCAAGGTATTTTTAAGTGCATACATATTTTGCAGTGTAAAATTTATAAACAAATTTATGAAAGAACATTGTAAAATTATAACAATGGAGGGATATACATCATGAGTCAAAATCATAAGCATTCAGAAACTTTACTCCATACTATTTTGAACCATAGTTGCCAAGGGATCATCGTACTTGACAAGAATTACATCATACACATGATTAATCCTAATGCAGCAAAAATTCTTGGAGTTTCTTCTGAGGATGCAATCAATAGACGTTTAGAAAGCATCTGTCCTGAGTTATCTATTGCAAATAATATGATCAGTAGCACCGTGACGCTTATGGATGGAACAAAGATAAAAATCAATCTTATCCGCCAATCAGAATCAGCTGAGGATGATAAAAAAATTTTGTTCTTAGATATCCTTTCGGAAAGCAAGGAGAGTGAAATTCTAGAAAATATTATTAATTCCATTGATGAGGCAATTATGGCTTGCGATAGCAACGGAAGATTGATCATTTATAACAATGCAAATCAACGTCTTGATAAGCTATTAAGGGAGCAGGTACTGGGTCAATTTGTAACAAATGTATATGGGGTTACAGAAGAAACCAGTCTACTTCTTAAGGTCATGAAGGAGCGCAAGCCCATTCTAGATAAACAGCAAAACTACACCACCTGTATGGGAAGAAATTTGAATATTGTGTGTGATACATATCCTCTATTTCAAGAGAATGAAGTCATAGGTGCCGTATCTATCATGAGAGATTATTCCAAAGTTAAAGAATTGTCAGATAAGATCATGGATTTACAAGAAGCATTATATAAGAAAGAGAGAAAGACAACAGAAAAAAAAGCCATTAAATCCGCAAAATATACTTTTAACGATATTATTGGCTCAAGTCAATCTCTCAAAAATATACTAACCTATGCAGAAAGAGCAGCGGCTACAGACTCTCCTATTTTGATTTATGGTGAAACTGGAACAGGAAAAGAACTGTTTGCTCAAAGCATACACAATGCCAGCAAAAGGGCAGATGAGCCATTTATTGCAATTAACTGTGCCGCTATTCCTGAAACGCTTTTGGAAGGTATTCTGTTTGGTACCGTCAAGGGATCTTTTTCAGGGGCTATTGATCGACCAGGACTCTTTGAGCAAGCCCATCATGGCACTTTGCTATTAGATGAACTGAACTCTATGAGTATGGGATTGCAATCAAAGTTATTAAGAGTATTACAGGAAGGAACTGTTCGTAGAGTAGGCGCTATCACTGAAACACCTGTAGACGTAAGGATCATTACAAATATTAACTTACAACCATCTTTGGCTATTGAACAACAGAAACTACGCCAAGATTTATTTTATCGTTTAAGCGTGGTCTATCTTAAAATTCCTTCTTTGCGTCATCGAAAAGAAGATATTCCCATATTATCTAGAATGTTTATCGATCAATACAATCTAAAATTGGCTAAACGTGTTCATGTTCATGCAGTATCACCAGATGTAATGGATATATTTATGCAATATGCATGGCCAGGTAATGTCCGTGAATTTCAACATGCTATTGAATCAGCAATGAATATCATGGATCCCGATGAGATCATGATACTACCAAAACATTTGCCTTCCCACATCATGCATAACCTTGATCATGGGGCAGATGAAAAAAGAAATTTAAATTTTTCTCTACAGCTAGAACCCTTGTGCAATATTATTGAGGCTGTAGAAAAACAAGTTATCTTATGTGCATTGCAAAGAAATCATTGGAATGTATCCCGTACCTCGAAACAATTAGACATGAAAAGACAGAGCTTGCAATATCGCATAAAAAAATATGGTATCAAATGATTGAAACTTAATATTCTGTTCATATGTAAATTAGTAAGTACCGCCATATAACCAAGTATTCGGCTATATGACGGTTTTTCATTTTATCCTAAGATAGGATTTTCCCATAATGGTAGTTTTTTACCAATACCCATTTTCATCGCATTTTGGAATACTCTATGGGCTTCTGATAAATCATGGATACCCATGCCTATAGGATTAAAGAAAATTTTCTCATTTTTATCTTGTCTTCCAGGTTTTGTTCCTACAATAATCTCGCCAAGATCTCCTCTTATTTTTTCTTCAGGGATGATTCCATCTCTTACAGCTCTCCAACTAACATCTACGCCATGGTGTTTTACTTGATACCAGCTATCTACCACGATAAAATCCATCACTTTCAATGCTTCTGGTGGTGTATCCCAAAATGATATTTCACAATGACAAGCCCCGTCTTTATACCAATCTCCGTTTACATAGGGTTCTTTCGCCATAGTCGCTGTACTGATTACATCTGAATCTCTAAAAGCTTTCTCTGCACTATCTACAGCTACAAATTCCATATCCACTTTTTCCTTCATTTTTGCTACAAATTTTTTACTGGTTTCTGGATTAATATCAAACACTTTACAAACTTCTAATGATGGTACACCTTCTTTAAGGGCTAATGTTTGTGTGATTCCTTGTACGCTGGCTCCAACAAGTCCCATTACCTTAGAGTCTGGATTTGCAAGATATTTCGCAGCAACTCCTGAAGCAGCACCTGTTCTCATGGCACTTACCAATGTACCATCCATAATACAAGCAGGCATTAATGTATCTGGGTCATTAATAATAATGATTGCATTTGCTCTTGGTAGACCATATTTTTTAGGATTATGGGGTTTGCTAGGGATATATTTTATTCCTGCAGTATTTATGGGTCCAATCAAATCCTTTTCTACTAATTCTTTTGCATACTTCTCTCCCCCTAAGAATGCAGGCATAGACATGATTCTGCCCGTTGTTTCCTCTGTCTCTGGACCACCCCATCGAATTACTGGCTTTCCTGGTAATATGAAGTCGTTTTTCCCATGTAGAAAAAATGATCTTTCAGTAGCTTTCATTGCTCCTTTCATGTCATACCCGCCAGCTTTCACACAATCCTCTTGCTGTAAGTATAAAAACTCCACTTTTCTACTCATCTTACATGCTCCCCCTCTTTAATAAATATTTTATTATTGTATACATTTTACATAGATGATACCTAAATGATTTAAAATATGAATTTAATCTTTACATCGTTGAAGTTGCAATTTACATGCCAATTGTATCAAATACGCTTTTAAGAGGAAGTGAACAGCATCTATGCCGTATTTTATTATCTGCAGCTATAAAAGTGCTAGATGATATTGCAGTTTTATTGCAATATGATTTTGCATGTGAAAGATTTCTTTACAATACACGATCAATCATTTCAATATACTTTTTTATAAGGGGGTCCTCAAGGGGAACGCCCTCATACCATGCTTTTTGAAAAACGAATTTGTCACCAAAGTATTGCGCCTTCAAGATTAGTTCCGGTCGATACTCAAAATGTAAAATATCAAAATGTCCCCATTTCCCTCCCCATATAAAATGATATTTTTCAAAAACCTCTACAATTTCTTTAGGATAGGATTGTAGTCTCTTTTCTCCTGCTTCGCGAGATGCCCATTTCCAATAGTCTCTTTTATCTCTAGCAAGATCAATTGCCGTTCCAAAAGCGTGGGGGCTTAAGCGATTTGTACCTGCAATGATACGATAATTAAAAGTACCACTTGCAGGATATAAAAAGGGATAGATATCCTTTTGTTGTTCTAGCAACAACCCTAGTTCCTCCATAGCCCTTTGCAAAGCCTCCGCTGCCTTATTGTTACGATTAAAAGGATACTGCTTATATCCTACCCTTACATTTACGAGATTGGACTCCACCTCTTTTTGATGCTTACCATATACTTCTTTTAATAGAGGATATACTCTCACACGTCCAGGGTCAAAGTCTTTTTCCATCAAACGATGAATCTCTCTAAGAGGATATATTTGCTCCATCATATCTTGCAAGTCAGGATTGTTCACCTTCTCTTCTATACTTTTTTCCTCCTTATCATCATATAAAATGGTTTTTCCTGATTTCATGACTACATATACACGGTCTACCTCTCGCTTTATTCCTGTAATATCCTCAGGATAAGCCCTCATCAAACACAAAAGATCTTGCTTCATCGTTACATCATAACTGGTATTACTTGAATTCTTCAAAACAAAATTTTGTAGAAACTCCTTATCTGCATAAAAACCTACAATCAATAAACATCCTATTGTTACACAGATCATTATTTTTTTCATTATTTATTCCATCCTTTTTAAAATTTGTAGTTTATCCATAGGTTGACCAATTTTTGCTAAAAAATTCTAAAAGCCTGTGGTAGATTTTTTCTACCACAGGCTTTTAATTAATTGGCAATTTGCAATATAGTTTCCAATTTTTTTAGCTCTTCCTTACACATAGGCTTGGTATCTTTAAGTTTGTAGGGTATATTCAACCCTTCATACTTATTGACACCCAATGTATGATAAGGAAGAAGTTCTACTTTTTGGATTTTAGGGAAGGGATCCATCATTTTTTTAAATTGATGGATATGTATTTCGCTATCGGTCATTCCAGGTACAACTACATGCCTTATCCAAAGCTTCGTATTGGCTTTTGCTAATGCTTGGGTAAAAGCCTGAAACACCTCAATATTTCCTCCCGTCAATTCTTTATAGCCTCTTTTATTTACATGTTTGATATCCAAGATGACCAAATCTGTATATTTTAAAATTTCTTCATACTTTCCCTTTCCAAATCCAGAGGTATCTATGGCTGTATGCAAACCATGTGCTTTGCACATCTTAAGAAACGCTATTAAAAATGCTGGCTGCAATAAAGGTTCCCCCCCGGAACAGGTAATACCCCCTCCAGATTTTTGAAAGTAGGATTTAAATCTTAATGCCTTTTGTAAAAGTTCTTCTGAAGTCATTTCTTTTCCTTCATCTAACGCCCACGTATCAGGATTATGACAGTATGCACATCTTAATTGACATCCTTGAAAAAATATTACCAGTCTTATTCCCGGACCATCCATTAATCCCATGGTTTCTATGGAATGAATCCTACCCTTCATCCGATCCACCTCTTTCTTTTCACTATATCGATTCATGGAAAGTTCTTTTAATGACTTCAAGCTGTTGCTCTCTTGTCAATCTGTTAAAGTTTACTGCATACCCGGAAACGCGAATCGTGAGAGATGGATATTTCTCTGGATGCTTCATGGCATCTATGAGCATTTGTCTATTCATAACATTAACATTAAGGTGATGCGCTCCCTGTATAAAATATCCATCCAAAATAGCTATCAAATTCATCATTCTATTCTCTTGATTTTTTCCTAGGGCTTCTGGCACAATAGAAAATGTATTTGAAACGCCATCTTCACAAACAGAAGCATATGGGATTTTTGCCACCGAATTGAGAGCTGCCAATGCACCGCTCTCATCTCGACCATGCATAGGATTAGCACCAGGTGCAAAAGCGTCTCCTGCTCTTCGTCCATCTGGCGTTGCCCCTGTCTTCTTCCCATAAACCACATTTGAAGTAATTGTCAGTACGGATAACGTGTGTTTTGCATTTCGATAATTCTTATGTTTCTTTAACTCCATCATAAATTTTTTCAGTACTTCCACAGCAATCTCATCCACACGATCATCGTCATTTCCATATTTAGGAAAATTTCCTTCTATATGAAAATCTACCGCTATGCCATCTTTTCGTATGGATTTCACCTTTCCATACTTTATGGCACTTAGAGAATCCGCCACTACCGATAATCCCGCTACACCAAATGCGGTTAATCTTTCTACCTCTGTATCATGAAGCGCCATTAAGCCTGCTTCATAGGCATATTTATCATGCATGTAATGGATGATATTCATGGTATTGACATAAAGGACTGCTACATATGTTAAGACTTTAAAATAATTTGCCATAACTTTCTCATAGTCTAAGCTGTCCTCTTCTATTTTTTCAATTCCTGGTACTACCAGGATTCCTTTCTGTTCATCTATTCCACCATTAATTGCGTATAAAAGAGCTTTTGCTAAATTACATCTGGCGCCAAAAAACTGCATTTGCTTGCCTATCGTCATGGCAGAGACACAACAAGCGATACCATAA
The DNA here is from genome assembly GCA_038396625.1 of Clostridiaceae bacterium 35-E11. Classification (GTDB taxonomy): domain Bacteria; phylum Bacillota; class Clostridia; order Peptostreptococcales; family Thermotaleaceae. Next base: position 3,517,639 of record CP121688.1, read on the forward strand.
TCATCTCCATAAACAGGTCGCATGATATCGTCATTCTCATATTGAATAGCACCTGTTTGCATAGAAATTTTACTACAATACTTTTTAAATGGATCAGGCAGTTTTTCAGACCATAACACCGTCATATTAGGCTCTGGCGCAGGATCTAGATTTGTTAATGTGTGTAGGAAGCGAAAGGAAGTTTTGGTTACTAGAGTCTTTCCATTTATGCCCATACCTCCTATGGCCTCCGTAATCCAATTGGGATCTCCTGCAAATAATTCATTATATTCTGGTGTCCTCAGATGTCTTGCCATTCTCAGTTTGATAACAAACTGATCAATTAACTCCTGAGCTTCTTCTTCTGTTAGGCTTCCATTTCTTAGGTCTCTTTCAATATAAACATCTAAAAAAGTACTGGTTCTTCCAAGGGACATGGCCGCACCATTGTTCTCTTTTATTCCCGCTAAATATCCAAAATACAAAAACTGTACCGCATCCTTGGCATCCTTGGCAGGTTTGGAGATATCAAATCCATAAGATTTTGCCATGGATTTCATTGCTTCTAATGCCCGTATTTGCTCTGCCACTTCTTCTCTTTTTTGTATCAATCCATCATCCATCGATCCTTGGAGTGTTTTTAAATCTCGTTGCTTTTGCGCTTTTAAAAAATCTACACCATATAAGGGAATTCTTCGATAGTCTCCTATGATTCTTCCTCTTCCATAGGCATCGGGCAATCCTGTTAGCAAGCCTGCTTTTCTCGCCTTAATCATGTCTTCTGTGTAGACATCAAAAACTCCCTGATTATGTGTTTTTCGGACTTCATCAAAAACTTTTTCCATCGTGTTATTTAATTGATACCCATATGCCTTTAGGGCAGATTCTACCATTCTAATGCCTCCATAGGGATTGATCATCCTTTTTAACGGCGCATCCGTTTGCAACCCAACAACTACTTCATTTTCCTGATCAATATAACCAGGATTAAAGTTGTCAATACCAGAAATATTCTCTGTATCAATGTCCAATACACCTTTTTCTAATTCCTTTGAGAGCATCTTCTTACAAAGATCCCACACTTTTTTTGTCCGATTCGTACACCCTACTAAAAAACTTTCATCTTCTTCATAGGGCGTATAATTTTTTTGAATAAAATTTCTTACATCTATCTCTTTTGTCCAGCTTCCCTCATGGAAATCCAACCATTCTTTTCTAAGCACAAAAATCCCTCCTCGACTTTTCCATGCTAAGTCCAGGATTTTCAAAATAAAAATAGACCCCCTGGACTTAGCGCCCAGGCGGTCGGCATATCTTACAATCACACTCCATGTGGTTTATTCCACTTCCGCCAGTCATGTGATTTGCTATCAATCAAGTCATTTTTTAAAGTGTACTCTTATCATATCAATTTCCTAACATTATGTCAATATGATAATTAAAAAATTCGTATAATTTTATATATTTTTCATTATCAACAATATTTTTTTATCAATGTTCGTATTTTTTTCTAGCTCATAAACATTTTTATTTAGAAATGCTTTGCCCCATGAGGACACCCATCACCGATGCCATCATTAATCCCCTTGTCCAGCCACTTGAATCACCTAGACAATGTAGTCCTTCGGTATTGGTATGAAAATTTTCATTCATATTAATTTTATTGCTATAAAACTTAATTTCTGGACCATATAGTAAAGTTTCCCTACTTGCAAAACCTGGTACAACTGTGTTCATAGCTTGAATAAAATTTAAAATATTCATCATCGGTCGGTAGGGAACAGCAGAGGTTATATCTCCAGCCACTGCATCAGGCAGTGTAGGCTTCACATTCGTCTGATCCAGCTCTTTCTGCCAAGTTCGTTTTCCATCTAATATATCGCCATATCGCTGTACCAATATTTTACCATTGCCTAACATATTTACTAATTCTGCTACTTTTTTTCCATATTGTATGGGTTGATTAAATGGCTGAGAAAAATTATGGGAGCTCAATATGGCTAAATTAGTATTTTCCGATTTTCGATCTTTATAAGAATGTCCATTCACAATCGCCAAGTCATGATCATAATTTTCTTGGCTCACAAACCCCCCAGGATTTTGACAAAAGGTTCTTACCTTATTTTTAAAAGGCGCAGGATATCCGATAAGCTTTGATTCATAAAGTACATTATTCACCTTTTCCATGATTTCATTTCTGACTTCAACACGCACCCCAATATCTACAGTACTAGCACTATGCTGAATGTCATGCTGTATACACATATCCTTCAACCAGTCTGCGCCTTTTCTTCCTGTAGCTACAACAATTTTGTCTCCGTACAAAATTGTTTCATCACTTTTAGTGTGTGCATCTGTGATCTTGATACCCTTTGCCCTTCCTTTTTCTATTATAAGATCCTTTACAAAGGTATCAAATTGAATCTCTACCCCAGATTCTAAAAGATAATTTTGTATTTTTAAGTATATTTCTTGCGCCTTTTCTGTCCCTAAATGTCTAATGGGACAATCAACTAATTTTAAACCTGCTTCTATTGCTTTTCTTCTAATCTCTTTAATTTCCTCCGTATTTTCTAAACCTTCTATTTTAGTATCTGCTCCAAATTCAAGATAAATTTTGTCTGTATATTCAATGTACTCCTGTGCTTTCGTACTTCCTATTAGCTCTGGTAAATCTCCACCCACCTCATAGCTTAAAGACAATTTTCCATCGGAAAAAGCTCCTGCACCTGAAAATCCTGTTGTTATATGACAATAGGGCTTACATGAAACGCATGCTCTTGTTTGATCCTTAGGACAAAATCTTTTATCAATACGTCTTCCTTTTTCAATAATAACTACTTTTTTATCAGACTTTTGTCTTATCAATTCTAATGCAGTAAAAATTCCAGACGGACCTGCTCCTACAATGATTACGTCATACCGCATAATGATCATCTCCCTTATAAGATTAAGTATTATTTTTTCCTTTATCCAAAAAAGTATTTGTACCTTTTATGAATCCCTATTCGTAATAATTTTCAACTGCAAATTTGGCAGTATCATATATTATTATTGGGGTCTGCTACAAATATTCCTTTGATTTTATTTCATTTATTTCATCATTTAGTAGTGGAAAAAACAAAGATAAGAAGGCATGAAAAGTTGCATTCTTAATAAGCACAAACACTTATAGCCTACAACCATTTACGGTAGGTTGGGTAGAAACACCTAGCCCATATTACTAGATTTATATAAGTGAACATTTGTTTTTTTCTTTTTAAAAAAGTTCGATTTTCAATAAGATTTTATCGTATTTTTTGATACATTTCAATACTTCACACTAGTATTTTTTATTTTTACGAACTTTTATAATGAATATATTTGTTCTGATATGTTTAGTATTTACATGAATTTCTTAAAGTTATGTAACAATTAAACAAAGCTATTGATTTCTTTATAGATTTTGTATTAAAATGAATACCGTTGTATAAATATAAAACTTATTACTAGAAAAGGAGTCACTTGATCATGAGTTTTCACAAAACACATTATTCAGCAAAAGATTTATTCCCCTTCATCCTTCCATCATTGGTTGGTATATTATTGTTTATGACACCGATTTCTTATAAGGACGAAATCACCATTCCTATTGCTATATTATCTAAATTTATTCTCAACACTTTTATGACGTTTTTACCTGCTGTCATGACAGTGATCATGTTTATCACGGGAATAGGCAGTGTGATTGTAAAAGTATTGAAGTCTTCTATTGCATCAAAAAGTTCTTTTTTACATGCTTTATTTGATGTATCTCCTTTGTGGTTGATATCAAGAATCATCGGTATGATTTTTTCGATATTTACATTATTTCAAATAGGTCCTCATTGGATTTGGTCAGAAAATACCGGTAGTCTACTGCTTTATGATTTATTGCCTATTTTATTCGGTGTTTTCCTTTTTGCGGGGATGTTCCTCCCCCTTCTTTTGGACTTCGGTTTATTGGAATTCTTCGGCACATTGCTTACAAAAATTATGCGTCCTATCTTTACTTTACCTGGACGTTCTTCAATAGACTGTATTACCTCCTGGTTGGGAGACGGAACTATCGGCGTACTTTTGACAAGTAAACAATACGAGGAAGGTTATTATACCAAACGAGAGGCTGCAGTAATTGCAACAAATTTTTCTGCTGTTTCTATTACTTTTAGTCTTGTTGTCATTTCTCAAGTGAATTTAGGACATCTTTTTGTTCCCTATTATTTAACGATCACTTTGTCAGGGATTATCGCAGCAATCATTATTCCCCGTATCCCTCCTTTATCGAAAAAACCGGATACCTACTATGGCAACCATAAGCAAGACAGTAGTGAAGAAATCCCTAAAAATTATACTGCTTTACAATGGGGTATTGCCCAGGCAGTTGCTAAGGCAAATAAAAATACCCATCCTATGAGTTTTTTAAAGGGTGGGATCAAAAATGTACTGGATATGTGGTTAGGCGTTACTCCGATCGTTATGGCCTTTGGTACCTTGGCATTAATCATCGCTGAATATACCCCTTTCTTCCAATGGCTTGGAACACCTTTTATCCCCCTATTACAGCTTTTACAAGTTCCAGAGGCAGTAGAAGCTTCTCAAACACTCATTATTGGATTTGCCGATATGTTTCTACCCTCTGTAATTGGTAGCAAGATATCCAGCGAATTGACACGTTTTGTCATCGCTTGTATCTCCGTAACCCAGCTCATTTATATGTCTGAAGTAGGAGGCTTGATATTAGGGTCTAAAATTCCAGTATCTATTAAGGAATTACTGATTATTTTTATAGAACGTACCCTTATTACACTTCCTATCATTGTCTTCATTGCCCATATCCTCTTTTAGTAGAATCCAACAAAAATCCTTTCATTTCAAGCTTAAATCAGTGAAATGAAAGGATTTTTCTATACATAACAATGTGTGCTGCCCCTGTGCTTAAGAAATCTTATTCTCCTCTTCTCTGAACTCTTGACGATCAATATTCCCCCATTTGTTCTTTTTTACCCGATAACCAAAAACAGAACGAACGCGCCACCATGTGGTAAGCTGTCGATATCCAAAATTCTCAAAAATACTATAAAAAATTAATCGCATATATTCAGAAACTTTTTCATACCTTCTAAAGGTGTATTCTTCCAGTAAAATAGAACTAATGGATATAAAAATCCCATATAATACTGCCATTATAAAAAACAAAATAGCAAATTCTAGATTTAATATACCAAATAAAAAAGATAATCCTACCGTAATATATCCCGTCATTTCAATAAAGGGACCTATCATTTCAAAGATCCAGTAATAAGGAATCACCAGCATACCTATACGCCCATATTGAGGATTGAATAACATCTTCCAATGACTAATCAAAGAATCCATCAACCCCCTATGCCACCGCTTTCGCTGATTACTCAAAGATTTAAAATTTTCTGGTGCTTGCGTCCAACATACAGGGTCAGGAATAAATACTACACGATACTTCTGCTTCTGCTCATACATGTACCGATGAATTTTCATTACTAGCTCCATGTCTTCACCAATTGTATCTGAAGTATATCCCCCTACTGTTGCTACAATATTCTTCTTAAAAACACCAAAGGCTCCAGAAATAATCAAAAGTCCATTGAGTGCATTCCACCCTGCTCTTCCTGTTAAAAAAGCCCGTAAATATTCCACCGTCTGCAACATCGCCAAACCGTTTTTGGATAGTCCAATTTCTTCAATAAATCCTCTATCCACCTTCGAACCATTGACAATCCGAATAATACCCCCTGTGGCTACTACCCTATCAGGATCCTCCACGAAAGGACGTACCACTCTTACCAAAGAATCTTTTTCTAAAATAGAGTCCGCGTCAATTGCCGTAAAAAGAGGATATCGGCATATATTAATGCCTGCATTTAAAGCATCTGCCTTTCCTCCGTTCTCTTTATCCACAACAACTAATCTCTGTATAGTTTTTGAAAGATAAATTCCTCTGATATTTTTTGTCTCAATGCTTTTTTTAAAGGGCATGTCTACCTTTTGCAATTGGAAGGAGTCGATAAGATGCTGCAAGGTATGATCCTTTGATCCATCATTGATTACTACCACTTCAAACTCCCCATATTCTAAGGCAATAAGGGATTTTACATTCTCAACAATGGTTTTTTCCTCATTATAGCTGGGAACCAATATGGAAATCGGTGGGATAAAAGAAGAAGTAATCATCTTAAAATAATCTCCATACTGCACCCTTTTCAAATGTAGATATAATTCTCTAAATGAAAGCAGGAGAATAATAGTATAAATCCCATTGATGGTAGCAAGGTATCCTAGCACAAATTGATTATATTGTTTGATAAATCCTATGACCCAAAAGCTCCAATCCATTTCCGTCACCTGCCTTGTATTCTGCAACAAATTGCTCAATATTTTGAGATATTTGTTGTGAGATCCTTGTATCCTCTTTCCTTAACCGTTCTTGTAGTCCATGAAACATCCACTCTTCTGAGATTAGCTGCCAGGCTCGATCCTGAGCAAATGCATCTTCGCAAAGTAGCATTTCTGATAATGCCAGCAACCCCATCTCCTGATGCTGCAACAAGCTATTTCCTGCATTATACCTTACTTGCCAATTTTCATCCTGCATCATCTCTTTCAAAATTTCGCGACTCTCTTGTCGTAAAAAGCTTCCCAACACCTTTGCCAAAAAACTCCGCACTTCCCAGCTGTTATCATTTTTCAAAGAAACTAGAAGAGCATAATATCCATCTTCTCCTATATCTCCCATATACTTTGCTGCCTTTAATGCTGCAATTCTTACTTCTTGATCTGAATGTTTTACATATTTTTGAATCCAATTCACCACACGACTATCCATCCTTTGTCCTAAAGCAGTCAGGGCAATAACAAGAAAATCTGTATTTTCCTTTCTAACGAGGCGCTCCATGTCATCATAAATATCTTCTTCAATGGATTCAATAAGAGACAATAATTGTTTTTTGTAATTTCCGTGTTTTTCATAGACCTTTTCGATGATAAAGTCTAATTTTCCCGTACCGGTAATTCTTATTAAAGCTTCTGCACTAACATATCTCACATCATTTCTTGGGGATGTTAAAAGTCTTAATAGGCTTGGAATGGCTTCTTCTACCTTCATCAGTCCCAAATAATAAGCACCAATGGCTTGATTCCACCACTGCTTTTTCCGAACCCTTTTTAATTCCATTTCTACTATTCCTGTACAGTGGGCAATTTCAATAATTTTCTCTTTGGTATCCCCTGTGCTGTAGATAAGATATTCAAATAAAATATTTTTTAATACCTTTCTATCCAATCTACTTCCGGGAGAAGAAAAACTTCTTTTTCCATCTTCACCAATATACTTATCTACTGAAGTAATATACTCATGATATTTTTCTTCATACTTTTTTTTCATATGTTGCCAATATATTTTTCGGAGAAGCAAAGAAAAAAACAATCCTCCATCTACGATTAACAATCCATAGATTATATTTATCATTATATTTTTTAACATCATTTCACCCTATCTATAAAGGAGCCTTTTGGCTCTTTGCTCCAACTCTTTTAAAGAGAAGGGCTTTATCATATAATCATCTGCACCCAGATCAAAGCATCTGAGAATGTCTTCTTCTTTCTTTTTGGAAGATAGTACGATTATTTTTGTATTTTGGGTCTCTGGATTCTTTTTAACTTGGCGAATTATTTCAAAACCGTCTAGTTTCGGTAACATCAAATCTACAATCATCAAATCAGGTTTTAGCAATTGAGATAACTGTAGACCTTCTTCCCCATCATCTGCATAAGCAACCTCATATCCCATCTCAGTCCATCGTGTTTTAATCATTTGAATAATCACATTTGCATCATCCACTAATAAAATCCGTTCTTTCTTTGCAGCTTTTTCATTTGAAACCTTCTCTCCATTCCATTGCTCCTTTGTGTCTATAGAACCTTCTACTTTCTCAGCTTTATCTTCATACATTGCATAAAATTTTTTCAATTCGTCATAGATCTCTGAAAATCCTTGAAACAAATTTAAAATGAATTTTTCTGAGAAGTCTTGCTGCTGTATTTTTTCATCTATATAGTCCTCATAAAATGTTCCTAACTCTGCTAATCGTTGAAATCCCAAGGTAGCTCCTGTGCCCTTTAACGAATGAAAAAACCTGCCTATATTTATCACATCATCTTGATTTTTATACAATCGATAGGTCATTAAGTCACCTATAGCGCGATACAGCTTTTCTTTCTGTTCTTGTAAAAACAATCTTTTACTTTTTTCCATTAAGGCTTCTACACTTACACTTCTGTCCATAGTCCTTCCTTTCTTTATGTGAAATTCGTCAATATGCATAGCTTTGTCTATGCTTATGTCTAATTTTTTTATTTCTGCAATCTAAGCAGATACGATAGATTCTTCCAAGCTTTCATTGTTTCCTTCTGGTAGCGTTTTTTCTGATGCAGGTAGTGTAAAGATAAAAGTACTGCCTATCCCAGCCTTAGATTCCACCCAAATTTTTCCTAAATGTGCTTCTACAATTTCTTTACAAATAGCCAGACCTAAACCGGTACCCCCAATTTTGCGGTGATCTGAATTATCAACACGATAAAACTTTTTAAACAATTGTGGTATTGCCTCCTTGGGTATTCCTAATCCATCATCTTTGATAGCCACTTGCACATTCTTATCTTTTTGGTAAATACAGATCATCACACGTTTTCCCTCTGGAGAATATTTTATTGCATTGGAAATAAGATTTGTAAAAAGCTGTTTGATTTTGTCCGCATCCCCATAAATAAAAGGAAGATCCCTATCTTTTTTAATGACAAATTCATGAGTACGCTCATTTGCATATAATTCTAGTACTTCGTCAACCACTTCTTCTAGTCTCAATTCCTTCTTCTCAAATATCTGTTTTCCACTTTCCATGCGTTGAATATCTAAAAAGTCATTGATCAAATTTGTAAGTCTTTGTGCTTCCTTATACATGGTTTGCAAATACTTCTTGCGCTTATTTTCCTCTAATTCTCTTAGTAGCAATAATTCAGTAAAGCCCATAATACTTGCCAAAGGTGTTCTCAATTCATGACTGACTGTGTTGATTAACTCCGATTTCATACGTTCTACTTCTTTTCTATGGGTAATGTCCTGCCCTGCACTTAAAATTCCTGTGATTTCATTCTTCTCATTGCGTAGCACTGCATTATGCCATTCAATAATTTTTTCTTCTCCATTCTTTGTAACAATCAAGTTTTCATAATATTCTAAGGCTTCGTCTTCTTCCCTCATCAGCTTTTCAAATACTTCCTTTGCTTCTATTTTAATGCTTTGGGGTAAAAAATGATCAAACCAATTTTTCCCTAACATTTCAACTTCCTGATAACCTAAAATCTCAGCACCTTTTTGATTGACCAAACGAACGCTTTGATCTTTATCAATCACAATCATCATCGCCCCTGCCATATCAAAATATTTTTGTGCCTTGTCTCGTTCTTTGCGTACCTCTTCCTCAGATCTTTTAAGATCCTCCTCCATTCTTTTTGTCTCTGTAATATCTTCCTTGATGGCCACAAGGTCCGTAATATTTCCTTTTTCATCAAAAATAGGGCTGATTGTAGCTCTTTCCCAATAAAGTTCCCCTGTTTTTTTCTTATTATGAAATTCTCCACGCCATACCTTCCCTGCAAGAACCGTATCCCAAAGCTCCTTATAGGCTTCAAAGGGTGTTTCTCCTGACTTTAACAATCGAGGATTTTTACCTATAATCTCTTTATATTCATAGCCAGATACTTGGAGAAATTTTTTATTTACATAATTGATATTCCCATCAATATCGGTAATAACCACTACATTCTGTATTTGGTCTAGAATCTTCTTTAATTTGTCTACATTCATTTTTGTTATATTCTCTACCACCAATCCACCTTCTTTCCCATCTTCTAGCCACAGGAGCTCTGTAAGATTTTTTCTATCAAGCCCAATAAATAAATAGGACTAAATGGCTTCGTTAAAAAATAATCTGCACCACTTGCCAATCCTTTTTCTTTATCTTGATGCTGTCCTTTAGCGGTTAGCATTACGATTATACCCCTATGCTCCCACTTCTCTTCTGTTAATTTTTCAGCTACTTGATAGCCTGTTAGCTTAGGCATCATCACATCCAATAAAATGATATCAGGCTTTTTTTCACGGGCTAGTGCTAAGGCTTCCTCTCCATCTTCTGCTTCAAATATCTCATAACCCTCCATTGCTAAGGTTTCTGTAATCAAAAACCGCAAACTCACTTCATCATCTGCCACAAGGATTTTTTTCATTCTCCCTCACCCTTTCTTATTCATAAGATGCAAATGTTTTTTGTATAATATAATATGATTGTTTTAACCTTTCATGATACTGGGGTATCTCCCAAATTTCCCATTGATATAAGTTTAGATCCTCCTTGTTGATCCGATTTCCTTTAGGTTTTGGTAGTGCATCTGTGATATTTATAGAAAAAGCTGTATCTATTGCATTACCCTGTGCATCTGGTTTATAGCTAACAACGCCAATCGAAATCCCTTCTATGACCTCACTAGCCGATAATCCTTCTTTCCAAAAATCTCCCATGACTTCACGGGTACTAGGATCCTTGACATTTAAAAGCATCCAAGGAATTCGTACTTCAATACAATTGTTTTTTTCATTCACATAAAAATCTGCCAAAGAATCATACATTGGGGAGGATGGATCTCCTATGCCCATTTTCAATATACCTGTCTCATAAGATTCAAAGGGTAACAGCAGGTCTTGATCTGGTATTCTTAACGCTTTATTTAAGGTTAATCGAATAGGATGCACTTTCCCATTATTTTTTTGGGATGCATAAGGAACTTTAGGTACCATGCTCAATATATGCCCATAATGATAGTAAAAGGTATCGTAATAACTATCTATCCAAATTCTAGAATCCTTTTCTCCCTTTAACTGTACTATAAAATCTATCCCATCTTCTATCTGCAAATTCGTATTAAAAGGTATATTTTGTATTCCTTGATCTTTTTTTGTATCTAGTAAAATCAAGGTATTCATCTTATTCCAATCTATTTTGTTTTTGAATGTTTTATAGTCTATTCGAAGATACAAATATCTGGCGTCACTGGTTACATAAAGATTTTTTATATTTCTTCCATCATCATATTCGTCTCCTAGACTTTGTACAAGTCTAGGATTCTCAACAAATGCAGGATCAATCTTAGCCTGCTCCCAATCTTCCCTTTGTCCATCCACCTTAACCTTCAGCCTTTTACCTGGATCGAAGCTTAATAAACCAAACTGCTGTTCATTGGTTTGTGCATTACTCCAAAAAGGCCGTCGGTCAGGATTATCATAATCCATGGTATTCCACGTTCTTTTAAACCACTCGTCCTGCCATGTAAAAATCAATCCCCCAGCCATACCTTCTTCTACAATATTTTGAAAAAGCTTAGCGTCAATTTCACCCTGTGCCTTTTCTGAATGTAATCCTTGATCCATACCATATACATTTTTGTGGGTAAGTCCTCTAGATGCAGGCACCCCAAACTCTGCTACTAACAATGGCATCCGATGTACTTGATGCATATCATGAAGATAGCCGGCATAGTTATTTTTTCGCCCTTGATTGTCTACGTAATGCACATACTTTTCCTCATAATTCAAGAAATCTGGATAGTAAGGATAAATATGATAGGATGCAAAATAACCCCCATGATATTTGTCTGTAATAAAAATATGATTTGGATCTACGGTTACCATGTCTTCTTTTTCTGATGGCTCAGCAGGATGATTTAATAAATCTGTAGTAACCCAATTGGTAAAACTCATAGGACGCTGCCATCCATATTGCCTTGTTTCGTAATCCGCTGTAAATTCCATCATTTTTGCCAGCCAAATCTCAAAGGGTGATGCATTTTCTGTATAAAAGTAGTGCCCTTGGAAATTAGATTGTGCTTTATGTTTTTCATTGGTACGCAACACCATTTCTGGATCCCACTCAATCCCTAGAATCCAGCCGATCACATAAGGAGAAACATTCGCTGTATATTTGCCTCCTGCATGACCTGGAATCTTTTGAATTTCTGCATTTCCATGAATCACGTCAATCGTATTTTGAATGGCCTGTTGAAAATCTGTAACATTCACTTCTGCAAAAGCATCCTGAGATTTTACTAATTCTTCTTCTATAATCCATACCCCATGAAAAAGATACAAAGGCTTTTCTGCAATCATGTTATATTCATACAATGCTTCATAAAAGTCTGGAGGATGTAGTGTATATACACGAACTGCATTGGCATTCATCTGTCCAATATATTGAAACCACCTAAAATATTCTTCTTTGGTAATACTCACTTCCCCTGGAAAATGTCCTGGTTTTGCTATTCCCATATTCACACCTTTTATGAGCAGCTCCTGCCATTGATCGTTCTTCAAAATCTCAATTTTCTTTTCCCCAACATTTGCTGCTACTGTAATTTCCCCTATTTTTTTTGTTTCTACTTGAAGTTCATTGAGCTTTTGTCCTTTTTGCTCATAAGATTGCGCTAATATTTTTTTCATCATTGGAACATATACCTGCCAATAAAAGGCTTCTTGACTTCCTTGGGTATCTATACTCAATATTTTTTTTATTTTGTCCCAGCCAAACACTTTATAAAATTTGGTATTCATTTCATGATCTGCATAATCTCCAGCAAAATAATAGGCTTCATAAATCTTATTCTCATTTTTTAGCACGGCAGGAAAAGTAATTGGAATATTTCTTTCCTCAAGCTTCCTTCGTCCTTTATCTGTAATTTCTAATTGATAATGAGCCAATACCTTACTGTTTTTTTCTTGCACAATATCAAACCAATAATGATATCGAGTACTTCCTTTCACACCAAACATTTTTTGACCTTCTGGTGTAAATTCGATAAAACATCCTTTACTTTTGATTTCTATGTCCTTTTCTAAGACAAGTACTTCATCCTTTTCATTTACTAACAAAATTCCTGCCCCTTGAAATGTCCATTTTTCACCATATTGTTTTTCATAATTTTGTACTGCCCAGTCAGGGACTTCCACATCCTTCGATAGATCTTGAAAATATCTACCCATCCAACCAGACCAGGTTAAGCCTAAGAGCTCATATAATGCTTCTTTAGCCGATGAAGGCGTGGGACTTCCAAAGGCATTAAACTCTGCAATCACTGTTTTTCCTCGAAACGCTTCCTTGCGAATTTTCTCTACCTCTTCCTTTTCTATGCCTCCATAAATTAATTCTGACCGATTTCCTGCTTTGTTGACACCATAGAACTCATCTTCATATACCCCATAAGTGTCAGCAATGTAGATAAGATCCGTATCTTCTAAGTCTGACGGTAAGTTTCTTATTTCGTAGAATTGCCCTTTTTGAGGCATAAAACCAAAATAATCTTTGTCGACCATGTAAGGAGCATCTCCTTTTGTTTTTTTATATTTAAAATGATTTAAGATCCATGTCACCCCCTTATGTTCTCTATAGGTGGTATTAGGTACGGTTTTATCTACTATAAGCACATTGAATATTTTCTCACCCTTTAACTCCCAAAATATATAGGGCAAAACAAAAATCACTACGATCAAACTCACTACAACCCCTCGTATGATCCATCTTTTCTTCATACCGTTTTTCTCTCCTTTATCTCTATTTATCCTTCTAAGGAGGGACAACTATCCATCTTTAGGATAACGAAAACTCAAAGGATTTTTACCCTAAAACACCTATTTCTAACATTTTATTTGCGTTATGATTCTTTATAAATTTATTATTACATGACTTTTCAAAAATATGAGATATCTTCTTGTATAGAGTTTTATCATATCATATCCAAGGAAAATTAAGGAATATACCTAAATTTCCCCAATTGTCTTGCATCTTTAGTCCTAGGAATCTTTCATCATATTTAAGTCAATATTTTGATGTCATTTTACTATGTACTCAGTACCTGCGCTGGATTGTGGTGTAAGCTGCTTCATTTTATAATAAACTTAGAATTAGATGTAAGATCGAATAATAGATAAACTCGATAATGGCAAACTTGGCGAAAGCTAGGGACGCAAAGCTATAGGGGCTAAGGTGTATAATTATATACACTATGCCAGCCAGTTACCGAAGGTTTTTGGGTATTTGATATAAAGTAACCCTGCCTTTCGGTAAAGGCAGGGTTACTTTATATGTTAGGAGGTGAAGATCGTAAAGCTCATCAATTTAAATACCGATCAAGTCTTAGCTTTTCACTTATATAGTGCAGATTCCTTTGGTAAAAGATTAAGAGGACTCATGTTTACAAAAAATCTCCCATCAAATTGTGGGCTACTGATTCGACCCTGTCAAAGAATTCACACTTATTTTATGCAGTACAATATTGACGTTCTACATCTTGATTCAAATCAACAGGTTATTACTCTAGAAGAAAATCTCCAACCGGGAAAAATCGGCATAAAACATTCTTCCACGTTCGAAATAATTGAACTTCCTGCGGGAACTATTCAAAAAACCGACACCAAAGTAGGACATCAAATAAAATTCGTCATAAATACTTTATAACAAAGGAGAGATTTGCATGCTAAACCAAATGAAAAATTTACTGGCGGCAGAACATGGTCAAGGTATGACAGAGTACGGATTAGTTTTAGGAATCATTGCTGTTGCAGTAGTAGGAACCCTTGTATTATTTAGACAAGAAATTGAGACCATATTTACCGATGCATTAAATACTGTACAAAGTCGTAACACTACTACTCCATAAACTGTTATTATTTATTGATCAATCTACCCATAAAAGGAGTGAATATCATGTTGTATCCATTAAAAAATTTATTATTAAGTGAACAAGGACAAGGTATGACGGAATATGGTCTTGTCTTAGGGATTATTTCCATCGCGGTAGTGGGCACACTGGTATTATTTAGACAAGAAATTGAAACCATATTCACAGATGCGTTAAACACTGTGCAAAGTCGTAATACTACTACTCCATAAAGTCCCTGCTCTTTGTTTGAATTACTTATATAGGAAAGGATGATCTGAGTAATGAAACAAAGATAGGGCATCATACTTCGGAGGAGGGTCCTACTTTAGCTGTAGGATCCTTTTTGTTGAAAGGAGGGCAATGAATATGTGGGTTAATCTACTGCTTATTTTGGTATTGCTCATCTGTGCCATTACTGATTTGAAAAGCAGAAAAATTTACAACAAAGTCATTTTCCCAAGCCTTTTTCTGGCTTTTTCTCTCCATCTATTTCATGGAGGATGGGAAAGGCTGTTTTCTTCTATCGAAGGTTTTTTCATGGGTTTTAGTTTATTACTAATCCCCTACCTGTTTGGCGGCATAGGTGCAGGAGATGTGAAACTTTTAGCCCTGATCGGTGCTTTAAAAGGGGTATCTTTTGTATTGTATACTGCAGTTTACATGAGTATTCTAGGCAGTATATTGGCTTTGCTAATTCTAATTTGGGGAAAACCTGCTTTTTCCAACTTAAAATCTCTATGCTATTATCTTATTCATTTAAAAAGTGGCCTCAAAACCTCTTTTCCTTTTGAAAAAAAGAACTTATCCGTTTCCTATCCCTACGGCATTGCCATTGCCGGTGGAGCTATTCTCCAATTGTTGCTGGAAGGGAGTGTTGTATTATGGTAAAAGACCAACAGGGTCAATCTCTTTTAGAATTTGCTCTTATTGTCCCTATCTTGATTCTTCTGGTTTCTGGAATCTTTGATTTCGGTAGAGTGTTTTATACTTATATGAACCTTCATCACCTTACCCAAGAAACAGTAAGGTTGGGGGGATTGGGAAAAACCGATACAGAAATCTCCCAATTTGCTGAAAGTCATTTTCAGCTAGGAGACCCTTCCTCCTTATCCATAAGCATTACACCTTCTGAGAATTCAAGAAAGTCTGGGGACTATATAACCGTTACTCTAAGCTATCCTGTAACCTATGCAACACCAGGGGTTGCCCTACTATTCTCTTCCCACCATATAGTAACAACAGATTCTACGATACGGATAGAATAGGAGATCCTTTTATGTTAAAAATGGTTAAAAACATATTTCATGAAGAAAAAGGAAATGTCTTGGTCCTTGTTTCCCTCATCATTACCCTATTGTTAGGCATGACTGGATTGGTCATTGATGGAGGAGCCTTATATACTGTAAAAAGCCATTTAGAAAAATCAGCTCGGGCAGCCGTATTGTCAGGTGCTCAGGAATTGACTGCAGAGACGGTGGTTGTAGCATCCATTGTCAAGGATGTTTTAACAGCCCATCATGCACAAGATCATCTGGTCAGTTTAAATATAGAATTAGGCAAATATGCAAAGATACATCTGAAGCAGGAGGTTCCTTTAACTTTTATGAATCTATTCGGCTTTCACAGCGCTCCTGTAGAAGTGACTGCCACAGCCCAAATTTTACAAATGGGTCGAGCCAATGGAGCTGCCCCTTTGGGTATTGATGAATCCATTCCCTTAGAGTATTACAAGGAATATCAATTAAAAGTTGACCAAACAGAGGTATCCCACGGAAATTTCGGTGTGCTGGCTTTAGGGGGTCCCGGATCCCAAACCTATGAAGATAATCTCAGAAATGGTTATCAAGGAGAAATCAAACTAGGGGATATCATCGAAACCCAAACAGGAAATATTGCTGGGAAAACACGAACGGTTATCAACGAACGTATTTCAGCCTGCCCCTATTCTGCAGGAGATATGAACCATAGGGATTGTCCTAGAATTTTACTGGTACCAATCTATCAGCCATACTTCTACACTACCAATCAATTAAAAGAAATAAAAATCAAGGGTTTTGCTTATTTTTATATTATGGAACCTATGTCTAACAACGACACATCTATTACAGGCATGTTTATCAAGAAAGTAGGAACAGGCTTTACAGATGCTACTGCCTTGAATCGAGGTGCATATAGCATAAAATTGACAGAGTAGGTGAAAAGATGAAATCAAAATTTATTCTTGTATTAGCGATTATCATGGGGTTCATTACCACCCTTCTTTTCTATAACTATATGAAATCTGTGGATACTACAAAAAACATAAACAATCATCTCAAAGATATTGTAATCGCCAAGCAATCCATTCAGAAAAATCAGCAGATCAGCAGTGACATGATTACAATAGCACAAGTGCCTGAAATGGGACTTCCTCCAGGCACTATCAAAACCTTATCGGATGCCACGGGAAAATTTGCAACGGCTGATATTGCTCCAAAGGAACCGCTTTTAAGTCATCGCCTCAGCAGTGAAAAAGAAGAAAGTATTTTTGTCTCTAGAAAAGTACGAGATGGCTATCGAGCTGTTTCCGTAGGTGTAAATTTTGTACAGTCTGTTTCTAATCTCATCGAGCCTGAGGATTGGGTGGATGTGATATTCAGTGAAGTACAGCCTCGCGTTGGAGATTATACCCCCGTTAGAACAGAGATTATATTGGAAAAGGTACGAGTTTTAGCTGTAGGTAGAAAAATGCTAGAATCTACCCCAGAGGATACCTATGTTGAGTATAGCTCCGTTACTTTGGAACTAAACCAATCAGATGTCATCAAGCTGGTCAATGCAAAAGAACGCGGTAATATACAATTGATTCTCCATAGCAGGGTTATTCCATCGAAGTAAGGAGGCGTTGGGTAATGCCAGATAATCAAACTCTAGAAGATACGAACACGGTACACAAAAGAGGAAAAACCCTCGCGATTTGCAGTGCGAAAGGGGGGATTGGTAGAACCGTTATTACAGCAAATTTGGGAATAGCCCTTTCCACAAAGCAGTTTAAAACCTGTATTGTGGATGGGTGTTTTCAATTTGGAGATATTAATATCGCTATGGATTTACAGCCCATGTTTACTATCAAAGATGTCATTGAACAATTGGAATTCATCGATGAACAAAACATTTTAAGCTATCTATTTCATCATGAAAGTGGTGTAAAAGTTTTATCGGCTCCCCATCGCCCAGAATATGCTGATCTCATTACATCAGAAGCACTTGACAAAATATGGGATCTATTATTAATGCATTTTGATTATATTCTAGTAGATACCATGGCAGGATTGCCTGACCGAAGCTTGTATTTCGTAGAAAAGGCCGATCATATCTTGCAATTGACGGATTTAGAAATGACAACACTAAAAAATAGCAAACTTATGTTAGAAATATTTGATATATTAGAGCTTCGTCATAAAGTGCAGATTATCGTAAACCGTTCTACCATGCAAAGTGTTATTCAGGCCACGGACGTACCACAAATTTTAGGAGAAACTTCTCTGCTGTACGTCCCCAGTAATTTTGAAATTGTATCCAAATCGTTAAATATCGGCATTCCCTTTATTCTCAATCATCGTAGAATTGATATGGCCAAAGCTGTTTTTGGTATTGCCGACCTACTTACAGCGGGTCAGGAAATTGCTTTATATAAGCCAAGGACTCTTTCGTTTGCTCAAATGATCCTAAATAAATTTAAACTTGCAAAGGAGAGATCACAATGAGTCTTCTTCAAAAAGTTCAAAGTAAGCATGAGCTAAACCAATCTTCCTCATCCAAAGAAAATCAGTTGGAAAAAGACCATGGGAAAACGATCACTAAAAAAGATTTGTTGTCAAACATACGTCAACCGAGCACTCCTCCTGTCCATAAGGAAAAATCTATTTCAATCAATAAAAATCAAGAATTGAAAGATAAAGTGCATAAGCAGATTCTTCGAGAAATCAAAGATGGAAATGTAGAAACCATCGTTCCCAAAATTGATGAAATCGCTGTTAAAATTATGAAAGACGATACAAGCTTTGTAGGTAAAGTGAATCGAAAAAAAGTCGTGGATGAACTGGTAAACAATCTTATCGGATACGGACCTATCAATCCTCTCCTTCAGGACCCTGAGGTCACAGAAGTCATGGTCAATGGTCCCTATCAAGTGTATGCAGAGCGAAAAGGCAAAATCGAACTAACCCATATTTATTTCCAAGATAACGAACAAGTCATGCATATCATTGAAAAAATTGTATCACCCCTTGGCAGAAGAATTGACGAGAGCAGTCCCATGGTGGATGCTAGATTACCTGACGGTTCCCGTGTAAATGCCATCGTTCCTCCTTTGGCCTTAAACGGACCTACGATTACCATACGAAAATTTTCCAAGGATCCCTTTCAGATCGAAGATTTAATTCGTTTTGGCACCCTAACAAAGGAAATGGCTACATTTTTAGAATCTTGTGTAAAAGCTAAGCTAAACATTTTTATCAGTGGTGGTACAGGTTCAGGTAAAACCACCACCCTCAATGTTTTATCCTCTTTCATTCCCAACGATGAGAGGATTATCACCATTGAAGATGCTGCAGAGCTCCAGTTATGGCAAGATCATGTGGTTTCTTTAGAATCTCGCCCTGCCAACATCGAGGGAAAAGGTGCCATCACCATTAGGGATTTGGTTCGTAACTCTCTTCGTATGAGGCCAGAGAGGATTGTCATTGGAGAGGTACGTGGTGGAGAAGCCCTTGATATGCTTCAGGCCATGAATACTGGTCATGACGGTTCTCTCGCTACAGGTCATGCCAATAGCCCTCGGGATATGATCGCTCGTTTGGAAACCATGGTATTAATGGCTGGTATGGAACTACCTGTTCGCGCCATTCGTGAACAGATTGCCGGCGCCATCGACCTTATTATCCAGCAAACTAGGCTAAAGGATGGTAATCGAAAAATCGTAAATATTACCGAAGTACAGGGATTGGAAGGAGATATCATTGTCCTTCAAGATATTTTTACATTTCAACAGCATGGTGTGGATGAAGAAGGAAAAATTATAGGCAAGCTTGTACCTACGGGAATACGGCCTAAATTCTATGAACAATTAATTACCTCTGGAATTCATATCCCTACCACAGTATTCATGGAAGAGGAGGATTGGAATCTATGACATGGATCGTTCTTATATTCTTTCTATTGTTTTCGATTTTGGTTTTTATAGGTTTATTCAATCTTTTCTTTTTTTCAAATCATCGGTTGGAAAAAAGGATGAAGCATTATTTATCCCTTCAAGAAGAAAAGATTCTTGATCGAAAGCATTTTAATCTTTTGGTACAAATTCAGGTCTATAACCAAAAAATCAAGAATCAAATATCTTTTGGAAAAAATAATGATCGCTTAGCTCAGCGTCTAAGTCAGGCTGGCATTCCATTAAAGCCCGAAGAATTTGTCTTGTTTCAGCTGATGTTTACCTTCTTGTTAGGAGGTATGCTATTTGTTATTTCAGGGAAGACTTCCTTTTTTATTCTTGGTGGTCTATTGGGTTATCTTTTTCCCAAATGGTGGCTCAATCACAAGCAGCGTCAACGGTTATTGAAATTTAATAACGGACTCCCTGATATGATTACCATTATTGTAGGGTCGCTTCGAGCAGGCTTTAGTTTTCCTCAGTCTTTAAAATCTGTGGTGGAAGAATCAGATTCTCCTATTCGAGAAGAAATCGATCTCGTATTACGCGAAATGCAGTACGGAGGTAAAATCGAAGATGCCCTTTATCATCTTTATGAAAGAATGTCTAGCGGCGACCTAGAACTCATGATTCAAGCTATCCTTATTCAGCGTCAGGTGGGTGGGAATTTGGCCACTGTATTAGACACAATTGTTCAAACCATCAGAGATCGAAATGCCATTCAACGACAGGTAATGACCCTTACCGCTCAGGGACGTTTATCCGGAACTGTCATAGGCCTTTTGCCTGTTGTATTAGGTTTTGTGATCTATTTGATCAATCCAGAATATATCACCACCTTATTTACCCATCCTGTAGGCAAGGGAATGCTGGGAGCCGGTGTGATTTCAGGCATGATCGGATTTGTCCTTATTCGTAAACTAACTGCAATCGAGGTGTAGCTTTATGATATACTTTACTTTTTTCTGTACGATCACCCTTTTGGTTATGCTTGTCTTCTCCTTATCGCAGGAAAAAAAAGAGCGTATCCAGCGGCGCTTCTCTTACTTCCTTAATGCCGATACATCTAAAAACTTAGACTCTGAATTGACAACAGAAACAATCCCTCTAGTGCATAGAACTTTATATCCTCTTATTCAAGAGCTAAAGCGTAACTTTGGTAGGAGGCTGTCAGGAGAAAAGGAGGCCAAAATTGAAATCAAACTTATACAAGCTGGTAATCCTCTGGGGATGACCCCTATTGATTTTCGTCTTTTGCAGATTACCTTATTTATCCTGTTTCCAGTACTTTTAGGGATAGGAGGTATCTTTTTTTCCAAAAATATCAGTTTTATTTTCTTGCTGATTTTATTAGGCATACTATCGGCTCTGTTCATACCAAATTATTATCTTCAAATAAAAACAAAAAAGCGTAGTAAACAAGCCCTTAGGGAACTTCCTGATATAGTAGATTTGCTAACAGTCAGTTTAGAAGCTGGTTTGGGTTTCGATTCAGCTTTAAGTAAGCTGATCACCAAAAAAGAAGGGATTCTCTCCCAGGAATTCCACCGCTGTTTAGAAGAAATCCGTCTAGGTAAAACCAGAAGAGAAGCCCTAAAGGGCGTCAGAGATCGTCTTGTAGTAGACGACATCAATCTTCTCATCAGCAGCATTTTACAGGCTGAAAAATTGGGAATTGGCATGGTTCAAATATTGAGAATTCAATCCAATGAAATTCGACAGCAACGAAAACAGCGAGCGGAAGAAGAAGCTATGAAGGCTCCTATCAAGATGCTCTTTCCCCTTGTAATTTTTATCTTTCCCAGCTTATTCATTGTTTTACTGGGTCCAGCTGTTATTCAATTCATTACGACCTTTGCCCAGTAAACACATCTATTATAAATTATCATTACCATACGATCCACATTTTCTATCCTATAACTGAGTCAAAGGAATCCACTGTCTTTGACTCTATTCATTTATCCTTCTGTTGATTTTCTCATAAGGTATTATAAAAAATACCTCTTTTATCATCCTTTCCTCCATGACTTCTTCTTAGCGTTGATTTCTATTTTTAAAAGTTTTTACATGCTTTTTAATTTTACTTTGCAAGTGCCTTCAACTCGTATATAATCTATTATGTATGTTCAAATATCGTTTAAAAAGCACTATAACTTTTATAGTGGATTGACCCTTATCATTCATATGAAAATATATTTTATCCAATTATTCTCATCATCTATCTAAATATACCCCAAAGAGAGGAGCAGAAAATGAGTATTTTAACCGTTAAAAATTTAAGCCATGGCTTTGGCGATCGTGCAATTTTCAATGACGTTTCCTTCCGCCTTTTAAAGGGTGAACACATTGGCCTTATTGGTGCAAATGGTGAAGGGAAATCCACCTTTATGAACATCATCACTAGAAAATTGGAACCTGATGAAGGTGAAATCGAGTGGTCAAAACGCGTTCGTGTGGGCTATCTTGATCAACATACCGTACTTGAAAGAGGCATGACCATCCGAGATGTCTTAAAAAATGCATTTCAATACCTCTTTGATTTAGAAACTGAAATGAATCTCATATGTGACAAAATGGCAGAAGCTACCCCTGAAGTATTAGAGCATCTACTTGCAGATTTGGGGACAATTCAAGACATCTTAACTAATAATGATTTTTATATTATTGATGCCAAGGTTGAAGAAATTGCCAAAGGTTTGGGACTGAATGATGTAGGTCTTGACAAGGATGTACATGATCTAAGCGGCGGGCAAAGAACAAAGGTTTTATTAGGAAAATTGCTTCTTGAAAAACCTGATATTCTTCTTTTAGATGAGCCTACAAACTATTTGGATGAACAGCATATCGAATGGTTGAAACGCTATCTTCAAGAATACGAAAATGCTTTCATTCTTATTTCCCACGATATCCCCTTCCTTAACAGCGTTATCAACTTAATCTATCATATGGAAAATCAAGAATTAAACCGCTATGTAGGCGACTATGATAATTTTGTTAAGATTTATGAAGCTAGAAAACAGCAATTAGAAGCTGCCTTTAAAAAACAACAGCAAGAAATCGCAGACCTGAAAGATTTTGTAGCACGAAATAAGGCAAGGGTCGCTACGAGAAATATGGCAATGTCTCGACAGAAAAAGCTTGATAAAATGGAAGTCATTGAACTAGCAAAAGAAAAACCTAAGCCAGAATTTAATTTTAAGGAAGCAAGAGCTTCAGGCAAATTGATTTTTAAGGCCAAGAACTTAGTTATTGGGTATGATGAACCCCTTTCCAAGCCTTTAAATTTACGTATGGAGCGTGGACAAAAAATAGCGCTGGTAGGTGCTAATGGTCTTGGAAAAACAACTTTGCTTAGAAGTATCCTCAGTGAAATTCAAGGAATTTCTGGAGATGTGGAACTAGGGGATTATTTGCATATTGGCTACTTTCAGCAGGAAATCAAAGAAGCCAATCACAACACCTGTATCGAAGAGATGTGGCAGGACTTTCCGTCCTTAAGTCAATATGAAGTGCGTGCTGCCCTAGCAAAATGTGGCCTAACAACAAAGCATATAGAAAGCAAAGTACTGGTATTAAGCGGTGGAGAACAAGCAAAGGTACGTTTATGTAAATTAATCAACAAAGAGACCAATATTCTCATTCTAGATGAGCCTACAAACCATCTAGACGTGGATGCAAAGGCAGAGTTAAAGCGTGCTCTCAAAGCTTATAAGGGCAGTATCCTTCTAATCTGCCATGAACCAGAATTTTATCAAGATATTGTTACAGATATTTGGGATTGTGAATCTTGGACAACAAAGTGTTTTTAACAAAAAAGTCCAATATTATGCCGCTCCTACTAAGAAGAACTATTGAATTCATAAACAAATCTATATAAAGTGAAACTTAGTTCAGATGGAGTTAAAGCTCCATCTGAACAGTTATTCATTCACAAATATTTTTTTAGATGATGCATTAGAACTATTCCTAGGACTCACTTAACTTTTTTACTCGTCTATACTATTTATTCTACAAAAGCTTTCATAATATGCAGCTTGGTTTCCAATATCACTTACTTCATCAGATATTAGCATATTCACAGATCCACTTTTATGCCACCAGCCTTCATAGATCATAATCGTATCGTCCCCTACATCATTACTGATTTCAAGGTGTGTCTCAATCTCCCCATATTTTGACTGTATTTTGACCAACTGATCCTTCATAAGACCTTGCTTCTTTAAAGTATGTTGATTGATAAAAGCTGTTGGTTTGCTATCTTCAAAGGCAAAATGCTGTGAATGAAGAGAATGTTTAGGATGGGGTGTTAATAATCTCAAGGGATACTTCTCATCCTTTTCCTTTACAGGTATATATATGGGTATAGGACTTAGCCCTTGGTTTTTAGCTGTTTCAGAATAAAGTTCATATTTGCCCGAAGGTGTATCAAATTTCCCATTTTGCCATGGTATATCTTCTTCTATGATGGTGAAGGGATTTTTCTTTAAATATTCATAACTCACTTGGAATTTTTTCATAAGTGGTTCTAAAGCTCTTTTAAAGAAGGTTTCTCTATCTATATCAGGATACTCTCTTAACCCCATTTTTTTAGCTAGCTTCCTAAAGAGATCATATTCTCCAATAATGTGATTTCGAGGTTCAATGATCTTTTGCGAATAGTTAAGATAAGGCGAAAACATACCTGAATAAATAAAATCCTCTTCTTCAAGAATGCTCGTTGCTGGCAGCACCAAATCTGCATGCTTAGCTGTATCTGTCATAAAAAGATCAATCACCACTTTAAAGTCAACTTTTTTAAAGGCTTCGATGGTTTTGTGAACATCCCCAACTTGCACTAGTGGGTTAGCTTTTGTTATAAACAAGCATTTTACTGGGGGATTATTGGCATTGCATATGAAGTCTGCCACCTGTCCAACAATAAAGGTCCTTCTTTTGGGCACAATTTCTTCACTTTTATCTACCTCACTAAAAATATAGTTTCCAATAAGTTTGTTGTAGTAATTAATACCACCACCCCTTACTCCTATATTTCCTGTAATAGCACCAAGAGCATCTATTGCTCGCACATTGTTACCACCATTTCTATATCTTTGTAAGCCATATCCAAGCAAAATGGTAGCAGGCTTATTTTCTGCATAGTCTTTTGCCATATTGATAATATCTTCTTTGGCCACACCTGTGATTTCTTCAACATACGCTAAGTTAAACCGCTCTACATAGGCCCTGTAATCTTCATATCCTTTGACATGCTTTGTAATAAAGTTCTCATCAATCAGCTGATGATGTATGATATGATGGGCTAATCCAAGTGCTAATGCCCCATCACTTCCTGGATTGATCCGAATATATTTCGAAGCCATTTTTGCCGTATTTGTTTTAATTGGGTCAATTACATAAACAGGCACACCTCTTTTTTTAGCCTCTACCAAATATTTCATTAGATGTATATTCGTATCTGCAAGATTTCTACCCCAAACAAAAATGGTTTTGGCATTGGATATATCTTGAGGAGAATGCCCCCTATTGTCTCCAAAATCAATTTTTTGCGCTTCCTTCCCCGCTCCTAAGCACAAATTGCCAATTGATGTTGTTACACCCCCATAATAATTAAAAAACATTTTATCTACAGACTTACTGATTCCACCATAACCTGCACTTGAAAAATGAAGGACAGACTCAGAACCATATGCTTTTTTAAAGGAAAGCAATTTTTCAGAAATTTCGTCCAAGGCTTCCTCATAGCTAATATCTATCCACCTTCCATTTCTTTTCCTTTTAGGCGTTACTATTCTATCGGGATGATATACTCGTTCTAAGTGCTTTTTCCCCTTACCACAAACAAAACCTTGTGTCAAAGGATGTTCTGGATTTCCTTCTATTTTTATAATCCTGTCATTTTCAACGGTAGCAATCATAGAGCAGTTGTCAAAGCAGTCAAGTGAACAATAAAAGGTTCTCTTTTTTTCTTTCATATTTATGTCTCCCCCAATTTTCCTTCTTGTTAATAGTAATATACCATATATTGCTTGGTATATTGAACCTTTTTGGGTTACAAAATCTTCTTGGATTGTCAAAGATCTTAAAGTATACTATTATGAGGGATCAGTATTAGGATGGTTATGAAAGGAGTCCAAATGAATACAAGCAATACAGCTATCATTTTAGCAGGTGGAAAAAGTTTGAGAATGGGATTTGATAAAAAACTTATTTGTTTAGACAACAGGCCTTTGATTGAAATTTTAATAGATAAACTTACTGCTATCTTTGAAAATATCATCATTGTTTCTAACGATGCTGCATTGGGTCAAAAACTTGGAGTAAAGATCGTAGAAGATGAGATAAAAGATATTGGTCCTCTTGGAGGTATCCATGCAGGACTTAAAAATTCTAACAGTCACTATAATTATTTCATTGCTTGTGACATGCCCTACGTCAACGAAAAATATATTCATTTCATCAAAAATAAATCGTCTAAAACAAATGCATACGCATTAATTACACGATATAAAGATCATATAGAGCCTTTTAATAGTTTCTATTCGAAAAAATTAACACGCGAAATCGAAAATCATATAAAAAATGGAGAGAGAAGTATTTATTCATTACTAAGAAAATTAGAAGTACTTTATATTGAAGAAAAAATAGCCCGAAGATATAGTCCTGATTGGGCGATGTTTTATAATATTAACACGATAGAAGACTTGAATCGGATTTTGACTTAATGTACAATCTAAGCCTCTGCATGGATCAGCAGAGGCTTTCATATTCATGAATCAGTCGATTGATTTCTTGGATTACACTTTCCATACTGTGCCGATTCATTCGCATACATATCCTCGCATCCTCACTACAAAGAACACATCTTCTGGCACCTTTTTTAAACTTTTCCCTTCCTATAGAACTTCCGTCTTCAATATATACGTCAATATCAAAGATTCTTCCAAGGAAATGATGTTCTTCCATATCCACTGCAATATTTTTGGCTGCTACGGGATCCATATCCACCACCATCAGCATGCTGCTTCCATCATATCCATCAAGTACCTGTCGGAATACGGATGCAGTAGCATATCGCTCTTGTATCGACTGTGTCAAAACACGAAAAGCGATTTGAGCCTCATGGGTTGTTTTATGCTTACCTGGATAATTTATTTTCCCACATATAACGGGTAAATGATATTTTTCTAAAAGCGATAGTATTTGATGATATCTTTTTTCTCTATCCATTAATATTTTATCGATCAATGAGGACAATCCTTTCTTTTGATCCTTTCCACAATTTCCTCGGCATCATGCGATATTAAAAATTCATAGGTTGTTTGAGGAACAAGTTTTTTGACTTCCTCCCAATTTTCATTTTTAATCAACCCTCTAACCACTGAGGCACTAATATTTTTTTCTTCTGCGGTCAACCTTTTGATTTTTCTTACTTCGACCCCATACCTAGGCAGTATATTAGATAAAGCTTCATTGTACTGATTTGTCACCTTACAATAAGGCTCTGTGCCTACATATCTTTTATCAACATGAAAAGCAGGTGCAATGTATTTTCCAAATATCCCTGCATCAAGATTCACATAACCCTCTAATCTTTCATCTTCTTGCCTTAAAAAATAGGATGGAAAGGTCGCCGATGAAATGATATATTCTCCACCTGCTAGTACATGTACATTCTTTAAATCTGCTGTACCTTTTTTCACAAGTTCTAATCTAGTTTTAAATGGAAATAATGAACGATTTTCCTCCACAACGAACACAACGACTTCCTCGTTTTCTTTCGATGCCTCCTCAATTAGATACCTGTGACCCCATGTAAAAGGATTGCAATTCATCACAAGGGCAGCTTTTTTACGGATTCCCAATCCACTTTGTTCAAACATCTTCTTGATCGTTCTTTCTACATTGGCCAACCCACCTTCTAACAAGACAACATACTTGGTCTCATGCACCTTTCGATAGTTTAAGCCCTCTAAAATCATGGCATTTAGGGGCTTCGTAAAAATAAAGGTCTTATAGATACCTTTATGAAAGAGGACATCCGTTATATGAGTAATTAACTTTCCTGCGATTCCCCCCTGCTGTAATCCTTTCTTTACTGCAAAGCATTTGATCACATTCCCTGCATAGGAACAAGTGCCGATAATTTCATTCTTATCCTTTATAACCACCGTATATTCCACATCTTTATCTAAAACAAGATCAAAGGTCGAAAGAAAGGTTTCAACCTTTAATCCTGCTTCTGAATGTACATTGATTTTTTCAATGGTTAATCTATCCATATCCATCATCCTTTGATCTTCTTGACCACATCAATCACTGTTCCATCCCTATATTCAACAACGGCCACGACTTTGTCATCCTGTTCTATTTTCTTGGGTGTGCCTGTTATTTTTTCTGCGATTTGTTTCAATTCCTCAATGGTCATGATAGGTAAATTTACCTTTTTTAGTTTTTCTATGATGTCTTGTCTTTTTGGATTGACTGCAATTCCTCTTTCAGTAACCAATACATCGATGGTCTCTCCTGGGGTTGTAACCGTGGTCACCTGATCCACTACAATGGGTAGTCTTCCCTTTATTAATTGGGTTACGACAATTGCCAATTTTGCTCCCGCAGCCGTATCGCTATGTCCCCCAGAGCCTCCCATAATCATGCCACTAGACCCTGTTGTAACATTTACATCAAAATTGGTATCAATCTCTGTAGCACCTAAAATCATCACATCTAGATTATTGACAACGGCTCCTTTATTATGGGGATTGCCATACATCGATGCAGACATGCCTTGATGTTTTGGATTATCTCGATAAGATGCGATGGCTTTTAAATCAAAGCATTGTACATCCAGTAATCCTTCAAACAATCCTTCTTCAAGCATTTCAACAAGATAACCTGTAATGCCTCCTGCAGCAAAGCTTCCCTTTATTCCTTTTTTCTTCATCGATTCCTTCACACAAGCAGCCACAGCCAAGGATGTTCCTCCTGCGCCTGTCTGGAAAGAAAATCCTTCTTTAAGTAATCCCGATGCTTGTATCACCTCTGCTGCCATTTTAGCTATTTTTAATCCCACAGGGTCCTTTGTAATTTGTGTTGTCCCCGAAACAATCCCTTTCGGATCTCCTATGCTTTCTACATTTACTATATAATCCACATATTCTTGACTAATTTCTATAGAGGATGCAGGGTATGGAACTAGGTTATCCGTTACAGCCACTACCTTCTCTGCATACATGGCATCGGGAATGGCATACCCTAAGGAACCACAGGCAGCCTTTCCTTCTACACCATTTATGTTTCCATAGGTATCACAGGTGGGTGCTGCAATAAATGTAATATCTATTGCAAGGTCTCCCGATTCAATAGCTCTTGCTCTCCCTCCATGGGTATGCATAATGGCGGGATACTTTAATCGTCCCTCTGATACGGCTTCTGCCACAGGTCCGGACATGTAATTGGCATAGATTCCTGTCACTACGCCATTTTTGATATGCTCTACTAAGGGTGCATGGATTGGAAAGATCGAGCTGGCTGCAACCTTTATATCCTTTATGCCTAGCTTTGCGATTTCCTCTAGAACCATATTCAAAACATGATCTCCATTCCTTAGATGATGATGAAACGAAATGGTCATACCATCTTGTATATCACAGATTTCTAAAGCTTCTTTGATGGATTCTATTCTTTTACTTTTTCCCGGCACCACACTTTGTAACTTCACCAATCTTTTTTGTACTTGCCCTAAATTTTGAAATGCACCCTGAAACAATTTTGTTTTTCCATATCCTTCGATATATTCAGGCACTTCTCTTTCAAGAATATTTTTCATCGCTAGCCCCCCTATATCAAACCTGCTAGATTTGCTTTATTGATTGTATTTCGTGCTCTAGAAATAATTGGGGCATCAATCATTTTGCCATCTAGTGAAAAGACCCCTTTACCTTCTTCTTGAGCTTGATTCGTTGCCTCTAATACTCTTAAAGCATATCGTATCTCCTCCTGGGAAGGCGCAAAAACTTCATGAATACTGTCTACCTGTCTTGGGTTGATGGCCGCTTTTCCTGTCATCCCTAAGGATTTTGCTGTGCTTACATCCTCCCTTAGGCCTTCCATATCGTTGATATCTGCAAAAGGCGTATCGATGGCATCTACTTTCCGTGCCTTACATGCAGTAGCCACCTTATTTCTGGCATAAAATATTTCTTCACCTTTCTTGGTTCTTTTTATCCCAAGATCAGCGGTTAAATCTTCTGCTCCTAATAGAACCCCAATGGTTCTATCCGATACGCCAATAATATTGTATATATTCTCAAGTCCATAGGCTGTTTCAATTAATGGAAAAATCTTTATACTTCCCTTTTCAAAGCCTTCTTCAGCCTCTATTTGGGTCAGAATACTGCACACTGCTTTTATATCCTCTTCTGTTGCCTTTGGAACCATAATCGCATCTGGCTTTACTCTTGC
This sequence comes from Clostridiaceae bacterium 35-E11, assembly GCA_038396625.1. GTDB lineage: Bacteria > Bacillota > Clostridia > Peptostreptococcales > Thermotaleaceae. The sequence goes on from CP121688.1 coordinate 3,548,087, forward strand.
AATGGTGTCAATATCCTTATGTCCAAAATCCGATGTCAGAGGATTGATTCTTATCACAATTTCTATATTACAAAAGTTTATCTCTTTTAATGCATTTCTAACAAGAGTTCTTGCTGCATCCTTTTCCGCAATGCTTACTGCATCTTCAAGATCTAGTATTACACTATCCGCTCCAAACACTTCTGCATTTTGAAGCATATTAGGGTTATTCCCAGGTGTAAAGAGCATCGTCCTTCTCAGTCGTTCCATTTCATCACCCCTTATACAGCCCTTCTTACTGCAGTTTCAACACGGGCTCTAATGGTATAATCAAGCGCTCCCCTGTCCTTTGCTACCAAATGTATATCTTTTACCTTTAAATCTTTTAAGGTTTCTAAGATTACTTGTCGAATTTGCTCACCAAATTGCTTCATGACAATACTATTTAGATCAACGCTGATGCCACCGTCTTTATTGGGATATACCATAATATATATATCACTGGATTCCATGGTTCCTGCCTTTGCAGGGATCCTTATATCCATATTTATCACCTATCCTTGTGAACTTAAGTATTCCTTTTGTCCCATTTCATAAAAATTATTTCCCTCTGCGTCGATTACCACCACAAGAGGCAAATCTTCTACATAAAGTTTTCTTACCGCCTCAGCCCCTAAGTCTTCATAGGCAATAATTTCAGCTGATTTTACACATTTTGCAGTAAGGGCTGCTGCTCCTCCAATCGCTCCAAAGTAAATCGCTTTATGCTTTTTCATAGCTTCTATTACCTCTGGACTTCTTAAACCTTTACCAATCATCCCTTTTAATCCTTGTTCCAAAAGAGCTGGTGTATAAGAATCCATTCTATAGCTGGTTGTTGGTCCTGCTGAGCCTATGGGTTGGCCTTCCTTTGCAGGGGTAGGTCCTACATAATAAATCACTTGCTCTTTAATGTTGAAGGGTAACATTTCTCCTTTTTCTAACAAATCTACTAATCTTTTATGGGCAGCATCCCTCGCTGTATAAATAATTCCCGTAAGAAGTATACTGTCTCCTGCCTTTAATGTTTTAATCTCCTTATCCGAAAGAGGTGTTTTTATCTTCTTGCTCATGATCAAACCTCCTATATATATGCTTCTTTATGCCTTGTAGCATGACAGTTTATATTCACAGCCACAGGAAGTCCTGCAATATGCGTTGGATAAGCTTCAATATTTACAGCCAAAGCTGTAGTTCTACCACCAAAACCTTGGGGGCCTATCCCTAGTTTATTAATGGCCTCTAATAATTCTTCTTCTAATTTTTTATAAAGACTATTCTTATTTCTCTGATCTGTGGACCTTAAAAGCGCTTTTTTGGCAAGAATCGCTGCTTTATCAAAGGTTCCACCTATACCCACACCCACTACGATTGGAGGGCAGGGATTGGGTCCTGCCTCTTTTGCCACTTGTAATACAAACTCTTTTATGCCCTCTATACCATCTGCTGGCTTTAACATTTGTAACTGGCTCATATTCTCACTGCCAAATCCCTTTGGTGCCACTGTAATTTTCATACAGTCCCCAGGAACAATATGATAATAAATTACTGCCGGTGTATTGTCCTTTGTATTGATCCTCTCAATAGGATCACTCACCACTGATTTTCTAAGATATCCTTCTGTATATCCTTGTCTTACCCCTTCGTTGACAGCATTTTCTAAACTTCCTCCGATCACATGAACATCTTGCCCTATTTCTATAAAAACTACAGCCATGCCTGTATCTTGACACATGGGTCTATTTTCCCTTTGTGCAATTTCTGCATTTTCTATTAAAATATCCAGAATATTTTGTCCCATAGGAAACTTTTCCTTTTGTTTGGCTTCTTCTAGTCTTCTTTTGATATCCTCAGATAAAAAATAATTTGCTTCTATACAAAGTCTTTTCACTGTTTCCGTAACTTTATCAATATGGATGTCTCTCATGCTAGAACACTCCTATTTGTTTTTTCTCCTATTAGCCAATGTAAGTACCCGTTGCATTTCATTGTATACGATCATCATACCTTCATCTACGCCCATACCTGGCTTTGCAAGACATTGATCTGCCCCACAAGCAATGGCAATATTGGTACATACCTGTGACGAACGATCGGTTTCATTACAGGTTCCTCCTGAATATGCTCCAACACCATTTTTCTTGCAATATAAAATGGCTTCTACAATATTGTTAACCCCCCCAAGATCTGGTGTCTTGATCTGAATCATATCCGCCGCACCTTCATCTACAAAAAGTTTAATGTCTTCCCATGTATTACACCATTCATCTGCAACAAGCTCTACACGAATGTCTTTTTCCTTTAAGGCAATTCTTAATTCCTTTAAAGCCTTTAGCTGCCCTTCTCTGTTTTCTACATCCATAGGTCCTTCTATTCTAAGCTGATAAGGCTTTGCAACAGCTTCAAGTTCCCCAAGATAATCTGCCATTTTTTCTGTATTATTATCAAAGGCGATGCCGATGGTTCCATAAACATCCAAATGTAAAACTGGTTGATAATCCTCTTTGGTTTTTAATTGATTGAGTCTATCTCTCAGCCAAGCCACATAATCTTTTAGAATCTCACCATTCTTACCAAGCTTCGTCTCTACATGATTAATCAATCCATGGGGAAGTACATCTACACCCTTTATAATCATCTTATCCACATTATTATATCGATCATCCCCGGATTGGGCAAATATGGGAATGGGCTTGAATTCCATCTCTGTAGCATATTCTTCTTGAATCACTTCTGCCATCGTCACTTTCTTCACCTTTGCCACCCCGTCTAAGATGGCTTGTGTGATACCATATCGGATTGCTGTATGCAGTTTTTTTCCATTTATCTGCATACAATCTATCTCTTCAGCCATTTCTTTAAAGCGAGTTAGTTCTCTTCCAATCAACTGTGGTGCAATATCCTTTTCAATCACAGGTATGAAATCCTTGGCAAGAAATAATGGATCTCTGCCCCCTGCTCCAGAGTATTGTACAGCTGCACAATCTCCATAAGCTACCTGTCCATCTTCAAGTATCAACATTACTGAAATAGATTCTCCTGCTTGTCGAACACTTTGGAATCCCTCTGTTTGAGCTTCTCCTGTATACGTAAAACCATCGTGTTTTGCTCCTGTTTTGATGGCTCTTTGATCATCAAAGTAAAATCCTGTTCTTCCTGCTGAACATATAATGTCAATAATTTTCATAATCTTTCCTCTCACTTTCTCCTGATTATTCGTCTTATGGTCTTCCTACGAGTACGCCCTTTCCTACAGCAAAGATATCATCTACAACCATTTGGAAGCTTACATCTCTTTTTTCTATTTTTCCGCGCTGTTCTAATAATTCTCGATTAAAATCCTTTATATCTTGGCTCATAGGAATATTTCCAAATTCCAAATATCGAACGGCACCATTGTTATCTCTTGCTGGAAGAATCTTTCCTGCATTATACTTACTTGGAGCAAAAGGAATATCGATTACCCCTGCATCGATAGCCTTTACAGTTCCCACTGCAAGATCTCCATTGCCCAATTCAAATACTTTGTCTAATATGCATTTTACTTCTGCCTTGATCAAGTTCACTTCTATCCTAAGTTCTTGTGTCATTTGTAATCTTTGTTCTTTTAAAAGACTTAAGGTCTGCTTAGTGGCTCTTATGCCTTGAGCATTGGCTTCCATCGTAGGAATCCCGAAGGCTTCATGAGGGGTTTTCACAATTACCTTTGTTGCGCCAGCTAGTGCTGCCGTTGCTGATCCCCATGATATTACGCCAAATGCTTTGGATTCATCCTCTGGGAAACCACCCATCCATTGGTGTAATACGGTTGTAAGTTCCACATTGTATCCATACGTCTTAAAATATTCTTCAGCTTGTTCCTCAAGAGACCTTATTGCAGCCACATCCTGTATCAAGTTTCCACATTGCCCATATCCTAGGGTTATATTTTTCACCCCTTGTTCTGCTGCAAGAAGTCCCTCAATGATGGCCACCGCATTAGACATACTTGGAGGTACAAGGGTGCCTGTTAGGGGACCAAAAGGTTCTCTATTAATTTCCACACCCATTTCCTCATATAATCCTGCTAATCGGTCACAATATTGCCAATCTAATAAAGTTTTCTCTATGCTTACATTTTTTGCATAAGGAATGTTGTAAGATATTCCGCCCCCTTCATTAGAAGTCCATCCCCCTGCATGAATGATTTCTGTCAATAACCTTGCATCAGGCGTACCATGTCTCGCTTGAAGAGGAAGATTCACAGATTCTAAAACCTTTCTACAGTTATATACACCATGATTTACTGCTGGAAACCCATTTAGCATGGAACGATTTGCTTTTTTACTTTCCTCAATGCCTACTGCACATTCCTCATATCTATTTTGTCTTGTGTAACTATCGATGGTAGAAGGTAGAAGATCTGCACCACCTTCATCTTGAAGATATTGTAAAAGCTTAATATGTTCGTCTACCAAAGCAACTCCTGCTCTTGGTTGTGCGAGGGTGATACCTGCCTGTTTTGCTTTTTGAAGCTTTTTTGAAAAATTCTTATGTTCTGGAATACTCTTTAAATATGCTACAGCATTTTTAAAGTCTACATCCTTACCAGTTGGCCAATGGGATAAAATCTCTTCTCGTACTTTGTAGAATGCATCTTCACTCCATTTTTTATTTTTTAGTTTCATGCTATGTCCTCCTATTGATCAAACAAGATATTTTTTTAATATTCTTATGGATTTATCGGGATATTTTTCTGCAAGCAATCCCATTGCTGAAAGAATATAACTTCTATCTACGCACATCTTTGGTTTGAGTGGTTTTAAATAATTAGGCTCTTCTTGATCCAATAAAGCCGCCTTTAGCAACACTTGAAATTTTTCGCTGTGGACAATTACGCCCCCGGTGCCAATTAAGGTGCCAATATTTAAAAGATCTTTCCCTGTTTGTGCATAGACAGTACCCATGGGGGTATATACACATTCAACAATACCCACATGTCTATTTAATGCAGTTGCAATGGCCACCTTGGCAATGGCTTCGTCAAATGCCTTTTCTTCAGCCGTATTGGGAACAAAGTTCACATTTGACGCTAGTTCCTTACATCTTTCTTCAATATCATAGGGAGTATCCGCAAGGATTTTCTTTATTCTTCTTGTTCCTACAGCCTCCCATAAGGAGTGGATACTCACACGCATCCCTAGATCTCCTTCAACAGTTCTCTTAGCATAGGGTTCCTCTAATCCCCTCAGCACGACCCCTGCCTTTGTGGGCTGACCCTCCGCAATAGAATACACATCGGTTGTGGCACCACCTACATCGACTACCATCAAATCTCCTAATCCTTCTTCTTTATCAGTTCCATCAGCTAAGATTTTGGCTGCCTTTAAAACAGCCGCAGGGGTAGGCATTAAAATATTTCCTATTAATGCCTCGACATTTTTCATCCCCTTTGCTTCAACAATCTTTTTCATAAATACCTCTCGAATAGCACTTCTTGCTGGCTCTACATTGAGCTCATTCAATTTTGGCATAACATTTTCTGTTATGATGTAGTCGACGTTTTCTTTATCAAATATTACTTCAATAGTATCTCTTGCATTCTTATTCCCTGCTACGACAATAGGTATATTTTTGATGTTTTGAGAAATAATTTTTGCATTATGAATAATACACTCTTTATTTCCACCATCTGTTCCACCTGCGATTAAAATAATATCAGGATTTTGTTCAATGATTTTTTTGATTTCACTTTTATTGAGTTCATGACAATAAACATCAAGTACTCTCGCCCCTGCACCTAATGCTGCTCTTTTTGCAGCCTCTGCTGTAAGATCTGGTATCAAGCCTACAGCTATCATTTTTAAACCTCCTGCAGCACTGCTGCATCCAAGTTTCTCAACAAAATTAATCTCTCTTCCTTTTATCTTTTCTTCTAGTAGCCCATAAGCATTGTAAAATCCTATCATGATATCTCTTTCTACGGTTGTTAATGCCTTTGCAGTTCCTAGGATCTCCTCATTTTCAATATCCACTGCCGTAAGCTTTGTATAGGTACTTCCAAAATCTACTAATAAAACTGCATCCATTTGATCACCTTCACACTAGCTTATTTTCAGTTCTTCTTTTTCCTTCATAATGCCCATATCTTTTCTTAGATCTTTTATTGCCGTTTCTGGTGAAGTTCCCGGCGCATATACACGATCAAAACCCATTTCTTTAAATCGTTTCTGTACAATTTCCCAGTCCTGTTTTCCTACTACAAGATTTCCACCTACATATAATAAAATATCTTTTAAGCCCGCTTCATCACATTTTTCTCTCAGACCTCTACAATCAATTTCTCCATGTCCATATAAAGAAGATACCAAAATTGCCTCTGCACTGGTTTCTATCGCCGCATTGATAAAGTCCTCTTGGTGGCTTAACACACCAATATTTACTACCTCAAATCCCGCTTCTGTAAATGCATAGTCTAGGATTTTATTTCCTACTGAATGGCAATCTGCTCCTATAACCCCTAGTACAATCGTTCTTTTCATGGTTTTTCCACTCCTTTATCTACTTTTTCGACTCATATGTATCCAATCGACAGTACCACGATGCCAATTTGGTATGATTAATAAGTCCAATATTGCATTGATAATATCATATCTTTCTATAGGTATCAATGTCTTATTCTTTTGATATGCTTTTTTATTCTATCAGAAAAACGTTTCCAAACAAGTTTTTCTCTTTTTTTCCCCGATTTATTCTATTTTATTTTTTCAAATCTTCGAAGTATTTCCTCTTTTTTTTGAATGCTTACAATCTTTAATGGATACCTTTTATTATCCATTATTTCAAATGCATCATACCATTTTTAGGCATGCCGTGTCCAATTTTATATAAAAATAGATAATATGAAAGCTGTCATCAAATGATGGCAGCTTTCATATTATCTATTGATAAAGTTATGTTTTCTATACAATTATCTCGCTAATGAATTCTTGTCTGTTTTTTAGACCTGTTTTTTTAATTCCATTACTTGAAGAATCACTGTATTCACTGAACCTTGATCAAGCATATAATCAAATCTTATGACCTCTTTTTTGTCTGGTACCATTGCTTTGATTTCTTCATCTCTTCCAGGGGATACAATGAGTACATCTGATTTATCAATCAACTCTAAAATTTCTTCTGGATTTTTACTGGTCGTTGCAGTTATTTTAATATCTTGCATGCCTGCAGCTTTTAATGCATATTCAACTTTAAAATAAAATTCTTTCGACGCACATATTAACCCAAATTTTGTTCCTTTAGGGTATTTGGCCACTCTTACAATTGTTTTAAGACTTGGATTAATCCCTACACCCAATACTTCTTTATCCATATCACCAATTAAATCTTTCACTTCATTCACATGATTAAAGGTAGATATAATAATTTGTGCTTCTTTGAGTAGCATGTCCACCCTTTCATCTCTATTTCTAATCTGTGATACAGTTATTGGCATAACATTTAAATTCGCCGCTTTACTAAGTTGTTCAGAAAAAAATTTTGATTGTTCTATATTGCATTCAACGAATACAGCTTTCATATTTTTTATAATTGCTTCCTTTTCTACAACGCGCTCTTTTACCATGGCCAAAAATTCTTCTGTCTTCAATCCAATTTCCAATGCTTTTTCTAAAGCCATATCTATAATTTTTAATATCTTATCCTTGTCCCTATGCTGTTTCCACGTTTTGGCTTCCTCTGCAACAAAGGTTCCCCGTCCCTGATAAGAAATTAATACACCTTCTTGCTCTAGTAAATTATAAGTACGACTGATGGTATTTCGACTTATATGAAGCATTTCTGCCAATTCTCTTTCTGTGGGTAATTTCTCTCCAATCTTTAAATTGCCTTTTTTAATTTCATTCATGATGCCATTCTTTATTTGTAAATAAATTGCTATACCATTTTTTCGATTTATTTCTATATCCATTCCTTCACCTCCAAATATTTCTATATTGAGCAAATCTATACTTCAACCAAATATTTAAAAGCAAAACTACTTGCTATAAATCAACATTGCATTCTCAATATGATGAAATTAATTTACACACTATAATAATTGTATACAATCTCTTATATTTTTGCAACTGTCGTTATGCAATCCTCTATAATCAAAAGATTGACTTCCTATCTTAAAAACATCGCAAGTAGTTAATAGATACATATACCATCATTATAGTTCTTACAATTTATTCCTATTCCTAAAAGACTTTTTTGTGAAAAATCCATTCTGTTCCATTCTTTTTTCTCCTGTCATTTAAAAAGCAAATAAGCTTTTGATGCTTATTTGCTTTTTGCCATACATTCATATATTATTCTTGTTTATTCAATGCGAATGTCTCTTTATTTTCCATTTCTATAGTTTGTGCTGTGTTGTTTTCTTGTTTTTTATCTCCTGTCAGATAATTAGGTAGCTCCATTCCCGCCATTTTGAATACATCTTCAAAGGGTGGTATAGACTTTAACATACCAGAAAGGAAATTTGCTGTTGCAGGGGTTCCATTTGCTCCCATACTATCCCAAACAGTAACTTTATCAATCTTAATTCCTTTAATAGCCTCTACTTGCATTTTTACAATTTCAGGCAGCTTATCTGCAATCATCAGCATAACAGCCTTGTCTGTATCTCCACCTGCTGCATATACTATTTTTTCAAAACCCTCTGCTTGTTTTGTAAGCATTTCCTTTAACCCTCTTGCTTCTGCTTCCATTTTAGCAAAGATAGCATCTGCTTCACCCTTTGCTTTTCTTCGAATTTGTTCAGCTTCTGCTTCTGCGTCAATTTCTGCTTTTTGCTTTTCTACTTCTGCATGAACAATAATATCTGCCTCTTTTGTAGCCTTTTCTCTTTTGGCCCTTACTTTTTCTGCTTCTTCTTCTGCCGAGTAAGCTTCTTCTAAAGCTTTTGCATGCTGTACTTTCTCTGCTGCTACTGCTTTTCTATTGGCTTGTGCTTCTTTTTCTCTTTTTTCTGCCTCTGAATTGGCAATGGTAATTTTCGATTTATTTTCTCCCTCTACTGCCACTGCATTAGCTTCTGCTACTTGTATTCTTTCATCTCTCTTGGCATTGGCTTCACCAATGGAACCATCTCTATTCTTCTCAGCAACATTTTTCTTGGCATCATTGATGGCCTTAGCTGCTGCTTCTTTTCCTAATGCTTCAATATATCCTGATTCATCCTTTATATCAGTGACATTCACGTTAATAAGCTTAAGACCAATTTTCTTTAATTCTGCCTCAACATTTTTAGAGACATACGAAAGGAATTTATCCCTATCGGTATTGATTTCTTCAATATCCATTGTAGCAATGACCAATCTTAATTGCCCAAATATAATATCCTTGGCAAGCTCCTTTACATCGTTATGCTTTAATCCTAGAAGTCTTTCTGCTGCATTTTGCATAACTCCTGGTTCCGTAGAAATCCCTACGGTAAATCTTGATGGCACATCTACACGGATATTTTGCTTACTCAATGCATTGGTTAAATTTACCTCAATAGACATGGGTGTAAGATCTAAAAATTCGTAGGACTGAATCACAGGCCATATAAATGCGGCTCCACCATGAACGCATTTGGCTGAGCGCAGTCCACCTTCTGTGCTACTTCCCACTTTTCCATATACCACTAAGATCTTATCCGAAGGACATTTTTTATACCTTGAAAACAATGCTGCGACTGTACCAAAAATAATTACTGCAATCACAGTTACTAAAGCGATACCATACATTGATTTTTCCCCCTTTGATTTAATGTATTTTTTCAACCAATAATATATGATCACTTAAAACATCTACTACCTTGATGATTGCATCTGTGGGAATAGCTTCTCCCTCTGTCATCGCCTCCATTTCTTTTAAAGAACCTTGAACGGTAATTTGTACCTTGCCTATACCACTTTTTCTTTCTGGAATAGACAAATATACTTCACCTGTAGCACCTACTGCATTCTTTAGATTCATCGTACCATTTTCTGAAAGCTTCATAATAAAATAAAACAACGATGCAACGATCCCCATAACAATTATACCTATCGTAATAGCCGCAAAAATGGTCATGGCTTTGCTAGCGCCTGTATGATAGGTAGCAATACCAGCCCATCCAAACACAGTAAAAAATGTAATAAAATTTCTTACTGTAAACAGTTGAAAAGACGAATCAACACCTCCATCTCCCTCTGTATCACCATCCACATCAAAGCCATCATCTAAAGTATCTACATCACCTCCTCCCCCCATTCCTGTAAAGGTCAGGATTAGTTGTATTGCCAAAACTACTGAAAACGGAATAGCAAAGTACCAAAAAACTTTTTCAAAACTTTCCATACTGTGCCACCATGCTGTCAATAAACTCTCCTCCTCTCTGATATTGGCTAATATTGGGCAAAAAAAGAAGCCCTCAATCAATCATCTTTACCTACGAAGGAAAACACATAATTCATTATATGAAGGAACTAATAAAAGAATCTCTCTTAAATCATTTTCTTTTAAAGAAACTTCCTTTCATTTCCTTCTACTATAAAGATGAATAGAGAGGCTATTTTGTTCCACTACTTTTAACTTTTTATTTTAAAGTTTTTACATGGATATTTATTTGATGCATCCAGTATCATGAAAAGCTTCCATTTTACTACACTTTATTATGCAATACCTATTCATTTTCCAAAACCAAATATTAAACGGAAAAGATTTTCCGCTGTTTCCTCTAATAATTGCTCTCCATTTTTCATCGCCTCTTTAGGAGCCATGGGCTTATTCGCAATACGAAACAAAAATGTTTTAAGTTATCATCTAATATGCGGCTATTTGAATTTTTTCTGTGAGAAGCATATATTTTGCTTCAAAAACCTCTTCGTTTTATTTATAAAAAAACATATGGCATAAACGACCATATGTTTTCCTCAGTAGTTATTATCTATTTTGGATTAATAACCTAAAGCTTTATTTACGATAATCACATGCATTCTTTCTGGATCCATTTGTTTTTTGATTAACGTGTATTCGTTACAAATACGCTCCTTACTATTACAATCCATACAGCACCCAACAGTGGCGCAAGGCGTACTTCTGCTTAATCTTTTGGCATTAGCAGGTGCTGCCCATTCTCGATTTCTTATAATGGCTTCTTCTAAATTTTTAACGATTTTATTTATTCCCACAACCACAATCACCTTGTCTGGGCCATAAAGCATTGCCGCAACCCTATTGCCTCTACCGTCAACGTTATAAAGTTCTCCCTCTTCTGTAAGAGCATTACTGCTTGTCAAATAGGCATCAGCAGCAAAACTTTTTCTATATATGTCTTTTAATTGATCTGCAGTCAATCCTTCTTCATATCGATCTAAAAAGTGATATTTTCCGTTTCTTAATAAATCCATTGCTCCTACCTCAAAAAGTGTCATAGAGCCTCCAACTGATACAGTATCCCCGTCATGAATTAATTCTTGTATTTTCTTTACCGCTTCTTCTTCGTTTTGTACAAAATATCCGCGCATATAATTTTTCTCTAAGTTCTTAATCGTTCTTTCCACTCTTTTTTCTATGACAAAGTCAACATTTTTGTCCATAGGGACCCCCTCCTTTTAATTTCTAAATCGCATGTTAATTAAAAGTATAGTTTAATTCACTTAAAATTTCAATGTCCTGTCCCAAAGCAAAAGCTACCTATTCCTCACCCCTTTTTCTAAAATCTCCATCTGCCTCATTATGGAAACTCAGATTCTATGGGGGAAATATCTAGTTTTGTATAATTGTAAACATTTTATTATTTTCAGTTGACAATCCATTTACCTTAGTATACTATTTTAAATGTAAACCATTTTATTTGTAAATGTTTACAATATCATCATTGTATCTTTCCATTGACTACTATCTATATAAAAGGAGGTGTTTTTTATTAAGATAACTACAAGAAATATGGCCGTTGTAGCATTATTTGCAGCATTAACAGCTATAGGTGCGTTTATCAAAATCCCTATTCCCTATGTACCCTTTACCTTGCAGTACTTATTTTGTGCATTGGCGGGAGTCTTTTTAGGTGCTAAACTAGGAGCATACTCACAGCTTCTTTATGTTGGCATCGGCCTTGCAGGCGTGCCTGTATTTACTGAAGGTGGAGGAGTTGCTTATATTTTAAAGCCTACCTTTGGCTATTTAATAGGGTTTATTGTTGCAGCTTTTGTGATTGGAAAAATCACAGAAGAATGTAGAAGGATTCATTTTAAGAATACTTTTTTTGCCGTTCTGTCTGGCTTGTTCTTTGTTTATCTCTTTGGCGTGATCCATCTATATCTTATTTATAACTTATATTTAGGAGACGCAAAAACCTTTGGCTGGGCAATCTTATATGGATTTATCTTGTGCATTGGTGGTGATTTAATATTGAGCGCTATAGTTGCAATCATTGCTACAAAAACAGTTCCTATTTTAAGAAGAGAAGGATTTTTATCTAATTCCTCTATTATTTCTAGTAAAGTAAATATAAATATAGAAAGTGAAGAGGTGTAGCATTAATGACTAAAGGTATATTTATTACGGGTACGGGAACAGATGTGGGAAAGACCATTGTCAGTGCAGGACTTCTATATTTACTACGCTCGAGCGGCTATTCTGCTGTCTATTATAAAGCTGCATTGAGTGGTGCTCTTGCAGACGGGAATCAATTCATTCCTGGAGATACTAGATTCGTTAGTCAATTTGCAGGCTTAACCGAAGCCTATGAAAACATGACCCCTTATGTTTATAAAACTGCTGTTTCTCCTCATTTAGCCGCAAGGCTTGAAAACCAGCCCATTGATTTAACAATCTTAAAAGAAAAGTTCAAGCAGCTCCAGCAAAAATATGACTATATTGTGATGGAGGGAAGTGGTGGCATTGCTTGCCCTTTAATTGATAAAGATGTTCCTTATTTACTGCATGATTTCGTCAAAGAATTGGGGTTAGACATTATCATTGTGGCTTCAGCAGGACTAGGCACCATCAATCACACGCTTCTTACTATTAAATATATTGAATCCTTAGGAATGACTATAAAAGGTGTCATCATTAATGGTTATAAAAAAAACGATATCTGTGCTGATGACAATATCTCCACCATTCAAAGACTAACCAATGTACCTATTTTGGGTATTCTCCCATGGATCGAAGAGATAGATTGTGATAATGTCCAATTTGGAAATCTTAGAGAACAAATTAAGCAATGTATACATATTGAAAATTTCATTTCATGTATGAATGACATCTTATAAGGGAGTGAATCCAATGAATATCTATCAAGAAAAAGATTTGGCATACATATGGCATCCTTGCTCTCAAATGAAAGATTATGAAGATTTTCCTCCTATTGTGATCGAAAAGGGAGAAGGAGTGTATTTATATGATGTAAATGGCAAGTGTTATTTAGATTGTATATCCTCTTGGTGGACAAACTTGTTCGGCCATAGCAACAAAAGAATCAATCAAGCCCTTCAAAATCAAGTAGAACATTTAGAACATGTGGTTTTTGCCAATTTCTCTAATAAGCCTGCTATTACTCTTGCAGAAAATCTTGTGGCAATTACACCTGAACCATTAAAAAAAGTATATTTTTCTGACAATGGCTCCTCAGCAGTAGAGGTAGCCCTAAAAATGAGTTTTCACTATCATCAAATAAAAGGTAATACCAAAAAAACAAAATTCACTGCCATATCTGATGCATATCATGGAGAAACTCTAGGTGCCTTATCTGTAGGAGACCTAGATCTTTACAGCAAAATCTATAAGCCTCTTCTTATGGATACTATCCGAGTAGCGGGACCTGACTGCTATCGCTGTAAATATGGGGAAAATCGAGAACATTGTAATGCTCAGTGTTTTGAGCATATGGAAAAAGTGATTGAAGACCACCATGAAGACCTTTGCGGTGTTATCATCGAACCTATGGTACAAGGAGCAGGTGGAATGAAAATTTATTCCCCTGTTTATCTGCAAAAGTTAAGAAAAATATGCGATGCATATGATATCCACTTTATTGCTGATGAAATCGCCGTTGGCTTTGGAAGAACAGGAACTATGTTCGCCTGCGAGCATGGAAATGTCAGCCCTGACCTTATGTGTTTATCTAAAGGAATTACAGCCGGATATATGCCTATGTCTGTAGTTATGATGACACAAGCCATCTATGACGCCTTTTATGCAGATTATAGGGAACGAAAAACCTTTATACATAGCCATACCTATGCAGGTAATGCTTTAGCTTGTGCCGTTGCATGCGAAAGTTTAAAGATTTTTGAAGAAGAAAATATCCTTCATAAAAACAAAGAAAAATCTCAACTTATTAAAGATTTGGCTCTCAGTAGAGCAAACAATCATCCTTATATTGGAGAAATCCGTCAACTTGGTATGATCACAGCCGTCGAGCTAGTCAAAGATAAATATACGAAAGAATCCTTTCCTTGGGAGGATCGAGTCGCCTATTATATTGCTAAAATTGGATTAAATCATGGTATGATTTTAAGACCTATGAACAACTCCATTTATTTTATGCCTCCTTATATTATTGAGCAAAAAGATATCGAGAAAATGGTACACACTACCTTCGACTGCATTGATGCCTACTTCAAATAAACATTTGGTTTTATGCTTTTAAAAATATTCCATTTTAAACAAAGTTTGACTTGTACATTTATTTCAAGTAAGATATAATATTACGGTGCACAAACGTCATTCTATGAAAAAGCTGCAAATGAATGTGTTCATTTACAGCTTTTCTTTATTATAAAATAAATTTGCCATGAAATCAGTGAAAAATGGTAATACTATAATGAAAGAGATTGAAAAAAGAGAGGGAAATTACATGGAAACAATAAAATTTGAGGAACTAAACATATCTAAAGACTTAAAGCAAGCCATTGAAGATATGGGATTTGAAGAGGCAACACCTATACAAACCAAATCGATTCCCTACATATTAGAAGGTAGGGATATTATCGGTCAAGCGCAGACAGGAACAGGAAAAACAGCTTCCTTTGGGATTCCTACTTTAGAAAAGCTTGATCCGAATGATCGAGGTCTTCAGACATTAATTTTATGTCCTACCAGGGAATTAGCCATTCAAGTGGCAGAGGAAATCAGAAGACTTGCTAAATACATGCACGGCATTAAAATCCTTCCGATCTACGGAGGACAGCCCATTACACGCCAAATACAAGCATTAAAAAAAGGGGTTCAGATCGTCGTAGGAACACCGGGACGTGTAATGGATCATATGCGCCGTAAAACATTAAAAATGGATCATGTGAACATGGTAGTGCTTGATGAAGCAGATGAAATGCTTAATATGGGTTTTCGAGATGATATTGAAATTATTTTGCAAGACATCCCAAAAGATAGACAAACGGTTTTATTTTCTGCTACCATGCCAAAACCTATTTTAGAAATTACAAAACTCTATCAGAAAAATCCTGTGACGATTAAAGTTGTCCGCAAGGAACTTACTGTGCCTAGCATTGAGCAATACTATTTTGAGGTAAAGTCACGAAATAAATTTGAAGTCCTTACACGATTGATCGATATGCATAATCCTAAATTGGCGTTAGTTTTTTGTAATACAAAAAAGCAAGTAGATGAATTGGTTCTTCGTTTACAAGGAAGAGGTTATTCCGCAGATGGTCTTCACGGAGATATGCGCCAGGGACAACGAGATCGGGTAATGAGTAGCTTTAGAAGCGGAATCACGGACATCCTGGTTGCAACAGACGTAGCTGCAAGAGGAATCGATGTAGATGATGTTGAAATGGTCTTTAATTATGACGTACCACAAGATGAAGAATATTATGTGCATAGAATTGGTCGTACAGGAAGAGCTGGACGCGTAGGTCGTGCATTTACTTTTGCAGCAGGTAAAGAGATCTATAAATTAAAGGATATTCAAAAATATATCAAAACGAAAATAAAAAGAGAACAAATTCCTTCTATTCGTGATGTAGAAGAAGTAAAAACGGCAGCATTACTAGATCGTATCACCAATACCATTGAAAATAACAATCTTAGCAGACAAATTAATATGATTGAAAAGCTATTAAATGAGGATTATGCAACGATCGACATTGCAGCTGCCTTATTAAAAATGCTTACCGAGGTAAATGAAGAAGAACAAACAGATGTGGAATCTACCTTCGAAAATACAGGTGCTGAACCAGGAATGGTACGCTTGTTTATCAATGTGGGTAAAAAGCATAGAATTAGACCTGGTGATATTGTTGGTGCCGTTTCGGGTGAAACAGGAATGCCGGGTAAATTAATCGGTACCATCGATATTTATGATAAATATACATTCGTAGAGGTTCCAAAGGAATACGCCCAAGAAGTATTACGAAATATGAAAAATAATCAGATCAAAGGAAAGACTATTAATATTGAGCCAGCAAATCAGAAATAATGTAAATAAAATAAATGGAAACTTAATGGGCATATTAAGTTTCCATTTATTTTTACAAACCTTAATTTTTAAAACTATGTACCGGTGCAGGAATTCTCCCTCCTCGATTCACAAATAAATCACTAGAACATTTACTTACTCCCATAATAGGTGCCTTTCCTAATAACCCCCCAAACTCTACTTCATCCCCTACATCTTTTCCATAAGCAGGAATAAGTCGTACAGCCGTCGTTTTTTTGTTGATGACACCAATAGCCATTTCATCGGCAATAATAGCAGATATAGTAGTATCAGGAGTATTTCCTGGTATTGCAATCATATCCAGTCCTACAGAGCAAACACAGGTCATTGCCTCTAGTTTCTCTAGGTTAATGGCACCTGCCTGTACAGCTTCAATCATGCCTTCATCCTCACTAACAGGAATAAATGCGCCACTTAATCCACCTACATGAGAAGACGCCATAATTCCACCTTTTTTTACCGCATCATTTAAAAGTGCTAGTGCTGCTGTTGTACCATGTCCGCCACATCTCTCGATACCCATTTCCTCTAAAATTCTTGCAACACTATCTCCCACAGCTGGTGTAGGGGCAAGGGATAGATCTAATATGCCAAAGGGTACATTCAGCATCCTAGAAGCTTCTTGCGCCACTAATTGTCCAGCCCTTGTGATTTTAAACGCTGTCTTTTTAATGGTCTCCGCAACCACATCAAAGCTTTCACCCCTTACTTTTTCGAGAGCTGCTTTTACCACACCAGGGCCACTTACACCCACATTAATCACAGATTCTGCTTCTCCCACACCATGAAAAGCGCCTGCCATAAAAGGATTATCCTCTACTGCATTGGCAAATACCACGAGTTTTGCACAACCAATGCTATCCTTATGCCTCGTTAAATAAGCTGTTTCTTTAATAATTCTACCCATATCCTTTACTGCATCCATATTAATCCCTGATTTTGTATCTCCTACATTTACAGAAGCACATACCCTTTCCGTTTCTGCAAGTGCTTGAGGAATAGAATGAATCAGGGTCTTATCTCCCTTCGAATAACCCTTTTGTACAAGGGCAGAAAATCCTCCAATAAAGTTCACCCCAACCGCTTTCGCCGCCTCATCAAGGGTTTTGGCAAAAGCTACATAATTATCCTCATTGCTTGCTTGAGCAATTAAAGCAATGGGGGTTACAGATATTCTTTTATTGATAATGGGGATGCCATACTGTGTTTCAATGGCTTCTCCTACTTTTACTAAATTTTGCGCATAGGTTGTTATTTTATCATAAATCTTTCTTCTTGATCTTTGTCCATCAAAATCACAACAGTCTAATAAAGATATTCCCATCGTAATGGTTCGAATATCTAATTTTTCCTTTTCTATCATCTTAATCGTCTCTAATATATTATTAAATTGATTCATTTGTGCTCACCCCTAGCTGTTAAATTTTATGCATTGCGTTGAATATATCTTCATGTTGTATTCTTATGGAAAGGCCTATTTTTTCTCCCACATGCTTCAATTTTTCTTGTAATTCTTTAAAAGTAATCTGCATTGTAGACAAATCCGCAACCAGTGCCATTGTAAAATAATCCTGTAAAATAGTTTGATTGATATCTAAGATATTAATGTTGTTCTCTGATAAAACAGAGGTGACACCTGCAATAATACCTATTTTGTCTTTTCCTATCACGGTGATCACTGCTTTCATTTTAAAACATTACCTCCTTTTAATTTTCCATTTGTTTTTTAAAACTCCACCGTTGGTTGTCTACGTAAAATAAAAAAAACCAAATCCAAAAGATGTGGTCTCCAATTAACACATACAAAGCAATACATTTTTTTATTTTAATCATTGTACAATCATTAAAATAAGTTTACTTGCTTTGATCGTCTTAACATCCTCTGTCCTTTTACCTGAGAGTTTCACCAAGCTTTGGCTTGCCCCTTCGGTGCTCATTTGAGTCTCTCCAGAGTTCTGTCCAATAACGGTTGTATTCATTACTCCCGCAATCTTCAACCAGCATATGAAGTTATAATAGCTAATTTTAACACAACTACATTTACTGAATCAATAAAAATTTAAAATTTTTCTTTAATTTTTTCAACGGATACCCTCCCCTTCTGCTTTTTCTACTAAATAACGCCAATACCGCATGGGCATATTTCTTTTTTGCAGTTTGGGATTAATTCTATTTTTTATTGCAATACTTTTAAAGTACTGCTGCCATAATTTCTGAAACATCGCTTCCTCTTGATCAAGCTTCCATGTTCTTATTTCATCTACTTCTTTGATCACCCACTCTTTCTGGTTGTACAATACCGCTGTACTTCTTTTCACATCATGAATCATCCAATTTTCATTTGCCATTCGATGAGCAAAGTGCGGTGCTACTAATCCCAAAATATTATATTGGGGCTCTATGAGTGCATAAAAAACATTTCCTTCTAAGGCACGAAAACGTATTAGCCCTAACATGAAATGTTTTTCACGATTCACTTTTTGGGATGTCTTATGTACATTCAATACTATATCATTAGCAAGGTTTAAGTTTACATCAGCCCCCATTTTAAATCCTAGCTTTACATATTCATAAACAAATGTACCAGCATCCTCTACTTCTGAAAGAAATACATAAAATACATTTTTTAACGCCAGATGGGATATTTTACTTTGAATCGCTTTATAAACCTTTTCAGCCTTTTGCCCATCTGTTTGAATATGTACATTATCCATCAACAAGCTTTGTTGTGCATTCTCTTCCCACAAAATTTTTTGAGGCTTTTCTTTTCGATAATAGGCTTCATAAATACATGTAAGTAAACCATCAAAGCTTCCATCATAAATATAACAAAGCATTAGAATTCCCCCGTTATATTTGTCATACGATCTGCAAAAAAAAGATTGGGATAAAGAGAAAATAAAGAGATTTGATGGTGATCCACCCCACGTGACATAGATTGCTTGTGTAGGGTTAAATCCTTCTTTATTTCTTCTGCATCCATGAAATGACCTCCATGATATTTTCCTCTGCAAGTGATAAAGAATCTTGCCCTTTTCAGAACCACACCTAGTTTTTTTAAATTCTCATATTGTAAAGCGTGAAAACGTCTAGCTGCTATAATTCTTTTGGCTGATTTCACCCCAATTCCTGGTACCCTTAGAAGTTGGAAGTAATCAGCCCGATTGATTTCCAATGGAAACATATGTAGATTTCTAAGGGCCCAATCAGATTTAGGATCTAGCTCTAAATCAAAATTAGGTTTTTGCACATCTAATAATTCGTTGGCATGATAGCCATAAAATCTTAAGAGCCAATCCGCTTGATAAAGTCTATTTTCCCTGATTAGTGGAGGAGAATTAATTCTAGACAAATGAGGGTGATTGGATACAGGAATATATGCAGAATAATAAACTCGTTTTAAATCCATTTTTTTATACAATCCTTCAGAAAGCTTTAGAATACTTAAATCATTATCTTGGGTGGCACCTACGATCAGTTGTGTTGTTTGCCCTGCTGGAACAAATTTATGGGATGATTTGAATTTCTTTTTTTCTTCTTTTGTTTGTATAATTTTTGACTGAATGAATCCCATAGGCTTTATAATGGCTTCTTTCTTCTTTTGCGGCGCTAATAACCTCAACCCCTGATCCGATGGAAGCTCTATATTCACACTCATTCGATCCACATAGGTACCTGCTTTTTCAATAATCCTTGAATCTGCTCCAGGGATCGCCTTCAAATGGATATAGCCATGAAAATTTTCTTCTTCCC
Organism: Clostridiaceae bacterium 35-E11; assembly: GCA_038396625.1. GTDB lineage: Bacteria > Bacillota > Clostridia > Peptostreptococcales > Thermotaleaceae. Next base: position 3,568,317 of record CP121688.1, read on the forward strand.
TAAGTTTTTGAACCGTTTTCAGCAGTAATTCCATAGTGTAATTAGGACTTTTATGTACTGCAGCACTTAGAAATAGTCCCTCTATATAGTTTCTTTTATAAAAATTCATGGTTAAATTTACAATTTCATTAGGGCTAAAGACTGCCCGTGGTATATCATTAGAAGCTCTATTCACACAATAGGCACAATCATAGATGCAGTAATTGGTCATTAAAACCTTAAACAAGGAAATACACCGACCATCATCAGACCAGCTGTGACAAATACCACTATAACTTGCATTTCCTAGGCCACCCTTTTTATTTCGTCTATTACTTCCGCTTGAAGAACAGGAAACATCATATTTGGCAGCATCCGTTAAAATTTTTAGTTTTTCTAAAATATCCATCAAATCACCTCGAACGTATGTTTGGTAATTTAATTTTATCATATCTTCCACATTTTTCAAGGGAATATTAAAAACCATCTCAAATTTTATATTTTGAATGGCTTGAGATGGTTTTTATACCTTTTATATGATTTTCTATTTTATTGGATACATTGGCATACTTCACTATACAGATCTTTTAGGTTTTCAAGGACTTTTTTTTCATAACAACTTTTTATGGTTGCTAACTGTTGAAGTGCCTCATTATAATAATCATTGAATGTGCCATCTACATAGACAGAAAAAATTTTATCTAATTTTTTATCTTTATCCATTTTCATTCGAATTTCTGCCTTTATTCTATTTAGGATTCCTGCTTCATAGGGATTCTTTATTTTATTACAAGTTCTTTCTGCCCTTTTCAAACTCTTTAAGGCTTTTGTATACTGATGACGATTAATATATATGAGAGTTAAGTATCCTTCAGCAATAGGGCGGTTCCAGCAATCTTCATATTTGTTATATATCACAAGGCTCTCTTCTAGGTATTTCTGCGCCAAATCATAATTGCCTTGACCAAAGGCTGATTGACCTGCTTTTGCTTTAAAGCGGGCAAGCCCTTCACCCAAGTGATTTTCCTCACAAGTCTTTGTCGCCTTCTCAAAAAATCCAATGGCTTGGGTAAAGTCGCAATGCTGTCTTTTTAACTCTCCTAAATAATAATAACTTGTTGCTAATTCAATATAGTCAATGGGTCCTTTATCATGTAGTCCTTTTAAAAGCTTTGTAGAATGAACCAGTACCTTCTTTGCTTGTTTAAAGTCCCCATCCATCATTTTGTATAAACCTTGGTATCGGATAAACAAATACTGTTCTTTTTCATAAGGATGGTTTTTTAACAGGGCTAGTCCTTTATCAACATAGGTTTTAATCATTTCTTTGTCATAAATTTGAATGCCATAAAAAATCATGATTTTATGGCCTTTAATAATATATTCAAAGTAGTCTTGTTCAATCGCTTGTTTGAGCATCTTTTTAATGTGCTTAATGCCCTTCGTGTATTCCCCCTCTAGTACAGCATATCTTCCCTGCATATATAGATAAATGATTTCTAATTTTTTTATTTCTTCGTAGGTATCATTGGTAGGTTTAATTGTATTTAACATTTTTTTAATCTGAGCAAAATATCCTAATACCTCTTTTTTGGATAAGTAAGAAGTAAAGGCTCTATAAGAAGCCGTATAACTGTCTGCATAATAACATTCATGATTTAAATATAACATATAATTTAGATAAAGTACTGTATATTTCAGTTCTAATAATATGTTCTCTGAATGTTTAAAGTGATAGATAAGTTTTGAATAAATAATATGGTTGTATTGATGCCGACCGTATGCTTCTTTCAATAAAAGTCCTACCTTATTGTGTAAAATATTTCTTTTCCATGTGGGCTGTTCATAATATAAAAACTCTCTCAACTTTTGATGGGTAATTTTTATAAAAAGGTTTCCTGACACAGATCTCTCAACAATTAAATCTTGATTTTTTAATTCATCAATAAGGTCTAGTATTTCTAACTCATCCTTTTTCGTCATCTTTTTTAGCATCTCAAAACTTACTTCATCGTAAAATATGGAAATTATATTGAGTAGTTTTTGCCCTTCATTAGATAAACCTAAAAGTCTACATTTGAGGGCATTTTGAATCTTTGTACGTGCAAGCATCCCACTATTATTTTCTATAATATTTATGCATATTTGATTTAAGAAAAATGCATTCCCCTCAGACTCGTGAAATATGGTATCATAATTGCAATCCGTCAATTCGTATCCCTTCAAAACTTCTTTGGCATACATAATCGTCTCTTCTCTAGTAAATCTAAAAAGTTCTATTTCATAAGACGGGGTATATTTGTTCAGTAAGGTTACAAAATCATCTACAGCTTTATGATTAATATTTCTACAAGTTCCTATAAAATAAATATTTTTTGTTTCTTTTAATAGATATAAAAGCAATTTTGCACTTTCCTTATCAATCCACTGAATATCTTCAAAAACCAAAATAATTTTTTGAGATTCCGTTAATTGACCAATAAGATAAATCAATTCTTGTTTTGCATTTTCATAGCTAATTTCCTTAACACTTGTAAATTGTTTTTTTCCATGTACATCTGCCTGTGTAATCAACTCTGGAAAAAGACTAGCCAGGGTATTTCTTGTGAAATCGCTTATTTGAATTTCACTGGTATCCAGTATATCAATGATGTTTAAAGCAATATTGTGCCAGGGTTTTAAATAGAAGGTCTCTTCCTCTTGGTAACAATAGGTTGTAAGCATATGCACTTGATCCGCATCCACTTGCCTTAAAAATTCTTGGCACAAATGACTTTTTCCTACTCCCGCTTCACCATAAATAATGATTGGATCTACAGAGTGATCTTTCAAAAATAGTGCATATTGGGTTTGCAAATATAATAATTCCTCTTTTCTTCCGAAAAAAAATTTTTTATCCTTTTCTACATGATGATTTCTTTTATATCGGTTTTCCAACATAATTTCATTTAATAGAGCTTTGGTTTCTGGGTCTGGACTTGTTCCAAGCTCCTCATTTAATACTTCTACCAATTGATTATATAGTTCTATAGATTTATTATATGCCCCTGTATAAAAATATGTCTTCATCAAAAGTCGATAGGCTCTCTCATCAAATTGATCATTCGCAATGATTGTTTTACAGTCTTTTTCAATTAATTTATACCTATTTTTTTTTATATTCTCTTCAATGCGTCTATACAGTTTATAAGTATACAATTCTTTATATTTCAATCTTTCCTCATCAATCCAATTTTCAAATTCTAATGCTTGCTTGACATAAAAGTTTTTAAGAAATTCATCTGTATAAAAATTAACACTGTCTTTATCATCTTCCATGAATTGCTCTATATCTACCCATATTTCAATGTCTGGATTTAAATATAAAGATGAACCCTTCGACATAATCACTTTATTTCTTCCTAAGTCATTCCTTAGGTAATGAAGGGTAATCCTTAGATTTCTTTTTGCATCTTGATCATTTTTATCTCCCCATAAAAGGGCTGCCACTTCATTCTTCCTACATACTTTCTTAACAGTTAAGTAATAAAAAAGTGCTTCTGCTTTTTTTAATGAAAATTTTATTTCCTCATTCCCTATTGCTATTTTAGGAGTCCCTAATACCTTTACATAGATCTGCATGAAAACAACCACACCCTTTTCATCATTGTCTCGCATCAAAAATTTGAATATTGCAGAAAAATAAAAAGTTTACACTCATTATAGCAAATTTCGACAAGACAAATACACCTTTATTCATAAAAGTTCTTGTAAATTTATATTGTTTTTTAAATTTCAAAAAACATGAAAATTAACGTTTTTTTAACATCATCATTTATATACTGTTGATAACATCTAACATGCGATGTATAAAACCGATTCTAACAATATGTACATCCCATGAACAGTAAAAATTCTTAAGGAGGGGGCAATTAAAAAAGTAAATAAATCCTGGTCATTCGTGAATGAATTTGTAGACAAAGTAGTAGCAGAATAATTTTGATTTGAATAACTGACAGTATATAGAATCATTACGAGGTGAGTGTATGCAATTAGAAAAGATTATTGAAGAAAATAAACAATATATCATTGACTTAAGAAGAGATTTCCATATGTATCCTGAGGAAAGCTGGAAGGAATTTCGAACAGAAAAAAAAATCAAGGAAGCATTAGATGCCATAGGTATCCCCTATAGATCCCTCGGAGAAGTGGGTGTATTAGGGACAATCGAAGGGCATAAAAAAGGTAAAGTTGTTTGCCTCAGAGCAGATATTGATGCATTGTCCATAGAAGAAAAAACGGATTTGCCTTTTCGGTCAAAAAATCAGGGCGTAATGCATGCCTGTGGTCATGATGGGCATATCGCTATTTTGCTTGGTGCTGCAAAGGCACTTCATCAAATGAAAAACACCATCAAAGGTACAATAAAGCTTTTGTTTCAACCAGCGGAAGAAGCAGAACATGTGGGTGCACCTGTTATGATTGAAAAAGGCGCACTTGAGGGTGTAGATGCCATATTTGGTCTTCACTTAATGAATAATTTAAAAACAGGAGAAATTGCCTTAGGAGAAGGTACAAGACTGGCTTCATGTGATGAATTTAAAATTGTGGTAGAGGGAAAGGGTGGTCACGGTGCTGCCCCCCATGAAGGTGTGGATGCCATGGTTGCTTCTGCTGCAATTCTCATAAATTTACAGACATTGGTTAGTAGAGAAATCAATGCCTTTGATCCAGTAGTCGTAAGCGTAGGCACTATTCAATCAGGAGATGCTGCAAATATCATAGCCAGCAAGGCAGAAATGGTTGGCACCTGTAGATGCTTCAATCTAACTTTAAGAGAAAATTTACCGAAAAAAATCCAAAGAATTGTGGAGAATACAGCAAGAGCCTTTGGAGCAGAAGCAACTTTGTTCTACCATAAAAATATTTCTCCTCTTCACAATGACAAAGCCTGCTATAATTTGGCTGTAAATGCTGCAACAGAAATTGTAGATTCCTCACAGATCATTGATTTTCCTAAAGAAATGGGTGCAGATGATTTTGCTGAATATACGCTTCAAGTTCCAGGTTTGTATGCAGGAATCGGTTCTGGCGGCAAAGATCCTTCTATCGCTTATCCTGCACATCATGAAAAATTTACAATCGACGAAGATGCTTTAGAAATCGGTACAAAGTTTTTAGCAAAATGTGCAATACATTTTCTTAAATCTTAAAAAGATTTACCTAGAGGAAAATCATTTTTTATTCTAGGTATGAAAAATAAAACCTCACTACTCCACATTTATCAATCAAAGAAAGGATGATTACAAATGGAAAATACGCATGTAAAAAAGAAAAAATTTAAATTTTCTATGCCCCACAGTTATATTGTTATTGGTTTAATTATTGTTTTTGCAATGGTAATGACCTATATTATCCCTGCAGGGCAATATGCTAGAGTGGAAGATCCTATTACTGGCAGAAGTATTGTTGATCCCAATAGCTTTCAATTTCTTGAACAATCCCCTGTCGGCATTTTTGATATGTTTAAAGCCATTATGCGTGGTATGGTGGATGCAGCGGATATTATGTTCTTCGTTTTCTTTGCCTATGGATTTGTATCGATGTTGATTCATACTGGTGCCTTTGACGCTGGACTAGGTACACTCATCAAAAAAATCAAAGGAAAAGAAAAGTTTATTATACCCGTTCTTATGTTAATATTTGGTATTATGGGTGCTTCCTTCGGTATGTATGAAGAAGCCTATGGATTTGTTCCTGTCACAATGGGAATCGCCATTGCTATGGGGTATGATGGTATGGTAGGAGCGGCAATCGTTTTCGTTGGCGTAGCAACAGGGTTTGCTGCTGCTGTGACCAACCCGTTTACCATCGGGATTGCTCAAAGTATTGCTGAAGTTCCCATGTTTTCAGGTTTTGGTTTCCGCTTGATTGTTTGGGTATGTTTCATGACTTTAATTATTTGGTACACCATGCGTTATGCAAACAAAGTAAAAAAAGATCCAGCCAAAAGTGCAGTATATGGCATCAAATTCTCTTTCCTTTCTGATATGTCTCAGGAAGATTTGCTTAAAAAAGAATTTACAACAGCTCATAAAATAAGCTTATTATTATTTGCAGGTACTATTGCTACCTTTGTAACAGGAACCATTAAGTTTGGCTGGTATTTAGAAGAGCTGGCAGCGATCTTTATTATCATGATGTTCGTTATAGGCCTTGTTAACAAATATAGCTTAGGAAAAACCTGTGACGTCTTTATCGAATCCTGTAACCATGTATTATTTGGTGTTTTAATCATCGGTATTGCCCGTGCAGTACTTGTGGTATTACAAGATGGCCATGTCATTGATACCGTTGCTTACTATATGGCATCATCCCTAACCCATTTCTCTACCTATGTCGCAGCAGAAGCTATGCTTCTTTTCCAAAACATGCTGAACTTCTTTATTCCTTCAGGAAGTGGACAAGCTGCTACTTCTATGCCAATTATGACACCATTGGCAGACCTTCTTGGAGTAAATCGACAAATTGCTGTTTTGGCATTTCACTTTGGAGATGGCTTCTCTAACCTATTCTGGCCTACACAGGTGGCAATCGAATGTGGAATCGCAGGCATTCCACTTACACGCTGGTATAAGTATTTTGGTCCACTTTTCTTATATATGTTCTTATTACAAACATTTTTCATTATAGTGGCCGTTGCGATTAATTTTGGACCTTTTTAGGAAATACTCAATAACTATAATCATATATGCTAAAACAGTTTAATATGAAAGTGCTGAAAATAACAACTAAGTCTCCTTTTATAAATAAACCCCGTTTACGCTCTAATGAAAACGGGGTTTATTTTTCCATTCAATGATTATGTTAGTTTGGATATTCCTAAAATGATTAATATTCCTCCGGATATCCAATGTGAACTTTTATCTGTTTTTGCAAAATTATTTATGATTGTGTTAAAATTAAGAAAATAGATAAGATTTTTCTAGAATTTTGTAGAGGAGGCGTTGAAATGAATAATAATCTTATGGAAATGAAGAATATGCTTTCGAATAATGGTATTTTAATTATCTTTTCAGGTCGATTTTCTCAAGGAATTATTGAAGAACTTGGGGATGCTTTAAAAAATCATTTAGAATCTGAGGAAACTCCTAAAAATGAAATATATAACGTTTTTTCAGTATTCATTGAGCAAACTCAAAATATTAAAAACTATACATATACAAAAAAAGATTCCCCTAACTATGATAGAATGCTAAATTCTGGTGTTGTTTGTATTGGAAGATCTAACGATGGTTATTATGTATTGTCTGGAAATTTTGTTGAAAATAAAGATTTACAAAAATTAACTGACTATATTGACACCATCGCTTCACTAGACAAAACTGCTCTAAAAAAGCTTTATAAGGAACAGTTGAAAAAAGAAATATCCCCTGATAGTTTAGGTGCAGGGTTAGGGCTCATAGATATGGCAAGAAAATCTATTTCGCCTATTTCATATTTTGTTAATAAAATTGATGATGATCTTTCATTCTTTGAACTCAAGGTTATTGTATAGGAGGTAGTTTTATGAAAGCTTTATATATAGAAAAGACAAATAGTACACCAAAAATAGATTTTAATCCTGAAACAAGAACTTTGAGGATTGAAGGGCAATCCTACCCTGAAAATGCTTTTAAGTTTTATACACCTGTTTTAAATTGGATTGATGATTTCCTTGATAATGAAAATGGTGAAGTATTTATTGAGATAGACTTTCATCTTCCATATATTAATTCGAGTAGCACTAAGTGCATCATGATGCTGTTGGATAAATTTGAAGATTATTTTAGTGAAGGCAAAAAAATCTCAGTTAAGTGGTACTATGATGTAGAAAATGAAATCTCTTTAGAATGTGCTGAAGAGTTTAAAGAGGATTTAACACTCCCCTTTTCTATTATTAAGATTAACTAAGGTCATTATATATTAAAATCATTATATCAACGTCTAATTGAGGTGTTTACAATGCCTAAGAATACGCAAAATCCGATGGATATAAAAGTTAAAAACAACAAGTTTTTCGATTATAACTCCTTGAGGCTTATACTCCTTGCAAGTATGACGATTATTTTAGCTGTTTTTTTAATGGGGGGCATAAGCTATATTATTACAAAAAATGCCGTTGTAGAAAAGCTTAAAAGTAGGGATCTCTTGTATATTGCGCAATCCATTACCACAAAGATTGATAGTCGTATTGAAAGAGCAAAGGAAACTTCTTTGATGCTGGCTAAAGATCCAGTGATTAAGGATTGGATTATAGGGATGGAAAAGGATACTTTAAAAGGTACTTTATCTAAGCAGAGAATCGCTGAAATTGTTCATGCCTTCGACTATGATAATTCTTTTATTGTCAGTAATTTAACCTATCATTATTGGACTGAAACCGGTGAACTGATAGATGTTATGTCCATAAACGATGATGATGATTCATGGTTCTTTGATTTTATTGAAGAAAAAAAATCTATTTCTACAATAATAGATTACAATAATGAAAGAAAGAATACCTTTGCATTTATCAACGCCTTAATGGGTGATATCAACGATCCTTTAGCCGTAGTAGGCGTAGGGATCAGTTTAGAAGATATATCGGATGAGTTTAAAAGTTACAAATTTGGTGAGCAAAGTAATATGTGGCTTGTAGATAAAAATGCAAATATATATATTTCAGAAGACGCTATCCATTCAGGTAAAAGTCTTAGGGAGTTTGTCCCCAGTACTATTATGGACTCTATAAACTCCTTTCTTCATACAACCCTTGAACATACAAAAGTCTTAGAATACAAAAACGCTGAGGGTATGGTCTATGATATAATTTATCAAAAACTACAGTCAACAGACTTAATGTTAGTACTGCAAATTCCTAGAAAGGAAAGTGCTGCCTTTATTGATACGATTAAAATAAATACCCTAATCGCTTGCTTTATAGCCATTATACTTTTGGTTGTAATTTTTTATCTGATATCAAAGAAAATTGCAGACCCCTATAAAAGAGCCATTCAATTAAACCGTGAAATGGAAAGATTGGTCAATGAAAGAACCCTTGAACTTAAAGAAAAAAACCAGAAGATCATTGATAGCATAGAATATGCACAGATGATACAGGAATCTATCCTTCCTTCTCCACAAGAAATGCAAAATATATTTGAAGATTACTTTTTATTATGGAAACCCAGAGATATTGTAGGAGGAGATTTTTACTATACCAAAAGCTTCGATAGTGGCTCTGTTTTCATTTTAGGTGATTGTACAGGCCATGGTGTTCCTGGCGCACTTATGACAATGACTGTCAATTCAATATTAAACTATATTGTTGATGAAGATAGCATTAAAAATCCTGGATATCTCCTTAAGAGATTGAACGTGGCATTAAAGCAAACACTCTACGGAAGGAACTCACTTTCCAATATAGATGATGGTTTAGATGCTGGAATTATTTATATGTCAAAAAAAGAAGGGTGTATATTTGCTGGCGCGAGGATCTCCCTTTCTATTAAAGGTGAAGATTATTTAAAAATATTTAAGGGAGATAGAAAAGGAATCGGGTATAAAAACACTGATGATACGTACAAATTTAAAAACTATAGCTTCGTGGTAAGTAAGGACGATATCTTTTATATGACAACAGATGGTTATCTTCATCAAAACGGCGGTGAAAAAAACTTTTCCTTGGGTAAAACAAAATTTAATGAAATTATTGATGAAAGCTATCACCAAGATATGCATAAGCAAAAGCTACTATTTGAAGAAAAACTAAAGGCCTATATGAAGAATGAAGTTCAAAGAGATGATATTACAGTTATTGGCTTCAAGCCACATAGATTATAGAAAGGGGGGACCTTATATGAAGTATATAGACGCTGATAATAATGTATTTAAGAATGAAACAATGATATTGGAACAGTCTATGAATGAAATCAATAAGTATAAAGCTCATGGTAGTATTCCTTTAGAAAAGTTTGTACAGTTAGCAAAAAACTATAGAGACTTATTGAAACTTTCGAAAAAAGTATTTAAAATAAGTGATTTTCAAGGTAAAGAACTTAATGTTAAGACCAATGAAATAAATACTATTCTCAACAATTCTAACCAAGGATTTCTTACGTTTGGAGAAAATCTTAAAGTAAATAAGCAATACAGTTCAGAATGTATTAAGATTTTCAACAAGAAAATTTCAGGAATGGATATCGCCAGCCTCTTAGCAATAGGTAATTCACAAATAGAGGAGAACTTTAACAGTATTTTAAAACAAGTATTTCATGAACCTGTTATGGAGAAGAAAAAAACTTTGCTAAAAAACTTACCAAGAATACTACATATAGGAAATAGCTTTATTGATATACGATATAGAGTTATAAACCAAGGAAATGTAAAAGAGAACGATGATTTGATTATGATGATTCTTACAGATATAAAAGAAAGTCAAAAAGCAGAGGACCAAGTGGTTTATTTAAGCTATCATGATAAGCTTACTTCATTATATAACCGAGTATATATGGAAAGCATTATGCCCCAATTAGAATCGGCATCAGCAATGCCCTTAAGTCTAGTTATGGCTGATATGAACGGATTAAAGTTAACAAATGATGTTTTTGGCCATGAAAATGGCGATAAGCTTTTAGTTCATGCAGCAAGGATATTAAAAAACTGCTTACGTAAGAGTGATTATATTGCTAGATGGGGAGGAGATGAGTTTCTTATCATTCTTCCTAATACTGATACACTAGAATGCAAAAACATATGTAGGCGGATTAAAGCAATATGTGGTGAGGCAGAGGCAGGCCCCATAGAGATTAGTTTATCTCTGGGAAGTGCTACGATTGAAAATACCGCTACTAAAATATCCGAATTATTAAACATCGCAGACAATCGGATGTATCGTAATAAACTTGTTGAAAGCAAGCAAATAAAAAGAAAAATAGTAATGGGAATGGAAAAGGTGTTACATACAAAATGTTTTGAAGATCCCCTTCATGTAGAAAGAGTTCAAAAAATGGCAGCTAATTTTGTGAAGTTTTTAGATTTAAATACCGAATCTATGGAACTCAAAAAACTTCCAAAGCTGGTGGCACTACATGATATTGGTAAAATAGCTATTCCTAAAGAAATTCTTTCTAAATCAGCGCCTTTGACAGACAATGAATGGGAAATCGTAAAGAGCTATACAGAAATAGGTTTTAGAATGGCACAATCTATTGACGAGGCTTTTATTGCCGAGAATATTTTAACCTTAAGAGAAAAGTGGGACGGAACAGGCTATCCTTATGGATTAAAACACGAAGCAATTCCTTATATTGCAAGAGTACTATCCATCGTTGAATCCTTCGATGTAATGACCCATCCACGTCCATATAAATCAGCACTTAGCAAAGAAAAGGCGCTACAAGTATTGAAAATAAATGGCGGCAAACAATTTGATCCTACATTAGTTGATTTATTCTTAAAAAATATCGATGAAATTATGGTATAAAATTATTCATTTATCTAAAGATCCAAAGGCTCTTTAGATATTTTTCTAAATCGTCATAGAAACCATTGCTTACTCTAATTTCTAAACCAATCTCATAAAACGACATTTTTTTCGTAAATTCTACTTTTTTCTCTTTCCAAATAACAGGATTTCGCTGTCATTCCGTCGAATATTTATAGTAAACATCGCCCGAAAATAGGATAGATAAAGGAGGGTTTTTTAGATGTTATACTCTTTGGATGATAGAATGAAAATTGCTAATGCATGGGAAAATTTTATTTCCAATGGTACAATCGATCCAGCCCATGTCCGAAAAGTTATTTTGCAGTCATGGCTTCGTTCAAAAAAATATAATGTTAATCCCATTTCCATAGATAAACCAATTCTTTCTGAGAAAGCATTGCAACAAAGAATTGAACGCCGTAAAGCTGTTATTAATATTGCACATCCCTACCTTCAGAATCTATATCGCTTTGTACAGGGATCTGGTTTTTATTTGATTTTTGCAGATGAACAGGGATATCTCCTGGAACTTTTAGGCGACCCTGATACAATTGAAAGAGGTAAAAAGACAAAACTCGTTTTAGGTGCAAACCGTTGTGAAACAACAACAGGTACCAACGCAATAGGTACCTGTCTGGCCATTGATCAACCTATTCAGATTTATGGTGAAGAGCATTACTTTAAAGAGCATCACTCTTGGACCTGCTCTGCGGCGCCTATTCATGATCCTTCTGGAAATTTATTAGGATGTATTGATATTACTGGTCCAAGGGATAAAGTACACGCCCATACTTTGGGAATGATTGTAGCTGCTGTAGATGGCATTGAAAAACAAATGCAAATGGAAAATACTTATAATATGATTTCTATTGTAAATAATCAATTACACGCTACCCTTGAATCTATGTCTGTAGGAATCATCCTCATAGATAACGAAGGGATTATTACACAAGCCAATGATTTAGCCGTTTCTATGCTAGGAAGCAAAGATAAGGAGATTATTGGAATTTCCTTTACACAATTTATTACATATGAAAAAAACTCCCCAAATATCCTTCAGTTGAATGAAAATATTTATGACCATGAGATCCATTTGACTTTACCAAATAATACATTGTTAAACTGTACCCTGTCAGCCACCTTAGTGAAAGATCGGCATGGTGTCAAAACAGGACTGGTCATTACGCTAAAGGAAATCAAATTTGTTCACAAACTTATCAATCGCATGACAGGTTCCCAAGCTCAATTCACCTTTGATAGTATCATTGGTAATTCAAAGCCTCTAGAGGAATCGATTCGGCTTGCAAAGATAGCTGCACAAAGCCCTTCTAATGTCCTTCTGCTAGGTGAAAGTGGTACCGGAAAAGAACTGTTTGCCCAAGCTATACATAATATGAGCAATCGTTCCGATGGTCCTTTCATTGCAATCAACTGCGGTGCTTTACCAAGGGGTCTCATTGAAAGTGAGTTGTTCGGATATGAGGGCGGTGCTTTTACTGGTTCAAAAAAAGAAGGTCACCCTGGTAAATTTGAATTGGCTAATGGCGGTACTATTTTTCTAGATGAAATTGGAGATATGCCTATTGATATTCAAGTAACTCTCTTGAGAGTGTTACAAAATAGAGAAGTACTAAGAATCGGGGGAAAGCATGCTAAGAAAATAGATGTGCGTATTATTGCAGCAACCCATAAAAACTTAGAAGAAGCTGTATATAATAAAAGCTTTCGTAGTGATTTATATTATCGCCTTAATGTTTTTTCCATTCAGATTCCTCCGTTGAAACATAGAAAACAAGATATCCCGTTACTTGCTGATTATTTTTTAATTAAAAGCAATATGCGTATCCATAAGCAGGTGATCGGATTTACAGATGAAGTATATGGTCTACTCACATCCTACACTTGGCCTGGCAATGTAAGAGAATTGGAAAACACCATTGAAAGAGCTGTTAATGTTGCTCAAAATAAATATGTTACCCTTGCTGATCTACCTCCTCACTTAAACAAGGACTTCGTCAATACACCTATAGCATCGCCCACACCCTCTCCTGTCTCCTCTATGCAAATTCTTGAGAGGGAAGCCATTATACAAGCTCTACAAGAAACACAGGGTAATGTTAAAAAAGCTGCTGAAATACTTTCTATTGCCAGAAGAACCCTTTATCGAAAGCTAGAGAAGTTTTCCATCGATATTGACACGTATCGATAAGTTAAACTTTTATTGTGTTATAAACATCTTCGGATCAATTTAAAATACAAAAACTCCTCTCTGGTTTAATATTATTTCTAACGATTCCCAGAAAGGAGTTTTCTTCTATGTCGACATACACAGAAGTTATTTTACAATTGCTACAATTCATATAATTAACAGTTGTTATTTATACATTAAAAGATTTAAGTCAATTAAATAAATTAATTTTGTTTGCACAAAATCTAGTTAGACCATTAAAAGCATCTTTTGTATATTTCAGTCATCTCAGCTTCTGTAAGCTCTACATAGTTGTTATTTAGCAGTCTTTGCTGTCCTTCTATTACACTTGCACTAAACATCGCTAATTCTTCTTCCTTGATTCCGTATTCCCTTAAAGGCTTGCGTGAAAGAATTTTTTCCATTAAGTCGTACAACGCCACAAGACCTTCCTCTTCTTTTACTTCAAGAGCATCTGCAAATAGCTTTTCTAATTCATTTAACTTTCCTACCGCCTTTTTCTCCTTGTATTTTTTTAATACAGCTGCAAACATTAGCATATTTGCTTCTCCATGGGGTATATGATACATTCCTCCTAATGGATAGCTAAGTGCATGCACAGCGGCACAGCCTGCGTTACCGAAGGCTATTCCTGCATAGTTGCTTGCTACCAAAAACTCTTTTGCTTTATCGATCCAATTCGTTTGTCCATTTTCTACAACATATTTATATCCGTGGATAATTTTATTAATTGCACTGATTGAGAATTCTTCTGAGTGAGCTGTTGCCTTTGGTGATAGATAAGATTCCACCGCGTGGATCATTGCATCAATGGAGCTTGTTGCAAAGAACTTGTATGGTAGTGTTTTTATCATTTCTGGTATTAGTACGGCTTCGTCTGGGTACATACTTTCTAAAGCTAATCCTTTTTTTGTCTTTAGATTTTTCAGTTCTGCAATTGTAATATTCGTAACCTCACTACCTGTACCGCATGTAGTTGGTATTACAATGAGTCCTCTTTCTTTTTTGGGCACTATTTTCCCTGTAAATATTTCTTCTGTAGCCCATTCCCCTACAAAAGTAAGTACCTTTGCAATATCTATAACTGTCCCACCACCTACAGCGATGACTCTCGTTACGTCTGATGGAATATCCTTGCGAATTGCATCGATCATTTGGTCTGATGGCTCACCTGAACCATATTTCTCTTGGAAAATAAACTTACATGGTACGTTGCATGACTTCATAAAAGGCTCATATATGAATTCATTGGTTATGATTAAATCTTTTTTTGTCAGCTGTTTTTGTTCTGCAAATGCCACAAAAGTATCTACGTTTACTATTTTTGTATGAATCGCGAACTCTTTCATTTTGTTTTCCTCCAAATTCATCGTTCTAGTTTCTATCTGTTTGCATTCTAAATATTGCAAGAATTAAATCAACGAATAAATTTATTCCATCATAATTGAAATAAATGTATCTAGATCTAGATTATTAAAATACATGCCTATATCCACATTTAAAAGCAATTCTCTAATCTTACTTTCTTCATACCATTGTCCTTTAAGTAATTCTACAATTTTTTCCTGATCCTCATAAGAGAAATAATCGCCATAAAAAGCAATATCCTCAATCATTCCCTCGTTAACATTCATGTGGATTTCTATTTTCCCACATCCCTCTACTCTGCGCTCCTTTTGTATAGTATATCTAGGTGATGCGCCATAATTCCATTCCCAAGTATCATAAACCTCTTTCTTCAGTTTATATATTTTTTCTATATCTTCATTTGTTAGATGATATTGTACAATTTCATTATTTTCAGCCATGTTCTCAAGTAAAACCTTTTTAAACTCTTCTAAAGGAATATCCTGCTTCATATAGGATTTTACATTTGTAACTCTACTTTTAACTGATTTTAGACCCTTTGATTCTATCTTGTCTTTCGAAACAGACAGTGCTTTGCCCACAATATCCAAGTTTGAATCATATAATATGGTTCCATGATGCATAATTCTTTTACGTTTTACATATTGCGAATTTCCTGAGAATTTCTTTCCATCTATAATAATATCGTTACGCCCATTCACTTCCGCTTCGATTTCAAATCGTTTTAATGTCTTAACGATGGGGTCACAAAATGCCGCAAAATCTAAGTAATCATATTCATTTTCATTTACAATAAAAGTAAAGTTTAGATTTCCTAGATCGTGATACACTGCGCCTCCTCCCGAAAGTCTTCTTACTACATTTATTTTATTTTCTTTTACAAAGGTTGTATTTAGTTCTTCTATGGTATTTTGATGCTTGCCTACAACGATCGTATTGTTATTTTGCCAAAGCATAAAATATTTATTGTTCGGGTCTAAGCAGTCAAAAACATATTGCTCAAGAGCCAGATTAAAATACGGATCTACACTTGGACTTTCTATATAATACATCATTCTCATCTCTCCTTTGGCAAAATACATTCATATAATTAGCTTAATTACTTATAAGGAAAAAAATATTCTAAACTATCTCCGATACAAATTACCTTCACAATACATTTCTCACAGCCTTCCTAAGAATGTTGGTCCGCCGGCACAAGAACAAGTCTCATTCACCGGCGGTATACTCATTAAAGAAAATGTATCGCTTTTCCAAATGCGGCCATAAATGCCTCTGGTATGGATTCACTAACGGTTGGATGAGGATGGATTGTTTCGATGATTTCTTCTGCTGTTGCTTCTAACTTCATTGCAACTGCTATTTCTGCAATCATATCCGTAGTATGCTTTCCATACATATGAACGCCTAAAATTTCTCCTAATTCTCCATCTATAATCACCTTAACAATACCTTCTGTATCTCCCTCAACCAATGACTTACCATTACCAATCATTGGGAATTTACCAATCTTGACATTGGTGTATTTTTCTTTTGCTTGTGCCTCTGTCATTCCTATACAAGCAATTTCTGGTTCCAGATAAATGCATGATGGAATTTGATCATAATTCATCTGAATATTTTTTCCACAAATATTTTCAACTGCAATGATTCCTTCATGGGATGCTGTATGTGCTAACATGACCTTACCGTTCACATCGCCAATTGCATATATGTTGTCAATATTGGTTTTGAGTTGCAAATCTGTCTTGATCGCTTTTCTATCAAATTCTATTCCTATTCCCTCTGCATTGAGCCCTTCAGTATTAGGTGTCCTTCCTACTGCCATTAGAACCACGTCTGCCTCTACATGATTTTCTACTCCCTTTACTTCAAATATTACCTTGCTGTCTTGTACCTTTTTCACCTTTGCACCCATCTTGAACTTTATTCCATCCTTTTCAAGACGTTTTTGAGCCATGCTAGCTACCTCTGCATCTACCATTGGAAGTATATTTTCCATAAGTTCTAGTACAGTTACTTCCGTTCCTAGCTTATTCAGAAGATATGCAAATTCTATCCCTATTACGCCTCCACCGATAATAGCCATTGTTTTAGGTACATCGTCTAGTTCAAGTGCTGCTTTACTCGTGATGATATTGGTATTTCCTTCTTGCTCTATAAATGGGGGCATAAATGAATGAGATCCAGTAGCTATAATGAAGTTTTCTGATGTGATTTTTTTGTCGCCAACTGCTATCGTGTGATGATCTACAAATGCAGCTTTCCCTTCAATGACAGTTACCTTGTTTCCGATCAGTAGTCCCTTTACTCCATTTACTAGCTGGTTTACTACTGCATTTTTTCTATTTTGAAGTTTGGTCATAGATACTATAACCTTTGAAATATCTAGTCCTTCAATGGCAAAATTTTCTGCTTCCTTTATTTCTTCATATATGTTTGCAGTTTTTATTAATGTCTTTGTTGGTATACAACCTTCATTTAAACAAACGCCACCAAAATGTGTACTCTCAACAATACAAGTCTTTTTGCCTTCCTGGGCCGCCTTTATCGCAGCCACATATCCGCCAGGGCCACCCCCAATGACTGTTATATCGAAGTCATATGAATTACTACTTGTATTTGCACTTACTTTGATATCCTCTTCAGTTTTTTCTTCTACTACAGGCTCCGTTGAACTTACTTTTGCTTCATCTGCAAGTACTGAATCTGGATTTTCTCCTTGATTTCCTATTACTGCTATTGGTGTAAATACTGGAGCAAATTCTCCTTCTTCAAGGATAATTTTTAATACTACACCATCTATGGTTGCCTCTACTGGCATTGTGGTTTTGTCAGTGTTGATCTCAAAAAGCACCTCGCCCTTGGATACTTTGTCTCCTTGTTTTTTATGCCATTTTACCAGCTGTCCTTCATCCATGTTAAAGCCAAGCTTTGGCATGATAATTATTTCTGCCATTTCAATCTCCTCTTATATAAGAATTTTAATAGGTTCTTCAAGAAGTTCCTTCATATATCCCACAAACTTTGCTGCAAGTAGTCCGTCTATTATTCTGTGGTCTACAGATAACTGAATATTCATTATTGGCCTTATTACTACAGTATCTTCTCCATTTTCATCTGTAACTACTACTGGCGTCTTTCTTACAGAGCTTACGGATAGTATTGCAGATTCTGGTGGGTTAATAATAGCTGTAAAGTTTTCTATACCAAACATTCCTAGATTTGATATTGAAAAGGTTCCACCTGTATATTCATCTTGTGCAAGCTTGCCTGTTTTTGCCTTTTCCACTAACTCACGGGTTTTTTTCGCAATTTGTGTAAGGGATTTTTCTTGTGCATTTTTCACTACTGGAACGATCAATCCATTGTCTCCAGCCACTGCCATCCCTACATTCGTACTCTTATAGCATATGATTTGCTCATCAACTAAAGATGCATTCACTTCTGGATATTTCTGTAGTGCTTTGCTTGCTGCAAGGATCAGCAAATCTGAAACAGCTATCTTTGTGTCATTCATTGCATTAAGCTGTTTTCTAAATGCCGTTAAATTTGTAGTATCTATGCTATCTGTAAAGTATAAATGTGGCGCTGTAAACTTACTTTGTGATAGTCTGTCTCCAATGATTTTACGCACACCTTTATAGGGTGTAACGGATAAGATTTTCTTATCATCCCTATCCTTTAGCGCAATATCTGGTGCTGATGTCGCTGTTGCCTTTTCAACATCAGCTTTCATTACTTTTCCACCAGTTCCAGTCCCTTGTACATTTGCTAAATCTACCCCAGTTTTCTCTGCTAGTTTTCTTGCAAGAGGAGATGCTTTAATATCTTTCGCTGTTATGCCACCTCTAAATCCAGTACCTTTTATTCCTGTTAGGGTCGTTGGATCTATGCCCTCCTCTTTCACGAACTTCTTGGCTTTTGGTGTTAACTTTAAACTTTTTAGATCGTCTGTTGCCATATGCATTTGTTGTGTATCTTGTACAGCTGCTTCTTCGTTTTCTTGTGGAATAGGTGCAGTAACAGTTTCTTCCCCTGCTGCTGCAAGTACTGCGTCTGCATCTTCTCCTTCATTTCCTACTACTGCTATTGGGGTAAATACCGGGGCGAAGGCTCCTTCTTCTAGCATTGTTTTTAGAACAACACCATCAAGTGTTGACTCTACTGGCATTGTGGTTTTGTCTGTATTAATTTCAAAAAGAACTTCTCCTTTGGATACTTTGTCCCCTTGATTTTTGTTCCACCTAACCAACTGACCTTCATCCATGTTAAAGCCAAGCTTTGGCATTATAATAATCTCTGCCATTTGTAATCCCTCCTATTTTAAGAATTAACCCTTAACGATTTCTCTAATTTTTGCAGCGATTTTCTTCTCATCTGGAATAAGTGGGAATTCCAATGCTGGGCTGAAAGGAAGTGGAACGTCGGCTGTACCAAGTCTCTCAATCGGCGCTTCTAAATCATAGAATACCTCTGGCATTACTTTAGCTGCAATCTCTCCACTAATACCAAAGCTTTCATGTCCTTCGTCTACTATGAGTAGTTTTCCTGTTTTGCTTACAGATTTAATAATGGTGTCTGTATCTAATGGCGCTACCGTTCTTAAGTCTATAAGTTCTACGCTAATTCCTTCCTTCTCTAGTTGCTTAATGGCTTTTTGGGCTTTTATGGTCATCATTGAGCATGCAACTACTGTAATATCACTGCCCTCTGTTACCTTTCTTGCCTTGCCAAATGGGATGCATACATCCTCTGATGTATCTGCCACATCGTCAAATTTTACTGTATATAGCATTTTATGTTCAAAGAAAATTACTGGATTGTTGTCTCTTATAGCGGTTTTCAATAACCCCTTGGCTTCCCCAGCTGTTGATGGTACTACTACCTTTAATCCTGGACAATGAGCCATCCATGCATGGAAGCTTTGAGAGTGCTGTGCTGCTGAAGAACGTCCTCCACCAAGTGGCGTACGAATTACAAGGGGTACATTTACCTGTCCACCTGACATATATGTTATTTTGGCAGCTTGGTTACAGATTTGGTCCATGGCAACCATAACAAAGTCTCCAAACATTAGTTCAATGACAGGTCTCATTCCTGTGATTGCGGCACCTACTCCAAGTCCTACAATCCCTGCCTCAGAAATAGGACTATCTTTGCATCTTAAGTCACCATACTTATCCATCAATCCAACTGTACATTTAAAGTTCCCACCAATTAGACCAACGTCCTCACCCATTACAAAAACGTTTTCATTTCTGGCCATTTCTTCATCTAACGCCTCGCGAATAGCATCTCTATACATTAATTCTTTCATCTTGGCTAACCTCACAATCATATTAATTTATTAATAAACCTACATCTCTTAGTCTACAAAAACATCAGTATAAGCTTCGCTTATATCTGCGTATGGACTTTCCTCTGCAAATTTGCACGCTTGCACAATCTCTTCATCTATCATCGCTTTAATTTCATCTATTTCAGCTTGATCTAATAATCCCATTTCCTCAAGCTTTTTAATTGGATCATTAGCTTTCCATTCAGCCACCTCTTCCTCAGGCCTATATACTCCAGGATCTCCAACATGGTGTCCTTGCCAGCGATAAGTATTACACTCAACGATTGACGGACCTTCTCCATTTCTTGCCCTATCAACTGCTTTTTGAACTTCATCATATACTGCAAATACATCATTTCCATCTATGGTAACTCCTGGGATACCATATCCTACAGCTCTTTTAGACATCTGATGTATCTTCGTAACTCTACGAATATCTACAGAAATACCATATAGATTATTCTCAATAACAAATACTATTGGTAAATCCCACGCTGCTGCCATATTGACGCTTTCATGGAATGTTCCCTGGTTACAAGCTGAATCCCCAAAGAATGCTATTGTTACTTCATTTGTTCCTCTTAGTTTTGAAGCATAAGCTGCTCCGACTGCGATAGGAATTTCTCCACCAACAATTCCATTGGCTCCTAAAATACCCTTATCCATTGCCATGATGTGCATAGAACCGCCTTTACCCTTTGAATAACCAGTAGCCTTACCCAAAATTTCTGCCATCATTTTATTAAGGTCAGCACCTCGTCCTACTAAGTGCCCATGTCCCCTGTGGGTACTACCTATGTAATCACTATCCTGAAGTGCTGCACAAGCTCCTGTGGCAACAGCCTCTTCTCCTAAATAAAGATGGGCTAAGCCTGGCATCAAACCTCTTTTGTAAAATTCAAAAACCTCTTCTTCAAACCTTCTCATCCTATACATAACTGTATAAAAATCCTTGGCTAAAGCATTTTTAACAACTTTTTTGCTCATATTAAAGCCTCCTATATAGAAATAAAAATTTACAATCCTACTTCCTAAATTAGCAACTTTTGTGCCAAAATATGTTCATCCTTAATAATGATTATTAAATGATTTCTTATCGCTTGAAATTCCAACTCTTATAGCTGTTTTCTATCTTTTAAAATAAAAAAGCTAGTGGTTTTTCATATAAAAAATGTACCCTCCTATGTGACTTCTACTGTGTAAATAATGTGTCATTTTTAGTCATATATGGTTATCATGTGTACTTTGTCCCATGTATCCAATAAGAAAATAACGTATGTCTCATGAAATTATTCATAATAAAATACAGGAAGTCTAAGAAAACTTTCAAGACTTGTTAGGTGTAGATGAAAATTTTATTTACAAGGAAATTGTTGAATCTTGGATAAGACCAAAAAATTTTAGGTAAGGCTTTGAGGGGACGCAGTTAACATAGTGGTAACAAATAAATGTCTCAACCCTTCAGTATTCCATAAGCTGGCTTACAAATACCAAAAGATTGAGACATTTATTAGATCTCACACATCAATATTAGGTAGTTCTTCAAATAGATAGTTGAGATAAAAAAATTTAGATTATTGCTTTCGCGATTTAGAGAATATTTTTGTTGTTTATCTCATATACAATCCCCCGTTTATATCCGTAGCAGTACCTGTTATATAAGATGAATCATCAGAAGAAAGAAAAGCAACTAAATCTGCAACTTCCTCCACTTCTCCAAGTCTCTTTAGTGCCCATGTATCCATATTATATGATAGATTTTCAGTCATAGCTGTCCTTATAACCCCTGGTAGCAAGCAGTTAACCGTTATATTATAAATCCCAAGGGATTTAGCCAAAGTCTTCGTAAGACAAGTAACACCAGCCTTACTAACAGAATACGTTGGCGAAACAGCAATCCCTCCTGTATAAGCTGAACTTGAGGACATATTTACTATTCTTCCATACATTTGTTTTTTCATATAAGGGCTAACTGCATTTATACAATTTACCACTCCTAGTACATTTATACGAAATACCTTTAGCCACTCATCTTGGGAGATTTCTTCTAGTGGCTTTGCAGGATAACATATTCCTGCATTATTAACAAGTATATCTATTACACCATTTTCTTTGATGATTTCTTCTATGGTTGTTTTTACATCTACTTCATTAGACACATCCATTTTTTTAGCATAGCATTTTATTCCATATTTTTTCGTTAAATTTGATGCCTCTTCTTGCGCTTTATCTAGGTTTATATCTGTTAATATCACTTCTATTCCTTCTGTCGCTAATCGTTTCGCAATTGCTAGTCCTATTCCTTGTGCAGAACCCGTTACCAATGCTCTTTTCCCTGTGAATTTCATTTTTTTCTTCCTTTCATTAAGATAAAATTATGGATGCAATAGCACTTTTACCCCATCGAGCTCCTCAGCCGCATTAAATCCCTTTTCCCATTCTTCAAATCTATATTTTCCAGATATAAGCGGTTTAAGCTTTAGCTTTTTAAGTTCCATTAATTTTAGTACGCCTTTCCAGCTTGCATTCACATGTCCAAAGGATCCAACGATACTAATTTCTTTCAGAGGCAATAGATTATAATCAATTGCAATATTAGGTTTCGTTAGTCCAACTTGTACAAGCGTCCCCATTCTTTTAATACTATTTAAAGCTTGATTGATTGCGGGCGTTGCTCCTGAACAATCAAACGCATAATCAACACCATTTTCATTCGTCTGTTCCATCATATATTTAGGTAGATCCACATTATCTATCACAAGGGTATTAATTCCTAATTTTTTAGCTATTTCTAATCTTTTTATATCTCTTGCTGTTCCGCATAATATTACTTTCGCACCTATACTCTTTATCATTTGAGCTACTAACTGCCCTATCGTTCCAGGACCAAAAACAGCTACTGTATGTATTGGTTTAATATCTACATGGTCAAATACTGCACGATATGCTACTGCTGATGGCTCACACATAGCCGCTTCTTCCATAGAAACTTCTCTTGGGACATGGTGAACGATTTCTTCACGAACAACGATATATTCTCCCATCGCCCCATTGGTACCATACCCAATGGATAGTCTATCCTTGCACATCAAATAATGTCCTGACATACAATTCTCACATGTTCCACAAACCACCTGCGCTGTTTCAGAAATTACTCTATCACCTTTTTTAAAATTCGTAACGCCAGCACCAACTTCTTGCACAATGCCACTAAACTCATGTCCCAGTACTACTGGCGGATTTGACCATTGATGATTATGTCTTATACTAATATCTGTGCCACAGACTCCAACAAAACTTACTTTTATTTTAACTTGTCCTTTGCGGACCTTTGGTTCCTCAATATCTATATATTCTATAAAACCTTCACCAATTTTTGTTTTTACCACGGCTTTCATATGATCAGTCCTTATTTTAAATTCTTATATTTAAGATTATAGTTCTTTATGAATTCTCATTATAAATAAAAAATTACACATTTCAATAGCATCTTGATTTTAAATAATTATTTTCTAAAATGAGGAATTTCTTTTATTTCAAATATCATTTCTGTTTTTAAATCTTCTGCATAAAAACAACGTCTATAACCATTAATTTCATCCTCTGTTTCAGATTCAAATACAAATTCTGCTTTTGCATTCATAAAATGTTCTCTCCAATAATCATAATCTTCAACAGCAAAACATATATGATGCATTCCATTATTTCCATCAACAATAAAATCCTTATGAACCCCTTCCCCTTCAAGAGGTTGTATGATTTCAATGCCACAAGTTGTATTCTTAAGTTTGCCCATTGCGATCTTCAATCTATATTGTTGCACTTCTTCCCCATAACTCCATACCTTAGAAGGAGAAAATTCATATATTTGGAAATCATCTATGCCATAGAATTTTTTAAAGTGATTTACGGTTTCATCTAAATCTTTTACTACATAGCCTACATGATGAATACCATAATCCTCAAGTTTCTTTTTGGGTTCCATTAAATTTTACACTCCCTTCATTTAAATGATATTTCTGCTTATTTAGCTACTGGTGGTGGAGCAAGTGCACATATAAACACGAGCATTTCATTTCCAGTATTTTTTGTATAATGCTCTTTCTCAGCAGGCATATATACGCTTAAGTTTTTTTTCAAAACGATTTCTTCTTCACATCCTTCAATTCTCATTATTCCGGAACCCTCTAAAATAAAATATGCTTCTTCGTTAAAATGCTTATGGGGTGGCAATTCTTCTCCCGGACACAAATAAACAATTCCCATGCCTAATTGTTCTGAACCAGTAGTCGTTGGATGGATTAATCTTTTAACCAATCCACCTACTCCTCTAAAGTCTATTCCTTCACTAATTTCCATCGTATATTTATATTTTTTGTTTTCCATCCTAATCCTCTCCTTATGTGATACGAAATTTTACTTAAAGAAACGTGGCAATGCCATTGATAGTTCAGGTACATAAGTAAATATTGTCAATACGATGAGCAATACTCCTATCATAGGAATTAGCCATTTAAACATTTTTTCCAAAGGAATATCTCCTAATTTAGAAGCAACAAATATATTCACGCCAACAGGCGGTGTACACATTCCTATAACAAGGTTAAGAACCATAATAATACCAAAATGTAACGGATCTACTCCTAATGGTACAACTACTGATAACATTAAAGGTGCAAGTATTACGATTGCAGCTAATGTTTCCATTAACATACCTGTTACAAACAATATCATATTAATTAATAATAATATGATAAATTTATTCGTTGTAAGGCTTAATAGACCTGATGAAATCATTTGTGGTACTTGTTCAATCGTTAGTAATTTACCAAATGCAGTAGCACATCCTACTAATACTAATACTGTTCCAGAAGTTAATGCTGTTCTTCCAAATATTTTAGGAAGATCCTTTAATGTCATCTCTTTATATACAAACAATCCTACGATTAATCCATAATCACAAGCGATAATTGCTGCCTCAGTTGGTGTAAATACGCCACTATATATGCCACCTAATATAATAATAGGAACTAACAATGCCCATTTTGCTTCTGAAAAGGCTTTCCACTGTTCTGCTCTTGTTGGTTTTCCTCTCTTGATTCCAAAACCATGTTTTTTACAAGCAATGCTTACAAATATCATTAAAGCGAGTGCCATAGCTATACCTGGAACAATTCCTGCCATAAACAAATCTGTAATTGAAACTCCTGCGATTACACCGTACATGACAAAGGATATACTCGGAGGAATAATTGGCCCTAACGCACCTGATGTAGCTGCTAATGAACAAGCGAATGATTTTTCATACTTTTCTTCAATCATAGCAGGTATCATGATCCCTCCTATGGCGGCAACGGTTGCTGGACCTGAGCCAGAAATAGATGCAAATATCATACAGGTCAATACTGTAATCATTCCTAAACCACCCGTTGTTGCTCCTAGCAATGCTGTACAAAATGCAACAAGTCTTTTAGAAATTCCTCCATGCATCATAATATCCCCCGTTAGAATGAAGAAAGGTACTGCTAGTAATGTGAATGAATCACTTGCGGAAAATAATGATTGAATCATAAAGGTTGCTGGCAACATTTTAAATAATAATATAGTTAAAAGTGCTGACATTCCAAGTGAAAATGCTACTGGAACGTTTAAAAATAATGTTCCTATAAAAGTTAATAATATACAAGCTGTGGCATTCATATTATTTTTCACCTCTTTTGCTATCTTTTTCTATTTGCTCTATCACTTCATCTGCTTCATTTTTTTCTACGGCATATTTCTTAGTAATAATATTTTGTACTGTGCGTAATCCCAGCAAGGCATATCCTATAGGTATTGACATGTATACATATCCCATATTTAATTTTAGCCCCAAAGAAGATTGCTTTGTTACAAACATTTTATGCGTATATTGAACACTTATATAAACCAATACGATACTAAATATAAGCAGTATGATCTCACCTATTAATGCAATATATTTTCTTATAGGTTTCGGAAAGAAACCTTGTAATGCTTCTATCCTAATATGTGCATATTCTTTTGCTGCATATGCAATTCCTATATGTACTAACCAAATGAATAAATATCTGGCAAGTTCCTCTGACCATGAATTAGAATTATTAAAAACAAACCTTAACACAACTTGCAAAGATAATATTAATAACATAGCTCCCAGTAATATACTACATATATCTCTTTCAATATTGCCAAAAATTTTCTTTGCCTTTTCCACAAATCTTCCTCCCTGCCACTGTGTTGTTGTCACATATTAAAAATGATATTCATTTTATATTTCAAACTTAAAATGGGAAATATTACATTGATTTGCAGTGATATGCAAATGACATACCACTGCAATCATCTAACTATTTTCCTAAGAATTCTTTAACGCTTCCAATGTACTCTGCTCCAGCTAAATCAGCCTTTTTTTCAGCTACTGGCTGTGCTAACTGCTTAAATACTTCCAATTCTTCTTCTGAGTATTCTTTCACTGTCATCCCTTTTTCTCTTAATGTCTTAATGGCTTGATTTTCGTATTTAGCTTCTTCTTCTCTTGTATATGCTAGATAATCTACCATTGTTTCATCGAATACTTTTTTCAAGTCATCTGGTAAGTTTTGATACCATGCATCACTAACGATTGGAATATGAACGATTCCAAATGGATTAATTGCTCCCATGAATTTTTGAACTTCATAGAATTTATCTGACACATATAAGCCTGTTGATGTCATCATCCCATCAATTGTACCTTGTTGTAATCCTGTAAATACTTCACCGTATGCCATAGGCGTTGCATTGCCACCCCACGCTTTCATCGTTTCCATATATAATTCTGACACAGTAGTTCTAATCTTCAAACCTTTTATATCAGATGGTTTATCAATAGGAGTTTTAGATGTAGAAACTTTAATCCAACCTAAATTATAAGGACCATATCCTCGTATTCCAGTTTTTTCAAGTAATTCATTCATCATTTCTTTTCCCATTTCGCTATCACCAAATTTGTAAATTTCTTCGTCGCTTTCAAATAAGTATGGATAATCATAAATATAGAAGCTTTTCAAAGTATCATTCATCCCAACTAATACATAGGTAGGTACGGATGACATTTCTATAGAACCATTTTTAATCATTTCTGCTTGTTCACTATCAGAATTACTTATAGCTTTGTTCGGATAAATCGTAACTTTAATTTTTCCTTCTGTTCTTTCTTCAATTAACTCTTTGAATTTAGAAAACCCTAAATGAATCGGATCTTGTTCAGAAGTACAGTGTGCAATTCTCATTTCATAAGTTGCTGCGTCAGATGATGTTCCATCAGATACACTTGATTGTGAGGAATTTCCACATCCTCCAAGTATCATCGTAGTGATTAATAAAACTGCCATCAATAAACTCATTCTTTTTTTCATTTGTTCCCCTCCACATTTAAAATATTTTTGCAAACGTTTTTTTATTTATCTTAATAGAGAACATTATTAAATCAAACGATATAGTAATAGTTAAATTGGTAAATTTTTTAACAATCTTTTATACCGCAATTTATAATGTATCTCCACTATAGATACCAATAATGCAATTTATATGCCATAATTACTTTAAAATACTATCTTTTAAAAATTACTGTTTTTTCAATGTTTATAGAACATTTGTTATGTATCCTATCAGATATTTTACTTTAAAATTATTTTATCTTGCTATTCATTTAGAATAAGCACATGTGACTTTTTAGCTCATGTGTTCTTTCATGCGACACATGAGTAGTCTTTAGACTTTTATGGCTCACAAAACGTTATCTTTTCTAACTTAGGTACTTCCATTTATAATCGTTCTAGTTACCTACAAAATCACAAAGCTTTTAAAGTGAGTATTCTAAAACTAATCCTTTAAAAAATGTGTGGAATCTATGCCAATAGGCTCCGATCGTAAACGCCATCAACCAATACTAATCAGTCACACTTCGGTTAAGGACTCTAGCACCATTAGAACACAAAAACAGGGTATAAAAAGCACAGCAAAAACAGTGCTAATTTACCCCATATCCCTTTACCTGAACGTTTCCTCACTATTCATTATGTAGCAATTTGCTTCTTCAGTACCTTTCTACCAAGATTTCTTTGGCGTTGTGTCCAATCATTGTATGTTACCTGAGAGTTTGAAAACAAAGCTTTAGCTATACTGCTCTTTTAATTCTATAGTTATCCTAATAAATATCTTCAATAATCACTATTCAGCTCTATTTTACTTGTTTAATTATATAGTAAAGCATAATCATTCATGAATCAACTCTACATACATAAAAATAGTCACAAGAACCCTTTGATTATTATTTTTATTATCTTCTCTTTATTTCATAATTTCTTCTTAAAAAAATAAGCCATCTAAGATTATATAGTAATATAAATATCCTTTAGATGACTTATTAGATATTTTTTTTGAAAATATATTTTTTATTGTCAAAACCAATTTAAAATATATTTCTTCCTGACTTTATTATGCTACTCCAATTACCCACATCTAGAAAACCCACAACTCCTACAAATCATACAACCACCTTCATGTTCTACCTTTGATCCGCATTCGGGGCAATTGCTATTACCTGGTCCTTGTATCCTTTCCATCTCAATAGCTAATTCTTCTTCATATATATTGGCAGATGTTTCAGCCATAGAGCACATAGAACCATTGCTCTCCCAATTACCAGTCTCTTCTGTTTCAAGCTCTAGGGCAATATCCTGTACATTCAGTTCTGTAGACTGCACCCGCATGTCCATTACTTTTTCTAATGCTCTTCCTATAGCATCAGGGCAAGATAATACTTTGATATTTTTATTTCCCTTTGCTCTTTGACTCAAGGTAGAATGGCATCGAATTCCTTTTAATTGCTCGATAATGGACTCTGGACGAACCCCTGCACGTAAGGCAATAGAAACAATCCTACTGGTTGCTTCACTTTGACTAGGACAGCCTCCAGCTCTTCCAAGATTGGTAATGACTTCACAGATACCCTCATCGTCATAATTTGCTGTGATATATAAATTGCCACAGCCGATTCTTACTTTTTCCGTCAAACCCGTTGTAATTTCTGGTCTAGGTCTTGGTGTGATATAAGTGGTAGAGGTGGTAGCTGCTTGTTCATCGTTTTTGACGACACCAATATTTAATACTTGGCCTTCTCTACTTCCATCTCGATAAATGGTAATCCCTTTACATCCTAAATCATATGCCAAGCGATAGGCTTCTTCTACATCTGCCTTTGTAGCATCGTGGCTGAAATTTACAGTTTTAGAAACTGCATTGTCCACATGGTTTTGGAAAGCTGATTGCATTTTTATATGCCATATAGGGGATACGTCATGAGCAGTTACAAATATACGTCTCATTTCTTCTGGTATCTCTAGGACTTCTTGTATGCTTCCATGCTCAGCTACTTTCTCCATAAGTATTTGTGAGTAAATTTCTCTTCTTCTCAACATTTCTTCAAATAAAGGATGGGTCTCTATCAGTTTATCATTATCCATCACATTTCTAAAATAGGATAAAGCAAATAGTGGTTCTACACCACTGGATGCTCCTGCAATAATACTAATGGTTCCTGTAGGCGCAATCGTTGTAGTTGTAGCATTTCTTAATAATGTTCCCTGCTCTTTATAGATACTTTGCTCGTATGCAGGAAATACTCCTCTATCCTTCGCTAACATGATGGACATTTCTTTTGACTTTTGATCAATAAAGCGCATCACTTCTTCTGCCGTTTTGACACCCTCTTGTGAATTATACGGGATGCCTAATTCCATCAATAAATCTGCAAAGCCCATTACACCTAATCCAATTTTTCTTGTTGCTTTCGTTTGTTCATCTATGGTTTTTAAAGGATAATTATTGACATCAATGACATTGTCCAAGAAATGTACTGCCAAATAAGTAATTTCTTGTAATCGGTCATAGTCTATGTATACTTTCCCTGCTTCTTTTTTAGCCATTTTTGCTAGATTAATAGAACCTAAATTACAGGATTCATAAGGTAGTAGTGGCTGCTCACCACAATTATGTACCACCATCCCATTAGCAATCAATGAGTGGGTAAGTCCTTCTGAAATATCATAAACTTCGACTTCCTGATCTTCAATGATTTCTTTGACTTTACTGATATATTTCGTTGTTTTTTTTGAAACTTTGTTTATTTGATGAAACTTTTCATTTTTCTTCTTATGAATAAAGTTAGGCATATTTCTGTTGAGGCTACCAATATCATTGCCATTGATAATTAATTCATAATAAGGTTTTGTCGTGTAACGTTTCTCTTCTCCTTCTTGTGTTATATATGTAAATACAGAAGGTTCTTTTTTTGTACGATCATATATATTTGAAAATATACCGAAATTTAATAACAGCACCTGTATATCTTGTAGCAATTTAAAGGAGCTAGAAGTTATTCGTACATCCCGATGTGCTTCATCAACATGATTGATTGTTCCATCTGAGCTAATCAATCCGTTAAGATATGCCACAGTGGTTTCTTCAGAGGCTGTAAAAATAGCTGTAGGCACTCTTTTTTCATGAGCTTTTTTTGCTTTAAATCCAAAGGATTTGATCAGCTCAATAAAATTCTTTCTTTTGAATAGCATCTGCCACGTACCGTTTTCTCTTTTGTTCACAATTCCTTTTCCAGCACCAAAATCTACTGCAATCTCTTGCATTTTTTCCATAATATATCTTTCATTTTCTGCAAAAACCATACCTATTGCTTTTTCATCAGATGTTAACCAACCATCTCCTGTAAGCCATCCTAAGAACAATCCTAAGTCCTCTCCAATTTCATCTGAATCTGCCCAATAACCTTTTCCAGATTGTATGAGAACTTCGTCATCAACCTTTAAATCCTTTGCCTCCACCCATCCCTTTGTTGTAAAAATTTTATGTTCAGATGTAACTTTTATTTCTTGTCCATTATGTAATTGAATTTTTAATGTTTTCTTAAAACCTGTTTTGAAAACTTTGGCTTTTCGTAAGGTAACGCCATTTTCATAATATTCTCTGCCATTATGTTTGATCTTTTCATTTATAACTCTGTTGTCCGTGAGAATCTCTATTTCATTATCTTTATATTTCTCAAATAAGTCTTTGACTTTCTCAAGACCATTTTTCGTTGAAATCAAAGTATCTGGATGTAAACATGGATTGGTACTCTCAATCTCTCCAAGCATAGGTGTAGGGTTACTCTTGTTTAGTCGATCTAAAAAAATAATCCCTGGTTCTCCATTTGTCCAAGCCATCTCTACAATGATATCAAATATTTCTTTTGCATTTAACTTTCCTACGATTTCCTTGGTATGAGGATCAACTAGATCATAGTCTCCACCACTTTCTACAGCCTTCATGAATGCTTCTGTAATCCCTACACTTATATTAAAATTAGTTATTTCTTTATTATTTTCTTTACACTTGATAAATTCTAATATATCAGGATGGTCTATTCTTAATATGCCCATATTGGCGCCTCTTCGCGTTCCACCTTGTTTCACTGCTTCTGTAGCCGCATTAAAGACTTTCATAAAGCTAACAGGTCCTGAAGCAACACCTCCAGTAGACGCAACTGTTGCTCCTTTAGGGCGAAGTCTTGAGAAACTAAACCCTGTTCCCCCACCTGATTTATGGATAATCGCTGCATTTTTAATGGCATCAAAAATGCCTTCCATTGTATCTTCTACAGGAAGAACAAAACAAGCGGAAAGTTGCCCTAATTCTCTGCCTGCATTCATCAATGTTGGAGAATTAGGCAAAAATTCTAAATTGGTCATCATCTCATAAAATTTATTAGCTATTTCATGGATATTTGCATTTTGATTATATATTTGATCAGCTTTCGCCACATGATTTGCCACTCTTTGAAACATTTCTTCTGGAGTTTCCATTATATTTCCTTGATCATCTTTAATAAGATATCTTCTTTCAAGTACTTTTAATGCATTATCTGAGAGCTGCATAAATCTACCTCCTGTAACAACATTTAGTATGTTTTTTGTTTGGTGCACTATATATTGTATCATCTGCAAGTTTCCTTGTCAAAAAGAACTTATGAAAATGAATTTTTTATCTTGTCTATGACATTAAAATAGATGGCCCTTCGCCATCTATTTTTTCACAATATTTAATATTTCTTTCATTGTTTCTACGATATATTCACCTTTTCTATATTTTCTTTTGGCCACAATAATTTCAACTTGTTTGCCTTTTGCTTCTGTTTCTTTTATGATATGAGGTTGCTCTACAAAGGCACCCTGTACCTGAAAATCCTTATCCATAAAAACAAATGTAGGTATTTTAGGTTTCCCATTCACTTTATAGTTGTCCATGTAGCTTTCATTACCTTCTCTAGAAACAATAGCTAGTACAAAGTTTGGGTTAATATCTGCCATTTTTTGAAGAGCTGGTACATTAATCATACAATCAGGACACCAAATTTCTGCAAATACCAAGACATTTACTAATCGATCCACTGTTTTTATTTCATTTTCTACTGCCGGGTCTACTACAATATTTTCATATATTTCTAAGGTTTTTTCTTTATACGTATCCTTATCCTGGTTTACAAACTCCATAAAGGAAAGTCCCTTTTTAAACAATGCTTGCACGCTCATCAAATCCCCCCTATTTTGTTTCTATATTCTTAAGTATACACGATCCTTCCTAGGTTATCAAAGCAATATTCTGGCAAAAACTAATCTACCAATCAATCTATTTTATTTATATGATGTTTCGTCCAAGTTTAGACGTAAAACCCATCTTCTAAGATTTTTATCATATTGCTAAAATTGCTATGGCTTTATAAAAACAATTATCATAGATGCATCATCTTTCTCCTAGATAATCGTTTATTACACTTACAGGTTAAATATACCTAATAATTTCATCGCCATTAATGAAACAGCACTTACCAATATTATTCTAATCCATTTATCTCCTTTATTTACTGAAAAATTGCTACCTAAGTAAGCGCCAATGCCATTACCCATCGCCAAGCTTAAGCCATATATCCAATTTACCTTTCCACTAAATACAAAAACACATAAGGAAGAAACCATGTACACCGCCACGATAAAAACCTTTAGACTGTTAATTTTTACGAGTGTAAACCCTGTAATGAATGTAAGAGAAATAATAATAATAAACCCTACACCTGCTTGGATAAGTCCTCCATAAACACCCACAAAGAAAAATACAATACATGCTATTATTTTCTTTTTCCGATCTAATATCATTTCTTTTGATTCTAGCTTCTTTTGTGGATTCCAAATTGTCAATATAAGTACCATAATCATTACAATCCCTAATAATTTATTAAAAATATAATCAGGAATAGCAACAGCAATCTTCGAACCAATCATTGACCCAAGTACGGCAGGCATTGCCAACATAATACTTAATTTCCAATCAAAAAATCCCTTCTGACGAAAATTCATAATAGCGATGACATTCTGAACCATTAAAGCCACTCGATTTGTTCCATTTGCAACTGCTGATGGAAGTCCTAAAAAAATTAAAATTGGCATTGTTATTAGAGATCCGCCACCTGCAACCGTATTAAGAAATCCTGCTGCCATCCCTGCTAAAACCACAAATAATATATATTTCATTGTGCATATCCCCCTTGTGTCAAAAATATTTTCCTACACCGATATAATTGTAATGAAGGTATTATAAAAAAATTATATCATTAAAAAGGATGCTGTAAAACCTATGATTTTCCAGGTTTTTCACTGTTTGATTTAATGAAGGAAAAATGAAATGATTCTATATGGCTACTTATATTTTTTATATTCCATAAGATAAAGCCAATAAAAGAAAATAGAATACTAGAATCTTTTATTGGCTAAACATTAATTTTAAAATGATAAATTTTCTAATATTTATCTTATATGGTAATATGTTTTCCTTCCTTTACATTGATATTCCTAAAGTAACTAAATTTGTTTTTTGCATGCTTCCAACACATGCCTCAAGAGAATAGCAGTCGTTACTGTCCCAACACCTCCAGGTACAGGTGTAATGGCCTTGACCTTATCATGTACCCTATCATCATCTACATCTCCACAAATTTTGTCGTTTCCTCCGTCATTAATTCCTACATCAATAACTACTGCATCTTGATGAAAATATTCTTCTTTAAAAAAACGAGCTCTCCCTACCCCAGTAATAACAATGTCTGCTTTAGAAGTTATTTCTGGAAGATTACGGGTCTTCGAGTGACAAATCGTCACTGTTGCCTGGGCTGCTAAAAGCATCATGGCTAATGGTTTTCCTAATACCATGCTTCTGTTGATCACTACTATATTTTTACCTTGAAGAGATATTTGGTAGTATTTTAGCATCTCCATTACAGCCTCTGGTGTACAGGGTAAAAAACCGTCTACTGCACCTTCAAATACCTTTTGTTGATTCATAGGATGAATACAGTCAATATCCTTTTGGGGATCAATAAGATATTTTATCACATCCATATCTAACTGAAGTGGCAAGGGTCGAAACAGCAAAACTCCATGTATATACTTGTCATCATTGATCTTATGAAACAACTCTTTGAATGCTTCCATATGAATATTTTTATCTACTTCAAATACTTGTGTTCTCATTCCTATAGAATCACAATTTTTAATAATGCTGTTTTCATAGGCAATATCATCCGGTCGATTTCCTACTCGTAAGATTCCCATGGTAGGTTGAATACCCTCTGCTTCCAAACCTAAAATTTCTTGTTTCATTTGTTCTTTTAAAGATACTACAACAGGTTTGCCCTTTAAGCTATCCGTCATCTTACTTCCCTCCTGATAATATTGTTTCTACTTGCAGAAATATTTCATCCGCTTTTTTGATTCCATCTTGTTCTACTTGGATGATTTCTTGCTCTATTTTCATTAATTCCAAAAACGCGTAACAGCTTTTTTCTAACATATAAACGCCTCACTTTCCTATGAAAAATATGGCAGCCTAAGCTGCCATACCTATTAGAATAATCCAGAAATTCTTCCCGTATTATCGACATCAATCTTTTCTGCAGCAGGCACTTTAGGCAGTCCTGGCAGTGTCATAATATCCCCCGTTAGTGCTACAATAAAACCTGCTCCGGCAGATACCTTTACATTTCGAATAGAAATTCTAAAGTCTTTTGGTCTGCCCAATTTTTTGGGATCATCTGATAAAGAATATTGGGTTTTTGCCATACAAATAGGCAAACTTTGATAACCAAGCTGTTCTATTTTTTCAATTTGCTTTAGGCTGTTACCGACAAAGTCTACCCCCTCAGCACCATAGATTTTTTGAGCAATGGCATCGATTTTTTCTTTAATGCTTATATTATCATCATAGATGAATTGGAATTGGCCTTCTCTACTGTCTATAAGGCGAAGCACTTCCTCTGCCAATGCCACACCACCTTTTCCTCCTTGACCCCACACTTCTGATAAGGCCACATTTACACCTAGTTTCCTACAAGCATCTGTAATAAATTGTAGTTCTTTTTCTGTATCTGTAGGAAATCTATTAATAGCCACTACTGCTGGTAATCCAAAAGTCTTTGTGATATTCTCTACATGCTTTAGTAAATTTGGAATTCCTTCTTCCAGAGCTTCTAGGTTTTCCATATTTAATTCACTCTTGCTTAC
Organism: Clostridiaceae bacterium 35-E11; assembly: GCA_038396625.1. Classification (GTDB taxonomy): domain Bacteria; phylum Bacillota; class Clostridia; order Peptostreptococcales; family Thermotaleaceae. The sequence goes on from CP121688.1 coordinate 3,604,370, forward strand.
ACCTCCATGGTGCTTTAATGCTCTAACCGTAGCTACAATAACAACCGCATCGGGTCTCAGACCACTTAATCGACATTTGATATCAATAAATTTTTCCGCACCCAAGTCAGCACCAAATCCTGCTTCTGTTACTACATAATCAGCCATTTTTAAAGCCATTTTCGTCGCCATAACACTATTGCACCCGTGGGCGATATTCGCAAATGGACCTCCATGAATAAACGCTGGTGTATGCGCTAATGTCTGTACCATGTTCGGTTTCAATGCATCCTTTAACAGTGCTGCTACCGCTCCTTGGGCTTTTAAGTCTCCTGCTGTCACAGGGTCTCCACTACGATTGTACCCCACAATGATTCGTGCCACTCTATTCTTAAGATCTGTTAAATTTTCGGATAAGCATAAAATGGCCATAATCTCTGAAGCTACAGTAATATCAAAGCCATCTTCTCTAGGAACACCGTCACCTTTGCTACCTAACCCATCCACGATAGAACGAAGCTGTCGATCATTCATATCAATACACCTTCGCCAAGTAATCCTTTTGACATCAATATTTAGTACATTACCTTGTTGAATATGATTATCTAGCATAGCGGCAATGAGATTATTGGCTGCACCAATGGCATGCATATCTCCAGTAAAATGAAGATTAATATCCTCCATAGGAATAACTTGGGCATATCCTCCTCCTGCTGCACCTCCTTTTACACCAAATACGGGTCCTAAAGAAGGCTCTCGTAGCGCAATGATTGTATTTTTATTAAGGCAGCTTAATGCATCTCCTAATCCTACTGTTGTCGTAGTTTTACCTTCTCCTGCTGGTGTTGGATTAATTGCAGTAACTAAGATCAGTTTCCCATTAGGCTGATTGCTTTGTTGTGCCAATAGGTTATAGTCAATCTTTGCCTTATATTTTCCATATGCTTCTACATAATCTTCTTCTATTTTTAATTTTTTTGCAATTTCATAAATATGTACAGGCTTTGCTTCCTGTGCAATTTCTATATCTGTTTTCCATGTCATATACGTCACTCCCTTACTTTTTTACCTTGTACTGATAACTAATTATTTAAATCCCCCAAAAAGTTTGTATCGTTTCTTGGGTAGGTTTCTTTGTATTTAAACTTACAATCACAAATACTGCCAAAGAAAGCATCAGTGGTAATGCAATGGTATGCATCCCTAAAGGTCTTGCCCAAACTTTACTAAATAGAATATAAGTACCTACACCGGTAATAATGGAAGCAAAGGCTCCCGCTGTATTGGCTCGTTTCCAATATAACCCCAATATAATAGGCCATAAGAAGGTGGAAATAAGACCAGCATTTGCATAAAGATTTAACCATACCATAATAGGTGGTGGGTTATAGGCTGTTAAAAATACTAAGGCTCCTACGATAATGGTACTTGCAAAACTTATCTTTGCAGTAAGCTTTGAATTATCTCTCAATTTAGGATTGATATAATTAGAATAAATATCATTGACAATCGCCCCTACAACAATTAATAGCTGAGAGTCAACCGTAGACATAACCGCTGCCAAAGGTCCTGCTAAAATCAATCCTGCAATCCAATTTGGGAATAATTTTGTGCTAATAGTTGGTACTACCAAATCCCCTGAGGCAATGCCTGGCACTACAACAATACCAAAGGCACCTATAAAGTGCATACCCATCAATAAAATCATGGAAACTACCGTACCATAAATGATACCCTCTTTCATACTTTTACTATCTTTATAGCTCATCGCTCGCATCCCTACACTCGGTAGACCTACAACTGCAAAACCCACTAAGATCCAAAAAGATGTAACCCATGCCTTTGTTGCGAAACCTTCCTTAATACTATAGGGCGTTATTAAGCCTGGATTAATCTCATACATTTTCTGAATAATATTGGCAATTCCACCTCCAGCGGCTACCGTTGCTACAAATAAAGCAATTGTACCAATTGTCATAATTACTCCTTGTAATGTATCCGTTAGTGCTACTGCACGGAATCCACCTATGGTTGTATAGATTAAAACCGTTATTGCAAAAAATATTAATGCTGTTTGATAGGGAATCCCCACAGACCCTTCAATAAGCCTAGCGGCACCAATCCATTGTGCTCCCATGGCAGCTATAAAAAAAGCTACAATAGAAAGAGAACAAAGTACTACCAAAGCATCATTTTTGTAACGGGCTCTAATAAAATCTGTGATCGTTACAGCATTGATCTTTCTAGCCACAATAGCAAATTTCTTCCCTAAAACTGCCAAAGTAAAATAACCTGTAGGCATTTGACTCATTGCAAGAAACACCCATGCCATTCCAAAGGTATAGGCAGCACCAGGTCCTCCAATAAAGCTTCCAGCGCTAAGGTACGTAGTTACCAATGTCATGGCTAAAACAAAACCTCCAAGATCTCTCCCTCCAGCAAGATACTCTGATAAGAAACCTTCTCCTTCACCATCTCCTTGACTTGCCTTTGAGACAAATTTCATACTATAAAAGCCAATTGCAAATACCCCTATAAAGTAGAGAATTAAAGGAATTAAAACACTCCATTGTACATTTGCCATATCCTCAGCTCACCTCTTTCCTATAATTTTTCTAATTCATCTTCATTCAGTTTATCTAAAGGCATATCCTTAAAAAATTTCGTTACCATGATAATGGCCAACACACTAAACAAAATGGCCCCTACAACACAGCTCATAAAAAACCACATTGGCAATCCCATCACATAAGAATATTCCTCTGGTGGCTTAGAGCCTAAACCATATCCCCAAACAAACCACCATAGTAAATTGGCAATCCCTAATCCTATCCCCATTAACGCTTCCTTGTTACACTGCTTATATCGAGGATCTTCCACAAACTCTTCTCCAGATTTTTTGTTTTCTTCCATCTTCTAACCTCCTTTTTACTTCTCATAAGACATCCTACTAAAAATACTTTAAAGTGGTCAAGCTTTTTCTTTTTATTTTTGTTTCCATTCTAAGGTTAAGTCCTCCACCTTTAAGCATTCCCATAGATAGGTATTGAGTCAGCTGGAGTAAATACTCCAACTGATTACCCTTTACCTTACACTTTCGCTTGCTCAAATAAATTGACTACATTTCTTCATTAAGATATAACATAGCTGTTAAAGCATAGAGCTTCGTGGTTTCCACCAGCTCTTCAATTTCAACATACTCATCTGCTTGATGGGGAATTAATCGATCACCAGCCCCTGTTGTAATCACAGGAATTCCCTTTAGACAATTCAGGAACGTTCCGTCAGTCGCTCCTGGTACCCCATTGTAAATTGGCTCTTTTCCTGTAATAGCTATATAAGCACTACTCATTGCTTTTACTACAGGTTCTTCTTTAGGTGTCTCTGTCCAAGGTCTTTCTTCAATCACTTCCATGGTTGCATGGAAATATTCATCTTCTAAGGCCAAACGATCTAATATTTCTTGTATTTGCTTTCTTAATACTACATGTTCTTGCCCTGGCACCGTACGAATATCCAAAGTTGTATAGCATTCTTTAGGAATGACATTAATTTGTGCTTCTCCTTTGCTAGGTGCCATAAGTATTGTAGGCGTAATGCTAGGATAACCTAAGTAATGATGTTTGCCAAGACGATCAATTTCACTTTGCTGTAATTTTTCTAATTCACATATAATCTTTGCCATTCGCCAATTAGGATTAATTCCTGCTAAAGGCATAGCACCATGAGCCATCTTACCCTGTACCTTAATTACAATACGCATAGCACCTTTTTGTGTAATACATAGATTGTTTTCTTCAGGTTCACATATAATGGCTGCATCTACATTATCCGCCCAACCCTTCTCAATAAAATCCTTAATTCCAATCATCATTCCCTCTTCATCCACAGGAATACACAATAGGATTTGTCCTTTAAAATCGATTCCCGAATCAATAATAGCTTTAGTAGCAAAGATGGCTGCAGCCACATTTCCTTTCGTATCACAGGCACCTCTTGCATAAATGCGCCCCTGATCAATCACTGCCTCAAAGGGAGGATAATGCCATTCATGTAAATCTCCCGCTGTAACTACATCTGTATGCCCTTCATAAAGTAAAGTCTTTCCTTTTTCTTTCCCTTTTAGTATTCCAATTACATTAGGTCTTCCTGGTACTACTTCATCAATATGCACTTCTAATCCCATCTCTTTTAGATAGTTTGCAATAAAATGGGCTACTTTGTCCTCATTGAATCCTTCTTTTTTAGGATCATATACGCTGTTGATGCGTAGTATATCTTGTGTGAATTTTACCAGTTCCTCTTTTGCTACACTTTCTATTACCTTTGCGTACTTCTCCATGAATATTCCTGCCTCCTTTATACAGTTATAGAACAGCTAGTTTGTCAACTTAATATAATCGTTTAAGTTCCTCCTCTTTTACCCCTCCAAACACATGTGCATCTTCAGGAAACTTTCCTTCTCGAACTTCTGCTTTAAATACTTCTAATCCCTTTACAATTTCTTCTCCTAGATTTGCATATTGTTTCACAAATTTAGGTAGAAATTTCTCAAACAATCCAAACATATCATGGAATACTAAAACTTGACCATCACAATGTCTTCCTCCACCAATACCAATCGTCGGAATGGATACTTTTTGCGTGATTAATTTACCTAATTCTTCTGGAATACATTCAAGAATCAATCCCCATGCCCCAGCTCTTTCTAGTGCTAAAGCATCTTCTAATAAAGCCTCCGCTGCTTCTGCTCCTTTTCCTTGCACTTTAAACCCTCCAAGCTTTGATACCGTCTGAGGTGTGAGACCAATATGACCCATTACTGGTACCCCTGCATCTACAATCGCCTTTACCACTTCTGCCATTTCCACGCCACCTTCTAGTTTCACTGTATCGCATCCGCCTTCTTTCATCAAACGGGTTGCATTCATAATAGCTTGCTCTTTAGATACATTGTAAGAACCAAAGGGCAAATCTCCTACAATCAATGGATTTGGTGCTCCTTTTACTACAGGCTTGATATGATGAAGCATCTCATCCATCGTAACTGGAACTGTTGAATCAAATCCCAAGACAGTCATCGCCAAAGAGTCACCTACTAAGATAATTTCAATACCAGCCTTATCTACAAAGTAAGCCGTTGGATAGTCATAAGCCGTTGTCATACTTATTTTTTCTCCCTTTTCCTTCATTTTTTTCAGTTTTTGTGTTGTTACCTTTGCCATAATAATCCTCTCCTTTTTATATAATTTGATTGTTTCGAACATTCCTCTGTTAAAACTTTTATGGTTTATATGACCTATCATTTAAAGTATTTCGTATTACGAAAAGCTATTTCGCATTATATAATCTATATATTCTACGTTTATTTGAAAGCTCCTGCTTTTTTCTAAATATTTTGAAAGTTATATTTTTAACGAATATTTTAAACAGTTTTTTGTATTGTGAAAAATAGTTTTTACATCATGTTTTTCAATTTTTAATATTAAGTAATTTTACTGGTTTTTATTTCCTTACAGAATGAAATATACGTTTGTTATACAAGTATATATTGTAAAAAAAATAACAATCTACTAGTATCTTCGTTATAATAAGCCTTTTTATATAAAAAAGCTTATTATTTTTATCTTCTTCTTGTTCATTAGAACAAAAAATAAAGAATCCAAAACGAATAAAGTTCGTTTTGGATTCTTCTTTAAAGTTTAAACCAGCGACGACCTACTCTCCCAAGGCGCTTCCGCCTAAGTACCATCAGCGCTGAAGGGCTTAACTGCTGTGTTCGGTATGGAAACAGGTGTGACCCCTTCGCTGTTGTCACTGGATATAGAAGGATATATACCTCTAAGCAACCGAAATTTCAAAATGATAATTTTGGAATTTGGTTGGCGCCGGTACATTTTGTGAAGCAACATGTACCTTCAAAACTGAACAATGTTAGAGTGTTTCTGGTCAAGTCCTCGACCTATTAGTATCGGTCAGCTACAGACATTACTGCCCTTACACCTCCGACCTATCAACCAAGTGGTCTACTTGGGGTCTTACTCGCTTACGCGATGGGAAATCTTATCTTGAGGGGGGCTTCGCGCTTAGATGCCTTCAGCGCTTATCCCGTCCGTACGTAGCTACTCAGCCATGCTCCTGGCGGAACAACTGATACACCATAGGTACGTCCATCCCGGTCCTCTCGTACTAAGGACAGCTCCTCTCAAATTTCCTGCGCCCACAGCGGATAGGGACCGAACTGTCTCACGACGTTCTGAACCCAGCTCGCGTGCCTCTTTAATGGGCGAACAGCCCAACCCTTGGGACCTACTTCAGCCCCAGGATGAGACGAGCCGACATCGAGGTGCCAAACCTCCCCGTCGATGTGGACTCTTGGGGGAGATAAGCCTGTTATCCCCGGGGTAGCTTTTATCCGTTGAGCGATGGCCCTTCCACTCGGAACCACCGGATCACTAAGCCCGACTTTCGTCCTTGCTCGACCTGTATGTCTCGCAATCAAGCTCCCTTCTGCCTTTGCACTCTACGCGCGATTTCCAACCGCGCTGAGGGAACCTTTGGGCGCCTCCGTTACTTTTTGGGAGGCGACCGCCCCAGTCAAACTGCCCACCTGACAGTGTCCCAAAGCTGGATTCACAGCTTATGGTTAGAACTTCAGTATTACAAGAGTGGTATCCCAAGGACGACTCCCCTCAGACTGGCGTCCAAGGATCTAAGTCTCCCACCTATCCTGTACATGTAATACCAAAATCCAGTGTCAGGCTACAGTAAAGCTCCACGGGGTCTTTCCGTCCTGCTGCGGGTAACCGGCATCTTCACCGGTACTACAATTTCACCGAGTCTATTGTTGAGACAGTGCCCAAATCGTTACGCCTTTCGTGCGGGTCGGAACTTACCCGACAAGGAATTTCGCTACCTTAGGACCGTTATAGTTACGGCCGCCGTTTACTGGGGCTTAAGTTCAGTGCTTCGATTGCTCTAACACGTCCCCTTAACCTTCCAGCACCGGGCAGGCGTCAGCCCCTATACATCGTCTTTCGACTTAGCAGAGACCTGTGTTTTTGCTAAACAGTCGCTTGGGCCTATTCTCTGCGGCCACCTCAGGCTTTAACACCCTAACGTGGCACCCCTTCTCCCGAAGTTACGGGGTCATTTTGCCGAGTTCCTTAACAATAGTTCTCTCGCTCGTCTTAGGATTCTCTCCTCACCTACCTGTGTCGGTTTGCGGTACGGGCACCTAGATCTAACTAGAGGCTTTTCTTGACAGTGTGGAATCAGTAAGTTCGCTACTTAAATTTCGCTCCCCATCACCTTTTAGGATTGTCTAAGCGGATTTGCCTACCTAGACTCCCTACGGGCTTAGACGCACACAACCAACGGTGCGCTTGACCTATCCTCCTGTGTCACCCCATTGCTCAAACGATTTTCGGTGGTACAGGAATTTCAACCTGTTGTCCATCGCCTACGACTTTCGTCCTCGGCTTAGGTCCCGACTAACCCTGAGAGGACGAACCTTCCTCAGGAAACCTTAGGTTTTCGACGGGTAGGATTCTCACCTACCTCTCGCTACTCATGCCAACATTCTCTCTTCTATACAGTCCACCACTCCTTACGGTGTAGCTTCAGCCCGTATAGAATGCTCCCCTACCCCTGCCACAGAATCATTGCTATTCTCTAACGTATGATTTGAGCTTTAACAAGCTCACTTCTACTTGATTTGAGCTTTTTGACAATCTGGCGAAAATTTTATTGTAATAAGTTCAAGGAAAATTTTCGCAAAGCTTACCTCCCGTTAGGGATTTCTTAAAGAATACCAATGATTCTGTGACAAGCCGTAGCTTCGGTGACAGATTTGAGCCCCGGTAATCTTCGGCGCAGGATCACTCGACTAGTGAGCTGTTACGCACTCTTTGAATGAATGGCTGCTTCTAAGCCAACATCCTAGTTGTCTGTGCAATCCCACATCCTTTTCCACTTAATCTGTACTTAGGGACCTTAGCTGACGGTCTGGGCTGTTTCCCTTTCGACTATGAATCTTATCACCCATAGTCTGACTCCCAGAGTAAAGATAACGGCATTCGGAGTTTGATAGTCTTCGGTAACCGGTGAGGGCCCCTAGGACATTCAGTGCTCTACCTCCGTATCTCAACCTCTGAGGCTAGCCCTAAAGCTATTTCGGGGAGAACCAGCTATCTCCGAGTTCGATTGGAATTTCTCCGCTATCCACAAGTCATCCCAGCCTTTTTCAACAGACATGGGTTCGGTCCTCCACGAAATTTTACTTCCGCTTCAACCTGCTCATGGATAGGTCACCCGGTTTCGGGTCTACGGCATACAACTTAAAACGCCCTATTAAGACTCGCTTTCGCTGCGGCTCCGTAGCTGAACTACTTAACCTTGCTGCATACCGTAACTCGTTGGCCCGTTCTACAAAAAGTACGTGGTTGTTCACATAAGGAACTTCCACTGCTTGTAAACATAGGGTTTCAGGTTCTATTTCACTCCCCTCCCGGGGTTCTTTTCACCTTTCCCTCACGGTACTATACGCTATCGGTCACCAGGTAGTATTTAGCCTTGGGGGGTGGTCCCCCCTGCTTCCCACAAGGTTTCACGTGTCTCGTGGTACTCTGGATTATACTCGAAAGTCTTCTTGTTTTATCTACAGGACTGTTACCTTCTTTGGTGGGCCTTTCCAGACCGCTTCGATTACAATAGCCTCTTTCTTAATGAGTATATCCGCAACCCCTAAAGAAAAATTCTTTAGGTTTGGGCTAATCCCCTTTCGCTCGCCGCTACTTAGGGAATCGAGTTTTCTTTCTCTTCCTCAGGGTACTTAGATGTTTCAGTTCCCCTGGTATGCCTCCTGCCTACCTATTTATTCAGTAGACGGTATCTAGGTATTAACCTAGATGGGTTTCCCCATTCGGAAATCCCCGGATCAAAACCTGCTTGCGGTTACCCGAGGCTTATCGCAGCTTACCACGTCCTTCTTCGGCTCCTGGTGCCAAGGCATTCACCCTATGCTCTTTCTAACTTGACCAGAAATTGTATGTTTTGCTTGTTCTCTACATTGTTCAGTTTTCAAGGTACAAAATGGACGTTACAGAAATCTTTGATTTCGTTGTAACTCCTTTCTCAGCGTTAGCTGAGCTTCCTATTTAAAAGATGCTTGTGGTGGAGATGAGGAGGATCGAACTCCTGACCCCCTGCGTGCAAGGCAGGTGCTCTCCCAGCTGAGCTACATCCCCACATTTGAAAGACTTGGTCTTTCAAAACTATACAGTGTAAGTTAAGCCAATTCTCCTTAGAAAGGAGGTGATCCAGCCGCACCTTCCGATACGGCTACCTTGTTACGACTTCACCCCAGTCATTGGTTTCACCTTCGGCAGCTTCTTCCAAAAGGTTAGATAGCTGACTTCGGGCGCCCCCAACTCCCATGGTGTGACGGGCGGTGTGTACAAGACCCGGGAACGCATTCACCGCGGCATTCTGATCCACGATTACTAGCAACTCCAGCTTCATGTGGGCGAGTTGCAGCCCACAATCCGAACTGAGACTGGCTTTTAGGATTGGCTCCCCCTTACGGGTTCGCTGCCCGTTGTACCAGCCATTGTAGCACGTGTGTAGCCCAGAACATAAGGGGCATGATGATTTGACGTCATCCCCACCTTCCTCCGAGTTATCCCCGGCAGTCTCTCTAGAGTGCCCACCCGAAGTGCTGGCAACTAAAGACAAGGGTTGCGCTCGTTGCGGGACTTAACCCAACATCTCACGACACGAGCTGACGACAACCATGCACCACCTGTCTCTCTGTCCCCGAAGGGATTTCACCGGTTAAGGTTCATGCAGAGGATGTCAAGTCCTGGTAAGGTTCTTCGCGTTGCTTCGAATTAAACCACATGCTCCGCTGCTTGTGCGGGTCCCCGTCAATTCCTTTGAGTTTCAGTCTTGCGACCGTACTCCCCAGGCGGAGTGCTTAATGCGTTAGCTGCGGCACCGAGGGTGGTACCCCCCGACACCTAGCACTCATCGTTTACGGCGTGGACTACCAGGGTATCTAATCCTGTTCGCTCCCCACGCTTTCGTGCCTCAGCGTCAGTTACAGTCCAGAGAGTCGCCTTCGCCACTGGTGTTCCTCCTAATATCTACGCATTTCACCGCTACACTAGGAATTCCACTCTCCTCTCCTGCACTCAAGCCAATAAGTTTCCAAGGCTTACTACGGTTGAGCCGTAGCCTTTCACCCCAGACTTTATCGGCCGCCTACGCACCCTTTACGCCCAGTGATTCCGGATAACGCTTGCCCCCTACGTATTACCGCGGCTGCTGGCACGTAGTTAGCCGGGGCTTCCTCCTAAGGTACCGTCATACTTCTTCCCTTAGGACAGAGCTTTACGACCCGAAGGCCTTCATCGCTCACGCGGCGTTGCTGCATCAGGGTTTCCCCCATTGTGCAATATTCCCCACTGCTGCCTCCCGTAGGAGTCTGGACCGTGTCTCAGTTCCAGTGTGGCCGATCACCCTCTCAGGTCGGCTACTGATCGTCGCCTTGGTAGGCCTTTACCCCACCAACTAGCTAATCAGACGCGGGCCCATCCTATACCGATAAATCTTTGACAGATACACCATGCGATCTATCTGTATCATGGGGTATTAATCCCGGTTTCCCGAGGCTATCCCCCTGTATAGGGCAGGTTGCCCACGCGTTACTCACCCGTCCGCCGCTGTTCAATATTCAACACTCAATGCTCAGTTTTGGTGTTGGCACTTTAATATAGCCTGGAGGACTCTCTTCCTTCGTCCTCAAACGGTGGCTACCTTTTGCCAACCTGTTACTGAATACTCAGTGTTGAATATTGAACCGCTCGACTTGCATGTGTTAGGCACGCCGCCAGCGTTCATCCTGAGCCAGGATCAAACTCTCATAAAAAATCTTCGAGGTTTATTTCATAAATTGCTGGCTTAATTTCTTACACTGTGTAGTTTTCAAAGACCAATTTGTTCGCTTTTGTTAAGCAACGTATATTACTATAACATATCCACTAAGCCCTGTCAACACTTTATGTGAAGGTATTTATTGGATTTTTGCTTTGCTTACAACCATCTCGCTCGTTGTGTTCAACTCATTCTCAACGGCAATAATTACTATATCACAAAATGATAAAGCATTCAAATATATTTATACGCCAACATTTATCATTATATGCATTTTTCTAAAAAATATTCTCATTTTCTCCACTTTTCTACTTCTTTTATTTATGTAAAACAATAAGCATAGGAACATCCTATGCTTATATTATTTTACCTTTCAATTGGCTTCATTGTTGGGAAGAAAATAACATCCCTAATGGTTGGTGAGTCAGTAAGAAGCATAACGAGTCTATCAATACCAATTCCTATACCCCCTGTAGGTGGCAGACCTACTTCAAGGGCATTTAAGAAATCTTCATCCATCATTGCAATTTCATCTTCTCCCAATTCTTTCTTTCTTAATTGTGCCTCAAATCTTTCTCTTTGATCAAGTGGGTCATTCAATTCTGAAAACGCATTAGCGATCTCCCACGTATTTGCAAACGCCTCAAATCTATGGGTATATTGAGGGTTTTCAGGATCTCTCTTAGAGAAAGGTGAAATTTCAACAGGATGATGTGTCACAAAAGTAGGCTGTATTAATTTTTCTTCACAAAACTCTTCAAAGAATAAGTTAATAATCTCTCCTTTTGTGGTTTCTTTTTCTATTTCTATGCCTTTTTCTTTTGCTATTTTTCTTGCTTCTTCATCAGTTTCAACTTCTTCAAAGTTAATTCCTGTTTCTTCTGTAACCAAATCAACCATTCTTATACGTCTCCATGGCGGTGTAAAATCTATTTCTTTTCCTTGATACATAAGTTTTGTGGTGCCTGCTGCTGCCATGGCCATTTCTGATACAACTTCTTCACACATTTTTAGGATAATCTCATAATCTGCATAAGCCATATACCATTCAATTGTCGTAAATTCCGGATTATGCTTGGGTGACATTCCTTCATTTCTGAATAGTCTTCCAATTTCATATACGCGGTCAATGCCACCCACAACCAATCTCTTTAAATGTAGCTCAGTTGCAATTCTCATATACATATCAATATCTAATGTATTATGATGAGTAATAAACGGTTTTGCAGTAGCACCAGAAGCCACTGTATCTAGTATTGGAGTTTCAACTTCTAAAAAATCACGATCATCTAAATATTTTCTAAGAGCTTTAATTGCCTTCGTCCTGCGGACAAAGGTCTCCTTTACATCAGGATTTACAATTAAATCAACATATCTTTGTCTATATCTCAATTCTTTATCTTTTAATCCATGCCATTTTTCAGGAAGTGGCTGCAAAGATTTAGACAATAGTTGTACATTTGTAGCTTTTATAGAAACTTCTCCTTGCTTTGTTTTAAATACACTTCCTTTAACCCCTACAATATCACCAATATCATAGGTTATAAAGATATCGTATTCTTCTTCTCCAATTGCATCACGGCGTACATAGGATTGAATTCTTCCCTGCTTGTCCTGTATATCTATAAAAGCAGCTTTTCCCATGGTTCTTTTAGCCATAACTCTTCCTGCGATAGAAACTTCTTGTCCTTCCATAGCTTCAAAATTATCCTTGATTTCCTGGCTAAACTTATTAACTTCATATCTTTCAACACGATATGGATCTCTTCCTATTTCTCTCAGCTTTTGAAGTTTACCTCTTCTCACCTGCAGTACTTCACTGAGATTCATTTCTTCACTCATCTTCTGTACACCTCCAGAATATTATCGTCTGATTTCTAAGACTTCATATTTTGTCACACCATCAGGTATTTGGACATCTACTATATCTCCAACTTTTTTGCCTAATAAACTTCTCCCTACAGGAGATTCATTAGATATTTTTAATTCATAGGGATCTGCCTCTGCTGACCCTACAATCATGTATTCCACAATTTCATCAAATTCTATATCCTTTACTTTTACTGTAGAGCCTATGCTCACAGTATCTACAGATATCTCATCTTCATCAATAATCTTTGCTTTGCGTAAAGTAGTTTCTAATTTTACAATTCTCTCTTCTAATTTTGCTTGTTCGTTTTTGGCTTCATCATATTCTGAGTTTTCACTAATGTCTCCAAATGCAATGGCTTCTTTAATTCTTTCAGCTACTTCTTTTCTTCTCACTGTCTTTAATTGCTCTAATTCCTCTTCTATTTTCTTTAGCCCCTGAAGCGTCAATACTACCTCTTTGACATCACTCATTTATTCCCTCTCCTTTTTCAGCAATATTTATTTATGTAAGATTTGTTAATAATTATATGTGTCATAAGTAAATTTATGCTTTAAATACAGTGCCATTTTTTTCCATGTCTACTACAATAAGCACTGCTTCTACAGTGCTTTTCATGCTGTCTAAAAATGTCTTTTTCCACCTACTATGCGAAATATTATAATGTAGATATTCCCTATTGTCAAGTTATGTAGGTCAGTTATTTTATTTTTCTGTCTTATTCATATTTACGCAAAAACTCGAGCAAGGTTCTCTCAATGTCTGTTTTTGTCTGCATTGTATTTGTTTTTCCTCTAACTTCTGATGCATATCGAATACCTTTTAAGTACCACCCAATATGTTTTCTCATCTCTCTCACAGCAATATATTCTCCCTTATGCTGAATTAACATTTCCAAATGTCTTAAAGCCATTTCAATTTTTTCCTTTACAGTAGGCTCGGGTAATATGGTTCCTGTTTTCATGTAATGGGCTACTCTTCTGAATATCCAAGGATTTCCTTGTGCTCCTCTAGCAATCATTACTGCATCACAATTTGTATCTGCTTTCATTTTGATGGCATCTTCAATTGTAAAAACATCTCCGTTTCCTATAACGGGAATTTTTACTGCTTCTTTCACCTTTTTTATGATATTCCAGTCTGCCTTTCCCTGATAAAATTGTTCTCGAGTTCTTCCATGAACAGCAATGGCTTTTGCCCCGTTTGCTTCTACGATTTGTGCTACCTCCACTGCATTTACATGCTCCTCGTCCCATCCTTTTCTTATCTTTACGGTCACAGGCTTATCTGTAGCATTACAAACTGCTTTTACAATGGCCCCTGCCAAAGAGGGATTTTTCATTAGGGCAGACCCATCTCCGTTTTTAATGATTTTGGGTGTTGGACAGCCCATATTAATATCTAATATGGCATGTTCATATTTATTTAACTTTTCAGTAGCTTTTGCCATATAATCCGGTTCAGACCCAAAAATTTGCAAAGCCACTGGCTTTTCTCTTTCGTCCATTTCTAATAACTTTCCTGTGTTTTTATCTTCATAACACAAACCCTTTGCACTAACCATTTCTGTATAAACTAAACCCACACCTTGTTCTTTACAAAGTAATCGAAAGGTTAAATCTGTTACCCCTGCCATAGGCCCTAAAAATACATTGTTTTCTAAAGTTATATTTTCAATTTTCATATGTATCACCACCTAATCGGTATGGGATCTCGATTGAATGACTGTCGGTTATTTGATTCTAGGAAAATGGCACGAAGTATCGAATGTCTTCGTACCTCGTAGGCTCCTGTTGATCAATAACCGACAGTCATGTATTATAAACACTTTAAACAAGAATTATTCTTATTAATTTTTATTTCTCTCATAAATTATGCGTAAACCATCGAGTGTCAGTAATCTATCTACTTCGTCAATAGTTTCTGATTCACTGCTGATCAAGCCAGCAAGTCCTCCCGTTGCAATAACCTTTGTTTTAGGATTATTACCCAATTCTTTTTTCATTCTATTTACAATATAGTCTACAAGTCCAATGTAGCCATAAACTAGACCAGACTGCATACTGCTAACTGTATTCTTACAGATCACCATTCCTGGCTTTACAAGGTCAACTCTTGGCAATTTTGCAGCGTGTTGAAATAATGCTTCACTAGAAATTTTTATTCCTGAAGCAATGGTACCACCTAGGTAATCTCCCTCTTCTGAAATCGCACAAAAAGTCGTAGCTGTTCCAAAATCTACGATTACAAGAGGCCCTCCATACTTTTCAAATGCCGCTACTGCATTGACGATTCTATCTGCCCCTACTTGTTTCGGATTATCGTATCGTATCTTCATCCCTGTTTTAATCCCTGGTCCTACTACCATAGCTTCTTTATTGCAATATTTTAAAGCTGCATGTTGCAAGGTATACATAATAGGTGGCACAACAGATGAAATAATTACATCCTTAACATCCTTAAGATTTAAACCTTCATAGGTAAATAATTGATGCATCAAGATACCATATTCATCAGCACTTCTTCTTTTATCTGTTGCAAACCGCCAATCCTGTAATAGCTTATTCCCCTTGTATGCTCCCAAAACAATATTCGTATTTCCTACATCAAAAGCCAATAGCATACTTCTCACAACCTTCTTCCATTGTTTTTTGAAGCAGTATCTATCCTACTCTGAAACATATTTTATCTTCAAAATATGGTTTATTTCATCATAGATTCTTGCTTTTTTCCTTTTATATGTTATCATTTGCTTCTTTTTTTTTCAATAAATAATTCTATACATTTTAGGTCAAAACTGCCTATCTCTATTATTTTCTATTTTTGCTTTGATATCCTAGTTTAAAATATCTTTTATTCTTTTCATGATCATTCATTTACTAAAGCTTACTATATATAGTCTGCAATTCCTCTAACAGATACTTCCCCTGATAATACCCTCTGTATCTCTCCTGCTTCGTTTTTTACCATGAGTTCTCCATCTTCTGTTAAATCTATGGCTTCTGCAGTTATTTCTTTTGTCCTGTCTATTATTCTTACCTTTTTCCCTAATGTTACTGAATATTTTTTACAAACCGCTACACTTTTTTTAATATTTTTTGTTTGAATAAAATCAATATATAATTCTTCAAACGCTTTTAATATTTCTTTCACCAACATTTTTCTTGATACTTTTTTTCCTGTACAATTTTTGATAGAAGTAGCGATATCTTGTATCTCTATGGGGAAGTCATCAGATTCATTGTTTACATTAATTCCAATTCCTACAATAATATAATTCACTGAATTTAGTTCAGCACTCATTTCTGTAAGAACACCACATACTTTCTTTTTTTGTATAATGATATCATTTGGCCATTTAATACCTACTTCACATTCGGTTAATTTCCTTATCGCCAATGTTACTGCAGCAGCTGTAATTTGTGTAATTTTTGGAGCCTCTGCAGGACCGATATCTGGTCTTAACACAATCGACATCCAAATTCCTGTTTTCTTAGGAGACACCCACTGCCTTCCCAATCTACCTCTTCCTCCTGTTTGCTCTTCTGCAATCACTATGGTGCCTTCGCTGGCACCTTCTGCTGCTAGCTTTTTTCCCATATTATTGGTTGAGTCTACAGAATCAAAGTAATATACTTTATGTCCCAGTAAATTTCCGGCTACATCTATTTCTAGGGCATGGGCATCTAGTGTGTCTGGTTCTGAAATTAAACGATATCCTTTACGAGAAATGGATTCAATTTCATATCCCTCTTCTTTTAATTGTTGAATATGCTTCCACACCGCTGCTCTTGTAACACCAATTCCACGACTTAATGTTTCTCCAGAAATAAAAATATTTTTATTTTTTTTTAATGCTTCTAAAACGTCTTTTTTCATTGTTTCTACATCTCCTCAATTCTTATCCTATATCCTTATTCTAGCATAAAAATTTCATGATATATAACAAAAAACAGACAGACTTCGTTGTCTGCCTGTCTTTGATTTTAACCAAATAAGGAAAGCATAATCCCTGCTGCAACGGCTGAACCAATAACCCCTGCAACGTTCGGTCCCATGGCATGCATTAATAAGAAATTAGAAGGATTTTCTTTTTGTCCTACTACCTGTGATACCCTAGCTGCCATCGGTACAGCGGAAACACCTGCGGATCCAATAAGTGGATTGATTTTTCCCCCTGTGATCTTATTCATGACCTTCGCGAGAATTACACCTGCCGCTGTTCCCACAGCAAAGGCTAAAACACCTAATACGACGATCTTAATTGTCCCCCACTTTAAAAATTGTTCTGCTGTTGCTGAAGCCCCAACTGAAAGACCTAAGAAAATTGTTACAATATTCATAAGGGCATTCGATGCGGTGTCTGTCAATCTGCCCACAACACCTGATTCTTTAAATAAATTTCCTAGCATCAACATACCAATTAATGTTGCCGCTGGTGGTAGCATTAGGGAAACAACCAATGTAACCAGAATCGGGAATAAAACCTTCTCTGTTTTGGTTACAGGTCTTAGTTGATCCATTTTAATCATACGCTCTTCTTTTGTAGTTAAAGCCTTCATAATTGGAGGCTGAATAATAGGAACCAGTGCCATATAAGAGTAGGCCGCTACGGCAATGGGGCCTAATAATTCCGGTGCCAGTTTAGATGTAAGGAAAATAGCTGTAGGTCCATCTGCTCCTCCGATGATTCCGATAGAACCAGCTTGCTGTCCTGTAAATCCTAAAACAATTGCCCCTAAAAATGTTGTAAATATACCAAACTGTGCTGCTGCACCTAATAAAAGAGATTTCGGATTGGCAATCAAAGGACCAAAATCCGTCATAGCACCTACACCTAGGAAAATAATAGGTGGGAAAATTCCCAATTCATCTCCTTGATAGAAATACCATAGAAGTCCTCCTGGATCACCATGTCCCCCATGAGCTTTAAACATGTCCGCAAGTGGCAAATTGGTTAAGAACATACCAAATGCAATGGGAACCAATAGCAATGGCTCAAAACCTTTTTTAATCGCAAGGTATAAAAGGATAAATGATACAGTAATCATAATCAAGTTCTCAGGCTGATCGATTAATCCTCTGAATCCTGTACTTTGTAAAAATTTAATAATCGTATGTCCCATTGGTACATCTCCTTTCCTCTAAAATTTAGGACGCTAGAAACGAAACTATTCTAATACTACCAATACGTCTCCAGCATTTACAGATGCACCCTTTACTGCGTTAACAGATACAACTTTACCATCTGCAGGTGCCATAATTTCATTTTCCATCTTCATTGCTTCTAATATTAATAACACCTGACCATTTGTAACAGTATCTCCTTCTTTTACTTTTATATCTAATACTGTACCTGGCATTGGCGCACTTACTGTATTTGCTCCCGCTGGTGCTGGTGCTGCAGGTTTTGCTGCTGGCTTAGGAGCTGGTGCTGCTGCTTTTGGTGCAGGAGCTGGTGCCGCTGCCGGTCTAGCTGCAGGTGCTGGCGTAGCAACGCCGCCGATCTCTTCTACCTCAACTTCATAAGCTTTTCCATTTACAGTTATATTAAACTTTTTCATGTTTATAATCCTCCTTCATGATTTTTCTTGTTATTTCTTCATTTTATAAACAAAATTTAGAATCTGCTGTTCATTTGTTCTAATCTACCCATTCTACCCCATGATGGTGTAGGATCTGGCAGTCTTACGATATTTCTAACTAAAATATTATGGGTAGAAGTTTGTAAGGTTGCCGCAATCGCTGCAGTAATAACTGCAACTAATTCTTCATCTTCTTGAGCTGTTTCTGCAACTGATTCCACAGCTTGTGCAGGAATAGGTGTTGAAACTACCGTAGGTGTTGCTTCTTTTGGCGAAGGTTTGTTTACAAGCTTTGTCATAAGGGCTACAAGCCCCCATAGAATGACTAATGCAGTAAAAGTTACACCCATGCCTAAAATGGTAACATATAGAGAAGCCAATAGTTTATCACTCATGGGTAATCCTGGCATGATGTCAGGGTTGGCAAATTTCTCAAGCAAAGTTAATTCTTTCATCTTCTCACCTCTTTTTTACAAAAATTCACGGTCATATCTTATAGTGGAATATTTCCGTGTTTTTTCGCTGGTCTTGTTTCTCTCTTGGAAGCCAGCATATTAAATGCATCTACCAATCTTGGTCTTGTGACACTTGGTTCAATTACATCATCCACATAGCCTCTTTCAGCAGCTTTATAAGGTGTAGCAAACTCTTCTGTATATTCTTGGATTTTCTTTGCTCTTTCTTCCTCTGGATTTGCTGCGTTTTTAATATCATTTCTAAAAATAATATTTGCAGCCCCTTGTGGTCCCATAACCGCAATTTCAGCGTTCGGCCATGCCAATACCATATCTGCTCCTAATTCTTTGTTACACATAGCGATATAAGAACCACCATAAGCCTTTCTTACAATCAATGTAACCTTTGGCACAGTTGCTTCACTATAGGCATAAAGCATTTTTGCACCATGTCGAATGATCCCACCATACTCTTGATTCGTTCCTGGCAAAAATCCTGGTACGTCTACAATATTTAATAGTGGAACATTGAAAGCATCACACGTTCTAATAAATCTAGCAGCTTTATCAGAAGCATTAATGTCTAAGCATCCTGCTAAAAATTTTGGTTGATTTGCGATAATACCAACTGATTGTCCATTTACTCTTGCAAAGCAAGTGATAATATTCTTTGCAAAATATGGTTGTACTTCATAATAATCTTCATCATCAACAATTTTCTTAATGATGTCTAGCATATCATATGGCTTATTAGGGTTATCAGGTAATAAATTGTCAAGTTCTGGAATAATTCGATTCACATCATCTTCCGTTGCATATGTTGGTGCTATTTCCATATTATTAGAAGGTAAGAAGCTTAATAGTCTTCTAATTTGCGCAATACAGTCTTCATCATTTGCTGCTACAAAGTGTGCAACACCACTGACTGTATTGTGAGTCATTGCACCTCCCAAAGCTTCTGCTGAAACATCTTCTCCCGTAACGGTTTTGATAACCTGTGGTCCTGTGATAAACATTTTACTTGTTTGGTCTACCATATAAATAAAGTCTGTGATTGCAGGAGAATACACTGCCCCTCCCGCAGAAGGTCCCATAATTGCTGATATTTGCGGGATTACACCAGATGCAATGGTATTTCTATAAAAGATTTTTCCGTATCCTGATAAAGCATCTACTGCTTCTTGAATTCTCGCCCCACCAGAATCATTCATACCAACAAGGGGAGCCCCTACCTTTAATGCATTTTCTTGTACTTTTACGATTTTAGCAGCATGCATTTCTCCTAAAGAGCCGCCTACTACCGTAAAGTCTTGGGCAAATGCATAAACCAATCTTCCATCTACCATACCATAACCTGTTACAACACCTTCTCCTGGTGCTTCTTGCTTCTCCATTCCAAAGTTTACACATCTGTGGGTAACAAATGCATCTAACTCAACAAAAGTTCCCTCGTCAAATAATAGATTCATTCTTTCTCTTGCTGTCAACTTTCCTGATTGATGCTGCTTGTCAATTCTTTTCTGTCCACCACCAAGCATCACTTTTTCTTTGCGCTTACGCAAATCTTCTATTTTGTTGATTGCCATTTTTCTAACCTCCTAAGCTTATATTCAGCTGCCCATAATATCTACAGCACTATATAATAACTACTCTCTCTCACTTAATTCTACAAGAACGCCATTTGTACTCTTAGGATGACAGAATGCAATTTTTGCACCGCCAGCACCATATCTTGGCTTTTCATCAATCATTCTAACACCTTTTTCTTTCATCTCTGCAATCGCTTCTTCGATGTTTGGTACTCTGAAGGCAACATGTTGAATTCCTTCTCCTTTTTTCTCGATAAATTTAGCGATAGGTCCATCAGGTTCTGTAGATTCTAAAAGTTCCACTTCTGTATCTCCAACTGGCAAAAATGCAACTTTTACTTTTTGTTCTTCTACAACCTCAGTACCTTGTAGTTCTAAACCTAGAATGTCTTGATAAAATTTCAACGTTTCATCTAAGTTTTTCACGGCAAAACCAATATGGTCAACTTTTAATACTTTCATTTTAAATCCTCCTTATATATTTTATAAACATTTTCATCAACCCCGATCTTTTTAGAGGTCTCCATGTCTATATTAAAAATTATTTGATTTCTTTTAAGATTGACTCTGCTGCAGAATATGGATCTGTATTTCGTGCTGCTACCTCTGCAGCCAATTCATTCATCATTGCTTCTTTTGTGGATTTATCTAAAATCATTTTCATCAGTTTTTGCTGAATCAAATCAATAATTTCTAATTTGCTGTTTTCCGTTCTTCTTGTTTCTAGCTTTCCTGTATCTTGTAAATGCCTCATATGATCCTTTATATGAGCTAACAATTCGTCAATGCCGTTATTATCTACAGCAATTACCTGCTGTACAGGAGGTCTCCAATCAGTATGGTTAAAGTCTAACATCATTTCGATCTCCCTAGCTGTTCTTTTGGCACCATCTCTGTCTGCCTTATTGATTGCAAATACATCTCCAATTTCCATGATCCCTGCTTTGATTGCCTGAATATCATCGCCAAGTCCAGGTACCATCACCATTAGTGTTGTATCGGCATTTTTAGCGATATCCACTTCTGACTGTCCAACCCCTACTGTTTCAATAAATATATAGTCTACTCCATAGATATCTAAAATCTTAACAGCAGCTTGCGTAGCTTGTGAAAGTCCTCCTAAATGTCCTCGTGTTCCCATACTTCTGATAAATACGCCTGGGTCTGTACTTAACTCATTCATTCTTACGCGGTCCCCTAAAATGGAGCCCCCTGTAAATGGACTAGTAGGATCTACTGCAACAACCCCTACCGTTTTTCCTTCTTTTCTTAAGGCCTTTACAAGCTTATCTGTCAGGGTACTTTTTCCTGCTCCAGGAGGTCCTGTGATACCAATTACATGGGCATTCCCTGTTTTATGATACAGTTTTTTTATCACTTCAATGGCTTCACTTTCTTGACTTTCAGCCATTGTTATCAGCCTGGCAACAGCTCTTTTTTCTCCTTGTAACAATCTTTCAGCTAATTCCATGCTTGCACCACCTATTTTGACAACAAACACTAATAACAGAGCATAGGCCTTTACAAGCCTATGCCTGCAGTAAAGTGTTTGGTCTTATTATTTTCTCTTGATATTGGCTTTAATAAACTCAATAGTCGTTGAAGTTGGTGTTCCAGGTGTAAAGATTTCTGCAATACCCTTTTCTTTTAAGGCTGGAATATCATCATCAGGAATTACACCACCACCAATGACTAAAATATCATCGACCTTTTCTGCATCAAGTAATTCAACAACTTTTGGAAGTAATGTGCTATGTGCTCCTGATAAAATACTCATTGCAACAACATCAACATCTTCTTGAATTGCTGCATTTACGATTTGTTCAGGTGTTTGTCTAAGTCCTGTATAAATAACCTCCATACCTGCATCCCTTAAAGCTCTCGCAATTACTTTTGCTCCTCTATCATGACCATCAAGGCCTGGCTTTGCAACTAATACTCTAATAGGTCTATCCATTAATTTTTCCTCCCTCATTGAATGATTCTCCGTTTTGATTCATCTATTTAACTAGTTCTATTGATTCTGTCTTTTTATTTTTAAGCCATCATTCTTATAATTGTACAGATTGTTGATACTCTCCAAATACTTCTCTCATAACACCACAGATCTCCCCAAGTGTTCCATATGCTCTTACCGCATCTAAGATAAACGGCATTAAATTGTCGTCTCCTTGGCAAGCTTTTCTTAAGGCTTCTAATTTCTCTTGTACTACCTGATTGTCTCTCTTCGCTCTTAAGTCTGCTAGTTTTTTCTTTTGCAGCTCGCCAACAGCAGGATCCACTCTTAATAATCCCTTTGGTGCTTCCTCTTTTACTTGGAATTTATTCATACCAACAATAATTCTCTTTTCTGTTTCAATATCTTTTTGATAATTATAAGCTGCATCCATAATTTCTTGTTGAATGTAACCCATATCAATGGCCTTTGGTGCCCCGCCAATTTCATCGATCTTCTTGATATAACCCATTGCTGCTTCTTCAATTTCTTTTGTTTTTGCTTCAATGAAGTAAGAACCTGCTAATGGATCTACTGTATCTGCTGCGCCACTTTCATAAGCAACAATTTGTTGTGTTCTTAATGCAATTCGAACAGAATCTTCTGTTGGAAGCGCAAGCGCCTCATCCTTAGAGTTCGTGTGTAATGATTGTGTTCCACCAAGGACAGCAGCCAATGTTTGGATCGCCACACGTACAATATTATTATCCGGTTGCTGCGCTGTTAATGTAGATCCACCCGTTTGAGTATGGAATTTTAATGCCATAGATTTTGGATTTTTTGCACCAAATCTTTCTTTCATGATTTTTGCCCATAATCTTCTCGCTGCTCTAAACTTGGCAACTTCTTCTAAGATATCATTATGTGCATTAAAGAAGAAGGAAAGTCTTGGAGCAAATGTATCTACATCTAATCCTGCTTTGATTGCCGCATCTACATAAGCAATACCATCTGCAAGGGTAAATCCTACTTCTTGCGCAGCAGTAGAACCTGCTTCTCTAATGTGGTACCCTGAAATACTGATGGTGTTCCATTGTGGTACCTCTTTTGAGCAGTATTCAAATATATTTGTAATTAATCTCATGGATGGCTCTGTTGGGAATATATAAGTTCCACGAGCAATGTATTCTTTTAAGATATCATTTTGAATCGTACCTCTAAGTTTTTCTGGGGTCACACCTTGCTTTTCACCAACTGCAATGTACATAGCAAGTAATACAGAAGCAGGCGCATTAATCGTCATAGAAGTAGAAACTTTGTCTAGTGGAATACCATCAAATAGTATTTCCATATCTGCCAATGAATCAATGGCAACACCTACTTTTCCAACTTCTCCTTCTGCCAATGGATGATCTGAGTCATATCCAATTTGTGTTGGCAAGTCAAAAGCAACAGAAAGCCCCATAGATCCTTGCTCAATTAAATATTTATAACGTTTGTTGGACTCTTCTGCAGTAGCAAACCCTGCATACATTCTCATTGTCCAGAATCTACCTCTATACATGGTTGTTTGTACCCCTCTTGTATAAGGATAGCTTCCCGGCATACCTAAATCATTCATATAATCAAAATCTGCAATATCAGTAGGTGTGTACAATCTATTTACAGTTGCACCGGACCCACTTTCAAATTCTTTTTTTCTCTCAGGTCTTTTCTCTAATGCTTTTTCTACTTTTGCATTGTAGTCATTTAAGCTTTCTTGGATCTGATTTAATTTCTCTTTTTCAAACATGCTTTTTCCTCCCTTAATTCTCTATCTTTGTATATTTCAATAGCATAATGTTTAAAAACTATGCTATGTTATATATCTCTATTCTTGGCAAAACTAGACTTACTTATTTAAGAGACATATATTCTTTTATCTATTTCTTACGAAACTCTACATACTTCTATTTTTTTTACAGAATTCCTGCATAAAGATGAAATTTCTTTCATTCTTGCAATTTTCAGATCATTTATTTTTTCATGCTTCCTGTTTTCAGAAATCTTTCATGCCATGATGTAGCTTCTCCCATAAGATGAGGTTCATATTTTATTTTGGCATGAAGTGCACGTTCAAGGTAATCCTGAAGCATTGGCTTATAATCTGGATGTGCACAATTCTCAATAATTTTTTTTGCACGCTCTACAGGAGAAGTTCCTCTTAAGTCAGCAATCCCCTGTTCTGTTACCACAACCATTACATCATGTTCTGTATGATCTACATGAGATACCATAGGAACAATAGAAGAAATGTCTCCATTTTTTGCTATTGAAGCGGTGGTATAAAATGAAAGATATGCATTTCTTGTAAAGTCTCCAGACCCACCAATACCATTCATCATACGAGAACCCATAATATTTGTTGAATTCACATGACCATAAATATCTACTTCTATTGCCGTATTCATGGCTATAACACCTAATCGTCTAGCTACTTCTGGGTTATTACTAATTTCTTGCGGTCTAAGTACAATATGTTTTTTGTATTTTTCTATATTATTATAAAATCTTACTAATCCCTCTTCAGAAGGAGTAATAGAAGTGCTTGATGCAACCGTTACCTTTCCAGCATCAATCAGGTCCATCATAGAATCCTGCAGTACTTCTGTATAACATGTTAGATTGGTAAAAGGAGAATCAACAAGTCCTCCTAGAACTGCATTAGCAACAGAACCTACTCCTGATTGCAATGGCAATAAGTTTTCAGGAAGTCTACCCATTTTTACTTCATGTTGTAAAAAGTCCATAATATATCCTGAAATGGCCTTTGCTGTGTCATCAATAGGTCCTAGTGGACGAACTTTGTCCCCAATATCTGTTACAACTACAGCTGCAATTTTCGATGGATCACAAGGTATATATGTAGTTCCTATTCTATCTCCTGGTTGTTCAATTGGAATAGGCTTTCTATTGGGTGGATTTTCTGGTAAATAAATGTCATGCATTCCTTCTAACGCCATAGGTTGACTGGTATTAATTTCTACGATAACCTTGTCAGCAAGTTTCACTGCTGTAGGAGCAATTCCTACTGAAGTGGTGGGTATAATACCACCTTCCTCTGTGATCGCTAAAGCTTCTACAATAGCTACATCAATTTTTCCAAAAAAACCATAACTCATGTATTGAGGCAAATGGCTAAGATGCATATCTTGGTACATGATGTTTCCCTCATTAATCCCATTTCTTGTGTCTTTATGAGTTTGATAAGGGTATCTTCTCTTGATAACACCTGTTCTTGATAAAGCTCCATCTAATTCATCCCCTACAGAAGCTCCTGTTAAGAGGGTTATCTCAATCTTCTCACCATTTTCTGCTCTTTTTGCTACTGCCAAAGGAACAGCTTTGGGATATCCTGATGGTGTAAAGCCACTTGTTGCTACAGTCATACCATCTTTGATTATAAGGGCTGCTTCTTCAGCTGATACAATCTTTTCTTTGAAATCTTCTCTGCGAATTCGATTTTCTAGCATGACACTTCTTACCTCCTTTGTGTATTGCAAACAATCATTTTTATATTTATTATGCAAATAAAAACAGCTAGATATACAGTACAAAAATACATATTGTACCGTGCATCTAGCCGTTTTTCATCTGCTTTCATTGACAAAAGGTCATTTTGCCACCACAGATAATAGGCTTTCTTTACATGTCCATTTCTTCTGAGACACCTTCTAAAACTTGCTTATATTTTTCATGACAAGTTCTTAAAGCAGATATAATCGCCTTCCTTGCAGAACCAAAATAATACTCCTTGAATATGCTCTCTATCTCATCAATATGATTGAGATTTTCTCCTATTAGGTTGTTTCTAAAGAAATTTTGCGCAACAGTTGTTACTAAAGAAGCTTCTGCATCAAGAATTTCACCAGTATGTCTATTTACTAAAAGTCCTACTGCGATCACACTATACAATTCTGTTGCTGTAATTCCTCTAGGCAACTTTGCATATCCACTAATAAATATTTTTGGGGATGCCATATTTCCACCTCTTTGACATATAGGATTTAACCTCTTTCAAAACAATTTATCATATAACCATCCCTCTACCTATACAGCATTATATACCTTCTATAAGAATATGTAAAGTATATAATAGGTTCTTTTTAAGAGAATATGCAGAATTTCATGCATGCTATTGGGTACATTTGCAATTTTTGCTTCTTTGTTTTTCGGGGAAGTTAAATCCTTGCTACGCCACTTTTACGTGCAGATTGTATCACTGCTTCCGCCACTGCGTCTACTACTTTTGTATTAAATACGTCTGGAATAATATTGTCCACATTTAGCTTTTCCCCATCCAAAACATTAGCGATTCCATATGCTGCCTGAATCTTCATATCTTCTGTAATTTCTGTAGCACGCACATCTAATGCACCCCTAAATATTCCAGGGAAGGCCAACACATTATTAATTTGATTTGGATAATCTGATCTTCCAGTCCCCACAATGAAAGCGCCTCCTGCTTTTGCTTCTTCAGGCATAATCTCTGGAATAGGATTCGCCATGGCAAAAACAATGGACTTTTCTGTCATAGATGCAACCATTTCTTTCGTCACTACATTTGATCCTGAAACACCTATGAATACATCTTTATTTTTCATCACATCTGCCAAACTTCCTTGCTGATTTTTTGTATTAGTTAATTGGGCAATTTCTAACTTTGTAGGATCTACCCCTTCCATTCCTCTATAAATAGCTCCCTTTCGGTCACAAATCACTACATCTTTTACTCCGACGCTTAACAATAATTTGGCAATGGCAATCCCTGCTGCTCCCGCACCATTAATCACAACTTCGATCTCTTCCATTTTCTTTTCTGCCAACTTTAATCCATTAATTAAACCTGCTAGTACCACAATGGCTGTACCATGTTGATCATCATGAAATACAGGAATATCCAATTCCTTTTTGAGCCTTTCTTCAATTTCAAAGCATCTTGGTGCACCTATATCTTCAAGATTAATTCCTCCAAAAACAGGTTCCATTAATTTTACAGTTCGAATGATTTCCTCTGGGTCTTTTGTATCTAAGCATATAGGAAAAGCATCTACGCCTGCGAAATTTTTAAACAAAACAGCTTTCCCTTCCATGACAGGAATCGCTGCATGGGCGCCAATATCACCAAGACCTAGTACTGCTGTGCCATCACTCACTACTGCAACCGTATTCCATTTGGAAGTATAATCATAAACTGCATCTTTGTTTTTATGAATTTCTCTACATGGCTCTGCTACACCTGGGGTGTAAGCCGTTGAAAGATCCTCCCTCGTTTTTACTGGTACTTTGCTTCTTATCTCTATCTTTCCTCTCTTTTCTTTATGCATCTCTAAAGCTAATGCATTATAATCCGCCATCTTTCTATTCTCCTTTACTTTTGATATTTTTGCCTTTCTGTTTCATAAAGATTATTTCCTTTGTTATCAATCACGACAATCGCAGGAAAACTTTCTACTTCCAATTTTCGGATTGCCTCTGGCCCCAAATCTTCATAAGCTACAATCTCTGCTTTTTTAATGGCATTAGCAATAAGTGCTCCTGCTCCTCCTGTTGCAGCAAAATACACTGCTTTATGTTTTTTCATCCCCTCAATCACCAATGTGCTTCTCGATCCTTTCCCAATCATCCCTGTTAATCCTCGTTCTAACAGGGGAACAGTTAAATCATCCATACGATAACTGGTAGTAGGTCCTGCAGAACCAATAGGTTTTCCCGGTTTTGCAGGAGCTGGTCCTACATAGTAAATAATCGCATTTTTTAAATCAAAGGGCAATGTCTCTCCTTTTTGGATGGTGTCCATGAGTCTTTGATGGGCTGCATCCCTTCCCGTATAGATGGTTCCTGATATATGCACGGTATCTCCCGCTTCCAGGGTTTCTAGTTTTTCTTTTGTCAAAGGCGTCATTATTTTCTTAATCGTCATTTTCTCACCTCTCTTCATCCAATTACAGCACGATCTCTTCATGTCTTGCAGCATGACAATTGATATTTACAGCCACAGGCAATCCTGCAATATGGGTGGCAAAGGCTTCAACATTCACTGCGAGTGCTGTGGTATTGCCACCAAGGCCTTGGGGTCCTATGCCTAAATCATTGATTTTTTCTAACAAGATATCTTCCATTTTTTGTAAGTTTTCCAACGGATTCTTTAAACCTACTGGTCTTGTCAATGCCTTTTTGGCAAGCACAGCAGCTTTGTCCATGGTTCCACCTATACCTACACCGACGACAATTGGAGGACATGGATTGGGTCCTGCCTCTGAAACCGTTTGTACCACAAAATCAATCACGCCCCCTACGCCGTCAGAAGGTTTGAGCATTTTGATCTTACTCATATTTTCACTACCAAAACCTTTAGGCGCAAAGACTATTTTCACCTTATCTCCTAGTACGATATCATAATATATAATGGCAGGCGTATTATCTCCTGTATTTTTTCTAATAAGTGGATCTGCAACAACAGATTTTCTTAGATATCCCTCTTCATAGCCTCTTCTGACACCTTCCTGAATGGCTTTTGTAATATTCTCACCTACGAGCTGTACTTCTTGTCCAACTTCAACAAAGAATACGGCCATGCCTGTGTCCTGGCAAATCGGCATTTCTTCATTTTTTGCTATTTCTGCATTTCTTATGAGGTTTTGCAAGATCTCTTTTCCTACTGGAGAAGTTTCAACATCTTTGGCTTTTTCAAAAGCACCTATTACATCTTCTCCTAAATATAAATTTGCTCGAATGCACATATCTCTCACAGCATCTTCAATTTCTTTTACATCCAGCTTACGCATAGCCCTCTCACTCCTTTTCTCTGCTCCTACACATTATGTCATCTATGTTAGATAGTATTTTTATAAAACATATCTTCTAATGAAAATTGGTAGTATATTCATACCTTTTTAATAATATGATTAAAGCACAAAATGAATATTTTTTCAACCAACAAGATCTTCTTTCTTGCATTTTGGCATAGAAAAATTCCATATACTCGTATAAACAAATACAAGGAGCCTACTCTCCTTGTATTTATTGGTATAGCTCTTAAACAAAAGCTTATCGTATACTGATTTCTTGATTTTACATTGGTAAATTATGTAATACTATGGTGAATATTACCATGCCAAGTAATGCAAAAGGATATGTGGCTCCATATCCTGCAGCAGGGTCATCACTACCCACTGCATCAATAGCTGCACCTAATCCAGGCGTAGAAGTCATTCCACCACAAATGGCACCTGCTAACATAATCCAATTGATTTTCAGAACATATCTTCCTATTATAAATCCTATTAACATAGCTACAAAACCTACCACTAATCCCACCAAGGCCAAATAGGCACCTGAACCCAGTAGTGCATCAAATACTTTAAATCCATATCTCATCCCGACAATTGCTAAGAAAAACGCAAGGGATAACTGCCTTACTACACCTAATATCTTATTACTCATTCTAAAATGAATGAATCCAATCTTTCCAATATATCCAAGAAGTAATGTTCCTATTAGCACCCCTCCTGTAGAACCTAGACTAAAGTCTCCTAGCGGTCCTAAGAAGATTTTGATCTGTCCAATGGTATAGCCTAAAAAACAGGCAACAGTAAATCCAATAAGATCAAATGAAACTTCAGGAATTTCTTTATCTCCCAATGCAGACCTGGCTTCAGCCATTTCTTTTCTAAATAATTCTTTTTCTTTTTCTACATCAATACGAAAGAACTTCGGAAAGAAATTTACCGCAACAATTACAATAATGACGCCAAAAGGATAGCCAATGGCATGACCCACACCAATACCTGCTTCTGCATCTTTTACAAATTTATTTTTTTGTTCAGTGGTTAATGTAGGTGTATTTTCTGGTGTCAATTGTTTAGAGGGATCTAATAAATTTAAAAACTTTATTTTTTCACCGTACTGTAATGTTTCATATTTATTACTCCAATGTGTAGCATGGCCCCTCGCAGTCTCAATTGCGGCCGCAAGCCCAGGTGAGCTGGTTAGAGCTCCTGTATATACTCCCGATACTTCATAAGGACTTGCATTCGAACTTAGAACTGTCATGCCATAGGTAGCTGCTGCTCCAAGAAAGGTAATCAAGAAGCCTAATACGACAAACTTCATCCCGTATCTTTTTAAGACAGCGCCCATATCCTTTGCTGCTAATAATCCAACTGCTGCCACAAATAAAATGAGAAACAAGCTAAAAAACTCTTTCGGTATAACGCTAGATTTTATTAGCTTTTGTGCTGCTTCAAAACCTGAATCCTTTTCTTGAAAGCCTTTTGCATAGCTTAACACCCACCATCCTATTAAAAGGCCTGTAAACAATGTTCCTGATACACCAAAATTAAATTTCCCAAATCTAATCTTTCCAAATAGCATGCCTGTAAACACTGCAATAAACATCAAAACAAATGGATTCGTGATCCAACCGACTACATCAAATTTCATAGATTTCCATCCTTTCACCTTAAGTTTGTCAATTTATTACTTATTATGCAATGATTATGCCAATTATATTTATCCAGCTTTTTCTTTAATTTTTAGGGTTTGAAGAAAACCTTTTCTCACTAAAAAAATAAAAGTGGTAAATAGTTTACCGCTTTTATTTTCAAATATTACCACTTACTTTAATATATTATATTTTTCAATTTTTCTTCTTAGTGTTAGCCGAGAAATACCTAACTCCTGAGCTGTCTTAGTTATATTCCAATTCTGTTGCTTTAATACTTTGCTGATTGTTTCCATTTCTACAGTTTCTAGACTTTTATAGCTCAATGTCTGCTGATCCTCTTCTTCTCTTACAGCAATAATATTGTGAGGTAGATCTTCTTCATCAATCCAATCATTCTCTTGGAAGATCATCACCCGTTCGATAACATTTTTTAATTCTCGGACATTTCCCTTCCATTCATATGTCCTACAAGCCTGCATTACATTGTCTGTCATTCCCTTAATTTCTTTATTTAATTCTTTATTATAATGCTTTATAAAAAATTCAATCAATACAGGTATATCTTCTATTCTCTTTCTTAAAGGTGTAGTATATATAGGTACCACATTTAATCGATAATATAAATCTTCTCTAAAATGCCCCTTTTGTATTTCAACCAAAAGATCTTTGTTGGTAGCAGCAATAATATTGGCATCTATTGTGCGCTCTTGTGTAGCACCCAACCGACGAAATTTTTTTTCCTGCAGTACTCTCAACAGTTTTGCTTGTAGCAAGATGTCCATATCCCCTATTTCATCTAGAAATAATGTTCCTCCATTCGCTTCTTCAATCAAACCTTTTTTACTCGTCTTTGCATCTGAAAATGCTCCCTTTTCATAGCCAAACAGCTCACTTTCTTGAAGATTTTGTGGAATCGCAGCACAATTCAATGCTACATAGGGCTTGTTTTTTCGAATACCATGGAAATGTATAGCCTTAGCAACAATTTCTTTTCCAGTACCACTCTCTCCTTGAATTAAAATAAATGTGTTGTATGGCATGTTCGTTATTTTCCGTATCACCTTTTTTATTGCTTCAATAGGTTTGCTAATACCAATAATTTCAGCCATATTCCCATCTTCTTTATTAAGCTCATGCTTCATGTGAATATATTTTATATTATTTTCTATGGTTTCCTTAATTTCTTCAATATTAAAGGGTTTTGTAAAATAATCACTTGCTCCTAACTTCATCGCTTCAACCGCTAATCTTACTTCGCTAATATAAGTAATCATAATAATAATGGAGTTTGACTTTTGCTTTTTAATTCTTCTTAGTACTTCAAGACCATTGATTCCCGGTAGATTAATATCAATAATTATGATATCAGGACTGACTTCACTAAAAATTCTAATCCCTTCTTCGCCCGAGGAAGCCGTAAAAATATCAATACCTAGTTTTTTTAGACCCACTTCTAAGGATAGTCTAATGCTTCTTTCATCATCAATTATGAGTAGTTTCATCCCATAGCCCTCCCTCAAAGCATATTGTAAATTCTGTATACTTTCCTACTTCGCTTTTTACGGAAATTATACCATGATTATCGGTTATAATTTTGTGTACAATGGATAAACCTAAGCCTGTACCATTTTCCTTGGTTGTAAAGAATGGGTTGAAGATTTGTTCTGCTTTTTCCTGTGGAATCCCTAGACCATTGTCTCTTATAGAAATATACAATAGCTTGTTTTCGCCTTTTTCTAATAATTTAACCTCTATTCGAATTTCTCCATGATAATCTACAGCTTGAATGCTGTTCTTTAGTAAATTGACAAAAGCCTGCCTTAGTCCAGAAACATCCATTTTTAAAAGAGGTAGCTGTGCTGGTATTTTTTTTATGACTTGAATATCTTTATGCACAATTTCTGAGTATAAAATATTCATTGCACTCTCTAGAACATCCACAATGTTGGTTAGAATTGATTTATTTTTATGGGCTCTCGTAAAATCTAAAAATTTGATCACCATATCATTCAGTATATTTACTTCTTCTCTTAAGGTATCTAGCAATTCTTCTCTTAAATCTTCTTCATCCCAGTTATCTCTTAATACTTCCAATAGATTGGTCATTCCTGCTAGAGGATTCCCAATCTCATGAATTAAATTTGATGACAATTCTCCAATGGTTTTTAATCGATCTTCTCTCCTGATATGCTCTTCTAATATTTTAATTCTTGTCAAGTCCTTCATTAAACAAATCGTACCAATAATTTTTCCCTCTTCATCATAAACAGGCGAAAGCTCAATATTTAGTACCTTTATACTTCCATCTTTTTTAGGGATATTGTATTCTCTCTCCATCACTATATTCTTTTCTCTTTTTTCATAATCTTGAAATATGTCTTGAGGTAGATCGGAATGTTGCAGTAAAAACGTCAAATCTTTATGCATAAAAAACGCTTGCTTTAATCCCAGGATCTCTTCAGCTGCTGTATTAAAAACAGATATTTTATTTTCATGATCAATAACAATAATGCCACTAGCCACACTCTTTAATATATTATTTAAGTATTGCTTTATCTCACATTCTCTTTTATGGAGATTTTTCAACGCTTCCATTTTTAAACTTAGTTCCTTGCGCATACTATCAAATGCTTGTTCTAATTCTCCAATCTCGTCCTTAGCAATAACTTCAAACGAGCGGCTTTTTTTATCAATATCCCTATTTAATCCTCTTACAAATAAAACTAATTTTTCTATAGGCATAGTAATCGTATGAGCAAAATATATGCTTAATATCAGTACAACCAGCATAATCAATAGGATATTTGTAATAAAACGTGGTTTTATCTTTTCAATCTGCTCTAAAACATATGCTTGATCTTGCTCAACAAAGACAATTCCTTCATAATTCTTCATCTTACTAAATGCCACGTATGTGATTTCCGAATCGTTGGTATACTCTCCCACCCCTTGTTTGTTATGAAGAATTACTTCTTTTAGTGGTATTTCCTGCTCACCTAATAGAATCTCTCTCTCTAGTGACATTCCCTCAGAAATTTCCATATCATTGGGAGTTACTAGAACCATTCCATCTCGGTCAACCACATAAATTTTCCCCTCAAAAGTCTCCTGTGTTTTTCTAACAACTTTTTTGATGTTGCTTAATGGAACACCTCCCCCTATAATTCCTTTTAAGGCTCCTGTTTTCTTATCAAGGATGGGCGCTACAATAATAATATGGGGCTGATTTAGAATACTACTAACAAATACTTTGCTTATATAGGTTTGCTTATATTTTATCATGTATTGATAGTACTCTCTATTCACATAATTTCTACTATATATCACATCATTATGGGGATTACTATACGTAATCCTTCCATCAGCAGTCATGTAAAACATCAAATCCATCCAATTGTAATTTGTATATACGCTATCTATATAACTTTGTATACTTTTCATATCATTAGTGGCCGCATATTTTGCTACATACTCCACTGTGCTCTGTGCATTAGACAAATATTGACTCACTTGATCAGAAATCATATCTGTAATAATAAAATTTTTCTGCACAATTTCTTCCTTCATATTCTCCTGAAATATATGGTAGGAGATATAGCTTGTGCTGATAATGGCGATCATCACCAATCCAATGATTAAAGCAGGTATTTTAATTTTTAAACTTTTGCTAGAAATCATCGTGTCCTCCAATAGATTTTTAATTCCATTGTATATGAAATTTAGACATCTCACCATATGTTTATACAAAAAGAACCCATTTTAGGGGTTCTTTTTGATTTACACGATATTGGTTTCATCGTTTTTGTAATTTTCCGTTATTTCCCGGGAAATTCTGTAGATTTTTCACTATTTATGATTTTTCCCCTCAGCATTTTCTACAAATTTTTCTACAAGAATTATATATCTTGAATGTATTCCTTCGCCAATCTTATCTTTTTCATCATAGGCTTCAATCTTAAATTTTAATTTTTTCCCATCAATCTCAATCAGTTCTGCTTCTGCCCTTACTTTCATACCAACCGGTGTTGCAGCCATATGCTTTACATCCAAATGAATGCCTACCGTCGAAAAGTCTTGTGCCAATTGTGGCTGTACTGCCTTAAGCGCAGCATTTTCCATAATTCCTATCATCATGGGAGTAGCAAATACCCTTACAGCACCACTTCCAACACTTGCAGCTGTATGCTTCTCTTCTACAATCTGTTCAACTGATGCCTTCATGCCTACTTTTAATTGGTGTTCCATGATTTTTCCTCCTCTTCATATCATTTTTACACATATATAAATCTATTTTACAAACATAGCCTTATAACAAACCCCTTTGTCGATTCAAAGGGGTTTGTTGTTATTTATTCATTCTTTTATTCTTTCTTTTCATCAATATCTTCAATATTATTATCTTTCTCTGCATCATATTTCTTTTCTAAAATGACATCATCTGGTTTTTCTTCCCCAGTAAATAATTTCTCAAAATCTTCAGCGTTCAATGTTTCCACTTCTAGCAAGGTATTTGCTACAAGATGAAGCTTATCCATATTTTCATTCAATAATCTTTCAGCAGTTTCATATCCATGGTCAATCATCGCTCTAATTTCTTTGTCTATCTTAGAAGCCACTTCTTCAGAGTAGTTTCTCTTCGTTGAAAAATCTCTGCCTAAGAATACTTCATCATCAGAACTGTAACTGATGGGTCCTATACTATCACTCATACCATATTTGGTTACCATGGCTTTGGCAATACTTGTTGCACGCTCTAAATCATTACTTGCACCAGTACTAATATCATTTAATACCAGTTTTTCAGCTACTCTTCCTCCTAAAAGATGTATAATCTGCTCTTCCATCTCCGTTTTGGTAGCATAATTTTTTTCTTCCTTCGGCAAGATCATCGTAAAGCCACCAGCTCTACCTCTAGGAATAATAGTAACTTGATGCACTGGGTCTGTATTGGGTAACATTCTAGCTACTACTGCATGCCCTGCTTCATGATATGCCGTTAGCTTCCTATCCTTTTCGCTGATTACTCTACTTCTTTTTTCCGGTCCTGCAATGACCTTTGTAATAGCTTCTTCAACCGTATGCATGTTAATTTTTTTAGCATTATGTCTAGCAGATAATAACGCTGCTTCATTCATTAAATTTTCTATATCTGCTGGTGTGAATCCTGGCGTTCTTCTAGCCAATACCTTTAAATCCACATCCTCTGCTAAAGGTTTATTTCTAGCGTGAACTTTTAGAATTTCTTCTCTGCCTTTAATATCTGGTACACCAACAACTACTTGTCTATCAAACCTTCCCGGTCTGAGTAATGCTGGATCTAAAATATCTGGTCTATTGGTCGCGGCAATGATAATAATTCCTTCATTTACACCAAACCCATCCATTTCTACAAGCAGTTGGTTGAGGGTCTGCTCTCTTTCGTCATGACCACCACCTAATCCTGCACCTCTTTTTCTTCCTACTGCATCGATTTCGTCTATAAATACAATACATGGAGAATTTTTCTTTGCTTGCTCAAACAGATCACGTACCCTTGATGCTCCTACACCAACGAACATCTCCACAAAATCAGAACCACTTATACTATAAAAAGGTACGCCTGCCTCACCTGCTGTGGCACGAGATAAATAGGTTTTTCCTGTTCCTGGAGGTCCAACCATTAAAATTCCCTTTGGAATCCTTGCTCCTAATTCAATATATTTCTTAGGACTTTTCAAAAAGTCCACAACTTCTTGTAATTCTTCTTTTTCTTCATCTAACCCTGCAACATCATCAAAGGTAACTTTTTTCCTCTCGTCTTCCTTATGGAGCTTCGCCTTACTCTTTCCAAAGGACATGACTCTGCTACCTCCACCCTGAGATTGTTGCATAAATACAAACCAAAATACAACAAATATGAGAATCATGAAGATAGAAGGCAGGATTTCAAAAAACCAAGGTGTCTTCGCAGGCGGCTCTCCTGCAACCTTTAAACTGCCATTTTCAATTTGTGGAAGGATATATTTTTCTGTCAATACTTCGGAACGTAAAACAGGAGGTATATATGTTTCAAAGGCTTGATCACCCGTCTTTAATTTCCCTTGAATCGTATTTTCTACAATGTAGATTTCTTTTACATTTTGTTTCTGTAACTCAACAATAAATTCTGAAATACCCAGGGGTACTTTATCTTGTGCTGGCTGTCCGTAAAAGTGAACAATAGAGATAATAATGATAAATATTAGTATATAGAAACTAGCTCCCCTAAAAAATTTCTTCAACAAAAGCCCTCCTCTCAATGCAATGCATAGCTTGATTTTTACATCTTTTTATTCTACCATATTTTTTGGGTTAAAACAATAAATTCCATAAATCTTACTGTTATTCCCTCGTTTTTGAATGTTGCAATACTTATTCTAATAACTATCTATGATGTGCTTCATTTAAAATATAACATATGCCATTTTAGACACGATCCAAAACTGCTCCTTATAAAATACTCTACAGACAACACTTGATCCTTTTCCACGCCAAGGACCTATGTATATACAACCTTTTATGCAAACTATTTATCTTGTATCGTATCTTTTTCATCAATATACGATACCACCAATATTTTTTTTGTATGTTTATCTATCTTATATTGATCACTCATTCTGTATCCTATCACCCACATAATCTCATCCCCATCACAAAGGAGAGGAATTTCATCTCTCTTTTCTCTAGGAACTTTCTCATCAATAAAATAATCCTTCAGTTTCTTGCTTCCCTTCATACCTAAGGGTGTAAAACGATCACCTGCCCTTCGATTCCTAAGTATCATACCCCTTTTTATCTTATCTAAATCAAAATACTTTTGGTCATCTGTTGTAATGATCTCTCTTACGTCTTTCAGATCAAGAATATTTGATGCTAGATATGTATTCAATGCTGCAATCTGTAATTTTTCTCCAATAGGAATATTGTATTGAAAATCATGTTGTTGTACTGGAATTTTCATTTCTTGAATGGTACAGGTTTGATAATCCAAAACGCCTACTAATCCCTTTGGCAAGTCCATTTTCTTCCCCACTTGCCCATCCTGTATGAAGCTTATTAAATTTTCTACATGCTTATTTTCTATATTCCTTATGTTTCCACAAAGCCTTTTTATGGCTTGTCGCAATATCCTTTTTTGTATAGCATAGTGATTTTCCTTAAATAAACAAATATCTATCTTTATTCCTGAAGCGATCTCCTTTACAACCTTATGATAAACTGCGTTTACCATCCCATCAATCACTTCTTTATCTTCTCGCATCAAATTGGCTGTTCGACAAAGCGTTTTCTTAATGTTGGGATTAAAGTATTTTTCTATGTACGGAATTAACTCTAATCTTATACGATTTCGTGTATAAACAGATTCTAAATTTGTCTTATCGATTTTTGGATGTAAATTATTTTCTTTACAATAGTTTTCTATTTCCTGTCTGCTTATATCTAATAACGGTCTAATAATTTTATCATCCCTTACGTAGTCAATAGCGCTAAGTCCTTCCATTCCAGCACCTCTGATGAGTCTCATAAAAACGGTTTCTGCTTGATCATCCATATTCTGTGCTATTGCAATCTTTGTAGCACCAGTTTGTTGCATTACTTCATGAAATAAATGATAGCGAATTTCTCTTCCTGCTTCTTCAAAGGTAATTTTTTTTTCTTTGCTATAAAGTTTTACATCCTCACTATATATAAAAGATTTTATTCCCCATTCTTTGCAAACTTCTTTTACATAATCAGCATCCTCTTGTGCTTCACTTCCTCGAAATTGATGGTTTAAGTGAACGGCATATAAATTTAATGCATATGTATCTTTTATACGCCACAAAAGATGCAACAAAGAAATGGAATCTGGACCTCCCGACACACCAATTACAATCCCTTCCCCCTTCGTAATCATTTTATGCCTTGTGATGGTGTTTAAAAATTTTTCAAGCATCATTTTACTCCTATCATTTTTTACACTTGTACATAATACAATAAAGATATTTTATATACCTATTTTAGAAAGGGTTTCAAATGTTGCCCTATAAAAGTATTGTACAGGAGCAATTTTCAACCATTTCGTAATAATATCCTATCCATATAAAATGTTTTTTACGAATTAGATATGTCTTTATTATTTCTATAATACTATCAAAAAACCCTGCTAAAACCAAATACTTTTTCTAAAACACACTGCTACAATCCCAATAAATAGTGCAACACTACCAATAAACACACCATTAATGAGCATATTTTTTTTATTATATTTATTTATATCCAATATATGAAAGTGATACATTGAATTTTGATATATTTTTTTTATTTGCAAAAGAAATTCTTCAAAAGAAATCGATTTTTGCTTTAAACCTTTGTGGATTAAACGCACGAGTCTAGAAGGGATATCCACATTTTTCAGTCTACGAATAACATGATCCACACAACTTACTTGCATTGTATGATTTCTTTTTAGTAAAAGTATGGCAAGCAACATACTTATACTAAATAAGTCATATTTTTCATCCGCTCTTCTTAATCCCATATTCCAACTTGCCCTATCATACAAAGGTGTAAATTCTTTGATACTACAGCCCATGGGTGTGACTCCACCTAAATCAATTACTTTCAGACTTTGATTTTTTTCATCAATCATCAAATTTTCTAACTTTAAATCCCCAAATACAAGCTTATTTTTGTGTAATATTTGAAATCCTTCTCCAACAATAATGGTTATTCCAAGGGCTGTCTTAATACTGATGGATTTATCCTGTAAATAATTTTTCAAGTCCTTCCCCTGTATATATTCTAGTACTATATAATATTGGGTCTGTTTACCTTGAAAAAAATCATCTATTTCTTTAACCCTAGGAATACATTGAATACTTTCAAATTTTTTCAGCATTTCATATTCTTTGGTAACACTATGTATGTCACTGCTTATTTTCAGCGCCCAAATCTCGTGGGTTTTTATATCCACCACTTTATAAACTTTTCCAATACCGCCCACTCCTAATATAGCTAGTATCTTATACGTGTTTTGATTCCATTTTCCACATATCTGATCGCCAGGATAAAGATGTGACAAAGTCATTTTCTTTCATCTCCTTTTTCCATCTCAGTGGATTGGTTTCAATGGAAAAACGGCTATCCATAGCCGTTTTTATGAAATCATTCTACAAGAGTTTTTATACCATAGCATCCTTTAATAGCGCCCCCTCATGACTCCCAAAAGATTCTATGATTTCGGTTTCATCCGTTCCACTCATTAAAGCAACCGCTCTGTTAATTGCTGCAGCCGTGGGGGTCGTTCCTCCAGCCTTCAAACCTAAAATTTTGTCTTTCAACTCTTGGATGTTTTCTGTAAAGTTGCTAATTAACTTTGTAAACTCTCCTTTTTCTCCAGGATAAGCAATCACCGCTACTTCACTTTTTCCAGTTCTTCCTTTCAGCGAGTGCATTAATTCTATAATGCTTTGTCTTGCGGTACTCATCTTATTCATCATACTGCCACTACAATCCATTAAAATACAGCATCGTATATCTGCTTCTTCTCCTAGCTGATCCATATAAGCAATCACTTTGCTTCGTGATTTTGGAGGGATATCCTCTAAATCTCCACCTATTATTTCTTTTAACTGTTTTCCTACAATGGTCTCAATGGTCTTGTTTACTGTTTTTTGTGTTACTGCATGCATAGTCTGCCCTAAGTTTTTTATCATGGTATTTTCCCAAACACCCTCACCTGCTTGTGCAATTTTTTCTACCTCATATAATGCATCATCATTAGCGGTATTATGATCCATAATTCCGATAGCATTTATAGTGATGTTGGCTTTTGCTGCCTCTAATGCTGCAGTAACTGGATTTCCTCCCACATTGGATCTTCCATCGCTAACCAAAATAATTTGTTGAATTTGTATTTTTTTCATCCGTATCCCCCCATTATCTTTTTATCCCCTTCCTAAAAACCCTGTCACCCCTAACTTTTCCAAGTAAGAAATAAGCATTTTACAGGCTCTAGATAGGTTGATTCTAAAGCGTACACTCGAAGCTAAAAACCAGACAGCACTCCAACGTCATCTAAATTAAGCTTCATCTTATTTCCATTATTGTCCTGTAATATCCAATTTATACCCTTATGCCGAAACACTGGTAACCTTGTCCAATACATTATATACACAGAATCAGGAAAATATGCTCAAAAAAAGAGCCTTACGGCTCTTATCTTGTTTTCCATATTTTCTCTACCATGACAGTCATATCATCCTCTATCTTATTGCCATACTTTTGGATTGCTGTATCTAGCAACGCATCTGCAATCGTTTGAGGATTTCTGCTATTAAGCTTCTGCAATGCAGTAATAATCCATTTCTCCTTTTCTTCTATTGTTTGATCTGCATCCAATATTCCATCGGACATCATAATCACAAAATCACCATCATTTAATTTCTTTCCAAAGCTTTCTATATCTATATTATTTAACATACCAATTGGTAGAGATGTAGATCTGATCACTTCAATTTCTCCATTGGCTCTTTTGATAAAGCTAGAAGCTGCACCAATTTTTACAAACTCAACTTTTCCTGTATATGCGTCAAGAATAGACAAATCCATCGTTGCAAACATTTCTTCCGATGATTTCAACAAAAGAATAGAATTAATCGTTTTTATAGTGATATCCTGATCAAAACCAGCTTCCATCAATTGTTCTAATACTGCAATAGTTGTCATACTCTCCTTTGCTGCTCTCTCTCCTGATCCCATACCATCACTCAAAGCCATCATATATTTTCCACCAGGAAG
The DNA here is from genome assembly GCA_038396625.1 of Clostridiaceae bacterium 35-E11. GTDB lineage: Bacteria > Bacillota > Clostridia > Peptostreptococcales > Thermotaleaceae. Next base: position 3,646,007 of record CP121688.1, read on the forward strand.
ATCCATTAATGAATAATTATCTCCACATACACCTCTTGGATCTTTTGACACCCTGGCTACACCCGTGACTGCCTTGTATTTTTCTACCTCCACCAATGTAAAGGTGCAATTTCCAGCTTTTCCTTCTGCACTACAATCGTGATTTTTTCGCACAACCTCTTTTCCAATCACCTTTGACACAATCGGTGCAATTTTAGTGTCACATTGTTTCCGGTCAAAACAAGGTCTTTTTTGTATCTCTATTTCAAATTTTCCATCTTCTCTCTCTAGTGCCGTCACTTTGTCAATAGCTATTCCCTCTTTGTCAAAGGCTGCATAAATTGCATCCTCTACATCCTTTTTAAACTCCACTCTCATATCTGTTTCTTTAGCAAGGTTATCGATAATATCTGCAATCCCTTTAAATTGCTCTGCTACCAACTGTCTACTATCAAATAGTTTTTGCTGCCATTCATAATTAATTTTACAAATTTCAAAACGATCTATGATTGTTTGCATTAACACCTCTAGTTTAATACATCTTTTCTTTAAAATTTGAGGTGTTTTATCCAAAGAAATGCTTCCAAATGTTTCTAAATAGGTGATCGTTTCCACAACATCATTATACGTACTATAAAAATTATTGTGCCAACAACTTCTACACATCCCACACTGAGCGCACACCTTATGTACCACTTGATCCACAATATTCGCAACTTCTTCTTGATCAATAACTTTGGTTTTTTCTGCAACATTCCCATAAGTAATGGCAAGTTCCTCAAAAGCATTGGCATATCCTTTTAACCGCCTATAAATCATTTTTTTGATGCGTTCACTATAGGTCTCATCTATTTGTATTGTATTGGTGTTAGAAAACTTCTCCATATATTGGGTTATGGATCGTGGTAGGAGCATAAAGATCAAAAAAGCTGCTATAATCTCTTCAAATTGTATGATCACTTCTGTAGAGCCATTGATATAAAAGGTCAATATGGCATTACCCAATATCATTCCTATAGCAGAGCCTATTTTTCCTAAATCTTTAAATATCCCTGCCAGTAGCCCTGCAAACCCATATATACCAATCACAGTAGGTGTCCCAATTGTTGACATACTTGTAATGATCCCAATCGTTATCCCTACACTAGCACCAATACTCGCACCTCCATTATAAGCAAATATCAATGTCAAAAGAATCCCTGCAATATTTTTTATTCTGCAATTTTGTATTTCAATATTTGATAAACCAGATACCACAACTGCAGTTAGAATGGCAACACATATCAACTCTTCATTAGATAATATTTTTCTATTGGTTTTTTGTACTACCACTGGTATTGCGTAGGACAAGATATAGACAAATACAAAAACCACAATCGATTCAAAAGTAGTCATAAATATATCATAAACATATAAACCTGTGAAAGAATTATAGATAAATCCTGCTAAAAACATTATTCCACTTGCAATCCCAGCAATATAAAAAATCCTAAATCTAATTTTATTTTTCGTGTAGGTAAAAATAATCCAAGACAATACAATAGTTATCACATACTTGATCACATAAATACCACTATCCCCCATAAATGTTCCTAATAATACACCTACTCCTAAATAGGTGTATCTTTTATCTTTTATCATCATGGATATAAAAAAGGCTACACCAAAGGGCGCCATTCCATTTAGAATATTTGCTCTTCCTAATAAAAAAGCAATGCAGATTAGAAGTATTGCATTTTTGTCAATATGTAGTTTTTTTACCCTTTCACTGCCTTTTAAAATATTTCGAGCTTGTCCCATATATTCTCGTTTATAAGGTATAACATTAGGTTTTTCCACCATTTCAACACCACCTATTGATTTCTTCTTAAAAAAATTATATCAACAGGTTCACAAAAGATTTGTCAAGTTCCCTGTCCTAAGTCTAAAAACTTTTAGACAGAGAATGCTGTATTATTACAAATGGTAGTACAAATAGCCTTAATCGCACAGGTTTTTTTACATCTCTTCAAAGAAAATGCATCTTTCTACGAAAATTTTGCCGATAAACAAGAAAGTTTCCCGAGAAGTCTTTAGAATATTTTTTCTATATTTGCATAGAATAGGGATTCGTTAAAAAACGAATCTCTATTCTCCATAAATATCTGCAAATTCTATATTCACTATTTCAGCAATTTCACTAGATGATTTGATATAGTTTGTCATACCTTGCTCTTCTTGTATTCTTCGGTCTGGAAGATACACAGAAAAACAGGAGCCTTTACCAACCTGACTATGTACTTCTATTTTTCCTTCCATTTTTTCTACCAATATCTTTACCAGCGATAAACCGATGCCAGTTCCCTCATTTTTTCTACGAAAGGAGCTATCGACCTGAACAAATCGATCAAATATTTTATCTACCTTTTCTTGCGATATCCCAATTCCTTGATCCTCCACCGATATAATGATATATTTTTCTACCAAGTGGATATGTACAGTAATTTTTCTGTCCGATGGCGTAAATTTAAAGGCATTAGATAAGAGGTTTAATAATATTTTTTCGTACTTATCGGTATCTATGGCAATAATTTTTTTATTGACTTCGGTATACAAATCTAACTTAATTTTTTTGTCCAATGTAAATAACTGCAATGAATCTATAATCGCTTTTGTTAGTTGTACAATATCTACATTTGTATATTCTATATGCGCAAACCCCTCTTCTATTTTCGCCATATCTAAAAAATTATTCACCAATCTCAAAAGCCTATAGGAATTTTGTTTTATTTTATGTACAAGTTTTCTCGCTTTATCCGATAAATCTTTTTCATAATAAGTAGATAGGAGCATTTGCGTTGCCAAATTAATAAGTGCAGCAGGCGAACGTAGCTCATGAGATACAATAGAAAAAAAATCATCTTTTTGCTTTGCCATCTCTTCCATCTTTTTATTATAATTTACTTCATTGCTTACATCTAAAGCAGTTACGGCTACATGGGATACATTGTTTTTTTTATCAAATATAGGACTAAATATGAAATGATAATATTGATTCGAATGTGCATATAGCTCAGCTTTAGCAAAAATCTCCTTTCTGCTTTCTCCCACTTGTATCATGTACTCTATAAAATTTTGGTTTTGCATTATCGAAACTACTTCTTCCACTGTTTTTCCAACCAAGTTAGATATATTCCCTTTTTCTCCTAAGAGTTGATTAACCAGGTCTGTACTCTTTACATTAGAGATTTCACAAATTAAATCAGGGTATCTGATTACCGCCATGGGCACACCCAGCATATCCAAAACTTTGCCCACAAATTCTCTCTGCTTTTTTACCGCCAGCTCATTATACTTCATCTTTGTGATATCAGTACAACTTAATAAAGCATATTTCATCTTTCCCTCTTCATCTAAAATAGGAGTACCATTTGCTACAATGTATCTTTTAGATCGTCCTTTTTCTACGATATAAACTTGGTTTTCTACGGTCTCTCCTTTTAGTACTCTATTACCAAGATACTCTTCTATCGGTACAACTTTTTCATTCTCATATTTAAAAACTACAAGAGAACCAATATAGCCAATTTCAGCAGATACGAGCTCATTACTATTGGCACCTAATAAATCTTGTGCTGATTCATTGACCAATACATATTTGCCATCCGTATTGCATATTAACAAACCTTCATACATATTATCAATAATCGCTTCTATTAGTTGTGCTTTTTCCTTCACTTCTTTTTTCAATCGTCTTTCTTTTTTCACTGATTCCCGTAGCTGCTGGTTAAGTGCTTCCATTTCATACTGATGACTAATATGCTGTAGCTCTCTCTCGATTCCTCTTACGCCAGTAAGCAACATTCCCCATAGCCCTTTGTTATATTCATCTGCAGCTACAGCAATATTTAATATGGCAAGTATGTCTCCTTTGGGGTCATGTATAGGAGCAGCCAAACAAGCTATACCATGATACATTTCACAAAAATGTTCCCATCCCTTAACCAATACAGGCTTATTAAGATACATAGCTGTTCCAGGACCATTGGTTCCTCTGTATTTTTCTTTCCAGCAAGTTCCTGGATGACTACCCACCTCTATTAAAATGTATTCACCCTCATCCCCTGTCCAATTTTTAAGAGTGTAGCACCGCTTGTCCAATAAATTGATATAGATATCTTTCATATCATGTACAATGGCAAACATATTTTGTATATAGGGCTCCGCAATTTCTAACAGTTTTTGATTTTCATGAATAGCCCTTTCCAATTCTTCTTTAGAATAGGCTATCAACTTTTCTATTTTCCGAGGATGTATATTATACGAAATACTTCTTTGCCAGCTTTCCCAAATAACAGGTTCCATTTTCTCTTGCTTCTGTTTATTCAAAACAACTTGCTCCCACATTTCTTTTGTCGTTCTCATCCATCCGTTGCCAAAACCTTATAAAACTCTATAAAGCTTGTTTCATTCCCTGTTCAACGTGTCCGATTTTCCCTTAGCTACTTTCCTTTGATATAACACTCCGAGGGCTTAACTTCGGATGCAACGAATCCTACACCTCAAACATAACTGTTTATGTAGTTATGCTGAATACCTGCTTAGATTAATTGAAGCATTAAAATCTCTGTCAATTACTGCGCCACATTCCTCACAGATATAAGTTCTTTCAGATAGTGATAATTTAGTTTTTACATGTCCGCACTCACTACAAGTCTTTGAAGATGGATACCACTTATCAGCTTCTACAAATTCAATTCCATAAAGTTCACATTTATATTCAAGTTGTCTCTTAAATTCATATAAACTTTGCTGTGCTATAGCTTTCGATAAATGTTGATTCTTCATCATTTCTTTAATATTAAGTGTCTCCATGACTACTCTTGATGGTTTGGTTTTCACTATCTTAGTAGTTGCTTGGTGTAAATGATTGTTCCTAATATTAGACAAGCTTCTATGAAGTAGTCTAATCTGCTTTTGAAGTTTTATAATGTTGCTAGTTTTGACGAACTCCCTCCCTTCTCTATTCATTTCATATTTTTTCGATATTTTGCGTTGCAACCTACGCAATCTTTTTTCTAATTTCTTAACTAACCTTGTTTTATTTATATTTTTAAAAGTCATGCCATTGCTACATATAGCTAGATCCTTAATTCCAACATCTATACCTATACTTTCCTCAGTTAACGCTACTACTGGATTTTCTACCTCTATACCTACAGAAACATACCAATACTTCCCGTCAAAATTTATTCTAGGATTGTTGTATTTAACACCCATTGGCAGTTGTTCTGATGTTTTGACCCAACCTACTTTTTCAATTAAAACGATATTCGGTTTGACTTTTAGTTTCATATTGTCATGATAGAATGATGGTTTACTCTTTTTTCTGCTCTTAAATCTTGGTTTTTCAGATTCGCTTTTAAAGAATCTCTTATACGCATTGCAAGCGTCTTTGACAGCTTGTTTTACCACATTGTTAGATACTTCACCTAGCCATTTATATTCCTCTATTTGTTTCATTCGTGTAATTTCTTTTCTAAGTTCATTATCTGATATAAATTTCCCACCTTTTTTATAATTTTCTTCTTGTCTTGCAAGGGTCCAATTATAGATGAATCTTGCAGTTCCAACTGACTTCCAAAGTTGTTGTTCCTGCTCTAGCGTTGGCTTAATTCTAATTTTCTTCTCTAGCATCATTTCCCATAAAAACCTATTAATTCCATAATAGCATACTTTTCTTTTTTAAAAAATAAAACTTATGAATTCCTATTTCTATAAATTTTTTCAAACAACAAAAAGACAATTTATCCTATAGGATAAATTGTCTTTTTGTTGTTTGATTGGCGACCTGGAAGGGGCTCGAACCCTCGACCTCCAGCGTGACAGGCTGGCATTCTAACCAACTGAACTACCAGGCCATATTAAAATTATTTATTGCATTTGGTAGCGGCGAGTGGACTCGAACCACCGACCTTCCGGGTATGAACCGGACGCTCTAGCCAGCTAAGCTACGCCGCCATTGATTAGTCACAAGATATATATTACACCATACTACTTTTGTTGTCAACCTAGGAAGGATATGTTTTAATATTCAATTATTTTTTTCGATCTGTTCAAAAACCAGTCCTTCTAAATTATCATATTCACTAATTTTGATAGATTTCACACTCAATGTACTAAGTATGCTATCTAAAATAATCGTTCCTGCTGTAATAATGTCTGCTCTCTTAGGATGTAGGCCGGGGATTTCTTTCCTTTGTTGCAAATTTTTTAAACAAAATTCGTTCAATATGCTTTTCACCTGTTTATGACTTAGGTTATATTGATGTATTGCATCTCTATCGTAGACTCGTAGTTTTTTAGCTACCGCTGCAATGGTAGTAACTGTTCCTCCAATACCAACTACATGATCTATTGGGAGTGAATGAAATATGTGCATAATACTTGCCAATAGATTGTCTACCTCCTTGACCATGGTCTCTTTTTCTTTTGGGTGGATAGGATCTGTTTTAACAAATTTTTCTGTCATCCTCACAGCACCCATATCAACGCTTACAAGTTTTTGTATCCCTGATTCATTTCCAAAAATCAATTCTGTACTTCCTCCACCTATATCCACCACGAGAATGTTTTGATCTTTTTTCTTTAATCCTCTTATTACACCTAAAAATCCCAATTCTGCTTCTCTATCTCCCGTAATAACCTCTATCTTGGCATTTACTTCGTTTTGTGCTCTTTCTAAAAAAACTTCTTTATTCTGTGCATCTCGTACTGCACTGGTAGCAATAATAGGAACTTGTGTTATTCCTTCTTTCTTGGCAATGTCCATAAATTTATTTAATGCCTCAATATTTCGATCTATGGCATCCATTGACAATCTACCCGTTTGATCCACCTTTTCACCCATTCTTGTCGTTTCTAAATCCTTAAAGCTTTGTACAATATCGTTGTCTTCTATTGTTGCAATAAGTATTCTCATAGAGTTGGTTCCAATGTCTATTGCACCTGCTTTATACATTACAGTTTCCTCCTTAATCTACATAGATGGTATAAATTTTCTCAAATAATTTATAAAACCGAGACAATGTCTCGGTTATGATTATCTAACAACTTCTCTTTTTGTATTAAATCCATTTCCTCTTCTAGAATCTTTTCCATGCTTTTTTATTTGCTGTTGTTTTTCTTCACTATCTTTAAGGAATCTAGACAGTTTGTCTTCGAATGATAAACTCGTCATTTCTGTATTTCTTTTTTGCCAATCAATCTCTACTGGCTGAACACTCTTTTTAGGAGGTTTTATTTGGGCCTTCCTAATAGAAAGACTAATTTTCCCATTTGCATCAATAGCAATAACCTTTACCTTTACTTTTTGCTGTTCCTTGAGATAAGTATTAATATTCTTCACATAATCATCTGCTACCTCTGAAATATGACACAAACCTGTTTTTCCTTCTGGGAGTTGAATAAAAGCACCAAAGTTCGTAATGCCAGTTACAGTGCCCTCAACAACTTTTCCTATTTCAACGGGCATAAATTTAATCTTCCTCCTTCTAAGTAATTACAATCTTGTTTCAACTAATTATAAATTATATTTATAACCCTGTCAATATACTCCAAAGTTATCTTTACCACTTTTCTGCATATATTTTGATTTGTACATATCAATATAAATGATTTCGTTAGGCTTCACCATTTTCAACTGTTCTCTTGCAATTTTTTCAATATGTTTTGGATCATCGCTCATATTTTTTTCTTCTTCTAGCCGTGCCGCTTCTTCTTCTAAAGTTTTCATCTGTTCTTGTAGCTTTACTTCTTGCTTTCGCAATTCACGAAGTGTAATTTGCTGATTGACCAACGTTCCTAAGACATATATTCCAAAAACTGTAATAATAATATTAAACAGCTTATTTCCTTTTCTCTTTTTGTTTTTTCCTTTGTTTTTAAGCATTTTTTTTCATCCCTTTTGTTTATCAACTCTTATTTTGTATTATTCTATATCACTTTGCAATTTCCTTTTATTTTTTTATTTTCATTATCTTGATATATTTTTTCATTTCGTTATAGTATCTTTTAGGCAGTAAACTTAATCTCTTCAGCCGATAATAGACTGGTCTAAGCTTGTTTTTTAACCAAAGATAGGGTCTTCTCATTAAGTGTAAAAATATCCTAATAGGATAGCCTATCCATTGCAATATCCTACATAATACTTTTCTAATTCCACAAAAGGTTGTAATCATCGTTCGCATTACAATATGACTTAATATTTTGTTGTATAACAACGCACCCGTTATAAAACCTAAGAATGTATAAAACCTTAATTGCCCATCATTACTAAATAGTAAAACCATCACTGCTGCTATAGATATCACTATCCAAAATATCAAATCTTGAATAATCGCAGCTATTTTTTTAGGTTTAAACAAACGTCGAAATATCCTGTACAAATCATAAATAAATCCAATCACGATCCCTCCATACAAAGTAGCTGAAAATACATACATTTGATCAGATACAAAAGACATCAATCGAGATCACCTCCAGCATGAAAACACAATTTTATTACCATAATACTTGTCTTTCTCAAAAAAAATAACCGCTTTGCGGTTATTTAAACATCTTTCCTAAGAAGCCTATGCCTTTTGTTCCTATACTATCTTTGTCGCTATACATCATAGACTGAATCATTCCTTCCACAATAACATTCCCATCATCTAGATTCAATTTATTTATATCTAGTTCACTCCCCTTAATGGTTAAGATACCTTTTATCGTCTCTAAGATAATTGTATTTTCATCGAAACTAGTTACATGTTCTACTCCTGTGACACTAAGTTTTTCTCTATTCTCTAGAATAATATTCTGGCTCCTACTCTTTGCAACTCTGCGATCTTCCATATTGACTCACCCTCTTTAACAGTAATCTTCTTACTTTAAAGATATGCTTGTATATATTCCTTTATTACTGATTTTTACAAATAAAATATCCCTCTTACGTAGCACACCTTATCACTTGCCTGTCTACGTAGTAGGGATAGATTTTTATGAAATACTATTGGATAATATGATACATTTCTCTGGCGGTATCTTTTGTTACATGTTCTGTCACTGCCAAAACCTCTAGCTTAGTTATTTTACTGCCAAATGTAATGGTTATGACATCTCCAACGGCTATTTCATTTCCAGCCTTTGCCACTTTATCATTGACCATTACGCGTCCTTGATCACAAGCTTCCTTGGCTATCGTTCTTCTTTTTATAATTCTTGCATTTTTTAAAAACTTATCTAAGCGCATTGTATAACATCTCCTAAAAGTAAAAAAGCAGGCAAGCTGCTTTTTTATTCTAAATTAGGCATTTACCATATCTTTTAATGCTTTACCAGCCTTGAATACTGGAGCTTTTGAAGCTGGAATATCAATCACTTGCTCAGGGTCTCTTGGATTTCTACCTTGTCTAGCTTTTCTTTCTCTAACGTCAAAAGTACCAAAACCAACTAATTGTACTTTGTCGTTGCTTGCAAGCGCTTCTTCTACACTTTTTATAAATGCATTTAATGCAGTTTCCGCATCTTTTTTGGTAAGCCCTGATTTTTCTGCCATACTTGCAACTAATTCAGCTTTATTCACACTAATAACCTCCTTAAATGTTTTAGAATACGTATTAGCATATTCTATCTTTTATTGAAAAATCCTTCTTTTTACTAGTATTTTTTATCTTTTTTTTTATTTTTATGTATTTTTGCCATATTCCACAAAACATCCATTTCTTCTAAAGACATATTTTCTAATTTTTTTCCATTTTTTTCGGATTCCATTTCTATAAAAGCAAATCTTTCAATAAACTTTTCTGTCGTTTGATTCAGTGCCTGCTCAGGTTCTACTTTCAGAAATCTCGCTACGTTTACTACAGAAAACAGCAAATCTCCTAATTCTTCTGTAATAGCTTCTATGTTTTCTGTGGCATACACTTGCAATAATTCATCAAATTCTTCTCTAACTTTTCCAATAGCATCCTTTACGTCATCCCAGTCAAATCCTATATTTGCTGCCTTTGCTTGTACCTTATAACTTTTCATTAAAGCAGGGAGATGTTTTGGTACTCTTTTTAGACCTTCCGTATAGGTCTTTACATTCTTTTCCTTTCGTTTCATTTCATCCCAGCTTTTTATGGCACCTGATGCAGAATTCACATGCACTTCTCCAAACACATGAGGGTGTCTAAATACAAGCTTCTTACATAATCTTGTAATAACATCTTTTATATTAAAATAGCCTTCCTCTGAAGCTAATAAAGCATGAAAGACCACCTGCAACAATAAATCTCCCAATTCCTCTTCTAGCAAATCCATATCCTTTTCTTCAAGAGCCTCTAGAACTTCATAGGTCTCTTCTATCAAGTGGGGTTTTAAACTTTCATGGGTTTGTTTTGCATCCCATGGGCATCCATCCTTACCTCTTAATCTCTCCATAATTTTTACCAAATGTTGCAGCGTATAGGTTTTTACTGTAGTATCCTCAATTTTAGGAATATATATACTTGTTAAGTAATCCAACCATTCTATATGATCCAACTCATATAGCTTAATATGAGCAATCTTTTGTAGATTTGGAATTCCTGCACCTTGCACAACAATGATAGGATGTTCATCAGGATAATATTCCATTAATTTTAGCTTTACATCAGAAGCCACCAACTGATTATATACCTGCGTTATAATGATATCCGTCTCCACATCCAGAATCTGCTCGGTTAACTGCAATCCATCGACAATTTTTAAGCCTCCAATAGGGTCTTTCCTCAATGTATAAAGCATTGCCTCAATAAAGCTTACAGCTGGAATAAATTCCAAGTTAAACGCTTTGACGTTAGACTGATGTATTAAATGCTGTACGGTATTTTCCGCTACAAAAGGGCTACCAGGAACAGCATAAAGTATATCCTCAGTTTCCACCATTGTCAATAGGCGATGGACAATTGTTTCATAAACTTCATCAAAGTTTTCTTTTTTGTTATAAACATCATCAAAACTTTCGTAAAAAATACCCTCTTCTTTCAAATAAGCTACTACAGGATGTTTTTCTGTCCTTAGTATCACTCTTTTGCTTTGTTTTATTTTCTCCATGGCACCCATGGTTAAATATGCTTTGCTTCCCGGTCCTAACCCCACTACCGTCAGCGTATTTTTCATCTCTCCACCTTCTTTATCATTTAGATGTATGATTACAAAATAGTGTTCGTCATTATTAGATCATACTTCTACCTTTTATGATCCACCATCTATTTAATCAACTCTACCAACTATCATAAATATTCATTCATGCTATTACAACCACTAACCCTATTATTTCCTCAATAACCCTATCATACTCAATATTTTCACTAATTTCCTTCCCCCAGGGATCATTTCAAAATCTGCTTTTGTAATTCCACCTGTAGTCAGAAGCATCAAACCATAAATTACTGCACCAATACCCACAGCAATCACCGTAGTTCCTCGATTACCTAATTGATTAACAAAGTGGTTGTATATAAAAAGTACAGAAATACTCATAGCCGCAACAGAAATCACGGGCTTAATTACAAAATTCACTAAGCTAAATTTCGTTCTAGTCAAGCGTTTTACCGCAAAGAAATTGAGCAATGCTGCAGTTGCATAGGCCGTTACAGTACCAATTGCTGCACCCTTCACGTTAATGGCATAGATTCCTGTTAAAACATACGTAAGTACAACTTTTAACAGAGCACCAATGAATAGATTGGTTACAGGAATCAATGGTTTTCCCAATCCCTGCAAGATTCCGGTAAAGGTTTGAACTAATGTTAAAAAAATAACACCAAATCCCAATATAGATAATGAAGCTGCAGCACTGACGGCACTTTCTTGTTGCAGTGGAAATAACAAAAGCATAATTGGTTTAGATAGAGTTACCAAGCCAATAGCTGCCGGCAAACCAATCAATAAAGAAACCCTTGTGCCTGTTTGAATTGTACTTCTTACCGTAGCTATATCCCTTTTTTGACTGGCATCCGAAATCGCCGGTACTAAGCTCACAGCTAATCCTACCGTCACAATTTGTGGTAAATTAATTAAGGGAGCAGCCATTCCAGTTAATTGTCCATATAAGCTATTTGCAGCTTCCTCAGTAAATCCTATGGATTGTAACCGTCTCATCACGATGGCCACATCAATCATATTCATAATTGGAAGAATCGCTGCACCAATAGTGATAGGAACTGCAATAGAAAAAATCCTATAAATAATTTTCTGGGAAGATTCTTGTTTTATAACAGGGTTTGCATGAATTTCATACAATATTTTTTCTCGTCTTCGATAATAAATAAATATAATCATCAGCGCACCTGTAATTGCACCTGCAGCTGCACCAAAGGAAGCCCCTGCCGCTGCTACCTCTGTCCCTTTCTTCAAAAGAACAATCGCCAGCACTAGTCCTACCACAGTTCTACCAAATTGTTCAATAATCTGTGATACAGCAGTAGGAACCATGTCTTGAAGTCCCTGAAAATATCCTCGATAGGCTGCCATAATAGGTACAAATAACAACGCTGGTGCAATCGCAACCATTGAATAGTATGCACCCGGATTTTTGATCAGCAGAACAATCCTCCTCGCACCAAAAAATAAAATCGATGACGTCGTAATACCAATAATAAACAATAATATAAAAGACACTTTAAATACTCTATGTGCCCCATATCTATCCCCCATGGCATTTTTTTCTGACACCAGTTTAGATATGGCTGTTGGAATTCCAGCGGTAGATATGGTCAGCAATAACACATAGATCGGATAAGATGCTTGATAATACCCCATCCCTTCATCACCAATCATATTTCCAAGGGGGATTCGAAAAAAAGCCCCCATAATTTTTACAATAATTCCTGCCACGCCCAGTATGACAGCTCCCTTTAAAAATGATCTGCTACTCATTCACTTTCCTCCTCATCAAAAATCCAATGACCAAATCTATTATATCAGAAATATTTACCCATGGTACTATGTAAACATAAGTTTATTTTTCTTCACAAAAAAAGTAGCCATTGGCTACCTTAAAAATCCTATGTATTATTCCTCAGTTTTTATTCTCTATTGCTCCATCTGTTTTCCTAAGAAATTTGCAGCCGTCTCCGCAACTTTTACTTCTAATTCAGTAAGCAATTTTTCCTCATCTTTAGATAAAATCACCACAGCCCCAATGGCATCTCCCTGTGTGACAATTGGTGCAATAACTTGAGAAGTATATTTTTGCGTATCTGCTTGTTCTGCCGTTAGGGTGTATATTTTTTCCTTTTCTGTAACTAACAAGGATTTTTTTCCCTCCATGGCTCTTTCAAGATCTTTACTGACCCTTTTCTCCAAATATTCCTTTTTAGATCCTCCTGCCACTGCAATGATATTATCTCTATCTGCAACCATTGCAACTTGACCCAAAGCATCATTGAGTGATTCAGCATATTCTGTAGCAAATTCTGCCAATTCACCAATTGGGGAATATTTCTTTAATATTACTTCGCCATCTCTATCTGTAAATATTTCTAGTGGATCTCCTTCTCTAATTCTTAATGTACGTCTTATTTCCTTAGGAATTACAACTCTACCTAAATCGTCAATTCTTCTTACTATGCCTGTTGCTTTCACGTAATTTCCCTCCTAATGTACTGGTTCTAAAGTCATTGTTGTAGCTTTATTATTTAACTAGAATACTCTTTTTATGCATCTATGGAAATTTTTCTATATTTTAAAAAAATAAAACCAACCAGCTATTTCGTGGAATAGATGGTTGGTACATGCTTTAAATAGGTTATTGAATATTTTCTGGAAATTTCTTTATGTCGAAGTTTTCTTTAATTTTATCATACTTATCCATTAATGCTTTCTCCATAAAATCTCTTTTTATCATTTCTTTCACTTCTTCAAATTTTTTAATTTCATCTTTTTTATCCATTACCTTAATAATGTGATATCCAAAACTACTCTTCACAGGTTCGCTTACTTCTCCATTTTTCATAGAAAAAGCTACTTCTTCAAACTCCGGTACCATGACTCCCCTTGGAAAATACCCTAAGTCTCCTCCTTGTGAACCAGAACCTGGATCTTTAGAATGCTTTTTTGCTAATTCTCCAAAGTCTTCTCCTGCTTTGATTTTTGCTAATATATCCTTTGCTTCTTTTTCTGTATCCACAAGAATATGACTTGCTTTTACTTGGACATCTCTATAATCATCAATATGTTCATCATAATATTTCTTAAGTGCTCCGTCAGCTACATCCACTTCTTTCATAACTTCTTCTTGAAACTTCATCATATACATATCTGTTTTAATTTGACTTTTAATAAAACTTTCATCAATACCATTTTCTTCTAAGAATTTTTTTGCATCCTCTTGCTCATTCATACGTTCCATGTATTCTGCATACTGCTTTTCTATCTCTTTATCTTCTACTTTTACTTTCTTTTCTGCAAAGTATTGAATCACCACTTCATCATTAATCAGTTTCTCTAAAACATTTTCTTGTACTGCTTGAAGGAAAGTTTTTCCTCCTACATCTAAAGTCCATACTTTATCTCCATACATATCTTCATAATTTTTCTTAAATAAATTTAAATGCTTGTTATAAAACACTGTGCTAATTTCTGTATCATTTACCTTAGCAACAATATCTGTTTCATTTCCATCAATCGCTTTTGTTTGACATCCCACCGTAAACATTGTCACTAATATCAATAGCACAGCAAGATTTTTTTTTCCTTTTAGTTTTGCTAAACTCACAACATCCTCTCCCTCATATCCATATATTTGTCCCTATTCTTCATTATATAATAAAATCAATCATTGTGGAAACCACTAATTTTTTCTAAGAACTCCCTCAGTTCATGATGTCTCTTGTTATAATCTCGATATATAAACCTTATATGTGGATTTGTTCCAGCATTAACTTGAACTCTATTCCCATAGGTGCTAATCATGTTTCCAATAAAACCAGGACTTATTCTATTTACTGTATCAAAGCCTAACTTGCCATAACTTTCAGTTTCAGATACATGATTGATCCCTAGTTTTTGTGCCATTGCTTTAATATGGGCAATGGCAATTAGATTCATTACTGTATTTGGAATGGTTCCAAATCGATCTTCAAGCTCTTCTTCAATGTCATAAGCATCTTTTTTATCTTGAATTGAAGCAATTTTTTTGTAGATTTCTAACTTATGATTCTCGTTAGAAATATACTTATCAGGTATAAAGGCATTCACACTGATTTCTACCGTTGTTTCAATAATTGGCTCCAATTGTTCTCCCTTCATTTCTCTTACCGTATCCTCCAGCAGTTTACAGTATAAATCATATCCAATTGCAGCCATATGTCCATGCTGTTCTGCACCCAATAAATTACCTGCTCCTCTTATTTCGAGATCTCGCATAGCAATCTTAAACCCTGATCCAAATTCAGTAAATTCTTTAATGGCCTTTAGTCTTTTTTCTGCAATTTCCGTTAAAACTTTATCTTTCTGATAAGCAAGATAAGCATAGGCAAATCGATTGGATCTCCCTACCCTGCCTCTTAGCTGATACAATTGAGAAAGACCCATTTTATCTGCATCGTATATGACAATAGTATTGACGTTGGATATATCTAAACCCGTTTCAATAATGGTAGTACATACCAAAACATCATATTCTCCATTCATAAAATCAATCATCACATTTTCCAATTCTCTTTCACTCATCTGCCCATGAGCAACACCTATTTTCGCCTCTGGAATCAGCTTTCTTAATTTTCCTGCCATTTGTTGAATTCCTTTTACACGATTAAATACAAAATATACTTGTCCACCTCTTCCAATTTCCCTCAGAATTCCATCTCTTATAATCTCTTCGTTATATTCTATCACATAGGTCTGTACAGGGTATCTTTCCTCTGGAGGATCCTCAATGATACTCATATCCCGAAGTCCTATCAAAGACATGTGCAACGTTCTAGGAATAGGTGTAGCAGTTAAGGTTAATACATCTACATTTTTACGAATCTGCTTAAGCGCCTCTTTATGCTGTACACCAAATCTTTGCTCCTCATCGATGATTAATAATCCTAAGTCCTTAAACTTTATATCCTTTGAAAGCAAACGATGGGTCCCTATAAGAATATCCACATTTCCCACCCGCACTTTATTAATAATCTCAGCTTGTTGTTTATCCGTTCTAAATCGACTTAATACATCTACCGTAATGGGAAATTCACGAAATCTTTGTACTAGCGTGTTATAATGCTGCTGTGCCAATATGGTAGTAGGAACCAAAAACGCTACTTGTTTTCCATCCATCACACATTTGAATGCTCCCCTTATAGCCACTTCTGTTTTGCCATATCCCACATCTCCACAAAGTAATCGATCCATTGGAATAAGTCTTTCCATATCTTTTTTAATTTCTTTGATACATCTTAACTGATCCGGTGTCTCTTCATAGGGAAAAGCATCTTCAAATTGTTTCTGCCAAGGAGTGTCCGATGCAAATTGATGTCCCTTTTTCATCTGTCGTACTGCATTTAATTGCAGTAAATCCTTTGCCATATCCTCAATAGCATTTTTGGCTTTTGCCTTAGTCTTTTTCCACTCTGTTCCACCTAATTTATTTAATTTCGGTGTTCCAGCATCAGCACCAATATACTTTTGTACCATGTCCATCTGCTCAATGGGAACATATAGCATATCCTCTCCAGAATATTTCATCTTTAAGTAATCTTTTTTGGCACCTTGTACATTCAATTGTTCAATGCCTATATATTTTCCAATTCCATGACTTTCATGAACAATATAATCTCCCACATTTAAATCTGCAAAGGATTTAATAGGTCTTGCATCTTTTCTTTTGCTAATTTTTCTTTTCTTCTTATGGGTTCCAAAAATTTCATCTTCTGTGATCACCAATAGATTATTATCATGGTATTCAAAACCTTTTCCTAAACTACCTTGTAGAATAAAAATTTGCCCCGGATTGATTCTCTTATTTGGCTCAGGTAAATAGGTACATTCAATTCCCTGATCTTTTAGACTAAGTTCTAAACTTTTTCCTCTTTCTTCATTACCACAGAGTAAAATAATTTTATAACCTCGTCGCTTTAGGTTTCTCAATTCTTCACAAAAAATATTTATTTTTCCATGAAAAGATTGCGCCATCTTAGTAGAGAAACTTACAATATATTTGGGTGCAAAGGATGGATTATTTTTTGGCAAACTACTTAAGGCAAAAACATGTTTTTTGTGAATCTGCATAAGTAGTTGATCATAAGAAGTAATCAGTTCTAGTTGTGCGGGAAGAACTTCTCCTTTTTCTAGCAGTTCCTTAAACGATTCTCCAATTTCTTTCCATGCATTATGCGCTCTTTCCTTCACCCTTGAGGGCTCATCAATAAAAATGAGCGCATCTTCCTGAAAATAATCGATTAGGGAGGATGTTTCTTGATAATAATAGGTCAAATAATTTTCAAAGCCTTGGGGATTTCCTTCTATCTCTAAAGCTTCCATAAATTGATTTAACTTTTCACACAAACGAGCATGAGTTGATTTTTTAAGTTTTTTAGAAAACTTTTCAAAATCATCTTTAATTTTTTGTATAGCCTGTTCTCTTAAGGTATGGTTTAATAAAATTTCCTGTGCAGGATAGACCATTACCTTGTTTAACTTTTCTAAGGATAGTTGGGATTCAATATCAAAACTACGAATAGAATCTACCTCATTATCGAAGAGCTCTATTCTATAAGGATTCTCTGCTGTCACAGGAAAAAAGTCTATAATTCCTCCTCGAATACTAAACTGTCCCTTTGCTTCTACCATTCCTACACGTTCATATCCTAAAGATATTAGCATATTCAGCAATACATCTAGATCGATTACTTCTCCATATTGAATACAATAAAAATTTTGAGCGAATATAGATTTGGGCATTAATTTATTCAATACACTTTCAACAGAAGCTACAACAATGCATTTTTCTGCGCTAATTACTTTGATCATTGTATTTAATCTTTCTTCAAGCTGCTGATGGCTGTGGGCGTCATAGTGAAAGAAAACCAGTTCCTTAGAGGGATATTGGTAACTATTGATTTCTTGAAAACATTTTAAGTCCTCATACATCTTTTTAGCTTGATAACTGTTATAAGTGATAATCAAGCATTGTTTTTGATAAGTTTCGCTTAATGCAAATACAATATGAGGAATTTGTGCGTCAATCAAACCATGGACCATTGTAGGACTTAATCCTTTATCCAAACTATATCGTAATGCCTCATACTCGCTTGAATCATTTAACCCCTCAACAAAAGTATTGATTTTCAAATTTCTCACATCCTTCAACAAATTACAACACCATAAGCCCAGGTTTTTACCTGGGCTCCCCTTATATTATTCATCACTAACCTTATAAAAATACAAGTCTTGCTATACTAACCATTATATCTGCTCATAGCCATATTTATGCCTTCTTTTACCGCATCTTCTATGGCTTCTGCTGCCCTTTTTATAGTTTGATTCACTATTTCTATTTCTTCTTGAGAGAATCTACCCAATACATAGTCTGCTAGGTTACCATGTTGTGGCTTGCCTATGCCGATTCTGACTCTAGGAAAATCATCCAATTGAATTTCATAGATAATTGATCTCATCCCATTATGAGTTCCTGCACTTCCTTTGCTACGAAGCCTTAATTTTCCTACTTGAAGGTCTATATCATCATAAATTACGAACAGCTTTTCTGTATCTAGCTTATAAAAATTTACAATCTCTCTAATGCTTCGTCCACTTAAATTCATAAAAGTTTGTGGTTTTACCAGCATTACTTTTTTGTTATGGATCATTCCCTCACCAATTACTGCCTTATGTTTTATCTTATTGACAGTTATATTATTTCTATAGGCTAAATAATCAATGGTATCAAAACCCACATTATGCCTTGTCCCTACATACTGTTTTCCCGGATTTCCTAGTCCAACAATTACAAACATGCTGTACATCCTTTCTATTACAAAAGTAGCCGTGGTATGCGACTACTTTTTGCAGCATCTATTAATCAAATAATTTACTTACAGACATATTCTCATAGATTCTTCGAATAGCTTCAGCGAAAATTCCTGCCACAGATAAAACCTTAATATTTGACAACTCTTTCTCCTTTGGTAACGGAATTGTATCTAATATGACAAGCTCTTTAATCACAGAGTCATGGATACGTTCCATAGCAGGCCCTGATAATACTGGATGAGTACAGCATGCATAAACTTCTTTTGCACCGAAATCCTTTAAAGCCTTTGCACCCTGTGTAATCGTTCCTGCTGTATCAATCATATCATCTATTAAGATTACATTTTTCCCATTTATATCTCCAATGATATTCATTACTTCTGAAACATTTGCTTTTGGTCTTCTTTTGTCTATGATTGCAATAGGTGCATCTAATAGATTCGCAAAGTTTCTAGCTCGTGTTACACTTCCTAAATCCGGTGATACAATCACTAAATCTTCTAATCCAATGTTCTTAAAATATTCCGCCAAAATAGGCACTCCTAAAAGGTGATCTACAGGTATATCAAAGTATCCTTGAATCTGTGCAGCATGTAAGTCCATAGAAAGCACACGGTCTGCGCCTGCAGTAGTAATTAAATTCGCTACTAGCTTGGCAGTGATTGGATCCCTTGCCTTTGCTTTTCTGTCTTGGCGAGCATATCCATAATAAGGTACTACAGCAGTAATTCTACCTGCCGATGCCCTTTTTAATGCATCAATCATAATCAACAATTCCATGAGATTCTTGTTACCAGGTGCACACGTAGATTGAACAACAAATACATCTGCGCCTCTCACTGTTTCATTGATATTTACCGTAATCTCTCCATCACTAAACGTTCCTACTACTGCATCTCCTAACGTTACACCAAGATCCTCACAAATCTTTAGTGCCAAGTCTTTACTGGCATTCCCAGCAAATACTTTGATATCATGTCCATTGATATTCATGCTATGCTCCTCCTCAAATTAATCTTTTTTCAATAAACCCTTTTTTTCTACCCAGCCCATGATATTTCGCTGTTTCTCTCTAGCTACAGATAAAGCTCCTTCTGGCACTTCCTTTGTAATCGTGGATCCTGTAGCAATATATCCATTTTGTTTTACCGTAACAGGTGCTACTAAATTCACATTACTTCCTACAAAGGCATTATCTTCAACAGTGGTTTTATATTTATTTTTGCCATCATAATTAACAAATACTACCCCACAACCAATGTTTACATTTTTTCCCACTTGCGCATCACCTATGTAAGCCAAATGTGATGCTTTTGAACCATCTCCCATTGTGGAATTTTTTACTTCTACAAAATCTCCTATTTTTACCTTTTTCCCTAGTTTGCTATTAGGTCTTAAATAAGCATAAGGTCCCACATGGCAAGATTCATCTACGAAGCTATCTATAATCGTTGAGCTTTGGATTTCTACATTGTTTTTAATCACACTATTTTCAATGCGACAATTATGACCAATGATGCAATCTTCACCAATTTCTGTATTTCCTTTCAAAATCGTCCCAGGATATAGGATTGTGTCTCTTCCAACCTTTACAGTTTTATCTACATATGTGTTTTGAGGATGTAGGATTGTTACACCACTTTCCATAAGTTTCCTCAATATTTTACTTCGCATAATCTCCTCTGCCTGTGCCAGCTGAATTCTTGAGTTTATTCCCATAATCTCTGTCTTGTCTTCTGCTTGATAAGCCCCTATTTGATATCCTTCTTGATTTAATATTTCTATTACATCCGTAATATAATATTCTTTTTGAGCATTATTATTGGTAAGCTTTTTTAAAGCTCTTTTTAGTAGTTTTGCATCATAA
The DNA here is from genome assembly GCA_038396625.1 of Clostridiaceae bacterium 35-E11. Taxonomy (GTDB): domain Bacteria; phylum Bacillota; class Clostridia; order Peptostreptococcales; family Thermotaleaceae. Next base: position 3,666,867 of record CP121688.1, read on the forward strand.
CAATAGATTCCCGAGTTTATCTCTTGAATATTTTTCTCTATTTCATCAGCATCTTTATGTTCTACAATTTTTATTACATGTCCTTTTTCATTTCTTACAATTCTTCCATAGCCTGTAGGGTCTTCAAATTTAGCTGTTAAAATTGTAGCTTGAAAATCTCCTGTTTTATGAAAATTGATAAGATTTTTAATCGTCTGTTCTTCTATCAAAGGAGTATCTCCACATAACAGCAACACATGCCCTTCATCAGGTAAATCTTTTTCTGCTTGCATTACTGCATGGCCTGTTCCCAACTGTTCTTGCTGCAAAGCAAATTGTACATTTCTATCTTTGATGCTATTTTTCACCTGTTCTGCTTCATGTCCTATTACTAGAATGGTTTGTTGAACCTCTGCTTTTTCAGCCACATCCATCACATGGGCTACCATCGTTTGGCCGCAAACCTGATGTAAAACTTTTGGCAGCTTAGACTTCATTCTTGTACCCGCTCCTGCAGCCAATATAACAGCTGTAAGTTTATTCATATTTGCCACTCCTTATTATACATTATTTTTTATATTTTTTCTCCCCTAATATGCATTTTATCATCTTATATCAAAATGAATCTATCACAAGATAAAGATTTTGATATGTATGACACATTTTTCTTCATTCTTGGATATGCTTGCATCCTATAAACGTACAATTCATGACCCTATATCCATAAAGCACTATCCGTCATTTAGTATATCATTTTTTTTCATATTCTGAAAGGATTCTGCAAACCCTCCTCTTAAAATTATCTTCTTTGACACAACTGTCTATTTTTGAAAATACCCTAAACCTTTTCACATAAATTACGAAAATTTGCCATCAATCTGTCACATTTCTTGGATAGAATAAAAACATAAAAAAATATCTATAAAAAAGGAGATGTTATAAAAATGAAAAAAACATTCATTACATTAACTTTAGGTGCAGCTCTAGCAGTTGCCAGCATGGGTAGCGTTTTTGCAGCAGACACAAATACAGTCCACAGCGCATCAAGCTTTGAGAGAGGAAATGGCTTTGGTCAATTGTACACTTCCAATCTTTCTGTTGAGGAGTTATTGAAGGAAAAAATGGCTCGCATTGATCAAATGGTTGTTGATGGAAAAATAACCAAGGAAGAAGGAGAAAATTACAAACAAATTATTTCTGAAAGAATGAGTAACTGTACTACTCCAGGAGAAAATAGAGATAAAAATGAAAGATTAGGTATTGGTTTTGGCCGTGGTAATGGTCGAAGCAGTGGACGAGGCATGGGCTTCGGAAGAACTGCTAGATAAGTTTTGCAAATAAAAACCTCTCAAGGAAATCTGCCATAATTCATTGGTAGAGATTCTCTTGAGAGGCTTTTTGTTTTTAATCATCTTGTCCGTCTTTTGCTTTTTCATATTCTGTAAATATCTTTTCCTGTAGTCTTGTCCTTGTTTCAGAATTAATAGGATGAGCAATATCTCTAAAGTCTCCCTCGCCCATCTTTCTACTAGGCATCGCAATAAATAGTCCATTTTGTCCTTCGATTATTTTAATATCGTGTACTACAAACTCATTATCAAAAGTTACTGATACAATAGCTTTCATTTTCCCTTCGTCATTGATCTTTCGAATACGCACATCAGTAACCTCCATACTTCTCACCACCTTCCCGGTCCGAACTTATAAGCTGAATAACATATTCTCCAAATTTCTTTGATTTCCTTCTTTTATTGTTCAAAAATTTAGAAAACATTTTATTTATACTAATTTTTCATTGGGATGTATACAAATTTCACCTTTTTCTTCATCTATTTCTTCTAATATAAGCAAAGGAATATAGTTTTGTACCACTTTATTCGTCGGTTCTTTGGTTGCAATCATAACGCCTATTCCTGCTACCTCTGCTTCAAACTCCCTCATCATATCAATCATTCCTTTAGCCGTTCCACCAGCCTTCATAAAATCATCAATAATAATAACCTTAGCACCGTTTTTGATCGCTCTCTTAGAAATAGACATTGTTTGTATTTTTCCCGTCGAACCGGATACATAGTTAATACTAACAGTGGAACCTTCCGTAACTTTACTATCTCGTCTTAATATAATTAATGGCACATTCAATGCATTTGCTGTCATTAGTGCAATAGGAATACCTTTTGTTTCAACAGTTACAACATAATCTATATTTTCTCCTACAAATTGAGTAGCAAATATCTCTCCTACCTTTCGCACAACTCTAGGATCATAAATAATATCTGCCATATATAAAAATTTTCCTGGAATGACTCTATTGGTATCACTAATTTTTCTACAGATTTCTTCTAAAGTCTCTTGAATTCCTTCTTTGCTGATTAAAGGAATATATTTTACCCCCCCTGCAGCTCCTGAAATAGTTTCTATTCTTCCCAGCTTTAAATCCTCCATAAGTTTCTTCGCCACCACAATATCTTCACTAATACTTGATTTTGCTGCATTAAATTTGTTGGTGAAATAGCTGAGAGTAAAAATTTCATTTGGATTATCCGAAAGAATTTTCATTAAAGCTCCTATTCTTCCATTTCTTTTTATCTTCATCTTCCTTACGCCCCATTCCGAATATTTTTTAGTACTGTATATAATTTTATTCGGTTTTTAAAAATTGTTCAACGGGTATTTTATATTTTTTGCATAATTTTTAAAGAAATATTTTATCTTATCGTTAACAATTCTAATCTTCAACTGAATTCAGTTGCACTTTATGATATAATTTGACTAGGTTTTTTTGTTATATACTTTAGGTTTATGGAAATATATATAAACATGTATGAATATGGTAATAATAGAAAAAAATGATATTTCCTATTAGTGAAATATTTGATTAAAATTAGAGGAGAGATTGATGATGAATTTTGATTTAGATAAACATGAAATAAATCATGTGCATTTTATTGGTATTGGCGGTATCAGCATGAGTGCCATTGCTGAGGTTTTAATTAGATTTGGCTACACCGTATCTGGTTCTGATATGAATGCTTCTAAAATAATAGATAAATTAATCAAAAAAGGAGCAAAAATTACCATTGGTCACCATGAAAATGCACTACAGCCCTGTGATTTAGTGGTATATACCGCAGCCGTTAAAAACGACAATCCCGAGCTGATCAAAGCAAGAAAACTAAATATCCCGACTATTGATCGTGCAGAGATGTTAGGTCTACTGATGAAAAAATTTCGTAACAGTATTGCAGTTGCTGGAACACACGGCAAGACAACAACAACCTCTATGATTTCCCTTATTCTAGAATATAGCCATTTCCAACCAACCATCCTTGTAGGCGGAGAATTAGATGCCATCGGAGGAAATGTAAAAATTGGTAGTCGTGATTATCTTGTAACAGAAGCATGTGAATACGTAGAAAGCTTTCTAAAATTTTTTCCCACCTTTGGGATCATCTTAAACATCGAGGCAGATCATCTTGACTACTTTAGAGATATCGAGCATATTATTACGTCTTTTAAAAAATTTGCGCAGCTAATTCCGCAAGATGGTTTTCTCTTGGCTTTTCACGATGATAAAAATATAGAAAAAATATTGTCTCATGTTCACTGCAATGTGATTACATACGGATCAAGTGCATCGTCTGACTATCGAGCAGATAATATTATGATCAACGATAAAGGATTTTATGTCTTTGATGTTTTCTTTCAAGATATACAACTGGGTCATTTTTCCTTAAGCATTCCAGGTGAACATAATGTATATAATGGTCTGGCTGCCATTGCATGCTGTCATACCATCGGTGTACCTGTTGAAAAAATCATTCAGCATCTCAATAGCTTTACAGGCACCCATAGAAGATTTGATGTGCTAGGGGTCGTAAACGATATTACTATTGTTGATGACTATGCACATCATCCTACAGAAATCAGAGCAACACTATCTGGCGCTTCTAAGGTTCCTCATAATAAACTATGGTGCTTATTTCAACCTCATACTTACTCACGAACGAAGGCTTTGCTTTCTGATTTTGCTTCTTCTTTTGGAATTGCCGATGAAATTATCGTTACAGATATTTATGCAGCTAGAGAAAAAGATACTGGCGAAATACATGCACTAGACTTATGCAAAGAAATAAGCGCTTACAATCAACATGTACAATATATAGATCGTTTCGAAAAGATTGTTGACTATGTATATACCCATGCATCACCTGGAGATTTGGTATTAACAATGGGTGCAGGAGATATATATAAAGCAGGACAATTGCTCATAGAAAAGCTTAAAACAAAAGGTTAAGGACTATCCCTTAACCTTTTTTATGGAATATTTAGTAAGCTTGTAATCATCTCCCCTACTTTCTCACTATAGTAAGTCTTCCCGTTGCAAACAATATAGTGTTCATATATTTTTACCTCTTTTGTATCATTCTCCAAAGTAAAATGTAGGGTGTATAGCCACTTATCTTCTTGTAAATTTTGTGTAGTCTCTTTTTTCTCCATTTTGCTTAAATATCTTGGTAATTCTATATGATAGTAGGTGTCATCTTCAAAATCAAATTGATTTTGAGAATCATCTACTACAACCTTTTGCGCGGCTAAAAGATCCTTAAATATATTTTCTTCGCCATTAAATTTTACAGCATATTTTTTTTCTACATATTCCCATAAATTTGGATCATATGCATAATAACTATATCCATCAGATGTATCCACTGCCAAAACTTCCTTTGTAACAAGATGTACTTTATACTCTTTTTTATTTATTTTAATCCTTAGTAAATAGTCTGGATACATATGGGGAATGCCCACCATCTCTTCTTTCTTTAAAGGCTTGGTCAAATGCAGCTTCTCTAGTAATTCTTTTTTCTCTGCTTCTCTCAATTTCCATTCTTTCCCTTCATCATCTGCACTAATAAATATACTTTTAGGATTCTCAAAAGGTTCAAATGTATTGTAATTCTTCATATAAATAGACTCAATCTCTTTTTTAAACGCTTTGATTTGGCGTTCCTCTGCCGTAAGTACTTGTATTCCCTTTTGTACATCATCAATCACAATATGATCATCATTTATTTTTATCTTAATGTTTTTGTTTTTAATATGAATTGCGTAAACACAATCTTCATAAGCTTCTACTTGTTCCGTATTTTCAAGTACAGGGGTTACACTTAAATCTTCTAAATGCCTTAAAATATCTGTCATATCTTTATCTTTTACTTCAATAATATCATTAGAACCCAAATAGCATTCTAAGTATACTTCTTCAACATCCTCAAGCACTTCTTGAATAGTAACACTATTATTAATCACTTTTTTACTTTCTGGTTCTGTAAGATTTGCTATTTGTTTTTCTGTATCTTCTTTAGCTTGATATTGCTTATGTAAAACAAAAAAACTAACAACACCACTCACTAAGGCAAAAATCAGAAATCCGCTGAAAAGAAGCCCTATATTACCTATTCTTTTTTTCATTCGATTTCACTCCTATTATGAATTTCAATTTCAAGCAATCTGCATATAATATACTTGTGATTTTTCTTGGACTAACAACCTCTAAAGTATTCTACATGTGTTACTTGAAACCCTTTTATTTTTATCATTTCCATTTTTTTGTACTTTATCCAGCGTTAATAAGCTCCCACTTGTAAATGTGGAAGCTTAAATAATCTATATACCGCATTAACTTATAATAAAGTATAATTTCTTTCAAATAGTTTTACTCACTTTTTTGTCGATAAATTTCAATCAGTAATTCTTCTGTTTTATCTCTATCATGTAAGAAATAAGATACCCCATTATATGCAGCTTTTCCAGGAAGAGAATAAGTTGTTACATGATCCTTAGACATCCCCACTGCGTCTTTTGCCATCATTACAATATCTGTCAACGGCATATCCGTTTTTACATATTTAAAAACGGTATTGGCTACAACAGGAAGTCTAAAACTGAAAACTTTTTCCAATGCAGCCTTAACGAATTGTTGCTGTGTTTTCATCCGTCCTAAATCTCCATCGGGATAACCTCCTCCATCATTATTTTTGCGAAATCTTAAAAATTGAACTGCCTGCTTTCCGTTGAGTACTTGCGTGCCCTTTCTTAAATGGATATGCAAAGGTGGATGATCATACACATCGTCATAATCCATATCCATAGGGATGGTAACTTTAACTCCGCCTAAAGAATCTACAATTCTCTCTACCCCTTGATAAGTTACTTTTACATAATAATCAATCGGTACACCTTTTAAAACATCACTTACAGCTGCTACAGTTCCTTTTGTACCTTCATCACCATAAACAGCATTTATTTTTTTCTTATCTGCACTTGGGTGACCCTTTCGCTCATAATATGTATCTCGTGGTATCGACAAAAGGTCCAATTTTTTACTTTTAGGATCAAAGCTGGCAAAAATCATAGTATCGGTTCTAGGTCCTTCCATCCCTAGTAGCAAAATATTCGTCCTCTTGCTTTCGTCTATCAATCTCTCTAACTCACTTTTCTTCTCTTGCTCTTCTTCCTCTTTTTCTTTTTCACTATCTACAACATCTACAGACATATCACTATCTTCTTTGCCTACAGCTACATGATTGGAGGTATCATAAAATTTTAAAAAAGCCCACATTCCTGCTCCCATGGCTACTACAAAACATAAAAAAGCAATTGCAAATATTTTAAGAAAAGTTTTCATTGCATTCTCCTTTCAGCGTTTTCTCTTGCATTTATTGTATCACAATCATTTTACTGAAAAGGTTAAAAATTTATTACAAATAAAAAATATCCTCTTCATTGAAATACTCCAAGGATATTTAAAGATTAGTTTTTCTTCATAGATTTTTTATTTGCACAGTATATGGCATGAATCTTTTAATTCAGTTTGCCTATTTTTTCTTCTACAGCGCCTACAATCGTATGGGCTGAAACTAACTCATAGCATCTATGTATATCAATGTAAAGCACCTTATCATTTTCTACTGTTTCTACATTTTCTCTTATCTTCTCATAGGCAATACTAGTGCCTTTGCCAAGTTTCTCATGGCCTACAAAGTCTATAGCTTGTGCCGCTGTCATTAGTTCTATTGCAAATACATTCATAACATTTTCCAAAATGTCCCCAGCCTTCCTTGCGGAAATAGACCCCATACTTACATGATCTTCTTGATTTGCAGATGTAGGAATTGAGTCAACACATGCAGGATGTGCTAGCACCTTATTTTCAGACACAAGTGCAGCTGCCACATATTGAGGAATCATAAATCCAGTATTTAACCCTCCATTTTTTACTAAAAATGCAGGTAGTCCACTTAAATAAGGATTTACCAATCTTTCAATTCTCCGTTCACTCACATTTGCCAGTTCAGCAATGGCTATTCCTAAAAAATCAAAAGCCAATGCCATCGGCTGTCCATGGAAATTTCCTCCTGATATTACTTCCTTATCATCTGCAAATATTAGGGGATTATCCGTTGCCGCATTTAGCTCTGTACTTACTCTTTCTATTACATAATCAATTGCATCTCGACTTGCACCATGAATTTGCGGAATGCATCTTAACGTATAGGCATCTTGTACTCTTTTCTCTCCTTGTCTCGTTGTAGACTTACTTCCCTCCAATAATTTTAGCATATTTTCCGCACAACGAAGTTGACCGTTATGTGGTCTAACTTCATGAACGCGTTTATCATAGGCGTCTATGATTCCATTTAATGCTTCTGCAGTCATTGACGCACTTATATCCGCCAATTTGACAAGCATTTTGGCATCATAAGCCACCAACGCACCCACCGCCGTCAAAACACATGTTCCATTAATGAGTGCCAAACCTTCCTTTGACACTAATTCCACTGTTTCTATCCCTGCTCTTTCCATAGCTTCTTTACCAGGCAGGCGTTCTCCTTTATAAAAAGCCTCTCCATCCCCTAACATTACCAAAACAATGTGGGCTAATGGACATAAATCTCCACTAGCACCCACTGAACCCTTTTCAGGTACTACTGGATGAACACCTTTATTTAACATTTCAACCAATACATTTAATGTACTTAATCTTATTCCTGAAAAGCCTTTTGCTAAAGCATTCACTCTCAACAACATCGCTGCCCTTACCACATCTTCAGCATATGGCTTACCAACACCGCAACAATCTGCTACAATTAGATTTTTTTGTAACTCCTTCGTTTGATCTTTTGTAATAAAAACATCGCTAAAAAGTCCAAATCCTGTAGTGATTCCATAAATGACTTTTCCATCATCCACAAGTTCATCTACTACTGCCCTAGATTTATTCACCTTTTCTATCGCGTCTTTGGTAAGTTCAATTTTATAGGCTTTTCTAGCCACATTTACAAGTTCTTCTAATGTTAAGCTATTTCCATTGATATAAATCGTTTCCATTGATTTACCCCCTAGTATAATAATGTCATAGTCACTAATGACTATGCAGTTAATACATTTCTATAAAAAAACATTTCTATTATTTAGTAACAGAAGAAGGAGTTCTTCCTTCATCAGATGTTACTACTCTATTTAACATGTCTGACGGTTCCTGGTAGACTCTAGACTTTTCATAATGTATAATCTTCAAGGATAGGATAAAGAATGTACACCCCCTTGGGAAGTCAGTTTCTACTGACCTATACCTACTAAAAAGTCAATTAGTCCATTCAATGAGGTTTTATGATTAGGCTGGTTGGGAGCCTCAGGCTATACCCGTATCACATGCTAGGTTGTGTACTCATTAGATGGAAATGGATTCCTATCGGAAAGGAGCTTTCGCTCATGTCAAACTTTATTTTTGAAAATTTATTTTTATCGGTTGGTATTGATGTAGGTGCTGATTTCAGCTGGATGTCTATAGCACTACCTAACCAAACCTTTGTAGGAAAACCTTTTAAAATCCTACATTCTGACCTTAATTCCCTTGCTCTAGCTGTTTCTAAAATAAAAGAAGCAGAAGAGCTGTATTCTTTGGAAAGTCGCATTTTCCTAGAATCCACGGGAATTTATCATTACCCACTCTTCTGCTATCTTCGTGATAAAGGATTTTGTGCATCCATCATTAATCCTATCATCACTAAGTCTAGCACAAACATGAACATTAGAAAAGTGCATAATGACCGTTTCGATTCTAAAAAAGCTGCTTTAATCGGTTTAAAGCCAGATTTAAAGGTTTCTCTGATGCCTTCCGAGCTTGCTCTTGACTTAAGAAATCTTTCTAGAGAATATTATGACCTGATGGACAACCGTTCCTCCTATGTCAATAAACTGCAAGGTGAGCTTCGTATGGTGTTTCCTCAGTACCTGAATATCTTTTCTAAGATTACCACCAATACTTCTCTTACTTTGTTGGAAAAATTCACATCCCCAGATGCCTTTTTACAGGCTTCAAAGGATGAAATAATTGATTCCATACGTTCTACTGCTAGATTTGGGCTTTCATATGCTCTTAATAAATATCATGCCATTTTTCAGGCAGCTACTAATGCCAAGGTCTTTGGAAGCTCTGTCAGCAGTAATTTTAAAAGAATCCAATTGTATATCCGCTTTATTCGCCAGTATGATGAAGAAATCTCTTCTCTGCTGGAAGATATGCGCCAATTGGTAAATGCCAATGAAGGCTCTGACTTTGTGAAGCAGATTCGTCTGATTGAATCTTTCAAAGGTGCTGGCTTTCTCTCTGCTGTCAGCCTTATGGGTGAAATCGGTGATTTTTCTGCCTTTAACACTCCCAAGCAACTGTTTGCCTACTTTGGTCTTGATCCCGCCGTAAAGCAGTCTGGTAAGTTTGAGGGAACCAAAATTAGTATGTCAAAACGTGGCTCTCGCATTGCAAGAAGAGTCATTCATACAATGGCATTAATCAGCATTAGTAAAAATCGGAATGGTTCTGCGAAGAACCCTGTTCTTCGTGATTATTACCTTAAAAAGTGTCAAAGTAAACCTAAAATGGTAGCTCTCGGAGCTGTCATGCATAAAGTGTGTAATATTGTTTTTGCCATTCTCCGGGATGAAAAACCTTTTGAAATTATCACACCGGAAGAACATCAAAAGAATTACTTAAAAGCAAAATGCGACGTCGCTGCATAATGTAATCCCATACGAATAACTTCGTTTTTGTCAGCTGTCAAAAGGCTTGTTAAAGTTACCCTTTTTTAGCGAGCAAGAAATATCAAATATTTTTTATTTCACCATTGACATTTCTTAGCTGGACTTTGTTTTTTATCAATAAATTTGCTCCATTGAAAAGTCATGGACTTGTAAGTAATGCTTCAATACCTCTTCTAACGCCATCAACGGAACAGGTCCCACTAATTCTGCTCCAGCGATAATTACACCATATCGCGCTGCTTCTGATCGAATGGTTTCCATCACTCTAGGAATAGGCGTTTTTTCATAATTTACAAGATTCATAGATACTTGAACCATTTTTTTTTCCTCTAAATTAAGAGCAATGGCTCGAACATATTGATATCCTCCTGTTGCCCCTCTCACAGCTCTTACAATTTTCTTACCTATCTCTAAATCCTCAGTTTTTAAATTCACATTAAAGGCCACCAAAGGGAAACGTACACCTGTAACAGTAGCACCACTCCTTGGAACAAATGCATGAGGTCCTTCGTCGGGCTTCCACTCTGGGCTTTTCATTTTTTCTGGTAGAGCTTCATACTGTCCTTTTCGAATCTTTACTAAGCTTTTTCGTTCTGGTGTTGTAGCCGCATCCTCATAATAGTACACAGGTACCCCCATATTGCCTAAAAATTTACCAAACGCTTTCGCAATCTCAATTGCTTCTTCAATTTCTACATTTCTTACGGGCACAAATGGCACAACGTCTACTGCCCCCATACGTGGATGACTCCCTTCATGCTTTGTCATGTCTATGAGGTCAATGGCCTTAGCAGCAAGTCTTTTTGTAGATTCTAATACATTTTCGGGTTCTCCTATATATGTAAAAACTGTTCGATTGTGATCTTTATCAGAATCTAAATCAATCATTTTTACGTCTTCTTTTTCTAAAAGTGCTTTTTTCACGCTGTCGATTACAGCTGGATTTCTACCCTCACTAATGTTTACTTCTGCTAGTAATGTCTTCATCTCTTTCACTTCCCCATCTTTTATATTTCGTTTCCATAAATCAAGCTTCTTACTTGCTTAATATCTCTATTTGCTTTTGAAAATCTGCTTTGACTTTCTCATTTTTAATGAGTGGAAGATTTGCCTCGATATTTAAAACGCATCCCTTCACGCCTGCGCCTGCTAAAAGTATTGCTTCTGCCAAATCTGAACCTGCATTTGGATTAGATTGACCATCTAGCAAAAGACTTAATTCCTGCACTCTTTTACACATTTGTCCATTCTGCATAGGTACAGTAGCTGCTTGGATTGCACCATTTTGAATGGCCTGAGAACGCTGTTTTTTCTCTTCATCTGTTGCTTTTGGCAGTGCATAGGCATCTTTTATCATGCAAAATGCTTGGGTATCTTTTTCTGCTCCTAAGAGTAAATCCTTGGCTAAATGATCTCCTTCTTCCGCAATTTCCATATATTTTTCAGCCGATAATCCATAATCTTTTTTTGTTGATAATCTAGCAACCATTGCCACCATTCCTGCAGCCATAGCACCAGCTAAAGCTGCGGCCGAGCCACCACCAACTGTAAAATCCTTTGAATCAATCACCTTTTCTAAAACATGTACACTAGACATTATGATATTCCCACCTTTACAATATGATTTAGCATGGAAACTCCAGATTGCTCCTTGTCTACTACGACCTTCCCTCTTTTAATGACCTTTTCCACAAGATTGCCTCCAAGACGATAAATGACATCCTCAAAGGTTCCTGCATCCCATATTTGAATATCTGCTAATTTACCTACTTCTAATGACCCACGATCATCTTCTAAGTTTAATGCCATTGCACCTCCTATTGTAGCTGCTCGTAAGGCTTCAGCGGGACTCATTTTATGCTGTCGACAAGCTAGGGCCATTACAAATTGCATGGATTCATTCCAGCAACCTGGACAGCAATTTGTTGCTAAGGCTAAGGTCATCCCTTCTGCAATCATCATTCTTGGATTAAAGGGTTTAGGATGCTTAACAGCAAAATCTATAGCAGGAAGCAATACACCTGGTACATTTGCCTCTGCCAGCTTACGCATTACTGATCTAGGTGTATAGTTTAAATGATCCGCAGAAGCCATTGCCATTTGTGCTGCTAGGTCTGATCCCCCAATATAAGAATAAGCATCTGTATGTATTTTAGGCTCAAGTCCAGCATTTCTGGCTACTTGAAGAATTCTTTCCGATTCTTCAGCAGTGTAATGTCCCTCATCACACCAAATGTCACAGAAGCTTGCTAACCCTAACTCTGCTACCCAAGGAATCATTTCCCACAACAAAGTTTCAATATATTTATCTCGAGGAATATCTGTGGGCCATCCATGAGCGCCCAAAAAAGTAGATACAATGTCTATAGGCAAATTCTTATTTAATTTTTCATTGATCTGCAAAATTTTAATCTCAGATGATGTAGACAGACCATAGCCACTTTTGCTTTCTACCGTGGTTGTGCCCGCATAAAGCATGCGTTCTAGCCTTGCTACAGCGGTATGAAACAATATTTCTTCTGTCGCATTCCTAGTCATTTCCACGGTAACCATAATTCCGGTTTTAATGCCCATCTGCTTTAACACCTCAGGATCTTCAACTGTCATACGAGCAGCATATTCTTTAACACGAGATCCTCCGAAAATAAGATGTGTGTGGCAATCAACAAAACCAGGTGCTACCACTTTATTGCTTGCATCAATAAATAGCGCTTCACTACAATCAATCAATCCTTCAACTTCTTCTTTTGTACCTACCGCTGCAATTTTTTCTCCTTCTACTGCAATCCAGCCGTTTTCTATGCACCCAATCAAATCTTGAGCATCTTTTCTGCAAGTTATTATTTGTTTACTATTTCCTATAATTAAATCAGCTTTTATTTTATCTTTGTTATTTTCCAACATTCCTCACCCCCTTAATAAACTAACTTGTACCTTTCGATTATCTTTTTTTATAGATATTTTGAAAGGTACAAGTATGATCACATCATTATGTCCTATACCACCATTTCGTATTTAGATCCATCATCTATTTTAACGAGGAGCCTTTCCATCTGGGCCAAAGGTTACTTTTTCTGCTGGCTCCCACCATAGAGGTATTTTTATGCTTTCATCTGTTAGTTTTCCTTTTCCATTGGCTACATCTCTTGCAATCTCATAGCCTGCCTGTGCATGTCGCACCACACCGATTCCTGAGTCTACGGTAAGAGCTGCTTCTAGTCTAAGGTCTGCCTCTTCTGTTCCATCGGCAATCATTGTTACTCCCGTATGCACTGCTTCTCCCATGGAGTAGTTTGCTTGGATAGCAATTAAGTCACAGCCTGCTGCGCAGTTTAGTAATCCATTAAGATATGGCCAGTCAGAGATTAAGTCTCCGCCATCCTTCATGTTTTCTGATTCAAATGTTGGGTTTACGATAGATCCTGAGTCTAGGTTATCTCTTGAGAAAGCTACAGGTCCTGATAATTCACCCTTCTTGATTAATTCGTTTACTGCTAAACCAAAACGCTTTCTTTGTCCAAAGCCCATGTAGCAAATTCTTGCGGGCAATGCTTCTATTGGCAGATGCTTACGTGCTAAGTTGATCCATCTTTCTACCAATGGATCCCCTTTGCAGATTTCAAGAGCTAAATCATCTGTCTTTCTAAGATCCTCTGGATCTCCCGATAAACAAGTCCATCTGAAAGGTCCACGTCCTTCGCAGAATAATGGTCTAATGTATTCTGATACAAATCCTGGAATTGTCATGGCTTCTTTTTCTGGCATTCCTGCATCTCTACATTCCTTACGGATACTGGTACCATATTCAAATACTTCTACGCCTTTTCTGTAGAAAGCATTCATAACACTTAATTGCTTTTTCATGGTTTCACGGGCATCTTCAAGATATGCTTTACGGTCTCTTACACGATATTCATCAGCTTGTTCTCCTGTATAACCAGATGGTATATAAGAAATGGGATCATGACATGGACACATTTCACTAATAATATCTGGCATAAATCCTTTTTCATAGGCTTCCTCAAATATATCTGCTGCATTTCCCACAACTGCCACAGATAAAGGCTGTTTTTTTGCTACAGCTTCTTTCGCCAATGCGATAGCCTCATCTAGTGAATATACCATTTTATCCATGTAATTTTTTTCAATCCGTCTTTGGATGACTCTTTCATCAGCGTCTACAACAATGGCTACGCCTCCATGCATCTTCATAGCCCAGCTTTGGTTACCACCCATTCCTCCTGCACCTGCAGTTAAATAGATTTTTCCTGTTAGATCATTATTAAATTTCTTAATAGCAATGGCAGATAAAGTTTCAAAGGTTCCTTGGATCACTCCCTGTGTTCCTATGTATTCCCAAGGAGCTGCTGTGTATTGGGCAAACATGGTAAGGTTTTTATCTTGCAAGTCATAGAAGGTTTCCCAATCTGCCTTCATAATATTTGTTGTTGCCATGACAACACGGGGTGCTAATTTATGTGTCTTAAAGATGGCTACAGGCATTCCTGACTGTACAACCAAGGTTTCATTATCTTCTAATTCTTTTAATGACTTTACAATGGCATGATAAGATTCCCAGTTTCTTGCGCATTTTCCATTGCCCCCGTAGATTACAAGCAGCTCTGGAATTTCTGCATTTTCCATATTGTTTTCAAGCATTCTTAGAATAGATTCTTGCTTCCAGCCCTTACATCTTAGAGTAGGACCTCTTTGTGCCTTTACCTCATAAAGTATTTCTGCTTTACTCATTCTGTTTTCCCCCTTGTATATTTTTCATTTCTTTATGCCTTATATATAAGCAAGGGGTGTGCCAACTTTATATTTTTCTTCGTATAGCCTCGAATCATGTAGAATTCAGTATTGATTTGAACCATTTTGTTCTATTTGCATACTTATATTGGATAAACATGTATAAAATTTATCCACATCCGGTTATATATTGCTGTGTTTGCTTATCGTATAAAAATTATACAGTGGATAGGTTTTATGCATATTGCTATTTTTCTTAATCTAATTTGTTAAATAGATAAAAGATTTTCTTGCAATAAATCTTCGTCTAATTACCGTGTCTTTCTGTATAGTTATACTAAACAAGTAATTCTTTTATATAATCACTAAGTATAGTGTAGTACAATCATTTAATCCTTTCATTTTCCAAAAATTTTAGAAACACTGCAATAGGTCCATTATTAAGAGGCTATTTTAGTGTACTAACCTACATTAGGTTAATTTTAAAATACATCATAACATAAACAGAATTAAAAGCAATCAGCTTGTGCTAATCACCATTAATGTTCCTAATGTTGAATTGCTGCCATTTTCTCTACATAATTTTAGATCTACTTCCCGTTTTTTGCTTACCATTGCAAAGATAGAATTATCTTTTGCTGCCCATCTCACATGCTCTGTTGTCATATCTATTGACATATTAACTATCATTTTTATTGTTCAAGGCAAAAATAGCATGAAAAATATTTATTACTTTAAAGCTGTCATACAGTAGGTCTACATATGTCAATCTGCCACAGCGTAGCCTAAATATGTCATCTGCTTTATGCTTACAAGTAAATTAGCTTTACAACACATAGGTTAGTTTTTAGTTAATAAAATTGAAATGATTCATCCATAGTCAACAATTAGCTGCTATAAATGAATCATTTGCTATAAGAATTGAGCTTTAATTTTTACCCGCCATCAAAATTCATTAAATAGTACAATACTTACTGCTAACTAATTGTTTCTATAGCACTATCATTGGGATCCACTCTAATTATGTTTTTATCATTTTTTACGTATTCTAATAATGCATCCGAAACTTCAATATATTCTAGCTCTAATGTATTTTTAATTCTAACAATCTTTAAGTTGTTTTTATCTACTCCTCTGAGTATTTTTATAGCTATTTTTATAGCCTCTTCTTCATTTTCAGCTATTAAAGGTATCTTACAGTCGTCAATGCATTTCGTAGCTATGCCATTTGCGTAAATTGATTCATAATCTAATTGCTCGAATACTTTTCTCGTTGTAATATCAAATATACCCATCCCAATACCATTACCATGCGATTCTTTTGATATATTTAATAGAATCATTTTATTAATCTGAGGAACTTCTAAAACGAATTCCTTTAAAATATAGCTTTTGCCTAATATATTGGGATCATATCCTGCCCCTGAAATGTTCTTTCCTATTTCCTGTACAATTAATATATCTATGTTAGGAATCATAAGTGTTGGCATATTTTTTCTCGCAATTTTAACAAGCTCAATTTCTCTAGATATCAATTCTTTAGCAGGAATAAATTCAATTTTTGATGTCCTATCATATGCATTCTCCAGTATTGCTACGCCAAACCCAACTTGTACCTTTTCCATTATGATTGAAGCCGATTCTTTAATTATTTCTCCAAAGTTATCAAATTCTTCTTCATGAATAGCAGAACAACCTATCTGATTACCTAATCCTATAACTAACATTTTGCATATTCCACTCTGTATATCCGCAACAAAGTCTGTGTGCAGCTTTATTCTATTGATTGGTACTACAACATCTGCTTCATAAGCAGTTTTATCAAAATAAACGTCAATACCTTTTTTTGTCTTACCTAGATGAACAACATCAGTTTTCGTTATTATTGGTACTTGCATATATTCTTCAGTAATTCCATATCCATAGAGTATTTCTCTCTGACCTTCCTCAGTTCCACCACCATGGCTTCCCATCGCAGAAACTATATAAGGATTCGCTCCCATTTTCTTAATTTTGTCTATTGTTAGCTTTACTATTTCTTGTAAATTTTTAATACCTCTGCTCCCTACGGCTACTGCGACTTTCTGTCCTGGCTTAATAATAGATATAATAGATTCTTTTTTTGCTTCTGCATCGATAGCACCTCTTATGTCGTTCAGTTCTTCTTTTTCAAAAACTTGTTTTACTCTATGCATTTTGGGTAAAACAATATTTAAATCTTCATCAAGTAATATAGGCATTTTACTAACTCCATTCTGTCATGAAATTGTTAACCTTTTATAATTTTTACCAAAAGCATTGTTGTAGGTTCAAAATAAGTAGTCAATATTAACACAATAAACAATGCTATTATTAACCACTTAAGATATTTCACCATTTGCTCCATTCTTACGCCAGCTACGGCCTGTGCCACAAATAAATTAATCCCATATGGCGGTGTCACAAATCCAATAGCCAAATTCATCGTTAACATAACACCAAATTGGGTAGCACTCATGCCTAGCTGTTTTACTACAGGGAGCAATATAGGAGCTAGTATGATTGTGGCTGGGATGTTATCAATGAAGCAACCTATGATTAGCAGCAATATATTTATTAATAACAGGATAATTATTTTATTTGATGTAACACTAAGCATTGCTTGTGCAAGCATTGCAGGAATTTGTTCCATGGTTAAAAAAGTTGCAAATACAGTTGATAATCCTACCATAAATACTGTAGTGCCATTCACTTCCATGCTTGTAAATAAAGTCTTGTATAGCTCTTTAAATGTCAATTCTTTATACACAACCACACTAACAATCGTTGCATAAACGCATGCTACAACAGCAGCTTCTGTGGGTGTAAAAACACCTGCATAAATCCCTCCTAGTATAATTACTGGCGTCATAATAGCCCATATAGCCTCTTTAAGAGCTACAGAAAATTCTTTAAAAGTTAAGGTTGGAGCAGTTTTATCACCTAAATTGCCATTTTTCTTAGATATAATATAATTAACAATCATTAATGCCACACCCATTAAAACTCCTGGTATCAAGCCAGCTATGAATAAATCACTAATGGAACTCCCTGTAACAACGCCGTACAGTACAAAGGGTATGCTTGGAGGAATAATGACGCCGATCGTACCTGATACAGCAGCTAAAGAAGCGCTATAGACTTTGCTATAACCTCTTTTCTCCATTTCAGGGATCATAAAACCACCAATTGCAGCTGTGGTTGCCATCGCTGAACCGGAAATAGCCGCAAAAAACATACAGGCTACGATCGTTACCATTCCTAAAGCACCTGTTCTTCTTCTTAATAATAAATTAAAAAAATCAATCAATCGTTTTGCAACCCCACCTGTACTCATTATGTTTCCAGCGAAAATAAAGAAAGGTATGGCCATTAATGGAAATGAATCTACTCCAGTTACAGTATTTTGACTAATCATCACCAACGGTATATTAGAAAAGTTCATCATCGTTAATACCGTAGCGACACCAATCGCATATCCTACAGGTACTGCTAAAAATAATAAAATGAAGAATGAAGAAAATAAAAATATAGTAGATTCCATTATGCTTCACTCCCTTCACAATTCATTAGACTCTTAGCCTCTTCATAAATTTTTGAAATTATTCTAAACACTATAACTAGAGAGCTCACCGGAACACTTAAATATACAATGTATAGCGGGATCCTCATACCTGAGGAAACCGTCCCCCTAGTAATCATTGTTTCTACTAATTGAAAGCCATATTTCACTAAAAATATATTAAAAGCAAGTGTAATAATATAACTTATTATCTTATATACGATTCTATTTCTTCCTTTTAATTTATCGTACACCATCTCAATAGAAATATGCTGATTGGTCCTAAATCCCAAACTAGCTCCTAGCCAAACTTGCCAAATAAAAATATACCTGCATAACTCTTCACTCCATGAGATCGATTGGTTAAATACATATCTCATTATAACTTGAATAAATACTAATACCACCGTAAAAGCTAAACTTACTACTAATAAATATTCTTCCGCCTTATTATAAAAATTTGTTACTCTTTTAATAATATTCTTCATATACTCACCTTTTCAGCCCTTAAGATTGTATTGAAAGTTTGGGTAACCTCTTAATCTTAACTCTTTAAATTTTATTGAGGCCATATTTCTCAGTTGAAAAGTTAAGATTATAATTAATGAAAGGTACTTGCCATTTTCAAGGTATAATGTTGTTGCTAAAAGAAACTCCATAAGAAATAGACAAGTACCTTTAAACAACATTAAATCAGATTTACATCTATACATTTAAATGCAGTATTAGGTAATTTTTTTATTTAACTTTTTATGGGATAGAATTTCTATCTATATTTTTCTATTAAGTCAAATATTTCATCGCCCATTTCTTTTCTATACTTTTCATACATCGGTGATACAGCATCTGCAAATTTTTGAAGATTTTCCTGTGAAACTTCATTTACTTCCATACCATCATCTTTTAATTTTTGAATGTATGTAGCATTATTCCCGTCCTCTTGTGCTATCTGCCATTCACATAACCATAATTTAGCTCCCTCATCAATAATCGCTTTATGTTCGTCTGACAATTCATTATAAAAATCTAAGTTTATTATATTGGCACAGAAACCATAAACATGGTTTGTAAGACTTAAATATTTTTGTACTTCTTGGAACTTAGAGTCGTAAATTAAAGATGCTGCATTCTCTTGCCCATCCACAGTCTTTTGTTGAAGTGCCGTAAATAATTCTCCAAAACTTATAGGCGTTGGGTTCGTACCTAAAAGAGTAAACATATCTATAAATATAGGACTTTCCATGACTCTCATCTTTACGCCTTTTAAATCATCAGGTTCAGTTATAGGTCTAACATTATTTGTTATATTTCTTATGCCGTTAAAATTATATCCTACATTTTTGATACCAACTTTTTCTAGATCTGCGTTTAGTAGCTGACCGACTTCTCCTTCAAGTGCTTCAAATGCTTTTTGGGTGTCAGTAAATATAAACGGCATATCTAACGCTCCAAACTTTTGAGAATACATCACAAGCGTAGAAGTAGAAGGTAAAGCCATTTGAATGGTTCCAAGAGCCACTGCTTCTGTCATCTGAACATCTCCACCTAATAAGGCATTTGGATAAACTTCTACTTTCAGTTCTCCACCTGACTTTTCTTCTACATATTCGCTAAATTTAACTGCTGCTTGGGTTGAAGAATGGCTATCCGGTGAAATTAAACCATATTTAATAACGATCGGATCTTTTGCTTCTGTGCTTGTGTCTGCGGTGTTCGATGTGTCATTTGTATTATTACTACCACACCCAGTTACTAAGATTAATGACAATGCCAATAAAATACTTATTACCTTTTTCATCTTTTAACCTCCCAAATTTGTAATAGACTTCACTACGGAAACAATATATTTCTAATTAATTAACAATAAACACAAAATCTCTAAACAAAATCGATGAACAAAGCAAATTGTTTTAAAGTTTTCTACCTTTATTGAATAATCCAGACATATTTATGGGTATCCTATAGAACTAATATTTTATAATATTGTAACTAACCCTTTATCCGCATCTAATAGGATTTTGTCTCCAGATTTTATCGTATTATAAAATTCTTTGTCTATTTTATGTACCATTGGGACATTCATTATTATGACACTAGAAACTAATACAGGATCTGCATGCTCAACAATTATTCCTGAAGGGGCTTTCCCATGTTGTTCTAGTTTGTACAATCCATCCGCTTGTACAACTGAACTACCTTTCCCAGAAGGCATCATCAATATCTTTCCAGAGATATCTTTTCCTTTCGCATCATGATTATCTTCTACCAGTACGCCTGTTTCTGGTTCAACCAAATAAAAACATACAGCATCTTTTGATACAATTACCTCAGCTTCTACCTTACCTTTTGAGATTTTTTTGCATTTGAATGTTTTGCTCATCTTAATACCTCCCCTCTAATTGCAGCTTCTATAGACTCTTCTAAAGGTCTAATTTTAAATTTAATGCCCCTTATTTCATTATAATAAGCACATTTTGGAGAATCTGTTACAGCTACTAATCCATAATGAGGCTGCCAGCATGGTGGTACATCTATACAAGTATCCGCTACAACATGACCGCCAGACCTTTGTATAATATTCAAATATCCCATTCTATCAGCTAATTCTCTTGTTAAGGAACTCGTTAAAATCCAAGTACCTACTGCAAATTTTCTTCCTTCGCATACCTTTGCGATTGTAGCAATTTGATCAATATTTAAGTGTGGACACCCAAACATAGCAAAATCTATTTTTCCCGGTTCTCTGCATAATCTAATTTTCGTATCTTCTAAATCCTTATCAGTAATGACAATCTTTTCTTTAATCTTATTGTCCCCTATTGCATCTTCTAGCGTATTCGCTTCTGGGGTAATACCAACGATATGATACATCGATACCGCACCTGATGTATTCAGTTGTGCTCCAAAGTTCATAAACCCTGCCGGTGTAGGTCTACTCTTAATTCCTGTGAATACTGGGATTTCTAACCCTTTATACTTTTCAGGATAACACCATCCTAGGATCTGGTAGTCAAAATCATCTTTTACATCTGCTTGCACATCAACAAGAATCTCAGCTTTTCTATTTTCATCTAATAATAATCCATAATTAGGTACTAAGCCTGTTATCGCTGCACATAAAGCACTCTGTGATGATTCTCTATTGCTCCTTGCACCAATCACCGAGTTAACATAAGGCGTCGCACTAGATTCTGAAAATGCAATAACCTCTCCATAAGCGGGCACATTTTGCTGTAAATATGGCGTACAATTAAATGTTAATGTAGCACCTAGTTTCTTATAAGCTTCATTGGTTGCACTTACGATCTTCTTCCCTTTCTCTGGAATCTCAAATAAATGTTCATTTAGATATTTTAAATTGATACTTGGATTTACCGTTGGAGAAACTTTACAAAAGGCTCCCTTGTGTAGTAACTTCTCAGCAAACCACAGGTCAGCGTCTTGAGCACTTAGAGCAACGTGTGCTCTTGTTATTTGAACCATCTTATCTGCATCAAACGTTTCTCCCAAAGCTACTTGGATTTCCATGGCCATAGCAATGCCTTCTCCATATTTGCCATTCAGCATATCCTTTTCATGACTGGTTAATTTCATTTATGTCCCTCCTTCAATATTCATGCTTCATTTCTAATACATTTACTATTGCTTCTATGAATAAACTTTGGAATTTCTTCATTCTCATTTCATATTATTTTCAATTATTCTCAAGATAGTTTTTTTGTTTCTAATATTTACAACGTAGTAAGCTTCCTTTAAACTTTTACTTCATAAACCATTTCTTGTTTATTATTTGACCCCCATTTTAAGCATAAGTATGATACTTTTTCTAATGTTTTCCTATAAACATAACACTACAATAAAGGGATAAACGATTTTATAATGCTCATTCATACAATGGTAGGCAACAAGAGTTACACAATTCCTAAATAGATTTAGCCGAAATTAATATAGAGTTAAAATACCTTGTCAATAAAACTTAAATTTAATAATACCCCACAAGAATGAAGGACTGCTTTGAGTATTTATCGTTGGCTTAGAATAATAAAGCTCCTATAATCCCAAAGATCACAAGGGGAATATTATAGCATAGGAAAGTAGGTACACACGTATCCCAAATATGATCATGCTGCCCATCTACATTAAGTCCAGCTGAAGGTCCTAATGTAGTATCGGAAGCTGGAGAACCAGCATCTCCTAATGCTGCAGCAATGGCTATTAAAAGGATCGTTGCCTTTGGACTAAATCCCATAGCAGATGCTAACGGTACATAAATTGCTGCAATAATAGGAACCGTTCCAAAGGAAGTTCCAATGCCCATTGTGATGATAAGCCCTAGTAAAATCATAACTGTAGCCGCAATGAACTGGCTTCCTCCCATCATATTCGTTGCCGCATCTACAAGAGCTTGTATACCTCCTGTTTCTCTCATAACAGCAGCATATCCTGATGCAACAAGCATTACGAATGCTATAAGTCCCATCAATTTGATTCCTCCATGCATGAGTTCTTCCATATCCCTCCATTTTACAGCACGAGCAATCAACATAATGGCAATGCCTCCCATTGCTCCTAACGGCATTGAGCCCCAAGATAACTGAATAACTAATGCAGCGATTCCTGCCACTAAAGTTGCATAATGTTTCCCTGTTATTTTTATTTCCTCTTCAGTTTCCATCGAAACTGCTGTTTCTTCTACAGCACTATCTAGCATTTGATAATCTCTTGGCTTACGGTAGACAAATAATGAGATTAGTAACCCTGTAAGCATTGCAAGTCCTGCTACCCAATTTGCCCTCCAAACCATATCTGTTGTTATTTCCATTCCACTAAGTCCCATTTGATCTCGAATGATATTATGATAAATTAATCCATAGCCAACAGGCAGTGTAATATATGGTGCTTTTAAACCAAAGGCTAATGCAGAAGCAGCAGCCCTTCTATCCATCTTCATTTTATTCATAAGCGGTAATAATGGTGGTATCAAAATTGGAATAAAAGCAATATGCACTGGTATAACTGTTCCTGACAAACATGCTACAAAAGAAAGGACTAACAATAATACGATTCCTTTTCCTTTAATCCATTTTGAAATTTTTTGTGTTAATATATCTGCAGCACCTGTTTTTGCAATAGCTGTAGCCAATGCGCCTAACAAGACATAACTTAACGCAGTTTCCGCATTACCTCCCATTCCTCCAATCAGTATGCCCATTGTGTCGCCAAGGGGTATACCTGCTGCAAACCCTCCTACAATAGCTGCAACAATTAAAGATAGGATAACATTTAGCTTTAATAAACATAATATCGTCATTACAACAACCGATAATACCACAGGATTTGTTAACATAAATAATCCTCCTCATCTTTTTCTTCAAAATCATTACGTTTTACTTTTTTTACCTGACTTCCTCCTTTACTTTTATTTTTTATGTATTATTTAAGGTCAGTGAAAATGATTTCATTTCTACTGTGATTTTGATAATTAAAATAGGTGACCGCCTTTTATTTCTATGTATAAAACTTGATACATGCTACTATTTTCACTCTCCACCATAATACCCACAATCTTACTACACTTTCTAGAAACATTCGCTTGTTATTTAATAAAAATTCTAAATATTTAAATATCATTAAAGCAATTGCCATGCCAAATCTTCAAAGCACATATATATGTTGCAGCATTGTCCTAAAAACTCTGTAGTAACAATTTTCTATATCCTAACTCGATTTATATTTTGTATAATTTTTATCCACTAGTGCCTATAGATCATTGTATTTCCAATCACTACTTTTTTTAATGGGTGCATAATTTTTAGTCATCTTTTCCTGATCATACTTTTTATTAGAACTCCCATTTTTTGATATATAAAACGCTATCCCTATTTAGACTTTTAAGAGTATATTGAAAATATAAATTAAGGGAACCTCAAAAGAAAGAGGTTCCCTTTAAAGTGCGACAGGCAGTTGCATATAGTTAGGCAGTAGCCTATCTGTTTCTATGAATTAAATTCGTTGTCAATGATATTCCCCGAATAAAAACAGGACATATAGGATTGAAACATAGGAATTCTCGAAGGTGAAAGTCCTTCCCTAGGAGTGCTGATACAACCTAGGAAGCCTAGTCTAGGGCTACATCGTGAGGTGTGGTTTGAAGGAGACGTGGAAAGTCGAGAGACCCATAGGCGGACTAGCAGACCGAAATGCAGAGGTGTGAAGTACAGGTGGCGGGGTAAACTGGCGACTATGCTTAAAAAATAGGAAGCCAATAATTCTAACCCAATGAATCAGCTGAGTTAGGATAGTTTATCATGTGAAAGTACTCGGTATGTTAGGAAGGAAAATACAATGACCCTGTGAGAGCTCTATTCAAGCCCGTAAGGGGTAGTGGGATATAAGGTTACGCCGAAGTTTCTACTACGGATAGAGCAGTCAGACAGTTTCATAGTACGGAAGTAAGTATCAGACCAAACTGGTACTGAACGGAAGGGAACTGACCTCAGTGGACCCAGCTTTAATCATGTGGAATGATAACGGTAACGTTACGAAAGTAAAAACGAGCCGAAAGAACACAAGAAAGGTGAAGGATAATAAATGAATCAAGAATTGAAACTTAAAATGCATAGCATTTATGGGCAACTGTTAGTTGAGAGAAAACTAATGGGGGCATGGAAACAAGTTAAAGATAACAAAGGATGTGGAGGTATTGATGGGGAAACCCTTGAAACCTTCGCGGAAAAAGAGGAAGAAAAGATTAAAAAGCTGCTAATTACTCTAAAAGAGAAAAATTACGTACCAAAGCCAGTAAAAAGAGTCTATATACCGAAGAAGAACGGCAAGAAAAGACCTTTAGGAATTCCCACAATAGAAGATAGAATTGTTCAGCAAAGTGTAGTAAATGTTATAAGTCCAAAATTTGAAAATGAAATATTCCATAAATGGTCATGTGGATACCGAAAAGGATTAGGTGCTGAAAGAACAATGCAAATAATTCTATGGAACCTAGAAACAGGGTACAACCACATATATGATTGTGACATTAAAGGATTCTTTGATAATATACCCCATAAGAAGCTAATGAAGATATTAACAAAATATATAGCTGATGGAACAGTCCTAGACATGGTATGGAGATGGCTTAAAGCTGGACATATGGAAGAAGGTAAATATCATAATTCAGAGTCTGGCACTCCGCAAGGAGGTGTCATTTCGCCAATACTAGCGAATATATATCTTAATGAGCTGGATTGGGAACTAGACAAGGAAAACATTCGTTTTGTAAGGTATGCTGATGATTTTCTTTTGTTTGCTAAGACAGAAGAAGAGATAAAAGAAGCAGGTGGAGTAGCTAATAGAGTAATCACTGATTTAGGATTAGAAGTATCAATGGAGAAAACAAAGTTTGTAAACTTTAACGATGATGATTTTAATTTTCTTGGATTCACCTTCGAGCATTGGAGGAAAAGAAAGAATCAAGAGGGTTCATACTTTATTGTAAGACCTACAGAAAATTCATTTAAAGACTTCAAGGCTAAAATAAAAGAGAAAACAAGAAAAAGTCTAACCCTTAGTACTAAAGCATGGCTAGATGCCTTAAATCCAATAATAAGAGGGAAAGTAAACTACTATCTAAATATCTTCAAAGCAGTTAAGGGAAACGAAGAATATGGTCAGACCAGTAGATGTATTCTAAAGGCATTCAGTAAAGAGCTACATGCAATAGATTCCTATCTTAGGCAAAGATTGAGGGTGGCAATGATACATAAAAATCCATGTCAGAGAAAAGGTTGGTTAATGACATCGAAATGGAACAATGAGTACTTTGTAAAAATAGGGCTGATACCGAGTAATTGGTTATATTACAACAAAATGTGGGGATATACCATGGAAATGTACTTAGAGAGAATAACAGCTAAAAATAAGAAAAAGTTAGAAAAGAAAATAAAGAAATTAAAAGATAAAGGTCAAGAGTATTACACTCCTGACCTAGTTTCCAAGATTAATGCTGCCAAAAGTTATGCTTGATACATTTGGAACACGTTGGTAAGCCGTATGCCTTAGTAGGGCACGTGCGGTTTGATAAGGGGGTAGCTATGAGAATAGTTACCCTACTTTATTAAGCATCCTTAGAATATTAAATATACAATAGGAGCTGCGATAATTAATGAAATTACAACTCGTTCAAACCAAATTATAATCATATCTTTGATGCTTATAGGAATATCTGTTGATAGTATACATGGTATAGAAGCAGACATAAACAATATCTGAGATATACACACTATAGCAATAATAAATCTGGTGCTAAAATCCGCACCCGTCGATATAATAGCTGGTACATACATATCTGCCAAAGTTATTGCACTAGCCTTTGCGGCTAATAAAGGATCAGGTATCCTTAGTATCCAGGTAAAAGGATAAAACAGATAACCAGCATAATCAAATATAGGTGTATATTTAGCTGCTAATAGAGCGATAACTCCAATTGACATGATATTTGGGCCGATATTGATAGCTAGTTTGATCCCATCTTTAAGATTAGTGATTGTATTCTCTAAGACAGTGGGCGCTTTTTCCATAGTTTTTATTCCCTTTTCCCAAGCTATTTTAAGCATATTACCTTTTTCCTGTGATTCTAAATCTGGTTTAACGTTATTATAGTATTCCTCAGATTTCTTATTTAACGGATACATTCTTACTGTTATTGCTGTTGTAATAAAAGTAACAATCAATGTTACGGTAAAAAAAGTATTCCAATGCTCCATAATTCCTACCGTGTTAGCCACTATAATCATAAACGTGGCTGAAACAGTTGAAAACCCAGTAGCTATTATAGCTGCTTCTTTCGCATTATATTTCCCTTCTTTATATACTCTATTAGTAACTAATAACGCTAAAGAATAGCTTCCCACAAAAGATGTAACAGCATCTATTGCAGAACGTCCAGGCGTCCCCCATAGTGGTCTCATAATTGGTCTCATTAATACCCCTACAAACTCCATTAACCCATAACTAACTAAAAAAGCCAAAAATATCGAACCTATCGGAACAATAATAACTACTGGAACTACCACCTTTTCAAAAACGAACGGCACCATATCTGGTTCAAGTAGTACGGCAGGTCCAATTTTAAATATTGCCATAAATGCAGTAATAATTCCTACAATATTTAATATAGAAAACACTGTATCCGTTTTTGACTTATTCCATGTTTTATTAATAAAAGGATAAAATGCTCCTACAGTTATCATGATTCCTCCATATACTGGTATAAAGTGAGGTATTTTCCGAATACCAGTAACAATATGATCTATGGGTATTGTTGTTTTGCCAGCCAATGTAATTGATGCAAAGAACATAAAAACCCCTACAATACTATATAAAAAAAACTTAAAGATATTTAAATTCTTAGTCTTTTTTTCAACGCTATTATGCGTTTCCAGAACACTCATTATTACCTCTCCTTTTTTGTTTTTTATATATTATTTAAAATCGGCAAAAACAATTTTATTTCTATTAATATCTTGATAATTCAAACGCGCGCCCACCTTTTATGTCTATTGAAGTGTTGTGTTTTTGTATATAAAAATACTACCATCTCTTAACAATTTCTAACGCTTCATCTGAAATTTTTCCATCAATATATTCTTAAATCGTATTTTCAATAATATCTAGGGCTTGTTCTACTTCTTTTGCAGTGATCACTAAAGGAGGATGTACCCTAAGGATGTTTTCTGCAAGGAAGATAAGAATCACCCCTTTTTCCCAACATCTATAACATATCTTGGAAGCTGCGTGTATATCCTTTTCTTTTGTAAGCTTGTTTTTCACTAACTCTACTCCAATAGACAACCCTTTTCCACGTCTCATCACCAAAGGAAAATAAGGTGCTCTTGATGCTTTTGCAATCACTTTATCATCTCTTTGTACAAGTTCTATACATTTGATGAGATTTTTTCTCATAATCCAACCCTCTTTGTTGTATTTTATTATCAATCCATATAAAGCACTTATAAAAATCTTTATAGAAACGCAACAAAGTGGTAACACCTTTGTCCTTTGTAGTTACCACTTTGTCTGTCAATAATATTATTTTTTAACGAGGAGCCTTTCCGTCTGGACCAAAGGTTACTTTTTCTGCTGGCTCCCACCATAGAGGTATTTTTATGCTTTCATCTGTTAGTTTTCCTTTTCCATTGGCTACATCTCTTGCAATCTCATAGCCTGCCTGTGCATGTCGCACCACACCGATTCCTGAGTCTACGGTAAGAGCTGCTTCTAGTCTAAGGTCTGCCTCTTCTGTTCCATCGGCAATCATTGTTACTCCCGTATGCACTGCTTCTCCCATGGAGTAGTTTGCTTGGATAGCAATTAAGTCACAGCCTGCTGCGCAGTTTAGTAATCCATTTAGATATGGCCAGTCAGAGATTAAGTCTCCGCCATCCTTCATGTTTTCTGATTCAAATGTTGGGTTTACGATAGATCCTGAGTCTAGGTTATCTCTTGAGAAAGCTACAGGTCCTGATAATTCACCCTTCTTGATTAATTCGTTTACTGCTAAACCAAAACGCTTTCTTTGGCCAAAGCCCATGTAGCAAATTCTTGCGGGCAATGCTTCTATTGGCAGATGCTTACGTGCTAAGTTGATCCATCTTTCTACCAATGGATCCCCTTTGCAGATTTCAAGAGCTAAATCATCTGTCTTTCTAAGATCCTCTGGATCTCCCGATAAACAAGTCCATCTGAAAGGTCCACGTCCTTCGCAGAATAATGGTCTGATGTATTCTGATACAAATCCTGGAATTGTCATGGCTTCTTTTTCTGGCATTCCTGCATCTCTACATTCCTTACGGATACTGGTACCATATTCAAATACTTCTACGCCTTTTCTGTAGAAGGCATTCATAACACTTAATTGCTTTTTCATGGTTTCACGGGCATCTTCAAGATATGCTTTACGGTCTCTTACACGATATTCATCAGCTTGTTCTCCTGTATAACCAGATGGTATATAAGAAATGGGATCATGACATGGACACATTTCACTAATAATATCTGGCATAAATCCTTTTTCATAGGCTTCCTCAAATATATCTGCTGCATTTCCCACAACTGCCACAGATAAAGGCTGTTTTTTTGCTACAGCTTCTTTCGCCAATGCGATAGCCTCATCTAGTGAATATACCATTTTATCCATGTAATTTTTTTCAATCCGTCTTTGGATGACTCTTTCATCAGCGTCTACAACAATGGCTACGCCTCCATGCATCTTCATAGCCCAGCTTTGGTTACCACCCATTCCTCCTGCACCTGCAGTTAAATAGATTTTTCCTGTTAGATCATTATTAAATTTCTTAATAGCAATGGCAGATAAAGTTTCAAAGGTTCCTTGGATCACTCCCTGTGTTCCTATGTATTCCCAAGGAGCTGCTGTGTATTGGGCAAACATGGTAAGGTTTTTATCTTGCAAGTCATAGAAGGTTTCCCAATCTGCCTTCATAATATTTGTTGTTGCCATGACAACACGGGGTGCTAATTTATGTGTCTTAAAGATGGCTACAGGCATTCCTGACTGTACAACCAAGGTTTCATTATCTTCTAATTCTTTTAATGACTTTACAATAGCATGATAAGATTCCCAGTTTCTTGCACATTTTCCATTGCCCCCGTAGATTACAAGCAGCTCTGGAATTTCTGCATTTTCCATATTGTTTTCAAGCATTCTTAGAATAGATTCTTGCTTCCAGCCCTTACATCTTAGAGTAGGACCTCTTTGTGCCTTTACCTCATAAAGTATTTCTGCTTTACTCATTCTATTTTCCCCCTTGTATATTTTTCATTTCTTTATGCCTTATATATAAGCAAGGGGTGTGCCAACTTTATATTTTTCTTCGTATTTAGGCGCAGCACACATGTTTATACGGTTATTATAAAAATTCTTTTTTATTTACCTATACGAGGTGTATAATTTTTATTCAGTAACTGTTAGGCAATATTGTTTTTTCATATTGTACAAAAAGTATTCACTGCATAATTTTTATACACCACTTCAGAGGTATACCTTATATCCTTTCGATCGTTTTATATATATCACATAAAACATAAAATAAAGACAAATAAAATAAAGGATCATTTGCAGCAATCAAATATTTTATACATTTTCAGGTTTCTCAATCCCAAGTTTTTTCATTCGATATTTTAAACTTTGTCGTATAATACCTAGTTTTTTTGATGTTTCACTTAAATTCCATTGGTATATATTTAAATTTTCTAGGATGACTTTTTTTTCAATCTCACGTAGTATCGTTGGTAAAGAGATATCATTCTGCTTGATATCTTGTATAGCCGTATCTCCTAAAATAACTTCTTTGATATATCCAGGCATGTCTTTCAAATTAAGCTCTATTTGATGATCTTCTACTCTAACCATTAGATTTTCAATGACATGCTCTAGTTCTCTGGTATTTCCGGGCCAAGCATAAGATAACATAGTTTCCTTTAGTTCATGGGAAAATGCTTTTATTTTTTTGTTAAGCAGTTTGTTGTACTTATTCACAAAAAACTCAGCCATACACAGTATATCCTCTTTCCTCTGCCTTAAAGGTGATATATATAGACATAATGCTGCAATGCGATAAAAAAGGTCTTGCCGCAATTTACCCTCACGAATTAGTTTTTGAGGATCTTCATTAATGGCACTAATTACCCTACAGCGAATCGGAATCGTATGTAGCCCCCCTATTGGACGAACCTTCTTTTCCTGTAGTACCCTTAAAAGTTTACTTTGCATTGAAATGGGCATAGAATTTAGTTCATCTAAAAACAATGTTCCCGCTCCAGCTTCTTCGAAAAGGCCTACTTTGTCTACAGCACCTGTATAAGACCCTTTTGCTGTACCAAATAAAATGCTTTCCAAAAGATTTTCAGGAATAGCAGCACAGTTAATCGCTACAAAAGGTTCTTCGCCATTCTTCCCAAAATTATGAATGCTTTGGGCAAACACTTCTTTTCCTGTGCCTGTCTCCCCCACAATAAGCAATGCCGTGTCCAGCAATGCAATTGTCTGGGCTTCTTTAATAAGATTCTTCATCGCACTGCTATTCCCAACAATGTCAGAAAAAGAATAAGAGGTTCCATTATTAAGACTTTTTTCATTTTTTTCCGTTGTTTTGCTATAAAGCTTCCGCTTTAATTCAATGGTTTCCGATAATAAAGATTGTAATTTCGTCTCGTTTTTACTAATAGAATATACAGCGATGATTTCATTATCTTTCACAATAGGGTAAGTGCTATAGGATAAGTATTTAGGAATCCCATCTTTATATGCATGGGCTTTGTACTTATTAATGATAGGCGTTCCTGTTTTATAAACCTTTCTATGCTCCGACATTTCTGTTGCTTTATAATTGTATGCTTCCCACAAATATTTCCCTACAATTTCCTGTCCTGACAGTTCTTCCAGTTTTTCTTGCGCATTGTTGTATAAAACAACACGCCCTTCATAATCACTAATAATAATCCCATCATTAATGGATTCAATAATTTTTTCTAAACAGTAGAGTCTTGTCCTATCATTTTTAAAATCTACAATGTTCTCAAAAAAAACAAATGTATACTTTTCGCTTTTTCCAATCAGTTTGCGTGCATGGATACTATATTTATTGTCATAGGGTGTTTTCATAACTTTAGATGTATTCATTATTTCTATTAAATCAAAGGAAAAAATTTGATCAAACTTACTGCCATCTAGTTTCTTTTGATTACATATTTTTTTAATTAAATCACTAGCCCACACAATCTCTTCTTCTTCATTCAAAATAACAAGTCCTGAAACATACTCTGTCAATAGCTTTCCAACCATTCTCATATCCATACATTCTAACCCCCATTTTGTTATGTCGGAATTTTGTTTATTGTGTCTAAATTTTGTTTATTATATGATAATTTCTTCATTTTTGCAAATACTCCTCTACATCCCTGTTTTGTTATATACTTATTTTTAAATGAAGATATGAACATTTCTATAACTTACATATAAACTGTTTTTGACAAAATGTTGCTAAAATAAAACCCTATTACAAATGATTCAATCAAATGCAATAGGGTCTAAAATTTAAAACTGTATTCTGTTATGTCAAAGTATTATTTATAATTATAGAATCCTTCACCTGTTTTTCTTCCTAATAGGTTTCCTCTTACCATTTTTCTTAGCAATGGATGTGGTCTATATTTTGAATCACCAAATTCATTGTATAATACCTCCATAATTGCAAGGCATACATCATTACCAATAAGGTCTGCCAAAGCTAATGGGCCGATTGGGTGATTTGCACCTAACTTCATGGCTTCATCGATATCTTCTTTTTTGGCAACGCCATCAGCCAATATGCCCACGGCTTCGTTAATCATTGGGATAAGTACTCTATTAACTACAAATCCTGGTGCTTCTTCTACTTCTACTGGCGTTTTTCCCAATTTTTGTGATAACTCCACTACGGCAGCTTTTGTTTCTTCAGAAGTAGCAAGTCCTTTAATAATCTCTACCAGCTTCATTACAGGCACTGGATTAAAGAAGTGCATACCAATCACCTTATCCGGTCTATTGGTAGATGCTGCAATTTCAGTAATAGAAAGAGAAGAAGTATTTGTAGCAAAAATAGTTTCTGGTTTACACAATGCGTCCATTTCAGCAAACAATTTTTTCTTTGCTTCCATATTCTCAGTGGCGGCTTCTATAATCAAATCACAATCCGCCATAATTTCAACCTCTGTAGAGGTTTTAATTCTAGCAAGAATCTCATCTTTCTCTTCCTCTGTCATCTTTCCTTTTTGAACACTTCTATCCAAGTTTTTTGTAACTGTTTTGATACCTTTGTCTATAGACTCTTGACGTCTACTTCTTACAGCCACTTCATAACCTTTTTGTGCAAGTACCTGTATAATGCCTGCACCCATAGTTCCTGTACCTAATACACCTACTTTTTTCATCATTGTTCCCTCCTATGTAAATAATTTAGTAATTTGCTAACACTCATAAACTCTATTCTCTATAAAATCTTCTTGACTTATCATTATTCATTTTTAAATGTTGGTTTTCTTTTTTCTAAAAAAGCAGTCATACCTTCTTTTTGATCTTTCGTTGCAAAGCACAAGCCAAATAAGTCTGCTTCTATTTCAATACCTGTTTCAATATCTGTTTCAATTCCTCTATTGATAGCAATATTGGCATAACGAACAGCCATTGGTGCATTGGCTGCAATTTTATCAGCTAAAACAAAAGCTTCTGTCATTAAATCCTCAGATTTTACAACTTTATTAACCAAACCTATTCTCTCCGCCTCTTCAGCATTGATCATATTTCCTGTTAAAATCAATTCTTTTGCTTTACCCATACCTACCAATCTTGGTAGTCTTTGTGTCCCTGAAAATCCGGGAACAATACCTAAACCTACTTCTGGCTGTCCAAACTTTGCTTTTTCACTGGCAATACGCATGTCACAACTCATCGCCAACTCACAACCTCCACCCAATGCAAAGCCATTCACAGCAGCAATAACAGGCTTCTCCATTTTTTCTATTCTTCTAAATACTTGCTGCCCCAAATTACCAAATTTTCTTCCTTCTTCTGCATTTAAATCTTTCATTTCTGCAATATCTGCTCCAGCAACAAATGCCTTTCCCTGGCCTGTAATAATAATTACATCCACATCAGCAGCTGTCTCTAACTGATCTAAAGCACAGCTTAGCTCTTTTAATACCTGCGTATTAAGAGCATTTAAGGCCTTAGGTCTGTTTATTGCTAATACAGCAACCTTCTCCCTTTGCTCAAGCTGAATTAATTCAAAATCCATTGCTATCCCTCCTTTAGATTCACAGAACCTGTTTGTATAAGCAATGATATCCTTCTATCTGTGCTTATTTCTAGTGAATATAATGTTGTATTGGTTCATAAACTGCTTATTATTTTTAGTCTATGCCATACATTATATTCCTATAAAAATTATACACCTTCTTTAGAAAAATAAAAACTACCTTTGTCATTTATTTAACAATATTTCAAATTTATACCACTTTTATTATATAGCTTCTTACTTCCTTATTCAATGGTATGTGCAACTTATTTTCTTTGAAAACAGAAATAACTGATCACCTTTTCATAGTAATCAGTTATTTCTATTTTCATTTCCATATATACTATAAGTTAAACTCCTTTGCCACAACATCAACTGCCTTTTGTTGATCCTTTGTAGAAATGGCATAAGATATTCTAATCTCTGAGGTTGTTACTTGTTTAAATGCAATCCCATGGTCTGCAAATAATTGAAACATTTTTGCTGCTACACCTGATTGACTTCTCATACCCATACCCACGACAGATAATTTTGTAATCTCCCTTTCAATCTCCACTTCTATATCTTGAAATTCAACTTTTATGCGTTCAATAATATCTAAAATCGTATTTTCATCATCTTTTGGTGCTGTAAAAGATAAATTCACAAATCCATGTAAAGGTGCTGTTTGACTAATCATGTCAATGTTAATGTCCATTTCTGCCAATGTTTGAAATATTTTAGAAATATTTTTTATATCATAAGGCACATGATTGATTGTTACCATTAAATCCTTATCACTTACAGATAAACCCGTAATCACTTTACTTTCCATGCTTGCATCACACTCCTTTATATAAGTCCCTGGCCAATCTTCACTACTTAACGCCACATAAATAGGCACATGAAATCTTTGCCCCATTTCTACTGCTCTCGTTTCCATTACACCTGCTCCTAAACTTGCCATTTCCAACATTTCTTCATAGCTTATCTCATCTAATTTTGAAGCAGTAGGAAATAATCTTGGATCGACAGTATAAATCCCATCTACATCTGTATATATCTCACAATCACATTGAAGCTTTGCTGCTAAGGCTACAGCAGTAGTGTCAGAACCGCCTCGACCTAACGTTGTAATATCTCCAGTTCCATTGATTCCTTGAAATCCTGCAACAACAACAATTTTTTCTTCATCTAGATATGTCTTTACTCTATCTATGCTTATATCTTGGATTCTAGCCTTTGTGTGTAACCCTTCTGTCTGAATCCCCGCTTGAAAGCCTGTAAGGGCTACGGCATTATATCCCATTTCTTTTAATGCCATAGTAAGCAAGGAGATGGACACCTGCTCTCCTGTCGCCATCAACATATCTAATTCCCGATGTTCTGGCTTTTGAGATATTTCTTTTGCCATACCAATCAAGGTATCTGTAGTCTTGCCCATAGCAGATACAACCACCACTACCTCGTCACCCATCTCTTTTCGAGATATAATCCGTTTTGCTATGTGCCTAATTTTATCTATTGTTGCGATCGATGTTCCTCCATATTTTTGCACTACTGTTGTCATGTTGTTGCCCTCCTTACAATCATATTACCCTATACTATATCGTTGTCCTGTAGTAATTATCGCCATTATAAAAAATTTATAATAAAAATAAAGACCTAGTCTTGTATCTATGGATATTGAATTAAAAATATCCCCATAAATACACCCAAAGACATTTAATTACTAATGTTAATATAGAGATTATCATGAGCGCCACAAAATACTTTATACTCGTACGTTTCACAGAGATCCATCAATGATGTTTTTAGAGTAAACAAAAACAGCCTAAGAGTAAAAGATACACTTGGCTGTTTTATATCACCAAAATACAACTTTCACCCCGTGTGAAGTAGCTCATCGTTGATAAACTGGGTCATCTATCAGCGACAGTCCTATATTTATTCAATATAGGCCCAACATAACAAGTTCAGGGGTACCTGTATGTTTCGGCGATGATTCCTTTCCTATGTGATCAGCAGATCCCTAATCTTCCTCCATAGTACTCTT
Source organism: Clostridiaceae bacterium 35-E11 (assembly GCA_038396625.1). Classification (GTDB taxonomy): domain Bacteria; phylum Bacillota; class Clostridia; order Peptostreptococcales; family Thermotaleaceae. The sequence continues at coordinate 3,703,162 of CP121688.1, forward strand.
AATCTATCGCAACCTCTAAGACACAACTATATAATTAGAGCATGTTTATTTATTTCTTTGTATATTAACACACCCATAATCCTTTGTCAACAGGTTTAAAAATAAGTTCTTTTAACCCCATGAATTTGGGTCAAATTTCTTCTCGTTCTTATTAAAATAATCGTTTACTATAGAATTCTGTCAATTGATGTTATTGTTTCAATGTATTCACTATACAGAAATAATAAAATAATCATTTTATTTTAATTTTGACTTTTGGGCATTCGTTTTTTCATGATAGAATTCGACATAAACCTACGAATTGGTTTCCATTTTTTGCATGAATTGTAAGTCGCCTTCGACTTGCTGTGTCGCTTTATCACTGCAAAATACTATATTGAGAATATTTGTTATTGTCGTGAAATTGGATTTTTTCCTTGTACAATATTTCAAAATCATGATATAATGTTTATAGCCTTAATAATTTTTTCAAAATTCATACGATGGGAGGACTTTTTATGGAACAAAACTCTCCAAGAAAAGTTAGTTTTGGAGAAGCAATGATCGTTATTTTATTTTTGATCGCAGCACTAATATCTACTTTAATGTTATGGGGTGGAGATCCTCATATGCCTCTTCTAGCTTCATCTGCAGTCGCAACAATAGTTGCTGTTAGAGCTGGCTTTAAATGGTCTGATATCGAAGGAGGCATTCTTGAAACAATCAAAATGGCAACACAAGCGATACTTATTCTGATGATTATTGGATGTATCATTGGTACTTGGATCTTAGCAGGTGTTGTCCCTACTATGATCTATTATGGATTAAAAATCATCTCTCCAGGTATATTCTTGATTGCTACTTGCCTTATTTGTGCAATCGTTTCGCTAGCAACAGGTAGTTCTTGGACAACAGCAGGTACTGTTGGTATTGCACTTTTAGGTGTTGGTGGTGGATTAGGAATGCCTCTTCCAATGGTTGCTGGAGCAATCATCTCTGGTGCTTACTTTGGAGATAAAATGTCACCACTTTCTGATACGACGAATTTAGCCCCTGCTATGGCTGGTGCAAACTTATTTGATCACATCAAGCATATGGCTTATACTACTGGTCCTAGCTTGTTAATCTCTTGTGTATTATTTGGAATCTTAGGTATGAAATACGCTGGCAAAGAGTTAGATACTGCAGGTATCAACGCTTTACTAGATACCCTTGGACAGCAATTTGCCATTAATCCTTTGTTGCTCATTCCTCCTGTATTGGTTATCGCCATGGTAATCTTTAAGGTTCCTGCAATCCCAGGACTTATTGGTGGAACAGTATTAGGTGGTTTGTTTGCAGCACTATTCCAAGGTGCTGGCATGAGTGCCATTATTGAAGCTGCTCATTACGGCTATACTTCAGAAACAGGTGTAGAAGCTGTTGACAGCTTATTAACTCGTGGTGGTCTTGATAGCATGATGTGGACTGTATCTCTTATCCTATTAGCGATGTCTTTTGGTGGTATTATGGAAAGAACGGGTATGCTTGAGGTTATTGCAGAAAAGATTCTTAAGCTTGCAAATAGCACTGGTTCCCTTGTAGTAGCTACATTTGTAACTTGTATTTTCTGTAACCTTACAACAGGGGATCAATATCTATCCATTGTTATTCCAGGTAGAATGTATAAAGATGTTTATGCAGAACGAGGGTTACATCCAAAGAACTTATCAAGATGTCTTGAAGACTTTGGTACAATTACGTCACCTCTTGTTCCTTGGAATACCTGTGGTGCCTTCATGCATAGTGCATTAGGTATACATCCATTTGCATACTTGCCTTATGCATTCCTCAACTTAGTAAACCCACTAGTATCTATGTTCTATGGTTTTACAGGTATCACTATGGCGAAGATTTCTGAAGAAGATAGTAAAGTATCTTAATACTTCACTCAAAAAACCTTCACTGCAAATGCAGTGAAGGTTTTTTATATTATGTTTTTTTATAGGCATAATGTTTCATTTTAAAAATATTAATTAATAAAGTAAAACTTCATTGAGACCCATATATTTTTAGGAGGGGATGCTATGCGTTTATTTAGTAAAGTTAAACAAGGAATGCTTGATAGTACAAAAGCTATTAAAGAAATGTCTTCTGATGTCACAGAAATTACAAGGCTTAAAGTAGCACTATCAAAGGATCTCGCCAAAATGGATGAATTGTATTCTAGCTTAGGTAAACAACTATATGCAGCTTACGAAGAAGAAATTTCTAACAACAACTTTCCTGAATTTCCTGAAAACATTGTATCACATATGGTAGAAATCCAAGATACCCTTTCAAGAATTAAAGAATACGAATTTAAAATTGAATCACTAAAAGGGATTATTAAATGCAGTCAATGTGGTTACGAAATTGAAGAAGAAGTAAATTTCTGTGCTAACTGCGGCAACCCAATTGGACCTCTATTTGTAAAGGAAGCTCCTAATCAAAAAGAAGATACAAAGCCAAATAACGATGAAAAAGACATTGAAGATCCGGCTAAAAAACAAGAAGAAAATCCTGAGTAAAATTTTACTCAGGATTTTTAAAATTTTTGCTGTTTTGAAAGAGTAAGTTTTGATTGTTTTTATTTTATCAATCTTTTCTGCAATCTACATTTACTTCTCCATATCTTCTTGATATTTAGCTTCTTCAATCTCAAGATCTATATTAATAATTTCTTGATTCATCTCATTTTTTACGCTCATTTCTTCTTGTGTCAAACTTGGTTTTCGCAGAATAGCAGCATATTTTTCCATGATTTCTTCTCTTTTTCTTTCTAAATTTTTCACATATTCCATAAGCTTCCTCGTCTCCTTTCACATATAATAACTTTCAATACTAGTAGCTTGAGATTTTCGACTATTATTTCACAATTACATTATATATTAAAATTCTCTACTTGTAAAGAAAATTTAGAATTTTTAAATTTCAATAATAAGTCTTATTAAATTATTTGAAATTATTGTTCGTTCTAATGAACGCTAGTTGCTTATAGTCTCACAAATTATCTTTTACATCATTGCAAATAAAACTATAATTTATGTCTCTTTTTAGAAATTTATAGTAAAATGATATTGTTACGAATATCTCATCATAGAAAAGAGGGTCATTATGAACAGAAACATTTCTATAAGGTCCACCTATATGGCATTGTTTATTTTGTTGTTAGGTATTCTTGTATCCTTGCAATTAGGATATTCGGCTTTTTATGGTTTATTAATCGGCACAATAGTTGTATATATTGTTGCCTTACGCCATGGTTATCTCCATAAAGACATACTGTTTATGATGTACACTGGTATTAAAAGTGCTTGGATTGTATTACTTATGATGGCCATCATCGGCAGCCTTATTGGAGTTTGGATGAAAGGCGGTACAATTCCAACAATGATGTACTTAGGCTTCCGATATTTGTCTCGTGTCAATTTTATATTGGCTAGTTTTTTGATTACAACTATCATTTCTATGGTTTTGGGTACCTCTTTAGGATCAATCAGTACCATCGGCATGGCGCTTCTCGGTATTGGTAGGGGTTTGAATGTGCCTATTCCCCTTTTGGCAGGTGCTATTATTTCTGGTGCCTATGTTGGTGATCGTTCTTCACCTATGTCTAGTAGCATGAACCTAACTTGCGTCATCACAGAAACAAAATTAACGGATAATTTAAAACACATGATGACGACCATGAGCCCTGTATTTATTCTTTGTACTCTTTTTTATTTTTGGACAGGGAGAGCTTATATTCCCGATAGCACAACAAATTCTCAGATCGCTGCATTACAGCAAATATTGCTGTCATATTTTTATATATCTCCTATTCACCTTTTGTCTCCTTTTATAATTATTGTTTTAGCTATCTTTCGTATCCCAATCATAACAAGCTTAGGAATGGGCTTCTTTGTTAGTTGTATATTCATTCTTTTTACAGGTCATCTTACACTGAAAGAAATTCTCTACAGTGCCCTCTTAGGTTTTCATCCTACCAACTTTTATCTCTCCTCTATATTGTCTGGTGGGGGACTATTATCTATGAAAAATGTTATTCTTATTATTGCATCATCTACTGCCTTAAACGGGATTTTAGACGGCACTGGAATGATTGCACCTTTAATACAAAAATTTATCCAAAAAATAAAAAGTATTGGTCATCTTATCATGCAAACTTCTTTTTTGAGCTTTATCATTGCAGCCATTACTTGTAATCAAACCTTATCGATTATCATCACAGGTAAATTTCTTCAACCTACTTTTTCAAACTATGGTGTATCAAAAAATACCCTTGCACGGACCCTAAGTGATACAGGTACTGTATTAGTACCTTTAATTCCCTGGAATGTGAATGCCATTGTCATCGCAACTATTTTTCGTGTTTCTGTATGGCATTTCATACCGTATTCTGTTTTATGTTATTTATTACCTATTTTTACAGTTTTCTATGGCTTTATGGGATGGGTGCAGAAGGATAACAATGCTCATTCATCTTATTAAAAATACAATTCTATAAAAAAGCAGGAACTCCTAAGAGTCCCTGCTTGCTTAACAACACTATTCTAATTTCATCAGTAATTCACCACTTTTGACTTGCTGCCCTTCTTTTATTACAATACTTTTTACTTGACCACTAATAGACGCTGTCACATTTGTCTCCATCTTCATTGCTTCAATAATCGCAAGGCTTTGCCCTTCTTTCACCTTATCTCCTTCCTGTACCAGTATTTTTACAACGGTTCCAGGAATATTTGCTCCTATCTCATACTGATCATCCGGATCTGCCATCGCTGTCATCATGGCTGTACTTTCTTTCGTCTGATAAGTCCTATCTGGGATCGTCATCTCTCTTCTATTGCCATTTACTTCAAAGACGACTTGTCTATTTCCTTCTCCATCTAATTTTCCTATTTGCACAAGTTTTATAACAAATATCTTACCTTCTGCCACTTCTACTTCGCAGGTTTCTCCTTCATTCAATCCCTCAAAGAATACATCACTTTCCATTCTACTAAGCTCTCCATATTCCTTGATGAATTTTAAATAATCCTCAAATACCTTTGGATAAAGGGCATAGCTTAGTATTTCTTTCATTGTTGGCTCTATTTGGTGTTTCTCTTTTAGTAATTTTCCTATTGCATCAAAATCAACCGGTGGCAATAATTCGCCTGGGCGACAGGTAATAGGTTCTTTTCCTTTAAGCACAATTTTTTGTAAATCTTCAGGAAATCCACCTACAGGTTGCCCCATCATTCCTTCAAAATAGGAAACAACCGAATCTGGGAATGCCATGTCCTTTCCTTTTTCCAAAATATTTCCTGGCGTTAAGTCATTTTGAACCATAAATATCGCCATATCTCCAACCATTTTAGAAGAAGGCGTCACTTTTACGATATCGCCTACCATTTCATTAACTTTTTTATACATATCTTTTACTTCATTAAATTTATGACCGATGCCAAAGCTTTCTACTTGAGGCTTTAGATTTGAATATTGCCCTCCTGGGATTTCATATTTATATACTTCAGCTGTTCCCGATTTTAACTCTGATTCAAATTGACTGTAAATCGGTCTTACATCACTCCAATAGTCTGATATCATCTGTATACCATCCAAATCTAATCCTGTGTCTCTCTCTGTATGATCTAAAGCCGCAACGATTGAGTTCAATGCAGGTTGACTGGTGAGTCCTGACATACTGTTAATAGCCGTATCTACAATGTCTACTCCTGCCTCTGCTGCCAGCAGTACAGTAGCTATACCATTGCCACTGGTATCATGGGTATGCAAATGAATGGGGATTGAAATTTCATCTTTAAGTGCTTTAATGAGTTTTTCAGCTGCATAAGGCTTTAATAGACCTGCCATATCCTTAATCCCTAGTATATGTGCTCCCATTTTTTCGATCTCTTTTGCCGTATCTACATAATATTTTAAGGTATATTTATCTTTGCTTGTATCTAATATATCTCCTGTATAACAAACACAAGCCTCTGCAATTTTTCCTGAGTTAAGAACTTCATCAACAGCCACTTCCATACCCTTTAACCAGTTTAGAGAGTCAAACACTCTAAAAACATCTATACCGCCTTGTGATGCTTCTTTAATAAAGGCACGAATAACATTGTCTGGATAATTGGTATAGCCAACCCCATTGGCTCCTCTTATAAGCATTTGAAACATAATGTTTGGAATTTTTCTTCTAAGTTCTTCTAATCTTTCCCAAGGTGATTCCTTTAGGAAACGATAAGCTACATCAAAGGTAGCGCCGCCCCACATCTCTAATGAGAATAAATCTTTTGCACAATAAGCTGTTGCCTTAGCAATTTTTTTCATATCTCTTGTTCTAACCCTTGTAGCCATTAAAGATTGATGAGCATCTCTAAAAGTCGTATCTGTTAGAAGTAATTTTTTCTGATCTTTTATCCATTTTACTACGCCTTCTGGACCTTCTTCATCTAATAATTGTTTTGTCCCTCTTAAAATTTTAGGACTTGGGACATTAGGTACTTTAGGTATGTCATATGCTTTTTTAAATCCATTTCCTTCATTAACTGCTTTTTCTCCAATGAACTTTAGTACCTTTGCTTCCTTATCTTCCTTTGGCGTAATATCAAATAATTCTGGTGTAATGTCAATAAATCCTGTATCACATTCTCCCTTTAAAAAGGTTGGATGCTTTAATACATTGACCAAAAATGCTTGGTTTGTTTTTACACCTGCTACGGACATTTCTCGAATGGATCGAATCGCTTTATTGGCAGCATCTTCAAAGGTTCTTGACCATGCGGTTGTTTTTACCAATAAACTATCATAGTATGGACTAATAATTGTTCCCGTATAACCATTACCCCCATCAAGCCTAATACCGAAACCTGATCCTGTTCTATATACGTCTATTTTTCCTGTATCAGGAGCAAAATGATTTGAAGGATCTTCTGTCGTTACTCTACATTGAATCGCATAACCTCTTGGTCGAATATCTTGCTGATTAAATATCCCTACTTCTTGGGAGTTTAGTGGATAACCCTGAGCAATCAATATCTGACTTTGAACAATATCAATCCCTGTAACCATTTCTGTTACAGTATGTTCCACTTGGATTCTAGGGTTCATTTCAATAAAATAATGGTTTCCGTGCTTGTCTAGTAAAAACTCAACCGTTCCTGCATTCCTATAGTTTACCGCTTTGGCAATTTTGATAGCATCATTACATATCGCTTGTCTTTGTTCCTCTGTAATTCCTAAAGCTGGAGTAAACTCTATTACTTTTTGATGCCTTCTTTGTATAGAGCAGTCTCTCTCATACAAATGTACAACGTTTCCGTGTTTATCTCCTAATATCTGTACTTCAATATGCTTTGGTTTTTCAAGGTATTTTTCCATGAAAATATCATCAATACCAAAAGCTTTTTTTGCTTCATTCTTGGCACTCTTTAATTCAGCAAGCAGCGTTTGTTCACTTTTTACAATACGCATTCCACGACCGCCACCACCTGCAGCAGCTTTCAGCATAATAGGATAACCACAAGCTTTAGCAAACTCAATGGCTTGCTCATCGGATTCTATAGGTTTTTCAACCCCTGGAATCGTAGGCACCCCTACACTTTGGGCAACGATCTTTGACTTGATTTTGTCTCCTACTCGATCCATCATCTCTGGTGTAGGTCCGATAAATTCAATTCCTGACTCCTCACATTTTCTTGCAAAATCAGGATTTTCCGATAAAAATCCATACCCCGGATGTATTGCGTCTACACCTTTTTTTCGTGCTAGCTTAATAATTTCATCAATACTCAAATAAGCCTCAATAGGACCCTTATTCTTCCCAATCAGATAAGCCTCATCTGACTTCAGTCTAAACAATGCACAATTATCTTCTTTAGAATAGATAGCCACTGTCCTTATTCCTAATTCATGACAGGCACGAATCACTCTTATGGCGATTTCACCTCTATTCGCCACCAACACTTTCTTGAATCTTTTCATAGTATTCTCCCCTATTATTCAATGATTTTTTTGCATATTTATGCACTTTTTTCTCATCTTTAATTGTAATACTACTATTATATTACATTTTTTTAATATCTTCAATCAATGTACTTAAGTTATTTTCCTAGAAAACGTTTCCCAGTTATTTTTTTAATTTTACCACAAAATGAATTTTTTTCCATATGCGTATATGTTAATATATTCCATTTATTTTTATATAATCCTGTACTATAAAACATTTCTATTCAGCTATTTTAATTTTCTATATATACACTATCTGTTTATAGCATCATGACTTTATTTAAACTTTCATAAAAGTGTAAAATTATAGTATAATAATGGTAATTAAAATATCTTTGCATATAGGAGATGATAAGATGCATTTAAAGTTTTTAGGTCATTCTTGCTTTTATGTTGAAGAAGGGGATTTTAAGGCACTTATAGATCCTTTTTTGTCAAATAATCCTCAAGCTTCAACCACACTCTCTGATTTTCAAAAAATTAGTCATATTTTTATTACTCATGGTCATGGAGATCATTTAGGAGATGCAGTGCCCTTAGCCAGCCAAAGCAACGCTACCATCATTACCAACTATGAAATTGCATGCTATTTAGGTGGAAAAGAACTTTCAACCCATCCCATGCATATTGGTGGCAGAACAAAATTTAATTTTGGTGTCGTAAAGATGACACCTGCACTACACGGTTCAGGAATTGAAACGGTAGGGGGTTTAGTCTACGGCGGAAACCCTTGCGGTTTCATCATTGAAGTAAATGGTAAGAAAATTTATCATGCTGGGGATACAGGATTAACCATGGATATGAAGCTTTTAGAAGTAGAAAATATTGATGTAGCCTTATTGCCTATAGGTGGTAATTTTACAATGGATATTGAAGATGCCGTACGTGCTGTTGAATTTATTAAACCTAAAATCGTCATTCCTATGCATTATGATACCTTTCCTATTATCGAAGCTGATCCAGAAACTTTTAAAGAAAAAGTTAAGGGTGCAGAAGTAATGATCCTAAAACCTAATGAAGTTTACCAGTTTTAAATATATATTCAAAAAAGTGGCCTAGCCGCTTTTTTGAATATTGTTTTCATTCTGCCTTTTTGCATTTTTCTCTTCATACATTCTTTCATCTGCCCGTTGAATGACTTCTTCAATCCCGCCCTTACCTCTGTATTGTGCATATCCTATACTCAAGGATAAATCATGTTCAAGTATATTACTTTCTTCATTCCATGCTTTTATCTCTTCTTTAATTCTAGTGATAAGTTTTTCTGCATCTTTATAATTGCTATCTGGTAGCACAATTAAAAATTCGTCTCCCCCATAACGTATAACGCTATCTGTTTTTCGTACAGTAGTGCTTAATATTTGAGCCACTTCCTTTAATACCTCATCTCCCACATGATGCCCATAAAAATCATTGATATATTTAAATTTATCCACATCAATCATACATACCGTTAATATGGTCTTTTCTTGTAAGATTTTTTCTTTTGCTTTTCTCATATACTGATTAAAGTAGTGACGATTATAGAGATGGGTAAGGGGATCTGTGGTCGCCATCTTTTCCATTTTTAGATGTGCCTCATTTAATTCTTCTGTTCTTTTTTCCACCAGTTCTTCCATATTATTATACATGTATCTTAGTTCCTGAGCCATTTCCTTGATTTGATTTCCCAATGCTTCAATTTCATCTCCTGTATGAATATCAACGGTTACATCAAAGTGTCCTTTTCCAATATCCTCTACTGCCTTTGTTAATAGTACAATGGGTTTTGATAAATATTTGGAAATACAAATGCCTATAGCTATTATCATCAACGATATGAACAGTAGTTCTATAAAAAATCTTTTTTGAAACAGTCCTAGAGGACCAAGATAATCTTCACGGGCTAGATACGTTACAACAAAAAATTTAGTATCCATATCCTTTAAAATCTGTACTGGATAACAGAATAACACATCTTGTCCATTATTAATAAACTGCATGGATGTAGCCCTTAACACTTTATTTGCTACATTAGGAAAGTCCTTTTTAAAATTTTCTCCTGTATTATAATCCGCTGGTCCTCCCCATTCTTTTTCTTTTCGAGAATGAAGAAGATAATATCCTTCTTCATCTATCATCATAAGGTTTAGATCATTCATTCTGCGTGCAGTTTTCTCAATATCTCTTAATAGATAGCTTACTTTAAGATTTAATATCAGCAGTCCCTGCAGCTGGTTTTTATCTTCATATATAGGCGTAACCAGTCGAATCATAGGCTCCTGCGGTTCTTCTATTGTTCCATTCTCACGATTTAAATCTAGGGGAGAAACATATATTTCTCCTTCTTTTAATTGATAGCCTTGCTGAATATAATATAGATCCCCTTTATATTCTAATCCTCCTTGATGAACAACCTCAGGTTTGCCCTGCTTATTATTGATTCTTATAATTTCATAGCCTTCTTGATTGATAAGCCCAATTTGATCATATTGTATATTGTTACTGGAAAAATAATAAAAAGCATTTTCTAAAATATCGATATAGACTTTTTCTTGCTGGAAATCGTCAGAGGAAAGAATTGTTTTTTTAGTCAATTGACTTAAAAAGAAAAGATCTTTTTTACTGTTACCACAAAATTTAATAAATTTTCCTTCCATGTCTTGATACATTTTAAGCATATTGGCGTGTTCTTTTTCAATCAATAATTGTTTTACATCTCTATATCCATAATAACCCATAATCGTTACTGGTATAAGGGAAATTAGCAATAAAAACCCAAGAATTTTCTTGTTTATACAGATATTTTTCATGCTATTTCCCCTTCTTTCGTTATTTTATAAATATATAATACCCCTTAATGATCCTATAAAACAACAGAGATTCATTTGTTTATACATTTTAGTGCAAAATAAAATACGATCCACCATCTTTGCATAGAAGGATAAAGTTCTCATGCAAAGACGGGAGATCGTATGCCTTTCATACATATCTACTTTCACAAAATTAATCCTATTGTTACTCAAATTTCGTGTTCATTTTCCAAAGAAATTAATCTTTCATTTCTCTAGGATCTATGTCATCTTCTTTGTTTCCTATAAGATCTTTTGTAATTAAATCAATCTCATTAGACGTTAGTAAATCTTTTGTTGCTTTTTTCACTTTTTGTTCCAAGAAATCCACTACTTTCTTATCCATTTACTAGACCCCTCCTCGTTATTACTATATGCATAAACCTATGGTTTATACTTCTTATGCTTTTTTACCTTTTTATTAAACAAAAAACCCACTAAAATGGTGGGTTTATATTCTAGTGGCTTCTCCTTCAATGCCTATTCTTATCCTTTGTAATCGGATATCTTTTTGGGCGTTCTCTATAGCTTTTTCTACGGTTCTTACAATACCTGTACAGCAGGGTACTTCCATAAATGCTACTGTAATACTATTTAATTCATTCTGCTGAATGATTTGCGTAAGCTTTTGCACATAAGCTTCTACATGATCTAGCTTTGGACACCCCACTACAACCTTTTTACCTTTTAATAAATCCAGGTGATAATTAGGATAGGCAAAGGGAACACAGTCAGCGGTTACTAATAAATCCGCTCCCTGAAGATACGGTGCTGTAGGCGGTACCAATGCCAATTGTACCGGCCATTGTCTTAATTGAGATTTGATCTTTATTTCTAGATCTTGATCTGCTGCAACTATCTTAGGAGATTTGTTTTCATCTTTAAAAATCTTTATTTGACTTCCCGGGCATCCACCTCCATGATGATGCTTTACACCTTGAGCAGATACTTTCTGTTTACTTTCCTGACGTAGATGCTGTTGTACTGCTTCTTCATCAAATGCGTCTGCGTCTCTTTCAATAATAGTGATGGCATCCTGTGGACAATCTCCCAAACATGCCCCTAATCCATCACATAAATGATCTGCTATCAATTTTGCTTTTCCGTTAATTATTTTGATTGCCCCCTCTGCACAAGAAGGTACACATACACCGCATCCATTACATTTATCTTCGTCTATATGAACAATTTGTCTTTTTGCCATTCTCTATTCCTCCTCTTCATCGATCTTTGCTTTTATTATATCTTGTTTTTCTTATTCATTCTGTGACATATGTCAAATCCTACAAAGTTTTATTTTCTATGAATATATGAGATATTTTTAAAATTTTCTATTGACATCTATGGTAGCTATATATTACAATAAAAAACAATTAAATATTGTCTATCAAGAGTGGTGGAGGGACTGGCCCTATGAAGCCCGGCAACCAGCATGTTTTTCATGTATTCGGTGCTAAATCCTGCAGAATTTTATTCTGAGAGATGGAATTGTGGAATCCAAAGCCCTTCTATATTTCAGAAGGGCTTTTTTACATGTTTTGAAAGGAGGAATTGGAAAAGCGTTCTATAAAACATGAAAATTTCATCATTTTTACATCATCATTCATAGACAAGGGAGTTGTTATATCATGAAAAAATTATTATCATTTATTTTGTTTATTTCCTTGATTTTGTCTGTATTTACAGGCTGTAGCAGTCAATCTGCGTCGTCAGTACAAGAACCGCTGAAAGTTGGCGTGACAGCAGGACCTCATGAACAAATTGTAGAAAAAGTAAAGGAATTATCAGCGAAACAAGGATTAGAAATTGAATTAGTTGTATTTAATGATTATCTTCAGCCAAATATGCAATTATTTGAGAAGCAAATTGATGTGAATAGTTATCAACATAAACCATACCTAGATAAATTTAATACCGATCATAAAATGAATCTAATCAGCATCGCTCCAACGGTTAATTTTCCTATGGGGATTTATTCAAACAAACTACAAGCCCTTGATGCATTAAAGCAAGGGGACACCATTTCATTACCTAATGACCCTACCAATGAAGCCCGTGCTTTATTATTGCTTCAATCAGCAAACGTCATCAAGTTAAGAGAAGGAAGCAATCTTGACGTAACGATAAAAGATATTGTGGAAAATCCAAAGGAAATTAAATTTATTGAATTAGATGCTCCTATGGTAGCCCACTCTTTAGAAGATGTTGCCGCTGCTGCCATTAATACAAATTTTGCAATGCAAGCAGGTTTCAATCCTGTTAAAGATTCAATCTTTATTGAACCCAAGGACTCTCCATGGGTAAATATTGTTGCAGTACGACCAGACAACAAAGAAGACGAACGAATTAAAAAATTTATTGACATCTATCATTCTGAAGAAGTAAAACAATTCATGGATGAGACTTTCCAAGGTTCTGTAGTCCCAGGTTTTTAGTCCATTCATACTTTATAGCTCAATTCTTTTATTCAATACTCTATTTCTTTGTCATTCTTTGGCGTATTCTGTGGCAAACTATAAATAAACAATTTGTAGGGAAGCTTATTTTATTATATAATTATTCTAAGTATTTATTTTAGAAGAATGGAGTGTTGAAATGAATATACCTGAATTAAACATAGGGAACTTAACTGCAAAAGTACCTATTGTACAAGGAGGTATGGGCGTTGGTATTTCTTTATCAAATCTTGCCGCAGCAGTAGCAAATTGTGGTGGAATAGGTGTGATTTCAGGCGTCGAACCTGGGTTTTACTTGGATTATTATTACAAAGATAAGTTTCAGGCAAATATTGATGGCTTAACCTATCATATACGTAAAGCAAAAGAGCTTGCTCCTAAGGGAATCATTGGAGTAAATATCATGACTGCTTTAAATAATTTTGAAGATATGGTCAAGGTAGCAGTAAAAGAAAAAATAGACATTATATTTTCTGGTGCTGGTATGCCAATGAAACTACCCGAACTCGTTAAGGATTCTCTTACCAAAATCGCTCCTATTGTATCATCTGGAAAGGTGGCTCAACTGATTTGTAAACAATGGGATAGAAGACATGGCTATCTACCAGATGCCATCGTAGTTGAAGGCCCGGAAGCTGGTGGACACCTTGGTTTTTCTTTGGAACAACTTGAGGATAAGGAAAGCTTTTCCCTTAAATCCCTAGTGCAAGAAGTATTAGAGGCCATAAAACCCTTTGAAGAAAAATACAATAGAAAAATTCCTGTTATTGCAGGTGGAGGCATCTATGATGCTGCAGATATAAAAGAAGTATTAAAAGCAGGAGCTTCTGGTGTACAAATGTCTACTCGATTTGTAGCTACTTATGAATGTGATGCTTCTGATGCATTTAAACAAGCTTATATCGACGCTTCAGAAGAAGATGTCATGATTATCAAAAGCCCGGTAGGTATGCCTGGTAGGGCCATTAAAAATACATTTATAGAAGACGTTTATCAAAATGGTAAACCTAAAAATATAAAATGTGTCAACTGCCTCAAACCTTGTAATCCCAAAGAAACACTTTACTGTATTGCAGATGCACTGATACAGGCACAGCAAGGAAATTTAAATAAAGGCTTTGCCTTTGCAGGAGCAAAAGTTTTTAAAGTCAATAAACTGTCGTCTGTAAAAGAAGTTATTGATGAGTTAATGGAAGGCTTAAAGAATATGAGCGAGGAGTAGGATCACTCCTCGCTCATATTTTATGGCATAGGTATTCCAATTTTTTTATATTGCATTTTCTTAGTTATTAATGCTATAATGAAACGTTGTTAATCTATTTGAAAGGAAGTATTCGATGATTCAAAATAATATTAGAAATATCGCGATTATTGCCCACGTTGACCATGGTAAAACTACTTTGGTAGACGAAATGCTAAAACAAAGCGGTACTTTTCGATCAAATGAGCAGGTAGATGAAAGAGTGATGGATTCTAATGACCTAGAAAGAGAAAGAGGCATTACCATTCTATCTAAAAACACCTCTATTATCTATAAAGATATAAAAATAAATATTGTAGATACCCCTGGACATGCTGACTTTGGCGGAGAAGTGGAGCGTATTATGCAAATGGTAGATGGCGTTCTATTATTGGTAGATGCCTTTGAAGGCCCTATGCCTCAGACAAGATTTGTGTTAAAAAAGGCGCTTGAAGCTGGTGTAAAGCCTGTTGTAATCATTAATAAAATTGATCGCCCAGAAGCAAGGTCCCAAGAGGTAGTAGATGAAGTATTAGATTTATTTATTGATTTAGGTGCTGATGATGCACAATTAGAATTTTCTGTGGTCTATGCTTCTGCAAAACAAGGTATTGCTAAATATGAGCTTACTGATACCAATCAAGACATGATCCCTCTTTTTGAAATGATTCTTAAGGAAGTTCCACCGCCTCATGGAAATGCCGACGATGGCTTACAGCTACGTATTTCTTCTATCGATTATGACAAATATGTGGGAAGAATCGGTATCGGTAAAATCAGTAGAGGAACCATTAAAAAGAATCAAGAAGTAGTGTTATGCACTGGCGAGAATACATTTATAAATTTCAAGGTAAGTAAACTATATACTTTCCAAGGCTTAAAAAAAGTAGAAGTCTTAGAGGGTAACCTTGGAGACATTGTTGCTTTGTCTGGCAATGATAATATCAATATAGGCGAAACGATTTGCTCTACAGAAAAAATTGAACCTCTCCCTTTTATTAAAATCGACGAACCTACCATTTCTATGACTTTTATTGTAAATGATAGTCCTTTTGCCGGTAGAGAAGGCTCCTTTGTTACCAGCAGGCATTTAAAGGATCGTCTAGAAAGAGAATTATTGTCTAATGTTGCCCTTCGCGTAGAAGAAACGAACTCTGCTGATGCATTTAAAGTCTCTGGTCGTGGTGAGCTGCATCTCTCTATTCTGATCGAAACCATGCGTAGAGAAGGATATGAGTTATCCGTATCTAAGCCACAGGTTATATTTAAAAAAGTTGAAGGAGTGCTTTGTGAACCGATTGAAGACGTGAGCATCGAAGTTCCTGAAGAATATATGGGTATTGTTATTGAAACCTTAGGTAAAAGAAAAGGAGAACTTACCAATATGATCACCAACTCTAATGGCACTGTAAAACTAGAATTTAGCATACCTGCCAGAGGATTAATCGGTTATCGTTCTCAATTTATGACAGATACTCGCGGAAATGGTATTCTAAATCACGTTTTTGCTGGCTATGCGCCTTATAAGGGTGAAATTTCTTCTAGACCGAGAGGCTCTCTTGTAGCCTTTGAATCAGGTACTGCTGTTACCTACGGCTTGTATAATGCACAGGAACGCGGTAATCTATTCTTAGGTGCTGGTACTGAAGTTTATGAAGGAATGATTGTCGGTGAAAATGCTCGATCTGGCGATATTGCTGTAAATGTATGTAAAAGAAAGCAACTTACAAATGTACGTGCCTCAGGCTCTGATGATTCTTTGCGCCTTGTTCCTCCAATTATTATGTCTTTAGAACAGGCACTGGAATTCATCAATGACGATGAATTGGTAGAAGTAACACCCATAAGTATTCGACTTCGTAAAAAAATATTAAATAATCAACAGCGTGCCAAAACCTCTAGCAGAGGATAAATTCTATTAACAACAAACCATTAATTCTTTGTGGATAATCCATTCGCTTTCTTAACAATAAGATATACCCTTAGGAAAAGATTCTTTATCTTTTTCTAAGGGTTTTTTTATTTGTTTATTACAATAAAGGGGAAAACAGCCTTGCGGTAGATTCCTTTACCTTATCTAATAAAGGTCGTCTCAGATATTCTTCCAATTTTAACTCCTTACTGTCGTCTACATCAATTAAGAAATTTTTTTCTAATCCTGCGACAGTATCTTTATCATATATAAAAGCATTCACCTCAAAATTCAATTCGAAACTTCTTATATCTAAATTTGCAGTACCTACTGAAGCTGCAATCCCATCCACAAGTAATATCTTCGCATGTATAAACCCTTTCGTATACTGATATACCTTTACACCTGCTTGTAGTAATTCTTCCACATTAGACATCGATGCCCAAAAGACCGTCTTATGATCTGGTTTGCTAGGGAGAATGATACGTACATCTACGCCACTTAAAGCTGCTGTTTTTAGTGCCATCATAATACTTTCCCCTGGCACTAGATAAGGTGTATTGATCCATATTCTATCCTCAGCAGAGGAAATAATTGAAAAGTATGCCTGCATAATTGATTCCCAATCAGAATCAGGTCCACTAGCAGCAATTTGAATCAATTGTTCTCCATAATATCCTAGTTTTGGAAAATACACCGTATCAAAGGATATTTCTTGCTTTGTCACAAATAACCAATCCATTAAAAAAATATTTTGCAGCCCATAAACAGCTTCTCCCTCAATCTTTAAATGACTATCACGCCAAAAGCCTAAGTACGAATTTTTACCTAAATATTCATCTCCAATATTTAATCCTCCTAAAAAACCTATTTTTCCATCTACCACAATAATTTTTCTATGATTTCTATAGTTTAATTTTCGACTAAGTATCGGAAAAGCTACAGGAGAAAAACCATAAATTTCTACTCCTGCATCTCTCATTTCTTTAAAATACCGCCCCGTTAATCTCCAACTTCCTACGCTGTCATAAATTACTCTTACTTTTACATCTTGTCTAGCCTTCTCCATTAGTATATTTTTAATCATTCCACCTATATAATCATCCTTGATAATGAAATACTCTAAATGTATATAGTCCTTCGCTTTTTTTAACGCTTCTATAATTGATTCAAAAGTTTCTTGTCCATTCGTTAGTACCTTGGAACTATTATTAACAGTAATAGGAGATCTTGCACTATTGAGCATTAGATTAATCAATCTTCTTTTTACAAAACTTTCATTTTCTTCAAATAACCGTTCATCTGCAATAGCCTCTTTTTGCATATGTGCTATTTGCTCAAAATGTAGAAAATCTTCCTTTCTTTTTTTCTTAAACATCTTCTTCTTTCGGACGTTTTGCCCTATGAATAAATAAAAAATAAAACCTACTATGGGGACTAAAACAAGTACTAGCAACCATGCAATAGTTTTGGAAGGGTTTTTATTTTCCATAAAGATGAGAATGGCGATAAAAATTGTGTATATGGTAAATACAGTACCCACATACCCCTCAATTTTTTTAATCTTATCTGCATAGTCCTGCTTTCCAAATATACTTACATCATCCTTTATTAACTTTATCTTATTTGCTAGCACATCTATATGGTTTTGTTCTTGAAGCATTCCTGCACTTGCTTGTATTGTAAAAAGGAGAAGGATCAGGACTACAAACAACCCTATAATATTTTTATTTTGTTTATTCACGCTACGTACCACCCCATCCACCAACATATTCGATCATATGCTATATAATTATTATACGCAACTCTAGGAAAGTTGTTTAAATGTCCTTTTAATCTTTTTTACCTTTATCGTAACTTACTATCCAATTTTTAGCAAGCCTCAAGATTTAGGTCTTTTTTTTATGCTTTTATTATATATCTAGCAATGATTATGCTTCTACCCAAGATCTAATTATGATATAATCTCTATGGCAGAGAATTTATGAACTTGGAAAGAGAGTGACCCTCATTGAAAAATACCAAACTTAAAGGAACCTTTTTAATTATTGTATCCACAGTCGCCTTTGGGATCATGCCTACCATATCTCAGTTGGCTGTAAAGCAAGGCATGAATCTTTCTAGTATACTATTTTATCGATTTTTGATTGCTACAATTATCCTTTGGATATATATTTTTTTGCGCAGAATTCCCTACAAAACTACCAAAGAACATTTTCTATATCTGATGCTCATAGGTATTCTAGGCTATGCAGGCACATCTTGGGCGTTATATGCTGCTTATGGATATATCTCAGGATCTCTTGCTACTATTCTATTATTTACCCATCCTTCAATGATTGCAATCTATGAGATGTTTGTCTCAAAAACTGGAAAGGATATTCCTAAGATACTATCTCTCTTAACCGCAACAGTAGGTATGGTCTTTGTAGTTTGGGACAAAAACATGCAGTTAAACATGTCTGGTGTATTTTTAAGCCTGCTAGCTGCTATCTGTTATTCATTTTATGCTTTAGGCTTAGGTGAAAGAAGGACAAAACAAATGCATTCAATTGTTGTTACAGGCTATGTTTTATTCTTTGCGACTTTCACTTATTTTATAAAATTAATGATTCAAAAGAATGTCTTTTTACCCAATACTACATTAGGATGGTTTCATATCTTTGCTTTGGCTATTTTTTGTACAGTCGTGGCTACCATTACCTTTTGTAAAGGTGTTCAGTTAATAGGGCCTAGTACTGCCGTCATTATCAGTACCTTTGAACCTGTTTTTGCTTGCGTAGCTGGATTCTTTATTGTAGGCGACAAGCTCACTTCATCCATTATTACCGGTGGCATTCTTATTGTATCTGCTATTTTTATTCTGCAAATACCTAATCAAGCTTTTCGCAATGTATTAGGTTTTGAAAATACTTGGACTCGTTATAAGCGATTAGAATCCAAAAGACATTCTTGATCTCATCAAGAATGTCTTTTTCTTTTTATCCTTTATATGTCTTTTAAAAATGAGATAGTTCCATTTCAACTCGTATCCCTCTACCAATAATTTTTACATCTTTTAGATTTTGGGTTACTTTTTGGATCTCGTGCTTATAACTTATCAACTCAATCTTATGACCTTCTATTCTCTTAATCTTTCTGAACCTTCTTTTTCCTTCATATTCTACAAGTGCAAAAGAATTATTCACAAGTTCTTGATGAAGATATAATAATATCTTATCTTTTTTACAAATTCTAAAGCCCATTAGCATATCATCTGGAATTTCTATATAAGCTAACTTATCAGGATGAAAGCCTTCTACTTTTTTATTAATAATAGGAAAACTTCTATATCCTTTGATCTCCTGCATATAGATATCCAATATGGGAACTTTTTTAATAATATTCGATAGTGCATCTTCCCAAGGCTCTAAGGGCACTATCGTTTTTCTTTTATGGATCTTCTCTTGTACTTGCGGCCTTCTCTTTGTTTCTTTTTGTTCTTCATTGGTAGGTTCAATGGCAATTTCTTCTTCAATATTTTTTCCTAAGACTTTAGAAATTTGTGTCAAAAGCTTTTCATTCAAAATCTTCTTACCGCTCTCTACATCCAAAATAAAGGTTTCTGCCACCCCACATTTTTTTGCTAGTTGCTTTGGTGACATTCCCTTTTTCATTCGTTCTTCTTTGATTTTATTTCCAAGTCTACTCATTTTCTTCACCTCTTTTATAACGGTTCATTTATCATGATGTACGTCTATTGTGGATTAATAACTACATCAATAACATTTATACACACCTTTTTCTCTCAATTTTGTAGCAGTTTTACTGACAAAGGAACCCTCGACAATATGATGAAATCCCTTTTTGTCTATGATTTGCTTAATGTATTCAACATGTGGACATCGATCATAGTGATGATTGTCAGTTGTCATACAAGAGGCCAAATGAATAACTACTTCATCCTTGCTAACCTCTGTATGTTTTTTTAAACTTTTGGAAATATGCTCCATTTTTGCTGATACACTTTTTCCACAACATCCTCCACAGGTAAAAGAAATATATTTTATATCCTGTGGATAGGATGTAAATTTTCCTGTACGATTATAAAAATCGTTGGTACATGCAAATCCACTACATCTGTTGTGTGCAATATCGCATTGAATAATCACAACATATTTTGATGTCATCGTATATACCCCCTTTATCATAGATATAAATCTATTGCACCATAGCCCTCCTAAAAAGTCAATCTCTTTTGAGCGCTTCACACCGAAAGATTTTCATGCCTATCGCTGTAAACTTATCTTCGTATTCTGTTGTTACATTTTCTTTCATTTCCTCTTCATGTAAATTAAAAGTTATATGCTGTAATTTAAAATCGCAAAATGAAAATTCGTTTAAAGAAAAAGCAAATAACTTTTCATTATCCGTTTTAAAATGAATTTCTCCCTTTTCTTGTAAAAGCACTTTATATTTTTCAAGAAAATTTTTATGCGTCAGTCGTCTCTTTGCCCATCTTTTTTTAGGCCATGGATCACAAAAGTTTATATACACCCTATCTATTTCTCCCTTATCAAACACATCTTCTATATGACCAATGTCATTCCACAAAAAAACAATATTTGAGAGCTTTTTTTCATCCACCTTTTCTACAGCTCGTAGCAACACCTCTTCTTTTACTTCAATTCCAATATAATTGATCTGGGGATGTTTTTCTGCTAATGTAGTAATAAATTGTCCCCTTCCTGTGCCTAACTCTACATGAATAGGGTATTGATTGTTAAAATAATCTGCCCAGCTTCCCTTGAACTGTTGAGGGTCTGTACATATCCATTGATCGTAACTTAATAATTTTTCTTTGGCACCCGGTCTTTTTCGTCTTCTCATACCGTACACTCCTATTTTAAATGATATTTATAAATTTCTTGTTAGACCATGACTATATTATACTAAATTATCTCCTATTTCTATAGGTCTATCCTTTATTCACTACACAAAAAAGATACCCATCCTTTACTAGATAGGTATCTTTCTAAATGGCGGAGAAGGCGGGATTCGAACCCGCGCACCAGTTGCCCAGCCTAACGGTTTAGCAAACCGTCCTCTTCAGCCTACTTGAGTACTTCTCCTCATATAAATAAAGTGGTGCGGGTGGAGGGACTTGAACCCCCACGCCGTAAGCGCTAGATCCTAAGTCTAGTGCGTCTGCCAATTCCGCCACACCCGCATGATGTGAATCATTATTACTTATTCACGTATTAACTTATACGTGTGCAGAATGCTTTAGGGTCGACTAAGTGATTCACATCAAATCAGAGATTTGAGTTCTCTACTTATGCCAATTCCGCCACACCCGCAAATCAAATCTTAAAATATAATATTTATGGTGGGCGCAATAGGGATCGAACCTATGACCCCCTGCTTGTAAGGCAGGTGCTCTCCCAGCTGAGCTATGCGCCCAATATTCAAACCAGCGACGACCTACTCTCCCAAGGCGCTTCCGCCTAAGTACCATCAGCGCTGAAGGGCTTAACTGCTGTGTTCGGTATGGAAACAGGTGTGACCCCTTCGCTGTTGTCACTGGATATAGAAGGATATATACCTCTAAGCAACCGAAATTTCAAAATGATAATTTTGGAATTTGGTTGGCGCCGGTACATTTTGTGAAGCAACATGTACCTTCAAAACTGAACAATGTTAGAGTGTTTCTGGTCAAGTCCTCGACCTATTAGTATCGGTCAGCTACAGACATTACTGCCCTTACACCTCCGACCTATCAACCAAGTGGTCTACTTGGGGTCTTACTCGCTTACGCGATGGGAAATCTTATCTTGAGGGGGGCTTCGCGCTTAGATGCCTTCAGCGCTTATCCCGTCCGTACGTAGCTACTCAGCCATGCTCCTGGCGGAACAACTGATACACCATAGGTACGTCCATCCCGGTCCTCTCGTACTAAGGACAGCTCCTCTCAAATTTCCTGCGCCCACAGCGGATAGGGACCGAACTGTCTCACGACGTTCTGAACCCAGCTCGCGTGCCTCTTTAATGGGCGAACAGCCCAACCCTTGGGACCTACTTCAGCCCCAGGATGAGACGAGCCGACATCGAGGTGCCAAACCTCCCCGTCGATGTGGACTCTTGGGGGAGATAAGCCTGTTATCCCCGGGGTAGCTTTTATCCGTTGAGCGATGGCCCTTCCACTCGGAACCACCGGATCACTAAGCCCGACTTTCGTCCTTGCTCGACCTGTATGTCTCGCAATCAAGCTCCCTTCTGCCTTTGCACTCTACGCGCGATTTCCAACCGCGCTGAGGGAACCTTTGGGCGCCTCCGTTACTTTTTGGGAGGCGACCGCCCCAGTCAAACTGCCCACCTGACAGTGTCCCAAAGCTGGATTCACAGCTTATGGTTAGAACTTCAGTATTACAAGAGTGGTATCCCAAGGACGACTCCCCTCAGACTGGCGTCCAAGGATCTAAGTCTCCCACCTATCCTGTACATGTAATACCAAAATCCAGTGTCAGGCTACAGTAAAGCTCCACGGGGTCTTTCCGTCCTGCTGCGGGTAACCGGCATCTTCACCGGTACTACAATTTCACCGAGTCTATTGTTGAGACAGTGCCCAAATCGTTACGCCTTTCGTGCGGGTCGGAACTTACCCGACAAGGAATTTCGCTACCTTAGGACCGTTATAGTTACGGCCGCCGTTTACTGGGGCTTAAGTTCAGTGCTTCGATTGCTCTAACACGTCCCCTTAACCTTCCAGCACCGGGCAGGCGTCAGCCCCTATACATCGTCTTTCGACTTAGCAGAGACCTGTGTTTTTGCTAAACAGTCGCTTGGGCCTATTCTCTGCGGCCACCTCAGGCTTTAACACCCTAACGTGGCACCCCTTCTCCCGAAGTTACGGGGTCATTTTGCCGAGTTCCTTAACAATAGTTCTCTCGCTCGTCTTAGGATTCTCTCCTCACCTACCTGTGTCGGTTTGCGGTACGGGCACCTAGATCTAACTAGAGGCTTTTCTTGACAGTGTGGAATCAGTAAGTTCGCTACTTAAATTTCGCTCCCCATCACCTTTTAGGATTGTCTAAGCGGATTTGCCTACCTAGACTCCCTACGGGCTTAGACGCACACAACCAACGGTGCGCTTGACCTATCCTCCTGTGTCACCCCATTGCTCAAACGATTTTCGGTGGTACAGGAATTTCAACCTGTTGTCCATCGCCTACGACTTTCGTCCTCGGCTTAGGTCCCGACTAACCCTGAGAGGACGAACCTTCCTCAGGAAACCTTAGGTTTTCGACGGGTAGGATTCTCACCTACCTCTCGCTACTCATGCCAACATTCTCTCTTGTGTATCGTCCACCACTCCTTACGGTATGACTTCAACCAATACACAATGCTCCCCTACCCCTGCCTTGCGGCAAGCCGTAGCTTCGGTGACAGATTTGAGCCCCGGTAATCTTCGGCGCAGGATCACTCGACTAGTGAGCTGTTACGCACTCTTTGAATGAATGGCTGCTTCTAAGCCAACATCCTAGTTGTCTGTGCAATCCCACATCCTTTTCCACTTAATCTGTACTTAGGGACCTTAGCTGACGGTCTGGGCTGTTTCCCTTTCGACTATGAATCTTATCACCCATAGTCTGACTCCCAGAGTAAAGATAACGGCATTCGGAGTTTGATAGTCTTCGGTAACCGGTGAGGGCCCCTAGGACATTCAGTGCTCTACCTCCGTATCTCAACCTCTGAGGCTAGCCCTAAAGCTATTTCGGGGAGAACCAGCTATCTCCGAGTTCGATTGGAATTTCTCCGCTATCCACAAGTCATCCCAGCCTTTTTCAACAGACATGGGTTCGGTCCTCCACGAAATTTTACTTCCGCTTCAACCTGCTCATGGATAGGTCACCCGGTTTCGGGTCTACGGCATACAACTTAAAACGCCCTATTAAGACTCGCTTTCGCTGCGGCTCCGTAGCTGAACTACTTAACCTTGCTGCATACCGTAACTCGTTGGCCCGTTCTACAAAAAGTACGTGGTTGTTCACATAAGGAACTTCCACTGCTTGTAAACATAGGGTTTCAGGTTCTATTTCACTCCCCTCCCGGGGTTCTTTTCACCTTTCCCTCACGGTACTATACGCTATCGGTCACCAGGTAGTATTTAGCCTTGGGGGGTGGTCCCCCCTGCTTCCCACAAGGTTTCACGTGTCTCGTGGTACTCTGGATTATACTCGAAAGTCTTCTTGTTTTATCTACAGGACTGTTACCTTCTTTGGTGGGCCTTTCCAGACCGCTTCGATTACAATAGCCTCTTTCTTAATGAGTATATCCGCAACCCCTAAAGAAAAATTCTTTAGGTTTGGGCTAATCCCCTTTCGCTCGCCGCTACTTAGGGAATCGAGTTTTCTTTCTCTTCCTCAGGGTACTTAGATGTTTCAGTTCCCCTGGTATGCCTCCTGCCTACCTATTTATTCAGTAGACGGTATCTAGGTATTAACCTAGATGGGTTTCCCCATTCGGAAATCCCCGGATCAAAACCTGCTTGCGGTTACCCGAGGCTTATCGCAGCTTACCACGTCCTTCTTCGGCTCCTGGTGCCAAGGCATTCACCCTATGCTCTTTCTAACTTGACCAGAAATTGTATGTTTTGCTTGTTCTCTACATTGTTCAGTTTTCAAGGTACAAAATGGACGTTACAGAAATCTTTGATTTCGTTGTAACTCCTTTCTCAGCGTTAGCTGAGCTTCCTATTTAAAAGATGCTTGTGGTGGAGATGAGGAGGATCGAACTCCTGACCCCCTGCGTGCAAGGCAGGTGCTCTCCCAGCTGAGCTACATCCCCACATTTGAAAGACTTGGTCTTTCAAAACTATACAGTGTAAGTTAAGCCAATTCTCCTTAGAAAGGAGGTGATCCAGCCGCACCTTCCGATACGGCTACCTTGTTACGACTTCACCCCAGTCATTGGTTTCACCTTCGGCAGCTTCTTCCAAAAGGTTAGATAGCTGACTTCGGGCGCCCCCAACTCCCATGGTGTGACGGGCGGTGTGTACAAGACCCGGGAACGCATTCACCGCGGCATTCTGATCCACGATTACTAGCAACTCCAGCTTCATGTGGGCGAGTTGCAGCCCACAATCCGAACTGAGACTGGCTTTTAGGATTGGCTCCCCCTTACGGGTTCGCTGCCCGTTGTACCAGCCATTGTAGCACGTGTGTAGCCCAGAACATAAGGGGCATGATGATTTGACGTCATCCCCACCTTCCTCCGAGTTATCCCCGGCAGTCTCTCTAGAGTGCCCACCCGAAGTGCTGGCAACTAAAGACAAGGGTTGCGCTCGTTGCGGGACTTAACCCAACATCTCACGACACGAGCTGACGACAACCATGCACCACCTGTCTCTCTGTCCCCGAAGGGATTTCACCGGTTAAGGTTCATGCAGAGGATGTCAAGTCCTGGTAAGGTTCTTCGCGTTGCTTCGAATTAAACCACATGCTCCGCTGCTTGTGCGGGTCCCCGTCAATTCCTTTGAGTTTCAGTCTTGCGACCGTACTCCCCAGGCGGAGTGCTTAATGCGTTAGCTGCGGCACCGAGGGTGGTACCCCCCGACACCTAGCACTCATCGTTTACGGCGTGGACTACCAGGGTATCTAATCCTGTTCGCTCCCCACGCTTTCGTGCCTCAGCGTCAGTTACAGTCCAGAGAGTCGCCTTCGCCACTGGTGTTCCTCCTAATATCTACGCATTTCACCGCTACACTAGGAATTCCACTCTCCTCTCCTGCACTCAAGCCAATAAGTTTCCAAGGCTTACTACGGTTGAGCCGTAGCCTTTCACCCCAGACTTTATCGGCCGCCTACGCACCCTTTACGCCCAGTGATTCCGGATAACGCTTGCCCCCTACGTATTACCGCGGCTGCTGGCACGTAGTTAGCCGGGGCTTCCTCCTAAGGTACCGTCATGCTTCTTCCCTTAGGACAGAGCTTTACGACCCGAAGGCCTTCATCGCTCACGCGGCGTTGCTGCATCAGGGTTTCCCCCATTGTGCAATATTCCCCACTGCTGCCTCCCGTAGGAGTCTGGACCGTGTCTCAGTTCCAGTGTGGCCGATCACCCTCTCAGGTCGGCTACTGATCGTTGCCTTGGTAGGCCTTTACCCCACCAACTAGCTAATCAGACGCGGGCCCATCCTATACCGATAAATCTTTGACAGATACACCATGCGATCTATCTGTATCATGGGGTATTAATCCCGGTTTCCCGAGGCTATCCCCCTGTATAGGGTAGGTTGCCCACGCGTTACTCACCCGTCCGCCGCTAACTCATCTTAATTCCGGCCGAAGCTTTCATTAAGACTCGTTCGCTCGACTTGCATGTGTTAGGCACGCCGCCAGCGTTCATCCTGAGCCAGGATCAAACTCTCATAAAAAAATTGAAAAGGTATCTCAGCTTTCGCTGAGTAAGCGATTCACACGAAATCGAAGATTTCGGTTCGCTGCTTATGCTGGCTTAATTTCTTACACTGTGTAGTTTTCAAAGACCAATTGAGCATTTGTTATCAGTCCCATTTTTAGGAGACTCTTATTATTTTACACAAAACTTCTTTTTTTGTCAAGTATTTTTTTGCTGTTTTATTTCTCTCATACGTGACAAAATATAATATATCATATTTTAATTTCATTGTCAATACTTTTTTCCTAATATGATCATCTTCAATCATCACATGAGATTCTAGTTTCTCAAATACGTATTGACTGTTTTTAAGAACAGTACTTAATGTACCATATATCATATCTAAGGTCAATAGCTGATTCTCTTGTAAATTATTCCATACACTTGTCTCGCTACCCCCTTTTGTCCACTTTGAAAACAAGCTTCATCTAATATCTATCTTCTTCTTAATGGTTCATAGGCATCCTCTTCATAATCGAATTCCAATTTCTTTAATTTTGATTTATTCGTGAAATAATCTTGCTTTTTTACACGCTTTAATCGATCATAATCATCTTCTTCATAATCAAATTCTCTTCTATAAAGGTTACCGCTGTCTTTTCTCATTTTCCTTCCTCCTTTACATTTTTCTTTTTTATTTTATCATAGAATTATATATAATAAAGATATTAGTAGATATTAAAATTCCATATTATATGAAAACAAATTGCTTAAGGGGTGAAGGTCATGAAGAAAGGATATATTCATGTGTATACTGGAAATGGCAAGGGAAAAACTACTGCTGCATTAGGATTGGCCTTAAGAGCTGTAGGGGCAGACAAGAAAGTTTTTATTGGTCAATTTGTAAAATCTATGGAGTATAGTGAATGGAAATCACTTCAATATCTTAAACCTTTTATTGATATTGCTTTACTTGGAAAGGGATGTTTTGTTACAAAAGATCCTTCTCAGGAGGATATCATGGCTGCCAAGGAAGGATTATCTTTCATTAAAGATATTTTTACAAAGCAGCAATATGATGTTGTAATCTTAGATGAAATTACTATTGCTATCTTTTATCATCTGCTTTCTGTGGATGAGGTACTATCTCTTCTAGATGCCAAGCCAGATGAGATAGAGTTGATTCTCACTGGAAGATATGCTCCCCAAGAAATCATCGATAAGGCTGACTTGGTTACAGAAATGCAAGAAATTAAGCACTATTATACACAAGGTGTTTTAAGTCGTACAGGGATTGATAAGTAAATGGCTGCAAATATAACAAAAACCTTCAAAGCTGATAACTCCCTAGATTATCAGCTTTTTTATCTTTAAAACCTTATTTTTACCACTTCAAAACAGTCTTTTATACTTTCTTTCATATGCATCAATTCTTCTTTTCCGTAGGGTGTAAATTTATTTTTTCCTGCTAAAATCGTGTCTCCATCTTTAAAGTTCTGCAAAGCGTAAGTTTTACTTCCCTTTAGCAATCTTCCAATAGCCAGAATATCTTCTTCATTTAATAATTCTTTACATAAAGTTGTACGAAACTCATAGTCTATTTTTCCGTTTTGTATCTTCTGTATACTTTCTAGGATTTTTTCTGTATTTGTCTTTACACCTGTTAATAAGTCATATTTATGTATAGGCGCTTTTATATCCATGGCGATATAATCCAGCAATTTTTCATCTATAAGTTTTGCCAGCAATTTAGGATTTGTTCCATTGGTGTCAATTTTTACTAAGTACCCCAGTTTCTTTACTTTTCTAATAAATATATCTATATCATCATAGAGTGTACATTCTCCTCCTGATATGCATACGCTGTCGATCATTGTTCTTCGTTTTTGCAAATAGTCAAATATATATTCCTCAGAAATTCTTATTCCATTGCCATAAACCAATTCTGAATTATGGCAAAATGGACATCTAAAATTACATTTTGCAGCGAATACAACCGTTGAAATCTTATCTGGATAATCTATAAAAGAAGTTTTTTGATGCCCGCTAAAATACATTTGCATTCTCTCCTCTACACAGTAAAACTTTATCTCTTCCAACAAGGAAAAAGAAGTGGTCAACTTCACACTTCTTCGCCTTACATTTTTTAAACTGCAGCTTCTATATTATTTTCCATTGATGCAAGCATTTCCTTATGTTCTAAGCTGGTAGACGCATCAAATTCTACGCGATCTTTATATTCTTCTTTTTTACCCTTGTTCCAAGCTTGCACCGGTCTGTGAAAGCCCACAACTCTCGTCCACACTTCTGTATCTCTCCCGCACTCTGGACACTGAAACTGCTCTCCCCTTAAGTATCCATGTTCAGCGCAAATGCTATAGGTTGGGGTAATTGTCAAATAAGGTATATGACTATTTTCAAATCCTCTCTTGATTAACAATTTTACAGTTTCTACACTATCAATTTCTTCGCCTATAAAACCGTGGAATACTGTTCCACCCGTGTATAGAGTCTGAAGTTTTTCTTGTAATTCCAAAGCTTCAAAAATATCCTTTGTATGTCCTACTGGTAATTGTGTAGAGTTGGTATAGTATGGTTCTTCCTTACCCTGTGTGATAATTCTTGGATACATGGTTTTATCAAGTCTCGCAAATCTGTAAGATGCCCCCTCAGCTGGTGATGCTTCAAGATTCCATAAGCTTCCTGTTTCCTCTTGAAATATTTGTATGACACGATTCATAAATTCCATAATCTCCACAGCAAATGCATTGCCTTCTTCAGTGGTAATATCTTTCCCTAAAAAGTTCAAACAAGCTTCATTCATTCCGTTTAACCCAATCGTAGAGAAATGATTTTTGAAGTATTCCCCTGTTGCGTCCTTAATTCCCTGTAAATAATATCTTGAATAAGGATATAATCCTATTTCCATATACTTTTCTAATTCTTTTCTCTTCTTTTCGCAAATTATTTTTGCTTTTTCCATTAATGCTCTAACTCTTTTTTTAAAATCTTCTTCAGATTTTGCCACATAGCCAATTCTAGCCATATTTAAAGTCACTACATTAATAGAACCTGTTAATGGATTTGCTCCAAACAGTCCTCCACCTCTTCTTCTCAGCTCACGATTATCCAATCTGAGACGGCAACACATACTTCTTATATCTTCTGGAGATAAATCAGAATTAATAAAATTTGCAAAATAAGGTGTTCCATACTTTCGCGTCATCTCCATAATGGCATTAACTACTTCAGAATTCCATGGAAAATCATTGGTAACATTAATCGTAGGAATTGGAAAACTAAAGGCCCTACCTGCGCCGTCTCCTTCCATCATGACTTCACAAAAAGCTTTGTTGAACATATCCATTTCTTTTTGAAAGTCTCCATAATTTTTATCCATTCGTTGTCCACCAATAATTACATTCATCTTCCTCAGCATAGGATGGGATTTAATGTCCAAGGTAATATTAGTGAATGGTGTCTGAAATCCTACCCGCGTAGGTATATTCAAATTAAATATAAAAGACTGCATCGCTCGTTTAACTTCTTCATAAGATAGTCCATCATAATAAATAAATGGTGCTGCGTATGTATCTAGAGAACTAACAGCTTGCGCTCCTGCTGCCTCTCCTTGAAGGGTATACAACCAATTTACGATCTGTCCCAAAAACGTTTGAAAATGTTTTGCAGGTTTAGATTGTATCTTTCCTTCTACACCTGTAAATCCTTTTAAAAGTAAGGCTTCTAAATCGTGACCACAGCAATAAGGTCCAAGGAGTGATAAGTCATGTATATGTATATCTCCGTTTATATGAGCATCTCTTACATCTTTTGTATAAATTTTGTTTAGCCAGTATTTTTCCGTTATTTCAGAAACAATATGATTGTTTAACCCTTGTAGACTAAATCCCATATTAGAATTTTCATTGATTCGCCAATTGCCTAAGGAAATATATTCATCCACCAACATTTCAGCATCTACGAACATATTGTTGTGTTCTCTTAATTCTTCTCTTTTTTTTCTATAAAGGATATATGCCTTTGCAGTTTTTGCATGTCCTTCTTCTATCAGCACCTTTTCAACAAGATCTTGAATATTTTCTACTGATGGTACACCTACACCATAGATCTCTTTTACAATGCTTTTCACCTTTTGTGCTAAAAACATTGCAATCTCTCTATCTTCACCGCCTACAGATTTAGCAGCTTTAAAAATTGCTTCTTGAATTTTAAGAACATCAAATCGTACAATATCTCCATTTCTCTTTTGAACTCTTCCATTCATGAATATACACTCCATTTCCCTTTTTCTTCTTACATCTTATATCTTATTTTCTTCTCAGTGTGCAGTTTGTTATATCTCTTCATTGCATAGTATCTTCTATAAATGAATTTCATCATATAGCGATTTGTTAGGACCTGCCTTTTTCATGCTCGACAATTTTCTGCTACTTTCCTTAGTAGGCACGGAATGACACTACACCCTTCTTTTTGTGTTGTTTTTTTCCTGCTACACTATATATTGTATATTATGCACTATATCTAACCTTCATGACAATAATCCTATGGCACTAAATACTACGAATTTTGATGGATTTCTACAAACATGCTTTATGTTTCTCATTAGTCCTTTCTTTTTTATTGTTCTAGAGAAACCAGTTAAAAAATTGGCATATTGCAATCATAGATGTATCAAAATTATTTCCAGTAAATCTTCAAAATATATATTCTATAAAGTTATCCACCAATTTAATCATCCATGCTTCCCTAGCAAGTAAAACAGGATATGCTTTTTCGCATATCCTGTTAATTTTTCGTAAATATATAAGGGTTTTTACTCCATTCTTTTAAAATTTCTGTGTCATTTTCGTGAACATACCCCATTTCTACAGCTATGGGAAGGAGTACATCATAGCTAGTAAGCGTGTGATAAGTTATACCTTCTGCGTTAAAGACCTTATCAACTTGGTCAAACCCATAGGTGAAAATTCCTACAACCCCTAAGACCTCTGCTCCTGCTTGACGAAGCGCATCCACTGCTTTCATGGAGCTTCCTCCAGTAGACAACAAATCCTCTATCACTACAACTTTTTGTCCTAGCTTTAAGCAGCCTTCAATTTGATTTTTCTTTCCGTGATCTTTGGCAGATGTCCTTACATAAGCCATAGGTAAATTCATTCTCTGCGACACCCATGCCGCATGTGGAATTCCCGCTGTAGCTGTTCCTACCAGTACTTCTGCCTGTGGATAATGTCTTAGAATTAAACTTTCAAATCCTTCTGCGATCTTATCTCGTACTTGGGGATAACTCATTGTAAGGCGATTATCACAATAAATAGGTGATTTAATCCCTGATGCCCACGTAAATAATTGTTCTCTATTTCTTAAAGTGACTGCATGAATCTCTAATAATTTTTTAGCAATTTCTTGACTCATATTCATTTTTCTTCCTCCTTGTTAGCCTCTCTGGACTTCTTTTAAAGGTTTTTATTTAACTTAGTTTAGTTTATCATGAGATTTTTTAATTGTCAATTATGTAAATAAGCAATAAAGCATTGGCATGCTGCGTTCACAGCATGCCAATGCTTTATTTTTTTACGGCCTCTTCAGAGTATCTATTACCTGCATTCCATAATAAATACTCTGTAACACCATTTTCTTCTAATGCTCTTATTTGATCTTCTAGCTGTTTGGGTCCATATTTAATATGTCCTTTTACCCACGGTGCTGTAAAATCTTGAATCCATGGTCTAATCGTCGCTGGAGTCTGTATATTTTTATTTCTTGCAATGGCATCCTTTGTGCCCTGATAGATGGTTTCATAAGGATAAGCATCTGGTACAGAAAGGCCGTAAGTCCCGTTGGCATAATGACTTGGATACATCATAGGAGACACATAGTCAACTACATTACTCACAGCTTCCCAATACTGCCCTAGCGCCATATCATCTGCTACTGAACCCACTAATCCATAAATATCTGCAGATATATATGCTTGCTTTGATGCTAACTGCTCACGAGCATACTTTAGATAATTTTGAATCGTTTCTGGCTTTGATTCTCCTGTAGTATTTCTGTAATCTAATAATTTATCTAATTTTCCGCCATTTGAAGCAGGAAAACGGACATAATCAAATTGTATTTCATTAAATCCCGCCTCAACAGCTTCTTTGGAGACCTCAATATTGTATTCCCATAACTCTCTATCATGGGCCGACACCCATATTAGTCCATCTCTATTTGTAAAAGGCTTTCCAGAGTCACGATAAACAATGGCACGTTCAGGATGATGCTTAGCATACGTAGGATCTTTAAAAGATACAATCCTAGCAATTGCATAAATATCATTATCTTTTAATTTTTTCATTAAAGCTTGAATATCCTTAACAGGTGCCTTTTTGTTTGCATCAGGACTAAACTTTTCTGCCGCTTTTGTTTTAAATAACATAGTACCATTATCATCCTTCACATCAATAACAAAAGCATTAATCTTTGTTCTTTTTGCCATTTCAATCAGCTCATCTATTCTACTGTTAGAAGCAGAATAGATCGTTACATATACGCCTCGTGCCTCTTTTCTTGGGTTATCTGGATATTCATACACCTTATCCTGTGGAGAAAAATCTAAGTTCCTTAAGGATTCATCTAGTAATTCCATACGATCTTTTACCGTATACGTAGCTAACACCCATCCAGTACCTTCTCCTTCTGTACTAGTCATATGAAACTTTACTTTATACCATAGATCATTTTGATCATTTGTCTTTTCCTCTAAAACTTCAACCGCCGTTCCTTTCATAAGACTATCTACAATCGGCGCATCCTGTGTAGCATCTTCTCTTACATTCAGTTTACTGGCACTAATGTACATATTATTGACTTTTTCTTCCCCTTTTTCCTCGGTTGTAGTAGTTTCTCCCTCTTGGGATGCATCACCTTTTTCATTATACACTTGATCGGTAGTGGTTCCATCTGCCTTTGATGGTGGTGCCCCACACCCGCTCAACATAAGAATGCCCCCCATGACTAATACGATCATTGCTACAATGCATACTACCTTTCTTTTCTTCATGTGTACACCTCTCTCTTTCCCTATTTTATACTATATTATAACATGAGATGACATCTTTCTCCCAGTCCTTCTGTAAATGAATTCTTTCCAAGATCAAGAAATATGTTATTATTTTACCACATTGGTAAGCTTCCCAATTTTTTCAATTTCGCAAGTTATTACATCTCCTGCCTGCAGGTATTTTCCTGGGTTAAAGCCCATCCCCACACCTGCAGGAGTTCCTGTAGCAATAATGTCTCCCGGTATCAAAGTCATTCCTTGTGAAAGAACATGAATCAGCGTTGGAATATCAAAAATAAGATTTTTTGTACTAGAATTTTGTCGTATTTCTTGATTCACTTTACATACAATATCTAGATGCTGAGGATTAGGTATCTCCTTTTTATGCACCAAAAACGGTCCCATTGGACAAAAGGTATCTAGACTTTTTCCTTTATGCCACTGTTCATGTTTTTTCTGTAACTTTCTAGCACTTACATCATTTAAGATTGTATAGCCAAAGATATAATCTTCTGCTGCTTCCTTAGGAATGTTTTTTCCCTTTTTCCCTATCACAACCGCTAACTCTACCTCATAATCCAATTCTTCTACAATCCCAGCATGACGATCAATATACGCTTGATCGCCAATAGCTGGATAAGCTATTTTACTAAAGAATGTAGGATGCTCCGGTGTAGCTCCAAATATCGCTCCTACTTCTTTTGCATGATCTAAATAGTTTTTTCCTACACAAAAAATATTTCTGCGAGGATACATAATCGGCGCACACAAGGTCAAATCTTCTAGGGTCATTGTCATGGCTTCTGCCTCGTCCTCTTTGATCCAATGCTCAACCTTTTCAAGTGCTGCTTCATCAAATGTTTCTATTACCTGTAACATGTTTTTAGGTTCTTCATAAAAACCTTCAGCATTTCTAAATTGTTCATATAAATTTTTTAAAGAAATAACACCCGTCTTTTCTTTGTTAAGCACTCCTACTTCTTCACCATTTTTTCCTTTATATGTTGCAAAATACATTATTTCATCCTCCCTCTTCTTTCAATCTGTTGTTTCTTTTTTCTACATTAGCATCTTAATTCCTTCTTCTTTTATATTGAAATGTCACAATGATCCCAGAATATTCTCATCAACAAAGTTTTTCGTATTTAAAAAGGGGTATATTATTTAAAAGGAGTTGATGTATATGCAAATTACTTTCTTAGGCGCAGCTAATACCGTAACAGGTTCGAACTACCTTATTACAACGGACAAATATAAAATCTTACTCGATTGTGGCCAATTTCAGGGAGGTAGTGAAATAGAAAAATTGAACTTTAAACCCTTTGCCTTCTCTCCTTCAGAAATTGATTTTCTTATACTTAGCCATGCCCATATCGATCACAGTGGTCGAATCCCTAAACTTGTCAAGGAAGGTTTTCAAGGAAAGATTTTCTGTACAAGGGCAACTTCTGATTTGGTAGAGATCCTTTTAAAGGACAGTGGACATATTCATGAAATGGAAGCCCTTTGGGAGAACCGGAAGAGGAAACGGGCGGGCTTAGAACCTATAGAACCTTTATATAGTGTACATGATGCAGAAAATAGTCTTCAGTATTTAAATCCTGTTTTATACGATCAAATGATTCCCATTCATGAAGATATCCATCTTCGATTTAGAGATGCAGGACATATATTAGGTTCTTCCATTGTTGAGCTATGGATTAAAGAAGATGGTCAGGAATCTAAAATCGTTTTTTCTGGAGATTTGGGCATGAAAAATAGACCGTTACTCAGAGATCCTGTATATATCGAAGAAGCTGATTATCTCATCATAGAATCCACCTATGGTAATCGCTCACACGAAGCGATGGATATCCGCATACATCGTTTAATGGATATCATTCGTAAGACCATTGATCGAGGAGGTACAGTAGTGATCCCTTCCTTCGCGGTAGGCAGAACGCAAGAACTTATCTATGAATTTAATAAAGTATATACTAATCAAGAAGCATTTAAGGATTTTTTGAAGGTTCCCGTCTACATCGA
Source organism: Clostridiaceae bacterium 35-E11 (assembly GCA_038396625.1). Lineage (GTDB taxonomy): Bacteria > Bacillota > Clostridia > Peptostreptococcales > Thermotaleaceae. The sequence continues at coordinate 3,739,079 of CP121688.1, forward strand.
CAGTCCTATGGCTGTAGCTGCTACAGAAATTTTTAGAAAAAATGCAGATTGCTTTGATGAAGAAACACGAGAATATATTTTAAAGGGAGATAATCCTCTTGATTTTTATAATCTACATCTTACAAGAAGTGCACAAGCATCTAGAGCACTTAATACTTCTTTAGAGCCAAAGATCATCATATCTGCCAGTGGTATGTGTGATGCAGGTAGAATCAAGCATCATTTAAAACATCATCTTTGGAAAAAGAATTCAAGTATCGTTTTTGTTGGATATCAAGCAGAGGGAACCCTTGGTCGTGCTATAAAAGATGGTGCCAAAATTGTCACGATTTTCGGAGAAAAGGTTATGATTCGAGCCCAAGTTCATACAGTAGAAGGATTTTCTGGGCATGCCGATCAGGAGAGTCTATTAGATTGGTTGAAAGGTTTTAAAAAGAAGCCTAAAAAAATCTTTGTGGTTCATGGCGAAAAGGAGGCAACAAAAGATTTTGCCCACCTTATTGAAGAAAAATTACACATTCAAACTTTTGTACCTGATTTATATGATTGCATTGATTTATCCAATGAACAAGCGATTACGCTTTTAAATAAAAACATTGTTGAAGAAAAAGACACCCATCTTTTTTTAGATATAGAACATTTGTCTAGAACTTTTATACAGTCCATGGAGCTTGGAAAGCGCATTGCCCAATCAAACTTATCTATGGAAGATCGTAACAAAATTAAAAACAAAATCATTCAGTTAGAAAAGGAACTCATTGATTTTGATATGCTCTTAGGGGATAAGAAAAATTAAACAGTGCCCTTGAGTCGTAGAATAAACGATTCTCCTCTCAAGGGTTCATTGACCCTCTGCATATTGTTTTTTTACAATAGGTAATTTTACAATAAAACTTGTTCCAAACCCTTGCTCACTGATTACTTCCACCGATCCTCCATATTTTCCCACAACATTTTTTACATTATACAATCCCATGCCCGTACCTTTATCTTCTTTTGTGGTAAATCCTTTATCGAAAATTTTGTTTTGTATTTCTTTAGAGATAATAGGTTGAATATTATATACTTCAAATATTACTTCTTCCCTATCTTCAAATATCGAAATATTAATTTTACGTAATTCTTTTTTCAAAGATTTTACTTCATATATGGCATTATCTAATAAATTGCCTAAAATCCTTACAAGATCTATGGAATGATAATCATTAAGATACTCTGTTTTTTCTATATCATAATGAATTTCAATGCCCATTTCTTTGCACTTATGGATTTTATTTAAAAATAATGTGTATAAATGAGGGTATTCCAGTTCTTCCAAAACTTCAATATCTTTTTTATCAAATACCATACCTTCGCTGATTCCCTTTAAGTATTCTTGGGCACGTTCCATCTTTCCTAGATAAAGCATACCTGCAATCACTTGAATATGGTTTAAAAAATCATGTTTTTGTGCATGCAAAAGATCATTGCTTTCTCCCATTTGTTTTAATATAACTTTCTGCATATCTAATTCTTTTTCTTTTTCCATTAAAACTACAAATTCTCTCAACATGTATAAGGCTACAACCCCTAGCAATCCACTTAAAAATACTGCTACTAAAAGCATATTATTTAAGGAATGCGTTGCATAATATCCATCTACAATTTTACATTTGCTTCCTACCCAATTCAGAATAATCATAATTAATAAAGTTACTTGTATTAAAAAAAATATTGTGAAACACAATCTTTTATCCTTGCTTAGCAATAGGTGTAATTTTCTCTTCAACCCCTTCACATCCTTTTGCCTAAAGACACAGATTGTTTCAACCTGTTCCTATGTTTTCCAATCCCCCAAGCAATGATCAACCCCATATTTGAACCCAAACCACTAAATAAACATATCAGTAATGGATTTGATTCAACCTGACGCATTGTTACCCCAAAATATAACGTTATGGGAAACAATATAAGAATTTCAACAATGGTTACAACAAGCATATTCATCCATATAATAAAAATAGTTTTCATCCAACTTAATTCTGGTACAATTTTTTTCATCAACAATACCGCTGTCAATGCGAATATCATTGTATGTACTCCAAAAGGCAAACTGATCCATCTATAAATATTTCTTGCAACAATTGTTATACTTCCCAAAAGAGTCGTAAACATCAATTTCTGTTTATAGTTAGTTTTAATATCTAAAACGCTCATGGGTGCAATAAATTGCATCCATGCACCAAAAAAATGAGTCATATATACCATATAATCCCTCCTTATGTTTATTTTACTACATGTATGAGAAAAATAATATCTTTTCTATTCTAAGAGTACTTTTTTTAAAATATTTTTCATCATAATTCAACATTTTTCAACAATTTTAGACGTATTTTTCCCCTTGTTATGAACATCTTTTTCTTCCCATAATAAAACTCCCCTCATCATAAACAGTTATATGATTTTAACTGTCTACTATAAGGAGAGCCTATCAACGCAAGAGCCCTTCTTTTTTATATTTCTAATCCTTCATTTTTTATCATTTCAATATCATCCTTCACCTTATTACCTACTGTCGTTAAGTAATTTCCCACCAAGGCTGCATTGACACCTGCCTTAAAACCCATATTCTGCATTTCCCCTAAAGCTATACGTCCACCTGCATAGCGAATAAAAGCATCTGGAATCACCAAACGAGAAACGGCTAAGGTTTTTAAAATTTCCTTTGGCGAAATTTTTTCTGTGTTTTGTAATGGCGTTCCTTTTACTGGATTTAGAATATTGATAGGAATAGATTTAATCCCTAGGGCTTTTATTTCAAAAACCATTTGGATACGATCTTTGATCGTTTCACCCATTCCAATAATTCCTCCACAGCATAATGTGAGTCCTGCTCTTTGAACATTTTTAATGGTATCTATTCGATCTTGGTAGGTATGGGTGCTGCAAATTTCTTTATAGTAACGGCTGCTGGTCTCAATATTATGATGATACATACTTACACCCATCTGTTTTAATCGTACTGCCTGTTCATAGGAGATAATCCCGTGGGATGCGCATAATTTTAAGTTTGTATCTTGACTCAGTCTGTAGTATATCATCAATAATCTTTCAAAATCTTCTTCTGTCATACCTCTACCACTTGTAACCAAAGAGAATCGATGGGCTCCTTCACCTTCCATCTCTAAAGCTCTTTCTAAGATTTCTTCATAGGATAATAGAGCATATTCATCGATACCCGTTTGATAATGTGCTGACTGAGCACAGTATTTACAATCTTCTGAGCACCTTCCAGATTTTGCGTTCATAATTGTGCACAAATCCACACCACTGCCCATAAATTTTTCTCGTATTTCATTGGCTGCTGCATATAAAAGATTCAGCGCTTCATCACCAATATGCATAAGCGCTATAGCTTCTTCACAGGTTATTTCCCCACCCTTTAAAATTCTATTCTTTATTTCATCAATTATGTTCATCATTTTTATTCAGCTCCTAATATTCTTTTCCAAATACGTATCCTGCTTTTCGAAGAGAAGGGATCACTTTCACAGCTGTAAATGTAATCAGGATACTCCAACCTATATCCTGTAGAATAAACGGAAAAAATCCTAATTTCATTGCTGTTAAAAAGTTGATAGGTTTTCCAATATAATAGCGGATCACAAAATATAAATAGGGAACGCCAATTGCATAAACTGCCATTAATCCTGAAATCACTGGTAAAAATATGTTTTTAAAATGAATTTCTTTTATATTCTGTGTGAACTTTCCAATAATATAAGCACATAAAATAAATCCAATCAAAAATCCAAAGGTAGGTTGAAATACATACCCAATACCGCCTCCCTTTGTAAAGATGGGAATACCAATTAAACCAATGCCTACATATAATAATTGAGAGTATAACCCTAGTCTAGATCCCAAGAATAAACCAGCAAATGCACAAAATAAATACTGCAATGTCACAGGTACAATGGGTGTAGGTATTTGAATAAATGCACCAATAGCTGTTAGTGCAGCAAAAATAGCCACTAATATCATTTCTTTTGTCTTGATCTTCACCCTATTTTTCCTCCTTTGTGTATAGTGATAGCAATATACTATAACAGAATTATTTTTTTGTCAACTATTATTGTGTCATTAGTTTACAATATCGGTTTACAAATCAGTTTTTATAAGCTATTTTGTATATAAAATTTTCTTGTAACACCTATCCATATTTTCCTCATATAAAAATACCCTAGCAACTAGGGTACTCTTCTAATTTACCTATAAAGTTTTGTGGTAATCCATAACTTTCTTCTAGCTTTCGCTCACTAATTACAATCACCGCTGTACAAGGACCTGCTGACTTATTGAAATCTAGGGATCCATCTTCTCTATATGTCATATATAATTTCTTAGCTCTTAATAGTTTCTCTATCTCGCCCTGTATACCCGATGAGCCTACTGGAATGATTTCTTTGATATATGGGTCTTTAAGAAGCTGCAACAGCACATGGGTATCGGTAATTTCTCCTTCATCTTCTACAACCTCATTGCCTAACTTAGGAATCCCAAAAACATAGACAAAGTCTTGTTTTACTGCTCGATCAATCTTTAAATCTTTTCTTTTTCCAATCCCAATCACAGTTACACCTAAGGCAGTCATTGTAGTGGATATATTCTTTTCTGTGCTCACAGTAATGGGAACCTCTATATTACAAGTCTTTAACTCACTTTGAATCCCCTTCAAAATTTCATCTCCTGTAGGATATGGCTCATTACATATATTAACTGTAAGACTTATTACTTTGGCTCCTAGAGATAAGACTTCCATCAAACTTACCCGCGCTGTATATTTTCCTACAATATAGTGCGACGCTTTTACTTGGTCTTGTTCCTTTATTCCTATAGCACCACAGGAGTCACAAGCAATCACCAACACTTCTTCTTGGTTCAATAGAATAATCTCTGCATCTCGATATCTATCTACCAACATAATCTATTCCCTTGAATCCAGATTTTTGCAACACCACAGCTACTGCAATAGCTATAATCACATTTACAGCGCTGGCAAGCACTAAAAAAGGTGTAATACCTGTAAAAAAAACCCATCCAAATTGAGGCATAAAAGCCATGATTAATGGGGCTCCTACACCATTTAGAATAATCCCTACAATGCCTGCAAAAACCACATTGGTTTTTTGGCAGATAGTAGAGAAAACAAATATGGTAATTGCCATAATTACAGCTACAAGCAAATGAATCGGTATAGTTAAATAAAACCCTGCATTCGCCGCTGTCAACAAATGTCCTAAGAATCCTATAGCAGCACCTTGAGGTCCTCCTAATATGATTCCAGCTAAAAAGGCAGGCATGGCATCTAATGCAATACTTTGAAAAGGACTAGGTACTTTTATATAAGATCCCACCAAGCTTAAAGCAATAAAAATCCCCATTAATACAATATTTTTTGTTTTAGACTGCATTTTCATTCCTTCCCTTCATACTTATTTTTAATAAAAAATAAAAAGTCCACGATCTATTTCACACACCAAATAGACCATGAACTTTTCCATCATCCATGATATTCGTAATAAAGGCAGGTCTCCTGGCTCGATTCAATACTTTCTGCTCCTTCCCGGCATTGCCAGTGGTATTGGCAGAAGCTCCTCATCACAGTGGCGGGTCCGCTGAAGATTTGCACTTCATTCCCTATTCTCCCTAAAAGGGCACCTCATTACTTATACTTTTTATTTTTCATCTATCAGTATAGTATTGATACAAATATTTGTCAATATTCCATTATCCATAAAACAAATTTTCTTTTTGGTGTAATCACTTATAGCAAGCTACTCAATTTTGATATGCTTTTCATAGTCGTTTATTGTTGTGGGATCAATATTTTTTGTCCTGGGAAGATCAAGTCTGGATCCCTAAGTTTATTGTATTCTCCCAATTTTTCAAAACTCATATCAAATTGCTTGGCAATCTTCCACAATACATCGCCCGCCTTGACAACATAAGTATCCACAGCAGTTTTTACCTCTTGCTTTTCTGATACTACAGGCTGTGTTATCTCCACTGCCTTTACTCTACCATCTACCTTTATATCACCTGTTCCAAACTGCTGGATATAGTCTACAACAATTTCGTCTAATTGAGGTAGCTCTACTAAGATGTCACCTTCTGCAAGCATGGTATATTCGTCTCCACCTGCTGCTAAGAAGTCATTGGTAGCTAGCTTGTAAATCTTATTGGCATCAATTGGTTCTCCTTTTACCCTAACTTCTAAAATTCTTTGACCAGCCTCTTTGCTTGGATCAAATTTAAACGTCATACCTGCCACATGAGGAAAAGCACCCTTGGGCTCAGGATAAGAAGAGATACCATGCTCTAAAGCCCCTACAATATCCGCACCTTTTACTTCTTTTACTACCACATAATTTCCAAAGGGCAATACTTCAATGACCTCTCCTTTTGTAATCTCTCCTGTGTCGATCGATGCACGAATACCACCACCATTGGTCAATGCTATATCCGCGCTTGAGGCTTGAAGCATTGCAGCTGCAATCAAGTTTCCAAGATTGGTTTCTCCTGCTCTGACCATTTCTCTTTCTCCATCAAGTTTTGTATCGGTACTACCTACAGCAACAGAAGTGATTTTTTCATTTTCTGCTTCTATTGCAGCTACAAGAGAAACAATTTCTGGGTTTTCTTCAATGGTTGTTGCTTCTTCCTTTGTAAATAATCTTGCATTCTTTTCTGACGCTTTACCATCTTTGATGATTACATCAACAATCCCTAAGTTTTTGTCATAATCTCCTGTTTGAACAATCAATGTATCTCCTACTTCAAGCCCTTCTGGTAAGGTTGTATGACTATGTCCATCTACAATCACATCAATACCTTCTACTCCTTGTGCTACTGCCTTACTTGTATATGTACTATATTCATCTAATCCCAAATGTGCCACAGCAATGATGACATCTACCTTATCCTTTAATTCATTCACCATTTCCTTTGCCGCTGTCACAGGATCTTTAAAGGTAAGTCCAGTAACATTTTTAGGATGGGTCATATGTGCTGTTTCTGGCGTGGATAATCCGAAAATCCCCACTTTTACCCCTTCAAATTCTTTGATTGTATAAGGTGTAAATAATGTTGTTTTGTCTTCTTTCTCTATATTTGCACAAAGTATTGGAAAATCTGTCATTTTAGACAGCTGGATTAATCTTTCTTGCCCATAGTTAAAATCATGATTCCCAGGGACCATAGCATCATAGCCCATTTTATTCATAATATCTACTATACTTTTTCCTTCAACAATGGAAGCAATAGTTTGACCATGAAAAGTATCTCCTGCATCAAGTACCAATACATTTGAATTAGATTCTTTGACCTCTTGAACTTTGGTAGAAAGTTTTGCAAAACCCATTCCATCATACTTTCCTTCTTTGACACGACCATGAGTATCATTGGTGTGAACAATAGTAATCTTTACACCCTCCTTTGTATCTTCTGCAAAGGTGAAGTTCATTGGAAGCATTACAGAAAATAACAAAGTAATCACAAGCATTGTTACTGAAAATCTTTTCAGCATACCTTTCATACTTTTCATCCTCTCTCTTCTTTTTTACACAAATCTGTGTATCCTTATTTTATCATGTACAAGCTGAGAATCCTGTCGAAAAACATGAATTATTTGTAAATTGAAATTATTTTGTTTTACCTTTACTCCTTTTGTCAAAAAAATTTGGGAAGATAGTATTTACTATCTTCCCAAATATTACTCTATCTTATTTAAATCTAATTTCATAACATATCTATGGTGTCCCTCACCGTACTCATCTTTACTCATCTCTACAATTTCAAAGCCCATCTTATCCTTGTAAAGACGAATAGCCGGTGTATTTTCCACATCCACCGTCAAGCTCATCTTGGTAAATCCTTGTTCTTTAATATTTTTTGCTATGACTAAAAGAAAATGATAGCCTAAGCCCTGCCCTTGTAACTCTTCCTTAATTGCATAATCAAAAAGATAGCATTGATCCGTATCTTCCCAGTCTCGCATAAAGATCGCGAGACCAATAATTCTTTTTTTGTCTTCTTCCTTGAGCAAAAATACATTCCCATGTCGCACCTGAGGCACCAAACCCCATTCATCCATGCCTAGATCGCCAAATATATTTAGTCCAAAATCAACCATTCTCTTTAACAGACTAAGGTTAAAATCCTGAACTAAGTATACTTTAAGATTTCCAATATCTCCGTCTAGGTTTTCAATTACTTTTTTAGGTAAACTTCTGATTTCTTCTAAATTCACAACATCACTCCTTATTTGTTTTAATACATTAAATATTTACCCAATTTCTTTCCATTTAATCAATAAATTTTCTTTTTTTTTACTTTTTTTTATTAAAAGAAAGATGGATTTCTCCATCTTTCCTATTAATGTGCTTTAATCTCTGTCCAAATGCGATCATATTCTGTTGTGAATTTTCCTAAGTCTACAAATACTTCTCCCTTTTCAAAGATATTTCCCTTTGGATAAGCTAGTTCATCTTCTGTTATTTCTGGCGGCAGCAGATTCATGGCTTCTACGTTAGCAGTTGCATACATTACGTATTCTGCACATTTGGCAGCTACATCAGGTCTCATCATATAGTCTATAAATAATTCTGCTTCTCTCTTATGTTTACTAGTTGTAGGCACTGCCATCGTATCAAACCACAGATTGGTTCCTTCTTCTGGAATTACATAAGCTAGATCTGGATTTTCTTCCACAAGCAGCATCGCATCTCCTGACCAAGCTAAAGCCATTGCCGCTTCTCCTGAAATCATCATATCTTTATATGCATCTACTTCATAAGCCTTGACCATTGGTTTTTGTTTGATTAATTCTTCCTTTGCCGCCTCTAATTCATCCATATTACGCGTATTTAAAGAATATCCTAACTTCTTTAGTGTAATACCCACTGTATCTCTTACACTATCAATCATTACAATATCCCCTTTATATTTTTCATCCCAAAGGGCATCCCAGCTATCTATTTTTTCTTCTACTTTCTTTGTGTTATACACAATACCCATCGTCCCCCAAAAATATGGAACAGAGTATTGATTGTCTGGGTCATAGGCCAAGTTCTTAAATTGTTCTCCTATGTTTTTATAATTTGGAAGATTATTGAAATCTAGTTCCTGCAGTAAGCCTTCCTTGATCATTGCTTCTACCATATATTCTGATGGGAAAATCACATCATAATCTGTACCTCCTGCTTGTATCTTTGCAAGCATTTCTTCATTGGTAGCAAAGTTTTCATAATTAACTTTAATTCCATATTCTTCCTCAAATTCTTCTAGTACAACAGGGTCTATGTAGTCACCCCAGTTATAAACATTCAGTTTGTTGTAGTATCCTTGCTCATTCTTTTCTTCCTGTCCACAACCTACAAGTCCCACTAATAGGACACATAAAATAAGCATGCTCATTATTTTTTTCAATACAATCACCCTTTCTATTCACTCAAATTTTTTGATCTGCTCTGCAGCAGCATTAATAAACTCAAAACGCCGATAAAGAGAATGGTTGACAAAGCATTGATCTTAGGACTAACTCCTAATTTTGTCATAGAATAAACCTTGATAGATAAGGTGTTCACACCTGATCCTGTGGTAAAAAAACTCACCATAAAATCATCTAAGGATAAGGTAAAAGCTAATAATGCACCTGTAATCACCCCAGGCATAATTTCAGGTAAAACAACTTTAAAGAATGCCTGTATAGGGGTAGCTCCCAAATCTAAAGCAGCCTCTTCAAGATAAGGATTCAATTGCCTTAGCTTCGGTAGCACAGCCAGTATGACATAGGGTATATTGAAGGTAATATGGGCAAGCAGAAGGGTAATAAATCCTAGCCTTAGCTTTAACCATACAAAAAGCGCTAAAAGTGATATTCCTATGACAATGTCAGGATTCATTACAGGCAAATATGTAACATTCATAAAAACAGTCTTCCACTTTGGAGACATCCTATAGATGGCAATAGCACTAATGGTTCCAATGATCGTTGCAGCACAAGCTGCAATCAAAGCAATAGAAAAAGTATTGTACAACGCACTAATAATAGATCTATCGCGAAAAAGTTCTTTGTACCATCTTAGGGTAAAACCACTCCACTGCCCTCTATACTTAGAGTCATTAAAGGAATAGAGGATGAGTAGAAATATGGGAAGATATAAAAACAAATATACAAGTGCTGCATAAATCCTTTTCAATAATTTCTTTACCATAATTCTCCTCCCTCTTCACTTTTATATTTATTACTTATACCCATAGTGACTAGTATTAAGAACATCATAATAATCGAAATAGCTGATCCAAACTGCCAGTTCCTTGCTACAAGAAATTGATTTTGTATCAAATTACCCAATAGTATGGTTTGACCTCCTCCTAGTAAATCCGATATAACAAAGGTGCTCACCGCTGGCATAAATACCATGATTAATCCAGATACAACCCCAGGAATACTTAATGGAAAGATTACTTTCCAAAAAACCTTTGTAGAAGTAGCCCCTAGATCCTGAGCAGCTTCAATGAAACTATGATCAATCTTTGATAAAACAGAGTATATAGGCAATACCATAAAAGGCAAAAAGTTATAGACCATCCCAAGAACCACTGCCCCACTATTATATAACAAGGATAAGGGTTCATCGATTAGTCTTAATCCTATCAATATCTGATTGATTACTCCTTGATCTCTAAGTAGCACCATCCACGCATAAGTCCTTAAGAGAAAGTTTGTCCATAGAGGTAGTACAAACAACATTACTAAAATATGCTTTTTTTTCATCTGGCTCCTAGCTATGATCATAGCCATAGGATAAGCTACCAACAAACAAATTATCGTACTCTTTCCTGCCAACACAACGGAACGCCATAATACATTGAGATAAATGGGTTCTAAAAATTGTTTATAGTTGTCAAGTGTGAAATCATAAATAATCTTTCCATAAGGAGATCGACTGCAAAAACTATACACCGCAATAATTATAATCGGTGCAATACTAAAGATCAAAGACCATACTGCATAGGGTATAGAAAGCCATTTTTTCTTCATTTCTACACCACCTTTTTCATGATATGTATTGCATCAGGTACGATCATGAGTCCTACATGCTCCCCTACTTTGGCCATATGAATACTATGAATCATCCACTTAAATCCTTGTTGATCTTCTACTTCTATTTCATAATGAACACCTTTAAATACAATCGAAACGACTTTCCCCAAAATCATTCCTTCTTCTTTCTTTACAATCTCTATGTCCTCAGGTCTAATCAAAACTTCTATTTCTTCATCAGACCGAAATCCCTTATCTACACATTGAAATATTTTGTCTTCTATTTTTACACGAAAATCTTCCGTCATAATGCCATCTAGAATATTTCCTTCTCCAATAAAATCAGCCACAAACCGATTTGTGGGTTCGTTATATATGTCTTCTGGTGTACCAATCTGTTGGATCTCCCCTTCACTCATTACCACCACTCGATCAGACATGGTAAGCGCTTCTTCTTGGTCATGAGTTACATAAATAAAGGTAACACCCACTCTCTGCTGAATCTTTTTTAACTCTAACTGCATACCCTTCCGCAATTTTAGATCTAATGCCCCCAAGGGCTCATCCAATAAAAGCACCTTTGGTTCATTCACCAATGCTCTAGCAATGGCAATTCTTTGCTGCTGTCCCCCACTTAAAGATTGAATTTTTCGATACTCAAATCCTTGGAGATTCACCAGTCTTAACATTTCTCGTACCTTTTCTTCTATCACATTCCTTGGCATTTTTTTTATCTTAAGCCCAAAAGCGATATTTTCTAATACATTCAGATGAGGAAACAATGCATACTTTTGAAAAACCGTATTAATCTGTCGTTGATAAGGAGGGAGATCATTAATTTGTTTGCCTTCAAAATATACTTCACCCATTGTAGGTTGCTCAAATCCCCCTATAATTCTTAAGGTCGTTGTCTTTCCACATCCACTAGGTCCTAAAAGGGTTACAAATTCTTTTGGTCTAATTTCTAGATTAATATTCTGCAAAACTTCCTTATCTCCAAAATTTTTGGATGCGTTCTTTAGTTCAATAATGTAATCATTCATAATGCTATCCTCCCCCTTTCATAGTCATTAGGTATTGATTTTTCTTCAGTTGTGCTATCCCAAAGGATATTTAGTATTTGTAACCTTAAAGTTTATTAAAACTAAATTCAGTTTATTATATTTTTTTTGGATGCATTTGTCAATAGATATAACGATTTGGCACATCTACCTATGGAAATTTTTCTATTAGCGCATTGCAGAATCCTAACATGTTAAAATTGAAAGTTCAGTAATTCTAAGCTCTGTATTGATTCCTCTTATTTTCCATCATAAACAAAAAGTCCTTGGTATGAACAATGGACTTTATTTTCATCTAGGTCGTTCTTCCCTATTGTTTAGATCAAATATGCTACATTCTCCCTATATTTTTTTACATCTGAATATTCTATAATAAATATAGGGGAATTATTTCATTTTAATCTATTTTACAAAAGTTATCAGGGGGAGGTATGTCCAATGGGTTATTCTAGTGAATATAGTGATTTCTACGCATCAAAGACCTGTAAAAAGTGTAAATGCTTAATTACAAAGCCCTCCGTATATGGTTATTGTCCAAAGTGTGAAACTGAAATGGATGAGGCTTATGCCAAGATACGAAATCATTTAGAAATTTATCCATTGGAAACATCCTATGGCTTGCAGAATGCCTTGGGCATATCAATAAAAACGATTCATCTACTTCTACAGGATAAAAGGTTTACAATGCGTTTGTAAGATAAAGAAGCTATACAAGTTATATTATGGATAAACAAAACCATCTAGGCTGCTGATGTGCCATAGATGGTTTTAAAATATCATGTCTATTTTTTTCCTAACATTTCTTTGGGTGGCTTTGGTCCAAAAAACTGATAATAGTCTACTTTAATTCTTCCATTATATAGTTTCCTTTTTTTGCTTGCTTTTTTACCATACAGCTGTTCAAATTCCTCATCAGAGGTTACAATATAGGTAGACCATGTATCAAACCTTGCAAATACCTTTCCCATTCTTTCATACAGCTTCTGAACTTCCTTTTTTTCTCCCAATCGTTCACCATAAGGAGGGTTACATATAATGTAACCATATTGCCCATTGGATTGAATCCGACCCATTTCTTGTACGCGAAAAGTAATACAATCATCTACCCCTGCTTCATAGGCATTGTTTTTGGCAATCTCAATAGCTTTCTCATCAATATCTGATGCAAAAATTTTGATAGCCACATCTTGTCTGATAGCTTTTAGAGCTGTTATCCTCTCATCCTTCCAATATTTTTCTGGAACCCTTTGCCACTGCTCTGAAACAAATTCACGAGATAAACCCGGTGCAATATTCTTTCCGATCATAGCTGCCTCTATAGGAATAGTTCCTGATCCACAGAAGGGATCAATCAATACACGATCTTCTCGCCAACGACTGATCATAACCATTGCTGCTGCCAAGGTCTCCTTAAGAGGTGCCTCATTGGCCTGTGCACGGTAGCCTCTCTTATGTAATCCTACACCACTGGTATCGATGGTCAAGGTAGCTGTATCTTTAAGTAAAGCTACCTCTACAGGGAACTCTGCTCCATTTTCTTCAAACCATTCTTTGTGGTAGGTTTCTTTTAACCTCTCTACAATTGCCTTTTTTACAATTGCCTGACAGTCCGATACACTAAAAAGTTTTGATTTTACAGACTTACCCGTAACAGGAAACTTGCCATTCTCAGGAATCCATTCTTCCCAAGGCAACGCTTTTGTCTGCTGAAATAATTCTTCAAAGGTTGTTGCCTTAAATTCTCCCATCTTAAGCAATACGCGATCAGCCGTTCTTAGCCATAGGTTTGTCTTAGGAATGGCTCTTTCATTGGCCGTAAAGGTCACCTTTCCATTCTCAACCGTCATTTGTTCATATCCCAGCTTTTTTACTTCTAACTTCACCAGTTCTTCTAATCCAAAAGTAGCGGTAGCAATTAATTGAATTTTTCCCATATTATCTCTCCTATGTTTATCTTTTCATTCTTTTTATTATAACATAAAGGTTACACAATCATACTTTCCCTTTCTATCTCTTTTACACTTTAAGCATTTCTATTTTATTATATCCTTAGCCTTATATTGATAGACTATAAGGCTAAGGGTATAATAAAATAGATCTAAAATAGACGAAAAACAGACGAAAAGCATTTATAATGGGAGAGAAAATCTAGATAGGAGAATTTTTATGGAAAGAATTAATCGTATTCTTGCAAGTTCTAAATATATAGAGTACTTAAAAAAAAATGATGAAGCAGAAAAAACTCGTGTATTCTGTCATCATGACCTGCGTCACGCCATTGACGTTGCTCGAGTTGCTTATATTTTGTCATTAGAGGAACAAATTCCTATAAGTAAAGATATGATCTATGCTGCCTCTCTTCTTCATGATATCGGAAGATGGAAAGAGTATCTTGATGGCTCCGACCATGCTGTAATCAGTGCAGATTTGGCATTAGGAATATTAGAAAACAGTGGATTTAAGAGCAAGGAGCAAAAGTATATTTATGATGCTATTAAGAATCATCGTACAACCGATGGGCAAAGCACTGCTTTAGATCGCATATTATACACAAGTGACAAAATATCCCGCCCCTGCCATACATGCCATGCAATCGAAGCATGTAAACGTTTTGAGGATGGAAAAAAACCAAAGCTATCCTATTAAATGAAAAGGAGTGTTTTATTTGATTTTAATGATTGATAATTACGATTCCTTCACGTATAATCTTGTGCAATACTTAGAATCTTTAAATGAATATGTATTAGTATACAGAAATGACGCTATCCGTCTAGCAGAAATCGAAAAACTCAATCCTACTATGATCGTATTATCTCCTGGCCCTTGTACTCCAAATGAATCAGGAATTTGCAAGGATGTAGTGACAACTTTCAAAGGAAAACTACCCATTCTAGGAATATGCTTAGGTCATCAGACCATCGGCGATGTCTTTGGTGGGAAAATCATTAAAGCTAAAGCGCCCGTTCATGGAAAGGTACATCCTATCAAACATATCAACAAAGGCGTGTTTAAGGATCTTCCTAATCCTTTGAAAGTAACAAGATACCACTCCCTGGTAGTAGAGAAAGATTCATTGCCTTCTTGCTTTGAAATTACGGCAGAAACCTTTGATGGAGAGATCATGGGCATGCGTCATAAGGATTATATGATAGAGGGCGTTCAATTTCATCCTGAAGCCATCTTAACAGAAAAAGGAATAAAAATTTTAGAAAACTTTTTAATCGAAGCAAAAAAATAGACAAGTAGGTGAGAACATGTTGATTCAAAAAATAGATACGTCTTTAGATAGCTTTCAACTCTATACACTTTTTAAAGATCATCCCTATAGTTTTTTCTTAGACAGCGGTATGGACCCTCATAAACTGGGCAAGTACTCTTTTATAGGATTTGATCCTTTTTTGGTATTCAAGAGCAAAGAAGACAAAATAGAGATTTATGAGGATAAAAAAATTTCTATTTTTTATGGGGATCCCTTAGAAAAACTTAGAGAAATACTAGAACGCTATACCATGGATTATCAAACACACTTTCCTTTTGTAGGAGGTGCTGTTGGGTATCTTGGATATGATCTATGTCATCACATAGAAAATTTACCGCGAACAGCTATCGACGATGTAGGAATCCCAGACTGTTATTTTGGTCTATACGATGGCATCCTCATCATTGATCACAGCAAAAATGAAGTATCTATTGCGGCTTTAGGTCTAAAAAACAAAAAAGAATTGATCCTACAGCATATTAAAGATATCATCCAACAAGGAGAAGAAAAGGGTGTATCCATTCATATTCCCCAAAAATTAAAACCTGTAAACCTACAGGCTAATTTTAAAAAAGAAGATTATATAAAGGCGATCAATAAAATCAAGGATTATATAAAAGCAGGAGATATCTATCAAGCCAATATGACCCAAAGGTTTGAATGTGAACTTGAAGAAAGTGCCTATGATCTTTATACAAAGCTTCGTGCCATCAATCCTGCACCCTTTGCAAGCTATATTGATTTTGGCGAAGGACAAATTGTCAGCAGTTCTCCAGAAAGATTTATTCGTATCCAAGATCGAATCATAGAAACAAGACCTATCAAAGGAACTCGTCCTAGAGGGAGAACTCATAAAGAAGATCTAAGAAATAGAGAAGAATTATTATCCAGTGAAAAAGACAAAGCAGAACTACTCATGATTGTCGATCTTGAGAGAAATGACCTGGGTAAAATTTCTAAAGCGGGTACAGTTAAGGTGACAGAATTATTCCATTTAGAAGAATATCCAACGGTATATCATTTGGTTTCGACTGTTGTTGGAGAAATGAAAGATGATTGTGGTGTCATCGACTGTATCAAAGCTACTTTCCCTGGTGGCTCCATTACAGGTGCTCCTAAGATTCGTGCGATGGAAATTATTGATGAGCTAGAACCTACACAAAGAAATATGTATACCGGTTCTATCGGCTATATTGGTTTTAATGGAGATATGGATTTGAATATCGTTATTCGAACGATTCTTTGTAAAGATAATAAAGCCTACTTTCAAGTAGGAGGCGGTATCGTTTGGGATTCGGACCCAGAGTTAGAATATGAAGAAACCCTCCACAAGGGAAAAGCGCTCATAAAAGCCTTAGAATTATAAACTTGGAGTGATGCTATGTATCTTTCATTAAATGGACAAATTCTTCAACCAGAAAATGCCTGTATACCCTATGCATCAGAAGGTTTACAATATGGATATGGACTCTTTGAAACCATAAAAATATACAAAGGCGAAATGCTTTTTATAAAGGAACACTTGGAAAGATTCCAAAAAGGTTGTCAAGTACTAAACATTCCAATACACTATGATATAAATCTTATACGAAAATACTGTAATCAGCTGATTTCAGTAAACAACATAGATTTTGGGGCACTAAAAATACTTTACACAAAAAATAAAAATATCTATCATTTATGTATTACGACGAGACAGAGTCCTTATATAAAGGAAAAATATATAAAAGGCTTTGCATTGTGCTTTGCAGCTTCTAGAAAAAATCCCTATGCAAGCCTTACGTATATTAAGTCCAATAATTATCTAGAAAATATACTGGAAAAACAAAAATCGGCTGAAAAAAACTGTGAGGAAGCCATCTTCCTCAATACAAATCATCAAATCAGTGAAGGCACCTATACTAATATATTTTTTGTAAAAGATGATACCATCTACACACCTTCAGTCAATTGTGGCCTTCTTCCAGGTATCATGAGAAGTAAGGTAATGGATCTTATACAAAGACTTAGGCTTCCCTTAAAAGTTGGCGCTTACGATCCAGCAAGTTTATTGGCCGCAGATGAAATATTTGTAACCAATTCTTTAATGGATATTATGCCTGTATCGCAATTAGAGGATATACGATTTGATTTGAGTAATAACCCTATAACACAACGTTTACGTAGTGAATTTAGTAAATATTATGATTCTCTTAAATAGAAATTGATATTAATTCTTATATAATGCAACAACAATCAATATAAATAAAATAAATAGAAAAGAGGAATCCAAATGGATAAAGAAAGAATAGAGCGAGCAGTACGAGAAATACTTCAAGCCATTGGCGAAGATCCGGATCGAGAAGGCTTACAAGATACCCCAAGAAGAATCGCAAAAATGTATGAAGAGATTTTTTCAGGCCTTCATGAAGATCCGAAAAAGCATTTAGAAGTGTTCTTTCAAGACGAATCCCATGAAGAACTAGTTTTAGTAAAGGATATTCCTTTTTACTCCATGTGCGAACACCATTTTGTTCCTTTCTTCGGAAGAGCGCATGTTGGTTACCTGCCTAAAAACGGCAAGCTTACAGGACTTAGCAAACTTGCAAGAGTAGTAGAAACCGTTGCCAAAAGACCTCAGCTTCAAGAAAGACTTACTACCTCCATCGCAGATGCCTTGGTGGAAAAACTAGATCCTTATGGTGTGATTGTCGTCGTGGAAGCAGAACATATGTGCATGACCATGAGAGGTGTAAAAAAACCTGGTTCAAAAACAATCACTTCTGCTGTCAGAGGATTATTTAACAAAGACGCCAAAGCTAGAGCAGAGGCCATGTCACTGATTAACTTTAAAAGCTCATTCTAAGGGGGAATGAAAATGAAGCACATACCAAATCGAAAAGTACTTGTTTCCTGTAAAGAATATACATTGGATTTAGGAAGCAAAACCTATATCATGGGGATTTTGAACATTACCCCTGATTCCTTTTCAGATGGGGGACAATTTATTGATGTAGAAAAAGCAGTAGCCCGCGCTAAAGAAATGGTTGTACAAGGTGCCCATATCATAGATATTGGTGGAGAATCTACAAGACCAGGCTCTATAGAAGTCTCTGCTGACGAGGAGATCCAAAGAGTTCTCCCTGTCGTGGAAAGATTAATAAAAGAAATCAATGTACCTATATCTGTAGATACTTCTAAAGCCATCGTTGCCGAAAAAGTCCTTCAAGCAGGCGCCCATATGATTAACGATGTCTGGGGACTGCAAAAAGATCCTGATATGGCACAAGTCATTGCAAAATATAATGTTCCTATCGTTGCTATGCACAATCAAATAGGCACAGAATACAAAACAGATATTGTAGAAGAAATTATTAACTTTTTAAAAAAATCTATTGAGATTGCATTAGATGCTGGCATCAAGAAAGAGAATATTATTCTAGACCCAGGTATCGGCTTTGGAAAAACATCGGAACAGAATATTCATGTCATGTCTAGATTAGATGAATTCAACAATATAGGTTATCCGATTCTTCTAGGAACATCTAGAAAATCTATGATCGGCAAAATATTGGATCTCCCACCTGCGCAAAGAGTTGAGGGCACCATCAGTACATCCGTTATCGGTATCATGCACGGGGTAGATATCGTGAGGGTACATGATGTACAAGAAAATCTTAGAGCCATTCTTGTTGCAGATGCAATTGTAAGGGGAACGACGCCATGGATAAAATAATTATGAAAAACCTTAGCTTTTATGGCTATCACGGAGTTTTGCAGGAAGAAAGCATACTAGGACAAAAGTTCTTTATTGACATTGATCTTTATGTAGATTTGAAAAAGGCAGGAACTACAGACCATGTAGCCGATACTGTTCATTATGGAGAAGCCTATGCCCTTGTAAAGGATATTGTTGAAAATAGAAGATTTCAACTTATAGAAACCTTAGGAGAAACCATTACCAGCGAAGTGCTTTATCATTTCCCAAAAGTTCATGAAATTGTGATAAAGATCAAAAAACCTGAAGCACCTGTACCTGGCATATACGATTATTTTGGCATAGAAATAAGGAGACAGCGAAATGACTAAAGCATACCTTGGTATTGGTGGCAATATAGGAAATAAAAAAGAAAATATCCAAACAGCGATCACATTTTTGAAAAATCATCCTCACATCAGCGTCTCTAGAATTTCTTCCTATTATGAAACGGCGCCTGTAGGCTATGTAGATCAAGACTGGTTTTTAAACATTGTCGTGGAGATTGACACTGCCTTAGATCCATATGCATTACTGAATTACTGTCATGAAATTGAACAAAATCTCAAAAGAAAAAGATTGATTCGATGGGGACCAAGAACTATCGATGTGGATATCCTACTTTATGAAGGCTTTGCTTCACAGGATGAAGAACTCACCATTCCTCATCCTAGAATGCATGAGCGTGCCTTTGTGATGATCCCCCTTTATGAGATTGCAAAGGATCTTATTATTCACAACACCCCTATCAAAGGGATCGTAGAAAATCTTAATACACAAGAAATTAGGAAGATCGATGATGAAAGATAAAAAAATATTAACAGGCGAAGAAATCATAATCTCTATTGGATCCTTGAAGATCGGTGGCAATGCACCTCCTATCCTCATAGCAGGACCTTGCGCCGTAGAATCTAGAAAGCAAATCTTAGAAACTGCTTTGGCTTTAAAGGAAATTGGCATGCATATCCTAAGGGGTGGCGCCTTCAAGCCAAGGACAAGTCCCTATGCTTTTCAAGGACTAAAAACAGAGGGATTAGAATACTTAAGAGAAGCAGGGGATGCAACAGGACTCCCCATTGTTACAGAGCTAATGGATGAAGAACATATGGACATCGTGCTAGAGCATACGGATATTGTTCAGATAGGTTCAAGAAATATGTATAACTACTCTTTGCTAAAAAAATTAGGAAACATCAATAAACCCGTTCTTTTAAAGAGGGGCTTGAGCGCTACCATTCAAGAATGGGTTATGTCAGCAGAATACATCGCAGCCCATGGCAACAAAAACATTATCCTCTGTGAAAGAGGTATCCGCACCTTTGATACTTATACCAGAAATACATTGGATCTAGCAGCTGTTCCCATTATGAAAAAAGAAACCGGACTTCCTATCATCGTTGATCCAAGCCACGGAACAGGCATCAGAGAACTGGTAAAACCCATGTCAAAGGCAGCCCTTGCTTGTGGTGCCAATGGACTCATGGTCGAAGTTCATCCAAATCCAGAAAAAGCCTTAAGCGATGGTCCTCAATCATTAACAATTGAAGCATACAAAGAACTTTATGATGACATTTATTAAGGGACAGATTTATGCTGTCCCTTAATTGATTAAAATTCCATCATATTCATTTTAATCTCTTGTAGCTGTTTCAATTTTTCTGCTAATTCCTTTATTTGATCCTCTACCTCCATAATAAATTCCAAAATAATTAATCCTTGCTCGCTGCATACATTCCCTTTGCTACCTGTATCATGAAGTCCTAGTCTTGTCTTAATAATACAGCCATACTCTGTCAATAGTTTTTGTACTTCCAATGCATCTTCCCTACGATCCCCTACTTGAATACCCATGATAATCTTCTTCATAAACCAATCCTCCCTTTAGTATTTTCCTTGATACTATTTGATATTTATATACCAATCTCATTTGTTTTTTAAACATTTTTCTCTTTTTAGCTTTTTTTCTAAAAGACGTAGTTTGACAGACTTGTGGATTGCAATTACTCCGTCTTCTTTACTTGCTTTTTGCATTACAAAACTGTATAGCTCTATTATTTTAACTTATTAGATTCTACATCTAAATGAAATAGTCACTTTGCGTAAACAATGCTGGAACCCCTCCTGTGTGATAGCAGCAAACTGCATCATTGGCATTAATTAGTTGTTTATCGACAAGATCAAACATTCCTGCGAATACTTTACCACTATATGTGTTTTCAATGAATACTGCCTCCTTTTGTGCAAGAAGTTTTACAGCTTCTAATGATTGTTTAGTAGGTTTACCATAGCCTTCCCCTAGATAATTATCATAAAACACAGCTACATCTTCAATTTTTCCCGGAGGGATTAAGTCAAGTTTTTTACATATTCCATCAAAAATTTTCCTCATAAGCTCTTTTAGATACGAAGTCTCATACTCTACACTTACAATATGTAGCTTGAATGATTTACCAAATAGACACAAACCATAAAGAAGACCAGTTTCTGTTGGCCCTTCAGATCCGCAAATAATAACGTGCTTTAAATCTATGTTTTTTCTTTCGGCTTGATTCACTAATTCTAAAGCAGAATTGACATAGCCCAAAGAACCTATTATAGGATCTTCGCCTATTACATATGGTTTAAAGCCTCTTTCTCTTAACTCATCTGCATATTGATGGGTATACACTTTTCTTTCCTGCTCATTCATTTCACCTATAAAAATTGTTTCGACGCCCAATATTTTATTCAATAAAATATTGCCGTTATACTTTTTGGGTTTGTTAGAATTATGTAGGATAATACAACGCATACCAATTTTCGATGCAGCAGCTGCTGTTAAGCGACACTGATTTGATACAGGAGCACCAGCCACCAAAATAACATCTGCATTTTTTCGAATTGCATCCCCCAGCCAAAATTCTAAATTTCGAGCTTTATTTCCACCCATACCTAGAAGCATCAAATCATCTCTTTTAACAAAAATATTATTATTACCTATAACATTACCTATGTTTTTTAGATGTTGGATAGGAGTTGCTTCTTCAAGCAATCTTACCCGTGGGATTCCAGAAAACAACATTTTAAATAACCTACCTTTCTAGCATAATATATTTAAGGGTGCTCTAAAATATTTCATGCAAATCTTATGCCATAAATAATTCTCTATAACTTATGCTTGTTAGAGCACAGCTTCTGGCGTAGTTTTGTAAACCCTAAACCAATTTGATACTTAGTTTGTACAACAATAAAAAACTACTTTTTGTACTATGCAGAATTTTGATTTCACCAAAGCCTTCTAAAGTTAAAAGCGGGAAAAATTGAGTTAAACAAACTCCATTTTTCCCGCTTTTAAATATTTTATGGTTCTAAGTCCAAAGTCAGTTATTTTCGTTCCAACTCTTCCTTTTGAAATCTCTACCATTTGATAATTCTCCAAATTTGTCAATATCCCCCTGATCTCTGATTCAGATAAATAAAGCCCCTTCTGTGCAGCAATGCTTGCAATACCTCTTCTACCGACATGTATTTTTTCAAAATAGCTAAGCTTTAATTGCTCTAAAACAAATAAATACGCAGAAATTTTATGGTTGAAAATCTTTACAAAATTTTCGAGTATTTCTTTTTCAAATTCATCTAATTTTACATGATCACTTATTTCATGAAAATAAAATGGCAAATCTTTTGATTCCACAAGTTTATTCCTTGTTTGAGCCAAATATTCAACACAATTTCTTAATTCTCTTATATTCCCTTCCCAATAGTAACTGCTAATTTCTTCAAAAACCTCAGGAGATAATTGAAAATTAGCATTAAATTCATCCTTAAAATGATCCATAAGTAGAGATATGTCTTCTTTTCTCTCTCTCAGTGGCGGTATATTTAAAGGCAAAACGTTTAATCTATAATATAAATCCTTCCTAAATTTACTATTTTCTACAAGCATTTTTAGTTTTTTATTGGTGGCAGCAATAATTCTTACGTCAATATGAATTACACTATCCCCTCCAATACGGATTACTTCTTTCTCCTGTAGAACCCGTAATAGCCTGGTTTGGAGTGGTAGGGCCATTTCACTTATTTCATCAAGAAATAATGTGCCCATATGTGCTAACTCAAAGTAACCTGGTTTACCACCTTTTTTCGCCCCAGTAAAAGCACCTTCTTCATATCCAAACAGCTCGCTTTCTAATAGATTCTCAGGTATAGCTCCACAGTTGACAGCAATAAAAGGATATCTTTTTCTTTTTGAACAATTATGTATCGCTTGTGCAAATAGTTCTTTCCCTGTGCCGCTTTCTCCATAAAGCAATACTGTGGAATCTGATTTAGCCATATTAACAGCAATATCCTTGGTGTACATTATTGTATTACTTTTTCCTATAATATGATCAAATGTATATTTTGCAACATACCCTTTTTTAATAACCTGTGCTCTTAATTTATGCTGCTGTTTTTCTGTGTCACTAAACTTCCTTATTATTGCTATGGCACTTTGCGTTATGTCAATATTCACTATCGGGTAAATCGTAACTGCAATATCATGGTCATTAATTTTTATTATTTTTCCTTCAATAGACTTAGACGTTTTTAATACTTGCCAAAAATTCAGACTTGGGAACAAT
The DNA here is from genome assembly GCA_038396625.1 of Clostridiaceae bacterium 35-E11. Classification (GTDB taxonomy): domain Bacteria; phylum Bacillota; class Clostridia; order Peptostreptococcales; family Thermotaleaceae. The sequence goes on from CP121688.1 coordinate 3,762,828, forward strand.
GTTTTAGCTCTTTGTCCTAGAACATCTTCTTTTTTGAGTCCCGTTATTTTTTCTGCCGCCTGACTATAGATGTATATACAGTCTGTTTGGTTTACGCCAATTATTCCTTGGTCCATAACGTTTAAGAGCAGTTCCATATGGCTTTCAAGCTGGTCCGTTTTATTCAATAGATTTTTTATACCAAAATTATTCGTGATATTATTTTTAAAGAAGTTACGAATATTGCCTTTCTGTAGTAAGTAATCTAAATCTAATTTTACTGCTATATCTACAATGGTACTTAAATCTAAAACCCTGTGTCCTATATCAACAACATTAGCAACCCCATCAGGAACTAAACTTGCTTCTCCAGGAGTTATTGCAATATTTAGGTTAGGAACATCTTCGATGCCAGGATAAACTGGAACCAACTCCACATGGGTTAAACCAGCTTGATATATCATTGATATCGTATCCAAGGCCATTTCTGCACCTGAATTAACCAGCATGGCTGTAGTTCCTTTAGGAATATTTTGTACTTTAGCTAATCCTTCCTTGGTTAAGGTTATATTGGCAATCAAAATTTGACTGTAGTTTTTTATATATTTTTTAATTACTCCATAAATAGAATAGGTTGAAGCCAATACTACATCTGCCTTAATTTCTTTCATATTGCTTCTATCGAAGGAATAAGTTTGTATATCTAAGTGGTTTCCAAATAAATATTTTAACTGTTGCGAGTAAAGTAAAGCACTTTCAGTATAATATGTTATAATTGCTAATTTTTTAGTCATAACGAATTTCTCCCTTATTAAGTGACCACTTAACTCATATGGAGTTTTAGAGTTATTGGTCTTGAAACAAACCTCCCGCTTTCCTAATTATAACACAATTCATAATATTGAGTTTAGATCTTCTAATTTGAAAAGGTGATTAATACCTGCCACGTATTAATCACCTTTTCCTATTCTATTTATGTCCCAAAATATTACTTATATATTTACTAATCTATTACAATATAAAACCTGCAATAATATATAGGACAATGGCTACTGCTGCACTTTGTATAGCATATGGTAATTGTGTTTTTATATGATCATAAGGATCTGCTGATGCAGCCATGGAGGCAAGTATGGTAGTATCTGATAGAGGTGAACAGTGGTCTCCAAAAATCCCTCCAGAAATTACTGCACCTATGGATACAACAATGCTTGCATCCATAGCAACTGCCATAGGAACTGCAATAGGCATCATCATGGCAAAAGTTCCCCAGCTTGTTCCTGTAGAAAATGCCATGATCGCCCCCATGATAAATATAATTGCCGGTCCAAATCCGCCACTGACTTTCCCTTCCACTAGACTGGCAAGATATTGACCTGCACCTAGTTCCTTGACTACTTTTCCTATTGCAAATGAAAAAACTAAAAGTATCACTAAGGGCATGATCCCACCAATTCCTTTGAAAACATAGTCTAAATACTCATTTACTGTCATGACTTTTTTTACTTTAAAAAATACTGCACTCAAAGTTAAGGAAAGCAATATTCCCCAAAATATTGCTGTAGTACCATCCCCTTTAATAAGGTTTCCCTCACCGGTTACATACAATCCAATAGCAATTGTTCCGAGCAAAATAGAAAATGGGAAAACAAAATTCCATTTATCAGGAGACAATCCTTCCTTGATGGGCGTATCGGATGTATCTTTTGAGACAACAGGATGAGCATCTTCTCTTAATAATTGACCCGTTTTTATTACCCGCTCTTCAGCTTTCTTCATAGGTCCCCAGTGTTTTCCTGTGGTAATAAAATATGCTACAAATAATACTGACATGATTGAATAAAATTGAAATGGAAGGCTTTGTATCAATAGGGTCATGGGATTTCCATTGATAACTCCTGCCGTAATCTGAGCACCAATTAATCCCATGAACATAGCTCCCCACGAATTTAGTGGGATAAGGGCATTAATTGGTGCAGATGTAGAATCGCAGATATAAGCAAGCATTTCACGGGAGACTTTAAATCTATCTGCAAGGGGACGCACTACAATTCCAGATAGTATAATACTTAAGTATCCGTCAACAAAGATAATTATACCTATAATGTAAGCCAAAAAAGCTGCTGCTTTTCTATTCTTGATCTTTTCTGTTTTTATCGTTAAATATTCAATAAACCCCTCTACTCCACCTGAAGCTTGAATTAACACAATAAAAGCACCCATCAGCATGTTAAAAATGAAAACCTTAATGTTATCAGAACTAGCAAAAACGCTGAATACTGTGTCGAAGGACCCATTAAGTGATCCAAAAATGTTTCCTCCTGTAATTACCATAAACCCTAAGAACATTCCAGCAAACAACGAAAGAGCAACCTGTCTAGTCCACATGGCCAGTGCAATTGTAACTAAAGGTGGCACGAGACTCAAAAATCCATACTCCATTTGCTTACCTCCTCTTTTTAGAAAAGTACTAATAAATATCAATCATAAAACTATTCTCTTCTTTCCTCCTTCCTTATTTTATTATGCAATAGTTTCTGCTGCTTTTCCTTATACTTCAATGATTAACTATTGCAATTTTCATGCCACTATATCAGAGATGTAAGTAAGCAAACCAACTATAAAAAACGGGCAAAATGGGTATTAATTGTATCCCATTTTGCCCAATCTTACAATCTATTAATTTCATTATTTACTGCATCACATATTCAATTGGGTCAACATGCTCCCCATCCTTTCTTACTTCAAAATGCAAATGTGCTCCTGTAGCAGCCCCGGTAGATCCTACCTTTGCAATTTCATCTCCTGCCTTAACTGCACGATCCTTTTTTACTAAAATTTCACTGCATTGCCCATAAAGAGTAGCAATGCCATCTCCATGATCGATAATCACAACATTCCCGTATCCCCCAAGATCTTCAGCGTGTATCACCACTCCCTCTGCAGCTGCAATGATAGATGTTCCTTCTGGCCCTGGGATATCAATACCCGTATGTACTCTTATCTCCTTTAATTTTGGATGCATTCTCTCGCCATAGGGGGAGCTTATTTTTGTTCTCTCTGGTACAGGCCAAAGCATTGCTTTCTTTTCAACAACTTCTTCATTTTCCTCTTCTATAAGCACATCTTCTTTCTGACTGCTTAATTCATTTATGTCTACAGCAACTTCCTTTACATTGGTGGTATTCGCATTTGTTAAGAATGTACAGCTCACTATGAGCAAAAGAACGATAGATATTGATGATAGTTTATATGTATTTTTCTTAAATAGGGTAATCATTTTTATCCTCCTTTTTATTTCAGATTTATATCCTAAAAAACCAGCCATTCCTATGGGTTGCGGATACTTTTTTTCATTTTCTAGTAAATGAATAATTGTATGGCCATAATTTTTGCATTCTTCATCACCGATACATGAAAGTACCATGGCATCACAAGCAACTTCACAATCTTGCTTCATTTTATAGAATCCATACCATATGATAGGATTAAACCAATGAAGAATTTGTAAAAATCCCATCATCAAATAGACAGTAATATCTTTTCTTTTCAAATGCGCCAATTCATGGAGCATCACATAATGTAATTCTTTGGTACTAAGCTTTTTTTCCATATCAATTGGCAGCAATAAACATGGCTTAAATAGCCCAAAAAGAGATGGTGTTTCTACTGCTTTTGTCTGCATTAATGGCAAGCTTTTTTGAATTTGCATCTTTTCCTTACAATTTTCAAGGATTTGAAGAGTTTGTTCTTCTGCATATACGCTTTCCTTTTTTATATCCAAATACATTTTCATGTTCATCTTTATGGTATACAATGTTAGGAATACTACCCCTACAAACCAGATGAGCATTAATTTGAAATAAATACTGCTATTGAATAATATGCTAATATATTCATAAAACACCCTGTACCCATCGGTTACACCTTCAGTTTTTAGCAAATTCTCTCCTTGCCGAAACCACTCTATGATCTGTTCTGGATCATATTTCATGATGTTCTTCGTCATCATATTTGTGTGCTCATTATAAAATAGATTAAAAATACTCATCGTACTTTCGGGGGCAAATGGCATGAATAACCTTATCAACAGCAAAAACCATATATAATAATGGCCCCTAGCTCCCAGCTTATTTTTAAATATGCCTTTCATGAGAAGAATACAACCTATCAAAATACTTCCTTTTAGGGATGTGTTCACTAACCACCCAAAAAATATTTCCATAACCATGTACCTCACTTTTTCTCATCAAGAATACGTTTCAGCTCATCAATATCCTCTTTAGATAGTTCTTCTGTTTTTAAGAAATTTGCAATCATCACCTTCAGTGCACCCCCATAGACACGCTTTAAAAATGATTGGCTTTCGGCTTTTACACATTCATCTTCAGTGATTAATGGATAGTAGTAATAGGTTCGATTATTTTGTTCAAATCCAACTGCTTTCTTTTTTACCAACCTACTTAATAATGTTTTTACTGTGGTAGGACGCCAATTTGTTGCTTTTTTCAAACTTTCAATAATATCACTTGCTGAAGCAGGGGCTACCGTCCAAAGGATTTTCATTATCTTCCACTCTGAGTCAGATATTTGTGGCAATTCTTTCATTTTATTCACCTCCTTATAACTACAAGTGTAGTCTATAGACATAGACTACACTTGTAGTTATAAATTGTCAATACCTTTCCCTAATTTATCTACAAATTTTTCAATATAAAACTAAGGACTATTATATTTTCATTCTTCCCTGGTTCGTTGTAAAGCCTATATACACCCTAAAAAATAAACCTCTGGATCCAGTCCAAAGATTTATTTTTTATTTTCCCTCTTTATTCATTTTTGATTTTCTTATCTTCTAGTAATTGTTATAAGCCGTCCCTTATATTTAAGCAATGTTTATGCCAAAACCTATATTGGTTATTTTTGTACAAATATACAATCAAGCTTTTCTTTATATAATTCATAATCCTCTTGCGAATGCAAAACAAAAATGATTTCATTTATTCCTTTATTTTCATCTAGAAAATCCGTCACAGCTTTTATAGCAGTATCCGAAGCCTTTGTGATGGGATAAGCATATACTCCTGTAGAAACTGAAGGAAAGGCAATAGTTTTGAGATTATTGTCAACAGCTAGCTTTAAAGAATTGAAGTAAGCATTATATAGAAGTTCGGATTCATGATTGTTGCCCCCTCTGTAGATAGGTCCTACCGTATGGATCACATATTGACTGGGCATGTTTCCGGCCGTGGTGATTTTAGCTTCTCCCGTAGGACAGCCTCCAATTTTTTTGCATTCTTCTAAAATCTCGGGGCCTCCTGCTCGATGGATGGCACCATCTACACCGCCTCCTCCTAATAAACTGTTGTTAGCTGCATTGACGATGGCGTCGACCTTTAGGGTAGTAATGTCGCCCTTCACAAGTGTTATCTTGACATTTTTATACCAATACATGGTCAACCTCCTTTGAGAGCTTTATCTATTGATAGTATGCATTTCACCTTTCCAGTTATATTGTCGTTACCAAAGGATATCTTTCCGCAAATTCTTGGACCCTCTCCAATATCTCCTCCGCAGCAAGAATTCCCTCTTTTTCTGTAAACAAAATACTTTCTATTGCCAAACTTTCTTCCTCATATATTTGATTGATTTCTCCATGGGGAGGGGCAATTGCATAATCAGCCATATGTAACATAGGCAAATCCAGTAGAGAATCCCCTGCGGCTGCCACAAAATCAATACTTTCTCTTTCTTGTATATAATCAAGAGCATCTCCTTTGGACACACACTGGGGAACAAAATACAGTTTTCTCCCCTGTAGCGATGCCTTCCAGTTATGCTGAGTAAGCCAATCCGTAAAAGACATGAGATCATCCATGGGAACCTTCTTTCGATCTACAATACAGTAGCTAAACAAATCATCGGCCATTCGCTTATTGAGTACCCATTCATCTGACTGAATCTCCTGAAACCGCGTTAACACGTCCTCAAAAGGAAGGCATTCTGTAGCAATTCTGTTATGAATCTGTTGATTCCATTGAAGATCAATCTCTCCGTCAATTAGTAAATTCCCACCATTGCTCACCACTGCATACTTCGGTACAATTTCATTTTGAAAAAGCTTAATTCTTCTATATTGTGCAATGGTTCGGGTCGTAACAGGGACAAACAGGATATTTTCCGATAAGTCTTTGAGCAAATCAATAGCGGTTTCGGTCATAAAAGAAATCTCCTGCTCTCCTTTTTTTTCGATCAAACGCACCTCATCCTCCGACATATCTTCTAGAAATTTATCAGAATAAATTAAGGTTCGATCTAGGTCACTAGCAAATATCATTTTTTCTACTCCTTTAATGGTTTAATTAACCCACAACATTGATAGGTCATTTTTTCATATACCTCTACTGATACCTTTCTTTCTTCGGCAAGTAATAAAATATGCTTTAGGTTGGGATTATTTTTGTCTTTGACAAGAATTTTCCATGGAATTCTTCTTAGCAATACCCTTGTTGTTTCTCCGATCCCTGGCTTGATTAGATTGATATCCTGGATTTCAAAATCCTCTTGGATCTTTTTAATATCATGTAGTCCTATCCATGTAGGTCTTGTATCTTCCTGTGCTAATTGTTGTAATTGATCTTGAATCTTCTGCTGTACCTTTGGAAATTCAGCAACAATCTTATCAATAAATACATAAGATACATCTTCCTCTGCCAATTCCTTATAGTATTTAGCACCATGAAAGTCATCTTTTCCTATCAAATCTTCTCGCTCCACCGTTCGGCTCACAAGTCCGGCCACTGTAGCATTCAAGCAAGCACTAGCAATTAAGAAATCCTCTCTTGTTCCAAAGGTGCTGACACAATATCCCGGGTCTGCCAGTACAGCCAAGTCATTATTCAGCCTGAAGCCGTATTTTTGTTGAAAATTTTCACATGCCTTATGCAATACCTGTGTAATAGCGCCCTTTCCTGTCCAACCATCGATAAACTGAATCGGTTTATTAGGGTGATGCTTCAAAATATATTTGATGGCACTTTCGTCTATTCCCTTACCCCTTATGATAGAAATGCTATAGTGAGGAGGATTGATGCCATATCGATATTTGAGATAACGCTTGATTAGAACCCCAATAGGTGTTCCTGCTCTTGCTAAGGAAACCAATACCATGCTTTTTCCTCTATTTTGCACAATCATTTCACCAACTACCCCTACTGCTACTGCCAGTTTAGTAGCTGTTTCTTGTAGCGTATCATAAAATAATTGCATATATTCACTAGAAGGCTTATATTCAATTGGGAGCATTTCTGAGTAATGGATACCGCTTTGGATTGCTTCCTCTCGATCTTCTGTCCCCTGTTCCTCTATCACATTGCTTACATCCTTTAATAAAAAGACCACATCTTCCTGATCATAGCTACCCATGGAAGAGGGCTCAGAAATTTCCCCATTATTTTCTCCACATATTACCACATATATATGAGGTATGCCTAGCGTCTTAAGTATTTTTATCATCGGTTCAAGTTTTGCTTCCTCTACCTCTCTTTCAAGGAAGAGAAACAACTCTTTATAATGCCCGTAGGGAATATTATAAAGATAATGCATCACAGCAGGATCCTCAGGGCTTTCGAAGGAAAATTTATTCTGCACCCCATACCCAGGTTGCTCACAGGGATGGATGGGACTTCTCGTGGTGGAATGGTACTTTACACCTTCTCCCATATATCCTGCAATGCGCATGGGTAGATACATAAATTCTCCCGTCCCTAAACAGAGAGTAGGCCCTCCCTTTCTTTTTTTGCCTAGCATTTCTCCAATTGTTCGATACTTCTCTTCTCTTTTACTTTTCTCTTTCCCTAGAATACCAAATCGTCCTGTTTCTTTCAAATAAGGATTGGAATTAACATGCCCTAGGCTATTTTCAGAAGCGAATAACAGGGGTTGAAACATTTCTCGTTCATCTGATAATCGATAGATGTACATTTTTACATCCTGTTCTTTATCCGCTTTGGAATGCTTCGGTGGTAAAATTTCGTGTTTTTTCATGGATTCTCCTTCTACTTCTATCCATCCAGAAACAAGACTAACCGTGTGAATGCGAATGCCCAGTCTCTTTTGTACCTCTTGATATCCCTGTCGATCTTCTTTAGTGCGCCAATCCACCAGAGAAACCACTGCATATTCTTTTCTTGGATACTTTTTGTGGATAGCCTCAATGATATTTAAAGCCGTTTTTCCAGTGGTAATTTCATCATCCACCAGCACAATAGGATGAGAAGATTCGATGAAGGAATGGTCTAAAGGATAGCAGCGATGGCTGGTAGCATGGGAATGTTCTTCTTCAAAATCAATGGCAGATGAAAGCCCTAATATCGTTTCACGAGTTGTATGAATATAATAGGCATTGTCGCCAAAACAATCAAACATCGTATGCCCTAATGCCGTAGCGGTTTCTGCAAAGCCAATAAAGATCGTAGTTTTAGGAAGATGCAATGGATTTTCTAAGATATGATGATAGTTTTCTTTGCATTTTTGCTGATGCATCCATTGTTCCATCATTTCTTTGGTTTCAGGCACTTCCCTATGATAAACCTCTTTCATATAGCTTAAGGCTAGCGCTGCTCCTGCGGATAAAGAAGTATACGGTTTGACAGGAATATGTTTACCAAGAACTTTGCTGACAAATAAAAATCCTCTTTTTTTATTTTCCCTTGCAGCCATTAAAAACAATGTATCCATTGGAATATTATAAGGATTGTGCTCAATATGAATGGTTACAGATAAATTCTCTAATATCTTATATGTATACTTTTTTGGTAAGCAAACTGGTGAAGTTTTGTTTTTCATGATACACCCCATAAATTTTTGATTTGATCATAATTTTTTCCGCCCAACTTAAATGAGGCTTAATTTCATTCATTTTATTGTCATAATGGCTTTTTACTACACCTACTTTGCCATTATTATTATCCATAATGCTAGTGGCGTCCATATATTGTTCATGACTCACCACATTTAGCGCCTGTACTGGAAGAATATGGCTAGGATGAATAATGGTTTTCCCCATAAATCCATTAGCTTGGTCCAATAAAACTTCTCGAATTAATCCATCAATATATTTGCTCAATAGCTCTGCACGAATCTTTCGTCCAGCAGGACCATAAATTTCTTCAAAAGGACTTTGCCTTAATTGAGGCTTTAATACCCTTTCTCCATTTGAAAAATACTCCCAAACAGGGGCAGAAACCACATAGCCCCGTTCCACCCTCGTGAAATAGTTAAGAATATCTCCAATACAATCACGAATCACCGTAATATCATAAATGGTCATGCTATAGCTTCTCCGAATCCCAAACAAACTGCAAAAATCTGTAGCACCTACCCGTATATTTAATACAAGATCGTCATACTGTTTCAGTATATGATGTATATAATTTAAAGATTCCAGTCTTGTTTCTTTATAAAGAATATCTTTTGTTTCCAAAATAGGCATACCGTACATTGGTTTTTTTAAACTTTTGTTGATCTGTTTTAACGCTTGAAAAAAAGTAATACCATTTTTCAATGAGAACTTAGGGAAAACAAAACCAGTAAGCAAATGCAATCCATCCTGTGCTCGCTCAGAAATTCTCAGCATCTGCCCTGCATCTCGAATACGCAAAAACATCAAAGGAATATCTTGATAATCTATCTCTCCGTTTCTTACAGCAATCGATAATTGCTTTAATTGCTGTAGTACCATTTGTTCCCCTTCTTCTACCCTGTCATCTCCAATAGCATCCTCTAAGCACATCACCATAGACATCAAGCTAGGATGTTTTTTAGACAAAATGTCTTGTGCAATATTCTCTTTAGTGCTAGGCATATACAACGTAGCGCCCAGTGCATATGCTAGTATGTCCTTATGACTATCTCGATCAAATGCTTGTGGTGCGGTATAAAAGATCTTTTCTTTTTCTTGTTTTGTTAAATAATGAAAATATTGCATATAAAATCCCCTTTTTTTGTAGTAAATATAACGTAAACCCTAACATTTATCTGCATAAAACATTCCAAAATTATTAATGCATCAATACAATAAGAAACCTAAAACGAAGTAAATCCTGCTAAACGCTTTAGGTTTCTGTGTTGTTTATTCATGATCTTCCTGTATTCTTTCATTCTATACAAGAATCATCATTAATCTACTTGAAGACCATAGTTTCTGCAAAGTGCTGCAAGACCCCCTTCAAAACCACTTCCTACGGCACTAAACTTCCACTCTCCATTATGTCGATATAGCTCACATACAACCAAAGCCGTCTCTACAGAAAAATCTTCTCCAAGGTCATAGCGAAGTACTTCCTGACTCGTTTCTTCATTGACTACACGAACAAATGCATTGGAAACCTGCCCAAAATTTTGACCTCTTTGTAGTGCTTCATGAATTGTTACCGTAATCGCAATTTTATGGACATTAGCTGGGACTTTGCTAAAATCCACTTTGATTTGCTCGTCATCCCCTTCTCCTTCGCCAGTTCGATTGTCACCTGTGTGAATTACTGAACCATTGCCACCTTGAAGGTTATTATAAAATATAAAATCTTTATCATTATTGACCTTGCCATTTTCTCCTGCTAAAAAGGCTGAAGCATCTAGATCAAAATCATATCCTCCTGAATATTTATTCGTATCCCATCCCAATCCTATAATGACTTTTTTTAACCCCGGATTGGTTTTGGTCAAATCAATTTTTTGTCCCTTTGTCAAACTGATAGACATTTTTTCCTGCCCCTTTCATAAGATTTTGTAATAAAAATTATTGTATGCTATTCTTGAAAACATTTTAATATTTTTTTACAATTTCACTCAATGAAGCATCATGAGTTCCTTCACCAATTGCAGCAAATTTCCATTCTCCATTGTGACGATAAATCTCTCCTACCATAAGACTGGTTTTTCCTGCATAATTATCTGTTAAGTTGTATCGGATGATTTCTTGTTTGCTAGAAGCATTAACTACACGAATAAAAGCATTTTGAATCATTCCAAAATCCTGCTTACGCCGTACACAATCATAAATATTAACCACAAATACAAGTTTATGGATATCTGCCGGTACAAGACCTAGCTCGACAATGATTTGTTCATCATCACCGTCTCCATCTCCCGTAAGATTATCACCCGTATGAACGACACTGCCACAACGGCTTCTTAAATTTCCAAAATAGATAAGATTTTGCTTTCCTGCTAATTTTCCACTGCTGTCAAGCATAATTACGGATGCATCACAATCGATATTGGCATTTTTACTTCCTCCACCAAAAAGACCTCCTAAGAGTCCTCCTCCACCTTGTTGAACAGGATCCCATCCTAAACCTACCATGATTCTGGAAAGTCCTGCATTTCCTTTTGTTAAATCTACTCTTTGCCCTTTTTGCAAGTTAATTCCCATATGATTCTCCTCCTTTATATCTAAACTTTCGTATCTGTCAATAAACGCTCTATTCTTTTGACGCTTATAGCTTCCAATTTGTTTCTAAATTTTTATTTTTTTTGAGTAGGAATAAACTGTTGAATCCAATCACCAAACCCACGAGGATTTCTTGTTTGAATCAAAACAGTCCCTGGACCTCTAAATCTACATACCAATCCTTCTCCTGAAGTAAAACTAGAAACCCATCCCCTAGAAGCCTTCTCAATAGTATACTGCATATAATCAGGCCATGCCACTAAATGACTGTTATCAATAATCACTTCTTCCCCCGCAGAAACATTCACTGCATGAATGGCGCCATAGGAGTTAAGGAACACAGTACCATTCCCACTAATTCTAACAATGAAAAACCCTTCTCCTGAAAAGAACCCCTTTGCGAGGTTTTGCATTTGCGTAGATACTTGAATATTCTGGGTAGCCGCTAAAAAGCCATCTTTCTGCACGCACATACTATAAGAACCATCTAATTCTACATCTACAATACCTCCTGGAATCGAAGGTGCCAATAGTACTTCTCCGGGGCCCCGATTGGCTACCAAAGTCTGAAAGAAAAATTTTTCTCCTGCCAACATCCTTCCTAACCCTTGCATGATGCCTCCCTCAGCCTTCCCTTCTACATCCACAGTATTAGACATAGACACCATGGCACCGGACTCTGCCTTCACCATATCACCTCTTTGCAACTGCACCTCTAATAAGGGAAATGCATCTTGATAAAGGATTTTATAATTCAAATTTATTCCTCCTTTTAGGTGTACCGTTTAACTAGCTTTGTGTAAAAAAGGCAGAGCCCTGTAGAAGCTCTCCCTTTTTCTGTCCCTTTATCATTATACATTAATACCAAAGTTTCCACAAAGTGCGCCTAAGCCTCCTTGGAAACCACTACCTATAGCATTAAATTTCCATTCTGCACCATGACGATAAAGTTCCCCTACAACAACAGCTGTCTCAATGCTGAAATCTTCCCCCAGATCATAGCGAATCAATTCTTCTCCATTATCATCATTCATAATACGAATAAAAGCATTGGATACTTGGCCAAAGTTTTGATTCCGCTGGTCTGCTTCGTGGATCGTTACAGTAAAGGCAATCTTATGCACATTGGCTGGTACTTTATTTAATTCAATTTTTATCTGCTCATCGTCACCATCTCCAGCACCTGTAAGGTTATCCCCCATATGGGTTACAGCACCTGATGGATCCTTTAAATTATTGTAAAAAACAAAATCTTGTTCACTGCTTACTTTTCCCGCTTCTCCCAACATAAATGCAGCTGTATCCAAATCAAAATCATGTCCGCCGTCATACTTATTGGTGTCCCAACCTAAACCCACTAATACCTTTGTAAGACCTGGGTTAGTTTTTGTCAAATCTACTTTTTGTCCTTTTTGTAAACTAATTGCCATAATAAAGACCCCTCTTTCTTTTTTACTTATTCATATTGTTATTATTTTTATTATTCTATTTTTATATTCAAATTCCTCCTACTAGTTTTGATACCCAATAGGATCTTAGGCTAATCTTTAAAATTACCCAGCATTATATATGTATGTGATTATTTAAGGAAGTAGTACTTCTTTATTTGAAAAGTAATAAAAAGTTCCCATACTGACCTCACAGTATGGGAACTTTTTATTGCAGATTCTTATTAAAAAATCTTATTTCTATACTTTTCTAACATTAAAATTAGTGGATAACCCAATCCATAACAAGCAATCATCTGTCCAAATGTTACCCAACCCATAGTAATCAAAAGAGGCAACTGATAAAGATAATGTAAAATGAGCCCTACCACAATGCCATTGATTAGCACTGGTGGCAAAGGTACAAGCCATTTTTTCCCTATCTTATAAGACATAAAAGCTGCCAGTAAAGTAGCCGAACTGCCGAATACGATGTCGATGATCCCTCCACCTCCGTAGATATTTGCTACAATACATCCTACAAACAGGCCTGGGATCGCTGCAGGAGTAAACATGGGTAACACTGTTAATGCCTCTGCTACCCTCACTTGGATTTGCCCATAACTAATGGGCGCCAAGGTGATTGTCAGCACAGCATAGATGGCACCAATAAATGCCGCCTGCACCAAAAAATTTGTTTTTTTCATTTTTAAAAAACCTCCCGTAGTTTTGTTTATCGTCAGGATATTGCGAACTGACGTAGTATTTTTATGCAATTTTAAGTACACTTAAGTGCTTAAAAAGTACATAAAATACAAATTGTATGTTATCATGTTTTATCTCTCTTTGTCAATTGAAGATTTGCAAGTAATCCATATAAAAAATGTAAAAAACGACCTAAGGAACAGTTGACTTATCTATCATAAATCAATTACTGTTCCCTAGGTCATAAATTTTGGGGATATTGGCTTATAAACAATGGTGTTGATGTTCTCACCCCTTTTGATATATGTTAACAAAGCCTTATGATTTTAAGTTTTAAACTAGCTTCATACTTGATAAGTATCTTTTAATATCTAGTAGTAAATTCACTGGCTATATTTTGATAGATCATGTTTAAACTTATAAACCATGTTTCTTTGTTATTTTTTTTATACCCCCATTTCTGATCATTAAACATTTCGTGAACGCATTTGTTTTCCATTTATTTTTTATTTGTCTTTTTATGATTTTTTTATGCAAATCAAGTCTATACTACATAAAAAATAAATATTTTTTCTATCTTGTCATTTTATTCATACTTATGATAAGATAGGATAAAATAGCTCTATAAGCAAAAACAATGAAAGTCCTTAGTAGTCCCTATGGTTACAATCCTAGAGAGTTGGTCGGGTGGTGAAAGATCGGCAGCACATAGGAAGACGAAGTACAGGCTGGAGTTTCGAAGTCAAAACTTCGACGGTTCCCACTCGTTATCGTGGTCTGAGGCATTTTTATAATGCAAATTAAGGTGGTACCACGGGCCTTCTCGTCCTTAAACTGACGAGAAGGCTCTATTTTTTTATATTTATGATCATTAGGGAGGTTTTACAATGCGTAATGTTTTTGATGTACTGAAAGAACGTGGATTTATTGAGCAGGTTACCCACGAAGAAGAAGTTCGGGAACTACTTGGCAAGGAATCTGTGACATTTTATATTGGTTTTGACCCTACCGCAGATAGTTTGCATGTAGGTCACTTCCTACAGGCCATTACCATGATGCATTTACAGCAGGCAGGTCATAGACCTATTGTTTTGATTGGCGGTGGTACAGGAATGGTAGGAGACCCATCAGGTAGAACCGATATGCGGCAAATGATGACACCCGAAATCATTGAGCATAATTGTAACTGCTTTAAGGAGCAATTGAGTCGTTTCCTTGATTTCTCTGAAGGAAAAGCACTGATGGTGAATAACGCCGATTGGTTGATGCATTTAGAATATATTCCTTTTCTACGAGAAGTTGGCAGACATTTTTCTGTCAACCGTATGCTTACTGCAGAATGTTTTAAAAGCCGTATGGAAAAAGGATTATCTTTTCTCGAGTTTAACTATATGTTAATGCAATCCTACGATTTCTTAGAGTTATACAGACGATATGGTTGCAAACTACAATTAGGGGGTAATGACCAATGGTCGAATATTATCTCTGGTGCAGATTTGGTTAGAAGGGTAGAAGGAGAAGCAGCCTATGGCATGACTTTTAAACTACTTACAACTAGTGCCGGTCAGAAAATGGGAAAAACACAAGCGGGTGCTGTCTGGCTAGATCCTGAGAAAACATCTCCTTTTGATTTTTACCAATATTGGAGAAACATTGATGATGCAGATGTTGAAAACTGCCTTGCTCTGCTTACCTTTTTACCAATGGAAGAGGTTCGGCGTCTTGGTGCCTTAGAAGGATCCGAAATCAATAAAGCAAAAGAAATTTTAGCGTTTGAAGTAACAAAGCTTGTTCATGGAGAAGAAGAAGCGAAAAAAGCAGATGAAGCTGCAAAAGCCCTATTTAGCAAAGGTATTTCTACCGCCGATGTACCTTTTACAGAAATTCCTCGCTCTGAATTTGCGGAAGGAATGGATATCATGACCCTGTTGTCTAAAACAAACCTAATTCCTTCTCGAAGCGAAGGAAGACGCTTAATCCAACAAGGTGGTGTCTCTATTGACGACCAAAAGGTAGAAGATCTGAAGCTTGTGATTAAGGAAGAAGATTTTAAAGAAGGTACTTTAATGATTCGAAAAGGTAAAAAAGTATATCATCAAGTGAGATTGGTTTAGTTTTATTTTCAATAGAAGCTATATCCTCATAGGATATAGCTTCTATTGATTCATCATGCCCAAACGATATTTCGATAGCTGTCCGTATCCGTAGCACCCTCTGTACTAATTACAAGAATCCTAGCATCTTCACATAGCTTCAATTTCTTTCTTAAAGACATATATTTTTCCTTTGTTAGAATCATACTGACCAAGCCCAACCCTACAGCTCCAGATTCTCCAGAAATAATTCTTGTATCATCCTTTAATGGATTCGCCAAAATACGTATTCCTTTTTCTGTAATATAATCGTCACAAGAAAAGTATGCATCTGCATAGTCTCTTAGAAGCTTTAATGCAATTGGGTTCGGTTCTCCACAGGCTAGCCCTGCCATAATCGTCTCCAAGTCTCCTTTAAACGCATAAGGTTTTCCATCATCAATCCATGCAGATTTATAAATACAAGCTGCATTGGTAGGTTCAACAATAAGGGTAATCGGTCTATCCTCTTTAAACAAATGGGCATAATACCCTAGAATCGCACCTGCAAAGGAACCTACACCCGCCTGTAACAAAATATGAGTCGGTTTTTCAATGCCTTGTGACTTCAATGATTCTTGAATCTCATCTGCCATGGTGGCGTATCCCTGCATAATCCATGTAGGAATTTCTTCATAGCCTTCCCATGCCGTATCCTGAATGACCTGCCATCCATATTTTTGTGCATTGTCTGCAGCAAGGCGTACCGCTTCATCATAATTCAAATTGGTTATGGTCGCTTCTGCTCCCGTCTCTAATATGGCCTGAAGTCTTTCTTGTACAGATCCCTTTGGCAAGTATACAACAGCCTTCTGACCAAGTTGTCTTGCTGCCCAGGCCACAGCTCTTCCGTGATTCCCATCCGTTGCGGTAGTAAAGGTGATTTGTCCAAGCCTTTTTTGTACTTCCTCAGATTTTAATTCTGCAAAACTGACATCTTCTATGGTTTTGTTAAGTTTTGCAGCCAACACTTTACCGATAGCATAGCTAGCACCAAGGACTTTAAATGCATTGAGATCAAAGCGATGGGATTCATCCTTAACCCATATTTTATTCACGCCAAAATAGGCGGCCAAATTTTTTAAATCTACTAAAGGTGTTGCCTTATATTCATCGAATTTTTTATGGTATTCTCGCACTTTTTTGATTGCATCGGTGGATAGAAATGTGGTATTTTCCTTTGCTGAATTTTCTTCCCTGGCTTTTGTATTCATAATCCATTGGAAATCCTGCTCTGTCACTTTATTTCTCCCCCTTATTCCTATTTATTTTAATTTTGCAGCGAATCTTTCCCCTAATATTTTTTCTAGATACGGATTAACATTCCAAAACTTTTTGAATTGCTTATATTCTTCAACAACATTTTCAGGATTCCTTCCAGTTTTTACTGCCCGAATTAATAAATTTTTAGGTGTGTGCTCTACACTGATAAATTCCAATATCTGTGTACCATATCCCATAATTTCTAAAATATTGGCTCTTACGCTGTCTGTTATTAAAGCAGCCATACGTTCCTTAATAATCCCATGCTTCTCCATTGGTTCCATAACCTTATGATGTATTTGCTTCAACAATTCATGCTGACAACAAGGTACAGCAAGGATCACATCTGCATCCCACCCTATGGCTTTTGCCAACGCAGCATCTGTTGCAGTATCACAGGCATGAAGACTTACCACCATATGTACCTTATTCACACCTGTAAAATGTTCAATATCTCCCACTAAAAACTTCAAATCCTCATAGCCTAAATCTTGGACAATTTTATTACAATGCTCTACTACATCCTTTTTTAAGTCCAATCCAATAATATTCACATCCAAATGTAGGATATCCACAAGATAATGGTACAACGCAAAGGTTAAATAGGATTTTCCACAGCCAAAATCAATGATATTTATCTTCTCCTTCTTATCTTGTATATGGGAGATTACATCCGCCACCATCTCTAAGAAACGATTAATCTGTCGAAATTTATCATATTTTGGCGCCAATACCTTACCATTAGAATTCATAACGCCTAATCTCTCCATAAAGGAACAGGGCACATTTTCCGGAATAATATAGTTTTTCTTCCGATTATGAAGTAAATCAGGCTTTTCCTTAGAAGGTGGTTTCTTTAATAAGGTAACCTTAAATTTCTTACTAATTAGTATTTGATAATCACCAGTGGGGGTATAAACTTGCCCTTGTCGAAATTGCGTTTCAAATAATTCCATCATCTTGCAAAATGCTTCATTTTGTTCTAAATTTTCATGCATAACTTTCTTTTGATAATGATAAGTAAACTGATAAACAAATTCATTTTTCAGTAGTATTGGACGAATTGTGACTTTATCAAAACCCTCGGGATCCTTTCTCCTTACTTTGCTTAAAATAAAATAAATAAGAGATTGCTCAGCCAATATCTCTTTTATCAATGTTTTTATATTTTCCACGTTGAAAATCTTCCCTTTCTTTTCTATTTTTCTATTATTATATCAAATAGTTTCTTCAAATATGGGGAAAAACTATTTCTTGCATGAACTTTTTACGTCCTTTCAAGATTTTTCCTTTATTACGCACTATCGAACACAATGCTTATTGTCATGAAGAGAAAGAGCTAAGTCAATAGACTTAACCCTTATATAGCTATCAGATATTTATGTTTTTACACATGATTTTTACATTTTAAATTTCTATGTTTCATCATTGCAGAAATTCCTATCAATAAAATCCCACTGCTTAGCAACCCCACATACAGTGAATTGATTCCTTCCAAACCCCATAGTTCCCATAATACAGCAATAATCGGCGCTATAATGATAGCCGTTAGACCTGCATAGGAGTGAATATGCTTTTTAAAGTATAGCGCCCCTACCAAAGGAATAAATATTGTTGTCCCTCTTAATGCCATGGACAAAAATCCCCATGCTAAAATAAGAGAGTCGGCGTTGGCAAATACCATAAACATGGCTAAAATAGATATTCCAAACACAGATCGTCTCAAAGTCTTTAACTGCTGCTTGTCATCGGCTCTGGGGTTGATAAATTTTATATAGATATCTCTATTGATCATGGTACCAATCCCTAATGTCAAGCCAGCGCCAGTTCCGATTACAGAGATAATCAAAGTAGCGATGGTAATGCCGCCAATCCAAGGATTAAGATAGGTCAAAATAAAGGATGGTAATGCTTCCTTAGGTATAATTTCTGGATGAGCTGATCGCATGTACAAACCAATCATCGTACATATAAAGCCCACTGGTGGAATGAATAATGCAGAAAGGTAAGCACCTTTTTGAGATTCTTTTTCATTCTTTCCTGCAAACATGGCTTGTAAATAGGTTTGGGTAGATACAATACCCACTACCATAGAAAAGCCTTGCGCTATTCCTGCATAAAT
The DNA here is from genome assembly GCA_038396625.1 of Clostridiaceae bacterium 35-E11. Lineage (GTDB taxonomy): Bacteria > Bacillota > Clostridia > Peptostreptococcales > Thermotaleaceae. The sequence continues at coordinate 3,781,908 of CP121688.1, forward strand.
CCCCTCACTAAACAAATTAAACCATGGTTCTTTAGGAAATGCAGCAACGAGTCCACTTATTCCATGAAAATGACGATAAGTAATGGCACCACTGATTATCAAGGTAAAATACAGTAGAAAAGATTTCGCAATTCCCACCATGCTCGTTCCTAAGAAACCTCCGAAAAATATATAGGATATAATAAGTCCAATAGTAAGTACTACTGCCAATCTCATTTCTACATGAAACATAGAAGTAAAGATTGCCACTGCTGAAAGCACCTGGCCTGTAATATGAATAAATATGGCAAAAGAAGTCGTAATACTTGCAGCCATGCCTGCGTAAGGTCCATAGCTTTGACTTAAAAATTGAGATACCGTATCAACCTCTGCTCTTCTTAAGGGTCCTGCCATAAATAATCCTAAAAAGATACACGCAATGCTTGCCCCTAAGGTAAACCACATGGCATTGAAACCTTTTTGGAATGCTAGCTGGGCTGTTCCTATAGTAGAAGCTCCACCAACAATGGTGGCAATAATACTTCCAGCCACCTGTGCACCATTTAACTTTCTACCTCCTACTGCAAAATCTTGGGATGATTTTACCTTTGTTGTAGACAGAAATCCTAAATAGGATACGAGCAAAAGCGTTACACAAGTGCTTAAATAGTGAATGGGCGTAATCATTTCATCATCTCTTTTCTATGTATAAGATACCTTAATTTTTTATCTTTGTAATATTTTAACACTTTTTTATGGTTTTTTACAATCATGATGCTTCATGTAAATTGATAAAATAAAGTGTTATTAAGCAAATACTTTCTCATGCTTTTGATTACGTATATTCCTGTATTATAAACGTGCTCATTTGTCATTGAAGTGATATTTTATGCTTGTGATTATTTTTGAATAATTATAAATATTATGATATATTATATTTAAGAATAATTCACCATAATTATGCATCTATTTCATCCCTTAATCTAGTCAAATATCATTTCTTGTTAATCTGCATAAAATATTTTAGCATTATTCTTTTGCTGTCTGTTTAATGTATGCAACATACATTTTGGAGGTAATTCCATGGCAAGCAAGATAAAAATAAATCCTATGCATCAAAATGATTTTGGCTATGGCTTCATCAAATCTATGGTCATCGCAAGCATGGTAGGGCTTTTGGCAGGTACTGCCACAGCTGTATTTCTCACATTCTTGCATATGGGTGAAGATCGTATCCATCGGTGGAATGATTATTACTTACTTCTTCCCTTTGTCTTTTATCTAAGCAGTTTATTGGTAGTAAAATTTATTCCTAGCATGGAAGAATGGAGAACAGATAAACTGATTGCTCGCATACAAGATAATACAAAATCAACACATCTACGCTTCCTCCCTGTCAAGCTTGCTGCAGTCTTTATTGCCTTAATTTGTGGTGCTTCAGCCGGAAAAGCAGGGCCCTGTGCACAGATAGGGGCAGGGATTACCTATGGTTTAGCCAATTTCATTCATATTCAAGATAAAAACATTAGAAAATGGTTTATACTCTATGGCATTAGTGCTTCCTTCAGCGGCATTTTTGGTGCTCCCATTGCTGCAACGATTTTTGCTGCCGAAATGCTGTGTACAAATATATTTTCTTGGAGATTGTTTGCTCCCATCTTTACAGCTTCCTACATTAGTTATCATATCAATAAGTTATTGGCTGTTCCTCCCTTAAGTGAACATGTCTACTTTTCAACTATTCATGAAGCAAATTTACTGATTAATCTTATCATCTTTGCTTTTTTTATGGGTCTATTGTCAATGTTCTTTCTCTGGCTACTTAAACAAGTAGAGGCCGTAATGCAAAAAATTAACTTACCGTCCCCTCCGAAAGGAATGCTTGGAGGGTTGATATTAATTACTATTGTTTACATAACAGATAGTACTGATTATATTGGTCTTGGTACAAATGTTATCAATCGTACTCTTTTAGGAGAGGCGGTGTTTTCTTTTGCATTTTTGTTGAAAATATTTACTGTATGTATTACATTAGGAACCATAAAAAATGGTGGCCTATTAACCCCTGTGTTTTATATTGGTGCAACAGCAGGAAACACATGGAGTCAGTTAATGGGATCGAGTCTACCTCTATTCTCTTGTATTGGAATGGTTGCCCTTCTTGCTCCTTGTACAAAGACTCCCCTCGCTGCCATAATATTATCTGTAGAACTTTTTGGAATAAAAGTAAGCGCCTATACCTCTATTGTATGCATTATCACCTACCTCATGGTTATAGATATTAGCTGTTATGCTCATTATTGTTTTCGTATACGATCCATTCTTCAATTCATAAAAAAAGAGATTTTAAATAAAATTACATAGCGTATACAATAAACTCCCCTCCATGCATCTGCTTTTCAGAGCTAATGTATAATAAGTCTTTGTTCTCTAGGGTTATACTTCTTTGCTCTTGGATATGAGACTTTACAGAATCACTGAATAATAATAAGATATATAGTGGAACGTATACAGGATTCTGTATCTGAACCCTGTACATTGTTATATTTATTATTCTTCTTAGGAGGAGATTATATGAAACGCAAAATTAAAATGGACTTCGTAGAACAAACCTTGTTACTGGGTAGTGCCATCAAATGGATTGGACTAGCCATATTTGCTGGTATTAGTGTAGGTACTGTAACTGCTATATTTCTTCAATTATTGCATATCGGTGAATACAATGTACAAAAATTAAATTATTATTATCTGCTTATGCCTGTTGCTTTTTTCCTTAGCAGCCTTCTTGTCATCAAGCTAGCTCCTGATGCAGAGGGTCATGGCACCGAAAAGGTAATTGAAGCTGTACATCAGCGTGCAGGAAGAATCGATATCAAGGTCATCCCTGTAAAATTAATGGCCACCTTAATCACCCTTATTTCTGGAGGTTCTGCAGGTAAGGAAGGTCCCTGTGCACAAATTGGTGCAGGTATTGCATCTTTCTTTGCAAATCTATTTCGAATCAACGATGATATGGATCGAAAAAGATTTGTGATTTGTGGAATCAGTGCTGGATTTGCAGGAGTTTTTGGTACCCCTGTTGCGGGCGCAGTTTTTGCATCAGAAGTATTGTATATAGGCAGGTTTTCTTATATTGTTTTTCTGCCCTCATTAATCGCTTCTTATGTTAGTTACTTTGTAAATAAAGCTTTGGGTGCAACGCATTTGGATTATTTTATTCAATTTGCTCCTATGAATCAAATCAAAATGTTTCTACATATGATTCTATTTGGTTTATTCATTGGTTTTTTGGCAATGTTATTTATTCGGACACTCAATCTTATTGAAGGATTTATTCATCAATTAAATCTTTATAAACCCTATAAAGGTATTTTAGGAGGTCTCTTACTGATCCTCATCGTCTATGTGACTGGGAGTAAGGATTATATAGGATTGGGAACATCTGTTATTGATACCGCCCTAGCAGGTCATCCGGTCAATGGTCTTTCTTCTTTTATGAAAATGTTTACTACATCTATAACCTTAGGTGCTGGAGGAAGTGGTGGTATTTTAACTCCTATTTTTTATATTGGTACAACAGCAGGAAATGCTTGGGGGCAAATCATAGGTGAAAATATTTCTCTCTTTTCAGCCATTGGTATGGTAGCATTTTTGTCAGCCTGCACCAACACACCTATTGCTGCCATACTCATCGCCATGGAATTATTTGGTGTAAAAATAGGCTCCTATGCATCAATCGCCTGCGTAATCAGTTATCTTATGGTCGGCCATAAAAGTGTATATCCTAGTCAAATACTAGTAGTCAACAAAACACCTTCCATTGATAATGAACCAAATTGCGAAATTGGACAAGTTAAAAAAATAAAGCTTACAAAAGAGTACAAGGTTTTAAAACCACTTTTTAAAGATGAGGATCACATTGCTTAGCAACTTTTGTGAAAATATACCTATAATTCTTTACGTTGATAGAATACAAAAAGGGTATCCATGCATTTATAGACGCATGGATCCCCTTTTTTGTACTTTGAAAAGTTTTCAATAATTTTTGATATTTTTTGAGCAATAAAGAAGGACTTTTATGACTAGTATAGAATATTATTTAATATTAGTAATAATATTTTACCAATATTAAATAATTGGAGGGATGTTTCAATGTATAAAGAATTAAGTGTGTCTAAAAAGAATTTACTCGGTGCTGGTCCTAGTTCTGTAGATCCAAAGGTGTTAAAGGCAATGAGTACCCCTTTAGTAGGGCATTTAGATCCTGAATTTCTAGTTATTATGAATGAAACCATGGATTTGCTCAGACATGTATTTCAAACACAAAACAAATTGACCATGCCTATGTCCGGTACAGGTAGTTCTGGAATGGAAACTGTTTTCGTTAACTTTATCGAACCTGGAGATGATGTGATCGTAGGCATCAACGGATTATTTGGTATGAGAATGGCAGATATTGCTAACAGATGTGGTGCAAAGGTACATCCTATTGAGGCAGAGTGGGGAAGAATTATTGATCCAGATCAAGTAAAGGAAAAGCTTGACGCAACAGATGCAAAACTCGTAGCAATCGTTCATGCAGAGACTTCTACAGGTGTATGCCAACCACTAAAAGAAATCAGCAACTACTGCAAAGAAAAGGAAGCACTTCTAATTGCAGACTGTGTTACTTCTTTGGGTGGTATGCCTGTAAATATTGATGAGACTGGTATAGATATTGCCTACAGTGGCACACAAAAATGCCTAAGCTGTCCTCCTGGATTGGCACCGATCACCGTAAACGATAGAGCCCTTGAAAAGCTGCGTAAAAGAAAAACCCCTGTCTTAAGCTGGTATTTTGATTTATCTATGCTGCAAAACTATTGGGGAAAAGAAAGATTTTATCATCATACGGCACCGATCTCCATGATTTATGCATTAAGGGAAGCTTTAAAAATAGTCTATGAAGAGGGGTTGGAATCTCGATTTAAAAGACATCAACTTCATTCTAAGGCATTGGTTCGTGGATTAGAGTCCATGGGTATTGAAATGTTTGCTCAAGAGGGTCATCGATTGCCTATGCTAAATGCTTTTAAAATTCCTGCGGGCACTGATGATGTAAAATTGAGAAAATATCTTTTAGAAGAGTTGGGTATTGAAATCAGTGGGGGTTTAGGAGCGCTTAAAGGAAAAATAGGGCGCATTGGTTTAATGGGGTATTCCTGCGATAAGTCCAATGTGATGGCTATTTTAAGCGGATTAGAATTAGCCTTTATGGCCCAAAATTACTGCATAGAAGGCAATATAGGTATTAAGGCGGCCGAAACAGTTTACCGTCAGTCCTGTTGCTAGCAGTACGAAAAAAGATACTTCCCACAACTTGAGAAGTATCTTTTTTACTTAAAACAACACCTATCCTTTTTCATCTTCACTAACCTATTATTTCGCTTTCGCCTCCGCATCTTTTAGTTTAAAAATAGCAATGCCTGTAAATCCATAAATAATAGAAATAATTGGTACGGAATAATTCATGATGACATAAGGTGCATACTGGAGTGTAGAAACGCCAAGTGTTGCAGAAAAGAAGCTCGCTCCAATTGTCCAAGGTATCAAACAATCCGTTAGGGTTGCAGAATCTTCTAATATTCGGGATTGTACTCTAGGTTGAATACCCATTTCCTTATAAGTACTTTGAAACATTTTTCCTGGAATAATAATCCCCATATATTGTGTTCCCATCATCATATTTCCTAAAAAACACATAATAATATTACTTGCAACAAGAGAACCCACTGTTCGAATATACTTTAATAGTTTCTCAATAATTGCATCCATTACTTCTAGTTTTTGGAGTACCCCACCAAAGGATAAAGCTACTAAGATTAAGGAAATGGACCACATCATGCTATTTAAACCACCCTTGGTTAATAACTTGTCAATGATCTCAATTCCTGTTTCAGATTGATAACCATAATGCATGGCATACAAGACATTTTTTACTGTAACGCCTTTTTGAAAAATCATTGCTAAAATCCCTGCTAACAATGCGCTACCAAGTAAAGTAGGAATAGCTGGTTTCTTATTTACAGCCAAAACAATTACCAAAATTGCAGGTATCAATAAAATAATATTAATATGAAATTGTCCACTAATACCATTTAATATTAATTCAATATTTTCTACATTCATGGCACTAGCTCCAGCATATTTAAAACCTAAAAATCCATATGCTATTAAAGCAATACTTAATCCTGGAATGGTAGTCCAAAACATACTTCGAATATGATCCCAAATGTCTGCACGGACGATTGCAGAAGCCAAGATGGTTGTATCTGACATGGGCGACATCTTATCGCCAAAATAAGCACCCGTTAGTATCGCTCCTGCCACCATCGGATCAGGTAATCCTAATCCTTGCCCTATACCCATAAAGGCAATGCCTACTGTCCCAGCTGTACCCCATGCTGAACCTGTCATGGTGGAAACAATTGCACAGATAATTGCTGCCGTCACTAGAAAGAATTGAGGGGACATCATTTTAAGTCCATAGTAAATAATTGTAGGTACTGTACCCGATAAAATCCATGTTCCAATAATCAGTCCTACCAAAGCCAATATAATCACTGGTTCCACGGCATCATTAATTCCTGCAGCAATTCCCTCTTGTATATCTTTCCATGTGTATCCTTTACGCAAGCCAATTATTGCTACAAGTACGATACTTAGCAATAGTGGTATATGTGCATCTAGACCCCAAAAAATGATACTAATACACATAATTCCTGCAGTGCCTAAAAGTACAAATAAAGCTAATCCAAAGGAAAGTTTCTGCTTTTCACCGGTCATCTTTAATCCCCCTTAATCAAAATTGATATAATTCACCTCATATTCATGTTTTCTTCTAGCAATTCAATTATTGAAAGTTTTCTTTCTAATACGCTCATTTCTTTTTATTACATAATTCTCTATCATCCTCCCCTTCCTAAGTTTTAAATCTTCTCCTCTCCTTTCTTTTATTTGAAATTTTTTAAAAATAATGAAAATTTTTTCGGTAAAATAAAGCCTAGAAGCAGGATTCATTTAAATACCTTTACGATTTAAATTTTTCTACCTCTAGACTTTTATTTTTAACTAGCTATAATAATTTTCCGATTGCATCTTCTACTTGTTTGGCTACTACACCACTTTTTGCAAGGACAATTGCTGGTACTGATTGATCAGGCATATAAGTATCTTTGAATGCAGGTTTTACATCCTCACGAATTCTATTAAATGCTGCCATTGTCCCCTTTCCTAGTTTAAATTGTCCTAATTGCTCTTCTGTTAATGAAATGGCTTCTGCAGCTATCATATACTCAATGCCCAGTATCTTATAGACATTTTCGATTACCATTCTTGCCTTCCTACTAGCCCATGGTGCCATACTCACATGGTCCTCTTGATTACTCTTTGTTGGAATTGTATCTACACTTGCTGGAAAGCATAGTGCTTTATTTTCTGATGCAATAGCTGAAGCAGAGCACGCAATAATGCCATAACCATAATTTAATCCTGTAGGCTTTCCTGCTAAATTTGGAGGTAATCCATAGCTTAATGTTGGATCAAGCAAAGTAAATATCCTTCGCTCTGAAATATTTCCAATCTCTGCTATAGACATGCTCAGAATATCCATGGCAAAGGCAATAGGTTCTCCATGAAAATTTCCCCCACTTAAAAACTCTAATTCTCCTTTTTCATTCCAAAATACTAATGGATTATCTGTCGCTGCGTTAATTTCATTCTCTAATATTTTTCTTATATATTCTAAGTTATCTCGAACAGAGCCATGTACTTGAGGAATACATCTGAAAGAATACGGATCCTGTACCCTAGGTTTATATTCCTTATGCAAAACATCATGGTCTAGGTGGACTTTTCTAGCTTCCTCTGTTACTCTCTCACTTCCTTCTACAATCTTACGAATATTATTTGCACATTCTATTTGTCCCTTTTGTTTTCGTACTTTCTGAATTCTTTCATCAAATGCAGACATCTCTCCCCTTATGGCTTCTAAGCTTAGTGCCGCTGATACTTCTGATTCCTTGATCAATTGTGCGCCATCATAATAATTTAGCACTGCCATTCCAGCAAACATTGTAGTCCCATTAATAAGTGCAAGGCAATCTTTGGCTTTTAATTGATACGCAATCGGTGTAATCCCTGCCTGTTTTAATGCTTCTGGAGCAGACATGCGCTCTCCCTTGTAAAAAGCTTCTGCCTTTGGATAACCAATTAAAACAGATACCATATGAGCTAATGGGGCTAAATCTCCACAAGCCCCTACAGATCCTTGTATCGGAATGACAGGATGAATGCCCTTATTTAGCATTTCAGTGAGTCGGTCAATTACCTCTATCCTCAACCCTGAAACTCCTTGACAAAATGCATTCAATCGTACGACCATAGTTGCTCTTACCACTTCTTCAGAAGCAGGTTCTCCTACTCCTCCACAGTGCGACATGACAATATTTGTTTGAAAAATATCGTTTTCCTCCATATTAATATTAATATACTTCAGCTTTCCTACCCCTGTATTAAAACCATAAGTAGGAGGTGAGGAGGGGTTCATCCAATGTTCTTCGATATACTTTCTAACACGAATAATCTCTTCTCTGCTTTTTTGCGCAATTTCCACTGGTACAAAATCTCTTGCAACACTTATAACCTGTTCAATCGTTAATGAATTACCATCTAAAATAACTTTTTTCATGATTGTTCCTCCTTTATATTTTCTTTCATTTTTTAAGCAATGACATTTTATTATGGAAATTTTTTACTTTCCTATCCATCCCCTACATTCTTACAAAATTTTTATTACTCACAAAGGAATTGAAACCACTGCTCTAACAAATGTCCAATTAATCCAAAGCCTTGTTTTCTTGCTTTGACGGATATTCCCGTTTCCCGAATTAAAGAACTGTTTTGGCGAATCTCGTCTCGTGCTATCTTTTTTATTTTTTCTTCCTCATGTCCTGTAAAGCCATGATATTGTATGTACTTCTCTGTTTCTACTAATTCAAAGGGTTCAGGAGCTACTGCACCTACAACAATTTTGATTTTCATATGTTTGCTATCTTCATCCTTAGGTATATAAATGAGTGCACTATTAATAATGGGAAATTCAATTGAAGCCCTTATACTATGTTTTACAAACTTCATCCAAGCATCAGATTGTACATAAGGTATGATGAATCCTGTAATGAAAAACTTTGGTTTTGCAATTCCTCCATTGGTTACTACATGGTTATGAATCACCTTCTTTAAAGGCATTTGTACAAAATTCATTTCATCATAACATACTGCACGAGCATCCAAAGCCATAAGCACTGGTGCTAAATCTGAATAGTATATAGCTCTACATTGTGGTGAAGGAGGTGCTTGATGACAGATCTTGCCTCCACTCTTAAAACATGGTTCAATGCTTTGTCTCCAGTACTCTGTTTGGTTAAAATACATACATCTCCGATCCTGAAGGATATTTCCCCCTATGGTGCCTACATTTCTTATTTGAGGGGATGCCACACAGCCCGCAGCTTCCCCAAGTATTGGAAAATTTTTTTTGATTTCTTCGTTTTCCATTAATTCCGTTAATGTGCTCATTGCTCCTATAAACAGGCCTTCTTGGCGCATTTCAATTTTCTTTAAACGCTCAATCTTATCTAATCCAATAACATATTGTGGATTTTTTACCCCATATTTAGCCAAGGGGATGTAATCTGTTCCTCCACCGAGAAATACAGCATTTTCTTTTTCTGTAAAATGCTTCAACGCAATTTCAATGGAATCAGGTGCAATGAACGTAAAGGTATTCTTAATCTTCATGCTTATTCTCCCTTTTCTTCACAGATTTAGATGTTGGATGCATTCTATATTTTGTGGGAATCATCAAGTGAGATAACGGTAAAGCATTGATTTCTTCTCCTGTAGCATTGGAAATAGCGTTTATAATCGCAGGGGCAATAGGAACTGTTGCGAGCTCCCCCACGCTTTTTGCTCCCAAAGGCCCTGTAGGTTCATAACCCTTGGCAATATACACATGGGTTTGGGGCATATCAGTAGAAAGAGGAAGCTTATAGTGCAATAGATCAGAAGATATTGGCTTATTTGCTCGGCCATTAATTTCTATCTGCTCCATCATTGCATAGCCAAACCCCATGCCAATACCACCTTCTACCTGCCCAGTAACAACTTCTGGATTTACTGCTGTACCTACATCTACCGCTTCAATGATATGCTTTACTTCTGCGGTATAGGTGGATAAATCTACAGCTACCTTCGCCCAGCAAACAGCAAAGGGAGGAGGGCTTTCCTGCGCTTTAAAACTAGCACTTCCAATGAGTACTATTCCTTTTACGCCAAAGGATACATCTCTTACGCTGTCTTTAAAGCTTAAAATTTTTTGATCTTGCTCTGTACAAATACTATAGCGTCCGCGTTGCCAGCTAATTTGATGAGGATCAACTTGGTATTTCTTCTCCAACGCTAATTTCAAATTATTCACCAAATCCACAGCTGCTCGATGAACAGCATTACCGCTAACATACATTTGACTACTAGCAAAGGTACCCGTATCGTAAGGCGTCTTTCCAGTATCCGCAGCTACAATGGTTACATCCTTCATATGAATTCCTAGTTCTTCGGCTACAACTTGGCTTAAGGCTGTCTCACTTCCTTGCCCAATATCTGCTGATCCTGTCATTAAATTTACTGTCCCATCATCATTTGCTAGAATTACACATGAACTCATCCCTTCTTTTGAAGATGGCCCAGATGTATGACATCCAAAAGCTACACCCCAAGCCTCCACAAGATTTTTATTTTTTTGTTTGCGGTCGGTTTTTTCTTTCTTATCAATTATCTGTTTTATCTCTTCAGCGCCTCTCACACAATCCTTGATTTCACAGCTCAGAATAGGCGAGGTAGCTGCAGGAAATTTGTCTCCCACTTGGATATGATTTAACAGACGCAATTCAACAGGATCTATATTCAGTTTTTTAGCAATTCTATTGAGCAAAACTTCTCTCGCAAAGGTAACTTGGGGATTTCCATAGCCCCGCATCGCTCCTGCCACCGGTGCATTTGTCAATACACAATATCCTTCATATAGGTAATTTTCCACACAATACTGCAGCTTACGACTTGCAGCTGCCATTACGGTGGGCCCGTGGCTCGTATAGGGACCTGTATTAAAATATACTTTTGCATGAAAGGCTTGGATTTTTCCATTCGCTGTTACACCGATCTTCAGATGAATAACAGATTCATGTCGTACAGCAGTGGTATACATTTCCTCTTCTCGGGTATTGACAATCTTTACTGGCTTATTTACTAGTTTAGAAAGCAAAGCACCCACATGCTGATTATGAAGTTGCTGCCGCGCTCCAAATCCACCACCCATCACTGGTTTGATAATTCGAATATCGTTTTCTTGCATATTCAATAACTCAGATAATATTCTTCTTTCTTGAAAAGGTGTCTGAGAAGTACTCCATATCATTAGCTTTCCTGCTGCCGTAAAGTGACAAATACATGTAGTAGGCTCCATGGCAACATGCTGTACAGCTGGGGTATAAAATTTTTCCTCAAAGACATAATCAGCTCTCGCAATTCCTTCTTCTATGTTTCCTTTCTTGGCTTCCATTTTTTTGATGATATTATCTTCTACCAATTCTGGATGAATAGTATATGTATTTTCTGCAAGTGCTTCTTTAATCGTAAATACCGCTGGCAAAACCTTATACTGCACAGCCAGCTTATTTAACGCTTCTTCACATGCTTCAGGTGTAGCGGCAACCACAGCTGCAATTCGATCTCCCACATGTAGAGGATGATCGGTTAAAATTTTTTCATCCTTTATGAGCAGCACTGATGGAGGATTCCCTGAACAATTAAATGGCATTTGTGGCACATCCTCTGGCAATAAAATCCCCAATACTCCATCTACTTTTTCTGCTTCAGATTTGTCTATGCTTAGCACCTTTGCATGGGGATAAGGACTGCGTAAAATTGCTCCATATACCATACCTGGAATATGAATATCCCCTGTATAAACTGCTTCTCCCATAACTTTTTGCATCGATTCATGTCTCGGATAAGACTTTCCAACAATTTGAAAATCTGTCATTGTTATTTCTCCCTTCAATATGAACTTCTACGCCCACATATTTTCATCTTGCTTCCCCCTCCGAGTGCATCTTTGTTGCTGCTCGTTTCACTGCTTTAATAATTTTCGTATAGCCTGTGCATCTACATGCATTTCCTGAAAGTGCTTCACGAATTTCTTCATCACTAGGCGCAGCATTCTTGTCTAGTAAGGCTTTTGATGACATCACCATCCCAGGTGTACAAAATCCACATTGCACTGCATGTTCCTCCACAAAAGCTTCTTGAATTGGATGCAATCTGCCTTCTATCGCCATTCCTTCAATTGTCATTATTTTTTTGTTGTCTGCCTGTACCCCAAGCAGCATACACGAATTTACGGGCTTTCCATCTAAAAGTACCGTACAAGCTCCACAATGTCCACTGCCGCAGCCTTCTTTCGTTCCCTTTAGTCCTATTTTTTCTCGCAGTACCTCTAACAAAGTATCCTTTGTATTTATAAGTTGTTTATATTGAATACCATTTACTTCTATTTGAATCCATACAGACTTTTCCTCCAAGGTTTTTCGATCTCCTTTCTATTCGATTTCACATTCCATATTCAATAATACGCAATGATTATGCCAATATAAAAGAGAGGAAGGATATTCTGAAAAATATCCTTCCTCTCTTTTATATTTATGCATTAAAATTTTTTCGTATATTTAGCTTTTTCATTCGTGCTTGAAGATTTTGTCTATGTATTCCTAATATTTCAGCACTTCTTGTAATATTGCCATTACTGGCATCTATGCTTTCCAGAATCATTTTTGTCTCAATTGCCTTTAACCGCTCTGGCAAAGATAAATGTTGATATTGTCTAAATTCTACTTCATCTGTGTTACCTTTTTGCCTAACTTTTGCTTCCCTTATACTAGGTAAACACTGAAAATAGTCTGGCATATTTGATAAACCAATGACTTTCTCGTTTTCAATTAAATTTATTGCTCCTTCTAAAACATGGGACAATTCTCGTACATTTCCAGGCCATAGATGTTTAAGAAAAACCTCTCTTAATTCCTGTGAGATCCCTAGAATCTTTTTTCCATAAACCTGCTCAAAGCGTTCTAAAAAAAACTTCGTTAAAATGAAAATATCCTCTTTTCGACCTCTCAAAGGAGGAATCTGTAAGGTCACCACAGCAATGCGATAAAAAAAGTCTTCTCGCAGTGCTTGTTTTCTAATTAACTCCTGTGGGTCTGTATTCATTGCACTAATAATCCTACAGCATATAGGAATTTCCTGATCTCCTCCCAGCCTTCGTACTTTTTTCTCTTGCAGTACTCTCAATAATTTTGCTTGTAAATCAATTCCCATCGAGTTAATTTCATCTAAAAATATAGTCCCTTTCCCTGCTTGCTCCATAAGTCCTTTATTATTTTCAGCTCCTGTAAAAACCCCCTTAACGGTCCCGAAGAGTAAGCTTTCTAGAAGTGTTTCTGGAATAGCTGCACAATTTATGGCTACAAAAGGCTCATCACAATTTATACTATTATTATGGATACTCTGAGCAAAAACCTCTTTCCCTGTACCCGTTTCTCCACAGAGTAGTACAGGCACATGGCTCAATGCTGCCTTTTGTGCCTTTTCAATAACTAATTTAATTTGCTCACTCTCTCCAATAATGTCATCAAAGGTATAACGGGTACCATTTCTAGGTATATTTTCTTTTCCTTTTGGAAGAAGCAACTGATTCTGCATGTCTACCACCCTAGAGATGACCTTTTTCAATCGATTGATATAGTTATTTACAAGGATCACAGCAATAACCTTTCCTTCTTTTTTTACAGGAATAGCTGTTGAGAGCATATGAATCGCTCTATGATCATTGGTGAAATAGCAATGATACTTCCCAACAATTGGCTGTTCCGTTTCGAATACCGTCATTAATTCTTCTACCATTTGCTTGCGACAAGTTGGCGTGAATCGCTCAATGTTTTTATAAAAAACTTCTTTTCCTTCCCGATCAATTACATATAAAGCATCTTGAACATAGTCCAACATTTTTTCCCAAACGTGAATTTTTTCTTCTTGGCGTTTGTACGCTGTTAATTCTGTAATCATAAAAACCTGCCAACTATCCTTTAGAAAAGAAACTTTTTCAAATTGTATGGCAAAATCCCTTTTCCTATGGGCTATTTCGTAATTTTGTCGGATATTCTTGTCACCATCTATCTGTAGGAGATCAAGAATTTTTTTAGAGGATAGTTGGGACACATGGAAAAAACTTTCTGCAACGCTATTATAATAAATGTTTTCATTTTCATTATTTAAAATTATTAATCCACATTTATTTTTATACATGCAGTTTTCCCTCCATTTCTAAATAAAATATTGCGCATCTAATTATTGCAAATGCAATAATTAGATGCGCAATATTTTATTGCATCTTGTCAAATTCATGATTCTCCTATAAATTTCTTTGATGACAAGGGCATTGTCCATCTTTGCATCTGTCTGCTATTATAGAACAAACTCTGTTTCTTCCCGTTCTCTTAGCTAAGTATAAGCCCTGATCTGCTTCTCCGATAAAATTTTCTTTTTTTTGCTTACAATATGAACCGATCGTAGAAGCACCTATAGATATGGTTACATTGATTCTTGTGCTATTCGGTAGTATAAAATCATATTCCTCTACAGCTTTTCTTATTCGTTCCGCTACTTCTAAAGCTCTTTCATGAGAACAATCTGGAAGTAATACTGAAAATTCTTCTCCTCCCATTCTAGAGACATAATCAAAACTCCTTGAATTTTTCACCATCAATTCTCCTAATTGCCTTAAAACTTCATCTCCTGCAGGATGTCCATAGGTATCATTTACCCTCTTAAAATGATCGATATCGATCATTAAAAGTGAGAGCTTTTCATCAAATGTACTAACCCTATTGATCAAGTCATTAAAAATAACATCAAAGCTTCGTGTATTATTAAGTCCTGTAAGAAAATCCTTGGAAGCTTGCTGCTTTAATCCACGAAAAACCGTATTTACTTTCTCTACGTATGCTAATAAATAATATAGTGCATAACTAGTGAGAATAAAAACAATATAAAATTTCCATAATATACGAATTGTATATTGATAAGGCTTAATGAGAATGAGCATCAAAGTTGATAGGCAAACTA
This sequence comes from Clostridiaceae bacterium 35-E11, assembly GCA_038396625.1. Lineage (GTDB taxonomy): Bacteria > Bacillota > Clostridia > Peptostreptococcales > Thermotaleaceae. The sequence goes on from CP121688.1 coordinate 3,797,169, forward strand.
GCACAAACACATTTAGATATAACCAACGTAATTCCTTTTTCACTGGTATTTTTTCTATCAAGCTGCCTCCTGCTACGATGGTACAAAGGGTTATAAATGACCCAATAGAGGACGTATTCAATCCAAAATAAAATATCCGAAATAGACCAATCATCACAGCACATAAGAATGCTGGCATCGTCCCAACACGAGTAAGTAAAATCATTATAGGAAAATTACGTAAATCTAGGATAGCATGGTCATTAAGCTTTATGCTAAACAGCATTAAAACAATCCCTAAAACGGTTCCCCCAAAACTCGCAAAAATTTTTTTTCTAATAGGGGATGCTTTTGTTAATGGCTCATTTCTATAAAGATTGCTAATTATAAAAATAAAGGTAATCAAAATGGTAGCATTAATAAACAAATCCTTTATCATCACGATCTCCTTCTCACGCTTGCTTACAATATATAATCATAAATGCTCATTACTTGTAGGCTTTTATCAGTTAAAGCTTATCATACCATGGTGTATTTTTCAATTTTAAATATGATGTTGCTCGTATCTCTTAATCTATTCCTATTCTAATGTTTTACTATAGAAAAGAAATAGAATCCTTTTTGTTAGGATTCTATTTCAAAATTTTGATCTTCTTATTTTAATAACACTTTCATAAGCGTGCCTACGCCTTTCCCTAATTCCACGTCTTTTCCTACTTTATATAGCGCTCTTTCAATCGTTGCCATTACAGATACTAAGTCATGCATATCGATGTTACCCATATGGCCTAATCTAAACATCTTTCCTGCATAGGCACCTAATCCTCCTGCCACAACAATCCCCTCTTCAGCCAAGATTTTTCTGAATTCTGCATCGTTGATACCTTCAGGGTAAATTACGTTAGATAATGTTACAGCTCTGTACTCTTCTTTTGCTAAAATTTTAAAACCCAAGGTCTCTAAGGCTGTTTGCATTGCCTTTGCTACTTTCTTATGTCTTGCATATCTGTTTTCAAGGCCTTCTTCTTTGATGATTCGCACCGATTCTTTCAATGCCCAAATAAGGTTTACTGCAGGCGTAGCATAGTATTTAGAAGGATCGTTCATGATGGGAAGCCATTTTTCAAAGTCAGCATAAAATTCTGCAATTGTTCCTAAGCTTTTTCTTCTTTCTAACGCTTTCTCACTTGCCCATACCATGGTTAATCCTGGTGCTACGCCAAAAGCTTTTTGTGTCCCCGTTAACAATATATCTATACCCATATCATCTACATACTCCGGTTCAGCAGCTGTAGCACATACACCATCCACAATATATAATGTGTCTTCAAATTTCTTTACTACTTTTCCGATCTCTTCTACTGGTGCACATACCCCTGTTGATGTATCTACATGGGTTACAGTAATCGCTTGATATTTCTTTTCCTTCAATCTGTTCTCGATTTCTTCTACAGGTACAATTGTACCCCATTCGCTGGATATTACATCCACATTTAGTTTTTTTCTTTCACATAAGTCAATAAAACGATCTCCAAAATAACCATGGGAAACAATTAGTACATTATCTCCTGCTTTTAATGTATTGGCAATAGCCATCTCCATGCCTAAGGTACCTGATCCTGCTACCACAAAAACTTCTCCACTGGTGTTCCATAATGTCTTTAAGTCTTCAATTAATCCTTTAAAGTCGTTAACAAAAGCTGGATCACCAAAAGCCACGGTTTCTCTACCCATTTGGTCTTGTATAGATCTTACAACAGGTGTTGGACCTGGAATCATAACTAATTTTCTATTCTTCACTTTTTCTTCCTCCTTTTACTATTAGTAAATTTAATTTTATTATATTAAATATATTTGCTTTTTATGATGAAAATCCTGCTAAAAAATAAAAATTTTATCTGAATTTAGAAAATTTATAGCCCCTATGTATATTAATGACATCTCTCAAAATCGAAGCGGCTGCTGGCATGACCCCAGAGGCACCCCCTATAATGGTTAAATCACCTAAGGTATCTGAAGTATATCTTACAGCTTTATTTTTCCCTTCCACACCATATAGTGGATGTGTATCCTCTAATTTTTCCAATTTCACCGTCATCTTTAGTATTTGATCTTCATTTATTGTCTTTCCTATGAGTTTATATTTCTTTTTTTCAGCTTTCGCCTGTTGAATATCCTGTGGTGTGATATTGGTAATGCCTTCCACGGTAATATCCTCTAGGGTTTTTTCCTCATTCATCAATACGTTTGTTAGAATTAAAAGTTTAGCAGCTGTATCCCATCCCTCCACATCCAATGTAGGATCTGTTTCAGCAATCCCTAAATCTTGGGCTTTCTTTAATGCTTCTTTATAAGTGCTTCCTTGGTCATCCATTTCTTTTAATATAAAGTTTGTCGTCCCGTTTAATACGCCTTCAATCGAAAGAATATCTGCACCTGCCAGATCCATGATGCCACCGTTAATAGCAGGCAAAGCCCCACCAGTAGTACATCCAATACATAATTGGACCTTGTTTTGTGCCGCCAATTCATTGAGCTTTCTAAAATTTAATAAAATCGGTCCTTTATTAGCAGTAACAACATGTATTCCATTCTCTAATGCTTTTGTAATATGGGTCATTCCCGGTTCCCCAGTTTTTTTATTTGTGGGTGTCATCTCCACTACAATATCTACATCTTTTCTTTCCAGCATTTTATCGAAGGTCACATCCTTGCTACCTCCCTTGGGATATTTGGTAAGATCTCTTTTTGTTTTTGAAAACTCAATAACATCTAGATAATTTATCCCTGCTGGATCATAGATACCTCCACTTGAATTAATAATATAATGAACCACTATATCTATCCCTTCGTGCACTAAATTGCTTTTCTTATCATTTAATAGCCTTATAAAAGCACTACCTACACCACCATATCCAATGATTGCCATTCTCATATATTGTATTTCCCCTCTATTCTTCTATTTGAGTATCCCATATTTCACTAAAGCATGTTTAAGTGCTTGTCTTTTTTCTTCAGATAAAGGTTTTAAAGGTCTCCTTGGGTTTCCTCCTTGATAGCCTAATAGGTCTAATGCAGCCTTTAAGGCAGGTATCCCCCATTTTCCTGTTACAGTGAAATTGAGCTCCATCATTTTTAATTGGAGGGCTTTGGCTTCTTCCATTCTACCTGCTTTAAATAGAGTAACCAGTTTACAACAATCCTCTGGTAAAATATTGGCTAGGGCTAGGGTAGCTCCTCTTGCACCTACTGACAATGCAGGTAATAGATAGCCTGCATTCCCTGCAAAAACAGCAAAATCATCATCGGCGTCCCTTACAATTTCTGTGATTTGCACAATATTTCCTGATGTATCTTTAATCCCTACGATATTTGGATGTTTTGCCAAGTTTGCAACTAAAGACGCAGAAAGATTGATCCCTGTATTTCCTGGCATATTATAAAGCATCACAGGTACTTTTGATTCATTGGCTACATCTACAAAATGCTGATATAATATTTCCTCCTTCATCCCACCTTTAAAATAATGGGGAGGAAGTACTAACACTGCATCGGCACCTAGATCTGCCATTTTGTTGCTAAGCTGAATGGTCTCTTTTGTGGATTCACAACCTGTGCCTACAATGATTTTCTTATCCTTATGAAAATTGCCTATCACAAATTTAACAAGCTCTAATTTTTCTTCTAAAGATAGATACACAAATTCTCCATTAGATCCCAAAACCACAATCCCATCTAGATCTGTCTTTCCCCATCTTTCTAAATTATGCTTCATCTTACCATAATCAATCTCTTCGTTCTCCTTAAAAGGTGTTACAATTGGTGTATAAATTCCATGAAACATATTTATCCCTCCATTATTTTTATTTAAGTACAATATATTACATTTTTATGATGCATACAAGATTGCATCAACAAGTTTAATAGCAAACAGCTACTTTATGTAAATATGGAGGTTTGAGGAATTTTAGGTATTGTATCTTTTCTCATCTCACTTTATTTTCTGCTATTCAGTAGTCTTAATATTTTCAGTCCTATTTGTATCTCCAAACGCTCTTCATTATTTTCTAAATCTATACTCGTAATTTCTCGAATACGCTCTAAGCGATATAAAACCGTTTTATAGTGAATAAATAATTGCTTTGAAGCTTGACTCGCATTGGCATTGCATTTTAAAAATACCTCTAAGGTCTCAACCAAATCACCGCTATTAGATTGATCATACTCCAATAATTTTATCAACGATTGTGGAATAAAATCCTTTAGCACAGACACATCTTTAAATTTGCATAGAAGGCGAAAAACACCTAATTCAGCAAAAGATATAATCGCTTCCTTTTCATAGATTAGCTGCCCAAATTCCAAGGCATCTTGTGCTTCCTGATAGCTCTGTGCGATGGTCATAATATCCTTTGCAATATTTCCAATACCTACAGTCATAGAAATCTGTCTCATTTCCTTCTTGATTCTTGTTTGAACTTTTTTAGCCGCTTTCTTTGTTATTTTGAGCCAATCTTGATGATTTGTTTTATCTACAGGCCATAAAACCAGAATTGTATCGCTACCACTTCGAATAATGCAGTTGGGCACATAGCAACTTACTGTATTATACACAAGGGAATGCACTTCACTTTTAAACTTTCTCAGAAATATATCTTTTTTATGCTTCGTTTGCCCTAAGTATTCATTTAAATTGTTCATATAAAATAGCATTACAACATGGGAAGTATTTAAATCCCAGCCAATTAAGTTCGCTCTTTCATAAATGGTATGTACTGAATCGATTTTACCCTTGATTAAATCATCGATTAAATCATTCTTAAATTTCTGCTCCACCTCTGCTACTGCAAATTGTTTTACCATTTCGAGACACACAACAGTAGCAGCGTTTTCTATGGCAATAAAATCTAAGGGGCCTAATTGTTTGTTTACTTCTGCAATCGTCAAATATGCTTTGATTTGATTTACCGCCTGTATAGGAACTACAATTTGAAATGCCTCTTTTTTTTCTACATTAGGAAAACTTACATGTCTTTTATAATGCAGAAAATTTCCATCCTTACCCTTATATTCTAAATCCCTCTCCAATATATTAAATTCATTAATATTTTTATCGGTAGAACAGATGCAATGAAAATCCTTATCATAGATGGCAACAGGGTTGCAAATGAGTTCTTGTAGTGATGTAATAATTGTTTCTAACCCCTCATCTGCTAATGCCAAAGCTGTAAACCGCTTATGTACTTCCTTATAGTAGTTTAATTTTAAAACCTGCTTATTAAATAGCTCTCCCATCACTGGATACATAATATCTACAAACCGAATATCCTTGGATAACTGAATAATAGGCAAACCAAGCTGGTTTCCAGTATCTATAATTACTTTTGGTATCTCTTCAACAAAGCGATGCACCTTAATGGCTAAAGCACTTGCCTTTTTTTGTGCAAGCTTTACTACTAGTTCTCTTTGAGTAGCAGCATCAGAATGTATGGGATATAGACTAGTGAGAAGCAGCTCCCCTCCACTTAGCCAATCTGCTATGTCAGGTGCTTCCATAATCGTTACCCCTGTAACAATATTATCTATTCCTTCTGCTCCGGCAACCACTTCTGCATCTCTTAAAACTTTTATATCTAATAATTGTCTTACACGCATTTCCAAGTGCTGCCACCCCCTAAATGTTTAAAGCTTAAGCAATGATAAGTGTCTTTGCGGCTCTATTTGAGCTGTGCTTTCCTTTACAATAAAGGCTTATAGTCTAACATCTCTATTACAGTCTTTTGAATAAATATAGGATAAATTTTCTCTCCCCACACAATAAGTACCCTGTGGTACATATGGGCCAAACCATATATAATCTTCTTTCTTTACGGTAACCCATTCATCATCAAGTAAATATACACCTTCACCAGATAATAAATATGCACCATGTTCTTGCACATGGGTTTCAATAAAAGGATGGCAAGCTCCGGGTTCAAAAGTCAAAATATGCATATTCATATCAAATCCTAAATCTGTAGGTAATAAATCTTTTATAAACACATTTTCCATATCGTCATAAATTCTTTCTTCAATTTCATGCACATTACCAAATACAACCCTTGCTTTATGCCCTTCTATTGCCTCATAACATTGTTTATAGAGTAATACTTTCATATTTTCATTGGAATCATTTCTAATTTCAAGACCTATACCTGCAGGTGCATAAGCATAGCTACCATCTTTAAATAGCTTTTGTTCATTGTCTACCAAAACCTTGCCCTCTCCATGAACACAATAAACAAAGCTTTCGATTCCTTCTTCAGCAGCAAACTTCTGCGTTGTCCCTCCTCCAGGCATAATATCTATAATGTATTGTACAAAGCTTGCACCTATTTGGGGAGAGGCAACAATACTAATTCTACAGTCTTCAAAACCTGGAACTACATTATTTACTAATCCCTGTGGCGGTATAATTGCAAACTTTCCGTGTTTAATAATAGCTCTTGTTGACAAAAGATCCTTTGGATAACCCATATCAAAAACCTCCTTAAAAAACATATCATATTTTGTATTTCTTAAGTATCATACATTACCATTCTATTTTCTTCCTTCGTCCCCTTTATCCTTTATAGATAATATTTCATCGTTTTTTTATCCCTTTATTCTAATTTTAGGCAAATTATTTCTGAGTATTGTAAATGTTTTCTACCATCCATAAAGCAGTCTAGAATTTTTTATTTTGATAAATTATGCTTTCAAAATTACTACATTAGCTAAATAATATCAGGGCAATGTATTCTAAGTCAATCTCTCCAATATTTTCTATGGAGTGATAATGACCATCTTTTGTAATAAGCACATCTCCTGCTTTTAGAACAGCTTCCTTTCCATTATCATTCACAAGTGCTTCTCCAGATAAAATATAATAAGCTTCTGAATCTCCCTTGTGCTGATGGTATCCTATGGATGTGCCAGCAGGTAAAATACTTTTACCAAACAATCTTCCTTTGCCATTAAAGTCTTCCTCTTCAAAAAAATGTACAACTTTTATATCGCCTTTACCACCCAACCATTCATGAGATTCCTGTACTTTTAATTGATCTCTTCTTTTAATCATAACTATCCCATCCTCCTTAAAATTTATATTTTATGCTGTGTGCCTTTTCTATCCTTGATCTATATCCAAAATCGTATGATATACTACTTCAATCCCCTTTTTAAAGGCTTCATAATCTGTCCATTCTTCTGGGCAGTGACTTCTTCCGTTTTTGCTTGGCACGAAGATTAATCCTACATCTGTTATTTCTGACATAACAAGAGAATCATGCCCCGCACCGCTTAACATGATTTCCTTAGAAAATCCTAGTTTTTCACAGTTTTTCTTCATTAAGTCCATTAATTTCTCCGATAATTTAACGGGTGCTACATTTAATTTTTCAATAATCTCATATTCTACGCCCATCCTTTGTGCTACCTCTTTCAGAGCTTCATGAATTTGCTGCGTAACAGATGCAATATATTCTTGTTTTTTCGATCGAACATCTACAGTAAATTTCACTTCACTGGGTACAATATTTACTGCTCCAGGAAATACTTCTAATGCACCTACTGTTGCTACTGTTCCCTCTCCCACGGCCTTGGCCATACCACTAATTTTGCTAATGACGTAGGATGCCGCATCTAATGGATCAATGCGCATATCCATAGGTGTAGTTCCAGCATGATCTGGCCTTCCTTTTATCGTCACTTTAAATCTATGCATGCCTACAATATATTGAACAAGTCCTATTTCTTTCTTATTTACTTCTAAAATAGGCCCTTGCTCTACATGGATTTCAAAAAAAGCTTTGATACTTTCTGGCGTCCTAGCAGCCAAATGAATATCTTTTGGGTCAAGGCCGTAGGCTTCCATCGCTTGCGCAATAGAAATGCCCTCTGCGTCCTTACATGCTGCAATTTCTTCTTGTGTGAGTTGTCCCGCTATTGCTCTCGTTCCAAAGAAACCATCTCCAAATCTTACCCCTTCTTCATCATTCGTTGCAATGATTTCTATAGGTGAATTTGTTGAGATATCGTTTTCCCCCATTGCTCTAATGAGTTCTAACCCTGCAACAATACCTGCGATCCCGTCAAAGTTTCCACCATTTTTTACAGAGTCATAATGAGAGCCAATCATAATAACAGATGCATCCTTTTTCTTTCCTTCACGTCTTCCTATAATAGATCCTGCTCCATCTTGGCGTACATCAAGTCCTATCCCTTTCATTTCTTTTATTATATATTCTGTGGCTTCTTTCGCTTCCTTTGTAAAGGGCAGCCTCGTCAACCCCTTTCCTGGCGTTGCATTAAATTTACTCAATTCTTCTAAATTCTTCTTAATTCTGCTTATATTTATACCTATCTCTTTATACATCCTTTCCACTCCTTTAGCCTCCAATTAAATCAAATCTTTGATTTATTGTTTCTTGTCTATTACCATTATTCGATATTCAATAAATTACGCCTTTCTCCATAGTTGTAGATAATAAAAGCCTTTTATTATCCATGTTTACTAAGGATGTTTTTGCAATAAAAAAATCACCTGATCTTCTCGGTGATTTCTTATCGTTCTTTTATTGATTTTTAAATTGAATAGAAACTTCTTTGGTTATTTCTAAAACATGTTCAATGAAATGTTCCCTATTTGATAAAGAAAACCTTTCACTAGGTCCTGAAATACTGATAGCCGCAATGGCTTCTCCGTCAAGATCAAATATAGGTGCCGCAACGCAGCTCACACCCAACTCCCGCTCCTCGTTGTCAAAAGCATAACCACTTTCTCGGATCATTTTTAGTTCTTGTGTCAATCGTTCTGGATCGGTAACGGTTTGATCAGTAAACTTTTCAAATTTTAATGTGGCAATGACAGCATCCTGCTTCTCCTTAGGCTGATACGCCAGCAGTACTTTTCCTGCAGCACTGCAATGTAAAGGGATTCTTGCCCCTATTTTTGTAAACATTCGTACCAATCGAGTACTCTCATCCTGAGCAATGTAAACAATCTCTCCGTTATCTAGAATCGTTAAATTTGCTGTTTCATCAGTTAATTCTCTAAGTTTTTTTAGATAGGGTTGAATCAATGGAGCTAAAGGATTTTGTTCCCGTGCCATTTTACCAATTTTCCATAGCTTTATTCCCAATCTATATTTCTTGGTTCTAGTATTTTGCTCAATCATTTTACACAATTTTAATGTGGCTAACAAATGATAGGTAGCACTTACACCATAGTTTAATTTTTGACTAATTTCTGTCGCCCCTATTTCTTCATTAGATGATGCTAATAATTCCATAATTTCCATAGCCTTTATCACTGATCCGATTGTTTTTTTATCCGTTATTTTTTCCATCTATTATCCTCCAATATGATCATTTCTAGCTTTAGACAATTTTAACCTTTTTGCTTACGCCCTTGTATTTGTTTCAGTAAATAGTAATCATCTCGTATCGATCGATGTATCACATTTTTTGTATCAAAACGAAACCATCTAAAGATTCCTTGAATGGTAGAGCCTATACAGGTTACATAGATTACTGTACCAATACCAATTGGTGCCCCTAGTAAAGCTCCTGCCAAAAGCGCCCCAGCTTCGATGCCATTACGAATGATCCATACGGGTTTGTCAGTTTTTTTCACTAAAGCCACCATCAATCCATCCCTAGGACCTGCACCGATTTGGGCACTTAAATAAAAATAGGTCCCTATCCCCATCAATATTAAACTTATAATCAGCATGATCACACCAGGAATCCATTCCTGACACTGAGGAATGATTTGCAATTGATTAATAAAGTCTACCGACAGTCCTACAAAAACCATGTTCAGCAGCGTTCCCCAACCTGGCAACTGCCCTAATAAGGTACCCAGTAGTACAATGACGCAACCTGTTAAAATTCCAGCACCACCAACTGTGAGGGAAGTGTGTTTGGTAATTCCTACATGAAATGCATTCCAAGGACCCAATCCTACATTGGCATTAATCGCCATGACCATGCTGATTCCACAGAGCAAAATACCAAAAAACAGTCGTCCCAACTTTTTTATATATTGGTTCATATTTATTTTTCTCCCTTATTTTCTGTAAATAAACCGTTAGTTTTTAATTATAGTAAATTTTATTCTGTTATATTAAATTCCATAAATCATTCATTATTCCTGCATACATTCTCTTCTTTTCATGAATAAATATCAGAAAACTCGATGTGTATACGCTCGATCCGTCCTGATTGTACTGCGTCATCATGATGGGCTTGAGGAATAAAATCATTCGCCAAAACTCCTTCAACAGGGATTTCTATAATAAATCGACTTCCTTCTTTGTAATTGCTTTCTAGAAAGATCTGTCCTTTATGCATCTCTACCAAAGCTTTCACCAAAGAAAGGCCAATTCCGCTTCCTTCATGATTTCTTGTTAAGGATTTATCCACTTGCTGAAAACGGTCAAAAATAATCTGCTGCTGATCCAAAGGAATGCCTATTCCTGTATCTTGTACACATATGCCAATAAAATTTCCTTTGTCTTGAATTGTAACGGTAATACAATCTCCTCTATCACTAAATTTAATGGCATTCGAAAGAAGGTTCAACATAATGCGTTCCATTTTATCTGGGTCACAGGCAAGAATTTTTTCTTCTATATCCGTATCAAATTGAAGCATAATCCCTTTACTTTGTATGTATTCTGCCACAGACAAAGTAATATCCTCAATAATACTGACAATGTTGACATTTTTCAAATGCAGTTGAAAGAACCCTGCATCTATTTTTGTAATATCGATTAAATTATTAACTAACCTTAATAATCGATAACAGTTTTGTCGCATCACAGCTATATGCTTCATTGTACTTTGGTTATTATTTGCACACAGACGATCTTGAGCGAATAAATTTAATAACTGTAGAATCCCTAAAATAACATTTAATGGGGTTCTCAATTCATGAGAGATGTTTGCAAAGAAATCATCTCTTAATTTTTCATATTCCTTGACCTCTTTTAATAATCTCTTGCTTTCTTCTACATTTCTTTGTAGTATTTCTGCTTTTTTACGATCCGTAATATCACGAATAGTTACTTGAAAAGCTGATTTCCCCTTATATACAAAGGGGATACCTACCAATTCTACATCAATGGTTTTATGATCTATTGTAATAATCTGTTCTTCTCTTAAAGATACACTCATATTTTTATTTAACAATGCACGTATTTGTTCAGTAACATCTTGTTTTTGATCATAATGTACAAAATCTATTAGCTTTCTTCCTATTAATTCCTTTGGTACTCTTAGTCCTGCTAGTTTTGCTGCAGCCTCGTTGGCAAAAAGAATTACGCTGTCATCATGCACAACAATCGCATCAGGTGAATACTCTACAAATCTTCGATACTGCTCTCTACTTTCTTTTAAAGCTTTCTCTGCAATTTTTCGCTCTGTGATATCTCGTGTTGAAAAAATGGCACCTATGATTTCTTCTTTATCATTGTACAATAAATTTCCAACACTTTCTAGCCACATATAATAGCCTTTGGCATGTTTATATCGAAACTCTGCTTTTCCTGATGAAGAGACACACATACAAGCTTCAAATATGGTCTTTACCTGATCTATGTCTTCTGGATGCACAAATTCAAAAATAGATTTTCCGATTCTCTCTTCAGGATTATACCCTAAAATACTCTTTAGCGAGGGACTCGAGTACATAAGTATTCCTTTGTCGTTCGTCTGACTAATCACGTCCAGCATATTATCGGTAATCTGCCTTAGTCTTCTTTCGCTTTCTGCCAATGCTTCTTCCGCTCTTTTACGCTCTGTAATATCCTTTACATAGGCTAATAAATGCATGGGCATTCCACTTTCTTCGCTTATCATCAATACATTCACATAAGTCCAAAAAATTCGTCCATTTTTAGCCATAAATCTCTTTTCCATATCATAAGAGAGATACTTTCCCTCCAGCATTTCCTTTAGTTTTTCCTTTTCTTCCTTTATATCTTCAGGATACGTAATCTCCTGGAATCTCATGTCCAGCAACTCTTGTGCTGTATAGTCCAGCAAGCTACAAAATCGAGGAGGTACTTTGAGAATCCTCCCATTTACATCTATATGGACAGTCATTACTTGAGATATTTCTTCCGTTCGATTAAGACACATTTTATACTTATATAATGCTTTGTTTGATGATTTCAACCGTTCATACATATAGCCTACCATTAGAGCTCCTACTACTAATATTATATCATTTATCCCTACAGCAGCAATATAAGCAAGTTGTTGAAAATTATGTCTCTGGGCATAGATATATAATAATTCAATGATATAGACATTACTCATACCAAAACTTATAAGACCACTTTTTAGACCTCCTGTAAAGATAGAATAGATAATAAGGATTACAAATATTCCTGTTAAATCAAAGAATAGTTTCTTTTCTTTAAAAAGTATTATCGTAATAATTAATACAAATAATGCAAAACTAGGTCCCATCAATGGATGGGTAAGCCATCTTTTGACAACTGACTGTTTTCGGCCTGTTATCCCTGTTCTTTTTATTATCTCTTTCATATCCGTATATAGTGCCCTTATCATTTGTGTCATATGTTTCCCCCTCATCCCCCAAATCTCCTATCTGATGCAACAGTGCTTATTTCTACATATTTCTATAAAAAAAATTTGCTTCCTGCCATAATTGATAGCAATTTTCGACAGATTTTGCTTATGTTTCCTCTAAATCAGCAAAAGCCTAAATCCTCTTTGGGATCTAGGCTTTTGCTCATATTGTCTATGACTATTTTTCCATTAAAAAATCAAGGGCATATTGGGCATAAAGAGCTGTACCGATTTCAAGGGCATCCTCATCCATATTAAACCTTTCATGATGATGGGGATAATGGGCTTCTTTTTCTTCGTTTCTAATTCCTACGAAAGCCATCACTGCTGGTGCTTTTTCTGCAAACATGGCAAAATCTTCCCCACCTGTTACCTTCTCCATTTTGATGACACTTTCTTTACTTAGAATCTTCTCTACTGCTTTTTCTGCGAGTTTTGAACATCCTGCATCATTAATTGTAGGCGGCGTAGCAAAATTATATTCTATCTGGGTTTCTGCCCTATAGCTCTTCGCCGTATTTTGCGCAATTCTTTCAAGCATCTTAGGAAGTGCTTCTCTTATTTGAGGATTGAAGCATCTAGTTGTTCCTTCTAACTCTGCAGCATTGGCAATGACATTAAATCTTGTACCAGAGTGGAATGTGCCTACACTCACCACTGCAGATTCTAGAGGACTAATTTCTCTACTTACCACCGATTGCAAATTCATAACGATTGCAGAGGCTGCCACCACTGCATCTACCCCTTGGTGTGGTAAAGAACCATGACCCCCCTTACCTTTTACACGAATGGTAAACATATCTGCAGAAGCCATTCGTGGTCCTTCCTCCACAGATACCGTCCCTGCAGGAATATCACTCCATAAATGGATGCCAAATACACCGTCTACACCTTCCATGACCCCTTCTTCTATCATTTTTTTCGCTCCTTGGGCCAATTCTTCTGCTGGTTGGAAAAATAACTTCACGGTTCCCTTTATTTCATCTTTGCATGCATTTAACACCTGTGCCGCACCTAACAGCATGGCTGTGTGTCCATCATGTCCACATGCATGCATAATGCCTTCATTCTGAGACTTATAAGGCACTTCGTTGCATTCCTTCACTTGTAGCGCATCCATATCTGCCCTTAAAGCAATGGTCTTTCCTTCTTGATTTCCTTTAATCGTTGCCACAACACCCGTACCTGCTACAGGGGAAAAAGGAATACCCATTTTTTCTAATTCTTCCTTTACTCTTTGAGAAGTTCTTTCTTCCTTCCAGCTTGGTTCAGGATGCATATGGAATTCCCTTCTTAAATCAATGACATAGTCTTTATTTTGTTTTGCTAATTCTTTAATGTTCATCACTGCTCACCTCTGCAATATCTAATATAGTTTTGTAAACCAATTCAATCCCTTTTTGTAAATCTTCATAATCTGTCCATTCTTCTGGACAGTGACTTCTGCCATCCTTGCTAGGCACAAAAATGAGTCCTACATCTGCTATGCTTGCCATAACCATAGCATCATGACCCGCACCACTTAGCATAAACTCTTTAGAGAAACTTAACTGCTCACAATTTGTACTAAATTGATTTACAATCGTCTCTGCCAACTTTACAGGAGCTACATCCAGTTTTGGTATAATCTCATACTTTACGCCTTTCTTCTCCGCAATATCTTTTAAAAGTTCTTCAATTTTTTGGGTCACTTCATCAATACAGGAGGATTTCTTAGATCGAATATCTACTGTAAATTTTACTTCACCCGGTACAATATTGGCAGCACCTGGAGCAACCTGTAGAATCCCAACTGTTGCCACAGTACCCTCTCCTGCAGCTTTTCCAAAATCGCTAATCTTACCAATAACAGCAGCAGCACCATCTAGGGCATCTGCTCGCATGGTCATTGGTGTAGTCCCCGCATGGTCTGGTCTTCCTTTGACGATTACTTCAAATTCACGGATCCCAACGATATATTCAACAATGCCTATCTCTTTTTTATTAGTTTCTAAAACAGGTCCCTGTTCAATGTGTAGTTCAAGAAACGCTTTTATATCTTCTGTCTTCCTAGTAGCCTCCTGAATGCGATCAGGATCTAGCCCAAAATCTTTCATAGCTTCCCCAATAGAAATTCCTTCCTGATCCTTATAAAAATCTAGTTGTTCTCGTGTTACTTTTCCAGCCATGGCACGACTTGCAAATAATCCACCGCCAAACCTTCCACCTTCTTCTTCAATCATTCCGATAAATTCGATAGGATACTTCGGTTGTATATTTTTTTCTTTTATGGTTCTAGCCGCTTCTAAAGCTGCTACTACCCCTGCAGGTCCATCAAAGTTTCCTCCATTTTTTACGGAGTCATAATGAGAACCTACCATCACTACAGGTCCATCTTGAAGGGTGCCTTCTAATCTACCTATTATAGTTCCTGCAGCATCTTCATAAACCTTTAGTCCTATTTGTTGCATTTCATTTTTAATATATGCTCTGGCAGCCTTATCTTCTTTCGTAAAAGAAAATCGAGTTAACCCTTTGCCTGGTGTGGCATTAAAAGTTCCTAAGGTTTCTATGTCCTTCTTAATTCGTTCTAATTTTGTATGCATATTGCTTACCCCCCTTTATCCATGTTTCTTATAGAAATCCTACAAAAATACCTGCTACCAGCACAGAAACAATTGTTACAGTTGTAAATCCTCCTACAAGCATTTTGGGTAACATCTGATCCATTAGATATTCTTTTTCTTCTGGTGTTTCTGCCAATGCATTGGCCGCTTCTTCCGTTAATATATAATTAGGTGGGAAGCCATATAAAGCTGTCAAGGCTACAGAAAATGCCATTTCCTTCGAATATCCAAATCTTTTTCCTACGAATATAGACAATACACCCATACCCGTAACTCCTATAACAATAATCCCCACTAATGGCAATGCAATTTCTCCTAACATCTCTGGTGTTGCTTTGGCTAATTGCGCAAAGATAAAAGCCATTAAAGAAGTCATCATAAATCCAAAGGACCCTGATAGGTTTAATGGTCTTCTTTCAAGGAATCCTATTTCTGACGCGATTACACCAAATATCAAACACACAACATATTTAGATATTGCATCTTTTGGTCCACCAGCGCTGAAAATCATTTGGTTAATCACTGCTGAAAAACCTACAGAAGCCCATGCTACCAAGCCCAATTTTGCCAAAAGCATATACGTCGTTTGATACTTCTGAGGAAGAGGTGGAAAAATTCTGAATTTATTTTGTGCCTCTGTTGTAGCTGCTGTTTCCTCTTCTGTTTTCTTTTCTATTTTTATCGCACCACTTCTATACAAATTTAATAGTCTTGTTCCTTCTTTTTTTAGACAAATAGCCGTTAGTGGGTATCCTACAAATCCTTGCATTACATACATGACAATTGACAATACCGCTAGATTTTGAAGCCCTCTAGCTGCTGCTGCCTCTGACATAATAATGGCTGCCACAATCCCCCCCGTAAGTGGTGGTGTTGCCGTCACAACCGTTTCCCAACCAAACATTACTCTTCCTATAGTTAAGGTACCTACACAAATTCCAACAATCCCCATTAATGCAATGGTAATAGTTTTCCATTGAGCTGCTAATTCCCTCACACTCATTAACGTTCCCATATGGGTAATAAGTAGATACATGCCCAGCTGAGCAATCGGCATCCCTAAACCTGAGATTGTAATTAGATCTCCTGGCAGAAAAGTCCAAAATCCAAATAAAAATAATACTGCCGCTACGAAAACAGATGGTACAAATGCTTTTGTCTTTGCTGATACAATATCGCCTATGGTTAAAATGACTAAAACCAAACTAAACGCTGCAATAATACTCATATAAAATCCCCCTTCTTTTTTATTGGTATGTTATCTATCATTACACAAACGATTGTCCGTCCTCCTTCCTACTGCAAATATGCTATTTAAAAAACTTCCGCTCCTTTTGTCTAAACAGACAAAAGGGGCAAGAAGTTTTTCTCACGGTACCACCCTTTTTTTTATGTTATATTTCACACTATACCAATACAACATCATCTCTTAACCTATACGGCTTTGCACAATAACGGTTGCACTTTTTTACGCGCCGGTTCAGCTTACTGCGTTATAATACGGTTCAGCTTTACAGTTCAGGAGTGAGTATTCTATATACAGCTACTATTGGTTCACACCATCCACCAACTCTCTGAAACAGCTTTGTATATTTTTATCTCCCTCATTACCTTTACCACTTTAATGTTTTAATCGATCAAATTTATTGCTTTTGTGCTATCAATATTATATAAAGTTTTCAATATTTTTTCAATACCTAAAATAGTTTCACAAATCTTTTTCAGATTAGTTTATCTTTAGCTAAAAAGTCAACTGATATTTATTTAATCGTCTTCTCTCAACATATTAATATCTTTTCCTGCCATCACTTTATTCATATTTCTCATCGAACACATCTTTCCACACATGGTACAGCTGTCCTCATGCTCTGGCATAGATTCACTTCTGTATTTTCTCGCCTTTTCAGGATCCATCGCCAATGTAAACATTTTTTCCCAATCTAGTGCCTGTCTTGCTTGACTCATAGCATTATCCCAATCTCTCGCACCTGGAATATTTTTTGCAATGTCTCCCGCATGGGCAGCAATCTTTGCAGCAATAATACCTTCCTTCATATCTTCTAGGTTGGGAAGTCTTAAATGTTCTGCTGGCGTAACATAGCATAAGAAATCCACCCCATGACTGGCAGCAATTGCACCACCAATAGCGCTTGTGATATGGTCATATCCCGGTGCTACATCTGTTACAATAGGTCCTAATACATAGAAAGGAGCTCCATGACAAAGTTTTTTCTCAATAAGTACATTGGCAGCAATTTCATTTATTGCCATATGTCCAGGTCCCTCTATGATTACCTGTACATTTCTCTCCCATGCTCTTAATGTCAATTCTCCAAGAATCATTAATTCTTGAATTTGACTGGCATCTGTAGCATCTTGAATGCTTCCGGGTCGACAAGCATCTCCAAGGCTCAAGGTAAGATCATATTTTTCACAAATATCTAATAGACGGTCATAATGCTCAAAAAATGGATTTTCTTGTTGATTTAGTTCCATCCAAGCATAAAGCAAGGACCCACCTCTTGAAACAATATTGGTAAGTCTTTTATTTCTTTTAAATACTTCTGCTGTTTGTCTATTGATTCCTGCATGAATTGTAACAAAATCTACCCCATCTTCTGCATGCTTTTCAACAACCTTAAGGAATTCCTCTGCCGTAATATCCTTGAGTTCTTTGTCATAAAAACCTACTGCATCATACATAGGTACGGTTCCAATCATAGCAGGAGACATTTCCACAAGCTTTTTTCTGAACTTTTCTGTTTTTCCATAGGAACTTAAATCCATAATGGCTTCCGCCTTCATATCAAGAGCTGTTTTTACCTTTTCTAACTCACTGTCGATATCAAAACAATCCTTTGAAATACCTAAGTTAACATTAATTTTCGTCTTTAATCCTTCTCCAACCCCCTCGGGATCTAATGATTTGTGATTTTTATTAGCCGGAATTACAATTTTCCCCGTTGCTATAAGATTTCTCAATTTCTCAACATCCATCTTTTCTTTTTTTGCTACAATTTCCATTTCTTTCGTCACAATACCTTTTTTCGCTGCATCCATTTGCGTTGTGTAATTCATTCGCTTTCCTCTCCTTTATTTTAAATTCAAATAAAATAACACTAAAAAAAGCTTACCCTAGGGTAAGCTTTTAAAAAATGTAAACATCTTTATTTTCTTGCTTCCCTACGGCAGTACAAACTGCGTCAGGTTCAAAGGGTTAGGATTGCTCCCTCTCAGCCAAATGGCACCCCTAGCTTTGCTATTCAATTAACTACATTGTATGTCATTTCAATTATTTTGTAAAGATTTGTCCTATACTTTCTATTCAATTTTCTTATTTTAAGAAACATATTGCAACCTAAAAGAATATGATAAAGCGAAGATATCGAAGGGAGGTTTTCTATTTGAGAAATTTCTATTATTCATATACTCACCCTTATTATGCCTATCAACCCAATAATATACCCCAACCAGTCGGTTATAAAAAATCCTATCCTCCTGCTGCCACAAAAGACCCTCATTGTTTTAATCTAGGAGACCCTGCTCCTGATTTTACTCTTGATGGCATTATAGGAGGGAGCCCTCAAAAAGTATCCCTCAGGGACTATCAAGGTAAATGGGTTGTACTCTTCTTTTATGGTTCAAATTTTACCTTTGTCTGACCTACAGAACTTGCAGCAGTTGCTGATAGATATGATCAGTTTCAAGCCCTAAATACAGTGGTGCTTGCCATTAGTACAGATAGTATTTATTCCCACAAGATATTTATCCAGACTTCACCCTCGGCCAAAAAAATTCGATATCCTCTTTTGTCTGATCGTACCCAAGTAGTTTCAAAAAAATACGGCGTTCTTAATGAAAGAGAGGGCTTTGCCTATCGAGGAGCTTTTATCATCGATCCTGAGGGTACCATCCAAGCTTTTATTGTAAACCCTCAACCCGTTGCAAGAAATATTGATGAAATATTAAGGATTATTGCGGGATTACAATACCATAGAAAAACAGGTCTAGGCATTCCTGCAGGATGGAAACCTGGTGACCCTGGTATTAAAACAGGATGGGAATATGTTGGAAAGTATTAGAGGGGGGCGATACATCTTCCCTCTTTCTTTTTAATTACTGCTTTTATAACAAATATTTTCTTCCTTTACCTCCGCTGTGAAAAGTTTAAAATTATTTCGTCCACTCTTTTTTGCTGCATACATGGCACAATCTGCATTTTTTAATAATGTTTTCATCTCATTTCCATGTTCAGGGAATACTGCAATACCGATACTACAAGTTATATGGATCGAATTTTCCTTCACCCTAAAGGGTTGTGAAAAATTTTTGATCAATCTTTCGGCTATTTCTAGCACTTGCCTACGATGATAAACTTTATCAATAATCATCATGAATTCATCTCCACCTAATCGAACGACCGTATCTTCATTCCTAACAGTAGTTTTTAACCTTTTCGCTACATGCTTTAATAAAGAGTCTCCTACATCATGACCCCAAATGTCATTGGTATCTTTAAATCCATCTAAGTCGATAAACATAATCCCTAACAAAGTATCTTCTTCTTGTGCCTTTTCAATAGCTAATCCTAGTAGTTCTTTGCCATATCTTCTATTATGCAAATTTGTCAGTGCATCGCGATATGCCCAATATTCAATTTTTTCCTGATGTTTTTTATGCACACTTATATCTACTATATTGGCCAATATATAAGATTTTTGCAGTGCATGAATTTTTTTGATGCTTATATCCAGCCACATATTATAAAACTTTTTATTTATACATACGATCTCTTTGTCATTTAATGCCTTTTTTATCTCTTTTACAGTCATCTCTTTTGTTGTATCTGTACGAAACAATTGATAAATTGTCTTTTTCAATAATTCATTCTTTTTATGATGAAATAAAGCTATCGCCTTCTCATTACAATCTATTATCTTTAGGTCTTCCTCATTTAATACCAACATCGCATTCGCAGATTTCTCGAAAATGGTTTTTATGAATATATTTTTTTCTATTACATTTCGATAAGCATGAATTTTTTTTTGCGCGATCAAATATGCGGTTATACACAAAGCAGTAAAATTAAATAAAAATGTGTATTTATCTACCTGTGTATGGGCAATAATCCAAATGCCTAGATAAGAGAATATTGATATTACTCCTACATAGACATTTAATTCACACAAATTCGAAAAAAAAGAAATACAGATCACTATAGTTACAATATAAATTAGTGAGAATTCTATTGGAAAATCATTCGCCATATTTAACATAAAAAGCCAAGTACTTATAAAATAGATAAGCACATAGCATAATCTTTCAAAATACTTTCTTGCAAGTTTACTCCAATAGCTTAAACCTACAATTAAAAAACTGAAACTAAAAAGTATCCATCTCATAATCATTGGATCATACAGTGTGGGATTTATTTTCTTATATAAGATACCACTAACAGGAAAAGCCACTGCTGCCAATGCAATAATCATACGATGAAAATTTATTTGATTTTCCCTACTTATGCTTTCTATGATCCCCTGATTCCATCCTTTTTGTTTCAAGAGTGATTACCCCTTTTTTTGTGACTTTTTTGCAATGTCTATCATTCTATAATTGCCAGCCCACAACTTTAAATATATGGTATAAACACAGAAGGCACCTATTTTTGTAGGCGCCTCTTAATTTCTAGTACCCTTCTTCGTTTATAAATATAAAGGGTTCTTCTTTGGCAACCTGGCAATCATAGATAAATTTCTCCTTAGACCCATGGCTTTGCGTCCTTACTTTTCAATAAGTTTGCCTTTTACTACATGCAATTTTTTACATGGATATATCCTAAAATGATTTCTTATCGTCCCATATATTTTTTCAAAAATTATGGGACTATTTGACTATTGTATTCTTTCTACACATATATATAAATACCTTCTTGAAATTCAATATTTTTACATATATATCAAATTTTTTCTATATAGCATATTTTTCATATGTCTCACGCTATACGCTTTTATAATATACAAAGCCAAGCATCCTATTGCCTGGCTCCTTTTTACTACTGTATAAAACTATCTTTCATTACTTTCTTCCTTATCGAAGGTTGTTTGATAAAGCTTTCTATTCTCCAACACCCATACTTTTTCTGAGAACTGGCCAGGTACTGTATTACTCAATACTTTGGTCATGTCATACATTCTTGCATCAATCAAATCTATATAATGTAACAATTCCGCTTCAGGAATCATAGGTTTTTTAGGACTTCCAAACTCCGGCTCATAATGATGGGATAACACCATATGCTGTAATAACATAGATATTTCTTGGTTCGCATTTACTTTTTTAGAAATAGCATCAATTTTTTTGATCCCCTGAATAATATGTCCCAATAGATGCCCCTCTACAGTATAATCTGAAACAATGCCCAATGAGCTTGCAGCCATTTCATCTATTTTAGCAATATCATGAAGAATAATCCCTGAAAAAAGTAAGTCTTTATTGATCGATGTATATACCTCACAAAGTTTCTCTGCTGTTTTTAGCATATTCATAATATGATATAAAAGTCCTGAACGCACTGCATGATGATTCTGTTTCGCCGCTGGATATATGAACAAACGATCCTTTACTTCTTCAATCATTTGAAAAACAATGTTGTGCATATCCTCATTTTGAATCTTCTCAATATAGTTTAAAACTTCTTGATACATGATTTCTGCCTTATAAGGAGCAGAAGGAACAAAATCTTCGATCGTAATCTGATCCTTTTCCGTAATCAAACGTATTCGGTCTATCCGAATCTGTACTCTCCCCTGCCATTCTGTAATATTTCCCCGTACCTTTATCAATTGGTTCTCCACATATTTTTCTTCATCCTCTTGTGTACAATCCCATAGTTTTCCGTTAATTTCTCCTGTTTTATCCACTAACGTCATATCTAAAAAGCTTTTTTTATTGCTAGATGTTTTTATGGCTACAGATTTAATCAAAAATATCCCTTGGGAATCTTCTCCCACTTTTAGTTCATTAATCTTTTTATTCATCATTCATCTTCTCTCTCCCATTTCAACTTTTTACATCGTTCCTACTTTATAAACAATTCGCTACCCTTATAAAAAATCCTTTATCTATACTGAAAAAGGACAGTCTTAGCTGTCCTTTTCTTGTCTTATCTTTGTAAGTAATTGTATATTATTTTAGCTGCTTCTGCCCTTGTCATAAATTCCTTTGGACCAAACCTTCCATTCTTACCTGCTACGATTCTCATACCCTTAGCAATCGTAATATGTCCTACAAGGTCTTCAGATACTTCTTTCATATCTTGGAATGGATAATGATAAATTCCTTCAATAGAAGCCACTTCATCATACTTTAATACTCTGATGATAAATTTTACCCCTTCTTCTCTTGTCATTGTAGCTTTTGGTGCTTTCTCTTCTTGCTTTAGTATTCCTTCACGTATTAAATAACGATACATATTGTCTATATAGTCTTTCTCTTTTTCATTACCCCCGTAGAAGCTTACTGTTTTTACAAGTAAACGGAAAAAATCTTCTTGCAAAATCTTGATATCTGGCTTAAATTCACTTTCTTTAAAACCTATTCCATGTTCTGCCAAAGTATTGATTTGCTTTTCTGCCTCATGTCCTTTGATATCTGTATATTGCGGTGTCTTCATTTCTTGATAAGGCGTACCGTTATTATTCAGAATTTCACCAGTACTTGCATCAAAAGAAACAGGTTTTCCCGGTTTTATTCCATATATCAGCTCAATCGTGGGCTCTTTTTTTTCTTTCTGTCCAAAGGGAATTCTTATATCTCTCGCCTTCCCTTTGTATTGAAGTTCCAGTTGGATTTCATCAAATAACTTCTTATATACTTGCTCAAAAGAAATTACAAGATTTGTAGTTGGGAAATGAATATCGAACCATCTCATATCAAAGCTCACGATTTTACCCGTAACAGCATTATATCGTACCCTAATATAATTATCTTCAAAGGGAATATCATTTACCTTTCTTGTATACGTAAAGGTATAGGACAGTGATTTTTTCTCCTCTCCCATATACATAACAGGTATCACTTGCTCCTCTTGTTTATCATAAAAGGTCTGCTGAAACTTATCTGGGGCAAATTTCTTTAAAAATGCTTCAACCGCCTTTTGTGATGTGTTCTCATCATACAAAGCCTGGTCCTCTTCTTCGTAATGATCAGAAATATAAAAACTTTTAACTTCCCCCGTTAGTGCATCTATGCTCACATTAGTATGCTGGTATACCTTTTGCCCTTCTTCTTTTTCTGTTTCTCTAAAATACAGATGCCAAGTAAAAACATCTCTCATGGGCCAATCCCGGCTTAGATTTGCATTAGATAGTTCTAAGGAAGGGTTTAATTGAAGTTCAAAAATTCCTCGTGCGATTTTTTCAGCTTCTTCTTTTGAAATAAATTTCGCTGTTTCCTGAACAGCTTTTAACTCTTCAGGACTTAATTGTATATTTTCACCCCGGTTACTCACCACATCCATTGCCTTACTTTCTTCCTTCGCATAAATCCCACCATAGGGTATCTTGATCTTTCTTCCTGTGAATGCATCAATCCCATAGCTTTCAGGATATTTTGCCGCATATACTAAGTAGGGTACTCCCTGGCTATCCTCATATCGATATCTATATATGAGCTTTAATCCTAATTGATCCTCAAAAAATTTTTGTGCCGCTTCAAGAGAAATGATATTTTCTGGCTTTGGAAAGGAGACATCCTCTGTCCAATTCAAATAAAAATATTGTACCTGACCGGTTTCACTATTTACCCCAATACTTACTTGATTTTCATAAAAAGGGATATCATGAATCATTCTAGTATATCGAAATGCATGCATTCCTTCTGTTCCTCTGTTCTGTGCATTATCTTGATACTTCAGTTGATCTAAAAGGTTCTCATCCATCTTCTTTATAAACTGTTCAGCGACCCTTTTGGCTTGATCTCTATTGTATTTTGGAAACTTCTTACCTTCATATTGTTCATACTTATGGAAGTTATACTCTAGAATTTTTCCTTCTCCATTAATAGCAACCCGAATATTTCCATCCTCATCTTTTTTACTACGCCAGCTTAGGTTCCAGATGTTTTCTCCATTTACAGTATACATGTCATAATGAAATTCTGTAAATGTCTCGGGAATTTCTAATTTTTGCTTTGCTGTTTTTATCACAGTCTCTAGCCCCTTATCCATTGCCCCAAAGGCATTTATGGGCTGTATGATGCTAATACACATAAAAAAGACTAATAGTAGAGATATTTTTCTCTTCATATCCTTCACCTCTTTTTCTCTTTTATTTCTTAGACGATACCAATATAAAAAAGTTCCACATTTTCAAGTTTCTTTATCTCCTCATGCAACTTTCCTAAAATGTCTGCCAAATATGAAGGAATTTAAAAAGTATTGTCGAATTTTATAACATGAAAATCTACTTAATAAATGGTAAATTTTTTAATCTACTTCTATTTCTATTTTAGTTAGAGCAAGTGATGCATGGTGATATTTGGACGCCTTTTGCCGTGTTGATGCAATGGCGTAACCGGCTAACTATGTTTATAGTTAGTTTTTTTTTGTGAAAAATATTTTTTCATCTTATTTCTAAATTTTAATTTTTTCTAAGGGGGCCAATATATGCACGAAATCAAACAACGAAACAAATTTGAAACCAAAGTTGCTTTATCCTTTTTATCGATTTTGTTATTTACCATCAGCATACTCAGTTTTACCATTTATCAACAAAGCTATCATACACTGGTGAATAATGTAGGTAAAAAGGCCTTATCTATCACAAAAATAGGAGCTGAAACCATTGATATTGAAGCCTTTAAAGGATTTAATACCTCTGAAGATATGAAAAAAACAAGTTATAAAAAGCTAGTGGACGAATTCAATTATATTCGAAAAATTGGTGGTGCCAAATATTTATATGCTTTAAAGAAAAATAAAAATGGAGATTTTGTTTATATATTAGATACAGCAGATGACGAAGAAGAGCTTTGTGAAATAGGCTACGTAGAAAACGATGAAAGCTATGAAATGGTATGGGCAGGCAATGCCTTTCACGAAGATGAAATTTGGATTGATGAAAAATGGGGTCCATTGATTTGCGCTTATTATCCTATCCAAGATAAAAATGGTGAGATTGTGGGTATTGTAGGTGTTGATTATGGTGCCCAGGCAGATTATACTGCCTTTCAAAGCATGAAACGAAATATTGTGATTCTAACATTAGGAATACTTTTATTAACTTCTATATTCATCCTGTTCTTATCTAGAAAATTTGCAAACCCAATCATTCAAATCGCTACTGTAGCCAATAAGGTAGCAAACTATGACTTAAGCGCTGAAAAAATAAATATAAAAGATAAAGGGGAAGTTGGTTGGTTGGCAAATAGTTTTGATCATATGATAAAAAATAATCGTATCCTTATCCAAAGCATTCAAGTCACCACCGAAAAATCCGAGCATTTATCCGAAGCCCTCTCCTTCTCAGCCAAGGAAATCAGTTTGTCCAGCGAAGAGGTAGCAAGGGTTATTCAAGAAATTGCTGCCGGCATGACTAACCAAGCATCTCAAACCAATAACTGCTTAGATAGCACCAATCGCCTATCCCATACAATTGAAGAGATGCTGCATAAGTTAAAAGAAGCTGTAGTTTACACCACCACGATGAAAGAAAAAAATGAAATCGGTATGCAATCTATGACAGCCCTTGACCATAGTTTTGAAGAGGATACCCAGGCAAAAATTAAAGTGAAGCAGCAAATCGATGTTTTATCTGAAAAGACCGCTACCATTGATACCATCGTCGAAACTATCCAAGCCATTGCTTCACAAACAAATCTTCTGGCCTTAAACGCTGCTATAGAGGCTGCAAGAGCTGGAGAAAACGGAAAAGGGTTTGCTGTTGTAGCGGAGGAAGTAAGAAAATTAGCTGAAGCATCTTCTGATGCCACAGAAAAAATTCATCATACCCTCCAAGAGATTACTGAAGTCATTAATGCCACAAGCAGTACAATGATGGATGCGCAAGCAGTCTCACAAAGTACAGGTAGTCATTTAAGAGATACAGAGGAAATTTTTCATGCCATGAAAGTATCAGCAGATCAGGTGATTCAGCAGATTGAATTGCTACATCAAGATGTTTATGCTATCGAAAAATCAAAGGAAGATGTACTCATATCCATAGAAGGTATCTCCGCTGTAGCCCAACAATCCGCAGCATCTACCCAAGAAATCAGTGCTGCTGCACAAGAGCAAACAGCCTATATACAAGAAGTTACAAATACCATTGATCATCTTAAAAATATTATCAATAAGTTATCTGAATCGGTGGCATTATTTAAAATTTAACAGCATCCTATTTCTTTTCAATCAAAAGCATACAACAAAAGGCAGCAAATTTTGCTGCCTTTTGTTGTGCTATCGATCCACCATGATCATTTTTAACCGTTTTAAATGTTCCAAATCGTTTTTTAAATAATGAGAAGGGTTTAAGGTCAAATCATAGTGCATATCCTTTCCACGATCTGGATATCTAGGTGCAATAAATACTTCTCCTAAATGTCTAAGGGTTAGCCCTCTTGCATGAATTTTTTGGTATTCTTCTTCTAGGGTTGTCATAATATCCATGGCATTTTCCAAACAAACCTCCGATAAATGATAAATGGATTTCTTTGAAGCATCCCTAATAAAAGTAGGATTGGTATAGGGAAGAATCAAATTAACTGAAGGTACGAGGTTATGCTGTGGATAGGCGCCTCTCCATAATGTGTCTCCACCAATAAAGGGATACATTAAGCTTTCGTTAAACCATGCTCTTAGCTTTGGTATAAAATATGCACAGTCTACCTCTCTGTTCTGCATCTCCATTAACTCCTTGCCTCGTCCCGAAAGAATTCCTACAATAATTTTTTTCACCACAATCTCTTCTTTCTTAAAAAGGGGATCTACCACTTTGATTCTATAACCCTTATTCAGTAAATCATCTACCAAAATTACAGGTCTGTCAAAAGAACGAATCATCCTCACTTGGTTTTCAAGGTCAAGATAATATGGATAAGCAGCAATATTAAAATCCTTCATATCTGGTTCAAATAGCTTTTCTGTATGCAGCGATTTTGTGACGGTATTAGGAACTGTAGTACCTGTAAGAATGTTTCCAAAGGGAGCACACATAGCCGCACCTAACTTTCTTGGTGCTAAGGGTACTGTTGGTACATCATTTTCATCACATATTTTTTTAATCAGGTTTTCATAAGTCATATTTCGATCAAAAGACAATACCAAATGTCCAGGGTAAAGTCTCGTAAGCGCTTCCTGTAATCTTTTTCTTGAACGTTTGATAGCCTTCCATAAATTCTCATTACTTCTAAAAGGTTCTTTGAGCAGGGCCTCTATTTCCAGGCTCAGGGTACAAGGAGCTGTCATATTTACTACAAATGTAGGAGAAGCGTTTTTGCCATAAGGTAATTTTTCAAATCCCTGTGCTTTTAGTACTTCTTCTACATCATCAGTAGGATAGTCATCTAGCATGTTTTTAAACACTGCATAGGTGTAATCCTTAGGGAGTGCATAAGCCAAGGTTTCCGTAAGCACCATTTGTTCAATATTTTCAAAAGCTGTTTCATCATTGACGAAAATTCCATCTATTACCAGAATTCTTCCTACACTATGATTCCTCACATACTCGGAAATTATTTCATCTTGAAATTCTTTAAAAATCATACTAGATCTTACCCAATGAAAAGCTGAAAACCCAAAAATTTCTCCATTTTTTTCAATAGAACGCAATAGAACTATACGTGGATTTAGTTTTCCAGCAAATTGTTGAAGTTTCTCATATACTTCTTCAAAATTGAAGAAGGGAAGACTAGATAACTCTTGCATCACCTCAGGCGTTAAACCTTTTACCACTTCCACAGAAATAGATTTAGTCTGTACCAAAGTTTTATATTGTGGTTCTCTTCTGTACAAGCTTTTTTCATAAATATATTGTTGTGCCAAAGGATCAATAAGCTTAGCAATATCTCTGTTCTGGTCAATACAATTTCGAATCTGTGTGGAGCTAATATCTTCATATTGGGGTGCTAGCATTAATCGAACACATTTGTTTCCAATATTTTTAATGGCTGCATCCAATCTAGCATCTTCATCCTTTGATGAAAAAATACTCCTTCTATCAAAAATGACGTGTGGGAAGGTGTGAATAGAATCTTTACCAGGTTTTTTTGTATATGCAGATGCATTTAAAATTACATCGCTGCCTGCCACAATATATACTTCAGAATAAGGAAAAGCTTGTCTTAGCCTTTTTAAATCTCTGTCATTGGCAATATTTGTAGATAAATCTTCAGGATATAAATACATTCCTAATTCATCTGCAATAGACATTTTAATAATATTTCTCCGTATGAGATTTGGCTGGGTTTTTTTGGACCATGAAAATTCGTCTACTGCTAAATATACTTCAAAGCCTAACCTCCGAATTTCCCGTGCAATCTCCTTATGACTTAAAGAAAATGGATCAAATGTACCCGGGAAAAAAGCAATTTTGGGGCTAAGTTGCATATGGGTGTCTCCCTGATAAAAAGTATAATCAGCAATAAATCTATATATGTGATTGAGTCCTGCTGCATGATTGAAGAATGCTAACAGATTTTTTTCTTTATCATCAGCAATTAGCGTAAGCAGCTTTTTGGCAATCAACTGAAAAATTTGGTTTTTCTTATTTAAATCCAGTACTTGAGAACCAAAGATATCTTTTCCTATCACACTAAAAGCTGTATTTTTTACTTGCTGATTATAGTGTACAAGTCCATTCAATAAAATACCCAGCATCTTTACAAGTCGCACGTGATGTACTTTTTCATCCTCTTCAAATAACTCTTTATATCGATGATAATTTTCAATCGTAATACCAATGGTTTTGAGCAGTAGACCATTCATTTGTGTATTTGATTGCTTTGTTTGTTTTGTAATATCCTCAATAAACTCATCCAGTTCAACAGGAGACAGGTAAAGAATAAGTTTTCCTAAATATTCAGGAATATACTTGGCAAACTGATATCCCTCTATACCAAGTCCTCTTACTAGCTCAATGACCACATCGTTACGCTGCTCGAAGGATATGTGAGGAACAATAGCTAAGAGTGCCTCTCCTCCATGATTTCTAACATCTTCCTTTGCACTTACCTTTAACATATTGCAAAAATGTATGGCCGTATACAGCCCATTTTTATCTAAATGGTCCATTGTATATTCCAGCAAAAAGTCTATCTGTATTTTTTTTACCACTGGGCTTGTAGAAGTCTTTAGATTACTTAAAAAAATATGGGATACACTTTTCATATCCTCAAGATAATCGTACCTGCATTTTTTCATCATTTTTGTATCTAAGCCCAACAATTGTATAGTTTTAAGCTTTAAATAGTTCTCAACTGAAAAATCAGAAGTACATATTTTTTGCCGAAAGATTTCCCTAAATCTTTTTATAATATGCTGCTCTGCAATGTATTCTTTTACCAAATGATGACTGGTTTCCAATCCGTGTATACGCAAATCATAATCTTTTTCACAAAGCATTTCTTCTAAAAAAGTCATAAAAACATGAATAGATACAGCGTCACAGTATTTTAGTGGCAGATGTTTTGCGGTTTCTAGTAAATATAATTGCATCTCCCGCTGACTGCTGTTTCTATAATGTTTTTGTAAAACCGTCAGATATTCTTTGATCTGTGTCCTTCGACAATGGGTAAACAAAGATTTAATGATAATACTGATGCTCTCCCCCATATAACCTCGATGAACAGGGATCACTTTGGGATCTGGATAAAATAGCATATTTAAATATTTATCAAAAAGTTCATGGCTTGTAATTTCAAAAACACTTAACTCCACATTTTCAGGCACTTCTTTTCTATAATCTTCATCAAAGGTTGCCATTAAAATGCCAATAAGTTCTGCCACTTGCCTTCTTATATCATCTTCTCTATGAATTAATTGATCATATAAAAAGTTTATCATTATCATTTTCTGCTTTTGCGTCATATAGGTAGAATACTCTTCAAACACATAAATATATTCTCGAAGATTGCTACGCTCTCCTTCACTTCGTGCACCCTCTAGAATCGTATTCAAAGAAAACTCATCCCGCAATTGATGCATCAGATGAATATTGTGATGAATGGATAAATATTTGAGATTTTCTACAATTTCTTTTCCTTGCATTAAGGAGTAATATTTTTTTTCATTCAAGTTTTGGAATCCATAAGCATCTTGTTCATCCATGTTTACGTAGATGCCTAATTCTATCATATAATCTTCAAAATCCTTTAATTTTGCATAAACCCTATGGTATCTTTTTTCCTTTACCTGATCTACATTGTCCAGCTTATTCAATATCACATGAAAGGATTCTTTTAAACTATATATATGCATCTGAGCACTTTGGTTTGCTTCTCTTTTTTCCTTTACACGAAAATCGCAATAAATTAGAATTAAAGATTCCAATGACAAGTTCTCCAACTCTAAATCCCATGTAGAATGATTTACAGCAATATTCCCGATATAAGGTATCTGATGTCTTTTAAACCACTGGTCTGTATAATAATAATGTAAATAAGAGACTCTGTGCTGTTCACTCTTTTTGCATCCAAATTTTCCGATATCATGTCCTGCTGCGGCACCAGAGACCCTTCCTAGGTCCACAGGAAATCCTGACTTTTTAAGCTGCCGTGCAATAAACAAAGCTAGATTATGGACACCGCATACATGATGAAGCGTGCTATAGCCAATGACTTCTTTATTCAACTGCATCATTTCATAAATATATTCCTCTTCAAAGGCTTTCTTTAAACGATGATATTCATCGGGATTTTCCAGTTCTTCCTCTTCCTGCTGCGTCAAAAAATCTAACATATACATAGATTTGCGCTGGCTTTTATCGGAAGCTTTCTTAAACCGCAACATCACCCTAAGTACTTTCAAATAGACGATAGCTGCTTTATTCAAACTATCAGAGAGTTCAATTTCTACAGCCTTGGGGAAAGATTTGCTGAGAGTAAATTGATAGATATAATGCAGCCATCCTTCCGTCGGATCCTCAGGAGCCAGTTCATTCATCATAGGTCTACATAAGTTAAATATTGCAAAAGCTGTAAAATCATTGCTTTCCACCATTCTACTGATTTGTGCACGAAAGATGTTGTTTTTTATATGCTTTTTTATTAATTGCTTACAAATTGAAAATTCATTAAGAAATTGGGCGCCCAATAATTCATTTAATATCTGATTGTATAATCTATTTACTAATAGATTCTCCATACTGCGTCCCTCCTTTTCTCTAAAATAACAGAGCTTTTGATGATATGCAAGGACAAAATACAAACCGCTTCTTTTCTTTTCAGAAAAGAAGCGGTACTGATTTCCTTTATTGGGCAATATTATATACTTTTAGTGTTTCTTCACCAAGATTTTCATATAGCACATCTGCTAATGCATTTGCGGTATCCAGTGAGGTCAATACCTCCACAGATGCCTCTATAGCCGTCCTTCGGATTCTGAATCCATCTCTTTTTGCATCGTTTCCCTTTGTAGGCGTGTTAATCACAAAATCAATCATACCACTGCGAATAATATCTAAAATATTAGGCACTCCTTCACTAATCTTTTTTACCTCTACAGCATGAATTCCTGCTTCATGTAATAATGCTGCAGTTCCACGAGTCGCCATAAATCGATAACCTAATTGATCAAACTTTTTGGCAATAACAAGGAATTCTTCTTTATCTCGAGGCTTAATGGTCGCCAAAATATTTTTATGCTTTTTCTTTAGATCCATTCCTGCACCAATAAAGCCTTTGTACAGAGCTTCTTCTAGTGATGTGCCTACCCCTAATACTTCTCCTGTAGAACGCATCTCTGGCCCTAGACCCACTTCTACTTGAGGTAGCTTTTCTGTAGAGAATACAGGTACCTTTACAGCCACGAGCTTGGCTTCTTCATAAATTCCTGTACCATACCCTAAATCCCTCAGCTTTTCGCCTAGCATAATCCTTGTAGCTAAGGCGACAATAGGTACCCCGGTTACCTTGCTGATATAAGGTACCGTACGGCTTGATCTAGGATTAACCTCTATAATATAAAGTTCCTCTTCAAATTCTATGAATTGAATATTCATCATGCCCTTTACTTCTAATTCTCTAGCAATCTTTTTTGTATAATCTAGTATTTTTCCCTTCATCTTTTGAGAAATATTTTGGCTAGGATATAGGGTAATACTATCTCCTGAATGAACGCCCGCTCTCTCTAGATGCTCCATAATTCCTGGAATGAGTATATCTGTGCCATCGCAAATTGCATCCACTTCTCTTTCTCGTCCCGTCAAATATCGATCAATTAAAATTGGGTTTTTCTTATCTATAGTAAAGGTATTTTTTAAATAATAGCCTAGTTCTTTTGCATCATAGGTAATTTCCATGCCCTGTCCCCCAAGAACATAGGAGGGGCGAACCAACACAGGATAGCCTAATGCTTCTGCCTCTTTTAACCCTTCTTCTACACTCCATATTGCTTTTCCTTTTGGCCTGTGAATTGCTAACTTTTCTAAAATATCATCAAATTTTTCTCGGTCTTCTGCCATATCTATTTTTTCTGGTTGAGTGCCAAGAATGGGAATTTCTACTTCTTTGAAAAACTTTGCTAATTTTATGGCTGTTTGACCTCCGAACTGCAATATCACACCATCGGGCTTTTCTTTTTCCACAATATTGAGCACATCTTCCTCTGTTAAGGGCTCAAAATATAGTTTGTCGGATATATCAAAGTCTGTACTCACTGTCTCTGGATTGTTATTGACGATAATTGTTTCAATATCTAATGCCTTTAATGCTAGCACACTGTGAACAGAGCAATAATCAAATTCGATTCCTTGACCTATACGAATAGGTCCTGATCCAATAACCATAATCTTTTTCTTTTGACTTACCGTCACTTCATCATGGGTTTCATAGGTTGAATAATAGTAAGGTGACAAGGCTTCAAATTCTCCCCCACAGGTATCCACCATCTTATACGTAGGTTGTATCTGCCACATTTTGCGCATCTCGTAAATATGCCTTGGTGTCGTCTTTAATAAATCAGCAATTCCTTTGTCTGAAAAACCCTTCTTCTTTAACAAAGAAAGCCATTCTTTTGTGAGATCCTCTGTCCTCGACTGCTTAAGTTTTTCCTCCTGGTCTACAATCCATTTTAGTTTGTGTATAAAGAATTGATCAATTCCTGTAATTTGTGATACCTTTTCTACCCGATAATTTCTGCGCAGCATTTCAGCTAGATCAAAAATCCGTTCATCATCAGGAATTTGTACTCTTTTCTTTAACTCTTGTAGGCTTTTTTGAGCAGATGCGGGATGGACCAATGCATAGCGTCCAATCTCTAAGGATCTTATCCCCTTAAGCAGCGCCGCTTCAAAGTTACTTCCTATCGACATGATTTCACCTGTTGCCATCATCTTTGTTCCTAAAGAACGCTTCCCTTCACGAAACTTATCAAATGGCCATCTTGGAATCTTTACAACTACATAATCTAATGTAGGTTCAAAGCAAGCATAGGTTTTCTTTGTTACGGCATTTTTTATTTCATCTAGTCCATAGCCCAATGCAATCTTGGCTGCCACCTTTGCAATTGGATAGCCTGTGGCCTTTGATGCCAGTGCAGAAGAGCGGCTTACTCTTGGATTAATTTCTATTACTGCATATTCAAAGCTTTCAGGATTTAACGCAAATTGTACATTACATCCTCCTTCTATTTTGATCGCATTAATGATATCTATCGCTGCACTACGGAGCATCTGATATTCTTTATCAGCCAGGGTCTGACTTGGTGCTACCACAATACTATCTCCTGTATGAATACCCACAGGGTCTATATTTTCCATATTACATACAGTAATACAGTTTCCCTGTCCGTCTCGCATCACTTCGTATTCTACTTCCTTCCAACCTTTAATGCTCTTCTCTAATAATACTTGCCCTACACGGCTGAGTTGTAATCCTTGCTCTAATATCTCTTTTAAGGTTTCTTCATCTTCTGCGATACCACCCCCAGTTCCTCCTAGGGTATAGGCAGGTCTTACAATTACAGGATAGCCTATTTTTTTAGCAAACCTCAGCCCTTCTTCTATATCTGTAATAATTTCACTTTCAATCATTGGCTGATGAATGTTTTGCATCAATTCTTTAAAGTCTTCTCGGTCTTCTCCTACTTTGATAGATTCGATAGATGTTCCGATCACCTTCACATCATATTGATCCAGTATTCCTTTGTCAAAAAGTTCCACCGCCAAATTCAGTCCAGTTTGACCACCCATTCCTGCAAGGAGGCTATCGGGTCTTTCTTTTTCTATTACCTTCTTTACAAAATCTATGGTCAAAGGTTCAATGTATACCTTATCTGCAATTTCTTTGTCTGTCATGATGGTTGCAGGATTACTGTTAATCAATACAACTTCAATTCCTTCCTCTTTTAGGGCTTGACATGCCTGGGTACCGGCATAATCAAATTCAGCAGCTTGCCCAATTACAATGGGACCTGAACCAATTACTAATACTTTTTTTATATCAACATTTTTAGGCATATGGATTCCTCCTTATGGATTTGAGATTATATAATTGTTTCACTTTTTTATTCTGCCATGGCAACAAATCTGTCAAAGATATAAGCCGTATCCTTTGGACCTGGGCAAGCTTCGGGATGAAATTGCACACTAAATATAGGCAATGTTTTATGTTTCATCCCCTCCACTGTATCATCATTAAGATTTACATGGGTTTTAACCATACCTTGTGGCAAATCTTTAACTACATAACCATGGTTTTGTGAAGTAATATATACACGATTTTCTTCTAGATCCTTTACAGGATGATTACATCCTCTGTGTCCGTATTTCATTTTTTCGGTATTTCCTCCAAAGCTTAGAGACAAAAGCTGATGTCCTAGACAAATACCTAATATCGGTTTTTTCCCCACAAGCTTCTTGATGGTTTCAACAATCTCTGGTAAATCCTGGGGGTCTCCTGGCCCATTTGATAAAAATATGGCATCAGGATTATGACTTAAGATTTCTTCTGCCTCTGTATAAGCAGGAAAAACGGTTAATTTGCAATCTCTTTTTTTAAAGGAACGTAGAATATTTTCCTTCATTCCAAAATCCATCATGGCGATATGCTTTCCACTGCCTTCTATTTTGTATATCTCTTTTGTCGTTACTTTTTTTACTGCATCTTGATTATGAAATGCCTTAAATTTCTGGGCAAGCTGACTTTTCGTCAATTCCCTTAGGGTAATGATGCCTTTCATTGTCCCGTTATTTCTTAAAATCTTTGTCAATGCCCTTGTATCAATTCCTTCCAATCCCAAAATTCGATGATGTTTTAGATACCCATCTAGATCCATCTCACATCTGAAGTTATTCGGATGATCTGATTTTTCTCTTACAATAAATCCTTTCACTTTGGGCGCATCGGATTCCATATCTTCAAGGTTGATTCCATAATTTCCAATCAAGGGATAAGTCATCGTCACAATTTGTCCATAATAGGATGGATCTGTTAAGACTTCTTCATACCCTGTCATGCCTGTATTAAAAACCACTTCTCCAATGCTTTCTTTCATATGTCCAAAGGCACTGCCTTCAAAAGTTGTACCGTCTTCTAAAATTAAATATGCTTTCACTAATCTCATCTCCCTTTCTGGCCTCACTGGACCAATTTAAAGTTTTATATCCATCAATCGTTAGATAATTCCTCTAATTTCATCGAAACTTTTTATACCTTCTCTCTCCATGTAATGTTTCATTCCTTCAAGAATCTCTATTCCCGCAGAAGGGTTCATGAAATTTGCTGTTCCAATTTGTATACAAGTCGCTCCTACCATAATAAACTCTATGGCATCCTTCCATGTGGTGATTCCTCCCATGCCCATCACAGGGATGGATATTGCCTTGCTTACTTCATGAACCATTCTCAATGCAATGGGTTTGATGGCTGGTCCTGACAATCCTG
Source organism: Clostridiaceae bacterium 35-E11 (assembly GCA_038396625.1). Taxonomy (GTDB): domain Bacteria; phylum Bacillota; class Clostridia; order Peptostreptococcales; family Thermotaleaceae. Next base: position 3,833,471 of record CP121688.1, read on the forward strand.
CGTAGACATTTTCAAACACATTTTTTCTTTGATGGATATCAATCGCCATTCCTTTGAATGTATTGACCAAAGATATTCCGTCAGCACCTTCCTCCTCACAAGCTTTTGCCACAGCAACGATATCCTCTGCATTAGGAGAAAGCTTGACAACTAAAGGCAGATTTGTTTCTTTTCGAATGATTTTAACAATCTTTCTAGCACTTTCTTCTTTTATGCCAAAAGCCATACCCCCTGCCTTCACATTAGGGCAGGATATATTGAGTTCAATCATATCCACCTTTTCTTTGGAGACCATTGCCACAGCCTCTACATAATCCTGCAAAGTAGCACCGCCTATGTTCACTAAGGTAATGCAATCCAAGCTTTGTAGAAATGGAAGTTCCTCTTTTATAAATCCTTCTACTCCTGGGTTTTCAAGTCCGACACTATTCATGATTCCAGAAGCTGTTTCCCAAATACGAACACCATTATTCCCTTCTCTTTTTTGAAGGGTTAATCCCTTCGTAGAGATACCGCCTAAGCTTTCAAGATCATAGATTTGACCATATTCTCTACCAAATCCAAATGTTCCCGATGCCATGATTACTGGATTCTTAAATGTTACAGTCCCGAACTTCACCGCAAAATTATACATCATATATCTCCTCCCCTAAAAAAACTGGCCCATCCTTACAAGCTTTTTTATTGCCGTCCTTTGTCTTACAAGTACACACAAGACAGGCACCAATGCCACAAGCCATTCTTTTTTCTATGGAAACATACACTTTTGTATCGCTTTTTTTCGCCATCTTAACAATTTGTTTCATCATAATTTCTGGACCACAAGTGAAAACATAGTCATACTGACTAACATTTACATCATCCGTAATTTTTCCCCCTACCTTAAAGTAGAATTGATCAGCATAGGCTTTATAAGTTTCTTCTAAAATGACCTTTTCTCTAAACCCCATGTATATGTCCAGCTCTTTTATGCCGTCCATTCCTTTTAAATTTTTAGCTGCTAGATATAAAGGCGCTACCCCCATACCGCCTCCTACTAAAGCTACTTTTCCCTTAACCCTTGGAAACCCATTGCCGTAGGGACCTTCTATCTTGATTTCATCATTTACCTTTAACTTGCTCAAAATTTCTGTCCCTTCTCCGACAACAGCATACAAAAAGCTGATGCTGTTTTCTTCTATGTTGTGGATACTCAGCGGTCTTGAAAGCACAGGATATTGCTCCCATGCTCTTACCATATAAAACTGTCCCATTTCTCCTGCAAATTTGCCTTCTATTTTTAATAAGTAGATATTTTGATCTACCTGTTCGTTTGAAATAATTTTTGCCATGAATTCATCCACTCCCTTGTTTTATATCTGCTTGTTTACACCTAAAAGTTCCATGATTAATGCCATTCTTGCAAACATCCCAAATCGTGCCTGTTGAAAATATACGGCCCTAGGGTCATTGTCCACTTCCGTACTAATTTCATTTACCCTCGGCAGTGGATGCATAATGATCATATTTTCCTTTGCCTGTTCTAATTTTTCCCCTGTGAGAATGTACTGATCTTTCAATCGAAGATACATCTCTTCATCTGAAAATCTTTCTCTTTGTACTCTTGTCATGTAAAGAATATCTAGATCGCTCATAACCTCTTCTAAAGAAGTGGTTTCATAGTATTGATTCTCTTTCAATGTTGCCTTGATAGATTCTGGAATCGTTAATTCAGGTGGGGATATGAAGACAAACTTTATATCTTCATATCTTAATAACGCTTGCACAAGGGAATGTACTGTTCTTCCGAACTTAAGATCTCCACAAAAGCCAATGGTATGATTAGAAATTCTTCCCTTTAAAGACTTGATAGTAAGCAAATCTGTAAGGGTTTGGGTAGGATGTTGATTGCCTCCATCTCCTGCATTGATTACAGGAATCTGGGCATATTGAGAAGCAAGTTTGGGTGTTCCTTCTTGTGGATGCCTCATGGCTATAATGTCTGAATAACAGCCAACGGTTCTAATGGTATCTGCAATGCTTTCACCCTTTGCTGTAGAAGAAGCATTAGGATCAGAAAAACCAATCACTTCTCCACCAAGGCGTAGCATGGCTGCTTCAAAACTAAATCTCGTCCTCGTAGACGGCTCATAAAATAATGTAGCTAATAATTTTCCATCACAAACATGAGAAACCGCGCCCGGTTTTTCCATAATTTTTTCTGCTAATAAAAATATTTTTTCTAATTCCTGTACTGAAAAATCACAGGGTTCAATGAAGTGTCTTCCTTTTAACATATGATCATCTCCTTCTTAGCCTCTCTGGACTAGATTAAAGGTACTGCTATAAATAAAAAGCCTTTCTCGTGAGAGACGAGAAAGGCTGAATAGACAACAATGCTTTGTGCATTCCATATCCTTCCATATTGATTGCACAACAACAATAGTTTATAATACCTTTCTAGTCTCTCGTACTAGATTAAAGATACCTATTTGTTATAGCATATACGATGAGACTATAAATTGTCAATGGAAATTACTGTATTTTTACTTTATGCTAAAATTCTAGTGCCTCTTTTGCTTATTTTAAAGTTTCTTGTATTATGAATATTTTTGAATTTATCAAATATCTTCTGAATCTTCATTAAAATTCATTGACATGTATATACGCTTTTGATACAATACTTTAAATTATCTAAAATCAAACGATCACATGCTACGCATGCTTATTTTTTTACGAAAAGGGGGAGCCTATGAAAGTTTCAGATGCAATCATTAAATGCTTAGAGGAAGAAAAAGTCGAAATCATTTTTGGATATCCCGGTGGAGCTGTACTGCCCATCTACGAATCTTTAAGAAATGCTTCTATAAAACACATTTTAGTTAGACATGAACAAGCAGCTGCCCATAGTGCAAGCGGCTATGCCCGAAGCAGTGGAAAAACTGGGGTATGTCTGGCGACCTCAGGACCTGGTGCAACCAATTTGATCACCGGTATCGCTACAGCTTATATGGATTCTATTCCCCTTGTCATTATTACGGGACAGGTAAAGTCCAGTGCCATTGGCAAGGATGTATTTCAAGAGGCAGATATTACAGGAGCGACAGAGCCTTTTACAAAACATAATTATCTAGTAAAATCAGCTAGTGATATTCCAAGAATCATGAAAGAAGCTTTTTATATTGCTTCTACAGGCAGACCAGGACCTGTATTAATTGACATTCCAGTAGATATTCAAAAGGAATCCATCGATTTTCATTGCCCAGAAACCCTAAATATTCCAGGGTATAAACCTACATATGAAGGGCATACAGGTCAAGTCAAGAGAGCCTTGATGAAATTAAAAAATAGTAAGAAACCTTTAATATGTGCTGGAGGCGGTGTCATTTATGCAGGAGCTTCTGAAGAATTAAAGCTTTTCTCAGAAAAAGCTAATATTCCTGTAGTGCATACATTAATGGGCATCGGCGCATTCCCTTCAGATTCCCCTTATTATGTGGGGATGGTAGGTTCCCATGGCCATGCCTATTCCAACAAAGTAATTATGGAAGCGGATTTATTGATGATGATCGGTGCTAGAGTGGCAGATCGAGCAACTGCAGATTTAAAACTAATCAATGACCAAACCAATATCATTCACATTGATATCGATCCAGCAGAAGTAGGAAAAAACGTCGATACTACCATTCCTATCGTTGGAGATGCCAAGAATATCCTACAGCAGCTTATCGAAAAGGTAGATGCTCTTAACACAGAGGAATGGGTTAAGCATATCCATGAAGTAAAGCAGCACACTTCTGTAAGACAGGAATGTGAAAATTGCGTAAATCCTAAAAAAGCTTTGCAATTACTATCGAGCCTTGTTGATGAGCATACCATTCTTACAGCTGATGTAGGTCAAAATCAGATATGGGCTGCCCGTAACTTTGACATAAAAGGAAATCGAAAATTCCTTACATCTGGAGGGCTAGGAACAATGGGCTACAGCTTACCTGCAGCGGTAGGTGCTAAGTTGGCATCGCCTCATAGTAAGGTAATCAGTGTCGTGGGAGATGGTGGTATGCAAATGTCTTTAAGTGAATTAGGGGTGATACGGGAAAATAAGCTGGACATTATCATCCTGTTGTTTAACAATCACCGATTAGGCATGGTGCGGGAGCTTCAAGATATTCATTATGGTAAAGGAAAACACTTTGGCATCGCACTAGACAGTAACCCTGACTTTGTAAAAATTGCAGAGGCCTATGGGCTATGTGCTCAAAGAGTAAATTCCAATGACAGCTTAGAAGAAGTATTCAAAGAAGCCTTAGAAAGCAACCAAGGCTGTCTTATTGAATGCATTGTAGATCCAACATTTAGCACCTTATAAAGAAGGGAGAGCTTATATGAACAGACATGTATTATCTATTTTGGTGGAAAACCATTCCGGTGTCCTTAGTAAAATCGCTGGCTTATTTAGTAGAAGAGGCTATAATATAGACAGCTTATCCGTTGGAGAAACAGAAAATCCCAAGGTCTCCCGCATGACCATTACCGTTAGTGGAGATGATTATATTCTTGAGCAAATTCAAAAACAACTGCATAAACTCATCGACGTCATTAAAGTTGTGCAATTAAAACCAGAGAAATCCGTTTATCGAGAACTTATCTTTATTAAAATAAAAGCAACCACACAGCAGCGAGCTGGCATTATTGAAACGGTGAATATATTTCGTGGCAAAATTATCGATGTATCTAGCGAAACCCTTACTATTGAATTAACTGGAGATGCAGGAAAACTTTCGGCTTTTACCGAACTGATTAAGCCCTATGGCATCGTTGAATTGGTGCGTACAGGCTTTACGGGTCTTCAAAGAGGCAGCGTACAAATTGCTGATTAACTAAAGAGGCGTAAGCAATGGTAATAGATCTTTGCTTACGCTCTTTTCATCTCTCTGAAGCCATGTTCTATCTAACTGGCTGATGCTTCTCCAAGATCTGTGTGAATATATCCTTCTAAAGCCTCTACAGGTACACTTAATTCCACAAACTCTTTTATACCATCATCTAGTGGCATGTAATAAAAGATAACATGATCTCCTTTAAAGTAAAGTCTCATCCCTTCTGCTTGGATTCCTCCTGTAATTCCCTTTTTCTTAGCTATATCGTCTAATATCTTCTTCACTTCTTTTTGGGATATTTCATCATCTTTTATAAAATTATCATACGTAATTTCATTTAAGGAAGAAGCCATGTCCAAATTTATGCTGTGTTGAATTTTTATATTTCCATCATCGTCACCGACCTTGCCCGTTCCTTTAAACACCACACTCAATATATTTTCATCCATTTTGGTAACTTCATATCCCATGTGCACATCTCTATAGGCATCTTGGCTTGCATAGATATCTACCGTTCTTTTTAGACTTTGATTCCCATAGTCCGTCAAAAGCCCTCCTGAATCATCTTTTATTTGAGGATAAAATATTTGCGTATTTTTTTCCGTTACTTCTAGTATTTCTTTCGTTATATCATAATGAAGCGTTACAACATCTTCTTTCTGCTCTATATTTTTATTTCCTTGGAGATTGTTAACGGTTTTGGTTTCTATCCCGTATCCTACGAGCATAAGACTACCTACTAATGCACCCGTTATAAGTATTTTCTTCCCCTTCATTTAGAAACTCCTCTCTTATTTCTCATCATACATCCTTCATTATATTTCATTTGAACAGAAAAGTAGTAACAAAATTGTTACAATATGATGACAAATTAAGGGATAAAAATTACAACAAAACGTGCTACTAAAATTTTAGTAACACGTTTTGTTTGAATACTTACTTTACAGGGTCATCAATTGTTCAATACTTTTTTTGCAATGATCACAGCTTCTTGGGCATCCTTTGCATAATAATCAGCCTTGATCATATCTGCATATTCCTGATTAAGCACAGCCCCGCCTACAAAAGTTTTACAAGGAATTTTATTTTCCCTCAATGCAACAATTGTCTCCTCCATACTCTTTACCGTCGTGGTCATCAACGCACTTAATCCTACCAGCTTCACATCTTGCTCTTTTGTAGTTCTCACAATGGTTTCCACAGGAACATCCTTTCCTAAATCAATCACCTCAAACCCGTAGTTTTCCAGAATAATCTTCACAATATTTTTTCCTATATCATGGATGTCTCCTTTGACGGTAGCCAAAATAACTTTACCCTTTGAAATTTTGTAATTCCCTTCTTGAAGCATTTTATCTTTAATGATCTGGAAGGCATTTTTCACAGTTTCTGCAGATTGGATAAGCTGTGGCAAAAATATCGTTCCTTCTTCGAACTTCTTTCCTACTACATCTAGTGCAGAAATCAACTGTTCATCTACTATTTTTAATGGATCTGTTGTTTCTAAAAGCTTAGTGACTGCTCCTGCTGCCTCATCCTTTAAGCCTTTTATGATGATTTCTTTTAGGTCTTTCTCATGATTATTGATACTTTGTATTGTCTCCCTTTTTTCTTTTATCTCCGCATAGCTTTGCAAGTATTGTTTGGCTTCTTTATCTTGATTGGCCAGTACTTTAAAAGTACGGATGGTGTCCATGATTCCCTGATCCCCAGGATTGACAATAGGTGCATCCAATCCCTGTGTTAATCCCATGGCAAGAAAGGTTTGATTCAGTATATGTCTGTTAGGTAGTCCAAAGGATACGTTACTTACACCTAAAGAAGTCTTTACATTAAATCTTTCTTTTACCATTTTCACAGCTTTTATGGTTTCTAGCACCTCAGCCTGCTGTGCTGAAGCAGTTAATACCAAGCAATCAATAATAATATCTTTTTTAGGTATTCCATACTTTTGGGCTGTATGAATAATTTTTTCAGCAATTTTTACTCGTTCTTCTGCCTTCATGGGAATGCCCTCATCATCTAATGTTAAACCGATGACACAGGCCCCATATTTTTTAACAATAGGGAATATCTCCTGCATCACCTTCTCTTTCCCATTGACTGAATTGATCAGTGGCTTTCCATTATAAATTCTGGCAGCAGCTTCGATAACCTCTTTTCTTGTACTATCTATTTGAAGAGGAAGATGAACAATGGATTGAATTTCTTGGATCGCATGGATCATCGTTTGCTTTTCATCAATCTCCGGTAGCCCTACATTTATATCTAATATGTCTGCACCTGATTCCATCTGGCTGATGGCTTCGTTTAATAGATAATCCATATGATGATTTCTTAATGCTTCCTTTAATTTCTTCTTACCTGTGGGATTAATCCTTTCTCCAATCACTTTTACTTCGTCTCCCAATATAACAGTCTTATTGGCAGAGCAAACTGCTGTAATATCTTTTTTATCTATTGGGATAAAGGATGCTGGCTTTAATGCTTCTGTCACTGATTTTATAAACTGCTCATCGGTACCACAGCATCCACCCAAAATTTGTACCCCTTTCTGGGCGATTTTTTTGACATAATCAGCAAACACCTTAGGCTGCATATCATATACCGTCTCTCCTTCTTTTACCTTTGGAAGACCTGCATTCGGCTGCACCATCACTGGAATAGATGTGTACTGCAAGATGCTTTCTACAATGGGCATGATTTCTTTAGGACCAAAAGAACAATTTACTCCTAAGGCATCTACCCCTAACCCCTGAAGCACCATGACCATGGTAAGAGGATCTGTTCCCGTAAAGGTTCTCCCTGTATCTTCGTAGGTCATTGTACAGAATACAGGCAAATCGCTATTTTCCTTTGCTGCAAACACAGCGGCCTTTGCTTCATAAATATCCGAAATGGTTTCAATCAAGATGAGGTCGCACCCTGCTGCTACACCGGCTCTCACCTGCCTTTGAAAAATTTCGTAAGCCCTATCAAAGGTTAAGGTACCAATAGGTGCTAACAATTGACCAATAGGTCCTATGTCCAATGCAATATATTTATCTTCTGTGTTTTTTCTTGCCTCCTTAGCCAACGCTACTGCCTTCGTAATCACATCCTCTACTGTGTAGCCCGTACCTCTCAGTTTTAATTCATTGGCGCCAAAAGTATTGGTTGCCACAATATCTGCCCCTGCTTGAAGATAGTTTTGATGAATTTCTTTGATCATCTCTGAATGGGTAAAATTGTAAATTTCCGGTATATCTCCTGCACATAATCCTCTCTTCTGCAACTGGGTACCCATAGCCCCATCAAAAAATAATCGTCTTGTTTTAAGCATATCTTTTATTGCCACAATCATTCCCCTCTCTTTTATAAATACAGTCCCCATATCTGCTACATGATTTACAGCTTAGACGCTTCTTCATAAAATCTTTGTCCTGAAAGCCAATAACAGCTGTTACAGATTTTCTAGGAATAAGGATTTGTTCTTCTGTGCAGGTAAGGCCAATTTTCTTCTGTGTTTCTAAGGTATTGAGGATTGATGTCTGTATATCGATGGAAAAATCTCCATACCCTGGACTATATCGATGAGTGATTCCCAACTTTCTTTTGTGCGCTTCTTTGTTGACTTCCTCTTCCACCTCATCACAAAAGCATTCTACAGCTGTGGTAGCACAAGCATCTAAAATAATGGCTTTTGTCAAATTGGTCTTTTCGTAAAATCTTATTTTACTCTCTATATCATTTCCCAACGTCACAGCCATAATAGCACAAACCTTAGCATTCTTCAGATGCTGAATGATGTCCTTCCCTCTGAATATAAGTTTGCTTTTTAATAATCCAATATGGTGCTGATGCTTTTCTAGCTCAAAAACTTTCACCACAGATTTTGCTTTTGCATATTGTTTAGTTTCAGCAATACATTCATCAATCAATCGTTCCAATTCCTTTTCTATACTTTGGTTCATATAACCTAAATATCTTAGTACTTCCTGCTTGTCGATATTCAATCTTTTTCATTCCCTTCCATCCCACCACCTAAATGGCATGTTTCTTATTCAAGGCATATACAATAGAGGTAATATTTAGCACGATCCTTTTTGCTACTTCTGGGTTGTTCATGGTATAAATATGTACCCCATCAACCCCGGAGGATAGTAAGTCAATAATCTGCTCTGTAGCATAGGCAATACCTGCATCTTTTAATGCTTCTGGATTGTTTTCATATTTATCCAATACTTTTAAAAACTTTTCAGGTATATAGGAACCACAAAGAGATGTAATACGCCGAATCTGCTTTTTGTTAATAACCGGCATAATCCCTGCTTCAATGGGAATGCTTATATTTCTTTTGGCGATTTTTTCTTTGAATTCATAAAAGAAACGATTATCCAAAAACAGTTGACTAATGAGAAAATCTACCCCAGCATCCACCTTCTTCTCTAAATGTAACAAGTCTTCTTCTAGATTGGGCGTGTCCATATGTCCCTCTGGATAGCAGGCACCTGCTATACAAAATTTCTTGGTACGATGAAGATGTTCTACCAAATCAGAGGCATATTTAAAATCAAGCACTGGCGGCAACTCAAATCTAGGATCCTGTGGAAAATCTCCTCGAAGTGCCAATATGTTTTGAATATTATTTTGATCAAGTTCCTTCAAAACATCGTCAATTTCTTGCTTATTCGATGTGACACAAGTAAGATGGGCGAGGGCCTCTATATTATATTTATTCTTTATTATTGAAGCAATTTCAACAGTTTTTTTGCTTGTACTTCCTCCTGCTCCATAAGTAACACTCATATAATCAGGATTTAAGGGTGCTAACGCATCAATGGTATTATAGATGGTGTGAATCGAAGAAGATGGTTTTGGTGGAAATACCTCAAAGGAAATAACTGGTTTTTTCTGTGAGAAAATATCTTTTATATGCACAAAAACTCCCCCTAGTATAATAATGTCATAGTCACTAATGACTATGCAGTTAATACATTTCTATAAAAAAACATTTCTATTATTTAGTAACAGAAGAAGGAGTTCTTCCTTCATCAGATGTTACTACTCTATTTAACATGTCTGACGGTTCCTGGTAGACTCTAGACTTTTCATAATGTATAATCTTCAAGGATAGGATAAAGAATGTACACCCCCTTGGGAAGTCAGTTTCTACTGACCTATACCTACTAAAAAGTCAATTAGTCCATTCAATGAGGTTTTATGATTAGGCTGGTTGGGAGCCTCAGGCTATACCCGTATCACATGCTAGGTTGTGTACTCATTAGATGGAAATGGATTCCTATCGGAAAGGAGCTTTCGCTCATGTCAAACTTTATTTTTGAAAATTTATTTTTATCGGTTGGTATTGATGTAGGTGCTGATTTCAGCTGGATGTCTATAGCACTACCTAACCAAACCTTTGTAGGAAAACCTTTTAAAATCCTACATTCTGACCTTAATTCCCTTGCTCTAGCTGTTTCTAAAATAAAAGAAGCAGAAGAGCTGTATTCTTTGGAAAGTCGCATTTTCCTAGAATCCACGGGAATTTATCATTACCCACTCTTCTGCTATCTTCGTGATAAAGGATTTTGTGCATCCATCATTAATCCTATCATCACTAAGTCTAGCACAAACATGAACATTAGAAAAGTGCATAATGACCGTTTCGATTCTAAAAAAGCTGCTTTAATCGGTTTAAAGCCAGATTTAAAGGTTTCTCTGATGCCTTCCGAGCTTGCTCTTGACTTAAGAAATCTTTCTAGAGAATATTATGACCTGATGGACAACCGTTCCTCCTATGTCAATAAACTGCAAGGTGAGCTTCGTATGGTGTTTCCTCAGTACCTGAATATCTTTTCTAAGATTACCACCAATACTTCTCTTACTTTGTTGGAAAAATTCACATCCCCAGATGCCTTTTTACAGGCTTCAAAGGATGAAATAATTGATTCCATACGTTCTACTGCTAGATTTGGGCTTTCATATGCTCTTAATAAATATCATGCCATTTTTCAGGCAGCTACTAATGCCAAGGTCTTTGGAAGCTCTGTCAGCAGTAATTTTAAAAGAATCCAATTGTATATCCGCTTTATTCGCCAGTATGATGAAGAAATCTCTTCTCTGCTGGAAGATATGCGCCAATTGGTAAATGCCAATGAAGGCTCTGACTTTGTGAAGCAGATTCGTCTGATTGAATCTTTCAAAGGTGCTGGCTTTCTCTCTGCTGTCAGCCTTATGGGTGAAATCGGTGATTTTTCTGCCTTTAACACTCCCAAGCAACTGTTTGCCTACTTTGGTCTTGATCCCGCCGTAAAGCAGTCTGGTAAGTTTGAGGGAACCAAAATTAGTATGTCAAAACGTGGCTCTCGCATTGCAAGAAGAGTCATTCATACAATGGCATTAATCAGCATTAGTAAAAATCGGAATGGTTCTGCGAAGAACCCTGTTCTTCGTGATTATTACCTTAAAAAGTGTCAAAGTAAACCTAAAATGGTAGCTCTCGGAGCTGTCATGCATAAAGTGTGTAATATTGTTTTTGCCATTCTCCGGGATGAAAAACCTTTTGAAATTATCACACCGGAAGAACATCAAAAGAATTACTTAAAAGCAAAATGCGACGTCGCTGCATAATGTAATCCCATACGAATAACTTCGTTTTTGTCAGCTGTCAAAAGGCTTGTTAAAGTTACCCTTTTTTAGCGAGCAAGAAATATCAAATATTTTTTATTTCACCATTGACATTTCTTAGCTGGACTTTTACATAAACATATACGCTCTGATCAATTGAATTTCTAATAAAAAAACCTCTTCTAAGATGAAGAGGTTTTTCCCTAAAAATAGCGCTATGACCATTGTTTAGACCTTTTCTCATCTTTCAGAACAACGTTCTGCAGGATTTAGCACCTGGCATTCCTATGCTGGTTGCTGAAGCTTCGACGGGCCCGTTCCCTCCACTTCTCTTGATAAGAGTTTATCGTTACTGTATACTATTTGAAATTTATTGAATATGATTATACATAAGTTTTGCTTCTATGTCAACAGAATTTTCTTTCTTCTTTTCTAGATGTTTTTTATTGTAATAAAATCTTTTCTTTATCCATCGTAATCTTTATATGTGCTCCTTCTTTAACATTTTCTCGAAGATATTGTTCAGCAATTTCATCCTCAATGTACTTTTGGATGGTTCTCCTTAAAGGACGTGCACCATATTTCTGATCATATCCCTCTTGTAATAGAAAATCTTTTACTTCATCCGCAATTTCTATCGTTATATCTTTTTCCTGTGCTTCTTCTATTACTTCTGTAAGCATCAAATCTATAATTCGACGAAGCTCTTTCTTTGTAAGATGGTCAAATACAATGATTTCATCTACCCTATTCAAAAACTCGGGGCGGAAGGTTTCTTTCAATACATCTTTAATACGATTTTCTAAAGGATGTTGACCGTCCTTAGCAAATCCAATTCCACTAGATTTTAGATGGCTCCCTGCATTAGAGGTCATGACAATAACTGTATTTTCAAAAAAGGTTGTTCTCCCCTGGCTATCGGTCAATCTTCCATCTTCTAGAATTTGCAGCAACATGTTAAACACATCGGGATGGGCTTTTTCAATTTCATCTAGCAAAATTACTGAATATGGCTTTCTTCGCACCTTTTCTGTTAATTGTCCACCTTCATCATAACCTACATATCCTGGAGGCGCACCAATTAGCTTAGAAACCGTATGTTTTTCCATGTACTCTGACATATCCATGCGAATCATTGCTTCTTCGCTGCCAAAAAGCTCTGAGGCCACAGCTCTCACCAATTCAGTTTTTCCCACACCTGTAGGACCTACGAAGATAAAGGAGGAAGGTTTTCTCTTTTTACGAAATCCTGAACGATTACGTCTGATGGTTTTTGCCAAACTAATAATGGCTTGATGCTGTCCAATCACACGTTTATGCAAGCGCTCTTCCAAAGTAAGGAGTTTTTGGGCTTCTTCTTCTGTAATCTTTTGCACAGGGATTTTCGTCCAAGATTCAATTACGTAAGCAACATCCTCTACCGTAATTTGTGTTTCGCTGTTTTCCCCTTGGATTTCTGCAATTTTTTCATCTATTTTAAATTCCTCCATTTTACACTGTGCTGCTTTTTCATAGTTATTTTCAGCTGCAGCAGCTTCTTTTTCTACTTGAATTCTTTCTCGTTCTTCCTTCAAAGCTTCCAGTTCTATTAATCTTTGATTCCTCAAATTTACCCTAGAACCTACTTCATCAATGATATCTATTGCTTTATCTGGCAAGTATCTATCTGTAATATATCTCTCAGATAAATGAACTGCAGCTTCAATCACTTCATCAGAAATATTTATCTTATGATAATCCTCATAATAATTTTTAATTCCTTTTAAGATTTCAATGGTTTCTTGTGCCGTAGGTTCTTCTACCAACACTGGCTGAAATCTTCTTTCCAAAGCGCCATCTTTTTCGATATGCTTACGATATTCTTCAAGGGTCGTCGCCCCCATGATTTGAATTTCTCCTCTAGCAAGAGCAGGTTTCAAAATATTAGCTGCATTCATGGTTCCTCCATGCACTTCTCCTGCCCCCATTATATTATGCACTTCATCAATCACGAGAATAATATTTTCGCAGGCAATTGCTTCATTGATGATCGATTTCATCCGTCCTTCGAATTGACCTCTAAATTGAGTGCCTGCAACAACAGCGGTCAAGTCCAAAAGATAAACTTCTGTATGGAACAACTTGGCTGGTACTTGTTTTTCGGCAATCCGTACAGCTAAACCTTCTGCAATGGCTGTTTTTCCAACGCCAGGCTCTCCAATCAATATAGGATTGTTTTTTGTTCGTCGATTTAAAATTTGGATCACGCGATCGATTTCACGATGTCTTCCAACAATCTTATCTACTTCATTGTTTTTTGCTTTTTCTGTTAAATTGATCCCGTAGGTATCCAAAAATTTTTTCTTGTTTTTAGACTTTTTCTTTTGCTTCTTCACATCGGATGCTTCCTTGTCGGTGTAAACATCCTCTTCCTGCTTTTCTTTATCTCCTACATTCTCGCTATCCTTCATAAGAGAAAATCCCCCATTTAAGATATTCATGAATGTATTAGGATCATCCATACCTTCCATATCCATATCCATCTCTTGAAACATATGGTTCATTTGTTCCGTCAAATTTTCTACATCCTCTGACGTCATTCCAGTTTGCTGCATAATTTGATCGATGACGGGAATCCCCATCTTTTTTGCACATTCTACACATAAACCTTCTATTTCAGATTTCCCATTTTCCATTTTTGATGTAAATACAATAGCTATGTTTTTCTTACAAACAGAACACAATTTCATACGATATCCTCTCCATATTTTTTAAGTTGCAACAAAATAATAATAATTACAGTATATCATATTTTTACCTATATTCGTTTATTTTACTTGTTGTATCTATTTCAAATTTTATACAATTAAAAACTCCTTTCAATTCATTATATAAGGAGTTTTTAAGGGATATTCTATAATTTAATTGAACCAATCACCAACGCCACCACAAGCATAACGATGGTTGTTAAGAAGGCCCATGGAATCGTGTTCTTTTGATGATCCGCAAGTTCTAGTCCTGTTAACCCTAATAGTAGAAATGGTGCACCGACTAAAGGCGTTACTGGAAAACCTGTTGTGGTTTGTCCTAAAATTGTCGCTCTCGCCACCATGATCGGATCGACCCCTAAACTATGGGCTGATTCTGCTAATACTGGTAATACGCCAAAGTAAAAGGAATCTGGGTCAAATAGTAAGCTTAAAGGCATTGCCAGTACACCCATTACCAATGGAATAAATTTGCCAAGCGATGGAGGTATCGCTGCTACAGCTACATTTGCCATTTCTGTTACCATACCTGTACCCTTTAAGATTCCTAATAATGCACCTGCTGCAAATAATATACTGGCCATCATTAAAGCTGCTTTTGCATTTTCATCCACTCTTTTTCTTTGATCATCAACATTTGGATAATTAAGGGTTATGGCTATACCAAAAGCAATCATAAAGATTACATGGGGAGGCAATATTCCAGAAATTAATGTTCCAATTGCCACAATAATTAATCCAATGTTCACAGGGAACATTTTAGGTCTTGCAAGGTTCTCTTTTTCTTCATCTTCCGTAGTTATTGCTGTTGCTGCTACTTCATAATGAATCTCTTCTAGGTCAATATTTCCAATTCTCGCCTTCTCTTTCTTTCCTAATATGTATGATACAAAGAGTACAAATATTAATCCGGCAATAACAGGAACCACCATAGGATTAAATAAATCTGTAATCGGAATTTGTAAAGAAGTTGCTGCTCTTAAAGTCGGTCCTCCCCAGGGTAAAATGTTCATGGTCCCTGCTCCTAAAGACACAATGGTTGCTAACACACTTCGTTTCATTCCTACTGCATCATATAATGGAAGCATTGCTGGTATGGTTACGATAAAGGTTACGGCACCAGAACCATCTAAATGTACAAACATCGCTAAAAGTGCTGTCCCCATTGCAATCTTTACAGGGTCTTTTCCTACAACTTTTAATATTTTATTAATGATTGGCTCGAATGTTCCTGCATCACTTAAAATGCCAAAAAATAATATTGCAAATATAAACATTGTTCCTGTGGGTGCAATCTTTTTTATACCCTCTGTAATGAGATTTCCCAGTTCACTTCCGAACCCTCCAACGGTTGCCGTAATCATCGGTACAATCATCAAAGCTACTGTTGGAGATAACTTTTTTGTCATAATGGCTAAAAGAAGCACACCAATTGTTATAAAACCTAATAATGCTAACATTCATAAAGTCCCCCTATCTTATATATTTTCTAGATTGCATCTTACCTCTTCTACAAAGCTGTGTTGATAGCAACAGATTTTGACCGTCCTCCTTTCATTAAATATTCTATGGCTTCCTATATTCAATCATTTAAGGATTTATTTTTCTATCTTAATCAAATACAAATTGTATGATCTCATCACCACTTCAATATTTTCTATTCTATGCCGTGAAAGTTTTTGCCGATTTTAAATTTTTGAATTTCATTATTTTAAATGAAATTACTATTCAGAAAATTATGCGCCTAAAAATAGACTTTCCTCCACTACGTCAAACGTTTTCTTCATTGCTTTAGATCAATGAGTTGATTTAGTTGTTTTAGTTAACTCAATCTACTTAATTGTATTTTAATCATTTTTCAGTATTTTGTCAAATTTTATTTTATAATATATTTTCTAAATATTTAAAATCCAATAGCTCTATGCAAGTTTTTCTATAGTATATTGTCCAATTTCTCAAAACCTTTTGTACACAGTGAAACAAAAAACTTCTTTCCGGGAAACATTGCAGCCGCATCTAGAAAGAAGTTTCTTGCGGTCTATACATACCCAAAAGGCTTATAAGGTTTTAAAAGCTTATGAACAGCAGCACCCGCGGGTAGTTTCCATTGAAGCTGCTACTTCTTGAATCCCCCTATCCATAGACTGGACATCTACATCTACAGATTTTGTTGCAATAATATTGATATCAAGTGTTAAAACGTTCTCAATAATTACTTGACCTATTTGCACAGGTGCCTCAATTTCTATTTTTTTGATTTCTTCCATTACTGCAAAGATTTTATCTTTTGGTATCGGTTCTGATGTCCTTACACTTACAAGTGGTATGTCACCATTTTTAACCTTTACCAAGGATGCAATAGATCTTCTAGGGTCATTCACTTCTTGTTTTACATATTCTTCCCCTTTTTTGCATATGGCTCCTGTTATACTTTTTATGTCTTTTCCTTCCAGCGCTACTGATAATTCACAACCATTTGGACAAATGATACATGTCATTTCTCTTTTCATTGCGCTACCACCACCTTTATTTCCTCTTGACTGATGATTTCTTCTTTTTTCAGTTTTATGTGTATCATCTCTGCAGGATTTAGTTTCTTCAATTTCTTTGTTTTGATCACTTTTTCACCTTGTTTCATTTCTATGACACCATCTCTTGAAGGTCTGCTGACTCTTAAGGATATTTCTACATCCTGTGTTCCACTTATTTTCTGTGGTACTACATTATTAATGGTGTTATCTACAGTAATAGAAATACTATCTTTTCTTTGTTTTTCTCCTATTATATAGCTGACTGCCGCTTCTGCAAGCTTCTCTCCTTCAATAGATACAAAATCTACTAAGTCATGTACATGCAGTACATTTCCTGCAGCATAGATCCCCTCTACACTAGTTTGCAAGTTCTCGTCTACAATGGCGCCTTTTGTTCGGGGATCAAGTACTACGCCTGCCTGCAGAGATAATTCATTCTCTGGAATAAGTCCTACAGATAAAATTAATGTATCGCATGGATATTCTACTTCAGTACCTGTTATAGGTTGGCCTTTTTCATCAACTTGATTCACTGTTACCCCTTGTAATCTTTCTTTTCCTTTTATATTGGTTACTGTATGGCTTAAATAGAGGGGTATGTTATAATCATTTAAGCATTGCTCTATATTTCTAGGCAGTCCACTTGGATAAGGTAATTTTTCTATTACAGCCAATACTTTTGCACCTTCTAAAGTGAGCCTTCTTGCCATGATTAATCCAATATCACCAGAACCTAGTATCACTACTTTTTTTCCTACCATGATATTTTTTAAGTTGATGTAGCTTTGGGCCACCCCTGCTGTAAATACACCTGCTGGTCTTGTTCCAGGGATACTGATGGCTCCTCTTGTTCTTTCTCTACAGCCCATCGTTAATACCACTACTTTGGCTTGATATTTTTTTAATCCCTCTTTAGTTGCTGCCGTAACCTCTTTGTCCTTTGTCAGTCCTATCACGGTTGCTTCTGTCTCTATTTCGATATTTTGTTTTTGTACTTCCTGCACAAAACGATCTGCATATTCAGGTCCACTAAGAGCTTCCTTAAATCTTACGATCCCAAATCCGTCATGAATACATTGTCTTAATATGCCACCGGGCTTTTTTTCTCTTTCTAATATCAAAATGTTTTCTATACCTTTTTCCTTTAACTTTAAGGCTGCTGCAAGTCCTGCAGGTCCTCCACCAATGATCACTGCATCTTTTTGCATGATTTCCATTATCTTACCCTCCCTACAAACAGCTTTCCATCTTCTCTTGCATAGGTTACTTCTTCTATAGACTTTTTCTTTTCTTTCATAATGAGCTCTGCAATTCTGGTTTGACAATAGCCTCCTTGACATCTTCCCATCATGGCTCTTGTTCTATTTTTAATACCTGTCACTGTTTCTACCCCCAATGGATTATGTATAGCTTCTAATATTTCCTGTTTTGTGATGGTTTCGCATCTGCAAATAATCTCTCCATAGTTAGGGTTTTTTTTGATAAGTTCCGCTTTTTTCTCTTCTGTTTGCTCAACAAAGTTGAGTATTCCTTTTCTTTTAGGATTGAAGCTCACATTTTCTTCTAAATTTTCTTTTTGCTTCATTTTTTCTACCACATATTTTGCGATAGGAACTGCACTGGTCAGTCCTGGGGACTCTATACCAATCAAATTAATCATATTAGGTATTTTTTTTCTTTCTTCTATTACAAAATCTGCATATCCACCTGTTTCTTTGCCTACTAGTTTTGGTCTAATACCTGAAAAATTCCTAATAAAATGTTCTCTTTCAATTTGGGGTAATATCTTTCTTCCCTCTCTTACAAGCATATCCATGATTTCTTGTGTTGCAGCATAATCATCCTGTTCATCGATATATTGCGCACTAGGACCAATTAATACATTGCCATCAATGGAAGGGGTCAGGTGAATGCCCAATCCTCCCTCTTTTTTATTAGGAACAGGATAAGCTGGAATACCTAAATATTTCCCTGCTTTTTGATCTAAAATAAAATACTCTCCTCTACAAGGATGGATTTTATAGTCTGTAATTCCCACCATTTCTGCGATTTTATCTGAATCTAACCCAGCACTATTAATGACCCACTTTGCATGATAAGTTTCTTTATTCGTTGTGATTTCATAATATTCTTCTTTTCTTTCAATCCCTTTTACTTCTCTCCCTAAATAGAATTCTACGCCATTTTCACATGCGTTTTCCGCTAAGGCAATGGTATATATAAATGGATTTAATATCCCTGTCATTGGAGAGTATAAGGCTGCCTTTCCTTCTACATAGGGTGCCAGCTCTTTGATTTCTTTTTCAGATATGATTTTAAGACCGGGTACCCCATTTTTTTCTCCTTGTTCTTTTAACCTTTCTAGTCCCTCTATATCATCTTGGGTAAAGCCTGTTACGATTTTCCCTGTTCTTTTGAAAGGTATGTCTAACTCCTCGGCCACTTGATCAAAGCCTAAACATCCTTCTACACAAAATTTTGCCATAAGCGTTCCTGGCCTATTGTTAAATCCTGCATGAAGTACACCGCTGTTTCGTCCACTTGTTTCACATACCACATCCAGTTCTTTTTCTAGTACACCTATCTTTAGCGCATACCTTGAAAGTTCTCTTGCAATTGCACTACCCACTACGCCCGACCCAATAATCATGATGTCGTATTGTTTTTGCATTTTCTTCACCTCTTCTAATTGTCTTAAAACTTGCATACATTTTATCTTTAGAAATATGCGTTAATATATGATCGATAACCTTTTCCTTTCTTTCAAAGCACCACATTTTATACTATTGCTTGATCTTACATAAAAGTATATGTAGGAAAATCCCAGTATTAAATATATATCGTTTTATTGAGTTTATTTAGTATACTAAATAAACTCAATATCATTTTAACTCGTTCATAATATTTTGTCAACTTTTTTATACAGAATATTTCATCTTTATCCTTCTTTCAGGTCTCTTATGCTGCCTTTCTCTTGAACAAATCATGAAAAGCTGGTATAACTATATTAATGAGGTGATAAGCATGAATAAATTAGATATGAAACCTGTTAAGAATAAAAAAGCATATTTTCAAATCATTGAGACCTTCATTTATTCAATCATTAATGGACAGTTGGAATATGGAGAACGTCTTTACAATGAAGTCGAATTAATGGAAATATTAAACGTAAGTCGACCAACATTGCGAGAAGCCCTACGGGTTATGGAATTTTTAGGAATCGTCACAGTAGCACCAAGAAAAGGAATTGTCATTAATAATCCCAAGGATAACAATCATTATTTTCCACTAATATATATTCTAGCTTTTGAAAAAACCAGTAATACCGATCTTTTTGAGCTTAGAATGGCAATAGAAATAGAAATGGTAGGACTGGCAGCATTGAGAGGAACAGAAGAAGATTTTGTTCAAGTAAAATCTGTTCTTGATGAAATGAGTAATCTGCCTAGAGGAGACATCAAAAATTTCACCAGATTAGATCAATTATTTCATATGAGTGTCTTGCAGTGTGCCAAGAACGATCTATGTTCTAAATTAATTCATACCCTTAGTACCTTAATTTATGATCAATTAGAACAAATACATCAAGCTTTAACCAACGAAAAACGAGAAAATACCATACAGAAGCATCGTATTATCTATCAAGCACTCATTGATAGAAATGAACAATTTGCCAGAGAGATTATGAAAGAACATTTAAATCATGCCTATGGCGTCACGAGCAAGCTTCCAAATATTTTTTTACAATACGCTGAAAATAATCTCTCGCCATGATTGATTAATAGCTAAATCATATTGTCTACAACCTTAGCGCTTTTGCACCTTATGATGAGATAATTCCCTTTCTGCTTGAGCAAAAACATAAAAGAAAGAACTGCCCTTCGAGGAGTTCTTTCTTTTGTAGACTCTAATATTTTATGCCATGCAGTATATTATTTTCAATCTCTTCTGACTTTATTTATTCATTGATATTGTCTTGCTTCCTTCATACCACATTACCTTGTATCCTAGGGATTCTCCCACAGAACGTAAGGGAACAACTATTTCATCATCGATCTTTTTAGACTGTACATCAATGACTTGATTTTCATGCATCATGTTTATTGTTTCTGTCTCTGTATTATAGCTCCACTCCATATTGATTTTTTCAAAAATTTCTTTGGCATTCACCAATGTTCTTCCCTCTTCTATTATCATATTTTCTAGGTTCAGATCTTTTCCTTGAACCATGAGAGTTATATTTCCTGCTGAAGCTCTTCCATATACAATTTCTCCACCAACCACTGTCATCAATGCCTGTATATCTTTAATATCCATTGCAGGACACTTCATATAATCCCTATCTATCACTACAAAATCTGCAAGCTTTCCTTTTTCTAAAGAACCTTTTATATCCTCTTCGAACTGTCCATAGGCAGCCCAGATCGTAAAAGACTTTAAGGCTTCTTCACGGGTCATCGCTTCATTTGCATACCAGCCTCCTGGAGGATTGCCTTCTCGATCCATTCTAGTTACAGCAGCATATAGTCCATGATACGGATTTACAAGCTCTACAGGAGCATCAGATCCGTTGACGATAATAGATCCTGCATCTATTACTTTGCGCCATGCATAAGCACCCTTAATTCTTTCTGATCCTACACGATCCTCTGCCATATTTTTATCCGATGTAGCATGTACAGCCTGCATAGCAGGAATAATACCAATCTCGGCAATTCTCTTGATATCTTCTAGCGTTGCCACCTGGAAATGTTCAATGCGATAACGATGATCTGCAAGGGGCATCTCCTTTAACACTTTTTCGTAGGTATCCACACATTGCCTATTGGCTGCATCTCCAATAGCATGGGTAGCTACCTGGAATCCATGCTCACGGGCTTCCTTGATCAATTGATAAAATTCTTTGTTTGTATATCTTCCATTGCCTTTATGACCTGCACGATCACTGTATTCTTCAAGCATCCATGCACTTCTTGCACCTAATGAACCATCTGCATAGAATTTAATGGCTCTTACAGTAAAGCGATCGTCAAACAATCCAATTTCAGGTCCCTTTTCATAATAAGCCTTTGCAGTCTCTCCTGAACTGGCCATGGTATAGATACGAATCTTCAAATCTTCTGATTGATAAAGATCCTTCATATATTGAATATCTGTAAGATCTGATCCAGCATCCATGGAGGAAGTAATTCCAAGGGAGAACAGTTCTTCTTGAGCCTTCATTAGCCCTTCTTTTTGTCGTGTTTCATTAAAAGGTGGAATTTTACTTCTCACCAAAGAAGCAGCAGTATCTGTTAATACCCCCGTTGCTTCCCCATTATGATCTCTTAATATCTCTCCACCCTGAGGATCAGGTGTATCCTTCGTAATACCTGCAATCTCTAAAGCCACTGAATTTGCCCAAGTGGCATGACCACATGTTCTTACCAATGCTACAGGATTATTGGGGGCTACTGCATCCAGCTCTTCCTTGGTAGGAAATGCTTCACCTGGCCATACCTCTTGGTTCCATCCTCTTCCTATAATCCATTCTCCATCGGGCAGACGGTCTGCTTCTGCCTTTACAGCATCTAAAATCTCTTTCTTTGGCTTCCAAAATGCATCAATTTGAAGAAGCTTTTCTCCTTCTCCAGGATAATGCATATGTCCTTCAATCAGTCCAGGGATCACAGTATTTCCCTTTAAATCTATTATTTTTGTACTATCCCCTATAAAATCTTTTACGCCTTTGTCATCTCCTACATATGTAGCATATTGTCCTTTTACTGCTATGGCTGTAGCATGGGGATTTTCTGCATCTACAGTGTAAATATTTCCATTCACATAAACCACATCTGCTTTTTCTACCTGTGCAAATGCATGGAGCGGAAAAAGTCCCAACATCAAAACCCCTATCATGATAAAAACTATCTTACCATTCATTTTCCTCATAATGCTCCTCCTTTTCTAAGCTTGTTTATCTTTTGTTAATATATATTCGTGATAGGAATTTTTATGCTTTTCTTGTCTAAGAAAACTTCGTTCAAATCATCATAAAAAATAAGCAAAACCCTCTTTGAAATCAAAGAGAGTTCTACTTGTTTAAAATATACTTAGATTTAACTTTTTATTTAATTCTTCTAATACTTTTATACCCGCTATGCTATTTCCTTTTTGATCTAATGATGGACCTATTACACCTATACCCATTCTATTTGGTACTACAGCTAGAATTCCTCCGCCTACACCACTTTTAGCAGGAATGCCTACTGATACAGAAAATTCGCCTGATGCGTCGTACATTCCACAAGTAGTCATAATTGCTTTAACTATTTTTGCAGTCTCCTTTGCAATTAGTCTTTTTTTATTCCATGGAAGAACGCCGTTGTTGGCAAGTACTGCGCCAATCTTTGCTATATCTTTACAAGTTATTTCTATGGAACACAATTTAAAATATACATCCAAAATATCTTCTACATTCCCATCCATTATATTGGTACTCTTCATAAAATGCGCAAGCGCTCTATTCCTATGTCCTGTTATTTTTTCTGATAAGTAAACATTTTCATTCAAGTCGATATTAGCGTTGCCTGCTAATTCTCTCATAAATTTAAGGACCCTACAAAATTTTTCTTTTGGGGTATTCCCATTAAGCATAGAAACCGTTGCGATCGCGCCAGCATTAATCATAGGATTTAACGGTTTGTGAAAATTTTTAGCTTCTAGATTTATAATAGAGTTAAAAGCATCCGATGTAGGCTCTACACTTACTTTTTGAAATACTTTTTCTTTTCCATAATCATGTAAAACACACATTAAAGTAACAACTTTAGAAATACTTTGTATCGTAAATTTTGTTTCAAAATCACCAAAGCTATATTCTTCTCCATTACATGTAATAACATATATCCCTAAAGCATCAGGATTTCCTTTAGAGAGTTCAGGAATATAAGTTGCCACTTTCCCTTTTGATGTCCAGCATCTATTACTACAAATAACAGATTGAAGAATGTCATTCATGCTGTTTCACCACCTATATTTATGAAAGTTATCCTAGTGAGATTTTTTAAAAATAATTTTATGCAGCTTTGTCAGCGTTTAATTTTTCCTTTTTCGTAAAATCTTCAAATAATTTCATGAATACACCGCTTAATCCAAGCAATCCTATAAGGTTTGGTAGCGCTAATAGTCCAGAAGATAAATCCACAACTAGCCATACAGCTTCAACAGACATGGTAGCAGCGATAAATGGTGGTACGAAATAGAACCATTTCATGTATTTCATGGACTTCTCTCCAAAAAGATACGTTGTGGCTGTTTCAAATTCTATTGACCATCCAATCATAGTGGAAAGTGCAAATAATAAAACGCCTATTGTAACGATTTTAGGTCCCCATGGCCCCCATACGGTTTCAAAAGCACTAAATGTTAATTCCGCTCCAGACATACCATTATTCCAAGTGCCACTAGATAAAATTGCAAGGGCCGTAATGTTTGCAACAACGATCGTATCTACAAACACCTCTGCAATCCCCCATAAGCCTTGTCTTACAGGATGATCCGTAATAGCCGTAGCATGAACCATTGGTGCACTACCCATACCCGCTTCATTAGAGAACATTCCTCTAGAAAAGCCTCTTCTTACAGCTAGCATAATGGTTGCTCCTGCAAACCCTCCTGCTGCTGGGGCTGGTGCAAATGCATATTTAACAATCATAGCAAACATGGCTGGTATATTATGAAAGTTTGCAAATACTACACCTAATGCTCCTATTATGTATAAAAGGCACATAGTAGGTACTAATTTTTCACAAAATTGTCCAACTCTCTTAACGCCACCTATAACTACAATTCCTGTAATTAATACAGCGATAGAAACGGTCACTAAACGAGGAACACCAAAAGCACTCTCCATGGCGACCCCCATTGTGTGTGGCTGTGCATAAACAGCTGTACCCAAAGCTGCTATAAACATGGATGCAGCATAAAACTTGGCTAGTGGTCTCCATTTTTTACCTAATCCATCTTCCATATAATACATAGGGCCACCATAAAAATTTCCATTTTCATCTTTCCTTCTAAAGTGGACAGCTAAACTAACCTCGACCATTTTCGTTGCCATTCCAACAAAGGATACAATCCACATCCAAAATATAGCTCCCGGACCACCTATTGCAATGGCTGCTGCTACTCCCGCAATATTTCCATTACCAACAGTTCCTGCAAGTGCTGTACTTACTGCTTGGAATGGTGTTATGGCACCTTCTGCCTCATGGATTTTTTCATCTTTTTTAAAGATGCTTAAAAGAGTTTGATTGAGTGCATATCCAAAATGTGTGAATTGAAAAAATTTCGTTTTAACAGTAAAATATAATCCTGTGAATATCAAAAGAACCATCATTGGTGGACCCCAAAGATAATTTACTAGCGTATTTAGCATTTCCATAAAAAACCTCCTAATAAATTTTATAATAAGTTATCGTGAATTATTTTAATAAATAGTCTACAACATCTATTACTTTTCCTCCTGATATATAGACTCTAGGTACTCTTCTACCTATAGAACAAACGATTTCACAATTGCCTGTTTTTAATATATTGGCTTTTTCATCAGCTGTAATTTCATTAACGCCATCTGAACCTAGTAAAATTACCTCATCATCAAAATCTACGTTATCAACGTCTGTTATATCTAGCATACATTGATCCATACAGATTGTTCCAACCTGTGGAACTTTTCTTCCTCTTACAATTGCTTGTATTTTTCCTGAGCCAATACGTGTAAATCCATCTACATAGCCTACCGGAATACTAGCTATTTTTCTTTTAGATGGCGTTACATATTTAAGTCCATAGCTTACCCCTACATCTTTAGGTAATGTTTTTATGTTAGATATCCTAGTCTTTACAGTCATTGCAGGTCGTAAATCAATTCTATTTTTATCTATGTTTTCTATGTGAGGTAATCCATATAAGGTGCTTCCTACTCTTACCATATCTAGGTTATATTCGGGCAAATCTGTAACAGTTGCACTATTGGATACATGCTGAATAGGAATGTGAATTCCAAGTTTCTCTAATTTATTTATTACCCACATATACTTATCCATCTGTTTATGGGTAAACGTCTTATCCTTGATAAAAGAAAGTGCAAAATGCGTATAAATACCTTCAATTTCAATATTGGGGAGTTCCAGTATCTTTGAAATAATACAAATTGATTCATCATCAGGCAAAAACCCCAACCTACTCATTCCTGTGTCAATTTTCATGTGAAGTTTCACTATTTTTCCCATCTCTGCAGCAGTTTTTGAAAAAATTTCAGCCTGTTCATATCGATAAATGGTCTGTGTAATATCATACTTGATAACATCTGCTACTCTGTCCTTTGGTATATAAGATAAAATTAGAATAGGTACCTCGTAGCCTGCTTTTCTTAATTCTATTGCTTCTGAAAGGGTGGCTACAGCAAAGCGATCCACGCCATTTTCTAACAAGGTTTTTCCAATGGCTACAGCCCCATGGCCATATCCATCTGCTTTTAATACTCCTGTTAGAATCGTATCTTTTTTGATTAGTCTTTTGGCTTCTCGTGTATTATGTGCTATGTGATCTAAATTAATCTCAGCCCATACACCTCCAATATCTTTAAATGGTAACATATTGATGCCTCATTTCTTCTTGAATGTCATTTAATTTTCCCGGGAATAATTTGAAGAATTCTTATCTCAAAATATTGCAAAATCTGTGCCAATTTAAAATTGGCTATTTTCACACAAAAACCCAACAAGCATTATCATTTTGATAACGCTTGTTGGGTTTTTATGTTTTTTTTGATTCGAAATGATATTTTCAAACAAATTTATCAAAAAGATAACACTATTATCACTTTGATAAATTTATTCAAACATCATTGCAGTTTATATTTTTCTAGTTTTCTATATAAAGTTGCTATGCCTATCCCTAGTTTTTTAGATATCTTTTTTTTAGATTCCAAATCTCTTCCATATGTTTTTAATGCTTTTTGAATCGTTTCTTTTTCTATTTTCTCAAGATTGAATTCATGATCATTTATACAAGAAGAATTTAATATTTTACTAGGTAATAGACTAGCATCAATAATACCATTATGAATCATATTTACCATATACTCCATTGCATTTTCAAGTTCCCGTACATTTCCAGGCCAATCATATTTCAATAGATACTCTATTAACTTGGGATCAATATGTTTGATTTCCTTATTAAATAATTTTGTGTATTTTTTTATGAAAAATTCAGCTAATAACTGTATATCGTCTTTCCTATCTCTTAAAGGAGGAATATAGATAGGAATTACATTTAAACGATAAAACAAGTCTTCTCTAAAGGTTTTTTCTTGTATTATTTTTTCAAGATTTTTATTTGTTGCTGCAATGATTCTTACATCAACATCTATTACTTTGTTCGAGCCAAGTCTTACTACTTTCCGATCCTCTAGTACTCTCAATAACTTTGCCTGAAGGTATAAAGGCATATCACCTATTTCATCTAAAAATAAAGTGCCTCCATGAGCTAGTTCTATTTTGCCTATCTTTCCTTTTGGATCTGCTCCAGTAAAAGCCCCTTTTACATATCCAAATAATTCACTTTCCAATAATGTATCTGGAATAGAGGCACAGTTAATTGCTATAAAGGGTTGATTGACTCTATCACTTTCCATATGAAAAGCTCTAGAGAACAATTCTTTTCCAGTTCCACTCTCTCCTGTAATTAAAACTGTTGAAGTGGAAGATGCAACCTTTTTAATTTTTTGCTTGATATCTAAAATTTTTTGGTTTTCCCCAAGAATCCGATCCAATCCTATATTTTCTTTTGTATTGGTTACAGTAAAAAGTCTTTCTTTCATGGTATCCAAATCATTGAATATAAATATTTTATAAAATTGTACATCACTCAAATGGATTTTATATGCATCACCTATTAACATAAATGATTTACCATTTATATTTAAAATATATTCTCTTTTATTAAAAATATAGTTTTCCGTTGCAGTTAAATCCACCGTCAATTCTTTTTCATTTTTGCTGATTTTCAATATATTTTTCGCCAAATGATTTGCTTTAAATAGTTTATTATTCTCATCAACAATCGCCACGCCTTCTTCCATTTTATCGATGGTCTTTATAAGTAAATTCATAATATCCATCATGCTATTTTTTTCTATTTCTTCTTTGGCTTTTAAGGCAATTAAATCTGCTATTTGATCAGAAAATTTTGAGAAGGTTTCTAGATTCCTTAAAATATGCTGTTTTTGTTTTTCAGTAAAACAAACAAAGCCAATTACACCAATAACTTTGTTATTCATTTTAATAGGAGTGCTCATACCAAACTTTTCTTCGCAGCTATTCATATGAGGACAACCTATGCAAATTTCTTGTTTGCCTGGATTTCGGTTTACATTTTTTTCTCCAGTTTCAATGACTCTTTTATAAATATGTCCTTCATTAGATATATCATTGTTAATCTTACCTTCAAATTCACCTGTTCCAGCGATTCGATTAAGTTTATAATCAAGAATTTCTACATCTACCTTCAGTACCTCCGATAAAATCTCTGCATATTTCATAATCGTATCTTGCATACTCTTTATATAATTTTCCACGGGTTCACCTCCTCTATATGACGTACAATATTATAATTATACATTTGTACTAAAAAAGTCGTCCATTTTCTAGTATTCTATTATACACGACCTAAGCATTCTCTAGAAAGGACGACTGTAATGATTCTAACACTTAACAAGATACTTGATAACCCCTTTTTTCTAGTTTAGAAAAGAAACACAAAAATTGTATAATAAATATGTTTTACAGGTAGATTCTGAAGCTAAATTACTTTAAAGCTGTATGAGTAATTACATAATATCCTTTTGCTGCACCTATTAGTTGTTCCACTTCAATATATTCATCAATTGTATGGGCTAGATTTTCTCTAGAGGGACCAAAGCCAATGGTCATAATTCCCTTTTCCCCTGCATAATGACTGCCATTTGTACAGAATGAATAATTAGAAATCTCTGGTTTTAAGCCTGCTTCATTCAAATTCTCATATACCCCTTGAATAAATGGATCTTCTTGGTCATATAGCCATCCTGGGAAAAATCTTTCTCCTTCAATAACCGCCCCTGTATAACAAATTTCTTTTCCTACTGCATAAGAAACTTTTGCATCCAATTGCGGATCTTCTTTTTTCAATGCATCAATTGCTTCTTGAATAGGTGCCAGTACACTTTCCTTTGTTTCTCCTGTTAACAATCTTCTATCATAGGTTACCTTGCAATATTCAGGAACTACGGATGCTCCCGGATATGGGAAGGATTTTATATCTGTAAGTTCTAAAATTCCTTTCCCTAATACTTCATGATGCACAGGTGTTATTTGTTGAATCCTTTGTATAAGCTTTGTCATCTTATAGACCGCATTGATTCCTGCTTCCGGATTTGCTGAATGGGCAGGTTTTCCAAAGGTTTCAACAACGATTTCTGCCCGACCTCTTTGTCCTATTTTTAAATTCAATTGGGATGCTTCCCCGATGACTACATAGTCTGGATTTACTTTTTCACTGATTTGTCTTGCTGCAATTCCTTCAAAGCATTCTTCATGTACAACCCCTGCTACATAAATATCTCCGGCAAAATCTCTTTTGGTGTCTTCTGCATAAAAGGCTGCTGCACAAACCATAGCACCTAGAGAACCCTTCATGTCCGATGCACCACGACCATAGATTTTATTATCTACTAAATTTCCTCCAAAGGGATCTTGCGTCCATTTGCTCTCATCTTCTACCACCACTGTATCCATATGGCCATCGAACAATATACGTTTTCCTGATCTCTTTCCCTTTATATGACCAATTATATTTCCATATTTATCTACAAAATAGTCATCATATCCAAAGTCATCAAATGCCTTTTTCAATCTTTCTGCCAGCGCTCCCTCTCTACCAGAATAGCTATTGATTCTCAGCATATCTTGGCAAAGTTCAATAATCTTATTTCTTCTTGTCCCATTTAGCATTTTCTATTTTCCTCCTTATTTGTCCGATGGCTAACACCTCTAAGACTCCCGCTTCTCCAAGCGGGAGACAAGAGTTGTACAGCCCCTGGATAGGTTCACCCTAAAGGGCACTTACGCAACTACAATTCAGGTGGAGTTAAAACTCCATCTGAATTAAGTTTCACTTTATCTTTCATATGGGTATGCACCATTCCATACAATGTTTTTGTAACCTATAGGATCTGTATCTCCTTCTGTACTGATGAAAAGTATTTTTGAATCTTTTGTAATATTTAATCTTTCAGCTAGTTCCCTGTAGTTTTCATTTTCAAGAACAATACTGATTAATCCTGGTCCTACTGCTCCTGATTCTCCAGATATAACACGAGAATCAGTTTCAATCGGATTAGCTAAAATTCTCATTCCTCTTGCTGTAACATAATCAGGACAAGATATATACATATCTGAATAATCCCTTAAAATACCCCAAGAAATGGTGTTTGGTT
This sequence comes from Clostridiaceae bacterium 35-E11, assembly GCA_038396625.1. GTDB lineage: Bacteria > Bacillota > Clostridia > Peptostreptococcales > Thermotaleaceae. The sequence goes on from CP121688.1 coordinate 3,863,739, forward strand.
CTCCACAGGCCAACCCTGCCATGATAGTATCCATATCACCTGTTACTGAATGGGGGTGACCGTCATTTGCTAGGGCTGACTTATAAATACAATTTGCTTTATGAGGTTCAACAATTGCTGTAACGGGTCTGTCTTCACCGAATTCTGCTGCAAGATAACCTAAGATCCCTCCTGCAAATGAGCCTACACCTGCTTGTAAAAATACATGGGTGGGTTTCTCCACACCTTGTTCTCTTAATTGTTCTAAAACCTCATCAATAATGGTTGCATAGCCTTGCATAATCCATGTCGGGATATCCTCATAACCTTCCCATGCCGTATCTTGAACCATGACCCAACCGTTTTCCTCTGCCTGTTTATTTGCTAATCTTACAGCCTCATCATAGTTTAAATCCGTAATAGAAGCCTCTGCACCCTCGGCTCTTATGTTTTCAAGTCTTGCTATTGCAGAGCCTTTTGGCATATATACAACAGATTTCTGTCCTAGCTGGTTAGCAGCCCATGCAACACCTCTCCCATGATTTCCATCTGTGGCAGTTACAAAAGTAATATCGCCGATTTGTTCCTTCACTTCTTTGGATCTTAACTTTTCAAAGGTTATATCTTTTATATCCCTTCCTATTTTCTCGCTTAGATATTTGCCTATAGCATAAGCCCCTCCAAGTACTTTAAAGGCATTTAATCCAAAACGATAGGATTCATCCTTCACCCATATCTTACTAACATTTAATTCTTTTGCTAAATGATCTAATGCATGGAGTGGCGTTACTGTATATTGTGGAAAGCTTTTATGAAAATTCCTTACTTCTTTTATTACTTTTTCTTCCATAAAATCTGTTGCAGCCTTTTGTTTTCTATGCACTCTCCCTTCCTTACTATGAATCCACTTTACTTCTTTAGAATTAATTTTAAAAATTCCTTCGTCTAACATCGTCATTTCTCATTCTCTCCTTTCATTATTTATAGAATGCTATGACTTCCTCCCTTTCAAAATATCATGATGATTCTGTCTTTTGCATGTGCAAAATAAGTGCCAATTTTTCAATTTCTTTGCTCTCCATCGTACAATACAATGATTTTTTATTGTGAAAACAGTTTTTTGCTAATAAAATATTCCTTCCTTTGTTTTTCAATCTATCAAATATACTGTATCCATGCTGAGACTTTTCATCATTTTCATTATCATAATGATAATTTATTATCATTATGATAATTTATTTATTTTTATGGTATTTGGTAGAACTTTGGAGCTTTTTTCAAAAAAAAATTATCAATATGATAATTTTTCATATTAATAATTTAAATCATATAACACCCTTTAAGAGTCATCCATGATAATCTTTCTATTATAACTGATTCCATTCGCCTATCTTTATAATGCCAATGAAATCTTCATGTACAATTTCTATATCTCCCTTAAGAATTTCTGATATAACCTTAATATATGTCGTTGCTAGATCTTGAATTTTTTTAATATGGTTTCTATACGCTCACTTTTATGACGCTTAACTATTTTTTAATCGATAATACAAAACCCCATCTTCACTACTTTTTTCCACCATGTCAATAGCAGTTAAATGCTCTAAATGAGACATTGCTTCTCCTGCAGCAAACCATTTTTGAGGATTGGGGAAATCTTCCCATCGATCGTACCTTAGTTCCCAATGCATACTAGCAGCTGTATCTCGCACTGTCTTCTTCCCGTTTCTCAAGATCTCCGTAATTTCTTTTAAACGATTTTCATGATGATGCAAAAGCTCATCAATTCGTTTTCGATGATCTCGAATTACATTTCTATGGGCAGTAAAAAGATAATCTATATCATATTCATACACCTTTTTCAAACTACTAAAATATACAGCTAATATATCCTGATCGAAGCCCCAAAACGCAATATTAGGTGTTATTTTATCTAAAATATGATCCCCGCAGAAAAACAATTTATGCTGTTCTTCATAAAGACCAATATGCCCTGGGGTATGACCTGGAATGTCCACAACGTTAAAGGAAAACTCTCCAATATTAATAACATCTCCTTCTTGAAGGGGAGTAAATTCGATGGGCTCTTTGGGGCAATATTTGTATCCTGGGTGGTCATCAAAGGAGATCTTATCCTGTCCTAGATCAAACATATCTTTATATTCTTCAAACCTTTGCCAATATGCTGTCCCTGACATCTCATTGACCATCCTGCCATCTATTTTCCCTGCATATACCTTAGCTCCTTCTTGATTTAAGGCAGCAGCCAGCCCTGAGTGATCTGCATGTAGATGAGTAATCAATAAATCTGTTTTACTTAGGTCCATACCTAGTTCCTCAATGCCTTGCATCAAGGCATTCTTACACGCTTCAATATTAAAGCCTGTATCAATAATTAAATTTCTATCCTCTGACAATATAATATAACTATTTACTGCTCTTAAAGGATTTTGGGGTAAAGGAATCTCTTGTTTGTAAATATTCGGATAAACTTGTAGCATCATTTGAACACCGTCCTTATTATTTTCTTTCACTCTTAGTGTTGATCATTTATATATGTTTGTCAAGTCTCATTCAATATACTGATTTTATAACAGATTATAGTATTATGGATATCATTCAAAAAAATTCTTTTTTATGATAAAAAAAAGTACAATACCTATTTCATCTAGCTGCAATTTAGAATATAATACACATTATATGGTAACAATGACAAAAGCTAATTTTCTTAAGATCTTACCAGCATGTGCACATGGGGTTTTAATTTGAGTAATAAAGGTAAAGATTATTGTTATAATGGACAAAATATGCTTTAAGCCACCTCCGATCTTTTTCCTATATAAAACACCTTACGAGATTTTCATTCTTATAAAGCTATTTGTATGTTTTATACCTCTATTCTTTTTACAACAATCCGTTTCATATTAAGTAAATTTCTAACTATAAAGGAGGATATTCTATGACAAAAAAAATAATCAATCGTTGGTTTGTTGTACTAGGTGCCGTACTTTTACAACTTTCCATAGGTGCCATCTATTCATGGAGCTTATTCAATCAGCCTCTAATCGATAAGTTTGGCTGGCAAAAGAATGAAGTAGTACTTACCTTTTCAATTGCTATTTTTATATTTGCTTTTTCTACAATCTTTTCTGGAAGACTTCAAGACAAAATTGGTCCAAGAATCATAGCCACAGTAGGTGGCTTACTATATGGTGGAGGATTGATGTTGGCTTCTACAGCTACCTCTATTATGCAATTGTATATTTACTACGGCGTTATTGCAGGTGCTGGGGTTGGCTTTGCTTATGTATGTCCTCTCTCTACCTGTGTAAAATGGTTCCCAGAAAAAAAAGGCTTTATTACTGGTATTGCAGTAGGCGCCTTTGGACTTGGAAGCTTTCTTTTTAAGTCTATTATCCAGTTTTTCCTCACTTCTTATGGAGTTTCCGCAACATTTTTCTATTTAGGAGCTATTTATCTTATTTTGGTGATTATAGGCGCTCAATTTTTAGTGCTTCCTCCTGTGGGATATGGCTTAGCTGCCGAAAAAGTAAAAAATCCTATTAAAACCAATAATTTTACAGTAGGAGAAATGCTAAAAACAAAATCCTTCTATTTCCTTTGGATCATGTTTTTATTTGGATGTGTTAGTGGTCTTTTAGTGATCGGATTAGCCAAAGATATAGGTGTTCAATTAGCTGGCCTTGAACCTGATGTTGCTGCAAATGCAGTAGCTATGATTGCACTGTTTAATGCAGGAGGAAGACTTATCTGGGGGACACTATCGGATCAATTCGGTCGAGTTAAAGTAGTCTTGATGATGTTCCTAATCACTTCAGCATGTATGCTTACGATGAGTATTATTTCGCTAAGCTTTGTTACTTTTTTTATCTGCCTTTCAGGTATTGCCTTCTGTTTTGGTGGTTTTCTAGCAGTATTCCCAACCATTACAGGAGATTTCTATGGTATGAAGAATCTAGGCGCCAATTATGGGATTGTTTATCAAGCATATGGCTTAGCCGCTTTAGCTGGCCCTGTGATTGTTGCTAATGCTGGAGGACTGAAACCCACATTTATCATTGCTGCCGTACTTGCCATTGTAGGTGCACTGATGACCTTTGGGGTGAAATCAAAACCTATCTCCTCATTTCCTGAATAAGATAGACTTTGATTGTTATATCTAAAATAACCCTTTGTTGCTAAGTAGTATGTTCTTCTCTTCTATTTGAGAGCATGAAAGATAATAAGAGACAAAGAATCATAATAAAAATCAATGACATAAATACTGCATGGACTCCTGAATACACAGACAATCTTATGTGTTCAGGAGATATTTTATCTGTCATGCTTGATACAGTATATAGTTTGCCTGGGTCTACCTCGGCAATACCTAGGGCATCAAAATATTCAACGATATTTCGATTTAATATACTTCCAAAGATACTCACTCCTATTGTCTGCCCTAATGTTCGCACAAGGGCATTGGCAGCTGTAGCTGCCCCTCTTCTATGATAGTTCACAGAAGATTGCACCATAATGGTTAAAGTAGTAAAACATCCCCCAAATCCAAACCCCATAACAAAAATGTAAAGTAAAACCAAAAGTAAGGACGCATCATCACTTAATGTAGGTAGCAACCCACTACTTACTACCAAAATAGCTATAGACAATGCTATTACCAGCTTCTCTCCATACTTAGGTATTGCCTTTGATAGGATAAAAGCAGATGTAATCCAAGCAATAGACATCGGTGCCATTGTAAGCCCTGAAATTGTTGCACGAAACCCTAAAACATTTTGAATATATATAGGCATATAAGCTTCCACACCCATTAAAATCCCTGCTACTAAAAAACTAATACTATTTACAATCGTACTCTCTCTCGTAAATATATCAAAGGGTACAATAGGCTCCACAGCCTTTTTTTCTAGAAAATAAAATATAATGAGAAAAATTGCTGTAAGGACAAAACATAGGATGACACTAGGGGAACTCCAATGGTAATTTTCTCCTCCCGACAAAACTCCATATAGAAAAGCTACAATCGCAAATGTGAGAATTCCGATACCAGGATAATCTATTTTGTGCTTTTTTTTCTCAAAAGACTCATGAAGATTCTTTTGAAGAAGTATGATCGATAATATACCAAAAGGTACATTTATGTAAAAAATCCAATTCCAGGAAAGATTGTCTATTAAAAAACCTCCTATAAAAGGTCCTACCAAGCTAGCAATCCCCCAGACTGTACTTAGCCAGCCTTGAACTTTCGCTCTTTCACCAAGTTCAAAGATATCCCCTACGATTGTAAAAGTAACCGTTAATATAGATCCTGCACCGATTCCTTGCAGTCCACGAAAAACAATAAGCTGATACATGTTTTGAGATAAGCCACAAAGTGCACTACCTACCAAGAAAATGACAATTCCTACCGACAAAACATTCTTTCTCCCGTATAAATCTGCTAATTTCCCATATATGGGCGTAGAAATAGCAGATGTCAATAGGTACAAAGAAAAAACCCAACTGATCAATTCAAATCCACTTAAGTCCTTTGTGATCGTTGGCATCGCCGTTGTTACAACTGTTCCCTCAAAAGCTGCAAGAAACATTGCAACCATGATTGCAATAATAATATTTCTTTTTTTAAGATTCATACAGCACCTCATTTCTTTGATCAAGTCCTTGGTCAGTCTCATAACAATCAAACCAACGCTATGCTCAAAATCCTTAGTAATAGCGTTGGTTTCTTTCTTTGTTATGACACGTTATGATACGGTTGCTAAATTTTTTGCATATTCTAAGGCATTCCCAATTCGATTCATAGAAATCGCCTTTTCATCCTCTGAGATCACCTCTAATTTTTCAAGCATCGAAACCATATTTTCTTTTACTCCTGCAAAAATTAAAGTTTTTCCTTCTCTTGTCATACGCTGTTTAATATTTTTGAGAGAAATCGCTCCTGATGAATCAATTACAGGCATATTCATTAAATTCAATACAATAATATCTGCATCTTCTACTTCGATTTCTAATTTACTGATCAATGCTTGAGATACTCCAAAAAATAAAGGGCCTTCTATCGTGTAGGAGGCTATTTTTTTGTCACTTTGGAGATCCTCCACTTCATATTTCTTTAGGTATACATCCCCCATACTGATAACAAAGGAAAACATCGATAATAAAGTTCCCAGGGCTACAGCTATTGTTAAATCTGTAAAGATTGTCAAAAGTGTTGTAACAATAATTACTGTTCCTGCTCTTTTAGATGCAAAGGTAAGCTTGTAAGTAGCATTATACTGAATCATTTGTACAGCTGTACCCATCAAAATTCCTCCTAACACTGCAAGAGGAATTTGGGCAGCTAGATAACTAAACTTGATAGTGATCACAAATAGTATCAAACCGTGTAGTACCCCTGAAAACCTTGATCGTCCCCCTGCATTGACATTCACCACCGAACGGACAATTGCCCCCGTACCGATTAATGCCCCAAATAAAGCCGCTACCGTATTACCGATCCCCTGTCCTACAAGCTCTCGATTGGAATGATGTTTGGTTTTGGTCATCTCATCCACCACAAGGGAAGCCAGTAGCGATTCAATACAGCCTAATAATGCCAATACAAATCCTGATTTTACGACATCGCCAAGCTCCTCCACTTTAAATGTCGGGAGCATAAATTGGGGTAATCCACTGGGAATAGTTCCCACTAAAGCATTTGTTTGTATAAAATAAGTTCCTATTATTGTTCCCAAAATCAAAGCTACCAAGGAAGCCGGAACTTTTTTGGTGACCAATGGAAAAATCAACATAATCATTATGGTAATCGCACCTAGCATAGGGCTTTGCTTAAAATAATCAATCATCTTTAAAAATATCAAACATCCAATCCCATTTGTAAAACCAATGATTACTGGTTGAGGAATCAAATGAATGTATTTTCCTAGTTTCAATAATCCTATGGCTATTTGAATCAAGCCAGCTACTACCATTGCAGCAAATAAAGCTTCACTTCCGTACTTTTCATATAGCTTAATCAATACAACAGTCATTGCTCCTGTAGGTCCATTCACTTGAGCAGGTGTACCCCCGAACAGTGTAGACAAGATGCCCGTAATAATAGCAGAATACAAACCAGCTTTCGCTCCTGCACCGGATGCCACACCTAATGCCAATGCCAATGGCAGTGCAACAATCGCTGTTGTAAATCCCCCCATGATGTCTCCTTTGAGGTTCTTTACATCATAGCCTAAAAACACATTTTTCGTCTTCAATGCCCATCCTTCTCTCTTTAAAATTTTTAATAGACGATATGAAACATATACATTGTATACACATCCTATAAAAAAAGCAATCTTAATTTTTATGCAAGGATCTTGCATATATTATAGAAAAATCTGCCCTTTATGGCAGACTTCTCTTTTTTAAAAAATCCCATTCAATTTATTATAACTTTGCCATCATGCAAACAATGCTATTGATTCTTTTCTCCTAGAGAAGGATTGGCTGACTGAATAAAATCTCTCTTTATATTGCTATTTAAGTTCTGTAATCAAAATCGCTGCAAATATGGCAATACAACCAAAAACCATCTTTAATGTAAAGGCTTCTCCAAGTAATATTACGGAAAGTATACTACCAAATACAGCCTCTAAGCTTAATATAATTGCCGCATGAGTAGAAATAGTATATTTCTGAGCAACCGTTTGAAGAAAATACGCTATACAAGTACAAAATAAACCAAGATATACCATGGATACTATCCCATTCAAGGCTAGGTTTGTAGGAAAAGGTTCAAAAACCAATGCGGATATTAGTGATAATATGGCCACTGCTCCAAATTGTACCACGGTTAGGATAATTGTATCTTGTTTTTCAGCAAAATAGCCTGTTGAAATGATATGTGCTGCAAAGAATAAAGAACTGAATAAAGTCAAACTATCTCCAAAGCCCATGCGAAAAGTTGTATTCACAGTTAATAAGCCAATGCCCACAAAACAAACAACAGCTCCAATAAAAGACCTTCTATCTGGTTTTTTCTTAGATATAAGCCAGTAAAGAAATGGTGCCATAACTACATAGGTACCCGCTAAAAATGCTTGTTTACCTGCTGAGGTATATTGGAGGGCTATCATTTGCGTTACAAAAGCAATATACAGAATCGTTCCAACAATTATGCCGCCCTTTAGATCACTTCTTTGTTGAACCATTATTTTTTTCCTAAAAACCACTGCCAACACAATAAATGCCAATATAAATCGAATTGCAATAATAAATAGAGGTGTAGCATAACTTAATGCATGCTTAGAAGCTACAAATGTAGTTCCCCAAAGAAAGGCTACAACAAGTAGGGTTAAATCTGCATATAAACGTGTTTTAACACTGTTTTCTTCCATAACCAATCCCCCTTTTAAATCTCTTGGTCTGTTTGTTATTCGCTGTCAAAATCATGTTATTATTTCGTACTATTGAAGCGATACTTTATACTCTAAAATACTACTTTACATATAGACAACAACCATTTTAGATTTTAAAACACATATTCCATATTTTTCTTATTTTATTATATCATTTGTGGTAGATGTTTGGTAAGCATTGAGCACATTTCTGAAGGATGTATATTAGAAAAGATTCTTACATACTTAGCACATCGCTGTACTGCAAAATTTCAATGATGGTATGTTATAATTGTAAGAGAGCAAAGGATATGATCCTACGCTATCGTTTTATGCTTATAGTTATTGGGGGATAAGATATGATTATTGGCGTTATCGATGCACAAGGAGCAGGAATAGGCAAAACAGTTATAGCTAAGTTAAGAAAAGAAATTTATTCAGATATTCATATTATCGCCTTAGGAACCAATGAGTTTGCTACAGCCAACATGATCAAGGCAGGTGCTGATGTGGGAATAACTGGTGAGAAAAAGATTATTGAATTTTGTAAATATCATAGAATGGACTGTATAATAGGACCCATTGGCATCATATATAGTGGGGGGATCCAAGGAGAAATTACCACTGTCATTTCTGAAGCAGTATTCCATACAACGTGTGCTAAGTACTTAATTCCATTAAAGAAACATGGTATTTATATTCCTGGCACAAGAAATCTAAAAATTAAGGATGCCATTGAAGAAATCGTCTATGACATTAGAAAAAAATGCAAAGATGATATAAAAAATGAATAATGATTTTTACACAATAACGTTTGCGTGAATTTTTTAAATTTTCCTTGACATCAATTTCAAATCATGTTATTTTATTAAGTAAATCATCATATTGTTGAACGCGAAGAAGGAGAAAGGTATTTTATGGTCAGCAGTTTCAGAGAGTCGGTGGTTGCTGTGAACCGATACTGTTCATAAATACAGATCACTCCCGAGCTGTGTCTTCCAATATTTAAATTATAATTTTAAATGAGTAGAAGATAACGACTAGCCCCGTTACAGGCTTAGGTTTGTTGGAACTGAAAAAAGAGGTGTTTTTTAGTAGGCACAATTAAGGTGGTACCGCGGGTTATGCTCGTCCTTGAAAGAAATTTCTTTCATGGGCGAGCTTTTTTAATGTCTAATAAACGAGATTCAAAGATTTTTATGCACATTATATAACATATTAAAACTAAAACTAGGAGGTAGTATCATGTCAAACTTAAATCAACCAGCATTCGTCAGCCAAGAATCCTTTTTAGATTATGTGGATTTCCAAGAAGCACAAAATCGTCTGAAAAAAGTATTAAAAGAAACCAAACTTCTATATAGCTCTACCTTTAGCGAGGAGTCTGGCAATGAAGTTTATATTAAACCTGAAAATCTGCAAAATACTGGCTCTTTTAAGATCCGAGGAGCCTATAATAAAATTGCCAAATTATCTTCACGTGAAAGACAAAAAGGTCTCATTGCTTCATCAGCAGGAAACCATGCCCAAGGGGTTGCTTACGCTGCTCAACAACTTGGCGTAGAAGCTACTATCGTCATGCCGAAAACAACGCCTCTTATTAAGGTTGAGGCCACGAGAAGCTATGGCGCCAAGGTTGTGCTATGTGGAGATTGTTATGATGAAGCCTATGCAGAAGCCCAAAGATTAGAAAAGAAAAAAGGATATTATTTTGTTCATCCCTTTGATGATCTAGATGTCATTGAGGGTCAAGGAACTATTGGCCTTGAAATTCTTGAGGAACTGCAGGATGCAGACTGTATTTTGGTCCCTGTAGGAGGCGGCGGTATTATCAGTGGTATTGCACTAGCTGCAAAAACCTTAAAGCCCGATATCAAGGTTATCGGTGTAGAGCCTGAAGGCGCAAAAGCCATGAAACTATCTATGGATCAAAATAGACTCGTCCATCTAGATGCTGTCAGTACCATCGCCGATGGGGTTGCGGTCAAAAAACCTGGAGATCTTACTTTTTCTATTATTAAAGATTATGTAGATGAGATGATTGTAGTTTCTGACTTTGATATTATGGATGCTTCTCTTCTTCTCCTGGAAAAGCATAAATTAATTGGAGAAAATGCCGGTGTATTATCCCTTGCAGCACTAAAGAAAATGCAAGAAAAAAACAAAAAAGTTGTATCTGTGGTCAGTGGTGGAAATATCGATGTTTTAACCATATCTTCTATGATTAACCGAGGATTGGTTTCACGGGGAAGAATCTTCTGCTTTTCCCTCAACATGCCCGATAAACCAGGAGAACTTTTGAAAATCTCAGAAATTCTAGCAAAATTAAATGCTAATGTTATTAAGTTAGATCATAATCAATTTAAAAACTTGGACCGCTTCATGGATGTACAACTTGAGGTAACCGTTGAGACCAATGGCTATAAACATATTGAGCAAATTATTTCTGAACTGCAAAATGCTGGTTATCCTGTAGCAAAAGTATATTAATCTCCTAGCATTCTAGAATTCTTATATAAAGGAGAGAGCTGATTTGATTATTGAAGCAAAGCAAGTTTCATTCATCCGGGATTCAAAATATATTCTGAAAGAAATTAACTGGTCCGTAGCACCTGGCGAGCATTGGGCTATTTTAGGATTGAACGGTTCAGGCAAAACAACACTTTTAAATATGATAAACGGATACATTTCTCCTTCAAAAGGGGAAATGAAGGTTCTGGGTAAAACCTTTGGAAAGTTTGATTTGAGAGAATTAAGAAAGTCTATTGGCTGGATTAGTTCAGCGCTCCAGGAAAAGTTGTGCGCCAATTCATCCGTCAAAGATATCGTTTTAAGTGGTAAGTTCGCCACCATCGGTTTATATGACCCGCCTGAAAAGGAAGATAGAGATTTTGCCCATGCGCTTCTAGAGCGTTTAAACTGCCTTCATCTGGCAAATCGCCCTTATCAATCTCTATCCCAAGGAGAAAAACAACGCGTACTTATTGCAAGGGGACTCATGGCTTCTCCTCGCTTGTTGATTCTAGATGAACCTTGTACGGGTTTGGACCTTTTTGCAAAGGAAAAATTGCTTTCTACCATCGAAAAACTAAGTCATGAAAAAGATGGTCCCACTTTGATTTATGTTACGCACCACACGGAAGAAATACTGCCAGTTTTTAATCATACACTACTACTTCGTAAGGGACAGGTCTATGCTTATGGTAAAACAGATGCTGTATTGACCAACAGCAACCTCTCTGACTTTTTTGAAGCTCCTATCCTCTTTGAGCAAGCCCTAGGCCGTGTGTGGCTACGTCTTGCTTCTGAACAGTAGCAAAGCAGGGATATCCCTGCTTTCTTTTTTGGCGCCAGGCTTGACAAATTGACAGTAGAGCTATTCATCAAGTCAGACCTCTATTCCTCTTCAAAGCGCTATAAAGCATGATAGAAATTATTGCAAATCTCTATAATACTTTGGAAATTTGTGGGATCTGTTTTTACGACAAATATTGATGGCTTCCTCTTTCTTCAGAGGAAGATCTCCCTCTGCACTTTCATATACTTTCCGATTGACCTGCTGTGCAAAGCATCCAACTTTCGGTATACCTATGATTTCATTCATCTCTTTCCATAGTTCTTTGATACTTTTTTCCCTAACACTGCCAAAGCTCATTGGAACGAAGTCACATGGATATAGATAACCGTCCCCACTGATATAGGAGTGCTGTGTTCCTGCACCGCATCCGTATTTCTCTTCACTTTCTGTATATGCAAAGGTGGTGATCTTTGGAAATCCACTTTTTTTATTGGCTTTATGCTGTATCTCGATCAATCTTTTTCTTGATGCGTCATCATAAAGGATATCGTCTAAATTCTGTGCCTTTAACAGGTTACCGCTTAAGATTGGCTCTAATATTTTCACCTCATGAGCACCATTGTCCTTGGCAAGCTGAAAGAGTTTGAATAGCTTTTGTTCATTCACATCTTCCTTCATAATCACAGTCTGGGCCATGGTATAAAGACCAGCCTTTCTTGAGTTTTGCAGTGCTGTCAGGGCATAATCAAAGGCGTATTGGCTGTTTCTATTGGTATTGTGTTTTTCCCTATCATAGGAGTCTAAACTGATGCCAATACTAAATAAACCGTTTTTCTTCAGCTCCTTGGCCTTCTCCAAGGTCAAATTGAATCCACTGGTAAATAGGATCGCTGTACTTCTGTTGTCTATAGCTCCTAGGATTTCAAAGATATCCTCCCTCACCATGGGTTCTCCCCCTGTAAGGCCAATGATGGATGTCCCCATTTCTTGAAGATCATGAATTACCTTCATCCACTCCTTGGTGGTAAGTTCGCTCTCATCATTTCTATTTTTTGCACTACAATACAGACAATTGTTGGGACATCTATGGGTTAAACATAGATACATAGAGATCGGCGCACTTCTTTTTGCATAAATCTGCTGTGTAAATATATTATCAGGAGATACAACAGCTTTTAGATTGGTCAAGAAAGCCTTGGATGGAAAGGGTGGCAGAAAAGCACTTAATACATATTGATCTTCAAATTGAACAATCTTTTCACCCTTTAAAATATTTACCATCATTCTCATGTATTTTATACTATCAAAGCTTTTATCTTCTCTTAAAATATTGTACATTCTATATAAACTCCTTATAACCCTTTTATCTAACGCCATATTCACCAGCATACCTGCTTTGTTCAAATTCATAACTTTTCCCCCATTCACAACTCCTTAAACATATCGAAATATGCCATATGTAAATTTATGATTGATGACATATTGACCATTTTCAACCTTTTCTCTTCTTATTTCTTCAATAATGTGGCCTTTTACCCTATCATAATCCCTAAAAATCTGTGCCGTTCCAGCGGCTGCTCCTGTTTCGTTGAGCCAGTCAAGCAGTTTTGCGGGACTGTCAAAGGAGAATGTGACCTCCCCTTCGCCTGCTTCCAAGGTCGTAAATTGCTGGTCATAAAACCACTTTTCCAACCCTTCTTTTCCCTTGGGAAGATGAAATCTTATATCCATGGGCTTTACAATTTCCTGCTGATTTTCCTCCATCACCTTCATAAATATTTCTTCCATTCCTTGGAGCGTTCCTTGGCTGTTGGCGATGACACCCACAATCCCTTTTTCATGCAATACCCTTTGGAATAGTTTTAAAAGATTTTTATGGTTAAAATATGGAAGCGCCCATCCACAGAATATGATATCAAACTTCTCATCTGTATTCTGAAGGAATTCCATTCCATCCATGTTAATAGTTTTTATTCCCCTATGTGGTAAGTCTTTACAGTCCTCCAACATCTTTTCAGAAATATCAACAGCTGTAATTTCGCAATCTATGTTCTTCTCTAAAAGCTTTTTTGTAATATATCCTGTACCACAGGCAAAATCTAAAATCTTGATTTTCTTCTTATGGGTTATATATTCTGGCTTGATGATTTTATCTGTAAATCTACCCATCTCCTGAAGCCAATAGATATAGGTCTTCGCAACTTTGTCGTACTCCCTTCGATAGTCCTCATTGCCGATCACTTCCCTGCGAAAAAGCTTAGCAACAACTTTCATGTAGAGCTTTAGCTTATTGATCATCTTTTCTCACCCACAATGATAAAATAATATTTTTTCGCCATACAGCTTTCAATAGCAAATTTACCTCCCAGTAAATCCTTTGCTTCCTTGCTGGTTCTAAAATAAAGTTTTCCAAATAAAAAGTATTCAAAACAGCGCAGCAATTTCGTTCTAAGATGCTTCCTATCAAAGTCAAGGATAAGGATTCTTCCCTTCTCTTTTAATATCCGATGTACTTCTTCTATGAGCTTTTGTTGCTTTTCTATATGATGCATAACGTCTGCTAATATAACAACGTCCATACTCCTATCCTCAAAATTTGTATTCAATCCATCCCCTAGAATGGGAAGGATTTTTTCATTCGTTTTTATTTGAGACAGCATCCTTTCACTTTCATCCACTACATATATTTTATTACATTGATCCCATAGGTGCTGCGCCAAATGGCCTGTGCCTCCACCTATATCCACAATTTTTTCATTCCCTTGCAGCTTGAGGGCGTCCTTTATTTCTTCCACCTTATATAATTGAAAGACTTTCATAAAAATATCATAATACCTATAGACCTTATCAAATTCCCTCAAGCTACATCTCTCCCTTTTCATTGGCTATCTACACTTTCACATAATTCGTCCAATCTTTTTCTAATATATTCAATCTCAAAAGAAGAGCACACCCTTCTATTTTGTTTGTCTAGTATCCTATAATGATTGCTAATGAGATTCTGCTGTATTTTAAAATTTTCTCTTATGTCTATATCTCGCCACCATACTTTTCCCCCTAGGGTGCTTTCGTAGCTTTTTTCATAATTTTTAAAAGCAAGGGAAAGAATTAGGTCCTGTGGGTCTCCCCCAAATAGCATTTGAATAATTTTGCTATCCTTAAATATGGAAGAGACAGCTACTGCACCCGTCCATCCTAAGCTTGCTCTTCCTTTTTCTATTTGGACAAGGGTTTTCTTGGATATGCCGATCATCTCCGCCATCCTATCCTGAGTAAAATCTTTCTCATTTCTTATGAGCTTGAGATTCGCATTCATCTTTTTTATAAAGTCATCTCTGTCCAAATCATCACCTCCACATTTCTATAGTGTAATTTTACACTTTTTGAGTTTATTTGTAAATATAAAATCAATAAGTACCTACTTTTCAGCAGATACTTATTGATCCTTGAATATCGTTTAGTCTTTTTCATTGTAATGATTAATAATATCCAATAAAAGCTACATGCTTGTTCTCTTGCTTTTTGAGGGTTTTTAACTTTTTTCCATCATCATCCTAGTCATACGTTGAAAGAAAATCCTTCTTCTATCTTTTTGCTCCATACTTGATTTAGATCTCGTCAATAGCAATAAAGATATCAAAAGGGTTGCCATTTCATTGAATATTGAACTTATCCATATTCCCAATCCTCCCCATACTGGAGGAAGTATAAGTACAAAAGCAGCAATCAATATAAGACCCCTAAGCATTGAAATAAGCGTTGCCTTTTTTGTTTCCTTCCGTGCCGTAAAATAGCCTGAGATCACAATATTAAAACCACATAGCAAAAAGGAAAAACTAAAAATATGAAGTGCTTCTTTTGATAACTGATAAATGGTGTTATTCGAAGAATCGATAAACATTGAAATCAATTCATCTGTAAAGCATTGGGAAACTGCTATAAATAGTATGGATGCCATTGTGACGGATTTTAAAGCCATATGAAATATTCTCTTGATACTCTCTTTGTCGCCCCCACCATAAAAGAAACTCACGAGGGGCTGCATTCCTTGGGTGATCCCTACCATTGTCATGATCACCAAGTTGTTGAGATACATAATCACACTAAAGGCAGCAATCCCATCTGCTCCGATATATCTTAATAGAATGTAATTATATAAATACACTGTAATCCCAGCTGAAAACTCTGTTACTGCATCTGGAAAACCAATTGTAAACATGCTTTTTACTATATTCCAATCAAATTTCACTTTAACAAATTTTAGTTTGGACTTTCCAATCAAGAAATGTGCAAGCAATCCCAAACATGAAACAAGCTGAGAAATTCCTGTTGCCAAAGCCGCACCCTTAATCCCATAATTGAAAACCATCACAAATACATAATCAAGTATAATATTGGTAGCAGCAGCAACACTTACAAATACAATAGCATAGGTAGGAAAGCCGTCTGTTTTTACTAAAACTTCAAGAGAATAGGCTACCATAAAAAAAACACTAAATGTTATAATAATCTGAAGATAGTCTTTTACATAGTCTAATGTTCTAGCATCAGCTCCTAAAAAGGTCGCAAGATTTTCTAAAAATAAAAGTGATAAACTGGTTATAACCGTAGCCAGCACCAAAAGTATGATAATATGCAATGTAAATAGCTCATTGCTCTTTTGCGTTTCTTTCCGTCCCAAAAAAATAGATATCAGCGTTGAAGAACTGATGGCAATCAGTAACGCGATACCAAAAATGGTATTAATAAAAGGCATGGATAAATTCACTGCTGCTATAGCTATGGGTCCAACTCTTTTTCCAACAAATATTCCATCCACCATTGTATAGATAGAGAAAACCCACATAGCACTAATAGATGGAAGCAAATAATTCAAAAATTTTTTTGTCAAACCTTTACAATTGTCTTGTTTTTTCACACAATCATCTCCCTTGCTTTAGTATAAATCCTAGTACAGTACTAGGGTCAATACCATTAAAATACATGATGAAGAAAGAGAGCGAAATGAATGAAAAAGGAATATACTATTGGGGAAATATGTAAGCTCTATCGTATAGGACAGGATTCCATGCGATATTACGAGAAAATGGGGCTTATCACTCCTAAAAGAAGAGCTAATGGCTATCGTATATATACCATAGAAGAAGCCTGGAGATTAAACATCATCAAAGATTTGAGAAAATTAAATTTTTCTGTAAAGCAAATTAAAGCGTATTTAGAAGATCGAAGTATCCAAACCACCAAGGAACTCATCGCCAAAGAGATAGACTTTATTCAAGAAGAAATCCGTCTTCTTGTAGAAACGGAAAAAAATTTAAAGAGAAGACTTGATTTTCTAAAAAGTATTGAACATATGCAAACCTATGAAAAATTATTTATTCAAAGAATCAATGATCGAAAAATCATTGTCATAGAAGAAGCATTATCTAAAGATGGAGAAATTGATTTAGCCCTGAGGAAGCTTCAAAGACAAACCAACGAAAAAATATTTTTGTTTGGCAATAAAAATATGGGTGTATCAATTTCAGCGGAAGGCATGAAAAAAGGTATTTATAACCTATACCAAAATGTATTTTTTCTTGTAGATGATACGGACAAAAACTATGATACCCTTCTTCCAGGTGGTGATTATCTTATCCTATCCTACAAAGGCGCCTATAGCAAAAGTCAACGATTCATCGAAAAAATGCTTGCATATATAAAAGAAAATGGCTATCAACGAATTGGCAATCCCATAGAAATCTATCGGATAGAAATACATCAAACCGCTATAGAAGAAGAATTTATCACCGAAATCCAAATCCCTATCACTACAAAGTAAAGCTTTAAAAATAAAAGAACTCTACTTGATTCGTAGAGTTCTGAAAATTATTTTATGTTTTGTATCGTATACAAAATTAATATTTGATTTGGTCCTGTACGCTCCATGACTCTGTATCCTTTTTTGGAAGCTGTTGCTATTCCTTCGCTATTTGGTTTACAACATCCTCCCGCTCTACATGTTCCATCATCTCGAATAAGGATTTGTCCTAGTAAGCCAACGGCAACCCATTCAGGCCTCTTTATTCGTGGAATATACTCTTTTGTACGATCCCATTCAGGATTTAATATTGGTTGTGTTTCTGTACGTTCTGGAATGAGTATATTTCCTTCTTCATCTTTTACTGCTGGAACAATAACCTCTTGGTATAGGATTCTTCCCCATTCATCAGTCAGATACATGTGTTTCCATCTTAATTCTTCGCTATTTCCCAATATTCCAGGAGCAGCACTTGTAATTCCTAAGATATACTCATCATCTGCATTTGCTCTTCTTATTTTTTTGCTTTCTCCCTCAAAGGTAACAAAATACCCCACATCAATTGTCTGTCCATCGGCTGTTTCAAACATCTCAGCATAATCCGCATTGCCCATTACCCATCCCTGCTGGGCAATCCCTAATCCTTCTTTTAGAATCTTTGCTGTTAAAGTTCTAACATCTGGTATCGTACCATTTGCAAGATGCCATGAATAAGAATCCGTTGCATCTCCAAATCTACCCATGATATGAGCACCCGTAAATCCATTTGTTGATGTTCCAGACCCCTCTGCATGAGAACTGCTTCCACTTGCTGTTGTTCCTATTCCTTCTGCATGAGAATTATTTCCACTTGCTGTTGTTCCAGATCCTTCTGCATGAGAATCAGTCCCTTCTGCTCTTGTCATAAATCCTTCTGCATGAGAATCAACTCCACGAGCTATTGTTTCCCTGCCTTCTGCATGAGAATCACGTCCACTTGCTATTGTGTTTTCACCTTCGGAATGGGAATTATTTCCATTAGCTACTGTTCCTGCTCCTTCTGCATGGGATGCAGATCCTTCTGCTATTGTACCTGAGCCTTCAGAATGGGACTCACTTCCACTTGCTCTTGTACTACCTCCTTCTGCATGGGATGCAAATCCTTCTGCTATTGTACCTGAGCCTTCGGAATGGGAACTAATTGCACGCGCTATTGTTCCTCTACCTTCTGCATGAGAACCAGATCCTATGGCTGTTGTAAATATTGAAACTCCTGTTCTCTCTATAGATATACCTTCTGCATGAGATGCAAATCCTTCTGCTATTGTCTTAGATCCTTCTGCATGGGATGCAACTCCACCAGCTTCTGTCTCTAAACCTTCTGCATGAGCAATAGCACCACTTGCTGTTGTCCCTGCTCCTTCTGCATGGGAAATAGCACCATTTGCTGTTGTTCCTGCTCCTTCTGCATGGGAAAGATCTCCACTTGCTACTGTTGTACCTCCTTCTGCATGAGCAGCAAGTCCACCACCTTGTATACCAGCTATTGTGTTGGCTCCTTCTGCATGAGATGCAACTCCTAGTGCTTGTGTATTCAGACCTTCTGCCTCAGCACATATTCCAACTACTGTTCTATTGCATTCCTGTTGCTGTTGAATATTAGATGCCATACTCAAACCCTCCTCTACTTTTACTAATTTTCTAATCTTCATCTGAATAATTGGAATCATATATGAAACAATATAACGTTAGACTGCGAATTCTAAACTCTATTTTCTTCTTCACTACATAATATAAAAATTTTTAAGTTTAGTGACATGCCTATTCATTCCGTAGATTCTAAAGAAGACTTTTTTAAATGATTCGCCAACGCTGTTGTTTAAAATCTATAGAGGCTTGTCTTACTTTATGATAGTGAAAATGTCCTAATAAATATTTAAAGTAAAGCTTTTAGATTACAATTTCATTAAAATTATGGGTATATTAAGGAATATAAGAAAAAGTAGGGAAGGAAGATATATGTGCATAAAAGAGAATATAAAAAACCCGATAAAGAGACCCTTAAAAAAAGGCTTACAGAAGAACAGTACAGAGTCACTCAGGAAAATGGTACAGAAAGACCCTTTAGTCATGCCTATTGGAATCATGAAGAAGAGGGCATTTATGTAGATGTTGTATCGGGAGAGCCTTTGTTTAGCTCTCTCGACAAGTTTGATTCTAGATGCGGGTGGCCTAGCTTTGATAAACCTATTGATCGTGGGCATATTATAGAAAAACGAGACTTAAGCCATGGAATGATAAGAACAGAGGTAAGAAGCAAACATGGGGATTCCCATCTTGGCCATGTCTTTACCGATGGTCCTCGAGAGACAACTGGCTTACGCTATTGTATCAATGGTGCTTCTTTACGATTTATTCCTGTTAAGGATCTTACAAAAGAAGGCTATGGTGATTATATAAAGCTCTTTCAAAAATAGATGTATGCGTCAGTAGAAAAATTCTCTTCTCTGACGCATTTCACATTTTTTACTTGCCCACTTCCACAAGAAATTCTATTTCTTTTTTAACAGAAGTAATCATATCCTCTAAATTTCCTGCATTTCTTCTTTTCATGAAAAATAAAAGCTTTCCATGGATAGAAGATGCAATTAGCCCTCTTAGCAATTCCATATTTTCTTCTGCTATATAACCTTTTTTCGCACATTCAGTGATTGTTTCCTTAAGCAGTAGACCTACTGAAGGTTTCATATCCTTTTCAATCAGCTCTTCAGGTGCTTTTCCTAGATCTTCTAAGAAGATTAACTGAAACATATCGGGATTTTGGACAAAATATTTAAAATATGCTGCTGCGTATGTTATCATCTGTTCTTTACAATCTTCTTCATCGTTTTTACAACTGATCATGTATTGATAACAATCCTCAAGAAAGTCAAAAACACAATAGCTAATCAGTGTATTTAGATCACGAAAATAGTTGTATATGGTTGCATAGGAATAACCAGCTTTTTCGCCAACTTTTCTAACCGTAAGTCCCTTCGTCCCTTCCGCCTTTATGATTTCCTTTGCAGCATCAATAAAATATGTTCTCATTCTCTGTCTTTGTATTTTCTTCTTATCCATTTACAGCATCTATTTCGTTTATATTTTTAGCTATTCTTTTGATTGCATGATCATTTATCTTCGAATAACTTTTCTTTACCTTAAAGACGGTTTTTAAAAGCAGCTTTTCTAAAAAATTCATTCTTTCCAGATTAATTTCATGTCCTAGATGTTCTTTTATAAACGCTTTTTGAATAATGGCATCTGGAAGACTTGTTTTCAAATATTCTATTGCCTGTTCTTCTTCTTTACAGCAAAGAAACAAACCAATGTTTTTCTTATACAAGCATTCTTGGTTATCTTCAACAAATTTTTTCACTTCACCCTGAAGCTTGCCTGCATAAATAGCACCCCCAATCAGTATCGTGTCATAACGGTCTATATCTTTGCATGTTTGCTTTTTTAAATTAATCACATCGGGTTTTCTTTTTAACTCTTTCATGATAAGCCCCACACATTTTTCAGTTGCGCCATATTTAGAACTGAATAAAATTAGCGTTTTCATCAATTCACCTCTTTTTTATTGTTAACATAGCTAATAATATGAACATTGTTAATTTTATTATATTCTATGTATGTTATCTCTGTAAATGTTCTATTTGTATAAAATTTAAGGATAGCGCTATTCCTCTTATATGGATAGCCCTATCCCTGGATTGCTTCATACTATTTACTCTAAAACAGAATGACACCTTTGTTTTTTCTTATAGATTCTTATTATGATTAAAAGTCCAATTCCTAGCAATAGCATGATGGCTATAGGAGGTTCATTCATTTCCGTTAAGTCTCCTACCTCCACTGGCTTGGTCGTTGCAAGAATCTGTTTTTGTTTTTCTAACATGGCCCTTTCTTGGGCTTGATTTTCCAAAACAATATAAGAAGTTAAAGGACTCATAACATGTTTAGAAATACTACCCTTTACGATCTCTAGGGATTGTTCCCAGGCCTTTTCTGGATGAAGCTGTTGATGCATGTACATGGCCTTTAGGATCACAGCATTTTCCCATTTTGAACCTTTTAAATCCTGCTCTTTGATTGCTAGTATATCCGTAGTAAGCACAATACTATCTTCCCCATTATCGGGCAAATACAGGATTTTATCCTCTTGACTCTTCCAAGTCAAAACAGGCGTCTTTCCTACTTCATCAATATCCTTACTTTCATCTAAGGACCCATCGTATTTTCTTAAGCGTCCCCTATCATCTAGATGATAATAATGTAATCCTTCTGGTGCCACGAATGCAACATTATCCAAGTCCTTGGAGAGGATTGCTTCATTCATATCATCTGTAACAATGACAATCACTGGATATTCCTTGGAATAATATAAATAATGGTTATAAAGAATCCTTTTTAAGGTATAGTCTACATAAAACCCTCCCTTTGTTGGAACACTCTTTAAATTTTCTTCCCAGTTTCCCTTAGGTATAGCAATCTTTTCTTCATAGTTTAGAGCAATAATTTCTCCTACAGCTTCTTGAAGATGATTTTCTTGTATATAATCCTTTGTTCTTCGCAGGTAGTTATAGATTTCTTTCTCATTTCCCTTTGAATAATCCAGTATAAAGTAATATTTAGGTGTTCTTGTGACTATTGGAAGAGATGCTTTCATTTCCTTGGTGATATAAGCAATCCCTTGATGGATGTAGGTGTCTTTTTTTTGTATAGAAACATTTCCCTCTTCATCCTTAAGATCTATCACTCTTTCATCTATATTTAATGAAATAGGCTTTCTATGAATGATTTCGATACCAGTTTTTCTTACCTCATGTTCATTAAATGGAAAAACTTTAAAATCAACTTGGTCATCCCCTATATAGGTCAAAATTCCAGGATCTCTTCTGACCCTCTTAATTTGTTGATATACCCAGTTTGCAGCTCTTTTATCTGCAATCATCCCATGTTTTTTATTCTTCCCTACATATAGATAATAATCACTGATATAGCTTCCCTCAGGCAGTGTAAATACTGTGCTGTATTCCGTTTGAAAGTCTGTGGTATTCTCCATCTCAAAATGAACCCAGCTCTTATAGATCCCTTCTTTCTTATCAAATAAGGTGTCTGTAGTAATTTTTTTTATGATCACATCTTCATTGGTAGTGTCTAGCTCATCTTCATCGTTTACGTAAACCGTTGATTCTCCTAGAAATACTTGCTCTAATTGATGAATTTTTCTAGTGGACAAAGACAAATGATCTAAAACATAATCATCGTAAAAGGATGTGAGATAGGGGGTTTTGGTGGTAAATATTCCAAAATCATCTCTACTCATCCCTTTCATATATTTAATATTTTTCAAGGTTCTCTTTATGGAGGAGGTATTGATCTGTGGCACCTTTTCATCCTCATAGCTTCTTTGATAGACATATTCTAATGCATTATCCAAACATTCCTTATCCCCAGCAATCATGAGCATAAAAGAAGCAGGCAGAATTGATACGCCTATAATAAAAATTATCACCAAATAACTTTTAGAGTAATGTAGGTTTAAAAATTTAAAATCCCACCATAGAGATCGTGTATGTAAAAACATAAGCACCAAGGGGGTAAACATTAAAATTCCTAATCCTATAAAAATAATCCCTATAAAAGCTAAGGGCACATAGGGAAGAAAAACCATAAAGAAATAAAGAGTAAATACATAAGTAACACTTTTCCCCATAAATAAAACCAGTCTTTTCTTTGGATGCTCTATCGAAGGCATCATCATCAACAGGCCTGTAAAAACCGCGAGTAAGTAAAAACCATAGTGAGAAAAATCCCCTAAAATATTCCCCAAAGATTGATTCAAAGATAGTCCTAACAAAGAACAAAACAATACAATAGGTGCCAAATGGTTTTGTACCATAACTGATTTTTGCTTTAAGATAACGCAGATGATTCTTACCAAGAAAAAGACAAAGCTTACAAGGCTGACAACAAACAAAATGGGCATCAATGCCTCTAGCTTATGCAACCTTCCCAAGCCAATAAATCGTCCTGCCAAATACCAAATAGCAGGTATGCCTAGAAGAAAATATACATCCCTTGAAACATGATTGATTTTATATTTTTCCATGGTCCAGTGAACCAAAATAACCAGCGTATGGACGAATACCGGCATAATGGCTGTTAACATGTAAATACCCGGTCTCATGTCTAAAAGCATCCAATTAGGTATATTTGATGGAATAATGCTGTCATGCTGAAAAAAATAGACTAGAATAAAGAGCACATACGTAATGAAAATTCCTATTGCCCAATAGGGATGAATTTCTTTTTTTCTTCTTCCACTTTTAATACTGTACCCTGTAAATAGTATATATGCCAACATAAAATAAGCACCTAGAATACCCCACGTAGCCACCCCTTCCTTTGATAGCTGCGACTGAATGATATAGAACATTTTTGAAAATAATCCTACAATAATCATTTGTGGTAGGGTAATAGTGAAAAGAAATCCGTAAGGTTTGTATAAATATTTCATTGTATTTCCTCCCTTTTATGGATGACTTTGTGAAAAAGAAAATAAGATGCTACTAAATACATAAAATAAAAAACAACGCCAATAGATTGATGCAACAATATTTTTTGTTTGGCATTTAAGAATACACCTAAATCCATCAGAAAAACACTGGCAATGATTCTTGCAGCATTTACAAGAATGGCTATGGTATATGCATAAATAAGAAAAATAAACACAACCAGTAATTTTTTCTTTTTGCCTTTTAACTTGAAGATAAAAGAAAGAATAAGCATGAAAAAAACGAGAATAAAGAATTGAAGGCCTGAGCATTCTTTCCCAATGTTGATAGCCAAAGCTTCATTTACAAAACCAATCCCTTCATGATAGGTAAATGAAACACCTAAAAACAGTTCTACCGCATAGGCTACAGGTTTAATCATGATCATAAAGAGCCATTTATTCATCATCTTCTACATACTCCAAAATGTCCCCAGGCTGACAATCTAATGCTTTACAAATCGCTTCTAAAGTTGTAAATCTTATGGCCTTTGCTTTACTATTTTTAAGTATGGATAAATTGGCCTGTGTAATGCCGATGGTCTTTGCCAAATCCTGAGATTTTATTTTTCTCTTTGCCATCATCACATCTAAGTTTACGACGATACTCATTCCAATCACCCCTTGTCTATATGGTCAAATCATTTTCACACTTTGCATCCACCGCTTGACGAAAAACCTCTGCTACAACAATACCAAAGCAGCCTGCAATCATAAAGATCATGGTGATAACAATGGTTAGAATAGTCGGATAGGTGATGATTTTTACTATATAACAACATGCAATAATAAAGGAACAATAGCCAATCTTTTTAAAGGCGTCTACATTTTCATAAATAAAAGGTGTATTTTGATTGATAGAACGAAAGAATTTTTTTATCTCCCACACGATCCATAAGGCAAATACTCCTGTAATATATAAAAATACTAACATAAAGTAAAAAAATGCATTATCATTTGCATATTGGGGCTTAATGGTCTTTATAACCCATGGTAAAGACCAGGGCAAAGAAAGCCAAATACCCATCCCTCCAATGAATATTCCATAAATTATCCATTCTACAAATCCAGACATTCCGTGTTTTCCCAAAACTTTCATTGTGTCACCTCTTGCATTTTTCTTTTTCATTATATCTCATTTATTTCTATTTAACAATAATATTTTATTGTTTTTCGATATGTGTTTTCAGGGATTTTTTACATCCTATTTCATCAAAATCTATAAAAGCAGAGAAAAGCAGATTCGCTACACCTGCTTTTCTCTCTATTTTTTACTCTAACAGCTTCACTATTATTGCTTTATCTACGAATCTGGTTTCCTCATATCCTTTGATCTGAATCCTCCAAGGGACAATCCCCTTCGTACCGCGTTGTTCCTTAGAAATGTATTCATCAGTAAAGGGCGCATTCTCTACTAATATATCGTAGGCTGTAGTATGAAACTTTAATTTCTCTTTCTTATCCCTTAAATGTGAGCTTTCTTCTTTCTTCACTTTTTTCCCCTTCTCGTCCAGCCATTCTCCATCGGATTTGTAGGTATGGGTAGTAAAGCTGTTTCCCTTGACTTTCACATCAAAATCCAATCCCTCGTAGGTTCTATTTTCTAAATGGTCCACCATTCTAATACGTGCCTGCTGATGACCTAATACAACACTTTCGATGGTGATGGGACTACCCATATACATAAAGGTTTGGGGAAAGGACTTATCCCACTTAATATCTAATTTCTTATACTTTTCTACGGTTACATGATATCCATCTATCTTTATTTTTATTTCTTTCGGCAAATCAAAATACATAGAGTCAAATTCAAAGGTTTGTCGCTCAAATCCTTTATTGTCACTATAATAAAATTCTGTTCCATAGGGCCTTTGTCGGTATTCTACGCCATTGGCCTCTATGCGAAGATTATGCATGTAATTGATTTTATCTTGCCTATTTTTATAGCTGTAGGTTAAGACTGTTGCTGTAGGCGCAATCACAATTTTTTCAACAGTAACAGGCGTGCCATCCAAATCTATTTCCTGATTCACCCCGTAGGTATAGGCATCATATTTTTTTACAGGAATTTGAAAACGCCAATTTCCTTTAAGTATTTGATCTTTGTCTGGCCCTAATTTCCTTAATTCTTTAATAATAAAATCAATGGTTTCCTGTGAAGAGCCAACGGGGTTTAAGGTAGTAATTATTCTGGTCCTATTTTCTTCTGGGGTATAGAAAATAAAGCTTCCTCCCGTAGGACTTTCACCATTTCTTTCATACACACTACCTACGGCATCTTTATCATAAAAGAAATTTCCCTTTGCCATAATGCCATCCTTTTCATAGCTTGGTTCATACTTTATATTTCCCTTCATGTCAACGATTTCCATCAGCAATACAGTATTTATATCATCGGCAATAACACTTTCAATGGTAATCTTCACTCCTTGATCTTCTGCGGTTAAATTTAGTCTATCTCCATAGCCCTTATCAATTAGTTCTTCTATGGATTCACTTTCTTTCAAGCTTTGGTTTTTCCACCATTCTATTACATTAAAGCCCTCTAGACCAAAGGCCGTTACTACAAACAAAGTTAAAATAGCCGCTACAAGAAATCCTGACATCAACCTCTTTTTTGGTTTATTGATTTTTCTTTGAATGTCTTTTTGTTGATTCCTAAGTCTTTCCATGAATCCATAGGGAATGGACACTTGATTTTTATGATCCTCGATAAAATGGATTGCTTCCTTCAATTCCTTCAATTCTTTTTTGCATTCCTCGCAAGCTTTTATATGCACAGCTATCTCTTTACGTTTCCCCTCATCCATAGATTGCTCTACATACTCTAATAAATGCTTTTGTATTTCCTTACAGATCAACTAAAACACCCCCTGATCCATTTCATTTCTTAAAGCCTTTAGACCCCTATAGATTCTTGACTTTACCGTACCTATAGGTATCTCTAAAATATCAGCGATTTCCTGCTGAGAGTAACCACTAATATACTTCAAAAGAATAACCTCTTTATTGATCTCCTCTAACTGATTGAGTATTTCTTTGAATTCCATTTTTTGTGCATCCTGATAGGAGCCTTCCATTGCTTCAATATTTTCAGTGATACTTTCTCTTTTTCTATTTCTTAATATTCTTTTGCATTCATTGATAAAGATCGCTGCCACCCAAGTCTCAAAATATTTTTCTTCCCTAAGCTGAGCGATGTTTTCATATACTTTTATGATTGTGTTTTGAAAAACATCCTCTATATCATATTCATTATATAAATAAGCCCATCCGATTTTATAGTATTTGTCTTTTCTTTCCTCTATCCAATCTATAAAGGGAACGACATCCTTTTTATGAATTCTCTTAATGACATAATAATGGTCAGCCTTATGTCGTTGTATCAACGATATGATGGATCTCCTTGACTTCACGATATTCCTCACCATCCTTTCTCTAATTAGAGTCACAAATACTTTAAAAAGTTCCACTAAGATATATATCGAAACAGAATCAATCCTCTTTGAAAGTTATTTTTCATAACAAAAGTCATATTGCAGTGGTTGCAATATGACTTTTGTTGTACTCATTAAATATTTATTAAGTAGACTTTATAATCTTTATCCATATAAATTCTACTTAATTACTTCTCTATTTTTTCTTTAAATATTTCAACGCTTTGCTTGATTGAACCTTCAAGAGCACTAATATGATCTCCTTGTATTACATAATATTCACTTTCTATGCCATTTTCTTTTACTTCTTGTACAAATGACTTTGTTAGATTTTGAATTTCTGGTATATGACTTTCAGATTCAACAAACATATACAAAGGTTTCGTTACACAATGAGGATATTTAATTGGAGTTCTTAAGTCGAATTCATTAGAAATACTCGTATCAAAAGGTATAATCGGTTCAAGTTTTTTATTCGCATCTAATTCAGCTTTTAAATCCAATGGAGCTGCTCCAAATGATGCAACTGCTTTATAGTTAGAAGGCATCATGGAAGCCAGTATAGATATAGCCCCTCCAGAGCTGTGACCTGCAAGAAAAATATTATTTGAATCAACATACGGTAAATCTTTCAAATATTTACCTGCAGCTATGACATCATCTACTTCACCATAAATTAATTCATAATTTCCTGGGTTACCATTTTCACCTCTAAGCATAGGTGTCATAACAATAAAACCTGCATCAACATATGGCTTTATAATTTCCCAATATCCTGCGTCAAATGCAAATCCCCCATGGACAAAAACAATAGCAGGGTATTTCTTATTCTTATCAATATTATCTAAAATCAAAGCTTTTAGTGACAATTCACCTGATTTGTATGTAATTAAAGCAGTATTATCGGGCAAAGATAATTCCTTATATTTTTGAGGTGCAGGGCCCTCTTTTGTTAATTTGCTATTATAATTTTTTCTTAATGATATAAATTCATTTTCAGTATTACTTTCGATAGCAGCTTCACTTTTTTCATCATTTTCAATCGCACAACCAGTTAAAATCGAAATAAACATGGCAATGATGATAGCAAACAAAATTTTTCTTTTCAAGTAAATTCCCCCTTTAATATTTTAATGCTTCATTACAATCATAGACAAACAACTTAAATCATTAAGTATTATAAGCATGTGCCCTTATGTACCTTTACAACAGAAGATTTCATTGCTCTTAAAGAAAAGCAAACAGTTGTATTGATAGTTTTATTTTATATTTTATCATATATAGAATATTTAGACTATTTATTTTGTAAAATATATCATTTTTTCAAAAAAATTCCTCATCATACATATCGCACATACCTATCCTTTGATTACCAAAAACATTATTGGAAAATAGGAACACACTCAAATTCTTTCCTTTTGAGATCAATTCCCTTCAAAAATAATTATCCACAATAAAAGTCATATTGCAATCACAACAATATGACTTTTATTATGCTCAGCTAATTATTAAATAGATCCTGCAATCTTTATTAGCTGGCTAATATTTTAATTTTTATACAAGAAACTACTGCTTGTCACCCATCACTTTATTTTTATTTAGGCATTTGAATGATCGCTTTAAATAAATCTCCATCTATTTCTATATTGAAACTCCCCTTTTGAATATCTATTAAACTCTTCGCGATTGATAGTCCTAAGCCACTACCCTGACTACTTCTAGATTCATCTCCTCTTTTAAAGCGTTCCATGAGTTCATTAGCAGAGATATTGAGTTCATAGGCTGAAATATTTTTCATTGTTAACACCACTTTATTTTCTAAATCTTCAATATCTATATATACCCTTGATCCTTTCAATGCGTATTTAAACATATTTGATAATAAATTCTCTATAGCCCTCCATAATAATTTTCCATCTGCTGTGATATATACCTTATCCTTAGAATGATTGATCTTAAACTCTAATGCTGCCGCTTCAATTTTATCATTAAGTTCTCCTAATCCCTGTGTTATTAAGGATACGATGTCTATTCTTTCATTGTTTACTGGGATATTTCCACTGGAAGCTTTTGCTGCTTCAAATAAATCATCCGTTAGTATTTTTAATCGTTGAGATTTCTGGTCAATAATTTCTATATATTCTTGTGACTTTGGTGGATTCTTTTCTTTTTTTAATAAATCCACATAGGTGATGATGGAAGTCAAGGGAGTTCTTATATCATGGGATACATTGGTGATTAGTTCCGTTTTTAAGCGTTCACTTTTAAGTTCGTTTGCAACTGCTTTATTTAAGCCATCCGTTATACTATTAATATTAGAGGCAAGTCTCCCAAACTCACCATTTCCTGACACATTGATTGTATGATGAATATCTCCACTCTTTATTCTTTCTACCCCTTCCTTAATTGCATTAAACTCCTTCACCCGCTTGAGCGCTAACCAAGCACCTACGCCTATGGTTACTGGGAACATAAAGAATGTTAAAGCAGCTATGACTGGATATCCTATTACGATAAGCACAATCTTTACGCCAACACTCCCACTATCATATACATCTTTTACAAATTTAAAGATTTTATGAAAAATGCAATATACAAGTGAATGTTTTATAATCGTTCTGTTTTTAAAATGTTTCACCAATGATAAGACTAACATTAATCCTACTGTGGCAATTGGAGCAGTTACTAGAATGATAATTTTATAAATATCTTGATGCCCTACAGCTTGTAATGAAGCAAACCACAATAAGATAAGACCTAAGCATAATCCAAAATTAATATCATTATATAATCTATCAACTATATTTAAATGCACAGTCTTATCGTTAAAAGATTTTCTGCCTATAATCAATACGAGATATATGAACGATACGATTAACGCTAGTAAAAAACCTCCCATTTTATATAAACTATTGGTAACAGCTACTTTATTTTCTTCCCATTCTTTTATACTTGAATCTAAAAATACTTCAGTAAAGGCAACATAAATAGCATTATTCTTACTATCTAATTCACGAATATTTCCTGTAATCCAGTGGTACTGGTTACTATTTGTGATTTCTTTTGGGTATACTTCTTTTTCGAATTCGTCAAATAGCATATAGATTGGATAGGATTCAAAATATTCTTTCGTTGTTTTAGGACTGTTCGTAAATACATTCACACCATCACTAGCATAGTATATCAGTTCTTTGTATTCTCCTAATCTTTGTAAAAGTCGTTTATACTCTTTTAGGTCATCCTTTATTAGATTCTCTTTTGTTTCTGAAATTTTATCAGCATATATTTCTTTAAACTGTTTATAATTTTCCTCATGACTTAAATTAGGGTTGTAGTTTTTAGAATTATTTTGAAAGTCCCAAAATAAATTCTCTTCTTCTCTTCTAAGCTCCTCCTCTTTAATAGATCCACCATTTAAAATATGTTCTTCATCCTTATATTCTGTTATTAGCCTTGTTAAGATTCCTATGGCGTCTTGACTTGTACTCATAAATTCTCTACTCTCATAGTAATTATCTTCAAAAACAATGTTAAAATCACCTTGTTGAGATTCTACTACATTTACAAATGTTGTTATGGCACCCGTAAAGCACAAAATCACGATTATAAAAACAATTATCTTTGTTATCACTGCATGACTATAATTTTTCCACTTTGTATCCAATTCCCCACACCACCTTTAAATATTTTGGCTCTTTCGGATTTATTTCAATTTTTTCTCGTATTTTTCTTATATGAACAGCTACTGTATTTTCTGGATGAAAGGCTGTTTCCTTCCATACCTTTTCATAGATCTCATCTATGGAATATACCTTTCCAGCATTTGCAGTCAAAAGCCTTAATATTTTATATTGCACTGGCGTAAGCTGAACCTCTTCCCCATCAACAGTGATCATCTTACTTTCATCATCAATTACAAGACCTCCTGTTTTAAATACATTGGTTTTTGTTTCGAGACTGCCTAAGGTTGTATATCTTCTTAATTGTGACTTAACCCTTGCAATTAATTCTAATGGATTAAAGGGTTTCGTGATATAATCGTCAGCACCCATATTTAATCCCATTATTTTATCTGTATCCTCTGTTTTGGCTGAAAGCATGATTACAGGTATATTATTATCTTCTCTGATTTTCATAACCGCCCTTAATCCATCCATTTTGGGCATCATAATATCCATTATAATAAGATGTATCTCATTTTTTTCTATTATTTCTAATGCTTCTATTCCATTAGATGCTTTTAATACTTTATAACCTTCATTATTCAAATAAATTTTTATAGCCTCTACGATTTCCTTATCATCATCACAAACAAGTATATTCAAAAGGGATCACCTCTACATATTAATTTGTACATATTATAACACATCCTTTATTATTTACTTTAACATCATGATACCAATGAAATCTTAACAAATTTGCTATAAAAATCTTAAGATTTTCTTAAGATTCCCATAAAAAAACGACCACCACCGTGGCCGCTTGTTTTATCTATTTTTCAAAGCATTCATCATTATGTTTTTCAAGATACTTTCCAGATACTTTGTTCGTCAAAATACAATTCTTAAAGATAGAATATTATATTTTCATGCAAATATTTCTATTTCTTTTCCAGAATCTTTATTTCATAGCTCTTTAGTACTACAGCTTCTTTTACTTCTTCATTGGTTAACATATCTATAAACTTCAAATCTCTTAAATAAACTGTTTTTGTGTCTTGAGTGAAGTTTGAAATGAATATAAATTCTCTTTGCCCATCTGTTCTTATTTGAGCTGTAACGCCATCAGGTAATTCTGTAGCGATAGCTTTCTTTAAATCGATCTTTTCATCTAGTTTTTTATAAAAATCTTTGAGAAATTCATTCGTATCTCTAAATGCTATGTAATAGGCTTTTCCTTTTCCAAAATCATTGACTGTAAGAGCAGGTCTTTCTGCATAAAAATCCTCTTTATATCTTGCAAGCACCCTAGCTGTTTCTGCATGAATTAAATCACAAAAAATTCTTGCTTCATATTGCCCTTGTATAGCCAATTCATTGTCATCCTCAAATGCCACATAATTTACATCATGATCATATAATGCATCTAGCTCTTCTGACCAGATCCCCGTAACCTTTCTTAATGGCCCTGGAAAACCTTCTAAGAAGCATAAATCATTTTCATTCACAATCCCACTCCAATAAGTAGTAACAAAGGTTCCGCCATTTTTTACAAATTCTTCTATTCTATCTGAGACCCCTGGTCTTACCATGTAAAGCATTGGAGCTACAAGGAGTTTATACTTTGAAAAATCACAATCCATATTGATGACATCTACAGGAATTCCTCTATCCCAAAAGGCTTTATAATGATTTTGACAGGTTTGAAGATAATCTTTCTGTTCCTTTCTAGGTCCTTGGGCATCATCTATTGCCCAAAAGTTTTCCCAATCATATATCACGGCCACATCAGGTTCTACAGAAGTTCCTACAATAGGATCAAGCTTTGATAATATTTCTCCAACCTTTGCAACTTCTCTAAAAACTCTTGTATTTTCATGCCCACAATGATCCACTACTGCTCCATGGAATTTTTCAGAAGAACCCCTGCTCTTTCTCCACTGAAAATATTGAACTGTATCTGAACCATGGGCAACTGCTTGAAGGGATGCAAGTACATGCATACCAGGTCTTCTTAATTTTGCAACTGGCTGCCAATTTGTCGAACTTGGAGAGCTTTCCATCATCATGAAAGGTTGTCCACCCTTTAAAGATCTGTTTAAATCATGTATAAAAGCTCTTTTACTCGCTTCTACTGGATCTGGATGTTCTCCATGCCAGTAGGGATAGTTATCCCAGGATACCACGTCTACATGAGGCGCAAACTTCCAATAATCAATTCCTTCATTCAAATTCACATATTCATCAAAGTTCGTTGTTACAGGAATATGGGGTGCAATTTCTTTTAATGGAGCAATTTCACTTTTATAAAAATCAATGACTTGGTGAGAAGTGAATCTCTTCCAGTCAAGATTTTGTCCATGTAAATAACATTCCCCATGAGGTGCAGGGGATTCTATTTGTGCCCAATCTGTATAGGTATGGCTCCAAAAGGTTGCCCACCATTCTTGATTTAATTGTTCAAGGCTTCCATCATATTTTTCTTTTAGCCACTGTCTAAATGCTTCTTCACAAAGCTCACAATGGCAATCCCCACCAAATTCTTTGGATATACCATATTCATTGGATATATGCCACATGATTAAAGCAGGATGATCCTTATACCTTTGTGCAAGTTTCGTGTTCATGATCCTAACCTTCTCTCGATAAATAGGAGAAGTATAACAATGATTATGTCTTCCCCCATGAAGGTTTCTAATTCTATGTTCATTTACTCTTAATACCTCAGGGTACTTTGCTGACATCCATGCAGGTCTTGAACCACTAGGCGTTGCTATGATGACATAAATACCATTTTCATATAGCTTATCAATTATTTCATCAAGCCATCCGAATTCAAATCTACCTTCTTCTGGCTCTAATGCTGTCCAAGAAAATATGCCAAGAGCCATTACATTACAATTGGCAAGTTTCATCATTCTTACATCTTCATCCCACATACCAGGAACGTGCATCCACTGTTCTGGATTATAGTCTGCTCCATGTAGCATATGACTGATTTTACTGCTTATAGGTGCATATTTTTTTACCATATTTATCATCCCCCTCTAAATATATTTTCAAGTCATGCATTTTTCTTCCTACCAAACGACTATCAGAAAAGTCTAACATTCTGTTAATTAGCTCAATTCTATCACTTATTATATCAAATTCGTACACTACTATTAAAGAGCAATCTATCTATGCTCTTATGCTTTCCTTTTTTCTATATCCAATTATCTTCTTTATTATCTAAGTTTTAAAAGCGCTCGCCAATATCTTTGTAAATATTCGCACTTAACTAAAACTTGTCGAACATCTCATTAGCATATTAACATACCTTCCCAAACAACAAAGTGGACAAGGCTTACCTTGTCCACTATTTTATCGTTGGATATATCGATATATATTTCTTATATTTTTGATTGTATACTTCAACATTATTTTTATTCGGGAAGATGGTGCTTGTCTTTTTGATGAAGGCTTCTGCCGCTTCATCTACTGTAGAGAATAGTCCGTCTCCTACAGCAGCGAGTATGGCCGCTCCATAGGCTGGTCCATCATTTGAATTTACTTTGTTAACTTTTACATTCAATATATCTGCAATGATTTGACACCAGAATGGATTTCTTGCGCCACCTCCATTTATGGTAATCTCCTCTATATAAACACCCATATCCTTCATGATTTCAAAGCTATCCCGTAGTGAAAATCCTACGCCTTCTAGGATTGCTCTCGTCATATCCTTTCTCTCTGTTGTCATATCCATACCCATAAATACACTTTTTGCATTAGGATCATTGTGTGGTGTTCTTTCTCCCATTAGATAGGGCAAAAAATATACATTCTTATGGATATCTGCATCTTCTGCCTCTTTTAATAAAAGATCATAGTCCTTAGAACAATGAATGCTTTCTACCCACCATTTCAAAGAAGCTGCAGCTGCTAAGGTAACCCCCATCACGTGAAACTTTCCATTTGCATTACAAAATGAATGCAGTCTATTATCCCGATCTACGACAAATTTATCTGCATTAGCAAAAACAACACCTGATGTTCCCAAAGAAACAGAACAAGCTCCTTCTCCAACGATGCCACCACCAACAGCTGCAACAGCTTGATCTCCTCCACCTATCACGATCTTAAGCTTTTCACTTAGACCTAGTTCATCTGCCAACTGTTTTTTGATCGTTCCTATTACATCAAATGAATCATATAACTTTGGTAACTGAGAAGTAGATATCTCTAGGATATCCATCATTTCCCTAGACCACTTTCTATTTTTAACATCTAGATACAATGTCCCCGATGCATCAGACATATCCGTTGCAAATGCACCACTTAATTGATATGCCAAATAATCCTTCGGCAACATTATTTTTGCAATCTTATCAAAGTTATTTCTCTCGTTATTTTTTAGCCATAGAAGTTTAGGTGCTGTAAATCCAGTCAAGGCCATATTTCCAGTCCATTGGGATATCCTGTCTCTTCCTATTTCTTCATTTAAATAAGCACATTCTTTTTCTGTTCTTCCATCATTCCAAAGCATTGCAGGTCTAATGATCTTGTCTTCTTCATCCAGTATCACAAGTCCATGCATTTGCCCACTTAAACTTATCGCTTTGACTTTTTCTCCTTCTACGCCAGAAAGTAGCTCTTTTAAGGCTTTTAAAGAACCCTTCCACCAATCCTCCGGGTTTTGTTCTGCCCAAAGAGGCTTAGGGTAAAAAATAGGGTACTCCTTACTAACAGATTTAACTAACTTTCCCTTTTCATCTATTAAAATGGTCTTCACCGATGAAGTCCCAATATCAATACCAATATAATACATCCTTATCCCTTCTCTCAACGAACTATTTCATTCTAATAACTGCTTTAATTACTTTATCTGGATTTTGTATTGTATAATCAAATGCATCCTTCGTCTCTTCAAAATCAAACTCGTGACTTACTAGATCCTTTATAGGAATGGCACCACTGGCAATTGCATTGATGGCAACTGAATAAAGATTTCTATAGCGGAATATGGTCTTTACTTGTCCTTCCTTGCTCATTAACTTCATAAAGTTAAATTCAATTTCATCCTTTGGTGTCATACCTACTAAAACAATAGTACCGCCTGCCTTCAATACATCTACCGTTTGCTTTACAGTCACCTCTGCTCCTGCAGTATCTATTACCACATCTGCACCCTTATCACTTGTTAAGGCTAAGATCTTTTCTACACTATTGACTTCCTTAGGATTTATTGTATGTGTTGCTCCTAGCTCCTTCGCCTTTTCCAATCTGTTTTCCATTATATCCACTATGATAATCGTTGAGGCCCCTCTGGCCTTACTTGCTAACAAGGTTGAAAGACCAATGCATCCAGCACCAAAAATAACGACTGTATCTCCCAGCTTGACCTGTCCTTCTCCTGTCGCATGAAGTCCAACAGACAGTGGCTCTACCATTGCACCTTCTATATTTGATACATTTTCAGGCAATTTAAAACACATATCCTCTGGATGGGACACATAATTGGCAAATACCCCATGGTAGGGTGGTGTAGCAAAAAACTCCACATCCTTACAAAGGTTATACTTTCCACTTTTACAGTGCTCACATTTTCCACATGTTTTACCTGGTTCTAATGCTACTCTATCACCAATCTTTAAGTTCTTTACATTTTTTCCTACTTTTACAACTTCTCCTGCCGCTTCATGTCCTAATATAAAATCTCCTTCTACTACAAAATCTCCAATTCTTCCATGTTCGTAGTAGTGTAGGTCTGAGCCACATATGCCTACCACATCTACTTTTATCAATACTTCATTGTCATCTATCGCTGGTACAGGTATTTCTTTCTTTACCATATGATTCGTTCCCTGCATGAATATCGCTTTATTTGTCAATTATAGCCCTCCTTTTAAAATTGGTGCGTAAATATTTTATCTACGCACCAATCTTTCTTATTAAATAAACAATGAAATGCTATTTAATCGCTCCTGCTCTTTTATGCATTTCTATATATTCATCTACATTTTCTTCTGTAATCAATGGACAATCAATATCCATGTCTATTTGCTCTTCTTCACCAGTTAATAGCTTGTGACTTGTATCAAGCAAAGCCTCAGCAAGTGCATATGCACTTTGTAATGAAGTAGAAGTCATCTTTCCTTCTTTGATTAAAAGTACTGCTTCTGCAGTTCCATCTACCCCATAAGCTAATATATCTTTAAAGCTTTCATTATCCTTTATAACCTCTAAGGCACCTGCAGCCATGTTATCATTCATAGAGATAATCGCATCAATTTTATCATTAGCTTGAACCCAAGTTTCCATATAGTTCATGGCTTCGTCCTTATTCCAGTTCGCTATTTCTTCTCCAACTATTTTCACGTCAGGTCTTTTTGCGAAAAATTCCTCTTCCCAGCTTTTTCTTCTTTCATCAGCATGAAAGTTTCCTGGAGGTCCGTTTAAAACAACTACGTTGGCATTTTGTGGTACTTGCTCTACAGCTAAGTCAGCATTTACTTTTGCTTGTAAATAAGGATCTGCATCAACAGAAGATGCTCCTTCTATTCCAGCAATACGAGCATTCGTTGTTATCGTTACGATACCTGCTGCTACAGCTTTTTCAACATAAGGTCTTTGTGCTTCTCCATTATTCGGTTGAACAATAATTGCATCATACTTGTTTGTAATAGCATTTTCAATTAGATTGTTTTCTGTGTCATCAGACGCTTGTCCATCAAATACATCCACTTTAATATCTTCATATTTTTCTGCTTCTTCCATAACTGCATTTGCCATCCATGCAGCAAATGAGTCCGCCTGCGCCCGAGCTATATAAGCTACCCTATATACCCCTTCTTCTTTTTCACTTGTAGCAGAATTTGAACAACCAGCTACTACCGTAAAAACGAGTACTGTTATTAAAAACAGTGATAAAAGCTTTTTCATTTTTTCTCCCTCCACATTTAAAAGTTTTATGTTTCAATAGTATGCACTATTTAAAACCAAAATTATTTTTTTCTTTTCTTTGTCTTAGCCCATATATCATAAATAACGGCTAAGGCTATGATGGCACCTCTTACAACTTGTTGTAGATAAGAATCCACACCAACCATTACCATAATATTATCTAAAAATCCTACAATAAATGCACCAGCCACAGTCCCTGTTGCAGTTCCAACACCACCCGTGAAACTAGTTCCACCAATTACAGCGGCAGTTAAGGCTTTAAATTCATAGCCTACAGCACCATTGGGCATACCCCCATTTACACGAGACATAAATATAACGCCTGCAATCCCAACAAAGATCCCATTTATGATAAAAGCCTTCATCTTTGTCTTATTTACTTCAATACCAGATGCATTGGCCGCCTCTTCATTGCCTCCAATGGCATATATAGACCTGCCAAAAACAGTATGCTTCAATAAGTATTTGGTTACAAATAGGAGCACCACCAAAAATATAATTGGATTGGGAATTCCGAAGGTTGCCCCTTGCCCAAATTTTGTATAATCCCCAATTTGATAAATATTTTGCCCCTTCGTATATAATAGTGCAGCACCTCTTGCCATCGTCA
This sequence comes from Clostridiaceae bacterium 35-E11, assembly GCA_038396625.1. Lineage (GTDB taxonomy): Bacteria > Bacillota > Clostridia > Peptostreptococcales > Thermotaleaceae. Next base: position 3,902,443 of record CP121688.1, read on the forward strand.
TCATAGCCAGTGTCGCGATAAAAGGTGGGGTCTTAAACTTTGTTATCATTAATCCATTGATAATATTGCATATTACACTTACGATGATTGCAACGACAAATGCTAGAATGAGTGACCCTGTAGTTACATAAGTCGATACTGAAAACACACCGGCCAAAGCCAATACAGAAGCAGATGATAAGTCAAGCATTCCAGATATGATTAAGATTGTTTGACCAAAAGCCAGAATCGTTCCCACTGCAATTTGATTGGTAACGTTTTTCAAGTTAGAAGCAGTCAAAAAGTTATCATTTGCCATCCAACTTATGATAAATAAAGCCAATAAAACAAAATAAATACTATACTTACTTCCAATATTTGATAATGAATTTGTTGCCTTCGCTTTTCTCACATTGTCCCTCCTAATTCTTTGCCACTGCAGTAGCATAAGACATTATTTTTTCCTGAGAAAATTCTTCTTTCTCTAACATACCCATAATATTTCCCTTAGCCATTACATAGATTCTGTCACACATTCCTATAAGCTCCGGTAATTCTGATGAAATCATGATTAAACCTTTTTTCTCTTTAGCCAATTCTCCCATAAGCTTATAGATTTCAAATTTCGCTCCTACATCAATTCCTCTTGTTGGCTCATCTAATATTAAAATATCAGGCTCAGTGACCATCCACTTTGCCAGTATTACCTTCTGCTGATTTCCTCCACTTAGCACCTCTATGGAAGTATCAATATTTGGCGTCTTTACATTCATTTTTTTACAATATTTTTGTACCGTTTCCTTTTCTTCCTTTTCATGTAGCCTTCCACCATGAATGAATCTTTTTAAGTTTGATAGAGAAACATTTTCTTTAACACTTCTCACAGGAATAATTCCGTATCTTCTTCGATCCTCCGACAACATTACCATCTTTTTATTGATGCTATCCTTGGTTTTCCTTATATGAACCTTTTCATTATTAATGATAACTTCTCCCTTTTCATAGGAATCTAGTCCAAATAGGGCTCTCATAACTTCTGTTCTCCCTGCACCCATAAGGCCAGCAAAGCCAATGATTTCTCCTTGTTTTAAATCGAAGCTAATATCTTCAAACTTACCTTTTTGCGTTAAGCCTTTCACTTCTAATATCTTTTCTCCTATAACTACGCTTTCCTTTGGATAGTTGTTTTCCAGTTTCCTACCTACCATTTGCGCTATAACCGTTTCCATATCATAGTCTTCTTTTATCCTAGAATCTACAACGGTACCATCTCTAAATACTGTGATTTCATCTGCAATTTTAAATATTTCATCCATCTTATGGGAAATATATATGATCGCAGTACCTCTCTCCCTTAGTTGATTGATTTTCTCAAAGAGGATATTTACTTCTTTTTGGGTAATAGCAGATGTAGGTTCATCCATAATAATGATTTGAGAATCATAGGATATAGCTTTTAAAATTTCCAGCATTTGAATATCTGAAACCGTAAGATCCTTTAACTTTGTAGTAGGTAAATAATTTAATCCTTCCCTTTCCAATAAATCTAGGGTTTTCTTTCTGATTTCCTTCCAATTCACCTTTCCATACTTGTCCTTAGGCCAATTCCCTACAAATAAACTTTCTTCTATTGTCATCTCCGCCATATAATTTAATTCTTGAAAAATCATAGCAATTCCTAGATTTCTAGCTTGAATAGGATTATTTACTACAACTTTCTTTCCGTCTATCCGTATTTCTCCAGAGTCTTGCTTATAGATACCATTTATGATTTTCATTAGCGTAGATTTGCCTGCACCATTTTCACCACATATAACATGTACAGTTCCTTTTTTCACAGCAAAGCTAACATTGTCAAGGGCTTTAACTCCAGGAAATGACTTGTTGATATTCTCTACACTCAACTTTATGTCATGAGTCATATTCAGCTTCTCCTCTCTTCTATAATAATAAAATCTAACTTATTCTACAGTTAAGGTGGTTTCTCTCTCTACCAAATTTGTATCTATAAGATAATTTTTAATAGGTACATCTTCTCCATTGATAAGACCAATAAGAGATTTCACTGCCAAAGTCCCTATTTCTTTGATAGGCTGATTAATCGTCGTCAAAGAAGGATGTAATAGTTCCCCAATAAAACTGTTGTCAAAGCCTATGATCTGTACCTGTTGAGGAATTTCTATCCTCTTATCCTTTAAATACCTCATAACTATCGCCGCAGCAATATCGTTAAAAACAAAAATACCATCATAGCTTTCAATGTTTTTTATATAGTTTAAATTCGCCTCAAGCATTTTCACTTTGAAGTCTGTTTCAAACTCCACAATATCTACTTCCATATTGTGCTCTTTCGCAGCATCTAAAAAGCCTTGGCATCTTAATTCTGTTGCCTCAAATATATCTGGTCCCTTTATGTGCAATATATTTTTACATCCGCTTTCATATAAATGATGAAATGCTATTTTACCACCTTTGTAGTTGTCAGAAGAAACCGTCAGTATAGAAGGATCTATATGATTCTCAAAAGAAACAACTGGAATTTCAGTGTTTAAATATTCATCTCTACACTGCGCTCTAGAAGCTATAATTCCTGCTACCCTGTGACTTTTTAAAACCTCCAAATACTCTCGTTCTTTTTCTATACGATCTTCTGTATTGCATAAAAATATGGTATATCCGAATTTATTAGAGTACTCCTCTATTACAGTAGCGATCTGGTTGAAAAAAGGATTGGTTATATTTGGAATCATTAGCCCAATGGTCTTAGAATTTTTCGTGAAAATAGCCCTAGCTAAAGCATTAGGAACATAACCTGATTCGTCAATTTCCTTTTGTATCTTCGCCTTTACCTCTTCGCTAACATAACCAGTGTTATTAATATATCTTGAAACAGTAGCGATCCCGACTCCAGCTCTCTTTGCAATCTCTCGTATATTCGCCATAAATTTAACCTCTATTCCTTATGAAACATGTTCCACATATTTTAAAAAAATTATATCACGATGGAATATTTATTGTCAATCCCGGGGCATCGTCTATACGCATGGTCATTTTTTGTCCCTTAACTGCATATAAAAAAAGAACTTCACTTCTGAAGTTCTCTCTATTCGATATTTATTTTTTTATAAAGTCTAACATGTTAAGGCCTTAATTTTTGATATTAACTTCTTATATACCTTCTGCATATGCGGTTCATTCGTATATGCATTCACTTCATCTATAAGCATCCATTTAACGTCACTATTTTCATCTTCTTTAATAATCTTTTATCATAAATTTTCTATCTAACAATCCTCGCATACTGTCCCTTAGTAATCAAATAAAATATTCCATATATCATAGCATATGCACCATACATCACAGCCGAAAAAGCAAGCACAATAAAATATGAATTTTCCACAGGTATCATATTCGAAAATACAATCGTATCTGCTGCTTTCATAGCAAACATACTATGGACAATTCCAACAAAAAGAGGGATGAAAAAAACAGGAAGCAGTCTCCTTATGATCACTTTCTTCTCGACTTGGCTATCCATACCTATTTTCCTAAGCATCCTGTATTGATGTCGCTCTTCCTCTGCTGCCATTACTTGTTTAAAGTATAAAAGACTTGCTGTCATCAGCATAAATACCCCACTCATAAAAAAACCAATAAAACATACCAGTCCAAAGGTCTCCAAGGATTCATTGTAATGATTGTATGCCGTTCTATAGCTTCCTACATTCCCAGATAGTATTTGTGTAAGTTCATGATTTAATTTCTCTGACTGCAACGCATCTTCATAGTTGAATACAGTTACCCTATCATAGGGCTCTCCACTTGCATCAACGCCTAGGATATCACCCTTTTGTAACAGAGCATCAAAATCATTGTCATTTAAAACAAGGGTATGCAGTGCACCAAAGGATAGGAACCCCGATCTTAATGTAGAGGTTATACTGATTTTCTGATTAGAGAAAATGAGTACTTGTCCAGTAATTGCATTTTCAATTTCTTCAAACATGTATGGATATACATACATTGCTTCCCCAAGATCGATATCAATGGGATTCAAATCGCTTTTTGATAAAGAGATCAGTTTATTGTAGACAGACTGAGAATACACTCTAAAATAATCTCGTTCACTAGATAAATATTCATTACCATCAATTACAAGACTTTTCATCTCGGGTTTGGCTTGATACCGTTCAGTAGTATAGGTTTCTGTGATTTTTACATGATTTTTTTCAAATACAGCATAAACCTTATCAAGCAATTTTTCCTGTCCACTGTAAAAATACATATCATAGCCGATAATATCATAGGTGTTTTTTTCTACATTTCTGTAGAGGGTAAAGCCTGTTGCAATTGCTGTTGTAGCAACAGCGGATAGTACTGCAATCGTTGCCATAACAGATCCAATAGATTTCATTCTATGAGAAAAAGCCGATGTTGCAATTAAATTCACACCTTGATAATAATTTTTTTTATCCCTTTTTATCAAATTTAAAACCTTGGGCAATCCACTCCAAAAAAACAGATATGTTCCCATAATAACAAGCATCAGTATCGGTATAGCAGCAGTAACAACCGTCCGAGGATCATCACTGGATGCCAGATAATATCCTGTCCCCATTAATATGAATGACAAAATCAATAGGATGATAGAGCCTTCAGACTTTCCTTCGGATACTTTACCCGCCTTAAATAGATCTACTAATTCAAACTTATTGATGACCCATAAGCCGGATAAACCCATAAAACAAAATATAGATATAAACAGAACAGTAGTGATATAGACAGCTTTAGGATCAATCGTAAAACCGATATTGCCCGTAAAAGAGGCCAATGTAATATCTAATAAAATCATTGCTGTTAGCTTAGAAAAAAATATCCCAAAGCTTATTCCTATGACAAGCGCCGTAAAGCCTACCAGCATTGTCTCTAAGAAAAGTAGTTTGCCAATCTTTCTATTTGTCATCCCAAACAAAGCATATGTGGAAATTTCTTTCTTTCTTGCTTTTATAAAGCTATTGTTGGAACTGATTAAAAAGAACATTACAAATACCATAATGATTATACCAAATCCCATCAGCATCGATCTGTATCTATCATCATGGGTAAAAGCCATTATGACGTATTCGTTTTGCATTAAGGCAAGAAATGAATATACTGTAAACACGCTAAAGCTTAAGGAAAAAAAATACATAATATATTTTTGAAAATTTTGTTTAATGTTACGAAGAGCTAATGTGGTAAGCTTCACTTTTCCTCACCTCCAAGCACACTCATAACATCTACAATGGCATCAAAAAATTTCTTTTTATTATCATCCGCATACAATTCATTGTATATCTCACCATCACGGATAAACATGATTTTCTGACAATAGCTTGCAGCAAATACATCATGGGTTACCATTAAAATCGTTACCTTGTATTCTTTGTTTATAAAGGTTAAAAGATCAAGCAGATCTTTTCCTGACTTAGAATCAAGATTTCCTGTAGGCTCATCTGCAAGAATCACTTTAGGCTTGGTAATTAGGGCACGACATGCAGCAGCCCGTTGCTGTTCTCCTCCAGAAACTTCGTAAGGATACTTATCAAGGACTTTTATAATCCCTAAATCCTGTGTTATCTTAGAAAGTTTCTCCTGTATGGTATTTGCTGCATATCCTTTCAACGCTAAGGGCAATATAATATTTTCCTTTAATGTCATTGTTTCCAACAAATTATAATCCTGAAAAATAAAACCGATATTGTTGATTCTATGGGTAGCAAGCTCAGTTTTGTTTAAAGCTGCAATGTCTTTTCCATCCATCATATATCTGCCTGTTGTGGGCTTATCAATACTGCCTAATATGTTTAGCAATGTGGTTTTTCCTGATCCTGAAGCACCCATTACACCAATAAATTCCCCTTCATTTACTTCAAAGCTAATATTTTTTAGTGCCATATACTGCTTGGAACCTTTTTTTCTTCCATAGATTTTGCTAATATTTTCTACTTTTAATATCTGCATTCGTTTTACCTCCATATGATTTTAATGAGATCAAGATCATTATATCCTGTATATCCATTGGGTAAAATCGAAGCAACTTACATTTTAGATTTTTATCTTACATTTTTGTCACATGATGCATGGTCTTGTTTTCAATAAAAGTAAGATGGAATACAGCGTATTCACCGTATGTAGACTCTGCCGTTAACCGATGGCCTAACAGATCACTAAGTTTTTTTGACAGATATAACCCATAGCCTGTTGCTTTCATACCGTTTCTATTTTCAGATGAGGTATAACCCTTATGAAATATTTGTCCAATATCTCTTTGCAAAATGCCTTTTCCAGTGTTTTTAATCGATAGGGTCGTTTCATTACCTTTTTTTTCGGTACTTATGGTGATTACACCTCCAACAGGGGTATATTTTACCGCATTAGATATAATTTGAGACAGTATATAGCTACTCCACTTTTCATCTGTCAAAACATCGTAAGCCCCACCGATAAAAGAGATATTGATTTTTTTATAACTAAAAAAATTAGAATATCCTTTGAGGGCGTAGGCAATTAGTTTTTGGGTGTTTACCTTTGTTATTTTATAATCATTATAAAGACTGTTAGACTTCATCTCATAAAAGACCCTTTGTATCGACTCCTCTATTGAAAATATTTCTTTATCAATACTTTGATAAAGGTTACTTGGAATATCATTTTCATGATTCTCTAGTATAAGCCTTGCAGCAGAGATTGGTACTTTCACATCATGTACCCATTTTGTAATAAACTCCAACTCTTCCGATGATTTCGTGTATATATCTGCCTTATACTTTTCATATGCCAATACTAAGTTGTATACAAGTTCTGCATATGCTTTATCTACAGGATAGGTAAATTCATTTAAATCTTCCCAAGAAGCATTTAAGGTACAGTATTTTTTAAACCTTTTCACCCGATGATTAAAAACACCATAATCAATTCCTACAAAAACCACAAACAGCAGCAACCATCCTAGGATAATATAACGAGCATTTGACATGCTAATATTAAAACTTTTATCCAACCTATAAATGACAAAAGCAAAGATAAAAGCCGCTGTGATAAAGGCATAGGTTATCCATCTTTCTTTTAAATAATTAACAAATTTCATATCAATCGGTATCCTTCACCCTTGATTGTTTTGATATATGCCTCTAATCCAATTGTTTCTAATTTTCTACGTAAGCGATTTACATTAACAGTAAGGGTATTGTCGTCTACAAAACTTTCATCCTCCCACAACGCTTTCATGAGACGTGTACGATTTACAACCTTATCATGATTTCTAATCAGCACAGATAATATCTTACACTCGTTTGGTGTCAACGGGATTGTCCTTTCTCCACAGAGAACTTGTAAATGCCCTATATCCAATACCATCTCCTTATGCTGTAGTACATTTAAGGTTTGATCGCTGTAGGAATAGGCCCTGCGCAATGTAGCTTGTATTTTCGCAATAAGTAAGTCTATCGAAAAGGGCTTTTCTATATAATCATCTCCGCCCTGTGATATGGCCCGTATTTTATCATTATCTGTATCTCTCGACGATATAAACACAATGGGAATATTGGACAACTGCCGAATCTTTGCACACCAATAAAAACCGTCATAATAAGGTAAGTTAATGTCCATAAGTACAAGATGTGGTTCAAAGGAAGTATAATCTGAGAGGATATCATGAAATTCTGAAACTTTTAAAGTCTTATATCCCCACTTATTTAATTTTTCCTCTATGATTGAAGCTATTGTGTGATCATCTTCTACAATGAAGATTTTATACATCTACTCTCACTCCTCATTGAAGCCTGAATTATAGGAACGCAAAGGTTCAGGCTGTACAAATTGGCATTTCAATCTTTCATATTTTTCTTTTATAAGGTATCCTAAGTTTTTTACTCATATCCTTACTTCCATTTTTTTCTTTATCTTAATGCTTCTATTGTCCATCTGTCAACCCTGATTTCAAATCTTCACAACTTAAGCTACTTGGTTAAATCATCTTAAGCCTTTTCCTGTACTTAGCTAATTCTTGGATGTATAAAAAATAAAAAGGTAACAAAATACTTGTTCCTTTTCTAAAATCATTAAAAGTCATTTATAAATAGTAGCATGCAATTTACGCTCCTAATCTTATACCCATCCTAAAAAATCCTTCCAAAACCTCTAAGTCCTGCGCCTTTGATGAAGCGTATTCTAGCACACTCATACCTGCTATATTAAATCGTTCCTTAAGCAAGCCTAACAGTTTGAGCGTTGTCTCTATACTAAGTCCTCCCCGTGTAGGACACATTACACTAGAGTAGGGGGGAATGATTCTTTTTGACTCGTTATCACTTTTTGATTATCCTTTGTACAGTATTCCTATTCACTTCCAAGGCTTCTGCTATTTTCCTTACAAAGTTATCTGTTCTTTCTTTAAGCACTCGGATTAGCTCATTTCTTAAATCTTTATCTTTCCTTAGTCCTTGAAGTTCTATATTTTTTTCCCTGAGAAAGCTTTCTATAATTGTTTTGAATTTTTGCTCTTTCACTTCTTTTTCGTCTACATCCAAAAAATCCTTGTTTCTCTGTTGACTAGTATATTCAATCATAAGTTGCACTGCTCTTTTTCTATTTCTTCCATACATTTCTAATATTTCATCACAGGCAACTATAGCAAATTTATGTTTACTATGATCCAAAAATAAATGGAAACTATTCCAAGGGTAGTGCTTTGGATTATCAACTAATCTAGTCTTCACTGGGTTATTATGAACATACCGAATTATTTCTAATAAATAACTTTCTTGTTCAATTACTTTACTTTTGTAACGATCCTGAAAGACATATCCAGCCCTACCATATTCCTTATTGTAATAGATTGCATAGCTTGTATTAACTCGCTTCATGATTCGTGTTATGTGATCCATATTTTCCTTTATGATTAAGTGAACATAATTATCCATCATGCAATAAGCGTATAAATCATATTCTTTTTTACTTTTCTTTTGTTCCAAGATATATAAGAATCTTTCTCTATCTTCATTTTCATGAAAGATTTCTTTTCGTTCATTTTCTCTGACCATCACATGATATATTCCTGTACTGCTGTATTCTCGAGGTTTCCTAGGCATACTTCTCCCCTCCACATTATTTTAGAAATAATATATCATATGAAATTGAATGAGCCAAAAGTCGAGTAGACGGAGCTTCACGGCTCCAACCCCTCATAGAACCGAACTTGCGCTATTAACGCATCCGGCTCTTCACTTCATCATTTACTTAAATAGCTCCTACCTATACCTATGTCAAATATATTCACGTATGTTGTAGGTCTTGGAAATGGATATTTCTTTAGAAACAAATTGAACTTCTTGAGCCTTTCTTTTAAAGTAGTATAAAACTTCTTAGCTTCTTTTTCATATTGAAAGCAAAATACATTATCATCGGCATATCTTATCATGTATGCCTTTCCTCTGCAGATTTTCCTAATGTGTTTTTCAAACCATATATCTATTACATAATGAAGATATATATTCCCAAGTATTGGTGAACAAGGTCCACCCTGGGGTGTTCCTTCATGGGTTTCATAACTAATCCCTGCGTCCATTATTCCTGCTCTTAAGAATCTTGTTATCCATCTAATAAGATTAGGGTCTGCTATTCTATGCTCTATAAATTTCTTCATCCACCCATGGTCTACATTATCAAAGAAACCTTTTATATCTACATCTACTACGTAGTTGATTTCTTTCATGTTTAGTATGTTGTCTAATACTTTTAGGACATCATGGCATCCTCTTCCTGGCCTGAATCCAAATGAACATTTAAGAAAATCCTGTTCGTAAATTGCGTTCAGTATTTTCCCTAGGGTCATCTATACCAGCTTATCTTCATATGCTGGTATCCCTAAAGATCTTTCTTTATTTGTTCCAACTTTGGGTATATATACTCTTTTTACTGCTTGAGGTTTATATACTTGTCTTTTCATTCGCATTATTAATTCTTTTACGTTTTGATCTAAGTCGGCTCCGTATTCCTCTTTTGTCACATCATTTATTCCTGTGGCTTTCTTTCTACATGCTTATTTATGACAGCTAATTATCATTTCTTCATTTATTAGATGTATTAAAGATGTGAATTTCTCTTCAGATTTAGTCCTTGTTACTTCTGCTATCCTTTCAAATTTCATTTTCATATATTCTCCAACTCTGCGTGTAGTATATGTTTCTCTTTTCCAAGTCGATGTTGTGTTACCGCCTTCCCTCCATAGACATTACTCTACTTCCTCGGTACTATGCAGACATCTTCAATATTACTAATTCCATTTAACAATACTTTTTTCATAATATTAGATCTTATTGTTCTATTCTTTAATTTATGAATCCCTTCAGAAGCTGCAAGTTTATAATTATTAATTATACTATTTATAGTACTGCCATTATTTTCATCATCGTTTTTAAATTCAATATACATCTTTACAAATTCAGAAAAATTTGAAATCATTTGATTCGACACTGGTATATTATTCCTATTTAAAAAATCTATCACCGTAAACATTGTATATAGCTGTGATTTTTTTGTATAAATCCAACTGTTGTATCATTAATAAAATTATTGAAAGTATTTATCCAAGAGAGTATACTTACCCTGTCAGCATCTCTATCTTAATAATTTTCTTTATATTTATCCTACGCATCATTAAGAGGTTTTTGTATAGTTTGATTTATTATTTCATCTCGCGCAAGGAGTATTAAAGATGCGCAGAACTCGATGTCTTTCATTCTTTTTATATCACCAGCATTAAATAGATTGTGGTGTGACCAAAACTCGTTCTCTGAAAGTTGAGCAACAGGAACATTGTATGACCAAATGCTAATTCTATCTTTATCAGATAACTGGCAAAACCGTTTATTAGCAAACTTTTCGCTTAATTCCAACTGAGTAAGACTAGGTTTAAGCAAAGTAAATTTTCCCTCGATAAAATCTACTAATGCATTAACGCGTTGCTGCCCATCAACAATATGGGTAATTGTTTGGCCTGTTGTTGCGTCCGTTTCTGCATCCCAAAAATATAGAGAAGGTACAATATACCCAATTATTATTGTTTCAATTAATCTTATCAGTATCATTCCATATCTTTCTTCTTTAATATGATTCATCTACAACGAGGAGACCATTCTTAAATTTATCATATATGTCTTTTGCTTTGAAAATGTGGAAATTATTAGTAATCATTAAATTTCCTCCTTTATCACTTTTTTCAACTTATTAATACCCTTAATGTGATAGTCCTCTAAGTCTTCCCAAGATATATAAATTTTAAAATTTATTGGATGTTGAAATTTAGCTCTTTCTTTTATCATCACCTTCATCTATAGTATTAAATTTTGAAGACTTTGAATTGAAAAATTCGTTAGCGTTAGAGATATTTTGAAGTTTATTTTCATTAAGTATGTATGTCCCAACCATTAATTCAGGAGGGACATTGGGAATTTTTTCAATGTCAACACCAAACTTGTTTATAGTTGGCCATTCATATTTGTCTTTTGCTCCAGCATATTTCTCATAGTACGGCCAATAAAACCATCCTTTATCACCTAAATACTCTATCTTAAAATATTTTCTTATAGATCGATTTTGTAACTCCTAATATAAATATTCTCTCTCTGTCCTAAGGCACCCCCAGCTCTAGAGCATTCAACACTTTAAAATCTACAGCATAACCATTCTCTTCAAATTGCTCTATTATTTTATCAAAAAATACCTTATGCTTTTTTGTCTTTATCAGTCCCTTTACATTTTCAATTGCAAAAAAATAAGGTTTTAAATCACAAATTAAATTCACAAAAGTTGCTATCAATCTTCCATTGTCGCCTTGGTGCCCTCTATTCTTTCCACCTACAGAGAAATCCAGCCATGGTGAGCCTCCAATAACTCCCGATAAATGACTTATGTTCTTCTCAGATATTAGATTTCTAATATCATCACCAGATATGTCTTCTATAGATTCATTTGAGGAAATTGAAGTTTTTTTATTTAAGCAGGAACTCATTCCAGACTCATAAACCCTTGCTATATCTTTTGAAATTTCATTTGTAAAAATAATATCAAATCCAGAAAAATAGAAACCTAAATCAAGGAAAGTATAGTAGTTCTATTGTGGTAAAATGCTTCTATTTTTTGAAAATCTGTTTAAAATCAAAAAACCGTAATCACTTATGATACGGCTTTTTTAACGAGTTTATCGGCAATTTTTCATCTTTTGGGATTTAATGTTGACAAGCAGAACTTTCTTTTATTCATAATAAGATATTTCTCAATCCTGCTATGAGGTCACTTGTGGTACGATTCATCGTAACGGGGATAACGGTGGTTTTTTATTAGTAGTATATAACTTGGGAAAAGCAGATTCTACCATGTAATGAATTGTATGAACACTCCCGCCCCTTTGTCATTGTTCTAGGCCCAGACTAGAACAGATAATTCAAATTATCATTATTATTCTTGATTTTTTAAATTTCTCAGGTGCATGTACACTGTATTTTTTGAGATGTTTAACAAATCAGCAATTTTACTTATGGAATCTTTAATATTGAATATTCCGCGATGCTCTAGGGATATAATTATTTCCTTGTTTTTGTTTGAGGATGATATACTAGGATTGTCTAGGACTTCCTTTTTTACTTCATTTAGCGCATTTAAAATCAAATCATCTATATCATCGGTGAAGTTTTCAATGCTTTTAGTTTCTTCATTGGTTGCATCTTGAGGTATCAATTGACACAGTATATCTGATAGCGGTATATTGGTATAAAAGTTTATACACAAAAGCCCTATGATTCTTTCATTTTCCCCCAATATGGGGATTGTAGTAGATTTTAATAGAACATTATTTTTATTTTTATTAAAATAAGTAATAGCTGTTTTATCATCACTTCTTTCAATCTTTGAAAGCATAGAAAGAGCAAAGTCAGTGATGGGAGAACCAACATTACGTCCTGAATAGTGGCCATTTATAATCTGCACCACTGAATGGTGAAAATCCTCTAAGCTATGTACTGTGATTTCATAACCGCTTCCTAAGTATGAACCTAAACCTACCACCATTTCTTTATATGAATTTAAAATTTCTAAATCTGTTTTAGTTAATACTATTTCTTTTTCACACATAATACCCTCCTAAATTTCTTAATTAAATTTTTATATCTAATCAACAAAGTAAATGAAAAAAACAATTTTCCATCACTCGCAAATACTACTATTACATTATAGATCTTTTGTATAATATTAGCAATAATCAAAAATAAACCATTGACTGAAATATATTTCAGTGTTATGATTGTAGTAGATTAAGAAAGGAGTGGTAAAAGTGGTTAAAAAAGTTAACACAAATAATGCACCAGCAGCTATAGGTCCTTATTCACAGGCTATTATAGTAAAGGACATGTTATTTACATCGGGACAAATTCCAGTGGATCCTACGACAGGACAAGTATCTGGAGATACAATTGAGGAGCAGACTAAGCAAGTAATGAAAAATATTCAAGCCGTTCTTGAGGAAGTTGGTATATCCTTTGAGAATGTGATTAAAACAACCTGCTTCTTAGCTGATATGAAGGATTTTGCAGCATTTAATAAAATTTACGAAGAATATTTTGTAAGTAAACCCGCTAGAAGCTGTGTTGCGGTAAGAGAACTACCTAAAAGTGTCCTTTGTGAGGTGGAATTAATTGCTTTCATGAAATAGCAAATTTTTTTGAAAGCAATTTTAAGAATATTATAAATTTAAGGGGGATTAAAATATGCCGGAAGCAGCTAATTATGGAGTGGTATCAATAGCACCATTAACAATTACTCTCGTTGTTGCCTTTTGGAAGAAGGATGCAATATTTGCATTATTACTGGGATGTTTATCAGGAGTGCTTATTTTAGGAATGGATCCCGCCTTTGGCCTTTCAGCCTTAACACAGCAGGCTTTAGGGAATGAGGATTTCATCTGGATTTTAACAATTCAAATTTTTATAGGAATCATGATTGCATTTTTTATGAAAGCAGGAGTTGTAACCGCTTTTGCTGAGCTTATTGCAGGAAAAGTAAAAACTAAAAGAGGCGTAAAGGTTGCAACTTGGTTTATAGGACTATTTACGGTTGATGATTATATGAGTCCATTACTTCGTGGAGTTATCATGAGACCAATAACTGATGAAAAACATATTCCAAGAGAAAAATTAGCCTTTATCTTAGACTCTACATGTTCTACAGTATGTACCATCATTCCATTTATGGCCTGGGGTGCATATGTAGCGGGATTAATTGCAGATTTAGGCGGTCCAGTATCTACAGTAGAGCAAGGAGTTAATGTTTATATAAGTGCAATACCATTTAACTTCTATGCCCTAATAATGCTTCTATTTGTATTATTAAATGCTTTAGAAATCCTGCCTGATTTTGGACCTATGCAACAAGCAGAAAAAAGAGCAAGGGAAACTGGAAAGGTTCTTAGAGACGGAGCAACACCGCTTATAGGAACAGAGTTAGAGGAGCTTCAGTCTGAGCAAAATAGTAACGTTACACCTAATGTTTTAGTTGACTTTGTAATTCCAATTGTAATTATCGTAGCTATGGCAATCATCACTTATGTAACTAAGGGTAGCGTTAAAATCCTAGAGTGCTTTATTGTCACTGTTATGTATCAAGCAATTGCCCTTTTAGTTAGAAAAGTATTTGCAGATGTTAAAGATTTGGTAAACACCGCAATTAAGGGTATGAAGAGTGTAATGGCTGCAACAATTATTCTTGCTTTAGCTTATTGTATTAACACCCTCACTAAATCCATGGGAGCTGCAAATTTCATACTTGACATTACTGAAGGATGGATGACACCAGCATTATTCATTGCTATGACTTTTATTATTGGTGCATGTATTGCTTTTTTTACAGGAACATCTTGGGGAACTTTTGCTATATGTATTCCATTAGCTGTGCCAATGGCATATTCATTCACAGGTGGACAACTTGGTATATTAGTTTATGCAGCTGTAGGAGCAGTAGTAAGCGGAGGGTTATTTGGAGATCATTGTTCACCAGTTTCAGATACAACAGTATTATCTTCACTAGGAGCAGCCTGTGACCATATCGATCACGTTAAAACACAATTGCCATATGCCTTAATGGCTGCTGGAATTTCCGTGGTGCTTTGGGTATTAGTAGCTAGCTATGCAGGATAAGATAGGGGTGTAATTATGAGTAAAAAATATAATTTCGATGAATATGTTAATCGTAAAAACACAGCATCCTTTAAGTGGGATGGTAATATGGAGTACTTTGGTAAAGAGGATATTATACCAATGTGGGTTGCTGACATGGATTTTAAATGTGCAGAACCTATTCAAGAAGCTGTTAGGGAAAGGGCACATCATCCTATATATGGCTACTCTATAAGAACAGATAATTATTTAAATGCTGTCCTTCATTGGCTTCGCAGAAAGCATAATTTTGAAGTTGAAAAAGAGTGGATAACCTTTACTCCACCAGGAGTAATTTATGCAGTATATACAATGATTCAAATTCTCACCGAAAAGAATAACTCCGTAATCATACAGTCCCCAAACTATGACCCTTTGTTTGATATCGTAAAAAAGACTGGAAGAAAACTAGTAATAAATAGGCTTCAATACAAGAATAATAAGTATACTCTTGACTTTGAAGACTTAGAAGAAAAAATATCTCAAGGAGCAAAGGCTATCATTTTATCAAATCCCAACAATCCAACTGGTAGAGTGTGGAAAAAGTGGGAACTAGAGAAGCTAGGAAACCTATGCCTAAAAAATAATGTTTTCGTAATAGTGGATGAGATCTATTCAGATTTTATCTTTAAAGGTAATTCACACATACCTTTTGCTTCCATCAATGAAAATTTTGCTGAAAATTCCATGCTATGTTACTCCACTAATAAAGGGTTTAATCTAGGAGGCCTTCAAATGTCTACTATCATAATCCCAAGCGAAAAGTTAAGAAATAAATTTAATGAAGTGATGCGCGTTACTCAGACAAGACTAGACAACATATTTGGAGCAGTTGCCTTAGAGGCTGCTTACACAAAATGTGATGATTGGCTTGAGCAGGTCATAGATTATGTGCATAGCAATAAGAAGTATATAATTGACTACTTTAATGAAAAAATACCTAGACTGAAGGTAGTTGACTCTGAAGGTACATTCTTACTTTGGATTGATTGTACAGCATTAAATATGTGCTGTGAAGATCTTGAAAGATTTTTCATCGATAAAGCAGGAATAGCATTTTCTCAAGGCTATGAATTTGGGCAAGAGGGAAAAGGTTTTGTAAGAATGAACATCGCATGTCCAATATCAACCATTAAAAAAGCTTTAATGCAACTAGAAAAGGCCATCCATGAATTGGAAAAATAGTCATTTAGATAGGTATCAGATGATATTTAAAATAGAAAAATAAAAGCCTAAAAAGTAAAATGTATTTAATAGGATGACTTTATAATTATCCATTTTATTAAGTGCATTTTATTATTTAACATAATATGGTAACGTAGAGGTTGTGTTAGATCATATTCTTTCATTATTTCATGCTTGAGCTTATCGCTTTCATAGACCTCCACCATTTGTGCTTTAAATTTATCTGTATAGGTTCTTCTATCTCTTTTTGTCACATAAACAGTTCTCTTTTTATTATATTAGTTAAAGTTTACATGACCTTATTTTTATTGTCTAGTTAATTGTAGGCGACCCAAGGTCAACTGGCTACGGGAATGATAATTGATTATCTAAGATATGGATTACTATCTAGTGGAAAAACCATAGGCGGAATATTCATTATTATGGGGCTTTATTGTTACATAAAAAACGATAAAAGATGTCATGAGTGGCAAAACGAATCGGTCTAAACGGTAACTCTAAGAAACATCTTAGCTATAATCAGTCTACAATTAAGGACTTCTTTTGTAGAAAAAGTTATTGTATCTACAGATATTTATACCTCCACCATTATTTTATCTTTTTTCCATTTAATTTTCTTCGATTTATTCTACATAACTCTAATAATATCAACGTCTACAAATAAAACAGCAGTCACTTGTGGTACGGTTCACCGTACCATAAGTAACGCCCACTAAAATAGATCTTTCATCTTTCCTAAAGCTTCAGCTTCGCTAGAGCATCTGCAAGCGCTGTGTTGATCGGTTCATCTTTGGTCTTTTTCTGTTGTTTAAGGTATTTGGCTACATCTTTTTTAGATGCCTTATCCTTATCTTTGTTTTTTCTTTCCTGAAAAGCAGATAGTTTCTCTCTATGACCACAGCTGCATACAAATATTTTGCCTTCTCCTTCTCCCCGAAGCTCTAGTTTTTTATGGCAGTTAGGACATCTCGCATTAGTTGTTTGGGCGATGCGTTTTCTATGACCACATTCTCTATCCTGGCAAACCAGCATCTTCCCTTTCTTTCCATTTACCTCAAGCATATATTTTCCGCACTCAGGGCATCTGTTTCTAGTAAGATTATCGTGTTTAAAGGTTTCATCACTATTTTTTATTTCCTTCACAATTTGTTTGGTATAGCTTTTCATCTCATCTATGAAAATCTTGTTATTCAAAGCGCCCTTTGCAATAGCACTTAGCTTTTGCTCCCACTGGGCTGTTAAGGCAGGTGATTTAAGATCTTCAGGGACTAGCTCTAAAAGCTGTTTCCCTTTAGAGGTAATAAAAATATCCTTTCCCTTCTTTTCAATCAAGAAGGTGTTAAATAATTTTTCAATAATATCAGCCCTTGTGGCGACAGTTCCAAGTCCTCCTGTTTCTCCTATCGTTTTCACTAAATCTTTATTTTCATTAGTCATATATTTTATTGGATTTTCCATAGCAGAAAGCAACGTTCCTTCGTTAAAAGGTGCAGGTGGTTTTGTCTCTCCCCTTGTTTGTGTTATGGAAGCTATACTGATTATTTCCCCCTTATTAATATTCGGTAATATTTGCTCAGAAGTATCCTCTTGTCCTTCTTCCTCCTCAAAATGATTTGCATAAACCTCTTTCCAACCTTGGGAAATAACAATCTTGCCCTTGGCAATAAACGTCTCCTCTTCTATTTTCGCTTTTATGGTCGTTTGTTCATATTCAAAGGGAGGATATAACACAGCTAAAAACCGTTTTACTACCAAATCATATATTTTTCGTTCCTTATCACTGAATTCACTCAAAAACACCCGCTGCTCCGTGGGTATAATGGCATGATGATCGGATACCTTGCTGTTATCCACAAAGGCCTTGTTTCCCTTTATTGAACTTTTCAGTACCTTAGTAGCAGCTGGAGCATAAGGCCCAATGGCACAGGCTTTGATCCGATCCTTTAAAGTATCCACAATGTCCGTGGTGAGGTATCTAGAATCTGTCCTTGGATAAGTTAACACCTTATGATTCTCATACAGCCTTTGCATAATAGAAAGCGTTTCTTTCGCCGAATATCCAAAGAATTTATTGGCATCTCTTTGTAGTTCTGTTAGGTCATATAGCTGTGGACAAAACCTTTTTTTATAAGATTTATCCACAGCGATTACTTGTGCATTTTTCCCTTGAAGCGTCTTCAAAATTTTGTCGCATTTTTCTTTCTGAAAAGTTTTCATATCCTTAGTTTGTCTGTCTTGCCATATCAGTCTTAAATTTTTTGCCACAGCGGTAATGCCATAATACGCCCTGGGTTTAAAATTTTGGATTTCTTCTTCTCTTTTTGCAATGATTGCAAGGGTTGGCGTTTGCACTCTTCCGCAAGAAAGCTGGGCATTATATCTGCAGGTCAATGCACGGGTACCATTGATCCCTACAATCCAATCTGCCTCTGCACGGGCAACCGCCGATGCATAAAGATTTTCATATTGTTTCCCATCTCTTAAGTTTTTGAAACCTTCTTGAATGGCTTTATCTGTGACAGAAGAAATCCACAGCCGTTTCATCGGTTTCTTTGCATGAGCTTTTTCTAGAATCCATCTCGCCACAAGTTCTCCCTCGCGACCTGCATCCGTAGCAATGATAATTTCACGAACATCTTTTCTGTTTATCTGCTGTTTTACAGCAGAAAACTGCTTACCGCTTTTCTTGATCACCTTTAACTTTAAGGGCGATGGCAGCATCGGTAAATCCTCTATTTTCCATGCCTTGTATCTATCGTTATAATCCTCGGGGTCAGCCAATGTCACTAAATGCCCTAGGGCCCAAGTAACAATATATTTCTCTCCCTCCAGATAACCATTTCCTTTTTTATGACAATTTAAAACTCTAGCTAAATCCCTTCCAACAGATGGTTTCTCCGCCAATACCAATATCTTATTCATATCCACAATCCTTTCAAAGCAACATTTATTTTCCTATTCGTTTGTCCACAACTTATATTTGAAACTCTCTTTTAAATCTATTGTATCATAAACAATCAAATGTAATGATGTCTTTACTTTTTTAAACAAAACATATGAATACAACTACATCCAATCGTTTCCTATTCGTTTGTCTAATCTTAAAGCTTCATGAGATAAAAAATTACCAATATGCCATAAAATATAGGGCCATTGGTAATGATCCACACATTTCATCTTAATTTATTTCTTATACTAATAAAAAAGTATCTATGTACAAAATTAATAACACGATTAACCTAATTTTTTGTATTTTCTTCAATAAATTTCAATATCTGTTCAACTTGCTCCTGTGTCATTTCTCCATTTATCACTTTTTCTGATTTTCTTTCATATTCCAATACTCCTCCCATCTTTTATTGCTTTCATAATGTAAGATTAAGTTTATTTCAAAGTGGTTTTAAGAAAAAATAGGAAGTTCCTTTTTTTATATTATTACAAGACGTCTATATTTATGATATAATACGCAAAGATTGTAAAATTAAAGTAGAGGAAGGTAATGCTGTGATTAATGTAACAAATGTAAGCTTAAGATATGGAGAAAGAAAACTTTTTGAAGATGTAAATCTAAAATTTACTCCTGGTAATTGCTACGGCGTAATTGGTGCTAATGGTGCTGGAAAAAGTACTTTTTTAAAAATCTTATCTGGAGAAATTGAACCAAATACAGGGGAAATCAGTATCCCATCTGGAATTAGAATGTCAGTTTTAAAACAGGATCATTACCAATATGATGCTCACCCTGTTTTAGAAACAGTTATTATGGGAAATGCAAGACTTTATGAAATTATTAAAGAAAAAGAAGTGCTTTATGCCAAGGAAGAATTTACAGATGAAGATGGCATTAAAGCCTCTGAGTTAGAATGTGAATTTGCAGAGCTAGATGGATGGGAAGCAGAGGCAGAAGCATCTTCTCTCCTACAAGGATTGGGCATTCCAACGGAACTTCATGATAAAATGGTAGCAGATTTAACTGGTGCTGAAAAAGTAAAGGTACTTCTTGCACAGGCTTTATTTGGAAATCCAGGCATACTGATTTTAGATGAGCCTACCAATCACTTAGATATTAAGTCTATTAACTGGCTAGAAGAATTTTTAATCGAATTCCCTGGTACCGTTATTGTCGTATCCCATGATAGACACTTTTTAAACAAGGTTTGTACCCATATGGCAGATGTAGACTTTGGTAAGATTAAGCTGTACGTTGGAAACTATGATTTCTGGTATGAGTCTAGTCAATTGGCTCTACAAATGATGAAGGATCAAAATAAAAAGAAAGAAGACAAAATTAAAGAATTACAGGCCTTTATTGCTCGCTTTAGCGCTAACGCTTCTAAATCCAAGCAAGCAACTTCTCGTAAAAAACTTCTTGAAAAAATATCTCTTGATGACATTGAGCCTTCAAGTAGAAAATATCCTTATGTAGGCTTTAAGCCCGAAAGAGAAGTGGGCAATAATATTCTTGAGGTAGAAGGATTAACCAAGACCATAGACGGGGAAAAGATTCTAGATCATGTTACCTTTACCGTTTCTAAAGGTGATAAAATTGCCTTTGTAGGAGATCATGAAATTGCAAAGACAACGCTCTTTAAAATTCTAACAGGAGAGATAGAGGCAGACAGTGGAGAATTCAAGTGGGGTGTAACGATTACCACTGCCTACTTCCCTAAGGACAACTCTGAGTTTTTTAATGATGTAGATTTAAATCTTGTAGATTGGCTACGTCAGTTTTCCGACGAAAAATCTGAAAGCTATTTACGAGGTTTTCTAGGCAGAATGCTTTTCTCAGGAGAAGAAGCCTTAAAACAGGCAAAGGTTCTTTCTGGTGGAGAGAAGGTAAGATGTATGTTAGCAAAAATGATGTTAAGCAGCGCCAACGTTCTGATCCTAGATCAGCCTACCAACCACTTGGACCTCGAAGCCATCACTGCATTGAATAATGGATTAAGGGATTATAACAGTAACATTCTATTTACTTCCCATGACCATCAGTTTATTCAAACCATTGCCAATAGAATTATTGAGCTCACCCCTTCTGGAATGGTTGATAAACAAATGACCTATGATGAATATTTAGAGAGTATCAATATATAAGGTAGAAAAGACCCATTTTAGGTCTTTTCAAGCTGAAGACAATGTTAAAGAGTTCAATGCCCTGCATTGAACTCTTTAACATTGTCTATTATTTAGAAATTATCTTCATATTTTTCTATATCGATTAAAATAGTATTTTATTCTTGTACTTATATTTCTTTCATTTATACTTATAATAAATCTAGTTCTTTGAGCTTTTCTTCTTTAGGCAGCCCTGTTTTTAAGTCCCATCCCATTGCCGTATAAAATTCATCTAGCATTACTTCAATATCTGCTACCTGACCTTTTCCTAATCCATCGGGTGCTGGTTCTGTTGTGAGCCTTTGTGGAAGGGTATCATCTTTTCTATTAAATCCTTCCCTAGCATTAAATAGTCTTTCCAAATTGATTACTCTTTCGGCACCTTTTAGTAATTCTCTCAAATTTTGATTTTCACCTGTGGCTGCATTGTACAGTGCCGTCCAAGTACTTCCTTTAACTGCTAACGTGATACTTGCAAATAAGCAAACACCCAGCAGGTTGGTTAACATAGATAATTCCATAAGAGGTTTTACCCACGCTTTATTCTTCTCTTCAAAGGGAGAATACTTTTCATTGATATGTAGTTCAGGTTCTGTATATCCGAAGGCATCAATAACAGAAGCATAAGGTCTTAGATGGTCGGCTCCTCTAGGAGAAATCATATGGGATAGTGCTTCCCCTTTACTTGCTCTAACACCACATGAAGCAATTTCCGTACCTTTCACATGGAAAACATATTTTTCTGCATCTTTACCTATCTTCTTTGCTGCTCTATAGGAGCCCTCCGCTAAAACATCTCCAAATCCTTCTCTAAGCGCTATTTTCTTAACCATTTCAATCATGCTTTTGCTATTGCCAAACATAAGCTCCAAACCATCTGCTGTGTTTTTATCGATCAACCCTTTTTCATACCATTCCATAGCTGTAGCAATAACCTGACCAGTAGAAATTGTATCCAATCCCATTCTATTGCATATATAGTTCGCCTTGGTTATAGCGTTTAAATCATCAATGCCACACTTAGCCCCAAAAGCGCCTATGGTTTCATACTCAGGTCCTCCTCCTGATTCTCCTTTGTATTCCCCTTCTACGATTTCCGTGTGTCTACCACACGCAATGGGACACCCATAACAAGGCCATGGCTTTACTTTCAATTTTTCATGATAAGCCTTATGTCCAATCTTGTCCATAACATCAAATGTAGTTTTCTGCCAATTTTTTGTTGGTAAAAGACCCAACGCATGAATAGAATCCGTAAAAGATGAGGTTCCAAAAGGCTTTAATTCTTCTCTAACAAAAACTTCATCATTCAATTCTTCTCTTGCTTTCTTTGCATAATTATGCATATCATTTTCATCAGCTATATCTAGCTTGCCACTCCCAAAGCAAGCTAGTGCTTTTAAGTTTTTGCTTCCCATTACAGCACCTGCTCCACCTCTTCCAGCTGCCCTATGTCCATCTACCATAATGGCTGAAAATTTTACAAGATTTTCTCCCCCAGGTCCTATTTCGGCGATTCTCACTTTTTCATTATTTAGCTCACTTCTTATTTGCTTTTCTGTTTCTTCTGTATCCAGTCCCCACAAATGTTTTGCATCTTTAAATACAATATGCCCATCGCTGATAGAAATGTATATAGGTGTATCACTCTTACCTGTCACTACAATCACGTCATAGCCTGCCTTTTTAATCATAGGTGCTATATGCCCACCTACATTTGACATCCCAACAGTTCCTGATAAAGGCGATTTAAAACCAATACAGACTCTTCCAGAACAAGGAGCCTTTGTAGCCGTTAATGGTCCTGTTGATAGCACAAGCATATTTTCTTCACTTAAAGGATCTATGCCGGCCTTTAGATTATCATAAATTATTTTAGTTGAAAAACCTTCCCCTCCTATATACTTTTTATACCAATCCTTTGGTATTTCGATTAGTTCCGTACTTTTATCTGTTAAGTTAATTTTTAGGATCTTCCCTTTGTAACCTTTCATATAATCTCCCCCTTTTATTTTTTTCTACAAAAAAAGTTCATCTACATAAGGTTAGAATAAACCTTTTATATAGATGAACTCCTTTGCACACTGGCAGGGATAAAATTGCTCTTTATCCCCTATCGTTCCAAAAACGTATGTTACTTTTTTGGAATCGGAGCATAAATATTAAATTTTATAAGTCTTTTTTCGTCTTCTTTTTCGTACTAGCTATATTTAAAAACTTTTATACACTATATTCGTGTATCTGTAAATTATGCTAGCATTTATACATATTGCTACCAAAATACTTAAATTCTTTACAAATACTATATAGCCCTAAAACCCCATATTTAAGATATATTTCTCCTGAAATTCTTTTGCATTTGCCAGTTCAAAATGTTTTACCTTCCTTTTGATCTCGTAGATCTTTTTATCTGCATCCTTATTTAATAAATACTGTATGACACCACGCAAAGCACTATTGCCTACCAAACTTATTTTGTTTTTCAGTTCTTTGGGAATTAATCCTATTCTGATAGCATTTTCTATATTGATTTTATTGCCGAAGCCTCCTGCGATCAAGACATGGTCTATATCATTATAGCAGCAGTCAAATCTGTTGATTAGAATATCGATACCTGTTCGAATCGCAGATTTGGCCAATTGAACTTCTCGAATATCTTTTTGATAGAATTTTATTGCCTTGTCCTTTGTTTTTGAAATCAAGATATGATCTTCTGTATTTTCTAGCTTGAGCCTTCCTGTATGATCAATCCAATGCTGATCTAAACCAACCGCTACAATATCTACTACACCTGACCCACAAATACCCGCTGGCTTCCCATTATGAATGGTTTCATAGGCAATCTTGTCCTGTTTTATAAAAACTTTGCTAATTGCACCATCCACGCTGCCAATTCCATCAATAATATTTGCTCCTTCAAAGGCTGGCCCTGCGGCTGTAGACGCACAATAGATCTTTTCTCCATTACCCAAGGTGATTTCTCCGTTGGTTCCTATATCTACAAATAATATGGTTTCCTCTAAATCATTAAAACCATAATTAAACATTCCAGAAACAATATCTGCTCCAATATAAGCAGAAACACAAGGAAGTAAAGTTACTTTGCAGTGCAACAAATCTTTCTCAAAAATTTCTGTATAATCATACATCTGTTGATCTAAAACAATGGTCGTAAAGGGACTTTGAGATAAATTTTGGGTGGGTAACCCCAATAAAAAATATAGCATCGTGGTATTTCCTACAATTCCTATATGATGAATATCTTCTAAATCTATAGAAATACTACTACATAATTCTTCAATACCCCTTTCAATACAATTTCTAAGAACTGTAGCCAATTGTTGATCATCATGACTTGTACTGTAATGAATCCTACTAATAACATCCCCTCCAAAGGGTCTTTGGGGGTTTAAAACAGCATAACTTCCAATAATTTTTCCTTTTCGTAAATCAACAAGCATCATTGCAATGGTTGTGGTACCAATATCAATACCAATACCATAAGATTCTTGTTGTAATTTTTCTGTAATGCCTAAAACATAATTATTTTGTGTAATCAAATGTATTTGATTCGTCTTATTGATCTTTCCTAAGCTTTGCAAAGCCTTTAAAGAATAATGAAAGTTTTTATGAAATTGTTCATTAATTCTTTCTGTAAGACTTTTTTCTCCTGTTGCATTTTCCAAGATTCCATCCGTGGTAAAAATTTCTACTCTAGGGTTTAATTCAAAAGATTTATGAGCATAGTCTGTTAATATGCTGTAGGATGTATTGTGATGTTCTAGCTCAATAGTCAAATCAGACTGGGGATAGGCATGACATGCCAATCGTATCCCCTTTTTTAATGCTTCTTCAGACAAGCATTTTTCATCTTCATTAGTCACCTCTAAACGATGATTCAATGCCCTTATCTTACACTTTCCGCACCTTCCTGTTCCATTACAAGGAGCATCTATCGAAATTTTATGTTCTCTAAGAATATCTAACAGACTTTGCCCCTTTGTTCCATATACAGACTGTTTTTGTTGATTGGATATAATATCAATTTTAATTCTTTCCTCACTTCGGAACTGACAAGATAGATTTTGACATTGACTACAGCTGTGATCCTTAGTAGCCTTTCCTAGATTTTTGTCCGCTCCATAAAAATACGCCAAAGACTTTACAGGTTTTAGCATATATGCTTCTGTAATAGTAATCCCTAAATTTGCTTCTTTTGAAAAACTTTCTAGGATGTCTTGTTGAAATGTTATGGGTGTATTTGGCTGATCTCCTGGAGAAAATCTTTGGGTTAAATTTACTTTCATTTCCTCTGCATCCTTTGAAATCACTTGAAAGAGTTGATTGCTGGCGTCAAAAAGTATATGATCAGCTATCCCATCTAGCATCATTGCTCGTAGGGGTTCATTCTTTTGGAATAATAAGGTTACTTCTTCACTGATTTTTTCTCCCAGGGTCAATAAGCAAGGAACATAATATTCATATTGATCACAAAGTGTCTTTGTTGCTTCATTGGACATAAATTGGAAGCTTCCTCTCATGTCTACCAACAACTGGGCTTTCTTAAACATTTCATCATACATTTCATTCATCCTATCATAGATGAGACTGCTTTGACTGCAATGAAGAGCTTTCAGAACTTTTTCTTTGTTACACTGAATTCTTAGGGTTGATACCATTGTCATTTTGTCACCTTCTCAATAAAAAAGAAATGGATTCGATGAAGTTTTGATTTTTCTCCATCGAATCTTTAAAAGATCTTTCCCACCTTTTATCAACTATACATCTTGTCTATTCTATAAAAGCGTACTTGTCTTATGCCATATTCTCAAAAGGAATTCCTAATCCATATAACTCTTTTTTCACTTCTTCATAAATCTTTAAATATTCCTCCGATGGGGTAACGCGCACAACATCATACAATTCCTCAAAACTATATCCTTCAGGAGCTTTTCCTATAAACGACTCATATCTTTCAAAGAGTTTATTGATTTTATCATTCACTTCTCGTCTATCTAGTTTTACTGCCGCTCGACTTACTTCTGCTGCCCATCTGGATTCTAGTCCTGTACCATGGTTATCTTTGGTAGGCTTATGAATGCGTACACCAAAAATATGATAACCAGATACAGTTTGTGCCAATACCGAGGCAGCAATTTCATAAAGCATAAGTTTAGTTCCTGGTCCTGCAGATGTGGTAATTGTTCCCTGAAGGATGGCATTACAATTTCTTACAATCGCTTGACCCGCGGCACTTAAAATCCAAAGAGACATTCTATCGGTTGCACCTGCATTGTAGTAGGGCGTTACCTGTAAATCTAAATAAGCTGCACCTAAATGAGCCTGCCCTATCAATACAGCATGGAAAAATCCTCCCACAGCTGCTACTGCTGAGCCTTCCGCCCCTCCTGCGAAGGCGCCGATCACAGGTGCCCACCATACTTGCCTACAGCAATCATACTGAATTGTATGCATAATCTTATTGAGGGCATCTAAATCCGTTTTTAATTCAGAGGTGGTATGCGAACAAATTCCGTCTGTTTGTCTTATGCCACCTTCCCAACAAGTAGAGATGTCTGCCAGGGCAGACCCAGCTCCACCCAATAAATGCATACCACTTCTTCCAACCTTTTG
Organism: Clostridiaceae bacterium 35-E11; assembly: GCA_038396625.1. Lineage (GTDB taxonomy): Bacteria > Bacillota > Clostridia > Peptostreptococcales > Thermotaleaceae. The sequence continues at coordinate 3,929,601 of CP121688.1, forward strand.
AAGCACTTCTCTGATCTTTACTGCAGTAATTCTAGCAGCATATATTTCTAATGGACTTCCAAACATCACAGGTCTACCCTCGATTACATGGGGTGGATCAAAGTAAAAGGAATCTACTAATTTTTCTTGGGCGATACTTTGGTAGAGGGGCACCAACATGTTTTCTGTTGCTTTTCCACCAATTACACCTCCTTGTATCGTGGGTAAAATACTACTTTCAACATTACGACACCTCATGATTCTTTGGTCTTTCCCCTGCCCAATAACAATCTCCTTAGGCAGTTCGCTCATAATCTTATTGATTTCTGCTTCTGTAAACTGAATAATCCTTTTTGTTTCCATGGTGTACGTTCCCATGCTCAGATAAAACTCTTTCCCTGCTTGGAATAATCTATCTGCCATGTCATCATCCATATTCACCACATTATCTTTATCAAATTTGATGCCATACTTCTTTACGAGTCTGGTGGTTTCTTTATAAACTTTCATGTCAAAGTCTCGCACTTCCATTTTGGGGCCTGTATTCATTGCGCGATCCATTAGTTCTATGATGTTTAAATACATCTGTCCTTCCCTCCTCTTACGATGGTCTTTTTACGAGGTCTTTTGCCAATGACACCCCTGATGCTGCACTGATTGAGTAACCATCTGCGCCAATTTGCTGTGCCCATGAGTCTTGTACAGCACCTCCACCAAGCATAATTTTATACTGATCCCTCAAGCCTAATCGAATCAAATCCTCAATTAATTCTTTCTGTTGAATTAAACTGGTTGTCATCAAGCATGATATGGCAATGATATCTGCATCCACCTCTTTTGCCTTTTCTATAAAGCTATCGATTGGCTTATCTATGCCAATATCATAAACGGTAAAACCAGATGCCATTAACAAAGTAGCAAATATGTTTTTTCCTACATCATGTATATCCCCCTTAGGTGTTCCTATGACGACTTTTCCACATATTAAATCTTCCTTTTCGTCTTGAGGAAGGTTTTCAATGATCAGATCAATTCCAACTTTTATTGCCTCTGATGCAAAAATTAACTCTGGTAGAAAATATTCTAATCGATCGAACCTTTCTTTTACCACCTCGATACCTACAAGCAGTCCCTCATGAATAATTTTCTTAGGAGGTAACTTTGCATCAATTAATTCTTTTACAATTTCTAGGGTTTGTTCTTTATCATAAATAATAATAGCTTCAGATAGAGCTTTTAATTTTTCTTCAATATTGCTCATAAAATCCCACCTTAAACAAATTGGTTATTATGCTGTATAGAATAATCATTGTATATTATTGCAACACCTCCTTAAAGAATGAGGTGTGCAATTGGCGTAATGATCACTAAAGTAAGGATCGTTCTTTCAATCCATATGATCACCAAGTCTTTTAAAGAAAGAGGAATTTCTGTAGATAAAATACAAGGAACCGTGGTTGTAAACATTAAGATCCCTGTAATACATCCCACCCCTATTACAAACCTTGTAATCAATGGCGCTCCAATAGCTACTAATGCAGGTAGATACATTTCTGCAATACCTAGACTAGTGGCCTTTGCAGCCAACAAAGGCTCTGGTATCTTTAATAATAGGGTAAAGGGATAGAATAAATAACCAAGTATATCAAATACAGGTGTATATTCTGCAAGCAATAATCCAATCAATCCCATGGACAAGAAATTAGGTAAAAAAGCAGTGACGAGATGAAGGGCATCTTTTGTATTTTCTATCATACTGGTATGTAATGGTCTCGCTTCACTGGCAACCTTTAATCCCTCTTTAATGGCATTTTTAAATAAATTTCCTTCTAACCTTTCTTCTGGAAAACCTTCTTTTCCTTGGTAATAAGCATCTGGTTTTACACTAAGAGGTTTGATCCTAGCAGTAATGGCTGTAACAATAAAGGTCACTAGTAAAGTCAATCCAAAAAAGATATTCCATACCTGCATTAAGTCCAAGGTTTTTGCTACTACGATCATAAAAGTTGCCGCTACTGTTGTAAATCCTGTGGCAACAATACAAGCTTCCTTAGCAGTGTACTTCCTTTCCTTATATAAACTATTGGTAATCAGTAATGCAACAGCAGAACTGCCTACAAAGGAAGCCACTGCATCAATTGCAGATAATCCAGGGGTTTTCCATATGGGGCGCATGATGGGTCTCATGAGTACGCCAATAAAATCTACAAACCCATAGCCAATAATAAAGGTTAGAAATATTGCTCCTATAGGTATTAATAATCCTACTTGTACAGCCAATGACTTAAATAAAAACGGACCAAAATCAGGAGCTAAAATTGCTTTTGGACCTACATTGAAATAAACCAAAAGCGCAAATATACTCCCTAGTATCTTAAAAATTGAAAACACTGTTGCTGTTTTATTTTGGTTCCAAGTCTTAGTGATAAAAGGATATACTGTTCCTACTAAAATAGCGATTAAGGCATAGTTTTTTCCAAATGCTTCAAAGTTTGTTAATATATAATTAGTAACATGATCTAAGGGTACAGAACTCGTTTCACCAATGGTAATAGGTATAAAAAACATAAAGATACCAATTGCACTAAGAATGACAAACTTTAATACATTTGATAATTTGGTATATGAAACAGAACTATTGATGTTTTCCATTATATTCACTCCCCAAATTGGAATTTAAAATCAAATTTTTTTATTCAACCAATCCTATGTTTCATCAAGCTATTGCTTGAAAACCTTTTCACCTCCCCCAAAAAAATTATATGCTGTTTTATCGCTAGCGAATGTGCAAAGAAAAGACTTTCTGTTTTCCTTTCTGAAAAATTGGTAATAAAAAAAGCCCGGCCTATGTTTAAAATATTATGACAATTGGGGCTTTTTTTCTATAAATAATCTTGCGAGGTTTTTGTACTTTTTTGCTTTTTTACGAATTTGTCCTATACTGCTTTGGAGATATCCCTATATTTTTTTTAAATATTCTACTAAAATATCCAATTTCTTTATAGCCTACTTTTTCAGTAATTTCTGTAATGGTAAGATCTGTTTCTTTCAGTAATTTACAAGCCTTGTCCATTCTCAGCTCTGTTAAATACTGTACAAAGGTTTTGCCGTAAAAGTTTTTAAAAAGTCGACTGAAATGATACTGGCTTAAATTGCACACCTCTGCTACTTCTTCTAATTTTAGATCTATGGTAAAATATTTCTCCATATAGGTAGCTGCTCTATACATTACTATATTTTTATCTTTCACACTTAAATTTTTTATTTCATTAGATATGGAAGTAAGGAGTTTTTTTCCAATTTCCTCCATATCTTTAAAGGAATTTGTCTTCAAAATCGTCACCATGGTCTCAATCATGATTCGAGATATAAAATGAAAGTCTACACCAATATTATAGCAATATTGTACAACTGCAAACAAAATCTTGATAATGATAGATTTTATCACTTCAGAAGTGTCATTGGTTAAGGTTAAAAATTTGCATATATCTTCAAAGACCTTATAACATTTTTCCAAACTATTATTACTAATATATCTAATCAGATTTTGCTCAAAATCACTTAAATGCTTTTCATAATCCATATTCTCAGAGGGTTTTATCAGATTAAATTGAATAATACTATCGTTGCCGTGTATAAAAGAATACGTTAAGGCTTGAAAAGATTCTTCATAAGCCTTCCATAGCTGTCTATAATCTTTGTAGAAGCTACTAATACCAATAGTAACTGTATAGGATGTTTTTTCTTTTACATACGCTTTAATATATTTAGCAATTTCTATGGCAAAATCCTCTGCTGACTTTCCTTCTTTAGGATAGCAATCTATCAGAACAATCACCTTATCTGTTCCAATCAATGATGTGGCAACTCCCTTACATCGATCTACAATAGCATTTCTGACTGTATTTAAGATTTTTCTTTTCAGATGATATCGTTGTCTATTATCTAATGCCTCACATATATTCCAAAAATTATCACAAAGAATCGTTAAAACCATCTGAGGAATTTTATCTAAATCCATGAATTTAGAAATTTCCTTAAAGGTCTTCATTCTACTGGTATTACCATATATCAAGTCATAAATATATTCCATAGATAGAATATCTTTTACAATATATTCTTGTTCTGTTATATGCTTTATGCTTTGCATATAATTCCCCCTTATGTCATCTGGTGTGGATTTATGCCCTTTGCACTATGTATTTAAATCATATCATAATTTTATATTTTCTATGGAGCATTCAAAAAGAAAATTTTATGTATTCGGCATGCTAATCCCTTTATTACCTACATAAAAATAGAGATAAGGAATGCAATTACATTTCCATCATCTCTATATCTTTCTATCTTTAATATAATCTATTAGCTACTACTCTCATTGTTAATGTCTTAAGTTTTTTAACATGTTATAAAAGGTATCTTTTATATATGTTATCATTTTTTCTGCTTGGGTATCTCTCAAATTATAATAAACTACTTGCTTCTTTTTCTGCAACTACAGTAATATTGGGATGTGTTCTCAATATGCTAGCAGGCATATTCTCTGTGATTTCACCATAGAACATATCATAAAGTGCCTTGGACTTTTTAGAACCAAATGCAAGAAGCATAATCTTCTTGGCTTCCATAATATTCTTTATTCCCATGGTGATAGAATGGGTTGGAACTTCATCAATACTACGAAAAAATCTAGCATTTGCCTTTCTTGTGTTTTCATCTAATTTTACTACATGTACCTCTGAAGAAAAAGAAGTCCCTGGCTCATTAAATCCTATATGCCCATTCGCTCCAATCCCTAATATTTGAAGATCAATGGTATACTTTTTTAATTTTTCATTGTATCGTTTACACTCTTCCTTTATATCTCTTGCAAACCCATTGGGGATTTGTATATTTTTTTTATTTATATTAATATGTTTGAATAGATACGTATACATAAAGTAATGATAGCTTTGTGGGCTATGGCTACCTAATCCTATATATTCATCTAGATTAAAGGTTTTTATATTTTCATAATTCGTTTTATTTTCCCTATAATCTTCTACCAATCTCTTATACAATCCTATAGGGGATGCTCCTGTAGCTAAGCCTAATACAGCACATGGATCTTCTTTTATCAGTGCAAGCATATATTGGGCAGCGGTATCACTCATTTCTTCATAATCTTTCACTTTAATGATTTTCATGACCCTGCCCCCCTTTTCTATAACAGATCTGTCCTCTACAAATACTCATATGTATATGATAATGCTTATCTAAAATGACTAAATCCGCATCTTTTCCTTGTTGTATACTTCCCTTCCTATGATAAATTCCAATTTGTTTTGCTGGATTTTCACTTGCCATTTTTACTACTTCTAACAATGTACAACCAGTATAGTCTATGATATTTTTTATACCGGCCTCCATAAATAATACACTTCCAGCTAAATTCCCTTTTTCTGTTCTTGCTTCATTTTCTTTCACTACGATGCTTTGACCCCCTAGCTCATAGGTACCCTCTTTGAGTCCCTTTGCCCTCATTGCATCTGTAATAAGGATCATTCCTTTTTCTTTTTTTTGATGATAGAGTAGTCTCACAGCTTCCTTCTGCACATGGATACCATCACATATAATTTCTGCTTTTAATGGCTCCAATAACATTGCCGCTCCCAACACCCCTACTTCCCGATGATGTATTCCTCTCATCGCATTATAGCAGTGGGTAATATTTGTTGCACCATGCTTTACAGCTTGTTCTACTTCTTCATATTTTGCATTGCTATGTCCTATAGATGCAACAACATGATTTTCCTGCAGATAGGTAATTAATTGATAGGCATCATCTTCTTCTGGTGCCAATGTAACAATTTTTATATGATTTCCCGCTGCCTTCTGATATTTTTTAAATTGCGCTACACTGGGGCTTTGTATAAACATAGGTATATGGGCACCTGCATACTCCTTCGAAACGAACGGTCCTTCTAAATGAATTCCTAGTACTTCTGCCCCTTTATAGTTATATTGATCTATATAGGAAGCAGCATTTTTTAATGCTTTACATATGTTTTCCTCTGATTGGGTTATGGTAGTGGCTAGAAAACTAGTCACCCCTTCTTTCGACAAAGCAATCGCAATATTTTCAAGACTCTCTATGGTAGCATCCATCGTATCAAATCCTTTTGCCCCATGAATATGTTGATCTATAAACCCAGGTACCACCATTTTATCTTTTAAATCAATCGCTTCTTTAAATTTATCTCCTACGCCAAAATCCACAATCTTCTCACCTGTAATTTTTAACCATGCATTTTCTAATACTTCATTTTCTAAATACAAAGTTGCATTTTTAAAAATCAAATGCTTCACCTCCTAGAGGACCTTTATCATCATGCCATACATTTTTGCTTAAATATTTTTCGTTTATGGCACTTCTGATAAGAGGGTATCTTTGCTACTGTAAAAATTACTTGTATTGATAAGATTTCTTTTTTTAAAAAAATACTCTATTATTCATTTAAATAATAGGATATATCTTCATTCTATTATTTGTGTTTTACATTTTCAATGTTTTCATAGAAAAGATTTTACCCTTTTTTTACCCAAGACATCTCTATTCTTTTCTATCATTTTCCTTTATTCATTTTCTTCTTTAAATTTCCCTCACAGACTACAAAAAAGAATTCTATGGACTACATAGAATTCCTTGAAATCAGTATGACTAAGCTCTTTTGTTTTAGACCTCTTTATTTACATATTCATTTACCCTTTCAGCAATATTTTCAACATTGCCTACATACAAGATCACATCATTTTGGTGAAAAACCATATGGGGACCTGGAGATAGAAACAAATGTCCTTCTCTGTTAATCCCAATGATCGTTGCCCCCGTATGGTTCCAAAATCTTGTATCTCCAATGCTACGCCCAATAATATGGCTTTTTTCCTGCACCTTTAGTTCTAAAGGATAAATAATCCCAATATTTCTTAATCGAATAGAATATTCTATAATAGAATCTACATTCTCCATAACAGTCTGTTCTATGGCTTGTTTTTGCTTGGTCAATTTCTTGATATTTTCTTTTAAATTTAAAATTTCATTTTTTGATTGAAACTCTTGAATAAATGCATGGGCTTTTTCTTTGGACTTGATATAAATGCCGATTTTATCTATCACTTCAACCACTTTCATATCACTTAAGAGCTTCATAGCTCTTCTGATGGTTTCGGGAGAAACTTTATATTTTCCAGATAGGGTAGATCTTCCTTTCACCTTCTCCCCTTCCTGCCAATCTCCATGATAAATGCTGTAAGCTATATCTAGCGCAATTCGCTCATATTTGGGGATTTCCTGATGCATATTGGTGGTAACATCTCTTTCGTACAACTTTAACACCCTTTCACAGAATAGTATTCACCTTTACATGCATATTATTATACCATACTTTTTTATTGACGAAGAGATTGCTCCATACCTATGCCTTTATTTCCTATAATTTCTTATACCACCCTGTAGGTTCCTCTGTTAGACTTATGTATATATTTTTCACCTGACTATAATCCTTCAGTGCCATCTTATGAGATTCACGGCCATAGCCAGACTTTTTATAGCCCCCAAAAGGTGAATGGGCGGGTACTAAATTAAATTCATTAATCCACATTGTTCCTGTATCTATGGACTTAGCCACACGAATGGCTCTATTGATATCCTTAGACCACACCGCTCCCACTAACCCATAAGGAGAGTGATTGGCCATATCAATTACTTCTTGCTCTTCTCTAAATTTTATTACTACTAACACAGGGCCAAAGATTTCCTCCTGTGCGATCTTCATATCATTTGTTACATTTGTAAAAAGTGTAGGTTGAATATAAAATCCATTTTTCAGGGTTTCATCCTCTACTCGTTGACCGCCATAAATTAGGGTTGCTCCTTCTTTTTTGCCTATCTCCACATACGCTAAAACCTTTTGCAGTTGTTTTTCATCAATCAAAGGGCCCATTTGTACGTCCGGATCTAAAGGATCTCCAATTTTTATTTCCATAAAAATTTTCTTCAAACCTTCAATAACCTCATCATAAACTTCTTCATGTACAAATAACCTAGAACCTGCACTGCATACTTGTCCTTGATTGTACAAAATACCAATTGCAGCGCCTTCAATCGCCTTTTTGATAGGCGCATCAGGAAAGATAATATTCGCTGACTTTCCACCTAATTCTAGGGTAGTGGGGAGAATGCTTTCTGCAGCTATTTTCCCAATATGTTTTCCTACTTCTGTTGATCCTGTGAAGGTAATTTTATTAATATTGCGATGTTTCAAAAGGGCTTCTCCGCATTTTGTTCCTAATCCTGGGATAACATTTAATACCCCTGGGGGAAGTATATCCTGTGTAAGCCTTGCAAATTCTAATATAGATAAGGGTGTATTACTTGCAGGTTTAATCACCACTGTATTCCCAGCAGCCAATGCCGGTACTATTTTCCACACTGCTATTAATAGGGGGAAATTCCATGGAACAATCTGTGCAATAACCCCTAAGGGCTCATGAATCAGTATACTAAAGGCTGCTTGATTATGCTGGATATACCTACCTTCCTGACTACGAATGCATCCAGCAAAGTAGCGAAATTGATCAGCTATAGTCATCATATCTTCTCGTGCCTCTCGGAGAGGCTTTCCATTATCTAAGCTTTCGATAATTGCTAAAAATGTTAGATTTTCTTCCACACGATCTGCCAGTCTTAACAAAATATTCGCCCTCTCTTGGGCACTTGTTGCTTTCCAATCCTCAAAAGCATTTTGGGCAGCTTCAACGGCTTGATCTACGTCTTTTTCATCTGCAACACTTACAAAAGCGAGCATTTCTCCATTTGCAGGGTTTCTCGTAAGAATTCTGTCACCAGATTCGGAAGGTTTAAATTGTCCATTAATAAATAAATGATATTCCTTCTGCAGCTGTTCTTCCCAATCATCTTTTAATGTCACTATTCAATCCACCCCTTTTCCTTCAGAAATTCTCTAGCAATCACCTCTGGATCCTCCCCATTATCATATCTTAAATTTAAAGCACCCATTTGTTCTGTGTCAATTTCTCCCCCAAGCATATTTAAGGTATCCAATACCTTTGGTTGATTCTTCACTATTTTTTGTGAAAGAACATAAGCACCACTATAATCTGGGAAAAACTGTTTGTCATCTTCTAACATCGCCAGATCAAATTTTTTAATTCTTGAATCTGTTGCATAAGCTACTGCTGCATCCACCTCTTTATTTCCTATTGCTCTATAAACTAATCCATACTGCATTGGTAGTACTTCTTTGAATGTGATTCCATATGCTTTAGACCATCCAGGATAAGCATCTTGCCTTGTATCAAAATTTTCATCTCCTGCCAGAATCCAATTCTTTGCATAGGGTGCAAGATCAGATGCTTTTTTCAAATCATACTTATCCGCGGTTTCTTTTCTAACAGTAAATACATAGGTATTATTGAACCCAAAAGGCTCTGACCAAGTCATATCAAATTTTTCCTCAAATCCTTCTTTTACTTTTTTATAAGTGTCTTCTGGTGATAAATTAGGTCCCTCATAGCGCAAGATTCCTGTCAATTGTGTTCCTGTCCATGTAGGGTAAATATCTAGTTCATCCCCCATCATCGCTTGATGTAGTACAGAAGAACCTGTAAAATCAGTATTTAAAGTTGCTTTTAATCCAAGCTTTTCTTCAATCAAAATTTTTGCCATATGTGCTAATATAATTGTTTCATTTACATTCTGTGCTGCAACCCTAATTTCTTTCTCTTGGGTACACCCTGTAAAACTTATTGCTACTAGGGTAAATATTAAGATGATCACCATACCTTTCGTGAACTTTTTTTTCATTGTTTCTAATCTCCCCTTTATTTTTAGTTGATTTTAGGCATAGAAGTACCTGTTTGTTGAAAACCCATTTTTCTTTTCGTCAGCCTTTTTGCTCTATTTTCTGGACTAAGATAAGCCTGAAAAGCTTTCAATCCCTGATCTGCAATAAGCGCAAGAAGGGTTGCAGGAAAAGCACCTGCAAAAATCACTTCATTTCGGATCAACGACAACCCAGAAAATATATATCTTCCTAATCCTCCTCCACCAATTGCTCCTGCTAATGCGGCTGTTCCGATAATCCATACCGTAGCTACTCTGATCCCACCAATAATTACTGGCAGTGCCAATGGTAACTCTACCTTTGTAAGTATTTGCATATCTGTCATCCCCATCCCTTTTGCCGCTTGTATAAGAGATTTAGGAACGTTTCTGATGCCAATATATGTATTTTGTAATACAGGAAGCATGGCATATAAGAATAATGCACAAATGGCATTATCGTTACCAATACCAAAAATAAAGATCAAAAAACCTAGTAATGCAATACTTGGAATAGTTTGGAATATATTGGCAACACCAATCACATAAGGTGCCAATTTTTCATTTCTCGTTAAATAAACACCCAAAGGAATACAGATCATTAATGTAATGCATAATGCGATAGCAGAAATATAGATGTGTTCCCAGATTAATAATACAACCCGAGACTTTTCATGAAGGATAAAATCATATAACAATGCAAAAAAACCTGAATGAGATTCCATAGTAAGCCTCCTTTTCTTTTTATTCCACACGTCTTATTGATTGCGCTTTAATCTACTAATAGCTAATCTTGCCAATCCATTAGAGGAAATGACCCCCTTGAATCTTTGTTCTTCATCAATAATTGGAATCGGCTGATCCTGATCAGACAGCATTTCCGCTGCTTTTCGTAAATTTCCTTCTTCAATAGAAAGCTTTCGGTGGCACAATGCCGCTTCTTTCACCATGCCTCCCCGGACTGCGACCTTCTTGATATCAGGAATAAATACCATACCTATCCATTTTCCTTTTTTATCTACGACTTGTGCCGTTTCCCTACCTACATCTTCAATCTGCTCTAAAACAGAAGAAGCTTTTGTATCTGGTAATACCATTAAAGGTGCATCCTCCACTAGAATATCCACTGGGGCATCTGGCGATATCTGAGACAATCTATCTTCACCGATAAAATTTTGTACAAATTTATTGGCTGGATGATTTTGTAGATCATAAGGACTCCCCACCTGTTCAATTTTTCCCTTTCTCATAAGTACAATTTTATCTCCTAGCTTAAGGGCTTCATCAATATCGTGGGTAACAAAGATAATGGTTTTTTTTAATTCTTTTTGTAGTACCAATAACTCATTTTGCAAATTCTCTCTACTAATGGGATCTAATGCCCCAAAGGGTTCATCCATCAGAACTACCTCTGGTTCTGCTGCTAATCCTCTTAATACCCCAATACGCTGTCTTTGTCCTCCACTCATTTGCGATGGAAAACGATACTTATATTCTTCAGGGGGAAGACCTGCCATTTCTAATAGCGCATCAATCCGTTTATTGATTCTTTTTTTATCCCATTTTAATAAATTAGGAACCATAGCAATATTCTCTGCCACTGTCATATGTGGCATCAAGCCTGTATCTTGAATCACATATCCAATCCCTCTGCGTAAAGTCACAGGATCTACAGACATAATATCCTGACCATCAAGATATATTTTGCCATAGCTGCATTCTTCTAATCGGTTGACCATTTTTAAGGTCGTTGTTTTTCCACAGCCACTAGGTCCAATTAATACAACAAATTCTCCTTTTTCTATCTCTAGGTCTAAATTTGTCACTGCTTCTGTTCCATCCTCATAAATTTTTTTTACCATTTCAAACTTTACCATACTACGCCTCCCTTCTTATTGCTTTTTTACGTTCTAAAATAGATTGAAAGAGTTTCAAGAACTTTATCATTTCTTCGCTTGTACCTACTGTTATACGAATCGCTGTAGGATAATTCCATGCCGTACAAGGGCGAACAATAATCCCTTTTTTCATGAGTTCCCCTGATAATGCTTGCGCATTATAGGGTGTATGAAAAAACACAAAATTGGTATGAGAATTACTCACTTGAAAGTCCATTTCTTTTAATGCTTCTGAAACCATTTGGCGATCTTTTATGATCTGTTGCAAAGATATTTTATAAGGAACTTGATCTTCCTTTAATGTGGCAATAGCACCTGCTATACCTATTCGATTCGCATTAAAGGGTTCTGCAACAGTATCTATGGCGGTAATCATATCCGGTCTTGCTATGGCATAACCGATTCGTGCTCCTGCTAAACCATATGCCTTTGAAAATGTGCGAACAACGATCACATTTTTTCCTGCCCGTATGTCCTTTATACTGTCAGGAAGTAAATGAGATGCTGCGAATTCAGCATAAGCCTCATCTAATACTACCCAGGCATGTTCGGGAAGCATATTAAGTAAACGCTGATAAGCTGCTCCATCAAAAACCGTTCCTGTAGGATTATTGGGATTACAAAGCCATATTAATTTGGTTTTTGAAGTAATTGCACGCTGAATGGCTTCTAAGTCGATGGTAAAAGAATCATCCAGTGGAATTTCCTTTATAATCCCACCCATCAGTTTGCTAATTTCTTTATAAAGCCCATAAGTTTGAGCAGGCATTAGTACTTCATCGCCTTCATCAATAAAGGTTTTTGCTAAAGTTTGCAACATACCCCCTGCACCATGGGCAATAGAAATATAAGCATCATCTATGCCAAACTTTCCTGCGATGGCGCTTTTTATTTCATTAAAATCGGAATCAGGATACATATATAAAGAGGTGAGTTCTTTCTGCATAGCTGCTAAAGCGGAGGGAAAAGGTCCATAAGGATTTTCATTTGAACCTAATTTTATTACCTTTGATAGCCTATATTCCCTTTGAACCTCACAGATCGTTTTTCCAGGAATATAGGGTTCCACGGTTTTTACAGAACTACGTAAGCCTTTGATATCTACCATAGGATCATCCTTTCTTAAACATTTATTTCAATGATTGTGGGTTTCTGACGAGCAAGACTACTTTGTAATGCCTTTTCTATCTCTTCTGCGCTATTAACTCGAACCCCGGTTATACCATATGCTTGGGCCAGTTTTATAAAATCAGGATTTTGGTGGTCTACTGCAATGGTTTCACCAGGATGCCGTACTTCTTCATTCCGTCTGATCTCACCAAATCCATTATTATTCCAAATAATAATAGGTAGCGTCATCTTTTGTGTACATGCCACCATTAACTCTTGCATGGTAAATTGAAATCCTCCATCTCCTGTGAGGACACATAAAGTTTTTTTAGGCTGTGCAAGCTTTGCACCAATGGCAGCAGGTAGAGCAAGCCCCAGCGTCCCAAAACCTACAGGATGAAGATACGTTTTTTCATGATAACATGGATATTCACTAATCCCTATATAGGCAGGTGTCGTCATATCAGCAAACAAAATACCATCTTCAGGTAAAGTCTTACGAATCACTTCCAGTAGATTTAGAGACAGCTCCATTGTATTAGATATTCCTGTTACTTCTGCTAATCTTGATTTTGTTTTTACAATGATGTCTGCTAAAACATCTGGAATATGTACATGATTTTTTTCCTCTAGTGCAGGTAGCAGTTTCTCTATGATTTGACCTGCATCTCCTTTTATTCCTAAATCTGCAGGATAGTTTTTATTGAATGCTCCTGCATCTAGATCTATTTGAATCAACTTACCTTTTAACTGCAAAGGTTCTTCCCATAAATCTGTAGGGGATAGTTGTGTTCCAATAGCTATCACTACATCCATCTTCATAAGCAATGCACGTACTTCTTGAAAATGCAGTCTGGCTCCTAGACAAAGAGAATGTCGTTCGTCTACAATCCCTTTTCCTGCAAGGGTCTGGATAATTGGTGCATGTAGTTTCTCTGCTAAACGCACAATTTGTTTGCCCGCCTTTGCAGCACCTCCTCCTACCATTAATGCCACTTGCTTTCCGTCATTGATGCTATCTATCGCTTGTTGGATGAAAGTATGATTTAAATTTGAAGTGGTATTCTTTGAAAAAAAGTGAGGATTTTCTAGAAATGTTTGGGATGAGTTCATCGTTTCTTTTAAAATATCCATCGGAATTTCAATATGTACTGGACCTGGTCTACCTGTCTGGCAAAGATGGTAAGCCTCTTGGATATAGGTCTCAATCGCTTCAATACATGGCACTGACCTGCTTTCCTTTGCAACGGATTGTGCTAGAATAGTAGAATTTTTTAATTCGTGTAAAAAACCTGTTTCTTGCCCTAAAACCGTTGAGGGAATCTGACTAGAGATAACCAACATAGGTATTCCATCATGCATAGCCTGCCCCATAGGGGTAATAATGTTAGTAAGACCTGGTCCAGTAATAACAAGAGCCACACCTGGTCTTCCTGTTGACCTTGCGTACCCATCTGCCATAAATCCTGCACCGCTTTCATTTCTGGTGGTTATATGATTAATCTTACTGTGTAATAATCCATCATAAATATCAAGATTATGTATTCCCGGTATGCCAAATAATGTGTCTACACCTAAACGCTCTAATGTCTTTGTAATTATTTCGCCTCCTGTAATGATCATCATCACTTCCTTTTCTATATTCTGGTAATATATATTTATATTATACCACTAGCAACTTATTGTCAATATGTAAGTTGTTAGTCGCATGGTGTTTTGGGGATCATATCATTTCCTTAGATTACGCTAGCAAAAAAAGCTCTCACCTGCTCTTCATGACGTGAAAATCAATCATGGAGATGTATAAGCAGAAAGAAAAAGCCCCATCAAACCTTTCCTTCGATTTTATGGGGCTTTCATAACATTTTGTATACTATTGAGTTTTATACTAGAAATATACATTTATTATTCACTCGTTACTTAGGGCTTCTCTGTAAGTAGTGCTATTATTTATAAAGGATTCCATGAATTTTCTTGAATCCAAAGCCAGGTGCATCTTCTATTGTTATTTGGGAATGGTCAAAAATAGCGCCACCCTCTATAGGGTCTTCCTTACATAATACTGGGCCATCAAGATCTACCTTTGTGATGACCTTTTTCGCTGCCGCCAAGTGTACCGCTGCTGTAACGCTTATTTTACTTTCTAACATACATCCAATCATGCATTCTACACCATAAATTTCGGCTATGGAACAAATCTTCAACGCATTATGAATACCCCCAGTTTTCATCAATTTTATATTGATGAGATCTGCGGCACGCATTTGGATGATCTTTACAGCATCCATAGGAGAAAATACACTTTCATCGGCGAGTACAGGGATGGATACATGATCTGTAACAAGTTTTAGCCCTTCAAAATCATGGGCAGGCACAGGCTGTTCCACTAGTTCAATCTTCAAACCTTCATCTTCCATCTTTCTCAAGGTATAAATCGCTTCCTTTGCATTCCATCCTTGATTCGCATCTATTCTAAGGTCTACATCATATCCTACGGCCTTTCTGATTGCCTTCATCCGCTGGATATCCATATGTGCATCTTTTCCAACCTTGATTTTTAAGGTTTTGTAACCTTCCTCGATAGCTGCCATGCTATCTTCTGCCATTTCTTCAGGACTATTAACACTAATCGTTATATCTGTAGTAATTTCTTTTCGATATCCTCCCAAAAGCTTATATAGGGGAGCATTGTACAACTGTCCATAAAGGTCATACAGAGCAATATCTACCGCTGCCTTTGCACTCGTATTTTTTACTACCGCTTGATCCAGCTTAATCATAATTTCTTCAAAATTCTCAAGGTCCAAACCAATCAAATGTTTTTTAATATGATCCTCTATGGCACCAATGATCGCCCCAGTAGTGTCTCCTGTAATAACTCCTGTTGGCGGTGCTTCTCCATAACCTACGTGCCCTGTATCCGTTGTTATTTTTACAACTACATCCTCTACACGATACACTGTCCTCAGGGCTGTTTTAAAGGGTCTTTTCAAAGGAATTGATATACGTCCAATTTTAATATCTGTTATTTTCATTGTCATTACCTCCTCGCAAAAATCAAAAAATCCAGCAAAAGTCTCTAAATGCCAATAGACTTTCACTGGATTTTATTCATGATGACATAGTGCTCATATAGTACTATATCTATATTGAATAAAGCAGTTTTAGTAATATTTTTCTTTTACTTCCAAATACTTTTTTAATGCATCCTTATAAGCAACAATAATGGCTTTTTGAGATGAACCAAAATATCTTCTAAGAATTTCTTGTTCGACCTCCTCATAATATTTATCAAACTTTTTTCCTGTAAACAAGCTTCTGATAAATTCCTGAGTGGATTCAATCGTAGCAGAACAACGCAAATCAACCACTTCATCTGTGGCAACATCCACAACAAAACCAATAAAAAAGATTTTAAAGCGCTCGGTTATTGCATTGTCACTACTGGTTTTACCATGTCCAATGATATAGACAGTATTTTTACTATACATGTGATTCACCCTTTTGTTTTTTCAATGAATCTTTACATTTTTATATTTGTTTTATTTTTCTAAAAATAGGATAGCATAAATACCTATATAAATCCAGCCCTAGGTTTAAGAAGATGAATAAAAACAAATAGCTGCCTATCTTTAAAATATATCATCTCTCAAGCTGCTCTATATGCTGATTTAAAGTATAGATAATATCTTTCCTACGATTAGTCCTCCTCCAGTACCAACAATATAGCCCATCATTGCCATTAGAACACCAATAGGTATCAGTGCTTCACTATATGCTGCAGCAAGGATTGGGGCTGAAGCAACACCTCCAATATTCGCAAGACTGGCAACACCACAAGTAAATAAATCTAATTTAAATATTTTGGCTATGATGGCCAGTATCAATGCATGGATTCCAAGAATCGCAAAACCTGAGATAATATACAATGGTGCCTGGGTGAGCTCAGCAAAATTAGCTCGTGAAGCAATTAATGCCACAATTGTATAGAGCATCGTATTAGATATTTGGGATGAACCAGGCACTTTAGCAAGGGGTGTCATGGCTCCAATAATTCCAGCTATGGTTACAATAATTACTTGCCATGTTGTACCTGATAAGAAATCGGATTGGGGAAGTTTTCCTGATAAAAATCCTGCTACTGCCGCAACAAACAGACTCGCTCCTACAAGTAAAATTAAATCTGGGAATTCTATGTTTTTTCTTATTTTTTCCTGTGCGCTTGCAAGTTGTTCTCCAACTTCATCTATTACAGAGGTATCCGCCTTCGTCCACTTTGCAAATTTTGCTGCATGTGGAACTAACGCTAACAGGATCATAACCCATATTGCATAATTGATAGAGTCCATTAAAAGTGTATATCCTAGTTTTGAATCAGGTACATTTAAAGCGCCTTGTATGGCAACCATATTTCCTGTTCCACCCATCCAACTACCACATAAAGCTGCAAAGGCTTTCCATGTTTCTGCTTCATAAAATCCTTTAAATATTAAATATGTAACAATAAATCCTATACCAATACTAAGGGATGCTGCAAAAAATCCTAGTAGCATCTTGGGGCCAAGCTTTAATATTCTTCTTAAGTCACATCTCAAAAGCATTAAGAATATCATGGCTGGAAGCAAATTTCCTTTGAACATTTTGTAATACAAATTCACATCATCCGTCTTCTGCCACACCCCAAAAGTTGAGAGAAGCATCGCAACAAAATAGATTAATACAACAGCAGGTACATACTTAAAAAATTTCCCCTCATGCTTTTTCTCTGCCCACACAATTAAACCAGCAAAAAATACTAAGAATGCCAAATACGTAAAACCACTGGTTATCATAGATTTACCTCCTCCTTTTTTAACTTAAATTTTTATTCACCATAAGACAATTATCTAGCAAGCTCATAGATGGCTGCTGCCACGATTTGGACATTTTTTATGAGGTTGTCTATGGTAATATACTCATCGGGTTGATGGATCACATCGGGTTCACCTGGAAAAATGGGTCCGAAGGCTACGACGTTTTTCATGGATTTAGCATAGGTTCCTCCCCCAATGACCAAAAGCTTAGGTTCCTGATTTGTTTTCTCTTGATAAACTTTTTGCAGCTTTTGGATCAGTTCTGCTTCTTTGGGAATATACAAAGGTACCTTGTGTCGTATCTTTTCTATCTCCACATTATTTTCTTTCATAATTTCCTGTAATTTGGGGATAAAGTCATCATATTTTCCTGTAACCGGATATCTTATATTTACATCAAACTTTATTACATCGTCATTCCCTGTCATCGTACCTAGATTGAGTGTCAGCTTTCCTGAAATATCATCCTCCATCCCTATTTCTAAAGATTTTCCATCTGTTTCCTCTCCAATAAATTTTTCAATAAAGGAAAATAATGCTTTCACATCTTTTTTTATATCAAGTTGATTCAGCAATTGTAATAATGGAATAATGGCATTCTTACCAAGTTCAGGCGTACTGCCATGGGCTGATATACCATAGGATCGCAGCTGTATATCTTTGCCCTTTTCTTTAACACTGGCGTTGATATTCCATCCATTTTTTTCTATGATTTTTTCTATGCACTTCAGCATTTCCCCAACACATGCTTCCTCCATCCCTAATAAGGCTTCTGCATAGGCTGGAACAACATTTGCAGCAACACCACCTTTGAAAGATTTAATGCATATACCACCTCCTTCTCCTTTAAATTGTTTTTCATGAGATACAGTGACGATGCCCTTTTCAGCATAGATAATGGGATATTCAGCATCAGGAGTAAACCCTAAAACTGGTACCTCTTCCCGTTGCACATAATACGCTACACCCCTACTTCCAGACTCTTCATTGGTTCCAAATATAATTCTTACTCTCTTTTTCAAGGGAATTTTTAAATCCTTTATAGCTTTTAGAGCAAACAACGCTCCTATAATCGGTCCCTTATTGTCCAAAGTCCCTCTTCCATAGATTCTACTATCATGAATTTCAGCTCCATAGGGAGGATAACTCCATCCTTCGCCCTCTGGAACTACATCCAAATGCCCTAATACTGCAACCATTTCTTCTCCTTGCCCATATTCCGCATATCCTATCATGTTATCCATATTCACTGCTTTAAAGCCAAGTTTTTCAGATAACTTCATAGCATGGTTTAATGCTGTATACACCCCTTCCCCGAAAGGCATATTCTCCCTTGCGGTATCTTCTACACTCTTTATTCTCACACTCTCCTGTACCGCTTGGACGATTGCATCCTTCATTTCTAAAATCTGTTGATCTAGCATTATATCCCTCCTTAAGGAAACAAAAAAAGGCCCAATAAATAACTCAATTATTTACTAGGCCTCGCTTACGATGATGTTTTGGTTTTAAACATCTTAATAAACAAGTGACATTTAATATGCAATTTTATTTAAGTTCATTATATACAAACTTATTTGAATAGTCAATAAAAATTTTATATTTAATATAACGATTTTCCTTAATTCTATACCATCTTTATCTAAATTCCTTCACTAATTTTTCAAAAGCAGGAATTATATTTTTGATTGCATTGAACTTTACACACCAAAAAGTTTATGAGATATTTCTACCTAGTTTGATAAGCCTAAATATGATTTTAAACTATATTTTGAAACGATTATAGGGTATATTAACTTTTTATATGTGGAAATGGTGTTGGATAATTCTCCTGATGAGTAATCGTACTTACAACGATTAAAGTTATGCCGCATAACAATGAGCCTGGAATTGAAGAACCTAGTCCCCAAGGCGAACCGATTATTTTCCAACCAATACTCGTTATAAACCCTACTATTATACTTGATATAATACCTATTGATGTAGCCTTTTTCCAATATAGGGCGGCAAATGCAGGTAATCCAAGAGAAGCAGCATAAAAAGTCCAAGCGAACATTAGTGCTTTGTAAGCTTGCCTGATATAAAGAGCTATAATTAAAGCTCCAAAGCCTAATACAATCGTAAAAATTCTAGAATAAAAAACCTCTTTTTTATCATCTATATTAGGATATAATGGTTTTAGTATATCCATTACGATTGTTTGCACTGAAATCAGTAAATATGTATCTGCAGAAGACATCATTACTGCCAATAGACCAGCTATAGATATTCCAGTAATCCCCACAGGCAAAAGATTAACTACAAGTACTGGAATAGCAGCATCCGCTGTACCATAATCATTTACTATATTAGGTAGTAATATATATGCGCTTAAGCCTAATATTAAAGTTATAATAATTGTACATGCATAGACTGTATTTCCTAACAACATTCCTTTTTTTGCATCTTTATAACTCTTTGCTGCAAAAGCTCTTTGCCACATTTCTGCTCCCGCTAATGTGAAGACTAAGTTAGTAAATATCCATCCTACAATCTGAGCTGAGGGTTTAAGACTTAACATTTCTTTAGGTACTGATTGTATAACATTATTAATTCCTCCGATTTTGGCAATAGCGATTACTGGAAGGAAAATATATACGAAAATTATCAGCACAAAAAATTGTGCTACATCAGTATATACTACACCAAATAATCCAGAGAATACTGTATATGATACAAAAATAATTACTGCTATCCATGCTCCAATCTCATAGGAAAATCCACCAATAGTTTTAATTATTGTAGCAGTTGCTGTTATTTGTGTGCCTACAGTTGCCATCATCGTAAATGCAATTAAGACTGAAGTAATATATTTTGCTTTACTTCCAAATCTATAGTGCATTAAATCAGGTATTGAATTAATATTATAGAGCACTCCTACTCTTTGTATTCTTCCAGAAATCATTGCAAAAACATACATTCCAATTAAATAGGGTAATGCTAACATAATAGCTACTGCACCTTCTGTATAAGTAACACCCCCACGTCCAATCATAGCACCTCCACCAATGATTGACGCACATACTGTTGCCATTATTACAAAAAAATTTAAACTTCTACCCGCTAGATAATAATCAGTAGACTTTGTAACTTTATTTTTAAAATATGCCCCTATCCATATCATACAAATAAAATATATGATAATAATCATAATGTCTAATGTGGTAATTCCACTCATAAGCTTTCCCCTTTCAAAATATTTAGAAAAAATTCTATATTAATTATATATAGTAAGAAAGCTCTAATAGTAACTAGAGCTTTCTCTTTTGTCTTATTTAGTTATATCCATTTTGGAGAAAGTCTTTAATCTGATTTATACTCATTCCATTTAGTCCTAAGGTTTCAAGATTATATCCTATTTTCCAATAGTCTTGATCTTTTAAGGCTGAAGCCAATGTTATTACCGAATCCATTACAGGTGTCTTTATTCCTACAGCATTAGCTATGCTTGACAAGGCAACCAAGGAACATGGTGTATCTTCAGTTAAATACCTATCATTTAAATCTTTCGGACCCTTTAATGGACTAAAAACCTCACTATCTCTATAAGATTCATATAAAGTTTTTCTATTCGGCACATATCCCATTAATTGTAGCCTCTGTTGAGCGCTTATCGTATTATATCCAAATTTTTCGCAAATCTTTTGTCTTTCTATATCTATTTTCTCATTCACACGTGCAACGGATGGCGTAATTCCTTCTTTATAATGAAAGTGCTCTCCTTTATAATATTCAATTTTACCTGCATTAAGTACTACTGGGGCAGGATGGGATACAGGGTTCCCATTGTTTAAGGAACTTTCTAAAACATCATTTACTAGCTCAATAGAAGGATAAATTTCTTTAACAATATTATACATTTCTTCATTATATTTTGCTGGAAAAGTTGCAAAATATAATTTACGGCATTCTAATAATATATTTACACTTGTTGGCCCAGTTTTTCTACATGCATAAGGTAAAGTATGCATTTCAGCAATTTTCACACCGTCTATTTTACCCTTTTCATATAGTATTTTAGATACGATCAATGTCCCTCCAGTACTTCCCGGAGCTAAAACAATTCTATCACCTTTTTTTATAAAAGGAGCTATCTTTTCAGCAAAAACTTTGAATGCATATGCTGGAACAATAGGCAATATCAAGTCAGCCCCTGATATTGCTTCCTCTATATCTGTTGTTACTTGATTAATTCTCGCTTTTCCCGTTCTTCCAACCCCTGTTAAATCAATCGTTTTGCTAACTAACAATTCTTGGATATTTTCCTTAAACCTTTCATCCTCATATAATGAAATTTCATACCCCGCTAATGCTAAATCTGCTGCAGCTGCATATCCGCCATTTCCAGCACCAATAATAGCAATTCTTTTAATCATAAAAATTATCCCCCTTTAAAATTATATTTAAAAATTATTTAACTACCGAGCAGTTATTTCTTCTAAATTTATTTTTTCTTCATAAGAAGCTTTTTCTATAAATTTATTTGTAAATCCAAATACAACGACTAGCAACATACTAATCCAGTGATTGAACAAATATGGTGCAAACTGACTCCATGTTACTCCTAAGGTTCCAAGTACAAGTAATGCACCACCACTCCATGGAACATAAGCACCTGAGTAAGACGCCGCTTCGACTATTGTTCTTGAAAGATTAATCTTATGTAAGCCATTTCTTTCATAGGCTGGAATATACATACGTCCATTTAATATTAAAGATACATAAACACTACTAGATAGATATACTGTAAGAATAGATGTCACTAATGAAGTTAAAATAAGAGAGCCTTGAGATTCAGTAATACTAGTCAATTTTTCTAATATGGCATCTAAAAGTCCTGTAACTTCAACGGAGCCAGCAAATATAAATGCACAGAATATAATTAGAATTAAACCCATCATTGATTGTAATCCGCCACCACTTAATAATTTATCAATTCCTTCTAATCCCGTAGAAGAACTATAGCCACTATATAATATGCTTAACATTTTATTTAAAGGTATCCCTTGAAAAAGAATAGCCAAGATTGCTCCCGAAGCAATTCCAATTGCTAAAACTGGTAAAATAGGTTTTTTCTTTATAGCAAGTATTATGACTAATAATGGGGGTAAAATTAACAGAATATTAAAATCATATGCTTTAGATAATCCATGTATTATTGATTCAATACCTGTAGTATCAACTGCACTATTACTTCCATATCCTACTCCCATGATCCAGTAAATTATTATTGCAGAAATCGCCCCTAATCCTGTAGTAGACATCATGCTTTTAAATAAATGGAATACATCCTGCCCTGCAACCCCAGCTGCTAGATTGGCTGAATCTGATAAAGGACTCCATTTATCTCCTAAGTATGATCCTGCTACAATTGCACCAGCTGCTACCCCAGTTGGAATACCAATACCACTTGCAATACCCATAAGTGCTACACCAAAAGTTCCTATGATCGCCCATCCAGATCCAGTAGCAACAGAAGCTATTGAAGTTATTATAAAAGCAGCTGCTAAAAACATAGATGGGTTTAATACCTGAAGTCCTGAATAGATTAACATGGGTGTTGTCCCTGCAGCTAACCATGAAGCTGTTATTAATCCAACCATTAAAAGTATAAGTACTGCTGGCATTCCTACGCCAAAAACCTTTAGTATACTTTCTAAGATCTTATCCCATTTAATCTTGAGTATCATCATGCCATAACAAGAAGCTAAGGTTGCACATAGCAGAATTGACATTCCTGTTGGAATTTTTCCTTTCAGCGCACCCCACATCAATATAATTACAAATCCAACTAGTAGGGCAACTGCTTCTTTAAAAGAAATTCTCCTTGATGAAGTTTCCACTTAAATTCCCCCTTTTAAAATCTTGATTGTAATTTAATCACACTTAGTGTATACTCAGTGTATACACTAAGTGTACACTAAAAACGAATTCGCGTCAATTTTGTTAATTTTCAGATAATATGTGTTCCATGATTATATCCCTTGTTTTTCTGCTATCTTCCGATACTATAAAATATTTGAAAAAAAAATCTTTTTTACTGAATCTTTTTAATTATCATGTAGTTTGATAAAATATTATTTAGTTCTCTTTATTTAATAATTTAAAATGAATATTTTAAGGAGGAACCTTATATGAATAAAAATATAGAGTTAGAAGTTTATAAACGATTAAAACATTCTATTATGACAAGACAACTTACACCAAGTTCTCAACTTATTGAAACAGCCATTGCAGAAAGTTTTGGAGTTAGTAGAACACCTATAAGAAGTGCATTAAAAAAATTAGAATATGAGGGGTTAGTACAAATAATTCCAAGAAAAGGTGCCTTTGTTACTCAAACTAGTATTGAAGAATTTATAGACTTATTTCAAAGCAGATTATTTTTAGAGAAAGAGGCAGCAAAATTGGCTGCTACAAAAATAACATCTAATCAATTAACATATTTTGAAAACCTAATGATAGAAGAATTGCAAAGCTATAAAGACAGGAACTTCGAAAAATTTATTATAATAAACAATAAAATGCATATGTTAATAGCAGAATCATCAAAAAATAAATTTTATATTAAGTTTATCAATGAACTAAATATGAAAAGTAACATCTATTTAATTTTTCATGATGATTTTTATACTAAACCTATTGATCGTTTAAATTCATTAAAAGAACATAAAGCAATATTTGAAGCACTAAAACTTAAAAATCCCGACAAATGTGCTGAAGCAATGGAATTACACATAAAAAGTGTTTTTGAAAATTTAAGATTAGCTAAAATACATCTTTAAATCGCTTAATTTTTAGTATGATAGATAAATGTAGGATGATAAAAAGAAAATTTTTCTAAGGATTAGACGGCATATTTCATCATTCAATTACCTTGCTATCATGTAGAAAAACAATTCCAGCAATTGAAATCCCTAAAATGAAGTATGGTTTAAATACGATTATCATCCTAGAAATATATCCTAAATAAAATACCCTTCTTAGCGTTTATTTCTAAGAAGGGCTTATGTAATGTTTTCCTATTATTTCTTGTTATTTAAATTCCTTTACCAATTTTTCAAAGGCAGGAATTGCATTCTTGATTGTATCAAACTTTACACAGTAAGACATTCTGAAATATCCTGGACATCCAAAACCACTTCCAGGTACAAGTAATAAATTATATTGAATAGCTCTTCGTACAAATTCCACATCATCTGCTATAAGGGCTTTAGGAAAAAGGTAAAAAGCTCCTTGGGGTTTTACACATTCAAATCCTAATTTTGTAAGATTTTCATATAGAAAATCTCTTCTCTGTTTATAGGCATCAATATCTACCTTTGCCGTCAAGGCATCCCCTACAACTTTTTGGAATAATCCTGGCGCATTGACAAAACCAAGGGTACGATTACAAAA
The DNA here is from genome assembly GCA_038396625.1 of Clostridiaceae bacterium 35-E11. Lineage (GTDB taxonomy): Bacteria > Bacillota > Clostridia > Peptostreptococcales > Thermotaleaceae. The sequence goes on from CP121688.1 coordinate 3,954,761, forward strand.
ACTCAAAGCATTCATCAACACATCTATTTCTTTGATTTTGCTGCTTGCTGCAATATATCCTATTCTTTCGCCTGCAAGACCCAAAGATTTGCTAAATGAATTTACGATAATCCCATTATCAAAAATAGATAGTATACTCGGAATTTTTACTGCGTCATAAATAATTTCACTATAAGGCTGATCTGAAATTACAAATATGGTGGTGCCATAGGTTTTTTCTTTTTCTGCTAGAATCCTTGCAATATCCTTTAACTTCTCTTCTCTATATACAACACCTGTTGGGTTATTAGGTGTATTGATAATAACAGCCTTTGTTTTTGAGGTAATACTTTTTTCAAAAGCTTCTAAGTCTGGTTCAAAATTAGATGTATCTGGAGGAACTACCACTGTTTTTCCCCCATGATTATCTGCATAAAAATTATACTCTACAAAATATGGGGCAAAAACAATCACCTCTTCCCCAGGATTGAGGATAGCTTTTAGCGTAACATTTAAGCCTCCTGCAGCACCTACTGTCATAATTACATGTTGCTGTGAAAGGCTAACACCACTTTCTTCTTGAAGAGATTTTGCGATCTTTTCCCTTACCTCAGGGTATCCTGCATTATTCATATATCTATGTAATCCTTTTTCATCACTTAACACATATGTTTTTAATGATTCTATTACTTCTGTTGGAGGTTCGGCATAGGGATTTCCAAGGCTAAAATCATAGACCTTATCGGCTCCATACTTTTGGGCAAGCTTTGCTCCTTCCTCAAACATCGCTCGAATCCAAGAAGATTTGTTTAAATTACTGATAATTTTTTCTGAAAACATACAACCACCCCTTTATTTAATATCCACAACAAAATAATTTTTTAATTACTAGCATTTTAATATAAAAACTTTCTAAATGCTACTGGTACAGCAAAAATAATCTGAATTCTTTTATAATTATTTGAAACGTAAGAAATATTCCTCTTAACAGTTGGTTTTATATAATAGGACTGTATAAATTGAAAATATTACTCTTTTCCTGCTTTCAGCATTTGTTCTATAAGACATGATTCAACCGGTTTACTGATCAGATAGCCCTGAATCTTATCGCAACCTCTATCCTGTAGATGCTTTAGCTGTTCTATCGTCTCTACGCCCTCAGCTGTAGTTTTAATTTTGATGGCTTGTGCCATTTTAATAATAGTAGCAACAATGGTTTTTGCATTTTCATCATTTAGCATGTCCTGAATAAAGGAACGATCAATCTTTAATGTGTCTATTGGGAATCGGGTAAAATATGCTAAGGAAGAATAGCCTGTACCAAAGTCATCAATTGCCACACATACACCCATTTCTTTAAGCTGCTTTATCTTTTTGAGCTTTTCTTCTACACTGGTCATTGCATTTGTTTCTGTGATCTCGAGTTCCAAATAACTTGGATGCATTCCTGTTTCTTGAAGTACCTGCTGAACCATTTCCACAAAATCTGTTTGCTCAAATTGGAGAGCCGAAACATTCACAGATACAATAATTGGAGCATAACCTTGATCCTGCCATTGTTTATTTTGTGTGCAAGCTTCTTTTAGAACCCATTTTCCTATTTCAATAATTAAACCATTACGTTCAGCAATTTGAATTAAGGTTAGAGGTGAAACATTCCCATATGTTTTGTGATGCCATCGCAGCAATGCTTCCGTTCCCATAATCTTTCCTGTAGATACATCTACAATGGGTTGATATACAAGATATAATTCTTCATTATTAATGGCATGATACAAATCATTTTCAATTTTTTGCTCTTCCTTCATCAATTTATCAATCTCTAAATTATAGAAGCGATAGTTATTGCCCCCCGCCTTTTTTACTGTAAGTTTGGCAATTGTGGCTTGGTGAATCGCTTCTTCTATTGAATAATCATAGGGATCTATTATACTTACTCCGATGCTCGCCTTTAGTATAAATTCATGATCTTTCATTTTTCTTTCGCCACTATACTGTTTCCATAAATTATGAATACGTTTTTTTAGAATATGCATATTTTCTTGCCATAATAATAGAATAAATTCATCTCCAAAAAATCTAGCTACCCCTTCTTCCTCATTTATAAATTTTTTCAATTGTTTGGCCAAAAGGTATAAAACCTCATTTCCAACTTCATATCCACTAATGCTATTAATCCGTTTAAAGTCATCAATAGATATAATGACAATTGCAGCAATACCCTCTTTTTCTTCAAATGCTTTTAGTTTATAAGGTAATTCCAGAGAGAATCCATTATAATTATATAATCCTGTAATCGTGTCCTTATAGGTTAAATGTTTGATTTGTGCGAGCATCCTATTAAAGCTTTTGGCAGCAATACCTATTTCATTTGGTACTTGTTCATCTGCTTTTACTTGTAGTTGTCCATTGGCTGCCTTTTCGAATACTTCGATTAATTTTAAAATTGGCCTAGATATGCTTTTAGAATAAACAAAAGCAAAAATAACTACAAGTCCTAACCCAGCAATGATGGCTGTTAAAATGGTATTACGAATCTTCTCTACCTCTGCGTATACTTCTTTGGCAGAGATAGAAACAATAAAGATCCAATCTGGCGCCCCTTCAATTCTTTTAAATAGCGCCAACATCTTTTCTCCTTTTTCATCAATATACTCTGCCATACCTGATGGTTTATCCAAAATCTTTTCCATCACCTTATGATTATTGACCATATATTCTTCCATATTTGTCTTTAATAATATATTCGAATCAGGATGGGCGATAATATGTCCTTCTTTATCAACAATCCAGCCATAGCCTGTTTTTTTCAAATTCATTTGTCCCAAAATTTTATTTAAAAATTCAATCTCTACCACAATATTTACAAGTCCAACTGTTTTTTTGTTATTTTTAACTGCGTGGGAAATAATAATAATAGGTGTATTGGGGTCTGCATAAGGACTGATAAAGGGTTGGGAAATAAGATAATCTTTTTGCTTGACAATAATCTCTTGATACTGTTCTTGATTTGAAATGTCCATTTCTACGCCTAGCGTTGACCACCCTTTTCCTTGTGCATCAGCAATCGTCATGTTACGATGTTTCCCCTGAAGAATCAGGCTAGGTAAATACGATTTTATTGAATCTAAATCCATGGATTTTATTACTGGAGATTGGGAAACAATCTTTATTTGTTCTAAAAACCCATTTAATTCCTTACTTACTTCATCTGCTTTAGCACTGACAATTTCTCCATATTGCTCTTTTATGTAATCAGGCAGCTCCTGTAGTTTCAAATTCACAAAACAACCTAATGCCGAAAATAAAAATACTGCTCCTGCCATAAGATACACAAGCATCTGGGTTCTAATTGATTTCATCGTCTTATCCACCTTTAAATAATTGCTCTCTTGAGTATATACTATTTCGACAAAAAAATAAATTTTCCTACATCTTATAACAGAAATGTCTCAAAAATATCTTTTATTTAAACTTTATGAGATATTAAATGACTGATATGTATTTATAAATAAATCTTTACACGCTCTTATTCTAAAATTAACAATTATCCTATAGACTCATTATGTATCACAATAGAAATCATTTAAGATAAAAATCTAGTATTGTAAAAGATATATGGTATACTATTATGGTCACTGCGCTTCTATTATTGAAACCTTCTAGTAAAAAAGCATCATTATATACATACGTATGGAAAAAATCATTAAATGGAGGTAAATGATGAAAACAGTACTAATATTGACTGCTTCAACAGGAGGAGGTCATAACCAAGCTGCTCTTGCCTTAGAAAAAAATTTTCATCATAAAGGTTACTATGTTGAGGTGGTAGATTTTATTAAACTAAATCATAAAATAATTGAAATCCTGTTTTTAAATGGTTATAAATTGTTATATAGTAAGCTTCCAACCATATATAGAGGCTTATATATGGTGAGCAATCATCTAGAAAGTAGAGTAAATCTACTTAAGTGCACAACAAAAATTTTTGAAAAAAATGTATATCAACTAATCATGGATACTCAACCTGACTTAATAATTGGAACCCACCCCTTTATTGTAAAAATTATTTGCATGCTGAAAGAAAAAAGGAAAATACATCTACCTTTTATTTCAATCATCACAGATTTCAAAGCACACAATATATATATCAACAGGAATGTAGATGCATATATTACAGGAAGTAAATATACGAGTATGCAAATGATTCATAGCGGTATTGAAAAAAATAAGATATTTGATTATGGCATCCCCTTAAAACAAGAGTTTTTTCTTAACCAAGAAACTTTACATCCTAATAATATGGTTTTTACCATTCTTCTTATGGGGGGAAGCTTGGGCTATAAAAAAATTGAGAAGGTGCTAAAAGAATTAACTAAAAGTCATAATAAGCTGAGAATATTTGTGGTATGTGGTAATAACCATTCCCTTATGTATAAAATACAGACAAAATATAAAGATAAATATAAAAATAAGGAAATCATCGTATATGGGTTTACAGAGGATATTCCCTTGCTTATGGAAAAATCAGATATTCTCATTTCAAAACCTGGAGGACTTACAACCTCTGAAGCGATCGCTAAACAACTTCCTTTGATGATCCCTTACATGCTTCCAGGACAAGAAGAAGAAAACGCTGAATTTTTAATGAAGTCAGGAGCAGCTATTATCGTTGATCGCATTGGTTTAATTCATGAAGAAATTGATAGACTTATTCAATGTCCTAAAACTCTCATGAATATGCGAAAAAATATGAAACGTCTATCGAGAACCTATTCATTAGATAGTATCATCCTTTTGTCAGAAAATCTCATGGAGAAATATCACCATGCTTATCAACTAAAAAAAGCTTAAAAATAGGAAGAGGCGCTTTTATACGCCTTTTTCTATATCAAATTCTTTGTTCCATCTATATATCCTCATTCGTTTGCAACTTTTTTTGATAATAATCTAAAACAGCACTTTTTATGCATTGTGCGCCTAAAACAGAGCAGTGGATTTTCTCTTCAGGTAAACCTCCTAGATATTTGATGATATCTTCTTCTGTTATGGCTACTGCCTCGTCAATATGCATCCCTTTCGCCATTTCTGTTAAAGCGCTGCTGGTAGCAATTGCAGCTACACATCCATAAATCTGAAATTTAATATCTTCAATGAACTCATTTTCATCTACTTTAATATACATCACAAGATAATCTCCACAATCTTCGGAACCAATTTTTCCTATTCCATCTGCTTCATCCATAACCCCTACGTTTCTAGGATTTCTAAAATGCTCAAATACCTTTTGCGTATATTCATCCATATTCATACCCCTCCCACGCTCTATTTCTCCATTCTCTATCTTTATCTATCCATGTTTCATAAGAAACTTGTTTTCGCTACCAACGCCTTTTATATCTACGCCGTTTTCCAAAAACCCGTCTATTTCTTTTGTACAACCTTTCTTTTTTCCAATATTGCACCGGTGTATGCTCATTTAATCTTTTATTGATCATTGTCGACTTCACTTCTTTTAGAGGCATGATACAATACCCTCTTCCATAACCCGTCATAGCGCCTTCAGCTCTAGGACCTGTTCCATCAAATTTTGGCATATCCATACCCTCCCCTTTTTAAAATTTTTATACACAATTACCTTTCATTATTATCATATGCCAATTATATCTTAATAGAATCGTAGCAATATTTTGGACATATGTCAATAAACTTTATGAATATTTTAGGAAAATTCTTAATACTCATCATGCTACTCTCCCCTTAAACAATAAAATAATTCTCTATGAATATATATTCATAGAGAATTATTAAAAAATAAGCATACCCTTGGGCGCAATGTTTAAGCATTTTTAAATAAGCTACATCCGAAAAAATGCTTTCTTATTCGCTTGTGTAAAACATAACTCTTCGTTCCTTCTTTTAGTTTTTATTGATCTTCTAACATTAACCTTTCTAATACCAATGGTTCAATATACTGACCATCTTTATAAGCCCTCATATTTCCCCCAGAAATTTCATCGATTAGCACAATCTCATTATCTTTCCCTACTCTGCCAAATTCAAACTTAATATCGTATAGTTCAATGTCTTTTTTGGCTAATTCTTCTTTAACCACATTGCTAATTTTCTTGGTAATATCTTTTAAAACTTTGTATTCATCTATAGATAATATTCCAAGCATGTCCAAAGCGTCCTCTGTAATGGGGGGATCTTGACGAGCATCATCTTTGAGGGTAACCTCTACGAAAGCATCTAAGGGCTGGCCTTCTTCTGCATACATACCATAACGACGTAAAAAGCTTCCTACAGCTCTATAACGACAAATCACCTCTAATCCCTTCCCAAATACTGTTGCAGGTTTTACTGTCATAGTTGCTTCATGGATATTCGCATCAATATAGTGGGTAGGTATGTTTTTTTCCCTTAATTTCTCGAAGAAGAACTTTGTTAATCGGAGTCCCGCTCTTCCTGCGCCTTCCATGGTTAGACCAACGGTGTTGGCACCAGGATCAAATACACCATTTTCTCCCGTTACATCATCTTTAAATTTCAGTAAATAATTTCCATCCTGTAAAGCATATACATCCTTTGTCTTTCCCTTATAAACAAGCTCCATACACCCTAACTCCTTTTTATTTTATTCTCTAAACATTTTATGTATTCTATTATACATTACTATTTTTCCTAAAATCAATGTCTCTTTCCATATTTATGAAAATAACTTAGGAGCACCATCTTTAAAGCACAGTACTTCCATTCGTAAATTTTGTTTTCTCATAGCAATATGGCTAGAGACATATTTCTAAAACTACAGGACAGTGATCGCTACCCATGATATTGGCATGAATTTGCGCATCTTTTAATTGGTTTTCTAATCTTTGTGATACAATGAAGTAATCAATTCTCCACCCTGCATTCCTTTCTCTGGCTTTTCTCATATATGACCACCAAGTATAAGCTTCTTCTTTCTCTGGATAAAAATACCGAAAAGTATCAATAAATCCAGCTTCCAGTAATGTTGTCATCTTTCCTCGCTCTTCATCGGTGAAGCCTGCATTCTTTCTGTTGGTTTTGGGATTTTTTAAATCCATTTCTTTATGTGCTACATTAAGATCTCCACACAAAATAACAGATTTGACAACATCTAGCTTTTTCAGGTAGTTTCTGAAAACATCTTCCCATGCCATTCTATAATCTAGCCTTGCCAGTTCTCTTTGAGAATTAGGCGTATATACATTCACTAAATAAAATGTTTCAAATTCTAATGTTATCACTCTTCCCTCTTGTTCATGCTCTGCAATGCCCACGCCATATGTGACAGATAGAGGTTTTTTCTTTGTAAATACCGCTGTACCTGAATAGCCCTTTTTCACTGCATAATTCCAATACTGTTCATACCCTTCTAAGTCTAGATTTATTTGTCCTTCCTGTAATTTCGTTTCTTGAACGCAGAATATATCTGCATCCATCTCATTAAAATATTCTAAAAACCCTTTCCCTACACAAGCCCTAAGGCCATTGACATTCCAAGAAATCAGTTTCATCATTACAACCTCCATCTTCTTTTCTTTACAAGTTTATTCTTGTGTCCCCACCAATGTTTCTAAGGATATATTCATGAACTTTTTCCATACAACTCCATTGCAAAGTATCAGGATCGCAATCCATATATATATACCATAACGAAATAGCGTACAGAGATAGTGCACTCCTGCTAATGCTCCCAGAAAAAACATAAGGGGAAGCACCGTTAATCCTCCACTTTGCTGTGTTGCATTATAGGGTTCTGAAAAAGGCAGAGATTTCCTTAGAGATTTAAAACAAATTACTGCAAATAGCAGTATGTTTAAAAATACTATTATTAAATCTGGCAATATTCTTATACTAAATATACCCATAAATATGATTCCTTCAATCAGATATATAGGAAATAATAATCTAACAATAAAGGCTTTTAAAGTTCCTTTAAAAATAGGTGCCGTATCTTTTATCGGTGCACTCTTATATATCCAAGCTCCCTTGTAGGTTTCTGAATATTTCATCATCATGACTGCCGTTGGTAGTAATAAGGCACAAAAATATATATTAAAATACAATTTACTTGATGCGATTGCATGAAATGTACTTCGTTGCAACTCATTGAATATAAATATAAATGGAAAGATTAACGCAAATCCTAATGAAGGATATACCTTCAATTTAAATGCTCTTTCATTTTTCATCATATAAGATGCAAATTTTAAAAATGTCCTTTCCTGTTTATTGCGACAAATAATCTTTGATAGTTTATCAAAAGCTTTTATTTTTTCTGTTTTTGCAGCATAGTTATTTAGTTTTTGAAGATTTTTTTCAAAAACGGGTATTAGTTTTATATAAACTACCAATGAAATCATCGGTACCAATACTGCTAATAATGTAAAAACCACAAATTCTATTCGATCATCCCCATGTAATATCCATTCAAAAGGAGCTCCAAACCAAGTAGGAATAATAAAATATTGCCACCATTTTAACGTGAATACCATATTAAAATCCATAAAATTAAATAATCTTGCGATTAGTTGATACCCTACCGTTATCGCTATAGATAGTGCAATTTGAACATAATTAATGATATCCTTTAGCTTTTCTCCATCAAAGAACTTTAAAATCAATAAATACAGTAAAGCAGTTAATACCACAATCAGTACGTCCATCAAAAGAATTTCTAATGCAAATATGATGCAAAATAAAATTCCATGTTTGATTAATGCTGCAATCAATGCTGCCCCTGCAAGCGCTGTGGTAATGGAAAGTATATACATAGATATATGCAAAATTTTTGCTGTGCTTAAAGTCTTGCTATCTACTGGTTTTGACGAGATAATATTTTTATCTCTTATATCTAAGAGTACCGATGAAAAATCAGTAATCAAAGTAGTCATCATCATAAACATAAATATACCAAAAACAAAACTCATTTGAAAAATAAAATTTTCTCCCATGATGATCAAAGGAACCATAACAATTCCCACCAATCCATAAAAAAGCAAGGATTTTTTAAAGTAATTTTCGTCCTTGCTTGCTGTTTCTTCTTTGTTTTTTGATGAATTACTTACAATCGTAGACACCTTTCTTCTATCCATTGTAAGTTTGATTTGTAGTATTTTTCTCATAACAATATAATCGATGCCAAGTCTTTGAAAAAATGTTGCAAATCTGTCTAAAAACTTTAATATTTTAAAATCTTTCATATTCCTACACCCCTTGAACGATGGCTACAAATTCTTCAGCCATTGCCTTATGTTCATTAAACCCAGTAAGCTGATTGAATATTTCCTCCAAAGATCCTTCCTTGGACTGACCCTTTAGTTCAGCAAAGCTTCCATCTGCAACAATTTGTCCATCCTTAAGCAATATAATTCGGTTACTGATCTTTTCAACCACATCCATTATATGAGATGAGTAAAATATTGTTTTTCCCTGGGCCGCCAATTGGGCTAATATTTCTTTAACTACCATCACACTATTGGCATCTAGCCCACTCAAAGGTTCATCCAAAAATAAAATATCTGGATTATGCAACAAGCTTGAAATAATTAATATCTTTTGCTTCATCCCTTTAGAATAAGAGGATATTCTTGCATTATAGGCGTCCTCAATTCCAAAGATTTTTGTAAGCTTTTTTGCTTTTTCATCAATACTTTTATCATCTAAACCATAAAGCTCTCCTATGAAGCTTAAATACTCTTTCGCTGTAAGGCTGTCATATACCTCTGCGTTTTCAGGCACATAGCCTATTTTTCTCTTGTATGATATATTGCCATCCCTTATATCTTGTCCTAAAACTTTTATTTCCCCTCTATATCCTTCCACTAACCCTAACATAATCTTCACAGTAGTACTTTTACCTGCGCCATTAGGTCCTATATATCCTATAACTTGGCCTTTATATACATCTAAGTTAATTCCTTTTAATACTTCTTTGCTGCCATAATTCATGCTTAAACCCCTTATTGTAAGTACAGGCACTCCAATAAATTCCACAAAATCACTCCACTCTTCTTTTCATGATCTACACAGACATCTATGGTTTATAAAAACTAACTTTTTCTCATCTTCCATTATATACTGTCGCTTATGAAATTTAAATATATTTTCTATAAATTACCATTTTGCATTCTGTAATAAATATAAAAAAGAGCCAAAAAGCTTCCACGCCTTTGACTCTTCCCATTTTTATTTTTCTTTAATCATCTTTTTCATAATTTCATTGCTTCTTTGAATAAAATTTGTCATAGCCTCTGGTGCAAGCGGCTTGTGACTTAGTACCGCCAAGTCATAAATCTGTTGGGCAATCAAGTCTACCTGTTGCGATGCTTCTTCAGCATGACTTAAAACATATTGTACTAAAGGATGCTTTTTATTCAAAACAAGGATTTCTTCATTGGGCATCATCCCTGGATCAAAGCCCCCGATATTATACTGCTTCATCATTTCCTGCATTCGTCTGCTATCCTCTGAGAGAATCATCATTCCCGCAATGTCCTCAGATTTTAAATTTTCAAGCTGAATTTTACAGTCTTCTTTATTGAGAATTCTTTTAAAGAGTTTCGCTAAGGTGTCAATTTCTTTTTTTGCAGTCCCTTCATCAGCCGTTTGATCGAGGTCCTTCATTAATTCAGATATATCTGCATCTACTCTTTTGAAGTGAATATCATTCTTTTTCATTTCCATATGGGATATAAAGGCCGTATCAATGCTGTGATCTAGAATCACCGCCTCTACCTCATAATCCTTTAACATTTTGATATACTGTGCTTGCTGTATAGGATCTGAAACATAATAAATTTGTTTGTCCAGTTTTCCAGTATGCTTTTCAAGATATTCCTCAATTGTTACATATTGGTCGTTGGTGGTTTTATATAGAATAATGGATGCTACTTTTTCATAAAACTTATTATCCTTGATGAGTCCATATTTAATAAATGGACTAATGTCTTCCCAAAAACCCTCAAAGCCTGCGCGATCTGATTTGAAAAGACTATTTAGCTTATCCGCTACTTTTTTGGTAATATAATCAGAAATTTTTCTCGTAAAACCATCATTTTGAAGGAAGCTTCTAGACACATTCAGTGGTAAATCTGGACAATCTATAACCCCTTTTAGAAGCAGTAAAAATTCTGGAATCACTTCTTTAATATTGTCTGCAACAAAAACTTGGCTATTATAAAGTTTAATACGTCCTTCAATTGTATCAAACTCGGTATTCAGTTTAGGAAAGTAAAGAATTCCTTTTAAATTGAATGGATAATCCATATTAAGATGAATCCAGAAAAGAGGCTCTTTGAAATCCCTAAAGGTTTTTTTATAAAATTCTTTGTATTCTTCATCTGTACAGGCATTTGGCTGTTTTAAATATAGTGGAAATATATCATTTAAAGCTTCTGGTTCCGAGATGATTATATTGCCATCCTTATCTTTTTCTGGTTCTTGATCTGCTACTTCAAAATAAATAGGATACGGCATAAAGGAACAATACTTTTCAATGGTCGTTCTTACTGTATGTTCATTGAGGAAGTCTTCTCCATCTTGTCCAAGATGAAGGGTAATTTCTGTTCCTCTTTCAGATTTACTTCCATCTTCCATCTCAAACTCTGTGCCCCCATCACAATGCCATGTAACGGCTGTAGCACCAGGTTTATAGGATAAAGTATGGATCTCAACCACATCTGCCACCATAAAGGCTGAATAAAAGCCAAGACCGAAATGTCCAATAATTTGATCAACATCGCCTTTGTCCTTATAAGTTTTTAAAAAATCTTCTGCTCCAGAAAAAGCAATTTGATTAATATATTTTTTCACTTCTTCATCCGTCATTCCAATACCGTTATCAATGAATTTCAAGGTTTTGGCTGTTTTATTTAATACTACCTTTACTTCAAAATCTGTTTCACCTTTCAAATCTGCTTCACCTAAGCTGTTCAGTCTTTTCACCTTGGTAATAGCATCGCAAGCATTCGAAATAAGTTCCCTGATAAAAATATCATGGTCTGAGTACAACCATTTTTTAATGATAGGAAAAATATTTTCACTATGGATAGACAAATTTCCTTTTTGCTTACTCATAAATACCCTCCTTATCACCTAGAATAATGTATATATTCATTTAATAATGATTCTAAAGGATCCGCAATCCTTTTACAAATTTATATTATAACGATATAGACATCTAGTCAATATAAAATTAGCACTCCTTCATAGAGAGTGCTAATTTTTCATTTATCGTACACATATCCACCCCTATATATTTTTTCCAAACCTTATGGCACTTTTTGCAATGATTTCTAATGGATCTGCAAAATTTCCTTCGAATTGGTAGATTTCATGAGCTGAAGATAATTCCGTACAGCCTAATATAAATATTTCGACTCCAGCTTGTTTTAAGTCTTCAAGGGTTTGATAAAATCTATCTAGAGAAATGTCTCTTTTTCCTGACTTTATGTCATAAATCAAATCCATGATATAAGGTTGTTTTACTTTATCAGGTTTCATGAGTGGTATGTTAAATTTATTAAAATATTGGTCATAGATACCACTAATACAAGTCCCGTCTGTAGCTAATAAACCCACTTTATGCATCGTGGAAAAGTTATATTTTATAAATCTGGCTGTTTCCTCTATCATATTTAAAAAAGGGATATTTATTTCTTTCACAATTTCTTCATAAAAATAATGTGCTGTATTGCAAGGCATAATTAAATACTCTGCTCCCATATTCTCTAATTTCTTGGCTGAATCTATTAAATACTTTGTGGGTTTTTCACCTGAACCAAGGATGTAAGCAGTTCTATCAGGAATAGCAGTATTATTATCTATCAATATATGTAAATGTTCCTGGTCTCTTTTTGCATCAGTCAAAAGTACAATTTTTTTAAATAAATCAGCGGTAGCTAAAGGTCCCATTCCTCCAATGATTCCTAATGTTTTTTGCACAAAAATCACCTATTTCTTATGAAGTTTTTAGTGGGTTAATAGCTTCATAATCTAGCTCACCTTCTGATGCAGCAATAACAGCTGCAGCTGATGTATCTCCTATAACGTTTACAGAGGTTCTCGCCATATCTAATAATCTGTCAATCCCAGCAATTAAGGCAGTACCTTCCAGTGGTAGTCCTACAGATTGTAAAACAATGGTAAGCATAATGAATCCTGCTCCAGGTACTCCAGCTGTACCGATAGACCCTAATGTTGCTGTAAGAATGATGGTAATCATTTGGCTAAATGTAAGGTCTATTCCATAGGCTTGGGCAATAAACAGTGCACATACACCTTGATACAAAGCAGTCCCGTCCATATTAATCGTAGCACCAAGTGGAAGAACAAAACTTGCAATTTTATCAGACACCCCTAAATTATCCTTTACAGATTTAATACTTACTGGTAACGTTCCAGAGCTACTTGATGTACTAAATGCTGTTACAGCCGCTGGTAAAATTCCTTTAAAAAAACTTACTGGATTGATTTTTGTAAAAAGCTTTATTGCTGATGTATAGATGAATAGTGAATGTAGTATACATCCAATGTATACAGCTAAAATAACTTTAATTAATGGCAACAGTACATCAGGACCATTGGCAGCTACTACAGGCGTAATTAAACCAAATACCCCAATTGGTGCAAACTGCATCACAAACCCTGTAATTTTATACATAATCTCAGCTAAACTCTCAAAAAAATTAATAAATGGTTTTCCTTTTTCTTCAGGTAGCGAAGTAACACCAATTCCTAGAAAAAGAGCGAAGGCAATAATTTGTAACATTTCACCTTCTACAATTCCTTTTAGGGGCTTGCTTGGAATAATACTTAATAATGTGTCAATTAGTAAAGGAGCTTCTTTTGCTGTCACTTCTGCATCTACTGGAATCGTCAGCCCTGCACCTGGTTGAAAAATATTCCCTAATAGCAGACCAATTGTTACGGCGAATACAGTGGTTACGAGATAATAACCTACTGTTTTACCACCGATTCTCCCTAATGATTTAATATCACCCATACTTGCGGCACCAACAATTAACGATGACAATACCAAAGGTACAATGATCATTTTGATTAAGTTAAGAAATAGTGACCCAAATGGCTTAATAAAAGTGTTAGCAATTTCAGGGCTTCCAGTTAAAAAAAGACCTACGATAATACCTACTGCTAATCCGATAAATATCTTTGTTGTCAACTTCATAACGATTCCTCCCTTTCTTCACTATATAGGTAAGTCAATACTCTATTGAACAGATACTTCTTTCCTCCTTTCATACTATATTTTAAAGAATAATTTAAAAAATAATTCTAAAAAACTCCTCTATTATTTATAATATATTCACTTTTTTAGAAAATACTACCAATTGCAGATTAATCTTGTTTTTCCTACAAACACTAGTGTTCACCACAACCAATTTTTATGTATCAATACAAAAAACCTTCAGTTTACAATTGAAGGTTTTTTTAAATAAATAGATTATAGAGAGTAGGAGCACAAGTAACTCCCCCTCTTAATATTTTGGCAGTACTAATTTTTTGGAGATTCTTCTATCAAATGAAACTCTTTTATCATTTCATCAAACCTTACACCATGGCCTTCTTCTGCCTCCAGAAAATACTGTTGCGTAATAATAAAACTGCCTTCATTTCCATTGGATACTACATAAACTTTTATAATCGGGCTATCCCATTTCTGACCATCTAAACCACTAATCTTCCAAGCAGTAATGGGATCATTTACTTTCTGTAATTCTTGAACCGTTGCATATTCTTTTTTAATACTTTCTTCTAAATCTTTTATCAAATCCTCAGGTTTTTGATCAACAACTTGTTTAATTTTCATAGATACTTCAGGCAAATTTTTATTTGGATTTTTCATGACAATTTTATCGCTTTCTTGACCTTCAACAAATCGGTATCTTTCCTCATCTACATAAATAACATAATCGGCTTCACGAGGGTACTGTAGGTTAATATTGGTTTTCTCTTTGTCCCCCTCTATATCTTGGGTTATTTGCTTTTGTGGCATAAATAATTCCTTGATTTGATCAATAATCCCATGCCCTATCTCAGTCTGTGTCCCTATAATTAACACCACCACCGCTGCAGCCGCTGCAATAAATCTAGTGTAGCGGCTTTTCACTTGTAAATCCCCCTTCTTTTTCTTCTCAAACAGTTCTCCTTCTATGTTATTCCAAATTTCCTGCTTGTCTTCTGTTGTAATCTTTATGCCATCCTCCAAAGCATTTTTGATTCTATCATCTAAATTATTCATATTTTTTTCCTCCTATTCTCCATGGTTTCTAGGGCAATTCTAAGTTTTTCTCTTCCCTTAAAAAGTCTAGATTTCACTGTATTTACATTCAAATCCATGATACTTGCAATTTCTTTTTCCGGAAATCCTTGTAAATACTTCAAAATCACAGGTATTCGATAAATAGACTTTAAAGAAAGAATACTTTCAAGTAAATCGCTAAAATCCTCTTTTTCATCTTTAGCTAATCTATCATTCTCTAGAAAAGTATGATCAACAAATTTTAGCTTAGATTCTTTTTTCAATAATCGATTGCACTCATTGATTAAAATTCTATAAAACCAAGGTTCAAAGGGTCTATTGGTATCATAAGCTGAAATATTTTGATAAACACGAATAAATGTTTCCTGAATTGCATCCTTTGCCATCTCTTTATTTTTAGTAATTGCCATAGCAGCACGAAATCCCCTATCAAAATAATGATCATACAGCGTCTTAAAAGCTTCTTTATTACCCTTTATAATATTTTGTAGTATTTCTTTGTCCATTCTTTATTTTCACTTCCTTTCTAATACATCTTTTATTAGCTCTTTTACTATACATACCTAGGAAAACGTCCAAAAGTTTTCTTCAAATGAAATTCCCTGTAATAATGGCATTTGTAATATATGGTAATCTGCATATATTATCATTTGGCTTCTTTATTTTTTTCTTCAACGACATATCGCTGTAATTGAGGCATCCTGTATATTTTTGTTTGATCTACACTTTTAACTATTGTCTTTTAAATACATCTATATACATTTTCGAATTTTATACCAAATACGTTTAAGGGACCAGGATTGACAAATTTATATTTGTCGAACCTGGCCCCTATTTCTATGTTACTTCTTTACATTCTTTAAAGGAATATTTCAAAAACAAGTCATATGATCTGTTCTGAAAGACCATCCTTACCTTTAATTGGGCATCACGTGAACAATTTGTTGCATGCGAACGTAGAATACCGTATCTCGGTCATAAGACTTTACAACAATATGATCGGGCATTACATCTGCCAGTATACCCTGTAGGCTTCCTCTAACGGTTTCAATAACTACTGATTGTCCTATAATCGTCCTTAAGGTTTCTACAACGTAGGGATCTATTAATGTAGCATATTGTATTGGTCGTCTATCTTGCATTATCGGCACTGGATATAACTGATAATTCATTCTCCCACCCCCAAATTATTCAATATATTGCACTACCATCATATTTACTATGTATACGAAAGGTTACATTTTAATAAAAAAAGAGGGGTCAATAAACCCTCCTCTAAAAAATAATTAGCAGAAAAGATATAGGATAGATCATCTATTCCAATAAATGACCTGTTCTTTTATTATTTTATGTATATTTATACAATGCTCCCTTATAATATACCATTGATTTTCTAGCTATACGTTATACCATAAGTGGCAATTTAATGGTAAATATCACCTCACCATTTAAATTTTCAATACAAACACTCCCTTTATGAAATTCTATTATTTTTTTAGTAATATACAATCCTAACCCAAAATTTCCGTTTAAACCCTTATAAAACTTATTAAATAAATGCGCCCTTACTTCTTTTGGAATATCATCTCCATCATTTATAATAGAAATTTCAACATAAAAACCTTCATATTTACTAGCCCTCACCTTTTTAGTGATGATTTTTATATAAGTCTTTGCATATCTGACACAGTTATCTAAAATGTTTTCTATAGCAACTTGTAATTTTTCTTCTATCCCCATAACAAAGCACTCTTCTAACTGTAGTTCTAACTTTATATCTTTATTAAAATTACAAAGTCTATCTGCAAGATGCTGTATCATTTCTTTTAATTCTATACGTTGGAAGTTCGCTTCTTTTTCCAGCACATATTCGAGAGAACTTATATATAAAAGTTTCCCGATTTTTGTTCCTAAAGCATTGGCCTCTTCTTCAATCACATTTATTGTATCATCAATAGAATTATTGATATAGACACCATCATGAAGTGCTTGGCAGTAATTCTTAATAACCATAATTGGTGTTTTTAATTCATGGGATAAACTTTGCAAGAAAAATTCTTCCTCCTTATCTAGCTTTTCTAAATTGTCTTGCATCTTACTTATTGAATATGCTAATTTTCCAATTTCGTCTTTTCTATCAATTCTAATGTCTGTTATCCATTTTTTATTTGCAATCAGTCTGACTTTTCTCTCTAAAAAACGTATAGGTTCAGTTACAATATTGGAAATCATTTTTGCCGCTATAATACTTATTATAATGATACATATCATCAGTTTAAAAAGACTTCCAAATAATACTTTATCAAAAATATCAATATCTAAGTGGCTTGTATTGTTTATAGTAATAATAGTGGTAATCGAAACAATAAGAACAATGAAAACAATAAATATCGTAATAATTATCCACATTTGAAAACCCAGTGGTTTATTTTTCATGCTATTTTCTTTCATATATATACCCATATCCATAAACTGTTTCTATTTTTAATTCTGGCATTTTTTTTCTGATCCTTCTTATGGTATCATCTACAACTCTTTGAGAACCTTCGTAAGCACCATCCCAAACCCGCTCTAAAATTTGTTCTCTAGAAAGAGCTATATCATGGTTTTGAAGAAAATAAACTAAAAGATCATATTCTTTTATAGAGAATTCAATCTCCTTTCCATCGTAAAAAACTTTATGTCTATCTATACATATCACATATTTTCCTGCCTTTAATACACTTCTATCTTTTACTGGTGCTTTTAATAATTTGTTAACCCTTATGATAAGCTCCCTTGTCATAAAAGGCTTTGAAATATAGTCATCACAACCCATTTCGAGGCCAACAACTCGATCGATCTCTTGATTTCTAGCAGAGATAAAAATTGTATATACATGGGGTGTAACTTCCTTGATTTTATTAAAAATAGTAAATCCATTTGTATCAGGCAGCATGATATCTATAACCCATAAATCAGTTTCTAGACCTATCGCTTCAATAGCATCATTACCGTTTAAAAAGCTTCTCACCGAATAACCTTCTTTTTCTAGGTAGGTTTTCAAAATAGTATTTAAATTTTTTTCATCCTCAATGATATTAATCCACATACTAGCTTAACTCCTTTTACAAAACTTAAGTTAATTATAACACTTTTAATTCAAATGCGTTGTCTCAGTCTATTAAAATACCTACAATATCACAAAACAAAAGCAGATTACCTGATTTTAGAAATAAAAACTTACTAAAATCAGGTAATCTGTTTTAATACCCTGTCTAGAATACTACTAACGCGGTTAAACTATTCAGTTTATTTTATTTCTACTTTTTCTTCCTTTTCATTTACAGCATCTTCATAAAATCTTTTAAAGTTTATATCTACTTTTCCAATCCCTAAATATCTAGCTTTATAATCTTTTAATAGTTCAAAGAATTTATTAGATAACAATAATACTGCAAATATATTTACAAAAGTAGGTACAGCTGATGAAATATCTGCAAAATACCATACATATTTTCCTGGAAGACCATAGCTCACAGCATATAGTACCATCAAAACGCCAGGGATCTGGTACAGTAACCTATAAAACTTTAAAATTTTATTCTTAATATCTGATTTTTCTTTAAATATATGTCTTAAAATAATTTCATAATAGGAATACCAGCCAGAAGAAGTTGTAATACCAAATAAGAATACACCTATAGCTAAAATATTCTTACCCAAAGACCCTACTCCCACTTCAAATGCAGATAAGGTAAGTGTTGCCCCGGATAATCCTGAAGACCATTGTCCCGTAATAATGATTGCAAGTGCTGTCATTGTACATACAAGCATCGTATCCACAAACACCTCAAATCCACCCCATAATCCCTGCTTTACTGGATGATCTGTTTTTGAAGTAGAATGAATCATAGGAGATGTACCCCAACCAGCTTCATTTGAATATACACTTCTAGAAACCCCTAATCTTATTACTTGAGCAATCCCTGCACCTGCAAATCCCCCAACAGCAGCTGTTCCAGAAAATGCAGACTTAAATATAAGACCTAATGCATCTGGCAGCGCAGATATGTTGCTACCAATAATAATTAGACAAGATCCAATGTAAAATAAACACATAATCGGAACGATCTTACCAGCAACTTTACCCACATGTTTTATTCCTCCAAAGATCATTGCATAGGTTAGTACACAATATATCAAAGATGCTGGTATCATGCCTATTCCAAAAGCAGAATGTAACGCTTCTGAAACAGTATAATTTTGTAAAGTGATAAAGAAAGTTGCAAATATACCTCCACCAAATAAAACTGCTAATATAGGCCAAAATTTAAACCCTTTTTCTTCGCCCAAACCTTTTTCAATATAATAGGTCGGTCCACCAAATGGATTTCCATCTTCATCAGTGTTTCTGTAATATACTGCCAAAGTTACTTCTGCTGTTTTTATGATCATCCCAATTAGAGAACAAACCCACATCCAAAAAACTGCACCAGGACCACCTGTAGCTATGGCTGTAGCAACACCACCTATATTCCCAACACCTACTGAACCTCCTATAGCAGTTGAAACAGCTTCAATTGGGGATAAAAGACCTTTATCTCCATCACCATCATCTTTTCCTTTTAACATTTTACCAAAAGTATTCTTCATTACATGCCCAAAAAAAGCAAATTGAAAAAATCCACTTCTAATTGTAATATAAAAACCCGTGAAAAGAATGCCTACTATAAGCGGTGTTCCCCACAAAAAACCGACTATAGCATCTAAAATTTGTTCCATAAAAAAATGCCCCCCTTATGTACTTTATTTAATTCCTTAAGGAGAGTATAAAAAGTCTCTGTCAAATAAATATCAAGTTTTTATGTGTATTTTCACACAATTACTAGAAATTATAATATTCATTATCTTCTTCCTTAAAAAAAATTGGTACTTTTTCCTCAGGCTCAACTTTTTTAATATACCTTAGTTCGTAATCCTCTAATAAATCAAAAAATTTATTGGATAATATCAAAACAGCAAATATGTTTATAAAAGTTGGAAGCCCTGCTAATATATCTGAATAAGCCCAAAGGAGTTTTCCTGGGACTCCATTGATATGAACATATAAAGTCATAAAAAATCCTGGCAATGGATAAATATACTGCATGACTTTTATTAATGGTAATACATTTATCTTAGACCGCTTATGGATATAACTAAATATAGTTTCATAATAAGAATACCAGCCTATGGAAGTCGTTAATCCAAACAAAAATATTATTATGGGTATAATTACCTTTGCTCCATTTCCTATCCCCATAGAAAAAGCTTTTATAACAGCTTCATCTCCCATACTTAAGTTCCCTGAAACAATTGATATTACAACAACGATTCCTGTGGTAAAGCATATAATAATCGTATCAAAAAAAACTTCTACAGCACCCCAAAATCCTATTTTTATTGGATGATCCGTATTTGCCTTTGCATGTATCATTGGTGTAGTTCCCCATCCAGCTTCATTAGAATATACAGCTCTAGATACCCCTTGCCTTACTACTTCTGCTATACCTTTTCCTGCTATGCCTCCAAATAGAGCATTCATATTAAATGCATCAAAAATTATTACCTTTATAGATGGTAAAAACAAATTTAAATTCCTTAAAACTACCAAAAGTCCTGATCCTATATAAATTAAAGATATTATAGGAATTATTATCTTAAATATTTTGCTTACTGCTTTTATTCCTTTATATATTGCATAATATAATATCGCTAAATACATAAATGCAATATATACTACCTTTATATTAAAAATACTTGAAATTGCAACTGAAGCATGATAATTTTGTATCGTTATGAATAAAGTAGACATTATTCCAATACAAAAAATAGCAATGGGTATATACAGGCTTCCAAAATTCATGCAAACCCCTATACCTTTCTCAATATAATGCATCGGGCCACTTTCAAAGCTACCATCTTCATTCTCGTCCCTATAATAAACTGCAAGCGTAACCTCAGCCATTTTAATAATCATGCCAATAACTCCAGTTATAATCATCCAAAATAATGCACCAGCACCACCAAGTGAAATGGCAGTTGCAACTCCTGTTATGTTTCCAACACCTGAAGTAGTAGCAATTACGGTAAAGAACGTCTCTAATGTAGTAAGAGAATTTATACTGTGATGTTTTTTTGCATCAACACTTTTTATATTTTCAATACTACCAAGTGTACTTTTACAAATATGCTTAAAATACTTGATTTGAAAATATTTACATGTTAATGTATAATAAATACCTGTTGAAAGAATTGTTACTATTAATGGCCAATCCCACAAAAAATCTGCTATATAATTTATAATCAATTCCATATAATCCCCCATAAAAAGTCAGTTTTCAAAATTTCTTTATTTATATTCCATTATATCAAAATCTAATGAAAAAATAGGAGATTATACTATGAAAACATTATTTACAAACGGAAAAATTGCATCCCTTGACGCTCAAAATACATTTTATGAAGCGATAGGTATTAATGGGAATAGAATTGATTTTTTAGGTTTTAACGCAGATGCTGAAAAAATAACCTCTCATTATGATGAAGTCATTTCTCTTGAAGGTAGACTGCTCCTTCCAGGATTTAACGATAGTCATATGCATCTTTTAAATTATGGATACACGCTAACAAAAATGGATTTAACCAAATTAAATTCTATTGAAAGTATGATAGAAAAAGCAAAGGATTTTATACAAATTCATTCAATTACAAGTAAAAAATGGCTCCTAGGTCGTGGATGGAACCAAGATAAACTTGCAGAAAAAAGATTTCCTAAAAGAACTGATTTGGATAAAATTTCAAAAGATATTCCTATTTTATTTACACGTACTTGTGGTCATATAAGTGTATGTAATACAGCTGCACTCCATATGATTGGCATAGATCGTTTAGATAAAAAGGATCCTAATATAAATATTGAAGACGGAGTTTTTCAAGAAGATGCACTAAATATTTTATATAGAGCCGTACCATCCCCTTCTATAGATGATATAAAAGAAATGATCTTAACGACATGTGATCATCTCCTTAAAAACGGTATAACTTCAGTTCAAACTGACGACTTATGTAGTATGCCCGATCAAGATTACAAAAAAGTTCTTACAGCATACGAAGACCTTAATAAAGAAAAAAAGCTACCTGTTCGAATTTACCAGCAATGCTTATTTTTCGAAAGACCATCCTTTGAAGCATTCGTTGAATCAGGATATAGAACGGGTAACGGTGATGAATTCTTTAAAATAGGTCCTCTTAAATTGCTTTTGGATGGTTCTCTTGGTGCTCGAACAGCTCTACTTAGAGAAGCCTATAGTGACTGCCCTGGAAATAAGGGAGTTGCTTGCTTTAGCCAAAAGGAACTTGATGCGTTATTCGATTATTCTCAAAAACATGGTTTCCAAGTTGCTGCTCACGCTATAGGTGATCAAGCTATGGATATGTTTATTAATTCAATCAAAAGCGCTTCTTCTTATGATAAAAATAAGGATAATAGACACGGCATTGTTCATGCACAAATAACCAATTCAGACATCATTCATTCCATGAAAGACCTAAGTTTAATTGCTTATGTTCAGCCAATTTTCTTAGATTACGATTTACACATCGTTCGTGATAGGGTTGGCAAGAGAGCTGATGAATCCTATGCTTTTAAGACAATGTATGATTTAGACATTAAAGTTTGTGGTGGTTCTGATGCACCTGTTGTGGGTTTTAATCCTTTTGAGAATATTTATTCAGCGGTAGTAAGAAAAGATTTAAACCATATGCCTGCGGAACCATATCTTTCAAACGAAAAGCTATCTGTAGCAGAAGCTTTGAAAATATTTACTATTCACGGAGCATATAGCTCTTTTGAAGATGACATAAAAGGTTCTTTAGAGCTTGGTAAACTTGCTGACTTGGTAGTTCTAAACGAAGATATCTTCAATGTTCCCGAAAGTGCAATCAAAGATATTTATGTTGAAATGACGATGGTTGATGGTAAAATAGTGTATAAAAAATAATTTTAATTTCAAATAATATAAATCGATAGTTAGAAGTTAAGTTGGTGCTTAGAACCAACTTAACTTTCCATATCTGGGAGTATAAATAGCTCCACCCCCCTGATATTCCATCTATTACGTATAGTTATTCTTAATGCTTTCAAAATCTCTATCAGACTTTATAAATAGAAGATTGACATATAAAAACATAATTTTGAGAATAGAAAAAGAGCCAGGAAAAATCTGGCTTCTAAATTATTCTAACGTTAACTCTACCTTCGTATCTAAGCTAAGCAATACTGGTGATTTTGAAAGAGCAATATCAGCAATTTCTTTTATTTCTTTTTCGGAAGCTGAAGTTTTTGCATTTAGTTTTAATTTAGGGTTAAGAATACCTCCGTCACCCTCTTCTAGTCCCAAAAATACGGCTGCATTTAAGTCTGCCTCCATATTTACATCTACCTTCTCAAGCACTATGCCCTTTTGGCTGACCATAACTTGAAATGTTATTGCAAAACAACTAGCTGCAGCTCCTACAAGATATTCTACTGGATTTGGTGCAGTATCCGTTCCTCCTAATGGTTGAGGCTCATCAACCATTATTGGCTCAAAATCTCTTATTGTAAGCTTATTTTGAACGCCATCCTTCCATGCCACATTGGCAAACCATTTTTTCATTGCTAATTGAGGATCTTCCTTCATTGCTTTCATTGTTTGCTCTACTATTTTAAAATTAATATTATTCATGCTTACATCCTCCCTATTCACTTGATATTAATATATAGTAATATATTATCAATCACTTCTTGCTTTATATGTAAGGAGGATTACATTGACTAATTCTTTATTCGGTTTTGATCCATACCCTATTATTATATTGTCGTATTATTCCTGTTTGTACAAGTTTATTTATTAACAGGGTTACGGTTTCTCTAGTTGATGCCACCATTCCTGCCATATCGTGATGTGTGATAGATATAGGAATTGGAATCCAGCCTTCTTTTTCTTTATCTTTATCCGCAAGCTTTTTGAATAAAAATAAAAGCCTTTCCTCTACCTTTCCATAAGCAACCTGACTAAGCACTTCTACCATCTCTTGAAGCCTTAATGAAAAGTTACTTAAAAGCTTCATAGAAAGATCAGAATCTTCTTTGACTATCTTTCTGATTTGATCCTTATAAATAGCTACTACCTTAACTTCTGTCAATGCTTTTGCAAGAATCTCACTATCTTTTTCAGTAAATATATCAAACAGATGAATAAAGTCACCCTTAGATAAAATACCTATAACACATTCCTTGCCATCTCCATGTATATGAAATACATGGGCATTTCCTTCCCTAATAAGATAAATATAATTAGATAGGTTTTTGGTTTTGCTTATAATATCTCCCTTTTTAAATATAACTTCTTTTCCTTTACTCATCCAATCCTTGACTATTGCTTCAGAGAATAAATTGCTAATACTAGTTGGATAAAGCAGATTTGTATCATCCATTTAAATCAGTACTCCCTCTTTTAAATTTTCTAATAAAGGTTGCAGTTGTTTAATTAATACAACTTGTGTGAATTAAGCTTTTCAATCCAAATCTCTCTCCAAGCACTTTTATATCATCCCTAAATTCTTTTAGTGTTTGTGTATCCTTTTTCAAAGATTATTCCTCCATTTTCTTTAAGATGATTGAGCAGGGTTATTGAACTTTCACTTAATAATTCATCATTCTTACTAGAACTTGATAGAAAAGTTCCTTATCCTCATTCTCTATTTATTCGATTTTCTTTCTCTGCTTCTTTGAACATTAGCACGGTTCCTACAACGATGTGCTACAATACTTGCTTCTAATGTTATTAGCAATAAATACATTATCACAGTGTTTACATCTATCCATTACTATTGCTTCATCTGTAGCTGCAAATGCATATATGGTTTCCACAGTAGTTTTAAGGGAATCAAACTGCTAAGCAATCGTTGTTTTATCTAATTGATTTATTGTAAAACCAATTTCTTCAGCATGAAATTTACCAGCCATAATCGTAACATTCTCAGTTAAATTCACAGACGTATTTTTATATACCAGAGTATGGTTAAAATGCAATGCTATCATCTTTGCAAAATCTATAATCCAGTTAATCTTTTCAGAATAAAATTTTGAAAACACAAGATCTAATACAACTGGGCGCTTTCCATAAAACTTTGGTGAAATATGTTACAAAAAATCCTCTTTCATCTTCCTGTTCAATATATTTGATTCGTTCAAATAGTTTTTAAATATTTTCAAAGTCATTTGCTTGAATTAAATCATCTTTTCTAATACTGTTATTCGTCTCATGTTTGTACCCAAAGCCACAAACAAATAAATATCATTAAGTCAATCCCTTTTACATCTACAGAATAATTATTTCTTTTTGAAAATCTTTTCAATCGTTCAAGTGCTCTGTTACTAAAATCAGCTCCCGTTACTTTAAAATTATTTTGCAAAAGAAATAGTGCATTTCTCCCATCTCCTCACGCAACATCAAGAATTGAACCTTTTTTAAAATATTTTGTATTTTCTACTAATGATTTTTCAGGATTTAACGGTTTATCACTTCTCTGTTCAAATTTATTATCCCAATACGCTTGATCACCCATATAATCCATTTTCTAATCCCCCCACCTATAGAATACTGCTTTTTTATTTATTTTCCTAAAAACATACAATCACCATTAAAATTTAATTGCCGAATATATAGGGGTTTTATCTTCATTATGATAATAAGACAAATAGAGGAGATTATCAATCTATCTCCCCTATTTTCACACTTATACTTGAAATAATTACTAGTATTCCTATTCCTTCTGTTATAAATGTACAAATAGAATAGCCCTTTGAAAAAACTGCCTTCGCTTATGATACGGTTCACCATACCGCTCTAACCGCGGTTTTTTTATATTGCTTTACTCACTAGTGGATGATATTTACCTTTCTTCCTCTTTTTTATCCTCAAAAAATATTCTTTTATTTTAAAATTCTATATCTCTATAAACGATCTCACCCTCTCTTACGGTAAGCATAGTTCTCAACAGCTTCTTACCTATAATTTTACCGCCTTCCCAATCCTCAAATAATTCCTCTTTTTCAATGATCTTTAGAACGGCTATATCAGCGCAACTTCTTGGGCTAAGACAGCCTATCTCACCTTCCATACCTATGATACGTGCTGGCGCACTTGTACATCTTTCTATTATCTCATTCATGCTTAGTCCCATATTCAAGTACTTTGAAAGCAAAAACATCATGTTAAATATCTGTGGCTTTTTGTAAAGACTTTTTACCGTTAGGTCTGTACTAATTACATCAGGAAGAAAACCATCCTTAATTGCTGCATCGGCCACCTTAAATGCAAAGTGGAATCTTGCATTCGCCACATCGAAAATAACGCCTCTTTGTCTCGCTGCTTTTATTTCGTCATATACTTTTCCATTTTCATTAATAATTGAATGTCCAATATTATGGTAGGCATGTGTAACTACATCACCTTTTCTTAAACAGTTCACCAGTTCTGTCATTGTAACAGGAGAGTTAGTGCTATGGACAACCACCTTGACATCTATTTCCTCTGCTAACTTGACCGTTTCCTTTAAAGGCTCTATTCCTAAATCTCCTACTACATCTTTACTGAGACGCACCTTTAAACTGATTAGCTCCCCTCTGTATTTCTCAAAAAGTCTTTTAATTTTCTTTCTGTTAAAATACTCAGGATTTACATTTTCATGGTAACTACTGGTCACAAGTCCAGCGGAACAAACATTTAAATAGCATTTAATTCTCAGCTTACTGCTGTTAATAAACCCTCTATAATATTCATAATTTGCACATCCACAGCTACCTGCATCCACAACAGTTGTTACTCCTGAAGAAAAGCAGGTAACCTCAGCAGGAATACCGATTTCTGTTAAGGGATATATGTGTACATGATAATCAATTAACCCTGGGGTAACAATACACCCCTTTGCATCAATTTCTTTCTCGCATTCCAAATCATCAAAGTAACCAACCCCTTTTATCTTTCCATTATTTATGACCACATCACATATTTGATCAAGTTTATTATAGGGATCAATCACTCTACCATTCCTTATAATAATATCCATAGCCTCATTCTCCAATCATTTCGCTTAATTATCATTAATTGATTCAATCTGTAGATACACAGTTTTTGAGATTGAAAATAGACTATGAAATATCTTCGTGCTCATGTGAAGTTTTGTTCCTTTGTCTATAGAGAAAAATATTATAGAAACAAAACTTCAAAATCGCAGCAGAAAAAATTTCATAGCCCACTAGATTTTTCTTATGTTTATCCTAAAGTTGCTTATCTCTAAACATTTACTGCAAATTTCTTTTCATTTAACTTCTTTCTAACTGTCATTACGATTGATAATACAGTAAGCGCTACAAATACAGCTGAAATTGGTCTTGTGATGAATGGGAGTAAGCTACCTTCACTAGCCATTAAAGCTCTTCTTAGATTAACTTCAGCAATAGGTCCTAATATGAATCCAATAATAAATGGAGTTTTTGGTATGCTTGCTTTGTTAAAAAGAAATCCAATCAATCCAAATATCAATATAGCATAAACGTCAAATACACGGCTATTACTCGCAAATGCACCTACTGCACACAATACAGTTATTATAGGAAACAATGTGGCTTTAGGTATGTCCATCAGTTTAACAAAGTACTTTATTCCCCAATACTCAAGAACTAACATCGCAATATTTCCAACAATCAGTGCTGTGAAAATAGCATACATTATTTTGCCACTTTTTACAAAAATCAGTGGTCCTGGTGATATTCCATGTATCATCAATCCTCCGAGGAGCATTGCAGTAACTGTGTTTCCTGGAATACCCAATGTAAGTAGCGGTATCAATGAGCCACCTGTCATTGCATTATTAGAAGATTCTGATGCTACAATTCCATCTACTATTCCTGTTCCAAATTTTTCAGGATGCTTTGAAGCATTTTTAGCTGCTGAATATGCTAATAGACTAGAAGTAGAACCACCGACTCCAGGCAATATACCTATCCATAAGCCAATAAGTGACGATCTAATAAAGTTAACGAATTGCTCCTTAAATTCTTTGATACTAACACCAAAACCCTTAACACTGTAATCAATTATTTCCCCAATCTCATCTTCTTTTCTTTTAAATGAAAATTCAAAAATATCACATATTGCAAATAGTCCTATCAGAACAGTCACAATTAAAAGTCCTGACCCAAGTTGACTTAATCCAAAGGTAAATCTTTTAAATCCATCTAACGGAGCTATTCCAATCAGTGCAGCTGTAATTCCAAATAATCCGCTAAGCAAGCCATTTACCATTGAGTCACCAGACAAACTTGCAATAATTGTTAGTGAAAATAATGCAATCGAAAAATACTCTACTGGTGTAAATTTGAGTGCAAATTTAGCAAGATATGGTGAAATGAATATAAGTGCAACTATACTTAGCAGTCCTCCTAAGAACGAGTATAAGATTCCCGCACCTAGAGCTTTTCCTGCTTCACCTCGCTCAGCCATCGGACCTCCGTCAAACACGGTTGCAATAGAAGAAGGTGTTCCTGGGATTTTCAAAAGTATTGCTGATATTAATCCTCCTGATATCCCACCGATATATAATCCAATTAATAATGATATACCATTTATAGGATCCATCCCAAAAGACATCGGCAAGAATAATACAACGGCCATTGTTGCAGAAAGTCCTGGAATAGATCCAAAAATTATACCTACAATAACCCCTAATGCAATTAACATCAAGCAAACTGGAGATGTTATAACTGCTAATATCCCTTCAATAATCATAGACACTATCCTTTCTTTGAATTTTTGAATTATCCCAGCATTCCAGCAGGCAGTACTAAATCTAGTACCCCTGTAAAAAAGAAATAAACAACTACTGGTACTATTACAGATATTATTATTGTACTTTTTAAACCTTTTGTTATGTTCCCACCTTCCCATTTAAGCAATGTGATTTCGGCAAGTAGATATAGGATTGAAGAAATTACAAATCCCAAACTTTTAAAACTTAATACATAAACACCAAAAATAAGAATTGTTAACAATCCTTTACCCAGCACTAGCTTAGGAGTATCTTTTTTTTCTTCATTCATTTTTAAGGCAAAAAACAATTTAAATACTGAAAGAATAACAAATCCTATGCCTACTAATTTAGGCATAAAAGAAGGTCCAACATCGTTTTCAATAACAGCATTCATTGAACTAGATAAAAACAATATACCACTTCCAAGAGCTAAAAAAGTCAATGAAGCCACTATATCTATATTTTTTTTCATCAAATTATAACCCAGTCCTTTCATTGTTATTTTTTAGCAAGTAATTTAACACCCCTCTTTTGCTTTATGATATAAATGAGGCTCTGCATACATAAAAAATCCATGAGAACCTCATCATTTTAATATATGATGCTTATAGAGTGTCTTTCATTGCATTTCTCATTTTCTCAACAAGCTTTGTTTCGAAATCATAAGTTTCTTCTATTGATCTAAATTTAACTGCGCCATAGAATGATTCAACCTCTTTTTTGAATTCAGGATTTTCTGATACTTTTTTTAGTGCTGTATTGAATTTTTCAACTATAGCCTTATCAGTGCCTTTAGGGAATGCAAAAGTGTAGACTTTTTCAGTAACAACATGATATCCTTGTTCTTTTAGTGTTGGAACTTCAGGAAGCGCTGGAACCCTTTCTTCAGCCAATATACCCATAACTATAAATTCTCCAGATTCAATATAATCTTTTAATGTAATGTAATTAGCAATAAGCATATCAACTTGCCCTCCCATAAATGCAGCTGTTCTATCTGCGCTAGAGGATCCAACGTCAAGATCTTTAAATTCTATTCCCATTTCCTCTTTCATTTGTATACTTGCATAATGGGTAACTGAACCATGAACATTTGAATAAGTAAGCTTATTAGGATTAGCTTTGGCATATTCAACTAAATCCTTAAGATTTTTAAATCCAGAATCCTTTCTTACTACTAAAGTATAAGTATTGTCTTCTATTGCAGTTCCAGCAATATCCATATCATCAGTATATGATAAATCGGCTAAACCAGTTGCCTGTGTTATAAGCTGTGCTGTATGTCTAAATAAAAGGTTGTAACCGTCAGCCTTAGAATCCATAACTTGATGCGCAGCATTCATACCGCTTGCACCAGCTGTATTGACAACAACTATTGTTTCTCCCAATTCCTTTTCCAAGTATTTTGCTGCTGTTCTGGCGTATAGGTCTGTATCTCCTCCTGCATTATATGGAACAGTAACTTGAATAGTTTTTTCTGGCCATATAATTCCCCCTTGATCAGCTTCTTCAGACGGATTAGCCTGAGTAGGTTCTGGAGTTTTGCTTGTACATCCTACTAAAGAACTTAATGTGAAAATCATTACTAGTAAAACAATAGACAATTTCGAAAATCGTTTCATTTCATATCATCCTTTCTTTTTTTATTTTTAAGCCCTATAATAATCATCTATGATTTCACAGCCTTTATTCGTCAATTTATCTGCCACCCATTGTTTATTTGATGTTCCATTTTTAGCAGCGTCAACCTTAGCACTGTCAGTGGCAGATAAAATTTTGGCTTCTTCTAAAAGAGCTTCGGCATCATTTTTAGGAATCACAATCAGTCCATCTTTATCTCCTAATATAATATCACCAGGATTTACAGGAACTCCTCCTATGGCAATAGGGATATTCACTTCCCCAGGACCCTCTTTAAATGGTCCACCCGGCGTATATCCTGTTGCATACACAGGTATTTCCATTTTTGATATAGCATCAATGTCCCTAATTGGTCCATCAAAAACAAGGCCTGATATCTTTTTCGTATATTGGGCATATGCTGCCATGACCTCTCCAATTAATGCACGACCTCTATCACCCTCGTTGGATACTATTATTATATCACCTTCCCCTGCCATTTCCAGCGCTTGATGAATCATAAGGTTATCTCCTGGTCTTACTTTTACAGTAACTGCCACTCCTGCCATAATATCCTCTTTAGGACTAGACATAAGTTTGATTTCTGGATTTAATGCATATACTCTGTTCATACAATCGCAAACGTTCGCCGCAGGGATTGCTTTAAAACCCTCTACGATCTCTTTGCTCGGTAATTTTCTCTTTAAAAATATTCTGTTTCCAATAGCCATTTACATTGCCTCCTGTTTTCTAAAATATTGCTTATTTACAACATATTTAACTTCTTCCCCATTTTCAAAACCGATGATATTCTCTGCCATTAACGGAATCATGTGGACTATAAGATCTGCTGAGGTTCCTCCAATATGGGGAGTTAATGTGACATTGGGTGCTTCAAGAATAGGGTCGCCTGGATGTACAGGCTCCTGGGCGATACAATCAAGACCTGCTCCCAATATCCTGTTGTTTTTAAGGGCTTCTATCAAATCCTCTTCGTTGATAATCCCTCCCCTTGATGTGTTTACAATGATTGCTGTAGGTTTCATTAACTCAATTTTCTTTTTATTAATCAAATTTCTTGTACTATCTGTTAAAGGAAGATGCAGACTTATAATATCTGATGTTTTCAATAACTCATCAAGCTCTACATATTTCATATCTAATCTTTTTTCTTCCTCTTCTTTCATTCTAAAAGCATCATAGTATTGAACCGTTGCTCCAAAAACTTGTACTTTTTTGGCAACCTCTTTTCCTATATTTCCACATCCAATTAGTCCAACAACTTTGTCTAGTATGCAATAGGAACGGTCTGTGTATACAGTTTTCGTCCACTGTCCCTTCTCCATAGCTTCATGTTGTACAATCAAGTTTCTGTAAACAGCAAGCATTTGCAAGACAGCAAGTTCTGATACTGCATAGGCATTAGCTCCAGGAGAATTAGAAACATATACATTATGTTCACCTGCTGCTACTATATCTATGGTATCATATCCAGCCCCCCACTTTTGAATCAGTTTTAAGTTTCTGTTTCTTTCGATGTCTTCCCTACTTATCTTAAACAATCTTAATACGATAATCTCAGCATCAGTCAAATTATCATACTTTTCCTGAGTATCCACTATTTGAATTTCAAACTTGTCTTTAGGAAGCATCTCATAAAACATTTCATATGTCCCTGTTGGAAAAATACCAACTAAAGCCACTTTCATCCACATCACCTCTCTAAATATTGTTTCGATTCTATATAATAGCAATAGTCGTGCCAAAAGTACAAGAAAATTGCTTTCTTGTGTTTTCAAGCATTCCGTCTAAATATAGTGAATAATTTATCAATTTTCTATCTCGTATTTCATTTTTGAAATGTATTTATTCCATTTTTGAGATTATCATTCAAACTTTTGAAATACAAAATAATTTCGAAGCAATAAAACTCTAGCATTTGTGTGTTAATTAAGGCAATGTACTATGAAAGCTTTTCTGTTACATCTTTGATAAAAAAATTCGCATGTTGCTACCGCAACTACTCATACCACAAACGATTTTTCTTCGAATAAGATTCTCGAAATCTCCCTTGCTTAAAGTTCTAAGCAAATGTGCTTTACCCTTTATCCACTGTTTTCTATACACATAATTTTCTCATCGGAATAAAAAAATCCCTATCATAAAGACAGGGATAAGACGCTACACTTTGCAATCCTATAATAGATTAAACTTTTTCATTTTGCGCCACAACGTTGTTGTACTTATGCTTAATAATTGAGCAGTTTTTTCTCTATTTCCCCCTGTTTTTTCAAGGGCTTCTTTTATCATTTCAGCTTCCATCTGGGCAAAAGAATAGGGTTCAAAGGAATTTGTTTCTGATAAAACGCTTTCCCTTATACTATTAAATATTTCTTTGTTCTTTATAACCGTAGAAGTTTTTTGAATATCAGAAGTATTTATTCTCTCTCCTATAAGCATTTCAATAATATTTATAAGCTTCGTTTCCGTTTCAGAAGCTGGTTTTTCATTTGACTTATTAGGATCATGCTTATTAAAAGTCATATTTTTCAGAACTTCTGTAGTCTTTTCTCCATCGATTATTCCACCTTCACAGATAACAGTAAGTCTTTCAATAATATTTGCAAGTTGTCTTATATTTCCTGGCCAATCATATTCGCCAAGCATTTGGATTGCATCTTGCGCTATGATCATATTTCCCTTCGCTTTTTCTTTAATGAAATAATATATTAGTTCCTTTACATCTCCTTTTCTATCTCTTAATGGAGGCAATTCAAGCTCTAAAACAGCCAGTCTATAATATAAATCTTCTCTAAAATTTCCTTTATAAATCTCATCCATTAAGTTTTTATTACTAGCAGCTAGTATCCTGACATCTATGGGAGTAACTTTATCATCACCTATTCTAGAAACCTCTTTTTCCTGAATTACCCTTAGAAGTTTAACTTGTACATCAGTTGAAACTTCACTTATTTCGTCTAAAAAAACAGTCCCCATATGGGCTAGCTCGAATATACCTGCTTTTCCTTCGTTTCTTGCTCCTGTAAAAGCCCCCTTTACATAACCAAAAAGTTCACTTTCCAAGATATTTTCTGGAAGGGCTGCACAATTTATCGCAACAAATGGCTGTCTTTTTCGGTTACTATAATTGTGGATACTTTGAGCAAACACTTCTTTTCCTGTACCTGTTTCACCAATTATTAATATTGTACTATCCGATTTTGCATATCTAGCAGCACGTTTTTTAACTATGTCTATAACCCTTGATTTGCCAATAATATCATTGAAGGTTTTCTTTGCAACATGTCCACTGCCCAAATGTTTTTTACGAATTTCCCTGTCAATAGATTGAATCTTGTTCTCTTCTTGTATTGTTGCAACTGCCCCTATCGTTTTGTCTTCTACTTTTATTGGAACACTGTTTATTACAATAGATTGACCTCCAACGTTAAGTAATTCACTGAAATTCTCTTTTCCTGTATTTGCTGTATCTATAAGTAAGGATGATGGCAGAACCTCTTTTATATTTCGTTGATCTTTATAATTTAAAATCTTTTTTGCTATTTCATTGATATGAATAATCTGCCCATCTCTTTCAATCCCTACAATTCCCTCCGAAGTACAGTTTAATATAGAATTAATAGTTTCATATTTTTCCTTTCTCTCTATCTCAATCTTCAAATCATGAAGCGCTTCGTTTAGAGCTAGGTTAATAGCACCAGGGTCAGCATGCCCCATTACACAAGGTACATTATATTTTTTTGCCGCTTTTGCTAGCTGGAATCCTCCTATAACGACCTTAATACCATTATCAATATACTCTTTTAATCTTTCTCTTATCTCATTTTGATTTTGGATTTCAGTTACAACAATACCCGTTTTCATTATTTGATTGTAATTTCTTGCTGCTTCACAAATATCTCTAAAACCGATAACTCCAATCTTATCTGAAATCTTTTTAGCACGTTCAACAGATAAATGTATATCAATAAAACCATGCCTTATATCGACAACAGGAACACCAACTTTATCTCTTAAATAGGTGGCTGTTCCACCTCTACATATTACGACTTTGGTCCCTGATCGAATTACCACTTCTGATATTTTATAGGCCTCTTCCATAGTAGCTTCATAAACAGGAAAGTCTAACTTTCTCTTCTTAAGCACCTCTTTAATTGTCACTGTAAGATTAGAAGTTGTAGAAATAAGTATTATTTCATTATTCAATATATTCACCTCCGTTAAGCATCACTGGATTATACCTGAGGATATATACTATCTAATTAAAAAGATATCTTTTATCCTGTTAGCAATAGAAAGAATTCAAATTAAATACCAGTAGATTTATCTAAATTAACCCGTTGTGCCAGTAAAACTTACAAATAGAAAAACTCCAACTAATTATGTTAACCCATTATTAATAACCAACAAGTCATTAAGATAGGAGGATAACATATGCTGGAGCTTACTAAAAAATATTCTATCAAAGGAATAGGTGATTTAAAAGACTTTATTACTAGTACCTACATCATAATTGACGATATTTACCAAAATATCACTCCAACACATATTAAAGAACGTAATAATATCAACGATTCTATCCTAAGCGATAGTGAAATAATTACCATAAGCATTGTTGGTGAACTTCTCACCATTAATTCAGAAAATGCTTGGCTATGATTTTGTAAAAAAATCTAAATGATTTATTCCCAAAGTTTTGCAGTAAAACTCAATTTAATAGAACCTGTAGGGCACTAAATGCAGTAATTGATGAAATCCGTAAAGAACTTACTTCCATGTTAGGATATCGAGCTCAATCCTTAAGGATTATAGGTAGTATCCCTACCCCAGTGTGCAAATTTGGTAGAGTATACTTTCACAAATCCTTTAAAGTTGATGCAACCTATGAATATTGTGCTTCTAAGAAAGAAACCTATTATGGTTTTAAGTTGCATGCTCTCACTACTGTAGATGGATTTACTACTGATTTTGTTTTTACCCCGGCAAATGTAGATGATCGAGAAGCTGTATGGGAGTTAGTAGACAGCTATAAATCAATAACTATCATAGGCCACAAGGGGTATATCGATAAGAATCTAACCTCAGACCTAGAGAGCG
This sequence comes from Clostridiaceae bacterium 35-E11, assembly GCA_038396625.1. Classification (GTDB taxonomy): domain Bacteria; phylum Bacillota; class Clostridia; order Peptostreptococcales; family Thermotaleaceae. Next base: position 3,990,672 of record CP121688.1, read on the forward strand.
AAAAAGAAATTGATCTAATATTTATGAAAAGGGGTAACAGTAAAGATCCCTATCCTAAATGGCTTCGCTAATATATTTTCAAGCTTAGAAGACGAATAGAGACTACATTTGCACAATTAACAGAGCAGCTAAACATCAATAAAGTCTTAGCGAAATCCTTATGTGGACTTATGACAAGACTTAGAACGAAGGTTTTAACCCATAATCTCTGTTATTTTGTTAATCATATTCTAGGCAAAAAAACAAAATTAGGGTTCATTAAAGAACTAATATTTGGGTAATCTATCCATAAAACTGCAATAAAATTAAATACAAGGAATATCGCGCCTTTTTTGATTTCCATAATATTCCTTCATTGTATTTTAAATAAATAGCACAACGGATTAAATTATAAATGATATTTCATATCATGTCTTGCATATTTTCTACAGTGTACTCATTAAATCCTTTATTGTATACGAGGATTGACTAGCAATCAAGTATAGCATTGTAAATCAGCAAGGTTGAAATAAGGGTATAAATTAAAAAGAAAATAAAATAATGGTATTAGACAAAACCCTAAACTCCTTGCTACTAGCGGAGAAAGTGGAATTTTACCCCTGTACTGTTTCCAGCACACACAATTTCCAGTTGCGTTAGTATAAACTCCAAAAAACCGCAGTCATTTATGGTACGGTTCACTGTACCATAAGTAACAAAAATTTTTTACGCTTGCTTATATGTTCTTATTTTGTATCATCTTTTTAAATTGTAAATATCCATTTTTGCGAAGCTTACATGCTGGACATTCTCCACAACCATTTCCAATGATTCCATTATAACAAGTTAATGTTTCGTTTTTTATTATATCTAATACTTTAAGGTCACAAGCTAACTTCCAGGTTTCAGCTTTATCTATCCACATCAGTGGTGTATGAATTACAAACTCATAATCCATAGAAAGATTTAAGGTTACATTTAAAGATTTTATAAATATGTCTCTGCAATCCGGATAACCACTAAAATCACTTTGCGAAACGCCTGTAACGATATTACTGATACCTCTTTGTTTTGCAAAAACAGCTACGAATGTTAAAAATAACATGTTTCTTCCATCTACAAAAGAATTTGGAACGCCTTCTTTTGGCTGCTCTTTGTCTACCTGAATATCTATTCTTGTTAATGAATTTGGTGCTAGCTGGTTTAATAGGGTTAAATCCAATATATGGTATTCTATGTCATGTTTTCTACAAATCTCCTTTACACAGTCAAGTTCTAGTTTATGCTTTTGACCATAGTCAAAAGACACTGCTATTACTTCTTTATATCTCTTTTTTGCCCAAAATAAACAAGTTGTACTATCTTGCCCACCGCTAAAAACTACTACTGCTTTATCTTTATTCATTGTTTGTTGCATACGCGCCTCCATCAAGTTTGATTTATCATAAAGCTTATTATTTTTTAACTTTTCTCTTATATGCTCTTGTATTTTTTTCTTATCTATTGAAAATTTATACTCCTCTTTCATCTTTATCCCATATAATTTTATGAAGCTGAATCTGTAATTTAACTTTATTCATTTTATTTAATTTCATAAATTCAACAATTTCTTTCATATCAATTTGATTATATACTGGACTCAAATACACATGACATTTATTCGTTAAGTCAAATTTATCTATTAATTTATTTGCCTGATTCAGATCTTCAGTGCTTCCAACAACAAACTTCACTGTATCCTTAAAAGTTAAATTATAAAAATTATCTGTACACATTTTATTTTCCATATTGCTCGAACCCAGCTTATAGTCCATGGTAAAGCTTAAAGATGTGTTTCTCATATGATTATACGGTTCTAAAGTTATACTCCCATTTGTTTCAATTTCCACTTCAATGTCCCGGTCATTCAAAAGCATCTTAAGAAGTACTTCTAATCCATATTGCAATAATGGTTCCCCACCTGTTAAAGTTACATTTCTAACCCCTGTATCCTTTATATACTTATATATTGCATTTTCATCCATTACTATAAAATCTACATCACTTTTATTTGCCCACATGGTATCACAATAGCTGCACCTTAAATTACATCCTGCGAATCTAATAAATACAGCTAATTCTCCAGCTTTCATTCCCTCCCCATTGACACTTATAAACTTCTCTACCACTTTAAAGTTCATGCTTTCAGCTCCCTACCCTTCATATATAGCACAGCTTGTTGGCGTTTCAAAAACAGAGACTCTTTTTACATCATAACCTTTATCCTGCATTTGATGATAAAAATGACAAGAAAAATTTTCTGCCGTAGGTCTAAAATTAACTTCTATCACATTAAATTTGTCATCTATTAAACATTTCAATGTTTCTTCTCTCATCGTATTTTTCTGAACAATCAATGCATGATCATAAAAATCTGCTATCTCCTTTAAGTCTTTCTTTAAGTCTCCAAAGTCTACAACCATTCCATCCTGCTGTCCACCTTCTACCAATTTATCTGATTTTATCTCTACTAAAACTCTCCATCTATGACCATGAATATTCGAGCATTTCCCATTGTATCCGCTTAAAAAATGCGCACTGTCAAAACTTTGTTCTACTTGTAAACAAAACATAAAATTGCCTCCTATTTCTTTAATCTATTTCCGTAATAGCAGCATCCGATCGCTCCATTAAACTGAGGTTCATTGACAGCTATGATCTGGCTATAGTCATTGGTTAAATATTCTTTAATTGCATGATTATAAGCAACTCCTCCAGTTAACACCAGCTTACTTCCATTAAAATTTGTCAACATCGGCCTTAATCTTTTATATAATGAATAATTTACTCCTGCACACAATCTCTCCATGCTTATCCCCTCTGCTATTTTTCCTATCAGTTCAGATTCTGAAAATACTGCACAGGTTGAATTGAGTTCAACTGGATTTTCAATATGTCTTGAAAGTTCATCTAAAGAAATCTCTAGAACATTTGCCATATTTTCTAAATACCTGCCGCAGGATGATGCACATTTATCATTTAGCTCAAGATCAGTAGTTAAGCCCTTTTCAACTTTGACTACTTTAACGTCTTGCCCTCCAATATCTAATAATATAAAATCATTCAACCCAGTTTGATAAATAGCACCGTAAACGTGTGCTTTTATTTCATTGATAGGTTTAAATTTATTTAAATTAGTATTATTCCTTCCATAACCAGTAGAAATAGCTTTATCCACTTCTCCTATATTAAGCTTATTTACATCTACCGCTACTTTCTCATCATATGTGCAATAGTCTCTATAAAAGGTCATCGTACCCATTTTTTCCTTATATACGATTTCTGAACCTTCCATTAAGACAATTTTCACTTCTCTGCTGCCCAGATCTATTCCCAAGACTCTCAATTAGAATCCTCCTTTAAATCATAAAGCATATCTAAAAATGCTTCTATTCTTAACTTCGTTCTAGCGTCCAATTTATTTAGCTTATCTCCTTCAATATTTAAAATGGGTATATCTAATTTTTGTTTTAAGATAATATCCTCAGCTGCTCTATGACAGAAAGCCTGTGTATAATGTATGATTGCATCTATTTTTCTTTCTTCTATTTGTTTTTTTATTTCGCTAAGTCTATAGTCCATATCATATGGATACGTATAATCATAATAATGTTCATAAATATTTTTAGCTCTATCTGCCCGTGGAAAAGCAAATTCCCTTTGCACTTCATTATAGATAAATCTTGCATGAAAATTTTCAACAAACGCAAATAAATCTTCTGTCATTGGAGGAACTCCTAAATATCCAAGTCTTAATGTTTTCCTATCAGGCTTTCTACTCTTTATTTCTTCAACTTTTTTCTCTAAAAGTAATCTATATTTTCCTACATCTCCATCAAAATCACTTGCACAAAGCTGAAATAAATGATTTTCAAAACCTGTAGCTTTATCATCAATATATGTTAATTGATCAAGTTCTTTGGCTTTTTCTCTTATTTTGTTGATTTCTTCCCTCATTTCTTCTACTTTCTTTTCATTTACATTAAAATGTTCCATAAACTTCTTTATTTCTTTTTTAACATCTTCTTTTGTATGACGATGAGGAAATGAAAATGGATGAATCTTGATACCTCTGTTCCTTAAAATTTCTATTAATACCTTTGTATTAGAACAGTCTCCCTCCATTACTCCCACGATTTCATGAATATCATTTTTCAAACATACACCATAAATCCCTTTGATCCAAGCACACATACTTTTAGGGAATCCATCTTTTTCTGCCAAATCAATATATTTCAAATGCTTATCAGAAGTCACAAAAATATTATTAAGATCAATCGGTGTATAGCCAGCTGCTAATAACACCTCTATCGGCACGGTTGTAGTCAAACCTATCTTTTTCATTGCTTCACCCTTTCAATAAGTAACCTAAGCGTACAAAATTCACAGCAATTACTTTGTTTACAGTTATAAAAAATTTCAACTATTTTGCTCATAAAAAAAAGGCATACCTGCCCCATAAACAAAAAAACTACTCCCGACATAACAGTCCAAAGCAGTAATGTCCTAGTTTTGTTTATAGACAGGATGGATTTCGAACTGTCTTATTTTGTTAATCATAATATCATCAACGTTCAACTAATTATTATAATTATTTAATGCATCTTTGTCAATCATCATTTTACCTTCTATATCTATTGATACAAGTAGTTTATAATAAAACTGACAACTTTTAATGCTGCAGCTACTATAAATCATCCCCTATTGTTAATAACTCTGTCATGGAATACTCCCTGCGGCTATGAAACTGCAGTTATTTATGGTGCGGTTCACTATATCTGTGGTTTGTTGAACCTTAATTTCTAATCTTTATGAGGCAAATAGTACAGTACCCTTTCGAATGAAAATCGGCGCATAAAAATATCTTAAGAAAGCATTCTATCTATTTTAAAATTTTTATATTAAAATAATAATAACAAAAACTGTAGAGAATGATTTTGTTATGGATGAAATCGATAAAAAGATTGTTGAATTATTACAAGATAACGCTCGTATTTCAATTACCGACATTTCAAAAATAATTAATCTTTCCAGACCAAGCGTTAGTGAACGAATCACAAGATTGATTGAAAAAGATATTTTAGCAAAATTTACAACCTCTGTTCCTGCTCATAAAATTGGTCATAAGGTTAGCTTTTTTCTGGAAATTAGTAATCTAAAAGTCCCTTGTAATAAAATAGCAGATATTCTTCTTTCAAATGAATATGTTTGTACCAGTGCTTTTCAAGAGGATTATGTAAGTATGGGATACAACGCCGCATTAAAAGCTTATGATTGTGTAGGATTAGGTAGATATGTAGTGGCTACAGAAATATTTAATGCTATACAAGCCCAAGACTTTCATGAAGGTTTAAAACCATCCAGCGCCGCAGGTGCAGTCTATGATTTAATTAGAAAACAAGTTCCTTTTGTAGCTGAAGATGGAGTGACATATATAGACGTTGAATATATTGCAGATTTGATTAAAAATAAAGAAATCATCAAAGTTGTGGAAGATAAAATAGGAAGCCTAGCATTTTAAGGATGAAAATAATTATTTTTTTCTAAATATATCACCAATAAACCAGCCAGTACTTGATAACAATGAGTACTGGCTTTATTATATAGATATCCTTTAACTGCTTACGATGGTTGTACAGTTTCTATCATGCTCTTACTTCCTATAAGCAAGCTTTAAAAGTGCTTTGCTTTTACAAGAAAGCAAAAGGAGTACTTGTGGAAAAAGAACTTTACAAAAAATTCCTGTATATCTAAAAATTCATATAGTATAATTGAATATGATGTGAATTATTATCATAGATTATCTGATATTATGAGTCTATAAATATCTATGTCTTAAGAAATTGTCTAGAAGGGGTCCATTATATGAGAGTACATTCCAGGAAAAAATATTTGGCTATGCGAAGACGTTTTCATAGGCGCTTATTTACTTTGACTGCATTCATTATTCTTATAAGTGTTTTTCTATTTATAAAGTGTGCACCAAATTATATTTTTACTATTTGTATCGATGCAGGTCATGGAGGATACGACCCAGGCGCTACAAATCCAATTTATAAGGTTAAAGAAAAGGATTTAGCTTTAGATGTCTCCCTAAAATTAGGTGCAATTTTGAAAAAACAGAATATAAAAGTCATCTATACCCGTAAAAAAGATAAAATACCCTGGAAAAATCAAATCGCATCTCTAAAAGGAAGAAGTCAAATTTCAAATAAATCCAATGCCGATATTTTTGTATCTATTCATGCTAACAATTTTGTTGAATCTAGTGAAGTTAGAGGGACTGAAGTATGGTGTAGGTTCAAAAATACTGAAGATGAAATGCTTGCTAGAGAAATAAGTACTCGTCTTTCAAGTATAGGTTATACAAAAGACAGAGGTTTAAAATATGAAGAAGATAAAGCACTCTATGTTTTAAGAAATACACAATCTATATCCGTATTGGTTGAATTAGGTTATCTAAGCAACCCACAAGACCTAGAATTCTTAATATCAGAAAAGGGGAAGAATCAGTGTGCAAAAGCCATCGCTGAAGGGATCCTGAATTATTATCATTCAAGAAAAGAAGAAGCGTAGATGAGCGTGTCATAAAACCTATGCATGCTTTATTTAAAATAAAACTCCTTCGTAGCAATAATTGTTAATAACCATCATTGCTACGAACAAGTTTTATTGTGAATACACTACCAAAGAAACCAAATTGTGTCTATCCTTACTGCTATAACCAAAACAATAAAAAAGTATAATGGCCAGTAAGGACCAAACAATAGAAAAAGTTATGCATCACTTATAATACGCTTTATCGAAAACGTTTTTTACGAAATTTTTTGTACATAAATTAAACATCTTTAATCCTAATATAATTATGAAATTTCAAAAATACTTCTTTTCTTATCTTTTCAAAACCATAATATATTCTGGCTCATTTGTTTCTTCATTAAGCTGTTCATGTTTCACAATAAATCCCATTTTTTTATAAAAACCAACTGCTTTTTCATTTTCCTTATAAACGGCTAGTTTCAACTTGTCATATATGTCTTTGGTATACGTAATTAATTTTTCTCCAATACCTTTACCTTGACAGTTTATATCAACAAACAACCCCCCTATATATTCTCCTGCTAATATACTAATAAATCCCTTTATTTCATTTTCCTCTAAATATACATAAGTTTCAGCCATTGGAATATATTTTTCTTTTACAACGTTATAATTTTCTAGCCAATATGCTTCTGAAATAAATCTATGTGCTTTCATCGTAGCCTCTTTCCAAATTTTCATTACCTTATTTATTTCTTTTACATTTACCTCTAATTTTTTTATCATAATAATATCCTCCAAATTCTTTTTTTCAACCATAGATCTATAATAAATGCTCTTATCTCAAATATAAAATATATTCGTTTTCTGTATAATTACGTTTTACCATTGATTCGTTTATCAAATTAGTGCCATCTTTGTAATAGTATCTTGAACCATATCAACTAAAAGATTTTTACTACAATCACTTACTTGGAATCCGGAATATATACAAGAACTTCTTCCACTTTACAATTTAAAATAGCACATAGATCGTTGATTAAAGCTGTAGAGATACCTTCATTATGCCTCAAACGATGGATAGTATGGCTACTAAAATTATATTTCTTAATTAAAGTATATGTTGTGACACCTTTTTCCTTCATAGTTTTCCATAATGGCTCATAGCTAATCACAGGATCACCTCCATAAAAAAATTATAGAATGTAGTCCTTATATTGAATATGTTCCAAATTTTGACTATAATATGAATAGAAGTGATATATACTTTAATTCATAAAATCTTAGTATTTTAGAAGCATAAACGAGGTGAAAAAATGAAGGAAAAAAATAGTTTGTCACAACAAGAAATTAGCAAAAAAATATATAACCTTCGATTAAAATTAAATAAAATATATAAAGAACAGGGAAATACAAATGAAGTAGTAAGATTAAGTCAAAAATTAGACAAATATATTGTCCTTGTACAGCAAAAACTTACAGAGAAATAAAATTCTAGTATTTTCAAGAAAATTTAATTTGAAAAGTGTATGGAAATTCCGTCATTTATGGTACGGTTCCCCCCTCACAATCCGAAAGCCCCTGTAAATCTGTTCTAACAAAATTACCCGCATTAACTGATGGGGGAAAGTCATCGGTGAGAATGACAATCTGAAGTTTGCTCTTGTTCTTATTTCTTGTGATAATCCTAAAGAACCTCCGATCACAAAGGCTATATTGCTGTGTCCCTGTATTCCTAAGCTTTCTATCTTATCTGCAAATGCTTCTGAAGACAGCATCTTCCCTTGAATATCTAAAGCGATGACATGCATACCTTCCTTAATATGCTTTAAAATATTTTCTCCTTCTACTTGTTTTACCTGCTCCATTTCTTTATCGCTGAGATTTTCAGGTGCTTTTTCATCAGCAACTTCAATGATATTTAGCTTACAATATCTACTCAGTCTTTTTTTATATTCATTGATGGCATTAACCAAATATTTTTCCTTGATTTTACCCACACTGATAATGGTTATATTCATCCAATCACTCCTTACTTTTATCAAAAAAATAGACGAGGCGTACCTCGTCTTTTATTATATCATTATACAACTAAGTATTTAGGGGGTATATCACAAAAATCACAGGTGTGAGGACTGGTCCAATCTGTAAAGGTCACTTTGTCTAATTCGTAAAGGTCCGGCGGTTGTTCATAAACTTCTACGAATTCATCTATGGCTTCTGTCAGATGTTCTGCACAAACTACATACATCTTGTTCACTCCAAATCAATTTTTTATTATTGTATCTTCCTTGATCAAGCATTATACATGTTTTCTTAACCCTTCGGTGTAGCTTCCAAAATAATTTCTAGGTCTATTTTTTTACCACTTCTCAGTACTTCCATTTTTATTGTATCTCCTGGTCTGTATTTATAAAGTTCTCTTACCAATTGCCTCATGGTACTGGTTTTCTTATTGTCAATCGAAAGAATAACATCTCCATCTTGCATTCCCGCTTTATATACCGGCGAGTTAGGCGATACTTGATAGACAAATATCCCTTCTGTCGTTCCTAGATTATCTCCATAGTTTCTAATATACTCTCCTGCATTAATGCCCCGTATCCCTAGATAGACTTTCGTAAATTCACCCTTCTCAATAAATTCATCCACCATTGGCTTAGCCATATTAACAGGTATTGCAAAGCCCAATCCTTCTCCTGTCTGAATTTTAGCAGTGTTGATTCCGATCACTTCTCCCTGATCATTGATTAAAGGTCCTCCACTGTTTCCAGGATTGATCGACGCATCTGTTTGAATGAGTCCCTCAATACTTTCAAATTCGCCTAATGCAATGCTTCTCTCCAGTCCACTGATAATACCAGAGGTCACGGTTCGCTCAAAGGCTAATCCCAGCGGATTACCTATAGCGATAGCTAATTGTCCTACCTCTAAGTCATCAGAGTTGCCCAAAGATGCCACAGGTAAATTTTCAGCACCGACTTTCACAATCGCAAGATCTAATAAAGGATCATGCCACAGCACCTCTGCCTTTAGGTCTCTTCCATCATAAAGTAATACTTTCACCTCTTCTGTTTGTCCTTCATTGACTACATGCGAATTGGTTAAAATATATCCTCGATGATCCACAATCACACCCGTTCCTATTCCTTGGCCTTTTCTCACACCAAAGAAAAAATCTTTTTCTAAAGTAACAGTTGTAATTCCTACTACAGAAGGCATCGCTTTTTTTACGACTGCAGGAATCACATTCATTTCTTTTGACTTTGTGACAATTTCAATGTTAGGAGCTGGCTGATTTATATTTGGGTATGGTAGATATTTGCCATATATATACTTTGGAGCAATATAAGCTGTCAAAAGCCCTCCTATTAATGCAGCGATCACTGCAACCAGTATAATAATAAAAAAAGACGGTCTCTTTTTTTCTCTATAATAGGTCCTGTCTGGTACTGGTACATAATACTTTGAAGAAGGATGCTGATCATCATTGTCGTTTTTATTTTCATCATAAAAGCTCATGATATCCCTCCCTTGTCAAAAGATTATTTCTTAATATTATATACTTTACTTACCCTGTCTCTATAGGTTAAATCAATATTGATATCAAGTCCTATTTTAATTTTTTTCGATGTCAATACCTCTTTCACTGTTTCATAGGCCAGTTCAGGAAAATTGTTTTCTTTACTTAAATGCCCTAATAAAACATGATTGATACAAGTAGATTGTGCCATGATTTCTGCAATTACTTGTCCTGCATTTTCATTGGATAAATGACCTTTCTCACTCATGACCCTTTTTTTTAGGTACCATGGATATCTTCCCATTTTTAGCATCTCCACATCATGATTCGATTCTAGCATCAATAAATCTGCATCTTTTATTTCATTTTTAATTTCATCATTCACATACCCCAAATCTGTAGCTATGCTTATTTTTGCCTGATCATGATAAAAAGAAAAACCTACAGGATCTGTTGCATCATGGGATATTGCATAAGGTTTTATTTTGATAGCATCAATATAAAAATCTTCTCCTGTTTGAAAACATCTTATATTTTCTTCATGCACTTCTCCTATTTTTCCCCTTATTTCTTTCCAAGTATTATTATTTGCATATATGGGAATATTAAACCTTCTTGATAAAATACCGATTCCCTTTATATGGTCATTATGTTCATGTGTTACCAAAATACCATGAATCTGCTCCATTTTTCCGCCAATTTCTTCAAGGTATTGGGCTGTTTTTTTTCCAGATAATCCTGCATCTATCAATATATGTGTTTCATCATTTCCAATGTACTGGCAATTTCCACTACTGCCACTGGCTAAAGAACAAAACCTTAGTCCCATCTTCTGCCTCCATTTCTTTCATTGTGTATATGTCTTATCCTACAATATAAAAAGACAGGCAACCAGTGTACCTGCCTTAATTCATTATACGCGCTTGATTTTTGCGCCCAATGCCAAAAGCTTTTTTTCTATCCCATCATAACCTCTATCTATATAATGAACATTCGATATCTGTGTCGTACCTTGTGCTATAAGGCCTGCCACCACTAAAGCGGCTCCTGCTCTCAAATCTGTGGCTGCAACCTCAGCAGCAGATAATGGTTTTGGACCTTCAATAATGGCCACTCTTCCTTCTACTTTTATTTTTGAGCCCATTCTCTTTAGCTCATCCACATGCTTAAATCGTCCCTCATATATTGTCTCTGCCACAATACTCGTTCCTTCTGCTTGGGTCAAAAGGGCAGACATAGGCTGTTGTAAATCTGTGGGAAATCCTGGATAAACCAGGGTTTTTATATTGATGCTTTTTAACGTCTTTGTTCGTACTACTCTTAAGGATTCTCCATATTCTTCTATCTCTAATCCCATTTCTCTCAATTTAGCCGTAATAGGATCAAGATGCTTTGGAATAACATTGTCGATTAATACATCCCCTCCAGTAGCAGCAGCCATAATCATAAATGTCCCTGCTTCAATCTGATCAGGAATCACACTATAGGTGCAACCTTTCATTTGGTCAACACCATGAATCTTAATAACATCTGTACCTGCCCCTCTTATATCTGCTCCCATGGCATTCAGAAAATTCGCCACGTCCACTACATGAGGCTCCTTTGCCGCATTCTCTATAATCGTCTTTCCATGAGCTCTACAGGCAGCCATCATAATATTAATTGTGGCTCCTACACTTACAACATCTAAGTAGATTTCAGCTCCCTTTAAGTTTGCTGCTTCCACATGAATGATACCATGCTCTATTTCTACTTTTGCACCTAATGCCTCAAAACCTTTAATGTGTTGGTCAATAGGTCTTGTGCCAATATCACAGCCTCCTGGAAAAGCTACTCTTGCTTTTTTAAATCTTCCTAAAGCTGCACCTAACAAGTAGTAAGAAGCTCTTAATTCCTTGGCCATTTCATAAGAGGCAAAGCATTCCTCAATACTGCTAGTATCTATATCCATTACGTTATTTTCACCTTGAAAATCTACTTTTGCACCCAATTGCTTCAGTATTCGTGCCAATACATGTACATCTTGAATATCAGGGAGATTTTCTATTATACATCTATCTCCTGCCAAAATTGCAGCAGGGATAATGGCCACTGCAGCATTTTTAAATCCACTTATATTGACTTTTCCTTTTAATTGATGTCCACCTTCAATTACAAGTTTACTCATACGGTATTTCAACCCTTCCACTGTAGGACTTTTCGTTATATGTAAATTTCCTCTAAAATTCCATCTCTTGAGGTTTACCAACTCTTTTAAGGATAAACCTCATTTCATTATATCACCAATATTTCTATTTGATAAGTACTTATTTATAACAAATTTTACCTCATTCTTTTTACAAAAAAAGCAGAAGCCCTTATTATTTGCTTCTACCCTTTTTAGCATATTCCTTTATTTTCTAATAATTTTCATAAGCAACAATAAATTTTGTTTGGCCATCCTTTAAAAGAATCCTCCAAGCTGGTACTGCTGTTCCTGATTTTACATTTTCTACGTTAGTTAAACCTATTTGTGAGGGATCAAACCAATAGCCTAAGGCAATATCTTCAATAATCATTTCTTTGTTTGTATCTTCTATTTCTTTCATAAATTTCAATAGCGCCTTTGTAGCTGGAATGATGTCATTTTTCTTTTCGTCCATTTCAAGGGGTATAAGCCACATTCTCTCAAACTCTTTTACACCAGAGCCTGTAATGATAACATACATATAACTATACTCTAAAAAGCTCCCTTTATACTTTTGTTTAAAAATTACTTTATAACCTTCTCCACTCTCTTGGGTATCCCAATAAAGCACATCTTTCTTCATAAACCCATGTTCTTTTATAAAAGCTTCTGCTTCCCGCCGAGCTGTTTTGGGGTTAAAATCATCTATATGTGCTTGAGGATTGTCGTTCGTATACTGTACTATTTTATGATTAATAATAGATGATGTTATTGCGTCTTCATTATTTTCAATACTTGTTTTTTGATTTTTCCTTGAAAAAATTTTATCCAGCTTTGCTTGTTCATAAGTTTCATAAGCTACATTTAACGTAGGTAATGCTAAAATCTTTTTAGGAATTTCTGTATCTACTTTAATATTTTTTTCTTCTAAAATATCAATAATATCCTCAATATTTTTTTCTTTGACGATAGCTGAAGTATTGTCAAAGATATCTTTTTCGATATTATAAATTAAAAAAATATTCGTAATTACAAAAGCTATAATAAGGATATTTTTTGCTTTTGACCAGTCCATATCTTTCACCATCCATTATATTTCACCACGATACATCAAAGTTCCCGTATAAACGTCAAAGTAATAAATTCTTTTATCCAGTTTAATAATCCATACAGGTATTAGTTTGTCAGGTTCCTTCATAGGTTTGTAGTAATACCCTATCTCCACAGTTTCAATAGATGACAATACCTCTTTTAGTATTTCCTCCATCATTGTACCTTGTATAGCTATATTCATATCTTTTATATAATCTTCCATAATCATGTCAAAGTTTTGATCTATTACTTCAGGTGTTGATAGGATGAGGGTATCTTCATTATTCTCTAAAAAGTTCATTGCAATTTTTTCTTTCTTTAATAGTCTTTTATAGTAAGTAATCTGTTCACCCATCACATGCACTTCTATAGCTTCTGACCCTATTTCATCACTATAGTAAATAGGAAATCTATTTAATCGGTAGCCAAAAACAAACTGATATCCTTTTTTCTTCCCCTTTTCCATGGCATTTGCTTGTTTCAAATACGCCTCTACACTTGACCAGCTTCCATGGTCTCCTACAAATTTCAGGGCAATTTTTAAGGCATGATCAAATGTAACGCTATTTCTAGATTTTTCTTCATCCATTTGTTCAATATACTCTAGCATCCCTGACGCATCTATTTTTAAAGATTTTTGACCATATCCATACATATAAATCACACTACCATTGCTTTCTACCATCTTCCTTACAAAATCAAAATTTTCTCCAAAGAAAGTACCGGCAAAAGCCTCTACCTGTGTATTATTTGTTGGGTCAATTTCTTGAACAACACGTATTTTCGGTATATTATTATCTAATTCTAGGGGCATGAGATTGTTATTCTCTACACCATATATATCCTTAATCGCATAATAGGGGCTATGGCTTTCTGCTTCAATCGTATTCATAATATTAAAAAGATTTTTCTTTTCACCTTTCCCTTTTATGCGATAATACTTTCCTTCATTGCAATCTGCTATGTAGATACTATCTTCATCAATCAATGAAACCAAAATGCTATCCACGCTAGAAACTTTTTCATCAAGAACTTCTATCTCTTTGCCTTTAAAAACACTTCCTAAAGCATCCACTGGCATAGAAAATCCAAAGTCCATTTTTATTGACCTAGCTTTATTTTCTTCCATCCATCGTTGCACTTCTATTTCTTCTATTATTACGTCTTTTTTTGAAGAACTATTTTGAAGTATAGAAAGAACTTCCGCCCATATATTATATACATCATCATAAAATACCGTATGAAGACCACCCCCAAAGTTAACAGTAAAACTTTGGGGGCTGAATATGTCAAAAATATCTTTTGTATGATTTTCTACTTTAGAGTCCATGTTTTTCATTTGATTTGCAAAAGACATGTCATGAGGTATAGGAACACTAATCCATAATTGTTTGGTAAGTGCTATACTCAATACAAAAAGTGTCATCAGCAAAATGGTCTTAAACTTTTCTTTGCCCAAGACGCTCCTCTCCTATACATCCTATTTTTTCTCTGGTTCTGTAAGATTCTTAAGCATGGTATTTGAAGATGTAGATGGTTTTTGCAATTCTTCAGTCAACTTCTCCACTTCCACATCTTTATTTTTTACGATAATAGACTTTACAATCGATTTCATTTTATCACCATTTTTATCCTTTACATCAAATTTTATCTTGTAACTGCCTGGTGATAAATCCTTAATCTGTTTATTATAAAACTTAAGCTTTTCCCCGTGTTCTACTTTCTCTGGTCCAAATATCAAACTATCCTTTGACTGATCTATATCTTGTTTGTATACATTTAACGTTACCGATACATCATCCTCTTGCACCCGCACAGAGATTAGCAAATTATCTTGTACAATGATGTCTCCCTTTGGACTAATGATCTCTATCGGCTCTTCGTTGGCATTGATAGAATATATATAACGTGGGAATGATCTATAAGCCGCATGGCTTGTGGTAGCAGAAGCCCCTAACATCACCAATATCAAAGCACTGGTAATCACCTTTCTTTTCATTGTTATTCCTCCCAGTTTGCACAATCATCCTTTATATCACATATATTATAACCTATCATTGTTACAAACGTATTACACAGACATTACACTGATTTTAAATTCCTATTACGTCATTTCTGCCCTGAGCGGCAGTGTAATCGTAACCTTTGTACCTTCTCCTTCTTTGCTGTTTATCTGGATGTTTCCCTGATGTGCCTCTACAATTTGTTTCGCAATGGCCAACCCCAATCCCGTTCCACCAAGTTCCCTCGATCGTGCCTTATCTACCCGATAAAAACGTTCAAATAGTCTTGGTAGATCTTTTTCGGGTATACCTATCCCATTATCTGCAATTGTTAGCATGCCTTGATCTTCTTGTTGGTGTAGAGCAATGTCTATTTTCCCACCATCAGGAGTATATTTTATGGCATTGCTTAAAATATTTAAAACCACTTGCTCTATTTTATCCATATCAATGATGCCTATCATTTCTTTTGTATCTGTTATGAAATTTACTTCTTGTTTTTTATTTTTTGCTGTAATGGTCATTTTTAAAACAACATTTTCTATTAATTTTACTAAATCCGTTTCTCTTTTATTCCAATTTACACGTTTATAATCCAATCGAGACAATTGCAATAAATCTTGAACCAATCGATTCATTCTGTCTGCTTCACTATCGATTACCTTTAAAAAGTGTTCAGCTATGCCTTGATCCTCTAGTGCACCATCTAATAGCGTCTCCGTATAACTTTTAATACTTGTAAGGGGTGTTTTCAATTCATGGGACACATTCGCTACAAATTCTTTTCTCATATTATCTAATTTTTGACGTTCTGTAATATCCTGTATCACCATGACAATCCCAGTCTTTTCTCCTTTTTCGTTTTTAAAAGGAGCATATCGTGCATGAAATATAGCGTCTTTAATACGTATGCTTTCACGCCCTATCCAATCATTATAATGCTGCTCAATATATGTCATGGTTAATTTTTCATTTAAATTTTTCATAATTACATCATAGGGTTTATTCTGAACATCCTCTTGAGATAACCCTAACATATGCATAGCGGTAGGATTAGCATGGATGATTTGTCCACCATTATTAATGGCAATCAAGCCATCTGCCATATAGCTTAGAATGGTCTCCAATTTACTTTTTTCACTAGATATTTGAGATAGCGTAAGGTTTAATTTGTCCCTTACATAGTTAAACATTTCAGCAAGCTGACCGATTTCGTCATCAGATTTTACTTCAACCGTTTGATTAAAATCTCCCTTTGCCATTTTGGCAGCTTTAATGGTTACATCCATAATTGGTTCTGTTACACTTCTAGCGATTAAAAATCCTAAAACTACCGTAATTCCTAATGCTAGAAAGGTGGCTTCTGTTAAAATCCACTTTGAATCATGTAATGTTTTATAGATATCTGTTAAATCAGCACGAAGATAGAGGATTCCTTTGACTGGTTTACCAATAGGAAACGCCATGTTTTTGGCAGAAATACCACTCTCTTTGATGATTACATTTTTTTCAGCAATTTGTCCATTACGTGCATCCACAAGCAGCAAATCGTCTAGGGCTCCCAAAGCACTATTGCTATTAGGATTATTACTGCTTTTAGCATTGTTGCTCTTGGCAATAATTTCAAATTCTAGATTGACAATGAATATCTCTTCTTGCAACCCCTTCGCCCATTGGTCAATGTTTTGTTGAATTTCTTCTTTATTTTCATCAAGATTTTCAAAATTTTCTATAGACTGAATTAACCCTTCTCGTGCCAGCTTTGTCAGATTTTCGCTAACAATATTAAGATGATATTCCTCAAACTGTTGGATAATAAATACACCTACGATAATCATTGCCATAAACACGAGTAGAAAGTATATGGTAATAAACTTCCACCTTATACTCTTAAACATGCTAAGTCCTCCTAAAGTAATACCCTACTCCCCTTTTGGTTAGGATATACTTTGGATTGCTTGAATGATCTTCTATTTTTTCCCGCAATCTCCTGACAGTCACATCTACAGTTCGAATATCACCATAGTATTCATAGCCCCATACTTCTTCTAAGAGCTGTTCCCTTGTAAATACTTGCTCTTCTTGTGTTGCCAAATATTTTAATAGTTCAAATTCTCTTAGGGTTAATTCGATCGTTTGCGTTCCTTTTCTTACTTCATATTTATTTAAATCGATACTCAATGCACCTGATGTAATGGTATTTCCTCGATCGTTACTAGGCATTACTGCTATTCTTCGAATATTTGCTTTTACTCTTGCTAATAATTCTCGCATACTAAATGGTTTTGTAATGTAATCATCCGCACCTAATTCTAACCCTAGTACCTTGTCGACTTCCTCTTCTTTTGCAGTCAACATTAAGATAGGGGTATTAAAGTTCTCTCTTATCTTTTTACATACTTGAAAGCCGTCCATCTTAGGAAGCATAATATCTAATAAAATCAAATCAGGCTCTATCTGATAAACCTTGTGAATAGCCTCTTCCCCATCAAAAGCTACATTAACCTCGTAGCCTTCTTTTTGTAAATTAAACTTTAAAATATCTGAGATAGATTTTTCATCATCTACAACGAGTACTCTTCTAGCCATCATTACTCACCCCATCATCTTATTCCTTTATGTGTATTATTCTTGATTTTTTATAGGAATCCTTTTTACCCAATATATTTTTCATTTCTATACGCTCTATTCTAAACTAGCACTAATCACCTATATATTTTCTACGATTATATCATATAAAATATTAACAACTTTGTATATAATAAAATCACTTTATCTTTTATCATACGACCTTTTTGATCTATTCACTTATTATGTAAATAATTGTGATCAAACCTAGGTATATGGTTCGTAGGCTATTTATATAATACGATCAAAGCCTCCTATATAACATAATTTTTGCAGGAACTATCATGACAGTTCCTGCATTTTTTCTACATAAATCATTCATTTTTGCAATGATGTACCAAGAACTTCACTATGAACACGATCAAATTCCTTTCCTTCTCCTAAAAGCTCTAGTGTATGATTAATCTTCTCAAAACCTTGGTCCTCTACTATTTCTTTTACAATTTCAAAAGATCTCTTATACGCTAATATTTCATCAAGCTGATGAAAATTTTGGGCGAGCTGTTCTACCGTATAGGGGACCCCTTCAAAAGAAGCATTTTTTCCCCATTCATATCCGGTTTGAACATATTCTTGATATAACGCAACACCCTCTGTAAACCATAAGGGATAATTTCCTTTTGTTACATCATCTACTACCAAATGTGTGAATTCATGAATCATAGGCCCTTCATTCATAAAAATATCCTGCATGTTTTCATCTTCTGAAATCCATAGTCTAGGAGAAAGAATCTGAATCGTTGAAGCAAAGTATACACCCATAGGTGGCTTCCCCTGCCCTAAATTAGTATTTTTCATTAAGTTTTCACTATTATGGTACACAATAATCATGGTCTTTTCTTTGGGATAATAACCAAACATATCGCAAACAGCCTTATAATCTCTTTCTGCTGCTTGCGCTACAAGATCAATTATGGCTTCTTCCTCTGGTTCATATCGAATAATAAAATGTTCTGTTTCTAATTGCTGATAATGTTTTGTTTTATAAAGTATCAGTTCATGCTGTATCTCTCTTAATAGGGGATAAGCACGAACTTTTAAAACATCACTATTTAGTGAACCCATAAAAATGATAAAACCGATGATCAATGTAGATATCAGTTTCATTTTTTTTCTTAATACTCTTTTCATATATATCCCCTCCCCTTTATAAGAGTATGTATATGAGGAGATACATTGATATTATAACATATTTTTATGTAAACTTCATTGACAATAATAGGAATTCTTTTTCTTTTCTATTAACCATTCCTACTTTTGGGGCATACATTGGTAGTGAAAATGTATGATTTTATATGATTTGGAGTGATCATTATGAATAAAAGACAAATTCGAGCTAAATTTGTCCATCCAAAAGTAATTGCCCGATTGTCAGCTGGAACAAAAGAATATCTTTCTGTAATTGTATATAGTCAAGAAACCTGCGATCATATTCGTGACTGCATCCTCGATGCCGGTGGTAAGATAAAATACGATGTTC
This sequence comes from Clostridiaceae bacterium 35-E11, assembly GCA_038396625.1. Lineage (GTDB taxonomy): Bacteria > Bacillota > Clostridia > Peptostreptococcales > Thermotaleaceae. Next base: position 4,010,123 of record CP121688.1, read on the forward strand.
CCATGATCAATGCCATTGCAGCAGAGATTCCTGCAAGTGCTGTAGATTCTATTGCAGCCCATCACATGATTCAATTTATCAATGATGACAACAAAGTATTTAAATGTATGGATATCGCTACGAAATGTGTCGCTGCTCAATTAGTGAATGATACAGGCTATACAGGGAAAGGCATCGGTATTGCTGTGATCGATACAGGGGTAGCGCCCCACGATGACCTAATAAGACCTACGAATCGAATTATTGCTTTTAAAGATTTTGTAAATAATCGTTCACAGCCCTATGATGACGATGGACATGGAACCCATGTTGCAGGAATTGCCGCAGGAAATGGCTATGTCAATAAAAAGTACAAAGGTATTGCTCCCGAAGCAAATATCATTGGTGTCAAAGTTTTAGATGAAACAGGCAGTGGAAGTACTTCTGATATTTTAGCAGGTATACAATGGGTTATTGATCATAAAGATACTTATAACATCAAAGTTGTCAATATGTCCTTTGGTTCTCCTGCAGATAAGATTTATTCAGAAGATCCTTTAGCTAAGGCTGCTGCTGCTGCCGTACAAAGTGGATTAACGGTAGTTGCTGCAGCAGGAAATAGTGGTCCTAATGCTCGTTCCATTACTACGCCAGGAACCAGTCCCTCTGTCATTACCGTTGGCGCTGCTGATGATAATCGTACCATCTCCTATGAGGATGACTTTATTGCTGAATTTTCCAGCAGAGGTCCCACCCTTGGTGGTGTTGTAAAACCTAATGTGGTGGCACCTGGTGTTGATATCATGTCCTTGTCTAATAAGAATTCTACTGCTTATGTCAGTCATTCTGGTACTTCTATGGCAACACCTATTGTAGGAGGTGCTGCAGCCCTACTTTATGAAAAAAATCTTGAACTTTCTCCACTGCAGGTTAAAAACAAAATCGTAAGAAGTGCCATTAACATTGATGGGAATCGATTTTCTGAAGGTAGCGGCATCATCAGTATAAAAAACATGTTAGATTTAGAGGATACTACATCTCCTGTAGCCCCTACACCTAAACCAAGAATGCCACGGCGTCCACCAAGACCGCGTCCTAATCAGCCTTCAAGACCTCAACAGCCTTCAAAACCTATTTTCAATTTTGATCCTAGTCTTTTAGCACTGCTCTTTTTATTCCTATAGTACAGAGATGACTTATGGCTTGATTTTAGATATCATATACCGAAGATAGGTACCCTTTGAATTGGATATGCATTTAAAAAAGCCCAGCTGATCAGCTGGGCTTACCTTTTAATATTTTACATATTTTAATGGATTTACGGGCACACCATTCTTTCTTACTTCAAAATGCAGGTGTGGTCCTGTACTTCTTCCTGTGTTCCCTACCTCTGCTATTTTCTGTCCTTTAAATACCTTTGTTCCCTTCGATACCACAAGCTTGCTATTATGTGCATAATAAGTCTTGACATTTGCACCGTGATCAACAATCACCAACTTACCATACCCACTTCTCGTACCTGCAAAAACAACTTTCCCTCCATCAGCAGCATGTACCGGTGTTCCTATTCTTGCAGCAATATCAATACCTTCATGCTTTCTTCCCCATCTATAACCAAATCTTGAGGAGAGTCTTCCCCTTGTAGGATTGCTTAAGGTTCCTGTTCCTACCTTGGGAGGAGGGTTCTTCGTACCTTGTAATACCACTTGCTTTTGGGGCTCTTCAATAATTGTTTCTTCTAAAATTTTCTTATCTACTTCTATGCCATTGTTTTTAATAATTTCTGCGACTACTTCTCTTTTACCGTCTTTCCCTGTAACTTTTATCTTTTTTTCTCCTTTAAATAAAGCGGAAGTATCTTCAAATACAATTTCAAAAGGAATTTTTTCCTCATATTCCGCTTTTTCCACTGTAACAACAGTCAATAAAGGCTTGGGCACAATTAAACTGATTTTTTGATTGATCTGTAATTTTTCAGGATTCACTTCGGGATTGGCTTTTTCTAAATCTTCCGTTGTCAGTTTATATTTTTTGGCAATGGTCCAAAAACTTTCTCCTTCTTGTACCTCATGTTCCTTTATCTCTTCCGTTCCTTGTAAAATAAGCTTTAAAGCTTCTTCAGTGCCTTTGAGATTCTTCGTTTCTATAGCTACTTCCTCCACAGCAACCTCTTCTCCAAAATAAATTTTTTCGAAATTTGCATTTGTTTCCTCTTTAGAAATATACATATTTTTCAACTGCTCTAGTACCTTATCAGCCTCAGCTTTTGTAGATAATACAGCTATTAACTGATCATTGGCTTTGATTCCATAGGCCTTTACTTCAAAGTTCATCATTTGTTTTAATGCACTTTTAAGCTTTGCCTCTGTGGTTAATTGATTCTTTTTTGCTTTTGTTCTCTCATAAGATATTGTTTGATTCAAGACAATTTCAGTGTTATAAGCTTTATGTAAATTCGTCTGCATTTCGTCAATCAACATGGTAAAATCTTTTTTATCTCTAACAACACCTACTACTTTTCCATCTACTTTTACTGCATAAGCTGCATTGTAGCTGTAAACAAATGCAAAAATAGCAATGGCAAGTATCCCCGCAATAAAACCTAGATATTTTTTGTTCTTGTCATACTGACTTATTTTCCTATAATATTGAGAAAAGTATTTTTTCAACTTATCAGGAATTTGTTCCTGTTTCATCCGTTGGGACTCCTTTCCTTTTTGTACCGTTCTAAAGTCCTTTTATTCTTGTTTCGTATATGAAAATCCTTCTTTTTTGTAATCAATTTGTAACAAAATTATAATATTTTTATAACAAACTCTAACTTCCTCATTATATCATATTTTTAGATCCTATCAACCTCCTTTATATTTCTATAAAATTCCAAAAAAACTTTCACACCTATTTTATGCATAATTTTCATTATTATTCCTTCTCATATTTAAGCCATTTCCTAAAATTTCCTCTCAAGGATTTATTGGATACCTGCTCGCATACCTTAATAAAGTCTTCTGTGTTTGCATTTTTATATTTATATTTATCAAAATATACCTTCATGGTTTGAAAAAACAATTCATCGCCCAGCTGTTTTCTCAAATCATCTATAAACATGGCTCCTTTATGGTAAACCAACGCTTGGTATTCTTGGGCATCTTTAAATTCCTTTATACTTCTATAGATCACTTCATTTTCATTATCTTGCATTGCTCTATAAGCTTCATAATATCTTACAATCATCTCTTTAAAAACTTGCCTTCTCTTTTCTTCACCATATTTTTTTTCATAATATAACAATGTAGAATATTCTGTCAATGCTTCATCAAGCCAAGGCTCTCGGATTTCATCATTACCTACAATACCATACCACCATTGATGCGCTGTTTCATGGGCAATAATATACTCTAATATTTCTTTATGCTCTTCTTTATACAAAGACGTGTCTATAAATACCAGATTCGGGTACTCCATTCCTCCAATAAAAAAGTCTGAAGCTGCCACAGAAAATTGGGGGTAAGGATACTTCCCAAAAATCTCACTAAAAATTTGTATGGAATCCTTCGCTGTTTGAAGTGCCAGGTCTGCTAATGGATCTTCAAAATAATAGCAATTGATTTTTATATCATTGATTTCATCCTCTAGTACCTTAAACTGATCACTGACAATCATAGCAAAGTCTCGCACAGCATCTGCTTCAAGGGTCCAATATACCTTGCCATCTATGCTTTCTTTTTTAATCAATTTTCCTGTAGAAGCAAGAACATACTCTTTAGGCATGGCCAGTACAACGCGATAATCTCCCATATCACTATAAAAAGGATCCCCAATGGCATAATAGGGTTCTAGATTCCATTTTTCTCCATCAAACACCGAAAGAATCGGATACCAGTTGGCTATATTGATTGTATTGGTGCCATAGCCAAATCTACCTGTGGATGGGGGAATTTTGACCGTAAAGTTTATTTCTAATGTAATCTTTTCTCCAATTTCTAGTGGTTTATTTAAGTTTACCTTTAAGATACTTTCTCCCACACCCATCGTAACATAATTCAAATTTTCTTCATTGTTCTTTACATTATCAATTTGTATATATCCTGGCTCGAAACCCTTAGGATAAGCTAATTCCATTTCTCTTTTCTCAAAAGGCACCGTTTCTTCTGTTTTAAATGCATTTGGGTATAAATGAAAGTATAATGCATTAAAAGCGGTATCTCTTTTATTTTTATAAGTGATTTTCTCCTTTGCTGTTAAAATTTTTTCTACAGGATCAAAATTCACATCCACTCTATAGGTCGTAATATCTTCTATTTCCAGTAATTCTTCCTTTTGCAACATCACCGTCATGGTCTCAATAACATTTAACTTTGCACCTACCATGGATAATCCTAAAATAATACATACTATAGTGAGTAGAATAAATTTTCTTTTTATTCGAAAATACATGAGTATTCACCCCTCCTTTTGTCTCTATTTCAATCCTAATGCTTTCCTTTTTCCAGCTAGAATATAAGTATCGTACCGCTCCTAAATCTGTAACACTACATGCAGACGAAGTTAGGACTGCATCTGCATTAAATTTCACTTTATATAACTATATGTATGGTATTTTCCAATATGTACATAATTTATAACACGCTAAAATTAAATCTTTACTTATGATATAATGAAGACAGTCTAAAGTTTTGAATTGGGAGGGATTTTGATTGCATTTTATTAAGCAAACTGCAGATTTTGATTTGGGTGATACCCCGATAGAAAACATCTTTATTAACGATTTTATGCCTATGGCCAATGGTACCTATGTGAAAGTATATTTACTTGGCTACAAATATGCACAGGATAAAGACCCATCCCTTTCAATCAATCATCAAACCATTGCCAAGCATCTTAATATCCCTTTATCGGATGTTCTAAATGCTTGGGATTTTTGGGAACAAAAAGGTGTTATCAAGAAGCATTTTGAAACCAAAGAAGATACCACCCAATATACCGTGGAATTTTTAAGCCTAAAGCAATTATATATTGATAATAACTATACCTTGGCTAAGATTACACAGGAAAAAGAAGCATCTTCTCTAGATACCTATACTTGTTCGCCTCAAGATTTAGTACAAGCCAATCGAATTCCTGAGATCAATGAAATGTTTCACCACATTAATCAGCTGTTAAGAAGAGAATTGGTTCCTAATGAAAAAAAGAAGGTATTAGAGTGGTTTTATAATTATAATATGAATACAGATGTAATTATTCGAGCATTCATGTATTGTGTACAGCAAAAAAATATGAAAGGCATTCGAAATGTGGTACGATTTGTAGAATCTATCATTAGAAACTGGTATGACAATGGAATTACCAATATGGAAAAACTTGATACTTATTTGGAAAAAACAGACGGAAGATATTTGCAATATACCCAGATTTTTAAGGCACTTGGCTTTCATTTTCGCCAACCTTCCACATCAGAAAAAGAAACAATGGATCGTTGGCTGGATGAATGGAAATTTAGTATGGATGTTATCTTAAAAGCTTGTGCAAATTCTCAAAAAACCTCTAACCCCAATATTAATTACATTAATAGTATTTTAGAACGTTGGAAAAAAGAAGGTTTTACCTCTGTAGAAGATGTGAAGCAAAAGCAAACACCTCCAAAACCCACGCCCCAGAAAAATGGAAAAGCTACTCCAAACCGCTTTCACAACTTTGAACAGAGAACAGCTAAATACTCTAAGGATGAATTAGAAAAATTATTTCGTGATAATAAATAATCGATAAGGTAGGTGTCAAACTTGTATAACAAGTTTACAAAGGAAATACTTCTAGAATATGAAAAAACACGTGATCGTGCACAAAAAGAATTAGAACATCGCAAAAATAAAGTGTATGACACAATTCCCCAATTGCAATCCATTGATGATGAAATTCATCATATGGGGGTTCTTATTGCAAAAGCAGTCTTAAATAATCCTGAAAATTATGAAAAAGTTTTATCAGATATTCATCAAAAAATGGAACAACTCAAGCAAGAAAAAGCTATTCTACTTACAGAAAATAATATTCCTATTCATTATTTAGAACTACAATACCAATGTAGTATTTGTAAAGATACAGGTTTTCTAGATAATGGTAACAAATGCAGTTGTTTTAAACAAAAGCTCATCAACAGAGCCTATACCATGTCTAATATGGCACAAGTGTTAGAAAAAGAAAACTTTCATTTCTTTAATATTGATCTCTTCTCTGATGCTGCCTTTGAGGATAAGGTATTGACTCCTAGACAAAATATGATGCATATTCTGAATATCTGCGAAGGTTTTGTGATTAATTTTGATCGTGATACTAGTGAAAATTTATTATTTTATGGTACCACAGGATTAGGTAAAACATTTTTGTGCAATTGTATTGCCAAATCCTTATTAGATAAAGGCAAAATTGTGGTCTATCAAACCGCCTTTAAAATATTAGAAATCTTAGAAGAATATAAATTTGGCAAGACAAAAACACCTGAAATAGAAGCCAGTTACCAGCTTTTATTTGATTGTGACTTACTTATTATTGATGATTTAGGTACTGAGCTAACCAATACCTTTACCAATACAGAGATTTTTAATATTCTTAACACAAGACTCATTCAGAATAAAAAAATGCTCATATCTACAAATTTATCACCTATAGATATTGCAAACACGTATAGCGACAGAGTTTTTTCTAGAATATTCGGTGCCTTTACAAAGCTTGAATTCTATGGCAAAGACTTAAGATGGGAGAAATAAAGAAACAAATCCCATCATATTTCTTTAAAAATTTCTTGTTTTTTTGTTGACATTTAGGGAATCCTACTGTATTATATATAACTGTGAGTGAAACAAAATGATCGACCCATTAGCTCAGTTGGTAGAGCACTTGACTTTTAATCAAGGTGTCCCGCGTTCGAGCCGCGGATGGGTCACCATGTTTGCTGGTGTGGCTCAACGGTAGAGCAGCTGACTTGTAATCAGCAGGTTGGGGGTTCGATTCCCTTCGCCAGCTCCATTACATGAAAAGGGATGTGAGATAGGAATTCTTATGTCTCTTTTTTTATACCCAAAAATCATCTAATCTTCCATTAAGGCAGGTATTGACATACAACTTATAATTTTGTACTATATAAATTGAAATAAAAAGTCAGATTTTTCATGTTTTATGCTAGTGTGGCTCAATGGTAGAGCAGCTGAATCGTAATCAGCAGGTTGGGGGTTCGATTCCCTTCACTAGCTCCAAATAAGCAAAAACCTTGAATTTTCAAGGTTTTTCTGTTTTTCATACAATAAAAATTTATCTTTATTTTTTAGTCAAAACAAGTCTATTTTAGATTAAAATCTATATTTATTTTTCTGAAAATTATCTAATGGAGACAACCTTTTGTGATTAGAAATTAAATAACTAGATGCTACATGAGAATATCTCCTTACCATTTCCAAACTAGTATGTCCTAATATCTGTTGTAGAGAAAATATATCCCCTCCATGTATAAGGTATCGAGTTGCAAAGGTATGCCTAAGCATATGAGGATGTAATCTATCAATGTTTGTTTTCTTTCTCAACCTAGTAAAAATCATTTTTATTGCATTTTCAGTCATTGGTCTTTTGTTTTGATCTAAAAATAGCTTTTTGGTTGGATATTCCGATATCGGTCTATACATTTGAATATATTTTAATAATAACTTTTTCGTATACAATCCTATAGGCACAAGGCGCTCTTTTTGCCCTTTCCCAAAAACCTTAATGATGTTTTGAGAAATATGAACTTTGTCATATTCCAAGTCCAAAACCTCATTCCTTCTTAGTCCAGAATCTAGCATCAAAACAATCATGCACTTATTTCTCACTTGAAACTCTGAATTTTCAGTTATAGCATTTAATAATTTGTCAATTTCTTCATCACTTAATATATCGACCGTTTTTTTTGGTGCTTTTGGCAACTTAAACTTATGACCTAAATTCTCTGTTGTGTAGCCTTCTTCAAAGAGATAATATATAAATACTCTTAAAGTTCGTAGATATGTTTGTATTGAAACTTTTGATATGCCCTTATCACTATTTACTTTAAAGGGATGCCCCTCATATTTAGGTTTTTTCATTAAATACAAATGGTAACCTTTTAAATCCCCCAAGATCAACTCATCAACCCTTTTATTTGCACCAATATAATCAACAAAATATCCTAAAAACTGCCTATAATTTTTTAATGTTTTTTCTGTATTTCCCTTTAATTCTCTATCGACCAAAAATAAATCTATTGCTTTTTCAATCGTTAACATGTTTTCACCTCACATCTAGCTAAAAAGATATTCTAATTTATCAAGAAATATTTTTTCTATTGGTGTATTTTCTTTTTTAAACATAAGATAGTTTTTCATATCCTTTTTAAAATCATCTAATACCCTATCTAATACAATCTTTTGTTTACATGCTCCATAGCTTGTCAAAACACCTACTAAAAGTGGAATTAATTCATCTGCTTTAGTATTTAACTGCTTTTCACGTTTGATTATTTGTTGATAACAGTAATTTAAATATGCATCTTGTATTTCTATCCAGCATTTTTTTGCGCTGCACCTAGTGATATTATCATTATCTAGGTTTATATAGCATATCCACGTTTTAGTTAGATGCTCCCAAATACTACGCATCTTTAAAATAAAATCTTGAACACTTTCCACTCCATAGTCTTTAAAAAATTTTCTTCCTACTTGAAATTCTACATTCCATACATTTTCTATATCCATTCCTTCTTTTTTCCATATATGATTAAACCAAACCTTTCCACTTGTTTTTATTTCTAGCGTTTTATCATAAATCCTACACATTATATTCTTCTCTTTGAAACTTCCAAAACTAAAACCAGTAATTTTTCTATTATACATAAAATATTCTACTTTTCTGAAGCTACCACGCCAACTTTCATATATGTCACACAAAGTACTAAATTTTAAATTATCTGTATGGCAACAAAGGTCAGCACGACTAATCTTTTCTGCTATAAAATCACCCTTTACTATAGTTTTTAAGTAATCTATGATAGCCATATAAGCATCAACAAAGCCTTTCTCCCACAAGTAAAGAGATTTTATTCGAATTGATATAGGATAGTTATTTCCATTCTTGCTTCTGTTTTGTGCAAATTTTAATTCTAAAGTATCATTATGTAGAATATAAGAATGAAAACGTGCACCATTAGGTAATATTTTAAAATTTTTATCTCCTAATGTAATAACTTTGTCATTTAGTTTATCTTCCTTAGCCTGTTTTTTACTCTCTTCAAGATACTTTAGTAAATCAAAATTTTCTTCTTCATATTTATTTATATCTATAGAAAAAAAGATACTATCAATATTAGAGATTAACAATTTTAAAACCCCCTAAACCGTTTTTTGGACTTTGAAACTGTGACCCCCCCTGTTAGTAAGGAAGGGGGAAGGACTTTTTTATACAAAACTTAACTGTTCTGCACTACAAAGTCCTTTTTCTTCAATAGCATTTAACTGCTCCCAAGACAATTTTTTTACGCAATCCCTACAAAAGCCTTTTCTTTCATTTGCTTTATAGATCACCATATCGCCTTGGGTATAATGATTTAAGCAACACTTACAAAAGTACATAAAAACCCTCCTAAAAATATCTCTTCCGAACCAAAAGCCACAGGGCGACAAGCGCCTGTGAATAAAATAAGATTTGAAGTTGAAACATTCTCATCTATAGCAATTAAAGGGAATAGGGGAGAGAGATATAATCAAAAAATAGAACCGATGATACAACTCATTCTTAAATGACTATATACTAAAAAACCCGCCCCGCTTCGCTCTCTTCGCTACGCTCAGTTAAAAGATTAAAACCTATTTTTTATCCATGTATAGAATGTATAAAGATAGTTTCAAACCCTAATTTTAGCCAAATTTGACTATGTTTTTAAGTATAAAACCTCTCGAAAAGGCGATTATATAGGTTAAAATGCATTTTTAAATAAATGGTGCTATCCTATTACTACACTTATTTATGCACGACTACGAGCCTATCAGACGGTCGCTGTCAAAAAGCATTTGCAAGGGATACAGGGCTTATTTTTATAAAATATGTATGTTTATACATTTGATTGTATATTGCTAAATTACCTTTTCCAGTTCTTTTTTTAGTTCGATATTGACTGATTCGATTCTTTCAAGTATCCTTTTCTTTTCCTGTTCTTTCTTTTGATCTTCTATTTGCTTTATAATTCGATCTTTAATGTTAATAATGTTTCTAATCTCTTTTGCATCGAGATTATCTTCATGCTGTAATATGGATTCTAGTTTTGGTAATAATTCATTTTGCTGTATCTCAAAATCGTCTATTTCTTCAACAAGCTTTTCAACTAACTGCAAGGTATCGTATTTTTTATATAGTTTATCTGTAGCAACATAAGGTTTTACATATTCAGCCTTTGCCTTTTTACCATCAAATTGTGCTTCATAGTTACTTTTAGGGAAGTAATACCTTGTAAACCATCTGTCTAGCTTTAAATGATTCTTACAAAGCACTACATAATTTGCTAAGTCTCTAAAATTCTTATTGATACGTTCATAGCGTTGTGTAGAGCATATGAATTGTTTTCGAAGCTTTCTGTTTAAGCTAAGTTGTGCTAGCATTTCTGGGGGGAAATTTCGATAATCGGTACTTTCGAAGGTCAAATGGGCTTCATCAATGGCGATAATGCAATTTTTCTCTGCTCTGACAATATCCTGCCAACAACGGATTGCCCCAGTTTGACCTTTATAATTGAAGTTGGTATATACCTTAAGCGTTGGATCAGCCTTTCTTTTTTCTTCAATGTGCTGCACCATTGACAAGGTTTTTCCTTCCCCCGGATTAGCCACAAAGATATAAACACCCCACAAAGCCTTCTTCTTACCTCTAAAAATATCTATAAGCACCCACCGTAGGAAATCAAGAATAAAGGGCAACTTTATATTTGTGATTTTCCACCGAATCCATAGCTTATAGTTTTTCTTCCTTAGCACTTTGACATATTGTCTTTTATGCTTTTTCTGCCATTTGAGCCTTTCTTTTTCTTGAATCAACTTCTCTCTATTGATTTTGCGTTGAAGCTGTTTTCTTCTTTTAAGTTCCTGTTTTATAAGCATCTTTTTATTACTTAATTTCTTCTTTAAAAATAAACGTATATTCATACTAGCACCCCTTATGGTATTACATCAGCTATACGGCGAATGACCCAATTGATGATAAATACTGTAAACATAAAAACTCTAAAACCTACAACAATAGAGATTATGATAAAAACATCTACAACCGGTATTAAAATTCCTGCTCCTGCGATAAGGTCAGACATAAAATCAATGGATGCAGACAAACTAGAAAAGAAACTGCTAACCCCTCTTTGGGTACTCCCCAGTTCAAAAGAAGGGATTAAGTCAATCATATAGCTGAAAAAATTAAAAACTGAAACAATCAACCTTTCCAAAAGTCCTAATTCTTGCATATTTCCACCTACCCAACATGTAGTTTGACATCAAACCGATTCAGAATAAACCTAGCAAAAGCAAGCCACAGGGCACAGCGAAGGAATAATTTGCCCCAGTCAAGGACAGGCTTTGCATAGCTTAAATCTAAGAAACATACTTTACCTCCACCCAACCAAGAAGGCAGGTCCATATAAAATTTTCCTTCATGTGCTGACGTTACGGATACTGACCTTACAGTTGGTGAAGTACCCATATTCTTTAATTTATCTGTAATATCAAAGAAGAAAGCAAACTTTTGTTCTAGTTTTTCTTTAAAATCTATGTGAAATTTTATCTTGTCAAAATCTACATAAAATGCCCATTTAACTAAATCTTTTAAACTATCAATTAAACCTAAGAAGAATTCTTTGATTTCCTCTAATAGGGTTACAATTGACTCAATCAAGCCTTTGAAAGTCTCTATAATTCTTGTACCTAAATCATTAATCCAATTTCTTACTTGATCAACCGTATTGCCTATAGCATTTACAATCCTTGTACCTAGATCATCAATCCAATCACTTACACGATTTACAATATTGCTAATTGCACCAATTAAGCCATCAAAGAACAACTTTATATCATGAAGGACATTGCTAATAGATTGAACAATTTCTAATACGGGTGAGATAATTACTTGAATCCCTTGAATAATTTGGGTACCCAAATCTATAAACCATTGATTTATAGGCGTAACAATATCCTGTATCCCTTGAATCAAACCATCAAAGAATAACTTTATTTCTTGTAAGATACTAGTTATCGGGCTAATAATCGTCTGAAAACCATTAATGATTTTCGTACCAAGCGAGTTAAGCCAATTACTAATAGGACTGAGGTCAATCCAACCCCCACCACTATCGCCACCATCTCCAATATCCCCTGTGTCCCCTGTTCCACTAGACCCACCACTGTCATTGGAGAAAAAAAAACATTGTCAGTATCTTTAAAGAAAATATCATGACTTGAAGAATAGATACTTCTATAAGCTTCTTCATCAACATCTCCAAGATAGGTAGAAACACCAAATTCATCAACTGTAGAACTACCTTCATTCAACATATAAAAATATGAATCAGTGTCTAAGCTAATATGACCAGATGAAATCCCCGTTACAACATAAAACGGTGAATTAGATCCATGCCAACTATAAGTGTTAGTACCCTTATTAAGCAAACAAACGGTGTAAGAATAAGAACTCAATTGTTCAGGAACAAAATCTTTGAAGTCAGCAAACGCAAAACTTGTCATGCATAAAACGAATATAAGAATTAAAATAATATATCTTTTCAAAACAATCCCTCCTTATAAAGAGAAATGAAGGCAATCGCCTTCATTCCCTTATGCATTTGATAACATAGACTTAACCCATCTAATACCGTAGCGAGCACCTTTTGCGATCGCCATTACACCGATTACAGCAGGTACACCAATGACAACAACATCCGTCACCATAGTGGTTAAATCAGTAAACCCTGCTTGAATAGCTGTTTTGATAGCCTCAGGCATTATGTACACCCCCTTTTTAAAATATATCTCCTATAGAATTTGAAATTGCCTTATATATAAATGCTAGAATAAGACACGAAATTAAGAAAATGTTACATGCATTATTAAAATTGATCGCATCTATAAGTAGCTGTTGATTTTCAATGATGATCTGCATTTGATTGATTACTTGATCTTCCATCATGCCACCTCAAATCATTTATTCTTCATTTGTTGCATTTTCATTGCCACGCTGTGTCTGCTGAAAATGCAACAAATTGAAGAATTAAAAGCCTTTGCTGTAGGAGTATTGAACATTGTCACTGTCTCTAAAGCTGAAAGCAAATACAGGAATTTCTACATCTTGACCCTTCTTGACTTCCTTGAAATCTCCAATATCTTCATCCTTGACATGGACGATGTTTGTTCTAAAACCATCACCGTCAACACCAATTAAATAGCCTTTGCCACTTTTCTTAGGTTGCATGCCTTTATACTTACCGAATAGCTTTAACATTTTTCCATTCCTCCTTTTTATCATCAAAATTCATAAACAACTTTATCTATCAATACCACGTTCCATTAGGCAGATAGTGAAGCCATTGACCATTAACAAAATGAACTTCAATATGTGTTTTACGCTCTTTTACCTTTTTAGGTATCCAGTTTTTTTTGTAGTCAATTCCTTGTCCTGCATTATGTTTCTTGTAAACCCTCTGAAATACTTGTTTAGCAAGTTCTGAAAGCTTGTTATATCCTTCAATTTTTTGAAAATCAATTTCTATGTGATTCATATTACCCCTCCATTCGGAATAGTGGTTATCTATTAATGCTATAATGTACGTTATACATACATTATAATGTACGCACAACGTAAAGTCAATATTTTTTTACATTTTGCGTACATTTAATTTAATAATGTACGTCAAGTGATATAATAGTGTAAAAATAACAATTTGTGAGGTTTATTATGTTCCGAGGAGATAGATTTAAAAAACTTAGAAAAGAAAAAAAACTAACACAAGTTCAATTAGGAAATATTTTAAATACATCACATGCAACTATTAATAGATATGAAAAAGGCATACATCAACCAGATTTAAACACCATCAACAAAATTGCAGAGATTTTTAATGTAACTACTGACTACTTGCTTGGAAGAGAAAATTTACTTGAAAATACAATAGAAATAGAAGGATTCATAAGACTACCCATTATAGGTGTAATAAGAGCAGGAGAGCCTCTTTATGCAGAGCAAAACATAATCGGTCATGAAAAAGTAGCAACTAACAATCTTCCTCAAGGAGAGTTATTCTTTTTAAAGGTCACTGGCGATAGCATGAATCTAAGCAATATAATTGATGGGTCATTAATTATGGTTAGAAGACAGGAAGAAGTTGAAAATGGTGAAATCGCTGTAGTCATTGTAAATGGATATGATGCAACAGTAAAAAAATTCTTTAGAAATGGTAATATCGTTACACTAATGCCCAATAGTTCTAATCCAAAATATGAGCCTATGATCATTAATACGAAGGAAGAAGTTGTGCAAGTTATTGGTAAAGTTAAACAAATCGTAATTAAGCTTGAAGATTAGAAAAAACCAAACATACGTTTGGTTTTGATATACTCTAAATATAGTCACTACTAACGAATAGTAACGCCTTTGCGACTTTTTTCATACATGTAAATCGTAATCAGCAGGTTGGGGGTTCGATTCCCTTCACTAGCTCCAAATAAAGACGGCCTATGGGCCGCCTTTGCTTTTCTACTCTATATAATTTTTATTTAAAAATCTTATCTCTTACAATTGTTTGACTTCTCTTTGGTCCAACAGATATAATTTTTACAGGTGCACCCACGATTTCTTCAATTCTATCGATATATTTTTGTGCATTTAATGGAAGTTCTTCGTAGGATGTACAGCCAGTAATATCTTCTTTCCATCCATCTAGCTCCTCATATACTGGCTCGCATTTTGACAATACTTCAAGACTTGCTGGGAAATGCTCTATATACTTTTCTCCCATCTTGTATCCTGTACATATAGAAACTTTTTCAAAACCTGTTAACACGTCTAGCAGCATGATGGATAGGGCTGTTAAACCATTGATTCTTGCAGCATATTTAACCATTACTGCATCAAACCATCCACATCTTCTAGGTCTTCCTGTTACGGTTCCAAACTCATTACCTGCTACTCTGATTTTTTCTCCTATTTCGTTATCTTCCTCTGTTACAAATGGCCCTTTTCCTACTCTTGTAGTATAAGCCTTCACAACACCCAATACTTCTTCAATCATATTTGGACCAATACCTGATCCAACAGGAAATCCTCCTGAAATAGGATGTGAACTTGTTACATAGGGATAGGTTCCAAGATCAATATCTAATAATGTACCTTGAGCTCCCTCAAACAACACCTTCTTATCCGCTTTGATCGCATCATATAAGGTTACCGTGGTGTCATCTACATGTTTTCTAATTTTTTCTGCATAATCTAAGTATTTCGAAATGATTTCATCTTTATCTAATTTTTCTCCATTATAAATTTTCTCAATGATTTCATTTTTTCTATCTATTTGTTTGGATACTTTTTCAATAAAGATTTCTTTTTCCATTAAATCACAGATCCGAATTCCAGATCGTTCTACCTTATCCATATAGCAAGGTCCTATACCATTTTTAGTGGTTCCAATCATTTCTTTTCCTCTAGAAGCTTCTGCCAATGTATCAATATACTTATGGTATGGAAATATAACATGAGCTCTATCACTGATCTTAATATTGTCTGTGCATATACCCTCTGCTTCTAGTTTTGCTATTTCTCCTAAAAATCCTTCTGGATCAAAAACGACGCCATTTCCAATGATATTGATGGTATCTGGATATAAAATGCCTGAAGGAATCAAGCGCAGTGCATATTTCTTGTCACCTACTACTACTGTATGTCCTGCATTATTTCCTCCCTGTGCTCTTACAACTACATCTGATTCACCAGCTAAATAATCTATAATTTTTCCTTTGCCCTCATCTCCCCACTGGGCACCAACAATTACGACTGTTGACATAGTGGACACCTACCTTTGTAGATTTTATTGAAATACATTATACTTGTTTTTTCCGAACACACATATCTAATAGTATCAGAATAGCCCATTCAAGTCAACAAAATACGAATATTAATGTATGTAAACTTTTTTTTATTCGATATCAAAACAACTTTGTTTTACCCCTTACCCTTGCAAACATAGGCTTCATGATTTTTTGCTATTGAATAAGGTGTCTAAGCTGACTTAGACACCCTTTACCTTACTATTCACCTTTTCTCTCAAAATACGCATTCAAATCCTTTAATAATGCTTCAACATCCAATCCATGTACCATTGCTGCATCTGCAATGCTTTCCATAGAAGAAGCTGGACACCCTAAACAGTGAAGACCGTGGCTCATGAAAATTGATGCTGTTTCCCTATCCATCCTTAGTACATCTGCAATAATCATATCCTTCGTGATTTTTGCCATCAAATGGTCCTCCTTCCTCTTGCTTGATATTGCAACCTTTTGACTCAGTTGTAATATAACTCAAATTGGTGTGAAATATACAAAAAGTGCCTAAGATAAACTAGGCACCTTTTGTATTATTCCCCTTTATTTTCAAAATGTGTATTTAGATCTTTTATTAATTCTGTCACATCTAATCCATGTACCATTGCTGCATCTGCAATACTCTCCATAGAAGATGCAGGACATCCTAAACAGTGTAATCCATGCTTTATAAAAATTGGTGCTGTTTCCCTATCCATTTGTAATACATCTGCAATAATCATATCCTTTGTTACCTTTGCCATTCCTTCGACCTCCTTATTTTAGCATTTTATAGTAATGTACTAATATTATACCATCTTTCTAAACGTCGATAAAATACAATTTTTATAAATCCATGGAAAAACACAGGTAGTTATCCACTTATCCACAATATTATTCCACAATTTTCACTGTTTTTGTGGATAAATGATTATTTTCTCCATAAAATTCAACCTTTTTTACTTGCATATGCACATATCGTGTCTTCTTTTTTCCTTCTACTATTGTGAATAACTTTCTCAGGTCCTTATATAATGGATTATAAAAAATTTCTGCATATTGATCTTCAAATTCTTCATCACTTTCTTTCAACACACGAAATCCACACTGCATATAACATTTTATTGCTCTTTCATTAAATTTAGCTGCTCTTAAAGTCATAGCCGTCATATTTAATTCATTAAAATAATATTCTAAAAAGATTCTAATGGCTTCTGTTCCATATCCTTTGTTGATATGTTGAGGATCAAGTACAATGCCTAGTTCACTTTCTCTTTTAAGCCATTTAATATCTCGAATTGAGAGATATCCTATCACTTCTTTGGTCAAGTTTTCAATGGCAAAGCTTTTTTTTCTAAATGTCTTAGTTTTGATTGCATACCATTCATCTTTTTCTGCTTCATTCATTTTAGGGAAATTATAATGAAAAAATAAGGGATCTTGGTGCATCGACCAACGCTGCATTTTATCTACATCTTCTCGAACAAGCTTTCTTACTCGTACTTTTTTGCCCTTTGCAACCTCCATACGCGTCACCTCTTTATTGCCCTATAATCAAAAACCTTTACTCTACTGATTTTTATGTTTGATATCTTAAAAAAATGTATAATTTTTCTTCTTATTCCAGTATACGCTATATATGAAGTATGGTAAATACCAACAATGAGCAAGGACATTCAATCTTTATTGAATGTCCTTGCTCATTGTTCATCAAAGGCTACCTATAATTTCTAATGCATTCATACCTTTTTCTATCATCCCTTGGATTTCCACCTTATCATTGACGGCCTTTTTCAATTTTGCCATTTTCTTTACATCTCCCGTTAGCACACCACCAACTAGTTTTCCTTCTTCCACAAATAATTTGTGAAATATTTCTTGGTTACGATAGGTTAGGGTCTTCTTTTCAGCATTGATTTCACCTGCAGAAAATAATGAAAGACCTCCAATAGACAGCATTGTAGCCGGTTGTATCGGTGCATACATAGCCGCATTACCTACCATATTCTTACCAGCTACTTTACCTTGTTCCATAGCTACAGACCAGAGTCCCATAGCACTGCCCTTCATTTCAGCAATATCTCCTGCTGCATAAATATTTTTTACAGAAGTCTGCATAAATCCATCTACAATAATCCCTTTATTGATTTGGATATCTGTACCTTCAACGATTTCTAGATTAGGTCTTATCCCTGCAGAGAACAATACCATATCTGCTGTAATATTTCTACCATCCTTTATACGTACACTCGTAACTTTTTCATCTCCTACCAGTTCTTGCGCTGCTGCAGATAGATGAATATTGAGTTTCCTCGCCTCTAGCTCTTCTTTCACATAACTAGATAATTCTTGATCTAACTGTCTTGGCAATAAATAATCAAAAAACTCGATTACATTTACCTTTAGATCTCTTTCTTGTAAGGCCCAAGCTGCTTCTAATCCTAACAAACCGCCACCAATAACTGCTACTTCTTTACAATCCTTGAGATAGCTTTGGATTTCCTTAAGATCTTCTAAACTTCTAAGGGTATACACACCCTCTTTCTCTACCCCTTCTACCGGTGGAACAAATGCTTTGCTACCATTGGCAATCAATAGTTTCTCATAGATTACTTGTTCTCCGTTATCTAATTGTATGGTAGATTGGATAGGGTCAATGTTTTCTACTCTTCTTCCCAATATAATTTCAATATTTCTTTCCTTATACCAGTTTTCATCATGAATTAATAGCTGCTTTAATTCTGGATCTTTACTGATGAAATGAGACAATTTTACTCTATAGTAAGTAAGATAAGCTTCCTGACTAATGATCTTAATGGTTGCGTTGGAATCTGTCTTTCTAATTTCTTCAGCTGCTGATAATCCTGCAATTCCATTTCCAATAATCACATATGTCGCTTTTATACTTTTCAATTTCTCATCACCCTTCTAATGCATTTATTAAATTCCTAAACTTATGGAGATGCTTTATCTCTTCTCGAATTAATCTTTTTAATGTTTTTTGAAGGATTTCTACTTCTGTATGTTTTAAAATTTCTTCATAAAATAGGATAGAATCCTTCTCTGCCTGCAGTCCCATTATAAGTGCCTCTTTTGCAGTATATACATACCCTACACGCTGCTTTGTTAATTCTCTAACATTAAATACTGCAGTTTCACTAAGGGCCTTTAGATAAGCTGCCACTGACGCTTCATATATCAACGGTTTTTGTTCTTGTGTTTTTTCTAAAACCCGCTCGTAAATTCTCTGGAAAGTTTCAATATGTTCCTGTTCCTCTAACGCCAAGTATTCAAATATATTTTTTATTTCTTCATCTTCGAATTGGGCTGCTGCTTCTTTATAAAATTTATATCCTGTTTCTTCAATTTTCTTTGCAATTTGCAATACCTCTAATTCATTAAGATTCTCAATGGCCATTGTTTTTCCTCCTTAAAACTAGGGCATAGCGATTGTTGTATAAAATGTACGCAATCAAATATATATTACCCTAAAAAATTTACCTTAAACAAAATACTTTTATTCCCTAAACTTATCGAGATTGGCAAATTTGGTAAACTGTCCAAGCCATGCCAATTCCACGGTCCCTGTAGAACCATTCCGTTGCTTTGCAATAATTACTTCTCCTATATTTCTTTTTTCACTATCAGGATGATAATATTCATCTCGATACAAAAACATTACAATATCTGCATCCTGCTCAATAGCACCTGATTCTCTAAGATCTGATAAAATAGGGCGATGATCTGCCCTCATTTCTGGCGCACGGGACAACTGGGAAAGTGCCACTACAGGACAATCCATTTCTCTAGCTAATCCTTTAAGTCCACGAGAGATATTTGAGATTTCCTGTTGTCTGCTTTCTGTTCGTCCATCCCCAGACATTAATTGAAGATAATCAATCAATACCATATCTAGCCCTTGTTCCATTTTTAATCTACGGCACTTTGCCTTCATTTCCATGAGGGATATCCCTGGTGTATCATCAATGAACACTTTTGCTTGTGCAAGTGGCCCCATGGCTTTAGCTAATCTTGGCCATTCATCTTCATTTAGTGTTCCTGTTCTAATTTTTTGAATTTCTATATGGGATTCAGAACTAAGCATACGTTGTACAAGCTGTTCCTTAGACATCTCTAGGCTGAATATGGCAACAGATGCATCTGCCTTGATCGCTGCGTTCTGTGCCACATTAATAGAAAAGGCGGTCTTCCCCATACTCGGTCGTGCAGCAACCAGAATTAAGTCTGATTTTTGCAGTCCTGAAGTTTTTCGGTCAATATCCACAAAGCCCGTCGTAAGCCCTGTGATTCCTCCCTTATTTTGATACAATTCCTCTATTTTATTAAAACTCTCTAACAATACCTCTTTAATGGGAGAAAAACCTTCTTGAGATCTTTTTTGGGAAATATCAAAGATGCTTTTTTCTGCTAAATCTAAAATATTATTTACTTCTTCTTCTGCTTGATATCCTTTTTCCAATATTTCTGATGATGTTTTTATTAGTCTTCTTAAAATCGCCTTTTCTTCTACAATCTTAGCGTAGTACTTTACATTGGTAGTTGTAGGTACAGCAGAAGAAAGACTGGTTAAATAAGTGATTCCCCCAATGGCTTCTAGGGTTTGTCTTTGGTTCAATTCTTCAGAAAGTGTTACAAGATCCACAGGTTCATCTCTATTATATAATTCTAACATTGCACCAAAAATTTCCTTATGAGCTTCTTTATAAAAATCTTCTCCACCAATGATCTCTGCAGCGTTGATAATGGCTTCTTTATCCAAGAGCATCGCTCCTAGCACAGATTGCTCTGCATCGATATTATGGGGTGGGATTCTTCCTAAATATTCCATTTTATCACCTTTCCTTTGATTCATGCGCTTTAAGTTTTAAGATAGTACTGCATACAAAACAATGACCAGCACGAAACGCTTCTTCTGCTGGCCACTGTATCTATTGATCTAGGATCATTACTAATACTTCTTCGATTGTTTCTACGGGAATGATTTCAATTTCCTTAAAAAATCCATGAATATCTTTTATATTGTCCTTTGGAATGATTACTTTTTTCATACCTGCCTGCTGTGCCCCATAAATCTTTTCATTGATACCACCCACAGCCTTTATTTTTCCTCTTATTGAGATTTCACCTGTAATAGCTACATCCTGCCTTACAGCTTTATTTTGGATAGCACTAATGATAGCAATGACAATTGCTGCCCCTGCAGAAGGACCATCAATCTTGCCTCCTCCTACAGCATTTACATGGATATCATAATCCGAAATATTTTTTCCTGTAACCATTCGGACCACAGAAGCTGCATTAAATAAAGAGTCCTTAGTCATCGTTCCAGCAGTATCATTAAATCGTAATGTCCCTTGTCCTTTTTTCTCTGCCTTAAAAGCAATTCCTTCGAACTCTAGTACTCTTCCTAAATAGCCATTCACACCCATTCCAAAAACTCTTCCTTTTTCTAGTGTATCACTAGCTTTATTTCGAATTAAAGGTGCCATTCTACTCATTTGTATTACTTCATACAGTAAATCCTTTGATATCTTGATAAGGTTTTTATTGGATTGGTGATATAAACTGAGGGAATAGGTATCTGCAAGTAAATTAATTGCCTTTCGACCTTCCACTGTATACTCGCTGATAATCTCTGGAATTTCTTCTTCTAGCACCACACCCATTCTTTGGGCAGCGCCAGAAACAATATTCTTAATATGTTGGGGAGGAAGTGGTTCAAAATATACTTCTGCACACCTAGAACGTAAAGCAGCGTTGATTTCATGGGGCTGTCTTGTAGTAGCACCTATCAAAATAAAATCCGCAGGAGCTCCTTCATCAAATAACTTTTTTATATATAAAGGAATTCCTGGATGATCGGCATCATAGTATGCAGAATCAAATTCTACGCGCTTATCCTCTAAAACCTTTAATAATTTATTTTGAAGAAATACATCCAATTCCCCAATTTCATCAATAAAAAGTACTCCCCCATGTGCTTGCGTTACTAAACCTAATTTGGGCTCGGGTATACCTCCCTCTGCCAAATCCCTTTTGCTTCCTTGATAAATGGGATCATGTACAGAACCCAAAAGAGGATTGGTAATTTCTCGAGGATCCCATCTTAGGGTTGTCCCATCTACTTCTACAAATTTTGCATCTTCCTCAAAAGGTGTATGTTCCATATTTTTTGCACACTCCAACGCCAGTCGAGCTGCTGTCGTTTTTCCTACACCTGGAGGTCCATAGATAATTACATGCTGGGGGAAGGGAGAAGCAATTTTGGATAAAAGGGATTTAATCGCCTTCTGTTGTCCCACAATATCTTTCAGATTTTGGGGTCTAAAAAGTTCCATAGCTGACCTGGCCAGCTTTTTCGACGCTAACTTTTCCAACAAAGCATATTTTTTAAAGGTATAGGGAGTTTCTGTATCTGTTTTTTTCTTGAGTATTTGAAGCTTCATTTCCTCCATATACTGTCTCTGCTTTTCCTCTACCTTCTTGATCATTTCTCTTTCGATTCGCTGCTCTACTGCTTGCTTAGCAAATAATTCTGCTACTTTTTTCTCTACCTCTTTGAGCATTGCCTCCATATCTTCTTTATCTAGCTTTGAATTAATTTCCTTTTCGTCAAAAACAATATGATGCAACGCCAAAATTCTATCTTCTATTTTTTCTGAGTCTATCAACGCCATTGCTTTGGATCCCTTGATTTTATCCTTATCTATACAACGATTTACCAAATCATAGAGTACGGTCACTTGTTTCTCTATAAGACTTTGATCCTCATCTATAGAATAGTAGTCTTTTATTTCTTCAGTTGTTGTGTATTGGTTTTTTAAGGATTTCATCCTTTTCTCCCTTCTACTCTGCAGAAACCTCTACTTTCATTTTTGCTGAAACTTCTGGATACACTTTTACTTCTACAAAAATTGCTCCTAATGTTTTGATAGGATTATCCATTTGTATTTTTCGTTTATCTATTTTAATCCCATGTTGTTTTGCTAATCCTTCGGCAATATCTTTCGTCGTAATAGAACCAAACAGTTTTCCGCCTTCTCCTGCTTTACCTTTTAATATTACTACAAGATTTGAAATCTTATCTGCTAACGCCTTCGCTTCAGCTAGTTCCTCTTGTCTTTTTTTCTCTTCAGCAGCTTTTTGCATCTTTACTACTTTGATACCGCCTGCTGTAGCTTCCTTTGCAAAGCCTCGTGGAATTAAATAATTTCTTGCGTGACCATCACTAGCCTCTACAATTGCACCTTTTTTTCCTAAGCCTTTTACATCTTTTAATAGTATTACCTTCATGATTCATCACCTTCCTCAAAATATTCATTGATGGCTTCTTCTAGTATTTCTATGGTTTCTTCAATTGTTTTATCTCTTAATTGGGCGCCGGCAACGGTTAAATGCCCTCCCCCTCCTAATCTTTCTAAGATCATTTGAACATTAATATCTCCTAATGACCTACCGCTGATAATCACTTCATTTTCCTGACGCATACCCAGAACAAAGGATGCGGTGATTCCTCTAATATTTAATAGTTCATCAGCAGCTTGTGCTGCTACCAAGGAAATATTGGGGGTATCCTTTGCACAAATAGATAAAGCAATATTACGTCCAATTGCTCGAGCATTTTTTACAACCTCTGCAATCGCTACAAAGGTTTTTATATCATCTTGAAATAACTGTCTTACATTGGTCGTATCCGCTCCAGCTCTTCTTAGCCAAGAAGCGGCCTCAAATGTCCTTACACCTGTCTTAAAGGAAAAGTTTTTGGTATCTACCGTAATACCCGCTAACAAGGCCTCTGCCTCTATTTTTTCAATATTAATTTTATCTTCCATATATTGAAGGATCTCTGTAACCAATTCACAGGTGGATGAAGCATAGGGTTCTAAGTATGTGAGAACAGCATTATCTATAAACTCAGCTCCTCTTCTGTGATGATCTATCAGTACAATCTTATCAGCCCTCTCTAAAGCTGGTGGGCACTGTGTAAAATTTGGTCTGTGGGTATCTACTACCACAACTAGAGTATCCTTATGTATTCTCGCTAAAAACTCCTCATTATTTATAAACCGATAGATTTCATATTCTTTCACATGGTCGTATAAATTTTTAATAGATTCATTGGACTCATTTAAAACAATGAATCCATCTTTTCCTCTATTGAGGACTGCTCTATATACCCCTAAAGCTGCACCAAAGCTATCCATATCAGGATATTGATGTCCCATAATCACAACTTCCTGAGACTGATCAATTAACTGCCTTAAGGCATGGGCAATGACTCTTGCTTTGACTTTATTTCTTTTTTCAACTGCCTTTGTTTTTCCTCCATAAAAGTTTAGGGTATTAATTTTTTTTACAACTGCTTGATCCCCACCTCTACCTAAAGCTAGGTCTAAGGCTGCCCTTGCATATTCATCTATTTGCCCAGGATTTTTGCCGTTGACACCAACCCCTATACTTAATGTAATGGGAATTTTATTTCCTACCCCAATCTCTCTTATCTCATCTAAAATAGTAAACTTCTTAGATTCTAATCGTTCTAGATACTGATTTTCAAAAAATATAATATATTTATCTTTTTGATATTTTTTAATGGCAGCATTCATTCTAGAAGCCCAGAGCCCTATTGTCCTGTCAATTTCTGCAACTACCAGAGGCCTATTGGCTTCTTCTGTATTTTTTAATACATCATCATAATTATCTACTTGAATAATCGCAATAATAGGTTTTTCATCATTGTATTTCAATTTCAAATTATGAAAACTTGTAATATCTATCCAGTATAAGGTGATAATATATCTTTCTTGACTACCAGCAGCTGTTTTTACTATATTATATAAAACTTTATACTGTCTATCCTTAATTGTTACCTCTATTACCATATCCTTTTTGTCTTGCAAAATATTGTTCAGTTTCAAGCCAGAAATTAAATCCTCAATGTTTTTCTCTAATAAATCTTTCGTATCCATCATTTCAGAAAATTTCGAATTATACCAGCTGACCGTTCCATCAAACTCAATGATGACCAAGGGAATAGGCAGATTGAGAATGGCATGTTTCGTAGCAGAATCGATGCTAGAGGATAAGCTTTCAATATACTTTGTCCACATTTCTTTGCGGTTGTACTGTGCCTTCCAATTATAATAAATGAGATATGCCAATACAATAACACCTATTCCACCTATAATCAAATTATAGAATGCGACAATCATTACCAGTAAAGTAGTAATCCATAGATGTATTTTGGTATCCGGTATTAATAGCTTCATAAACCTTTTATTTCCCATGTGCGGCACTCCTAAAAATTTTTATTGATCGATTTTTAGCTTTCTCAAGTTTACAAATGCATCTATAAAGCCTATCGTTGCTACAATAAAGGCTCCTCTTTGGCTAAGCAGCAAGAATAAATAGATAAATATCCTAAGAGGTTTAGCAAAACGATAAGATATCATAAAGTAACTCATCACAGCAAGCCCTTGTATTAAATATATGAATTGAAAGATAAAAAATACATTTAATACCAAAGTAGTATAATTAGCAAACCCAAAGTATCTTGCAGCCATTGTCAGTCCCGCTATAAGAAAGGTTCCCATCAATATACTTCTTGGTAGACGAAAGTATCTCAAAGGAGGAAGTGTTTCTACTTTATATCCTATACGTCTTAGTATGTGAATGGTTAACACATAGTTAATATATGCTAAAAAGGCTGAAGACAATATAATCGCAGATGGAACAATCATCATTGCCAGTTTTCTTGTAGCTTCTAACGTCATTTCTAAGTTTTGTAAATTTTCTTCTCCTACACCCATGCTTTTATACATGCCTATTTGCATGTTTGTCATTTCCTCAAAAACTTCACTCATATGTGATAAAATTTCCACCCCCGATATCAAAGACCCTAAACGGATAGATAGCAGAGAGGAAATCAGGGCTGCCAACGCACCTCCTATGAGTATTTTGCTTGGAGAATATTCTTTCTTCATCATATATCCCATAACAATTGCTGTAACACCTGGTAAAACAACAACAAATATGGAGTAAATTGGTTCAGTAAAACTTCCAATAATCATTGCCGAGGCAATAATGGACAAAACTGTAAAACTCATTCCATGGCGCTTACCTAATATAATAAAAGGGACTGGTATAAAAAATAAAATAAAAGTTAACACAGGTATGTAGGTTCCAATGATGCCAAAAACACATGTAATCGCTACCATTAATGCAGCCTCAATCATAGCCCGTGTTTTATTTTGTATATTCAATAGATATCACTCCTAGCTCCTATTTCTGTCTAAATGCTGTTTCAAATCAGATAAATCCCCATACCACGTTTCCACTTTATGTTGCTCTAAAATACCTAGCTTAATTTTGTCTTCTATGCGCATGTCTAGACGGTGAAAGGGAACTCCCAGTCTTTTCCCTAAAATATAGGTAACAAGAATAATATTTGCTAGAACATCTACTAACCCTTCCTGTGATCCCTTTACGCCCTTTACTAAAAGTTCATATAATGAAGCAATGGTCGTCAATAATTCACTTTTAAGCCATTCAATGATTTTTATATTTTTTGTTACATCTATATTTTGATCGCCTAGCGCCATAAATACACCCTCCCTTTATATACATTATAGCAAATTACATTTTATTGTATATATGTCATACCAAATCCATATGTCTTTTATTCTTTATACTAAGCTCATATTATCATCCTAAACATAGATTTTTATTACTTCATCTTATTATTTTACCATAAAACCTTCCATATATAAAAACTTATTGGATTGCCCAATAAGTTTTTATATATTATTCTTTATATTTTGAAGTTCATTTTTCCACTCTGTCAACAAAGTTTCAGAAGCTGCAATTGTTGCAGCCTGAATAGCATTCTTTATTTCTCCTCTTCCAATCCAATCATTGCCTTCATTCACATATAAACTGTCTAAAAGGGCCTCTAGCTGATGAATAGTATATTTCTCATCCTTTTCCTTATGATATTTAAGGGTGTTATAAACTTTTCGAAATGTCTCATTGTATTTTTCTTCCTGTAAAGCATCATGAAACATCCCTATTCCCTCCTTTATAAAATACTTTCTCTTCCCTTTCCTGAGTCCGTCACTTCTATAAGTTCTTGAGGATATGGGTAGAAAATCATTTGTTCCATTAAGTAGGCATTTTCAAATCGAATTACCCAAGATTGTATAATAGATAGTGGTACAGAAAAAGGAATTTTTTTATTTCGGTATGCTTCTATATGATCTAAGAAAAAAGCCTTCTCATTACTATTTAGATATTTTGAAAAATAGCCAAAAAGATGTAGTAGCATATTAATATTGTTCGTATATTTTATTGGATTTTTTAGGGTATCTAATAAGACATCTTCATACTTTTCCAATAAATCCTCTATTTTTTTATATTCCTTATTCGCCACAATGCTTCCTAGTATTTTTAAATTTTTTTGATGATAGCTCATAAGTAAATATTTGTGCTGACTATGAAATTTTACAAGTTCTCCCATACACTTCTTATTTTTTACTTCTCTAAAGCGAGTAGTGGTATAAACCCTTGTTAAGAAATGTTCTCGAATGTTAAAGTTCATCAGCCTTCCTTCATCTTCTATGGCAATATTTCCAAATTGTTCATATACCTTTCTTGCAAAGACACCCATTGTTTTTTTAGGTAAGGTCTGTGCTTTTCCAAAACTTTTATAAACCTTTACATCTTTTATTCCACAAGAGGGAGATCTGCTTTTTAAAATCCATCCATCAATTTGATTTTTATCCAAGGAGTTTATGAACCGTTCTGAAAAGTCAAGCATTTTTTCTGTTATTTCTTCTCCATTATTAGAAAAAACAAGTTTCTCTCCTTGTTCATCCTTTTCTATCATACGCAATGCATTTCTAGGAACTCCCAGTCCGACCTCTACCTCTGGGCATACCAAAATAAATTCTACATACTCCTTCAAGCTTTTTATAAAAGGACTCTTGATCTTAGATCCATCATATCTACAGTTCCCATGTTCTAAGCATTGGCTTAAAACAACTTTGGGTTTCTCATATTTCCTCATCATATCCCTTCTTTCCTTCATACTTGTAGCTACATGGTATGCATATTTGGATTTGCCCATAAATTTCTATCCTTTTGATTTCTCCAAGAAAATTTATACTGTAATAATATACCCCTTTTTCATTTTGATCTAACACCTTTTTTGATTCCAAAAAAGGTGTAGCAATTAAAAAGAGAAGTGATTGCTCACTTCTCCTAAAATTACTCTGCTGTATATGGCAATAACGCGACAATTCTTGCTCTTTTAATCGCTACAGTTAATGCTCTTTGATGTGTTGCACAAGTACCTGTTATTCTTCTTGGAAGTATTTTTCCTCTTTCAGTAACATACTTTCCAAGCTTTTTAACGTCTTTATAATCTATATGTTTTGATTTATCTGCACAGAAGCTACATACTCTTTTTTTACGACCACGTCTTTTCTTAATCATTCTATTTCCCTCCTTTTTCTAGAATGGAATGTCGTCGTCATCTTCATCAATGGCTTGAAATCCGTCGGGTTCTCCTGGGAATGAATGATCAAATCCACTTTGATCATTTCTATTGCCCCTTTCAAGAAACTCTACTCTATCGGCAACGATTTCCGTGGTATATCGTTTTTCACCTGTTTGTGTTTCATAATTATTATTTTGCAGTCTTCCCTGAACAGCTACAAGTCTACCTTTTGCTAGGTAGTTTGCACAGTTTTCACCTGTTTTTCCCCATACAACTATTCGAAAAAAATCTGCTTGTTTTTCTCTGGAAAATGGTCTATCTACTGCTAAGGTAAAGGTGGCTACCGCTTTTCCGCTTCCTGCAGTAAAACGAAGCTCGGGATCTTTCGTTAATCTCCCAATTAATATCACTTGATTCACAAAAACACCACCTTACTTTATACAATTTATTTTTCATCAAGGTTTACGGTTAGATGTCTCATCACATCATCAGAAATTTTTAGATTTCTGTCTAATTCTTTTGGAACATCTGCATTTGCCTTGAACGTCATTAGAACATAGTATCCTTCATTCATTTTGTTGATTGGATAAGCCAACTTTCTGTTACCCCATACATCAACACTTTCTATCTCGCCATCTGCTTCAACAATAGACTTGAATTTTTCAACTAATTCGTTTTTTCTTTCTTCTTCAAGGTTTGACTTTAATATGAACATTGCTTCATATCTTCTCATATTTTTCACCTCCCTATGGACTGATTCGGCCCTGTTATTGTACAGGACAGAGAGTATAATCTCACATCATGTTATTATATCAGCTGTATCTTAAATTTGCAAGGCCAAAAAACAAAAGTCGTATTTTAAATACGACTTTTGTACTGTAATCTTTATAATTTATTTTTGTATCGCTTCTTTTAAAACTTCTCCTAACCGCTTAATCCCCTCAACAATCTTTTCTTCTGGCATATTTGAGTAATTTAAACGGAAAGCATTCTCATGTCCACCATTAGGGAAGAAGGAACCTCCCGGTACAAATGCCACCTTTTTCTCTAATGCTTTGATCATTAAGTCTCTGGCATTGATATATTCTGGAAGCTCAACCCAAGTAAATAGCCCGCCCTGTGGATATGTATATTTTACTTCTGCTGGAAAATGCTCTTTCATGGTATCTAGCATTAAATTACGACGTCTTTTATAAACATCCTTGATTTTTTCTATATGTTCATCTAAGGGGTACATTTCTAAAAACGTATTAAGTTCTCTTTGAGAAATGGTACTGGTCTGTAAATCTGCACCTTGTTTTACCATAATGTATTTTCCTAGAATTTGTTCTGATGCACACACCCAACCGATTCGAAGACCTGGGGCAAAAGTCTTTGAAAATGTTCCTAAAAATACAACTCTGCCATCTTTGTCAAAGGCTTTCACAGATGGAGGAATCTCTCCTTCAAATCTTAATTCTCCATAAGGATTATCTTCAATAATCGGTAAATCATATTTTGTAGCAATCTCTAATAACTGCTTACGTCTTTCTACACTCCACGTTTTCCCTGTAGGGTTTTGAAAATCAGGAATCACATAAATCATACGAGCTCTTGGGGTTGCCTTTAATATCTCTTCTAAATCTTCCATAATCATACCATCATCATCTGTAGCAACCTCTACAAACTTACAGTCATAGGCCTTAAATGCATTAATGGCACCCAAATAGCTTGGACTTTCGCATACTACAACATCCTCAGGATTTAAAAAGATTTTACCTGTAAAGTCTAACCCTTGCTGAGAACCGCTAGTAATTAGAATATCCTTTGCTTCTGTTTTAATACCTAGCTTTGCCATTCGCGCTGCAATTTTTTCTCTTAAAGGTGTAAAACCTTCTGTAGTACTATATTGTAGTGCCTGCTGTCCTGCTTCATCTAACACCTTTACAGCTACTTTCTTCATCTCTTCCACAGGAAATAATTCTGGTGCGGGCAAACCTCCTGCAAAAGATATAATCTCTGGTTTTGTTGTCAATTTTAATAATTCTCTAATTTCCGAGGCCTTCATCCCTTCCATGCGTTTCGCATATCTTATATTCATTTCAACACACCTCCATAAAACATATTATTAAAAATTTGCATATTACTACTCAAAATACATTCAATATAAACTGTGTAGCACCGAAGCAATTCCATCCTCGATCCTTCTCTACGCTACACCGATGTACCACTACTTTTATGTCACTGATCACAACTTATATAGCGACACAAATCAGCAGCTTTTCTTAATTTTTTTGTTCATTAAAACCATATCTCTCATCACACTATATTATAACATTAAAAGTTTTATTTTTGTCGGAATTATTAAAAATTTTCTATACTTCAGCCAAAAAATTGTATTTCTCTTTTTAATATCTATTCTTCTTTTCTTTCAATAATTTTTTTAACTCTTTTTTCAAATTTTATTCTTGGCAGCCATACCTGTTTATCACAGCCTAGACATCGTATACGAAAATCTGCCCCTATTCTCATGATTTCAAATTTATTATTTCCACAAGGATGATTCTTCTTGACCTCCACGATATCTCCCATTCTTAAATCCATTGGCATAAAAAAACCACCTTTCCCGCTCTCATTGCGATACATAATAACCCGAGACAACGGTCTCGGGCAGTCACTTTAATCCTTTTGTTCTGGCTGGATAATTACACGTCTTGGATAAGGTATTTCTATTCCCTTCTCATCCAACCTTTCTTTGATTCTCTTTCTTAGCTCTCTTTCTACTGCCCACTGTTCCATTGGTATTGTTTTGGCTATGATAGATATAACGATATCAGATTGCCCCAATTTTGTCACCCCCAAAACAGTAGGTCCTTCCAAAATTTTATGGTTTTCTTCTCTAATTTCTTCACATAATTCCTCTAAAACCTTTATTGTTTTCCCAATGTTTTCTTCGTATGCAATACTTACATCTACCCAAGCCCTCATATTTCCTCTTGACTTATTCGTAAGTCTTGATATAGCCCCATTTGGAACTACATGCAAATCTCCATTGAAGTCTCGTAGCTTCGTAACCCTCAAAGCCATTTCTTCAACAATACCTGACTGCCCTTCTGTTTCTATATAATCTCCCACTTGAAATTGATCTTCAAATAGGATAAAAAATCCTGTAATTACGTCTCTAACTAGGTTTTGCGCGCCAAAACCTATGGCCAATCCTCCTATACCAGCAGCAGCAATAAGGGAAGATACATTTATACCCAAAGTTTCAAGAACAGGTGTAAATGCAACAAAATAAATAGTGTATCTTAATATGCTTTTTATAATGCCTTTTACTGTATTAAATCTTTTTTCTTCTCCCACCAATTTAAATTTTTCTCTATTATCGAAAAATTTGTCAACAATCATATTGCCAAATCGTATAGCTAAAGTCATAGCAATAAGAATTAAAATAATTTTAATAAAATCTCCTGTATATTCTGCCAAATTTTCAGGATTTGTATACGTTTTAAAAGTTTCCTGTGCCTTATCATGGATATTCATATACAATTGTTGCCAATCTAACAAATTTCCTCCCCCTTAAACAACTTTAGTAATCACTTTGTTATTATCTTTTTTCTCAATCCTAAAAACATTCAAGCTTTCTTCTTGATCTAAAGCTCCCATAATCTCTGAAAATACTTCTGGTGCAAACTTAATCGATAATCCACAGCTGGCACTAATTTCTCTTGGAGTAGGAATCGTTTCTATGGAAAATTTGGATTTTAACATATTTTCTGTTTTAATAGCATGATGTGTTGATTCAAAAACGATCACATAAAATTCTTTTTCTAACATAGGATTCCTTTCTACAATCTTATTGTATTTTTTGCCATATTCATTTTTTCAACAATAGTGTACATATTGGTGACACCGCCTACTTCAAGTTTCGTCTTCAATTGAAAATAATCTAGGCAAGTTCCACAAGATAAAACTTCTACCCCTTCACTCTCTAGATGCCTTAAATAATCAATGACTTCTGAACCTTCTGTTGTCAATCTTACCCCACTATTAACAAATAATAAAGCCTTAGGATAAGGTTTCATTTCTGTTAGGGTATACATATATCCCTTCATCAATACTTGCCCTAATTCTCTAGACCCTTCTCCCATTACATCACTTCCAAGCATGATGACCACATCTTTTGTATTTTTACTTTCTTGGTGCATTCTTTGGCTTCCTGCTTCTTTATAGATATTTATATAATAATTATCATTCATTTCTTTCACATCTACATTATACGCCATGCTTTTTGCTAATTTCGTTACATTCTGCATAGCAATTTCGTTATCTACAATGGTTGTAACACTTCCCTCCGTTAATGCATCCAATACTTTCTTTGTTTCAATTACGGGCTTTGGACAGTTTAAACCCCTTGCATCCACTTGTCTATTCATTTTCTTAACCTCCATACGCTTCATATATTTTATAAGTTTATTATATCGGTATTTTCCATCCGAAGCTTATAAATTTTATCTATGGTTTATGTACTTATCATAGAAAATTCCTATAGACAGATGGTTCTTTGTATCATTCCCATAATTGGATTATGATGATATAAATATTTTGTTAAAACAGATTTTTCAATACCTTCTACTAAAATACCTATATCCATCATGGTCATGAGAGGCGTTATGATTGTCAGCAAAATAAAGATTGCAAAAATGCCCTTGATAAACCCAAAAATCATGCCTCCTAGGCAATTAAATTGCTTCAACACAGGAAGACTGGCGATGTTATGTAATAAATAACCTAAAATAGATAATATCATCTTTATAATGAAGAATACAAGCAGAATACTCATAAAATTTATAAACATTCTTGTAAGGGTATCTGATACATAGCTGTGGACACCTTCCATTGCCCTAGTGCTATAGACTTGCATCACATCATTTTTCATAAAAAATTCTTCTATTGTCTTAGGAAATTTCAGCATTTGAAAGATATTTCGATTTGCCACAATCCCTCCAGAAATAGCTTGTTCATTTAACGTTATTTTAAACCTATTTCCTATGATTTCTTGAATTTTGATAAAAATTGCTGTGTTTTGTGCAATGTATGTTGAAACTACAGGATAATATATTTTCGCAACAATCCCTGCTATGATAAAGCTCGTAAATTGAAAGAACGACAAAATAAGTCCTTTTGTCCAACCCTTTAGGATGTGAATAATCAATATAACAAGTATTAAGACATCCATCCAGCCCATCTAATCCCCCCTATTGCTTTTTGTACTTTATCTGCATAATCTCTAATTTGTTTTTTAAAGCCACAAGTATTTTATTATTAGAAAGAATGTACGCTCCTTGAATATCATTGTTAATCTTTTTTTCTCCCCACTGCTTTCCTTCCTTGGAAATAAAATATAATGTTCTTTCAGTAAAAGCTATGATATTACCTTTTTTGATATCCATTCCTAAAATATTACCTTTCACAGCTGTTTTACTGATATCTGTACCTTCCATGTCTACTACCCATATATAATTTTGATTTTTTGTATCCATAATTCCCTTTTTGGAGTCTGCAATATTAATGGCAATCAATCCTGATTGATCCCAAGCAATTTTGTTCATGGCTCCTAGCATTTCTTTACTCCAAAGTAGTCCCTTTTCCTTACTAAATCCTATTAGTTTCTCATCTCCTACATTCATTAATCGATGGTCTTCACTAAAGAATACATGCGTAATCAGCTGATTCTCATATTGATTGCCTCCAAGTAGCTGTCCTGTTTTCGTATAAAGTACTACTTTTGACTCGATTTTGTTTTCTTGTGTATCTAGTACAGATATTGCAAGTAGATCTTGTCCGTCTGCCATGCTTATATCAAGGATCGTTCCCTTTGTTACCTCAATAGATCCTTCTTCTTTTCCTTGGGGGTTCAGTACAAGAATTTCTTTTTTTCCACCTTCTTCTTCCGTATACAATCCAATATATCCTTGTTGGTTGGTTTCCATATTTTTTAAAGACTTTTCTATATAAAAGGACCATTGGATATTTCCTTTAAAATCTATAGCACTTATCTCTCCTGTCTCTTTATCTGCCAAAAATAATAAATTCTCACTACTTTTTACCATAGGATCATATAGTTCTTTTTCTACCATCCATTGTTCATTTCCCTGTGTATCATAGAATTTCAACTGGTTATGTCCATAAATGAAAATACCATTTTGGAAAGAATATATACCACCATTCTTATCTTCCCTATATGCAATCGTTTTAATTTTCTCAAAGGATATATCTTTATTTTGAAGAACGCTTGTCATCATATGGATCAGCTTCATCCCTCCAAATGTCAACAGGCATACCATCATCAAAATAAAAATTTTAAAGCGCATGGGCTTTTTTTTTCTTCCCATATTGATCCCCCTTGCTGAAAATTTACTAAAGTCTTTCTATAAATGCTACGTACTCATTAATATCTATTATATGTCTGCATAGCCCAAAGCCTCAGCAATATAAAAATAAGAGTTAGTTTTATTGCTAACCCTCAAATGATAAGTACAACAACACAAAATTGTAATAAGGCACTACAAAATCTCTCCAACCATAATTGCTATATCATCTTTAATTTTTTCTGTTGCAAAATAATTTGCTTCGTCAATAATCCTATCAATCAACTCATCTAAATCTTTGTGTGCATTTTCTTTGCACAAAGTCAATACCCTATGATTTTGAAAAAAACCTTTTGATTGATTGTAAGATTCAGCAATGCCATCGGTATAAAACAATATTTTATCTCCCTTATCAAAGACAATACTTTTTTGCTCATAGCGCACATCTTTGAAAATGGTGCATATAGGCAATCCTGTCATTTCTATTTCATAAACATAGTTGGGACCAATAACAATAGGCATGCAATTATGTCCTGCATTTGCATAAGTAAAGTCTTTTTTTTCTGTATGATACACTCCATAAAATATGGTAATGTAATATTGATCATCAATACTTAATTCTCGATACCGATGATATAAATATCTCAACGTTACAGCAGGATCAATGGCTCTTTCTCCGAGATTTTTCAAGGTCTGCCTTATAAACATTGTCATCATAGAAGAAGTAACCCCATGTCCTGCCACATCTGCCATATACAACCCTATATGGGTATCATTAATTTGTATCACATCATAGACATCCCCACCTAGCATTTCACAGGGAATATACTTGGATTGAATTTTGAGCACACCATTATATATTTTATTCTCTGGCAAAATTTTATGTTGCAGTTGTTTGGCAAAATTCAAATCGCTTTTCATTTTGTTGTTCTGCTCCATCATTAATTTTTCCATGGCTCTTTGTTCTGTTACATCTCGAAATACTTCTACTGCACAATAAACTTTATGCTTTTCATCCCAAATTGGGGAACTTACTACAGAGTAAATTCTATCATGAACGATTTCTTCTTTTGTCATGGATGCCCCTTCAAAAACAGCTGTTTTTGAAATACAACATTCACATGGATGACTTTTTCCTAGGGCACGAAAGCATTCTTGCCCTACTGTATCTCCCACTACTTGCTTCATGGGTTCATTCATAAAGATCACTTTATTATTCGGATCGATCACACGAACCCAATCCTTCATCCCAGACAATATATCTTCAAAGAATTTTGTTTCCTTTCCCAATTGCTTTTCAGGTTTTTTACACATACGCATCTCCCCAAGGTGTTCCTTTATGTACTTTT
Source organism: Clostridiaceae bacterium 35-E11 (assembly GCA_038396625.1). Lineage (GTDB taxonomy): Bacteria > Bacillota > Clostridia > Peptostreptococcales > Thermotaleaceae. Next base: position 4,046,421 of record CP121688.1, read on the forward strand.
TATATTCTCGTAAACTTATAGAAATCCTTTTATTTTCATCAATATTTAACAAAAAACTACTCGTTTTTATAAAAATTCTTACATTTTATAAGGAGTATAATGAAAACACCTAGGTAACCAAATATAGGATATAAAATGCGTACCAGATTTTTAAACCCAAACTGAGCTAAGGGCATTGTAATCGTACAAAACAAAAGGCATACCACAAAATGGTTTACCTTCCATACCCTTTCTATGCCTTGTATAAAAACAAATCCATTTGCAATGGCCGTAGTCAGCATTGCAAGCCATAATAAAATCCCATACAGTAGTCCTACATGATGACCAAACTTTGATGCAATACACATCATAGGGATTTCCGTTCCATAAACATCCGTATAACGTATTAAAGTGGGCAATAATAAAAAAAGCCCCATTATACCTAAGCCTAACCCTCCTATTAATCCTCCTATGATGGCAACGCCCTTATTCTCCAACAAAGGATATAGTGCACTCATAATCATAACAATGCCAATCATGTTAAAACTTACATATAGAAGGCTAGAAGTAAACCAATTTCCAGTAAAGGATCGTACATTAGTCTCTATTTCGTAGCTCCATATTCCTTCACTCTCTAAAAAAACAAAGCTACCCATCAAGATAATCCCTACAAGCAATAAGGGGACAACCACTGTATTTACATAGGTTAATCCTCTCATACTAAAAAGAAAAGTGCCACAGGCAACCATACTCATTAGCACAATTCCTAATGTTTTTGTATAACCGAAGTATTCTTCAAATAAGGCACCACTCCCTGCCAGCATCACACAATAGATAGATAATAATAGTAAAGATAACATTCCTTTGATGACACTGCTCATATACATATTATTAAAGATAGAATCAATCCATTGATGGTAAGAAGAAATTCGATGTTGATGCACCTTCAATAAAATAAAGGCACCCATCAAGCTAAATAGCAGAGATGCCATACCAATACCATAAACCCCTTTTATTCCATATACTGTGAAAAATTGTACAATTTCCTGCCCCGATGCAAAACCAGCACCAATAACCGTTCCTATATATACACAGGCAACCTTTAAGGCTTTATTTTTTCTCATACCCAACCTCCTATATCTTATTGGTAATACATCTTATGTACTTAGGAGATTGTCTCATGTCAAAATTAAAATAATGAGCCTTTTATTAGATTTTATAGGCATTCATTCATAAACTTTAATTTCTCATAAAAATATATACTGTGTATAAAATATAGGATAACAACAGACCTCCCCCTTCTATTCTTGTAATTTTATGACATGTTCTAGAAAAAATAAGTAGGAGTAAAGTATAGGCAATCATAAATATCATATCTATAAAAATTTTTTCATCTACAGCGATAGGAGAAATAATGGCAGAGGTTCCTAATACAAATAAAATGTTAAAAATATTACTGCCTATAATATTGCCTACTGCAATGTCACTATTCTTTTTCAATGCCGCGGTCACACTAGTAATCAGCTCTGGCAAGGAAGTTCCTACAGCCACAATGGTTAAGCCCACTAAAGTCTCACTCATTCCCCATCCATAGGCAATAATCTTACTGCTTCTTACAACCAATTCACCACCAAGAATAATACTAATTAATCCTCCCACTGTAAAAAAGGTATTTTTTTCCATGGTTTTCGGGCAAATCACCATTTCTTCATCCATCTCTTCTCTGCTATTTCTTGCTACCTCAAATAAATAGTATAAAAAGATACTAAAAAATCCTATAAATATCAATCCATCGCCCCGTGTAATCACATCTTTGTCAATAAATTGAAGCTGTTTATCTAGCATAACAATCAGTAAAATGATACTAGATAATAAAGCAAATGGGATTTCTTTTTTTACGGTTTGTCTTTCCACTTGCAAAGGATAAATCAATGCGGTAATTCCTACAATCATCGAAATATTAAACACATTACTTCCTATTACATTTCCCAGTGCAATTTCATTGCTTTGCTTGATAGCAGCGCCTATACTTACTGCTGCTTCAGGAGCACTCGTTCCAAAGGCAACAATGGTTAGTCCAATTAGTATCGGGGGCACATTCAATAACTTAGCAATACTCGAAGCTCCTTCTACAAAATAGTCAGCTCCCTTAATCAATATAATAAATCCTAAAATCAAAATCAAATACCACATATCTGCCTCCTCTAAAATATATTTTTCTTATTTTATTATTACTTTTAAATTACCCTTTATTCTTGATTTTGACAACAAAAATCCCAACCACTTGGATGGCTGGGATGTAATGCCATTCATTCAGTTATTATTTTTCAATCTTATTGAAAAGAAGATAGGAGTAAACAAAAGGATAGAGGACCGCTGCAACAATCCCTACCATCATCACCATCCAACCCATCTGTCCCTCTAAAAATGCTGTTACGATGCTGATAATTCCCATTATGATAAAGCTGTATCCTCCCACTCTATGGGTTTTCTTCCACACTTGCTCATTTGCCAAAGTCCACGGTGTCTTAATACCGAAAAAATAGTTTGGTCTTATCTGGCTCATATAATTACCCAATAAGATAAACAAAATACCCGTTAATATTCGCATGACAAAACCTACATTTATATCATATCCTAAAGCAACCGTAATGGTGACCCAATGTATGATCACTAGAAATAATACAATCATTATTCTAGTCACATCATAAGCTTTGGTATGCTTTAGATAAGCTTTTTTCTTTGGATCTATTTTGGGTAAGACGGTCATGAATAGATACAGTAACAAAGGTAGCATAGCTGTAAAAAATACCCACGTTTTGTTTTGATATCTATCAATTTGCCCTTTCACATTCCAATGTCCTGGTACCTGCTCTGGTAGATAAGGATATAAAATACCCGTTCCAATTAAGGACAGTATCACCAATAGAACCATCCATTTATTGATTTTCATCAGAATCTCCCCTTTCTTGAAAATCAAAAAACCATTGAATAATCTCTTGAAATATGGTAGTGTTTAAAGAATAATATATGTTTTGACCTTGTTTGTCGCTTAGTACCAAGTTAGCTTGTTTTAATAAATTCAAGTGATGACTGATAGAAGGCTTACGCATATCAAATTGATCTGCAATCTCTCCTGCTGACAAATCCTGTTCTCTTAACATTTTTAATATTTTTCGTCTTGTGGGGTCTGCCAATGCTTTAAAAATGTCATTCAATTTTTTCTCCTCCCATTATTTATATATTTAGATAAATATCTAATTATCTAAATATATTATATCCCTTTTTTGCTTTTATGACAATCCTTATTGTTACACAAAATAGAACATTTTATTTTCATCTTCTTTATAAGAAAAATTTCTCTTATCTATATTTTATGATTTTGTGATATGATTAATACTGTTATAAGATATCACAAGGAGGGGTTTCATGTGCTAAGAACAATCTGGGTAGCAATCTATTTTGTCGTTTATCTGGTTTTGTTATTTCCTCAGCAGTGGAAAGTTAATCGCCTAGAAAAACAAGGAAAGATACAAGAGCTACAGGCTTTACTTCATAGTATTGCACTACATTGGGGAAGGCGGATTATTAAAAATACTGGGACCAAGGTCTCTATCTATGGATCGGATCATATACCAGAGGGTCCTGTTTTATTTGTAAGTAATCATCAAGGAAATTTAGATATCCCATTATTATTGGGTTTTATTGATAAGCCGAAAAGTTTCATTGCAAAGATAGAACTCTCCAAGATTCCAGTTTTCGGAAAATGGATGGAGAGAATCAACTGCATTTTCATCGATCGCAGTGATCCAAGACAATCTTTAAGAGCCATTAATCAAGGGGTAGAAATACTAAAGAATGGTCATTCCATGGTCATCTTTCCTGAAGGTACAAGGAGTAAAGGTCCTAAAATGGCAGATTTCAAAAAAGGAAGTTTACGACTTGCCACAAAAGCTAAAGTTCCTATTGTTCCTATCTCCATTCAGGGTTCTTATAAAATTATGGAAGCCAATGGTGGCTTCATCAAACCTGCAGAAGTATCTATTACCATTTCTGAACCCATTTATACAGATCAGCTTACAAAGGAAGAAGAAAATGGGCTTAGTGATAGCGTATATGAGATTATTAAAAATCATTTATAAATAACAACTTCATATTCAATTTTTTTAGCAAACACGATAGTCAAGCTCTTAAAAGCTTGACTATTCTAATTATTACAAGTATATGTTTAAATTGGATAACAAAAGAAAATAATATGTAGATTTTGCAAATCACCACATCTTTCACTTACTTATGATATGGTTCACCGTATCACTGTAACTGCGGTTTTTAGGCAAAATTATATTATTATTCTTTCATCTATTTTTCTAGTAAGCGTATATGTAAATTGATTAAAATACTTACCCCAAAAACGTTGTGCTGTTGGATTGGTTGTACCATGTTCTACCCATAATCTTTTCACACCTTCTTTTTTGAGTGTATTATTAACATGCAATAATAGTCCCGCAACAATGTTATATCCTCTATAATTTTGCTTAATGTATAACTCCCCCACATTCATTGTATCTTCTTCCGTTGTTATAAAACTATTACTATCCTTAGAGACATCTATCATCCCAATAATTTTTTGATTTTGTTCTACAACAAATAATCTAGTGCCTTTATTATGTATATGATCTAGAAATGCTCGGTCTGTAAATTCATCTTCAGGATAATAAGTAGGACTCATACGTAAATATTGTACTAGATTTCTCCATAACTCCAAAAGGCAATCCACTTTAATTTCAATCTCATTTTTAGTTAATTCTTTATATGTATACTCTCCCTCAGGTTCTTCACATATTGGCATATCTATCATACGAATAGCAAATAGGTATATTGCAAATCTTAGATATCTCTCCAATTTTATAATATTTAACTTCTGCTTCTTTTTTCAAAACCCAATCCCCCAATTTTAGTATTCTCTCTCATACTTTAATACATATTATAACACTTCCTAAAAGTTTGGTTATTATATTTTACAAACGACAGACAGGGGGACAGGGACTCATCTACTATAAGAGTTAATTTATCTCATCAGACAAGTCTCTTTTCCTTGTCCTCGGTGCACAAGTTCTTTTTCAGGTTTTCTCCATTCATGCTTCATACTTTATTCCCTCCAAAATATTCTGATATGCTTTTTCTTCAATGTCTGCTATTTGATTAATCATATTCGGTAATCCATTAAGCTCTTTACTTTCTTTCAGCAAGTATTCTACTATTAAGTCCGTCATCTCTTGAATAATAATGCCGCTCTTACTAAAAAGATTGCTTGTTGTTTTCCACTCATGAAAACCATATTTTTCTCCTAATCTCATTAATAATGCTGAATACTCTCTTCGAGCTGCTTGGTGTTCTATTTCATCCTTTTCCTCTATCTTAATCAATCTATTAGGAAGAATTGGAACAGTACCTGTAAACATAACGATGTTTCTAAGAGCTGTTTCATATTCTTCAACGGTTAATTCATCTTTCCAACTAAGAATTTCTTTACTAAGCTTTCGCATGCCAGGAATTCCACAAAATCTTACCTTAGGATTAAGCATTTGGTTTGCCTTCTCATAAAATCCCTTTATAGCAATTTCTCTAATACTTTTAATTTCATCATCAAACTCTATGATGCACATTGAGTTTTTATCAGATAGAGAATTTTTTTCAATATTAAGAGCTTTCTCAAGAGTTTCATATTTAATTTTCTGCACTTCTTCAATTCCACAATCGTATATATATGCACATTGCTCTTCTTCATCATATCCTACCATTAGTATATAATGAATTGGTATATGTTCTTTATAATAAAATTTTGGATAATAACTTAAATAATGCATATCTAAACAGCCAAGAACAACTGGTCTTTCATTATCAATTTGTTCCTTTGCTCTTTTCATTATATACTGAAATTTTCTGCCTTCTATATGCTTATATTTAAATCCTACAATATTACAAATTGACTCATACATTTTCTTAGTTCTTCCATCATTCCATGAAGCCATCCTTCGCACATTTCCACTTCTAAACTTTAAGTATACAAATTTTCCTATTCCACTTAAACAAAAGAAAAAATAATCTGGTATATCTTCTCCTAATCTTGTTTGATATAAGTCTTCAATACCATTCCACATACAAGTATAATCACAAACTTTATGTCTTAGTCCAATTACCTTCTTGGGCATATTTTTTCACTCTTTCTATAAAAATTTAGTTTCTATAGAAAAATCATATACCCTCGCATTATGCTAGAGTCAATACCTTATCTTTTTTTTATAGGAAAACATACTTCTGTAATAAATTTTTCTTCATTTACTTCCTGATCTGGAGAAACATAATAAATATTAAATGCAGGTCTACAAATTTCAAGTCCATTTTGTGTTATCCATTTACCCAGATAAATATTTATATCTTTAAGTCTGCTATAACCACCTTGATATACCAATGAAGCTACCTCACAAGATGGCATGCTATAAAACTTAACCTTGTCAGTATTTTCATAAATATTTTCAACTAATCTTTGAACTTCAACATCTATGTAGTTTTGATCAAAATTTATTTCATGCTGAATGGCAATAGAATAATTCGAATCTGAAAATTGAATGTTTAACTTTTCACATTCATCACCAAGTGTTTTCCATAAAACTCTCTCTTCCGGAAATTCTTTAATTTTCATTCTAAAACTAACAACTTTTCTCTCTGGTATACATTTAGTTACTATAGACAATGCCTGTTTCTTCTCGCTTGTTAAATCCTTCAACGCATTCTCTATTTGTGCCAACTGTTTTCTAATAACTTTTACCTCTTGTTCCTTAGCTTGAATTTTATTTTTTAATACCTCTTTCAAATTGTCTATTTGCATTTCTTGTAGTTTCAATGCAGCTATTTCCTTTAATCCAAATCCCATCATCTTTAAAGCCACAATTTGATTTGCAATTGGCAATTGATTACTTTCATAATATCGATATCCTGTTGATTCATCTATATACTTAGGTGTTAATAATCCAATTTTATCGTAGTTTCTAAGCATATGGATACTTATAGATGTAAGTACTGAAAATTCACCTATCTTAAACATTTTTTCATCCTTCCTAATCTTATCCTATCGCTTAAATTATACTATATATTGAGTAATATTTCCTTTACGCATCTCATATTAATGTATAAAATAACTCACGACAATCCTTATCGTGAGTTTAACTTGTATAAATTATATAAACCTCTTCTCTTAATTATCCAATTTTAATAAAAACTGCAGTTATTTATGGTACAGTTCACCGTAATCTATTCTAAAGGTTTAAACATATTTCGTCTTCATAATCTCTGCTTCTAGCATCTCCTATTGATACGCTCATATCCTTAAATTTTCTTCTCAAATATTTGTATATTTGATTTGTGATATTACAATATAATCCATCACAAGAAATATTTTTATTATTTCTCGTGATGGATTATATGATTTGCTGTATCTACTTCCTCAACCTTAACTAAAATGTTATAAGTACTCGATCTTCTTCTATTTATATCACTGATCAATTCTATAGAACTAACATTGCGGTTGATGATTTTGGTTCTAGCTTCTATATTATTATTCATCAACATCCCTTTTATTTTTGCGTATTCTTCTACATCTTGTGTAGAAAAAACCATTTCCCATTGATTTTTCAAAAAAGCTTTATATATTTTCTTAAACATAATATCTTGTCTATCCTCTCTCTCTTATATCTAATGAAGAGCAAAGACTTAGTAGCTTAAAAATAATTTCTTCTCCAATCTCCTTTGTATCTTTTCCATCTGTATGAATTACAATATCTGCTGCCTCTTGATAATATAGGTTTCTATCTTGTAGCATACTAGTAATATGGGATTTTGTCATATGTCCTTCTAAAAGAGGTCTTGTTGTATCTTCTTGTAACCGATGATAAATCGTTTCTGCACTTGCCTCTAACAAGATTATTTTCCCTTTGTTTTTTAGATCTCTAATATTTTCTTTATTAAGAACAACACCTCCACCACAAGCAATAATTTTATGCTCTTCCTGACCCAATGCTTTGATCATATTTCGTTCTACCTGCCGAAAATATCCTTCCCCATGCTTTTCAAAGATGTCTTTAATCGTCATATTTATCTTTTTCTCAATCAATTGATCTGTATCTAATAGCTCAATTGCAAGTTGTTGGGATAGGATTCTACCGATGGTACTTTTTCCTGAGCCCATAAAACCAATTAATACAATATTAAAGGGAAGTAAATGTTTTGATTGCAATTTTCTGCTAATACCCATAATCTCTCTGTATAGCGTTTGTATTTCATCTGCAAAATCCTTATTTTGAAGATGATGAGCAACTTTTTGCAATACCTGTTCTTCCCTTTGATCATGAAATATAGGTAATCCATGTTTCTTTTTATATGCTAAAATCTTCAATACCACTTTCATCCGTTCTTCAAAGGTTTCTACCAATTTTTTATCCCATATATCAATTTCCTGCCGTAATTTTTCTAGTTCATTCAGCTTTTTCGCCCCCTCTTGTTTTCCTTTTATTATGCTTGGATTGCTATGGCTGCTCTTAATGCCAATAAATAGGATTGATAGGAAAAACCTGAAATCTGACCTACACAAGCCGGTGCAATTACTGATTTGCTTCGAAATTCTTCCCTTCCATGAATATTGGACAGATGCACCTCAATGGTGGGAATATTTACAGCAGCAACTGCATCTCTTATAGCATAGCTATAGTGGGTATAAGCCCCTGGATTGATAATGATGCAATCTATTTTTCCAATCACTTCATGTATCTTGTCAATGATGACTCCCTCGTGATTAGATTGAAATATCTCTACCCCAATTTTTAATTTTTCTGCTTCTTTTTGAATTTCACGATTCACAAAATCAATATCTTTTTCTCCATATACTGATTTTTCCCTTAGTCCTAATAGGTTTAAATTGGGTCCATGAATTACGAGTATCTTCATTTTACTTCTCTCCTTAAACGGTTTTCCAACTCCTCATAGATCGGCATGAGCAAATTAGGATCGATTAAGTCTCCTGTCCAGATTTCTTGAGCTTTTACTGCTTGATAAAACAACATGGCAAATCCATTGATACATTTGCAACCATAATGCTCAGCTTTTTGTAGAAGTTTGGTTTTATAGGGATTGTATATCATATCATATACAATCTTCGCATGCTTCACAATTTTTTCTGCTATAGGCATTGCTTCTATTTCAGGATACATGCCTATCGGTGTAGCATTGATAATACAATCATAATTCTGATGAACTTCTTCTATAGAACATACTGCTATTTCTTCTTTTCCTGTATTCCTCATCAGTTCTTTTTTAAGATCTTCCGCTTTTTTTATGCTACGATTTGCAATAGTTAAGCATCCATCCTTCATTAATATTTCATAAGCTGCTACCCTCGCTGCACCACCAGCTCCTATTAATAATACCTTTTGATTCCTTAGATTAATGCCTTCTTTCTCAATGCTGTTTATAAATCCGTATCCATCTGTATTATAGCCAATCATTCTACCATTTACATTTTTAACTGTATTTACTGCTTGATACCATTTAGCTCGTTCATCTAATGCATCTAAGTAAGGTATGATTCGCTGTTTATGGGGCTTTGTGATATTCCATCCTATAAAATTGTCCCTAAGTAGAGGAATAGATTTTTCCAAGTCTTCTATTGCAATTTTTAATGAAATATACAAGGCATTTTGCTGATTTTGATAGAAAATTTGATTATGAATTTCAGGAGACATGCTATGTCCAATAGGATCTCCAATAACTGCATACAGCCTTGTATTTGCTTTGATATGACCCATCATTTCCTAATCCATCCTCCCAGTCAACATTTTCTTTACATCCTCTTTTGAGATAAGATGCTCTTTTACCCTTCCCCTCCCAATTGGCAGTATGAAGGATATTTTATTGCTTTGATTTTTTTTATCTCTACTCATAACATTAATGATTTTTTCTATGGAAAATAAAGAAATATCTACATTCACAGGCAAAGATTCAATACATGCTGTTATTTCTTTTAGGACATTTTCCTCAATCCAACCCAATTTTTTTGCCATGATTGCTTCATGATACATCCCAATCAATACTGCTTCACCATGGGCATATTTTTTATATTCTGTAATGGCTTCTAAGGCATGGCCTATCGTATGTCCATAATTTAAGATTTTTCGCAGTCCACCCTCTCTTTCGTCCTGTGTAACAATACGAGCCTTAATACTGCAGCATTGCTTAATAATTCTTTGTAACCATAGCACATCTATCTCCCATACTCTTTCTATATTCATTTTTAAGTCCTCAAACAATATATTATCTGCAATAAGCCCATATTTTATCATTTCTCCAAGGCCATTTAATAGCTCCCTAGAAGACAAAGTGCCTAATACACTTGTGTCAACAATGACACAATTAGGTTGATAAAAAGTCCCCACTAGATTCTTGCCTTGTGGCATATTTACACCTGTTTTACCGCCTACACTGCTGTCTACCTGGGCTAGCAAGGTAGTGGGAACTTGGATAAAATCAATCCCTCTCATGTAAATAGAAGCACAAAATCCAGCTATATCTCCTACTACCCCGCCTCCTAAAGCAATAATCTTATCGTTTCTCGTGAAACCCTGTTCGATCATACAGGCTATAATTTTCTCCACCATATCTAAAGTCTTACTTTCTTCTCCTGGCTTTAGAACATATTTATGCAAAGAATGCTCAGGTAATCCTGTCTCTATCCTTTTTCCATATAATCGATTCACATTTTCATCAGTAATCACCATATACTTCTCTTTTTTATCTATACAATCTTTTAATCCTTCTAAAAAATTTTTTCCGATAAAAATAGGATAACTATTTTTATCTAGATTTACCCATACACTTTCCATGATTCTTTCTACTCCCTTTATCTATTGTTCTATGTCTATAGTATATCGTTTTTTATGAAAATATTTTCTCATCCCTAGTGTAGATACGCCGTTTTTATACCCTATGATCGCACTGCTGCAACTTTACGAATGCTTTCCATCAAATAGCCAAATTTATGGGGCTTTAAAGATTGGGCACCATCGGATAAAGCTTGCTCAGGTTGATGATGAACTTCTATCATTAATCCATCTGCGCCAACTGCAATAGCTGCTTTGGAAAGAGGTTCAACCATTGACCACTTACCTGTAGCATGACTTGGATCTACAATAATTGGTAAATGACTCAATTCTTTGATTACAGGAATAGCACTTAAGTCCAATGTATTTCTTGTGTAGTTTTCAAAAGTTCTTATCCCTCTTTCACATAGGATCACATTTACATTCCCCTCTGACATAATATATTCAGCCGCCATTAATAATTCTTCAATAGTTGCAGATAAACCTCTTTTTAGCAGTATAGGAAGTTTACTTTTTCCTGCTTTCTTTAATAGAGGAAAGTTTTGCATATTTCTTGCACCTATTTGTAATACATCTGCATATGCTTCTACAATATCAAAAGTTTCCATACACATAACCTCTGTAACAATTGGTAACCCAGTTTCTTCTTTTGCCTTTTTTAAAAGTTTTAATCCATCTTCTCCTAATCCCTGGAAGCTGTAGGGAGAAGTTCTAGGTTTGAAAGCACCCCCTCTTAAAAAGGTGGCTCCATGTTCTTTGACACTGTAAGCGATAGTCATTAATTGCTCTTCGCTTTCTACAGAGCAAGGTCCTGCCATCACAGCAATATTGCCTCCTCCAATTTGCTGCTCCCCTATTTGTATGATGGTATCCTTTGGATGAAACATTCTACTTGCAAGTTTGAAAGGATGTTGGACATGAATGAGTCGCTCCACATGTATATTGGCCTCAATTTGGCTGGGATTAATTTTGCTGGTATCTCCTACTAAACCTAGTAAACAGTAATTTTCTCCTTGAGAAGTATGCACCTGACACCCTAAACTCTCCATCTTTCTTTGAATTTTTTCAACCTCTGATTTTTTTACAGCTGGTTTCATCACAATTACCATAATAAATTCCTCCTTGTATATTATTTTAAAATTTGTTTTTAGGTATAAAAAAAGGAGACTGCTCTAAGCATCTCCTTGGACATATACCATACAATAAGGTGAAAAATCACTACACCTATTATTTACTACTTTGTAAAACGAGAGATCTTCTTAGAAGAGGATTTATATATCTATATTTTTTCCATGCAAAACAGCCAGCGCCCTTAAAATAAAAGCCCCAGAAAAAGCAAAAATAATAGATATTCATTTGCCAATCCTTTCTAATTTGATCTAACATAATAACCATCCTTCAGATTTTTTAGAATATTTTAATAAACATTATATGAAAACCAAATACAATTGTCAATACATCCTTCACATTTCTATAAATTATTAGCATACTTAAAATAAATCTATAAACCTTCCATGCTTTTAATGTTATTTTATGATCTCTTTATGGACATACGCTGAGGTCATAGCTGCAAGTAAAGCACCATAATTCATTTTCAATTCTACAATATCGCCGATCTTAAATTTTCTTTTTGCATCTGTAATATCTAATAGTAAATGATCACTACTTGCACCAAAAACCCCTACACCTTCATCCTTTGGCATTATACCATCTAATAGTATATCTTGTCTTCCCATAGCTACAATGGCTCTTTTTCTAATACCCTTATCTTCAAAGGTAGGAATATTTCCAAAAGCATCTATGCCTCTTCTTCCAATGGGTACAGTAGGTTTATCCTTAATTTCTACAATTTGACCGAACAATCGAAATGCATCGTCATATAATCCATCTATGGTTTTATCGTATACATCTTCTTTTCCTAGTACAATAGCTTGCCCACATCTTAAATGATTAATTCCTTTCGGAATCTTGTCTTCCCAAACAAGATACAATCCATTAGAATTTGCTGCAGAGACAATTTCCAGGGAAATGTTATAGGCTTCTTCCAAATCTTCCTTCATCTTCGCAAGTTTTTGAAAGGAATGTTCCTCTGGAATAATTCCACCATAGCATCCAAAATTCACTCCTAAGCCTATAAGCTTAATGCCTTTTAGAGGAATTATTTTCTCAACCACGTGAAACAAATCATTCTCCCAGATTCCTTCTCTTAAGTCCCCTAAATCAATCATTAAAATTACTTGGTGTAATTTATTTTTTTGAAGTGCTACTTCAGAAATTTTTTCCATTACCTCTACTTCTGAATTCAAACTAATATCTACGTAGTCAACAAGGTCTTCGATCTCACTTAACATAGGAATTCTTAATAACATTTTAGGAATAGGGAGTTGGTGAAGCTTTTTGATATTTTGCATTCTCGAATCTGCCAACATTCCCACACCTGCATTCATAATTGTTTTTGCAATTTCTGGACATCCGCAAAACACTTTGGTTACTGCTGCAATATTAATTCCTTTTTCCTTACATTGTCCTACTAAAGTTTTGGCATTATGGTGTATTTTTTTTAAGTCAATTTCTAATCTTGGATATTGCATAAATACTTCCCCCTGTTCTTTTTTTATCTTAGTTCCCATTCTAGGATTAAGACCTCCACCTTTAAGGTTTAGCATAGGTGGACATTCAAATCTTATCTTATGTACATACCCTATTATATATTATTTCATTTATATTTTAAACATTGCCTATTGAATCAAATATTTGGAATGCTTTTGCTCATGTTTTCCCATTATTTTAGAGAAGCTTATACAAAGTATCTTTCTTAGGGGTTTAATTCTTGCACAACCTTTATTAATTCCTAATATACTCCACACTAATCCTTTTCTCAAAGGATCATACAATTCTTCATAGCATAAGCGTTCATAATCCCATAAATTTCTTTGTAGTATCTGCTGTGCAGCAATTTTTCCACTACGTATTGCATAATAAATTCCTTCCCCTGTTAGAGGATCCACAAAACTAGCTGCATCTCCTATTAATATAATATTGTTCTGTTTAATTTTTCTTTTAAATCCTCCAGCAGGTAAAAATGCTCCTTGTATTTTTATTGCTTCTATATCAAATTCATAGAATGTTTTTAAATCCTGCAAATATGATTTAAAAAACTTTATGAATGTATTTCTTTTCCAAGCTGGTCCACCTATACCTACGTGAATACTTTTCTGATAGGGAATAGCCCATCCCATAGAATGGCCAATCGGAATATGAAATAATTTGAAGTCTAGTGGTATTTTTTCATTTCTTATAGCCAGATTTGCACTTAAAGAAAATCCCATTTTGTATCGATCCACCTTTGTGGGATTATGCACATAGTTTTTTACCTTGCTAAAAACCCCGTCACTTCCTATCAGTTGTTTACAATAGTAGATACCTGTTGATGTAAATATCTTCATTACATCTTGACATTGTTCTACATGATAAAACTTTGTATTTTCATAAAATTGCACACCCTCTGCAATAGCTCTATTTAATAAGTGATGATCTAAGTCTATTCTAGAAATAGTTATGCCTAATAATTGATTGCTCTCATAGGTAGTCCCCTTTAGTTTATGGGTATATACGGAGATTTTTTTAATTTTATGATGAATATAACAGGATGGAATCTCAAAATCTAGTTCATTTAATGCTTTAACCGGTACTAATCCTCCACAAATTTTATTTCTAGGAAACTTTTCTTTGTCTATTAAAAGTACTTTCTGTCCCCCTCGAGCTAATTCCCTTGCAGCTGTTGATCCGGAGGGTCCGGCTCCTACCACAATCGTGTCATAGGCTTCCTTATATGATGGCATATTTTTCTTTCAACTCCTACTTTGATCTTATTATGTACATAGTAAATAAGGTTTTTATCAGCGATTCTTTAAAGTGTCTACTGCCTTACTAACAATGGCCTACAATTGCCTATTTATTAATAGATTGATCTTTTTACATCTTTCTATTTTTTGTTGAATTACAAAAGCTTATACTTTTCATTCTAAAAATTTGTACAATCTATGAAATCTCTTCAATATTTGTTCATATTTTTCTATTTCCCCTCATAGACATTAAAAAACAAACATCACACCACATGCATTGAATCATCCTATTTGGGAAACACTTTTATTATACATAAGAGAAAGGAGTTGGACATTTTAATGCATAACGCCTATTCTTTAGGTGTTCAGTCTATCGACGTGAATAAACCTATGGCAATCAATCAATTTAATACTGCTTTGTTAGAATATCTCACGGTTTATTACACTCATGATTATCATGATTTGGTCATTATGTGTATAGGTACAGATCGATCTACAGGAGACGCTTTAGGTCCTTTAATTGGTTATAAATTAAAAAAAGCTTTAAGAAGATATAAAAATGTTTTTGTCCATGGCACTTTAGAAGAACCTGTGCATGCAAAAAATTTGAATGAAGCGATTGACTTTGTTCACAAAACTTATCACCGACCATTTATTATTGCTATTGATGCTTGTTTAGGAAAAATTGAAAGAGTAGGATATGTTACAATTGGTGATGGTCCTCTAAAACCTGGTGCAGGCGTCAATAAAAATTTGCCTTCTGTAGGAAATATACATATCACTGGCATTGTCAATCTAGGTGGCTTTATGGAATACATCATATTGCAAAATACAAGACTCGGTCTTGTGATGAAAATGGCTGATGCGATTTCAGAAGGCATTCGTTATGGGTTGTGGAAATTCATGAATAAAATAGAAAAGGAACGGTCTAGTTTATAATATTACTAGACCATTCCTAAGCCTATGTATTTTATCTATTTGGATCTCTTTAAAATAAAGACTCATAAGATCTTCTTTCAATTGCATAGATTATTTCATCTATGCCCTTATTTCGTGCATTTATAATAATTGCTCCTTTATCCATATCAATCACATCATCAAAATTGTTTAAATAACTTAATGAGCTATTATCACTATCATATAGAATAGCATCTACATAACCATCATATTTTTCATGCACCACTTCATATCCTCTTGCTTCTAATTCTTTTCCTATTTGTTCTAACTCTTTCTGTATTGCTACTACTTTTGGCATAGAAACACCTCCTAGCTGTATTATGACTAGAAGGTTTCCATTTTATACTTTTTTATATGAGATTTCTCTTATTTTCTTTCTTCCTATTTCCTTAGGAACCAAAACCTTTATGCCTTTAGAAACGACCTCAAACTTCACAGAGGTACTTTCTCCAATAATGTCTCTATCTAGATTGATCAAAAATAGCTGTACACTTGTAATACTTATTTCTTTTCCTTCATACAATTGTACTTCCTTATGATGAATATGATCCCCTGAAAAAATGATAGGAAATAATTTGATTTGTCTCCTATGCCATAATCTTTATGTACTCATCTAAGGAATTATGTTTTGCTCTATCTATTGCTTGTACTTCTTCTGCCGATAAATTCTGTGTAGCTTTTCCTTTTTTGATGGGTTTTCCATAAACCACATGATTATTTCTGCTATAAAGACTTGATACAATAAAACCATTGTTTTGTTTATCTAATAAAGCAATAGAAAAACTTAAGTTCCCACCTACATCTTCAAACGCATTATACTGAACCATCCCGATTTTTTGGACACAGTGCAATAAGTTTTCTTGTATTTCCTCTATTTTTCCTGTAATCTGATTGATTTGAATATCTAAATTGTCTATCTTTTCATAATACTGATAAATAATTTCTTCGAGATTTTTTCCCTCCATGTTTTGGGATAAACTTTGATATTTTTTTTCTAATCTAGATAATTTTAATCCTTGTATCAATAAGGCAATCAGTGCTCCCACACTTATCATTGCACTGTATAATACAATCATTTCTTGATTTTGCTTTATGAATGTAAATAATATTTCCATTGCTTTCCCCCTCGTATAATATGTTTAGATCCTATTTTTTAGTGGTCTAAGCATATTTACTTTTTATTCTTTATTTCAATTTTTAATTGAGATATCCTAATGCTAAAATAGACTTAGAATGATTAGCGAAGGATAATTCTTTTCCCCCTTGCAAAACCATTAGGTTATTGCCAAAATAGCATGCTTCCTGACTTAGTCGTCATATTCTGCTAACTACAGATGCTGCATCTCTTTGATTAGACCAACAGCAAGGTAGTTTTCAAAGATGAATGCTAATAGTGCGAGGTTGCAGTCAGCGGCTAAGATAAGGATATCTCTTTTACTAATTGTTCATCGTTATTTCCCATGAAAGGTGGTGATTTTGTGAAGAACAATTTTATGTCTACTTTATTTGTTGGTATTGATGTTAGTTCTAAGACTAACGTTTTATGTGCTCTAGATTATCAAGGCAATAAGCTTCTAAATCTAAAGGCTCTGAACAATCAACCTGGTGCCGAATCTATTTTAGATAACATCTTAAACTGTTTGGTTTCTAATAGCCTGAAATATGTTGTTATCGCTTTAGAATCAACTTCTTTTTACAGTACTCACATTGCAAATTTTTTGTCTTCTAACGAAATACTTTTAACTTATAAGCCTCTTGTTTATTGTCTTAATCCAAAGACTATTTCTAATTATAGAAAGTCTTTTGTTGATATGGATAAAACTGATCCCCTTGATTCTTATATTATAGATGATTTTGCTAGATGTGGTAGAATAACCTCCGAACCCTGGCGGGGAGCCCAATTTCTTGCCCTACAAAGATTAACTCGCCATAGGCTTCATTTGGTTGAATGTATTACCCGTGAAAAAACCTATATGGTCTCTAATATTTATTTGAAGTTTAGCGAATTAGCAGTTTTAGATAAAGATGACAAGCCTTTTTCTAATACTTATGGAGCTACTTCGGCTGCAGTTTTAACTGAGTTTCTTTCCTTAGATGATATTACCTATTCATCTATTGAAGATCTTGTTGCATTTGTATCTGCTAAAGGAAAAAATCGTTTTAGTGATCCTTATGAAACAGCTAGGTTGTTGAAAAAAGCTTCTAGAGATTCTTATCGCTTAGATAAAGTATTGTATGAGCCTATAAATGCTTCTATCGCTTCTTCTTTTAACCTTATTAAAGTCTTTGAAAATGAGATAAAGACTATTGATAAAGCCATTGAAAAAGCTATCAGAGGATTTAACGCTACGGAATACCAATCTCTTACATCTATTCCTGGTATCGGTCCAGTGCTTGCTAGCGGCATCCTTGCTGAAATAGGTACAATTACTTCTTTTAAATCTCATGATGCCTTAGCTAAGTATTCTGGTCTTACTTGGAGAGTAAATCAGTCCGGTAACTATTCTTCTGATGATACTAGGATGACTAAAACAGGTAATAAATATCTTAGATATTACTTAATTGAGGCTGCAAATTGCGTTAAGAACTACTTACCAGAGTATAAAGAATTTTACTCCAAGAAGTATGGCGAAGTTACAACCCATCAACATAAAAGAGCACTCGCACTTACATCTCGTAAATTAGTACGTCTGATTTTTGGATTGCTGACTAAAAATCAAATCTACTCCAGCAGTAAAGTTGGAGAGATACAATAAAATATTTTTTTAATCTTTAGCCTGTTTTTTTCTTAAAAACCATAGGTTCTATTTGTGTTGCTCTTCTTTAGGATTTTTATTTGATTTCTTTAAAAATCTTTTCTTGACATATTACCAGATTGCTATAAAATACAAATTTTCTATGCACTTATTATCTCATGGAATATCAAAAAAATAAATAGCATGTATTATTTTCATACATACTATTTTAAAGAAATTTAAAAACCTTATATTAATGTATTTAATGCATTTGGTTTTATAATTCTTCACAAATCTTCTTTAATGCCTCGACAGCTTTTATGATATCTTCCTTTGTTGTAAAATATCCTAAACTAAACCTTACTGTTCCTTGTTCAAACGTGCCTAGTGTCTGATGAGCCATTGGTGCACAATGTAAACCTGATCGAACAGCAATATCAAAAACCTTGTCTAGCACATAGCTGACTTCTGAAGAATCTTCCTCTCCAATATTGATTGAAATCACAGCTGCTTGTTTTTTTGAATCTTGGGGTCCATACACAATGATTTTTTCTATTTTCTTTAATTCTGAGAGCATATATGCTGTAAGGGCTTCTTCATGATTTCTGATCTTATCTAAGCCTTCTTCTAGAATGAACGCTACACCTGCCCCTAATCCTACAATTCCTGGTGTGTTAGGTGTTCCACTTTCATATCGATCTGGAATAATCTCTGGTTGCGTAAGCATTTCAGATTTGCTTCCTGTTCCTCCTTCTTTCATATGCATCAGCTCTACACCTTCCCTAATATAGAGAATTCCAGTTCCTTGTGGTCCCATCAGACCTTTATGGCCAGGAGCCGCTAATAAGTCTATATTCATTTTTTGTACATCAATATCATAGACTCCTGCTGTTTGTGCTGCATCCACTAAGAATAAAGTCTTATTTTTTTTAGCAATTTCACCGATTTTTTCAATAGGCATTCGTGTACCTGATACATTAGATGCATGTGTTATCGCAATAAGTTTTGTATTTTCTTTGATAGCTGCTTGAATTTTTTCTGGATCTAGCATTCCCTTTTCATCACACTGCACTACTGTATTTTCAACCCCAGATTTTTCTAGGGATTTGATAGGTCTTATCATAGAATTATGCTCCATACTTGTAGTGATCACATGATCCCCTGTTTTTAATATCCCCTTTAATGCTAAGTTTAGTGAATCTGTGGCATTACAAGTAAATATAATTTGCATAGGATTATCAATATGAAATAATTGACACAGGAGTTCTCTTGTTCTATAAATAGCCCTTCCTGCCTTAAGTGCCAATTTATGTCCTGACCTTCCTGGATTTGCTCCATATTCCCTCATACACTGATCCATTGCTTGATATACCTTCTCTGGTTTTGGAAAGGTGGTCGCAGCATTATCTAAATAATTCATATTTGCACCCCCATATTTGAATTAATGCTTCTTGATAAAACAGTTTCTCTATTATTCTATGCACAAATTAGTTTTTATGCACGTAAAAAAATATATGAACAACATGCATGTTTCATGTGAAACTTTTCCTTTTACAAAATTTAATCTACAAAGCTTGAGCTACAATGATAATATTAGACACATAAAAAATTTGCTTTAACACATCATAATACTCCCTCATAATAATTGCTCTATGATTTTCACCTTTTGTAATGATCATCATGGTTTTTTCATGTTTTTTTATCTGGATCAAAGTATTAAAATACTTTTCAAAATTCTTCTGTCCTACTTCTTTTTTTAGTTTCTGAAATGGCGCTTCCATTTCTGTACTTTTTAGCCTTTCTTCCATAGATGTGAAGTCTTCTATATATATCTCTTCTGGTATATCTAAGAGTGACTCCATGTATATATCTTTTTCCATCATATTCATCCTCCTGAGTATTTTCCTAATTTATAGTATATCAGATATCCTTCCTATGTATCATCATTTTTTTCTATACACTTTTGTGTTTTAAAAACATTTCTTTATACACTTAATCATCTGCTTTAATAAAGCTTGTTTTCTTCTGAAATATTTTTTCTTATGCCTTTCATAAAATTTTAATGCTTTTTACCTTATAGGTATATTGTTTCATTTATACTACAATTTGTTAATGACTAAAAAATAATGATTAAAAGCTTATTTTTAGTACTTGACATTATATTTAAAGTTTTTGATAATAATGTGTATAGTAGAGATATAATATAACTAAAGAGAAGTATCTTATAACAAAATATTTACAAAAGATATGTTTTCTAAATCTTAAGAGAAAAGAGGAATGATATTGGCGAACTATACAAAAAACAAACTCAAATTATATGGATTTAATAACTTAACAAAAACATTAAGTTTTAATATCTATGATGTATGCTACACCAAAACAGAAAAAGACCAAAAAAAATATATTGAATATATTGATGAACAATATAATTCTGAGCGACTAACCAATGTTTTATCTAAAGTAACTGAAATCATCGGCGCTAGTGTACTTAATGTAGCCAAGCAAGATTATGATCCACAGGGAGCTAGTGTTACTTTACTTATTTCTGAAGAAGAAGTTCCTCTGTATGTATTGGATCCATCTTGTAATCGAGGCATTTTCACACCTAGTCGTGAAAATATTGTAGGTCACTTAGATAAAAGTCATGTAACTGTGCATACGTACCCTGAGACCCACCCTCAAAACGACATTAGTACATTTAGAGTAGATATAGATGTGGCAACTTGTGGGACTATTTCCCCTCTAAAAGCTTTAAATTATTTGATTGATAGCTTTGATTCAGATATTATTACCATCGATTATCGAGTAAGAGGTTTTACAAGAGATGTAAGAGGAAGAAAACATTTCATCGATCATAAAATTAACTCCATCCAAAATTTTATAGATAAAAGAACTATTGATCGATATAACTTGATCGATATGAATATCTACCAATCCAATATATTCCATACAAAAATGAAGCTAAGAGATATAGACTTAGATAACTATCTATTTGAGGTAAGCGAAAAAGATTTAAGTAAAGATCAAAAAGAAGATATTCTCCAAAAGCTCAACAAAGAAATGACAGAAATATTTTATGGCAAGAATATTCCAGATGTATAAAAACTTTAAAAATAGACCGCTTAGTAGCGGTCTATTCGTATTTCATCATGCCTTCAAAAACAATCACAGCTTTTCCACCTACTTTTACAATAAAATCTTTTTTCTTCCCTTCAAGTTTTACCATGATTTTACTAGGTCTCTCCATATAATATCCTTGCTCACAAATTAAAATTTTCTCCTCTTCTAACGTAATGATATCGTTGTTTGCAAGATAAGCACCTAATGCACCATTAGAAGTCCCTGTAGCTGCTTCTTCATTGATGCCGGCTGCTGGTGCAAAATTTCTACAAGCTAATGTAGATGTTTCCTCTTCTGCTTCTAGTGTAAATGCATGTACACCAATCACCTCAAGCTTGTTGCTATATAAAGCTAATTTTTCATAATTAGGATTGATGGATTTTAATATATCCAAGTTCTTAACAGGTAGCATAATATCCGGAAGCCCTGTAGAATAAGCCTGAGGTAAGAGATCATATCCTTCTAATCCAATATCCTTTATATCTATCCCCATGATTTCAGCTAGTTCATGGAGGTCGGTTATTTCAAAAATAAATTTAGGCTTTGCTTGCGTCATCATAATCGATTCAATTTCATCGCCTTGGAAATTTATTTCCACAGGTAGTATTCCTGCCTTTGTCTTTTGCTTAAAGACGATTTTTTGCTCATACCTTTTTTGTAGCTGTTTTTTTTGTCCTAAGGCATAAAATGTTCCTATAGTAGCATGTCCACATAAATCTACTTCCTGTGTTGGTGTAAAAAATCTTACATGAAAATCTGCTTCATCATTCTCTAGAGGAATTACAAATGCTGTCTCAGATAAATTCATTTCTCTAGCTATTTTTTGCATTTGCATCTCACTTAAACCCGTAGCATTAGGAACCACACCTGCTGGATTTCCTCCAAAAACAATATCTGTAAAAGCATCTACTTGTAGTATACTTTTTTTCATCCATCAAACCTCTTTTCTAAAAATTTTTATTATGTTTCACATGAAACGCATCTGATCATTTTCTCTGTAACCATTCTATTAATCGATTTAGTTCTTCCTCGCTATAATACTCTATTTCTATCTTCCCTTTTTTCTTTCCTGTTACAATATTGACCTTTGTCCCTAGTAAACGTTTTAAGTTATCCTCTAAAAAAACTAAATTGCTGTCTCTTTCTTCCTTTACGGAATTTTTTTTTGCTTTTTTTTCAATGATACTTCCTACTAAAGATTCTGTTTCCCTTACAGATAATTGATTTGCTACAATTTTTTCAGCAATCTCCTTTTGTAATTTTTTATCTTCTATTCTCAATAAAACTCTTGCATGACCACTGGTTAAACGATTGTCTCTTACCATATTTCTTACTTCTTCCGTAAGGTTTAGCAGTCTTATTGTATTGGCAATATAAGGGCGACTCTTTCCAACGCTTAATGAAATCTCTTCTTGTTTCAAATGATAGGTCTCCATTAATACTTTATAAGCCAAAGCTTCTTCAATAGGATTTAAATCCTCTCTTTGTAAATTTTCAATGAGTGCAAGCTCCATCCCTTGTTTTTCATCTATTTCCTTTATAATACAAGGTATTTCCTTTAAACCTGCCTCCTTTGCTGCTTTCCATCTTCTCTCCCCTGCCACAATCTCATAACCATTTTTTATCGGTCTTACTAAAATAGGTTGAATAATCCCATGGATTTTTACAGATTCAGTTAATGCATCTAATTTTTCTGTATCAAAAAATTTTCTTGGTTGCTCTCTATTGGGCTTAATTTCATGTATATGCACTTTATGGATGTCCTTATGTATAGACTGTACCTTATCAATATTTGGCTTTTTCTCAGGAATTAGTGCATTTAGCCCTTTTCCTAGGCCGCTTCTTGCCTTCGCCATCTATATCACTTCCTCTTCTAATTCTAAAAATTCTTCTGCAAATTCACGATAAGCCTCTGCTCCTTTAGATTTTCCATCATATTCAATAATGGACATCCCATAACTTGGGGCTTCGGCTAATCGAACATTACGAGGAATTAGCGTGGTATATACCTTTCCTCTAAAATATTTCTTCACTTCATCTACTACCTGAATAGAAAGGTTTGTCCTTCCATCGAACATACTGAGAATAACCCCCTGTATTTCTAAATTAGGGTTTAAATTTCTACGTACAAGCTCTATGGTATTCATTAATTGGCTCACACCCTCTAAAGCATAATATTCACATTGAATAGGAATCAACACACTATCTACTGCTGTTAAAGAATTAATCGTTAACAGCCCAAGAGAAGGTGGACAATCTACAAAAATATAATCATATTCTTGTTTGATTTGATCGATCGCTTTTTTAAATATAAGTTCTCTATCTTCTATTTCTGTCATCTCAATCTCAGCCCCAGCCAGCTGAACACTGGAAGGTATGATAGACAAATTTTCTCTATTGGTTTTAAGAATACAATTCCTAATATCTTCATTGTCTATAAGTAAATCATACATTGTAAAAGCTACTTTGGTTTTATCTACTCCAAATCCACTGGTGGTATTTCCTTGAGGATCTATATCTACTACTAAGATATTTTTCCCTTGATCTGCTAGACATGCACTTAAGTTTACATTGGTTGTAGTTTTTCCAACGCCACCTTTTTGATTAAAAACAGCAATAATTTTTCCCACCCTGATTCACCTCACAGATTTGATCACTTAATATAAAATTCGTTATTTACTACTTTATTCCTTCTTTCAATACCAATATATCTGAAGATATTCATTGATATTTTTTTATTTTCTATTTCATTGAATCTTTTTATGGATAATGTGTCTCCTTCTACTTTTTTATTGCAAACATTTATTTTAGATAGAATCTAATGGTAACCTGCTTCTATGATGCATATATATAAAATATCAAAATATATTTAAATGGTTATATGTATATTTTCTCTGTATCAATAATTGGTTTATTAGGAGGACAAAATGAATGTTAAAAATTATTCTTACTGCATTTTGTATGGTTTTTATAGCAGAGCTAGGTGATAAAACCCAACTTCAGACCATGCTTTTAGCAACACAAACGGGTTCTATCCTTGGTGTATTTATTGGCGCCTCTTTAGCTTTGATATTTAGCGCCTTATTAGGGGTACTTCTAGGTACATATATTACAAAATTTATTCCTCCCAGCTATTTGCAAATTGGCGCTGGTATTTCATTTATTATCATTGGTGTTTTAACTTTAATGGGAAAAATCTAAATGAAAAAGCCGAAGGACATGCGTGTCCTACGACTTTTCTTATTGGCTTTTAGGGATTTTTACAACAACTTCAATGTATTCTCCTTTATCTAACTGCTTATATTCCGCATTTAATCCTGTTTCTTTTATAGCGTTATACGCATTTTTAAGTGTATTTAAATAAATTTTAAAATTAAAGGCACTTTTTATTCTTTTTTTGGGATCTGCATTTTCTGGCCTTGTTAATTCTTCTAAAATTTCATTAATACGCTTTTCTGTTTTTTTCACAGTTAAATCTTTCTCTATCACTTCATTTAACATCATTGTTTGTAGTTTTTCATCATGGAGTTTTAACAAAGCCCTTGCATGTCTTTCTGTCAAATGGTGCTCGATTAATCGTTCTTTTACTTCTATAGGTAGTTTCAAAACTCTTAATTTATTTGCAATGGTCGATTGGTTTTTCCCAACTTTTTCAGCAATATCCTGCTGGGTAAAATTGTGATCCTCTATTAAATGCTGATAGCCCTCTGCTTCTTCAATAAAGTTCAGATCTTCCCGTTGTAAATTTTCTATTAAAGCTAATACCGCTGAATCCTGATCTGTCATTTCTGCTACTATAGCAGGTATAGTTTGTAATTGGGCAAGCTTTGCAGCCCTTAATCTTCTTTCTCCTGCTACCAATTCATAGCTATCATCTCCAATTTTTCTAACGCTGATGGGTTGTAAAACCCCATATTCTTTAATAGATTGACTTAACTCTTCTAAATTGGTTTTTAAAAAAGTCTTTCTTGGCTGATAGGGATTTGGCCGTATTGAAGTAACAGGAATTTGTAGCACTGCTGCACTTTGATCTTTTATCATCATTTATCTTCCCCTCTTACATCACTAATTTAAACATATCGCTAATAACTCATAAAACGAAACATTAAATGTTTTTACCTAAATATACATACATAACTATTCGTCATAAATGCCATACTTCCTGCCATTTTTTTTTTATTTATCAGACTTTTGTTCTACAAAATAATAGGAGATTTGACTATATTAATGGTTTTTTAGAAGGTGTTCCAGCTTTTCTAGGGAATTTTGTCGGAGTTTGTTTTATTTTTTTGATAATGACAATGTTATGAACAATATCTGTAAAAGGTAAAGGAATGTCTTTTTTCTCAATAAAACTTCCGCCTAAAACTGTTATTGCATTTTGTGCCTTTGCCATTTCTTCATCAACATGAGGCCCTTTCTGACAGATAAAGTAGCCTCCCACCTGCACAAAGGGTAGACAATATTCACATAAAACATTTAATTCAGCAACAGCCCTTGCAACAGCAATATCATATTTCTCCCTAAAATTTTTATCTTTTCCAAAATCTTCTGCTCGTCCATGTTCAAACTGTACGTCCTTCAAATCTGTATGTATACACACTTCTTTTAAAAAATGAATTCTTTTATTTAAAGAATCTAGTAAAGTTAGAGAAGTATTTGGGTAACATATTTTGATGGGAACTCCAGGAAAACCTGCCCCTGTTCCCACATCTATTATTTTTGCATCATTCTTGATATATGGAAGTGTTACACAAGATATCGAATCCAAAAAGTGCTTAATCATGATATCCTTTTCATCAAGAATAGCTGTTAAATTAATTTTCTGATTCCATTCAATTAGCAAATCCTTATAAGTAAAAAACTTTTCGATTTGATCCTCTGATAAAGAAATACCTAAATTTTCTCCTCCTTGTCTTAATACTTCTCTATTATTCATTTTCATCATTTCTCCTTCTTCTTTGCTGTTCTAAATAAATTAAGAGCACAGATATATCTGCAGGTGAGACACCAGATATTCGAGAAGCTTGTCCTACTGATAGTGGCTTAATACTATTCAGTTTTTGTCGAGCTTCTATCCTCAATCCCTGAATTGTATCATAGTCAATATCTGTATCCAATTTTTTAATCTCTAGTTTTTTAAATTGATCGATCTGCTTTAGCTGTTTGTTAATATACCCTTCATATTTAATTTGTATCTCACATTGTTTTGCAACATCTGATAATACTTGCGGACGATCCTTATCTATTTCTGCCAAATCTTCATAGGTAATTTGAGGTCTTTTCAATAATTCTAATAGTGAGATTCCACTTTTTATTTGAGCGGTATTCATTTTAGCTAAAAATTCATTGGCCATGGCAGGTGTTACCATTGTAGTCTTTAGCCGCTCCATTTCTTGTTCAATGGATGCTTTTCTTTTGATAAATTTTTGATATCGATCTTCTTTTACAAGTCCTACTTCATATCCTTTTTCTGTTAAACGTAAATCTGCATTGTCTTGTCGAAGTACCAATCGATATTCAGCTCGAGAAGTCATCATTCGATAGGGTTCATTCGTCCCCTTCGTAACAAGATCGTCAATCAATACGCCGATATACGCCTCTGAACGATCTAATATAAAAGGCTCTCGTCCTTGAATTTTTAAAGCCGCATTTATACCTGCAATCAATCCTTGTGCAGCTGCTTCCTCATACCCTGAACTCCCATTAAACTGTCCTGCAGAAAATAGGTATTCAATGTCTTTACACTCTAGGGTGAGGTTTAACTGCATTGGATCAATACAATCATACTCAATAGCATATGCAGGACGCATCACTTTAACATTTTCTAGTCCCGGAATGCTTTGATAGAACTTTATTTGTACATCCTCTGGAAGGCTGGTTGACATTCCCTGTACGTACATTTCATTGGTACTTAATCCCTCGGGTTCTACAAATAATTGGTGCCTTTTTTTATCTGCAAATCGCACTACTTTATCTTCAATAGAAGGGCAATATCTTGGACCTGTTCCTTCGATTTCTCCACTGTACATAGCAGAACGATGAATATTTTCTTTGATTACATTATGGGTGTTTTCATTGGTGTAGGTCAACCAGCAAGGCACCTGCTCTCTTGTCAGCCTATCATTCATAAAAGAAAATGGTACGATTTCCTCATCACCAGGCTGTTCTTCCATTTCCTCAAAATTTAATGTACTTCGATCAACACGTGCAGGTGTACCTGTCTTAAATCGTCTCATTTTTAAACCAATATTTTTTAAACCTGCTGTTAATTCTTTAGAGGCTGCTAAGCCATTAGGGCCACTTTCATAATTTGCACTACCAATAAAGATTTTTCCTCCCAGATAAGTACCCGTCGCCAAAATCACGGCTTTTGCATAATAGATTGCCCCTGTTTTCAGAACCAAACCCTTTATTTTATCATCTTCTACCATTAATTCAATGACCTCTCCTTGTTTTAAATCAAGGTTTGGTTCATTCTCTAAAACCTTCTTCATCTCTATGTGATAAAGCTGTTTATCCGCTTGCGCCCTCAATGAGTGTACCGCAGGTCCTTTAGCAGTGTTTAGCATGCGGCTTTGTATAAAAGCTTTATCAATGGTTAATCCCATTTCTCCACCTAAAGCATCTATTTCTCTTACCAGATGTCCTTTTCCTGTTCCTCCAATAGAAGGATTACAAGGCATCATAGCAATAGAATCTAAATTAATAGACATTAATAACGTACTACATCCCATTCGAGCTGTAGCCAAAGCAGCTTCACAGCCAGCATGTCCTGCACCAATCACAGCTACATCATAATTACCTAATTGAACTCTTTCTAGCATCTATAAACCTCCTTTACTTTCCTAAACAGAAATTGGCAAAGATCATATCTAACATGTCTTCACCTACCGTATCCCCTGTAATTTCCCCTAAATATTCCCAGCAATTTTTCACATCTACTTCCACGAAATCTAAAGGAAGTCCTTTTTGAACCGCCTCAATACTATCACGAATACTGTTCATTGCTTTTTCTAATGCATCTTTATGCCTAACACTGGTAACTAAAGAAGCTTCCTGCTGTCTTACACTACCCCCATACACCATATCTACAATAGCATCTTCTAATTCCTCTAACCCAGTACCTTCTAGTATAGAAACTTTTATAATCTTTTTATGGGGCAGCAGACCTT
Source organism: Clostridiaceae bacterium 35-E11 (assembly GCA_038396625.1). Taxonomy (GTDB): domain Bacteria; phylum Bacillota; class Clostridia; order Peptostreptococcales; family Thermotaleaceae. The sequence goes on from CP121688.1 coordinate 4,075,160, forward strand.
CTATTTCTTCTTTCTGTAAGGCCATTGGTAAGTCTGTTTTATTCATTAAAATAATGGTCTGTCTATCCTGTAAAAGATCTATAATTTGTTTATCTTCTGGGGTTAATGGCTCTGAAGCATTTAATACAAAAATAATTAAATCGGCCTTATTAAAAAATGCTTTACTTCTTTCTACCCCAATTTTTTCCACAATATCTTCCGTTTCTCGAATTCCTGCGGTATCAACGATTTTTAGAGGAATTCCTTGAATACTTACAACCTCTTCAATAATATCTCTAGTTGTTCCAGGAATTTCTGTTACGATTGCCCTCGATTCTTTAAGAAGTGCATTCATCAAAGAAGATTTTCCTACATTTGGTTTACCTATAATAACCGTATGCAGCCCTTCTTTAAGAATTTTCCCTGTATAGGCGGTATCTAGCAAGTCTTGAATATTTGTTTTTATATCTTTAGCGTCTTCTTCTAATTGCTGATATGTAATTTCTTCAATATCTTCATCAGGAAAATCAATATTTACTGTAATATGTGCCATCATTTCTAGGATGCGATGACGTATTTTCTGAACAGTGGTAGATAATGAGCCTTCTAGTTGTTTCAATGCTACATCAAAACTTTTGTCAGTTTTTGCCCCGATTAAATCCATAACAGCTTCCGATTGGGCTAAGTCTATTCTACCATTTAAAAAGGCTCTTTTCGTAAATTCTCCAGGTTCAGCCATTTGTGCCCCGTATCTTAAGACTAATTCTAATATTTTTCGTACAGGAACAATTCCCCCATGACAATCTATTTCGACTACATCTTCTGCTGTATATGTATAAGGTGCTTTCATGTATGTAGCTAGTACCTCATCAATTACTTTCCCCGTTTGAGGATCTATCACTTTACCGTAGACTAATTTTCTACTTTCATACTCCTTAATGGATGCTCTTTTATTAGGAACAAAAATCTTATCCAATATCTCTATCGATGCACCCCCACTTAATCTAACAATGCCAATTCCAGCTTCTCCAGGTGCTGTAGCAATCGCAGCAATAGTACTTTCTGACATTTTATCACCTCTTACAAAATTAAAAATCATGGTTTATTTACTTATAGACGTCCAAATATAATGGACTACATACATAAAGACCTGTTGATAATTTTCTAATTCTTATTATACCAACATTTTATGAAAAGAATAACATAATTCCTATTCTCTTATTATAGTAGCTTCTACTTTCATAGAGCATTTGTAGCTGTAGGATTCTTTTTTTATCCTTTTTTATTAGGAGCTTTTCCAATACAATAATAAAACCCAGCAATCACTACTGGGTTTTTAGACAACTATTTTGCTGCAATAACAACTTTTCTGAAAGGTTCTTCTCCTTCACTTCTCGTTTGTACTTCTGGATGATTTTGCAAAGTGGAGTGAATAATTCTTCTTTCATAAGGATTCATGGGCTCAAGCACAATATCCTGTTTTCTAGTTTTCACTTTATAAGCCAGCTTATTTGCCAATCTTATTAAAGTTTGTTCTCTTTTTCTGCGATAATCTTCTGTGTCAAGTACGATTCGTAGGTAGTTTTCCCGATCTTTATTCACGACCAAACTTACAAGATACTGAATAGAGTCTAAAGTTTGTCCTCTTCTTCCTATAAGAATTCCCATATCTTTTCCAACAACTTCAATGTATAATGTTTCGCCCTTTAACTTTGTCTTAAACTGGGCTTCTAAATTCATATTGTCTAATACACTTTTTAAGAACGTAACCGCTGTTTCTTCAGGCTTATCTACTATCGTAACCCTTACTTTTGCTGGTTTTGTTCCAATAAGACCAAAAATCCCTTTACTCGGCTCTTCTAATACTTCAACTTCTACCTTATCTACTGTTACTTTTAATTCGTTAAGGGCATTTTTCACAGCTTCTTCTACAGTTTTTCCTGTCTTCTCTGTGAATTTCATATTAACTTAACTCCTCCTTAGATGTCCCAGCCTTCGGTATAAAAAATTGTTGAGCCGCTTGGAATAGGTTGCTTATAACCCAGTATAGCGTTAAACCTGCTGGAAAACTACGTCCCCACCAAAGTATCATCACAGGGAATATCATGTTCATCGTTTTCATCGTTTGATTTTGAGCAGCTCCAGTGCTTGCACTATTCATTGAAAAATATGTTGTAATACCCGCTAGGACAGGTAATATAATCGGATCCGGCTTACTTAGATTTGGTATCCAAAGAAAAGATTCATTAATCGCTTGAAGAAAAACGGGATCTGCAATATATTTTGTAGGGTCTCTAAGTACTGCAAAAAGGCCAAATATAATAGGCATCTGAATCAACAATGGCAGACATCCCCCTAAAGGATTGATCTTATATTTTTTATAAAGCTCCATTGTTTTTACTTGAAGTGTTTCTTTATCATTCTTATACTTTTCCTGAAGTTCCTTTAATTTTGGTTGTATTTCTGACATTTGCTTAGTGCTTTTTAGTTGCTGTAATGTTAATGGTAATAGTACTAATTTTATGACTAATGTAAATAGTATAATTGATATACCGTAATTTCCTACTAATCCATAAAAGAAATTAAGGAGTATACCCAAGGGTTTTGCTATCAAATTACGTACCTCCTATCGTACCTATTTTAAAGGATCATGCCCTCCTGGATGAAAAGGATGACATTTTAAAATCCTTTTTATTGCTATGATTGTACCTTTCACTGGACCATATTTTTCTAAGGCTTGTAATGTATATTGAGAGCAGGTTGGATAAAATCTACAAGATGGTGGCTTCAAAGGAGAAATAAATTTTCTATATACCTTCACCAAACAAATCAAAAACTCCTTCATTGATTTCACCTATTTCAATAATTTTCCCTTTTTTAAGATATGAACCATTGCTTTTTCTACATCTTTATATTCTGCTTCTTTCATATGCACTCTAGCAATAAAAATAATATCATAGCCTTTTGCTATCTTATCGCTATACAAACGAAAGCTTTCCTTCATCAATCTTCTTGCTCGATTCCTAATCACGCTTTTTCCTACTTTTTTACTGGCAATAAAACCTACTCGATTACAAGATTGATTTGTCCTCATAAAAAACAAAACCAAATAATGATTGGCTACAGAAGACCCCTTAGCAAATATTTTTTTAAAATCACTACTGTCATTTAATCGCAACGTATCTTTCATCTTTGTTGCCTTCTTTCAATATTTCCAAAAATTTAAAACTTTATTTTTCTGTTAAGAAACCAACATACAACGCCTAAAATCTACTGTTATAGAAAAAGGCCACTTTATGCGGCCTTATGCAGTCAGTTTCTTTCTGCCTCTTTGTCTACGTCTTTTTAGTACATTTCTTCCTGCTTTTGTTTTCATTCTTTTTCTAAAACCATGTTCTTTTTTTCTTTGTCTCTTTTTTGGCTGATATGTCATTTTCATTAAAAACACCTCCTTCAAAACCCACCTGTATATAATTTGAAGTCAATCTAATGTCTAAGAATGATGGTGCAAAGTTATAACGATCTATTACGAAGGCACCTCATATTTTACTTAGCTATTTAAAAATAAAGATTTCGTTTATATTATACGCCGTTATCCTAGTAGCATACTCATCTTTATAACGGTATTTATCTAAAAATGAGCATTTACTAAGTAATTATACCTTTGTATTAAAAATATGTCAAGATAGTTATTAAAATAGCTTTTTGTGGATAATTATATCACCAATTATTTTTGTTGTGGATAATTTTTGTGTACATGATTGAAATACTTTTTTTTATTTGATATGATTAAATAAAATGTTGATAAGTGGGAAATTTATTGTAAATATTCACATTTATGCACAACTTGTGGATAAATGTGTGTATAACTTATATCTTCTACAAATAAATTCTTGTTTTTTTCATATTTTATTCCTTGTGAATATTGTATTTACGCCCATGTGTCTTTTGTGTACAAGCTTAAAAATATTTTCTTATTTTCATTTTATTAAGATATTATCCACAAAATTATTCATTTCCCAGTTTACAAAATTTATACTATCAAAAATTTACTTTATTATAAAAAATCCACAATTTCTGTGGATATTTTGTGGATTGCTCGAATTATATTACAAAAACTTTTTTTTTCACCTATATTATTACATTTTTATCTGCAAAATTTTATTTTGTTTGATCAATATCTTGCAGGGAGGCTATGAT